>NZ_CP050818.1:0-3425 GCF_021496385.1 Enterococcus gallinarum | reverse complement strand
TTTGCTATTTTTTCAACTAGTTCAAACTGCTTATCAGTCAAACCAATAGACACTCGTTTCTTACTTTCAGCCATCGCTCTTCCTCCTAACTACGAGTTTTCAATTATTTTACTTTTTTTACACATTATTGTCAATTTTTTTTACCAAATAACGAAACACAACCTAAAATGTCGCTAAAATGTCGCTAAAATGTCGCCGAAAAATTGCAGGCTGTAACCCTTGTGAGAGTAAGGATAAAATCGATTTTTTAACAAATTTGGCACTCGGCACTTTATGGGGGGTCGTAGTACGGAAGCAAAATTCGCTTCCTCGCCCCCCAGTTTTCCCAAATTCCAAATTTTTTTCAAAAATTTTCCAGCGCTACCGCTCGGCAAAATTGCACGCAATTTTTAAAACCATAAAACCATGAGGGAATTTCATTCCCTCAAACTCCCTTGAGCCTCTTCCTACCGAAATGGTAGGCTACCGCTTATTATTTCATTCAGTTATCGGCTTTCATAATCTAACAGCGAACCTCTTCACTGCAAAGCCACGCTACGCTCAAGGGCTTTTACGTTACGAGAACCGCTGTTTTAACGATTATGCCGACAACTAAACGAAATAAACGCTAAAACGCCTTAGAACGCATTTTTAGGCTGATACAGGCTTTTTAAAAACAAAACAGTATAAAATATGCCTAGAAGAATTAAAACGCCTTAGAACGCATTTTATGAGCTTTAAAAATGATTTGCTTTTTATTCGCACGTTTACTTTTGATTAAACTAGCGAAGTCTGTTTAATTAAAAGTAAATGTTTAGTTGAGCAAAGCGAAACCAGAAAGGAGCAAACAACATGACATTAGATTACAGAAAAACATTTGAAATTGAGATAATCAATGAATTTCAATCAGCGATTCACTCAAAAATGTTGAACTATGTTTTAAATAATGAACTCGATAAAAGCGATTCTACAAACCTACAAGTAAATTTATTAAAACAATTATCAAACATGAACCAAATTAATTTATTTGAATTATCTTTAGAGGAATTAGAAGCCTATCACGACTATTTACGAACGATAAAAAAATATGCCGATAACATCACACGAACAGCGTGAGTTTTAACCAACACGCTTGACGATAAAACGAAATGTAAATTAAGTTTTATAGCATAATTACCACTAAATGAAATTTAGGGGTATAAGTGCGCCCTTAAAAATAAGGGGTGCATTTCTACAAAGTTAATTTGAAAAATATTCCCTTAGTGATTTTTACTAAGGGCGCACTTATACCCACCAAATTTTTCTTACGAAAAATTGATAGGTTTGTGCTAAAAAAAGAGTACAGATCACTTACGTGAAACTGTACTCTTTTTCCGTCAAGCGTGTTTGTTAAAATTCGCTTCGCTCTTGTCTAAAATTATTTATCAAAAAAATCTTTATAACTCATCTTTATCAAAAAAGTAATAAAAATCGGTAAACAAAACAATCGTTATTGCTTCTTAAATTCGGCTTTCATATATCCCATCCATTACTTCTGCACGAATGACATCTAGATCCGTTCCACCTGAATTAAGATATTTCAAAATACTCCACAAAGCATCACGCATAAAATCCCCTTTCATTTTCTAATGTAAATCTATTACCTTATTATTAATTCAATTCGCTCATAATTAATCCTTTTTCTTATTACGCAAAATGGCCCGATTTAAGCACACCCTTTATTCCGTTAATGCGCCATGACAGCCATGATAATTACTAATACTAGGAGAAGTTAATAAATACGTAACCAACATGATTAACAATTATTAGAGGTCATCGTTCAAAATGGTATGCGTTTTGACACATCCACTATATATCCGTGTCGTTCTGTCCACTCCTGAATCCCATTCCAGAAATTCTCTAGCGATTCCAGAAGTTTCTCAGAGTCGGAAAGTTGACCAGACATTACGAACTGGCACAGATGGTCATAACCTGAAGGAAGATCTGATTGCTTAACTGCTTCAGTTAAGACCGAAGCGCTCGTCGTATAACAGATGCGATGATGCAGACCAATCAACATGGCACCTGCCATTGCTACCTGTACAGTCAAGGATGGTAGAAATGTTGTCGGTCCTTGCACACGAATATTACGCCATTTGCCTGCATATTCAAACAGCTCTTCTACGATAAGGGCACAAATCGCATCGTGGAACGTTTGGGCTTCTACCGATTTAGCAGTTTGATACACTTTCTCTAAGTATCCACCTGAATCATAAATCGGCAAAATAGAGAAAAATTGACCATGTGTAAGCGGCCAATCTGATTCCACCTGAGATGCATAATCTAGTAGAATCTCTTCGCTATCAAAATTCACTTCCACCTTCCACTCACCGGTTGTCCATTCATGGCTGAACTCTGCTTCCTCTGTTGACATGACACACATCATCTCAATATCCGAATAGGGCCCATCAGTCTGACGACCAAGAGAGCCATAAACACCAATAGCCTTAACATCATCCCCATATTTATCCAATATTCGTTCCTTAATTTCATGAACAATCTTCATTCTTTCTTCTCTAGTCATTATTATTGGTCCATTCACTATTCTCATTCCCTTTCAATTCACCAGTTTCTAAATCGACATCTAATTCAATCTCTTGAATACCATTTTTACGCGCTTGATATGCTCCATCAAAATAAATTCTCATCAAACCCGTTTTAGACACAATAACTTTATTAACTACTCTCATACTATTTAGCCCATAAATAGACCCATACTTCCTTACAAATTTACCTAACTCTAAAATATTAGCTATCTGATATTTTTCGACAATTTCACAGATTATTTCAAAAAGTTCATCCTTTTCTTCGACGTCAAGTGTATTGTAGCGATCAATATCAAAATTATTAAATAGCTTTATATCAGAACTCTTATATTTATATTTATTTTTAGCAATAGCATCTTTTGATTCATGCGTTAAATACAAGTAAGTATTATGAATGCTTGTAGTTATAATCTGAACAGTATTAACACTTTTTTCTCCCAACAATCGTTTGAATTTCAGGCGAATACTATCAGCTGTTACAGGGTTTTTCGAAACATAAATACCATGATAATGCGGCTTTTTATAATGCTTACCATTTCTAACAACATCATCACTCGCCCACTTTGCTTTATTCGTTTTTTCATCCATGTCATGCAATGGGCTTATCGCAATAGGGACACCTAACAATTCCAATTTTTCTTCCCAATCTTCTGGAATACTTTCTGGATACAGAAGAAAAGTGAAGTATCTAGCCTTTTCTTTACTCATTTGCTATAATCACCTTGACAGAACACCAGTAGCAAAAACTCGTTTCCTTTCAAAAAAACACGAGTTTTTGCTTATTTTTTTTGCTCTGCTTCCTTTCTTGCATATTCCTCTAACGCTAAAACAAAGATAGCAGATTTTGAGAACCCCTTTTCC
>NZ_CP050817.1:0-51632 GCF_021496385.1 Enterococcus gallinarum | reverse complement strand
AATTGCCTATTACATTATATCTATGATACGTTCCTTCTTTTCTCCGCTTTGCTTGCTGGTCTTAAGAAAGAGTAGTACTATTATCGCAAACGTAATAATATGGTGGGAGGTCTTTCTGACTATGAGTATCAATACCTTTGTATATCCCTACCCGATCAATGTATTTATTATTTCGCGGTTAGGTCTTACGGTAGAGCAATTTTGTGAGTTACATGGCTATAAGCAGAGTACAGTAGCAAGCTGGGTAACAAGAAACCGTGCAGTAAAAACGTTACCTTGTGATTTTTTATATTGTCTTAGTCTTTCTTCAGGCTGGTCGATGGATGATGTTTATCGTCATTTATTGGTATTGGAGGAGAAGTTCTTAAAGAGTATCAATCCAAAAAAAGAAAAAGAACAAATTAATTAGTTATGTCGATCATTCTTCTTTGTATTTTAGTTTTTTACGTGTTCGTTAAGTGATATAGGCGATGTAACTTAATAAATGATTTTGTCAGTTTACTTTTTTGGGAAGGTTAAAGTATCTGTATTTATTTGTGAAAGGTAATATTATTACATTTTTGTAAGGGTTATTTAAAACAGCAATAGTGTATAATTTAAATAAAATTATATCTTGTCTATGTTTTAAATATCGAAAAAATAAATATTTACAATATCCTATGACTAAAATATAGTTGAGTCAGAAAGGGGGAACAGTAGATTCATTTCTCGAATTTACTGAAAGATATGAAAAAATCAAAAAGGAAAGTATTGACGATTGTTTTATCTTGCACAGTTTTGGTAGTACTTGGTACACTATTTTTCCTGAAAAATAATGGTAAAACAGGTATTTTTATTGAAAACAATAAAGATGCAATAGAAGTTCCTATTACAATAGCAAGAAATTATTTGAATGAATCAGAAGTTCTTTATGAAAGTAATTCGATAAAGTCTACGAATAAACCAATAGAGGAAGTTAGTATAAGTGGTGAGAGTTCTATTTCAGTTACCATTTATGGAGAAGAGCAAACAGTTACTGGATATGTTGATAGCAATACTAAAAACTTTTCTTTATTGGTAAAAGTAGCTAGTTATGACGAATCAACGGGTAAAATAGTATTAGATTGCAAATATGATGATGGTATGAACAAAATAGAAAAACAATTGATTTTCCAAAAATAAGGAGAACTAAAAATGAAAAAAATATTTTTAACGTTAGTTTTATTCTTTGGTATTTCAGTATCAAGTAGTATCAATGCATATGCAGATGAGATTGCAACAGATGAATCAGTATCAGAAACAATATCGAATGAGAGTCTTAGCGATGAAGTAATAGATAGTTTAACAATTGATGACTTTGTTAGAGCTTATGAAATTTCGAGCTCAGATGAAGCATTTAAAGATCTATCTGAAGATGATCAAAACTTATATATGATAAAGCTATGAAAGCCGATTTCCTTTTTGGGAAGTCGGCTTTTAATAAGCGAAGCTAATTTAGTTGAAGTAGTTGCTCAATAACCGAAGAGCTGCCTGGTAAAAATAAAAGTAGACTACCTATGACTAACAAGATCCCTAAAACAAACTTTAACTGTTAGCTCCTGCCGAAGATCGTCACATCCGAGGAGGCTCATTGTCAAGGACAATCGGAATAGCATACGGAAAGAAGTTCTGCACCTTATAAAATTTGTCAAAAAAACTGTTGCCATTTCAAATGAAGCAAGCAATATATGAGGGTGTCGAAATCTGGGGCTACATGGTTTGGAGCCCTATAGATATTGTCAGTTCAAGCACAGGGGAAATGAAAAAGAGATATGGATTGATTTATGTCAATAGAAATGACAACCAGAGCGGAAACTTTGAAAGATACAAGAAGAAATCCTTTTATTGGTACAAAGGGGTTATTGCTTCCAATGGGAATGATTTGTAGGAAGTCACTGCTTACTCATGAACTGTAAATGTACTTGATTTTTAGATTTAAAAGTCTCTGATATTTCAATTTAAGAAATATATTACTAAGATGAGAATTACAAGGAGAATTAATTGAGGATAAACTTATTTTAATTAATTGACTAAAGTCCTTTAATCCCCCCATTTATGTAAAGCTGAGATAGGATAAGAAAAGCTTAACAAGGAGTTGTATATCTTTTTTAATGCTACAAGGTGTAATCAGATATTGTTGAGTATCCATCGGATTACTATCAAAATCGGTTACTTGTATTTCAAAAATATGACAAAATATTTCTATTTGTTTCTATTTGTTTTAAATTCTATTATTTCGAGTATTGTTTATTCTATTTGCTATGCTTTATATAAATAATATTTATCAAAAGTATAGGAGAATTTTTGTGAAAAAAAATATTTTTATTTCCAGTATTTTGATGTTGTTTTCTATGTCGGTGGTTTCTGCATATGCGGAGGATATAGATAATGAGATTGGTAAACAGGAACAGAAAATTGACGTGATAAAGAAAGAAACAAAGACCATAGAGGAGCAAAAGTTAGATACTGATAATTCAATTAAGAAAATTGATGCCGAGATTAAAGAAATACTTGAAAATAAATCAGTTACGGAAAAAAAAGCAAATGAAATTTCTAAAGAAATAACGGAGCTGACAATAAAGATTAACAAAAGAAAAGAATTGCTAAGAAATCAAGCTAGAGATATTCAAACTTCTGATTCATCTAATAGTTTAATAGAGACATTACTTAGCTCAGAATCTATTAGTGATGCAATAAATAAAGCCGTTGCCTCTATTACGATTATGAACGCGAGTAACGGTGTAGTAGAACAGCAGCAGATGGATATAAAAAAGAGTGTTGCACTTGAAAAAGAATTAGAAAAAAAACTAACTGACATTGAAGATCAGTCTGCTGAATTAGATAAGAAACAAAGAAACTTAGTTGATATCAAATTGGGACAAGAATTAGAGTTAGCTGAATTATCCCTATCTTTAAATACTGAAGAAGAAAAGAAACAGAAACTCATTGAGGAAAGAGATGAGGCAGAAAAGAAAAAGAAATTAGCTTTAGAGGCTTTGGAAAAGCAACGAAAAATTGAAGAAGACGCTAAGAGAATGGCTGATTTGGAAGTATCTAAGAAACGAGAGACAATTATTGATAATTCAGCAGAGAATGCGGAATTGGTTGATGAAAAAGCTACAAAAGAAAATCCAAGCGAGACAAGTAAATCTGAAGAAAATGTTGTATCGAATGAAGAAAAAAGCAACGTAGATTTATCTTCCAAAGAAAAAGATGTTCTATCAACCGAGGAGTCTAGTTCGTCAAATACTGGTTGGAGTAGGCCTCTAGATTCTATTAATATTTCAAGCCGATTTGGGTTTCGCTCAGATCCCACAGGATATTCTGGAAATCAACATGATGGTTTAGATTTTACCGGATCTACTGGAACTCCAATTTTTTCAATTAATTCCGGAGAAGTTGTTGCAGCAGGTTATGGACCGTCTACTGGAAATCATGTGATTATAAAACACTCTAACGGTATGTATAGTTATTATATGCATATGAGTACCCCACCGGCGGTATCAGTAGGCCAGTCAGTCTCTTCAAGAGAATACTTAGGAGGGATGGGAACGACGGGTAATTCTACTGGAGTTCATCTGCACTTGGGCATGTCTACTGGATTGTGGTCCGGTTTTGTGGACCCAGCGACTTATATAGGCTTATAGAATTTCATGTTTATTATTTTAGAGAAATCTAGTGTTTAAGGCAGTATGCTTTATTACGCTAGATTTTTTACTGGATTTATACACTTTTTTTAAATTATTCGAAGTAATAGAATTATCTTTTAATACGTTAAAGACAAGTATAAAGAATATAAATTAGGTAATTATTTCAATATTTTTCAAAACACTTTAATCTCATTTATAGAATATGTTTTAGATATCGACGTAAATTTAGGTGGAAATCGATGGTATATATTCAAAAGCAATCGATCGAAGCTGATTGCACAGAAGAAAAACCGTAATTTTTTTAAAATACATATGAATGATTTGACATATGTTTGATTAATCATTTATAATATTCTTATATTAACTAAAGGATGAGTAAGATGTCAAAAGAAAGAAAAAAAGAAATACGGAGAAAATTGATTAAGCTTTTAAATGAAAATCCTAACTGGTTAGATAGTGATCATACAGAACTAAAAAAAGAAATTCAGTTGTTGGGACAGTTTCTAGGATATAACTCCAAAAACAAAAAAATTGGAGACTTAACTTTAGAGAAATATTTAAAATTACTTAGCTTAGGTTTCAATAACCAAGAAATAAAAGGAATCTATCAGTTATCTGAGGGGAGCTTTAAGGAGTGGCTGAAAGAGCATGATTTTTATCGGCGAAATGTAGATGAGATTTTGAATGAAAACAAAGAATTCAAAAACTATGATTAATCATAAACAATATTTAGGAGGTAACGTAAATGGACAAAGAAGAAATCAACAACAAAAATCATTCTCTTAAAAACAAGACTAGTAACCATGGAGGCACTGAGCATAAACATAATGAAGAACACGATCATAGCCATGGGAATATCCCAGTATATTTTTACTTCATAGGGTTAATCACATTTTTAATTGCTCTATTTTTAGGAGAAGATCTACTTATACTTTCTAACATGTTATTTAGTATTACGGTGGTTTCTGCAGGGTACCATGTAATCATAGAGGGCTTTGGAGATACAATAAAAGATAGTTTGAGAACGAAAAAATTCATGCCTAATATTCATTTTTTAATGGTATTAGCAGCAGCTGCCGCAATGATTATTGGTAGTTTTGAGGAAGCCGGTCTATTGATTTTGATTTTTGCCGGAGCACATTTCTTAGAAGATTACGCTGAGGGTAAGAGTAAGAGAGAAATTACGAATCTACTAAAGCTAAATCCCACTGAAGCTAGAAGAATATCAACTGACAACTCTGTTGAAGTCGTGTCAGTTGATCAATTAGTGGTCGGAGATAAAGTGCAAGTTTTAAATGGAGGACAAGTGCCTACAGATGGGAAAATAATCTCTGGAACAACATCAATCGATGAGTCGTCTATAAACGGTGAAAGTATTCCAAAAGAAAAAACAGTGGGTGACGATGTATTCGGAAGTACAATTAATGGTACCGGTTCATTTGTTATGGAAGTTTCAAAAGATAGTAGTGATACTGTATTTGCAAAAATATTAAAACTAGTTGATCAATCGCAGAAAAATTTGAGTAAAACAGCAACAACCATAAAGAGGTTAGAGCCCAAGTATGTGACCTTAGTATTGATGATTTTCCCATTTATATTGGTCTTGGGTCCAACAGTTTTTGGATGGAGCTGGAATGTAACTTTATATCGAAGTATTGTATTTTTAATTTCATCTTCACCTTGCGCATTAGCAGCTAGTGCGGTACCAGCTACTTTATCAGCGATTTCTAATTTAGCTAAGAGAGGTGTACTGTTTAAAGGGGGATCATTTTTATCTAATTTAGGGGAACTTAAAGCTATTTCTTTTGACAAAACAGGGACTTTGACGAAAGGAAAACCCGTTGTTACAAATCAATATTTCATTGATGGGGTCGACGAAGAAGAGGTAATCGACGTTATTGTATCAATGGAAAAAGAATCAAATCATCCTTTAGCGACTGCTATAGTTAGTAATTTTCCACATACGGAGACAAAAACACTATCAGTAGAAAATGAGGTTGGCAGAGGATTAGTATCAACTTTCAATGATAATGAGTATAGAATTTCTAAACCTTCGGAATTTAACAGTTATGATAAAAACATAAAAGAAAAAGTTAATGAGTATTCAAAAGACGGAAAGACTGTTGTTTTAATAGCAATTAATAAGGAAGTTATAGGTTTAATTGCATTAATGGATGTCCCTAACTCGAATGCAAAAGATGCAATAGAATACTTCAATGATCAAGGTGTTCACACTACTTTAATTACAGGAGATGCTAAACTTACGGGTGAATCGATTGGCAATGAGCTAAAGATTGGTCAAGTAATTGCTAATGTTTTACCGGAAGATAAGGCGAAAATTGTTAAACAGCAACAGGATTCATATGGACTAACTGCAATGGTAGGTGACGGAGTCAATGATGCGCCAGCTTTAGTTAATGCGGATGTAGGAATTGCTATGGGCGATGGAACGGATGTTGCTATCGATGTAGCGGATGTGGTTCTAATGAAGAATGACATATCGAATTTAGTTTATGCTCATAAAGTATCTAGACGATTAAATAAAATTGTCTGGCAGAATATTATCTTTTCAATGTTTATTGTGTTGCTATTAATATCATTAAACTTTTTAGGTAAAATGACTATAGGAATAGGAGTTTTAGCTCACGAAGGAAGTACTGTGTTGGTTATTTTTAA
Organism: Enterococcus gallinarum; assembly: GCF_021496385.1. Taxonomy (NCBI): domain Bacteria; kingdom Bacillati; phylum Bacillota; class Bacilli; order Lactobacillales; family Enterococcaceae; genus Enterococcus; species Enterococcus gallinarum. Next base: position 45,288 of record NZ_CP050817.1, on the reverse strand, counting down.
CGGATTGAGATTATTAATTCCTCAAAAAGAAATGTGAAAATTATAGGACGGAGATTCTAAATGAAAAATAAGGATTTAGAAAGATCAGTTGAGGGAGCCCAGAAAATCGTAAAAGTACTCAATGATCGAACCAGACTAAAAATACTGTTTTTTTTGTCGAAACAAGAAAGAAATGTCTCTGAATTACAGTCATTGGTCCAAAGATCACACACAGCAACATCGCATCATCTTTCTAAGTTGAAAAGTAATAGGATGGTTTCAGCAGAGCGTAAAGGAAAGTATATGTACTACTCCTTGAATGATGAACATATAAAAACTATTTTAAAAGTTCTGTTTGAACACACTATGGAAGAGGGTGAATTTTGTGGGACACCATCACAAAAAAGATTATTATAGAGATGACCACCATAAAAGTAACACTTACAAAAAAGAACATCATGGTAATCATGGTTCCTATAGAAGTAACAGAGGCTGCTTAGGCTGTTTAACTCAAATATTCCTAGTTTTAATTATAGTATCATTTATCTTTATCAGTGTTAATTTGTGATTATTAGCTGATGTGTTAAGTAATTGAGGTAAATATTTTGATACGGAGGAACTCAATGAATAGAGAAGAAATTTTACAAACAATCAAAGATCTAATAGCTAATGGCAATATTGAAGAAGCAAATGCTCTTTTGAATGAACAAGCTACATTCTTAGCAGATTATTATGATCAGGCAGCTGGATTATTTGAAAATTTAGATACTGTGCAAATACCTTTTTTTAATAACAAGGAAACTATATTGTTGTTATGGGAAAAACTTTCAAATTTATTCAATAAATAAATATTTAGATGATGAGGGCTTTCATGTTATTTGTAAGTGTAATATCAATATTCGTTCTTCTAAGTGTAGATCAGATTGCTAAATTATTGACAGTTAATATTTTTGCATTATATGAAGAAAGAGTCATTATTCCCGATATTTTTTCACTGACCTATATTCAAAATAGTGGGGCAGCTTGGGGGATTTTGAGTAATAATACAAACTTATTGATTGTTATATCGGTGCCCATAATCGCTATGTTGGGTTGGCTAATGTTAAAAAGTAAAAAAAAGATTCTGACGAGTGGCCTGAATTTTATTATTGCAGGTGCATTGGGAAACTTAGTAGATCGAATAAGGATTGGCTATGTAGTTGACATGCTACGTCTTGATTTTCTAAATTTCCCTGTATTTAATATTGCAGATGTAATGTTGACGTTTGGTGTGCTTTTGGTGATCACTGATTATCTATCAGATAAAATATCAAATGTAGAGAATAAAAATCATTGATTTTAATGGTCTTATGCAAGACATTCTGAGAAAAGTGCTATTAAAAAGTATCTGCTTAAATATATTCCATAAATTTTACTGATGTGACACAATCAGATTCTGTCACATTCGTTAAAATCGCTCCATCCTTAGAGGCTCTAAGAGAAAATCACTTTTCTTTTAGGTCCTTTTTTCTATAGCTTGTTTAAATGTGACTTATTATCTGTTATAATCATATTAAGTAACATTTGATAGGGGGATAAAAATGAAGAGCGTGGAACCGATTCGCGATAAAAAAAAGATCGATGCCATGAAGGCAATTTTGGCTTCCGGAAAATATGGGCAACGAAATTTGGTGCTTTTTTCGATTGGGATCAATACGGCGTATCGAATCTCTGATTTAAGACAGTTGAAATTAAGTGATGTGTTAGAAATTTCCCGTGGGCGGGTGATTGTCAAAGAACGTCTGGCCATGAAGGAGCAAAAAACGGCCAAGCACAATTCGGTCTTCATCTCGAACAAATTACGAAAAGTGATTCTTGATTATGTTCAATCCGAATTTTCTGAGCAGCTGCAAGTACAGGACTTCAGCAGGTATTTGTTTCCAAGTCGAAAGGGAGCAGATACGCCTTTGACCCGACAAAGCCTTTGGCGGATCATTCATGAAGCAGGAATGGCGGTTGGGTTGAAAGAAATTGGTCCCCATTCGATGCGTAAGACTTTTGGCTATTTTTTGTACAAGCAAGGAACCAAAACAGAGATCATTCAGTCGCTGCTCAACCATTCTTCGCAACGGGAGACCTTACGCTATATTGGAATCACCCAGGAAGACAAAGATACTGCAGTAAAGAGTTTGGATTTATGACAGAATAATGCCCTATACAATAGAAGAAAAATTCAAAAGGTGAGAAAATGAACGAAGAAAAGCAGCCTAACTTTCCTGATAAATATCACTTATCTCGCAAAGAGTCTGTGTATTTATTGAAGAAAAACATTGTAGAGCTGGTGTATAATGCGGGGAAATTTGAAGGGTTAAATACAACGTTGTTACAAACAGAAGAGATTATTAAGTATAATCGGGCCAACAACGTGGTGGTAGATGATGTCCTGACCGTCGTTAACTTAAAAAGAGGCTTTGAAATGCTTTTAAATGACGTACAGGAGCCCCTGTTAGAGACAAGTAAGCGGATTAATCGGATCGTTGCAGCAGAGGATGCGCTTTTTCCCGGTGAAATACGAACTGGTGGGGTAGAAGTATCGACGATTCAAGGAAGATATGTGCCACCAATGTTAACTGAAGACGAGGTAAACAATCAATATGGTGAGATAATGAATAAAGAGATATCAGATACGGAAAAAGCCCTGCGACTGTTTCTATTCATTTAATGCAATAGGAGCGGGTATTTGTAATGCTTCCCATAGTGCCACCCCATTTTTGAAATCAATTTCCCACGTTTCTTCGTTCTCGCCATTCTTTGGGAGAAGCTCAAGAGATGGCGGAGTAAAATCAAATTCGCTTTTCATTATATTAATTGTCTAACTTAATTTGACAATTAATATTATTTATACAGCACAAGTGAGAAATATATTGAACAGTTGAAACAAATACAAAACGATTTGTACGGTAACATTGAGAAAGAATATTTTGATAGTCAAATGTTCCAACAAAATTCTAGCCCCTATTATTCTGAAGAACGTTTTTTTCAATTAATGGAACAGGAGTAAGAAAAAAGACTACTTCAATTAATGAAAGAAATGGAAGAACAACAAGTAGCGGAAGAAATAGAAGAGAAACGGTTTATTAAATTAATAGAAGAGCAAATGGAAATAGAAAGTTTAAGAGAACAAGAAGAGGAGTAAGTTCTGCGTTTGTTAGAAACATAATATCTTTGAAAACAATTTAGACAAACGACAGGAAATGGTAATTTGAAAACTAAACATTGATAATTACTTATTGCACTTAATATGGTAGAATTGCATTAACTGTAAAGAGAGGGTGATGCCTAAATGATGACAACACAAGATTTAATGGACAAGTACGAAGTATCACGACAAACTGTAAACAATTGGGTTCGGAAAAACGAAATTCCTGCACCCACAGTAAAAAAAGGGCATCAGAATGCTTGGACATTTAGTCAAGCGGAACTTATTGACAAAAAATTGAAGCATAGTCACAGCGAACAATTGGAGTTGTTTAAAACTGAATCGACTCCTCTTCATATCAATAATAGAAGATATTTAGGCAGTAAACAGAAAATACTAGATTTTATCAATGATGTTGTTTCGGAACACACCAAAAATGTTAAGTCAGTTGCTGATGTTTTTGGTGGAACAGGTGTTGTTGCTAATTTATTTAACAAGCAAGGCAAAAAAGTCATAGTTAACGATATTCTTACAAGCAACTACATTTCTTATGAAACATGGTTCGGAAATATGCCCGTAGATGAAAAAAAGATTCAGTTCAAAATTGAAGAACTGAATTCTCTTGAAGGTATACATGGATATGTTGATAAAAATTTTGGTAATAAATATTTTTCAGTTGAAAACGCACAAAAAATTGATGCAATCCGTGAAAAAATCGAGACTTACAACGATTTAAACGAACGTGAGAAAGCATTTTTGTTAACGTCTTTGCTATATGCTATGGATAAGGTGGCTAACACAGTAGGACATTTTGATGCATATCGGAAAAAAATGGATACCTTTAAACCTATTTATTTACGAGTTCCCGAATTCAATAAAAATGTTGGAAATGAAATTTACAATGAAGATGCTAATCAGCTAGTTAGAAAAATTAAAACAGACCTTATTTACATTGATACTCCTTATAATTCTCGGGGCTATGAAAGTGCTTATCATGTATTAGAAAACATTATGGAATGGAAAAAGCCGGACGTTGAGGGAGTGGCAATGAAAGCGGTCAACCGCTCTGAAAAATCTTCGGACTATACTAAATCTAAAGCACCCCAAGCATTTGATGATTTGATTCAAAATATTAACGCTCGATATATTTTAGTTTCGTACAATAATATGGCGAAAAAAGGAAATTCACGTTCAAACGCAAAGATTTCAAATGAAGAAATTATTGCCACATTGAAGAAACGTGGGCAAGTAGAAGTTTTTTCAATTGATTTTAATGCTTTTACAACGGGCAAGTCGAATATAGAAAATCATAAAGAATTACTGTATCTTTGCACAGTTGATGATGAAATAATTCAATCGCCACTGAATTATACGGGCGGGAAACAAAAATTGCTTCCACAATTACGACCATATTTTCCTTCAAGGTATACACGATTGATTGACTTATTTTCTGGTGGTGGTAGCGTTACTGCAAATCTGGCAAAAAATGGACAAGCAGAAAGTTATCTTATGAATGATGTTGAAAATCATGTGATTAATTTTTTTGAGTATATTTCAACTATTGATATAGATGATTTCATCAACCAAGCGGAAATGAAAATAAGTGAATATGGGTTATCTAATACGAAAAAAAATGGATATGAATTCTATTCTGCGAATAGTGCTAGTGGTTTAGGTGCATATAATAAAGAAAAATTTCTGAAGCTAAGGAAAGATTATAATAATTCACCGTCACCATTGCTGTTTTACTTGTTAGTTGTTTTCGGTTTTAATAATCAGATTCGCTTTAATTCAAAGGGTGAATATAATCTTCCAGTTGGTAAACGAGACTTTAACAAAAAGATGGAGGAAAAATTACGTAAGTTTGTAAAAGTAATACAGGACTCACCAATTGAATATTCCACCAAAGATTTCCGAGAAGTGAGTATAGACACAGGAGATTTCATCTATGCTGATCCGCCGTATCTTATTACGACGGCAGCTTACAATGAAAATGGTGGTTGGTCTGAAAAAGATGAAAAAGACTTATACGATTATTTAGATAAAGCAAATGAAAATAATATTAAGTTTGCTCTTTCAAATGTGATAATTCATAACGGAAGAGAAAATGAAATCCTTAAAAGTTGGGCTTCAAAATATAATTTGTACGTCTTAAACTATAATTACAATAATAGCAACTATCAGTCCAAGGCTAAACAAAGTGAAACAGTTGAAGTTTTAGTCACAAATTACGAGAGGGATATTTAATGAAGCTTACAAATACCGCAGAAACATTTAATCTAGGTGACACAAGTTTTAGAAGAAAAACATTAATTGACGACTATAAAACTTTGTTGCCTTATCTTCAAGAAACAAATCTAGAATTCAATGAATGGAATAATGTCGCGCAAGCAGAATTTTACGAAAAAATTTTGACAAAAACAGATTTATTTTCTAGGAATACTGATGAGGATTTTGCAAAACGTGGGAGAACCTTAACCAATGCCTTAGTTAAAATTGGGCTAACAAATTCAAAAAGGAAACTTTCAAGAGTTGCTAATAGTTGGATAAATGAAAATACGCTTAGTGCAAATGATGTTGAACGTTCACTAGGAATTGATGCGAATAATTTATTATTCACTCGTCAGCTGTTAAAACTACGTGTTTATGATTCAAATAAGATGAATTATTTTTATCCATTTCGTGTCGCATTGGGATTGGTGATAAAGTATCAGAATATCCCACAACAAGATTTTCTAACACTAATTCATTTAATTCAGCCGTCATTTGATAATAGGAAAATAAAAGACATCATTAACGACTATCACAGTGTTAATGATAACAATGAAATTTTTTCGGAATTTTTGGATAGAAATTTTCCAGAGAATACAAGTGAATTGACTGCTGATGAACTTTTTTCAAAAAAACCATTAAATAGAAAAGAATTTGATTCGCTGTTCGTGAATAGAAAATCTTCAGCTACGCAAGGAATATATTTTGAATTTGTAAATAAGTTGTTGGCGTTTAAATCTAACAAAAATGTTGAAAATTTAGATGCTTTGCTTGAATTGAATTCTAACGATAAATTAACAAAGGCATTTGGATTTGGAAAAGCTATTTTTGCTAAAACGAATTTTATGAAATCTAAAAATATCCAAGATTTTTTAGATGAAAACGTAGATAATGATTTGCTGTCAGAAAATAATACGTTGATTTACAATCAATTTGTACTTTCTAAAAAAGATGATATCGTTCGTGAGTATCGAGATATGACAAAACGAACATTCAATTTATCGGGATTATTAGACTTCAATACTGGACTAGTCAATGCTACCAATCAAGATGTTCTTTCGATAATATTTAGTTCTATGAGTTTCTCGGGAACTGAAAACTATGCTGATTATGAAGAAAACTTGAGTTACTCATTCTATCAAGAATCTACAATAACTGAGGTATTGGATTTAGATGAATCTGCTATTTTGTCGGAAATTAAAGCATTTCTTGGAATTGAAAATACTTCACAAATCGAAAGTGTTGTTTTAACGCAAAAAGAAGATAAATTTAGAAAATTTATCTCAAAAACATTTCCTCGAGAAAAAATTATTGAAATCTTACCGCTATTTTCACCGAGAGATGATAAAAAAATTAAATCAGAAGTATCAGAATCGGCAACGGTTCCAACAATTTATGAATATATTGTTGCTATTGCATGGTTTTATATTTCTAAAGAAGAATTTTTTATTACAAAGAGTTTGAATTTAACCTTAGACGGTGAAATGCGTCCGTTATCACATGCAGCTGGTGGTGCTGGTGATATTGTCATTGATTATGAAAACTTGACATTAATGCTTGAAGTTACTTTGATGAATGCCCAAGCTCAAAAACGTGGAGAATGGGAGCCAGTATTACGACATGCAACAAATTTGACGGTAGACAACTTTGATAAGAATGTCATTACTTTATTTATTGCTGATGAACTGGACGATAATACTGTAAATATTTGGCGAGCAGTTGCAAGTGTACCTCTACGGTCATCAAATAAAGATGAAATTGCAGATTTAGTAAAGATTTTCCCTCTGGAGAATCGAGAACTACTTCATATGCTGAAAAACAATCTCGATGAACGAAAACTATTAAAAGCAATTGATGAATCATACGAAGAACTTGCGGGCAATTTTGACTTAAGTTGGCGAGATAAAATTTTTGTTGAAGCTAATATGTAAAAATGTAGTAGTTTCGATTTAAACGGGAATGTTTTTTAGTCAATGGAAAATATCACTTAATGGTGTGAACTTATGGTAAAAGCTAGCTCAATTCGTTTTATTTAGGGTTAAAATTCACACCATTCAAATGATATTAGTTGAAATTAGATGAAGTTTTGTTATTTGTAATCGCCCAAAAGATTTGATAATATTAATTGTCAAATTAAGTTAGACAATTAATATATTTATAAAGTATTATGTAATAATTAATTCGTAAAACCAGTGTATAATTACCAGAGAAAAACCGGGTCATTTCATATGGTTTCATATCACTGAATTTTAAGTAAGTTTCAAAGAAAATAGTTCCTCTAAAGGGTATCTAAATGGTATCTAAATACCTCTATAAAAATACAAAAAAACACTCTTTGAAATAATCCAAAGAGTGCTGTAAACGTTGAAATGGCAACGATATTAACGTTGAGAACTGTAGTGAACGACGAGCGCCTTTAAGACCTGGCTTGAACAACGCCTAATTGAATAACTTTCAAAAGCTTTTATTATTTCGTTTGTCAAATTAAGTTAGACAAATCATCTTTTGTGACGTAACTCAAAAATACTTCCATTGGTGTCCGATAGTGTAATGATTTTCTAGGAATATGATTTCGTTTTGATGCCACTGATTGGATAAAGGTTTCGGATACACCATTAAAATCCATAGCTTTATATAAGCCATCTTTACGTAATAATCCATTCGAATTTTCATTTAATCCTCGTTGAGAAGGTGTTCCTGGATCAGCGAAATAAATAGAAATATCATTGATGTTACTGATGTTTTTCCAATTAGAAAATTCTTTCCCACAATCAAACGTAATTGATTTAAATAAGTGCTTAGGAACAGAGTCGAACCACTGGTTCAATCTATTTTCAATATCTTTGGCTTGTCTACCAGTAGGTTTTAACGTAATGATCACTTTAGATAATCTTTCCACTAAAGTAATGACTGCACTTTTATGTTTTCCACCGACGATGGTGTCACCTTCCAGGTGACCAAATTCATGATTGAAGTGGGTATAATCATGAGTTCTATCATGAATTGAACGGCGAAACGCTTGTTTTCCTCGGGTTTCTTTGTGGCCGTTTAGTTTTCTTTTCCCCTTCATTGGTAAGTGTTTACTATCAAAGGTTTGGTCTTTAAACATCCGATACAGTGTACGTACCGAACAAGCAATAGGAAACTCTGCTCGACCAATAAGGACATCAGGAGCCCACCCTTGAACCACCTTTTTTTGAATGTATTCCTGTTGTTCATCTGGTAAAACAATCGGACGTCTTCCACAGTTACTTTTGTTTTTCTTATATTGTTTATAGTAACTCATTGCGTTTCCACCATTTTTAAGAAAACGATAGACATTATAAATGGTTTGTCGAGAACGTTGTAATCGTTTGGCTACTTTTGAAACAGATTGATGATTATTATAATACGCGTCTATCATTGCAAGTTCATTTGATGTAAGATGGGTATAGGTCATTTGTCTTCACTCCTTATAATTCTTTTGCGGGAACTATCTTGAGTGTAGCACAAATGACTTTTTATTTGTCTAGCTTAATTTTATGATCGGCGTATTAAGACTATTTTTAAAAAATGCTATAATAATATATGTATTTAAATTATATTTTGGAGAGTGTAGTATGAGTTTAATTTTTAAAATATTCACTAAGAAGTTTGCATTAGGCTGGTTAATATTATTTGCAGTTTTATTTTTAGCATATCCATCTTATTTAGCGTATTCAGTTAAAGAAGGAGAAAAAAGTAAGTCTTATTCAATGATAAAATATCTTGAACAAACTAATGAGACTGTCTATTTAAATGTAGGGATACAGGTAGTAGAAACTAAGTCAAATAATACAAGTATCCCTTGGACAAAAATTGGTATCCCTCTGACTGAAAAGAAAGCCATTATAATTCTTAATTATCAGGCAAAATTGGGCGTTAAAAAACCAGTTAAAATTAAGAAAATTAATGAAAATAGATATAGTGTTACTATACCTAAATATGATGTTATAGGGATAGAATTAGATCAAAAGGCTCCTTATCAGCTTTATGATTCTAGCGGTGACCTGTTAAGTTTAGCAACCGAGGATATTGACACAGGTAAATTGGTTACTAATAGATTGAGTACTAAAAAACAAGAAATGTATTTAGCAAAATACAAAGGGCAAATGAATGATTCTGCGAAATCATATTACAAAACATTGTTTCAAGGGATTAACAAAAATGCAAAATTAGAGTTTAATTTTGAGTGATAAAATCATTATTCTATCAACGGAAATTAGTCAAGTCCACAATCTTGTGTAAAAGTTCAACCTCATCAAAAGCACAATGTTTTGCGTTGTGAACCTAGTTTAAGTAGGGACTCATGTTAGTATCAAATCTTAGACAGCTTTTCGTAGAGACAAGAATAAATTAAACTTATCTACGAGAGGATGAATTTTTATGACCCGATATAAAGAAAATTTTAAACAGACGTATTACCCAAGAAATCTTATTATCACTCGACCTGAAGGCCTCTATCTTTCAGGGTTTACTACCGATAAAAAACAGCAAATTCTTGATTTTACTCAACGTGTTTCATTATTTTTAGAACAACATCAGTTAAAAATAGATGGAGATATTTGGGAGCTACTGTGGCAAGATGAAGTATTTACAACGGAAAAGGAGTTACAAGTTTTTGAAGTAATGATACCGATAAAACCTGTATCTCATTAACTTGCTGAAAACCCAAAACGTGAGTATCAGTTAGAGTTGCTTTATATTTTAAGGATAAGCATAAAAAATGATTAGCTCAAAGTGAATCAATGAATCATCTAAATGGGTGAGTCACTTTGCATGAACTGGAGTATGCTAACGCTAGAAGTCAAAAAATGAAACCTGTATACAAAAATACCTGTTAAAAGCTTGAATTGTTGATTTACCAACAATTCAAGCTTTTTTAATTTAATCTGCAGCTGAAAGCATACCTGTTGCTATTGTTTTCTCGTTGCATGTCGGTTAGTCTACACCATACTCTTTTAATAGGGCATCTGCTAGTTTGTTTACGTTTGAATAGATTTCTAACTCTACAATACTGTCGTTAAATTCCATTTGAATAGATGAATTGAAAATCGAATAAAATTCTGTTGTTCGTTTAAATGTATCCGTTTCAACAATTACTTTTGATCCGTCGACAAAGACATGTCCACAGTTATTTTTAAAATACATAACCTTCCCCTCCTTCCCTTTTAAGAGTAAATACGAAAAAATTGGTCAAAAGAAGACAAGGGGAAGCATTTCGTTGTCAAAACCATGTCCGATTGTCATTGTTGTGTGTTCTTTTCATTTAACCGTCCATTTTGTACGTATCTACCGCTTGCTGAAAGTGGTTATAGCATAGCCAGTCGAAAAAACAAGGATATATGAACTCTCTACGTTCGTCCTTGTTTTTTCTTTGTGTCTAAGCTAAGGGATAACCACAGCAAACGACCGAAACGCACTGAAAAAATGGCAAATAAAAAGAAAGGAGAAAAACACTGCTACTCGATCCTTGACAACAAAACAAATAACAAAAGAATCCAGCTTCACTTCTCTCAACCTCTAAAAAAATGTGTTGGGAAAAAAAGCCTAAAAGAAAGAAGGAGAAAACAATGTCAGTTAGTTATGAAAAAGTAGTAGAAATTGTCCGTCTCAAACAAGTTGTCTGTGATTCCACCTTAGAAATACAAAAAATTACGTCCAGCTTTGGCATTGCCCAATGGCTAATGGATGAGATTGGAAATGAAACGCAAGAAGTTTTGATGTTGCTATGTTTGAATACAAAAAACGAAGTAAACAGTTTATCTGTCGTGCACCGAGGTACGATAAACCAATCGATTGCTCACCCAAGAGATATTTTCCAACGAGCAATTCTTAGCAACGCGACTCGCATTTGTATCGCGCATAATCACCCAAGCGGAGACCTATTAAACATAGTATCCTAAACTAGAGTACTCTAAGTACTCGAAGTTTAGGATTTTTTAATTACAGTGCTTTAACTATTAAATATATAAGGGTATTATTAATAGTAGTTAAAGTATTTAAAGGTGGTGGAAAGATGAAGGTTCAGAAAGTAATTGTGGAGGAAAAATCATATCCGTTATACATACTGCTAGATAAAGAATTTGAAGTGATAGAACCGGTTAAGCGATTTATAAAGTACTTGGATAATACGGGAAAAGCTCCAAATACCATTAAAACATATTGTTATCATCTCAAGCTGTTTTATGAATTTATGAGCCAAAGTAGAATCGAATTAGGAGATTTACAATTTGAGGATTTAGCAAACTTTGTAGGATGGTTAAGAAATCCAGCAGGGCATTTAAAGGTAATAGATATACAACCAAAGAAGGCTAAAAGAGAGGAAACATCAGTTAATTCCATACTTAACGCTGTAACTAGTTTCTTAGAGTATTTAAATCGCACAGAAAATTTTAAAGCTATAGATATGTCTAAAGAAGCAAGAGGAAGAAACTTTAAGGGGTTTCTTCACCATATTTCTAAAGGTAGATCCTATAAAAAAAATATTTTAAAGCTTAGGGTCAAAAAGAAACTTGTACAAGTATTAGAACATGGACAAGTCAAAGCAATAATTGAGGCATGTCATACCAAAAGAGATAAGTTACTTATTATGCTTATGTATGAAGGGGGACTTCGGATAGGAGAAGCATTATCCCTTCGTATTGAAGATATTTCAACATGGGATAACCAGATTAACATCAGGCCAAGAGATCATAATGAAAATGGAGCTTATATTAAACTTAAAAAAGAAAGAACTATTGATGTAAGTAAGGAATTAATGGCATTATATACCGATTACTTAGTACATGAATATGGGGAAGATTTAGATCATGATTATATATTTATTAATCTTAAAGATTCTTATTTTGGCCACCCTCTAAAATATCAAAGTGTATTAGACTTAATAAGAAGACTAGGAAAACGGACAGGGATTACTTTCACTGCCCATATATTACGTCATACGCATGCCACAGAGCTTATTAGAAGTGGATGGGATGCTGCATATGTACAAAAAAGATTAGGGCATGCCCATGTACAAACAACACTTGATACGTATGTTCATCTTTCTGATCAAGATATGAAGAATGAATATAAAAAGTATCTTCAAGGGAGAGAAACATGACAATGAAATTTCCAAGTGTAGCAACTAATCGAAAGCTTATCGCTAGTACAGAGATTAATAAAAAAATAGCTAATATGACAAGTGTTTTAAAAGGTTATTGGGCAGCAGATAGATGGGATATAAGAATTTGTCCGCATCCTAGTGCAATTGAGTTAAGTAAGAATCCGTCACTAAGAAATCGTTGGGTAAATTTCGATAAGGTGGAAAATGTCTGGTTGAAAACAGAATTAAAATATTTTTATTACCTTCACTTGAATAATGGAGCTTGGAATGCAAAATCCGTTTGGATTAGAAAGGGAACAGTGATAAGCCGGATGATGGGATTTTTAAATTTAAAATATCCTAATATTACATCGATAACCGAAGTGCCTATAAAAAAAGCTTTGACAGAATACCGGACCTACTTAACAGAACAAAAAGTAAAAACTACGACTACTAATTACAAACTTGATGTAAATCAGCAGAAAGTTACTGTACATGCGAATTCCTATTACGTTACTCATCTTAAGCAGTTTATGGAATTCTATGAGGACTTCTATTTTGATGGGGAAGAATGGGAAAAAGATGTTTGGAATCGAAGAAAATTATCATTACCGGAAGATAAGGTAAACCCAACATCCTACGAATATACGATCAACTTTAAGGGTTTTAAGAATAATTATTTTAAAGAAATAGTTAAGCGATATTGTAAACTAATGTTAAACACAGCTAGCTTTTCTCACGTAGTAGATATAGCTTCAAAATTAAAAGAATTTTTTAATTTCATGAACAAAAATTGTGAAGGTATACAAAGGATTCATCAATTAACTAGAAATGAAATTGAGCAATATTTTAATTATATTAATTTAAAAGGTTTAAAACCCAGTACTGTAACTGGACGAATATCTACTTTAGACGTTTTTTTTACTACAATTCAAAGATATGACTGGAAGGATACACCTTCTAAGATCCTTATCTTTCAAGAAGATTACCCTAAAGTGCCGAAGGCACTACCACGTTATATTGATGAACATATACTTGAACAATTAAATGGGAAATTAGATAAATTGGAACCTTATATTGCTACAATGGTTATGGTACTTCAAGAATGCGGGATGCGTATCAGTGAACTTTGTACATTGAAAAAAGGGAGCGTCATAACCGATAAAGAAGGGGATTGCTTTTTAAAGTATTATCAGTGGAAAATGAAGAAAGAGCATATCATTCCTATTTCTAAAGAAATTGCTGCATTGATATTAGTTCAAGAGCAAAGGGTGGCTGATGAACTCGATGATGGATGTGTATATGTGTTTCCCCGAAAAGATTGCTCACCATTGAAACAAGATACCTTTAGGGTTAAATTAAATGAACTAGCTTATGAAGAAAAGATAACGGACAGCAACGGAGAAATTTTTCGTTTTCATGCTCATGCCTTTCGGCATACAGTTGGCACTAGAATGATAAATAACGGAGTGCCACAACATATTGTCCAGAAGTTCTTGGGTCACGAATCACCGGAAATGACGGCAAGATATGCACATATTTTTGATGAAACCCTAAAGAAGGAATTTACGAAATTTAAGGAAACCTTAGTAACGAATAACGGTAGCATTCTGGATTTAAGTGAGGAAAATACTGAAGCTGACAATACAGATCTTCAATGGTTTAAAAAGAATATCAATGCACAGGCACTTCCTAATGGCTATTGTCGGTTACCAGTAATTGCAGGACCATGTCCTCACGCAAATGCATGTTTAGATTGTACGAATTTCTGTACAAGTAAACAATTTCTTACTGAACATGAAGAGCACTTAGAGCGAACTAAAGAAATACTAAATAGGGCTAAACAAAACCAATGGCAGCGTCAGGTTGAAACCAATGAACGTGTTAAAAATAGATTAGAACAGATTATTCATTCGTTAAAGGAGACGAATTAAAATGATTAGAAAAGGTAACACAACTGCCATAGTTCAGCTAGCTAAAGACAAGTCGGAGAAAACAAGAATTAGGGTTGAAAAGACAATTTCAGAGATGGCATTGAAAGAAGAGAAGATTAATTTTAATTCCGTTGCACAAAAAGCAAATGTTTCAAAGTCATGGCTTTACAAACAAAAAGATATTAGAACTAGAGTGGAGACATTAAGAGGGATGCAGATAAGTGAGTTAACCCCCCGTAAACCTAGTAAAAGCCCTCGTTCAGAGGACGTATTAATAAAAACCTTAAAAAGCCGTATAAAGGCGTTAGAAGAAGAGAATGAACGGTTAAAGGATCAAGTTCAAAAATTACATGGCAAGCTGTTTTAGCAGATTTGTGTTTCTTGGAATTTATTGGGCACTTTGAATTGGCTACCTAAAATGAAATCGCTAAAACCTTCAATAACTTCAATAGCCCATTTCCCTAAATGTGTTAAGGGGAAATGGGCTTTCTTCTAGTATTGTTGGCATGATCGCAGAAGTGTTTTATGCTCTTAAATAATACTTTTTAATATATTGCAAATACTCATTAGCACTTTTCTGTATCTCTTCGCCCTTCATATCCGAATTAGCACCGTAAAGTACAAACTCTGGTACATATTCAGCATGAATCTATGCACATAAAGATTTGAATGGTGTTAACATCTGGGTTAATGTATGCTTGTTTTTACCCATACTTGTAAATTCACCTTTTTTTACGCCAGCTGATATAGCTAATCCTAATTTTCGATTATAAAATATTCTTTTACCCTTTGATCCGTAAGCCCATCCATATATAATCACTTCATCGATCCATTTTTTTAATAATGAAGGAGAACTATACCAATATAATGGAAATTGAAAAATAATATTATCATGATTTTCAACTAATTCCTGCTCTCTTTTTACATTTATAATAAAATCAGGATACTCTCTATAAAGATCATGAATGGTAATTTCGTTTGAATAAGACGCTGCTTTTTCTACCCAAACTTTATTGATTCGAGAATTTGGCATATCTGGGTGAGAAACGATCACCAATGTTTTCATTGTTTCATCCTTAACATACTCAACTTTCGCACCAATAAAACAGTGTACGAAAGTTGAGTTACTTAAAAGTATTCTATTCTAAGAAATTCAAATTTGCGTGATTCCTAAGCTATTTATTTACAGCTTAAACTATAGAAGATGAACTAAACAATAACTAATCTTTACATAACTAAGTTATTACCCACGCTTTTTTAAACCTAATCCAGCTATTAAGGCAATGAGTATTGCCCCTGTAGCTGCAAGGAACGCATCTGAGTAGGACATAGCGTCCAATATATATAATGGATTTATCGGCTCAGTAGCATCACGTCGAGCGGATAATAATGCTCCAATCATACCTGCTCCAGTTCCTGCTCCAAGGTACAAAGCACCTTGGAAAATCCCCATTCCGACACCAACCTTGTCTGCATCGAGTGCACTTACTGCGGCGTTATTTGCGGGAGAATTCGTGAATGCAAAAGCAATCCCTACTCCGAGGACCCCCACGGAAACTAACAGAGGTGAAGCACCAGATGCATAGGTGGACAAGAATAAGGTAGACAGCCCCATCAGAGTCATCCCAGTAATTATCAGACGTTTATCCCCAAATCGATCAGAAAGACGGCCAACGAAGGGAGATAAGATTGCAACAGCCACACCACCTGGCAACAATATCATTCCAGCCTGTCCAGAAGAGAGTCCATTCACCTCAATGACTAGTAATGGGACGAACACAAGAACAGCGAAATAAGCAAACATCGAAAAAAATGCAATTATGACCGTATTGACATAATCCTTGTTATTGAACAGGACAGGTGGTACAAATGGATTTTCTGCGGTAACAATTCTCCAAATAAATCCCACCAAAGCTACAACAGAACCAATTAGGCTAGTTAACGATGAGAACGAAGAAAAACCAGAAGTTTCTCCTTGAGTGATGCCAAAAAGGAGTAATCCTACTGTGAGGCCGAGGAATAAACCACCAATGAAATCAAAGTTCTTATTGCTTCCTACGGATTCTGCCGGTTTAATTGTCGGTAACGCGTAGTAGGCACCAATAACAATCATAATGGCTAACAAAAATGTGAACCAAAACAAGGCATTCCACCCTAAATATTGACCAACTACTCCACCAAATATTGGACCAGCAGCAGTTCCAACACCAATACTTCCTGCGATAATTCCCAAAGCTCCCCCACGTTTTCCTTGTGGGAAAACCTTCGAAATTGCAATGACTGATAGAACTGGAATTGCGGACATCCCAGCACCCTGAACCATTCTTCCCAAAACCAACAATGGGAGGTTCGGGGCAATTGCACATAAAAGACTACCACTTGCCAGAATCATAATGGCAAAGATATATAGCTTTCGTAACTCAAAAAAGTCTGAGATTCGACCATAAATCGGAACTCCAATCGCAAGAACAAGTGCAATACCACTAACTATCCAACTCACTTGAGATTTCGAAGCTTCTAAATCTTTGCTTATTAGTGGAAGTACGGGATTGACTGAATCAGCCGTAATTGAACCTACAAGTACAGATAGGGAGAGTACCATCATTAAAAGCCTAGTAGAACCCCTTTTTTCAGATTGAATCATTTCTTTAGATTTACTATCCTTTTTCATTTTATTTCCTCCTAAAATATATTGTGATTTTAGGAGGCTAAATCCACTGCTTTCACCATAAACCTCACCTCATATCTATTTATATTGTAAAACCAAATCAACGAACTCACCATATTTCTACAGCATGATTAAAGATTCGGTTCTCCAAACTAACTGAACTGATCAAACAAAAAAAAGGCACCAGTTTAACAACCGGTGCCTAATCATTCGTATGCATTTTTACAAATGCAATAGATTCATAAATTTTTGCCCATTATATAAAAGGAGGCAAAAAGTTTTCCGGTAGTGTTTCCATTTTTTGTTTTTGTGAAAAAGGACATACTGATCCCGTTGTACCTAAATCCCCTGAAACTTTTACATGCTTTCTAAACTCGACATTAATGAAATCAATTCCCATTACTTTTTGCCTCCTTTCTCATATTGTGATAATAACACAATTATAATTGATGAAAAAGAAATAATCAACCCTACTTTTTTGAAAACCAATTTAAAGCTTTACTACTTTTACTTACATAATAAAGGCAGGTGCAGTATAAACTTTTTTAAATAGGTCTTCTTTAACGAGCAGGTAGCGTCAGTTAAAGTAGATAATTTAAGATCGAAATCATATTATAGATATTCCGAAATTGGGCGTGATTGTTGCAGGTCAAAAGCTTAATTCCTCGATAAAATAAAAAGGAATTAGTTTTTTTATTTGTGGTACATTCTTCTGACCGTAATCAATTGTCATCTAATAATTACATTGTATTTTTTCATTTGATTTAACACGTTAAATATATGTTCTTAAAGTAAAAACATTGATGTTAATGGATTTTTAGTAATTTACTCTTGATAAAACCCGTTACCAAGTAAAGCAGATACGATGATGACAGACAGGATGAACAAATTATGTGAATTGATGGGGATTCCTTTAATTGATCACGTGATTGTGGGAGGAGATAATCGAGAGTTTTTTAGCTTCAAGGAAAAAGGGTTGATATCTAATCCAAGAATTACTTTGACGAACGACTATAAAACTCTAGACTTTCCATCCCCAATGATAGCTGAGCGAGGGAAGGTAAGGTGAATGTGAGTGGATGGAGGCAGATTTACAGAAGAAGAGCTGGCTATTGCAAAGAGTGTTGATTTAACAGCAGTAGCTACTAACCTTGGATATACAGTAAAACGTGTGGGTAGATATCACACGCTGAAGGAAATGGACTCTGTAAGAATTTATGATAAAAGTCATTGGTTTCGCTGGTCAAGGCAGTATGAAAAGGGAAGCAACGGTGGTTCACAGATTGATTTCCTTCGAGTTTTTGCTGGAATGGAAGTGAAAGAAGCAGTGTTTTGGCTTTTGGACTTTGTGGGTTATCAAAGAATGCAGGAAGATAACAGAATGTCAGAATTAATGTATCGGGTAGAACCAGAATCACCAAAGGTAAAAGAGTTTGTACTACCATTACCAGCTAGGGATAATTCTTATTTGTACTCGTATCTAAGGGAAGAACGCGGATTAAGCGATCAGGTCATTGACTATTTTATTGATAAGGATTTGATTTATGAGAGCAGACATTATCATAATGTGGTCTTTAAGGGAAATGACAAAGACGGAATGACTAGATTTGCAAGTATGAGAGGGGTTTTTGATAGGGAAGGTTCTTCATTTAAATGCGATGTTGCTGGAAATGATAAGAACTATGGATTTAATGTAACGAATGCAGAAAGTTCTGAACTGATTGTATTTGAAGCAGCTATCGATCTTATGAGTTATACGGATATTTTTTCTGATTTTGAAACAAATAAGCTTGCTCTTGGAATGCTTGCAGATGCTCCACTGATTATGTTTCTAACAGAGAATCCACAGATCTCATTCATACGGTTTTGCCTTGATAATGATGAGCCAGGGAGAAAGGCTTCATTGGAATTATGTGAGAAATACTATGGACTTGGTTATGAAGTGGAGGATAGTCCACCACCAATTGGTTTTAAAGATTATAACGAATGGCTAGTGGCAAAGAAACGAGATTTGGAATTTCCAAAGAACTGTTCAGAAAAAGGGATGCATGCAAAATAAGCAGATTACGGTTTGGATTTGTATGCAAAACATTTGTCTACAGGAATTCTCCTAAAAACCAATGTCTATTGTTTTGATTTGTATTCAAAATTTATGTCCAGTGTTTGGGATTTAAGTGATAGCAGAAAGTGCCATCAAAACGAGGCAGTGATAGCAGAAAGTGCACTCACAAAGCAAAAGTGATAGTAAAAAGTGCTATCACAATTATAAGGTAATCAAAGTTAGGAAAAGTCTATATAAAAAGTGATAGCAGAAAGTGCACTCATAATTGCCATGTGATAGCAGAAAGTGCATTCACAAGGCAAAAGTGATAGCAAAAAGTGCTATCACTCGTATATAGAAGGGGGTTTAGGGGATTTTCCCCTAACTAGATGCTTCGAAAGCCAGAGATGGCTTAGAAGCGTATCTAGCAGTGGACACCGGGAACTTTACGGGGGACATTAGAGCAAGGATAGAATTCACAAAGACAGATAAGGAGGTGCAAGGGAGTGATGGAACAGGAAATTGAATTATTTACAAAACCAGAAGAAGTGATTCAGTGGATACAGAAAAGTGGTTTGTCTTTTGATTTTTCGGTTGAAGATGCAGAGATTCTTCTTGGTTATTTGGAAGGTCATGATTATACCATTGGACAAGACAAAGAAGGGACTCTCTATCGAACAGATATTGCAGAGGTTCAAGGTGAGACGGAAGTGTATTCAATGGATGAGGTAATTGATATTGTCTGCCAATGGAATTATGAAAAGATTCTTGAGGAAGATGAAGGTCGTAATAATCCAAAGGATTTCATGGATTTTACAGAGCATCAAAAAGAATATGAGAAATTGAAATTGGATGAAATGCGATTAGACAGATTATTTGATATGACTCGATTTGGAAGAGAAATGGAAGCGTTAGCAGTTAAGCTTGCGAATGAGTTCATAGAGAACCTGAATCAGCATAAAGAGATTGATACAGCCGTGCGTGTAGTATCTGAAGGTATACAGCAGAATTCAACAGGTAACAGAGGAAGGTGAGGAGATGGCAGATAGTATTCATTGTATTAAGAAGACGTTGCGTTTGATGCCAGAAGAGGCTAAAATTCTGGCAGAAAAAGCAAAGGAAGCTGGGATGAATGAAGCAGAGTATGTGCGCTTATTAATCCGACAGAAGCCAAACGACTATCCTGAGATTCGTAAACTCTTAAAGACATTGATTAATGAAGTGAATCGGATTGGAATTAATATCAATCAGATTGTCTTCAATCATAATTCCGGGCTATATTCGGAGGATGATAAGAGTCGATTGGTAGCATATATGAGAAAGTTGAATTCTGCTGTGAATGAGGTGGTGATGCAGATTGGCAATTAGTAAGATCCTTCATATGAAAGACTGTGGAGGACATTTTCATGGAAAGCACCTGAAAAGTTCACTGGAGTATATTTTAAAACCAGAGAAAACACAGGATGGCAGACTGGTAGGAGCAATCAATTGTCAGGTAGATACAGCATTTGAACAGATGAAAGAAACGAAACGACTATTTGGAAAGATTGATAAGCGGCAGGGATATCATTTGATCCTTTCTTTTAAAGAAAATGAGGTCGATCCAGATACTGCAATGGAAATCACACAGAAATTCGTTCAGGAATACCTTGGGAAAGAATATGAAGCTGTATATGCGGTTCATGATAATACGGAACATGTGCATTCCCATATCGTTTTTAACAGTGTCAGCTTTGTTTCAGGTAAGAAGTATCGTTATGAAAAAGGGGATTGGGCAAGAGATATTCAGCCCATAACTAATAGATTATGCGAAGAGTATGGTCTATCCATCATTGATATTGAAGAAGGAAAGGGAGAACGGGCAAATGAGAATTATAAGGACTGGAGCGAATACCGTGAAGGAAAGTTTGTTTGGGCAGATATGATAAAACGCGATTTGGATTCTTGTATTATTCAGGCAAATTCTTTTGATGACTTTGTGGATTTATTGAAAGAGAAAGGCTATGAAACAAAGCAGGGAAAGCATCTTGCTGTAAAACCTCCAGGAATGACACGGTTTAAACGATGTAAGTCGCTGGGAGAGAATTACTCCGAAGAGCAGATTTGGGAGCGAATCAAGAAGGAAGACTTGGAATTCTATCAGGCGCAGAAGGAATTGGCAAAACCGCAAATTGTGAAGTGCTATATAAAGCGATATAGGAGAGCTAGAATGTCAGGTCTTCAAAAGCGATATTATGCAAGGTTATATCGGACTGGGCAGCTAAAGAAGAAGCCCTATAGTCAGGTGTGGAAATACAAGAATGACATAAGAAAGATGCATAAACTTCAGCAACAATATCTGTTTTTAGCAAGGCACGACATTCACAATGTGGTCGATTTGGAAGCAACGATTGAGAATCTGACGGATAAGAGAAAGGATTCTTCATTTGAAAAGAGTAAAGTATATCGGGCACGGCAGAGATGTGTAAACTTATTTTCTATTTTGGATGAGTTAGAAGTATTGAAACCGGCAGAAGAGTCTTTTCAAAAAGGAGATGATTTTTTTATCGATGAACACAATCAATGGACTTTATTGTCAGAGCAACTCCTTAGCGAGGGATATACTCTAGAGGAGGTGGAGAAATTAGGAAGCTTTTACAAGGAACAAATAGCTTCTACAATTGCGAAAGAGAAAGCAGTATTTCGTGAATTGAATCTTGGAAAGTCAATCTGGAAGGATCTGATTTCAGACAATACAGAAAAGACAAAACAGGAAGAAATCAGTAAAGAGAAAGAAATAGACAAAGACAGGAAAGAGCAGCCAAAACGATAGGCTGTTATTTTTATGTAGACAATGAGACAAGTAATGCATGCTTGCATGCAAATACATTTGACAAATGTCCATAGGAGAGACGAAAGTCGAGTTTTAGAAGGAGGTATTTATGGAACAAGCACTTAGTAAATCAGAAATCGGTAAGCATATTGACATTCTAAAGTCTGGAAAGCGATATGGTGAGGAAATTATAGCATTGATTAAGGATGATTTGGAATATGGTTTTTCAAAGGAACAGACAGAGTTGTATTTAAAGTCTGGTTACAACATTGGACAAATGAGGGTATATTCGGAATGTCTGCGTGATGGTAAATCGGAAGAGTTTTTATCCTTAATAGAACGAACAGAACTAACTGCACCTCAGATGCAGATAGCATTTGAATTCTATAAAAAGGGTGTACCGATTGAGACAATTGAAGAGGTTGTAGCAAGGAAGGAAACACCGATTGCTATGAAGACTGCTTTTAGTAAATTTTTAGAACAGATTCAGATGGTAAAGCAAGAGACGGCTACAGAACCAGAATATGTGCAGGAACTTGTCAAGAAGATGGAGGAGATTGTTAGTAAAATCTGTGTTCAGGAGCAGCGATACGATGCTTTGAATGAAAAGCTTACTATATTTGAATCTACGAAGGCAGATGAACAGATTAGGGAGAATCTTGTGAAAGAGAATGCTGATAAAGAGCAATTGTTAAATGATCAGCAGGACAAACTGAATCAAGCAAATTCAGCAATTTCTAGATTACGAGAACAGATAGAGTTTAAGGATAAGGAGATGAATCGTATGAGCAATCGCATTGAAACTTTAGAGGATAAATTGCTTCATGCCACGAATGTGAATACAGTTACATCTTCAGAACCAAAGAAGGAAGAGGAACAAAGCGTTCAAGGTGAGATCAAGAAAGAAGGTGCAGCTATGACACAGCAGACCATTTTAAAAGAACCAATTGGTATACCAATTTTTTATCAGGTGCCGGTCGTTGATATGCAGGGTAGAGTGGTTCAGAAAGTTCAGGTGGACAGATCAGAATCTAAAACCAATGGAGTGATAGCATTACTATCTAAACTATGCTTTAAGAAGAAATCCAGAGCGGATATCGTAAAGCTAGTTGCAAGTGGTGATCTGGCGCCAGCTCAGCTGATTCAGATTAAGAGTGGAATTGAAAAGGGTCTTACAGAAGGACAGTTAGTTGAACTGATTAATAATAATGTAGCAGCTGAGAAGATGAAAGAAATTATTGAAATTGCTGTTTTGGAAAACAGCATGGCATATTAGGA
This sequence comes from Enterococcus gallinarum, assembly GCF_021496385.1. Classification (NCBI taxonomy): domain Bacteria; kingdom Bacillati; phylum Bacillota; class Bacilli; order Lactobacillales; family Enterococcaceae; genus Enterococcus; species Enterococcus gallinarum. The sequence continues at coordinate 22,022 of NZ_CP050817.1, read as the reverse complement.
GGCATGTATGAATTTAGAAATCATAGAAGAGGCAGCGTTTGTTATGAATGAGGCAAAGCATCGTTTTACAGGATCTCAAAAGGAATTTGTAGTGCAGTTTGCTTTTAAAACTGCAAATAAGGACTTAACAAGCAAACTGATTGAAGAGCTTCGACAGTCAGAGAATGAAACACAGTCAGCTCAGATTATTCAGAACTATTCAGCGATGATTCAGGAGAAGCCAAATTGGGTGGCGCCGTGCTGAGTGGATATAATGCTTCACATTCTATTTAAAGTTTTCAACAGAAGTGCTGACGCTACCGACTGGTGCGCTAGCACTTTTTAATCTCGATATATCCCTTTTCAAAATATGTTATACTATATTATAAAATACTTTTGAAAGGTACAGACAAGGGTTGTCAAAACTATGAAGAAAGAAAGAATAAAAGAAATCTGCCATCTCGCACAGGTATTTCACTCAACCTATAAAATTTCAGTTCTAATAAAAGATGACAAGAATATAAACATAGCTCTTGGTAATATTGAAGTTGACAAGAATTTGTTTCCTATTGATTATGATATGAGCCAATATTGGATTGAAGATTTACCAGGATTCAGAATCGGAGTTCATCCTCTTGGTGCTGTCCGATGCACATTTGAATCTGATGATAAAGCAATGTACGTTCAGATTGGTCCAGTGATGGTAGAGAACATTAACCCATTGATGATTTATCAGGGAAGCAATGACAATGAATGGACTGTGCTCGATATCAGAAAGTTTAGTGAAATATGTGTGATGATGTATTACTTTGCATTAGATAAGAATTTATCTTTTTCTATTGAGAGTTTAGTGAATAAACTGGTACAATTTTTTTCGACTGATATCATGGGACTACAAACGTCTGAGCTTTCAAAGCGGACGATTGAACAAAGTTATCAGGACTTACGAACAAGACTTGAGCTTGTCCAAAATGGTGATATAACTACACTTAAACAGCTGAACCGGGATCAAGATTACCTTAATGCACTTTTTGAATTTTGTAATAATGAACAATCAACAAAATCCATGCTGACATTCTGTCTGTATCTATCGATGTACTATGCTATTGCTGGCGGTCTTCCTATTGAAATGTCAGGTGCAATCAGTAGCTATTACGGAAATCGCTTTAGTTCTCTGAGAAAAAGAGAAGAGTCCGTTGCTATGTATAACAGTATTTTGGAGCATTTCGCTTTAAGTACTGCAGATTATAGAGTATCTGGTGTCTCTTCAGACATAGCAAAAGCAGTCAGGATGATTAAAAGAAATATCAACCGTCAGCTCACCATTCAGTCAATATGCACAGAAATTGGTCTAAGTCAGTATCACTTCATGCGTAAATTCAAGATAGATATAGGTATGACTGTTGGTGCATACATTAAGAAGGAGAAAATAGCATATGCCAAATTTCTATTGGTATATACGAATCAGTCAATATCAGAAATTAGTGAATATCTTATATTTAACTCACAAAGTTACTTCACATCCGTGTTTAAAAAAGAAACAGGAAAAACGCCTTTTGAATATAGAAAGAGTGATTTGTAAAGCTGATGGCTAATGCAAAGAATCAATTGCGGCAATCCTTTTGTATCTTTTTCCAGTGTGGCTGCGGTTTCTGTTGACGGGAACAGCAGGGCATATGCGGAATCTGGTGTCGGATGAGATAACGGATCAGTTACTTTGTTTTTATCAGAAAAGGTGTAAGCTAAAACTTAGGTTAGCCATTGCGCTAGCGATTTGGTACAATAAGGGGGAAGTTGAATTATATTTGAAACGATAGGAGGGAGAAGCAAATGAAATCTACAACTAAAGTAACATTTAAAGAACTTCATGTATAGGTGGCTGTGACAAGCTTTACATGGAGTGGAATAATTATTGTCCGAAGCCACCTTTGCAATTGCTAGTACTAACGCAAAGGAGGATATGAAAATGCAATACAAAATAATTAATGGTGCCGTTTACTATGATGGTAATATGGTGTTGGAAAACATCGGTATTGAAATCAATGATAATGAAAAGATTGCTATTGTTGGTAGAAATGGATGTGGAAAAACAACCTTGCTAAAAGCTATTATAGGCGAAATTGAATTAGAAGAAGGAACTGGTGAAAGTGAATTTCAAGTAATAAAGACCGGTAACCCTTATATTAGCTATTTAAGACAGATGCCTTTTGAAGATGAAAGTATATCAATGGTGGATGAAGTCCGTACGGTATTTAAGACGCTTATTGATATGGAAAACAAGATGAAACAGCTGATAGATAAAATGGAGAATCAATATGATGATAAAATCATCAATGAATACTCTGATATCAGTGAAAGGTATATGGCTCTTGGAGGTCTAACCTACCAAAAAGAATATGAAACGATGATTCGTAGTATGGGTTTTACTGAAGCAGATGATAAAAAACCCATTTCTGAATTTTCAGGTGGTCAGCGAACTAAGATAGCTTTTATAAAAATACTTTTAACAAAGCCAGACATTCTATTACTTGATGAACCTACTAACCACCTTGATATAGAAACAATACAATGGTTGGAGAGTTATTTGAGAAGTTATAAATCTACATTGGTTATTATTTCCCATGATAGAATGTTTCTTAATCGAATTGTGAATAAGGTTTATGAAATCGAATGGGGAGAGACCAAATGTTATAAAGGTAATTATTCAGCCTTTGAGGAGCAAAAACGAGAAAATCATATCAAACAGCAAAAAGATTACGATTTGCAACAGATAGAAATTGAAAGGATTACACGCTTGATTGAACGTTTTCGTTATAAACCTACGAAAGCTAAAATGGTGCAATCTAAAATTAAATTATTACAGCGTATGCAAATATTAAATGCACCAGACCAATACGATACAAAAACTTATATGTCTAAATTTCAACCGAGAATCAGTAGTTCAAGGCAAGTATTAAGTGCTTCAGAACTTGTGATAGGCTATGATACTCCTCTTGCAAAGGTTAATTTCAACCTTGAAAGGGGACAGAAGCTTGGAATTGTTGGGAGTAATGGTATTGGTAAATCCACGTTGCTTAAAACACTTATGGGTGGTGTGGCAGCATTGTCTGGAGATTTTAAATTCGGATACAATGTTGAAATTAGCTATTTTGACCAACAGCTTGCTCAAATCAGTGGAGATGATACACTATTCGAAATTTTTCAAAGCGAATACCCTGAGCTAAATGACACAGAGGTCAGAACTGCTCTTGGCTCATTTCAGTTTAGTGGAGATGATGTTTTTAGACCGGTGTCCTCTTTGTCAGGTGGAGAAAAGGTTAGATTGACATTATGTAAATTATTATATAAACGTACTAATGTTTTAATCTTAGATGAACCGACAAACCACATGGATATTATTGGAAAAGAGAATTTAGAGAATATCTTATGCAGTTATCAAGGTACAATTATTTTTGTGTCACATGATAGATATTTTACTAATAAGATTGCTGACAGATTACTTGTTTTTGATAAGGATGGTGTAGAGTTTGTACAATCTACTTATGGTGAGTACGAGAAAAAAAGGATGAATTCTGAAAAGCCATTTAATAACATTAAAGTTGAGCAGAAAGTAGAGAAAAATAACACAGTAAAAGGCGATCGTAACTCCATTGAGAAGGAGAAGGTTAAGAAGGAGAAACGAATTGAAAAGCTTGAAGTGTTAATAAATCAATATGATGAAGAATTAGAAAGATTGAATAAAATCATTTCTGAACCAAACAATTCTTCTGATTATATGGTACTGACGGAAATACAAAAATCAATTGATGATGTTAAAAGGTGTCAGGGTAATTATTTTAATGAATGGGAACAGTTGATGAGAGAATTGGAAGTTATGTAATTTTTGAGTTATGCAATAAGGATGTAAAAGTGTTAATGATACATTCTGGTTGTTGAAAATGTAAAAAAATTAATGAATTTTTATTAGATATAATCGCTATGTGAAGACCTTTTGAGTTTGCCGCATAGCGGTTTTTATTATCTATACTTTGGAATTGTCAAGAAAAGTGTAGTCGTATAAACTCACTAAATTTCCTTTGATTGTTATGCTGCCAGAAGTTGTTCTTCCAGCTGAACAAAATTATTACGATTTATATGAAAAGTTGTTGCCTGGATGCCAATTCCATAAAATGGGTTGGGCAATGGGGGTTGTCTGGACAAAATAACTTAAAGCTGTGGCTTTGAAAAGTTGAATTTGTGATTGTTTTCAGAGCTATCGGGTGCTTTAGTATAAATAACAATGAATAAAAAATCAGCCTGTATCTTATGTTACTATTAAGTAATTTAAGATACAGGTTTTACTATTTTTGAAATAAGTACCTTCCACTTCAAATACATGTATTCAAAGTGAAAGTATTGATTTAAATGATTCTTTTGTAATTTACTCTTGATAAGATACGCAACCAAGTGAAGCAGATAAATTATTTACAGAACGCATCAAAGAAGCTGGCGACCTATTAGGAATTTCCCTACTCGACCACCTCGTTGTTACGAGCAATCGTTACTATAGTTTTCGAGAGAATGGCGGATTGTAGAAGGAAGCAAAGCACAGGCTCAAAAAGAGCCTGTGGCTTTGATGAAAGGAGAAAACACGATGAAATACCCCAAACTATTGCAACGGTTAGAAACATTAGAAATGGTTACTTATTTTCATGATGACAATGCTGAAGATATGTACAGAAATATCATGCAGATTGTAGCCACTGCAAAACCACAAACCAAAGAACAAGAACACCAAATTATTTATGACACATTGTACTTATTAGAAACTATGCATTACGAACCCCTACTAGATGAGCCTTTAAGCGAGTTTAAAGTAGAAGAACGTGAGCCAAACAACTAAACTGTAAAGAAAGAGCGTTTGACAAAAGTTTGTCATACGCTCTTTTTTTAAACCAAAAAATAAATACAAACAAACGGCCATTCTATTTTAAATAGAATGGCCGTTTGTTTGTATTGAATGCGGTGGTGTGTCCCCCACCCTACCGCATTGAATTCGCTTAACAGTCGTTTCTGTTACAATAATAGCTGGCAACTAGTGACATCATATTTAAGGCAGTATCTAAATTAGCTCGAGGTAGTGTCTTTTTTTGCCACCTCATTTTTTCGAATCCCCCACCCTTGGATTAATTCTTCTTCGGTTTCTTTTTCTATTTCCTCTACTGTCCGAATTGTTTGTCCCCTATCATCTACATCAGGGACTGTTTGATTTTCTTTCTTCGCGTTTCTGAATAAGTTCAATTCAAATTGTACGCTATTAAATAAGTCTACTTTGTCTTCTTGAGAGAGATTTTGTTTGATGTATTCATTAAGTGCTTCACGTAACAGTTCATCACGAGAAAAATTGGTGGCATATTTTTCTACCAGAATACGTGACGTAGCATTTAGCAATGGCGAAAGCTTGATGGGTGTTTTTACTGCATAGACGCGATCAAACTTTCGAACAGGTGCACCCACTAACCGTTTCTTTCCTTGGGATAGAGCAGAAGGTCGTTTTAGTTGTCGGTATTCTTGCTTTTGTGGGCATTTCTTATTTTAACAATAAGAATCAACCACCAGTGACACCAACAGCCACCACCGCAAGCAAAGAAAGCAACCAGTCAGAAACAAGCGGAGAAGCCACAGAAAACAGCTCACAAGCCGTTCAAGGTTCAAGCGACCATTTACTCAAATTAAGTGCGAAAGAGCGAGCAGACGAAGCGACAGAAGCTTTTGAGAGTTGGTACAAGTCTTTCTCTAATGGTGACGTGATTTTAGAAATCAACAAAGAATTATTGAAAGAAGGATCAGGCGGTACAAGCCCGATTGAATTACAAACAAAACTGATTGATAACTTAAAAGCCAAATTTGGCGATAAGGTATCAGATGATTTTTATACAGGGCTACAAGCAAGTTTCAATTTCAATCCAGTGATCGTTGACGGTACCAAAGGGCTAACGATTTCTAAGCAAAATGACGATAAAAGCCAATTGTTGCGTACCTGGTTCTTAGATACCCAAAAAACAGAAAAGAATACGAAAATTGTTTTGCGTAATGATTTTCCCTATGAGTGGGCAGATTGGCGGAACAAAGGACAACATGATGAAAAAGTAGGATCAATGTTTTCACAAATTGATTGGGATAATGATTTGAGATATGAGGTTATAGGGCTAGTAACTAGCAAACAAGAGAAGAATATTGAAAACATTGGTGGAGTATTTGTAGTTATGCAATACAACGAAAAAATAGGAAAGTGGCAAGTTAGTGGAACGATTGGTGGTGTAATGTAATATGGACGTAATAGACCAAATAAAAGATACAGGATCGGATATTTTAAGTTCTACTGGTGAGGCTATCTCTAATGTCTTTGAGGGCGTAAAAGAGAGTGTGGATAGTGTATTGCACCCTATTGATACCTTGTTAGGGAATTGGGGCAGTGACTTGTTAGAAGCCAGTATGAAAATTGCCAATAAGACGACTTTTGATATTCCCAATATCGAATTGATTAGTACCATTACCAATGTGTTTGTCTTTGCAACGACAACCTTTGCGATTTGTATTGTGTTGTATAAGGTCATTGAAGCGCAAATACAAGCTTCTAATGGGAGTGGTGACGCATTGACCGCTAATATTGTTCAAAAGCTGTTTTACTCGTCTATTGCCTTAGCAACGTTGCCCTGGGCAATGAACTTTTTTATCAAAAAGATTGTTGCACCAATCGGGGAATATGTGATTCAACAAGTCGCTAATGATTTGAACGTGGAAACGATCGGCGAACGTTTGCGTAATTTCTTAGTTTCCAATTTCTTTAATGGTGGCGTTAGTGCCGTTGTTCTCTTTGTTTTTGTGATCTTCTTTGCCTTTTCCATTGCCAAGTATTTTGTAGCGATCTGTGTCTTTTATGCCGATTTCTTGGTACTGACTATGTTAACACCATTAGTTGCCTTATCGCTTTTAACAGACGAACAAAATTACTTTCAAATATGGATCAAAGAACTGTTATCCGAAGCACTCACAATGCTTATTAAGCTTATTTTGTACTTACTCATGATTACACTCATGATTGCTGAAAAATACACGTTACCAAACTTTATGTTAATGGTTGGTTGTGGCTTGTTGATTATCAAAACACCGTCAGCCCTACAAAATATGTGGTATTCAACCAAAGTGTCAAAAGGTGGCGGACTTGGAAACTTAGCAATGATGGCTATGTTTAGAAAATAAGAGAGGGGGATAACGATTGTCTTATTATTTTGAAATACGAATTATTCTTCCCGAAGAAGAAAAACAATTTTTGAATCGAAAATTAAGTAAAAGCGAATTATCCGAAGTCACACACTATTTACAACAAAAGACAAGTCGAGGAATTCCAGTTAAATTTCGTGTAGGTATTTTTAGAGTAGAAGATCAAACAAAAATTATGTCTGTTACGCTGAATACAAAAAATACCAAAGAAACGGACGTAATTAACTTGTTATTAAATCGAGTAACAGATCAACACGTTTTAGTTTACTTGAATGAACCAACAGAACCAACAACGCTTAATACGCAAGAATTAAATCGTCAGGAGTTAAAAACGAGTAATGAACGCCAAGAAATACCGCAGACAGAAATTCCAACTGAAACAGTAAATGAACCTAGTGTTATTAAGGAAATATCGAAAAAGAACCAAGCAAAACAAACGAATAGTAGAAAAGAATCACTATCAGAATCCATAACCAAGAAAAATGTTCCCAGAATTCATTTGTTCATATCTATTTTGACTCTTTTTATTGTATTATTGATAGGAATAAGTGTTATTCAACAAGTACAACTTCAATCAGTCAAAAAAGAGAGCGAATTATTGGAAGAACAAATTGAACGTGTCAAAGAAACGGATATTTCTCAATCGAAAATAGATACTTTTGGAAGATACTTTTTGACTTACTATTTTTCACAGGAAAAAAATCAAGAAAATTATCAGTCAAGTTTAAGAACATATGTATCCGAAAAGGTAGATATATCCGATTGGAAAGCGTTAGGGAAAACGCTTAAGAGTGTCAATTACTATGGTAGTGAACAAACAAAAAAAGGGTATAGCGTTGAATACCTTCTAAATGTTTCAGTAGACAATCGTAGTAAAATGCAAAAAATCACTTTTGAGGTTGAACCAACTAAAAACGGCTTTCTTGTGACAACTCAACCAAAACTTACAGACTTCTCTTTTAACTGAAATACGCTAAAAAGAGAGTGCTTAAACAATGGGAAAAATTAATTTAAATCAAATTTACACAGCAAAAGAAATGAGTGAAAGGATAGGTAAGAATAGAAATTACCTATCCCAAGCTTACCGTAACAACAAACATGAAATACTTAAAAATTTTAATTATCGAAAAATTGGTGGAACAATTATTTTCTCTGATAATCCCAATAATGATTTATCGCAATTGATTACAGCAAAAGAAGCAAGCCAGTTGTTAGGAAAGAATGATGAATACTTTGCCCACATTTATAAACGGTTTCCTCATAGACTAGAGGGAATCGATCACATTTATACAGGTAAAACATTATTCTTAACGAAAGAATCGCTAGAAGCTTTTAAAAAAAAGATGAATAAAAATGTCAGATAAAGCATATTTATGATATACTATTTATGTACACAAATATTAATTTTTAAGGAGAGAAGAAAATGAAAAAATTTGCCCTCTTAACACTATTCAGCACTGCTTTATTAGTATCAGCACCGATTGTCAGTTTTGCAGACGAAACCGCAAGTAGCAGTGATATTAATATCTTAGCCGATGATGATCCAGTCGTTCCAGTAGAACCAACCGATCCAACTACTCCAGTTGATCCAGTTGATCCAGTTGATCCAGTTGATCCAGTTGATCCAGTTGATCCAGTTGATCCAGTTGATCCAGTTGATCCAGTTGATCCAGTTGATCCAGTTGATCCAGTTGATCCAGTTGATCCAGTTGATCCAGTTGATCCAGTCGATCCAACCGATCCAACGGAACCAACAGAGCCAACAGAGCCAACGGAACCAACAGAGCCAACGGAACCAACAGAGCCAACGGAACCAACGGAACCAACGGAACCAACGGAACCAACGGAACCAACAGAGCCAACGGAACCAACAGAGCCAACGGAACCAACGGAACCAACGGAACCAACAGAGCCAACGGAACCAACGGAACCAAGCAAGCCAACAGAACCAAGTAAACCAGTAGACACAAACCCAATCGAAAACCCAGTTAATACAGATACAGGCGTTGTGATTGTTGCAGTTGAAGATAGTAAACCAATCATTCAATTAGCAGACGGAACAACAAAGAAAGTTGAAGCTAAAGAAATTGGCGCAAACGTTCAGAAAGACGGAACAGTAACGGTTAAAGGTTCAGACGGAAAAATGAAAGTTTTACCAAAAACAGGAGAAACAGAAAATATTGCATTGTCTGTCCTAGGGTCATTAATGGTATTAGGATCAGCATTCATTTTTAAAAAGAGAATCTAATTAAGTATTTATAAAAGCATGGTCGCAAGTTTCACTAGCAGCCATGCTTTTATTGAATCATTGTAGGACATTTTAAAGATAATTGCCCACTTTAAAATTAAACATGTGCTTAGAATCGTTGGTTCTGTTGCAAAGTTTTAAATCTACTATCAAATAAGGTAGAATAATAGAAAAAGATAGCAGGAGGAATGACGATGAATCATTTTAAAGGAAAGCAATTTCAGCAGGATGTGATAATGTTTTGCTTAGTCACTTAACATTGTAAAACACTAGGTACGGGAAAGTAATCTTTTTTTGTTTTAATCCAATAACCACAAGGGTTCAAGCCCTATAAGAGTCCCGATTTTCTGCCGAAAATAGTTACCCTTATAAATAGTTACCCTTATATCAAGATAAGAAAGAAACTCGTCTAAATTTGTTTAAAAAAACTCAAATTACTAGACAATAAATTTGAAAAGGAGAAAATAAATTGGGAAAAAATAATGTCACAGAAAAACATCTATTTTATATTTTAGATTTACTTAAAGACCTCCAAATAACTTATTGGTTAGACGGTGGATGGGGAGTAGATGTACTCACTGGAAAGCAACAGAGAGAACACAGAGACATAGATTGATATGCTCCCCAATAGGTAGACAGACGAAATAACAAATCTGTTTATCTGATTGGGGAGTGTTTTTTTATGGCGAGAAGTCGGCATACGATCGAACAAAAATTGAGTGCGCTGCGCATGATGGAAGAAGAAACATATACTTGGAAAGAAATCATGGAGGCTCATGGCGTCTCTAGGCACACCCTCCAGGTGTGGAAAGTGAAATTCGATACCGGTGGGATCGATGCGTTGAAGGAATCGAAGGCATGGAAACTGTACACCAAGGAACTGAAAATCGCGGCCGTCCGCGACTATCTCGATGGGTTCACTAGAATGGAGGTACTCTCCAAGTATCAGATCAGTGATTGGTCTGTTCTTCGTAAATGGATTAAGAAGTATACTAGTCATAGCGAGTTAACAGATTCGAGAAAAGGGATGGATCGAGCTATGACAAAAGGAAGAAAAACTACATTCGAAGAGCGCCTTGAGATCGTGAAATATTGTTTGGAGAATGGACGCAACTACCAGCAGACCGCGGAACAATTTCAGGTGTCCTATGCCCAGGTCTATGGTTGGATCAAAAAGTATGACACGAACGGGGCAGAAGCGCTCGTGGACCGCCGTGGTCGTACGAAGCCAGAGGACGAACTAAGCGAAGAAGAGAAGCTGAAACGCCGGATCCAGCAAATGGATCTTGAGAACGAACTTCTTCGTGCGGACATCTTGTTTCTAAAAAAGTTAGAGGAGATCGAGAGGAGGTCATGATCAGCCAGGTACGGCTACAGCAACGATATATCGCCATCAAAGAATTGAACGAAGAGGAGGCCCTTTCGATCGTGCTCCTCTGTCGAGTCGCCGGCATCTCACGGGCGGCCTATTACAAATGGTTGAATCGCACCATACCGGTGCGTCAAGAAGAGAACGAGAAGCTTCTGGAGGACATCCGTCTACTCTATGACCAGGCGAACGGCACATACGGGTACCGTCGGATCACGATGACGATCAACCGGCTGCGCCGGCAACAAGGCCTGTCCCCGTTCAATGAAAAGCGAGTCTATCGCTTGATGCATATCCATGGGATCCAATCGGTCATCCGCCGGAAGCGGAAGAAGCATAAGAAGTCAACGCCGCAGCACGTGGCCGAGAACCTGATGAACCGAGAGTTCAGCGCGTCCCGACCGGACGAGAAATGGTGCACCGACGTCACCGAGTTCAAATATGGTGCCGGGAAGAAGGCATACCTGAGCGCGATCATCGACCTGTATGACGGCTCGATCGTCGCCTATCGCATCGGGAAGTCCAACAACAACGCTCTCGTCTTCCAGACGATGATGCCGGCCATCGCGGGGCTCCGTACAGGAGCACGTCCGATGATCCATAGCGACCGAGGGTTCCAATATACCTCGAGAGGGTTCAAACGAATGGTAGAAGACGCGGGAATGACCCGCAGCATGTCCCGGGTCGGACGTTGCATCGACAACGCCCCGATCGAGAGTTTTTGGGGCACCTTGAAAGTGGAGATGTACTACTTGCGTGAGTTCCAGGCCTATAGCGAACTCACAGCGGCCATCGAGAACTACATATCGTTCTACAACCACGATCGTCTCCAGAAACGACTGAACGGCTTGAGCCCTGTCGAATACAGGTCTCAAGCCGCTTAGGCTGGTTTTCATTATTTACCCTGTCTACTTGACGGGGAGCAGTTCAGATATCGATTTTGATTCACAACATACAGACAAATTAGTTAAAAAATTAAAAGAGATTGGATACATCACAGTTGTAGATTGGATGCCTTCCAGAATGGAATTAAAACACGAAGAATACGGATATTTAGATATACATCCCTTAGATTTAAAAAAAGATGGCACAGCAACTCAAGCCGATCCAAAAGGCGGTTTTTATCTATTCGAAAAAGATTGGTTCACAACTACAAATTACAAAAATCGAAAAATACCATGCATTTCAAAAGAAGCACAACTACTTTTTCACTCTGGATATGAATTAACAGAAAAAGACCAATTTGATATTAAAAATTTAAACTCAATAAATCAAGTTAAGAAAGAAGGTCATTTTTCAAATGACTTCTAAGACCTTTGGGGCTAGCCCCAAAACCCCACAAGCGCAAGGGCGCTTGACCCCTGCCTCTAAAAAGGTGTTACGTTACAGCAAACTCGCTTAATTGAGCCCTTTTCGTCGGACAACAAAAGCTAAAATCACTAATCACAAGTGATTTGTGATTAATCACTTGTGATTTACAAGGTGTAACGATATAATTAAATGGATAACGTGCAAAATATTTACATAAACAGGGGGGAGAAACTTGGAACTAGCATTTAGAGAAAGCTTAAAAAAGATGAGAGGTACCAAATCAAAAGAAAAATTCTCCCAAGAATTAGAAATGAGTAGATCAAATTATTCACGAATAGAATCAGGAAAATCAGATCCAACCATAAAAACACTAGAACAAATTGCAAAGTTAACTAACTCAACGCTAGTAGTGGATTTAATCCCAAATGAGCCAACAGAACCAGAATCAGAACAAGTAACATTGGATTTAGAAATGGAAGAAGAAAAAAGCAATGATTTCGTGTAAAAAATGCACGAAATCATTGCTTATTTTTTTAAAAAGCGATATACTAGATATAACGAAACAACGAACTGAATAAAGAATACAAAAAAAGAGCCACGACCAACTTATTTTCCGCCAAGAAAATAAGTTGCGAGCCTTAATTGATTACCACCAATCAATTAAAGAAGTCGAGACCCAAAATTTGGTAAAGTATTTAATTACTTTATTAATCAGATACTTAAATATCTGTAAACCCATTATATCGGGTTTTTGAGGGGATTTCAAGTCTTTAAGAAGATACCAGGCAATCAATTAAGAAAAACTTAGTTGATTGCCTTTTTTGTTGTGATTCAACTTTGATCGTAGCTTCTAACTAATTAATTTTCGTAAGAAAGGAGAACAGCTGAATGAATATCCCTTTTGTTGTAGAAACTGTGCTTCATGACGGCTTGTTAAAGTACAAATTTAAAAATAGTAAAATTCGCTCAATCATTACCAAGCCAGGTAAAAGCAAAGGGGCTATTTTTGCGTATCGCTCAAAATCAAGCATGATTGGCGGACGTGGCGTTGTTCTGACTTCCGAAGAAGCGATTCACGAAAATCAAGATACATTTACACATTGGACACCAAACGTTTATCGTTATGGTACGTATGCAGACGAAAACCGTTCATACACTAAAGGACATTCTGAAAACAATTTAAGACAAATCAATACCTTCTTTATTGATTTTGATATTCACACGGAAAAAGAAACTATTTCAGCAAGCGATATTTTAACAACAGCTATTGATTTAGGTTTTATGCCTACGTTAATTATCAAATCTGATAAAGGTTATCAAGCATATTTTGTTTTAGAAACGCCAGTCTATGTGACTTCAAAATCAGAATTTAAATCTGTCAAAGCAGCCAAAATAATCTCGCAAAATATCCGAGAATATTTTGGAAAGTCTTTGCCAGTTGATCTAACGTGCAATCATTTTGGGATTGCTCGTATACCAAGAACGGACAATGTAGAATTTTTTGATCCCAATTACCGTTATTCTTTCAAAGAATGGCAAGATTGGTCTTTCAAACAAACAGATAATAAGGGCTTTACTCGTTCAAGTCTAACGGTTTTAAGCGGTACAGAAGGCAAAAAACAAGTAGATGAACCCTGGTTTAATCTCTTATTGCACGAAACGAAATTTTCAGGAGAAAAGGGTTTAGTAGGGCGCAATAGCGTTATGTTTACCCTCTCTTTAGCCTACTTTAGTTCAGGCTATTCAATCGAAACGTGCGAATATAATATGTTTGAGTTTAATAATCGATTAGATCAACCCTTAGAAGAAAAAGAAGTAATCAAAATTGTTAGAAGTGCCTATTCAGAAAACTATCAAGGGGCTAATAGGGAATACATTACCATTCTTTGCAAAGCTTGGGTATCAAGTGATTTAACCAGTAAAGATTTATTTGTCCGTCAAGGGTGGTTTAAATTCAAGAAAAAAAGAAGCGAACGTCAACGTGTTCATTTGTCAGAATGGAAAGAAGATTTAATGGCTTATATTAGCGAAAAAAGCGATGTATACAAGCCTGGATTTGAGTCAATACCTCGGACACGATTTGTGAGAATTTTTTCGAGATTCCAGCGGGTGAGTATCTCATCGTTTCGACCAGCGGTCAAACCAAAACCGTTTGACCGCTGATCGAAGCGATGAAGTTGAAGCCCTGTGGAAATCTCGCAAAAAAAATGTAGGTGGTAGCTAGGAACTAAGCTTGCAATGCCAACTCCTCCATCTGATTTGGTGTTAAATAGTTGATACTACTATGGATTCGCTTGCGATTGTAAAATCCTTCAATGTATTGAAATAACGCTAAATGAGCAGCTTCAAAGTTTTCATACGCTTTTGATGGATAGACTTCTTCTTTTTTGAGTGAGGCGTGAAACGATTCGATGCCGGCATTATCGTAGGGACAGCCCTTACGACTGAAGGAGTGCCGAATGTTCAATTCATTCAGCTTTGCCTCATAGGCTTCGCTAGTGTACTGAGAACCCAAATCTGAGTGGATGATTAAGTTCTCGGAGGGTGTTTGGTGTAAGAGCGCATGGTCAAGGGTTTCGATAACCAATTCTTTCGTCATCTGCTTGCCAAACTTCCAACCGATGACTTTCTTTGTGTGGAGGTCTTGGATAGTGGAGAGGTAGGTCCAGCCATCTTTTAGGGTATGAATATAGGTAATATCTGTCACCCATTTTTGATTGATCGACGTAGTGGTAAAATCTTGGTTTAACAAGTTTTTACGTCCTTCACTTTTAACTTTCACTTGTTTGCCAGGCTTGTACTTCTTGAGGGTGACTGAACGCAAGCCTAATTTTCTCATCAGTATTTGTACTTTCTTTAGGGACAAGCTCTCGCCACGGCCAACAAGAATCTTATGAATTTTGGGCGCACCATAGATCCCCTTGTTTTCAAAGTAGATTCCTGAAATCAAGCGGTTTAAGCGTTTGTTTTCTGATTGGCGCTTGGAAGGCTTCTTTTTCTTCCAGTCATAGTAGCTGGATTTCGGTGCTTCCAAAACGGTACACATTTGTTTTACGTCATGATCATGAACATTTGATTGAATAAATTCGAAGACATCACTCATTTTTACTTTTGAGCGAATATGGTTAAAGCCTTTTTTAGGATGGTGTTTTCCTCCTGCATGCGGGCCATTTCCTTTTTCATTGCTAGGATTTCTGCCTCAGTCATGCCGGTTGCTTCATTCTTTGTATGAAGCTTCTTCCAACGATAAATCGTTTGTGTAGCGATACCATATTGCTCTGCCAGTTCCTCGACCGATTGGCCAGACTGGTTTAAATCTAAGATCGTCTTCTTAAAGTCTTCATCAAATTTTTTATTGGCTTTTGCCATCGTGGACACGTCCTTTTCTTAGTAGTTAGATTCTACCAAATCGTGTCCATGAAATCATCCTAACATCACATTCTATAATTGGAGCACTACGAGAAGTAGAATTAGAGCGTGTAAAAGAATTACAAAAAAAAGAGTCCTCTAAAGCGGAATGGGAATTTAAGGATAAACAAGAAGAAAGAAAACTTAATACTAAAATTCTTTTAGGTCTTGCCATTTTTATAGGTATCAGTATGTTAGCGCTAAGTGTAGGAGCATATTTTGAGTCCAACCCAATGGGAGTTAAAATTACTGTAGAACAAAGTGATTTTAAAGGTGAGAATTATAAAATCGTAAAAGAAAAGTTGACAGATATGGGATTTAAAAATATAAATACTGAAAAAGTAGCAGATTTAAAATTTGGAATTTTATCAAGTGAAGGTGATGTAAAAGAAGTCACTATCAATGGAGATAATGACTTTAAAAAAGATGATTACTTTGATGAACAATCAATTATAAAAATATATTATCATGTTTTTAAAGATTAATTTTAGATTTGTATAATGTTATTTATGTTAAATCATAAAAATTCCTCCTGCTATCTTTTTCTATTATTCTACCTTATTTGATAGTAGATTTAAAACTTTGCAACAGAACCTTATTTGGGAATAAAATTGCTGAATAATCCTCCAAAATAATGAAGAGTATGTTCGTGAAAGAATAATTGTTCAAAACTAATACTATTTTTACAATGCATATGCATTGTAAAAAATCATAATTAAATTAAATATAAGAGATATTGAATAATATGGATATACGGTATATACTTAATTATAGGAGTTGATTTTATGAATATAAAAAAACGAAAAATTAGAGAAGTAGGTAACTCAATAGTTGTCACTTTATCAAAAGAGAGTTTATTACAAAAAGGATTGAAACCTGGAGATACTATTTTTATTGATGAAGACAAAATGATGGATGCAATCGTGAAAGAAGAAAGCAATTTAGATCTCGAAATTGATATGTATGTGAATCAAGCTCTATCTGAATATGATGCGGCGTTCAAGGAATTAGTTGATCGATGATTTATTTGAGCGAAAGAGACATTGTAAAATTGAATGTTATTCAAATAAAAAGATATTCACCAAAGGAAACAATTGGCGTTATTGATAAAAATGCTTTGAGTATGGCTGTAAATCAACCGAAACAGCATATTTTTGGAAAAGATCTCTATCCTGATGTGTTCAGCAAAGCAGCAGTTCTCTTAATAAATCTGATCAAAAAACATCCATTCCATAATGCAAACAAACGTACTGCATTTCTAGCGGCATATATTTTTCTCAAGCTAAACGGCTACTCACTAAAAATGGAAAATCAGGAAGTCGTAGAATTTGTAGTTAGAATTGCCACTTATCAGGGTGAATTTGATGAGCTAAAAGAGGCAACGACAGATGTATTAAAAAATAATTCAACGAAGATTGATACAAAAAAATAGAAGCAAACTAAGGATTTAGTTAAAACTGGATTTTTAGTTTGCTTTTTATTTTAGTTTACATAAGATACATTATACAAAGTTAAAGGCGTTTAACAGATAATTATCAAGCTTTATAATGTCTTTAAAATATTTATGTTAACTAATAGCTTTTCATCAAACTGATAAGTAGTCCTCTTCCTCACCAGATGTTTATCTATTATTTTAAAAAGCTAATATAATCACCTATCCAGATGATCATATTAGTTTCTTATTTCTGAATTGTAAATTAGGAAAGATTATTTAAATTTATAGTAAATCTGAAGCGATTTTATATGAGTTGATAAAAAAATAGATATCGCTCAATAACTATTAATTTTTTGCCCGGCACAGTAATATTAATCATTTTACTGTTTGATATATCTTTTAGTTAGACTTGGATAAATTAGATTGTAACTATGATTACATAATAAAGAGAAGGTGAATGTAAATGGTAACAAATAGTGAAGAAAGTTCAATGATTAAGGTAGTAGATAAAGGTTATATACTACCTTAATTCCTTCGTCATCTTTCCCATAATTCCTGAAAATTTATCAGAATGAATACTTTTATATGAAATTTTATTACGTACTACTTTTATGGTATCTATAATAAACTAAAAATCTACTACCATAATGGCTAATTATGGTAGTAGATTTTTAATGTTTATAATTCATTCCCCAATTAGTTCGTAAAATCATTTGAGTTTCTTCTTCTATTTCACTGACTGTACGAATTATATTTCCATCTACATCTGTTTCTGGGATAGTGGGTTTCTTCTCTCTAAACATTTCTACTTCCCTCATAACATTATTAAAAAGGTCTTGTTTATCTTCTTGTGTCAAGTGCTGTTTGATGTATTCATCGAGTGCTTTTCGTAGTATCTCGTCTCTAGTAAGATTTGTTTCATATTTTTCAACCATCACTCTTGAAGTAGCGTTTAAAATAGGCGAAAGTTTCAAAGGCATTTGAGCAGAGAAAGATCGATCAAATTTCCTTATAGGAGCCCCTACCCCTTTTACTTTCTTAGATAGACTGTTTTTTTTCTTAGTTTGAATGACCGTTTGTCCAATATCTTCAGAAGAAGGAGTCGGAGATTCGTGGATCACTTCTTTATTATTAATTGTATCTTCCTGTGACTTTGTGGTACCTATATCATTAGATGGAGACGTGGTTTGAGGTTTCTTGCTACTTTTTCTAGCTGAGTTCCCTGCCCTAATTTTATCTAATCCTTTGTTGCTTCTAAAAATACCTAAATCTTTTATATCAGCCATTTAAAGAACCTCCTACTCATACCAAGCTTCATGTTCAAGCAGCTCTTCGTAGATATTAATAAATAGATGGTGGCAACGCCTATCCCATTGCTTTAATTTCCCAGCCTTAGTTAACTCCATTGTTATTCCAGATCCATCATATCGCTTTAAACGTGCATTTTTTAGTACAACATTTTTGAGCAAATGATCACCATAAATTTGTTGTGCTTGGGCATACATTTCCTGATCGACTGCATCCCCACTCTCTAACATAAATGGAATCACACCAGCAACCTTCAATGAAGTATCAAATCCTTCAACAAAGAAATCCATATATTCTAAGTATTGCATGGCATTTCGCATAGACTTAACCTGTGTTTGAAGAACAACGATCGCATAATCTGCTAGATACATTGCAGATTTGCTATAAATTGAAATGGAAGGTGGAACGTCTAGATATACAATGTCAAATTCTTCAAGCAGCGGTCCTAAACGTTTCTGCATATAGATAAGTTTATCGGCAGAATCCGAGAATTGGTCTTTGATCCAATCATCATAAAGTTCAAAGCTCATATCTGCGGGTAATATATATAAATTATCTACTACCTTATATATAGCATCTTTTGGATTTACACGAGTATCTTTATCTACTACCTTATTCCAGTCAACTTCCCCATAGGTTTCAAGATTTAAATCAATAGGTTCTTTTCCAATCAATACATCGGTTATTGTATTTTCATAATCAAGAGGCTTACCGCCTCCACCACCCTCTTCTAAAGAAAAGTTCATATGGGTTAAGCTCATTACGTCAGAGGTATTCCCTTGCATATCCAGATCGACGATCAGAGTTTTTTGATTTTTTGCAACAGCTGCTTCGAAACCTAACATCTGTGCACACGTACTCTTCCCTACTCCACCTTTGAAATTTCCTATCACAAATTTCTTTGACAAGCTAACTCACTCCTTTTATTATCTACTACCTTTATAATAATAGTAACATACTACTATAAATAATGCTATGTAAATTAAATTACATACTACCCAAAATAAATTCTATGTATAAATGTTTTTGATATTATAAAATAGTTACTACTTTAAAAACAATATTTATATACTACTGTAATAAATAATAAAACAAGACTACTCTATTAGTCACTACACGTTATTAAGACGCTAGTTGTATTAAATATATCTTAAGAGGGAAAACTTAATTTGGAAGGGATGTCAGTTTTACTTGGTTAGTTCATAAAGCTTATGATCGAGTAAAATTAGTTCATTAAGGTAGTACTTAAATAAAAGCGAATTGTTGCAATTGAAATTCAATTAGTTGGGTAGTAATTAAAAGCATAAAACGGTAGTAGATAACTTCTAAATATGGTAGTAAGTAATAATTTTTAAAATGGAATAAGGTAGTATATAATATACTTTTTAGGTAGTATCTATTTAAAATAAAAGTAGTATATAACAAAGGAATAAGGTAGTAAATAATACTCTCATTAAAGGTAGTAAGTAATTTTAGAAATTTTTTAAAAAAGGTAGTAACCAATTCTATTAAGGCAGTATGTAGTCATGATTTCAGGATAATATAAGTTAGATAAGGGTATTTTAATTTTATTACCTACTACCTAAAGAACAATATATTAATTACTACCTATCAATGGTATTGTTATAAGGTAGTAGATAATTAATTTTTAAGGTAGTATATAATATAAAATATGAGACAAAATCGTAGTAGATAATTAATGATTTAAGTAGTACATATTATAATAATTATCTCTACAAATGTAGTTGTTAATCTTTAATTAGAGTAGTAAATAATAATAGGAAAACTATATTTAAGGTAGTAT
Source organism: Enterococcus gallinarum (assembly GCF_021496385.1). Taxonomy (NCBI): domain Bacteria; kingdom Bacillati; phylum Bacillota; class Bacilli; order Lactobacillales; family Enterococcaceae; genus Enterococcus; species Enterococcus gallinarum. Next base: position 1,897 of record NZ_CP050817.1, on the reverse strand, counting down.
GTAATGGATTTTTGAGAAAATAGCGCTTGAATTAAATGGCGTTTTCATATATTCTTAATATGAAAATAAATCAAAAAAAAGAGACGGATAAAAAAGTGAATTCGGCCTCACTCTTTCATCTGAATCACATACACAACTATGTGTTCTCGCTCGTCTCAGAATTATGTAAGTGGCTGGTTACCACTTATGTGATTTAATTAAATCTATTCGGACTGGTAATCCGAACTTATAGGTTTATTTTACCATTTTTTGACGGGCAACTCAATATATATATGCTTATTTTGTCATGCGATTTAACGAGATGCTGATGTTCTAAGCCATTGAGGGAACACAAATCGAAAGATTATTTGTGTTCTCTTTTTGTTTAGGAAGGAATAACAGTCATGGCAGCTTCTTTGGATGTCGTATATTCGACGGTATTACAAAATGGTATCCGTAAATTCAAATATAAAAACAGCCACCTAAAACCGGTCTCTTTTAGTGATCAGTCGGGGAAGGGGGCTATTTTTGCGTACCGTTCAAAGGAACACATGATCGAGGGGATTGGACTAGTGATCACTTCAGAAGAAGGGGTGATCGAAAACAATAATCGATTCACTCATTGGACACCAAATGTATTTCGCTATGGAACGTATGCTGATGAAGCCAGAATGTTTACAAAAGGTCATTCTGAGGACAATTTGCGTCAAATCAATACTTTCTTTGTTGATTTTGACACATTGGATCCAAACTTTGACTACGGAGAAATTATCTTGGCCAGTCACGAGATCGGCTTTATGCCGACAATGATTCTACGTACACCGCATGGATTTCAAGCTTTCTATGTACTAGACAAGCCTGCATACGTGACAAAGAAATCAAATTTTAAAGTGATCAATGTGGCCAAAATGATCTCAAAAAATCTAAGAAACAAATTTTCAAATGATTATCGGTTTCCAGTTGATGTAAATGCCAATCATTTTGGGATCACACGTATGCCTTCTGAAGAGAATGTTTTATTCTTTGAACCACAGTATCGTTATAGTTTCGAAGAATGGATCGACTGGTCAATGAGAGAAGATGCGGACAAAAAAGCGGAGATCAAGAACGTTTTTGTATTACCATCTACTCAAGAATTTCGTCAAGTCGATGAACCCTGGTTCCAGCTGTTGCTAAAAAGTCAAAAAATACAAGGTGAAAAGGGCGTATATGGTCGAAATAATGTCATATTCACCTTGTCTTTGGCATACTTTTCGTCAGGATACGAAGTAGAAGCATGTGAATTGACGATGTTAGAATTCAATGACCGCTTGGCTAACCCTTTATCTGATCGAGAATTAACCAGAATCATTCGTTCCGCTTACTCCGGAAAATATCAAGCAGCGCACAGAGAAAAAATTGTCCTATTATGCCAAGAGTGGGTCGATGCCAATCTTTCTGAAGAGCAACTATTCAACAAAAAACGGGGTTGGTGGAAATTCAAGAAAGAAAGAGCTGTTCGCAAGTATTCACATAGTCATGAATGGGCAGAAGATCTACTGTCCTATTTGAATGAGCAATCCTATGAAGAACAACCATACATTATTTCTACAAAAAAAGAGTTAACTGAACGTTTAAAGATCCCAAAACGTTCCCTGGACAAAGTACTGAAGCATTTAAGAGAAGAGAACAAAATTCATTTTCGTGTTCGTGCTGGTCGTAATGGGGGTATTATGCTAGCTTCGATACATGGATTGATGCGCTCCGTTATCCGGCTAAAAAAAGAAAGCCGGGGGGCTTATTTCGCTGCGATCTCAGAAGCTTTTGGAAAAGAATACACGTTTGTCCAGACAGCACTGAAACGCTTGATAGATCCCAATAAGATCGGCGTGCAAACAGATCTGTTCATGATCGATACAGGCTGAAATTAAAAGGTGCA
>NZ_CP050816.1:1537500-3433237 GCF_021496385.1 Enterococcus gallinarum | reverse complement strand
TACAAATGCTCGATAATTTTATTCCTGCTTTTGATATGAACGAACAAAGAGAACGAGATGCTATTAAAAATATCGAAGGTCAAATTGATGTCGTTCAAGAACAATCAATACAGAGTCTACATTCGGTTTAGGGTGAAAATATGCTCGTGGCACTTTTTTGAGAACTCTTATGTCCAATTCCACCATCAATAGCAAACCTAAAGCTCGTTTCGTATTTTGTAATCTTTTTGCAAAACCATTCTCCACAATAAGGTAACTATATTTCGAATTGCTTTCAAAAGCAATTTTTTTGACAATATCAGTACTGATGTTAAAGGGGATATTACCAAATATTTTATAGTCTTTGTTTTTGGGGAAGTTAAATTTCAGAATATCCGTATGGATAACTTTTATATTCTGAAAAGGCTTCACGACTTTTTGGGTGACTTGACACAAGTCCTCATCAATTTCTATAGAATCCACCCACCGACTCATTTTGACAAGTTCTTTGGTAAAATGACCTTTTCCTGATCCAATTTCTATTACATTATCTTGTTTATTTATATTCGTATGATTCAATATCTCTTTTACATGCTTTTTAGAAGTAATAAAATTTTGAGTGTCCTTTGGGTTTTTCTGGTTCATTATAACCTTCTCCTTGCCATTTTTTTCATTATGAATGAGATAAAGTAATATCTACTACTGCGATACTAGTGCACATACTTGAAACCTCCTTACGTAACTGATTATATCATTTCTGTTTACTTTTTAGAATAAAGCTCTATATGTAATTTTGCACTTGACACTTCAGTTGGACGTTTTCTTCAAAATAATATGTTTTGAAACTTGATAAGAGAAGCCACTGTCTTTACTAAAAAGTAAAGGCTGCGATAAAGGACAGTGACTTTAATAAAGTTGCACTGTTGTATTGTCTTTGGATAAAATTGTCTAAAGGGAAGTTTTATCCCCAACGAAAAAACATCTAAAGTGGTAAGTAATGAAAGAATGTCGATAAAGTAGGAATGGGGGATCTTTTTGAATACAATAGAATCACAGTTTGATAAGGTTGCAGAAGATTACGATTTCGTGAATGAGCTTTTGAATGATTATTCATTCTTTGTGTCTAATATGTCTCCAAAGAAAGGCAGAGCATTAGATATCGGATGTGGCTCGGGTTTGTTAGTGGAGAAATTAGCAAGTTATTATGATGAAGTGGTAGGGATTGATATTTCTAATCAAATGCTCGATCTTGCCAAATCTAAACGTCAACTAACAAATACGGTCTATCTGAATATGAATGCAGAACAACTTAATTTTAATGAGAAGTTTGATTTTATTGTAAGCCGAACAACCTTTCATCATTTGGATGATATAGCCAGCGTAATACAGCAAATGAAGGAACTGTTGAATGAGGAAGGAAGAATAGTTATTCTTGATAATATATCTGAAGTCGAGACACCGCCTACCTATGTTTATAAATTAGGGGCAATCCAAGAGTTTTTACCGCATTGTTTCAAATTTGGAATAAAAAATGCGATTAGAATTTATAATCACAACACATCTAAATCATGGCTTGAGCATTTAGCTTCAGATAAGTACCTATCTGAACAAAATTATTACGATTTATATGAAAAGTTGTTGCCTGGATGCCAATTCCATAAAATGGGTTGGGCAATGGGGGTTGTCTGGACAAAATAACTTAAAGCTGTGGCTTTGAAAAGTTGAATTTGTGATTGTTTTCAGAGCTATCGGGTGCTTTAGTATAAATAACAATGAATAAAAAATCAGCCTGTATCTTATGTTACTATTAAGTAATTTAAGATACAGGTTTTACTATTTTTGAAATAAGTACCTTCCACTTCAAATACATGTATTCAAAGTGAAAGTATTGATTTAAATGATTCTTTTGTAATTTACTCTTGATAAGATATACAACCTTCGCAGGCGGATATTACCTTTACCAAACGATTGATGAAGTGTGGGGAATTGATGGGTATCGACTTGCTGGACCACTTGATTATCGGTAATAATTCATATATCAGCTTGCGAGAAGAAGGACTCTGGGAAGGCTGATCGTCTACCTTGCAAAAAAATAGTAGCAAGTGTAAAATATTAGTGTAATTTTGTTTGCTGAATAGATGTTGAAACGCTTGTTACACCTCTATCGGACACGAGCAATGTTACACATAATTAAGTGCTTATGCACGAGGAGGTTTTTTATAATGGAACAAGGTACAGTTAAATGGTTCAATGCTGAAAAAGGATTTGGCTTCATTTCACGTGAAGACGGTACAGACGTATTTGTACATTTCTCAGCAATCCAAGGTGAAGGCTTCAAGACTTTAGAAGAAGGCCAAGCAGTGACTTTTGATGTTGAAGAATCAGATCGTGGACCTCAAGCAGTAAACGTAAACAAAGCGTAAGCTTATTTACAAGACTGCATTCATGGGATTAGTGAAGGCACAGTCAAAAAAGACCATCATTCAGATGGTCTTTTTTTTTGCTCGCGTTCTTTGACAAAATCAATGAACGTGAGGATTTCTTTGATTCCTTCTTCTGAGATTGATTCATCGACATGGGAACTGATCAAGTCACTTTCTACTTTAGGATAGAGGTGTCTCTTATCAGAACGGCCTAAGAGATAGTCGGTCGACACACCAAATAGATCGGCTAACACTTGCAGCATGCTAAAGTCGGGCTCTCTTTTTCCTGATTCATAGGCAGTATAAGCTGGACGTGTGATCCCGATTTTGTCTGCCACTTCTTGCTGAGTTAACTTCTTTTCCAGACGTAATTTTTTTATGATTTGCGGAAACATAATGACACCTGCCTCTCTCGTGATAGTAACACACCGTTACTTAGAAAAAAAGAGTCGGTTAGTGTCTATTTGTTACTAAATGTCGTTGACAAGTGTCATAAGGAAACATATAATGAGTGTGTGTCGGAACGTTACATTCCGAAGAAGGAGGGAACTGTATGCGGGAGTGGCTCATTAGGCAACGTGAAAAAAATGGACTCACTCAGGATCAAGTAGCTAAGGAATCCGAAATTGAGCGAACATATTACAATATGATTGAACGAGGAAAGCGACGACCAAGTGTTGAAGTAGCGAAGCGGATCGGTAAAGTGCTCCAATTTGATTGGACGTATTTTTTTAGCATCGAAGGTAACAAAACGACACAAAAAGACAAACCTAGTTAAATGGAGGAGGGGACTCAAGATGCCTGTAAAAGGTACAGTTGCAAAAAGCGGCTATCTGGGTAAAAACAAAAGAAATTTCCAGGATCTAAAAAAAGATTTAAAGAAACACAAGTGGCTCTACGTCATGCTGATCATTCCAATTATTTTTGTCGTGATCTGGAATTATTGGCCAATGTATGGCGTGATTATCGCATTCAAAGATTATTCTCCCGCATTTGGGATCTTAGGTAGCCCTTGGGTGGGATTGAAGCACTTTGAGCGTTTTTTTGCTTCCTATTTTTTTCTCGAGATCATTGTTAATACCTTGCGCTTGAGTCTTTACAGTTTGTTGGTCAGTGTACCATTACCGATCATTTTGGCGTTATTATTCAATGAATTGAATCGGAAATGGTTCAAATCAACCGCTCAGACGATTTCATACATCCCAAATTTTATTTCGGTGGTTGTCGTGATCGGGATGGTTCAATTCTTTTTTTCAAGTCAAGATGGCATGATTAATATGTTGCTGAATACATTTGGGTTTCCATCGATCGATTTTCTCGGAAGTCCTAAATGGTTTCCGCATATCTATGTGTGGTCGGGTGTCTGGCAAGGTGTGGGGTGGGGAACGTTGATTTATACGGCAGCGATGTCCGGGATCTCTCCCGATCAATATGAAGCCGCTTACTTGGATGGTGCCTCTCGCTTGCAATGTATTCGTCATATCACGATTCCTTCCATCATGCCGACCATCGTGATCTCCACGATATTGGCGACAGGAAGCATTTTATCCGTGGGCTTTGAGAAGACTTTTCTCTTACAGAACGCTGCGAATCTCGCTTCCTCTGAGGTGCTTTCGACATATACCTATAAAATGGGGATCATAAATGGGGAGTATAGTTTCTCTGCTGCAGTCGGTCTTTTTAATAACGTGATTAATTTTATTGTTTTATTTATTGTGAATAAACTAGCACAAAAGACAAGTGAATCGAGTCTTTGGTAGGAGGAAAACGAATGAAAGTATCAGCAACGAAAGGGGATAAACTGTTTAATACTATCAATATCTTACTGGTCAGTCTGATTGCCCTGATTATCTTATATCCGCTTATCTTTGTGGTCAATGCTTCCTTCAGTGATCCCACTAGGATCTATGAGGTCCCGTTGCTTTTGTATCCCCGTGGATTAAATGTTGAAGGGTACAAGGAAGTGCTCAAGAGCAGTGATATCTGGACGGGTTTTCGCAACGCAGTGATCTACACGGGTTTAGGGACAGTGATCAACTTAATCGTCACGACTATTGCTGCCTACCCATTGTCTCGTTCCGGCTTACGAGGCAAGCGTTTCTTTACTTTATTTTTTACGATTACGATGTTTTTTAGCGGAGGGTTGATCCCCACTTATTTAGTCAATCAGCAGTTAGGGATCGTTAACACACTTTGGGTCATGATCTTGCCTGGAGCGTTGGGTGTTTATAATATGATTTTGATGCGTACGTATTTCAGTCAAAATATTCCTAATGATTTGATTGAAAGCGCTTATATCGATGGTGCCAACGATTTATGGTTATTATGGAAAGTCGTCTTGCCTCTGGCTACCCCGATCATCGCAGTGATGGCAATGTTCTATGGTGTCGGTCGCTGGAATGCCTACTTTGACGCGTTGATTTATTTACAGGATCGTGCCAAGTATCCTCTGCAGATTATTCTGCGAGAAATACTGGTTCAGGGACAGTTTGGCCAAGATATGAACCAAATCATTGCCGGTAGTGCGGAATCCGAACTGCTTATGCTGAAAATGACCCTCAAATACAGCGTAGTGATCGTTTCAAGTCTGCCTGTGCTCCTATTTTATCCTGTGGTAGCCAAATACTTTGAAAAAGGCATCCTAGTAGGATCCATCAAGGGATGAGGAGGTGTTTCGATGCTAAAAGCGATCGCTGCATTTTGTGAATTAGTGTACGATATGATGCTTTTGAATGTGTATTGGTGGCGCTACACACTTATGGGCGGTGTGTTATTTAGTCTGATACCGGCAACGATTACTGTCTACGATTGCATTCGAAAAAGGATTCTGCAGAAAAATGAAGCTCCTCTCAAAGAAATTTTTTCAGATCAATATCGGCACAACAAACAAAAAAATCGCTGGTTTCATGTTGCGGCTATTGTTCTGACTGGTTTTGTTATTGGGGTTCATCACACATTAGCGAGTGATTATCCCACCAATTTCTTGTTTGAGTTTACGATGCGGACGAATCTCCTGATTATTTTATTGCTAGCGATCACATTTTTCCCTGTGCATGCTTATTTTTCATTAGACAAAGTCCATCGTTGGTTACAGCCGTTACTGTTTGTGTTCATTTGTCCCGTTCAGCTGTTAATAAGTATGGGACTTCTTGGATTGGTTAGTCTTCTTTATTGTTACTATCCATTTTTAGGGATCTGTTTAGGGATCGGATTGCCTGCTTATGGGATAGGTTTCTTGTTTTTCAATAAATTTAACAAAATGAAAGGAGTCTATTTTTGATGTCGCCCGTTGTTCGAATGTATAAAAAGGAGAGAACTGTATGAAAAAAGGAGTGCTATTGTTTTTGTTGTCCTTCGTCTGGCTGTTGTCGGCTTGCCAATCTAGTCCAAGTGAAAAAGTAGCAGATGACGTAAAGTCGATTCATTTAATGAGGAATGATTTTACAGACGTGAGGCCGAAAAGCGAAGACCTGTGGATGTGGCAAGAGTACGAGAAGAAGTCTGGAGTCAAAGTACAGTGGGAAGAAGTAAAAGAGTTTGGGGAAAAGAAGAATTTGATTCTATCAGGAAAGCTGCCTGATGCCTTTTATCAGACCGGCTGGAGCAATGATGAGATCGTGAAATACGGACAGCAAGGATTGTTCATTCCATTAGAAGATCTGATTGCCGAACATGCGCCGAATCTGCAAAAAATCTTAGATGAAAATCCGATTGTCAAAAAGACGTTAACAGCACCGGATGGTCATATGTACTCGCTGCCGTATATGTCTTTGGATCCAATGAGCGGCGGGCGAACGGTTCGACTGTATATCAATCAAAATTGGCTGGATGAATTGTCCTTGGATGTGCCTCGTACAACAGAGGAACTGAAAGAGGTTCTAGCTGCTTTTGTAGCGAGCGGGGAAGGACGAGAAGGGTATTATATGCCAAGTGGCTGGTTAGCCGGCGGACTGGAAAAGGTCTTGATGGCTTCCTATGGATTGGGGACAGGCGGCAGACAGGCGATGGGGAATATGCTGTTTGTGGATGAAGCGGGGCAATTACAGTTGACCATCAACCATGAACGGATGCGGGAAGTCTGGATGTACCTAAGAGAGTTGTATGCAGAAGGATTAGTTGCAAAACAATCCTTTGCCGGCGTGGATGATGACAAATGGCGAGCGGATGCTGCCCAAGACAAAGTTGGTCTCTTCCAGTGGGTCGATCCTGATTTCATTGGCCCATTTGGACCAGAAACGTATACGCCGATCAATGTCATTGAAGGACCTTATGGCGACGACAAGACACTTTATACGGAACCGCCTGTTTCTGGTACTTCAGCATTTATCATTACGAAGGATGCAGCAGATCCAGGATTACTTCTTGAGTGGGTGGATTACTTCTATAGTCCTGAAGGGCAGATTTTTGCTTATTTAGGAGAAGAAGGAGTGACCTATGAAGTTGACGAAGATGGGCACATGGTCTATATTGACGAAATCTTAAACTATCAAAACGGGCCGCAACTCGGTGCTTTCCAGTGGGTCGATAATGTGTATGGAGGCTATTTCCCTTATGCGGAATTGGATCAAGAAATCAGAGATCGAGCGTTTGGCAAAGAACCGGCTGTCTATGATGATGTCAAAGAAGAATATATGCCGGAATACATGCTGCCGACATTTATGGCAACCGAAGCAGAAGCAGCGGAATTGTCAACGATCGTTACAGATATCTCAACCCATGTGGAACAATCGCGGGTAAAGTTCATTACAGGTGAATGGAATTTTGAAAAGGATTGGACCAACTATGTGCAGCAATTGGATCGTATCGGTGCTCAACGCTTATTGGAGATCCGTCGGCAACAATTTGAACGCTTTAATCAAGACTAACTTAAGGGCGAATAAGCAGTAGGAAAACCAAGTGAATGCCAAAGGAGCAGAACAAAATGGATTATTTTATGCAAGAAGCAAAAATCAAGCGCCGCATTCAAGAAATCGAGGCATTGAGGTATCGAAACAAGCGTCAGATCCAGCAATGGTTTGTCACAGAGGATCAGACAAAGTGTCAGAAATATCCGCCACTCTTTTCGACTGAACAAGTCATGCACATAGGGGAAACGTGGCAAGGAAGGGATCGCTATTTATGGCTTCAAGCGAAAGTCACCATTCCCCCGAAGATGAATATATTGTTTTTTGATTTTGGAAAAACTGGTGGCGGCAATAACTCTGGTTTTGAATCACTTTTATTTATTGATGGTGTCCCTGTTCAGGGAATCGACGCCAACCACAAAGAATTTCTATTAGAACCTGCACATTTAGGAAAAGAAGTGATCGTTGCGCTGAAGCTATGGTCTGGACTAGAAGGCGGTGGCGAAGAACGGCAGCTGACCCATGAACTGAAAGCTGCATTTATCGGTTATTTGGATGAAGAAGCCAACAATTATTTTTATCTTTCTAAAATGATTTTAGAAACGATCCAGCAATTAGCAGAGGACCATGACCGGAAGGTTCGGCTGCTCAAGATGTTGAATGGTTCGTTTCAACGGATCGATTGGCGAGAAAAAGGATCACCGCAGTTTTATGATAGTTTGCGGGAAGCACATCTTTTTCTAAAAGAGGCGCTGCAAGCACTTCCCAAAAGTGACTTGGTTCAAGTCACAGCGATTGGACACACCCACATTGATCTTGCGTGGCTTTGGCAGTTGAAGCACACGCGTGAAAAGGCGGCCCGCAGCTTTTCTACAGTCTTGAAATTGATGAAAGAATACCCAGAATATGTGTTCCTTCAAACTCAGCCGCAAATTTACCAATATATCAAAGAGGACTATCCTGAATTGTATGTGCAAATCAAACAACGAATCGCAGAAGGCCGCTGGGAAGTTGATGGCGCCATGTGGGTCGAAGCAGATTGTAATCTGCCTAGTGGCGAATCCCTTATTCGCCAGATTCTCTACGGAAAAAAGTTTATTCGCGAGGAATTCGGGCGAGAAAGCACCTATCTCTGGCTGCCGGATGTTTTTGGGTATTCATGGGCGTTGCCGCAGATTCTGAAAAAAAGTGGAATCAATACCTTTATGACGACGAAAATAAGTTGGAATCAATACAATCGCATGCCAAACGACACCTTTCTATGGAAGGGGATCGATGGCTCTGAAATTTTGACGCATTTCATCACGACACCCGTTCCAGGTGGTGGCAGCTGGACAGAAAAATCCAATTGGTTTTACACGTATAATGGGTTGCTGACCCCGGAGACGGTTTTAGGAGTATATCGCAGCTATCAGAATAAAGCATTGAATCAACATCTATTGATTTCCTATGGACATGGAGATGGCGGCGGTGGTGTCACCCGAGAAATGTTGGAAAACCGCAGAAAGATGGCTGAAATTCCGGGATTACCGATGCTTAAAACGGGTCGGGCTGCTGACTTTTTTGAAGAGTTACATGAAACTGTCGACCAAAATTCGAACGATCTACCAATCTGGGATGGGGAACTGTATTTGGAGTACCATCGCGGCACCTATACTTCGCAGGCCTTTATCAAGAAAATGAATCGCTGGTTTGAAATACGCTTGCGGGAACTTGAATGTTTGTACAGTCTTCAGTCTATGACAGCAGGAACGGCTTATCCTGCTGCAGTATTCGAAAAGCTTTGGAAAAGCGTCTTGAAGAATCAATTTCATGACATTATCCCGGGCTCTTCTATCAAAGAAGTCTATCAAGATTATCGGAACGAAGCACTTGCTTGTCAAAAGCAGCTTCATGCTCTGACAACTGCTCTTGAGACAGAAGAACAACAATTACGTATCATCAATACAGCCGCTTGGCAGCGAACAAGCATCATTGCAGTAGCACCGGGCACGGTACCTGAACAGCAGCAAGTTTTCTTCGACGGTTCTTGTTACGCTCTGGTACATTTGCCAGCATTCCAAGCGAGTCTTTTGCCGGATTGTATCTGTGCGTTGCCATTGGAAGCAGTGTCCGTTAGTGAAAAAGACCGACTCGAGACTCCGTTTTATCAAGTCCGATGGAATGAGGCGGGGCATTTGACCCAGATCTATGACAAAACCGCACAACGAGAAGTGCTTGCTGGGACAGGGAATGTCTTTCAATTATTTGAAGACAAACCATTGAATTTCGATGCGTGGGATATCGATCTTTTTTATCAAGAAAAAGGCACGGAGTTAAGCAGTGCAGGCATTCAAGTCATCGCGAACAATCCTTTGTTTACTGTCTTAGAACAGCAAGTCACTTTTGGGCAGTCAACTATTTTACAAAAAATCTATTTCTATGCTCATACGAAGCGAATTGATTTTGTTACCACGGTGGATTGGCAAGAACGCCAGCAATTGTTGAAAGTGAAATTTGATGTCAATATTCGCGCGACAGAAGCTATTTTTGATATTCAGCATGGGAATGTGAAGCGTCCAACTCACTGGAACACGAGCTGGGATATCGCCAAATTTGAGACAGTAGGTCATCAGTGGGCGGATGTTGCACAAATGGATTACGGGGTGGCCCTTTTGAACGACTGCAAGTACGGCTACGATATCAAAGGCAATCAGCTGCGATTATCTTTATTAAAAGGAGCAACATACCCGGATCCTCAGGCAGATCTTGGTTCCCACACGCTTACCTACAGCCTATTTCCGCATCAAGGAGATTTTGCAACTGGTCAGGTGATGGAAGAAGCTTGGGAGATCAATGCACCATTGAGTCAACTTCAAACAGAGATGGCAAGTATTCCTCTTGAAATCGAGGCTGATGAAAGTGTGATAATCGACGCATTGAAGTTAGCGGAAGATCAAAGCGGGTGGATTTTGCGTTGCTATGACCATTTAGGGAGCGATCGCGACGTTACCATTCACTGTCATGGAACTGGCAAAATTCGCTGGCAAGAGACGAACATGATGGAAGAAGCTAGCGAAGAGTTAAAAGCGGAGCCGATCGCATTTTCATTGCATCCATATGAAGTTAAAACCATTAAACTGGTGCTTAGCGAAAAGTAGATAGTTCTTCTGAAGAGATGTATCGGTGAGATCACTTCTTAGATCATTTTTAAGACAGTTTTTAATATAGCCTCCAATATAGCTAAGTTTCCAAAGTAGTTTTAAATAGCTGTGGCAAGAGACAGTACCGATAATCCTGCGTCCAATTTCGAAAGAAGAGAGTCTTAAACCTAAGGAAGTCAGTAGGATGAAAAATAAAAAACTCGACCAATTCCATTGAGGGTTTGGTCGAGTTTTTTTGTTAGAGGTCGTCAGGTGTCATGATCATCGAAAGAATCATTGGGTGACGTTCTGTTTTTTCAAATAAGAAGGGTTGCAAAGCAGCTGACATGGCTTCTCGCATTTTATGTTCGCTAGGATCTGGCTGGTTCAAGACTTCTCTGAGGGCACGGAACAGGATCTGTTGTGCTTCATTGATCATCTCGCCAGATTCCCGCATATAGACGAATCCGCGGGAAAGAATGTCTGGTCCTGCTAAGACTTCTTTTTTCGTCAAGTCGACGGTGGCTACGGCTAGCACTAAGCCTTCTTCTGATAAGATACGACGGTCTCGTAAGACAACGTTACCGATGTCGCCAATTCCACTACCATCAACATAGACATCACCCGCATTGAAATGACCTGCTCGACGAGCAGAATCTGCAGTTAACGCCAGCATATCACCGTTTTCCATAATAAAACAGTTCTCTTTTGGAACGCCGACATCTTGTGCCAGTTGGGTATGGATATTCAACATTCTGAACTCTCCATGGACTGGCATAAAGAACTTAGGCTTCATCAAACGAAGCATCAATTTTTGTTCTTCTTGACCACCATGTCCCGAGGTATGGATATTATTCAATTTCCCGTGGATCACATGTGCACCTGCTTCTAACAGCAAGTTGATCAAGTGGTTGACACTAGTCGTATTTCCAGGGATCGGTGAACTAGAGAAAATGACCGTATCGTCTGGATGGATCTGAATTTGTCGATGAGTACCATTGGCGATCCGACTAAGGGCTGCCATTGGTTCCCCTTGAGAGCCAGTACATAGGATCATGGTTTCATTAGCTGGTAAGCGATTGATCTCATGAGATTCGACAAATGTACCGTCAGGGACTTTGATATAACCTAAGCGCTGCCCATTAACGATCGCATTTTCCATACTTCGACCGAAGACAGCGATCTTACGACCTGTGGCAACCGCAGCATCTGCTGCTTGTTGCAAACGGAAAATATTGGAAGCGAAGCTGGCAAAGATGATCCGGCCTTCGATTTTTTCGAAAATCTTGCGGATCGAACTACCAATCGTTTTTTCTGACTTGGTAAAGGTTGGAATCTCAGCATTGGTACTGTCAGAAAGGAGGCATAGCACACCTTCTTCTCCGATTTTGGCCATTTTGTGTAGGTTTGCTGGTTCGCCCACGGGTGTGAAATCGAACTTAAAGTCACCAGTTGCTACGATATTTCCCGACGGTGTTTTCACCACAACGCCTAGCGCATCAGGAATACTGTGGGTCGTTCGGAAAAAGCTGACCGATGTTTTGCGGAAGCGAATCACGGTATCTTCATTGATCTCATGTAATGTAGCATCTCGCAGTAACCCGTGTTCATCCAACTTGTTGGTAATCAAAGCCAATGCTAATGGACCAGCATAGATTGGGATATTTGCTTCACGCAGAAGGTAAGGAATACCACCAATATGATCTTCATGACCATGAGTGATGACTAACCCTTTGACTTTCGTGATGTTTTGGACAATGTAGCTATAATCGGAAATCACATAGTCGATCCCAAGCAGTTCATCTTCCGGAAATTTGATCCCGGCATCAATCAAGATGATCTCGTCTTGGAATTGAACCCCATAACAGTTTTTTCCGATCTCGCCCAGTCCGCCGACGCCGAATACGCCAGTTTCATTATTTTTTAGAGAAACTTTCATTATTAAAACTCCGCTAATTTGAAATCAGCGTTCTCTTTTTCATACGCAAGATGTTTTTCATCAAGTTCTTGAATAAACTCGATGTTATATGGGGTGTTTTGTTCGACTGTACGGCGTGCAGCAACCGCGCTTTCTGCGTCAATGTACAGGGAATGGGTTTGTTCTCTTTTTGGGTTGCGGTCTTTTGTTTCTTGATAGTAAACTTTGTAAATCATACAAATTCTCCTTTATCTGCTAATGCAGTAGTTTATCGTTTTGTTCGATTCGGTGCATCACAAAATCAAGGCCCTAGATAAGTGACCTGAAAAGTGGGGGTCGTCAGTGGACCGCTACATGCTTTTTCCAGACAATCGTTGTGAGAAAAAAGAGAAAGCCTCGTCTTTGCTTTCCAAATGTTGTCATAAAAAATTCACCGGTTTTTGTAAATCGTTCCATTACAAGTAGTATTAGTTTATCATAGAAAAGTAAATAAGTATAGAAACTAGTTGGTTTGAAAGGGCTTCCCTTGGTCATCCTTAAAAAAATACTTTAAAATATCTCCTTTTTTTCTTCGGGAAGTGGGTTACTTGAAATTGGGACTATGATATAGTAAAAGTAATGTGTAAAAAAAGGAGGGGCTTTTTTGAAATTAATGTGGCATTACACAATGCGCAATAAAAAACTGTTGGTTTTTAATTTCATCTGTGTGTTTGGATTTATTTTGATTGAACTAGGATTACCCACATTGCTAGCTCGAATGATCGATGTCGGTATTCGAAATGGTGACCGAGAGTATATCTGGAAGATGGGAATGGCAATGATTGCTATTACTTTGACAGGGATCGCAATGAATATTATGTTAGGGTACTTTACCTCAAGAATCACAACGAATATCGTAGCAGATGTTCGAGATGATCTTTTTGAAAAGGTGCAAGGTTATTCACATACGGAATATGAAAAAATCGGTGTTTCATCCTTGATTACTCGGGTGACCAATGATGCATACCAAATCATGTTGTTCTTGCAGAATATTCTGCGGATCGGATTGATGACGCCGATGATGTTTGCGGTCAGTTTGTATATGGTCATGCGGACAAGTACAAAATTAGGGATGTATGTGTTAGGGGCACTGCCGATCTTGTTGATTGCTGTGATAGCCATCGCAAAGATTTCCGAGCCGTTGTCTAACAAGCAGCAAGCCAATTTGGATAAGATCAATGGTATTTTGCGGGAAAACTTGTCTGGTTTACGGGTCATCCGTGCGTTCGTAAATGAGAAATTTGAAGAGAAACGCTTTAGCAAAGTCAATCAAGCGTATGCATCCAGCTCTCGCAGCTTGTTCCGTTTGATGGCGACAGCACAGCCGGGCTTTTTCTTCTTATTCAATATCGTGATGGTACTGATCATTTGGTCAGGAAGTATTCAAATCGAAAATGGGCAACTGCAAGTCGGTGACTTGATTGCTTTTATCGAATACATCTTCCATGCTCTATTCTCATTCATGTTGTTTGCGACTGTCTTTACGATGTATCCACGTGCAGCGGTCTCAGCCCGACGGATTCAGGAGGCATTGGATATGACTTCAGAAATCGTGGAAGCCGAACAGCCAGTGACAGAAGGCAAGACCAAAGGATATGTGGAATTTAAGAATGTGACATTTGCCTATCCGGGACATGCTGAGAGTCCTGTGATCCGCAATGTTAGTTTTACTGCTTCTCCTGGTGAAACAGTTGCTTTCATCGGCAGTACTGGAAGCGGGAAATCAACATTGATCCAATTGATCCCTCGTTTTTATGATGTCACAAAAGGACAGGTTTTGATTGATGGGATCGATGTTCGCGAGTACAGCTTGTCCGCTTTGAGAAATAAGATCGGATTTATTCCCCAAAAAGCGTTGCTGTTCACTGGAACGATCGCAGAAAATCTGCGCTATGGGAAAGAAGATGCGACACAAGCGGACTTAGAACGTGCGGTTGAGATCGCACAAGCAGCTGATTTTATTGCTAAAACACCGGATGGCTTTGATGCACGTCTAGCAGAAGGAGGCACGAACTTTTCTGGTGGTCAGAAACAACGGCTGGCGATCGCTCGTGCGGTGATCCGTCGTCCCGAGATCTATATTTTTGATGATAGTTTTTCTGCACTGGATTATCAAACCGATGCCAAATTACGGGCGCGTTTGAAAAAAGAAACGACCGAATCAACTGTTTTGATCGTGGCGCAACGTGTGGGGACGATCATGCACGCGGATAAAATCATTGTGTTGAATGAAGGCGATGTAGTTGGTATCGGCACCCACAAAGAACTGTTGGAAAACTGCTCGGTTTATTACGACATTGCAGCATCACAATTATCAGAGGAGGAGTTGGCACAATGAAAGCATTCTCTTCTTTAAAACGTTTAGGGCGCTACATCAAACCCTACAAAGTCTCCTTTATTTTAGTCTTACTTTTTACTGTCGCAACAGTTGGCTTTAACGCGGCATTGCCGTATGTGTCCGGATTGCCTACAACAGAGATCAGTCGGAATATTGCAGCGGGAGAGCCGCTGAATTTTGATTACATCATCGTTTGTTTGATCTGGATCACCGTTGTCGGTGTAGGGTATTGTTTCTCACAATTAATGTCAGGGCTTTTGATCACAAATGTCGTTCAATCTGCGATGCGTGATTTACGTCAAGACATTGAAGAAAAGATCAACCGCTTGCCTGTTTCATATTTTGACAAAAATCAGCAAGGAAATATCTTGTCACGGGTAACGAACGATGTGGATGCAGTCAGTGGTGCGATGCAGCAAGCCTTGATCGGGATCGTCAATGCCTTTCTAGGAATCATCATGGCGGTAGCAATGATGTTTTATATCAATTCGTTTATGGCGTTGATCGCATTGATCATGATTCCAACGTCATTGATCATTTCAAGAACGATCGTCAAGAAATCGCAAAAAGACTTCCAAGGCATGCAAAATGCATTAGGAGACTTGAACGGTTATGTTCAGGAAAATATGACTGGTTTCAGTGTATTGAAAGTCTATGGACGAGAAAAACAAACACTTGACGGCTTTAAAAAAGTCAATCACCAACTGCGCTATTACGGCTTCCGTTCGGCCTTCGTCTCGGGATTGATGATGCCGTTAGTTCAAATGACTGCCTACTTTACGTATATTGCTATGGCAGTTATGGGAAGTTTCTATGTAATTGGCGGTGTGATCGTGGTAGGGCAACTGCAAGCCTTTATCCAATACATTTGGCAAGTGAGTCAGCCAATGGGGAATATTACCCAGCTTTCCTCTGTCTTACAAAGTGCTTCGGCAGCTGCAAAACGGGTTTTTGAGATTTTGGATGAACCGGAAGAACCAGTCAACCAAACAGATATTCCATTGCCAGCGGAATTTCATGGGGATGTTCAATTTGAACATGTCGGTTTTGCCTATGATCCGAAGAAACCGCTGATCAAAGATTTGAACTTTGAAGTGAAAGCTGGTCAGACGGTAGCGATCGTCGGACCAACTGGAGCCGGAAAGACCACATTGATCAATTTGTTGATGCGTTTCTACGATGTCAACGAAGGGGCGATCAAGATTGATGGTATTGATACGAAGAAAATGGCCCGCAGCGATGTCCGTTCGTTATTCGGCATGGTTCTGCAAGATGCTTGGTTGTATGAAGGAACGATCGGAGACAATATTCGTTTTGGTAAGTTAGATGCGACCGATTATGAAGTGGTCGATGCAGCTAAAACAGCCAATGTGGATCATTTCATCCGGACGATGCCGGACGGTTATGAGATGTTTATCAATTCCGAGGGGGATAATATCTCGCTTGGTCAAAAACAACTCTTGACGATTGCTCGAGCAGTCATTTCTAATCCGAAAATCTTGATCTTAGATGAAGCAACGAGCTCTGTGGACACACGGCTCGAAGCGTTGATCCAAAAAGCGATGGACAAAGTGATGGAAGGACGAACCAGTTTCGTCATTGCTCACCGGTTGTCTACGATTCGGGAAGCCGATTTGATCTTAGTCATGGATCAAGGAGCAATCATAGAAAAAGGCAATCATGAAACACTACTGGCAGCTGGCGGATTTTACAGTCAGCTTTATCAGAGTCAGTTTTCAGAAGAAGCAGAATAGGTCAAAAGAGTGTGGTGTCAGCCGCACTCTTTTTTTGTATGAAGTGTGAAGATATCCGCATATAGTCGCTGTTCTCTTACGGACTGATTCATGGTTTTCATAGTTATTCATGGTATCATGGGTACAGGAATAGAGTAGTATAGTAGTAAAGTATAGTAGTAAAGTATAGTAGTAAAGTGTAGTAGTAAAGTGTAGTGGAGAAAGAAAAATCCTAAAGGAGTTTAACAATGGATCGGAAAAAAGAGACAAATAGCCAAAAACGAAATCAACTAAACGCAGAAACTGCTAGTACGCAAAACTTTATCGCGCCAAATGCGACTGTCGTCGGAGATGTCACCATCGGCAGTGAGGCGACTGTCTGGTTCCAAGCAGTTTTGCGGGGAGATGCAAATTATATTCGAGTAGGTGAGCGGACCAATATTCAAGATGGGACGATCATTCATGTGGATCATGATGCACCCACTATCATTGCAGAAGATGTGACTGTCGGTCATCAGTGCATGCTTCATGGCTGTAAGATTGAAAAAGGGGCCTTAATCGGCATGAGTTCCATTGTTTTGAACCATGCAGTTATCGGTGAAAACAGTTTGATTGGTGCCGGTTCTTTAGTTACTCAAGGAACGATCATTCCGCCCAATGTGCTGGCTTTTGGACGTCCTGCTAAAGTGATTCGTCCGTTGACAGAGGAAGAAATTGCCAAAAACAAAGCCAATATCGCCCATTATGTTTCCTTGGGAAAAGACTACTTGCAAGGGAAATATGTTTATTAATGGCAAGCGAAGTCAATCGGATCTCGTTTAATGTCGCAAAAAAAACCAGCGTGCTTCAGCACAGCTGGTTTTTTGATGGATGAATTATTTTAAGCTGTTTGATTCCATGATCTCGTCGATCAAGCCGTAATCTTTTGCTTCTTGAGCAGTCATGAAGTTATCACGGTCTGTGTCTTTTTCGATGACTTCGATTGGTTGACCTGTTCGCTCAGACAAGATTTTGTTTAGGCGTTCGCGAGTTTGCAAAATGTGACGAGCTGCGATTTCGATCTCTGTTGCTTGTCCTTGTGCGCCACCTAATGGTTGGTGGATCATGATCTCAGCATTTGGCAAAGCAAAGCGTTTGCCTTTTTCACCAGCTGTCAATAAGAATGAACCCATTGAGGCAGCCATCCCCATAACGATCGTTTGCACGTCTGCTTTGATGAAGTTCATGGTATCAAAGATTGCTAGTCCGGCTGTTACGCTTCCGCCTGGTGAGTTGATGTACAAGTAGATATCTTTTTCAGAATCTTGTGCATCCAAGAATAAAAGTTGGGCGATGATCGAATTGGCTAAATCATCTGTTACTTGACCACTTAACATAATGATGCGGTCTTTTAATAGACGAGAATAGATATCATAGGCTCTTTCGCCACGAGATGATTGTTCAATGACTGTAGGAATTAAATTCATTTTTTAGTCCTCCTAAAAATCGATATAGATATAGTTTAGCACAAAGTTTTTGCAATATCTAAAAGTAAGTATACCCATTAGGTCAATAAAGGTCAAATAAAAAGTTCGTTATCTTTTTTGCCTCTCTTTTAAATTATGATACAATAAAAAGAAAGTAAGCATGAAAGGGTCAGAAGAAAATGGCAGTAGCGATTGCAGGTTTTATCGGCGTATTAGTAGGCGCCTTATTAGTAACGATCATCTTCAATCTCAGAATTCGTTACGATGAACAAAAAGAAAAACGGCGACGGCTGTTGGAGCATAAAGTCAAAGAAATCGAGACACTTCTCCAATTGAACCGGAAAATCAGCGAAATTTTACAAAAACGGGTGATCCTGATGGACGAATATGTCAGTTTCGATGCTTTCGATGACTGTTATATAACGATCGATGATTTTGCTTATTTACAGTCTTTTGCTGCACAGAATAACTTTTATTTGCCGAATTATTTTTTAGAAGAATTTTTCAAGAAAATCGGTACCCGCAGAGTGATCCTTTCACCAGAAGAAACGGTGAAGATCGGCGGTTATACGTATAAAGGCGGTCGTGTCATCATGGAGAATTTCTTGGATACACTGACTGAAATGGTCAATGAGCGCAAAACGCAAATGAAAAATTTGACCAATGAACCATTAACTTATTTTTCTAAACCATTATAGTCGAGTCAATCGAGAATGGGGCTATAACATTGAGTCTGTGACAGAAGTTGCAACGAGATGATCCGAAGGACGTGAACGGAATTGCGCTCTCCATCGTGTATTTGATGAAGACCTGCTGCAGAGTAGGAGCAATTTCATGATTGTTGGGAGGATCATTTTGTGGAAAAACTTCTGTCATAGCCTCTTTTTTTGTTGATTCTCTGATATATACAAATCCTAGCGATGCCTTTAGAAAATGAGGATGGCACAAGGAGTAGGAGTTTGGTTCTATGGGGTTCCGTGGTAAAATAGAAAAAGATTGGAGTGAAACAAATGGTACAAATCGTTGCCCATCGTGGCAGTAGTGGAGACCGTCCAGAGAACACGTTACCAGCCTTTGCAGAAGCAGTTCGGGTCAAAGCCGATATCATTGAACTAGATGTTCATCTATCAAAGGATGGTCACCTGATCGTAATGCATGATGAAACAGTCGATCGCACCACGAACGGCAAAGGCCGAATTTGTGATAAAACGCTGACAGAACTAAAAGAATTGAATGCCGGCAGCTGGTTCTCAGAAGATTATGCCGCCACAAAAGTGCCGACGTTGAAGGAAGTCCTCGATCTTTTAGCAGCAAAGAATTATCGTGGTATTTTAACGATTGAATTGAAAACAGACCATTACGAGTATCAAGGGATCGAAAAGAAAGTATCTGAATTGTTAGCCAGTCAAAGCTGGCCCTTTACTCATTGGTATTGTTCATTCAATGTTGACACATTGGATCGATTGTATGCGATTGAACCGCAAGCAACCTTTGACTTTATTATGGGAAAATCGGAGGCGAAACCTCCGTTAGCATTGTCGCGCCCTTACATTGAAGGGATTCATCCTGCCTATGAGTGGGTCAAGAAACATGAGGAACAGATCGCGGATTATCCGATTGCCATTCGTCCTTGGACAGTCGATACAGAAGCGGAAATTCGTCACTGTCTTACAGTAGGGGTCACGGGAATTATTACCAATTTTCCTGAGCGAGTCCGGGAAGTCCAAAGGAAGGTTCAGGAGGAAGCTCATTGATGGAAAAAGTGATTGTGGTAGTCGGACCGACTGCGGTTGGAAAAACGGCCTTAAGCATCGAACTGGCGAAAAAGTATCAGGGAGAAGTGATCAGCGGCGACTCCATGCAGATCTATCGTGGCTTAGATATTGGGACAGCCAAGGTAACAGCTGCAGAAATGCAAGGAATCCCTCATCATCTGATCGATATTCGCGACAGCCATGAATCCTATTCTGTGGCAGAATTTCAAAAAGAAGCCCGCGAGTTGATCACGGCCATCCATCAACGAGGCCATCTGCCTATCGTAGCAGGGGGAACCGGATTGTACATCCAAGCTTTGCTCTATGACTATCAATTAGGAGCCGCTGAGGAAAGTGATCCTTCCGTTCGGCAGCGCTACCAGCAAGAAGCAGCAAGAATTGGCAAAGAAGCGCTATGGCAAAAGTTGCAGGCATTAGATCCTTTAGCCGCAGCAAAGATCCATTACAACAATGAACGTAAAGTGATCCGCGCGTTGGAAGTCTTGGAAACAACGGGAATAAGCATTGCAGCCCCGACTACTGCACCGGAAGCGGTATACGATTATTTTATGATTGGGCTTTCCACAGACCGACAGTTGTTGTATCAGCGTATTGACCAGCGAGTCGATCAAATGGTGGCAGCAGGTTTGGTTGCGGAAGCACAACAGGTGCTGATCCATCCTGAGACCCAAGCAGCAAAAGGAATCGGGTACAAAGAATTTGCCCCTTATTTTGCCGGTACATGTTCATTAGAAGAAACGGTCGCACAAATCAAACAACAGTCTCGCAGGTACGCCAAACGGCAACTGACTTGGTTCAAGAATCGTCTCGCTCCTAGATGGGTCGATCTTGTCCAGCATCCTGAGGACGTATCTTCGATCGAAAAAGCGATCGACCAATGGTTGGAGGAGAAGGAATGACACAAGAACGCGTAATCCTTGTTGGCGTAGAAACAGAACGAAATTATTCGACCTTTGCGTCCTCAATGAATGAATTGAAAAGTTTGACCAAAACAGCAAACGGAGAGGTGATTTTTTCACTGATCCAAAAACGGCCGCAAGTTGATCGGCAAACAGTGATCGGAAAAGGAAAATTGGCGGAACTGCAACAGTTAGTGGATGCCCATGAAGCTGATTTGGTGATTTTCAATCATGAATTGACACCCCGACAAAGCCAGTTGATTGGTGAAGAATTAGGGGCGCCAGTTATTGATCGTGTCCAATTGATTTTAGATATCTTTGCTATGCGCGCTCGTTCAAAAGAAGGAAAACTGCAAGTAGAGCTGGCACAATTAGATTATTTGCTGCCTCGATTGATCGGACAAGGGAAAAATATGTCCCGTCTGGGGGGCGGTATTGGAACGAGAGGACCAGGAGAAACCAAACTGGAGACGGATCGACGCCATATCCGCAATCGGATCACGATCATTAAACGAGAGTTGAAGGAAGTCGCTGCTCATCGTGATCGTACCCGTCAGAAACGCCGCGACAGTCAAGTCTTTCAGATCGGTTTGATCGGGTACACCAATGCTGGGAAATCAACGATTTTGAATTTATTGACTAGTGCGGATACCTATGAGCAAGACCAACTGTTTGCGACGTTAGATCCTTTGACAAAGCGTTGGCGGTTGCCGGAAGGATTGGAAGTGACCGTTACCGATACTGTCGGCTTTATTCAAGAACTGCCGACACAATTGATCGATGCCTTTCATTCTACATTAGAAGAGAGTCAAAATATGGATCTGCTGCTGCATGTGGTTGATGCTGGTTCTCATGATCGGCAACAGCAAGAAAAAACAGTTTTAGCATTGATGGAAGAACTGTCATTGACGCAAGTCCCAGTTCTGACGATCTATAATAAAGCTGATCGCATTGATCCAGAACAATTTGTGCCGACGCTGTTCCCCAATGTTTTGATTTCTGCCAAGAGCAGTAAAGGGAAAGAACAACTGATCCAAGCAATTAAAATGGAACTCATGCAAATCATGCAGCCTTATCAAACCGTTTTAGCTGCCAATGAAGGCAAGCGATTGAACCGTTTGAAGCGGGAAACACTCTTGCTTACCAATGACTTTGACGAGGAAGATCAAACCTATCACCTAAAAGGTTTTGCATTGCCAGGTTCTGCCGGGATCTATCCAACAATTGAAGAGTAACGCTCAGGAAATGAAGTGGTCGAGCTGTGTGTAGGGAATTCTAATACCTGCACGCAGTTTTTTTTTTCAGTTATTACCATTGGAAATTTTTTTCATTCAACCAGTAAAAGGATGATTTTCTTGTGATTGTTCTGCCAAACAGAAAAAAATAAATGTCTATGTCACTTTTTCTTACATGAAGGGTTGACAGTGGAAAAAACAATTGGTATAGTTTCAATTAAGTTATGCAGGATCATCTAAATGAGGGAGGCGCCACGTTATGCGGGAAAAAGAGTTGCGGCGTTCGATGTCTGTCTTTCCGATTGGAACAGTGATGAAACTAACGGATCTGACGGCTCGTCAAATTCGTTACTATGAAGAACAAGAACTGATCCATCCAGAACGCAGTGATGGTAATCGACGCATGTATTCATTAAATGATATCGATACGCTATTAGAAATCAAAGACTATCTGTCGGATGGTTTGAATATGGCTGGGATCAAACGTGTGTACGAGATGAAAATTGCCAAAGAACAAGAAGCAAAGAACAAACCGCCACTGACTGACGAAGATGTTCGTCGAATCTTTTATGACGAACTCCTAGCGCAAGGTGGTCTGAATCAACAACAGCCATTCCAACAAAAAGGTCCGCTAATGTAGATCAATGTTGTGGCACGAAAGAATAAAGGTCAAAGGAAGGGATATTATGCCGAAAATTGAAAGAACAGCCGAAGATATCAAACAAATCGTTAAAGACGAGAATGTACGTTTCTTGCGCTTGATGTTTACTGACATCTTGGGAACGATCAAAAATGTAGAAGTGCCAGTTAGCCAATTGGAAAAAGTACTTGAGAACAAAATGATGTTCGATGGCTCCTCCATTGAAGGATTCGTACGGATTGAAGAAAGTGATATGTACCTTTACCCAGATTTATCTACTTGGATGATTTTCCCATGGGAAAGTGAGCATGGCAAAGTCGCTCGTTTGATTTGTGATATCTACAACCCTGATGGCACGCCATTTGCTGGCGATCCTCGCGGCAATTTAAAACGGGCACTATCAGATATGGAATCTCTAGGTTTTACTTCTTTCAATCTTGGGCCTGAACCGGAATTTTTCCTTTTCAAATTAGATGAAGATGGCGAAATCACAACAGACCTAAATGACAAAGGCGGCTATTTTGATTTTGCACCGACTGACTTAGGTGAGAACTGCCGCCGCGATATCGTATTAGAATTAGAAAGCCTTGGTTTTGAAGTGGAAGCCTCCCACCACGAAGTAGCACCAGGCCAGCACGAAATCGACTTTAAATATGCCGATGCGGTAGAAGCGTGCGATAACATCCAAACTTTCAAATTAGTTGTCAAAACGATTGCCCGCAAACACGGCTTGCATGCGACATTTATGCCAAAACCATTATATGGCATCAATGGGTCAGGTATGCACTGCAATATGTCCTTGTTCAATGGAAAAGAAAATGTCTTCTTTGATGAAGAAGGACCAATGCAGTTGAGCCAAACGGCGTATCATTTCCTAGCCGGTTTGATTGAACATGCCCGTGCTTATACAGCAGTCTGCAACCCAACAGTCAATTCTTACAAACGTCTGGTCCCAGGTTACGAAGCACCGGTTTATGTTGCTTGGTCAGGACGCAACCGTTCACCACTGATTCGTGTTCCTGAATCTCGCGGCTTGTCCACCCGGTTAGAATTGCGCTCCGTTGATCCATCCGCTAATCCGTATTTGGCAATGGCTGTCTTGCTGCAAGCCGGTTTAGATGGTATCCGTCGTGAGTTGACACCGCCGCCTGCAGTGGACCGCAACATTTATGTGATGAATGAAGAAGAACGTGCAGAAGCACAAATCGAAGACCTGCCATCAACGATCCACAATGCGATCAAAGAATTGCGTAAAGATGACGTGATGATCGATGCATTGGGCAAACACATTTTTGCGAACTTTGTGGAAGCCAAACGTTTGGAATGGGCCGCTTTCCGTCAAACAGTTTCTGAGTGGGAACGCGAGCAGTACCTTGAATTGTACTAATCAATTACTAGTCGTTCGATCTGCAGAGGCAACAAACGAATAAGTCATTGGAAGATGGTCCTTAGAATCTATTGAAGCGTCTGTGACAACCGATACAAAAAAAGAAACCGCTAGAGAAAACCAATCTAGCGGTTTTGTTCTGTTATCTATTCAAAGTAGAAGACAGGAATCGAACCTGCACCTTGTTTTCGCAAAAATGATAAGAAAACGATTTCTGATCATTTGTAACAAAACAAGTAAAGCACCGAGCTTCCTCTACAAGAATCATTATGACAAGCAGACCCAAAGAATCCATTAAGAAAGTAAGAAAGAAGTTTAGCGATTTGTGAATGTTCATCGAAATCAGCGATTTTTCGATGTATCCGCATCCAGAAAGGATTCGAGAAAAGTTTGCTTGACTTTTGCTAGGCAAGATTGTATCATTTTGTTTGGGCACTCTTGAAAAAGAGTCAGAAAGTGATTTAGAATTTTCGCTCCCTATTCATTTATGGATAGGGAGCTTTTCTTATTTTCTAAGTGCTTTTCCTGCAAAATAGTTTAAAAGGAGTTTTTCAGTTTATGACAAAATATATTTTTGTAACCGGCGGTGTGGTTTCTTCGATCGGTAAAGGTATTGTGGCAGCATCACTAGGACGCTTATTGAAGAATCGTGGCTTAAAAGTAACGATCCAAAAGTTTGATCCTTACATCAATGTTGATCCAGGAACGATGAGCCCATACCAACATGGTGAGGTATTCGTGACCGATGATGGTGCAGAAACAGATTTGGACTTAGGCCATTATGAACGTTTCATCGACATCAACTTGAACAAATACTCAAATGTAACGACTGGAAAAATCTATTCAGAAGTTTTGCGCAAAGAACGTAAAGGGGAATACTTAGGAGCAACTGTCCAAGTAATTCCGCACATCACCAATGAAATCAAAGAAAAAATCATGCGGGCAGCAAAAATGACCGATTCAGATGTCATCATCACTGAAGTCGGCGGAACCGTTGGCGACATCGAGTCGTTGCCGTTTCTAGAAGCGTTGCGCCAAATGAAAGCTGACGTTGGTTCGGACAATGTGATGTACATTCATACAACGTTGATTCCTTACTTAAAGGCAGCGGGTGAAATGAAAACCAAACCAACGCAACACAGTGTAAAAGAGTTGCGAGGATTGGGTATCCAACCAAATATCCTAGTGGTTCGGACTGAACAACCTGTGTCCCAATCAACAAAAAACAAATTGGCCCAATTTTGTGATGTTGCACCTGAAGCGGTTATCGAATCTCGAGATGTAGAAACACTCTATTCGATCCCATTGGCTTTACAAGCACAAGGAATGGATCAAATCGTTTGTGATCACTTGAAATTGAATGCGCCAGTAGCTGATATGACAGAATGGCAAGCATTAGAGGAAAAAGTATTGAACTTGAAAAAGAAAGTCCGCATTGCATTGGTAGGGAAATATGTGGAATTGCCAGATGCGTATCTGTCTGTTGTTGAAGCATTGAAACATTCTGGTTTTGCTTATGATGCCGACATTACGATCGATTGGATCAAAGCCCATGAATTAACGAAAGACAATGTTGCCGAATACTTACAGGATGCAGACGGTATCTTAGTTCCCGGCGGTTTTGGCGATCGTGGAATCGAAGGCAAGATCGAAGCGATTCGGTATGCTCGTGAAAATGATGTCCCATTCCTAGGGATTTGTCTGGGAATGCAAATGGCCTGCGTGGAATTTGCCCGCAATGTCGTTGGGTTAGAAAATGCGAATTCGGCAGAAACTGATCCCGATACAGCAAACAACATCATTGATTTGATGGCAGATCAAGAAAATATTGAAAACTTAGGCGGTACGCTACGTTTAGGCTTGTATCCATGTAAAGTCAAAAAAGGAACGAAAACAGCTGCAGCCTATGAAGGAGAAGAAGTCGTACAAGAACGTCATCGTCACCGTTATGAATTCAATAATAAATACCGCGAAATCTTTGAAGCAGAAGGTATGGTCTTCTCAGGTGTCTCACCAGACAATCGCTTAGTTGAAATCGTTGAGATTCCAGAAAATAAATTCTTTGTGGGTTGCCAATTCCATCCCGAATTGATTTCACGACCAACACGTCCACAACGATTGATCAAAGCATTTGTTGGTGCATCATTAGACAATCGTGGGTAACACATATAGTACCAGATTAAAAACCAGCTGTTGAGCTGGTTTCAGGCTGTAGGCAATGTCCCGGAAAAGGGAGGCCTACAGCCTTTTTTTAAGCATAAGAGTACGCTCTAAATAAATGTGGGGGAAATATAGTCAGGATCACTCGACCCATTTATAAAGGAACGTTCTCATAAAACACCCTTCAAAAGTTAGTTTTTTGGGTTAACTTTTGAAGGGCGTTTCCGTTCTAGCCAGTGCTAGTGCTTTTTTTAGTAGCATCCGAAGTGATACGCCTTTTCAGCTACTCCTAACTATTAAAGATAAAACTTCTTGTAGAAATTGACCCTAATAAAAGGGACCATATACCTATGGAGGTTGACTACAATAGACTCTAAACTAATTAATGAGGGAGAGAAAGATGGAAAAAATAAGCTTATTGTTGATCAGGGCTCTTTCAGAGCAAGACGGGTTTATGACAACCAAAGAGATCGCTGCAAAAGTAGGTGTCAGTACGAAAACAGTTCGAAGATATGTGGAGAAAATCAATCAAAGCCAATCGCTTTATGGCTGTGTGATTCAAGGGAAGAAAGGAAGTGGCTTGTTTTTACAAATAATCAATCATGAATTATTTCAACGTAGCTTAGAAAACACACCTCAAGAAGATTTTGTGACACAAATCATTGAGTACTTCGTCCAAGAAGACGAATACATCAAGTCAGAATTATTATGTGAACGCTTATTTATCTCACAAAGCAAGTTATCTCAAGAACTCAAAAAACTGCGACGGATTTTAAGCCATTATAATTTATCCATCCAAACAAAGCCTTACTACGGCATGAAGCTTTGCGGCAGTGAATTCGACTTACGTCGCTTTATGGCAAGCAATTATCTGCAAAAGACACACCTTAAACAACTGCATCAATTACCTTCTAGTGAAGGGACGCCATCGCAGTTGCATCGACAGATTCAAGCAATCATTTTAGCTGAGTTTTCTCAAAAAGCCTATCCGATTTCAGAAGCTATAGTGACGAACTTAGTCAATCACCTAGCAATCGCCGTAATGCGAATGCAAAGCGGCCGCTACTTAGATCGCAATCTGCCTATTGGAGGAAGAACCAATGCTGAACAATCATTATTAGGCAAGCGAATCGTCAAGCGGATCGAAGAAGAATGCAGTGTTCTTTTTACAGAATGTGAGCGAAACTATGTGCTTGGTCAGATCGTGGGGAAACGGGTCATTCCCAAAAATGAAAAAAACGTTGTCTCAGAGGAAGTTTCGGACTTAGTGAGGCAAGTTCTAAAAAGAGTCAAAAACCGAAGACAAATTGACTTCAGTCAAGATTTGGACTTACAGACGATGCTGATGCTTCACTTTGTTCCTTTGATTGATCGAATCGAATTAGGAATTGAGCTGAAAAACCCGCTGTTAGATGACGTAAAAGTCCATTGCAATGTAGGATACGACTTAGCTATTATTGCTGGACAAGTAATCGTTGCGCATTTCAATAAGCGTATCAGCGATCATGAACTTAGCTATTTAGCCATGCACTTTGATGTCGCCCTGAATAAGAAGAGTTCACAAACGCAGCGTAAGTATATTTTAGTTGTAAACGATCTGGGGAGAGCAGCCAATGCATTTTTAAAAGAAAAGTTTGAATTCTATTTCCGAAATTACATTAAAGAAGTAACGGTTTGTAATCAATATGAATTTGCTCAGTTCCTAAAAGAACAAGACTTTGATTTTATCTTTTCATCGATCGATCTACCTTATGAAGGAACCATTCCTGTAATGAGTTTTGACTATTTTATGCGGCCTGAAATGATCAAAAAAATAGCTGATGCACTGTCGACTGTTTTTACCGTTGAAAAACTTTTGACCTTCTTTAAGGAACCGCTGTTTATTTGTGACCAAGACTTTGAAACAAAAGAAGAAGTGCTGCATTTTTTATGTCATTGCATTAACGAACAATATCAGATGCCAAATAATTTTGAAGCTTTGGTATTTGAACGAGAAGCTTTTTTTGGAACCGATTTCTTGCCGATGGTTGCTTTTCCACACCCCAATGTATTGATTGGATCGGAAACAGTGATTGCTGTTGCCCATTTGAAGAAACCAATATTTTGGTATAAACAATCGGTTCGTTTGGTCTTCTTACTAGTCATTGCTGAGCAAGACCATTTAAAGGCTAAGTCGCTAAACGATCATTTGATCAAAATATGTACATCATCTGAGAAAGTGAACGAACTGATTGCGACGAATGACTTCATCACATTTATCCATCACTTAAAGGAGTAGATTATGACAGACAAAAAAATCAAACTATCAGGAGCATACAATTTTCGCGATTTTGGCGGCTACCGTAACAAAGAAGGAAAGCGTCTCATACGTGGGCGACTCTATCGTTCTGATGAATTAAGCAAGATTACAGCTGCAGATCAAGAAAAGTTAGTACAACTTGGAATCAGTAAGATCATTGATTATCGAAATAAAAAGGAAAGACTGAATAATGAAGATCGGCCGATCGGTAATGCAGAGATTCTTTATTTGACACCCATTGCGGATATCGCTGCGTTAGCTTCTTCAGAACATGGGGAAGAAAGTGTGCTTTCTCCCAAAAAAATGACGGCGGCTCTGGCAAAAGAATTAATGATCCGTCAGAATGAAGAATTTGTTGAAAATAAACAGTGTCAAGACGTTTATAGAGAAGTCTTAGAAATTCACTTAGCTGAAGAGGGAGCAATCGTTCAACATTGCCGTGGAGGGAAAGATCGCACTGGTTATGGCGTCGCTCTCATTCAATTACTACTGGGCGTCAGTGAAGCAGATGTGATGCATGACTATCTCTTAACCAATGTATACAAAAAAGAAAAAAATGAGAAAAGCCTGCAGCGGTTGCTTCAAGAGACCGATAATCCCGATTTTGTTCAGGCGATGCGCTATTTTAAAGAAGCTGATCGTCATTTTTTGCAGAATGCATTGGCGCAAATCGGTGCTTATGGTGGAGTTGAGGACTATGTGGTCAACAAACTTGGTTTTTCCCAACAAAAAATCCGGTTGTTAAGAGAAAAATACTTACAAAATTAAGGATAGGAGGATATTATGAATACGTTTAAGAATAAGGTGTTGGCGGGAGCAATTAAGGTGCAAAATAATGTTTATATGAGAGCGATCTCTAATGCCATGATGGGGTTAATGCCGATTATGATGATCAGTTCGATTGCTTCTTTAATCAATGCCATCGATATTGGCAATACACAACAAATAATGGATCAAATAGGTCTTAAATCATTGTTGACACAAATCAATGCGATGACCATCGATGTCATTTCCGTCTATGTTGCCTTCTTAGTTGGCTATAAACTGGCGGAACATTTGAATGCAGATCAATTAAACGCTGGCATTATGAGTTTAGTTTCATTCTTGATTTTAAGTCCCATCGCAACATTCGAAGAGACCAAAGTGATCGAGTTTTCGACGCTGGGTTCTAGTGGAATGTTCGTTGCAATGTTCGGCGGGATACTAGGTGCAAGGATTTATATTCTATGTGTGGAAAAGAATCTGACAATCAAAATGCCAGACTCAGTCCCACCAATTGTCAATAAGTCCTTTGCTGCAATCGTTCCCGGAGTGATTGTTTCCACGATCATGGGGATTATTTATGTTGCAATAGCAGCTACTCCATATGGAACGTTAACAGATATGATCTACACGTGGGTTCAAGCACCGCTGACCTTGTTGGGTGCCAATGTGTTTGCTTGCATGATTATTGTGGCATTTATTGAATTCCTATGGTTTTTCGGTATCCATGGTGTATTGGCAGTCTATCCAGTGTTGATGCTGGTCTTTTATCAACCTATGCTAGACAACTTGGCTGCCTATAGTGCTGGTCAACCATTGCCACATTTGTTTACCATTGGTTTTATACTCAACAATCGCGGCGCTCGTTCCTTTGCAGTAGCTTTATTAGCCATTTTCAGTTGCAAATCAGAACAGCTCAAAGCTGTTGGGAAAATTGGATTGATTCCTTCTATGTTTGGAATCTCAGAGCCAATCAAATTTGGGATTCCGCAGGTGATGAACATAAGGATGTTGATACCACTTATGGTAACACCAGCTGTTTCTGTTTTATCAGCTTATTTATTAACGATTGTTGGCTTTATGCCTTATCATAATGGCGTCAATATCCCAACAGGATTTCCAATCATTTTTGGCGGTTTCTTAACGAATGGCTGGCAAGGGATTATCGCTCAGCTGATCCAATTTGTGTTATGCGTGCTGATTTATATTCCTTTCATGCGCTGGCAAGATAAAGCAGCACTGGCAGAAGAAGGAAAAATTGCGCAAGCATAACAAGTACTGACAGCCTATAAATTAAAATTAAGTGGGGGATTTAAGATGAAAAAGATCGTTTTAGTTTGTGCTGGTGGAATGTCTACTGGTGTCTTAGTAAATTATATGAAACAAGCAGCTCAAAAAAAAGCTATTCCAGTATCGATTGACGCATTTTCAATCGAATCGGTAGCTAATGTGGCTAAAGATGCAGATTGTGTGTTATTAGGTCCACAGGTTTCTTATCGTTTAGCAGAAGTTCAAGGGTTAGTGGCTTGCCCAACAGCTTCTATTGATATGCGAACTTACGGTATGATGGACGGACAAAAAGCACTAGAACAAGCGCTGGAATTGATAGGAGAGTAAGATGGAAGAAAAAGAACAAATTTGTTTTCAAATTATTTCCGAAGCTGGGATGGCAAGAAGTTGCTTTTTCGAAAGTATTCAACAAATGCGAAAAGAGCAAACAAAAGAGGCCCTATCTGCGATTGAAAGCGGCAAGAGTCATTATCACAAAGCGCATATTGCTCATCGGCAATTGGTACAGCAAGAAGCACAAGGTGATAAAGTTTGGATGTCGTTGTTATTGAGTCACGCCGAGGACTTGTTAATGAGTGCAGATATTATGAGTGAGTTGGCCAAAGAGTTCAATTTACTTTATGAAGAAGTAAATGGGCTAAAGCAGATGATTGATCAGCATATTTCTTCATTGAACACAAAAGAATAACAATCAAAGAAGAAAGACGTCTACGATGAGACAATTCGAGTGAAATCGTGGACGTCTTTTCTTGGTCTATGGCAGGTGGAACATTTTTCTAGGAAAAAAGATAAAAAAAGCTGGTCTCAAAACGGAGCAGGCAAGAAAAGTGGATTACCAAAGCAAATGGCACTACCCCTTTGAGAGTATGGGATGCATGGACTCGTTCAAAGAAGTAAAAAAGTAAAAGAAACATACGAAGAACAGCTCCCCCATTTCTTCCGTTAAGAAGAAATGGGGGAAAACTGGTTTTCATTAAAAAAGCCCCTTTTTCAGGGGCCAGTAGGGATGATCTTTCTAGGACCATTCCACATTCGCTCGTTTCTAAAAGGAATAGTTTATTTTTTTAAGGTATACCCTTGGTCTAGTAACATTTTTTCCGTTCGTTCCATGCTGATGCCATTTGAAGTATCACCTTCAAATGTGACCCCTGGCAATTGCTTTGCCGCATCGTAGTCTAAATTACTGTAATCGATCGTCAATGATTCGGTTGCTGCATCTTCTCCGTAATCAAGCGAATAATCGATACCCTTGATTGCTTGATACTGTTTGGCGATCGGATCCAATAATTGTTTTGCTTCCTCTTTCGTAGATACGCCAACAGAAGAATAAGGCATGATATTGTTGGCGGTTTGCTTTTTCACTTCGTCACCTTCGTAATTGAAGACCAACTCCATTTGAACTCCGTTTTGTTCATTCGTGAATGTCTTGGTTTTTTGACTCGCTCCATTTGCTCCGCAACTTGCTAAAAAGAATATACCCAACAACGCAATAAATCCCACTACTGTTTTTTTCATTCTATCCCTCCTTTTTTTCATGATAGTATACTCCACTTGCCAGAGCTATTCATATGCTCAAAAACAAATAGTCTTTTTTTGTCCGATAGGCAATCCATATCGTCAGCAGGAAAATGATAAATTGTTGAAAAAGTTCGTGAATTTTTTCTCGAATTTTCAGAAGTATTCTTGTTATTGTATGCAAACAAATGTAAGACGAGAGGCTAGTTTCACAAAGTTTTTTCAGAAAAGAAAATGAAAAGCAAAGAATTTTTAATTTGTGCAATCTTTTATTGAAAAGAGAATTACATCTTTTAGTAGCAAATACTGCAAATGTTTGCTAAAATAGCAGTGTCGGTTAAGCATTGCTTAACAAATAAAGTTTTTTAAAACTTAGGAGGAATTTTTTATGCCAGTAGTATCAGGAGCTGAATTCTTAAAAGCTGCTCGTCAAGGCGGATATGCAGTAGGTGGATTCAATACAAATAACTTAGAATGGACTCAAGCGATTTTAGAAGCTGCTGAAGCGAAAAAAGCGCCAGTTCTTATTCAAACTTCTATGGGTGCTGCAAAATACATGGGCGGATACAAACTTGCTAAAGATCTTATCTGTGATCTAGTTGAATCAATGAACATCACTGTTCCAGTTGCGATTCACTTAGACCATGGTGACTACGATGCAGCAATGGAATGTATCGAAGTTGGCTATACTTCAGTTATGTTCGATGGTTCTCATTTACCATTCGAAGAAAACTTGAAATTGGCTAAAGAAGTTGTTGAAAAAGCACATGCTAAAGGCGTTTCTGTTGAATGTGAAGTTGGTTCAATCGGTGGTGAAGAAGATGGCATCATCGGAGCTGGTGAATTAGCAGACATCGAAGAATGTAAACAAATGGTTGCAACTGGTATTGATTACCTAGCTTGCGGAATTGGTAACATTCATGGACAATACCCAGAAAACTGGCAAGGACTTGCTTTTGACCACTTACAAGCAATCGCTGATGCTGTAGGTTCTGATGTTCCTTTAGTATTACACGGTGGTTCTGGTATTCCTCAAGAACAAATCGAAAAAGCAATTTCAATGGGTGTTTCTAAAGTAAACGTAAATACTGAATTCCAATTGTCATTCGCAAAAGCAACACGTGAATACATCGAAGCTGGTAAAGACCAAGAAGGTAAAGGTTTTGACCCTCGTAAACTATTGGCACCAGGTAAAGCTGCAATCATCAAAGATGCAGAAGAACACATTGACTGGTTCGGTTCAGCTGGTAAAGCTTAATTCTTTCAGTTCAAAAGAACGATCACAAGTGATCGTTCTTTTTTTGTGGGGAAATCCTGCTTTTTTCTTTGTCTGTTCTATGCTAAAATTGGCATGATACACACAAACTCTAAAGTATAGGTGGATATAGATGAAAAAAATTGTCATTCAAGGCAATCGTCCCTTAAAAGGAGAAGTGACGATCAGCGGGGCAAAAAATAGTGCAGTAGCGTTGATTCCTGCGGCGATTTTGGCTGATTCTCCTGTCGTATTAGAAGGGGTGCCGGATATTCAAGACGTGCACTCATTGATTGAAATTTTAGAAATTATGGGTGTTCAAACGCACTTTGAAGAAAACACACTGACGATCGATCCAACCGAGATCGTTTCGATTCCGATGCCAAGCGGCAAAATCAATAGTTTACGCGCTTCTTATTATTTCATGGGCGCATTGTTAGGCAAGTTCGGTGAAGGAGTCGTGGGCTTACCTGGCGGCTGTTTCCTAGGTCCTCGTCCGATCGATCTGCATATCAAGGGATTCGAGGCGTTAGGGGCTACGGTTACGAATGAGCATGGCGCGATGTATTTGCGTACAAGTGAAGCGGGGCTTGCCGGAGAACGGATTTTCTTGGATATGGTATCTATCGGAGCGACGATCAATGTCATGTTGGCAGCTGTCAAAGCTAAAGGCAAGACGATCATCGAAAATGCCGCTCGCGAACCTGAGATCATTGATGTGGCAACTTTGCTGAACAACATGGGAGCCAAGATCCGTGGGGCAGGCACCAACGAGATCCGCATTGAAGGCGTCCAAGAATTACACGGTTGCCGCCATTCGATCATTCCCGATCGGATTGAAGCAGGCACTTATCTTTCTTTGGCGGCAGCAGCGGGTGAAGGAATCACCATCAAAAATGTCATTTATGAGCATCTTGAAAGCTACATCGCTAAATTAGAAGAAATTGGTGTGCGCATGGATATCAGTGAAGATGAAATCTATGTTTATCCATCGAAAGATTTAAAGCCAGCCAATGTAAAAACATACCCATACCCTGGTTTTGCTACCGACTTGCAACAACCGATCACTCCCTTACTTTTGAAAGCAAATGGCACGTCAGAAATTTTGGATACAATCTATGCAAAACGTGTCAATCACATACCAGAACTTGCACGGATGGGTGCGCAAGCAACAACGGAAGGCAATTTGATCTTGCTCAACGGACCGAGCCAGCTTCATGGCGCAG
The DNA here is from genome assembly GCF_021496385.1 of Enterococcus gallinarum. Taxonomy (NCBI): domain Bacteria; kingdom Bacillati; phylum Bacillota; class Bacilli; order Lactobacillales; family Enterococcaceae; genus Enterococcus; species Enterococcus gallinarum. The sequence continues at coordinate 3,398,932 of NZ_CP050816.1, read as the reverse complement.
AAGTCGTTGCATCAGACTTGCGAGCAGGAGCTTGTTTAGTGATTGCTGGACTGATGGCTACGGGAACCACCACAGTCTTCAATGTCGAATATATTTTACGGGGATATGATCATATAATCGATAAACTTACAGCCTTAGGGGCTGACATTCAAATGGTAGAGGAGTAACTATGAGCGACTATCTAACAATGGCAGAGCTGGAGAACAAAACGCTAAAAGAAATCTACACGTTTGCCAAAGAATTTCGAATTCCTTATTACAGCCAAATGAACAAAAAAGAATTATCACTGGCTGTTATTCGGGCCCAAGCAGAAAAACAGGGTTTCTTTTATATGGAAGGTATCCTTGATATCGTTGGACAGGAAGGTTATGGCTTTTTGCGTCCAATCAATTATGGCCCCAGTGCAGAAGATATCTATATTTCTTCTTCTCAGATTCGCCGCTTCAGTTTGCGAAATGGCGACAAAGTAGCGGGGAAAGCGAGACCGCCAAAAGAGTCAGAACGTTATTATGGTTTGATGCATGTAGAATCTGTGAATGGCAAAGATCCGGAAGAAGCAAAAGAACGGCCGCACTTCCCTGCATTGACGCCGCTTTATCCGAATCGTCATTTGAAATTGGAAACTACCCCTGGTCGTCTGTCAACACGGATGATCGACATGCTGGCGCCGGTTGGCTTTGGTCAACGGGGATTGATCGTTGCCCCGCCGAAAGCCGGGAAGACTAGTATCTTGAAAGAAATCGCTAACGGGATCACTGACAATCACCCGGATGTAGAGTTGATCGTCTTATTGATTGATGAACGCCCGGAAGAAGTGACGGATTTGGAACGAAGTGTCAAAGGAGATGTTGTTTCTTCGACCTTTGATCTGCAGCCTAGCAACCATACTCGGGTCTCTGAATTGGTTTTGGAGCGTGCCATGCGTTTAGTTGAAGACAAGCGTGATGTTGTGATACTGATGGATAGTATCACGCGTTTAGCGCGTGCCTATAACTTAGTCGTGCCACCAAGCGGCCGTACATTGAGTGGCGGGATCGATCCTGCCGCATTATACAAACCGAAGAAATTTTTCGGAGCTGCTCGGAATATCGAAGAAGGTGGCAGTCTGACGATTTTAGCCACTGCGTTAGTTGATACCGGCAGCCGAATGGATGATGTCATCTACGAAGAGTTCAAAGGAACTGGAAACATGGAACTGCAGCTCTCTCGCAGTTTAGCCGAGCGTCGTATTTTCCCAGCCATCGATATCAAGAAATCCGGTACCAGAAAAGAAGAGCTCTTGATGAGCAGCGAACAATTAGAAGAGACTTGGCGCTTGCGCAATAATATGACTGGTGACTCATTAGAATTCACGGAACAATTCCTACAGTTTTTAAGAAAAACAAAAACCAATGCGGATTTCTTGTCTGCTTTTCATGACGTACATTTTGGCGATAAACGGCCAAAAAGAAATCTTAAAAGATAATTGCATCGAAAAACGAAACATGGTAAGATAGTCATGTTGTAAAATCGACAAATCAACTCTGGTACAGCAAATGGACCAGGGCAAAGGAGAGAAGAAGAAATGAAACAAGATATCCATCCAGATTATCATCCAGTTGTATTCATGGACTCAACTACTGGTTTCAAATTCTTATCAGGTTCAACAAAGAATTCACAAGAAACTGTTGAGTGGGAAGATGGCAACACGTATCCATTGATCCGTGTCGAAGTAACATCTGATTCACATCCATTCTACACTGGACGTCAAAAATTCACACAAGCAGATGGACGTGTGGACCGTTTCAACAAAAAATACGGTCTCAAAGACGCGAACGCTGCGGAATAATTCTAACAAAGTTAGAACGTTGGTTTACCAACGATTTAGAGATGTTTTCCTTCACTGGAGACATCTCTTTTTTTGAAGATGAATGCTAATTGAAAAAATGATCAAATGGTACATTACTATCGAAAATGATAGTCGCATATATTGGTTATAGAGTTAAATGAGACAAATCAAGCTGTAGCTTCTTGCCGAGTTTTGAAACCTCGATGAGTTGTCTTTTTTTTATTTTCCAGTCACTGGATCAGTTCTCAAATAAGTTTGAAATATATAGGCGGTTGAGCCATTTTTATTCGTGTAATTTTGTCATAATAACATCCATAAGGATAAAGCAATAATCGATACTTTAGTCTGAATATTCTGAACAAATCTTATAGTCTGTTAGATGTTGTTATCGGATGAAAGTAACTTCAAATGAAAATAGTCGATTCACCAAATATTTTTCTATTAAAAGAGATGATCATCGCAATTAATTATTCTGATCTGAAAAAATAAAAAGGCAACTCAAGAGTTACCTTTTGCTGATGTAATCTGTTTATTTCTTCTTGTCAACTTCGTAAGTAGCGAAAGCGAGAATAAAAAAAGACTGCTAAGGATACACCAAACCATTTGAATACTTTACGGCCTCATTAAAAGAAAGCGTTCTTTGGATAAGGATTATGGGCGGCTCAAAGTTATTACATGTGTACAAAAAATAAAGAAAAGACCATTTTTGCAATAAAGGAACCAGCAAAAAAAGCGAGAACAATCAACATAATTTTCCAAGGTTTTAACCAAACACTATTCTTTTTCATCTAATCACCTCTATAAAAAGAATACCATGATAAATAAATAATATCAAAAAAAATTGATACTTAATCAGTTATTCACCAAATCAGGCAACTAACGAGATGAAATCAGAATCAGTTTTGCTTTTCAGAGTTTTTAAGTTTTATTGCTCGTATTAGGTGGACACAAAAGCTCGCAAAAAATAAAAGCCCTGCAATTTTTGGAATGGCACCAATTGAAGCTAAAAATAAAAAAGCTGCTATAAAGTTTACACAAGCGGCTAGCAGGTAAAGGTAGAAACTAGTTTTTCTTTTCAAAGTGCTCACTCCTTTTGAACAGCATATCATACTTTATTTTCAATGTGAAAAAATAATGCCAAAGAAAGTCGAAATAAATAATTTCACTATCCGACGAAATAAAAAAGAAATAGAAAGAACTTCTATTTCTTCGAGCGATTTTTATTCGAATACAGGGCAATGATTATAGCTACGGCTATGCAAAAGACTAATACTTTTAACATATTCACACATCCTTTTTAGATTAGTTTAAATTATAACTTTCTAAAAATATATAGGGCTTTAGGCCTATTAGTAAAAGATAGTTCAGTCCCACAAGTTATCGAACTCTTTTTTCGAGTTTTCTTACAATTGGATGGTTCTATTTTTTTCAAACAACTGTTAAAACAAAAAAGTGAAGAAACTACTGGAACTAAAAGTTTCTTCACTACTCATCAAGTAATCAATAAACCTTTGTTTATTCAAATATGTAACATCTAAATTTTTTGAAGCAAGGAAAAACAAACATACAGAACAATAGAAAGAGTTGAAAAAGTAAGATAATCGTTAAATTGACAGTTCCGTAACGCTGGTAAAGGTAGATATGTATGAGTAATTCACCAAGATTCATGAGAATCAAGATAAGATAACTACTCGCTTTTACTTGGCATCTTTTTAGTAGATGATAGCTGATGTAATAATCGAGTAGGACACAAAAAAGTAATAATAGTTTGTTTAAAGCCGTGATGGTATCATGTTGTTCGGCAAGCTGTTGAAAGAACAAAAGTGCTGTGGGAAAAGGGATATAAATGATTAATAAAGAAAGAAAAAAATATACAACAAAAGGCATGTTCACACTCCTAAAAAAAAATTACCAAAAGGCAGAAAATAATTTAGCAAATTTTTATTCAGAGGTCAACAGTAGGATTTGTTATTTCAATGATTCGAGCATTAGGCATGATTGTTTTTGCTTAAGAAATGAAATCTTGGTTTACAGACTGAGGAAAATTGCGGTGATTTTCTGGCACGGAGGAATGCACCTTGATAAACCCCGTCACAGTAAGGTTATAAGAGGGATTGAATATTATTATTAAAACAATGTATAAATAAAAAAACTCCTGAAAGCAGAGTGGAGAAGACAGTTACTCTTGAGTTCAGAAGTTTTTGGTTTTTGAAAAAAATCAATTTTATCAATGAAAAATGTTATTTTTGTGCATTTAATTTTTTTAATACATCAGCTGGCACATCTTTTTCAGCGACCTTATTCGGTCCGGAGATGATACGTTTTTGACTGATCTCTGCTTTAACTAGTGTGTTAGGAGCATAAGGCTGGATATCTTCACCAGACAATTCATAGGTCATTTCTTGTCTTTCGCCATTTTCTTTAACAAATTCAAACGTATATTTATAAGAAGAATAGCCTTCGATTTTTTTTCCTGAACCGTCTACTGTTTGTTTCCTTTCAGGTGTTTCTTTTGGTGTGCGTGCATAGGCAGTGACTCCTTGATAGGTCTCAGAATAGTATTTATAACTAAAATAGCCTCCTACACCAAGTGCGACTACAAGAAGAGCAAGCATCATTTTTTTCATAATTAACCCTCATTTCTTTTTTGCTGAGACGACTATAACACGGACTAGCTTAAAAAATTCATTGAAAAAGATAACACTATTGTAAGCTTTTGATTATTTACATGAAAATATAGCTGTAATTTTCTGTCGAGGAATTGTGATAGAAGAAAATAGAATTGAAATCATTTTGCAATATTGTAATGTTAATCTTTTATTTGTGCCTGGGGAGAGGTACAAATACACAAAAAGAGAGGTTTTTTCATTTGAAAAAATTTGTATTCACAGCTGTTGCAGGACTAGGTTTATTTATCGGAGGCACTGTTGCATCTGCAGAGGAACAAACCCATGTGGTTGCTCCAGGAGACACACTGTCAGGATTAGCAACTGAATATGGTACGACAGTGGATGACCTTTTAGCATTGAATGAATCCATTCAAGACCCTAATTTGATTTTTGATGGCGAAACATTGCTGATTTTTAGTGATGCACAACCGATGACACGCGCGCAAGAAACGACAGAAACAGCGCAAACGCAAACTGAAACAGCGCCGGCAGCTACACAATCAAACACTGCTAGCACTAGCGCTGCAAGTACACCAAGTACTGGTTCAGGAGTCTTGAATCCAGTGGACGGTATCAATTACTATAATGGTGTCAGAGAATCTTATTATTCACAAAAAGTATTAGCTGGTGGCGGCTTAAATATTCCTGGCCGACATGTTGCCGCTGACGGAACGATCCGTGATGCAGATGGTTATATCGTTGTAGCTAGTGACAATCAAGCCAAAGGCTCAACAGGGCAATCTTCTTTGGGTGCCTACAAAGTCTATGATACAGGCGTTGGTCACAGCGGAATCGACGTTTACACAAACTGGTAATCAGCAAAAACAGTTGCATGAAATATGCAGCTGTTTTTTTGTTATGGTCTAGACTAATTCTTGTCAAAAAAATGAGAGTGTGGTATCATTGGACTATACCAAAACGAAATGAGGAGCGTATCATGGAAATTATTCGCGTGAAAGATGCAGCTGAAGGTGGGAAAAAGGCATTTGAATTGATTCAGCAAGGCGTTGAAAACGGCGCTAAAGTTCTTGGATTGGCGACAGGCAGTACGCCAGAAACATTGTATGCAGAGATGACAGCTAGCGATGTCGATTTTTCAAACATGACTTCTGTTAATTTAGATGAATATGTCGGACTTGGCGGCGAAGATGATCAAAGTTATCGCCACTTTATGAATGCTCATTTATTTGACAAAAAACCATTCAAGGAAACCTTTGTACCGAATGGAAAAGCCGAAGATTTGCAAGCGGAATGCAAACGATACGATGAAGTGATCGCGGAACATCCAGTTGACATCCAAATCTTAGGAATTGGCCAGAACGGTCACATTGGCTTCAATGAACCTGGGGCATCTTTTGATGGCACAACATCAGTCGTTGATTTGACTGAATCAACGATCAATGCCAACAAACGCTATTTTGACAAGGTAGAAGATGTACCCACTACTGCAATCTCAATGGGCATCGGTTCAATTTTGAAAGGTAAAAAAATTATTTTAATGGCCTTTGGACCAGCTAAAGCGGACGCAATCCAAGGGATGATTGAAGGTCCGGTAACGACGGATCTGCCTGCATCTGCTTTGCAAAATCATCCAGATGTCACAGTCATCGTGGATGAAGCAGCGGCAGCCAATCTCTAACATCAATTAGTTGGCAGAGCGTCCAATCTAATCGACAAAATCCGAATGAACATCGGAAAAACCAGCTACTTCCCCATTTCATCCAGTCGGATGAAAAGTTGGTATTTTCGATGATTCTTCGGTTTTTTTATTTTTCATGGAATACAGCTTAAAGATGGGTTGCGGAATTTGGACCTTCCTTTTTTCATTTTTAAAAATAGATGGTATAGTTGAAAAGGGGTGTTTCAATGGTTGATATGGTCTTATCGATTCCAGAAATTATTCTTAGACTCGTTTTAGCAATGGTCATGGGAGGCGCTATCGGTTTTGAGCGACAGTACAAAAGTCGACCAGCGGGATTACGGACCCATATTTTAGTCTGTATGGGGGCATGTGTCATTGCATTGATCCAAGTAGAGATCGCTAGTGGGGCGATGCGTGATGCGTTGAATCATCCAGATCTCGCAGGGGTCATTCGTTCAGATGAAGCTCGATTGATCGCACAAGTGGTAAGTGGGGTTGGTTTTTTGGGTGCCGGGACGATTATCGTGACAAAACGCTCGGTAACTGGATTGACGACAGCTGCTTCATTATGGGCGATTGCTGGCTTAGGGATTGCGATCGGCATGGGATTTTATGCGATTTCGATTACTAGTTTTGCCGGGATCTTTTTTGCACTGACGGTGATCAAGCGAATTGTGCGAGTCCCGACAGCCAAAAAATTGGAGATTCAATACATTCATCGTGCGGAAACAAAGGAATTTTTGACAGAGTATTTTCTTGATCGAAAAATCGTGATCGAAGATGTCAACTTTGATGTGAAGTTCATGGAGGACTATCGGATCTATACCAATATTTATACGATCAACTTACCGTGGGGGCTGAGTTTCTCTGATGTTATCGAAGAATTATCAGTTTATAAAAATATCACTAAGCTGCGGTTGGTTGATGTTAGTTAAAAAAGTACTGCCAAAGGTCACACCTTTGGCAGTACTTTTTTAGTTAGGAAAGAAACATGCGATCCCGACAATCGCTAGATTGCTAAGAAAGTTGACTGCTTCATTTGTGATCAAAGCATAGCCATGCACTTTTTTCGTTGGCTGCTGGTGATGGCTTTTTTGTTCGGTAAATTGATGACAAACCGTGCATTGGTAACGTACTTGAATCGTTGCTCCCAATAAACTATCGATTATACTACCGCTAAATCCTAACAAGAGTACCCAAATCAATGCTGTCAAAGAGAGCGGTTGGCCGCTGAGCCAGAGACAGATCGCCAGAAGTAAAACGATACCGCCGCTGCCCGCAAAAGAAGCAATGGTACCTAGGAGGCTGACACCGCCAGAAAGACCCGCAGGTAATTTTTTTCCCGTTAAGAGATTCCGGGGTGCCTTTTTGCTCAAAACACCGATCTCTGATCCCCAAGTGTCGGCGGTACAGCTAGCGATCCCGACAATAAATGCCCAGAGATAGTTCTCATTGTTGAAAGAGGCGTAACCGATCAATGCCAATAAACTAGGCGATAAATTAGCCAGCACTTGGATGGCATCGCGGCGCGCACCTTTGATCACCAGATCATCGGCTGAGTTTTTTTTCTTTAAGTGATTGATGATCCCAGAGCTGGCAAAAAAGAAACCAACTAAAAAGATACTGAACCAAGGTCCCAAAGCAATGATGATCGTCCCACTTAAGGCAGCTGCTAAAGCACCGGATAAAGACAACCACTGCAAAATAAAAGCGGATCCTGCTACAAATGCACTACAGATCAGTCCCAGTAAAAATTGATAGAAAAAGACCACAGCTTCCACCTCGCTTTTTTCATCAGTTTAGCATAAAGCAAACTTGTATGTAGCTTTTTTTCGTTGCTGACAGCATTTTACTCGTCAAATGAGAGCGTTTCATTTAAGCTTAGACTAAGAGGTGAGTGTATGAAAATCGTGATCATCGGCGGTTCATTCGGAGGGATCAGCTGCGCCATCGAAGCACGCAAAATCTATCCAGAATCTGAAATCGTATTGATTGAAAAAAAAGCCCATATCGGGTTTATTCCCAGCGGGATGCTCCTGTATTTAGAAGGCAAGATTCCTTCGTTGCAAGACGCATTCTTTTGCTCCAAGGAACAGCTTGAGCAGCTGGACATTCAAGTAGCATTGCAAGAAACAATGTTGAAACTTGATCCTAAGAACCATTTCGTTCAAACAGATCAGCGCAGAATCGCTTATGATCGGTTGATCTTAGCAGCAGGATCTGCACAAGAATCAGAAATTCTCTTACCGATGAATGAAGCCGCATTGACCTATAAAGATTACGGCGCTGCCAAGCAATTTATTCAGGAATTAGATCAGGCAGAAACGATTACGATCGTTGGGGCTGGACAAGCAGGTATGGAAGCAGCCAACACATTAACGGCGCTAGGAAAACAAGTCCAACTAGTGGAATCAATGACGTATCCTTTATTCAAATATTTTGATCAATCGTTTCTGGCTCCTTTTTTAGATGAATTAGCACAAATAAAAAATCTGCAGCTTTATCTGGCAGAACCTACCATTGCCATTGAATCCACGGAAACAGGCTTCCGAGTGGAGACCGCCAATCGGACATTGCTCAGCGCGCTTGCATTGACGACCGTCAATGTCCGACCGCGGCCGCACCCAGCATTTCAGCAGCTGCGCTTGCACAGTGATCATACGATTTGGACGGATGCTTATTTGGAAACTTCCGAAAAGGGTATTTTTGCTGTCGGTGACTTGATTCAGATCTACAGTCCAATTACACGGGATACGGCTTATATGCCATTGGTAAACAATGCAGTTCGTTCCGGAATCGCTGCTGCGCATAATTTGCAAGAGAAAAAAGAACCTTTTCGCGGCGGCTTACGGACAGTGGGAACCCATCTGTTTGGCTGGTATCTGGCTAGTACAGGAATGACTGAATCAGATCGCTTCTTTTATGAACAAGAAATTACCGTCAAAAAATTTACCGCTAAAGCTTCATTAGTAGATGACACACCGATCCACGGGAAACTGATCATTGCCAAGACAAGCGGGCAAGTATTGGGCGCTCAGTTACTGTCAAAGTACAATCTCTTAGAAAAAATCAACCTGCTGGCATTTGCCATTGAAAAGGAGAGCACATTGTCAGAGTTAGCGCAAAAAGATTTCTTTTTTCATCCTCATTTTACTGATGTCTTTGAACTGTCCAATGCGATTGCTTTAGGAAGTGCTGCCAATGAAATTTGAACAATTATTAGAAAAAAAAGAAGCCAAGCAATTACAGCTACTGAAAAAGCTGCTTCTAGTTGGAGGTGAACTAGAGCTTCATGAGATGGCTGCTTACCTTAGGATCAGCAAACCATCCTTAGAAAAATATGTTGATGAGTTATTTCTATATTTAGCTCCTTATTCTGATCAATGCCATCTTTTTTATCAAGGTTCATCATTAGTTCTAGAAACGAGCCCAGAGTTCTCGTTGAATCAGATTGAATATGTGTTCTACCACTCGTCGATCAAATTTCAAGTGCTGGAACATGTATTGATCAATCAAGAAATCGCCACGATTCCGTTAGCGCAAAAATTAATGATTAGTGAATCCTCCCTGTTTCGCAAAATCAAAGAATTGAATCAAGTGTTGGCAGAATTTGGATTAGAGATTTGGCAGGGGAAACTCATGGGAGAAGAAGCTCAGATTCGCTATTTTTATTTTCAGCTGCTTTGGTACTTAAATTCTTTCAAGAGTCAGCCATTACCGATTGATACAAAATTTGTGGGACTGATCGCTCGTGGGCTCAATCTGACCTTTACCGAGGAAGCACAGCAACGGGTCAGTTTGTGGCTGAAGATCATGAAGTATCGTTTGAAAGCGTCCGGACAATCGTTTCAAAGACTACGGGAAAACATGGCATTTTATGAGAAAGATCCATTGTATCAGCAACTGCGGGAACTTGTCTTTCGCAGTTTTGGGCATTATGCACTGGAAGTTCGTGAAGAAGAGGCGATGCTCCATTTTGTTTTCTTGCTTTCCTTTTCCGTTTTCTCTGAACAAGATTTTCGCCAGTACATGCTGCAACGCTCCCGATTTACGCCGACAGCACTTACCGATACGCTGATCTTGGAACATATCCTGCATTTGTATCGACCGGCTGTCCCGCAAGAAATCGAAGCCAATTGTTATTTTCATCTTTCTCAGATCCATAGTCGTTTGTATTTTTTCAAAGGAGATGTCGAAGTTTTTGATCGAGAAAATATTTGGCAATTAGAAGCAAAACTCTCAAGTCGTAATATTCGCCAGATCAGTGAACGTTTATTGAATACTGCTGTACAAGAAATGAAGCTGGAAGCATCAGAAGAAAATACATTGTATATGATGACCATGGTCAAATATTTGAGTGTCCTGACGATCATTGATTACCAAATCAATCGGGAATTTCGGGTAGGCATCGCGTTGAATATGGATGCACTTTTCAAAGAGGCAGTCTTTTATATGTGGCTGCTGTACTTAAAAAATTTGAATGGGGTCGTCGTTGAGCGCTATGCTAAAGAACAAGACTATGATCTGATCTTGACGAATTATCCGATTGAAACATCGATTCCTACATATCGGATCAGTGAGTTAGGGACGACTTACGATCGAGAAAAAATCAAAAAGATGATTCGCGAACGCTTCAACTAATGGCGTTTTTCCAGATTTCGTCAATTTCTTAGAAAATCTCTAAAAAGTTGACGAGATCACTACAGGTAATTCGAGTAAGATAAATGTAAGAAAACGGTATCAAAAGAATAAATCAACCATTTAAAAGGAGAGAGAAACATGGCAGAGAAAAACTATATTATGGCAATCGATCAAGGAACTACAAGCTCAAGAGCAATTATTTTTGACCGCAACGGACAAAATGTCGGTAGTTCGCAAAAGGAATTTCCCCAATATTTTCCAAAATCTGGTTGGGTAGAACACAATGCCAATGAAATCTGGAACTCTGTTCAATCAGTTATCGCGGGAGCCTTTATCGAATCTGGGATTCGACCTGAAGCAATCGCCGGAATCGGGATTACCAACCAACGGGAAACAACAGTTGTTTGGGATAAAAATACCGGTCAACCGATCGCCAATGCGATCGTTTGGCAATCGCGCCAATCTTCTCCGATTGCTGACCAATTGAAAGCCGACGGACATACAGACATGATCCATGAAAAGACAGGGTTAGTGATCGATGCTTACTTCTCTGCTACGAAAATCCGCTGGCTGCTTGATAATGTGGAAGGTGCACAAGAAAAAGCAGAGAATGGAGATCTACTATTCGGTACCATTGATTCGTGGCTTGTCTGGAAACTGACAGATGGGCAAGTCCACGTGACGGATTACTCCAATGCGAGTCGGACCATGCTTTATAACATCCATCGTTTAGAATGGGATCAAGAAATTTTGGATTTGTTAAATATTCCAGCATCCATGTTGCCGGAAGTCAAAAGCAACTCCGAAGTTTACGGCCATACTCGCAGCTATCATTTTTATGGCAGTGAAGTACCGATTGCTGGGATGGCAGGGGACCAACAGGCTGCTCTCTTTGGGCAAATGGCTTTTGAAAAAGGCATGATCAAAAATACGTACGGTACAGGGGCGTTTATCGTTATGAATACCGGAGAGGAACCACAATTATCCGACAATGATCTGTTGACCACGATCGGCTATGGAATCAATGGTAAAGTATACTACGCATTGGAAGGTAGTATTTTTGTTGCCGGCTCAGCGATCCAATGGTTGCGGGATGGCTTACGTATGATCGAGACGTCTCCGCAATCTGAAGAATTAGCGGCAAAAGCGACTGGCGACAATGAAGTCTATGTCGTACCAGCCTTTACGGGATTAGGTGCACCTTATTGGGATTCTGATGCTCGGGGAGCAGTTTTTGGCTTGACCCGCGGGACAACGAAAGAAGACTTCGTGCGGGCGACCTTGCAGGCTGTCGCTTATCAATCGAAGGATGTCATCGATACCATGAAAAAAGATTCAGGGATCGATATCCCATTGTTGAAAGTGGATGGCGGGGCTGCTAAAAATGATCTTTTGATGCAATTCCAAGCAGATATCTTAGATATTGAAGTACAACGGGCAGCCAATCTTGAAACGACAGCACTGGGGGCGGCTTATTTAGCTGGCTTGGCCGTCGGCTTCTGGAAAGACCTCGACGAATTGAAAGCAATGGCAGAAGATGGTCAACTCTTTACACCAGAAATGCCAGCTGATGAACGTGAGAACCTTTATGAAGGATGGAAACAAGCAGTGGCAGCGACTCAGATGTTTAAATTCAAAGTGAAGAAAGAAGGCGAGTAAGCCATGACTTTTTCTTATAAAGATCGGCAACAAGCCCTAGCAGAAGCAAAAAATACGACCTATGATGTATTGATCATTGGTGGCGGAATCACTGGTGCTGGAGTCGCCGTGCAAACGGCAGCTGCCGGCATGAAAACGATTTTGGTAGAAATGCAGGATTTTGCTGAAGGAACCTCCTCTCGTTCGACGAAACTGGTTCATGGGGGCATCCGCTATTTGAAAACATTTGATGTCGAAGTTGTGGCAGATACAGTGAGGGAACGAGCGATCGTGCAACAGATCGCTCCCCATATTCCTAAACCAGATCCCATGCTTTTACCTATCTACGATGAGCCCGGTGCAACCTTCAATCTTTTTTCTGTCAAGATTGCCATGGATTTGTATGATCGTCTGGCAAATGTAACAGATAGTAAATATGCCAATTATACGTTGACGAAAGAAGAAGTATTGGAACGAGAACCGCAACTGCAACATGAGAACTTGACCGGAGGCGGAGTCTATCTGGATTTCCGCAACAACGATGCCCGTTTAGTGATCGAAAATATCAAACGGGCCCATCAAGATGGTGCTGCAATGATCAGCAAAGCCAAAGTTGTTGGTATGCTTCATGATGAACAAGGAAAAATCAATGGTGTTCAAGTAGAAGATCAATTAACGAAAGAACAATTCGCCATCCATGCGAAAGTTGTGATCAATACCACTGGACCATGGTCTGATATCGTTCGAGAATTAGATAGCAATGATAACTTACCGCCGCAAATGCGCCCAACCAAAGGTGTCCATTTAGTGGTGGATCGTGAAAAGCTGAAAGTACCTCAGCCAACTTATTTTGATACTGGCAAGAATGATGGTCGGATGGTTTTTGTGGTTCCTAGGGAGAACAAGACGTATTTTGGTACGACAGATACGGATTACACGGGCGATTTTGCCCATCCGACTGTTACGCAAGAAGACGTCGATTATCTTTTAGAGATCATCAACCATCGCTTTCCAGAAGCTGCGATCCAACTGGATGATATTGAAGCTAGCTGGGCGGGGTTACGCCCGCTGATTACGGCTAATGGCGGTTCTGATTACAACGGCGGAGCTAAGAGCAAACTTTCGGATGAAAGCTTTGATCAAATCGTGCAAACTGTAGAAGCGTATTTGGACGATCACCGCAAACGCCCGCAAGTCGAAAAGGCGATCAAACAAGCAGAGGAACGTCTAGAAGCCAGCAGTGTGGATCCTTCACAAGTTTCTCGGGGCAGCAGCTTGGAAATGTCTCAAGACGGACTGTTGACACTGGCCGGAGGCAAGATTACAGATTATCGGTTAATGGCTGAAGGCGCCGTCAAACGAATCAATGAATTACTGGCTGCAAAAGGGCAGCAGTTTGAATTAGTGGATTCCACGCGTTATCCGGTATCTGGCGGCGAAATTGATCCGACCAATGTCGAGGACGAACTGGCGCAATTGGCGAAAACCGCCGAAACTGCCGGTTTTTCCCCTGAAGATGCGCGATACTTGGCCGATCTTTACGGTTCAAACTTACCGATAGTCCTTACCTATAAAACCACGTTTGCGGGGCTGGACGAAAAAGAAAGCACGGCATTGAATTATGCCTTGCAAGAAGAACTGGTTCTGACCCCTGTGGATTATTTATTGCGACGAACCAATCATGTTCTCTTTATGCGAGATACGTTGGATCAGATCAAAGTTGGTGTGATCGATGCAATGGCGGATTATTTTGAATGGACAGCTGCAGACAAGCAAATGTATGCCGAAGAATTGGATCAAGTAATTGCGGAATCAGATTTGAGTGCCTTAAAAGGAGGAGAATGATATGAGTGATGCAACACAAATCTTTAGTGAATTTCTGGGAACGGCAATTTTAGTTTTACTGGGGGATGGTGTTTGTGCGGCAGTCAACCTTAAAAAGAGTAAAGCAGAAGCTTCCGGCTGGATCGTGATCGCGACAGGCTGGGCAACAGCTGTGACGATTGCTGTTTATGCCTCTGGTTTCATGGGACCTGCCCATTTGAACCCTGCTGTAACGTTGGGAATGGCAATGACGGGTAATTTTTCTTGGGGATTGGCGGTACCTTTCATGTTAGCACAGTTAGCAGGCGGGATCGTCGGTGCAATTCTTGTTTGGCTCAATTACTTGCCGTTATGGGATGAAACAGAAGATCAAGGCGCTATTTTAGGGACATTTGCCACTGGACCTGCCGTTCGTAACTTAGCCGCGAATACGATGACCGAAGTGATCGGTACGTTTGTTTTAGTATTTGGCTTGTTGGCATTTGGTGCAAATACCTTTACGGATGGCTTGAACCCAATCGTAGTCGGAATCTTGATTTTGGCGATCGGTCTTTCTTTAGGCGGACCGACAGGATATGCCATCAACCCAGCTCGAGATTTAGGTCCGCGGATCGCCCATCAAATTTTGCCCATCAAAAATAAAGGAACATCTGACTGGGGATATGCGTTTGTACCAATCATTGGACCTTTTATCGGTGCAGCATTGGCAGCCGGACTATTCATGATTTTACCGCTCTAATTGACTCATTGATCTTTTAAACGATAGCGATCTGCTAGATGGCTATCGTTTCTTTTTTTTGATAAATTCCTTCGTTTGATTGAATTCTTCCAGCGTTTGATTGAATTCTTCCAGCAAAAGTGGTTAAATAAAGAAGCTGAAAAAAGAGCAAAGGAGCATGTATGTGAAAAAAATTTTGCGTGTTTGTTTATGGCTTGTCGGTATTCTAGTAGCACTAGCACTAGTTGTACTGATTGCTTTTCAAGTGTCACCTCGTCCAGGGGCCTATCTGATTGGAAAAATGTTTAATGACGAGGTGAAGATCACAGATGAAACCGCGTATCAAAAAAGTTTGCCTCATGTGACGGTAAAAAATGATCTGACCTATACTTCTGACTATGATCGTAGTACATTTGACCTCTATTATCCCCAAGGTGCTTCGAAAGTACCAGTTGTTTTCTGGGTGCATGGTGGTGGTTACGTCGGTGGTGATAAGGAAGGGGCCAAAGAATTTGCGACCTACTTAGCAGATCGCGGACAAGTGGCAGTGGTTTCATTGAACTATGAGTGGGCTCCTAGTCTAGAATACCCAGGGCAAGTCAAACAAATCAATCAAGCCTATCAATCAATCAAGAAAGAGGCAGCGCAATATCCAATGTTAGACTTTAAAAAAGTCATTTTTGGTGGAGACTCTGCCGGCTCACAGATTGCTGGGCAATTCTTAGCGATCCAAACCAATTCGGATTACGCCAAAGATATGAAGATGACGCAAGTGATCCCATCAGGAGATATAAAAGGATTCATTTCTTATTGCGGACCTGTTGACTTGAAGCAAATGGCTCATCAAACTTCTGATGATCGCTTCATGAAATTCTTTGTTAAAACAGTCGCGTGGTCTTTATTAGGAACCAAAGATTGGAAAAACAGTAAAGAATTGCAGCAAGTGTCATTAGTCAATAAATTGACCAAAGAATTTCCGCCAACCTATATCACGGATGGCAATGCCTATTCTTTCCAGGATCAAGGAATCGCTTTTGATCAGAAGCTTCAAGAGCTAGATGTGCCAGTTAAATCTCTCTTTTACAAAGATGTTCCTGAGGCAGTCAATCATGAATACCAATTTGATTATTCGCTAGAAGAATCAAAGAAATGTTTGGATGAAACTCTCGACTTCCTTAAAAATGTGATGCTGTAAGGCTTCAAAACGCGAAAAAAAGTTGACCCTAATAAAAGGTCAACTTTTTTTAATCTCCTAGACCGATGAAATAGTCATCATCTTTCATTGCTTCTACCGTTCCTAATAGATAGCCATTCCCCACTTGAGAGAAGAAATCGTGATTGCTGGTTCCGGTAGAGATACCATTCATTACGATCGGATTGACATCATTGGCCGTATCTGGAAACAGGGGATCTTGGCCTAAGTTCATCAATGCTTTGTTTGCATTGTAGCGCAAGAAGGTTTTGACTTCTTCCGTCCAGCCGATCGCGTCATACAATTCTTCGGTGTACCGTTCTTCATTTTCATACAATTCATACAACAAATCGTACATCCAGTCCTTCAAACGCTGTTGTTCTTCTTCAGGAAGCTCATTGAAACCTAATTGGAATTTGTAGCCGATATACGTTCCATGTACCGATTCATCACGGATAATCAGTTTAATGATCTCTGCAACGTTAGCCAATTTATTATTGCCTAAATAATAGAGCGGTGTATAAAAACCGGAATAAAAAAGAAACGTTTCTAGAAAAACACTCGCAATTTTCTTTTCAAGGGGAGTCCCGTTCTTATAGATCTCATTGATACGTTCTGCTTTTTTTTGCAGATAGGGATTCGTATTGGTCCATTCAAAGATTTCATCGATCTCGGCTTTTGTATTCAATGTGCTAAAGATAGAAGAATAACTTTTGGCATGGACAGATTCCATGAATTGAATATTGTTCAAAACAGCTTCTTCATGGGGCGTGCGTACGTCTTTACGCAGCTGATCCATTCCGCTTTCTGATTGAACCGTATCGAGCAGTGTTAGCCCGCCAAATACATAACCAACCGTTGTTTTTTCTAGATCTGAAAGTGTCCGCCAATCATCTAAATCATTGGATAATGGAATACGCGTATCTAGCCAGAATTGTTCTGTCAGCTTTTCCCAAGTTGATTTATCGATGATGTCTTCAATCGCATTCCAGTTGATTGCTTCGTAATAAGTTTTGCCCATCTTAGGTTCCTCCAATAGTAGTCTTGATACCAGAGACAAGAACAAAAGGAGCCTACCTGATTGTCAGTCGCAAATGCCTTCAACCTTTCGGGAGGATCTCTAATCCATCTCGATCATGCTTTGGTGAAGACATTTGATTCAATCAGGTAGTTTTTTTGTTCTTAGTCAGTGCTTAGCTTAGCGTGCGTGATTAAATCACACAGCTTTCGCATTGATTGCTGCCGATTTCTTCTGCGTCATCCGTAAAGGTCCGTACATAATAAATCGATTTGATCCCTTTATGGAACGCATAATGACGCAGAATGTTCAAGTCACGGGTTGTCTGTTTACTGGTTTCTTTCCATTCATAGAGCCCTTCTGGAATATCTGAGCGCATGAAGAGGGTCATACTCATTCCTTGATCCACGTGTTTTTGTGCAGTTGCATAAACATCGATAACTTTACGCATATCCATATCATAGGCTGAGCGATAGTAACCAATCGTATCATTGCTCAAGTAAGGTGCAGGATAGTAAATCTTCCCAATTTTCTTTTCTTGCCGTTCTTCGATCATTCGTGTGATTGGATGGATACTCGCACTTGTATCATTGATATAAGAGATAGAACCATTTGGCGCAACGGCTAAACGGTTTTGGTGGTACAAGCCGTCTTTTTTGACTGCTTCTGCCAATGCGGCCCAATCTTCTCCAGAAGGAATAAAGACACCGTCGAATAACGCTTTGATTTTGTCTGATTTTGGTTGGTAATCCCCTGTGATATAGTCTGTGAAATAGCTGCCATCCGCATAAGCTGATTTCTCAAAGTTATGGAACACTTCGCCCCGTTCTTTGGCGATGTTATTGCTTTCTACAAGTGTCCAGTAGTTGAGCAACATAAAGTATAAGTCTGTGAATTCTAATGATTCAGGAGAACCATATTCCATTTGATTCTTCGCAAAATAGGTATGCAAGCCCATTGCACCTAAACCAATCGTATGGTTCAACGCATTTCCATTTTGAATAGAAGGAACAACGTCGATGTCAGAAGCATCTGTAACAAAAGTCAACGCGCGAGTCATGGCACGGACGGATTTTCCAAAATCAGGACTGTCCATCAAATTGACGATGTTTGTTGAACCAAGATTACAACTAATGTCGGTACCAAGTACTTCATATTCTTGCTTGCCGTTGATCACAGAAGGTTCTTGCACTTGGAGGATCTCGGAACAAAGGTTACTCATAATGATCTTGCCGTCGATTGGGTTGGAACGATTGGCCGTATCAATATTGATGATATAAGGATAGCCGGATTCTTGTTGCAATTTCGAAATTTCGTTTTCAAGATCCCGGGCTTTGATTTTGGTTTTACGAATTTTAGGATTCATGACTAAATTGTCGTATTCTTTGGTGATGTCGATATAAGAGAACGGGATACCGTATTCTTTTTCGACACTATATGGGCTGAATAAATACATATCTTCATTTTTACGGGTCAATTCATAGAATTTATCAGGAACGATCACACCAAGAGAAAGAGTCTTGACCCGGATTTTTTCATCCGCATTTTCTTTTTTGGCAGATAAGAAACTGATGATATCTGGATGGAACACGTTGAGATAGACGACACCAGCACCTTGACGCTGTCCTAGTTGATTGGAGTAGCTAAAGCTATCTTCGAACAATTTCATGACTGGCATCACACCGCTAGCAGCTCCTTCGTAACCTTTGATAGGCGCGCCAGCTTCCCGCAAGTTAGACAACGTGATCCCTACGCCGCCGCCGATCCGAGAAAGTTGCAATGCGGAATTGATCCCCCGACCGATTGCGTTCATATCGTCGGTCAACTGGATCAAGAAACAAGAGACCAATTCACCTCGGCGTTTGCGGCCAGCATTCAAGAAAGAAGGCGTTGCCGGTTGATAACGCTGATAGATCATTTCATCAGCCAAAGCCAAAGCTAATTCTTCATCGCCATCTGCAAAATAGAGAGCATTGAATGCCACACGGTCTTCATAACTTTCCAAATAGGCTGTTCCGTCATTGGTTTTCAATGCATATTGAGAATAAAATTTGTACGCTGCCATGAAGGACTTGAAGGTAAAATGCTGTTCAGATAGAAACTGATAAAGTTCTTCGATAAACGCAGGACGATACTTACGAATGAAAGCTTCTTCTAAGTAGTCATGTTCAATCAAGTAATTGATTTTGTCAGTAACTGTATCGAAAGTCATCGTATTTGGCTCAACATTTTCTTTGAAAAAAGCCGCTAGTGCTTCTTTATCTTTGTGTAGAGGGATCTGTCCATCAACGGGGCGGTTGATTTCATTATTCAATTTAAAATAGCTTACATCCTTGATTTCTTTTAAGCTCATAAAAGGCAACCTCTTTCCTTGTTTTGATCGTATAAAAAAGGATCTGCAGGTCTTGACGACTGACAAATCCTCCAAAAACACATTGGTTAAGTTACTGCTTAGCTGGCCAATTGACGTAATTGATCCGGACGGAAGCCAATGATTGTTTGTGCATCAGAAGTGATGATCGGAACGCTTTGGAATCCTTGTTCTTTCAAAAACTCAATTGCTTCAGGCTGGTTGTCAATATTGATTTCTTCAAAAGAAATATGATTATCGCTTAAAAAGCGTTTTGCCATTTTACATTGCATACAGTTGTTTTTTGAAAATAGTTTAATATTCATAATGATTTCCTCCGAGTCAGTAGTAGTTATAAATCTAGTATAAATAAGTCTAGGAGAAAGTCAACGAAAAAACACTATATCTAGTGCTTGTGAAAATTACATACACTATTTATAGTGTTTGTCTGGTTTTTATACAACCGAAAAAAGCCGATTTTTCCTAGGAAATCGCGATTTTTAGCCAAAAAGATCCGAGAATATGCAATGGATGTGAGTAAAAAAAATTTGAATTGTGAACGAACTTTCAAGTTCATCTGTGAAACAGATTGACTTTAGTCCTAAATCGCTCTATTATAATGATAATCATTCTCAATTGAACGGATAAATAATAGGAATCTTTCACAAGAGGAGGAAGAAATCATGAAAATGGCGCAAACAGAGGCTTCCAAAATATACCAAATCGAAGCGATCGCGACACCAAAGAACGTCACGGCGCATTTAAATGATTTGGGTCTTCGGGTAGGCGTTGACATTCTCATGGTTCAAAAAAACCGCAAAAGCGGCATCATCTTGCATCGGGACAACCGGATCGCATTGGATGCCAGCGTCATGGAGCAGATTGACGTGTCCGAAAGACAACAGCAGACGGTTTTGACTTCTCTAGATCAATTACATGTAGGAGAGCAGGGCAAGGTGGTAAAAATTGCAACGACTGGTGCTTTGCGGCGGCGATTGATGGATATGGGGATCACCAAGAATGTGCCGATTCATATCGTGAAACTAGCGCCACTAGGTGATCCGATCGAGATTCGCTTAAGAGGGTATGAATTGTCGCTGAGAAAACAAGAAGCAGCTTTCGTCTTTGTTGAAAAAGGAGTAGAGGAATGACCTATCAATTCGCATTAGTCGGCAATCCCAATAGCGGCAAAACTAGCACCTTCAACCAACTGACGGGGGCCAAGCAAACCGTTGGGAACTGGCCGGGAGTGACAGTCGAACGAAAATCAGGAAAGCTCCGTAAAGCCAAAGAAATCACGATCCAGGATTTGCCGGGTATCTATTCATTGTCTCCTTATACTCCTGAAGAAGTGATCTCGAGAAATTATTTGGCAGAAGCCCCCATCGATGCTGTCTTAGATATCGTTGATGGAACGAACTTGGAGCGGAATCTCTACCTCACTTTACAATTGTTGGAAATGGGTCTGCCTACAATAGTGGGAATCAATATGATCGATCTTTTAAAGCGCAAAGGGATCCAGATCAACTTTGAGAAGCTGTCCTATGGTCTAGGCGTACCTGTTGTTGGCTTCAGTGCTTTAAAACAACATGGATTGAATAAGCTGATTGATGCCGCAAAGAAAAAAGCTGGGAATGGCGACTCAGTGGTTGTCTATGATTCCCGTTTGGAGGCTGCCTTAGCAGAGATCAAGGCCCTTTTGCCCGAAGAGATTTCTGAAAGCAAACGACGTTGGATTGCCATCAAACTGTTTGAAGGCGATGAATTGATTCGTCAACAAGTCACTTTGACGCCGAGCAATGAAAAAGAATTAGCGGAAATTATCAAAATCACGGAAATGATTTTTGACGAGCGCAGTGATGCGATTATAGTAAACGAACGGTATGAATTCATTCAGCAGTTGTTGGCTTTAGCAACGATCAAGGAAGAGGAATACCGCTTGTCCTTAAGTGATAAAATCGACCGTGTGTTGACCCACCGCCTACTGGCACTACCGATTTTTGCCTTTTTCATGTGGGGAATCTACTTCTTATCCATCCAAACGATTGGCACGATGGGCACAGACTGGGTCAATGATGTGTTATTTGGCAGTTGGGTTCCGGATATTCTACAGCAGTTGATGAACCAATGGCAGGTGGCACAATGGCTGCAAGAATTGATCCAAGATGGGATCGTGGCAGGTGTCGGGGCTGTCCTTGGATTTGTCCCTCAAATTTTTGTGCTCTTTTTTTGTTTGGCTTTATTAGAAGATTGTGGCTACATGGCACGAATCGCTTTTGTGATGGATCGTTTGTTCCGGAAGTTTGGCTTATCTGGGAAATCCTTCATTCCGATGCTGATCGCTACTGGCTGTGGGGTTCCAGGAGTCATGGCGAGCCGAACCATCGAAAATGAAAAAGATCGTCGTTTGACCGTTATGGTTACGACTTTTATGCCTTGTTCTGCCAAACTGCCAATCATTGCACTGATTTCCGGGGCGTTCTTTCCCGAAAGCTCATGGGTCGCACCATCGGCTTACTTCATTGGGATGGGAGCCATTGTTTTATCAGGCATTGCATTGAAAAAGACCGCTCTCTTTGCCGGCCATCCAGCGCCTTTTATCATGGAATTGCCTGCCTATCATTTGCCGCAACTAGGAACCGTGTTGAAAAGTGCGATTGATCGGGCCGTAGCTTTCATCAAAAAAGCCGGAACGATCATCTTCGTTGCATGTATCTTTATCTGGTTTACTTCTAGCTACAACTTTACCTTTGATCGAGTGGGGGAAGAAGAAAGCATCTTAGCCTTTTTCGGCCGTTTGTTAGCACCGATTTTTGCGCCACTAGGCTGGGGCACTTGGCGAGGTGCCGTGGCGACCATTACAGGATTGGTGGCAAAAGAAAATGTCATCGGGACTTTTGGGATTTTGTACGGCCAAAGTGGGGTTTCTGAAACCGGTACAGAGATCTGGCAAGTGCTGCGAGGCGATTACACCCCAGTAGCCGCCTACTCCTTTTTGATTTTTAACTTATTGTGTGCCCCTTGTTTTGCGGCCATCGGCGCGATCCATCGTGAAATGGGGGATAGCAAGTGGACTTGGTTGGCTATTAGTTATCAGTGTGGACTGGCTTATTGTGCAAGTCTGATTGTTTACCAATTCGGGCATATCTTCTTTGAAGGAGGGCAACTGACAGTAGGAACCTTGGCAGCGTTGATTGTTCTTGGTTTGTTGCTGTTTGCTCTGATAAAGAGACCCCAACAAAAAAATTCACCACTATTACAAGTAGTCGGAGAAGTAGTAGGAGGCGAAAAATGATTGCAACGATTCTTTTAAGTCTAGTGATCTTTGGCTATGCAGGAAAAGTGCTTTATCGAATGGTCAAAAAAGGCAGTTGTTCTGATTGCCACCAAAGCTGTCCGGTAAAGCATGAAGAGAAAATCTAAAATCATCCATGAATCTAACGCCAGTTTTATTAGGTAACTAGCGAGTATGAGTAAAGCAGTTAGGCAGAAATGCCTAGCTGCTCTTTTTATGAGAAAGGGCTATCAAAAGAACTGTTTCTTTAGTATGATTAATTATATATATAATATTTATTTGCTATATATAGTTCTTTTATTGAAAGGAAATTAGCGATTTTAGCTCATTCAAAGCAGAAAAGCAAGAAACCGTGCAATGCATAACGTGATAGGTAATGAGAAAATGTTGACAAAGAAGGCTAATATTGGGAAGGCGGAGAGCAGCAATGAGGCAACAACGAAGGATTGAACAACGGAAAAGACAGCTTCTATGGGCATTGGGCATAAGTTTACTGCTTGTTACGATTGCCGTTAGTTATTGGCTGATTCACACCATGCGTACTGGGACTGATTCGTCAACAAGCTCCCCAGATAACCAAGTGGCACTGTCTACTTCCAGCCAAGAAACAACAACGGTCTCTCAATCGTCGAAAATCACTCTGACAGCAAGTGGCGATATGCTCTATCACAGACCAGTTTATATGAGTGCATTTGATGGGAAACGCTATGATTTTGACAATGACTTTGAGCAGGTGCAACCGTTGATCGCTTCTGCCGATATTGCTTTTGGTGACTTTGAAGGCACCATCAATCCCAACAAAGAACTAGGCGGTTATCCTACCTTTAATGCGCCTCCGAATGTAGTAGAAAGTATCAAAACAGCTGGTTTTGATGTGATTGATCTAGCCCATAATCATATTTTGGATACTGGAATCGAAGGGCTTAAAACGACTGCTAATGCTTTTCAAGAGATTGGATTGGAGCCGATTGGTGTCAATGTAAATGATCAAGGGATATTCGTCAAAGAAGCCAATGGCATCAAAGTAGCGATGCTGGCTTATGCTTACGGATTCAATGGCAATGAAGCTAGCTTGGCACCGGAAGAATATACGACCTATTTAAAAGATTTATCCATGGAAAAAGTAGCAGCTGAAATCAAAGAGGCAGAGAAAGTAGCCGACATCACCGTTGTTATGCCGCAGCTCGGTGTAGAATATTCCTTAGAACCTACAGAAGAACAGCAGAAGATTTATCGACAAATGATCGACCTCGGAGCGGACATCATTTTTGGCGGTCATCCACATGTCGCTGAACCAACAGAAATCATCGAAAAAGACGGCGAGAAAAAATTTATTCTCTATTCAATGGGAAATTTGCTATCCAATCAACGCTACGAAACAGTCAACAACTATTGGACCGAGCGAGGGGTCATTCCAGAAGTCGAGCTCACAAAAGAAGGTGATCGTACATTTTTGAGTGATATCAAGCTGCATCCAACATGGGTCTCTAAAGAGCCGATCCCTGATCGTAGATATGACGATCCAGAGTTTGGCACTACCGAAGCCTATGATTTTCAAGTTGTACTGGCAGAAGAATATCTTCCTGGGGGGAAGTATGCGGATAAAGTACCCGAAGACAAACGCCAGCGAATCGAAACCGCGTATCATGAAATGATGGAGCTGCTAAATTTAAAATGGAAATAAGCAGCTGAATCTGTCTCACTAACCTATGACATGTATTAAGCAGACATCTTTTGAATCAAGATGTCTGCTTTTTTCTGTTTTATTCAGTGTTTAGATCAATGTGCAGCAGATCTTAAGAAGCATTTAGTCCAATTTTTCTAGTAATGGCACCTATAAGTTGAACAGAATGACAAAAACTGAGAGAGGGATAGCTGTTGTAAGTTGGTAAAACAGCAAAATTCAGCAAATTTCATTGGCTACAGTTCAGTTTTTCAAGCTTTTTTCTAGAAGAGATGAACGCAATCACTATTGCCGGTACCAGTGATATTGCTTATAGTAAACGCATACAAGAAGACTCGAGAATTCTTTGTACGAGAGGTGGTTAACTTTGTTAAGCGAATTATTAAAAGAAGACTATATCCAATTGGATATCTCAGTAGAAAATTTTGACGAAGCAATCAAAGCATCCGCACAGCCGCTATTGACTGCCGATGTCATCGAGAATGAATACATTTCATCCATCCTTTCCATTTATCATGAGATTGGGCCTTACATTGTTATTACGAAACAAATTGCGCTGCCTCATGCACCCATAGAGAAGGGTGCAAAGAAATTAGCATTAGGATTCACTCGATTAGAACGACCCGTCATTTCTGGTCATGAATCAAATGACCCCGTCAAGTTTTTGTTTCCTCTTAGCGCACCAGACAATGAATCCCATATTTCATTGTTATCCGAACTGGCTGAGTTGCTGGGCAACAAAGACTTTCTGGAATTATTAGGAAGGATGACCGAAAAAAAAGAGCTAATCGCATTTCTAAAAAAATTTGAAGGAGAGAATAACTATGCATAAAGCATTGATTGCCTGTCGAGCAGGCGTAGGCTCAAGTCTGATGTTAAAAATCAAAGTGAATGAAGTCATCCGGGAAAACGACTTTCCAATCGAGGTGGAACATGCGTCTTTAGATGCTGTCTCCGGCTTTACGGGAGATTTGATCATTACTTTGACAGATGTTGCCAATGAATTAAGAGAAAAAAATTTACAGCAAACCATTATTGGGATCAACAACATCGTTGATAAGAAAGAAATCAAAGAAAAAATCGCAGCCGCATTAGTCTAAAAATCAATGAAGGAGAAACGCTCATGGATTTAATTATCAGTTTTCTTAGTACGCCAGCCGTACTTTTAGGTTTAGTTGCAATGATTGGGTTATTGGCCCAAAAAAAATCAATGACCGAAGTGTTGACTGGAACCTTTAAAACCATCATCGGTTTCTTAGTATTCAGTTCCGGCGGTTCGATCATGACTGGCGCACTACAGAATTTCAATACCCTATTCCAAAAAGGGTTCAACATCGTAGG
Organism: Enterococcus gallinarum; assembly: GCF_021496385.1. Lineage (NCBI taxonomy): Bacteria > Bacillati > Bacillota > Bacilli > Lactobacillales > Enterococcaceae > Enterococcus > Enterococcus gallinarum. Next base: position 3,373,092 of record NZ_CP050816.1, on the reverse strand, counting down.
GGTCGTTGCATCGCCAGAGGCCGCCACTGCACTAGCCCAAACAGAATTTGCATTTGTGACCAGTTGTACATTGATTCTCGGCTTTTTGATGAACTTAGTCATTGCTCGAATCACGCCATTTAAAAATATTTTCTTTACCACAGGCCATAGTTTGTTTTTCGCTTGTGTGTTGTCATTGATTCTAAAGGCTCATCAGTTTGCTGATATTCCAGCGATATTAATTGGCGGAACATTACTCGGCTTTTTCTCTGCTGCGTTACCTCAGCTGTGCCAACCATTTATGCGGCGCATTACTGGCAGTGATGAGACCGCCATTGGACACTTTAACATGGTGGGGTATGCATTGTCTGGTTACATTGGGATGCTATTTGGTAAACACAAAGATAAAACAACGGAACACATCAATTTTCCGAAATGGTTATCCTTTTTTAGAGACTTCTTGATGGGCGTTGCGGCAGTTATGCTAGTGCTATTCTATATCTCCGCATTAAAAGCGGGACGAGATGTCACTCAAGAATTAGCAGGAACGACTCATTGGCTGGTCTTTCCTTTCGTGCAGGCATTTACCTTTACTGCGGGGATGTCGATCTTGATGACTGGTGTTCGCATGTTCTTGTCCGAAATTACGGCGGCATTTGTTTCGATCTCGGAAAAATTCATTCCAAATTCTCGTCCGGCATTGGATGTACCGACTGTTTTCCCGTTTGCACCAACAGCTGTCATTGTAGGGTTCTTATCCTCTTATGTCGCTGGCTTATTGGGGGTGCTGATTATGGTAGTCTTCAAGTTTCCAGTCGTGATCATTCCAGCAGCCCATATTTGTTTTTTCTCCGGAGGAACAGCCGGCGTTTTTGGAAACTCTACTGGCGGTTGGCGGGGAGCGATTGCAGGGTCCTTTGTCATCGGGCTGTTACTCGCCTTTTTACCAACAGTTCTTTACCCGGTGTATGGTAGCTTAGGCATCGAGGGATCGACATTCCCAAATATCGACTACAACGTCATGGGAATCTTATTAGATAAACTATTAAGTTTGTTTGGTCAGTAATCGATCGCTAAGACATTTGTCATCAGCTGAACTTCTGAATCTTTGCACACAAAAAGAACTATCTCAAAGTGTGCAAAGATTCAGTGAAAACGAATCAGTGACAGAAAGGATTTTCTATGGAAACAACGAATTTAGCTTATTTTTTGCAAACAACCAAAGATGAGCTTACAGCTTATTTGAATGAGATCAATCAACAACAGTTGATCGATGCAGCTGAACTGATCGTTGCTGCGAAAAAAAAGAAGGGGCGTGTGCATGTGACTGGCATCGGTAAGCCAAGTCATGTTGCGGAATATATAGCAGCTTTGCTTTCTTCCACAGGCACTCCTACCTATTTTTTAGATGGAACTGAAACGATCCACGGCTCTGCCGGACAAGCCGAAAAAGGGGATGTCGTGATTGCTATTTCCAATAGCGGCGAAACAGAAGAATTGAAAAAATCGCTTCTTACTCTGAAAGCTTTAGGAATAAAAGTCATCGGAGTGAGTGGAGGTATCGACTCATGGCTGCAAAAACATTCCGATGCCTTCTTGTTTGCTGGCATCACGAATGAAGGAGATCCGTTGAACAAGCCCCCACGAATCTCGATATTGGCAGAAATCATCGTTTTACAAAGCTTGTCGATTTTACTGCAGCAAGAAGCTGCCATTGATATTGATGATTATTATGCCTGGCATCCTGGAGGAAGCTTAGGGAGTGCTATCATGCAAGAAAGAAGTGTCGAAGAATGAAGATCGAAGGAATCATTACAGCCATGGTCACTCCTTTAGACGAGCAGGGAATCGATCGAGCAGCCACTAGAAGGCTAGTCAATCAATTGATTGCGAAAGGGATCCATGGGTTATTTATTTTAGGGACCAATGGGGAGTTTTATGCATTGTCTCATGCTGAAAAGCTCGAATTGGCAACGATCGTTGTGGAAGAGACTGCAGGTCGGGTACCAGTATTTGCAGGAGCAGGCGGGATTTCGACAGAAGCTGTCATTGATTTAGTGAATGAATTTCAAACCATTGGAGTCACAGCGGCTTCCATTATCACTCCTTATTTGATCAAGCTCACGGATCAAGAAGTGATCCAACATTACAAAATGATTGCTGCAAAGACAAAGCTCCCATTGATTCTCTACAACATTCCTAAAAATACTGGCATTTCGATCAATGAAACCATTTTTAAAGCATTGCTGAAAATACCCACTATTATTGGTATCAAAGATAGCAGCGGGGATATAGAAAACCTCAAAAGCTATCTCAACTTGAATGGGCGAGATGATTTTTCTATTTTAGTAGGTTCTGACTCTTTGATCTTGCAAGCATTGGAATGTGGAGCTGATGGGGCAGTCGCAGCGACTTCAAATGTCTTAACGACAACTGACTTAGCTATTTATCACGCATTTAAAATGGGAGAGATCCAGCAGGCAAGAAACTATCAATTAAGTATTGAAGACTTTCGCCGTATCTTAAAGTTCGGTACAGTACCCAGTGTCCTCAAATACAGCGTAGGTTGGATGGGGATTCCTGTTGGTGATCCTAAGCTGCCGGTGCTGCCAGTAGGTGAACAGGACTATCCAGAGATTCATCAAGTTTTAGCGGAATATCGAAAAGTGGAGGGATTCAATGAATAAGAAGCTCGCGATCCTCAACCGGATCCATAAAGAAAAAATCATGGCCATCGTACGGGTCGAAACAGTGGAACGAGCCGTTGAAATTGTTGAAGGCTGTAAAGCCGGTGGTATAACTTGCTTGGAAATCAGTTATACGAATAACAATGCCGGAGAAATCATCAAGCAGTTAAAGGAAATCTATCAAGATGAAATCGTTGTCGGTGCTGGAACCGTATTGGATAGCGAAACCGCCCGGGATGCGATTATACATGATGCTGAATTCATTATCTCACCAGCTTTTTCCAAGGAAGTCGCACAGATAAGCAATCGCTATCAGATCAGCTATATGCCAGGCTGTACCTCGATTTCTGAGGTTTTAGAAGCTCTTGAAGCAGGGGCGGATATGATCAAAGCATTTCCAACGTCTTCTTTACATGGGCCCGGGATCGTCTCAACGATCAAAACACCATTGCCATTTGTCCCGATCTTATCTTCAGGTGGCGTTTCTTTGACAAATGTTACAGAGTGGTTGAATGCTGGTGTAGAATGTATGGGAGTTGGAACATTATTGACAAAAGGCTCGCAAGCAGAAATCGCGAAGAATGCGACACGTTTGCGCAAGGAAATTGACACATTTATGGATTAACAAAGAGAGGAGTGAGGATCATGATCGATCAACGCACATTACAGCTGATACAGAAAATGATTCAAAAACCATTGATGGAGCAAGAGGAGATGATGCGCTTCTTTTCTCTGTCAAAAAATCAACTGGATTATGCAATTAGAAAAATCAATGAACTATTAAAAGCCAACAAACAGCCGTTGATTCGATCAGATCCTTATTTTATTCAATTAGCACCAAAAGCAAAAGCTTTTTTTCTGAATGATTTCCTAAACAGTACTGTTTATACCCAGTATGAGATGAATAGTGAAGAACGGAAAAAATATATTTTTCTGATGTTGTTTTATTATGAATCAGACTATCTCTCTGTGAATCATTTCTTATCTGCGTTGCGTGTCGGCAAGACCACCTTTATGGCAGATATAAAAAAATTAGAAAAAGAACTGGCTCTGTCAATGATCACCATTGGTTATACGCGAAAAAACGGCTATGGGTTGATGGGGAATGAAGAAAATCTGCGCAATTTTTTTATGAAGATGATGTTTCATGATTTTGGGGATAATCAGGAGGAGTTTGTCTATCACTATTTCTTGGTCAATGAAAAAATTGATGGCTTCTCGCAGATTGAAGCTGCTGCAAGGGAAAAACTAAAAACTTTTTCGTTAGAGTTAGTAGAAAATCGCTTGAATGAGTTTTCTTATTTATTTACGATGATGCTTCCTCGCTTAAACAAGCAGTGGTTAGTTTTTTATGAAACCTATAATTACCAAACATTTTTTCAGATGAAAGAATATTTGTTTGCAAAAGAATTATTAGCAGAATTTTCCATCACAAATAAATCAGCCCAATTGTATGTCTGTGGGTGGCTGCTGGGGATGGCGCTAGGGGATACTACCTACCCATCAGCGGATTTTTCGATTATTCATGAATTGGTCGAGCGCATCATCAAACGCTTTGAACTGTTGTCTGGTATCCGCTTTAAAGACCAGCAAAAGGTCATCAATCAATTGTATAGTCACTTTCGACCAGCCTATTATCGCTTGTTTTTTCAATTGCCGATCATCAATCCCTTACATAAAAAGATTATTAAAGAATATGAAGATTTGTATCAGATTGTTCAAGAAACATTACGTCCCATCGGAAATCTTTTTGAACGCGGAATCCCAGAAGATGAAATCTCTTTTTTAACCATTCACTTTGCTTCTTTGATTAATGACTTTGATGAATATCAAGTCAATCAAAAAATTGGTGTGATTGTTTGTCCGAATGGAATCGGCAGCTCTGCCATGATCTATAATGAATTAAAAATGATCTTTCCGGACATTATTTTTATTGGACCCATTGAGACCAAAGAACTATTGCTTGAGCGCCCTGAATGTGACCTGATCTTTACTACGGTACCCAATGTCAGTCTTTATACACTGAAAAAGCCAGTTTATGTGGTAAATCCAATAATGACCAATGAAGAAAGAAACCAATTGATTCAAGAAGTTTACCATCAGCCCAGCGAAGCTATTTCTCTGATTGGGGTGGAAGAACTTATGGCTGTTATCAAAAAGCATGCGACAATCGAAGACGATAAAAGTTTGAAGAAAGAATTGCAATTGCTCCTTACCAGAAGAGAAGTCAATCCAGCTTATTCAGCAACCCTAGGCGAGGAGAGAAAGCCCGTTGCGTTGATTGATATGCTTAACCCACAGTACATTTTGACTAATATAAAAGTACGCTCTTGGGAAGAGGCATTCTATTTGGCAGCAACGCCACTGATCAAGGATCAAGTGATCTCACGTGGTTATATTGATACGATCGTCCAAAACGTTCGCAAAGAAGGACCTTTTTTCATTATCATGGATCAAGTAGCATTGCCTCACGCACGGCCAGAAGAAGGCGCGTTAAAGCTAGGCCTAGGCATCACAGTCTTACAAGAACCAGTGATAATCAACAAAAAAGCGTCGATTAAATACATCTTCACCCTCTCAGCAATTGATCACAGCAAACATCTATCTGCCATTGCCGAGCTCGTCGCTTTGTTGGAACAAGAAAGTTTTTTCAACTTACTCGAACAAGAAGCCGATCCTCAACAAATCTTTGACTGGATCGCATCTTTTCTCTTGAAAAATAAGCATATGGTTCCGATGTAATTGGACTGAATAACTACACCAGAGTGATCAACCCCCCAAAATCTAACTTATTGGGTTGCTTCAATAATCAGTGTTATTTGTGACTCTTTCCACTACAACTGACACACGAAGATGTAGATAAGATAATACCACTGAACAGTCAAAGAGCATTTAGGTTACTTGATGAGAGATCATGCAATAAATCGATCGTGCTTTTAATCAGACGTATACGCTTGAGGTAGGTTATTTACATCTAATAAGGACATGGGAATCCTATCCTTATTGAATGAGGCACTATTTAAGTTATTCCGCTGAATCATGCAGTAAACCCGCTTATAACATCCAGAAGGATCATTTTTAATAATTAAATTAACATTTTTCATATAAAAAGAGCGAGAGCAATCATTGCGTATTACTGATTGCACTTGCTTTTTTTAGATTCAATCCTTTTTTTAGTCAAAATGAAGGTAGAGATGAATTTGGGACAGCCTTTACCGTCAAGTTATACTATCAAAAGATTAGACTGAGGAGGGGTGTGGTGGAAAACAACAATTTAAGAAAAAAGATTAGACGATTTGTCATGATAGCAGTTTTGGCGCTATTGACTATTGGTCTCTTCCAAAAAGAAGTTTTTGCAGAAAACGTCAATACGTTCTCAATCCAACCACTAGATGAGAATGGAAATGTGAATGAGAATGGCTATTACCATATCATTGACGAGCCAGGAAAGCAACGCACTGTTTCAATTCGAGTGTATAACCTTTCTGAAGAAGAAATCAGCGTGAATGTGACCGTAAATCCAGCTTCTACGAATCAAAATGGAATCCCCAGTTATTTAGGGGAAGAATCGTATGATGCTTCTCTCATTCATCGAATGGATCAACTGGTCGCAATTGAAGAGAGTGAACTCCTGATTCCTGCAGGTTCTTCGGTACTCACAACACTGATTATCTCCTTACCACAAGAAGAATGGGAAGGGGATATCCTTGGAGGCATTCGTTTTACTGAAAAAAAGAATCAGCAGAGTGAACAAACTGTGACTCATGAAGTCGCCTATACGGTAGGCATTCTTTTAAATCGAGTAGGCGGGTCAGCAGTTGAAAATGAATTGTCTTTAAATGAGGTGACCGCGAGTCAGCGTAATTATCGGAATCACATTGAAGCAAATCTACAAAATAGAGCTGCTGTGATTGTTCGCAACATGTCTATTCAGTCAAGCATTTATAGAGAAGGAAGTGGAACCCCTATCTATACATATGACGCATACGAGTTGCGAATGGCACCAAATTCTAATTTCAACTTTGGCATCCCTGCTGGAAATCAGCCAATTGAAGCAGGGAATTATGTTCTAAAGATGCAAGTAACAGCTGATGAAAAAGAGTATCGCTTTGAACAATCTTTTTCCATTACGAATGCAGATGCCCGGCAATTAAATCAAAGTGCGGTCAATCTAGAGCGGACGACATCCTACATGTCATATGGGATATTTGTCGGAATTGGCGTGATCCTCGTTCTTTTGGTGATGTGGTGGACTCGAAGACGGACTCGGAGAAAAAAGAGAAGAAAACGACCCATGATATAAAAAGGACTGGCTTATCGGAGTCATCCAGCAAATTAAAGAGCATAAAATGCTTAATCGTAATGAAATGAATGAGCAGGATCTTGTGAAACTATGAAGGAACACCCCGTAAAATGAACTTCAAAAGGATAACGGAGGAAAGAAAATGAAAAAAACGACACGAACATTATCAATTGTACTTTTAGCAGCTAGTCTTGGATTGGGTAGCAAAATGGGGGATGCGGCAACTTATGATGACGCAGCGAATATTACGACTGAAGGAAAAGTGAATATCTTGGAAAATGACTCTTCAAACCCAGTCGTTCCTGACCCGGAGAATCCAGGAAATGAGGTTACTCCCGAAGAACCAACCAATCCTTATCCGGGACTTTTACGGATCAACTATGTATCAAACTTTGATTTTGGTCAGATTCAAAATGTCTCGCGTGCGATTGAACAAAAAGCGCGGCTCGATCATGTGTGGGTAAACGGTGAAGAAGTCTCGCGTGTGCCTTTTGTCGCGACAGAAGATCGCCGAGGAAGTGAACGGCTAGGATGGGAATTACAAGTATCACAGCCGAATCAATTGGCAGATGCGAGTGGTCATGAATTGATTGGGGCAACGATTACTTTATCCGGGCTGCGTTATGTGAATGCAACGGCTGCTACACCAATAGTCAATCAAAATGAGATCGTCCTCGGAGCAGCGGCACAAACGCTAGCCACAGCAGATGCCGCGCAAGGGTCAGGTGCTTGGGCATTAGCATTAGGACAATCAAATGGAGAAGGGCATACTGACGGTGTTGTATTGCGTATACCAGCCAATACCACAGCAAACAATACTGAATATTCTACTGCGATTGTTTGGGAGCTGGTTGCGGATCCGACTACAGGAATAGGTGGATAAATCACCCTAAATTCTTCTGGATTAATTTGAAGGGAAAGGCGCGATCAAATGAAAAGAAATGTCCTTATCACCATAGCAAGTTTACTCGTTACAGGGCACTTGCTTCCCTCGACAATCCTATTTGCGGAAACCGTTGATGCGTCAGAGAGGCAAAGGGCAGAAGACCAAAGTTCCACTCTTGATTCAGATGAACATCAATTTTTTGAACCCGTAGATGCAGAAGATCATGCGGCTGATGAATCAGAGGGAAACTTAGATTTGCTTGATTCAGGGTTGGATGAAGAGAACATTGATCCTGAATTAAGCACGATTTCAGACAGAACGGAAGAGTCTAAAACGATTCAACCAAGTGAACATAGCGGTTATTCTGACGAAACTGTGCTCACAGCCGAAGCAGTCCCTCAAAAGATAGGACTAGGTGGGAAATTTGTCGAGGAACGACTGAATGAGTTAGTGACAAACGTCAGGCTGAATGGAGATGAAGTCGCAGGTGAGGACTTTAAAGTCACTCTTTTGAATCAACCGAACACCACTTTCCTGGGAAATCTGCAAGTCCCAATCACCGTCGTACATGTAGAAACACAAGCAGCGACTCAGATAAATGTACCGGTGGAAGTGATATGGGGCCACTCGATATTTTCACGAGAAGCAGCAATCAGTGCTAGCACTGGAGTAATCAGTCTTCATATCAATGATAACGGACCATCTCTTGTTGCATCAGAAGGATTTGGCAATTCTTGGCCGAATCAAGTTACATCAAGACCACGTTATACGATTTATCGCAACGATTACACCAACCAAACGCTGCTTCCTTTTTTTACAGTAAACCAATCAAGAAGCAGTGTCGTACAAGCTTGGAACAATGTGTTAAACAATAGTCCGATTGACTTTGGTGATGTGATCGGATTAAGCGTAAATAGGTTCGCAGTAGCCAATCAGAATTACAATGGAGCCAATACATGGGTCACGAGAAATGAAGAACCTGTTCGAGAGGCGATTGGCTGGCCAGAGGCTCTGTATATGATGACACCAAGCGGCTTCCAATTGTTGCGAGTGAATCAATTAACGACGAATAAATTAACTTTTGCAGCTAGTGGTTCAACAGAAGAAATCCTTCAGAGAATGACAGAATTTTTCAATTTCCATGAAGAATTTACGGAACAGGAAAAAGAAGAGCTTTCGTTTGATTTGATCCGTTCTGATGCACTATTACCAGGCAAAGAAGGCAAAGCAGTTGTACAAGTGACACAAACAAAAGAAAATGGGTACCGTTTTTCAATGACGTACGAGGTATCCTTTACAGTTGGACTTGGACGACTGGAGTTGGCGGGAATTGCTCATGGCAATTTTGATTTTGGCGACGTCCTAAAAACGAGCCGTAGACAAAATATTCCAGCGCAAGGAGAGTCTGCTCCAACGATTATGGTCAGTGATTACAGTGATACTGCCCAGTGGAGCCTTTATGCGTCGATGAGCCCTTTTATAAATGAAAGAAATCAGGAGTTAAGAGAAGCAGCCATCGCTTTGAAGGAGTTGAAAGTGATCGAATCTGTTCATACAGGTATTTCCATTCCCAAAAATGATATCCTGTTGGGAACCACCCCTCAAATGATTGCGGCAAGAGATGGATCAGAAACAAGAGATGAATACGGAAGAACAATCATTCAAATTGGAGAAGTAAAAGACCAGACATTAACCGGTGTTTCACTTCATTTGCCTGCCAATACACCTGTGGACAAGGGAGAGTATCAAGCAACAATTACTTGGGAACTAGTCGGGGATCCGACGATAGGAGGCATTCGATGAGAAAGAGAGTGGTCGTGTTTTTGGTCGGTCTATGCTTTTTTATCCCCGTCTTTTCAAGGAGCACAGTGATTGGACATGCGACAACAAATGAGAATCGTGCGGTTGTGAGCTTTTACCAAGAGGAAGAACCCACCCAACCAGACCTGAATGATCCAAGAACACTCCCACAAACTGGAAGCACCTTTTCTTATATAGGAATGCTAGGCGTAGTCATTGTCTTTGTGATGTGGTACTTAAAAAACAGAGAAAAAAAGGGTAGAAGGACAAATTGAAGATTTCACAGCGTGTTTGTAAAAGAGGGACATCTTTCGAGGCAAAGAACAGCAAAAAAAATTGGTTATACCATCGGCAGGCCCTTCATCAATAAGGAATGACGTGTCGTTTTGCAAAAAATCTGGGACTGTGACATAAGTCATCATCCAACAAGTTAAACCGAATAATATACGATTGCTAGGATGGACTCTTCGGACTTTTGCGACGAGGAGCCACTGCACCGCAGGAGCAATACTATATACTGTTCGGATATTGTTACTTGTAGGAGACTTATGGCACAGCCCCAGATTTTTTATTATGAGAAAGGGCTATTTAAAGAACTGATTCTTTAGTATGATTAATTGCAGATAGAAATAATCACATAAATATTAACTATCTATAAATGAATGCGCAAAAGCGGACATCTGAGCTGGATGAATATCGTCAAACAGATAAACGGAACAAATACTAGGGCTGATATCACTGCAGCCGTTTTTATATCTATACCTTATGACAAATTCCCCCTAAAAGATTGGTAAGATGGCAAACGATAGGAAGCAGAAGAATATCTCTCCCAGATTCGATCAAAAGAACAAGCATTTAGCTAAAAGATAGAAGGAGTGGCAGATGAAGCTTATTAAGAAGAGCCGATTAGTTGAATTTGATTTAACTACCTAATATGTAGTTGTTTTTAGGATTAACTTTCATCCTATCATTGTTTAAGTTGGAACTCTTGAAAAAATCTCATAAGAAGATAAGACAATAGAAGAACAGAAATTTGAGGTGACTTGATGAAAAAGTTAAATGTCAATTGGAATCAGTGGGGAAGTAGATTCATTTTTTGGATGAGTATTATCATTGCAACATTAATCATTCTAAACTATCAAATAGTGCTCAATCACTTAGGAAGATTTTTGCATATTTTGGCTCCGTTTGTTATAGGATTTATTTTTGCTTACTTGCTGAGTGGATTACAAAATCGTTTTAAAATGTTATTGGAAAAAATTCCGCTTCCAGCTATTCAATCAGCTAGCCATCCCTTGAGTATTGTTGTGTTGTATCTATCGATTCTTTTTCTTTTATTTATCATGTTAAGTTACTTGATTCCATTAATCATTAAAAATATCAACGATTTGATCGCTGCCATGCCGCAAATTCAAGAATCAGTGATTAGGTATGTACAAGAACTTGAGGAAAGGGGAATACTAAGACAAATTCCGTTTGAGCGTTTTTTATCAGAGCTCACGAAGAAGTTTTCCACAGAGAATCTTTCTGCAAACTGGCTACAAGTTGTTTCGTCATTAGGCGGACTTACAATAAATTTGTCAAGCTTCGTCTTGAATAGTTTTTTATCGATTGTGGTTTCTATCTATGTTTTAATTTACAAAGATTCGATAGTGAACTTTGTTTCTTTGGTATCTCAGAAATTAATGTCAAAAAAAGTATTTGAAAATTCGAAAAGATGGATCCATACGACACATGTGGTTTTTTATAAATTTATCAGCTCGCAATTTTTAGATGCATGTGTCATTTGGATTTTATCCACCATCATCCTGTCTCTTTTTCAAGTAAAGTATGCCATCACGTTAGGGCTGCTTTTAGGCATTTGTAACATGATTCCATATTTTGGTGCGATTTTTGCATCGTTGGTCACTGGGGTAGTTACATTATTTACAGGAGGACTCAGTAAAGCAATCACAATTCTACTGGCTCTATTGATTTTACAGCAAATTGATGGAAATGTGATTGGTCCAAGGATCATGGGGGGCGCATTAAATATCAATCCGATCATCATTATCGTTTCCATAACGATTGGTGGAGCTTATTTTGGTATTGTTGGAATGTTTTTAGCAGTACCTATTGCTGCCATCATTAAAATCATGGTATCTGAGTGGTTAGCTGCTTGAGAAAAGAATAGCTACTAACGCAATTTCTTAGAAATTGACTTCTAACAATGAATTGTCTTAATTCACTGAGAGAGATAGCATTTTTTGCGTATTTTTTTAAGTTTGCTAGTATCAGTGTATGATTCAAAAACAATGGGTAGATGGAAGTGAAGAACGAGAAGAATTGTTCGTGATAATAAAGAATAGAAGTGCGTTTTCTTATTTTGAGAACGTACTTTTTTTGTGGATGAATTTAAAACAGCGATTCATTGTTGAGATAATGAAAAAAGAATTGACTTAGAGAACTAGATTTAGGGAAATTGACTTCATTTTCTAGTTCTAAATGACAAGAAAATAAACAACTTGAGGAAGATAAAGGGATGTATTTTGAAGAAAGAGTCACTCAGAATATGACGCAAGTATCCAATTTTTAGCAAAACCACGACTACTGTAAGGATACCGATGTAATCATTCTGCTAGTAATAAAGAAAGGACAAACATTCAATGCCTTTTTACGCGAGCATAAAAAAGAAACAAAAAAATGAGACTACGCACATTCTTTTCTAAACGCTCGAAAGCGCCAAGAATGTACTAGTCTCGTGGGTTTGGCACCCAATGGGCCGTGAGGGGCTCGAACCCGCGACCCGCTGATTAAGAGTCAGCTGCTCTACCAACTGAGCTAACGGCCCGTATCAAAATTACTTTATTATCTTAGCACTCCGACTTTTAAAAATCAATCGTTCTGTTAAAAAAAATCCGTTTTTTTATCTTTCGTTTCAAAAGAAGACTACCCATAGAGTACATACTCCGTAATACTTATCCCCTTCAAAAATCAAATTCTTTTGTTTTCCTAAATTTTGAGCAGAGGACTACAATCCAATACCAGTATATGGTAAAATTTATCTAGTTATCAAAACCAGATAAAAAGTTTTTGATAAACCAATATTCTGCTATTTAAGATGGAGAAGATTATGGAAAAATTACGTTCAGATTTGTTTGATTGGAGCGAGTCGCTGAATTCCTTTCATTTACCGCGGTGGGAAGAGCTGCCAACTTTGGAACTGTATATGGATCAAGTCATTACGTTGATCGATCAGTACTTGTCGCCGGTAATCCAGTCGGAAAAACATTCACTGCTGACATCATCAATGGTCAATAATTACGTCAAAAAAGGGATGATCCCACCCCCAGAGAAAAAACGGTATAACCAAAAACATTTGGCATTTTTGATTGCCATTACGATGTTGAAGCAAGTGTTGACAATCCCAGAAATCAAGACGGGAATATTGTTTCAAGGAAAAGTAGTCGGGATACGAAATGCGTACAATTTATTTTGTGAAGAACAGGAAAAAGCCATTTGGACAGTCTGCCAAGAGGCAGCAGGGTCAAAAGAAGCGGTGTCTACCGATCCGATTCCAGTAGAACTGATCGCGATCAAAGGGGCGACCCGTTCGTTTGCAAATAAATTATTGGCAGAAAAAACGATTGAACTAGAAGTAAATTACTTGGAAACGCACAAAGGAGAATCCCATGAATAAAGAGAAAATTGCCCTGCTTGTCGACTCGGGAACCGATGTCCCGGCAGAAATCATGTCACAATATGGTATGTATATGTTGCCATTGCAGATCATATACAAGGATCGGACGTATACGGATAAAGTGGATATTACAGCTGAAGAGATCTATCAACGATTGCCGCAAGAAATTCCTAGTACGTCATTGCCCGATGGCGAAACCATCAACAAGATATTTGATCGGATCAAAGCCGATGGCTATGAACAAGTTCTGGCAGTCACCATCTCTAGTGGGTTGAGCGGTACTTATAATGTTGTTCGCTTGATGGGAGAACAACGGAATGACTTGGATATTTTTGTTTTAGATACGAAAAATATCGGGATTGGTGCTGGATTACAAGCGATTAGAGCCGCTGAGTTGCTGAATGAGGGAATCACATGGCAAGAGCTCAAAGAACAGCTGCTACAAGAAGTTGTCCGAAATAAGGTCTTTTTCAATGTAGCGACATTGGAGTACTTGCAAAAAGGCGGCCGAATTGGTTTGGTTGCTTCAATTCTCGGAAATGCCTTGAAATTGAATCCAATCATTTCTTGTAATGACGAAGGGATTTATTACACAGTAGCGAAATCACGAGGACGTAAAAAGAGTTTGGACAAGACCGTTGAACTGGTGAAACAGTACATTGGAAATCACAAACAATTTCGCCTAGCCGTGGCCCAGGGGGATGCGTTGGCAGAAGCTAAAGAAATGAAAACTCGTCTTGAACAAGAATTTCCTCAAGTGAAAGAAATTTTCTTTGGACAGATTTCACCGGCACTGGTTGTGCATACAGGACCTGGATTATTAGGCGTCGGAGTGCAGCTGTTAGACGAAACGGGGATTTGATCGAGTGACTGTGATCGTTTTCTAAGAGCCGCTCACAATCATTCATTAATGAATGTTAAAAGGTATGAAAGTTGTCTTTTCAACTTTCATACCTTTTTTTGTGCCGATGAGTGAAAAGAAGCCTGTTTCTCTAGAGATGCCGCAATGGTCAGTGACCTGAAGGGTTTGGCTCTCTTTTGCTCTTCGATGCTCTCCTTTGCGCCTACTTACTCCTATTTACACCTAAGTTATTTTCGTTGAACAAAACAAGCAGTATAATGATTTCATAGAACAAAGCAACAGTTCTCCAAGGAGACGGATGCTTACAGATGGAGTTTTATGCTATCCGGATTACTTAAGGCAGTATCTTGAGTTGTTTATGAAAAAGGAGTGAGTGACAATGAAAGAATATGTTTTTGAATCAACAATTTATTCTTCTGAGATTGGTAAAGGTGGAGCATACGTGATTTTTCCTTACGATTTGCGGGCTGAATGGAATAAAGGGCGGCTGAAAGTTCAGGCAACATTTGATGGCGTTGACTATCAAGGAAGTATCGTCAATATGGGGTTGAAAAATCAAGACGGAAGTATTTGTTATATTTTAGGAATCAAGAAAGAGATTCGCAAACAGATCAAAAAAGACATTGGCGATACTGTAAAAGTTGTTGTGAAACCTATTACGGAATGAATAAGTTAGCAATCATGAGTGTGAAAAAGAAAGAACATCGATACAAAATTTTCTTAAGAATAAGCATAGATCAAGGCTAAGATTTGAGGAAAGATGAAAACACATCCTAAATCATGTATAATAAGTAGGAAAGAATAAAAAATGAGGTGACATTTTTTGAAAAAGATCCTAGTCGTGGACGATGAAAAACCGATCTCGGACATCGTCAAATTCAATTTGACAAAAGAAGGCTACGAAGTATATACAGCTTATGATGGTGAAGAAGCATTAGAAAAAGTGGCAGAAGTTGAACCGGATCTGATTTTATTAGATTTGATGCTGCCGAAAATGGATGGATTAGAAGTGGCACGTGAAGTTCGAAAAAATCACGATATGCCGATCATTATGGTTACCGCCAAAGATTCTGAGATCGACAAAGTGTTAGGACTGGAATTGGGTGCCGATGATTACGTGACTAAGCCCTTCTCCAACCGTGAATTAGTAGCTCGTGTCAAAGCTAATTTACGTCGCGGTTCTGCTTCGGCGAAAGAAGCAGAAGAAGCACCGAATGCAGAATTGACGATCGGTGATTTGACGATCCATCCAGATGCGTACATGGTAACTAAAAATGGCGAAGCAATCGAATTGACCCATCGTGAATTTGAACTAATGCACTATCTAGCGAAACACTTAGGTCAAGTCATGACACGGGAACATTTGCTGCAAACCGTCTGGGGATATGATTACTTTGGTGATGTGCGGACTGTCGACGTTACCGTTCGCCGTTTACGGGAAAAAATCGAAGATAGCCCAAGTCATCCGAATTATTTGGTCACTCGTCGCGGAGTCGGCTATTACTTGCGGAACCCTGAACAGGAATAAGCTATGAAAAATAAGATTCGCTTTTTTCGATCAGTGAACTTCAAAATCGCCCTGACTTTTATCTTGATCTTATTGATTTCGATCCAGATTATCGGGGCGTATTTTATTCGCGAATTAGAGAAAACAACGATCGATGCCTTTAAGCGCGACATGGAGGCAAGAGCTAGCACGTTGGTCGTTACTCTAGGTTCAGAACTTAGTCGAATGGACGCCGAAGACAGCCTCGATTGGGATGCAATGAATTCTTCTTTGAACCGGATCCTTTCCAGTACCAACTCTTCTGAGATTTTAGAGATGCGGGTCGTAGATGAACAAGGAATCATTCGGGCAACCACCAATATCAATGATCGAGGTTCAGTGGGTGAAAAAAACGATTACCGAGATTATGATACGAACCGTAGTGAAGTGTTGTATGACGAATCGACAGGACAGCGGGTCTACAACATTGTCCAATCGATCCAGTCGCCTACAGGGGATACGGTTTTAGGTACATTGTACCTGCGAAGCAATCTGGAACAGAAATACAGTGAAGTCAGTGATACTGCCGTGATTTTTGTGACGGCTTCTTTAATTGCTGCAGCGATCTCGATTGTTGTTGCCCTACTTGTTTCCCGATCCATCACTCAGCCGATTGGGGAAATGCGGGAACAAGCCATTCGGATTGCCAAAGGGGATTATAGCCGCAAAGTAGCAGTTCATGGCCAAGACGAACTGGGACAGCTGGCTGAAACATTCAATCAGCTAGGAGAACGTATCGAAGAAACACAAGAAGCAATGGAGTCGGAACGAAATCGACTAGATAGTGTCCTCTCCCACATGACCGATGGCGTCGTAGCGACTGACCGCCGTGGGAAAGTCATTACGATCAATGAGATGGCGATGTCGTTATTGAATGTTACTTCTGAAGAAGCAGTCGGTCAATCGATTCTGACTCTGCTCCAAATCGATGAAGAATACACCTTACGTAAACTGCTAGAAAGTCCTGATGAAATGCTGATCGAACGGCCGAACAATGACATCGTTGGAACGAATTTGATTTTACGAATCGACTTTTCAATGATTCGCCGTGAGTCTGGATTTATTTCTGGTTTAGTAGCGGTGATGCATGATGTTACAGAACAAGAGAAAAATGAACAAGAGCGGCGAGAGTTTGTATCCAATGTGTCTCACGAATTGCGAACACCTTTGACCAGTATGCGCAGCTATATTGAAGCGTTGAGCGAAGGGGCTTGGCAAGATCCAGAAATCGCACCGAACTTCTTGAAAGTGACATTAGATGAAACGGATCGGATGATTCGAATGATCAATGACCTACTGAGTCTTTCACGAATGGACAGTGGCAATGCGCAACTGCAATTGGAATACATCAATTTCAATGAGTTGGTCAGCTTTGTATTGGATCGATTTGATATGATGGTGACGAATGAGAACAAAAAATATGTGATTCGTCGTGAATTCACCAAACGTGAACTTTGGGTCGAAGTCGATACGGATAAGATGATTCAAGTGATCGACAATATTATGAACAATGCTATCAAATATTCACCTGATGGCGGTGTGATCACAGTCAAATTGATGGAAACCCATAACAATATCGTTTTGAGTATCAATGATCAAGGCCTAGGCATCCCTAAAAAGGATCTTACCAAAATCTTTGACCGCTTTTACCGTGTTGACAAAGCCCGCGCCCGGCAACAAGGTGGTACTGGTTTAGGATTAGCCATTTCCCGCGAAGTGATCAAATCTCATGGAGGAGCCATTTGGGCAGAAAGCCGAGAAAACCGCGGTTCAACATTTTATATCATGTTGCCATATGAACCGTATGAGGAGGATTGGTGGGAATGAAAGTCTCAGAAAAAATGATTCGTTTAGGTCTGATCGTTATGGTTGCCCTAAGCTTTTACTTTTCCTACATGATTTGGCTGAATCCCACCGGTTACGATCGTTCAGTCGAACAAGCTACAGATACAGTCAATACGAGTATTCAGACCTACAAACAAAAAAGTGACTTATTTTTGCCATTGTATTTAACCTGGATCCACCAAGATGAAGTCAAGGAAACCAATTCTGAAACGTTGATTCGTGATGTTCAGGGACTGCTCTCGGATGCTCAAGTCAATGATCTGACGGTACAAAATTATGATTCCAAGTCTTTTTCAGAGGCAGCAACATTGGATGAGGGAGTGACGTTGGCGTATTACACGCCGTTCTTACTAAATGATTACGCGGAGACCTTTGATGTTGAATTGGCATTAGGTGACAACGAAGCCAACAAAATGGCTTTCTCCCGTATTCAAATCGATTTGAAAGAGAATAAAATCCAGTTTGTGAATTTGGAAGAATCACGGATCATTGAAGGCAAGATTGACTGGGACAAAAATGATGTGAATCGCATTTTGAAAGATAATCCAAGAGAATGGACAGCGATGCGCCAGGAAGAATCAGGAAAAAGCAATCAGTTCTATACACAGGACACGATCAAGCTGAAAAAATACAGCTATGTTTCCTCTTTGCAATCGGCGAATCTCTTTCGAGAAGCATTTTTTACTTCGCCAAAAGATGTCAAAGTCAATGATGATAGTGTGGATACTTATTATTATGAAGGTGGACAGAATATGGCGGTTTTGCATGATGATCAAGTAGTCAAATTTGAAACCACTGTTTCAGAAAGTGATGAAACGGATCTGTTTATGCAAAGTGCGGACTATATTCGTCGTTTGGGCAACAATTTCGGAACGATACGCTTTTTTGATCGGTTGAGCAATCAACTAGATTATCGTATTTTTGTAGAAGGGTATCCAGTCTTCAGCAGTGGTGCTCAGGGATTGATGAAAGTAACTTTTTCTAACAGTGGGCAATTAGGGAATCGAGAGATGGCAATCGAATCTAGTTTAAATGCGATCCAAGTGCCGATTCCTTCTGAGACCGAGGTGGAGCTGCCTTCAAGCTTAACCGTTCGCAGTGACTTGCTTTCTGCAGGGGCAGAGACGGATCAGCTGCAGCAGATTATTGTTGGCTATCAATGGGGCGACATCAAAGGGGCTTCTGTCGTCGATTTGACACCAACTTGGTATGTAAAGTATAAGAATAACTGGTTCAATTATCAGGAATTAATGGCTAAATTGACAGAAACGGGGGGAGTTTGATTGGATTTCAAGCGAATCGAATGGATTTTTTTCCTAGCGTTTTTGGGGTTGAATGTCTTTTTGTTCAACATTTACAGTGAAGCCCGCAGTGAACAGCAGAACGTTTTGCAGTCAAATCAGACGATCCCGATTGAACAGCGACTAGCCTCAGAAGACATCAAATATTCAGGAGAACTTTCTGACGAGTATTTGAGCGGGTACTATTTAAGTGGTGAACAAACCGATTTGGCTGCTGCTTTGAAAGAAGCGCAAGGGGACAAGCGGTTAGTCGAGGCGACTACTGTCAAAGGGCAGCAGTTGACCCATATTTCTTCCGGAGGATTCTACATTAGTGATGACACACAGGCGGAAAAGACGGTCAATGAATACCTTCAGCGAAAAGATCAAGTTCTCTATGGAGAGGAATATCACTATATGAAGAACTTGTCGCTATTAGATCAAGAATACCCA
This sequence comes from Enterococcus gallinarum, assembly GCF_021496385.1. Taxonomy (NCBI): domain Bacteria; kingdom Bacillati; phylum Bacillota; class Bacilli; order Lactobacillales; family Enterococcaceae; genus Enterococcus; species Enterococcus gallinarum. The sequence goes on along the minus strand of NZ_CP050816.1, from coordinate 3,353,772 downwards.
ACCATTGTTGCCAGTCAGTCCTATGAAAATATCCCGTTCAATGACAGCTCAAGCCGAATCGATATGACTTTAGAATCGTCAGATAAACTGTTGCAGATCGCTAAGTATACTCAGACCCACATTTCCAATATCACCCCGTTGCGGGAGAAAATGACTCTCTATTCAGAGAAAGAAGCCGTCAACACGCTTTATTTGAATAATAAGTTGCCTAGTCATTCTAAGATATTATGGACAGAGCTGGCTTACACAAGGATTTTGATTGTTGGTGATCGGAATGTGTACATTCCGGCTTGGTTCGTTGCTGTCAAAGCAGATGCGGATGAAAATATTCAGATCGAAACTGTCAATGCCTTTAGTAATCGAATCATTACAAACAATGCAGTACAAAAAGTAGAAAATCCATAGAAAAATAGGTATAATGGAACTCGTTGAAAGTAAGAGAGAGGAAGACAGAAACAATGATGAAGGAAAGTGCCTTTCAAGTAAGCATTTTAGCTAGCGGAAGTTCAGGAAATTCGTTATATATCGAGAGCAATAAAAAACGAATCCTGGTGGACGCAGGACTGAGCGGCAAAAAGATCACTTCATTATTGGATGAAGTTGGACGCAAGCCAGAGGATCTGGATGCTATTTTAGTCACGCATGAGCATCGTGACCATATCCACGGCGTAGGGGTCTTGGCTCGCAAATACAAGTTGGATGTCTACGCCAACACGAAAACATGGCAGGCGATGGACAATATGGTAGGCAATATTGCGGTTGAACAAAAACATGTTTTTGAGATGGGAAAAGTTTTGACGATGGGAGATATGGACATCGAAAGTTTTGGCGTTTCCCATGATGCGGCAGCACCGCAGTTCTATCGGTTCCATAAAGATGGCAAATCTTTTGTGATGTTGACTGATACTGGTTACTGCAGTGATCATGTCCGGGGGATTATCAAAGGAGCCGATGCGTATCTGGTCGAAAGCAACCATGATTTAGAAATGTTGCGGATGGGTCCATATCCATGGAGCCTCAAGCAGCGTATTCTCGGGGATCGTGGGCACCTCTCCAATGAAGATGGGGCATTAGTCATGGCAGACATATTGACGGATAATACGAAGCGCGTCTATTTAGGGCATTTGAGCAAAGAAAACAATCTAAAAGAATTGGCCCATCTAACCATGGTCAATACGATGAAAGAACACGACTTAGGTGTCGGTGAAGCCTTTGAGGTTTATGACACTGATCCAGATAAAGCGACCGAATTATTCAGTATTTGAGGATGATTGGCTAGCAAGTTTTTGTAGAAAAGCAATAGCGATTGAATGCAGACAGTTTTTACAAAGCTAGAAATTTATCTTATAAAAAAACGATGTTGAAATTTTTCAACATCGTTTTTTTGTTTTTAGTGCTTAGGGCACATTGATATAGCCGGCATGAACCAATAGTTGAATGATAATAACTAGTGTATTCATTCCCACGTGGGTAATCATGGATGTCCAGATACGCCCTGTCAACGCATAGAGTCCAGAGAAAAAGAGACCCAATAGAATATACACCAATAGATGATTGTCGCTGTGGGCAAAGGCAAAGGCAACAGCGCTGACAATGACACCAACCCAGATATTTGAATATTTCGCAATGATTCCCACAAGGGCACGGCGAAATACAAATTCTTCCATGATAGGCCCGCCGACCATAGCGGCAAGGGCAAAAATCGGATTTTGCAGAATGATAGAGATAATATTTTCTGTATTTTCCGATGCCGCTACTTCGCCAAATAGCGACTCGATAAAGACAGCGAAGTTTTGCAAAAGAATGGCAGCAATGATTCCTGTTAGACCATAAATAATAATAGCCGATACTTTTGGCTCCTTACGTTCAAACGATAAGGGTTCATTTTGTTTGAAATAAAGAAAAATCATCAAGATTGCGCCGACGATATACGAAACAGTCGTTGCAGGGATCGTGGCACCACTAGATATAAAAGCGACAGGAATAAAAAATGCGACCCCATAAATCAAAATCGTCGATAGTGCGTATTTTTTTAGAGACATAAGTGAAATCATCACACTCCTTTTTTTCTATTATAGACTACTGACTCATTAGAAACAAAATTTTTCCCTAGGTTTTTGCAGTATGGATCGATAAAAAGAAAAAGCCAAAATAAATTTAATCAAAAGGCTTGCAAAAAAAACAGAAAATGAGTAATATTAATTTTGTGAGTTAGCACTCTATGTGTGAGAGTGCTAATAGAAAATCTATCAAATACAATTGGAGGGATTTATCGTGTTAAGACCATTAGGTGATCGCGTGATTATCGAAGTCGCAAAAGAAGAAGAAAAAACTGTGGGAGGGATCGTGCTTGCTTCAGCAGCCAAAGAAAAACCTCAAACAGGAACCGTCATTGCAGTCGGTGAAGGACGCACGCTAGAAAACGGTGAAAAAGCTCCTGTTGCTGTCAACGTGGGCGAACAAGTTATGTTCGAAAAATACGCTGGCACAGAAGTGAAATTTGAAGGTAACGAATATTTGATCGTTGCTGCAAAAGACATTATTGCAGTAGTTGAATAAAAAATAATTTAGTTGAGGTGAATGAATCATGGCAAAAGAAATCAAATTTGCAGAAGATGCACGTGCAGCAATGTTGCGCGGGGTAGATAAATTAGCAGATACAGTAAAAGTAACCTTAGGCCCTAAAGGTCGTAACGTCGTTTTAGAAAAATCTTATGGTTCACCATTGATCACAAATGATGGCGTAACGATCGCAAAAGAAATCGAATTAGAAGATCATTTTGAAAATATGGGTGCAAAACTTGTTTCTGAAGTTGCATCTAAAACAAATGACATCGCTGGTGACGGAACGACGACAGCGACATTGCTAACACAAGCGATCGTTCGTGAAGGACTAAAAAACGTGACAGCTGGTGCGAATCCATTAGGCATTCGCCGTGGAATCGAAATGGCAACTAAAGTTGCGGTTGAAGAATTACACAACATTTCTTCCATCGTTGACTCAAAAGAAGCTATTGCACAAGTTGGTGCTGTGTCTTCTGGTAGCGAACAAGTCGGAAAATACATTGCAGACGCGATGGAAAAAGTCGGCAATGACGGTGTGATCACCATTGAAGAATCAAAAGGGATCGAAACAGAATTAGATGTAGTTGAAGGAATGCAGTTCGATCGCGGCTACCTTTCACAATACATGGTCACTGACAATGATAAAATGGAAGCTGCTTTGGAAAATCCATACATCTTGATCACAGACAAAAAAATCTCTAACATTCAAGATATCTTGCCATTGTTAGAACAAATCTTACAACAATCAAAACCATTGTTGATCATCGCTGACGATGTAGACGGCGAAGCATTACCAACATTGGTCTTGAACAAAATCCGCGGAACATTCAATGTCGTAGCAGTTAAAGCTCCAGGCTTTGGTGACCGTCGTAAAGCAATGCTAGAAGACATTGCGATCTTGACTGGCGGTACAGTCATTACTGAAGACTTAGGGTTAGAATTGAAAGATGCGACGATCGACAACTTAGGACAAGCAAGTAAAGTTGTTGTGGACAAAGATAATACAACTATTGTTGAAGGTGCTGGCGACAAATCAGCGATCGATGCTCGTGTGCAATTGATCAAAAATCAAATTGCTGACACAACGTCTGATTTTGACCGCGAAAAATTACAAGAACGCCTAGCGAAATTAGCAGGCGGTGTTGCAGTCATCAAAGTGGGTGCACCAACTGAAACAGAATTAAAAGAATTGAAATTACGTATCGAAGACGCATTGAACGCTACGCGTGCAGCGGTTGAAGAAGGTATGGTGTCTGGTGGGGGAACTGCTCTTGTCAATGTCATCAACAAAGTAGCAGCCATCGAAGCAGACGGCGATGCAGCAACCGGTGTGAAAATCGTCTTGCGTGCGTTAGAAGAACCAGTACGTCAAATCGCTGAAAATGCTGGATATGAAGGATCAGTGATCATCGATAAATTGAAACACGCAGATCTTGGCGTTGGTTTCAATGCCGCAACTGGCGAATGGGTAAACATGCTTGAAGCAGGAATCGTTGACCCAACAAAAGTAACACGTTCTGCGTTACAAAATGCCGCTTCTGTAGCCGCATTACTGTTAACAACTGAAGCAGTCGTTGCTGACAAACCAGAACCTGCTGCACCAGCAGCTCCAGCAATGGATCCATCCATGGGCATGGGCGGCATGATGTAATTATACTAAAAGAACCCCTTAGCGAAGGGGTTCTTTTCTTTATGCTTCTATTTCTATGATAGAAAGGAGCAAATACCAATGATCCATTGCTCGTTCATTGGTATTTTGAAATTCCTTATTATTTTGGCATTCACCGCTAACATAGCTCAAAAGAGATACTCCATATTTTTACACCAAATAGGAATTAACTTCATGTTGAATGATTCAGTGAAGAAGTTTATGATCAATCTATCAAATCTATTTCATTTTCATTCTCTTTTTGAGGCACCCACTCTTCCTAGAAGAGTGGGTATTTTTGCTTAAAAAGTAGTCCTTTTACTCAAAATGAACGTGCGCCTTACTAGCTTGATTTTTATTCTAACTAGCAAGGAGCAGTTTCATGTAGCACTTTTTTATCAAGACAGCGGATAGCGCTGCATAATTTCTGTTTGGCCTAAAATGTAATCTACTGACACATCATAAAAGGCAGCAAGATGCAAAATCGTCATAACGTCTGGTAGACGATCACCAGCTTCGTAATCCAAATAGTCTTCCAATGATACATCGATTTGCTGCGATACCTCTTTTTGCGTCAATGCTTGCCCTTCTCGCAAAAATTTGAATCGGCAACGCAATGTATCCAATAAAAAAGCTTCTTCTAATGTCAATTTGCGTTCCTCCTCGAATGGAAAAATGATTGATGACTTCTTTCTCCATTTCTATTGTAACAACATTCTAGAAATAAGCGAAATGATTCACAACCTCAGAAATAAACAAGGAGAAAAAAAGAAAACAAAGTGCTTGCTCTGGTACGCGTTTCATAGATTATTCTATTCATGAAAGGGGCGTATGAAGATGCACACTTATATGGAAGTAAAGGGAAACAATGGAATACAACGCTGCTATGTTGCACTTGAATTTGATGGGATGAACTTGATTCTCACAAAGCCCAAGGGATTTTTTAGAGAAAAGGTCGCACAAATACCGCTTGCAGAAATTGGACACCTGGTACAGGATGAATATTTTGGTGCGCAACGAATCAGTTTCATTCATCAGAATGATTATTACCAATTTTATGAATGTGGGGCAAGTGTGATAGACTATATGAAAGAACAATTATTTGTCTAAGGAGAAGCGCATGGCGAACATTCGGGATATTGCTAAGTTGACCGGTTATTCGGTCTCAACGATTTCACGAGTCATCAATAATAATCCTTATGTGGATGAGCAGAAGCGTCAGGAGATTTTGCGGGTAATGGAACAAGTCAACTATATCCCGAATCATACTGCACGTGTGCTAAGCTCGGGAAAAACGAAGAACATCGGAGTGATTCTCCCATTTGTCAATCATCCGTATTTTGATATCCTTCTAAGCGGGATTACTGCAAGTGCTTTTTCCCGTGGGTATAAGGTGACTTTGTTGCCTACCCGCTATGAACCAGAAATGGAAGAAAAGTACCTGCAGGAATTTGCGGCAAAAGGGTTTGATGCTCTGATTATCACATCGAGAGCAAATCCGCTCGAAAAACTATTGCCCTATCGTGCTTATGGCCGCATCGTTTTTTGTGAAAAGATCGACTCTGTCCAAGATGGATGCACCTATATCGATCGTGAGCAATCCATTCGGGAAGTGTTTGCTTATTTGAAAGAAAATGGTATCGAGCGTATTGGAATTACACTTGGAAGAAGTCGTAAGCTGAGCAGCAATTCGAAGATCACAGTTCGTTTGTGTCAGGAATATTTCCCAGCTTTTACCGAAGAATTGATTTTTTGGGATTGTTTGACGGAAGAAGATGGGCGAGAGGCAGCCGCTTTCTTTGCTGATAAAAATGTCCAAGCGATTTTTACCAATGGGGATCAGGTAGCTGCTGGTATCAAATTGGCTTCTTCCTCCGAACGACTACTTATTGGCAGAGACAATTTATTTATTAGTGAAGTTCTTCAATTGTCAACCATCGACTATCATTTGCATGAATGTGGAGAAATGGCGTTGAAGTTAGCAATCCAGGAAGAACAAGGGTCCATCCGGATTCCTTATACGTTTATCAAACGAAGAGGACTTGAGCACACATAATGCGGCTCAAGTCCTTTTTATTGGTCATTAATCTGCGTAATGAGCGATGACTGCCTGTAAACAGCTGGCTGCGCCTTGGCCTGCTTTTTGATCGTAATAGTCAGTAAAACGTGCATCATGAATGTACATTTCACCTAAACTGCGATGATAATCGGCAGAATAAAATGGCGCTGCAAGCTGCAGCCATTTTTTGTGCAACTGGAAGGCTGTTTTTGCCAAAGAAGAAGTCACGTCAAATGGCTCTTGTACCACTTGTTTCAATGTTTGAATTAGTTCGTTTTCGGTTTGTTCCAATTCTTGGTAGGTTTCAAATGACATGTTCTGCCATTTTTGATTGCTTTGTTCAACGACTTCTTCCCCATAAGCGGCACGGATCTCTTCGCCATAGGTTTCTTCATTGGCTGCGAGTTTTTGTTGTTTAAAATAAGTGAATTTTTCTTTATCTGACATAGTCTGTTCTCCTTCATAATAATTGATTGTTTGGGCTAATGTTGTCAATAAGCGATCAAGCGCTGCTCGTTCCTGAGACAATCGGTTGTAATGAGCAACCAACAGTGTTTGAACATCTTGTTCAGGATCATCTAGCAAATGACGGATTTCTTCTAGTGGGAGGCCAAAGGATTTAAAGTACAAAATCTGTTGCAGACGATCCACTTGCTGTCCCCCATAAATACGATAGCCGGCTGAATTGATCCTTTGTGGTTTTAATAATCCGATTTGATCATAGTAGCGCAATGTACGGCTGCTGACGCCAGAAATTTTAGCCAGTGCTGTTATACTATATTCCAAATTTCTCCCTCCTTATGCTCTCATCATAAAGGTTTACGTAACGTCAATGTCAACAAAAAATTTTTTGCTTCGTCAAATTATGTTATAATTATAGCAAAGAAAGGAAGATTCGATGCAAATAGTTTTTTCCGATATAGACGGGACATTTCAGGAAATGGGTCAGCCTGTCCCTGAAATCAATAAAACAGCGATCAACTATCTGAAAGCACAAGGCGATCATTTTGTTTTTGTGACTGGTCGAGGGTATGATCTGGTAGAAGCACTGATGATAGAAGAAGGAATCTCCTGTGATGTCATCTTTGGCAATGGCGCCGGCTTGAAGTTGGAAGGTCAGGCGCCTGTTTTAGCCAATTGTTTGCCGCTAGCTACCTTAGAAGCGGTGACAGCTATTTTAGAGAAAGAAAATGTTTTTTATTTTCTGCACACCGACCAAGGAGTGATCTGCAAAGATCCTGCGGATTATCAAGAACAATTGACCGCATTGACCAATAAATTAATTACAGATCTCGGTGAGAGAGGGGCGATGATTGCTGAATACAAGCAAGCCTATTTTGTGCATGACTGCATTCATGCACCGGATCTTTTAGCCTACATTCAGGAACGGCCGACGATCAATGTCCTAAAGATCGAACTGATGGAAGCATCGGATGAAAAGATCGAACAGTTGCGTCTATTGCTGCAGACTAAACCAGTCAGTGCGTTTCAGTCGTTTGTTCAGACATTGGAAGTCGTTGATCCCTTAGCAACAAAAGGAGCCGCGATCACGAATTTTATGCAGGCTTTCCCTCATGCAAAGAGTTTTGGGATCGGGGATGGTGAGAATGACTTAGCCATGTTTGAAGTGGTAGATGTCTCTGTTGCAGTAGCCAATGCGAGTGAATCGATCCGTAACGTTTGCGATCGTATGATTCCTAGTGCAGCTGACGGCGGAGTCGGCCAATTTATCATGGATGAACTAATACGAGAGGATGTTGTATATGAAATTGATTGAAACACCAGTCAACCAAAATTTGAATTTGGAGACATTTTATCCGGTCATCTCAAAATTTATTTTTGATAAAGTCGCGATTAAATACTACAAACTTTATTCTCTTGATCGAACCCAGATCATGTATGTGGATACTTTTGACAAGATCACATTGGTTTTGATCAACAATAAAAAGAAGATCAGCCGCGGAGAAGTGGATACAGCGATTCATCGCTTACTAAAAGTTGACCGCAAGGATGTCACTGTAGATGTTAATATCCGTAAAAAGATGGAAGCAGCGGGAGTCAAGTTTGCGAAACCTCGCAAAGATATCATCCTAGTTCAATTAGCAGTTGATTAACCATTAGCAGCCTGTGTTATAAGTTGAAGCAAGACCCAATGATTCGAGTGAAACTGGTGGAATACCCCATCGTATCATGAAGTTTTTCGGTCTTTTTCTAACTTATGGCACAGACTTTTTTTGAGGAAAAAAACAAGAAATACTTTCTTTTTTTATTTTTTTGCTATAATAGGGAGAAGTAAGTATGAGGGAGCAAAACGATGCAAAAATTATTTAAAGATGATAGTTTCACTTTGCATACTGATCTCTATCAGATCAACATGATGCAAACCTATTGGGAATTAGGACGTGCGGATTTGAATGCAGTCTTCGAGTGCTATTTCCGTGACATGCCCTTTGAGAATGGCTATGCTATCTTTGCAGGGTTAGAACGCTTAGTCGATTATTTGAACAATTTGACCTTTTCAGATTCAGATATCGATTATTTAAGAGAAATCGGCGGATATCCGGAGGCTTTCTTGGACTATCTGAAAGAATTCAAATTTGCCTGCACGGTTCGTTCAGCTTTAGAAGGCGATCTCGTCTTCAACAATGAGCCGATCATTCAAGTTGAAGGACCTTTGGCACAAGCTCAATTGATCGAAACAGCCTTATTGAACATGGTTAATTTCCAAACATTGATTGCAACAAAAGCTGCTCGGATCAAGTCTGTGATCGGAGATGATCCCTTATTAGAATTTGGGTCTCGTCGTGCGCAAGAACTGGACGCAGCGATTTGGGGAACTCGTGCGGCTTATATCGGAGGTGCGGGTGCCACAAGTAATGTTCGAGCAGGCAAGATCTTTGGCATCCCTGCAAGCGGGACGCATGCTCATTCTCTTGTGCAATCCTATGGCAATGATTATGATGCCTTTATGGCGTATGCTAAGACGCACAAAGACTGTGTCTTTTTAGTCGATACGTATGATACATTGCGCTTAGGTGTACCAAATGCGATTCGTGTCGCAAAAGAACTAGGGGACCAAATCAACTTTTTAGGAGTACGGATCGATAGTGGAGACATGGCTTATATCTCCAAAAAAGTCCGAGAACAACTAGATGAAGCTGGCTTTACAGAAGCTAAGATCTACGCATCAAATGATTTGGATGAAAGCACGATTCTAAGTCTAAAAATGCAAAAAGCCAAAATCGATGTTTGGGGTGTCGGTACAAAGTTGATCACCGCCTATGATCAACCGGCATTGGGAGCCGTTTATAAACTGGTTTCGATCGAAAACGAACAAGGCGAAATGATCGATACGATCAAATTATCCGGTAATGCTGAAAAAGTTTCTACACCAGGCAAGAAACAAGTCTGGCGTATCACACGTAAAAAAGACGGCAAGTCTGAAGGGGATTATGTGACTCTTTGGGACGAAAACCCCCAGGAAGAAAAAGAGTTGTTCATGTTCCATCCGGTTCACACCTTTATCAATAAAACAGTGACAGATTTTGATGCTCGGCCTTTGCTGCAAGACATTTTTGTAGAAGGACAGCAAGTCTATCAATTGCCGGATCTTGAACACATCAAAGCCTATGCTACAAATTGTTTGGATTCATTATGGGATGAGTACAAACGAGATTTGAATCCGCAAAAATACCCAGTCGATCTCTCTCAAGAGTGCTGGAATCACAAGATGCGGACCATTGAAAAAGTGCGTACGCAAACCAAAACAGAAATTATTTAATTGGTCCTAGAAAGCTAGGACCAATCTTCAAAAAAATTAGGAGGCGTTTCTATGACATTGCAACAAGAAATCATTCGCGAGTTAGGCGTAGTTCCAACAATTGATGCGAAAGCAGAGATTCGTAATAGCATTGAATTTTTAAAAGCATATCTTCAAAAAAATCCCTTTTTGAAAACTCTTGTTTTAGGGATCAGCGGTGGACAAGATTCAACACTGGCTGGTCGATTGGCTCAGTTGACAATGGAAGAAATGCGCAGTGAGACGAATGATCCCAATTATCAGTTCATTGCGATCCGCTTACCTTATGGAGAACAGGCTGACGAAGAAGATGCCAAAAAAGCCATCGAATTTATCAAACCGGACATTACATTACGAGTGAATATCAAAGCAGCCGTCGATGCGCAAGTGGCAGCCGTCGAAGAAGCTGGCTTACCTGTTTCTGATTTTAATAAAGGCAACATCAAGGCACGTCAGCGGATGATTACTCAATATGCCGTTGCAGGCGAAAAAGCTGGCGCTGTTTTAGGAACAGATCACGCGGCCGAAAACATCACCGGTTTCTTTACAAAATTTGGTGATGGCGGAGCTGACCTCTTGCCGCTATTTCGTTTGAATAAACGTCAAGGACGTCAATTGTTGCAAGAATTAGGAGCGCCGGAAGCACTGTACAAAAAGGTTCCTACTGCTGATTTGGAAGATGGCAAACCAATGATCGCTGACGAAGTAGCACTTGGTGTGACTTATGATGAGATCGATGATTACTTGGAAGGAAAGACCGTTTCACCAAATGCGCAACAAACGATTGAAAATTGGTGGCGCAAAACACAGCATAAACGGCATCTGCCAATATCAATCTTTGACGATTTCTGGAAATAAATCTTTTTTACTCTGTGATAGTTTTTGGTCCATCGCATCTAGGAGAAATTAAATATCCGAACGATTTATGAATGAACCTTCTCTGGAAAGCCTTCGCTGTATCAATCAGCAAGGGCTTCTGGAATTCATAGATTGTTCGGGATTTTTTGTCTTAGTCATAACTCTCGTCAAGGAAGAATGGCAAGAATAAAAAAACAAAACAAGCAAACGGCTCTTTACATTCTAAATCACAAAGCATAAAATACAGGTTATGGTTAGAAAAGGAGGAATGTCCTTCGTGAAAAGAAAGATTCATCCCAATTTGAAGTTGGCAATAAAACTAATCGCTAGTTTTATTCTGATCATCTTTAGTAATCTATACCTACAATGGTGTCAAAACAACCTTTCTGTTGAGCTAGCATTAAAATTTGCTTTTTCTTGGCATACAGAAAAGTTTTTCTTAGCTTGTCTGGTGCTGCTGCTTTTCTACGGATTATTGGCAAGTCTTGCTGGCTCGCTAGGAGTCGGAGCGCTGTTCTATAGTATTGTGATCGGGATCTTGGGTTATGCAAATTACCTCAAGATGGCTTATCGTCAAGAACCAATTTATCCAGATGATTTGAAAATGATTACTCAGTTTGACTTGCTGCATACAATGATCGGAACTGGACCTTTCGTTTTGGCGATGCTTTGTGTGATACTCGCATTGGGAGCAATTATCTGGAGCATTTACCGAAGCCGTAAATTATCAAAAAAGAAACAGATCCTCAGAGGGCTGACAATGCTCGTTTGTACAGTTGGTTTAGTTTATGTTTCGCATTTTAATGACAGCAATAATCTGCTTAGAAAAGCGTATAACCGGACCGCATTATGGATTCCTTATTCACAAAAAATGAATTATTACAATACCGGTTTTATTGGTGGGTTTCTATTCAATCTACGAGTGGAGGCAATGGAGAAACCAGCAGATTATTCTGAAGCTGCGATAAAAGAGATCGCAAAAAAATATACCGCGGAAGCTGCCGAAACAAACAAAACGCGTGACCAAGAAGCGCCAAATATCGTTTATGTCATGAGTGAAAGTTTTTCTGATCCAAGTCATCTAAAAGGACTGACGATCACGGGAGATCCGTTAAAGGATTATTATGCGGTAGCCGATCAAACGATCAGTGGGAAAATGTTGTCGCAAAATTATGGCGGTGGGACTGCAAACATTGAATTTGAAGCATTGACCAGTTTTTCAATGGGGCTGTTGAATCCGCAAATGACCACGCCCTACACGATGTTAGTGCCTAAATTGACACAATTGCCTTCAGTGGTCTCATTCTTGCAAAAACAAGGATATGATGCGACTGCGATCCACCCCTATGATACATCGATGTACAAACGTAAAGATGTCTATGATGTGATGGGTTTCCAAACCTTTTTGGATCAAGACACGATGACTTACACGGACAAGATCGAGAACAATCCTTATATCTCGGATGCTTCTGCTTATAAAGAAGTTCTGTCTCTTTTGTCAGATGAGAAAAAGCCGCAATTCGTTCACTTGGTGACGATGCAGACCCATATGCCTTATGAAGGAAAGTATCAGACATTAAATTATCAAGCCGCAGGCGATGGAAATAGGACTGCTCTTGAAAATTATCTGCAAGATGTTTCTTACAGTAGTACCGCACTAAAAGACTTTATTGAACAATTGAAGCAGCTGAATCGAAGAACAGTAGTCGTTTTCTGGGGGGATCACCTGCCAGGCATCTACTCGGATGCGATTAAAGATCAAAATGATACTGCTGCGCTGCATGAAACGGAATTCTTGATGGTGGATTCTGATGGAACCTTTTCAACTGACACTGTTCCGGTAACGAGTCCCTTTTACTTTGCACCTAACGTGTTGAATGAAAGTCAGCAACCAATCAATGGATTTTATGCGTTGCTGCTAGCACTGCAAGAAAAATTGCCGGCTTTTGAACACGGGCAATATTACCAAGGCGAACAGTGGCGGAGTGAGCTAAGTTTAGATGCAAAATCACGGCAGCTCTATGAAGACTATCAGATGATTCAATATGACATTTTACAAGGAAAACAATATAGTTTACAGACAGATTTATTTGGCTAAGAAAAATTGTCTAACATAAAAAGGCTGTGACAAAAGAAGGATCAAGGAAGAAACACGTTGCTCTTATTCAGAGTAGGCTGGTTTCTTCGCTAAAAGTCTTTCTTTTGTCATAGCCTTTATTTATTGAGCAATCCTAGCGATGTGTTTTAAGCAGCATGTCTTTACTAAGGATCACAGATTTCTTGTAGGTCATTATAGATCTTGCCAAGTCCGTTGCTGATTGAAGTAAGCTGCTTCATTTTCAGCCTGTTCAACGATTGATTTCGGATAACCAAGCACTCGCAGTAGGGCAATCGCATTACGGCTTGTTGAAGGACCTTGTTTGACCTTATAGTCAAAAGAGATACCGTCATCGGCTGTGACTTGTTCAGAAAAATGGATATTGCTGCAGTCATTTTTCAATATTTCAGTCAGTTCAATATCATGAGTCGCAATAAAAGCCAAACTTGGATAACGGCTCAACCAATGAATGATACTAGCAGAAGCAGCGATCCGCTCAATCGTATTGGTTCCCTTCAGTATCTCATCGACAAAGCAATAGCAGCGTTCTTTTTGCTGAACTTGTTCCAACAATCGTTTGATCGACTTGATTTCTGCAACAAAATAGCTATCGCCCTCAAACAAATCGTCTTCGACCGCCATTGAGGTCAACACATGACCAGGTTCCATCGTAAATGATTCAGCAACAGCTGTTTGGATAGTTTGCGCCAATAGACAATTGATAGCGATGCTTTTGACATAGGTCGATTTGCCAGAAGCGTTTGACCCGGTTACCAGTGTATTGGTTTGCCAGTCGACATCATTCATGACAGCTTCAGTCAGAAGGGGATGATAGGTCCCTTTTGCGCTGACCGTTCCTTTTTTGAATTCAGGGATACAAGTGATCGGCATATAGGTACGGAAATTAAGGATCGCGCAAGCAATTTCCAACTTGCCTAACAATTCCCATAATGCGATTGCTTGTTGATTGTATCGAGCCAATAAGGTAACAACGTAATGGTACGAGATAAAAGGCAGCATAAAGATGATATTGATGTATTCAAAAAGCATATCGCCTTCACTGCCATTTTTTGAACGAAAAGAAACGCCGAATCGGGGGATTTTTTTCAGAGGCAGCAGTTCTTTTTTGATTTGCTCTTGTAATGGTGTGGCAAGTTTGGCAATCTTGTTGCCGCAGGCCACTGTCTGAACTAGATAGCGCATACTGTTGAGTTCTGTTTCTAGTGTGGCTTTTTTGATCGAATAGTAAACCGTATTAAAGAGGACGCTTATCAAAATCACTGCAATTCCTGGCAAAAAGCCAAAAGCTATCAAAATCAGCCCAACAATCGGCAAACAGCCCAATAAAATAAAGACAGGCAAGTTGCCAATACTTTCTTTCTTCCCTGATGCCAGATAGTTTTTGGAAAAGTTATTATCCAGTTTCCCAAGTTGGGCAAAGGTATATTGGGTATCTTCGCGAATTTTTGGATTGGCTGCGAAAAAATCAATTAACGCGGTCAGCTGTCGATCCGGCTTAAATTGAAAGTTGCGCAACTGCTGATAGAGAGCTTCAGAACCTACACTGGAGTAAGTACTGTTGATCATTTCAAAAACCTCGAATAAGTCTAAGTCATACCAAGTAATGTCATCGATCTCACTATCATGGGGATAAAAATCTTTCTCTACCATCCAGGCCTTTTTGAGGCTTTCTTCTTTGTCAAAGCGAGGCTGACGGGGGAATTTTCCCCATTCTTGTTTGACGCGACGTCTTAATTTTATTCGGTTCCAAGTATCTAAGCCAATAATAAGTGCACTAACGAACAAGATAATCAAGATAACCATATATTTTGCGTCCATGTTTTTCTCCGTTTCTAGGAGCAAAAGCAGGATCTAGCTCCTGCTCCTTCCAAGTTAATTGATTTTACGCAAGACATCATAAATGCGTGCGATGTCCTGCGTTGTTCCTCGCAGTTCAAAATCAGCTAGAAATGGAATCTGGAACTGTTCAGCATATTGTTTGGCAGTCAGGCAGTATTGATAATTGAAATTTTTGTTGCCGCTGCCGATCACACCGCGACAATAGCGGGCATTATTCGCATAATCAATATACTCCCGCATGGTTTCTGTCAAAATTTCCTGATCCCCATTATCTACGCCGTTGCCGCCTTCAAGATAGGTCGGCACAAACACGACAAAAGGTTCGCTTTCTTCTTCGAAAATGGAATTGTCATCAATTTCTTTGACGGACCATTCTAGAGGATGCGCTGTTGGCTGCTGGGCGGCATAGTCCATTAGTCGTTTGACAAATGCCCGGGTATTTCCTGAGATTGAAATATAAAGTAGTTTCATGTCATCACCTTCCGTATCCAGTATAACAGAATCAAAATAAAATAGAGCAGGTCTTTTGTAGCCAAAGGAAGGAAAAATAGGTAAACTAAGTAGATAGAAAAGGAGTGAGCATATGTTTTCTGAGATGCATCATGTGGCCATTATTGCCAGTGATTACCAACGAGCAAAATCATTTTATGTCGACAAATTAGGATTTAAGGTGATCCGTGAGCACCATCGTCCCGAAAAAAACGATACCAAAATCGATTTGGCTTTTGGCTCATCTGAGATTGAGTTGTTTATCGTGGATCAACCACCTAAACGAGCAAGTTATCCGGAAGCAACCGGCTTACGACACTTGGCTTTTCGAGTAACAAACATTGAGAAAGTGGTAGCAGAACTTGAAACAAAAGGAATTACGTGTGAGCCGATTCGCTTTGACAGCTTTACGAATAAAAAAATGACATTCTTCCAAGACCCAGATGGGTTGCCACTGGAACTACACGAATAGTATCGAGGATTCATTCGAAGCGCAACGACACTTTTTACTTGGGATGACAAGAAAATGCTGTTATTCTGAAGAAAACACAAGGAGGAGAAATCGTGATTCGATTTGCACAAAAAGAAGATCGTTTTGCTATGGCGAAACTTGTTTTAGTCATTTTAAAAGATATGGAATTACCGTTTGTGGCAGAAATAGGAGAAGAAAAAACGCTCGAGATCTTGGCTGAAGCGATGTTAGAGCCTGATTATCGTTATGGTTATACCAGAGGATTGGTCAATGAAATCGATGGACAAGTGGCTGGGGTTGCTTTTGGTTACCCAGATAAAGATGAACCTACCATTGATGAACCGTTAACGAAGATTCTGGAGTCCTACGGTTTGGATAAAGAAATGAAACTGTTCGTTGATCAAGAAACGTTGCAGAACGAATGGTACTTAGATACCATTTGTGTCGATGAAAAATTCCGCGGAAAAGGGGTTGGCTCAGCTTTATTGGCTGCACTGCCAAAAATTGCCCAACGAGATGGCTATACCACAATTGGTTTAAGTGTCGATAAAGCCAATCCACACGCCAAACGACTCTATGAACGTCACGGTTTTCAAGTGGTTGCTGAACGAAAGATCAGTGGTCATCTATATGATCATATGCAAAAAGAAACCAGTTGAGTATCTCAGCTGGTTTCGTTCGTTAATCGTAACTCCAAATGTTGCTGGGTCTTGCGTTTGCGATTATAGAGCCAATAATCCATAATCGCAGCAATACAAATGCAAACTGGCGCATCCTCATCGTTGACCACATCGATCACATAATAATCGCCAGTCAATAGCGTTGCTTTATCCATTTCCATGATCTTCTTGTTGAAATGATGGATCGCATACCGATGATTGTAGATATCCCCATGGACAGCCCAATGGAGCTGTTGGATATAATAAAAATCCCCAGGCCAGTTGAAAATTTTTTGTAACGTACCTACTTTCTCAAAGTCCTTGTAGATCTCAAATCGTGTGCCAAAGGTAAAACTGATTTGCTTAATACTGGCGACCAGTGTGCCGTCCAAACGATAGAGGGAAAGTGCATCGCCTTTAGTTCCCCAGCGCCCGACCATCAAGAATAACGATTTGCCCTTTTCGTCTTTAACGATCGTTCGCGTGATACTGCTGAGTTGTCTGTCTTGAATAAAAAATTCCGACATATCTACGCCTCCTCTTGTATCCCGAAAAGCTGCGTCAATTATAAATTCTCATCGATTGCCCGAATAATTGCTTTGCCGACTCCTGATTCAATGTTAGTATCCGTCAGATACTTCGCATATTCTTTGACTTCGATTTCCCCGTTACCCATAGCAAAGCTGACACCAGCAAGCTGTATCATGCTGACATCATTCAAGTTGTCACCAATCGTCATGACATCCGACAGTTGAATCGCTCGCTCTTTAGCAACGTGTGCCACCGCGATCCCTTTTTGGGCATTGCGATGATTGATTTCAATATTGTTTTGTCCGGAAGAAGTAACCACTAAGTCGCCATAACCATCGATTTCTTGTGTGATCGGTCCTAAAACACGCGCGCCATCTTGATGGAAGCAAATGATTTTTAAGATTTCCAGATCTTCAATCGCAAACAGTTCATTGAAGTCTTTGACATAATTGATGGGAAGAAAAGCTAGTCGTGCAGCAGTCATGGCAATGGCCATTTTGTGGGTCAGATGGGGCATTGCTTCTGCTGTATGGATCGCAAAATTCTCGATTCGGCGCGTCTGGCTTTCTGAATAAATGCCATTGCTCGTGGAAATCTCAAAATAAATGTCTTTTTCTCTTAATAAGTCCATCAATGAACGGGTTTTTTCTTTAGAAATAGGAACGGTGAATAAAGAAGTTCCTGATTTGTCAAACACTTGTGCACCATTAAGTGTGATCATAGCACAATCAATACCGGCTTCTTGCAAAGGCGGCAGAGCTTCTTTCCGGTTGCGCCCAGTGGCCACCATGAATTCGACTCCTTGGGATTGGGCATATTTGATCGCTTGGATATTTTCTTCTGAAATCTGCATGTTGGCGTTTAGTAAAGTACCATCCATATCAGAAGCGATTAATTTTATCATTGTCAGCGTCCTTTCTTATGGTTTCTATAGAATAGTGTACCACAAATCAGCAATTATTTTTGAGAATGTCTTCTTGTTTCTTAGGCAGATCTTTTGTTATCCTTAACTAAAAGCAAAGGAGCGAGACGATGAGAAAGATTTTAGAAAATGATTGGCAAGAAGTTTTGCAAGCTTCATTCGATCAAACCTATTACCAACAGTTACGGGAATTTTTGAAAGTAGAATATGCAACACAGAAGATCCACCCGGCAATGGACCATATTTATGAAGCACTGAAGCTGACTCCGTATCATGAAGTGAAAGTAGTGATCTTAGGACAAGATCCATATCATGGTCCGCATCAAGCCCATGGGTTATCTTTTTCAGTCCAACCCGGAGTACGGATTCCGCCTTCTTTACGCAATATCTATAAGGAATTGCAAAGTGATCTAGGCATCGCGCCAGTCTCTCACGGTTATTTGATTCCTTGGGCGCAACAAGGAATTTTACTACTAAATACGGTGTTGACAGTTCGTGAAGGACAGGCTTATTCGCATCGAGGCAAAGGATGGGAACGATTGACAGATACTATCATCGAAAAACTGAATCAACGGGATAAACCAGTGATCTTTGTATTATGGGGAAAACCAGCCCAGCAAAAGAAAGCGTTGATCGATACGAAAAAGCATATCATCATAGAATCTCCCCATCCAAGTCCGTTATCTGCCAGTCGTGGTTTCTTTGGATCAAAACCATTTTCAAAAATCAATCAAGCATTGATTGCGTTAGGTGAAACACCCATCAACTGGCAATTACCAGAAAAAATAGTACAGGTGTGAAACTGTAGTAGTGCAGAAGAAACAGACTGTGAATTGTGTAACAAAATTTATCTTTTTCGATTAGTACAGCATTTTTATCTGTTCTTTTTTTTGCAACTATTGTACAATGTAAGGGTATAAAAAAACTGGAGGTCTTTACCCGTGGAACTATTCGAAAGTTTAAAATTTAAAATCGTGCGTCGTCATATCAAAATCGTTTTCCCAGAAGCAACGGATCCTCGTATCCTTGGTGCAGCAAGCCGTCTACGTTCAGAAGAATTGGTAGAACCAGTTTTGATCGGTAACCCTGCTGAGATTGAAAAAGCAGCGGAAGCTCGAGGAATCAACATCGCTAATTTTGAGATCCTAGATCCTGAAAACTATGACCGGTGGGATGAAATGGTCGAAGCATTTGTTGAGCGCCGAAACGGCAAAGCAACAAAAGAGCAAGCCGAAGAAATCTTAAAAGATGTTAATTATTTTGGTACGATGTTAACTTACATGGGGATCACTGAAGGAATGGTTTCAGGTGCGATCCATTCAACGGGCGATACGGTTAGACCTGCATTGCAGATCATTAAAACAAAACCAGGCGTGAGCCGCACAAGTGGTGCCTTTTTGATGGTTCGTGGTCGTGATCAAGAAAAATACCTATTTTCTGACTGTGCCATCAATGTGAACCCTTCTGCACAAGAATTAGCAGAGATCGCTGTTGATTCAGCAAAAACAGCGGAATTATTTGATATCGATCCAAAAGTTGCTATGCTTAGCTTCTCGACAAAAGGTTCAGCTAAAGCACCAGAAGTCGATAAAGTGGTTGAAGCAACAAAAATTGCCCAAGAATTGGCGCCTGAGTACGAAATCGATGGTGAATTGCAATTCGATGCTGCTTACATTTCAGCTGTCGCTCAATTAAAAGCACCAGAATCAGAAGTAGCTGGTAAAGCAACAGTCTTTGTCTTCCCAGATTTACAATCTGGAAACATTGGCTACAAAATCGCACAACGCTTCGGTAACTTCGAAGCAATTGGACCAATCCTGCAAGGATTGAACAAACCAATCTCAGACCTTTCTCGCGGATCAAACGAAGAAGACGTCTACAAACTATCCATCATCACAGCAGCACAAACATTGATGGATAAATAAGATAACTAATCAAACAACCAAGCCGTTCCTTTTGTCAAGGAACGGCTTTTTGCTGCGAATCACTGCGATTGGCTTGCATAGCAAGACAGAGCAGATGATGAGCAGTACTAGGCGACCAAAGGGAGCGTAGTAACCTTCAGCCTGAATCACTGCGATTGGCTTGCATAGCAAGACAGAGTTGATGATGAGCAGTACTAGGCGACCAAAGGGAGCGTAGTAACCTTCAGCCTGAATCACTGCGATTGGCTTGCATAGCAAGACAGAGTTGATGATGAGCAGTACTAGGCGACCAAAGGGAGCGTAGTAACCTTCAGCCTGAATCACAACGATTGGCTTGCGAAGCAGAGAGCAGATGATGAGCAGCGAGGATCAAAGAAAGCGTGATAACCTTCAGCCTGAATCACAACGATTGGCTTGCATAGCAAGACAGAGTTGATGATGAGCAGTACTAGGCGACCAAAGAAAGCGTAGTAACCTTCAGCCTGAATCACTGCGATTGGCATGCGAAGCAGAGAGCAGATGATGAGCAGCGGGGATCAAAGAAAGCGTGATAACCTTCAGCCTGAATCACTGCGATTGGCATGCGAAGCAGAGAGCAGATGATGAGCAGCGGGGACCAAAGGGAGCGTAGTAACCTCAGTATGAATCACAACGATTGCCCTTAGAGTGGCATGGAAGTCTACTTAGCGCAACAAGCTTAGAAACAATTGCAGGCAAAGCAAGATGAGGGGCGTCGCTTCCAAAAATACTGCCCACAGCAGGATAAAAATGGCTTTTCTTTCAAACTCCTTGCGACGGTACGCTCTTTACTTTTGTTTCTAAAACAAGCTATACTAACTACTAACAGCAAGTGAAAAGATAAAGGACGGATCAAACATGATAACGATCGCTGATTTAGATGCAACAGAAAAATTTGCCGAAGTGATTGGCAGAGTGGCTTTGCCTGGAGACAATTTGGTGTTAACTGGGGAACTGGGAGCCGGTAAAACGACGTTGACCAAAGGGATCGCTCGAGGTCTGGGGATCAGTCAACTGATCAAAAGCCCAACCTATACGATTATTCGTGAATATACTGAAGGTCGGTTGCCACTCTATCATATGGATATTTACCGGGTAGAATTTGGCGCATCAGACTTGGGATTAGATGATTATTTTGAAGGTGATGGTCTTTCTGTGATCGAGTGGGGAAATCTTCTGGAAGAGTCTTTACCGGAAGATTATTTGGAACTGATTTTGGAAAAAGATAATACAGAAGAGCAAAAACGCTTTGTGAAATTGCTTACATTTGGTCCGAAAGCTGAGGCTTTCCAACAGCGTATTTTGGCGCAATGGGAGGCAGATAATGAGTGACATTCACTTGACGTTGCGTGAGGCTCGGGGCGAAGATGCGGCAGAACTCTTGGCAGTCAGTCAAAAGATTGGTCAAGAAACTGACTTTTTGGTCATGGATGAAACAGGCCTCGCCCTGCCTGAAGCAATGTTGGCACAGCAACTAGAAAGCTTGTATGAACAAGACAATCACCTCCTATTGTTAGCTCTTGATGGAGAACGAATTATTGGTATGGCTTCTATCAAAGGTTATTCGGAATGGCGCATGGCCCATGTAGGAGAAATAGGTCTATCGATTTTAAAAGACTATTGGGGAATGGGACTAGGGTCACTTCTTTTAGAAGAATTGCTTGAATGGGTCAGTGAAGTAGGGTTGTTGACACGCTTGGAGTTGACGGTCCAAGCGCGCAATGAACGAGCTATCCATTTATATCAGAAGTACGGATTTGAAATTGAAGGTTGTATGAAACAAGCCGCCCAAACAAAAGATGGGCAACGAATTGATGTTCTAATGATGGCAAAATTAGTTGATGAGGAGTGAGAAGGATGATCCTGCTTGTTGAACCGGCCCTAGCAGACAAAGAACAGTTAACAGCTTATCGCGCATCATTTTTAGAAGACAATGAAACTATCCACGGAGGTTCTGGGCTAGAAACAGCGGAGACAATCGAAAAATGGCTTGAACTGCAAGAAGCCTACAAATCACCGGCAACTGTTCCTGCTGGTCATGTCATTAGTCGGGTTTATCTTGCAAAACAAGCAGATACAGTCATCGGAATCTTGAATCTGCGGCTAGAGCTCAACGACTATTTGCTGCAGCAAGGCGGTCATATCGGTTATTCTGTGAAAAAAACGTATCGCCAAAAAGGATATGGGACAGCAATGCTTGCTCAATCCTTGTCGATTGCCAAAAGCTTCGGAATAGAAAAAGTACTGGTGACATGCGATGCTCACAATCAAGCATCTGCTAAGGTCATTGAAAAAAATGGTGGTCAATTAGAAGATATATGGATCGATCCGGTAAACGGGAATAGTACTCGTCGTTATTGGCTTTCAACAAATAACTGAAAGACAAAAGAGTAAGAAAGTAAGAAGAAAAGTAAAAAACTGATACTCATTTTACGAGTACCAGTTTTTTTAATGGGTCGATCCCGAAATCGTTTTCTTGACGTAATAAGATCTGAGCACAGGCACGACTATCTTCAAGGGCATCGTGGTGATTCAGCAAAGGAATCTGCAGCTGTTGGCAGACAGTATTCAGCTTGTGATTCTCGAATTCAGGATAGAGTTTGCGGCTTGTACGTACTGTACAGAGTGAAAGATAATTTGGCTGTTCTATCCCATAGTAATCAAGACATCCAGCTAAAACGCCAGTATCGAAACCAGCATTGTGGGCAACGATCAGACTGTTGAGATTATAATATTGCTGGATTTGTTTCCAAATGTCAGGAAATTTAGGAGCATTGACGACGTCTTCCGGATGAATGCCATGGATTTGGATATTTTTCCAAAAGAAATCTGTCTCCGGCTGGATCAACGTGTAGTATTCTCCAACAATTTTACTGTCCCGAACCATGACTAATGCCAATGAACAAGCACTGTGCTTTTGATAATTGGCTGTTTCAAAGTCCATTGCGATAAAATTCATTGCCTTCACCTCAAAGCTATTCTAGCACAAATCTTTGAAATGAAAAGATACAAGATTTTTTTGGCAGGATGGCCGACAGGACACAGCGAAAGAATAAGGTAAGCAATTAGTTTAACTGCAATTCGACGGGGCAATGATCACTGCCTAAGATTTCTGTATGGATTTTTGCATCAATCAGGCGGTCATTTAAATCGTCTGAAACAACGAAGTAATCGATGCGCCATCCAGCATTATTTTTGCGCGCATTAAACCGGTAACTCCACCAAGAATAAATCCCTTCAGCATCGGGATAAAAGTAGCGGAAAGTATCCGTAAAGCCTGCTGAAAGTAAGGTTGAAAATTTTTCTCGTTCTTCAGGAGTGAAGCCGGCGTTTTTTTGGTTGGTTTTCCAGTTTTTAAGATCAATGTTTTGATGAGCGACGTTCAAGTCACCGCATAGGATAACTGGCTTTTGCTGTTTCAGATCGGTCAGATAGGCACGAAAAGCATCTTCCCATGTCATGCGATAATCGAGACGACGCAATTCATTTTGGGCGTTTGGTGTATAGCAAGTGACTAAAAAGAATTCGGGGTATTCCAGTGTGATCACCCGGCCTTCGGCATCATGTTCCTCGATGCCAATCCCATAATGGGCAGCAAGTGCCGGTTCCTTAGCAAAGATCGCTGTACCAGAGTATCCTTTCTTTTCTGCATAATTCCAGTATTGCGTGTATCCTGGCAGATCCAACTCGATCTGCCCTGCTTGCAGCTTCGTTTCTTGCAAACAAAAGAAGTCTGCATCGAAGGTCTCAAAGGCTTCTAAAAAGTTCTTTTTGACGATTGCTCGTAAGCCATTCACGTTCCAAGAAATAAATTTCATATTTGTCCTCCTCGGTTCAACTATATTTTCCATTCTACCGAAAAAAAGTGTAAGATTAAAGCAAGACGTAACGTTTAGGAGGAATCAGTCATGAAGATCGGTGTTATCGGGTTAGGAAATATTGCACAAAAAGCATACTTGCCAAGTTATATTGCATTGCAGGATCAAGCGGATTTTTATTTTGCCACCCGGCGTGAATCCGTTCAGAAAGAATTGCAGCAACGCTATCGGTTGGCGCATATGTACACTAATTTAGACGAGCTGATCGATCAGGGAATCGAGGCTTGTTTCATTCATACAGCTACTGGCAGCCACTATGAGTTGATCAAAAAATGTCTGACAGAAGGAATCCATGTCTTTGTCGATAAACCGGTCAGCGAGAATTTTGCTGAAGTAGAAGAATTGTTTGCTCTAGCTAAAGCAAAACAAAAGTTGTTGATGGTCGGCTTCAATCGCCGCTTTGCCCCGATGGTCGATCAATTAAAACAAATTCCGGATAAGCGGATGATTTATCTGTCAAAACACCGGCAAGCTGCTAGTCATGATACCAAGTATGTGATCTATGATCTCTTCTTACATTTGGTGGATACTGGTGTCTATTTATTGGATGAACCGATCATCGCGCATACTAGTCAGATCAAAGAATCAGCGGATGGATTGGAGACGGCCACACTGATCTTGGAAACAGCACATACAACGGCGATTTTGACGATGGATCTCAAGAGTGGTGCCAATACGGAAGATTACCGGATCACCGCCAAAAGCGGAACCTATGATGTGAGGAATTTGACTGCTCTTACGGAGTATGTGGAGGGGAAAAGGGTGGAACATGAGTTTGGCGATTGGGAAACAACGTTGAACAAACGAGGGTTCTATCCATTAGTTTCGGCATTTATTGCAGCAGTCGCCGATCCAACAGCTATCGATCTGCGACAAGCGCAAGTGATAGAAAGTCACCAGCTTTGCCAAGAAATGATCGCTGCCAATCATCGGGCAAAAAGTGATTCTTTAGAGAAGTAGCAACTTTTCAATGAACATGCTAAAATAAGGAAGATGTTTAATGTGAAAGGACTCTTTCTTGTGAATAAAGAATTAATGATCAAGCAATTTCCAGAAATTGCGTTACTAAAAGATGAAGCTTTATTGAATTATACGTATACGAAAACAGGAGGGCCTGCAGATATCCTGGCTTTTCCCAAATCAGCAAAAGAAGTAGAACAAATTGTCGCCTATTGTCGAGAAACTGATACTCCTTGGTTGGTCTTAGGCAATGCTAGCAACTTGATCGTTCGTGATGGTGGGATTCGCGGTGTTGTGATCATGCTATCAGAAATGAATCAGATAACGGTAGAAGATACCACTTTGATCGTCGAAGCAGGCGCGAAGCTGATCGATACAACGTATGTGGCACTCCATGAATCGTTGACAGGATTTGAGTTTGCTTGCGGGATTCCAGGAAGCGTCGGGGGAGCGGTATTTATGAATGCCGGTGCTTATGATGGTGAGATTCAAGATATTTTTGCGTCCTGTGATGTCTTGCTCGCAGATGGCCGCGTCGTGACTATGATGAAAGAAGAGATGGCGTTTTCTTATCGCCACAGTACGCTTCAAGACCAACATGCAATCATTCTGTCGGCTCGTTTTGATTTGGCGCAAGGGGATCAAGATCAAATCAAGAAACGAATGGATGAGTTGACGGAACTCCGTCAGCTGAAACAACCATTAGAATATCCTTCTTGCGGCAGTGTCTTCAAGCGGCCTGTTGGTCATTTCACTGGCAAGTTGATTCAAGACGCCGGTTTACAAGGATTGAAATGGGGCGGCGCGCAAATTTCTGAAAAGCATGCTGGCTTCATCGTCAATGTCGATCATGCTACAGCGACGGACTATGTGGAACTGATCGCTCATATCCAACAAGTGATCAAGGAGCGATTTGATGTCCAGTTAGAGACAGAAGTGCGTATTATCGGAGAAGAAGCAAAATAATTCAACATGTTCGTAATTGTGACAACGTCTGATGACAAATCGATATCTGAAGAATGAATGTATTGCAAGGCTTCGTAAGGCATCGTTGCGATGTATCGAGAACCTATAGCATTACTTGAATCTTTCAGAACGGTTGTTTATTTGGGCAGTTGTCACATTTTTTATTAAAAAAGGCAATGGGAAGGCTGTACTATTTGTCTACCCATTCCGTCTTGGCTACAATAAAGAAAAGGGGAAAATGGAGGGATAGTATGAAAAAGTGGCTGGGTATTGGCTTGTTGGTTGGGCTATTCTTTTTAACCGGTTGTACGAAATTACCGCAGGATCAGTTTGCTGATGGGTTAACAGTACAAAAAGATATGAATGCTGGTGACTTTAGCGTGACGATCGATACATTTGAATTTGCTGGCGAGGACAGCCAAAATTCACAAGAAAGCATGATCGCAGGGATGATTTTCTCCCAGTTGGCGGGAACCAAGATCACGGGAAATTTTGTTGAAGATCCAAAAAGCAAAAATATTCGTTTGGATGCCTCACTGTCTTCTGGAGAAATCGATGTCCCACTGAATCTTTTGATCGATGGGAAGAGCCATGACACCTACCTTTCTGCAGAAATCGTTGAGGCAATGAGCAATCTGTTTGCATTTGATACATTCGGTACATCGGATACATTTGATAGTAGCGAAACGCCAGATACGACGGGTAAAGATAAATATATTCGTCTGTCACCAGATGAGATGTCAGATCTTGACACGGACCAGCTATTGAACAATAGCTTATTTTCTTCTGAGACATTGGCAGAGTATGTCAAAACGTTGGATCGTGAATCTTTTAAAAGAGATGGTGACACCATCACGCATACATTCACAAAACAAGAGCTGTTGGACTTTGTTGACTATGCCAAAAAACAAAAGGCAGACACTAGTGAGATTACGCAATGGGAAGATCTGCTGAAAGACAGTGAACGTATTGATTTGACTATATCTATCAATGCAAAGAAACAAAACCAAAAAGTTGTGATGAACATGACCCAATCTGGCGAGCTGCCTTTGGCTATTGGGATCACGTTTACTATCAGCGGCAAACAAAGTGATGAAAAAGTCCAGTTACCTGCTTCAGAAAATGTCGTTGATCAGCAAGAGTTTTTTGATTCCTATCAAGAAGACTCTTTTTGGGATGACAGTTATTACGGCGATGATCCCCTCTCTGATGAAGATTGGACAAATTATACGCTAACAGACGAGGAGTTTGACCAATTATTAGAGATGGTTGCCACTGATCTACAGGGCATGACGGATGAAGAAATCGCTGATTTTTTGTTGATTTATGAAGACTTACTGACCGAAGAACAGTACCAGCGTTTGGCTGAGGCATTGCAAGTAAGCCAAAATTTATGAGCAGCATAAAGGAACACTAAAAAAAGAGCCATTGAAGCAAGCTTATCAAGCTGCTTCAATGGCTCTTTTTGTTTGAAGTTCTTTCAAATGAATCAAAAACGTGGCTTTTTCGTCAATCTCAGTAACACAGAAGCAACAGCCATGGTCGCAATTCCTGCAACGGTCGCCTCTGGGATACCTTGTGTCAAAATAACGCCAAGGATGGCGGTATAGACGGCAGTTCCGGCATTACCGATCGCAGCGGCATATTCTTGTTGGAATAAAAAGTAGATGAGGTTCATCACGAGAATCGTATTCGTCAATCCTCCAGCGATTCCAGCAATCAGCAACGAAGTGCTTTGCCGCTTGTTTTGCCACATTTTCTGGCAGGCTTTAAAGACAAAATAAGGGACGATTCCGATCAGAATGCGAGGAATCAGAGCAACCAAGATCGCTTTCCAACTTCCATGATCCATGCCATAGACTGGGACAAATGGCGAGAACACAAAAGAAAGCGGCGAGATGATCCACGTTGAACGGACCATACTAATGATGCCAAAAGCCCCTCCCAGAAAGCCGCCGATCCGTGGTCCTAAAATGATGGAAGCAATGATCACGGGAATGTGCATCGTAGTAGCATTGATCGGACCTAAAGGAATGAACCCTAGAAAAGGAACGGATGCTAAAAGAATCAAGATCCCCAGGAAAAATGCAGTTAAAACTAAATCAAAAGTGGCTATTTTTTTCATGTTAGACTCCTCGTACTTCCAATGCTGCAACAGCTTGTTCAACGATCGCTTCCACGGTCGCCAGCGCGCCGCGGCCGAAATCCCCGCAAGCCAACAAGGCTTCGCGAGGAGCGATCTCTTGATAACCGACCTCTTTCAAAATGGCTAGATTTCGTTGCACGATTGGATTTTGATACATATTGGTATTCATCGCTGGTGCAATCAGTTTTGGTACCTCCGCAGTCAATGCCAAAGCGACCGTTGAGATCAGATCATCTGCTAAACCATGAGCCAATTTACCAATCAAGTTGGCACTGGCTGGCGCGATCAAGAAAAGGTCCGCTTGCTTCGCTAATTCGATATGGTTGATCCGGTCAGGTTGGCGTTCTTGCATCACATCCACATGGATTGGTCGCTTAGATAATGACTGGAGAGTCAATGGTGTGATGAATTGCGTACTATTAGCAGTCATCATCACGTCGACTGCATACCCTCGTTTTGTCAACTCATTCGCGATATCCGCTGCTTTATAAGCGGAGATACTTCCGCTAATACCTAATAATACATGTTTTTGTTTCATTTTAATTCCTCCTTATCCAAGGGGCTCTTCATTTTTCAATAATGTATCTACGATCAATGCGGCAATTTCTAGCTTAGTATGGCCGGTACCGATTTTTTTATCGGCAGTTAGTAAGTGACCAATATGCTGATCTTCTTTGATCGTAGTCAAGTCATTGGCCAAGACATAATCTGCTTGATTTTTAGCTAGACTATCACGGGCTACTTGAAAAAGTGTTTCTTCCGAAACATCGACTAATAATTTGAAACCCACCAACTTTGTCTGAGGTTGTTTTGCTTTGATTCGCTGGATCACTTTAGGTGTTTTCTTTAAGACCATCACTAGATGATCAGTATTCGAAGAGAGTTTGCCTGACAGTTCCATTGATTGTGCTACTAATGTCTCTAACAACTCAGGAGATACTTGGTTGTCAAATTGTGGAAGCAGCTGATTGATCGCTGTCAAGAATGCTTCTTGTGACCAACTGTTAGCAGGTGTGAAATCACTGACCGCCATGCTGTGGATCACTGCAAAGTAAGTATGTGCCGATAATAAGGACTCAAGACAATTCAGTAATCCAAGAGTGCCTTCGATATAGTGGACCGTCAATCGTGAATCGTTAGCTGGCTGTTTTGCTTGACGAGTTGTGACATAATCAATTTCAATCCCTTTTTCTAATAACGCTTCAGCGATGGCTTTGCCTAATGAACCTGTTGAATGATTCGTGATCGACCGTACTGAATCAATTTTTTCGGAAGTTCCGCCGGCAGTGATCAATATTCTCATGCTTCTGATGCCACCTTGACGATCGTCCGACCTTGATGGGTACCGGCTAATAAGGATGCGAGTGTTTCCGGCAATGTTTCAAAGGTAATCTCATGACTATGCAGCTGATCTGCGACATACCAGCCTGTTGCTAGACGTTGCCAAAGTTCGTTACGAGTGGCAGTGTCAACATTGACCGAGTCAATACCGATCACGCGGATGCCGCGAAGAATAAAGGGTAAAACCGTCGTTTCGATGTTGATCCCCCCAGCATTTCCGCATAAAAAGGCACCGCCGCCGTAACGGATTTGCGGCAATAATGCGGAAAGAAGGGAACCGCCGACGGTATCAATAACTGCCGCTACTGTCTGCTTCGCCAGCGGTTTGATTTTTTCTGGTTGCCAATCAGCTGGATCAGTGATTTTGGTTGCTCCTAATGCCAATAACCAGTCTGCCTCTTTTTTACGAGAAAGTGCGACGATGTTTGTATAGCCTAACTTATGCAGCAATGCGATGCTGATACTTCCGACACCTCCGGAAGCTCCGGTAATGACGATCGGCGCTTCTTTTTCAAGGGCAAGTTTTTCAAGTTCGGTGACAGCCAGTGCCGCAGTAAAGCCAGCAGTACCATAACACATACTATCTTTAGCCGATAAAGTTTCTGGTCGTTTGATCAGCCAATCAGCCGGTACCCGTTGGTATTGGCTGAAGCCACCGGGATGAGAAACACCTAGGCCGTAACCTGTCAGCAGTACTTGGTCGCCGGTTGAAAAATCCGGACTTTGACTTTCAATGACTTCACCAGCCAAGTCGATGCCTGGTGTCATCGGATAAGTACGGATAACACCGCCATTTTCTTTAGCTGCTAAAGCATCTTTATAATTGACATCGGAATAAGCGACTTTGACAAGAACGTCTCCCTCAGGTAAATCTGTCAGTTTGCAGGTCTTTAAAGTGGCAGTAAATGTTGGTTCATTTGTTACGATATAAGACGAAAATTCTGTCATTCAAGGCAACTCCTTTAATGGTTTGAACTCATGATACCATAATCTGGTTGATTTTTAATCATTGTTGCGAAACAGATGATTATTCATGAGCCAATTTCTTCGTTAGAATGAGAGAAGGGTATTGAGAGCTACTGAATGAAAATGGCTAAATAAAGGCATTATGTGACAGCTGCCCATTGGCTGCAGCTCATTTAGTCAATAAGAAAGCTTCGAAAAATTCTCTTCAAAAAAGGTAAAAAAAGACTTGTTTTTTTTAGAAAAGTTTGTATACTGGAAAAAGTGAAATTAAACTTGAAGTTTACTATTAGCAAACTTTTTTTGTGGGAATTTTTTACTATATTTTTGATCGAGGGGGAATGTAGATGGAGATTGGCGAGAAGCTCCGCAATTTGCGGGTCCAAAAAAATCTGACACAAGAAGAATTAGGGGAACGAACCGATTTATCCAAAGGGTACATCTCCCAATTAGAAAGGGATTTAAGTTCACCTTCAATGGAAACTTTTTTTACGATTTTAGAAGTCCTTGGAGTGACCCCGGAAGAATTTTTCCGTCAAGAAAATGCAGACCATCAAGTGGTCTATCGAGAAGAAGACAGTACGAGTTATTATGATGAAGAAAATGGCTATGAACTGCGGTGGCTGATTCCAGACTCGAATGAAAAAGAGATGGAGCCAGTCGTGTTGACTTTTGAGAAAGCCGGCGAGTATAAGACATTTGAACCTTCTTTAGCGGAAACTTTTATTTATGTTTTGGAAGGAACGATTGCACTGAGCCTCGGGGAATCAGAATACAAAGCACGTAAGGGACAGTCCATTTATTACCAAGCAACAGAACCGCATCAATTGAGAAATATCGGCCGGCAAAAAAGCCGCGCCTTGATCGTTGTAACTGATTCTTATTTATGATTTAGGGGGAAAAAGTGTGGGAAAAACAATTATTTCGTTCAATAACGTGGTCAAGCGATTTGATGATGATGAAACCGTCTTGAAAAATGTTAGTTTTGATATTGAAGAAGGGCGTTTTTATACGCTTTTAGGTCCTTCGGGATGTGGGAAAACCACGATCTTACGGATCATTGCCGGATTTTCCGAAGCAACAGAAGGCGATGTTTACTTTGATGGCCAGCGTATCAACGATGTTCCGGCAAATCAGCGACAAGTTAATACTGTCTTTCAGGACTATGCGTTGTTTCCACATATGAACGTGTTCGAGAATGTGGCTTTTGGCTTACGGATCAAGAAGCTGCCGAAAGACGAAGTCACAAAGAAAGTCAAAGAAGCATTGCGATTGGTCCAACTTCCAGGTTACGAAAATCGTGAGATCAGTGAAATGTCCGGTGGACAGCGTCAACGGGTGGCGATTGCGCGAGCGATCGTCAATGAGCCGAAAGTTTTACTCTTAGATGAACCTTTGTCAGCTTTAGACTTGAAATTACGAACAGACATGCAGTACGAATTGCGGGAACTGCAGCAGCGATTAGGAATTACCTTTATCTTTGTGACCCACGATCAAGAAGAAGCATTAGCGATGAGTGATGAGATCTTCGTCATGAATAAAGGAAAGATCATTCAAAGTGGGACACCGGTAGACATTTATGACGAGCCGATCAATCATTTTGTGGCGGACTTTGTCGGCGAAAGTAATATCGTGAATGGCACGATGATCGATGATAATTTAGTCGAGTTTGTCGGCAAACGCTTCGAGTGCGTGGATGGCGGTATGCGGGCGAATGAACCCGTTGAAATCGTGATCCGCCCAGAAGATCTAAGTTTGACCACCGCTGAGAAAGGGAAATTGATCGTTGAGGTAGACACGCAATTGTTCCGCGGCGTACATTATGAAATCATTTGTTACGATGAACAAGGCAATGAATGGATGGTCCATTCGACTAGAAAAGCCAAAGAAGGCAGCAAGATCGGTTTGTTTTTTGAGCCTGAAGACATTCATGTCATGCGTTTCAATGAATCAGAAGAAGATTTTGATGCTCGTTTAGAGAGCTACGAAGATTAGGAGGGAGCACATGACGAAAATGCGTCGTTTCTATGCAATACCCTATGTCTTTTGGTTATTGCTATTTGTTATCGCACCAGTATTATTGATCGTCTATCAGTCCTTTTTCGATATGGATGGGAATTTTTCACTGGTCAATTATCAAAGTTATTTAGGTTCCGGCAAGTATTTGATCATGACATTGAACTCCGTGTGGTATGCCTTTTTGATCACATTGATCACGCTGGTCATCAGTTATCCTACGGCTTACTTTTTGACAAAACTACGTCATAAAGACTTATGGTTACTGCTGATTATTTTACCTACATGGGTCAATTTGCTGTTAAAAGCCTATGCCTTTATTGGTATTTTTGGAATTCATGGCAGCGTCAATCATTTTTTGGAAATCATGGGTGTCGGACCAAAACAGATTTTGTTCACCGATTTTAGCTTTTTAACGGTAGCGGTCTATATTGAGCTGCCCTTTATGATCATGCCGATTTTCAATGCACTAGAGGAGATGAATCCTTCATTGATTAGTGCGAGCCGTGACTTAGGAGCGAACAGCTATGAGACTTTTCGCCGGGTCATTCTGCCTTTGTCATTGAACGGTGTCAAAAGCGGCGTACAAGCAGTTTTCATTCCTTCTCTTTCACTCTTCATGCTGACACGTTTGATTGGAGGAAACCGTGTAATCACGTTAGGAACTGCGATTGAGCAGCATTTCCTTGTGACACAAAACTGGGGCATGGGTTCGACGATCGGTGTGATTTTGATTATTGCTATGTTCTTAGTGATGCTCCTGACAGGTGAGAAGAAAAAAGGAGGACAACGAAAATGAAAAAATTCCGCTGGTCAAATCTTTATCTTGTCGTTGTCTTTATCCTATTGTACGTCCCAATTTTTTATTTGATTTTTTATTCCTTCAATGATGGCGGTACAATGAATGACTTTACTGGGTTTACCTTTGAACATTACCAGTCCGTCTTTCAAGATACACGTCTGATGATCATTGTATTGAATACCTTTATGCTGGCATTTTTATCCGCCCTTTTAGCAACAGTGATCGGCACGTTCGGTGCGATGGGGATCTACTATACGAAAAAACGGCGAACACGAACAGCGTTGTTAAGTTTGAACAATGTCTTACTGGTTTCTCCAGATGTCATCATTGGGGCCAGTTTTCTGATTTTCTTCACGATGATCGGAAATTTGTTCCGCGGCTTTAGCCTAGGTTTCTTTAGTGTGTTACTGTCTCATGTGGCCTTTAGTATTCCCATCGTTGTTTTGATGGTTTTACCAAAGCTACAAGAAATGAATGATTCCATGATTGATGCCGCTCGTGACTTAGGTGCCAATAATCTGCAAGTCATCAAGAACATTATTTTGCCGTTTCTGACACCGGGGGTCATTGCCGGCTATTTCATGGCTTTCACTTATTCACTGGATGATTTTGCTGTGACGTTCTTTGTAACAGGGAATGGCTTTAGCACACTTTCTGTAGAAATCTATTCTCGTGCCCGTCAGGGGATCAGCCTAGAAATCAATGCCTTGAGCACATTGGTCTTTTTATTCTCAATGATTCTAGTCGTAGGGTACTACTTTATCAGCAAAGAAAATGTGTCGAAAAAACTACGTAAAAATCGGCGAGCGGAGGTGGCAAATCTGCGATGAAAAGATTACAATCTTTGGTCATAGGAATTGTCGCCATCATTTTGGTACTGCTGTTTGGTGTACGGGAGTTGGAACATTCTTCAGGAATGGCGGGCGCCAAAGTTTTGAATATCTATAACTGGGGTGATTATATCGATCCAGATCTTTTGAAGAAGTTTGAGAAAGAGACCGGCTATAAGGTCAATTATGAAACCTTCGATTCCAATGAAGCAATGTTTACGAAAATTCAGCAAGGAGGAACGTCCTATGACATTGCCATCCCAAGTGAATATATGATCCAAAAAATGATGGAAGAACACTTGCTGAAACCTCTTGATCACAGCAAGATCAAAGGGTTAGACAATATTGATCCCCGCTTCTTGGATTTAAGTTTTGATCCTGATAACCGCTATTCGATCCCATATTTTTGGGGGACTCTTGGTATCGTCTATAATGATAAATTTTTTGCTGAAGGTGAAATCAAGGAATGGGATGATCTGTGGAAACCAGAACTAAAAGACAGTATCATGCTGATCGATGGCGCGCGGGAAGTCATCGGTCTAGGGTTAAACAGTTTGGGGTATTCATTGAACAGTAAAGACGACAAACAGCTTGAAGCAGCCTTCAACAAATTGCGCAAAATGACGCCAAACATCAAAGCAATCGTAGCAGACGAAATCAAAATGTATATGGCAAACGAAGAAGCCTCTGTCGCTGTGACTTTCTCGGGAGAAGCAGCCGATATGATGTATGAGAATGAACATATCCATTATGTGATCCCATCCGAAGGATCCAATCTTTGGTTTGATAATATGGTTATTCCCAAAACGTCAAAAAATGAAGAAGGGGCCTATGCATTTTTGAACTTTATGCTTGAACCAGAAAATGCTGCCCAAAATGCTGAGTATATCGGTTATTCCACTCCAAACAAAAAAGCACTCGCGTTATTGCCAGATGAAATCACGCAAGACAAACAGTTCTATCCTTCAGATGAGCTGATGAAGCATTTGGAAGTCTATGAAAATCTAGGCGCCCAATATTTAGGCATTTATAATGACCTATTTTTGGAGTTGAAGATGTATCGAAAGTAAGTATGCAGCTGATTGACTGATACAAGGGAAGGAAGCAAGTTTTAAAAAATCTTTCCCCATTGTGTTTTAAAATAGTTACAG
Organism: Enterococcus gallinarum; assembly: GCF_021496385.1. Lineage (NCBI taxonomy): Bacteria > Bacillati > Bacillota > Bacilli > Lactobacillales > Enterococcaceae > Enterococcus > Enterococcus gallinarum. Next base: position 3,318,816 of record NZ_CP050816.1, on the reverse strand, counting down.
CTTCCTAGCGACCTGTAGAGAGACAGCAAAAGTCTTTGTCTACAGGTTTTTTTGTCTTAGAAAAGAGTCGCTGAGACAATTGGAAGCAGCTGCCCTGCAGAAGAAATACTAAGCAGTACTAGGTCGAAATAAGGAATAGTCCCAAACAAAGCGCTATCCTATAAAAACTAAAAATACAATGCGTCAGTTACAGTAACTTTTTTTGAAAAGTCATGGGTTTATAGCCGTAGTTTTTAGAATGAATCAGCTAATTCGAAGATAATAATATGGAATTTTTCTAGAAATTATCGCATGAAATGACCCTTGATTGAGAACGCCATGAAAGGTGGGAGAAATGCAGTTGTGTATATAAGCGAAAGCTGTCTCTTCTTTCCCAAGAAGACTGGATGATTTTGGAATCTGTTTTTCTTTGGCTTAAAGGGCAAAATAGTTTGTTTTTTTGGGAGATTAAATTTATACTAATTTTTATAGCTAATTTAGTGACTTGTTAAGTAGATACGAAACAACTCCTGAATTAGAAAACAAATGAATGGGAAAGCGAATGTTTGATGACAGCTATCATTCGCTTTGCTGAACCGTTTGCCTAAGGAGTGGAATGTTGTGCCAGATTTAGTAAAGTTTGTATTGGTTATCTTAGTTATTTGGGTTATTTATCAATTGGTTACTTCTGTTTTATTTAGCTTGTCGCAAAAAGCCGTTAAAAAACGACTGAAGAGTAATAAGATGACAGATCAACAACTTGTAAACTTGTATCATTCTGTTGCAAAGTCAAATCAATATAATACGATGCAAGCCATATTTTCTTATGGAATTTTTTACAAAAGTCATGAAAAACAAAGTAATGAAGTGTACAAGTTGTATCGAGATGAAATGGAAAAAAGAAACTTGCTATAAAAGAAATTTTAATGTCACTTATTTTTCTGATAAGTGACATCAAACATAGATATGGCTAAAAAATAGATCCTTCTTTGCAATTTTGTGAGGAGGGCTCTATTTTTTTGAGCAAACAAAATAAATAGGTGAATAAAAAGGGACTCTTTTTTTGATGGAACATCGTCTCTGCGCTTCTACTGGTGATAGTAGTGTAACAGTAGAATTTTTAAAGAGTCTAGCTAGATATGCAATGCTGCTTATCAAAGACAGGATTTCATAAAAATCTATGAATCTAGTTTGTTTAGGGGTATTATAAATATAGCAACAAAGTGGATAAACAATCTGGAGGAGGAAGCATGATTCAACAATTTTTGCAAAAATTTACACGAAAAACTGGGAAAGTAGAACAATCATTCGAAGTAGTATCTAAAGAACACAGAGAAATAAAAGGGCTTTCTTTTGAACAAAACGAAGATGAATCGATCGTTATGGACTTTTTGAATCATATGGACAGAGAGTATGACACAACGCCTGCAGGACGGAAACAGCAAGGGGATGCCTTTGAGCAATTTTTGGCAGCGGTCTTTCGGCTAGCAAACTACGATGTTGAGATCACCAGAAAAAGCTATCTGCAAGGCAAACAGGTCTACACTGGTGATGACAATGTAGACTTGATTTTAAGCAAAGATGCGGAACGGATTGCTGTTCAAGCCAAACATTACCGCTTGAACACGAAAGCACCCAACTTGATCACAAAAGAGTTTGTCAATAAATATTCAGGAATCTCAGATAAAAATTGGACAAATAAACTTTTTATCACAACATCTTTATTTAATCCCCATGTTTATTTAGAGATCGAGAAGAATGAAAAAGCACAAAACATTGAATGGTATGACAGGTACGGGTTATTGCAGTTGTTGAACACATTGATCCCAGAAACAATGGAAAAGCACATGTTTTTAAATAGTTTGCCAGAACAAGTAGTCAAATGTCCGGAATGTGAATCAGGGTTTATTGTCCAAAAATGGAATAAGCAAAAACATAGCTATTTCAAAGGATGTACGATGTTTCCAGAGTGTGCCCATACGGAAAGTGTTTCATTCAGGCACACACGTAAAAGTTTTACTACGTCCTCAAAAGAACTAGATAATAGCATTTCTTCTTAGGATAACTGGTACTCTAAAAAGCTCATTTGTTGAACGAATCAGACACTTAGTAGAAGAAAGGAATGAAAAGATGTTTAATCTCGCTGTTCGTGGCCACGACTTAACCAAGGTTTGTGATCCACAAGATCTCGCTTGTCAAATCGCTGAAAAAGGCATCAAAAATGTTCAATTTGCACTAAATGCTTCATTTCCGGAACTTAGTGCTGCTGCCCAGATCAATCCGGGAATGGGGACTTTTTTTAAAAATGAATTTGGGCAACAGAATGTTCAAGTGGCATTGTTGAGCTGCTATAGTAATTTGATTCATCCAGATCCTCATGAACGAGAAAAAATTCTGCAGAAATTTGAACGCTATCTTTTTCATGCACGCTATTTTGGGGCGTCAATGGTTGCTTCGGAAACGGGTTCCGTTATTCCCACACTTGGTTACAGTGAAGAAAATTTCACAGATGAAGTTTTTGATGAGCTTGTAACTGTTGTCCAGCGGTTGGTAAAAACCGGGGAACGTTATCAAACAATGGTTGGGATCGAAGCGGGATTAAATCACCCCCTATTTTCCAATGACCGAATTCAGGAATTGATCGCAAGCGTTCCTTCTGATTTTCTGGGCATCGTCTATGACCCTACCAATCTCATCACTCCAGAAACGGCAAGTAAACAAGTAGAAATCGTTGCAGAGGCCTTTGAGAAGTTTGGTGAACGAATTGTCTGTCTCCACTTGAAAGACTACGTGATTGAAGAGGACCGCATTGTTTCTGTCCCTTTAGGAGAAGGAATCATTCCTTATCAAGCCATTTTACAAATCGTTGACCAATACAAACCTTATTGCTATGTCGTATTGGAGGGAACAAAAGATGAAGGAATCAAACGGGCGGTTGCTATGATAGAGGGGCTAAGCTGAATCGAATGAACCCATTGGCAAAAAAATCATTTGACGTCAAAGAAGTGATTGCCTCTAACCGCGAACACATTTAGAGAGCACGCTTATTTAAAAGAAGCGACAGCATAAGTTAGAATGGGACAAACAGACACTAGCGCATAATCCTGCCAATATTCTGAATTAACGCTCAAAATATGCGATGAGGCTGTTTGTGTTCTGTCCCGTTAAACGTTAATCTGTCGCTTCTTTTTTTGTTGGGAATGATACGTTCTAATTGAGGCTGTTTTATTCGTTGATCTGCCAATGACGAATCCTATGGATCAGCTGTTCTTTCTCTTTTTCACTGGCAAAGGAATGGCGGGCGGCGGTCTCATTCAATAAGCGCAGCTCACTTTCCGACATTTGGCAGTGACGGGTCATGTGTATGTATTCATCAGTCAATGTTGTTTTAGAAACGGTGCGGTTATCTGTGTTTAAGCAAAAAGGGACCCCAGCTGTCAGCCATTCCCTGAAAGGATATTGGTGATAATCCGTGATGGCTTTGGTATGCACATTACTAGTAGGACAACCTTCAATACAGATTTGATTGCGGGAGACAAAATCTTGGGCTTTCTTATCCCCTTTCAAAATGATACCGTGGCCAATGCGTTTTGCACCACTTTCGATTGCTTGATAGACATTACGGATACAGCCGCATTCACCGGCATGCAATGTCAATTGCACGTTTTGACCGTCTATGAAAAGTTGGTAAGTTTGCGCTAATTTGGGAACATAGTCATCTTCTTCAGGACCAGCTAAATCGATGCCCACGACTTTCTCTTCAGAAACAGACTCCGAAAAAATCTGGGAGATTGCAGCAGCAGACTCTTGCCGCATCCCGATGATCAAGATATTCCCTTTTACCGGATAGATGGACTCCGCACGAGCGATCCCTCTAGCTACTGCTTGAATCGTTTGTGGGCAGGAAAGACCCTGTTCCATTGACTGACTAGGAGCAAAGCGGATTTCGATATACGCGACACCATCTTCAAACGCTTGTTCCATGACATCAAACGCTGCGGCTTCTAATGCAAATTCACTTTGGAGATAAGGAAGAACAAAATCAAAGCGTTCCAAGTACTCATTAAGATCAGAACAGTCTTGGGGGGCTTGCATCCGTTCTTCAAGGATCGACAGTTCTTGTGGAATAGGCAGATTTTGCTGATTGGCGATCTTAAGTAATGTTTCTGGACGAATCGATCCATCCAAATGGCAGTGCAATTCTACTTTAGGGAAGGCTTGGATTTGGCTTTTCGTTAACACGTCATTCCTCCTCGCATACGCAGGGTACGCTGAATTTTTTTATGTATGAATATAGCATAGATACGGGTTATGTGCTAGTGAAAAAAGGAAATTCTCATGATAAAACTCTCCCTCTCAAAAAAGCTTCTATAAAAAGCCTCTATAAAAAGCCTCTATAAAAAAGCTCCGGTCAAAAAAGCTCGTATCAAAAAAGCCGCTGCCATGGGAGGATTGTCCCATGGCAGCGTACGATTTTGTTGAGCTGGCACTTTTTTGCTGAGAAAACTAAATCAGCTCTGAGAGATCGACGGCATCGATCGCCAGATCTTGTGCGGCTTCCTTCAACGTGAAGTGACCGTCAAATGCGATGACACCACGCGCCAGTGCAGCGTTTGTTCTTAATGCCTTTTCAGGATCGGCAGCTAATTGTTTAGCGTAGGGTAATGTGGCGATACTCAATGCCAATGTAGCAGTCTGTGGAACTGCGCCAGGCATATTGGCAACAGCATAATGGATCACATTTTCTTGGATGTAGGTAGGATCGTCATGAGTAGTGACACGATCTTCTGTCTCAAAAATGCCTCCTTGATCAATCGCAATATCTACAATCACTGATTTTTCTGCCATGGTTTTCACCATCTCACGAGTTACTAGATTTGGCGCTTTTTTGCCTGGCAGCAAGACGGCGCCAATCACCAAGTCTGCTTGTTGAATAGCGGCTTCAATGTTGAAACGATTAGAGAAGAGTGTCTGAACTTGTCCGTCAAATAGCTGGTCTAATTCTTGTAAGCGTGGGATGGATACATCGAGAATCGTGACTTGCGCACCTAGCCCTAACGCCATTTTCGCGGCATTGGTTCCGGCAACGCCACCACCAATAATCGTGACCTGACCTTTTCGAACGCCCGGGACACCGGACAGGAGGACTCCTTTGCCGCCATAGATTTTTTCTAAGAATTGTGCGCCGATCTGAACTGCCATTCGACCAGCAATTTCACTCATTGGAGAGAGGAGAGGCAGCGTCCCATTAGCCAGTTGGACATTCTCATAGCCAATCGCTCGAACCTTGGAGGACATGAGCGCTTTTGCTAATTCTGGATTGGCAGCAACATGTAGGTAAGTAAATAACAGCAATCCCGCTCTTAAGTAGGAATACTCTTCTGGCAGCGGTTCTTTGACTTTCATCACCATGTCAGCCGCCCAGACGTCTGCAGCGTTAGCAACGATCGTTGCGCCGACTGCTCGATAGGCTTCGTCTGAAAAAGTTGATCCGATACCTGCATTTGCTTCAACCAAGACCTCGTGCCCTTCTTGAACCAATTCATAGACGCCAGCTGGCGGCAAAGCTACACGATTTTCATTGTTCTTGATTTCTTTAGGAATTCCGATTTTCATATGCGTCACACCTTTCTTTCTTCTATTATAAAGGAAAGCGGATCCATTGTAAGGAGAAAGCGAAGATTTCTCAAGGTAGCTGTCAAGAGGCGCGGTCATTATCAACATGCATTGATGAGGACTATTTATAAAAAAACTACCTATAGAGTGTCAAGAAAGAGGTAATCGTGCTTGATCCTTCCTGACAACTTATAGGTAGTTTCTTTTTTATAAATTGGTACTTTTGTCCTCTGTAAATGTCCAAAAATGTAAACTTTGAGCAGCGATTTCTTCCAATGAATAGGACGTTAAATAATGTTTTTTTTCCGGCGTATCGTTTGGATCTAAAACAACCACATTTTCGTCTTGCATAGCAGCCAGCACCATGATATGACCAGTATCTGTGAAATCTCCACTGGTCACAGAGACGATCACTGGCTGTCCAACTGCCAGATAATTGGCTACTTGCGCGGTGTCTATGCCCAAATCGTGATACGAGTAACCAAAGGAATCCGAAAAATCAGAGAAAATCCGCCAATCGGTTCCTTGCCCATCGACATAGTAGCTATCTTGTGCCCAATCCAAAACTTCAAGCGGCGAAACGTTATCCTCTCGCAAATAAGCGAGTACCATTGAAAGAGAGAGCAGGGCACAGCCGTTATCGCTTAAAGTTTGCGTACCATCTGAACCATAGGAATAATCAGCCCATTCTTCATTTGTTTGTAGGTAAAGAGGCGTAGTCACTCCATTTTCTTGTAAATACTCGTTCGCTTGTTCATTGTAAGCTGCTTGATCAAAATCCATGTCATCCATCATGGGATATTCTTCATAATCTTGGCTGGAATAGCTCACATGAGAAAGTCGGATAAATGCAGCAAAAATCAATAATAAACCCAACAAAACAAGAAAGACATAACGCTTTCTTTGTTTCCCTTTTTTCTTCATAGCTTCCCTCCTGAAGTATCGTGCCTTTTTTGCCTTACTTCAAGTAAAGCAGAGGGAATGAAGGTTGTCATCCGCCTGTGGACTGATTCGTGTCAGTTGTTTCTAGTTCTTCCAATTCCAGACTCGTGTTTTCCCAAGCTTCCATCAGCTGTTCTTGCGTGGCTTGGACAGTCTCCATTGCTTGATTCAGCGAAGACAAACGGACGTGGTCGTTCAATGCGTCAGGACGAGTCATCGCTTGTTCGATTTCTTCAAGCTCTGCTTCGGTTTTGGCTAGGTCTGCTTCAATTTGAGTGACTTTACGCTGCAATGAGCGAATGGCTTTTTGTTGTTCTTTGCTCTGGAAGAAAGATTGTTTGCCTTGTGAGATGGCTTTCTCTTGAACATCAGATTGCTGCATCGCAGCTAGTTCTGTTTCTTCCAGTTTTTTCTCCACGTAATAATCATAGTCCCCTAAATACAATTTGCTGCCGGTTTCAGATAATTCAATGACTTTGGTCGCGATTCGATTGATAAAGTAGCGGTCATGAGAAACAAAAAGCAATGTGCCTTCATAATCAATCAAGGCATTTTCGAGTACTTCTTTGCTGTCGATGTCCAAGTGGTTAGTCGGTTCATCTAAGATCAGGAAGTTGTCATGATCCATCGCAAGTTTTGCTAAAGCGACCCGTGCCTTTTCGCCGCCACTGAGCAATGTGATTGGTTTTTCAACATCTTCACCAGAAAAAAGGAAACTTCCTAAAATTGTGCGGATCTCTACTTCTGGCGTAGTGGGGTGCTCATCCCATAATTCTTTCAAGATTGTTTTTGTTGAATGGAGATCTGATTGGGTTTGATCATAATACCCAATTGAGACATTGGCACCTAGATGAACGTCACCGCGAATCAAAGGAATCTTGTGGATCAGTGATTTTAATAATGTCGATTTGCCAATTCCATTAGGGCCGACTAATGCAATGGCATCTTTCCGGCGAACATCCAAATCAATCGGCTCGGATAGAACAGTCTCTTGATAACCGATGGCTGCGTTGGCTACTTGCATTACCACATTGCCAGAAGGTTTACTGATTGAAAAAAGGAAATTTGCGGATTTTTCATCTCCTTGAGGCCGATCGAGCCGCTCCATTTTTTCTAATTGTTTGCGCCGGCTTTGCGCCCGTTTAGTTGTGGAGGCACGAACTAAATTACGCGCTACAAAGTCTTCTAATTTATTGATTTCTTCTTGTTGTTTTTCGAAAGCTTTCCATTCACTTTGCAGCTGCTCGGCTTTCAAAACCAGATAACGACTGTAATTCCCTTTGTAATGGTGCATTTTCCGTCGGCTAAGCTCATAGACCTCATTGACGACTTTATCTAAGAAATAACGGTCATGAGATACAATCAAAAGAGCACCGGCATACCCTTGAAGATAGTTTTCAAGCCAAGACAATGTCTCAATATCCAGGTGGTTAGTCGGTTCATCCAAAATCAAAATATCTGGCTTTTGCAACAGCATCTTTGCTAGTGCTAGACGAGTTTTTTGACCACCAGACAATGTTTCAATGTATTGCTCATAAAAAGTGCCGTCGAACTTAAAGCCGTGTAGAACAGAACGGATCTCATTTTCATATCCGTAGCCGTTTTTTTCGGCAAATTCATGTTGTAGCTGGTCATATTCTTTTAATAGACCATCATAATTGACTGCTGTCGGGTCTGTTTCTGAAATGGCGACTTCTAATGAGCGCATCCGCTGTTCCATCTGTCGAATGCCGGCAAAAGCCGTCAACATTTCTTCCCAGACTGTAGCAGTACTGTTTAAACCAGTGTCTTGGGCAAGATAACCTAGTGTCGCAGTTTTATTTTTGGCGATCGTTCCTTTGTCGGGGCTTTCGATCCCGGCAATGATTTTTAACAGGGTCGATTTTCCGGCGCCATTTCTTCCCACAAGCGCGATCCGGGAATGGCTGGCAATCTCTAGGTTGATATTCTCAAATAAAACTTCAGCGCCAAATAGTCTAGCGATTTGATTTGCTTGTAATAGTATCATATGTATTCATTCCTATTCTTGAAGTCACTTGTCTCCTTGGTTGCAATACTATCAGTCTATCACATTTTGTGATAAACAGCGATTATGAAAAAAGAATGATTGTATCATTAAATAAAAAAAATTTCAAATTGTGAGCAATCAAATTGATTTTTGAGCAAACTATTTGATATGATAGCTACATCACACGTGAATTTTTCACAATGGGGGAGTATTTCTTGAAAGATCATCAAATTCCAAAGGCAACAGCGAAACGTTTGCCTTTGTATTACCGCTATTTACGCATCTTGCACAATGCTGGAAAGTTGAAGGTTTCATCTACTGAATTAAGCGAAGCTGTCCAAGTGGATAGCGCAACGATTCGTCGCGACTTCTCTTATTTTGGGGAATTGGGAAAACGCGGCTATGGCTATGACGTGGAAAGCCTGATGCAGTTTTTTGCTAAAACGTTGAATGAAGACCACATGACAAATGTCGCGCTAGTAGGTGTTGGTAATCTAGGTAGCGCACTGTTAAAATATAAATTCCATCAGAGCAATAGCATTCGGATCAGTGCTGCATTTGATGTGAATGAAGATATCGTAGGACGAATCGTGGATGGCGTTCCTGTCTATCCAATGAGCGATATGAAAGAACAAGTGAAGATCCAACAGATCGATGTCGCGATCTTGACGGTTCCCGCACAACATTCGCAAGACTTAGTCAATGAGCTTGTGAAAGCAGGGATCAAAGGAATCTTGAACTTTACGCCTGCGCGCATCACTGCACCAAAAGGTGTGCTGATCCAAAATGTTGATTTGACCAATGAATTACAAACACTGATTTATTTCTTGCATTCTGGCAACGTTTTAACGACAGATGAACCGGAAAACCACGAAACGACTGAATCAGAATAAAACCCAAAAACACTGTCTTTCCATCAACCTTCGCGTCTAGTAGGTGATGGAAAGACAGTGTTTTTTTATTCCATCAGTTGATCAAAAAGATCGTCATAAGAGATGGTCTCGGTTTTGGTCAAGGCAGTCCTATAACGATCAATAATAGCAGCCAGCCTATTAAAATCAATGATTCGTGCTTCTCTGTGGCGTTCATCTCCTTGAAAATAAAGAAGGACGACAGGAGCAGTCAATGCTGAAAATTGGCCAGCCGCCTCTGGGACTTCCGCTACATCGACAGCATAAAGTGGAACATTCTTCTCTAAAGCTAATTTATTAAGACGAGGTTTGTCTGCTAAGCAGACACTGCAAGCCGGCTGTGAGAGATAAATAAGTGCCAATGGGGTTTCTTTTATCTTCGTCAGCAGTTCATCTAATGTATTCATTTGTATCATGCAAATTCCTCCAAGCAGATTCTCTGTCTAATGTACGTTTTGAGGGACAACTTGTCAAAGAAACTGCTGGAAAAGAATAAAAACTAAAGCAAGCTTTAAGGTGCCAGCAAAGACTGTAAAAAACATTGTGCATTGAGGCAAAAAAACGTATAGTAGTTCCAGCGCAATTATTTTTTTATAAAGAAGGTTGAATATATGTTACAAAGCTTACCTAATTCTGTTTTGCAGATGAGCGTGATCTTTCTCTCCATCGTCATTGAAGCTTTGCCTTTTGTCTTATTAGGCTGCTTGATTTCAGGGGCGCTGCAAGTTTTTCTGACGCCAGAACGAGTGACAAAAATCCTGCCAAAGAATAAATTGGCCTCCATTGCAATGGGGTGTGGTTTAGGCGTTTTCTTCCCGTCTTGTGAATGTGGAATCGTTCCGATCGTCAATCAATTCGTCAAAAAAGACGTACCAGTTTACACGGCTTTTGCTTTTATGCTGACAGCCCCTATTGTGAATCCCATTGTGATTTTTTCGACATTCATCGCATTTGGCAATTCAGCGAAGTTTGCCTTTTTGCGAGTACTTGGCAGCTTGTTGGTGGCAATGGTGGTAGGTGTTTGGCTGGCTTATTTCAGTAAGCGAGAGATTTTGAAAACCCAATTGATCACAGCTTCAGAGGATACCCATCAAGGACATCACCATGGGCATGCTCATGATACAGGTTCTGAGAAACGAAAATGGTCCCATCAAATACGGCATTTGTTGCAACACAGTATTGATGAATTCTTCGATACTGGTCGGTATTTGATCATTGGCGGATTGATTGCAGCAGCGATGCAGACGTATTTGCCAACGGGAATGATGTTGACTTTGGGTTCTACGAAATTCTTGGCGGTATTGGTCATGCTTGTTTTGGCATTGACGATGTCGCTGTGCTCTGAAGCAGATGCGTTTATCGGTTCTTCGCTGCTTAGTCTGTTCGGCGCCGGTCCAGTCGTGGGTTTTCTGGTCTTTGGTCCTATGGTGGACATCAAGAATCTTCTGATGATGAAACGATATTTTACCGGTCGTTTTATTGCAACAATGGTGGGATTAATTGCTGTTGTAGTCTCAATTTATGCATGGGTGGTGTAAACAATGATCCGTTTTTTGATTTTATCTGGATATTTTGAGTTGATGATGTACTTGCAGGTATCAGGAAAACTGAATCAGTTCATCAATGTCCACTATCGTTATCTAGCGATTCTTTCGATGATTGTCGCTTTATTTTTGGCATTAGTCCAGTTGTATTTTTGGGTCAAACAAACGCCTGATGAACATGAAGATGAGCATCACCATGGACTCGAAAAAAAATCTCAGCGCATCATTGCGTATTTCTTATTAGCATTGCCAATCATTGTTGGTTTGTTTTTCCCAACAGTCAGTCTGGATACGACCATTGTTGAAGCAAAAGGGTTTAATTTCCCGCTGAGTGAAGAGTCTGTCGGCGATCCCGAAATGAATACCCAATACCTTAAACCAGATACTAGTCTTTATTACAATAAAGATGATTATGACGAGCAAATGACGACTTCGTTAGCGAAGTATGCCGATAAACAAACGATTGCTGTCACCGACGAGAATTATTTGGAACTCATGGAATTGATCTATACGTATCCAAGTGAATTTATCGGGAAAAAAATCAGCTATGACGGTTTTGTTTATCACGCAGCGCAAGATGATCGTAATGAAATCTTTCTGTTTCGTTTTGGGATCATTCACTGTGTAGCGGATTCAGGTGTTTTTGGATTACGTGTTGAGTTACCTGAACAAACGGTTACCGAGAATGACCAATGGCTGCACATTGAAGGAACCATCCAGTCGCAATACTATCAACCCTTTAAACGAGATTTGCCAATGGTAGTCGTTGACCAAGAACAAACCATCGAGGCACCGGCTAACCAATATGTTTATCGATCATTCTAGCGAAATGAGAGAAATATCGGTTTTTTTGAAAAAGTTCACAAAAATATCATAAAGCTTTGTTATAATAAAGATAAACTAGTGCAGATGTTTGTAGTTTTACAAAACGTCGAGTACAATAGAAACGTACAATGTGCTAAAAAACAATATAAAGAGAGGTGTCGTGAAATGGGTTTTACAGATGAAACAGTACGGTTTGATTTTGATGATAGCCGCAAGAAAGAAATCAGTGAAACACTGGCTATCGTGTATCGTGCATTAGAAGAAAAAGGTTATAATCCAATCAATCAAATCGTCGGTTATCTCCTTTCTGGCGACCCGGCTTACATTCCTCGTTATCGGGATGCCCGGAACTTGATTCGTCGTCATGAACGCGATGAGATTTTGGAAGTTTTGATTCGTTATTACTTAGGAAATCACGGGATCAACCTATAATGAGAGTCATGGGTTTAGATGTCGGTTCACGAACAGTTGGTGTAGCTGTTAGTGATCCTATGGGATGGACTGCGCAAGGGATCGAGATCATTCGAATCAACGAAGATGAAAATGACTTTGGCTATGATCGTCTTGGAGAATTAGTCAAAGAGTATGAAGTGACTCGTTTTGTGGTGGGACTGCCCAAGAATATGAATAACACCATTGGTCCAAGAGCAGAGGCTTCACTAGCTTACGGCAAGGCCATCGAAGAACGTTTTGATTTGCCTGTTGACTACCAAGACGAACGCTTGACGACTGTTCAAGCAGAACGAATGCTAGTTGAACAAGCCAATACATCTCGTGCCAAACGTAAGAAAGTCATTGACAAATTAGCAGCAGTAATGATTTTGCAGAATTATTTAGATGGTGCTGGAAAACAACTGTTTTAGTTTACAGAAAAGAGGAAAAAATATGTCAGAACATACGCATGATCACAATCATGATCACAACCACGACCATGAAGGTCACGAACACATTACATTGGTCGATGATCAAGGCAATGAAACATTATACGAAATTCTTTTGACAGTAGATGGACAAGAAGAATTTGGACGCAACTACGTGTTGCTTTATCCAGCTGGAGTACCAGAAGAAGAAGATGTCGAATTACAAGCCTATGCCTACGTTGAAAACGAAGATGGTACAGAAGGCGAATTAGAACAAATTGAAACAGAAGCTGAATGGGACATGATCGAAGAAGTCTTTAACACATTCATGGCTGAAGAAGAAGAATAAGCTTTAAATGGTAGCTGAACCCTTGGTAGATAAGGGTTCAGCTTTTTTGTATTTTGAATTGAATACGAGATTGAATACGTTCCGCTAGAAATTTAGGTGCTCTGCAAGCTTTTCAACGGTTTTTTCTTTGGTTTCTTTAGTTAGATGAGCATAGGTATCCATTGTTAATTTGATTGATGAGTGTCTAAGGCGTTCTTGAACTTCCTTCATGGAGACTCCTGACTCTAACAGCATACTAGCATGAGTGTGTCTGGTTACATGGTTACCTAGAAATGGAATACCAGAATTCTTGCAGATTGTTATCATACGAGAATAAATAGCGTGTTTAGTAATGATTTCCTTGTAGATTCCACAAAAAATCATTGTTGGATCAGTAATACCAAGGGTTAACATATATCTTTTTTGATTGATTTGCCATTTCTTTAGCCAATTAATGGTTTTATTGTCTAAAGATAGAGAACCATAGCTATTTCTCGTTTTTGGACTTGAAATTTTGTACCCATATTTTGTTTGGCTTAAGGTTTTGTTTATAGTGACGGTGTTTGAATTAAAGTCAATATCTGACCAATCTAAAGCTAAAGCTTCGCTAATTCGACAACCACTAAAAAATAGAAAGCGAAGTAGCGTTTTATCGTAGTCGGCTCTATAGGTGCTTCTTTTTGATTCCAAGTATTGGAAGAGACTTTCTAGTTGATCCCGTGAATAAATTTTGACAGTATCTTTCTTTTTTTCAACGTTTCTATTGGGCATGATTACAAGTTCACAGGGGTTTTTAGTAATTATCCCTAAAGTCATTGCATATTTGAAAATACGGCTTGCAGTAGAATGTAGGACTTTATATTGATCTGTTGTTTTAGCCCACTGATTCAATATCTTCTGAACATGTTTTGTAGTAATTTCTTTAATTCTAAACTGCCCATATTTTGGAAGAATCCATTTATTAAACTTAATCTCAATTTTTAATTGAGTGACTTCCTTTACAGTAGTTTTATAGCTCTCATACCAGAGATCATACACTTCTTTGAAAGTTTCGTTTGTTTCCTTTTTAAGTCCGTTCTCTTCAAAGTCTACAAGTAGTCTATTAAGCTCGATTTGAGCTTCTTTTTTTGTTTTAAAATTTCTACGTGTAGTACGGACTTCTTTACCAGTTAATGGACTGATTCCAAGGTAGGTCTGAAATAGCCAAGCTTTGGTTCCGTCTTTCTTTTCATATTGCTTAATTGTTGCCATTGTTTTTCCTCCTATCAGTTGCGTGGCGTGCTTTTGATAGAAAAAATGAATTAAAAATTATTGTGGTTTTTTGAAAGAATCTGTGCGGTATTGCTTCCTTTTTGGAATGGAATGCCAAGCGATTTACAAATGGTATATATAAGTTTTTCGGTATCTTCAGTGTTTACAGTCATGGCAGAAAAATACGCATCTATTGACTCATATGGATTATTTAATTTATAAGAATCGTCAAATTTCTCAAGTAATGCAATTCCATATTTATAAATTAAATCCGTATCGCCGTATTTATATCCGCTGTTAGATACTCCTTCATGAAAGGAGGATAAAAACCTATTTTTAAACTTGTCAGAGGAGATGGAATGTCTCTTATTTATAAAGTCCTCCAAATCCAGTTCAATAATGTCTAGACAGTAATCATTGAATATAGGTAAGTATATCTTATTGAATAGTCGTAAAATAGAATTTTCGTAATCAGGAAACTGTAAATTTTCCGAAATAGGCATTAAATCATTATAAATAGTATCTACTGTTTCAGGAAAATCATTCAAAAAATTTGTGTATCCTTCTTTATCTAACAATGATGAAATAAATTCTTTAAAAGTTCCCCATAATAACCAGTTAATATCTTTATGAGCAATTTTAGCAATTTGAGTTAGCCTGTCGTTATTAGGTAAGCTAATCCCTCGCTCCCAACGCGAAACAATACTATCTGCGGCGGTAGGAGTTATCTTTTTTCCGAACTCTTTCATGGAAAGCCCGAGTTCTTTACGAACTAAACGAATACGGTTTCCTACTGATGTCTTATTAAGGTTCATATTATATCCCTCCGACAGTAATGTAACACAAAAACGGAATGGAATCTACGAAAAACGACGGGTAAGTATTGACGGACAATGAAATAAATGCTATTCTATCGTTGGTAAAGACGAAAAAAGACGAGGTGGTAAGGTTGGACTCTCCAGTTAGAAAATACCGCAGGTTCTGTGGATATAGACAAAAAGAACTTGCGGAGTTATTAGAAATATCGGAACTAACGTATCGTAACAAAGAGAAAGGAAGGGTGCCGTTTAAAGATTATGAAATAGAAAGAATCGTAAAGCTATTTCATAAAGATGGAATTCATTTAGATATTGTGGATATTTTTTTTAGTGATTTGAAGACGAAAAAAGACGAATGAGGAGTGGGCATCATGGATGTATCGAGTGTACAAGTTATTCTACCGCCAGATCTTGATCAATCATTACGTAAATATTTTTATCAAGTTGCTAAGGAAGCTGTTGATCAAGTTCGTATTGAGACATCTTTAAGCAAAGAAATTTTCCGGCTTGGAGAAGCGTGTGAATATTTGAGTTGTAGTAGAAGTACACTAAAAAAATTCATTAATCAGCGTGGTTTAAAGGTGAGTATCATCGGAGACTGTCAATTTATCAGAAAAGAAGAGTTAGCAAGATTTATCAAAGAATATGAAATATAAAAAAAGTTGCGTGGTGTGCTTTTGATATGAAAAAAAGGAAGTGTTTGTTTGAACGATGATGAAGAAGCAAAGTTGAGTTTAAAAGAAATCAAGATTTATTTTCTATTTGATTTAATAAAAGGTGAATATACAAAAAAAGAGTGCTCCTTACAGTTTGCAGACCGGAAGAACACTCAATAATAAAGTTCTGTGAAAACTTTATTTGACTACATTTTAACATTGACAGGAGGAAGTGTGGAATTTATGGCAGAAAAACGTATGTTGTCAAAAACTTTTTTAAATAATGCGAGTTTTATGAAGATGTCGGATTCAGCAAAATTATTATATGTATATCTGAATGTAAACGCAGACGATGATGGGATTGTCGAAGCATATCCATATGTACGGATGCTTGGAACCCCTGATGATGACGTGAAAATTCTTTTAGCTAAAGAATTTCTCTATATGCTGAATGAAGATTTATTAGTATTTCTTCCCCATTGGCTGCAAAATCAAACGTTAAGAACTACAAGATATACACCCTCTATATATCGATTTAAATTATTAAATAGTAATCCAGACTTTTTTACAAGATTAAAACAAATTAGTATTGAAAAAATTTTAAAAGCAGGTCAAACGGAAATGCTTCGAAATGATTTGATTGAAAAATGGTATCCCGTTGGTCTACCAAAGGACGACCATGGGCATGCCCAGGTTAGATTAGGTCAGGTTAGTTCAGATCAGAGTAGGTCAGGTAAGGTTAGTTTAGGTGAGATTAGGGAAGATCAATCTATCAATCTATCGGATGACATGGAAGTCGAAATTATGAGACAAAAAATAAAGAATCAAATTGGATATAATGCGCTAAAATCCAATCCTTGTTACAAAAGAATTGTTGAAGATATTGTTAATATAATTCAATCAATATACTCTGAAAAGAGCAAAACATACAGGATAAATAGAGAAGAAAAATCTGCAAATGAAGTGATAGAAAAAGTAGAACAACTCAATCAATTTGATATTGAATCTGCTATTGATTCATTTAACGCAATTGATCATGAGATACACAATCTCAATCTTTACTGGATTACAACTTTATATAACTGCAAAAATACTGTAAGTTCCAGAGCATATAATAACTTTGTTACTCAAACAAGAGAGGTGTTATATGATTGAAAATCGTCTAATAGACCAAATCTGCTGTCTCGATCAAAATGTAGATACTCTCGAATTAATCGAGAGTATCTGCTTTAACACCGTGGTTCTCGATTTAAGAGCTGAAAATGACAATTGTGTAACTCATATCATAATTAATCAAGAAATGGCTCAGAAGCTCTCGGAGAGTCTCAAAAAATGGGCTGAGGGAGGTAATAATGAAAATAGTTAAAGAAAAGATTGCCAGTAGAAAAATACACTGGTTAGCTTTGAGCATACTTGTTTTAATGTTTATCGTTGTTTTCACCGGTAATGTTGTTCAAGCAAGCATTTTCAATTGGTTTGATGACACAGAAAGTCAAACTGAATTTTTGAATAATCCTCTTTATCAACCGTACTTGAAAAAATTCAATGGAGACTTTTACGGACAGTTCGGCATGTGGATAGGCTGGGGAGTCATCAAAGCAATGTTTGCAATCACAGATGGTATTCAAAATATGATTCCCGAAGTGTTAGATTTGTTTAGCTTTATTGAAAATACGGGAATGAATAAAGTTTATCAATCGGTCTTAAGTACAGTTGTTATTGGTTTAATGATACTTTCACTGATGATTATCGGATATAAGATGGTGATTGGCAAAGGGAATTTGGATTTGAAATCCGTTGGAATGAACGTTGTTATGTCGATTGCGTTGATTCTTTTAATGCCAACTTTAATTCACAGTGGAATAGAGTTTTCTAAAACTTTTTATAATGATACGACTACGATTACAAACTCAGACGAAGGTGTGGCGTGGTCACTGATTGAACAGGGAGTGACAGATTTAGCTTATATCAATAAAACAGATCAGTACTCAATGATTGATAAAACGAATGATCGGAACAATTTAACAAAGAAAAATTTTTGGAAAACGGATCTTACACAAGTATTGACAGATAATGTACTTGAAAAAATGGAAAAAGAAAACGCAACTGCTGATAATTTGCGTTATGAATTAGTTGAAAATTCCGATAATGAATTTGTTGCTTCAAAATTTGAGGATAACTTTTTATCTACATTTACAGATGGATTGAAATCGGGATATTATCGCTATCAAGCGAATCTATGGGGCATTTCAATTGGGCTGATAGCTTTAGCAATAGCCTATGTTTTTAGCGCCTTTGTGATTATTACTGCAATACTCGAGTTAGCATTTAAACGTGTACTCGGAGTTTTAGTATTTGCTACTGACTTAGAAACAGGACAGCGTTCAAAAGTTGTTCTATCAGATATTCTACAGTGCTATTTGACTGTAGGCTTTCAAGGATTTGGACTATCCATGTTTGCTATGTTTATCAATTTTCTGAACTCAGGACAAGGTATCTCAACAAATATTTTTATAAAAACAATTGCTTATATCTGTGCCGTTTTTGTTTTAATCAAAGGCAGTGGAACAGTCATGAGATACTTTGGTGTTGATATTGGACTCAAAGAAGGTTATGGGCAACTTGCTTCTGCTTTTGGTATGGGCGCAATGCTGTTTAGAAAAGGATCAAATGGATTTAATCGTGCTAAAGGAAGCGGAAATGGAAATGGATCAGACAGCGGAGAAGGAGAAGATCGAAAACCAGAAAAGAATTTCGGCGAAACTCTATCAAAAAAAGCTGGCAAAACTGGAAGAGCTTTGGGATATGCCCATGAACGTGGATTATCAGGTTTAGCTTCAGATGGAGCTACAATGGCTAGTGAAAGAGCAATAAAACCATTTAAGAGTATGCGTGATATGGCTAATGGTACCAAGAATAAGTTCAAAGAAGGTTTAGATGATGGTACCGTGTCCGCTATTAATAAAAATAGCAAACCTATGTTAGCTAAAAATAAAGAAGATGAAACTGGAAAATATGCTGATTCCATGCCAACACGTCTTTCGGATAGAAAAGATGGTGCTAAGGTTGAAAATGCCGATAGAATTATGTCTAGTTCTGAACGTATGCGTGAAGCAATGAAAAATAATGCTGAATCGAATAATAATCCTGTAAGTGCAATTCAGCAAAAAGTTCAACAAGATATTGAAGAACGTAAAAATGCTATGCACGGTCAAGCTAAGTCTGCTGAAGAATTAATTAATCAGAAGCGACAGGGAGCGAAATACACGCCTGAAGCAATGAATCGTGAGGAAATGTTAAGCAAACGTGTAGAAGGGCGTACAGGCGCTAATATGGACGAAAAAGAAGCGTTGACCAAAGAAAGAATCCAAGAAGCTAAAAATTCAAATACCGGATTAGAAAAATTGGTCAAAGAAAATGTACAAAATTCTACAAGTAGTCAAGGTGGCCGATCAGTAGATGTCCGAGAAAATATTCAAGGTTCATTGAATGGTCATGTCGGACGGAATGTTGATGTAAGAGAGAATTTACAAAGTTCTTCAAATGGTCAAGGTACTAAGACAATTGATGTTCGAGAAAATCTGCAAAGTAGCAGTACAAGTCAACCAAAAACAGTAGATGTTCGAGAAAATGTACAAAATTCTACAAGTAGTCAAGGCTTTAAATCAGTGGATGTCCGAGAGAACGTGCAAAGTAGCAGTGCAAGTCAACCAAAAACAGTAGATGTCCGAGAAAATGTACAAAGTTCTACAAGTAGTCAAGGGTTCAAAACAGTAGATGTTCGGGAGAACGCTCAAAAAGATAGTGGAGAAATGAAAGAAAAAACACAAAAAATCAATATCGTTGAAGACAGAAAGTCAGCGAAAAAATTTGATTCAAATCATGAAACAGTGATTATTGATAGTGAAATCCGTGAAAATGATAAGGGATCAAAACCAAGACGAAGATTTACCTATGAAGACAACGAGTTATTCAGAGATACACTTAATGATCCTAATCCACTTTTCGATAGTTTACTTAAAAAATAAAGAGGTGATTTTCATGCAATTAATTCTACAGATTAGTACACATGATTTCTTAGAACTTGACGAATTATGTGAATCAGTAAAGAAAGCAACAAATGAAAAAATCACGGTCACTAATTATATTGAACTGATGATTCAAGAAGAATTAAAGATGAAAAATGAGCTTATGAATGAACTTAGTCACATACAAAAAGGAGCATGAAAAATGGCAAGGAAAAAACAAAAATCAATTGCAGATTTGAAAAAAGAACTCGCCGAGTTGGAGAGAAAGCTTTATCCCGAACTGGGAAAGTTTGCCTATGAAAAAACAGGAATTTCATCAGTAAAAGAGTTTGAAGAAACTTTTGAGATTAATCAAAAAGGTACTCGAGAAAAATGGCAAAAGGCGGTAAATTTCGCGAATAGCGAATTTACCCTAGTGCATGAATTTCTTGCAAGCGATCAATTGTTGGAAACGAAGTTCCAACAATTTTTGAGAAGAAAAGGAGAGACAGCGTATCGAATTTTCTATCGAGAAGAGACGCAAGAAGAAAGTGTTAGGTAGCTGATTTATCGACTATCTAATCTCGATAAAATGCGGAGCATGAGGGTGCTCGTAGGGAGTTTACTCCCTCGACAAGCGGGGAAGGGTTCCCTTTCCCCTCGCTTGCTTCTTTTGAACTTAAAAATAATATTGGAAAGGAGAAGTGCGCATGGCAATTGATGTCAGTAAACTACCATTAGAAGAAAGGCGAAAGCGATATAAACGTAATGAAGATAGTCGACGACAAAATAGGCCGATAAAGTTTCGAGTAGACGATTATCAGTACCAAGAGCTAGAAAAAACAGCAGACATTTTTGGTTTATCTGTTCCAATGTACGTGAAGAAAATCGCAGTAGACAACGCAGGGAAAAGTCTAAAATATACCGATCGACAATATAAAGAAATTAATTTTCATTTACTAGCAATAGGAAGAAATTTGAATCAATTAGTGAAAACAGCAAATTATTTGCGTGTTCAGTTAAATAAAAAAGATACCGAGATACAAAAAGAAGAACATCAGAGTGTTTACTTATCTTTTACAACTAAGCAAGAGCGCTTAAAGCGGCTATATGCTAAAAAAAATGACTTAATGATACAAATAAAATCAATAAGTGATCCATTGAATCGCTTGGAAAAAGAGTTGAATAAGTTATGGGCTCGATTATAAAAATTGCTTCAAAAAGTAGGAGTATTCATAATACAATTTCATATATGTTAAATAAACAAGAAGATTCTGAACTCGTGACAGGAATTGGCGTATCGAATGATTTAAATGCTATTGAGGATTTTAAACGAACCAATGAAATTTTTGGTGATAAAGGGAAAATAAAGCTTTGGCATTTTACACAAAGCTTTGATCCACTAGAAGATATTTCCGCTGAAAAAGCACATGAGTTGGGTGTTAAGTGGGCAGAAAAAATGTTTCCTAACCAGTCAATTTTGGTCGTCACACACACAGACAAAGGGCATGTTCACAATCACTTTGGTATTTCACCAAACGATCAGCGAACAGGAAAGAAAATGGATATTCGAAAGAATGATATTCGAGTTTTGCAGGCCTGGAATGATAATATACTTATTGATAATGGAATTAGCCCACTTGATATGTATAAGTATAATCATTTAGTTGCAGATCGTGAAAATTGGAAAGAACGTGAATTTAGAACTGAAAATAAGATTTCAAATCGAGAAAAAATAAAACTAGCTGTTTCTGAAGTTGCTCAGTATGCGAAAAATTATGATGACTTTCATGCGGAATTGAAGAAAAAACATTCTGTTGAGACCTATCGATTTGCCAAAAATCAGCGTATTGGGTACAAACTCTTAGATTCTGAAGGTGGGTTAATCTTAAAGATTGGCGGAAAGCGTTTAGGGCAAAACTATGATATGAATTATCTTGATGATTTGTTCACAGAAAATAAAAAAGCGGAGCAAATTCAATCTGAAGAGGTACTCACTGAAATTGCTATTCGACATCTTGGTAAATCGTTAAATGGTAGAGCGGATAGTAGAATTAATTGGCAAGAACGGGCGCAACGCTTTGAATTAGATAATGAGAATATACCATTTCTTAGATCATCAAAAGATTATGAAGAATTTTATGACAAATATAAATTTGAAATAGAGGACAGAATAGAAATTTTATTAGATGTTTTTGGTGAGAATAAAGACCAATTCTTTGGATTTGCAGTGGAAGAGGAACCTTTAAAGTATAAGAAGAAATGTGTAGATTTGGTGTATAAAAAAGTTGTTTATGATATCTCAGAGAGTTTATCAACTGATTATAACCAATCTAACATTCATGATACTGAACCCACTTTAGAACGTAATTTTAAGAAGCGTTATATTCAAGAAACAAAACGTGTTCTTTATTTATTTAATCGTGCAATTGATGATGGTACGATTGAAAAAGCTCGGAAAGAGTATGAAAAAACAGCAAGAGAAATTGATTATCAAAAACAACAAAATCAATATGATATGGATTTTTAAGTAAACAGGGAGAGGGAAAAGAATGTCTGATCCGTATATTAAAGTATATTGTTCAAAGGAAACAAAAGAATTGTTTGACAGCTTTTATGAGAAGAATAAAGGAACTCTTGGAACGAAAGCAAATATGTTTCGTGTGATGGTTTCAAATTTGCCAATGTTGGCTAGTCAATCAAATAAAAAAGTTAGTGATCCTGAAAGCATTAAACTTGAACAAACAATTTCAGAACTAGAATCAATTATAATGAAAAAGTTGAATGGTATTGATCAAAAGTTATCGTGTTCTCTAAAAAATAAATACAAAAATGAGGAGGGGAAAGATGTTTAAAGTGTATTTCCCGTTTCAGTGGCTAGTTAAAGGGATTCTTTTAGTGCTACTAGGATTGATTCTTTTTGGAAGCTATATAACAATTAAAGCCAGATATTTTCCAGAAGAAAAGCCGATAAAAATTGTAACAAAAGATTTAAAAATAGGTGAAACTTATCAGGCAGATGGGGTTGAGTTAATTTTTAAAAAGGTTGAATTGACCGAAAAAAGAAATGAATTTGCACAGCATGATCGTGTATTACAAGTGACCTATACAATGAAAAATGATACAGAAAATCCGATACGTCCGCAACAATGGTCGATTGAAAATAAGAATGGTGAAGAACTTTATGAGTATGCTATGATATTGGATAATCCAGAGTATATTGAAAATGGTAAATCAGAAACAATAAATTACTATTATGAATTACCTAGTGAAAGGCAGGAATACCAAATCGTAGTACGTAGAGCGAATGGTTATTTTGTTGGATTACCCTTTAATTTGTAAGTCTTATTTTGTTAGTGGTTTTTAAGTTAATGTCATTTTTGTGATTATTGAAAATGAAAGTGAGGAAATTGGAAGAATGGCTGATGAAAATAAAGTTGTTCCGCTTGAAACACTAGTGATAAATAAGGAAGAGTTTGAGCAACTTTTTCTTGATTTTTTTGTTCAATATGACAGGATTTATGATTTTAGTTCGTCACTAGATTTATTTGAATTAGAAGCAGAAATAATAAAAAACAGTCAAGAGGAAGATGGTAACATTATCATTTCAGTAGAAAAATTCAATGAATTATTCTCAGAAACATTTGAAATAGATACAGATTATTATCAACCACAAGAAGTTTTTCGATCGTTTAGAGATCAGATTATTGGTATTAGTTAAACTATAAAATGAAAGCTTAATAAAGCAAGCGTTGAAAGAATTATTCCTCAACGCTTGCTTTATTTGATGGGCGCTTCATAATAGAGGTATAGAGAAGAGAGGTGTTCATTTTGGATACTATTACTCCAACAAACTTCAAAAAAAATATAGGTAAAGTGTTGCAAGAAGTAGTTCATTCAAATTCTGAAATAGAAATTACTAGGGATTCTAAAAATGGATTGAACGATGGCGTCATTATGATTTCTAAGAGAAAGTGGGAGCTGCTACAAGAAGAACTTTATTTACAACGAACGGGTACATGGGCTTATGTATCTGATTTAATGAAAAACGAGAAGGAAGATGACTTTAAAGTAGTTTAGTATGAAGGTCGATTGATAAAACGATGTGGATTAATGCTAAATAATGAGTAATTTTTCAATAACACAAAAACTGTGTACAGTATTAGAAGTAGAGAAACGCTAGCGTCGAAAAAAAGATATTTTTCGTGAAAAGTAATAGGGGCTAAAAAGAAAGTATACAATTTATTTATGTTTCTAAGCATATAAAAAAGAGCGTTGAAAGGAATATTTCTCCTTCAACGCTTCTTTTTTAGAAGATTTTAATGACCATCTCAGCTTCATTTTCAGGTTTAGGTAATTCATGGAAGCTTGTGTTTATCGTGCTTAATTGATCAACTAACCATGTTTTACTTTTTGACTCGTAGACAAATCTAAAATTAATATCATTGTTCTCGTGTTGAAGAGGTTTCTCCAAATAATCTGGTGAATATTCATAGTCAACGTAACCTGCTAATACAAAAGAAAGCAATCCATTATTTAGTGTCAGATTTAACGGATGGTCGTAAGCTTTTATTTTTTTTAATGTCATATTGTACATATCTTCAGCCATAAAAGTTGAGTTCATGATTTCATCTTGGGTTTCATTAAAAAAGTTATCCGAATAATCGCTTATTTTTGAAAAGTTTTTATTGGCACCAGCCTCAAAAAATTGTTCAACTTTTTCAGTATAAAGTTGTGCTAATGCCCCTTTTTCAATATTAACTTTAATATTTTCATGTCTATCAATTTGTGTGCTGTTCAGTAAGGGAAGATCAGCTTTTAGTTTTATATCGTCTTGATTTCTTTCAATTTCAATTGGCAAAATCTTTTCAGTAGATTCAGTTTCTGATAAAGGAACATCTAGTTTTTTATCATGATAATAAGCTTCAAATCCATCTGGAACCGGAAAAAAATGTATTGGGTAATTCTTTTCTGAGGTTGTTGTACTAGTTTCCGTACTTGTATAGCTTGTGTCAGAAGTGGTACACCCGCTTATAGTTCCGATGAGTAAAGCGCAAGTTAGAATGATTGCAAATTTCTTCAAAAAAATTCCTCCTTAAAATTGAATGTGGACTAATACTAGTCCCATTGTAGCATACCGAATCTTTAAGATTAATAAGAAAAAGGACTAATTTTAGTCCGAAAGGTGTGCTATTCTTGAAAGAGGAAAAAATTATTGATAAAGAAAATGTAATCGGTAGCAATATTAGACGAATCCGATTAGAAAAAGGAATTGGTCAAACCGAGCTGATTAGAGACCTACAGCTTCATAAAATTGCTATAACTAGGGAAACGTTGGTTAAGATTGAAGGTGGCCGCCAACACATTAAATTGGATCAATTGAAAGCCATCAAAGATATTCTACAGGTGTCTTATGAAGATTTGCTTCAATGACTACTTGTAGTCATTGGGAATAGATTATTTATGTTATGTCTATATCTGTTATAAAAAAATATTGATAAAATGGTAGAGAAATTATAGTGAATGTTTTGTAGCTACACAAGTAAATTTGTCGAGGAGTGTTATTTATGGGTGTTTGTATAGAAGAATTAAGAATTAGAAATTATAAGTGTTACGAGAACGTTGATATTAAATTGAATGAATCGAATCTTTTACTAGGAGTTAATAACGTGGGTAAGACTTCTTTGCTAGAAGCTTTAGAACTTTGCTTTCTCCAATATAAAAGAGTTAATGGAGATATTATTTTTGTGAAAAAGGATGAGATACTTTCTAAAGATAAAGTAATAATATTAGATGTATTGATTGGTTCAGATACTGAAGAATTTGATGATAAATGGTTTGACTTATTTGGTGAATTGATTTTTGAAAAAAATAATAATCAATACATAGGTTTGAGGACTACAATAAAATACAATCGATTAAAGGGTGATTATGAAATTGAAAAGAAAGGAATGAATGATTGGCCAGATTCCCAAGAAGTTGAATCATTCGAAAATTTCAGTACCCAAAGAATTACTAAAAATCTGATAGAGGCATTTCCTGTGTTCTATTTAGATGCAAAAAGAGATATTGTATCTGAAATGAGTGATAAATTTTCATATTTTGGAAAATTAGTAAAAGATATTAAGCTTTCGGAAGCTAGTTTAGAAGAAATGGAAAGGCATTTGAATGAAATTAATGACAATATTGTAGAAAATAGTGAAGTGCTGAAGCACTTATCTAATAGTCTAAATGAAATAAGCCAGGTTTTAGATTCCGGAGAGAGCTCTATACAAATAAATCCTGTAAGCCGGAAAATTAAAGACTTGAACCAAGGTATGGAAATTCGATTTACAGATAAAAACTCGGAGTCTTTTTCAATTGCTAACCAAGGAATGGGTACTAGAAGTTGGGCTACGTTTTTAACGTTATCAGCATATATAAAATGGAAAAATTCTGAAATGGAAAATAAAGATATTGCTTTTCACCCTATTTTACTGTTAGAAGAGCCAGAGGCTCATTTGCATCCTCAAGCACAAAGAAAAATTTATAAACAAATGAATAATCTCAAAGGACAAAAGATAATTAGTACACATTCGCCCATAATTGCGTCTCAAGCCAATATTAACGAAATTATTCATGTCTATAAGAAATATGATCATTCAAATACTAATCATATTTTAACTGGTAGTTTGAAGAAAAATGAAATCAGGAAAATTAAGGAGGAAGTATTTAAAACTCGAGGGGATGTGCTGTTTGCTGATATTTTAATACTATGTGAGGGGGAAACTGAAGATCAGGTTCTACCATTATTCTTTAAAGAATATTTTGGTTGTGAACCTTTTGAACTAGGAGTCAATATATTAAGTGTTGGAGGTTATGGAAAATATAAACCATTTCTCAGAGTGGCAAAGGATTTAGATATAGAGTTATTCATTTTGAGTGATGGCGAGAAAAAGGTAGTTCGAGATTTGAAAAAGCATTATGGGAAAATTTATGAAGTAGATACTGATGACAATATTATTGATGAAAGAATCAAATTTTTACCAGAAGAAAATGATTTCGAAAAATACTTAGTGAGCAATGGATATACCGAAGAATTACTGGAAGTTATTGATAAAATAGAAGGTACAAAGAATTACTTGGATAAGTATATACAGAATAACAACGGTAAAAAGAGAAAGAGACAAGCAACGGAACAAGTGTGCCCGGAATGTAAACAAAATATCTTTGATGCTCCTACAAGAAATTATGATGGTGATGAAGGTTTTAAAGAAGCTCTTTTGGAGTATCTGTCAGCACACAAAACAGAATACTCCTCCTTAATAGGAGATGTTATTCTTAAACGCAAGGATAAAACAAAAATACCCCAAATTATTCAAGAATTATTTTACGAGATTTCAAAAATAAAATCTTTATCAATTGAACCACTATTCAAATTATCTAGGGAGGAACAAGCATGAAACTAACTGTAGATCAGCAAAAAATTGTCGATTATATAGATGGTCCTTTACTAGTAACTGCAGGACCGGGTAGTGGAAAGACAAGAGTTTTAACACACAGAATTGCAAACATTTTAAAGTTGAAGAAAGGTAAAGTATTAGCTTTAACCTTTAGCAATAAAGCTGCTGAAGAAATATCAGAGAGAGTAAAAACTCAAATTGATGTAGAAAGCCATGAAAGAGTAAAAGTAGAAACCATCCATAGTTTCTGTTTAGATTTAGTTCTAAATAGAGGTGCTGAGATTGGACTTGATCCTAATTTAGCAGTCATTGAGAATATAAATGATAAGATTGAAATGTTAAGAAGGGCACATCTTAATTCAAAGATGTCGCTTCCAGAAGATAGAGTACTACGCGAAGAATTAAGAAACATTGAAGAGCATAAGAAAAATTTTTTGTACCCAGAATATCTTACTAGCAATGATAATTTTCGTGATATTTTCGAAACATATAATAATTTATTAAAGTCTAATAGAATGATCGATTTTAATGATATTTTATACTACTCTTATAGAATTTTATTAGATATTCCGTCAGTACCGAAAAACTATACTAGGCTGTACAGATATATACTAATTGACGAAGCACAAGATTTAAATAATACACAATATAGGATAATAAGAGCATTAACTGCTAACTTTGAAAATCTGATGATGGTTGGAGATTCAGCACAATCAATATACGGGTTCAATGGATCAGATAGTAGGATCATGACTAAATTATTTGTCAATGATTATAATCCTAAAACGTTTTGTTTAGAAGAAAATTTTAGATCAACATCCAAAATTATAGAAGCGGCTAATAGAATACAGCCAGATTCAAAATCAATGTCCGTTTATCCATTAGAGGGAGAACTTCAAATTTTATCTTTTGAAAATGAAATTGAAGAAGCCAATTGGATCAGGCTTAAAATTCAAAATCTGTTAGAGAATGGCAGTGAATGGGTTGAAAATGAAATAGCTTTGGAAGATATCGCGATTATAGGAAGAAATAGATATTTATTTTCAAAACTTGAAGAAGAATTTGTTGATAATAAAATAGAATTTTCTTTTGGAGGATCAAATTCTAACTCAGAATGTGAAACCGTTGAAATGAAGATATTCGAGCTTGGTTTAAGAATATTAATAAATACACATGATGATTTACATTACAGACAATTAAATAAATATCTTTCACGTGATAATACGGAAATGAATTTTTTAGACGATTTATTGACAAATAGTGAAGTTAACTCTCCCGAGGTAGATAAACTGGTTTTTGGTGCTATAATTAAGGCTTGGAATATATTATCAAGTAATCAAGAAGATTTTATAAAAGCGCTAAATGTAATAAAAAAAGCCATTGATGATGGGGATTTTAGTGAAGAGTTTAAGTTTTTAATTCAAAATGATATAGACTTATGGGAGAAACGTTGGAAAAAGTATGCTAAACAATCTGTAAGAGGAGATAGAAGTTTAGCGTATTTTAGAAATCAAGTATCTCTGGGCAAATTAGACTTCAACAATGGCTCCGGGGTTTCATTCTTAACCGTGCATATGTCTAAAGGTTTAGAATTTGAGGTAGTCTTTATAATCGGAATGGTAGAGGGCACTTTCCCTGATTATAGAGTAAAAACTTCTGAACAAGAAAAAGAGGAACTAAATAATATGTTTGTTGCTTTAACAAGAGCCAAGAGAGAGTGCTACTTAACTTATCCATTAGAGAAAAAAATGCCGTGGGGGAGTAATAAAAGGCAAGTAAGGTCTAGATTTCTAAATAGGATTCAAAATTGATTCTTTATTTAGTAACTTTATGAGTGCTTTGTATGTAATATAAGAAGTTTGTTGTTCGAAGAATTTTCGTCTATACTAATAATTTTGCTATCAAAAGCATGCACTCAACTAAAATACAATTGAAAAACCACTCATTAGAAATTATTATCAATAGAGTGATAAAGTTTATTGATGAATTATAGAGATATGAACTATCCTTTATTTTCGTTAATGAACTTAACTTCATGAGTGAATAAGAATAACTTGAATCCTCAAATAACTTCTCTACCTGCTGTTTTGGATACGATATTGGCTACGTTCTCTATGGTAGTACCTGATAATATATACTGTCAGTCTATGGCAATTTGTTAAATGAAATATCTATATAAAGCCTATTCCTTTCCTTTGATTCCCAAAAGAGTCATTGGAAGGCAGTGTAGGGTAATTCGATTTTTATCGCTAGAAACGTTTATATATAAGCGTTTCTGGCGTTTTTGTTTTTTCAAAAAGTCTACTAACTACAAAACTAACTACAAAAAAGATTAAAAGAGATATTTTACCTTTTCAATGAATTGAGCGAATTGATCTGCACTTCGTTCTTCCCGTTCGGGGTAGAAGTAGTTATAAACTTGACGGGTAATTTTAGAATCTTTATGACCGACACGATACATAATGTCTTCTAAATTCATATTCGCCATTGCGCAAAGAGAAACGTGTGTCTTTCTAAATTCATGAAGTGTAATCCGTTTCAGATTATATTTCGTAGCAATGACATCATACCAATCATTTGGCTGACTAGGACGGCAGAAATCCTTCTCCTTGTTGGGAATACTAATAGTAGTATCTGCTTCAAATTCTCGTTTTTTCAAGTCCATAAATGTATCCCTTGATGGTATATAAATTGTTTATAACGAATATAGAAGTAACGGTAAAAAAGTGACTAGTATTATGATACTAGTCACTGCGATAATCATTATAAGGTTGTAAGGGAGAACGGCAATTCCAGCAATTAATATTTCAATCAGGATGCATAAGCTATTACATGGTCAATAGAAATATAATTAACGTAGGCAGGAACAAAGCAGTTAACCATATAGATTAACTATCTGTGTTTTGAATAGGAAATTATAGATAAAAAGTTTAACTTATATTTCCAATGTAACGTAGTCTTACACTTTCTTTCGTATATAGTAAATCCCAGCAACTGCTCCAATAAGAATAAGTGGTGCGAATCTAACAAATAGCCATTCAAATGCATGAAGACTTACTCCTAGAACAGCAGTTTCAGGGTCATTGTAATTCCAATCTAAATAGGAACTTTTAAATACAATTAAGCTCACTGAAATTATTACTATAACAGCAAAGAGTGTAATAAGTAATCCTTGAATAATTTTTTGCTTAGTTCTCTTCCTTTGTGCAAGTTGTAAATTTATTACCTCTAATTTTTCTGAAATTACTTTTAAGTCATCACCTTTAGTTTCAAAAACCTTTTCTCCAAGTAAAGTGCTGACAGGGGTTTCTAGTATTTCCGACAGGGAAATAAGCATATCTGAATCAGGAACTGACAATCCTTGTTCCCATTTAGAGATTGTTTGCCTTACTACATTCAGTTTAATAGCTAGTTCTTGTTGTGAAAGCCCTTTTGATTTTCTGATTGCCTTTATATTTTCATGTAACATTAAATCTGTCCTCCTTTTTTTATTTTCTAACAATATTGTATGAGGAGTTTCTCGTTGCTACAAGCAACGCATTTTAACATTCAAGCTATTTACAAACAATTCTAGTTCTTAAGAATATTATATACCATTAATTGCTCGAAGTAGTAGTTGCTTATTTTTGTCTTGTGCCTACTTTAAGAGCAAAAATATAAGCTATAAATAGTGATATACTAGTAATATGACGATGAAAGGAATGGATTTCATGCTTCAGAAAGAACTGACAAGATTTAAAGTAAAAGTAGGAAAAACGGCTATAGTTGATGAATGGATGTCGTTCTTAAATGAGCATATGGAAGAAACATTACTCACATTGGAAAATGAAAAAATGTTTGTTGAGACAATCTTTAGAGAACAGCTCAACGGGGAAGAATTTTTGTACTGGTATTCAATACAAGGAGAAGGTGGAATTCCTGTTGAGAATTCTGAAAGTTGGATTGATAAAAAACATTTAGAGTATTGGGATGAATGCATAGATTCTACATACAAACCAATCGATTTGGCAACTGAAGTGGTGATGATTTCTGAAAAAATACGTAGTAATATGAAATAAAAACAACTTTCAAATATAAGAATTGGGGCTGAGATAATGTTACATACAAAGAAAGTAACTAAAGAACTGAAAGAGTATAATGAGATTATCAGTATTTATCATTCTTCTTTTCCAGAAGACGAAAGACTACCAGTGTGGTTAATAAATTTGTTTAGTATGCGGAAGAAGATCTATTTCCTTGCCTTTTTTGATGCTTCTAAGTTTTTAGGATTTTCGTACATATTTCAAGACGAAGAACAGAGCTTCGTGTTATATTTAGCGACTGATCCAAGCCTTCGATCTGAAGGATATGGTAGTAAAATACTTGCATGGATAAAAGAAAATTCTCCTTCACATAATATTGCGTTAAATATTGAAACAGTGGACAAAAAATTTGATAACTATGAGCAGAGACTAAAAAGATTGCATTTCTACCAAAAAAATGAATATTTTGATACACAATTAAGAATTTCCGAAGAGGGGAATAGCTATTCGATACTGGCTAACAGTGCTCAATTCTCAAAAGAAAAATACTCACGTTTAATCAAGCAATTCTCGTTTGGACTTTATAGACCAAAATTTGTTTGATTTCCAGAAAATCCTATTATTAGAGTTCTCCTTCTCAGGTTAACGTTGATGACTATTTGTAGAATACCTCGTGCGATGTTTTCCATTTTAGCGTTTTTGGGTCTATCGTTTAGTTTATAAATGGTGGACTCAATATTTTTTTTTACAGAATTCATATCCTAACGCTTTGGCAGGTACTCCGTATCAATTGGTTGTTTTTTCATTGATTTTCATAAAAGTAGTTTCCGGATTATCTCATTATAATAAGGGGATTGATCTAGAATTATTTTTCTTCAACCTTTTCGCTTATTTTTCCGATAAGATTTTTTCGCTAAAGAAGACGCATAGGATTTGAATTTTGAAGTATTCCTCTTAATCTCCCTCATTACAATTGAAGGAGCTTTTTTATCAAACGTTCAATTCTACGAATGGAAAGTCCCAAACTATGGTATAAAAATATCTTTTCTCTCGTACAGTAAGTGTGCATTATAAAGTCATAGGTAAACTCCTCTTGATAGTTATTATTAGTTAACACCATTATAACAGGGAGCGACTGTGACTTTTTTGTTGCACTTGGATTAAAAATTCTAGCAGATTTAGCTGGCTTACTTCTTAAATGGGTAAGATCTTAAATTCATTTTTCATAAATGCCATTTTAGATCAATGCTTCTATTTTTCTTTTCGCTTAGAATAGTTCGTCAATTACAATATTCTAATTTACTACCTAGCAGTATGAAGATAGCAGAAGAGTGTATCATTGTCTTTGTAAACCTTTACAATATTAAGATATCTTCGTAGAGTTTTAATGGATTGTTGCACATTTTAAAGAAATCGCTTTCTTGAGATGATAAATAAACAATACCGGTAATTGAATATAAAAAGGATGGAGAAAAATACTCTAATGGAAGAAAAACTATTAACAGGAGCAAAAAAAAGTAGAATAGGAACAGTTATTTCATTTTATGATATTTCGCCTAAAATTTTTATACCCTTGGCTATACCTGTCATTCTTTCTGGTTTTTTATGGGATAATGTGCCAGTCCAATTAATTGGAGCAACTGCAATTCTTTTAACTTTTGGGATCCTATTAGGAGAAATTGGTGAAAAAATGCCATTTTGGAACAAGTATTTAGGTGGAGGAGCAACATTTTGCTTAATTACAATGTGTATTTTGTCAGGTGCAAAGTTATTACCTACAACATTTTCTGAGAATGTGAATGGTTTTATGTCGGATTATAATTTTTTAACTCTGTTTGTAAGCGTTATCGTTGTTGGCTCGATTCTGGGAATTGAACGAACTCAGATTTTTAAATCTTTAGGATTGTATATTCCTGCGATTATTTCTTGTATAGTTGGTTCCTCTATTTTTGGTATTTTAATTGGGCTCCTGTTTGGAAGACATCCATTAGAAATACTAACTAGCTATGTTTTTCCTATGCTAGGAGGAGGGATTGCTGCTGGTGCAATACCTATGTCACAAATTTATTCTGAAATTACTGGCAGTGATGCGACACAGTTTTTATCTCACGCAGTCTCTGTAATTACAATGGGCAACCTAATAGCTATTCTACTAGCTGTTGTATATGATTTCATAGGTAAAAAAATTCCTAGAATGACTAGTAATGGAATTTTGATGAAATCCGCGAAAGAAAATATTGCTGATGAGGATGATGGTGAGGAATATGAGCTGTCTCCAACAAACATCATTGCGAGTTTTTTTGTTGTAGCAAGTCTATTTATGACTGCTACTATACTTTCAACGAAAATTTTGCCAACAATTTTAGGAGTTCCCATTCATACCTTTGGTTACCTAATTGTTTTGGTAGCTATTGTAAACGCAATTGGTTTTTTACCTGATCCATTACGATATGGTTGCATGAAACTGCAAAAAGTTTTTGGTGGTAGATTAGGTTGGATTATGATGACAGGTGTAGGTATGTCTTTGATTGACGTTTCAAATTTAGTATCAGTATTAAATTTTGAGACAATAGCTATCGTATTTTCAATTGTCTTAGGAGGCTCAATCTTTGCCGGATTCTTTGGAAATTTTGTTGGATTCTATTTTATTGAAAGTGCGATGACAGCGGGACTCTGTATGACAGATATGGGAGGAGCCGGTGATTTAGCAATTTTAGGTGCGGCTAATCGATTAAGTTTAATGAGTTATTCATCCGTATCTACTCGCGTGGGTGCTGCAATTATTCTGTTATTAGCCAGTATTACATTTACTTTTCTATAAGTCGGGAGGAACTATTAAGTGAAAGTTTTTGATGCACATTTTCATATAATTGATTATAAATACCTTATTCAAGAGAATAACGGATTTAAACCAGACGAATTTACTTATTCTGATTATGATGAAAAAACTAGAAAAATGGGTTTGGATATTGAAGGAGGTGCGATTATCTCTGGCTCGTTTCAGGGATTGGATACAAAATATTTAGACGTAATTAAAAAAATTAAAGAGCAGGATGGAAAATCAGATTTTGTTGGTGTAATTAATTTACCTCCAGATATCAATTATAAACAAGTGTTAACCCTGAATGAGCTTGGTGTAACTGGAGCGAGATTCAATATCTTCCGAGGAAATGCTACCTCAGTAGATCAACTGGTTGATATTGCTAATCGCTTATATGAGTTAGTAGGGTGGCATGTAGAAATACAGATTAATCCGGATGAGCTTGAATTGATTAAACCTCAATTATTGTCAATACCTCGATTGTCAATTGATCATGTAGGTTTAAGAAAATCTTCTTTGAAACATTTGTATGAGTTAGCAGAAGCCGGTGTGAAAATTAAAGCATCAGGTTTCGGACGCTTGGATTTTGATCCTATAGAGCCACTCAAAAAAATTCATCAAATCAATGAAAACTGCTTAATGTTTGGCACAGATTTACCCTCTACAAGAGTAGACCCAGATAAGGTATTCTCTGAAAAAGACATTCAGAAGATGGCAAATGCATTTACTGAGCATGAATTGAAACGAATTCTATATGAAAATGCGTATGACTGGTATATCAAGAGACTCTAAACACAAAAGAAGTGTCTGGGAAAAAACTAAAAATAGTTTTTTCCCAGACACTTTAACTTTGTAAATTCAGATTTCTAAATAGACAAAGTTGGATAAAAAGAAAAGTACAATTATATGGCTGAAATAAGTCACTATTAACTAATTCAGATAATTTTTTAATTCGATAATAGACAGTGTTTTTGTGAATATACATGCTCTCTGACGTTTTTTTCGTATCCATATTATTCTTAAAAAATTGAATGAGCGTTTCAATCAAATCATGATTTGACTTGGAAATTTCAGTTAGAATTGGAAAAGAATTAGAGATAAAAAAATGTTGATCATTGTTACTTACACTAGTTAAAAGCAATTCAATTTGATTATCATCAACGAAAAAAATCGGTGTATTTAAATTTTTACGAGCAAAATTTTCATGTAATTCTGTCATCTTTTTAAATTCTGTTCTGTAGCTTTCTAATGTCAAACATGGTCTACTTACAACAAATTGAGAACCTAAAGCAAGTTCTTCCATAATTTCTTCTCTAATTCCCAAAAGATCTTGTTCAAAATTGTTACTTTCTTTTTTGAATAGAACAAACTTGTCATCATAAAGATAAGCGGCATATTCTGAGTAACTATAAATACTGTTTTTAAGAATTTTATGGACGGTGTTCAGATTTTCTTGAACTTCTGTTTTGTCGGAGCTATTTCTGACTACCTTTTTAAAATGGGTAATATCAACTAAAACTAGTCTTCGGGTGACCGAATGATCAAAATGCAAGAGATTAGCTCTTTCTAGTAGATTGTTAAAAAGATCACTTGTATCTCGTAAAAGTAATTCTGTAAGAAAGTCATTTAGCATGTCAATCTTTCCGCCATAGGAATAATCATTTACAAAATCCAAACTTGTTTCCAAAGTGTTTTTTAATGTAGTAGCAAATTTTAATGTGTAACTGCTATTCATTTGATCAACTTTTTTGAATCTTAAAATGAAACCTATTTCTTCCTGAATAGCGATAGGAATATAGATTTCATTTTTATTTTCAGCAACATCAACAAATTGAGTTTGTGAGATATACAGATCAAACTCGTTGGTAAAGTAATTATTCCCTTTAAGATCAAACATTTCAATTTGGTACATTGTAATGTCAGACAAAAATTTTTTGGTAAAAAGCAAATTTAGTTTAGAAATATGCATTGTTTTCCTCCTGGTTTGTTTTTCTGTCCAAAAAACCAATGATATTGCAAACCATTTATGTGTATATGGACATAGATACAGTGACATAATTCACTTACACTTAAGGAAAATAATGAGTGGGCAAATTCATTATAACTTACTTATTGCAAGTTTGAGAAGAAAAAGATGAAAAGGTTTTCTTTACTTGTGAACACACGCATGATTGGAAGGAGGAAAAAATGAGTTTTTTTAATTTTTGGAGAAACAAAAAAAAGGAGATCCCAGAAAAAAAGATGAATACTGCTTTACCACAAAACGAGCAAAAAACAACCTGGAAAGCAATAACATTGTATGTTGAAGCAGACTTTAGAGATTTTCAACTCGTAAGTATTATTACTTCGGCGATTGCAGCAAACGATGATCCCAAAAGTGAGTTTGTGGTAAAAAAGATTGTACAAATTAATCCAAGAGTAAAGGAAATTGCTTTAATTATGGCCAGTGTTGCAACTGGGGATGAAGCACAAAAATACTATGTAGTAAAAAACATTAAAGAAAAAGAAGATTAAGTGGAGGCCGATGATGCTAAGAAAATTTAAAATTTCAATAGACAACAAAGAATATTTGGTGGAAATGGAGGAAGTTGGCGTAGAGAATCGCCCGGTAACTGATGTCGCAGTAGCGCCTGTTCAACAAGAAAAAACTGCAGAAATATCAAAAATGGAGGAAGCAGTAGTAACCCAACCTAAAACTACAGCACCTGCTTCAGAAGATGCGTTAACTGCTCCAATGCCTGGAACTATTTTAAAATTACTGGCAAATGTTGGTGATGTGGTTAAACAAAATCAACCAATTATGATCTTAGAAGCAATGAAAATGGAAAATGAGATAGTTGCTAACCATGACGGGGTTGTAAAAGGAATCCACGTCAAACAGGGGGATGTAGTTAATCCTGGCGATCCGTTAATAACAATTGGTTGATTTATTGATATTTATTTGGAAGAGGAAGTGACTTTTTGGAAACGTTAATTGAAGGAATTATAGGCATGGGGCAAGAACCTGGGAGAATTGTCATGATGGTTATTGGAGCTATCTTGATGTATTTGGGAATTAAAAAAGAGTATGAACCAACATTGCTGGTTCCAATGGGATTAGGAACAATTCTTGTAAATTTTCCAAATTCAGGTGTCCTAAGTGCTGGCGGAGAAGCAGGGCCATTTCAAGTCTTATTTGATTTCGGTATTAGTACAGAATTATTCCCGTTATTATTGTTCATTGGCATAGGAGCTATGATTGATTTCGGACCATTATTACAAAACCCGTTTCTATTACTCTTTGGAGCTGCTGCACAGTTCGGTATCTTCTTTACAATTATTGTTGCAGTGTTGTTAGGCTTCGATTTGAACGATGCCGCTTCAATAGGGATTATCGGTGCTGCAGATGGACCAACATCTATTTTTGTAGCAAATACTTTGAATTCAAAATATATGGGAGCAATTATGGTTGCTGCTTACTCATATATGGCTTTAGTGCCAATCATCCAACCAGTTGCTATTAAGGCAGTAACGACTAAACGCGAACGGAAAATAAGAATGTCCTATCGAGCTGGAGAGGTATCTCAAACAGCTAAAATTTTGTTTCCAGTCGTCATTTCAATTGTAGCTGGTTTAATTGCTCCTGTGTCGTTACCATTAGTTGGCTTTTTGATGTTCGGAAATTTATTACGAGAGTGTGGCGTGTTGGATCGTTTATCGCTTACAGCTCAAAATGAATTAGTAAATATCATCAGTATATTACTTGGATTATCTATCTCAGTAAAAATGCAATATGAAGAGTTCTTGCAAATAGATACTTTAATGGTTATCGGATTAGGACTGGTGGCTTTTGTGATGGATTCGATTGGTGGTGTTCTTTTTGCCAAGTTGTTGAACCTATTCCGTAAGGAAAAAATCAATCCGATGATTGGGGCAGCTGGTATTTCAGCATTTCCGATGTCAAGTCGCGTTATTCAAAAAATGGCAACTGAAGAAGATCCCCAAAACTTTATTTTGATGCACGCAGCTGGTGCCAATGTATCAGGACAAATTGCTTCAGTAATTGCTGGTGGATTACTTCTTGCATTACTAGTTTAGGAGGAAAAAAATGACGACAGATTTATTGAAATCATTAGAGTTACTAGTTTTTGGTTGGGGTGGAGTATTTATCGTCATTCTGATTATCTATGTTACTTCACAGCTTTTATCTCGAATGTTTCCTGTAAAAAAAGATAAACAGAGTTAAAGGAGCTTAGTTCATGAAAAAAATTCAATTTACAGAAACAGTTTTACGTGATGGGCAACAAAGCTTAATTGCTACGCGAATGCCTACTTCGGATATGATGCCAATTCTACAAACTCTGGACCAAGCTGGATATCATGCATTAGAAATGTGGGGCGGAGCAACGTTTGACTCTTGTATTCGTTTTTTAGATGAAGATCCTTGGGAACGCTTAAGAAATATTCGTGCTAAAGTCAAAAACACTAAGATGCAAATGCTGCTAAGGGGTCAAAATTTACTTGGTTATAAAAATTATTCAGATGATGTCGTACGAGCTTTCGTTGAAAAATCTATTGAAAATGGAATTGATATTATTCGCGTCTTTGATGCTTTAAATGACGTTAGAAACTTAATAACGTCCATCATTACCGCCAAAGAAGCTGGAGGACATTGCCAAACAGCAATTTCCTATACTACCAGTGATATCCA
Source organism: Enterococcus gallinarum (assembly GCF_021496385.1). NCBI lineage: Bacteria > Bacillati > Bacillota > Bacilli > Lactobacillales > Enterococcaceae > Enterococcus > Enterococcus gallinarum. The sequence goes on along the minus strand of NZ_CP050816.1, from coordinate 3,280,096 downwards.
TACAATTGATTATTTTGTTAAGCTTTCAAAAGAAATGGCACAGGTTGGAGCCGATTCGATTTGTATTAAAGATATGGCAGGAGTTTTAACACCTTATACCGGTTTCGAATTAGTTAGTCGCATAAAAGATTCGATTGATATACCTGTTGAAGTTCATACGCATGCTACGAGTGGAATCTCTGAGATGACATATCTTAAAGTCGCCGAAGCGGGTGCTGACATAATTGATACCGCAATCTCATCGTTTGCTGGTGGAACAAGTCAGCCTGCAACTGAGTCTGTGGCGATTGCACTAGAAGAATTGGGATTTGAAACAGGACTGAATATGAATAAATTGTCCGAAATTGCGGATTATTTCAATCCTATTCGAGATCGATATAGAGCCGAAGGAATATTGAATCCTAAAGTTAAAGACATTGAACCAAGAACGCTGATTTATCAAGTCCCAGGAGGAATGCTATCGAATCTGTTAAGTCAATTAACAGAACAAGGACTACAGGATAAATATGAGGAAGTTTTAGCTGAAGTTCCAAAAGTTAGAAGAGATTTAGGGTTTCCGCCGCTAGTCACCCCTTTATCACAGATGGTTGGTACACAATCGCTAATGAATGTTATTTCTGGAGAAAGATACAAATTGATTCCTAATGAAATTAAAGAGTATGTTAAAGGGATGTATGGTAAGCCACCAGCACCTATTTCAGAAGAAATTCAGAAGAAAATTATTGGAGATGAAGAAACCATCACAACCCGTCCTGCTGACCTGCTTGAGCCGCAATTACCGCAGTTTAAAAAAGAAATAGCAAAATATGCAAAAACAGAAGAGGACGTTTTAATGTACGCATTGTTCCCAAAACAAGCTAAAGATTTTTTAGGTAGGAGAGAAGATCGATTCTATGATGTTCCAATTCAAAAAATAAATGTTTCCATTGATATAAACTAGTAAGGAGAGCTTTTTGATGAGTGAGTATGTTGTGACAAAAATATTCTCTGAAAATCGCAAAAATTACGAACAGGTTATGGAGCTTCTAAAAAAAGAAGATATTCGAATGGATAAAAATTTAGAATATACTTGCGGAATTTTTGACAGTGAACATAATCTGATTGCTACAGGGAGCTGTTTCGGAAATACACTTCGATGTTTGGCAGTAAGCAGCCAATATCAAGGTGAAGGATTAATGAATCTAATTGTTACTCATTTAGTAAATTATCAATTCAATAGAGGTATTTTTCATTTATTTGTTTATACTAAAACTGGCTGCGAGAGTATTTTTAAAACTTTAGGATTTTATAGAATTGCTAAAGTTGCTGATCAACTAGTCTTTTTAGAAAATAAGAAAAACGGTTTTGAAAGCTACCTGCATCAATTACAAGCAAATACAGAGTCTGTTTCGTCAGATTCTAAAATTTCTGCAATTGTTATGAATGCTAACCCCTTTTCTTTAGGCCATCAATATTTAATTGAAAAGGCGTCAAAAGAAAGTGATTTGGTTCATGTCTTTGTTGTGAGTGAGGATACTAGCGTATTTCCATTTTCAGTAAGAAAACAACTTATCGAAAAAGGGACTTCTCATTTAAACAATATTGTCATTCATCCAACAGGGCCGTACATGATTAGTAATGCTACTTTTCCAAGTTACTTTCAAAAAGATGAAGAGTCTGTGATTAGAAGTCACGCACTTTTAGATGTTGTTTTATTCGAACAGATTGCTTTGAAATTGAAAATCAAATTCCGATATGTTGGTGAAGAGCCATTTAGTATGGTCACTGGTATTTACAATCAAATTATGAAAGAAGAATTTAGCAAAATAGGGTTGAAGTTAATAGAGATAAAAAGAAAAGAAAATAATAAGCAAATCATTAGTGCATCAAAAATACGACAAGCAATAAAAAATGATGATATGGATATAGTGAAGACTATGGTTCCAGAAACTACTCTGAACTATATTCTTAGTAATGACGCAATATCTGTAATACAAAAATTAAAAATGACCCCGAACGTGGTTCATTATTGAGGTGATTTTGTGGGGTTTAACATTTTTTCGAATGGCATAAAAGTCACAATGGCGGACATGCTTCAAGCAAGAGAAAATCGCACCATCCTACAAACTAAATTGTTGCGAGCAAATCCCCAAAGTGTTTTGATTAGCCTTACTTTGAATATTCCCGGACCAGTAAAAAATGTAGCGATTTTGAAGGAAGTCTTTGATGTACTTTATAATGAGATAATCGCAAGCATTGATGAAGATCAATTATGCTCTTCATGGTTTTATCACCGGAAAACGGGATCAGAATTATTTATACTGTTATTTGGCAATCCGGCAGAAATTAAACATGAAATGATTAAGATCGAGAACACAAATATTTTTGGTAGACTCGCAGACTTAGATGTTCTCTATTTAAAGAATGAGAAGTTTGTTGTTACCAGCCGTAAAGATTTTAACATTGATCCAAGAAAATGCTACCTCTGTGGAAATGATGCAAAAGTTTGCGGGCGAAGTAGAAAGCATTCGTTAGACGAAATCCAACAGGCTATTTCAAGAATCATATTACACGCAATTTAATTGAGGAATGAATCAGGTGAACGTTATGTTCTACAGTTGGCTAGTGATGATATGGTATGCTGCCATATCATCACTAGCCATTTTCTATTTATATACTTCATTAGGAAAGTTTTACTTATATTTTCCTATAATTCATGTCATAAAGAATCTTCAAAAGCATTAGAAAGATTGTCTTATGTCACAGAACAAAAAAACGTTTTCGTAAAGGATTTTTCTTGTGTATAGAAACATGTATCCCAACAGTAAGAGTCGCTAAACTTATCTTGTAAATGAAAAAATTTACGGAAGGAGATTTTTTAATGGAGCTAAAGCACAGTGCTGTAGCTGGAAGTTATGAATCTAGTGATGTTTATGTGGTCGTTGAACCTAACGAAAGTGGACTGAACATTGACATTGAAAGTAGCGTAATGAGCCAGTACGGTAAACAAATTAGGGAAACAATTGAAAACGTTTTAAATCGCTTGGAGGTTGATCACGCTAATGTAACAGTCAATGATAAAGGAGCTCTTGATTGCACAATAAAAGCTAGAGTAGAAACTGCTGTTTTACGTGCATGTGAAGTGAAAAAAGATATTGCATGGGGGGAGACCATCGTATGATTAAGAACAGAATTCGAAGAACCATGATCTTTTTGAATATGCAAAGAGCTTCACTCGTGAAAGATGCATTTGTATATAAACCGGACTGCGTGATTTTTGATTTGGAGGATGCTGTAGCGGAAAGTGAAAAAGATTCTGCGCGAATCCAACTTTACCATACTTTAACTGAATTAGACTATCAAGGTGTTGAAAGATGGGTTCGTATCAACGCGTTAGATTCTGATCTTTTTGAAGAAGATATACGAGCTGCTGTTGCTGGGGGCGCAGAGGGTATTCGTTTGCCTAAAACGGAAAAAGCTGAAGATGTTCAACTAGTTGAACATCTGGTGGAAGCAGCTGAAAAAGAATTTGGCAAAGAGGTGGGTTCTACAATGCTAATGGCTGCTCTGGAATCTCCTTTAGCAATCATTAATGCTTATGAAATTGCTTGTAGTAGTGAAAGACTGATGGGGATTGCACTAAGTGCGGGAGATTATACTCGTACAATGCATTCTAAGAGAACCAATGAAGGTAAAGAATTATTTTATGCGAGAAGTCAGATGTTAGTCGCTGCTCGGGCAGCGGATGTTATGGCCTTCGATACGGTTTACACAGATGTAAATGATATGGAGGGCTTCGTGAATGAAGTGCAAATGATTGCGGATATGGGATTTGATGGTAAATCATGTATTAGTCCGAAACAGATCAGTGTGGCACATGAAATCTTTAATCCTACACAAAAAGAAATTGATCATGCAATTCACGTCATTGAAGCTGTTAGAGAGAGTGAGGATCAAGGAATTGGTGTACTAGTGGTAGATGGTAAGATGGTCGATATTGCATGGGTTGAAGGCGCTCAACGTGTTTTAAATCTTGCCAAAGCTTCTGGTCAGTATAAGGGGGATTTAGCATGAAAAATGTGTTAGGAAGAGAAATTCCGGATGAATTATTAACTAAAGGACAAGAAGTTTTTCAAGGACAATACTATCGAGATGGTTATGTCTATACCAAAAGTGCACCTACTGTTTCGGCTCATGTAAAACCATCCGGAGATAAGATTGTAGCAGATATTCGAGAGGCTATTATTAAAAGTGGTTTGAAGGATGGTATGACGATTTCTTTCCATCATCATTTTAGGGATGGAGATTATATTGTAAATATGGTAATGAAGGAAATTCATCACTTAGGCATCAAAGATTTGTTTGTGTGCGCATCAAGTTTAGGAAAAGCGCATAATTATTTAGTTCCATGCATGGAAGATGGTACTGTGACTGGTCTTTCTACAAGTGGCATTCGCGATGAAATTGGCGAAGCAGTTTCAGCAGGCAAATTAAAGAACTTAGCATACATCAGAACACATGGAGGACGAGCTCGGGCAATCGAAGATGGTACCATAAAGATTGACGTGGCATTTTTAGGAGCCCCGACAAGTGATGCTTACGGAAACGCAAGTGGAAAGGGCGGAAAGTCCGATTGTGGAGTTTTATCATATGTTGATGGCGATGCTAAGTATGCAGATAAAGTGGTAATTATTACCGATACGTTAGTTGAAACACCTAACTTCCCTGCTAGTATTCAGGGAGTAGACGTAGATTCTGTGGTAATTGTTGATACAATAGGTGATCCTTCAAAAATTGTCTCAGGTGCACTGAGATTAACTAAGGATACCCGTGAGCTAAACATGGCAGAAACAGTTGCAAAATGTATGTATCATTCAGGTTATTTTAAAGATGGCTTTACTTTCCAAACGGGGGCAGGAGGCCCATCTTTAGCAACGACTATTTTTTTGAAGAAGTATATGGATCAAGAAAAAATCAAGTGTAAATGGGCAATGGGTGGAATCACCGAACCAATTGTGAATCTTTTCAAAGAAGGTTATATCAATAAAGTCATTAATGATCAGGCATTTGATCTTGCTGCGGTAGCATCAGTGCATACTGATCCCAATCATTTTGAAATATCAGCTTCACAATATGCGAACCCGTTTAATAAGGGTGCTTTTGTAAACCAACTGGATTTTGTAATTCTGGGAGCTTTGGAAGTTGATATCGATTTTAATGTCAATGTTGTTCAGGGAACGACTGGAATTTTACAAGGTGCTCCTGGTGGTCATACAGATACTTCCGCAGGAGCTAAAGTATCAATTATTGTTGCGCCTTTGATCAGAAGCCGGTTGGCAACCGTAAGAACAGAAGTTACATCAGTTACTACGCCAGGTGAAAGCATTGATGTGGTGGTAACGGATTATGGTGTTGCTGTAAATCCTAAACGACAGGATTTAATAGATGCTTTTAAGAAAACGGATATTCCTTTGAAAACAATTGAAGAACTTCGTGATTTAGCTTATCAATATGCTGGAGAACCGGAAAAAATAGAATTTGAAGACAAGGTTGTCGCAATGATTGAATATCGTGATGGGACAATTATTGATGTCGTTCGAAAACCAAAAAACTTGAATTAGAAAATATTTTGGAGGCAAGGACAGAAGTTTTTAACTCTGAGAACCAAGAGAAGGTACGTTCATCTTCGAATCACTGCCTTCTTCGTGGTTCAACGCAATAAGAAGAAATTCACGAAAATGGTATGAAACACGAAAGGTTCCTATCAATATTGAATGATTCCTGATTGGTGCATTTCAAATTTTTGTGAAGTTCAGCATATTCTCGAAGGAGTAACTTCTGTTCCCGCCGTTTATACGCTCTAGGAATGGATATATTGCTGTCTTATTAAAGAAGGAGGCTTGAAATGATTCTTACAATTTTAGCATATTTGATGATTATTGTTTTTATGGTAGCGATACTAAAAAAATGGTTGTCACCTTTTACTTCATTAGTGTTAGTTCCATTAGTTTTTACACTTGTTGCTATATTAGCAGGGGTTTCCAATGAAGGCAACATTGGCGAGTTTTTTTTAGAAGGGATTGCAACAACTTCTAATACAGGAATTATGCTACTTTTTGCTATTCTGTATTTTTCTATTATGCTGGATGCAGGTTTATTTGATCCTGTGACAGCAAAAATGATTCATTTTGCTAAAGGTGATCCGATGAAGGTTCTGGTTGCAACTGCAGTCGTTGCGGCAGCAGTATCATTAAATGGAGATGGAACAACAACAACCTTGATTTGCTGTTCAGCCTTTATTCCCATATACAAAAAATTAAATATGAAGCTAATGAATTTAGCAGTATTAGTTATTCTGCAGAATACTATTATGAATTTATTACCATGGGGCGGTCCAACTGCTCGTGCAATGGCTGTTTTGGAAGTTGATGCCAGTATCCTTTCATATCTCGCACCTGGGATGGTATTATCAATTATTTACGTGATTGTTTGGGTGGCTCCAAGGATGGGAAGACAGGAACGCAAACGATTAGGAATCACTCAGATTAGTGATGATGAGATCAATCAAATGATAGCGATTACAGATCCGGATATATTGGCGATTCGTCGTCCAAAGAAATTTATTGCAAATAGTATTTTAACAATAGCTCTAATTGCTTGGCTTGTAGCAGGATCATTTATTGAAAAAATTTATGTATCTCCGTTGCTATTATTTTTAGTTGGGACTTGTTTAGCATTAATCCTTAACTACCCAAAATTAAAAGATCAATCGGCCCGCATCGGTGCTAATGGTGGAGATGCTGTGCAAACTGTAATCTTGGTTTTCGCTGCAGGAGTGTTCATGGGCTTATTCCAAGGATCAGGAATGGCTGACGCTCTAGCTCAAAGTTTTGTGACAATTATTCCTAAACAACTGGCTGAATACTGGGGTATAGTAATTGCTGTAATTTCTGCTCCAGGAACTTTTTTCATTTCAAATGACGGGTTTTATTTTGGGGTCATGCCTGTGTTAGCAGAAGCAGGTAGAGCTTACGGATTTACCAATATGCAAATGGCTATCGCTTCTCTGATGGGCCAAGCATTTCACTTACTGAGTCCATTAGTTGCATTTATTTACTTATTGGTTCGACTGACTGGAGTAGATATGGGGCAATGGCAAAAAGAGGCAGGTAAATACGCTTTAGGTGTTTTTCTCATTTTTATTATCTCATCAATACTTTTAGGCTATTTGCCATTAAGAATTAGCTAAATATATAACAATTCAACTCCTAGTGATTTGTGAAAAGTTTCTAGGAGTTGAAAAGGAGGAGTGTGATGAATGGATACGATCACTGCAGTAGCAAATATGGCCATTGAAGCTTTATTGTATGAAGTTGCGCTATCACCTAAACCAGGATTGGTGGATCGTTATGATAATGGTGCTCACACGGATATGGATTTTTTCTTGTTTATAAAAAGTATCCAAACGTTGGCGCCTTTTTTTGAGATGTATATCAGTACGGGTTATAAACATACAGGAAGTTTATCAGAATTATTTCAGAAAATTAGAAAAATAGGACAACATGCAGAAGGAGAGATGCTTCATTCAACGAATAACGTTAATACACACAAAGGAGCTAATTTTTCTTTTGCAGTTATTCTTGGATCTGTTGGTTATTACATACAAAAAGAGAGAGGAAGTAGCTTTTCTCTACCTTTATCTGAATCTGAAACTAGCCAAATTTTCTGCATCGTGAAAGAGATGTGTCATGGTTTGGTATCAAATGATTTTTCTATTGTTGATGAGAAAAAAATGAGCTATGGTGAAAAAATATACAAAAAATATAACCTAACTGGAATTCGAGGAGAGGCAGAAGCTGGATATCCGACTATACAGACGGAAGTTTTGCCAATAGTTCGAAGTTTAGATGGAGAAAACAAAGAAGAGCTGTTATTGAATACTTTACTTATCCTAATGAGCGTAACTGAAGATAGTAATCTGATACATCGTGGTGGGGTGAATGCTTGGAAAAAGGTGCAAAATGATAGCAAAGCTATATTGGCTCAAAATTATAACTTGAAAGAGCTGATTATAGTTTTAAAAGAATACAATAAGGAGTTAATTGCAAATCATTTGAGTCCCGGAGGATCTGCAGATCTACTTGCTGTAACCATCTTTTTCCTTCTTCTTGAGAAAAAAATAGATTGAGGGGGAAAAATGAAATATTTAAAGCAAATTAGTATATTATTTGGAGTGAGTATTCTTGGTGATATATTGCATGTATTTTTACCAATTAGAATACCAAGTAGCATGTTGGGATTAGGAATACTTGTTTTGCTACTTATGACAAAAACTATCGCGGTTGAAGAGATTGAGGCGACTGCAAATTTCTTTTTATCTTTTATGCCGGTCTTATTTGTTCCTGCTACTTTTGAACTAATTGAAAAATGGTCACTCTTCAAAAGTCTTTTTTTTCAATTATTAATAATTATAGTGATAACAACGTTCGTGAGCATGTTGCTCTCAGGGAAAGTTACGGATTATCTTATCGATCGGAGAAAACTCAATGATTGATTCTATTCCTTATTTTGGCGCTTTTCTATGTTTCATTTGTTTTTTTGCCGGACAAAAAATTCAAAATAAAACTAAATCCGTACTTGCTAATCCCATTTTACTTTCCGTTCTATTTCTCTATTTTATTTCTTTTTTTATGAAAACAGAGTTCAAAAATTTTGATAAAGATGTCGAGATTTTGAATTATTTACTTACCCCAGCAACCATATGTCTGGGAGTGCCGCTTTATAAAAATTTTGAAAGAGTAAAAAAAGAATTGTTTCCTGTCTTGTTTGGAATTACATCAGGAGTGCTTATTAATTTGTTCTTGACTACTCTACTGTCTAGAATGCTATATTTAAGTAATGCTGAATATATAACTTTTCTTCCGAAATCAGTCACTTTAGGTGTAGGAAAAAATATAGCGGATGATCTAGGAGGAATTGTTGGAATTACCTCACCTATTATTATTTTGACAGGAATTTTTGGTAATATCATCGCAGACAAGGTTATTCGAATAATTAAAATTAGACATCAATTGGCAATAGGTGTACTAATAGGAACATCAACACATGCTATAGGGACCACGAAAGCATTTGAAATAGGAGATCTTGAAGGGGCTGCAAGTAGTTTTTCCTTAGTTGTAGCGGCTATTTTTACGGTTATATTAATGCCTCTATTTTCTAGTTTCCATTTGTAAAAAATTTGTTCATTGAATAAGAAAGTAGGAACTTAAATGGTAGTAAAGATAATAGAAACGTTGATTGTAGGACTAATTGGAGGAATAATTGCTAGGCGTATAAAAATGCCCGCTCCATTTATGACTGGGAGTATGCTTGCAGTTGCGTTTTTTTCAATGTTCACAGATCAAATGTATATGGCGAATAACTTGAAGATCTTTGCCCAGATAATTAGTGGTGCCTATATAGGACAGCAAGTATCAAAGAAAGATTTACTAAATTTCCCTAAATTGGGTAAATCGATTTTGTTATTGATGGCTTTTTTCACTTTCAATTTGTTTACTATGGGATTCCTATTTCACTCATTTTTCTCGTTAGATTTGATTACGGCTTTACTTTGCTGTATGCCTGGAGGAATAATGGATGTATCTTTGATCAGTATTGATATGGGAGCTGAAGCTGAGGTAGTCGCTACAATGCAATTAGCAAGGTTAGTTGGGATGCTCCTCATCCTACCATATTGGATAAGTTTTCTTTTAGAGCGTCTAGAAAAGAAAAATGGAATCAGTATTGAAACGACCGAAAATAAAACAAAAATGAAGAGAGAGTTGACAATTGGGATCAATAATCCCTTTATCAATGATGCCACTATTTTAATAGTTGCAGGATTGGGAGGGATTTTGGGTCTATATTTCCAAATTCCTGTTGGGGCATTAATGTTTTCACTACTTTTCTCATGTGGTCTAAAAATTTTAAAAAACACTGCTCAATTAAATAATAATATCCGCTATATTGCTCAAATTTTTGCAGGAGCAATCATTGGTAGTACCTTTAACAGAGACAGTTTAAGCCAACTTGGTCGCCTTCTTATACCTGCGGTATTGCTCCTATTAAGTTATTTAATAATTAATGTACTATTTGGGTACATTGTTTACAAACGAGGAATTCTAGATTTGAAGTCAGCGTTATTTGCGTCATCACCAGCTGGAGCAACAGATATCTCGTTGATTGCTGGAGAATTGGGTGGTGAAATGCCAAAAATTGCAGCTATTCAAATTTGCCGAACTTTATATACGATAATGGTTTTACCAAATTTGATTCGATGGTTAACTTGAAATAGAGAATGGGTTGACTATAGAGATAAATTTAAAATAGCATAGCAGTTTATATGAGTGAAGCAACTAGTAAAGTATGTTTTTCTTGAATGAGGATTTGCTATAAGATCAAAGTTTGTGGTATGAGAAATTTTTGAGATCATAGGAGATCTGGATTCAAAACAACTTGAAGGATCGGGAAGGGCCGTTGGGAAAACTTTGCTAGCTATTTTCTGCTTTTCTTTTGGAGATGCCAATGCATTGCTTTTGATTCTGTCCATTATACATAGTTGGCAAACAAAAAAAGGGTTGTTCGACATTTAGTGTTGCTAGAGAAAGAAACAACTGAAAACTTAGTCATAACCAGTTGGGCATAGTGCTTAACTGTTTTTTGTTATTTCTCTTTTAAATAACACGAATAATTCTAAAATGTATTTCCGAGCAGCGTAAAGCTAGAAAGAAAATAAAATTTTTTCAAATAATTTTTTTAATGTGAAATTAATAAATTTCCTTTTCGGATGACTGCAGGGAAGAACGATAGTTTGATAGTTTATCGACAAATGTCTGTTTCAATCATTAACAAAGATTATTTTAAAATGATCTTCATACGAGTGGTTTCACAGTGTTTTAAGATCGATTAAACCCAATATAAAAACAGCTTTGTTTTACACAAAATCTACTGAATTCTTGATTTTTATTCGTATAACGTACTTATACTTTTCTAATCGTATTAAAAAATCATGAGGCAAAACGGCAAAATAAAAATTGACAAGAAAAAACGAATTTGTTAGTGTGTACCTGAAAATAAAATATGATTTGTTAGGTGAGGCTCCTATGCAAACATAGGCTACTGCCCAAAAATGTCGAGAGACGCCAATGGGTAGAACAGGAACTGTCGAATACAAGGCTTTTCTTAAGGTAGCTAAGATGTTTGTCTTTACGTTGTATAGTGCCAAAACTCAACGATTAGATCAATGTCTTTTTTGTCTTGTTTTTGACGAATTTAGAGCGACTTTTCGCGGAGTTTTTGCGGAAAAGTCGCTTTTTTTTTGTGCCTAATGATTCGATTTTATTTTTAAAACGAGGAAAGGAGCAGGAGTATGTATTTTTGGGAATGATGGGTCTGAGTGTGCTGGCAGGAGGCCTTATTGGTGTTGAAAGACAGTGGAGAAAAAAGCTAGCAGGTGTACGGACGATGGTTCTAGTCTCGCTGGGAGCAACGATTTTTGTTTCATTATCCTCGATGGTTGCGTCTGATACGAGTCCTACTCGAATTGCTGCACAAGTAGTGAGCGGTATTGGCTTTTTAGCTGGCGGGATTATTTTGCGGGATGGTTTTAGTGTAAAAGGATTAAATACTGCAGCAACATTATGGTGTACAGCAGCTGTTGGCACAGTGATTGGCGCTGGTTATATCCAAGAAGGATTTTTTGCAGCGCTAATGATCATGCTGGTGAATAGTGTGATTCGTTTTCTTTCTCAAAGATTTGATCAATTTGCTGAAGGGTATCGAACAGAATCTCTGGAGAAGAACACAAATTCATTTTTGATCATTACCGGAAAAAGGTCTTCCGAGGTGGCTTTGCGGACAGAGGTCATCAATCAATTGGATCGGTATGTTCTTTCATTTTGCCATTTTGTTTGCCAAGACCTGGCAGAGAATCGGATTCAGCTGCAAGTAGAGATCGAGCCTGCTGCAAATGCTGATTTAGCAGTGAAAGAAATTGTTACTCAATTGTCGAAAAATAATCATGTACTAGAAGTTTTTCATTTAGCAGAGGAGGGAGAAACATGGTAAAACAGTGCTTACGTTAATCAGATGGGATAGTTGTGACTATAAAGAAACATTAGTTTTGCGAAACCAAGTGTTAAAGGTTAGTGCGGGACAACCGTTATTAAGAGAGTCTCCAGCAGAGGAGAAACAAGCTATTCATTTGGTGGCAAGGCAAAATAAGCGGATTGTCGGCACCCTTCTTTTGCACCCTTGTTCGTCTAAGTGTATGCAAATAAAACAAGTGGCCATTCATCCAGATTATCAAGGGCAAGGGTTAGGGAAGAAATTACTAGTGTATGCGGAGCAAATTGCCAGAAATTTAAATTACTCGACCTTATTTTTAACAGGAAGAAAGCAAGCTTGGGGCTTTTATCGGAGATTAGGATATAGCGAAACAGAAGCCTATCAAGCAGATGCTTTGATCTTGAAGGTTTTCAAAAAAGACTTGTCAGTTGACCGATATTTTTTCAACCGGAAGGAGATGAAAACAAATGGACGATAGTCATTCGATACCAAAGGGTTTGGCAGAAGAGGAACAAAGAGATAGTCAGATACTATTGTCTATTTGTTTTTAGCGCCTTCTTCTTCAAACCCTCGCAAAAAAACAACAATGCTAGGAAACAATTTTCTTGATCATTCGAAGAGAGTTGTGGCGAACTATTTGGAGAGAAGGTAGAAAAAGTGGAAACAAAAAAACGACCTATTCAAAGCATTAATTACGGATTAATGGCAAAAAAAACGATCGAAACGATCTATGAAACCTTTCAGACTTCTAAAAGAGGACTGACTGAAGGACAAGCAATCGCGGCTAGGAACAAGTATGGATCAAATCAAATTTCCTATGGAAAGAAGACCCCATTCATTATGGAAGTCTTAAAAGCGTATATCACTCCCTTTACATTAGTGCTGATTGGGTTAGGGATTACCTCTTTTATCACTGAAGTCGTTATTGCGGCACCAGAGGAACGGGATTATTTTGGCAGTGGGATAATCTTTGTCATGATTTTGATTAGCGGCACCATGACGTTGATTCAATCTGTGCAATCAAATAAGGCTGCCGAAAAACTAAAGTCATTGGTTAAGGTTACTGCGACAGTGAAGCGTAAAAGCGTCTACGCAGAAGTACCGATGGAAGAAATCGTCTGTGGAGATATTGTGAAATTGTCTGCGGGAGACATGATTCCAGCGGATATCCGCTTGACTGCAACGAAAGACTTGTTTATTTCTCAATCTGCTTTAACGGGAGAAAGTTATCCGGTTGAAAAAAATGCCGAAGCAGTTGTTACAAGCCGTGATTCTGAAACAAGCTATGAAAATTTAGCCTTTATGGGAAGCAATGTCATCAGTGGTACAGCGGAAGGGGTTGTGATCGCTACTGGCAACCATACTCTTTTCGGTGATGTGGCAAAGTCATTGTCCACTAAGCCTATTCGAACCAGCTTTGAGTTAGGGATTCGCAAAACCTCGTTCTTATTCATCAAGTTCATGGCATTAATGGCACCGACGGTCATTGTCATTAATGGTTTCACGAAAGGCGATTGGATGGAAGCATTCCTGTTTGGCTTGTCAGTAGCTGTTGGGCTGACGCCAGAAATGTTGCCGATGATCGTAACAACGAATTTGGTCAAAGGCGCAACTGGAATGGCGAAAAAAGGCACTGTGATCAAGAACTTAAATGCGATCCAAAACTTTGGTGCGATCGATATCCTCTGTACGGATAAAACTGGCACGCTAACGCAAGACAAGATTATTTTAGAGTACCATTTGGATTTGACTGGAGAAGAAGATGAGCGAGTATTGCGGCATGCCTATCTTAACAGCTATTACCAAACCGGATTGAAGAACTTATTAGATGTTGCGATCATTGATGCGGCTAAAAAAGAATTAGGAGTCCCTGATCTCCCATATAAAAAGATCGACGAGATTCCCTTTGATTTTGAACGGAGACGAATGAGTGTGGTCGTAGAAGATCCGTCTGGAAAAACACAAATGATCACCAAAGGCGCAATCGAGGAAATGCTCAGCATCTCAAGTTATGTAGATTTCAAAGGAAAGGTGACTGCATTAACTGAGGAGATAAAACAAGAAGTTCTAAAAAAAGTCAATGAACTAAATGAAGATGGGCTACGTGTGATCGGGGTAGCTCAAAAAACGAATCCAAGCGTGGTAGGTGAATTTTCTGTAGCAGATGAATCTGAGATGGTTCTCATTGGGTATCTAGCGTTTTTGGATCCGCCAAAAGAAACCACGAAACAAGCACTGGAAACGTTAAAGAAACACGGAGTTGGCGTGAAAGTGTTAACTGGCGACAATGCGTTAGTAACGCAGTCTGTATGTCAGCAAGTTGGATTAGGGGCAGAAAAGCTGATCAGTGGAGAAGACATTCTAAATGTATCGGATAAAAAACTTAGTCAACTTGTTGAAAAATACAATGTTTTCGTCAAATTGAACCCGCAGCAAAAGCAGCGAATTACCGGGATTTTGAGAGAAAATGGGCACACAGTAGGATTTTTAGGAGATGGGATCAATGATGCGCCAGCAATGAAGGCAGCAGATGTCGGAATCTCAGTAGATACGGCAGTAGATATTGCCAAAGAATCGGCCGATGTTATTTTGTTAGAAAAAGATTTAATGATTTTAGAACGTGGGATCATTTCAGGACGAGAAACCTTTGGGAATATCATGAAATATATCAAGGCGACCGCAAGTTCTAATTTCGGCAATATGTTTTCGGTTCTCGTTGCTAGCACGTTTCTGCCATTTTTGCCAATGTTGCCGTTACAGATTCTTTTCCTCAACCTTATTTACGATATTTCCTGTGTATCGATTCCTTGGGACCACATGGATAAAGAATACTTGGATAAACCAAAGCGCTGGGATGCATCGAGTATCGGTAAATTTATGATTTGGTTAGGTCCAACAAGTTCAGTGTTTGATATTACTACCTATTTATTGATGTACTTCATTATTTGTCCAGCGGTAGTTGGTGGCGATTTCCATACGTTGACGCCAGAACAACAAGTCGCTTTTATCGCTGTCTTTCATGCTGGCTGGTTTGTAGAATCGTTATGGTCGCAAACACTCGTGCTCCACGCCTTGCGGACACCAAAGATTCCATTTATCCAAAGCCGCGGCTCATTCATTATGACAGCGATCACTTCATTAGGAATTGCCGTCGGGACATTCTTACCGTTTACGAACTTTGGCCAAAGTTTAGGCATGGCAGTTCTTCCATCAGCGTACTGGCTATGGCTGACCGCAACCATCATTGCCTACTTAGCCCTAGTAACGATTGTCAAACGTTTCTACATTCATCGTTATCAAGAATTGCTCTGAAAAAAAAATCTTTGACCGTAGAGCAAAAAATTTACCTTTAATAATCAGATAGGCTTTAAAGCAGTCCAGTAGATATGACCGAAGGATGTAGTCTTTTAGAAGAGTTGTCGTAGTAATGATTTAGCGTTTTTGATGGTAAAACAGGTTTTCTTGAGCGAAGCAGAGACGATTCAACTAGTAACTATGAAAAGACAGAAGTGATTGCGATTTGGATGGCCCGAGGATCAGGTGATAGCCTATTTTACCGGTGATCTGAAAAATATGCTTGCTTCTTTAGATCAAGCAACTCTTTGGTATAGTCAATGAAGAAAATAATCTTAGTTGGATTTCTAAATAGAGAGAATGTTGAATGCTCCACATTCTCTCTATTTGTTTTACCTTTTAATAATGAAGCGTATTTCTCTTTTTTCTATGTTTTAGCAGAAGCGCCAAAGTGATCATCCATCTATGACAGGAGCTTTTTCGTTTCCAAATATCGCCTGTTAAATTTTTGTATTTTGAAAATAAATTTATATTGTAATTGTTATAAATAAATATTATCATTATATTTGTAATATTCGGAATATTATAGCATTAAGAAGGAGGTAGTCCATATGAGGACAATGACTGAGACAGAAACTCGTTCTGTTAAAGGTGGATTTCATTGGCATTGTTGGGTATGTGGTGCTGGTGGCGGTACAAAAGCTGGTTACTTGCGTCATGTTCAAACAAATTCATTCCATATTTTCATTTCGTATTGGTCGTAAACCCGACTATCATTAGCATGCTATAATAATCAATTGATGGAAGAATGCTATAATTATTTGATTATAGTATTCTTTTTTAGGAGATGGATGCACGGATGCGCATAATAGATAAATGTATACTTTTAGGAATAACATTGGTATCTTTGGCAGCTTGTACAAATCCTGAGAGTTTAATCGAAAAAGATAGAAAATCAGAGGAAGAAAAAATCCTTGAGACCTTTTCTGATAAAGAAATCATCAAGCTAGCAGACTTGGATATCCAATTGAAAGAGGTAGAACAATCCAATGAGGGAGATCGGTCGGTGATCTCACTGACATTAGTGGTCATCAGTGACTCTTTACCGGAAAAAACCGAAATCGATAATCATATTTTCTCAGTAACTGCAGAACAGAATCAAGAACCCCTGACATCCATTGATGCGATTGATTCTTTTGTTTTAGACAACAAAAAAGAGCTAACCTATCGCTTTATCCTACATTCGAATACAGAAGTGGTTCTTTTCACTTTTGACTACATGAATAACTCGCAACATATGACCAAACACTACGATGTATATCTAGAGTAGGGGGAAATGTGATGATTCAGTTTAGAGATGTAACCATCCATTCATTAGCCAAAAAAGAAGTACTCACCAAGGTCACCCAACTATTTCCAGATGATAAACCTAGTTACATTATTGGTAAAAGTGGTGCAGGAAAGTCGACGATACTCAAAGCAATTTTTGGCGAAGTTCCTGTAGCTTCTGGAGAAATCATCTTAAATGATGAAGAACTGAACTATGATACACTGCCCGACACTCTCTCCAATCGACGGAAAATTGGCTTTATTTTTCAGGATTTTCGATTGATTGAATCTTTTACAGTATTTGAGAATATTGCCTATGTCCTTCATATCAAAAATGAACCTGTAGAAAAAATTCGTTATGAAGTCGAACAACTAGCTTTTGAGCTAGGCATAGAAGAGAAGTTAGCTGACTATTGCCATCAGCTCTCTGGCGGAGAACAACAACGAGTGGCGATTGCTCGTGCATTGATCAAGCAGCCGCAGGTTATTCTTGCAGATGAGCCAACAGGGAATTTGGACCCACTCCGTGGGAAAGAGATTATTCAGCTTATCAATAGTCTTTCGTTACAAAAGAAAATCACGACACTGATCGTTACACATGACTATACGCTTATTCCAGAAAATAGTAACGTCTATCAATTAGAGAACCAGCAAGTGCTAAAACTAGGTGAACAGTAGTAAATCGTTTACCAGAAGGGAGCAATAGGTGCTGTCGGATGAATCAGATAAAGAATTCAATCAGGATTATCAAAAAGAAAATAAGCAGAAACAAGTTGGTACTATCACGATTCTTCACACCTACGTTTTTTTCAGTCGTCTTAGTTGAAGGAATGTTACGATTGTATCTTTTCTTTTATGTATTCAGATCATTTCAAGAGCAAGAAAACAAACGTATTCCATTATTGGCAAAACTGTTAAATCCAAACACTGGTGATGAACTAGCCTTGTTTCTTTCAATATTAGAAATCAGCAGTTTGATTATGATGGTTGCCGGTGCAGCCTATTTGTTCTTTTTTTCTGTTCTTTCACTTAAAAGAGAACGAATTTTAGAAGAAACAGAATTAAGAGTGAAAGCAAGTTTAGGGGTTTCGCCCAAAATCTTAACTTTTGAGTTTATAGGCGAATCGATGGTGACAATGATTGTGGCATCCGTAATGAGTATAGGCTTGGTGAACCTGTTGTATACGAGCATCTACATATTGTTTCAATCAAGTTGGGTAGCAGCCTATTTGATTGCTCCGCTTACTCTTTTTGTTCACTACGATTTAGTCATTAGTGGCTTATTGCTGCTTTTTCTGACTGTATTGACTGGTCATACCTATTTTAGAATCAAAAACCAATATTATAACCATCGGTGGAAAAGGAGCTGAATTTCCATGCTGAAGAGGGTGAGACAAAATGAACAAAAAGATTGTGGGGCTGCTGCCTTTGCGACATTGGCTAATTTATGCGGAAGAAAGATGTCCTTGGCTGAGGCAAGGGATTTAACCAGAAGTAACAGCACAGGAGCAACTTTACAGGGACTGATTGAAGCAGGAAGTAAAGTTGGCTTAACAGCCGAAGGATTAGAAGGATCGATTGGAGAACTAAGGGACGGTATCAGAAGCAAAGAGATTAACCTGCCTTTCATTGCTTTAGTCGTATTGGAAACAGGACTTTCTCATTTTTTGGTAGTAGAGGAATGGTCTGACACTAAGATAAAAGTATTCGATCCTGCACAAGGAGTAAAAAAGATTTCTGTAGGATATTTCGAAAAAATCTGGGGAGGATATATCGTTATCTTCCATAAGACAGAGTTGTTTTCCCCCGAGCAGACAACTTCTATTTCATATTATGGGACGCTTTTTTTTAAAGAGAAGTCACGTCTGTTGCTGGTTCTGCTTTTTTCCGTGGTTATCGCCCTTTTTTCTTTTCTGGGAAGTTTTTCCTATCAACGCATTATAGACTCGTTTATTTTGAACAGCGAATCTGCCATTCATGAGGAACATGCGCATACTTCAATTTTTGAAGAAGCATTCCACGAGATCTTGTATAATTTTCAATATTTGATTTTAGCTGTAGTTATATTGTATCTTTTTCAAGCAATCCTAAGTATTGTTCGCGCTTTCTTTATTGCAAATGTCTCTAAAAGAATGAATGACGATCTCTTTGCAGCTTTTTTTAAGAAAATTCTTTTTATGAAAGCGACTAATTTAAGAGCGAGAGATTCAGGCGAATTGATCACGCGTTATAATATCACAACGCAAGTACAACAAGTATTGACAAGACTTGTGCTCTCTATTTTTTTAGAAATATTTGTGGCTATTACTGGTGGAGCGATTTTATATATTATAAACAAGCAATTATTTCTTGTTACTACAGGGATTCTTTTAGGGTATACCGCTGTAAGTATAATTTTTATTAAACCATTAAACAAAATCAACAATGAATTGATCGAGAAAAATGCGCGAACATTAAATGTGTTGAATGAGACATTTACTGGATTTGAAACGATCAAACTTTTTCAAAGAGAGTCGTTTTTTTTAGGAAAATTTCTGAAGCAGGCCAAATCGTTTACTCATACTGGGAAATATAGTGTGATCTTACAAAATAGCCAAGCTAGCTTCATTCTTTTGCTTGAGTCATTGGGAACAATTCTTGTGTTGTGGCAAGGAAGTACGCTGGTTGTTGCTGATAAATTGAGTTTAGGCGCTCTGATTGCATTTATCTCACTGATTACTTTTTATACCTCACCGGTTCGAAATATTATCGAGTATCAAAGAGAAATTCAAAATGTCCTTGTAATGATGAGAAAGCTCAGTGATGTGATGGATGATGTAAGTGAGGAAAATGAAGAAGAAAACGAAGTATTGAACGATACTCTGAAGAAAGAGTGGCGATCAATAGAGTTTAAGGACATTTACTTCTCCTATGCCGCAGACAGCTATATCATTAATAATCTATCTGTTAGATTCAAAGCTGGGATGTCCTATGCTTTGGTGGGCAAAAGCGGGAGTGGGAAAACAACATTTATGCATCTTCTTTCTTCCTTATACAGCCCGGATAAAGGAACGATTTTGCTGAATGATGAAGAAATACATGAGAACAAGAAAAACTACAGAAAACAGATTGCTTATGCATCAAATGATCCATTCTTAATGTTCGGAACAATTAGAGAAAATCTGACATTAGGAATGGAGGTCAGTGATGAAGGCTATCTTATTGAAGTATTAGAGGCAGTAGGTGTCACTGAAATGACGAACAGCTTTGCAAATGGGTTAGATACTGTTGTGCTGGAGAATGGGGAAAATTTATCGAGTGGTCAAAAACAGAGAATCGCAATTGCTCGTGCTCTGTTAAAAAAACCGAAAATTCTATTATTGGATGAAGCATTCAGCAATTTAGACACCAATAGTAAACTGGGAATCCTCAAATTTATTGAAAGCAAATTAAAATCCTGTATACGCATATATGTTTCTCACGATGACTTAGTTTCTTCAAAAGTGGATGAAATCATTCGATTTGGCTCGTAACTAATGAATTTGGAAGACTATACAAAACAGAAGCAACAAAATAAACGGTTGCTCCTGTTTTGTAAACGGAAAGCTTAAGCCATAGACGGGGAATTTTTTTACTAGTACTGGTGATTGTCACTACGGCAAAGATTGGCAATATCTTCCAAACACCTAAGTCAACTGATGATGATGCCATTTCTTTCCTCGAAAACGCAGCAAGAAGATCAAACCTCGAACACCCCATTCCAAAGTCATCACAAAATAGATCCCCGTTAAACCGTAACCCCAAACGATGCCGACTAGATAGCCCATACCGATTCTGAAGATCCACATCGATAGTAACGAAGTCAAGGTAGTGAAATTGGCATCGCCAGCTGCCCGAAGAGCTGATGGAAGAATAAAGCCAATGCTCCATGTCAAAAAATGCATCACAATGGCAATCAGATACAAGCGATAAATGTCCGGTAAAATGGCAGCGGGTGGATTGAACAGCTTCATGCCTAGCGGAAAGAAGGGCAATAAACTTAAGTCAACTAGGAGAAAGGCAATCATTCCAGTAATAACAAAGGTTTTGGTCAGCTTTCTTGCATCAACAATATTACCTCGACCAATGCATTGTCCGACGATCGGGACGAGTGACGTAGCTAATGCACTCGGAACGATTTCAGAAATTTGGATCCAAGAAGAAGCAATCGCATTCGCAGCAATTACGTTCGTTCCAAAGCTGACGATCATTGTTTGTATAATGATTTTCCCACCATTAAAGAAAATAGATTCCGCTGCAAAGGGAATGCTGACTTTCAACACTCGAGCGATCAATGGAATCTGAATGCGGAGAAAATCTTCCTTCTTTAACAAAAAAAGGGAACGATTTGCTCGTAAAGTATAAAAGGCAAAGAGCATACCAAGAAATCGCGAGATCAGCAATGAAGTAATTAACCCAATCATTCCCATTTCAAAAATGCTGATGAATACAACATTACCAACAATATAAACGAAATTCATGAGTAATGAGAGCTTTAAAGACGCTTTGGTACGGCCAATTCCCCGCAAACTTCCATTGGTTCCTTCGATGACCGCTTGCATGGGATAAGAAGCCAATAAACCCAGTAAATAAAGTTGTGCGTTTGCTAGAACAAGCGGTTCTGCATGACCGAATAAAAGATGCAAGATTCCTTGATGGAAACAGGCGATGAGAAGACTGATCATCAAAGCCATCAACACTGCACCATAAACAGTCCCACTGCAAACTTTACTTAGCTGCTTCATTTCTTTTTTGCCAAAATATTGTGCCATCAGCACGGTTCCACCTAATCCTACAGCAGTGAAGGCATTAACGAGGAAAAAGTGCAGACTGCCAACCATGCTGACTGCGCTGACCGCAGTGGTTCCAGCCGAACTGATCATAGCGGTATTGATAAAATTAAAACTGACCAAAAAAAATTGATCGAGGACAACTGGAAAAACAAGCGACAAAATAAAACGATGCGACACATCTTGACCAGAATAAAAATGTTTGATCCGACCCACAATGCTACTGACTGTTGAATGGACAGTTTTCAAGGAGACACATCCTTAATTTTATTGAAATGCACACGTGTTCATTTCAATGCTATCCTTTCTAGCTGCTTCTGTCAATGAGGAAAAACAGTTACAGCACAAATTTGTGGTTGTACAAAAAGACGACCGAAATTCCTATAATTTCGGTCGTCTTTTATTTTGATGGACATTGAGAGCATGCGTTCGTCAGGCTCTATTTTTTATTAGCCAAGGTTAAAAGACAAATTTACGTCGGTCAAAGATCAGCAAAATCCCAGTTGCTTTGAAAGCTAGATAGATAAAATGACCATAGTTATGACCAATCTCAGTTAAGACGGATGAATTGGCAGTTCGATTTGACCAATAAGTAAAGCCTAAAATAATCGTTAGTATCAGAAGTCCTTTACTAATTGTGAGAACAATCGTTTTGATTGAAAGAGTCTTTTTTTTGAGAATAAAAAAAGCAATCAAAAGGATTATATCTGCTAAAAGCAGAAAGTGGCTGATGCTCGTCCAAAGAGAAAGAGTGCCAGTTGGTGTCAAGAAATCCACAAAAACACAAAGGATCACAACAATTAAATTTAATAGATAAGGAATCCGATAAAAAATTGTTTGGTTTGTTTCTTGTAAGAGATCATTGTCGACTTCGCTATTTGGCATTTCCTGATCTGTGATTAACAAGGAATCTAAATTTATTTGATACAACTCACTTATTTTTACTAATGTATCAATATCTGGCGTACTCCGATTGTTTTCCCAATTTGAGATGGTCTGTCTAGTCACGAATAGTTTTTCGGAAACTTCTTGTTGTGTAAAGCCCATTTTTAAGCGGCTTTCCTTCATTTTTTCTGCTAAGCTCATTTTTCTGCTCCTTTAGATTTATCCTATCATAGGTTGAAAAAAACTAGCAACTTTTAAGTTGCGATACTTGAAGACTTCACAAAATAGGATCGCACCCTGACTAAATTAAAAAATAATGATAGTTCCATTATTTATTTTATTGGAAAGAGAGATGCTCGTTTTTTCATTTCATGAATGAGTGCATTTAGGACAAGTTTTGTTTTGGTGATCTGCAGCTTTTTTTTATGGAATAAGGCAAAAGTTGCTATCTGTTAAGTTAGAAAAGTTTACTGCAGAAAAAAGATATACAATGAATCCTGTTTTTATAAAATGCTGATATACCAATGATGCAAAGAATCTTTGCGTTGATTTGACATGTGTTTGCTTGATAAAAGAAGTTCATTAGACATAAACTTCATACGAGGTGATTGGGATGCAAAGAAAGTAATTTGTGGAATAAATGTTTGATTAAGAGAATTGTTTTTATGACCGAACAGAAAACGAATGAAACCAAATGATTGATGGAATCAAATAATTGTAAATTAAAAAAAGATAAATTATACTGTTTTGACATCTGAAATAAGCGAGTTTAATTTTAAAAGGAAGAAGGTTAAGGTGAATGTTTGTGAAACAGAGAATTAAGATTTATTTGTCAGTAATCATCCTTTTAAGTGCAGCATTAGGGATACCTGCATTTACAGTTTATGCTGAGTCTCAAACGATGGCTGTTTTAGAAGATGCACAAGAAACACAAGAGACTTCAGTGGAAAGTCAAACGAAGGAAAAGATGTTAGCTGTCACAAGTTCAACGACAAGTTCTACTGATGATCTACCTTCCTCAAGTCTAGTATCGGAGCAGACAGATAACAGTCAAAAAAGAAGTGAAGAGACAGAACAAAATACAGACGAGAGGGAGACGCAGGTTTC
Organism: Enterococcus gallinarum; assembly: GCF_021496385.1. Classification (NCBI taxonomy): domain Bacteria; kingdom Bacillati; phylum Bacillota; class Bacilli; order Lactobacillales; family Enterococcaceae; genus Enterococcus; species Enterococcus gallinarum. The sequence continues at coordinate 3,256,589 of NZ_CP050816.1, read as the reverse complement.
AACAGATGAAAAATCACAATCTTCTGCAGAAATAGAGTCTCGAGCGGCTAAAGTAGCGGAAGCACAGTTGAAGATCCATGTTTCGGATAGCAACGTTAATCAAGGGATTTCGGGTGCTTATTTTACCTTTACTTCTGTGCATTCAGGCGCAGAATACTTATTAGTTACTGACATAAATGGCGATATTTCTGTTAATGTACCCGCAGGAGCATATATGTTGAAACAAGTTGGTACAACTGACCAAAAAGAAAATTATGCTTTTACTTCCACGGGAAATTCTATCGAACTTCAACCAGGTGAAGTGAAGTCTTTATCTTTATATGAACGGCATATCACTGGCGAATATGCTTTTGGTAATAGCCCGGATACCATTCATCTCCCAGTTGGGGGAACATTTGACTTTACTACGCAAGCACTAGGAATTGAAGCGTTCAAACTGAATTTTTCAGGTGCGATTGAAAAAAGTATTTCTGCATCACAAATCTATCCCTATTACAGCAATGTTGATACAAGTGTGCCTGGAAGTTATGTGGCGATATTTATGGCAAGGCAAGCTACCTATAGTGTGAATACAACACATGTTGTCCATGTAATCGTTGATCCGGCAAGTGTAGGCGAAGTGACAGTCAAGTATGTCGACACAGATGGGAATGAAATCCATCAGGAGCAATCATTAACAGGAGCTGTGGGAGAAACGTATGATACAACTACAACTGACTATCAGCTAGCAATCGATGGGTATACATTAGATACTACGCAGTTACCGGATAATATGACGGGCACTTTCAGTGATACAGCCCAAACCGTGACCTACGTTTATACCAAAGATCCCATCCATGCAGCAGATGTGATGGTGGAATATGTGGATAATGAAGGAAATCAAATACACGAACCACAAACACTAAGTGGTAATATTGGGGAAAAGTACGATGTCAGCACGCCAACGTATCAGTTAACAATCGATGGCTATACATTAGATAGTACGCAATTACCAGACAACATGACGGCCACTTTCAGTGAAAATGCGCAAACAGTGACTTACGTCTACATCAAAGATCCCGTTCCCGCCGCGGATGTAACAATTGAATATGTGGATAGTGAAGGAAACCAACTTCACGAATCGCAAATCTTAAAAGGCACTATTGGGGAAAAATACGATGTCAGCACGCCAACGTATCAGTTAACGATTGATGGGTATACACTAGACAAAAATCAATTACCAGATAATATGACTGGAGTTTTCAGTGATACAGCCCAAACAGTGACCTACGTCTACACTAAAGATCCGATGCTAGCAGCGGATGTAACAATTGAATATGTGGATAGTGAAGGAAACCAACTTCACGAATCGCAAATCTTAAAAGGCACTATTGGGGAAGAGTATGATGCCAGCACGCCAACGTATCAGCTAACAATCGATGGCTATACATTAGATAGTACGCAATTACCAGACAACATGACGGGCACTTTCAGTGATACAGCCCAAACAGTGACCTACGTCTACACTAAAGATCCGATGCTAGCAGCGGATGTAACAATTGAATATGTGGATAGTGAAGGAAACCAACTTCACGAATCGCAAATCTTAAAAGGCAATATTGGGGAAAAATACGATGCCAGTACGCCAACGTATCAGCTAACGATTGACGGCTACACATTAGATGCTACGCAATTACCAGATAATATAACTGGAGTTTTCAGTGATACAGCCCAAACCGTGACTTACGTCTACACCAAAGATCCTGTTCCGGCAGCGGATGTGACAATCAAGTATGTGGATAGTGAAGGCAAAGAAATACATGAATCACAAGCAATAAGTGGAAAAATTGGGGAAAAATACGATGCCAGTACGCCAGACTATCAGTTGACAATCGATGGGTATACATTAGATACTACGCAGTTACCGGATAAGATGACGGGCACCTTCAGTGATACAGCCCAAACAGTGACCTACGTCTACACCAAAGATCCTGTTCCGGCAGCGGATGTAATGATTAAATATGTGGATAACGAGGGCAAAGAAATTCACAAGTCAAAAACCTTAACAGGTAATATTGGGGAAAAGTATGATGCCAGCACGCCAACGTATCAGCTAACAATCGATGGGTATACATTAAATACTACGCAATTACCGGATAATATGACGGGCACTTTTAGTGATACAGCCCAAACCGTGACTTACACGTATACAAAAAATCCCTTCCTAGCAGCAGATGTAACGGTAAAATATGTGGATAATGAAGGAAACCAAATTCACGAATCACAAACCCTAATAGGCAACATTGGGGAAAAGTATGATGCTAGTACGCCAGACTATCAGTTACCAATTGATGGTTATACACTAGACACAAATCAATTGCCAGACAACATGACCGGGACTTTCAATGAAACTGAACAAACAGTGACTTATGTCTACACAAAAAATACTTTTCAAATAATCGATAATTCGAAACAAGTAACGTCGAATACAAAAACTGAGAACAATAACATAAAAACAAATCTAAAGGTAACAACTGCTAGAACAGCTAAAACAACATCCACAGCCCAAAGAACATTGCCTCAAACAAATGAAAAAAGCAATGGCTATCTTTTTCTTGGATTGGGCTTGACGAGCTTTGTAGGCTGGGTCTTATGGCGCAGAAAATGATGAATACACACATTGTTTGAAGTTCAATAGAAACTTTTGCTAGCTTTCAATGACATTCGTTGAAGCTAGCAGAAGCGATATTGACTCAGAGAAAGCGATTTGTTATACTGACCCTGAAAATAACTATGCCATCTAATATGATGAATGGAGTATGCTTGGTGAGTGTCACAGATATCTAATCAATAAGCTGAATAGACAAATAAACAGAGGTTTATTTGTTGTGCTTGTAGAAGTGATATCTGTCGATAAAGAGGATTATTGTGATCTCAGACGATAGGATGACTATCGTCTTTTTTTATACCCTTAGATGGCTGATTATTTTAGACAGGTATCTCTTTATTACGAAGAGGAATTTCAATGACTGAAGGGATTGGGGGCCTTCTAGTTGAAGAATAATTCCTTTTCTGAAGTAGGAGAGAAAACAAATGAATACAAGAAAAACGACTGATTTAATTGAAACAAAGGCCCAAATCACAGCTGTTCATAAGGATATCTTTGAACTAATGAGTGAACGTGGAAGAGGATTTGCACAAATAAAACGTGGCAGCTATTCCACAACCCAAGAGAATTATCCGGTAACGGGGGATTATGTCATGGTCGATTGGCGGGGGCAAGATCATAGTCTGATTCTGCGAACATTGCCTCGAAGGGCTGCTCTTGCTCGTGCCAATGAAGCAGAAAACAAGGCGCAGATCATTGCCGCAAATTTTGATTATGTGTTTATCCTGCAAGCATTAAACCGAGACTTTAACCTTCGCCGTTTAGAGCGTTACTTAACGCTTGCCTGGCAGTCTGGGGGGATTCCGATCATCATTTTGACTAAAAGTGATCTTGGAGAAGAGAATGCAACAAAGATTGCTGCCGTCCAACAGATGGCCATTGGCACTAATGTCCATGCGATCAGTACTTTTACTGAATCTGGAATCGCTGAACTTGATCCATATTTCCAACCCAATAAAACCGTTGTTTTAGTCGGTTCATCTGGCGTTGGGAAATCAACGTTGGTTAATTATCTAATGGGCAAAAACGTGATGAGAACGAAAACTATTCGTGAGAAAGATGGCCGAGGCAGACACGCCACGAGTCACAGACAATTACTAGTGTTAAGAAATGGTGCCAAAATCATTGATACACCAGGAATGAGAGAAGTTGGGATTTGGGATGCTACCGATGGATTGAAACAGAGCTTTGCTGATGTAGAAAGTTATTTTGGGCAATGCAAATTTAAGGATTGCCACCATCAAAGTGAGCCAGGATGTGCCATCAAAGAAGCATTGCGAGCAGAGAAATTGTCTTTAGACAGATGGGAAAGCTATCTTAAACTACACGCAGAAGCAAAATATACGGACGATAAAACAGCCTATTTGAAAGAAAAGACAAACAGGGAAAAAGGTGTCAGTAAAATGGTGCGTCAACTAAAAAGCGATTACCGACAGACGGCTTGTTTTGACAGTTTTATCTGTGAAGAATGCGGTCGACCGGTAAATCCTGAAAATGCAGGTAGTCAGCATCGCAACCACTGTCCCCACTGTTTAACGAGTCTTCATGCGGATACTCTTCCCGGAGACCGAGCTTCTTTGTGCCGAGGGAAGATGGATCCTATCAGTATTTGGTCCAAGGAGGATGGCGAATGGGCAATCATTCACCGTTGCCGAAATTGTGGTACTCTAAAGACGAATCGAATTGCGGCTGACGACAATCAGGAAAAACTCATTCACTTGGCAACAAGAGCGATTCAGTACCCACCCTTTGCTATCGAGAACTGTTAACTGTTTTGGTTTATAACGAAAGGAGAGCCACTGATGTATCAAATCCACCACATTCAAATTACTGTCAACGATGTAAAAAAAGCGGAACCCTTTTATGATCAATTGTTCCATTTGTTAGGTTTTGATGTTCAAAAGAAATATTCAGGCTATCTCGAACATGCCGACATGGAAGTAGTAGAGTATTTGAGTGATACCTTTGATTTTGGGATCTGTTCGCCAAAGCAAGAATGGATCAATGAGACAATTGATTCTAGAAAGCCTGGTTCCCTCCAACACATTGCTTTTAAAGCAGAAAGCAGGGAAGCCGTAGACGCGATCTATCCAAAAATCAAAGCACTAGGAGTAAAGATTCTTCATGGGAAACCAATGGAATACAAAGAACGGATCGCGCCTAATTATTATGCACTATTCTTTGAGACGCCAGAAGGCCTCCGCTTTGAAATCTTTCATTATGCCTAAACCTGTGCTGACTTTTCAGGTCTTTTAAATGAAGGAGTTTTAACCAAAAAAGACAAATCCTTTTCTGATTCGAATCGAGTTGATTCGATGAATGGGAAAGGATTTGTCTTTTTTTTAGTATAAAGCAAAATCATTTAGCTGTTCTAGTTTTTGTTACGAAGAATGGTTATAGATTTTGATCGACTAATTTTGTCTTATTGTTCTCCATTACTTTAAAGAATGGATAGTAAATGAAGATACTGATTACGATCAACAGTAGGCAAAAGAGAATGTTGCGCCAGTCCATACTTGAAAGATAAGCTTGTGCAAAAAATGGTGTGAAGGAAGGATCAACGATAAAGCCAATACCGATCCATCCAAGACTCTGAGCAAAGTAGGTCAGCAATAACGAAATGATCGGAGTGACCAAAAATGGGATTGCTAGAATGGGATTAAAAACGATTGGCAAGCCAAAGATCACTGGTTCGTTGATGGAGCATATTCCAGGAATCAAGGACAATTTTCCGATGGTGCGATATTCGGGAACTTTGCTTCGCATCATCAATAAAACCAATCCCAAAGTACCACCAGCTCCGCCAAGGACTGAAATCCGAAACATTTGTAAGTTCATTAAGTGTGTCATGGTTTCGCCATTTGCCATTTGCTCGGCATTCAAGCCAGTTTGAGCCATTCCCAGTGTAAAGACGATGGGAAAGATGATTGAAGAGCCGTTGATGCCAAACAGCCATAAGATATTACCTAAGGTCACGATCAACAAGAAACCGCCGAGACTGCCAGCGATGTTCGTTGCAGGAGTCAGAACTTCCATCACTGCTTCAGGAAAGATTTTGTTTGTTGCTGCTAAGAAGATCAAATTGATCCCATAGAAGATGATGATATTTGTCAACAGCGGAACGAGCATATTGATGAAGGTTGCCACCATGGGTGGAACGGTATCTGGCAGTTTCAATTTGATCTGTTTCACTTCAAACAAACGATTGATTTCTACCACTAACAAGCCGATGATGATTGCGACGAAGAGTCCGTTTGTTCCTAGAAAATTGAGGCTGATCGCGCCTTCTTTCACTGGTGTACAAACCATTAGAAAAATGACGGATGCAACCATACCATTCATGGAAGGGTTGATTTTGTATTCATTTGCAAGAGAGAAGGCAATCCCAAAGACGCTGATGAAACCAATGATGCCCATCGTCAATTGATAAGGTGCGGTGATGAGATCATAATTTGCTACAGCGAAATCTTTCCAGCCAGCCATAAATGTCATAAAGATATTGGCTGTTTCAGGATGGTACTGATCCATGTTGATGGGAGGGTTGGCAAAGATTAGAAAAAAAGATCCGATAACAATAAAGGGTAGTCCAAACATCATACCGCTGGATATAGCTTTTAAGTGGCGCTGATTGCCGATTTTTGCTGCGATGGGGCTTAGGACATCATTCAGCTTCATGATAAATGCAGAGTTTTCCATGTAACTTCCTCCTATACTTGCCAAGGATTGAATGAAAACGCGCTTGGCACAACGTGATCTGGATCATAGTTCTCGATGATTTTTTCGTATTGTTCTTTGTAGTCATTAGTGACTTTTGCTTGTGGGATTACTTTGCTGGCTTCATGTAAGAAGTGTTCGGAACCACGACCCATTTCCTGCCCGCGGACAGTATGTTTATCCAAGGCAATATCAGGAATTTCTGGAACATAGCCCATCGCGAAACTCTTGATCACAATATTCTTGAGTAAGTCTGATGAGCGGTCTTTTTCCGACTGACATAAGTAACGAATCGCATGGAAGAAATACATTGCCCGATCGGATTCGTTGTATTGGAATTCCTTGCGCATCGTGTTTAAGTTATTGATCATAATGGCAGCCATTGGATTTCCCATACCTACATCTTCAACACTGATCGCTAGTAATCTTCTCCAGAGTTTTTCTTCAAATTGCGGCGAGGTGATATACATTTCATAGGCAAATTCACATGCCTCTTTTTCTTTGCCTCGACGGATCGATTTTTGCAATGCCGAGATAACTTCATCTCCGCGTAAACCGTTGCGGGTCGTCATTTTTGCCCAGGGATCTTGAATAAATTTCGTTTCTGTCATGATATAATACTCCTAATTGATAAAATTTGAGGTGGATCTTATGGATGTTGAAATGCTTATAGATAAATACCAACTGAATGATTCAGAAGCAGAAGTCTTGCGGTTTATGAAAAAAAATCGGCAGTCAGTAAAAACTATCGGGATTCGCGATGTGGCTAAAGCATCCTATGTCTCTACAGCAACAATCATCAATATGGCCAAGAAAATTGGCTATTCCGGTTATAGCGAGTTGGTTTTTGCACTAGGTAACAGCCAATCGGATATTGCGATGCCAAGCACTTTCTCCGATGAGGAAAAGGCGGCATTTATCGATTTACTCTCTGAGTATCGCGACAAGCGCATCATGATCCTTGGCTCCGGTTTCTCTCAGAATCTCGCCAATTATTTTTCGGAATCTCTTAATTTATATGGCTTTCGTGCGACTGCCAATAGTCATCTGGAATTTCTTAGACAGCAAGTGCAGCAAGACATTCTGCTCGTTATTATTTCTAATTCTGGGGATACAGTTCGGTTAGCTGAGCTAGCGAAAATGGCTAACGACCACCATATCGATGTGATTGCTTTTGTTGGTCAAAAAAATTCAAAAATCGGCAGCCTAGCCACACTGACCATTAGCACAGAAACATATACTCCCAAAAGAATCTCCGATTACCAACCGAATCTTTTCTTTGGCACAACACTGAACCAATTTGAGCTTTTGCTAAGTGCAGCACTGAAGGCTATTTTTGAATAGAAGAACGATGTGGCCACTGTTTCTTCAAAACCTAGTATAAAGAATCTCTTTTGAAATGTAAGTGTTTTCCCTTTGTTCTGAACATGTTTAGGAATTTGCAAACTTGTTTAGAAAAAATTTCTATTCCCTCCACTATCCCATCATTGTTTGATTTTCGGCTAAACTGAGTCCAGATCAGATGGGAGGGAATGTATGAACAAACAAGCAGCGATACAGGTTCATGGATTGAGCAAAACATTTGGGAAGAAACGAGTGATTGATGATCTTAGTTTCACAGTCGAAAAGGGCACCATCTTTGGTTTGTTAGGACATAACGGGGCAGGGAAATCCACGACGATCGATTGTATTTTGGGCACGCAAAAATGTGATTCAGCAAGGATCTCGCTTTTGGGAAGAGATCCTAAGGCTGAACGGAAACGACTGTTTCAGTATGTGGGGGTCCAATTCCAAGAATCTGCCTTTCAAAATCAATTGAAGGTAAGAGAGATTTGCGAGATCACCCATTCGTTGTACGAAAACCCGCTAAACTGGAAGCAGGCGCTCCATGAATTTGGCCTTGTCTCTAAATTGAATTCATTTCTCGGAATATTATCGGGGGGCGAGAAACAGAAGCTATGTATCCTTTTGGCTATCATGGGGAATCCGCAAATCATTTTTTTGGATGAATTGACAACCGGACTGGACCCCCAGGCCCGGCGCGAGGTTTGGCGATACTTGCTCGCTTTAAAAGACAAGGGGGTCACTATCTTTCTGACCTCTCATTACATGGATGAAGTGGAAACGCTGTGTGATCGGATTCTAGTGTTAAACAAAGGCAAAGAAGTTGCTAGCGGGACGGTAGCTGATATTCTAGCAAAAGTGAATAAGAGGAATCTCGAAGAGGCTTTCTTGACGCTTGCTGGGGAGGAAGTGTAGGAATGAAAACATTTTGGTTGTTGTATCAATCAGAAGCAAAACTTTCTATGAGAGAGATGTCTTCAGTGATCTTTGGGATTTTTGTTCCAGTCGGGATCATTTGTCTGATGGCATTTATGGATCCGGACAATCACTCCTTGAATACGAACTTTGTCGCTGTCTCAACCGTCGGGATTTGTTCAGCTGGTGTGATGGGGCTTCCGCTAGCATTGTCTTCTTATCGGGAACGCAAGATCTTAAAGCGATATCAAGTAACACCGATCAGCCCGGCACAGTTACTTTTCGCCCATCTGTTGTTTTGTTTTACGATCAGTATTGTTTCCATGCTGTTGATATTAGGCGTTTTGATCACGTTTTTCCAATTTTCCTATGTCGGTCATTGGGGGCAATTTATTTCTGCCTATTTGTTGGTGATGGTTTCGATCCATGCCATCGGGTTGATCGTCGCCAGCTTGTCTCCTAGCGAAAAAGCCACTGGTGCGATCAATTCAGCGATTTTCTTTCCGATGTTTTTTCTTTCAGGAGCAACCGTTCCATATGAAATCTTGCCAACCGGCTTACAGAAGGTTGCCGATGTCATGCCACTGACTCAAGGAATCAAATTGCTGAAGGCAGTCACATTCCATGAAGAAACAGGAATCTTTTTCACGATAACACTTTTAGTGGTCATTACATTGATCGGTCTATTTGTTGCGATCAGATATTTCCGTTGGGAGTAAAAGCAGTTCAAATAAGTGGACCAAGCAGAAAAAGGATGCAGATTTTGATCGCTGCATCCTTTTTCTTTGCGATACCAAACCCTACACTATACCACCAATGTATAGTTTCTTGCTAAACTCCTGAAAGAAAGGTGGTTTAAGAGATGACGATGACCAATGAAAACAGCTACTTAACAGACGTGACTAAAAAGATCACCGCGCAAATCCAAGAACTTGAAACAACGGTGGATACCAATGAACAAGCCTACAAAGAAATCAAAAAATATACGGTGGATTATAAAAACGAATTAGACAAATACGAAGTCTATAACCATCAGCAGAACTTATCGTTTATCGATAAACGGAATACCTTTGAGACCAATCGCATCGCAAAATTGTCGTATCTGCAAGAAACACCTTATTTTTCTCGGATCGACTTTCAATTTGACGGGGAAGAGGAAGCCGAGAAATTTTATATTGGCAGATATGGGTTTGTCGACAATTACGGGCAGCAACTGGTCTATGATTGGCGCGCACCGATCTCTTCTTTGTATTATGATTTTCCTTTAGGGAGCGCTTATTATGAGTCGATGGGAAAGAAATTTACCGGCAGCTTGCAATTGAAGCGACAATTTGACATCAAGAATGGCACAATCCGTTTCTTGGTAGACAGCAACGACGCCTTGAACGACGACTTTTTGATCAATGAACTGAGTAAGCACACGACCAAAGAGATGAAAACCATCATTCACACGATCCAAAAGGAGCAAAATGAAGCGATCAGAGATTCCAAAACAAAAAATTTACTGATTCAAGGGGTTGCCGGTTCTGGAAAAACTTCCATCGCATTGCATCGGATCGCCTACCTGCTTTATCAAAAAAGGGCAGAACTCGCCGCATCGGAGGTGTTGATTTTATCTCCCAATGAGGTCTTCTCTGATTACATTTCCACTGTGTTGCCTGAATTAGGCGAGGATGATCTCTTTCAATCAGATATCACACAGTTGATGCAGCCATTGATGGGTGAATCACTGGTGATTGGTGATCGTCAAGGGGAAATCGCAGCAATCCTCAGCAAGCCTCAATCGAAAAAAGCCCAGTCCTATCTCCATAAACGGTCTGCATTCTTCTTTGGGGCCATGGGTGAGTACCTCGAAACGATCCCAAAGAAGCTGTTCCGTGAAGACATAGTGATCGAGCCGGACATCCGTCTTACAAAACAGCAAATCCAAGCAGCGTTTATCAACCTTCCAACCGCAGCCCTTTGGCAGCAAATAAAAGAATTGGCACAACGCTTGTCCAAAGAGTTGCCTGGCGATCAAAATAAATCTGCGGCATGGATTGCCCGTGAATTAAAGAAGCGAACTGGAATCACCCAGCCATTGAGGGAATATGAAAAATTCCTAGCCACGCAAAAAGAAGTGTTGATCAGAGAAGAAAATACGCTTGCCTATTCCGATGCCTTCCCGTATCTTTTTTTTAAATGGAAGATCGTAGGACTGCCGATCAATCACCAAATCAAGCATCTTGTCATTGATGAAATGCAAGATTATTCTCTGCTCCAATTTTATTTACTGGATCAATTGTTTCCCTGTCAAAAAACGATCTGCGGAGATGTTAGCCAAAATCTACTCAGTGAGGATCCGGATTTTTTGACCCAAATACAAACAATCATTCCCGACAGCCGCGTGATTACCTTCAATAGGAGTTACCGATCCAGCTATGAAATCATGTCCTATGCCAAACGCTTTACCACCAATCAGGATCTCCAGCCGGTGGAACGTCACGGAAAAGCAGTGGCAGAGATCCACCTAACAAAAGAGCAAGACAAATGGATGGAACTTCGGCAGCAGATTGCTTCTTTTCAACAATCGTCGTATCGAACCTGTGGCATTATCTGTCAGACCGAAGCCGCAATGACTGCGATCAAACAGCAGCTTGTTGAGGTCCCCTTGACTTGCCTGACAAAAGAGACAAAAGCAATGGCAGAAGGAGTAATCCTTACCACGCCTCAATTTGCGAAAGGATTGGAATTTGACAAAGTGATCTTGCCGGATGTCCACGCGCATCAGCTAACAAAAAAGAGCAACTTGCTTTATACTAGTTGCTCTCGGGCGCTGCATGAACTAACATTGTTAGTAACAAGCTAGGAGGGGGAGAATGAAGACCTATAGCACTTCCGAAGTTGCCAAAATCGTTGGCTTTCACCCAAATACCATTCGCCGCTATGAAGAATGGGCATTGATCCCCACGCCGCTGCGCAAGCAGAATGGCTATCGGATCTACACTGACTACCATCTAGAATTGATCAAAACAGCGCGCATCGCTTTCCAGATTGAAGTTCTTCAGTCTGGGCTGCGAGAGCGGATGCGAGAGATGATCAAAGCATTAGCAAATTACGACTTTGATCACGCACAAACCTTGTTGGATCAGTATATCGTCGCGGTCGATCAAGAAATCGCGCAAGCCGAAGAAGCCATCCACATCGTGGAACATTTGCTGAAAGGAGAGTCCGCAGACAGTAAGCTTTCCTTCAAGCGAAGAGAAGCAGCAGATTACTTAGGTGTCACCACCGATGCGCTGCGAAATTGGGAATTAAACGGACTTCTTACCTTAAAGCGCAGTCGGAATGGGTACCGTATTTATGAAATGGACGACTTGAACCGCTTGAAAATCATTCGGATTCTACGCTCTGCCAACTATTCATTAGAAGCCATCTTGCGATTACTCAATTCTCTGGATCAATCGCAGGAACCAGACATTAAGTCTGTTCTAAACCAACCCGATCCCGACGAAGACATCATTTCTGTCTGTGACCGTTTGATTGCATCCTTAGAAAAAGCCAAAGAAAACGCCCTCGGATTAACAGCCAAGATCAAGCAATTACAGAAACTCTCTACAACGCTAGAAAGCCCTCCCGCCAGCCATTGAACACTGTTGAAAAAAATGCACCGAGAGGAACCATCTGTAGAATTGGAGGAAAAACCATGGATCCATTCAAAAGCCCCATCCGCATCGAGTTTCCCTTAAGGGGAGAGTGGCAAGCCCCCACGACCCCTGTCAAACGCGTCCCCAGTCATGGAACCAATCGTATGGGAATGAGGTATGCCTTTGATTTTGTCCAAGTCAATTGGAATAAGCCCCATAAGCCGTTTTATGATACCTCTTTTGCCAGATATTTCCTATCCGGTGTACCATTAGCGAACTGTTACTGTTGGGATCAACCAATCTACGCCCCATGTGATGGTGAAGTCATTGCTGTGGTTGACGGTATTCCGGAACGGCAAACCGTTCATTGGTTATCCGACGGCGCTCTCGCAATCAAAAATGCCCGCACCTTTAATGAATATCAAGACGATTTTAGCCAAATCGCTGGCAACTATTTAATCGTGAAACACGCCCCACAAGTCTATCTCGCTTTCGTTCATTTGCAGACCAACTCCATCGCTGTAGCTGTCGGTCAACAGTTGCAAAAAGGCGAGTTTCTAGGAAACGTCGGTCACTCTGGCAACTCCACCTCGCCTCATTTGCACTTTCAAGTCATGGACAGCGACGACATTGCCCATGCCAAAGGCTTACCCTTCGTCTTCGAGAAGTATGAACTCTATCAGGATAATCATTGGGAAATGGTCTATGATCAATGGCCTTCGGATACGGATCGGGTGAGGTATTGAGGGAAAGCGACATTTTCCCAATTGAGTCAGCAAATATTCCTTCATTATCTGTTTGCTTATCGAACGTATGTTTCTTATAATAGGGATGTATCTCTATGCTAAATTTCTATCGCTGGAGGGTTACTTGATAGGGATAGAGAAGACATTTTTGATAACATAATGAATAAAAATCAAAGAAAGCATAAAAAGAAGAAATTACCCAAAACTTCTTCTTTTTGTGTTTTATAGTGATAAAATTAGGAAAAGAACGAAATATAGGAGTGTGCATGTAGTGGGACAAGAATTGAATCAGCGACTATTTAGTGCAGCGGACAATCTTCGCAGCAAAATGGATGCATCAGAATATAAAAACTATCTTTTAGGCTTGATTTTTTACAAATATCTTTCAGATAAATTATTGCAACAAGTTGTTCTATTAGCAGATGAATCCTTAGAAGAATATGATGAAGTCGAGAAGCAGACGAAATTGTATCAAGAGTTACTGGCAGATGAAGATTCAAGAGAAGATTTGTTAGCAACGATTGTGGATACTTTAGGTTATGAAATCGAACCCAATCGCTTGTTTAATGTCTTAGCTGATCAAGCAAAACAAAATATCTTTCAGTTAAATGATTTGAACAAAGGGTTTACCGAGCTGTCATCAAAATTTGAGCAATTTAATGGGTTGTTTGATGATGTCGATTTACAATCAAAAAAACTTGGTTCGGATGACCAGCAACGAAATGTCACAATAACTGAAGTATTAAAGAAACTGAATGATATTGATGTATTGGGACATGACGGCGATGTGATTGGAGATGCTTATGAATTTTTGATCAGCCAATTTGCTTCCGAAGCGGGAAAGAAAGCTGGTGAGTTCTACACACCAAAAAAGGTTTCTGAAATGATGGCGCAAATTGTAACTATTGATCAAGAAGAAAAAAAATTATTCAGCGTTTTCGATCCGACAATGGGATCAGGCTCTTTAATGCTGAATGTACGGAATTATTTGAAATATCCTGAGAATGTCAAGTATCACGGTCAGGAAATGAATACCACAACTTTTAATTTAGCAAAAATGAACCTAATTCTTCATGGTGTAGACGCAGAAGATATGAATTTGAGAAACGGCGATACGCTTAATAAAGATTGGCCTACTGATGAGCCCTATTTATTTGATTCAGTAGTGATGAATCCTCCATATTCAGCGAAATGGTCTGCAGATGCGACCTTTTTAGATGATTCCCGATTTAACCGATATGGAAAACTAGCGCCAAAATCTAAAGCTGACTTTGCTTTTCTTCTTCATGGTTTTTATCATTTAAAAGATTCTGGAACGATGGCAATTGTCTTGCCTCATGGTGTGCTGTTTCGTGGTGCAGCTGAAGGGGTTATTCGAAAGAAATTACTCGAAGATGGTAGCATCTATGCAGTCATTGGCATGCCAGCAAATCTTTTCTTTGGCACATCGATTCCAACAACAGTGATTATTTTGAAAAAGAATCGTGAAACACGGGATGTCTTATTTATTGATGCTAGCAATGAATTTATTAAAGGAAAAAATCAAAATAAATTATCAGTCGAGAACGTAGAGAAAATTGTTTCGACTTACAAAAACAGAGCAACTGAAGATAAATATGCTTATTTAGCCAGTTTTGATGAAATAAAAGAAAATGATTTTAACTTAAACATTCCTCGCTATGTTGATACATTTGAAGAAGAAGAAAGTATTGATATGAAGAATGTAGGGAATGAAGTCAAACAGATTCGCCAAGAAAAGCACGCATTAGAAAAAGAGTTATTTTCTACCATCGCTGCTTTTGAGACAAATGATGAAAATAAAGAATGGCTTCAAGGTGCGTTAGAGGTGTTTAAACATGATGAATAAGAATAAACCAGAAATTCGCTTCCCAGGATTCACTGAAGAATGGGAACAGCGTAAGTTGGGAGATGAAGTACATGATGTTGGAACCGGTAGAAGTTCATTTATTTCTGGAATTGAAAAATCTAGTGACAATCCATATGCAGTGCTAGGTTCTACTTCGGTAATTTCTTATGATAGAGAATTTGACTATAGTGGAGATTTCATCCTAACTGCTCGTGTTGGGGCCAATGCTGGAACTTTATATAAATACTCTGGTGATGCTAAAATTAGCGATAATACGGTTTATATTCAATCTCTGAATTTAGATTTTGTTTATTATATTCTAACTAATTTTGATTTAAAGCGGTTGTCCTTTGGAACAGGTCAACCACTAGTGAAAGCAAGTGAATTAAAAAATTTAAAGATAATGTTTCCTAGAGATGGAGATGAGCAACAAAAAATCGGCACTTTCTTCAAACAACTAGACGATACTATCGCTCTTCATCAGCGCGAGCTAGAGCTACTAAAAGAAACCAAAAAAGGATTTTTACAAAAAATGTTTCCCAAAGAAGGAGAAAAAGTTCCAGAAATTCGTTTCCCGGGATTTACTGAAGAATGGGAACAGCGTAAGGTTTTTGAAATTTCAAAAGTTACTTATGGTGGTGGTACCCCTAAAACTAATACAAAAGAATTTTGGAACGGTAACATTCCATGGATTCAAAGTAGCGATTTAGAAATTAACAGATTATTTAATGTTTCTCCTAAAAAGAAAATTACGAATGAAGCTGTTAAAAAATCTGCAGCAAAAATTATTCCTCCTAACTCAATTGCGATAGTTACACGAGTGGGGGTTGGTAAATTAGCATTAATGCCTTTTGAGTATGCTACTAGCCAAGATTTTTTATCACTTTCAGAGTTACAAATAGATTCATATTTTGGAATCTTCTCTTTATATTCTATGCTTCAAAAAGAGCTTAAGAATATACAAGGAACATCTATTAAAGGAATGACTAAGTCAGATTTATTAGAGAAAAAAGTGACTATTCCAAAAAAATATGAAGAACAACAAAAAATCGGTAACTTCTTTAAACAACTCGACGACACGATCACCCTTCATCAGCGCGAGCTAGATTTGCTAAAAGAAACCAAAAAAGGGTTTCTGCAAAAATTATTTGTCTAAGGAGGTGTGGGAATGAAAATAAATCATCGTGACGAAGCCGAAGTAGAAAGTCACCTGATTCATATATTAGGCGAAGGACACAATCAATGGGTGTACCGGTCAGAGTTAAAGACAGAAGCTGATTTATGGCAAAATCTCCGTGAGAAAATTACCCATAATAATCTTTCAGAAATTGGTGAACATCCTTTAACTGATAAAGAATTTGAAACCATTAAAACAGAATTACTATTGAAAACTCAAACGCCTTTTGATGCAGCGAAATGGTTAAAGGGAGAAAATGGCATTGCTCGAATCAAGATTGATCGTGAAGATGCTTCTTTAGGATCAATCTCGCTGATTCTTTATTCTAACCAAGACGTAGGTGGGGGCTTGTCGACGTATGAAGTTGTGAATCAAATTGCCAAACAAGGCAGTAGTGCGGACGCACGCGACCGCCGTTTTGATGTAACATTATTGATCAGTGGCTTGCCAATTGTTCAAATTGAATTAAAGCAGGTCACTGCAAAAGACGGTGTTTTTCAAGCCTTTAACCAAATAAAAAAATATGCTGAAGAAGGCGTCTTTCGTAATAACATCTTTTCAACGCTTCAATTGTTTGTTGTCTCGAACGAGCAAACGACACGCTATTTTGCCAATGCGATGCCCAAAGACATGCATCGGAAATTTTTGTTTAGTTGGCGGACAAGAGACAACAAAAAAGTAGATAATCTTTATGAATTTTGTAAGCAAGTGTTGAATATCCCAGATGCGCATCGGCTTATCGCTAACTACACGATTGTGAGCGAAGATCAAGACAATAAAACCTTAATGGTCTTACATCCCTATCAGGTACATGCGATAGAGGCATTATTTGTGGCGGCCAATAAGCATCAATCCGGCTATGTTTGGCATGCAACTGGTTCAGGAAAAACGTTGACAAGTTTTGTTGCAACTAAACTTTTAGCGCGCAAGTCTGGTATTGATCGTACGATTATGCTGGTGGATCGCAAGGACTTAGATAATCAAACCACCAATGAATTTACAAAATTTGCCTCAGAATTTAATACAGGAATATCTTCTGGGGATGCGAAAGCCAATAGTTTAATTGTCGGAACTGGCAATGCAAAAGAGCTAGGCAAAACACTTTTGGCTGATGCAAATGCCAATGTAATCATTATTACCACCCGTCAAAAGCTAGATGCAGCTTTGAAATATGCCAAAAAACAAGAAGCCAAAAATGGAACCAAGCGATTTGAAAAGCTGATCGGTCAACATATTGTTTTTGTCGTGGATGAATGCCACCGCGCTTTAAGTGCTGAAAATATGGAGGAAATCAAGCAGTTCTTCCCAAACTCTACTTGGTTCGGCTTTACAGGAACGCCAATTTTTGAAGTGAATAAGAAGCAGGCACAAGGACAATTGGCTCGTAATACTCGAGATCAGTATGGAGATGTTTTACACACCTATACAATCAAAAATGCCTTAGAAGATGGTTCAGTATTGGGCTTTCAAGTAGAGCATGAAAATACCATTGAACCAACCTCTCTAGATAATCGCATTCACCAGAAATTACTTGAAGTTGAAAAATATGCCAAATACTCTCCAGAACAAATCAATTTGGTTGTGGATAATATGGATCAAATGAAAAAGGAGAGTTACATTGAGCCGATTGTTTATGAATCAGAGGAGCATATTCAGAAAGTGATCCATAAAATCTTTCGTCCTAATAATGCCTATACAAAATTCGATTTTAGAAATGGACGACCAACAAAATCTGCTATTTTGACAACAAGCTCCATTGATATGGCAAAGAGATACTATCAAGCGATCAAAGAAATGACGAAAGAATCAGATTGGCTTCAAAAAGAATTCCCTGATCAACCGATTCGTGAAGGAAGAACGATGGAGGATCCGGATTTTCCGCGAATTGCCATTACATACTCTCTGGATGAGAATGCAGCAAGTGCCAAAGAAAAGCAAGATGAAATGCAGCAGATTATTTCAGAATACAATGAGTATTACCAGACAGCGTGGACAATCGCAGAAATTGAACGCTATAACGGAGATATCAATAATCGTTTAGCACGGAAACGAGCGGAATTTAAGCAATTCGGTAAGCAAATTGATTTAGTGATTGTCGTTGATCGGCTTTTAACAGGGTTTGATGCCCCTACGATCCAAACATTGTTTGTCGATCGAAATCTAGAATATGCAGGATTGATTCAAGCCTTCTCACGAACCAATCGCACATATCCTGAAAAGAGCAAAGGCTTAGTCGTTACATTTAGAAAACCAGCGACAATGGAATATAATGTGACAGAAGCTACAAAGCTATATTCAGAAGCACAAGAAGAATCCGGGTTGATTTATCCAACCTATGAAGAATCAAAAGCACGCTTTGAAAAGGCATATAAGCAATTACAAACATTTACTGTAATACCTGGAACAACTGAGAATACTCCGATAGAAACCCGAGTAGATTATGTGAAAGCTTTTCAAGAGTTGAATAAGGCTTATGAAGCATTGGTTACGTATGACAATTACAATGAAGAGATGGAACAATCAGATGTTTTAAAAGAACAGGTTTCTATCTTAGAAGAACAAGTTGGCTTTTATGAAACAATCAAGGGTTCTTTGGTAGATGAGCAAGAGGAAGAAGGAGGTATGAATTTTTCAGCTATTGAGTTTTATAGCGACAATTCAATCCGACTGTATGACATTGACTCCTCATATATTGATCAATTATTAGGTACTTATGCAGCCAATAGTTCAGATGTACGTGAAGAAATTGAGAAAGCTTTGAAGAAATTAAACAAAACTGAGTGCGTCAAAGAAGTGTATCGACAAATCTTGAATGCCATAGATTCCGGAGAGCTTGATGTGAAAGAAGATATTTTTGCCATCAAACGACGCTTCTTTGTGCAAGCAAGAGATCAAATGATTCATACGTTCTCAAATGAATGGAATGTTTCTGCAAATGAACTTCACTATTCAAGTATTCAATATGTTGTTGGAGAAGATCCTATTCCGAATATGAAAGGGATTATCCAAAGTAAAGATTTTGAGGCCTACAAAGAAAAACATCCAACCGCGAAGCCATTCCAATACCCGCAACAAATGAAGCGAGCATGGAGAACTGTGTTGGATGAAACCTTGATCCCTCTAGAAAATGAACTAAGGTAGGTAAAGAATGAAGGGAAAGTAATTGAAGTAGCTGGTTTTTATTCTTCTGAAAAGGTGGTTGAGTTATTTGGCGCTTTATCAATTGAGCAACCTGAAAATGAAAGAAATTAAAGAAGAAGTTTTTGCTAAAGAAAGGCAATTGCAAGAACTCATTGAGGAAAACTTAGAAACATTATTTAATTTGGACTTTGTTGCTTCAGAATTTACTGTAGGTAATTTTCGGTTAGATACGGTAGCTTATGATTCTGATACTAAAAGTTTTGTAATAATTGAATATAAAAAAGGAAAACGATACAGTGTAATTGATCAAGGGTATGCCTATCTTAATACTTTGTTGGCTCATAAGGGCGATTTTGTTTTAAAGTACAATGAGTATTATCCAAATCAGTTAAAAAAAATTGTTGATATTGATTGGTCACAGACTCGTATTATTTTTGTGGCAAATGAATATACAGAGTATCAATATGGAGCAATTAATAACCCCAAGCTACCAATAGATTTAGTAATTGCTAAAAAATATAAGAATGATCTTGTTACTATTGAATCATTAACAAAAACAAGCAATATAAATTCGTCTAAACAAAGTGATGATGAAGCATTAGAACGTGGATTGTCAAAAGAAATTAGGCTTTATACAGAGAAAGAGCATATGTTGAAAGGCTCAGAAGAAATTCAAGATCTCTATAAAGAATTAAAAGATATTATATTAACTTGGGATAATGATATTAAAGTAAAAGCGGTTAAGCATTACAATTCATTCAAGTTAAAGCGAAATATTGTTGATATTCAAATTCAAAAAAGCTCTCTCAAGATTTGGATTAACTTGAAATCAGGTGAATTAAATGATTCACGAAATTTAGCAAGAGATGTGAGTAAAATTGGTCATTGGGGAAAAGGGGACTATGAGGTCATCATGAGAAATAATCAAGAAATTGAGTATATTGCTAGCTTGATTAAACAATCATGGAAGTATCATAAATATCAAGGATAGAAGTAATTACTTTTAAACAGAAATCTAAAAGAATAGATTTACTCATATTTATCAGAAAGCTACGGTGATATTTCAAACTAATTCTGTAATGCCAACTATTTTTTAAGCTTCGAGAAAATACTGGATAGAAAATGAAGCTGTGAAGATAAAAACGTTATTAGCTAATTAATCTATCCGACACGCTATCTCAAAAGAGCAAGGTAGCTATTCATTAGAGCAAAAGGAGAAACTATGATTCACAAAGAAACCTCCATGGAATTAATCAATAAATTTCGTGATGAACGGAATTGGCGTCAATTTCACAATGAGAAAGATTTGGCGCTTTCGATTTCAATCGAAGCCGCAGAATTGCTGGAGATCTTTCAATGGAAATCTTCGGAAGAGGCGCTGAAAGATTTTGAACACCTCAAAGAAGAAATTGCCGACGTGTTGATCTACAGTTATATGCTGGCGGATAATCTAAAGCTAGATGTTGATGAGATCATCAAAGAGAAACTGCAGAAAAATGCGGTGAAATATCCGGTGGAACAAAGCAAGGATTCCAAGAAGAAATACCGGGAGTTATGAGTAATAGTCTGATAAAAGAGACCAGAATCGGAAGGATTCTTGGTCTCTTTTTGAGGAGGGGTGTCGGTAGAAATCGGGCGCGGACACTTAACATCCATCTTCTATAATTTTACTTGAATCGCTTTGTTAGAAAGAAAACACTGCAACACAAGAAACAATAACCTTCCCTGTTATCTATGTTCCTACAAGAGGAGCAGCAATACCTCTATCTCCGTTTGTTTTTGCTAAAAGAATAGCACGCTTTTCATTCCACATAGAAAGACGTCCATATTCTGAAATTTTTATTCATTTTTTCTCAGATGTTAGCTTGCAAACCCTTTCAAGATTCGCTACACTAATAACCGAATAGGAACCAAAAAAATAGGCACCTTATCACTCTGCGGGAACAGAGGGATAAGGCCCTGATCAGTCACAACTTTAAGACAGATGACCAATCAAGTTGCCATAGTTGAACGCCATCGGCATCAACGTGTTTATTGTACCCAAAAATCTGCTGGATTTCTAGTGGTAGCAGGTATTTTGTGGGAAATTTTCACAGGATGCCCGACGCTTATTTTGCTATGTCAAAGGCATTGGACAGTCTTGTCCGATGCCTTTTTTTGTTGGATGCATTCATGCGCAGGATGGGTCCAATAGATCAACAAGCAAGAAGCCTACTAAAATCTGTTTCCCAAAATAGGCAGTCATAGCTGAACGAGAAATGCAGGAAATGATCAGTAGTTTGGCGTGCAGCACTTCTATCCTAGGCTCAGAAGATGGCAAGCCTTGGTTTCTATTCGTTTTTTCTTGCACGGTAGGTGATAACAGGCTGTTTCTTGGACGAAGACAAGCCATAATGAAAGAGAAAATGGAGGGGAAAGATGAAAAAAATTGAACAGTGGATGGAAAGATTTCTTTTACCTATTGCGGTCAGAGTGGGAAATATTAAAGGCTTGATTGCTATCAGAGATGGTATTGCGTTGGCGATGCCTCTGATTATTATTGGTAGTGTGTTTTTGATTATCAGTAGTTTCCCGATTTCCGGATGGACAGAGGGGATAGGTAAGCTGGCAGATGGACGATTGTTGCAGATGATGAACCATGTGGTAAATTCTTCTTTTGGGATCATGGGTTTGATTGCTGCTTTTGGGATTGGCCGCGGAATGGCGAACCAGTATCAGGTAGACGGGACCAGTGCTGGTGTATTAGCTGTATCCGCCTGGTTGATCTTAACACCCAATATTCTCAGTGAGGAAGGGCAAGGAATTCCAGTGACGTATTTAGGCAGTCGAGGGATTTTCATTGCGATCGTTGTGGGATTAATAACTGCTTGGATTTTTCAATGGTTTATTCGACGCAATATTGTTATCAAGATGCCTGAAAGCGTACCGCCAGCAGTCAGTCGGAGCTTTGCGGCGTTGATTCCTGGAACGGTCATTTTACTGTTGGCATTTTTATTGGCGTTTATAATCGATTTATCTGCTTTTGAAAATGCCCATATGCTCTTGGCCACCAGCTTAGCCGGACCGTTGGGGTTTATTGGCGGAACATTAGCCGGTGCCATGTTGACGGTCTTCTTAAATAGTCTTTTCTGGTTTATGGGGATTCACGGAGGCAATATTGTCGGTTCAGTGACGGGACCAATCTTTTTGGCGAATACAGATGCGAATCGGCTGGCTTTTCAGAGTGGACAGGAATTGCCGCAGATTTTGACTTCTCAATTTTTCGATATGTTTGCTTATATTGGCGGTGGTGGAGCAGTCCTTGGGTTAGTGATTGCCTTGTTGTTCTTCGGTAAAAGTGCTCAGTCAAAAGCTCTTAAACCGATTGCTTCGGTGCCAAATCTATTTAATATCAGTGAGCCAGTGATGTTTGGCCTGCCAGTCATGTTAAATATGAATCTGTTGATACCATTTCTATTGACGCCAGTTATTAATGTAGTTATTGCATATACCGCAACGAATGCCGGCCTATTGCACAAGACGATTGGTGTGGCAGTCCCTTGGACAACACCCCCATTAATCAGCGGCTTTTTAGCGACGGGACATATTTCTGGGGTGATCTGGCAATTGATTATCATCGGCGTGGATATCTTGTGCTACTTACCATTCTTTTTACTGGTAGATAAGGCGCAACGAGACGTAGAATAGAAGTGAATAAAGAGAGAGGAGCAAAAAAGATGAAACGATTGATTAGTGCAACCGCTAGTGAAATTGCAAAAATGTCTAGGGAGGAACTGAAGCAAAGCATCAAAGCCAGTGAAGGTCGGGTGGTCTTGTCTGAAAATGTGGTGCTGCATCCTCCTTTAGAAGCAAATATTACCTACAGTGAGTTTTCTCGTGCCTATGGGGCTGATTTAATTTTATTAAACGGTTTTGATACAGAAAATCCAGTTATTCTAGGAATGTATGGCGAAAATTCATTGAGTCAGGTGACGTCAACAGATAAATCCGAGATTATTCGCGAGTTGAAAAGACTCGTTGGATTGCCGATTGGCGTGAACCTAGAGCCAGTGGATCTGACTGCTCAAATGGCTGAAGATCGGATAACGATTGCCTCAGGACGACAAGCCACAAAAGAAACCTTCCAAAAAGCCAATCAGCTAGGCTTTGATTTCATTTGTCTGACAGGCAATCCCGGGGTTGGGGTGAGTAATCAAGCGATTGTTGAAGCAATCAAAGAAGCCAGAAAATCCTTTACTGGATTGATCATTGCTGGGAAAATGCATGGTGCCGGTGTAAGTGAACCAGTAGTCGATCAATCGGTGGTTCATCAAATGATTGCTGCTGGGGCAGATGTTTTATTGGTTCCGGCGATTGGCACAGTTCCCGGTGTGAATGAGGAACTGCTGCAAGCGGTGATAGACGATGCGCATTCGCAAGATGTCTTAGTGATGAGCGCAATCGGCACCAGTCAAGAGAGTGCCGAACCAGAAACCATTCGTGAAATTGCCTTGAGAAATAAAATTTTAGGCGTTGATATTCAGCATATTGGTGATGCAAATATGGGGATATATGGAATTGAGAATATTACCGTCTTATCAAACGCAATTCGTGGTAAACGACATACGGCTGCAAGACTGGCACGATCGGTGAATCGTTAGCCGATAATAGGAGTGAATTTTAAAGAGTCGTGGAGACGTATGGTAGGTATATAGTAGAGATGTGTAGTAGAGATATGTAGTAGAGATACGTAGTAGAGATATGTAGAGATATATGTAATAGAAACGTGTTGAAAGGAATTGCCAGCTGCACAAGCTTTCAATTGGATGGCAACCGTCAATGCTCATTGATTAAGCTAGTTTAGGCAACCCCTACAAAAAGCAGCATTTTAAATAACTAACAATACTTCAAGCTCTTGGAAATGTTTCCAAGAGCTTTTTTTGCCCAACACTCCCACCCAACACTCTCTCAGCACACTTTTTTCCAGTGTTGAGAGCCGGCAGGATCCTTGCTATGACAGCGCTTTAGAAAGTTGGCACGCCTTTTGCTTATAGAAAGGTGTAAACAGACAGGAGGGTTAATGATATGGCAACAATCATTCTAGCAAGCCATGGAGAGTTATCTCAAGGATTAAAACAGACTGCTGCAATGATTATAGGAGATCATTCGAACATTTATGCATTATCTGCTTTTCGAGACGAAGATCAACCGATGACAGAGCAAATTCAGAATATATTAGCCAAAGTAGACTTGGCAGACACGTATATTCTTACAGATATTCTTGGAGGGAGTGTCAACAACGACCTGCTGGGGGTCGTTCAAGAGCACCCCGATTTGGAACTGATCACTGGAATGAATCTTCCATTGGTGATCACACTTGCTACACAAGTCAACCGAGTCTCGCAAGAAGAATTAGCAGCTATTATTCAGGAAAGTCAGCGATCTATTGTGAATTGTAAGAAATTACTAGTCGAAGCAACAGCAGAGGAGGATGAATTATGATCAAATTAGTACGGATCGACCATCGCTTGTTACATGGTCAGGTTGTTTTTTCATGGAGTAAGTTTTTTAATATCAACCGTATTATTGTCGCAAACGATGAAGCTGCCAATGATGAATTCAAGAAGATGTCGTTGAATCTTTCCAAACCGGCGGGCATCAAGCTAACGATTTTAGCAACGGATCAACTGATCGCTAAAATGCCTAAGATCGAACAACTCGCCGAAAACATCATGATCATTTTTGGGAATACCCATGAGACGCGGCGATTTATTGAAGCATATCCTAAAGTCAAAGAGATCAATTATGGCGGAATCATCAAAAAAGCCGGCTCAAAGCAATACAGCAATGCCATTTTTTTGACAGAGGCGGAAGCAGAAGATGCGCGCAAAATGAAAGATCTGGGGATCGTGCAGTATATGCAGCAGGTACCAACCTCTAAGAAAGAGGATTTAAATACAATGCTATAAAGGAGGAAAAAAATGCTCATTCGGTCGATTGTATTAGGTTTAATTGGTGTTTTTTGTATTTTGGATTCACGGCTGTTGGGAAGGTTGAACTTTGAGCGACCTTTGATCGTTAGTACATTAGTTGGTCTAGCGTTAGGAGATTTGGAAAAAGGGTTGATCGTCGGTGCCTCATTGGAATTGATGTCTTTGGGACTTGTCAATATTGGAGCGGCAGCACCACCTGACATGAATATGGCGTCGATCATTGCGACATCTTTTGCTATTTTATCAAATGCCAATGCAGAGGCTGCATTGACGATTGCGATTCCAATCTCTGTTTTAGGACAAATGCTCGGGATTCTCATGCGAACGATTTTATCGAATTTGACACACGCGGCAGACAAATTTATTGAGCAAGGGAAGTTTAATCAAGCCCGAAGAATTCATATTTTCTATGGGACGGGCTTATACGCACTGATGTATTTCATTCCGATATTCATGGCCATTTATTTTGGCACGAACTTAGTCACACAAGTCGTTGAGGCTATTCCGCAATGGCTGACAGATGGCTTGACGGTGGCTAGTAAGATCTTGCCAGCTTATGGGTTTGCGTTGTTGCTGCAAACGATGCTGACGAAAAAAATGGTCGCATTTCTATTTCTAGGGTTCTTGATCACGGCTTATTCTGGTTTAAGTGTGACTGGAGTTGCGGCCTTTGCTTGTATTGTGGCTTTTGTCATGGTTCAAGTAGGAAATCGAGCAGGCAAGCCGCAAGACCCAGATCCATTAGATGACTTATAAGGAGGTTCATTCATGAAAAAGAAAGATCCAAATGTATGGAAATATCGTCAGTTTTTCTGGCGCTCATGGGCGATTCAAGCGTCTTGGAACTATGAAAGACAGATGAATATGGGCTTTATGTATGGTATCGCACCGATTTTGGATGCCATCTATAAGAATCCTGAAGATGAGCAAAGAAAAAAAGAGGCTTACGAACGACACATGATGTACTACAACTGTACGCCGCAAACAAGTGCCTTTGTTCTAGGATTAGCTTCATCGATGGAAGAACAATATTACGAAGATCCAGTTAGTTTCAATCCGGAATCTATTAGTGCGGTGAAGACTTCTTTGATGGGACCTTTATCAGGGGTGGGTGATTCCTTCTTTCAAGGAACCATTCGCGTATTGGCATTTGGTCTAGGAATCAACCTAGCCCAGCAAGGCAGTATCTTGGGCCCAATCTTAGCCATGATCGTTTCCTTCTTGCCATCCTTTTTTGTGACTTATTATGGGGGCAAGATCGGCTACACCATGGGAAACAAGTATTTAGCCAAACTTTATCAAGAAGGCTTAATGGACAAGGTGATGTACATTTGTTCCATTGTAGGATTGATGGTGATTGGCTCCATGATCGCCAGTATGATCGGGATCACGACACCGATTCAAATGAGTGAAGCATTCGTGTTACAGGATGTCTTAGATAATGTCATGCCTCAGATTCTGCCATTAGGCATCACGTTCTTGATGTATTGGCTGTTGCAGAAAAAAGTGAAAACAGGGTGGATGTTAGCAATCTGTTTGATCGGTGGGATCGTGATGAGTCTTTTAGGAATACTTGCATAAGTGAACCAACCATTTATGGTTTATGGTTAAAAATTTAAAGGAGGAATTCATTCAATGAATCCAAAACAAATTGTCCAAGAAATTGTCAAAGAGAAAGAGGTAAAATCGATTGTCTTCGTTGGCTGCGGCGCCTCTAAAGCAGACCTATATCCAGCTAAGTATTTTCTCGACCAAAATGCGAAGCAATTACGGATCAGTCATTATACAGCCAACGAATTCAATCATGCGACACCTGCTTCCCTTGATGAAACGACTGTCGTTATTTCAGCTTCTTTAGGAGGTACGACTCCTGAAACCGTTGAAGCAAATGCAGTTGCGAAAGAAAAAGGTGCCACTGTCATTAGTTTAACACGAAGCGTAGATTCACCGTTAACAAAAGATGCAGATTATGTTATCTACCATCGCTTTGCAGAAAATTATGCCGCAAAACTGGAGAAGACCGGCTTCTGTTTGGAATTGGCAGTTGAATTGCTTCATCAAATTGAAGGCTATGAACACTATGATGCCATGATGGCAGGCTTTGCTACTATCTATGATTTATCACAAAAGAGTGCCGAATCTGCCCGCAAGCAAGCAAAAGCTTTCGCTCAACGCTTCAAAGATGAGCAAGTCATTTATGTGATGAGTAGCGGTGCGACCCATGAAGTGGCTTATTCCACGTCGATTTGTTTGTTGATGGAAATGCAATGGATCCACTCAGGCACATTCCATTCTGGCGAATTTTTCCATGGTCCTTTCGAGATCGTGGACAAAGATGTACCGTTTATCTTATTGATGAATGATGGAAAAACCAGAGAGATCGATGCGCGGGCATTAACCTTCTTGGAACGCTTTGATACGAAAACAGAAGTAGTCGATGCTTTAGACTATGGCTTGTCGGCTCATATCAGCAAAGAAGTGCTTGATTACTTCAACCCATTCGTGATCACCGCTGTGTTTAGAGTCTATGCAGAAGAACTTTCTGAAGCAAGAGAACATCCATTGACGAAAAGACGTTACATGTGGAAACTAACTTACTAATAAAGAACTTACTAAAAAATGGTGATTGAAGTCAACAACCGACGACATGATCCCAACAATCGCAAAGATGGAGGCCTCTCGTGACAGTGTCGCGAGAGGATTTGTTGGAATAGTACCATCCCTCCTGCGATTTTTCTTTGATTCGGAGAGTCGGTACAAATCTCCTTGTTGTGTCGCTGATGGGACCGGTTCTTTGCATCGATATTTGTCGGAAAACAATTTTGCAGTCAGAATTAGCAGCGGGATTCTTGTGATAATGATCTGCTATTTTAGGAGAAATCGCTTGGTTTTTCTCAGATCAAAGCCTCAAGATAAGGTAAAATAAATGGATCTTGGAAAGAGCGTAAATTCAATGAGGGAGTGGCAAATATGAAGACGTTAAACAATTATTTATTTAAGTTGACTTCAAAAATTGAAGAGATCGATGCGGCTTGTTTCTCGGCAAATAAGATTGCCAATGCAATGAATCTGAATCGCAGTACAGTCAGCAGCTACCTGAATGAAGGCGTGCGGCAAGGGGAATTGATCAAAGTCAAAACGTATCCCGTCTTATTTTTACATAGAAAAGGCTTAGAAGATCAAGGCTATGTCCTCTCTAAGAGTGAGTATGACTCCCTTGATTTTCTAAAAAAGGACGCTCCTGAGTCCGTTTTTCAAAAAGTGATTGGTGCGACGGGAAGTTTAAAAGAGAGCATTGATCAAATAAAAACAGCGGTACTTTATCCAAATCAGGGATTGCCATTGCTGTTAGTAGGTGCCAGCGGTTCAGGAAAGACCTTTTTGGCGAGTAAAATCTATGCCTATGCATTGGAAGAACACGTCTTGCAGCCGAAAAGTCCCTACATTGCCTATAATTGTGCCCAGTATTTTAATAATCCGGAATTGCTGTCTGCTGCACTCTTTGGCTATACCAAAGGGGCTTTCACGGGTGCCAATGAGCACCATAGCGGTCTACTTGAAAAAGCGGATGGCGGGATTCTCTTTTTAGACGAAGTCCACCGGTTATCAGAAGAAGGGCAGGAGAAACTGTTCACCTTTATGGACACGGGGGAGTATTCCCCGATGGGAGACAATAGTGTCCGTCGAAAAGCCAATGTCCGGCTGATTTTTGCGACGACAGAGAACATTTACACCACTTTTTTGCCCACTTTTCTGCGAAGGTTGCCGGTGATCGTTACATTGCCTACCTTTCAGCAACGCCCTTTATCAGAAAGGCTAGCGCTGATTGATGAATTTTTCCTGAATGAGAGCAAAATCTTAGATCGGAATCTGACCGTTTCTGATCAATTGATCGATTTTTTGATGAATAGCGATTTTGATGGCAACGTGGGCAATATCAAGAATATCATTAAATATGCCTGCGGCAATGCCTATGTCCATCAGAAACAGAAGCCCACGGTTCAAATCAAATTATTGGATATGCCGATCGAATACAGCAGCAAATTCAAAGAAAATTTTACAAAACCTCGAAAAAATTCCAGCGATCGGCACTATTCGCCTACGGATCAGAACAAAAATCTTTTAAGCACGAACAGCAACGATCTGCTGATCCAATTTTTTGATGAGATGTTTTTAGAATTTACTGAAGTCATCAATGACAACAAAAACTTCAAAGAGTACATGAATCGGCTATCGAAGAAAGTGACCCGCATCATGGATGCGTTTATTTTTCAAGAGTCCTATGATGAGGAACACTCGATTTATTCGGTATTGGTGTATCATATCCGTCAAACCATCGATTTTCTCCATGACAGCTATGGCTTTGAGCAAGACGGCAATCGCGTGATCACATTGGCAAACTATCTCTATATCAAAGGCAATTATGCCTATTTTGATGATCGAAAAGAGAATGTGGCATTGAAAGAGACATTCCGTGAATTTTTAAAAAATATTGCCGAGACGCCGTACCTTTACGCGAAAAAGATCTTGTACCACTTGTCCCAAAATCTAGACTTGACAGTCGAAGAAGAGGATATCTATTTTATGACGATCTTCTTTTATAGCTTGAATAGTGCAACGGTTCAAACTGGCGTCAAGAGTGTCGTCTTGGCTCACGGATATTCGACCGCTAGCAGTTTGGCGAATGTGGCCAATCGGATATTGGGGAAAAATGTCTTTCAAGCCTATGATATGCCGATCGATATTTCATTGCGTAAAATAGAAGCACAGATCCTTCGCTATATCAGCGAGAACCGCACTGATCATGGCTTGATTTTGTTAGTCGATATGGGTTCTCTCAATCAGTTGGGCGAGTCGTTGAAAAAGCAGCTAAAAGGACCATTACTGATTATTGACCATGTGAACACCCCCTTATTATTGGAAGTGGGTCAGGCCGTATTGTCTGGGAACAGTTTGACAGAGATTAATGAGAAAATCCAAGCACAGTTTACGATTCAAAAGCAATTAGTCCTTCCTGTCGTCAAGAAGAAAAAAGCCATCATCACTTGCTGTTACACAGGGATCGGCAGTGCACGACAGATTCAAGAAATCTTGATTCGCTGCTTGGGAGAAAAAGCTGAAGAGTTAGAGATCATTCCCTACGATTATAAAAAATTATTTGAGAATAAAAACTATGAGATTCCCTTTCAACTCTATGATGTATTAATGATCGTTGGCACAGAGAATCCGCAGATCCCCCATGTTCCTTATATTGGGTTAGACTGTTTGATCAATGGGGAGGCGATCGGGACCTTTATCAATTGCCTTTATGGCAATTTTGAGATTGAAGAGGAGACGCTAAAAGAAGATCTGATCTTTAATTTTTCCCTCAGTAAGATCGTTGAGAACTTGACGATCTTAGATGCCGATAAAGTATTGACGTCGGTCCAATCGGCCATCAGTGAAATCGAGAAACTAAGAACGCAGAAATTTTCAAATAATCAACTGTTTCTCTTGTATTTACACTGTTGTTGTATGATCGAACGTATTTTACGCAAAGAGTCTGTCGATGAACAAGAAGATCTGGCGGCTTATAAAAAAGAACATAAAAAACAAATGGAGTTGATTCATTTGGCATTCAGTAATATCGAGAAAGAATATACGATCCAAGTCCCTGATTTGGAAGTGCGCTTGCTGAACGATATTATCGAAGGATAGGAGCAGAGGTATGCAAAAAGGAATTATTTTTGATATGGATGGGGTACTGATCGATAGTGAAGTCTACTATTTCAAGCGCAGAATGAATTTCTTTGCGGAAGTACAGCTGTCACCAGGATCCCGGGCGATCAATGATTATGTGGGAAAGACAGAAGCAGAGATTTGGCAGATGCTGGTTCCAGAGAATCCTTCTTTGAGAGCAGAACTGAAAACAACTTATCGCGCTTATCAAAAGCAGCATCCCATTGATTTTGAACAAGCGTTAAGAAAAGAAGTAAAACCGGTTCTTAAAAAATTATCAGCCGCTGGCATCCCCATGGCTCTTGCTTCTTCTTCTCCACGGCGGATGATTGACGAGATGTTGACGGCGTGTCAACTGCAGTCTTATTTCTGTTATGTGATCAGTGGGGAAGAGCTGACTCAAAGCAAGCCCCACCCGGAGATCTATCAACTGGCACAAAGCCATTTAGACTGCGAGCAGATCGCAGCCGTAGAGGACTCGCCAATCGGCATTCAATCTGCCAAAGCAGCTGGTATTTATACGATTGCGCTGAAGCAGCCCTTTGATGTCGATCAAAGCCAGGCGGATCAGATGATTGACAGTCTGGAAGAGTTGTTATCTTTATTCATTGAGTAACAAACAGCGATTATCCCATCTTCCCTTTTACAACGCGCTATCTGTGAACATTTTTCTGTTTAGTGTTGCATTCTTTGACAGGTGTTTTCAGATGGTAAATCAGCCATTTAAATAAAGGAGCGTTGACAGCGTGCTTGTCAATGCTCCTTTATTATTTTTCTTTTGTATGATTTGAGAAAACTGAGTGCACAAATAGGCGGCGATGAGTATTTATTAACAAGTCCTTGGGCTCTTTGGTGATAAAAAATAAGAGGATTTTAATATTTGTAAGAATCTATTGCCAAGTAAACCTTGCAGATTTACAATGTAAAAACGGACCATTTTCTGAAATAAATTTGATTGATTACATTTTTTTTAGTGTGTAAAATAGACAAAGTGACAATGGTCTATGCTCAAAAAAGATTGTTATTTGTTGATCATAGTGACTGTTGCAACGATTAGGATGAAAAAAAAGAAAAAGGGTTGAAAAATGAACATATACGTATTGATTGGCATAGTTGTTTGGCTGTATTTGTTGTCTGTGATGAAACGCTCCAAACTCTCAGCCTTTTATTTTATTCTGGGAAGTGTCGGCCTGTTTTATTTACTGATTGTATTCAGCCGACCTTACTGGGTGTGGTTTTTGACACAATTAGTGATCAAAGTCGTGGATTTATTTGGTTCCTTTGCCAATGTGACGGAAGAATTTAGTCAGTATAGCTTGATTGTGATCCACAGCGCCAAAGAGCAGATGTCTTTGTATGTTGATTACGAGTGTTCAGGCGTCATCGAAACGGCTGCTTATTTAGGCTTGCTGGCATTTTATCCTTTATACAATCGACAGGAAAAAGTGTTTTATGCTCTCTTTGGGACGTTGTGGATTTTTGTGAGTAATGTTATCAGATTACTCTTTGTTGTGGCATTTGTTCATTTCGGCGGCAGCGATGCTTATTTCCTCGCTCACTCGATTTTGGGTCGATTGTTCTTCTATGGACTTGTGATCACATTGTACTATCATACATTTACGTATTCTCAAGTCGCCAGAAGTTTGTATGAGAAGAAGAATCGCTTGTTTAGGAGAGGGGAGCACTGATGGATTACTTATTCAATTTAACCTTGACGCAGATGGGGTTCTGGATTACTTGGCTGTTGATTCCTTTACTCGTAGAGATCATCCCAGGAATCTATTCCACCTGTTTCTTGTTTGTGAAAAATTTCCAAAAGAAGCAACTGGACATTCCAGAAAAACTGCCCTTTATCTCAGTGATCGTCCCTGTTTATAATTCAGCCGAGACACTGTATGCTTGCATTCGTTCGATCAATGAATCGACGTATCCGAATGAGAACATTCAAATTCTCTTAGCAGATAATGGCAGTACCGATGAGAGTTTTGCAGTATTCAATGAGGCGCACAATCACTTCAATCAGCTGAATATGCATTGGATCCGCACTGAACAAGGCAAAGCCCAGGCGTTGAATTCCGCGATCTATGACAGTATTGGGACTTACATTATCAATATTGATAGCGATGGGTTCTTGGAACCTACGGCACTCATGAACATGGTTTTGAAGTTCGAGAATGACTATAGCATCTCTGCAATGTCTGGTACGGTCTTAACGCAAAAAGAAGCAATCAAAAAGACCAAA
This sequence comes from Enterococcus gallinarum, assembly GCF_021496385.1. Taxonomy (NCBI): domain Bacteria; kingdom Bacillati; phylum Bacillota; class Bacilli; order Lactobacillales; family Enterococcaceae; genus Enterococcus; species Enterococcus gallinarum. Next base: position 3,223,480 of record NZ_CP050816.1, on the reverse strand, counting down.
TCACCTATGGTTCGCTGGCTGCAAAAAAGTGAGTACATTGAGTATGCCCAGTCTTTTTTGGCTGGACGGAATGTCGAAGCGTTGAATAATCAGTTGTTCACAATGGCTGGCGCTTTCTCTGGTTTCAGAAAAGAAGTTTTGGTCAATACGTATCTTTATAACACAGACACTGTCGGTGAAGATACTGATATGACTTTTCAAATCAGGCATCGTCTGAAAGAAAAAGTTTCTTTATGCGAGAATGCTATTTTTTATGTTGAACCAATTCAAAGTGTTGACGAATTGTATATTCAACGGCAAAGATGGCAACGAGGTGAGGTAGAAGTAGCAAAAGAGTTTTCCGAAGAACAAGTCGGTTTAGGGAATTTCTTTAAAAACTTTCTGGTACGCCGCCTGATCATCGACCATACCTTCATTTTTCCAAAAATGATTTGGCTTTTCGCCAGCGCCGTTTTATTGTTTTTTGGTTATACGGCAAAAATATTGTTGCTGTCGTATTTGCTTATTTACTTGCTCTATTTCGTTGACTCGCTGCTCAAATTCATCAGTATCTCTTTACTCCTGAAATCATTTAAATCTGACCAGCGATTTTACATGAAATTATGGGGAGAGGTCATTACGTTTCCACTTTACAATTTCCTTGTCTCTTGGTTCCGTTTGATTGGAATCATTAACGGAATCACGTCTCCTGCAAAATGGAATACGACGCCAATCTCTAAAGAAATGAGCCAGATCAAAGACACTATCACCCAAGATATAATGAAAATTAGAAAGAAGTGACCTCAAATGGTGGAAAAACGCTGTATCTATAAATTTAAATCTCATGTGAATGCCAGTCATGCGATGCGCTGGGAAGGTGGTATGGGTGCTAAGCATAACCATACTTGGGAAATTATTTGTGAGATCAAATCTCAAGATGATGAGATGCATCTGTTTGAAGAAATAGAAGGGGTGCTGAAAGACTTTTTCCAACCTTTCTCTGGTAGTTTTTTGAATGAAATGCCGCCATTTTTGGAAATCAATCCCTCTGTCGAAAATGTGACCAATTATTTTTATGACCAATTATCCCTACGACTAGCAGCGATCCAAACAGAACTGATTCGCATCGAAGTAGGGGAATCACCTACTCGCTTTTATTGCATTGAAAAACAAGCATAGGTTGAGGTGGAAAATGAAATCAAAATTTTTTATCGCAGGTAATCGGATCATCAATGGTCTATTTTGCTTATTCTTTGGGTTGACACTGATCTTTGCTTTGATTTCACCAAATATGACGATCGGCGATAACTCGGTCTTTGGAACAAGCACCACTTTAGCAACCACGTTTTTCGTTTTGGGGTCCATTGCATTCATCATTGCGGTGTACTGTTATCCAAAAGTCCAGCAGTTTTTAACTTGGCTTTTTGTGACCCATCGCTATGTGACGGTCACGGTATTCGTCTTAGGAGTATTGGCTTGGCAAATCGTCTTCGTCTCGTTTTTGCATTCGGCGATCGGCTGGGATGTCGCGGCTATCCATGATGCCTTGACGGATACAACGAATCCTGAGATTGTTGCTTATTATAGTTTGAACCAAAATAATTTGCCGATTCTTTTGTGGCAGCACCAATTAGCAGAATGGTTTTCTACAACTTCTTGGCTGTTCTTTGATTCTGTCACCTTGTTCTTAGTCAATCTTTCAGCCCTATTCAATATACTGACGATTCGTCTGCTATGCAAAAAATATCTAGTGCCTGCCATTTATCTGCATGGCGCTTGGCTACTGGTATTTCCTTCGATCATTGTGCCTTATACAGATACGTGGGTTCTACCTTTTGTTTCAGCAAGTCTATTCTTCTATGCCATCATGATTAAAAAAGAGCTTCCGACTAAATAAAACCTGTTAGGTGCAGTTGGTTTGGGGATTGCTGCGGTAGTCGGTTATTTCATCAAACCTTCGGCGCTGATCCTCCTAATTGCTGTTCTATTGATCGAAACAATCAGCTTTTTTGCCAAGAAATGGCAATCAAAAGGGCGCATCGTTTTGCTGATGATTACTTTGATTACGGCTGGCGGCACGTATGCTGTATGCAATCATCAATTAGAAAATCAACAATACATTGCCATTGATGAAAGTCGGGCCATCCCGATGATCCATTTCATGAATATTGGCTTGACGAATGACGGTGGATATAGTGCTGAAGATGCGCAAGCAATGGCAGAATTGCCAACAAAACAAGCAAAAATCGATTACTCGAAAGAAAAAATCCAAGAGCGGCTAAAAGAAAGAGGCGTTCTTGGCTATATCAGTTTTCTTTTTCAAAAGCACCGCAACAATACCGCAGATGGGACGTTTGCGTGGTTGAAAGAAGGTTCGTTCATTCAAGAAGGAGAGACTCCGAAGGGCAAAGGCTTTACCCGCTGGCTGCAAGAAGGCTATTATTTATACGGAAATCGAATTGCCGATTTTCGTTTCATGGCACAAATCTGGTGGGTGATCTGCTTGCTTATCATCGCTTTTGGTTGGAAACGGCAAGGCAAGTACGAACAGATGCTGCGGTTGAGTTTGATAGGCGGCTTCCTCTTCCTGCTTTTGTTCGAAGGTGGGCGTAGTCGTTATTTGATTCAGTTTTTACCATTCTTTTTATTATTGGCAAGCCTTACGATGGGTGATAGTATACGTTTTGTTAAGCGAATTTTTACACTGGATCAAAGGATCAAGGGGGATAAATAATGAATTATGATGAATTGAAATTTTATGGACAGGGGATCCATCATGCAAAGACGAAGGAAATTGTTTTTTTTGAATTATTGTTGAGAAAAGAAGACAATAAAAACATTTTCCCTAAAGATTCTTATTTATCAATGATCAGCCAGCAGGAAGAGCATCAACAGTATGTAAAATGGCTGCAAAAAACATTGACCCGAATTTTAGAAGCCAACCCGACGAAGCGGTTTAGTTTTAATCTCGACCCGCAAGAACTGGAGTACGAAGAGACCTTTGATCTACTTGAGAACTTAAAGGAATACAAGCAGCGACTGATTATTGAGATCACAGAAAAACCGCCAATGAAGAGAAACTACCCTTATTTTTCCGCAGTCAATGTGGAGGCCTTCAAGAAAATCGCTCAGTATGGCTACCAAATCGCATTAGATGATATTGGCCAAGGCATCAACTCTTTGGACAATGTTTTGGAATTGAAGAATTATTTTCAGATCGTCAAATTTTCGGCATTGTCTTTTCAAAAGAAGGTTTCAGAAGATATTCTTCAGAAAATCATCGTGCTGTTTGCAAGCATCGCTGTCCAATTAGATAAAACCTTTGTCGTCGAGGGAATTGAAAATCAAAAATTTGCTAGTTGGTTAGAAACAAATGTTTGTTGTTATCATCAAGGCTATCTCTACTCGACACCGGAAAAAATAGTGACCATCGATTATTAAGGAGCGTGCTATGTTTGATGGATATCATATTATGGCTATATTATACAATCGTTCGTCTAATTGTTGTTCTAGGTGTTGTATTCCTTGACTACTTGATTTATTTATCGATGAAAGAATCCATTTTTTTGAAAACGAAAGCTGTTCTTAGAAAAATTTCTTGGATTGGTATCATGATTATCAGTTTGGTGATTTTGCAAGGGGTGCCCGTGTTATCGGAAAATCTTCTGCAAGATCGCTATACCACGCTTATTCAAAATATGGATCTACAATTGATCGTTCTTTTTTATTTTTTGCATATGCTCAAAGGAACCATGATGCTGCACTTCAATGTGTTCGTATCTATTGCCATCACCTTTTATTATATGTACCAAGGGGAATACCAGACGATTCAAAATTATTTTATAGCAATCATCACGATTGTGCTGATTTACACTTGTTGTCGGATAGTCTTACAGTTAAAAGACAAAAATCTGAATAATATCGGTGTCTATTTCTTGCTGACATTATTTTATGGTGCGTCCTGGGGGGTAAAGATGTATCCGGCATTAGATTTTAGGTTTGCCGGCTATCTTTTCTTCTTACTAAATTTTGTTATGTTGATGATTCTGGTTCGTATGATCAATAAGTTGGTGCGAAGGCAGTTGACGAAATTCGATAACTTGTCTCTTGAAGCACGAACCGATTTTTTAACAGGGATCGGGAATCGGCTGAGTTTTGACCGGGAGTTTAGCCAACGTTTTGCACTTTCTCATACCAAGGAAAATTTAGTTTTTGCTATGGTCGACATTGATTACTTTAAACGGATCAACGATGATTATGGCCATGATATCGGGGATATCATTATAAAAAACGTAGCTAAAATCATTAGTCAAACCCTTTTTCAGTACCAACTTGAAAGTCAAGTCTTTCGTATTGGCGGGGAAGAGTTTGGGATTTTGTTTCAAGAAAAAAGCCAACACGATATTACAGAGATTTTAGAAACGATTAGTAAAAGAGTAAGTAATTTTTCTTTGAATATCCAAGGGGAAGAAGTTCGAGTTACGATTTCAGCCGGCGTTTCCCGTTGCCGAAAAACGGACACCGATAAAGAAGATCTATACAAGCGAGCAGACAAGTATTTGTATATCGCAAAAAGAGAAGGGCGCAATGCCATTTTTATGGAGGGAAAGATCAAACATATTTCTTAGAGATCAAACTTCCTTTCCTAGATGCACGTCAATGAAAACCAAAAGGAACAATGTTCATTTCTTTAGGCGGCGTTTCGCGAGCTTAAAGAAAGTTAGAAGGAGCAAAAAAATGAGAAAATATTATCCATTGATTTTAAGTATCTTAGCTGTAGTAAGTGTCTTTATACCAATCAATGCCCATGCGGACAATAAATACGGGATCGTCATTGACGGTGCTTTCAGTGACTGGTCAGGTTTACCGATGACGGAATTGTCTTTTTCGTATGAAAATGGACAGAACATCAAACATGCCAGTCTGGTCACCGATGAAGCAAATCTATATTTTTATTTGAACATGGCACCAGAAGGACACAATTACCATAACTTACAGCCTAGTGGACACAAGCTGACGATCGGAAACAAAGTATTCTGGATGACATTCAACAATACGTTTCCAAGTGAAGACTTATCCGTTATTGGACAAACCAAAGACGTGCAAGTCAATTTTTGGGCAGAGGATAATTCCGTTAATGTAACGATCCCCGGGAAACTTACGCGTGTAAAAACGGATTTCAGTGACACTTCCTACTCAGATGAAGTAGAAGTTGCGATTCCTTTTGAACAGCTGAAAGTAGAAGCAACCAGCAGTCAAACGATCACTTATAGCAACGCCAATCTAGGGGAACAAACCATCACAGTCACAGGAGGAAGCACCGGTCCGTGGATCCTGGCCGGAATTGCCGTCGTGATTGCAGGTTATTCTTTTTGGAAAATTAGAGGGAAATCTCTTAAAGCAATCAAGAATTAATTCGCCTTCTTTTCTGGTTTGCTGCTTGATCCAATGACTCTCGTTTCTCTTGGAGATTCGCCTGCTTCGCTTAGGGGGAAGTAACCAGTACAATAGATTCAACAAAAACAAAGCGCTAAATTCTACCTTGTGGGAGAATTTAGCGCTTTGTTTTAATTTGCTTTAATAAGTCGAACAGATTCTCGGATGTTCAGCTGCGGAACGATTTGCTGATGGACGATTGGCTCTTGGGGATGGGCGATTCGATGGACCAATGTTCGAATCGCCAACTGGCCCATAAACTGTAGATCGGTAGCGATATTTGTCAATTGAGGAATCGCCATGCGTGTAAATTCAGTTTCATCAAAACAAATCACACTGATATCTTTGGGGATCGTGTAACCAGAAGATTGAAGATAACTGTTTAACATGAAAGCTAGCCCAGAATTCACGCAAAACCATGCATCTGGCATTTGTTTTATATTCTTTAAGCTGTTAAATAAAGCACCTTGAGATTCTTCAATTTCTGTGATTTCAATCGTAGGATCATTTGTTAGATTGTGTTCTCGTAAAGCCCGTTGATACCCGCGATAACGCTCAAGATAGCTGGGAGAAAATGCTGTATCACCAATAAAGCCAATTCGCTTCATTCCATTTTCAATCAGAAGTGAGATGGCTTGGAACGTTCCGTCGGTGTTTTTTGTCAAGATGGCATCTGCTGTGAGTGAAGGATCATGGTGATCGATCAATGTGACAGGAAGCCCAGTATCAATTACTTTCTTGATGTAGGCATTTTTACTATGAGACAGGATCAGGATACCGTCATACTTTTTTAAGTTTGGCGGAAGCTTTAGGCTAAGTAAGTCTTCCTCTGTAATGGTATAAGTATCAAGTTTGATCGCTGTTTTTTGAGCTTCTACTTCTGCACTTTTAACGATCTCGCCAAAAAAACTCGTTTGAGAAAAAGCAAATTCGGTTGCCATCAATAAGAATGACATCGTGGTATCTTCATTCATCGTTTGATAACGATAGCCTAATTCATCTGCTTTGTTTTTAACGAGTAATTTGGTTTGTTGACTGACACCAGGCTTATTTCTCAACGCCTGTGAGACAGAATTTTTTGAGATGCCCAATGCATCGGCAATATCTTGCATAGAGGCTTTTTTCATATTTTCACCTTATTTCTCCTAGTCTTATATTGATTATACCATAATGTTACAAAATTAATAGCCTGAAATAATTACAAAAGTAATGTTGTAATTATAATTACGTAATGTTGACAATTAAAATGACGGGTGGTATGATGACGGTGTAAAAAGAAATCGCTTACTATTTAGGAGGAACGATCATGAAAATGAAAAAAATGCTTTTTGGTATTGCTGCGGTAGTGGCAGGGACAGTTTTATTCACTGGTTGTAGCAATCAATCAAAAGAGAGCGGTTCTGGGGCAACTGATGGGAAGACAAAGATTACTTTTTGGGCTGCACCCAATCCAACACAATTGAAGTATTGGCAAGAAATGGCCGCAGACTTTGAGAAACAAAATGAAGACATTACAGTTGAAGTTTCTCAAATGAAGGAAAGTCCATCTTCTGAAGCAACAATCCAAAGTGCGATTGCTTCTAACACCGCACCAACATTATCTGAAAACATCAATCGTAGTTTTGCTGCCCAGTTGGCTGCTAGTCAGGCTATTTTACCATTAGAAAAACAAGATTCTTTCGATACGATCGTCAAAGCTCGTAATATGAGTCAAACCATCGATAGTTGGAAATTCTCTGATGGTAGTCAATACGTGCTACCTGTTTATTCCAATCCGATTTTGTTTGGCTGGCGATTAGATAGTTTGAAAGAATTAGGCTTTGAAGAAGTGCCAAGAACCTATTCAGATTTATTGAAAGTCGTCGACAAAATCAAAGGAACGGACAAAGCACTTTGGGCGAAAAAAGACTTAGCAGATCCAACGGCTTGGATGCGTTGGTTTGATTTCTTCCCACTCTACAATGCGGCCAGTGAAGGTGCGAGCTTTGTCGAAAACAATCAATTCACAGCTAATGAAGCAGCCATGACAGATGTATTTGGTTTGATGCATACATTAGCGGATGCAAAAGTACTGCGCACCGGTGAAGCAACGGATCCCTTTGAAAACGGCGATAGTATTATGACCGATTTGGGTCCTTGGACGTTCCCTAACTGGGAAGAAAAATACCCAGAGCTGAAGTTTGGTGAAAACTACACGGTTACTACGCCTGTGGTACCTGATGCTTTAGCGGATGCAGAACAAGTATCCACCTATGCAGATGCTAAAGGAATCGTGATGTACGCCCAAGCAACAGAAGAAGAACAAGCGGCAGCGATGAAATTCTTGGAATTTGTTTATTCAGATGAAAACAACGACATGAAATTACTAGAAATGACTTCGCTTATTCCAGCGCGTGATGATGCAACAGAAAACGATGCTTTCAAAGCCTACTTTGAAGAAAATCCAGCGATGAAAGTCTACGCAGAGAATGTACCGTATGCGGTTCCAGCAATGGACAACGAGAAATACAATGACATTCAGCAAGTATTTGGCGAACAAGCATGGGTGCCAGTTGTTCGGGGTGAAAAAGATGCGAAAACAGCTGTGAGCGATGCGAAGACGGCTGTCGAAGGGGCGCTTCAATAATGAGTAAGAACACAAAATTGGGCTGGTCATTTACCAGCCCCTATCTGATTTTTACATTGATTTTCTTTCTACTTCCTTTATTTTGGTCATTTTGGCTAGCATTAACGAGTTGGAATATGATTTCACCGACCGTTGAATTTGTTGGATTTCAGAATTTTATTGATGCGATAAAAAGTCCAGCGATCCAATCTGCATTCGTTGTTACATACAAATTTCTGATTATCTTTGTACCAATGGCGCTGGTTCTTTCGATGGTGATTGCGCTATTAGTCAATAGCCTGCCAAAGCTGAAGGGGTTATACATGGTGGCTTTCTTCTTGCCTTATCTATCAAGCGGGGTTGTCACTTCTTTGATCGTCAAAGGATTGCTTTCCTACAACGGTCCCTTTAATACCTTCTTGCGAACCAGACTAGGCTGGGATATTGATTGGCTAGGTAATCCCCATGCAGCCATCATCATCGTTTCTCTGATGATCGCTTGGAAGATGTCTGGCTACTATGCGCTGATCCTAATTTCGGGCTTAGGGAATATCAACAAAGAAGTGTATGAAGCAGCGGCAATCGATGGTGCGAGTCCTTGGACAAGGTTTTGGAAAATCACCTTTCCCATGTTGTACCCAGCATTCTTTACGGTTACAGTTCTGGCGGTGGGGATCAGCTTTGGTATCTTCACAGAGGTCTACCAGTTGACAGGAGGCGGACCAAACTTTGCGACCAATACATGGCAAATGGAAATCTACAATCAAGCCTTTGTTAATTTGAAATCCGGCTACGCGTCTGCAGTTGCACTAATGGCTTCTGTCGTTACTTTTGCATCTATCGGCGTTATTCGGAAGTTACTAGAAAAGTGGGGTGAAAAAAATGGTTGGCAATAAACGAACGAAGGGAAAGAACAGTGTCCTATATCTAGTAACCACCCTGGTGATGCTCCTCATGACGTTTCCTTTTGTCTATCTTGTTTTGCACTCGTTTGCTGCTTGGGATCAAGTCGATCGAAAAATTATCCCGACCACTTTTAGCTTACGTTCTTGGACGTGGCTGTTTGCCGGTTCGGCCACTTCAGCAGATGTTCCTTGGATCGGTGCATTCGTGAATACAACGATCGTGGCTACGATCGCAACGTTTTTAATGATGGTCTTTGCATTGATGGTAGGGTATGCGCTTGCCAAAATCGAATTTAAAGGGAAGAAATTCGTGAATCATTTTATTCTCTTTCAAATGTTTTTCCCAGCGATCATTTTGCTGATCCCCCAATTTCTAATGGTGACCAAAGTGGGATTACTGGATTCTTATGCTGGAATGATCATTCCGACTGCAATTAGTTTATGGGCGATTTTTATGTATACCAACTTTTTCAAAGCCATTCCCGATGCGTTGATCGAGGCTGCAAAGTTGGATGGGGCAACGGAAATGCAAGTGTTATTCAAAGTGGTATTGCCAATGTCTAAGTCGATCACAACGGTGATTTTTCTTTTCCTATTCACGGATCGTTGGACGAACCTGCTTTGGGATATGATCGTTTCAAAGAGTGATGCGACTGTTACGCTGAATGTCTTGATTTCGCAAATGTTTGGGCCCTATGGGACATATCCAGGACCAATGTATGCAGCCTCTGTGTTGCTCACGTTACCATTGATCCTTTTGTTTTTGATTTTTTCAAAACGATTCCAAGATGGGATGCAATTTACACTGAAGTAAGGAGTCCAACGAATGTGGTGGGAAAATGCTGTGTTTTATGAAATTTATATTGCCTCCTTTGCAGATAGTGATGGGGATGGAATCGGCGATATCAATGGGATTCGCAAAAAATTGCCTTATTTAAAAGAATTCGGTATAGATGCCCTCTGGCTAACACCATTTTATCCGTCTCCTAGAGTCGATAATGGGTATGATGTCTCCGATTATTGTGCGGTTGATCCTCAGTATGGTACTTTAGCCGCTTTTGATCTCCTTGTGGAAGAAGCGCATCAGCTAGAAATGAGAATTATCATTGATGTCGTAGTTAATCATACTTCTACCAAACATCCTTGGTTCATCGAATCAGCCAGTGGCAAAGAACATCCAAAGCGAGACTGGTATATTTGGCGGGATCAACCAAACAACTGGGAAAGTTTTTTTGGTGGATCTGCTTGGAAGTATGATGCGGCTACGGACCAATATTATTACCATAGCTTTGCCGAAGAGCAAGCAGACTTGAACTGGCAGAATCAAGAAGTGAAACAAGCCGTTTTTGATGTCTTGCAATTTTGGCTAGGCAGAGGTGTCGATGGGTTCCGTTTTGATGTCATCAACAATTTGACGGTCAGTGATCAATTTATTGATAATCCAGTGAGAAAAGATGGGAAACAAGATCATTGCAATGATGTGAACCAGCCGGGGATCAAACATGTGTTAAAGGAATTAAATCAGTGGATCAAAACAGTCGATCCGTCAATTTTTACAGTGGCTGAAATTAGCTCGGATCAACTAGCACGGATCAACAGTTATACAGAAGATGGATTGTTCGATACTGCATTTCATTTTAATTTGGGCAGCATGGAAGAATTGGATCTTGAGAAACTAACTAGAGATTTTAAAGAAATGAGTCAACAAAAGAAAATTCCTACGCTGTTCTTTAACAGCCACGACATGAGCCGTTCATGGCAGCGACTGGCAAAAGAAAACCGCGACATCTATCGCTTATTGACCGTGTTTCTGTTGATCAATCGTGGCATTCCCTTTTTATTTCAGGGAGAAGAACAAGGTGTCGGTGACTATTTGCCTCAGCAGCTAGCTGATATCAGGGATATTCAAGCAAAAAATAAATACCAAGAAGAACTGATTTTAAGAGGAAAGTCACACGCTTTAATAATGGCCAACCAAGTGAATCGTGACCGCTCGAGGGGCATGCTTCCGTGGCTATCAAATCAGCAAAGCGGTTGGATCGGATTGGCAGCGGTGAACCAGGAGGCGAAGGAGATTTTGGCAGATTATCAAGATCTGATTCGGTTGCGAAAAACAGAAGGACCTTTTACAGCCATCCGCAACATTGAGTTAACAGGAGATTGCTTGAGTTATCAAACGGAAAGCCTACAAATTATTTTAAATTTTGGACAGCCGATCAAGCACTCGTTAGAAGGAAATCGAAAGACCATTTTTGGAAATGGCATGTTAAGTGAAGATGGTCACTGGGTTCATCTGCCGGCAAAGGCATGTTGGATTGGAAAGGAGCAGCTATGATTTATATCAAGCAATTATTGCAGGAGTATCGAAATGAGAAAGCCAAAGTAGTCAAAGAAGCCGCAATTTTGCGATTCAGCGGTGTGGGTGATCAAGATGTTTATAATATCACTGCCCCTTTTGAATTGTCGGGGAAAGAAGTGATTGCAGGTCGCATTGAATCAAGAGACAGTGAAGTTTCCACTGTCAGTTTATTTGAAGAGGTTGAAACAAACAGGTGGACACTAATCGCTGATAGTATCGAACTTTCTTTACAGGATCCTTTTTATACCCGAATTGACGGAAAAGTCATCCTTGGGGGGGTTGAAGTTGTTTTTCTAGAAGATGGCACAGCGAATTGGCGTACGGTTTTTTATCACTTGGCGACTCTTTCCGAAGCAAAGAAAATCTTTGAGGGGCCGTGGGGGATGAAAGACTTGCGCTTGAAACAATTATCTTCTGGAGAAATCCTAGTGCTGACACGACCGCAAGGAACTAAAGGTGGCCGAGGCAAGATAGGTGCAACGATCGTTCACGCGCTTAGTGATTTGACCATTGAAATAATTACAGAAGCCCCGTTACTGTCTGACCAGTTCTGTGAAAGCGAATGGGGTGGCGGCAATGAGATCCATGAGATTGATGGCGACATTTGGGTCTTAGGCCATATCGCGAATTTCGATGATCAAGGAAATCGTCATTATTATGCGATGGTTTTCTGTCTGGAACGAAATCAATTTGCTATGACACAGGCAAAAATTATTGCAGAAAGAAACGATTTCCAACAAGGACCAATGAAACGCTCAGATTTAGAAGATGTCGTCTTTAGCGGCGGACTTCACATTTACGAAGATCATATCGTGCTATATGCTGGTATCAGTGATGCAGGCGCGCAGAAAATCAAACTAGAAAATCCATTTAGATAGAGGTTAAGCAGATGAAAATAGAACGTTTTAATAAAAATCCATTGATCACTCCCGCAGATGTGAAACCATTACATGAAGGGTATGAAGTGATTGGCGCCTTTAATGGTGGAGTAGCAAAATACAACGATGAAGTCTTACTTTTATTACGTGTGGCAGAGCGCCCAATCTCTGACGACCCTAACGTTATCAAAGCGCCTGTATTTGATCCAAGAACACAAACGATGGAAGTATTAACATTCCACCGAGATGATCCGGATTATGATTTTGACGATCCGAGAATGATCCGCAAAAAAGATAAGTTGGATAGTTTTGTCTATCTGACATCTCTTTCTTATATTCGAATTGCCCGCAGTAAAGATGGGCATCATTTTACGATTGATGAGGAGGCATTCTTGTATCCTTTCAATGAATATCAATCATATGGCATCGAAGACGCGCGATGCACACAGATTGGCGATACTTACTATATCAACTTTAGTTCTGTCTCACCAATGGGTGTTTGTGATTCATTAGTAGCTACCAAGGATTTTCAATCCTATCAAGATTTAGGGAATATCTTTGCACCAGAGAACAAAGATGTGCTGATTTTTCCAGAACAAATCAACGGGCGTTATTACGCCTTACACCGTCCTTCTCTGAAAAGTATTGGCAACTATGACATTTGGATTGCTTCTTCGCCAGATTTAGTTAGCTGGGGACAGCACCGGCATTTACTAGGGATTCGTGAAGATTGTTGGGATAGTGGGCGTGTAGGTGGAGGGCTAGTTCCTATTAAAACCGACGAAGGCTGGCTGATTATTTATCATGGTGCGACTCCCGAACATCGCTATTGTATGGGCGCAGCATTAGTAGACTTGCAAGACCCAACAAGAGTCATTGCTAGAAGCCAAAAACCAATCATGGAACCAGAAGCTGATTATGAAAAGAATGGGTTCTTCGGCGATGTCGTCTTTGGCTGTGGTGGTATTCTAGTTGCTGATCAATTGACGATGTATTATGGTGTAGCAGATACTTCAATGGCTGGCTGCACCTTGTCGATTGCAGAGATTCTCAAACAATTAAAAGAGGGAGCAAAATGAATTGGCAACGAAAATATCAAGAATGGTTAGATTTTCCATCTTTGGAAGCAAACTTGAAAGATCAGCTGCTCGCTCTGTCTGATCCTGCTGTGATAGAAGAACACTTTTATGACTATTTGGCTTTTGGGACAGGGGGGATGCGGGGAGAGCTAGGCGTTGGCATCAACCGAATCAATGACTACACCATTAAGCGGGCAGCGCTTGGATTAGCTCGCTATGTTCAAAAAGCGCATGCTGAACAACAGGGGGTAGTGATTTCTTTTGATAATCGACATGGTTCAAAACAATTTGCGGAATGGACCGCTCGCGTATTAGCCAGTCAGGGGATTAGGGTCTATTTATCTGATCAATTACGTCCGACCCCGCAATTGTCTTTTCTAGTTCGGTATTATAAAGCCTTTGCAGGTGTCATGATCACTGCGAGTCATAATCCTAAGCAATACAATGGATTTAAAGTGTATGCTTCGGACGGCGGTCAAATTACACTAGGAACTGCCGAAGAATTGATGGGAATATTAGCAAGTATTCAAAATGAATTAATGATCGAAGCGGATTTATTGTCAACTTATGTCGAGCAACAGTTGATTGATATTTTTGGGGAAGAAGTAGATGCGTTGTATTTAGATCAATTGATTCAGGTGGCCCAAAATCCTGAAAGGATCCGCCATTTTGGATCACAGCTTTCAATGGTTTATACCCCACTTCACGGTACTGGAAATGTATTGATACAAAAGGCCTTTCAACGCTTGGGATTTACGAATCTTCGGACAGTGAAAGAGCAAGAACTGCCTGATCCTGATTTTACAACTGTCTCTTCTCCTAATCCAGAAGACCAACAGGCGTTTACTCTAGCATTGAAAGAGGCTCAAACACAGCCAACACAGCTAATTCTAGCCACAGATCCAGACGCGGACCGCTTGGGTGCTGTTGTACGTAAGGACGGACAGCCAGTCTTTTTAAATGGCAATCAAATAGGGGTGTTATTGCTTGATTATTTGGTTCGAGTAAAACAAGCAGTAAATTCATTTATCGCAAAAACGATTGTAACATCTGATTTAGGGGCGAAAATTGCCGAAGCTTATGGCATTGAAGTTAGAAACACGTTAACAGGATTTAAATTTATTGGGGAACAAATCCAATTATCAGAAGAAACAAAAGATAAAACGTTTCTTTTCGGCTATGAAGAAAGTTTTGGGTACCTGGTAGCCCCATTTGTCAGGGATAAGGATGCGATTCAAGCAGCTGTATTATTGGCTGAGACCGCACTGGACTGTTTCCTTTCCGGAATTGATTTAGTTGATCGCTTGAATGAAATCTATGACCGTTATGGTTATTACGAAGAACAATTAGAAACAAAAGTTTTTCCCGGTAAAGATGGACTGTCGCAGATGAGTCAGCAGTTAGATCGTTTAAGATCACTGTCATTTTCTCATTTGGGGGATTTTGTCTTAATGGCCAAAGAAGATTTCCTGACTTCTGAACGGTGGATGGCCGGTCAATCAATCGAAAAAATTACATTACCATCATCCAATGTTCTAAAATATATATTTACCGATGGTTCGTGGGTCTGTCTGAGACCTTCAGGTACAGAACCAAAGTTTAAAATTTATTATTCTGTCAATGCGTCAAATCAACCATCCGCTACACAGAAGATGCAGCAGTTGCGAACAGCTTTTCATCAGCTGTTAAAATCTGAATAAAAGACTTCCAAAAAAGTGTCCTCCAAAAATTGGGAGGCACTTTTTTTCAGAAGATTTATATTTAATGATGAGAAATTTTTGCTCCACGGTTCATGAACCACTAGCGTTCGCCATTGCAATCAGTTGATTTTCCGATGCTAAAGGGGCGCTGATAGAAATAATTTGATCAAATTTATGAATGTTTTCTTCCAGTGGATGATGACTGACCATCACAACCGTCAACTCGTTGTCTTCCAAAAGGAGATTCTCAATGAGCAACGTATTCTTTTTATCTAATGAAGAGGTTCCTTCATCAAAGAGGATGACTGATTTTTTTTGAATAAAGGCTCTGGCTAAACCAATGCGCTGTTTTTGTCCACCGGAAAGATTGGTACCGTTATTTTCAACTACTTTGTCAATATCATCTACAAAATCTGCCGCGGCTTTATTCAATGCTTCGGCTATTTCTGTGCTTGCGTAGTTGTTCCAAAGAGCGACATTTTCTTTATAAGAAGTGTTGAACAAATAATTGTCTTGGTCGATATATTGAATAAAAGAGTGGCTATCCACATCTATCAACTGATGACCATCCACCTTTATTTCGCCTGAATAGCCTTCCAAATCACCAATCAAGATTTTTAATAAAGTACTTTTTCCGCTGCCACTATCACCCGTGAGGAGATATTTTCCCCCTTTTTTTATGTCTAAATTGAAATTTTCTAGGATCGGGAGATTTGCGTCATAGCCGAAAGATAAATTTTCGATTCGTATACAATCAGTGAATTCGTTGTAGGTTTTTTTCGTGGCGCGAACGATTGGCTTATCAACAAAAAATGTTTCTATGACGGGCTCTATGGATCTTAGTTCCATGGCCGATTGACCTACCAACGATACAGAGTTAAAGATGTTTGCTGCTAAATTGCCACTGGAACTAATAGCTCCAATCGTCGTTTGTCCGATAATTGCCAGAAAGCCTGTCACAATATCTACGACTACTTGACTCAATAAACTAGAAAAAGCAATGAGGTTCATAATCTTGTGATTTGTTTTTGCAATGGCAACCTTATTCTCAGAAAGGTCTTGAGAGTATTCGGTAATCTTTTTTGGAATTTCTGCCAGCCTATTATTGTAACGGAAAACGTTGTAACCTTTTAAGATATTGGCAATCCTTTTTGTATAAGAGGAATTACTAGTAGATAACTTTTGTCCAAGCGCCACAAGAACTGTCCCGAATTTATTAGGGATATAAAGGATCAATCCCGTTAAACCAAGGACCAAAACGACCAGCCAAAGGTTAAAAAGGGCCAATGCAACAATTGAGAACAAAATCAACCATCCGTTAGAAAAAAGACGATATAAACTCATCACGCCCTGCGTTTCGATTTGTGTGATATCATTTGTCAGCTTCGACACATAGCCATCAGCCGTGATTTTATTGAAGTCTGCTAATGGGACTGTCTTGATAGAGTCAGCTTCACGTTTTCGCAATGAAAGACTGATTTTTTGTAGTTCTTTCTCCTGATAAACTGAAAATAAATAGTTTGAGCAGACATAAATCAGCCAAAGAATGAGAATCACTAGGTCCCAAAAAAGAAATTGGCTGATATTTCTGGCAAAGATAGCATTAGTGGCAAAAGCCAGTAGATAACTTGGCAGAACGCGTAAAAAGGATAAGAGGCCTGACAGCAACAGCATTTTAAGAATATTGCTTTTATAATGTTTATAGAGTGTTTTCACTGATGATCCTCCAATCTCTGTCGGATACAATCCACTAAGAATAAGACGCCGATTTCCCCTGTGAGAAATCTCGCTTCTATTCTTGAATTGGTGCAGTCCGGGTATCGATTCTTTCCTTTGAAATTGACCTTGTAGGATAGTAGATTCGTTAATAGAGAGTTGTAATCGTTTCTTTTGAGATTATTTGTCAGAACTTTCAAATAGGCGATACCACTAATACCGTATCCAAAGCTGACATTTGAAGAAACCAGTGGCAGTTCTTTTATTTGCTCAAAGGTTTCATTTTTCATGGCTTCTGTCCCTAATCCACTTCGCAAAACATACCATTTTGCCAGTAGCATACCGGCTTTACCATTTGCCAAATAAGGTGATTTATTCGCATTTCTTTTACTGATTTGCGGGAAATGTGTCTTGCCAAATTTTTCTGTATAGTTCAGCCAATCAGTAAGACTCTGGAGTATTCTTTCCTCACGAAAAAAACGATAAGCTTCCACCAATGAGCAGACGATCATTGCTGCACCATCAAGAAGCCCTTCTCCCTCAACCCCATCAATTTCTGAAATAAAGCTGCCATCTTGATTCTGAGAACCGATTAATTTTTGTGTCCAGAGGTGAATCATTGGTTTCAATCGATTGATCGTTTGTGCTGGACTCATAACCAAAACAAGAATAATCAAGTGAGCATAATCAGCCAGACCGGTTTTATTTACATGTCCTATTTTTTCAAAAGAGAAATCTACGTTATTTGTAAAAGTTATTTTTTGATTGTCCATTAAATAACTGAGATATGCCAAAATGAATAGTTCTTTTTCGTTTGCTAAGTCTGTTAAATCAACCGAACTGCTTTTTGATTCGATCAAATGAACTGCATTCTTATCCACGTTGGAAAGAGCATCAGCTAATAGATTTTCTTTTATTTCGTTATACGCTAATGAGACGGCTTCAAGTGGGTGGGTGCACATAAGATGGAGCTGGATTTCAAGGTTCGTCGAATGAGGTCTCAATAGTAAATTGCTGATCAGTGAATAATAACGAGGGTCTAGCTGATAATGACAAGCAAAAAGATAAAAGGTTTCCAGTGCTGCTTGCTGATCCAATTGCGCCAGTTGGTTTGTTCCGATGAAAAGGTTAATAATCAGGAGCCCTAAGGAAACATAATCTCGCTTCATTCTGTCGATGGAATGATCCCCATTATCAAAACCAGGAGTCTTTACGATGTAATCGTATTGTTCAAAAGCAAAGCTTCCACCTTCAAAATCTATGATTACTGGCTGTCCGTCTCGTAACATAATATTAGTATTGGAAATGTCATGAATCGTGATTCCAAATTTATGAATCGCTACTATCATTCTCATTAACTCGATGATTATCTTTTGAGCATCCTGGCGATAGTTGCCAGTAAGATCGTCGAAATACACTTCTTCAACTACTCGATCTGAGAACTCAGAGAGGGTGGGCCCTTCAATAAATTCGACTACCGTAAAATAATGCTCCCACTCGTAAAAACTGTCATAAACCTTTGGGCAATACTGCGGAAAAAGGTTAAAGAAGGCTATTTCTTTCTTGCGCATGTCAATGCAATCACCTGATGAAGAGGATTCGATATAGGGGCGTGCTTCTTTAATAATCACCTTTCGATTGCCGACAGTATCCGTTCCTAAATATACACCGCCGGTATTGGAGTAATGAACAGCTGTTTCTACTTTGTATCTATTATTCAGCAATGCAGATGGGTTCTCTTGTTGTGAACTATCATGAAAAGGATCTTGTACAAAAGGCGGCTGAGAATAATAAGGCAACCGTTTGTCTTCGATAATAGAGCCATCGGGACAAATTAATTGCTTTCTTTCTGTCTCTGATTCATTTTCGTCCGCTCGACAACGTCCATACCTGTAGTAGAGGACTTTACAATCTTTATATCTCTTGTCTGAAAGAATGTAAGGTCCCTGAAAATCATTTAATCGGGTATATAACTTTTCGCACATCACAACAAACTTCTCCAAAGTTGAGGGATAGATTGTGATGAACTTTCCTGAATAGGCTCTAGGGGTACTTTTAGAAAGGTTGTTTGTAAACTGATCAAGATTCTTCAAAAATTTCATATCTACATCATTTTCGATGCAGCATGAGATACATTCGCTCAGTATCAAAAAATAATTAGTATAAGTAGCAGAAACATGAATTTTCCATCCTTGATTGGGAACGTTCTGGTTAATGTTTAAATAAGTAAATGCTTGATCTGTATATGTATTTTTTAGATCAGGATAGATGAAGTGGAATGTATTGATGAAATCCATTGATTCCCTCTTTTCTTGACGTATTGATTCATTTTTTTGAAAAACTGGCTTTATTCCCCTTTTGCTCGACAAGGATCAAACCTAAGCAAGAGGGACTTTGACATCTCTTTGTATCTAATTAAAAAAGAATAGAATGACCAAGGGGGGAGTATTCTATTCTTTTTTAATCGCATTTATTTTGTTGCTGGTACTTTTAGTGAGATTTGACATTTAAACGTAAAGATTGAATTTGGAGAAACGGCAGAATCTTCTTTAAATGCTTGTAAGCTTAGTACTGTATTCATCTGAACACCACCTTTCCACTTGTTACCGTTACTATATCATCGGTAAATGTTCCCCCGTATTTAAAAATGTGTAGTATACTATACGTGAAAAGGAGTGGTCAGATGAAGGCGTATGGCCCATTGATCAAAAAAATCAGAATGTCGAAACACTACACTCAAAAAGAAGTTTATTCAGGTGTAGCTTCCCGCAGCTTTTATGCGAAATTTGAAGCAGGAGAGTATGCGATCGAAGCATTTAAATTCAAGCGTATCTTAGAAAATATGAATATGAGTGAACCAGAATTTTTCTTCCTTTATGATAAGGAGAATCCTGCAACTAAACGAATCACGATTAGAGACGTCATTGCTATTTACTATGACTTCAATCTGCATTCTGTCGATAAGTTATTAGTGATCTATAGGGACAACAAAGCGTCAGAGATAAGCTCAGATCGGTTGATCAGCTCTGCAGCATATGCTTTGGCTTGGTCACTAAAACCGACCATCGATCACTGGCCTTTAGTGACTTTAAGAGAATATTTCACACGTCTTGAGAGTTTTTCAATGATGGAACTGGAATTGTTCATTACAACTTTTTTTATCTTTTTTGATGAGGAAGAACGAATTGAGCCATTACTCTCAAAAGCGATTGCTGCCGCAATCACTTGGTGGTCGCTTTACCCAGAGTTGATTGATCGACTAATCGGCGCATTGTATGTCAATATGATTCAATTCTTGATTACAAATAATGAGTTAGAGAAGGCATCACTCTTAGATGAAAAATTGACGGAATCGCTTACTGATTCTACCTTCTCTCTGACCACGCAGCTCTACTTTGCTTTTTTTAAAGCCTTTCTAGCAGAAGATCGCGCAGAAGTAACGAATATCTTAAACTTGCTCAGAAAGAACGATCGACAAACTTATACCATTCTTAGTAAGATCATTCAGTCGACAGCTTTTAGAAAAATTCTCGATATATCTTCGTAAGCAGGCTGCTTAAAGGAGGGGCTAGTGAGCAAAAAGACATTGACCGCTACCTAACTGTTTTCGTTTCTGACTCGGGGAGTAGTGGCTGCCGGTCTGTTTCCACTCGTGCTAGTTGATAGAAGGATCAACTAGCTTTTTTGTTTGCCTTGCTGAAGTAATCATTGGTGGGAGTAAAAGTCTGAGACGTAACTATGCTTTTCCAGCGCCTGGTTGGAGATTATTTTCTAAAAGGATCAAAGCGATTAGCGAAAAGAGCTATCGAACGAGCAGCAATATGAACCACGTGTGTTCGAATCGCTGTTTTGATTCACTGTTGAAGATAAGGGAACAAGACGCAACCTTTCTTTTTTAACACCAAACATGTCGCCTCATTTTCTAAGTGGTAGGCGATAATTAAAGGTGCAGAAAAAGCAGAGGAGGCATTGAGAGGTGTTGAGTATCTCGTTGGAATAAAGCAGAACAATTTTATGTATTTTAGTAAGAAACCAGAGGCTGTTTTTTCAGACAAAAATTCAAATAGATTATTTCAGGAGGCGAGTTAGATGAAGCGCTATGACATTAACCGAGATTGGGCAAATTCAGGAGTGATTGAGGCTGGGAATTTAGTCTTTGTTGGCTATTGTGTCGGAAATATCGGACAATCGGTCGAACAACAAATAATCGGTGCTTTCGATCACTTGGAAGAACGGTTGAGACTAGCGGGACTTACGTTAGCAGACGTGGTCCAAATGGACGCTCTTTTCAAAGATATCTTTGATATTCCGATAATGGAAAAAATCATCAAAGAAAAATTTAATGGACAATACCCTGTCAGAAAGTCTATTCAGACTTCTTTTGCGCACCGTGGTGAGGTAGGCATCTTGTTTCAAGTGGATGCCATCGCATTTAAAGGAACGGACTTTGAATAATAAAAGAGCTGAATTAGTCATTCAATTCTAAGATATTCAACTCAAGAAGGGGATTTGCTTCTAGAGTGCTTTCCCAGATCAAAAACAAACGGATTCCTCGGTAAACAACGGACGTTGATTTAACCGGGGATTTTTTAATAGAATCTGATGAAAATTTCGTGAATTTTTTTACAATAACAATGCAAAATCAAAAACGATGGTGTTATAATCGTTGATGGAAATGTGAAGGAAATCACTATTGTTTTTTATCAGAAAATCTATTGGAAAAGTAGGGATCAAAGAGTTATGCACACACCAGAAGAAATTATGGACATTAGTATTCATCTAGGCACCAAAAAAGTACAAAAACCGATCATTGCGAAACTGATTTTAGGATTCATCGGAGGGGCTATGATCTCTCTTGGCTATTTAGCCTATGTTAGAGTCTCTGCCTCTATTCCAGAATCACTTTCAAGTCTCACCAGTCTAGTTGGAGCAGCGGTTTTTCCAATCGGATTGATCGTCATCCTGCTTGGGGGCGGTGAATTGATCACAGGGAATATGATGGCGGTAGCGATTGCTTTTATGGATAAGAAAGTCACGTTTCTGCAACTAGTGAAAAACTGGCTGATCATTACCTTAGCTAATATGGTCGGTGCGATTTTTGTGGCGTATTTTTTTGGTCACTTTGTTGGATTGACAAGTTCAGGAGTTTATTTAGACCAAATCATTCACCTTGCTGATCACAAAATAGCTGCGTCTTGGTTACAGGCAATTGGTTCTGGTATCGGCTGTAACTGGTTTGTCGGTTTAGCATTATGGTTGTCTTATGGTGCGAAAGATGCGGCTGGGAAAGTATTGACGATATGGTTTCCAGTCATGATTTTTGTTGCCATCGGGTTTCAGCATAGTGTGGCAAATTGTTTTGTCATTCCGGCAGCGATCTTTGAAGGCCACGGCACATGGTTGGAATTCTTTGCGAATTTTATTCCTGTCTATATTGGGAATATCATCGGAGGTGCGCTATTTGTATCCGGCTTTTACTATGCCAGCTACAAACATCATTAAGAAGTTTTCGAATAACAACACAATCCTATTCGTTTGTTGATAATGAGCTTTTTATATGGAAACTTGGTTCATTGTAAAAATAAAATTACTAAAGAACATCGAAGCGCGTTTTGAGCAGCTTCGATGTTTTTTTGTGACAAAGTTGTTTAATAATAAAAACAGAAAGTATGAGGCATTGGACAGGCCATGAAATAACAAATAAATGAAAGCGATTCCCTGTGAGATTTAATTTCGTCTTTAAAAGAAATTTTTCCGTGGTATACTCTTTTTTAACATTTGTTATATCGAGGGCAAAGAAAGAGGTGTAGAAATGAATGTTGAAGTAGAAGTGACTACATGGAGCCGAGAATTAGCGAATCGTGCTACTAAAGAAGCGGTTGAATCGGGACTGTTTACAACAGCCGATATTGAAGCTCAACTCTCCTTTAGTCGAACACAAGCGAGTCGATTGGCCAATCGTTTTGTTGATCAAGGCATTTTTTTTAAAATCAATACACGGCCCGTCTTGTTTGGCAATCGAGGGGGTTATCAAGAAAAGTTCGCTATCGAAGTATCTGAAGTCCTGAATTCAGTAAAAGAGTTAAGCGACAAAATCGAGAAAGTACCTATTAATCGTGTATTTGAAAAAGTGATCGGTTACGATAAAAGTTTGGCTGAACCCATTGAACAATTGAAGACAGCTGTGTTTTATCCAAATAATGGTCTTCCTGTTATGGTGATGGGGGATACAGGCATCGGAAAAAGTTATTTCGTGCAAATCATGTATGAATATATGGTCAAAGCAGAAGTTCTATCAGAAACAGCCCCATTTAAAGTATTAAATTGTGCACAATATTATAATAATCCAGAGCTCTTGTCGGGATTATTGTTTGGTTACTCCAAAGGAGCCTTCACTGGTGCCTACGAAAAGAAGCGCGGGTTATTAGAAGATGCGAACGGTGGTCTACTATTTCTAGATGAAGTCCATCGGTTGAATGCGGAAGGACAGGAGAAACTTTTTACTTTCATGGATAAAGGGACCTTTTCTCGGATCGGTGAATCAACCGAGCGAAAAGCAACTGTCCGATTAGCCTTCGCGACAACTGAGAAAACCACCGCTTTTTTACAGACGTTTTTGCGTCGAATTCCTATTACTATCTATTTACCTAATCTGAGCGAACGCAGTATTTTAGAAAAAAAAGAAATTATCGAGAAGCTCTTTCAAGTTGAAAGCAAACAGCTTGAAAAGAAAATAGTGGTCAGCTCGCAGGTAATGAATATTTTTCTTCATACCATTTATTCAGGAAATATTGGTGAAATTGAAAATGCCATTAAGTATGTTTGCGGCAGTGCGATTTCTCAAAATGTTACTTCAGATGAAGTCCATGTTTCCATCAAGGATCTGCCTGCACAAATGTATACGCTTCCTCGAAATAAAATCGTTAGCCAGTTTTCTGAGTCAACTAATTACGTTTTCGACGGGGAAAAACAATCTCTTTCCGAAAATGATGGCCGGCAAGACCTTTATGCGTTTATTCATCGATTAAATCAAATTTATTCGTTGAGAAAAAATGATGAGGATGCGGAGATGCGTACGTTGATCGATCAACAAGTGGTTGGCTTTATGGATCGGTTAGTCTTTACGGATTCAAAGCAAAAACCAGTTGCTTTGGAAGAGTTTGTGCATCAAACGATGCAAGAATTATTTCGGGAAATCGAATATCAGGCGTTCTTTCATTATGATGGAAGCTTCGTTCTATTTGTGTCTCACTACATTTACAAGTATATTTTGAGAACGTCTTTCGTTTCTCAGCCTTCTGAATTTTTGCTGGAAGCCTACATTGAGCAGCATTATGGGAAAGAACGGCAAACGCTAAAGAAAATTTTTCCTGAAATTGAGCGACGTTTAGATATTCAGTTCGATTCATTAGACATTAATCTTTTCTCATTATTCTTTTCGACACTACGTTATACAAGAAAGAGCAAAGACATTGATGGATTGATCATTGCTCATGGTTTCGCAACCGCTAGCAGTATCGCCAATGTCTGTAATCGCATGCTAGGAGAGTCAATATTTACCAGCTTTGATATGCCAATCGAGGCCTCCATTCACGACATCTCTACAAAGGTAGAAGAGTATGTACGAGAAAACGGAACAGTCAAAGGACTGGTAATCCTAATTGATATGGGGTCGTTGAATATGATCTATGATTTATTGAAAAAGACCGTAGCAGTTCCAATTTTGTGTATGGATCAGCTAGGGACTTTGATGGCATTAGAGATTGGCAATATGATGCTTCAAGGCACTCCTTTAACCGAGATTGCGGAGCGGATGAAGGAATCGATCACACCGAACATTCAACTGTTCGAACCGGAAAAGGCTCAAAAAAAAGCGATAATCACCACTTGCTTTACTGGGATAGGTACAGCGATTCAGATCCAAAAAATGTTGTCGGAATGTTTGGAAGGATTGCTTGAGGTAGCGTTTTTCCCTATGGAATATAGTGAATTGGTTACCAACGGGGTACCCGCTAGTATTTCTCAACACTATAATTTATTAGGCATTATTGGAACCGACGATCCTCTGATTCCAGAGGCCGAGTTTGTTTATTTAGAAACCATTATCTCTGGTGGAAACGCGCAAAAAATGTCAGAGATCTTTGGAGTTGATTTGGATGAAAATGGCATGAAGATTGTGAATGATCGGATGGTAAAAAATTTTTCCCTCATTCGAGTCCTCGATTCGTTAACTATTTTAGATACTCAAAAAATCATGTCGATCATAGAAGAATTGATTGTCACACTGGAAGAACGATTAGCACTGAAGTTGACGAATCCACGAAAAATCGGTCTTTATGTTCATATCTCCTGCATGGTAGAGCGTTTGATACGGCAAGTAGAAATTACCGAATTTGCAGATCTTGAACAATTTGTATTTACTCATCAACGTGAAATCAGAGTGATCAAAGATGCGGTCAGTGTGCTGGAAACAATCTATAGTGTGCAGATTCCATTGCCAGAAATTTGCTATATCCATAATATTCTTTTTCTTGACTGATAGATGAGGACTTTTCGAAGCGTGTCACTAATTGGCACGCTTTTTGCATTATAAAAAAGTGTAGTGAGGAGGAAAAGAGATGAAATATTTAGTAGCAACCCACGGCACATTTTCTAAAGGGATTATTGATAGTTTGAAATTGATTGCTGGTGAAGATATCGAGATCGATTGTTTTTCAATGACCAAAGAAAAATCGAGTGATGATGCGGAAGCAGAGATGACTGCTTACTTAGAGCAGAATCAAGATCAGACGTTGATCGTCCTAACAGATGTCTTTGGGGGAAGTGTGGCAAATCTATTTACCAATCATTTATTAAACGGATATGAATTCCAGTTAATCACCGGTGTCAATTTACCTATGTTACTTTCTCTCATACTCTCAGAGGAAACAGCTGAGCTATCTGTTGAGGATTGGGTACTTAGGGGAATAGAAGAAGGGAAGAAAGGAATTTTACACATTAATCAACTAATCAAACAGCAAGGAGGACAAAACAATGACGATATCTTTAGTGAGGATTGATGATCGGTTGATCCACGGTCAAGTAGCTTTTGGCTGGACGACGGCCTTAGGGATCAATACGATTTTAGTGGTAAATGACGATGCCAAAAATGATCAAATGAAATCTATGGCTTTAAATTTGGCGAAACCTTCCAATGTTGTTCTATACATTCGAGGAGTAGCGGAATCCGGAGAAATCGTTCAAAAATTTGCATCATCAAAAAAGAGTAATGTCTTAGTTTTAGTTAAGACGACCGAGGACGCTCGCCGATTGGTCGAAGCTTCAGGTGGGGTAATTACCACATTAAATGTTGGGGGCTTGCGTTATGGCGAGGGGAAAAAGAAATTAACGGATCTAGTGGCAGTGGACGAAAAGGATATCGCTAACTTAAAAACGATTAAGGA
This sequence comes from Enterococcus gallinarum, assembly GCF_021496385.1. Classification (NCBI taxonomy): domain Bacteria; kingdom Bacillati; phylum Bacillota; class Bacilli; order Lactobacillales; family Enterococcaceae; genus Enterococcus; species Enterococcus gallinarum. The sequence goes on along the minus strand of NZ_CP050816.1, from coordinate 3,197,380 downwards.
TGCCGGTGTCCAAGTAGAATTTCGGATGCTGCCTAGAGATAAAAAGAAATTGTTGACGGACTTTGACATTTAGAAGAAGGAGGGTTACACGATGGTTGCTCAAGCAATAATGTTAGGGTTAATTGCTGGAATCGGTATCTTGGATGGCAGAATATTTGGTCAGATGATGTTTGATCGTCCGCTTGTTACCGGTTTATTGGTGGGATTGGTTTTAGGCGATGTAAAGAATGGAATTATCATTGGGGCGCAACTTGAATTGATCTGGATGGGGATCGCCGGTATTGGGGCTTCTACACCGCCAGATGTGGTGACAGGAGGGATTTTAGGAACAGCATTTGCGATTTTGTCTAATAGCGGTGTTGAAGTAGCTTTAGCATTAGCTGTGCCGATCGCAGTTTTAGCGCAATCTTTAGGCGTATTGGTTCGGATCATCAATGCTTATTTTACCCACAAAGCAGATAGCTATGCGAAAGAAGCAAATTACAAAGGATTAGCCTTTTGTATGTGGATTCCAGTTGGTTTGTTCTTTTTAAGTACATTTCTACCAACCTTCTTAGCTATTTTATTAGGTGCGGATAAGGTAACGGGAATGATCGAAGCTGTTCCAAATGTCATATTAGACGGGTTATCTGTAGCTGGAAATCTGCTTCCTGCCATCGGATTTGCTTTGTTGCTGGACATGCTTTTTTCAAAGAAAATGGCGCCCTTCTTTTTCTTGGGCTTTTTAGCAGCTGCCTACGGAGGACTAAATATAACTGCGATTGCTTTAATCGGTGCTTGTATCGCAGTGATCTTGCACTTCTATATTGAACAGAAGAAAGAGTCTATCCCCAGTGTCCCAGATAACTTGACGGAAGGAGAGATCGATTTTGAATAAGATTGAGAAGAAGCAGCTAAAAAGTGTATTCTGGCGGTCCTTTGCTCTTCAAGGTGCGTTTAACTACGAACGGATGCAAAATGTCGGTTACATGTATGCCATGCTGCCAGTCATCAAAAAGCTCTATAGAAATAAAGAGGATCAAGCAGCAGCAATCACACGCCACTTGGAAATTTTCAACACGACACCAGCGGTAGTACCAACGATTATGGGGATCAGTGCAGCGATGGAAGAAGAAAATGCGAACAATCCGGCTTTTGATGTCCAATCAATCAACGCTGTCAAAGCATCACTGATGGGGCCTTTAGCTGGGATCGGTGATTCAATCTTCTGGGGAACTGTTCGGATCATTGCTGCCGGTATTGGTGTATCGATCGCAAAAGATGGCAATCTTTTTGGTCCATTGCTGTTTTTAGTTTTGTATAATTTGCCAAATCTATTGGTTCGGATCTTTGGATTGAAACTGGGGTATCAAGTAGGAGTCAATTCGTTGGACCGTATCCAAAAAGAAGGCTTGATGGATAAAATTATGGCAGTAGCAACGATCGTTGGATTATGTGTTGTTGGAGGTATGGTGGCGACGATGCTGAATATCACGACTCCATTAAAGTGGAATATCAGCGGAGCAGAAATCGTGGTTCAAGATATACTGGATCAGATATTACCAAAGATGCTGCCGCTAGCCTTCACCTTTGGCATTTATAAGCTGCTAAAAAAAGCGAGCATTACTAAGATTACGATCGGCATTATTATTTTTGGGATCGCTGTTCATTTGATTGGCATTCTATAATATTGGAGGAGAAAAAATGGCATCAATTCAAGAGTATTTACAAGAGACACCAAGTAAATTGTTAGAAATTATCGAAAAAGGAGACCGTCTTTTTTCAAGTATCAAAAAAGAAAAAATCACTCGGATTTTTTTGACAGGGTCTGGAACGAGCTATCATTCCGCGTTGCAAATGGCTCCGCAAATGCAAAAACTATTACAACTTGAAGTAAGAGCGGTCTATCCTTTCACGATCACTGAAGAGACTTTTCTGAGTGATAATGAACAGACATTAGTTGTCGGAATCTCTCAAGGAGGTAGCTCTTTTTCCACCTACAACGCTATGAAACTAGCGAAAAGCAAAGGTTGTATCACTGCTTCCATGGCAGGAGAAGAACAAGCATTTATTGATGAAATGGCTGATTTTGTTCTGACTGTCCATTGTGGACCTGAGAAAGCAGGGGCAAAAACAAAGGGCTTTTATTGTACAAAGCTGAATCTATTATTACTTGCTCTCTATCTGGGACTTGAGCAAGGAACGATTTCTGAAGAGACATTTGAACAACAGATCCAAGGGGTGAAAACTGCTGCTGGACAGTTCCAAGCTGTTTATGAGACTTCATTAAAATGGATTTCTGCAAATCAGGAACGATTAGTCACTGCAAAAGAAATCCGTGTGACTGGTCCGGCAGCTATTTATGGAGATGTTTTAGAAAGTGCCCTGAAGTTGTTAGAGACGATGCGTTGTCCGGTGAGTGGATATGAATTTGAAGAGTTTATTCATGGCATCTATAATGCGATCAATGAAGATTCGATGGTCTTTATTTTAGACAACGGCGATGAGCCAAGGTCTGAGAAAATGAAAGAAGTTTTGTCCGAATGGTCGGATACTATTTTTCTGATTACGACTTATGAGTCAGACGCAGCAGATCTGGTCTTACCTGTAACCACCGATCCAGAGTTTATGACGTTCAATTTCATTGTCTTATTGCAATTGATCTGTGGAGAAATTCCTCATTTGCGAGGTGTCGATCCTTCCACACCAAAAGATCCGCAATTTCATATGAAATTAGGCAGCAAAAAATTCAATCGTTGATCTGTAATAATGATTTATAATACGGGACTGTGACATAAGTCATCATCCAACAAGTTAAACCGAATAATAGTCTGTTGCTAGGATAGATTCCTCTGACTTTTGCGACGAGGAGTCCCTGCACCGCAGGAGCAATAATCATTAATGTTCGGCTAGTGTTACTTGTAGGAGACTTATGGCACAGTCCCTTTTTTTTGCTTCAAGTAGACTAGAAAATCTGACAATATTTTTCCCCTAGCTAACTCGTTGACAATGACAGGTGATCAACTGGGCGCACAACTTAGGATAATGCAAGATAACGCGTAGGAAAAGAAATATAAGTGATAGTTAGCAGCTAGCTAGGCTATCCTTCCTCTTTAAATCGCTCTTCCAGTTTTGCTTTATGATGACTCATAATGTCTTCGAGAGCAATATCGTATTTATCTGCGAGAATCAATACGTTGTCAAAGACATCGCCAAGTTCTTCCATCAAATTCTCTCGATAGTAGGCTTGATCTTTTGCAGACTCATCAGGTCGATCTCGCCCAATTTCGACGCCGCGGATGGCCCGGGATAGTTCTCCTACTTCTTCCGTAAGAAATCCGACACGAATAAAAGGATCATATTGATACCAGTTCCGTTTTTTATAAAAGTCGATCACCCATGAGTTGTATTCATTGATTTTCATATTGAGCCCTCCTTATTTCTCGACTATAATAACATGAAGTGCAATCAGATCGAAAGGGGATCATTTGAGAATGAATGTCGCAGTCTATTGTGGAGCAAGTATCGGAAGTTCAGAAGAATACAAGCAAATCACCAAAGAATTAGGCAGATGGCTAGGTGAAAATCAGTATAACCTTGTCTATGGAGGCGGTAATGCGGGATTGATGGGGATAATTGCCGAAACCGCTATTGAAGAAAATTGTGAAGTAACAGGCATCATACCAGAATTCTTGGTGGCACGAGAATTAGCAAAAGAGAATCTTACGTCACTAATCGTTGTCTCGAATATGCATGAAAGAAAACAAAAAATGATCGAGCTGGCTGACTTATATGTGGCATTGCCAGGAGGACCGGGAACCATTGAGGAAATTACAGAAGTCATCTCTTGGGGCAGGATCGGGCAACATGCCAACCCATGTGTGCTGATCAATTTCAACGGCTTTTTTGATCCATTGAAACAACAATACCAGGCAATGGTAACAGAAGGGTTCTTGACCCAAGAAGACTTCGACAAAATTCTTTTCGCCGAATCACTTGCCGAAATCAACGCATTTGTCACTGATTTTGTGCCTCCTGCGATTAGGGTGTATAAATAGAAGTATACTTGATCAAAAATAGAAGAATCGATTCGATCAATAATGGTTCTGTATTGAACAAGCCAACAGCTTTGTAACGAGGCTTTTGGCTTGTTTTTGTATATTAGTTATCTTTTTTAGAATGCGAATGGAGTAGTTGAATGAGGCTAACAGCTGAAATGATGCAGGATCAGCAGTGTTCAGAAAAATATCGATCGATCCCGGTTATGTAAACCGAATCGTTTGCTCGTAGAAGGAAGTGGTTATTCTTTTGAATCAGATTATTCTTGCATCATTTATCGGAAAAAGTTGCCATTTTAAGTAAAGGGCTTACATTGTATAGTTTATGTGAAGGCGGGAGGAAATTATGCGACAAGAAAAAATTGTTGAATACTTATATGCAAAGAAGCAAGCAATTGCTCCCAAGGCATTGGCCGCTGAATTTCAGATTTCTGAGCGGACCTTGGCTAATGATATCAAGTGGTTAAGAGATATCGGACGAACAGAAGGATTTTCAATAGAGCGGATTCGTTCGGCAGGCTATCAACTGGAAATTTCTGATAAAACAAAGTTTCTAAGGTTTTTATCTCATGCAAAACGTCAAGAAAAGATTGATAACGGGAACCCGAAAGAACGAATTAAGAATATCGAACTTCTCCTGCTGTTTCATGAAGAATACATTACGATGCAGCAGATTTCAGAATGGTTAGAGGTAAGTCTTTCAACAGTTAAAGCAGATATCAAACAAGTCGAATTGTTTTGCAAGGACTACGGATTAACTTTATTCAGCAAAGCACATTATGGTTTGAAGATTATCGGGACTGAAGAGAAGAAAAGACAAGCAATTCTTTATTTGATTCGCAACATTATCCATACACCCGTCCTGACGGAACGATATAAAGCTTTTCACTTCGTCTTTGATGAAGAGGCGCTACGTTCCTGTTTATCAGAAAAGTTGCAACAGCATCAACTTAAAGCGAGCGATATTGTTTTTGAGAATATCATACAGCATATTCGATTGCTTGTTTTTCGAATCACACAAAATAATACTTTAACGAATGACGAACGAACCGTAAGGACAGCAACCGATAAGTATGACCTTTTAACAGAAGATTTGGTCTCCTATTTGGAAACGGCTTATCCCATTACTTTTTCTACTATGGAAAAAAATTATTTGCATGAGCAACTGAGAGGAAAATTTTCGGTCCTTGATGATCGAACCAGTAATCAGCAATTGAAACAAGCAATTGAAAAAACACTAGAGCTTGTCGATTTACGTTACCATACACAGTTTAGAACAGATCAAGAATTAGGTAATGCCCTGTTGATGCATGTCGCTCCATTACTTCAAAGACTGTATACCGGACATCAACTAGATAATCCGATCATTGATGACATTTATACGCAATATGCCAATGTATTCAACGTTGCGATGGTGTTCATCAGTGAATTAAACAAGGACTTGGACGCAGATATCAGCAAAGATGAGATAGGCTACGTTGCTATCTATTTCGCAGCTAGTCTTGAGAAGCGGGCGAATCAGTTAATCGATGATTATAAAAAAATAGCTGTCATTTGTTCTACTGGTGGCGGTGCTTCTTATTTATTGAAAGTTAATTTAGAGCGGCTTTTCAGCAATGCTGAAGTCACCACATTTGCTTTGAACGAAGTTGATCAGATTGATAAAAGTTTTGACTTACTGATTTCCACTGTTCCTCTGGATCAGGAACAGTTTGCTATCCCTATCATCTACACAAAAACGATTTTAAATCGGGCAGAAATCAATAAAATCGAAAAAGATTTAAGCCTATTGCGGGAATCGGAAAATAAAGTATTTGATGTACACCAGTTTATTCTCAGTTTATTTGATCCTCAGTGGTTTCAAATTGATACGGAATCAGAAGATTATTTGCAACTACTAGAAAGCGAAGCGGCTCGTTTAGAAGATGGGTGGGCCGAGCAGGGATTTAAGCATAGTGTTCTTGAGAGAGAAAAAATGATCGATACCATCTATCAAAATGGTATCGCAGGACCCCATCCTATGGAGCAGGCAGCGATCAGGGAAGTTATCGATGTCGTTTTGTTAAGAAAATCAATTTGGTACAGTAAAAAAGAAATCAAGGTTATTTTCTTGATCAATATCAAGAAAGATCATTTAAATCTGCATAAAGAAATCAGTCGATTGATGATCAAAATGATGGAAGACCAAGCGTTAGACAATCAACTAGCCAAAATCACGAATTTTCAAGACTTTAAGTCTTATATACAAAGTTTAATGAAAGAAGGATGAAACAATGAACGAAAAAGAAGTTGATATTTTTAAAATCATCTCTGCAGCAGGAGATTCGCGAGGAGCAGCTTTTGAAGCGCTAAGATTCGCCCGTAAAGGGGATTTTGAACAGGCAGAAGCAAAAATGAAAGAAGCCAAAGAAAGGAGTATTGATGCCCATGATGTCCAGACAAAGTTGATTACCGGTGAACTGAATGGCGAGAAAACAGAAACTAGTCTATTAATGGTTCATGCGCAGGATCATTTAATGACAAGCTTATTGGCACGCGATTTGATTGAAGAAATGATTGGTATGTTAAAGGAAAAAAGCGAAGAAAATAAGTAATCAAAAAAAAGTAGGAGGAAAGAAACATGAAAATATTGCTTGTTTGTGCAGGAGGCTTCTCAACGACAATGATGATGGAGTCAATGAAAAAAGTTGTCAAAGAATCAAAAAGCTTAGATGAAAAAGACTATCCAATGGAGGCAATCGGTGTCGACAAATTGGAACGCTATATCAATGACTATGATGTCATCTTAGTTGGGCCACAATTGAGTCACAAATATGATTTCATTAAAGGGGAAGCAGATAAAGTGAACAAACCAACTGTTTTATTAACGTCGGATATCTATGGGTCCATGGATGGGGCTACGGTAATGAAACAAGCGTTGGTTGCATATCGTAAGAATGAAGCATTGAAAACTCAATAATTAGGAGTGAAAAAAATGGAAAGTCCAAAAAAACAGGGTGCTTTTGAAAAAGTAGAAGCATTTATTCGTAAAACATTGGTGCCGGTTGCTAATAAAGTTGATAGTAATGCTTACTTGACTGCGATCAAAAAAGGAATGGTCGTAATGACACCAGTGCTATTATTAGGGTCTGTTGCAGCAATTTTTCCGTCTATTCCTGAGTTCATTACTACACAGGGAGTTGCAAATTGGTTTGAAAGCTACGGTTATATTTTTGGGATTATTTCAAAAGTTTCATTAGGGTTAGTTGGTTTGTATGCAGTTCTAGCAATTTCGTATTTCTTAAGTGAACACTATAAACTTTATACAGTGGGATCAATGATGTTGTCAGCAATTGCCTTTTTGATTGTAGCAATGGATGTGGATGACAACGGCAATATCGTCGCCAGCTATCTTGATTCTAAGGGCTTATTTACTGCAATTTTCATAGCGATTATTTCGGTCAAACTCTACCAATTCTTCACGAAGCACAAGTTGGTGATCAAAATGCCAGAGGGGGTTCCGGATTTTGTTTCCAGTTCTTTCGAATTGATCACGCCCACTGCGGCTATCGGGGTTCTGTTTATTGTGATCCGTGCGGTTACCGATAGTTTATCTGGGGGTGTTCTTTTACCGCAAGTCATCATGGATATTTTAGCACCGGCTATTGGCAGTCTAGATTCGCTATGGGTGATTTATCTAGTATTAGTTTTACGGTTGGTTTTCTGGTTTTTTGGTATCCATTCAGCGGTTCTTTCCCCGATTCTTTCACCAATCGCAGTGCAATATTTGTCCGAGAACATTGCAGCGCACGAAGCGGGAGAACCATTACGCCATGTCATTACGAATGGTACCTTATCGGCCTTTGCCAACTTTACCGGTTCTGGTGTGACGATTGGCTTAGTTTTAGCAATGATCATCAGTAAGTCACAACGATACAAAAAAGTGGGGGCAGTTGCTTTACTCCCTTCCATGTTTGGTATCAATGAACCTGTGTTGTTCGGTGTGCCGATCATCTTGAATCCAGTTTTGATGATTCCATTTATCTTTGGTGGGGCATTAGTAGGAATGTTCCCAATGATTTGTATGAAACTAGGTTTACTGAACTACCCGATTTTTGATCCGCCTTATGTGCCAATATTTATGGAAGGGTTTCTCACAGGATTCGATTGGCGAGCAGTCATCATTCAAGTGATTCAAGTCGCTTTATCTTTTGGCTTATATTTGCCATTCTTCAAAGTATTGGAGAAACAAGAATTCGAGCGGGAAGCATTATTAGAAGCAGAAAAAGGCAACTCAGTCATCTCAGATGAAGATGAACAATACTTAACAGATATTGATTTCTAGCCAAAGGGGCTGGGGCATAAGTTAGAACAAGTAGCGGATAAACAATAGTGTGGGGAATCTTGTCTGGTAAATTGGGGTACTAGTCCTCTTGCAAAAGAAACCATTCTATCGGTCATCACTTATCTTGTGAACTTGTGCCCCGTTTTTACTATTCTGAGTATATTGTTTACCCTTGAGACGAGAATCAACTATTAAAGATGATTCAGGTTAGAAAAGGAATGAGGGGAAAATAGATGAGGATCGATGCATTAAGAGCAAAACTAGCGGAAAAAAAATTATCTGGACTTGTAGTCACAGATAAAACGAATCGTCGCTATCTTTGCGGATTTACGGGGTCAAACGGCTTACTACTAGTTACTGAAAATAAATTAACTTTGTTTGTGGACGGTCGTTATACAGAACAAGCGTCTCAACAAACAACTGGTGTGGAAATTTGTGAGATCCCGATTGGAAGTCATTTGATCGAAGTAATGCGACCATTTATTGCAGGAATGAAGGTAGGTTTTGAGGCGGAAACCATTTCCTATCAGACTTTTACTGAGCTTCACTTTTTAATGAAGGAGGCCAATGGTCAGCTAATCGCCACCAAAAACATGGTGGAAAGTTTAAGAATGATCAAATCATCTAAAGAAATTTGTGCCCTCAGACAGGCGGCGCAGATTGCCGATCAAACATTAGAACGGATCATGCCAATGATTCGAGTAGGGATGACAGAACTAGACTTAGCGAATGAACTCGATTATCGTAGCAAGAAATTAGGTAGCGAAGGCCCGGCTTTTGAAACAATCGTCGCTTCTGGAGAGCGTACCGCGTTGCCTCATGCCCATGCTAGTCAGAAAAAACTTGAAGCGAATGAGCTGATCATGATTGACTTTGGAACGATCTACGACGGGTATTATTCGGATATCACACGGACGATAGGCTTTGGCGAAGTAAAACCCGAGATTCGAGAAACTTATGAGATCCTATTGGCAGCTCAAAAATCAGCTGTTCAAAAGGTTTCTTTCAATAAAACGTTAGGAGAGATTGATCAAGTTGCAAGACAAGCACTGAGGAAAGAGGGACTTGAGGATCATTTTAGTCATAATTTGGGACATGGCATTGGTCTTTCTTGTCATGAATATCCGGCCCTAGCACCCAAAAATGAGTTGCCAATTCAAGCCAATATGACGTTCACAATTGAGCCAGGAGTCTATTTCCCGAAAGAAAAATTCGGTATTCGCATCGAGGACGATATATTAGTAAATGATCTGGGGAATGCTGAACTTTTGACGAAATTCAGTAAGGAGTGGATAACCATTGATTGCAACCGATAAATTATTAATGCGTCTTTCTAATTTAGATGCACTGCCTGGTCAAGAGTCTCAAGTGCAAGAGGTGCTGATGACGATCATTGATTCGAATGGCATCAAAGATTCATTTGGAAACCTCTATTTTGGAGATTTGACAACAAAAAAGAAAAAAATCGCACTCTATGCCCATATGGATGAAGTCGGTTTTTTTGTCCACCGTATCACAGAGGAAGGCTTTGTCTACTTCTATCCGATTGGTGGATGGTGGGGGCATGTCATTTTGGGGCAGCAAGTGCGAGCAACTTGTCGTAAAAACGGCTCTATCATAGAAGGTGTGGTGGGAACACTACCAAAATCAACGCATGCAATGTCGGAAGTAGTACCAATCAGTGAGATGTATATAGATTTTGGGGTCAAATCAAAACTTGAATTGGAAGCTGCTGGTTTGCAGATTGGTGATATGATTTTGCCAAATACTCAAGCCAAGAAAAGTTTTAATCAGCAGAAGATTATTGGTAAAGCATTGGACAATCGTGTTGCCTGTACGATCATGGCCCAGATCAAAAATCAGATTAAAACGCAACATGTCGAAATCATTGGTGTGGGGACTGTTCAAGAAGAGGCTGGGACACGAGGATCGAAAGTTGCCGCGCAGCAAGTAGATGCCGATATCAATATCGTTATTGATGTAGCCAATGGGAAAGATACGCCAAAAGCTGCGGACTATCCTAATCGTATTCAAGGCAAAGGTCCAGGTCTTGTTCTGGCCGATAAAACCGCATTAGGAAATATAAAGCTGTTGGATTACTGCAAGGAAGTTGCTGAAAGCAATCAAATTCCTTGGCAATATGATTTGTTAGCCGGAGGTGGAACGGATGCTGGTTCGGTTCAGTTAGAGGCCGGTAAACCAACCCTAGTCTTTTGCGTGCCGGTTCGCTATTGCCATTCGTGGCATTCCATCGTGGACATCAATGACGTTGAAGCGACGATCGAGTTGATTTCTGCGGTTATTCGTTCCTTGGATGAAGGAGGGATCGATCTTGAGTAACTTTAAAGAACAGCGCTCTCGCTACGGCACGTATTCGACCCAGTGGGATTATGTCCAAGATCGTTTCGGAGAAAAAGGGCTATTGCCCTTCTCAATCTCAGATATGGATTTTATGATCCCTGATGGAACCAAAGAAGTATTGGCTAAAGCTGTGACTAGAGGTTTTTTCGGTTATACACGTTGGAACCATCTTGATTATAAGCAGAGCATCAGCCATTGGTTTTTGCAGGAATTTGATTGTACGATTGATCCAAACTGGTGTGTCTACTCGCCAAGTGTCATTTATAGCTTATCTCTTTGCGTCCAACTATTAAGTCGAAAAGGAGACAAAGTAGTAACCTTTACTCCATGCTATGATGCTTTTTATCATTGTATCGCCGGTAACGAACGGGAGTTGATCCCATTTTCCTTAACCAATGATGGGGAACGGTTTACGGTTGATTTTGATGCTTTAGCCAACGTATTTGCTATCGAAAAACCAGCAATTTTCCTGCTATGCAATCCGCACAATCCAACTGGCCGAGTGTTCACTGATCAAGAACTATCCAACTTGGTTTCGCTATGCCAAATGCATAACGTCGCTATCTTGAGTGATGAGATCCATATGGATGTCCGGCGCCCAGGAGAAAAACATCGACCTATCTTAGAATTTATTGATTCGATAGAGGTGCCTGCAGTTTTGCTATCCTCCGCATCAAAGACGTTCAACACGCCAGGACTGGGTGGCTCTTATGCTATCTTTTTGGATGAAAAATTACGAGAAAGATTTTTGACGATATTGAAAGCAAGAGATGGTCTATCGTCGATTCCATATCCTGCACTACTAGCGACAATGGACTGTTATCGGAATCAAAAGAAATGGGCCGTTGAACTCAATCAAACAATCGACGAGAACTTTTTCGAAGCAAAGAAGATACTGTCTGCTGATCCGCGAATTCATTTCACTATTCCAGAAGCAACCTACTTAGGCTGGATCAACATAAAAGATTTACCTTATAGTATGGATGAATTGCAAAGTGTTCTGGTAAAACAAGAAAGAATCGCGATCATGAATGGTGAGGTTTATGGACCAGAAGGTAAGACTTACCTGCGGTTTAATCTAGGTGCACCAAAAGAGAAAATCATTGCTGGGTTGGAAGGTCTTATGCATGCCATTGACTCTTTGGATCAGAAACATTTGAATTAGTCAGAGCGTCATAGGATACTTGTGAATGAAAATTTACTGATCAAAAAAACGGAAATCATTAAAGGCTCAAAAACTTTTTATCAAAGTTTTTGAGCCTTTTTTGTCGAAGCGTGTTCTTTTAACTTTCATTCCAACCCTTTAGAATTTCTAAAGATAAAAAACAACCCGCAAAAAAGATGATACCTCTCTAGTTATTTATTTTAGCAGAAAGGGATTACGAGTATCGTTGATAGAACAAGGTTGCTGAATGTTCAAGTACTAAACAAACGAGGTCAGAAAGGAACATTATGCCAAAGCGTGACAGTGAAGTGACAAAAATGAAACGCCAAGCAGCAGCATATTATGCTATATTTTACACAATTAGGTCATCTTTTATGAGAGGATAAATTATTCTTTAGACTATAAAAAATAAAAGTTCCGCAAAAACCAACCGGAAGTCCTATAGATTAACCAGCCATTCTTACGTAAGATGGAATGAGAGTATGACAAATGATAAGAAGAAAGGGTGAGACATCATCGAAAACAAACATGGATTAACCTCAGCAGAGGTAAAAGCACGGATTCAACGGGGAGAAGTCAACAAATCAAAGAAAGATAAGACGAATTCGTATCCGAAAATCATTTTTACAAATGTTTTTACTTTTTTTAATTTGATCAACAGCCTCCTCTTTTTCTTAGTGGCATTAACTGGTTCTTATCAGAATGGCTTATTCGTTTTTGTCGTTTTTAGTAATGTGATCATTAACATGTTTCAAGAAATCCGTTCGAAGCGAACCCTTGATAAACTGGCGCTGTTAAAAGTTGCCAAAGTCAATGTGTATCGTGATGGCAATTTAGAAACATTGCCGATCCATAAATTAGTCCTAGATGACATTCTGTTATTGAAGAATGGTGACCAAGTTCCGGCAGATGCCAAGGTCATCGAAGGTTCATTGGAAGTGAATGAATCGCTATTGACAGGAGAAATGGATAGCATCAGTAAAGAACCTGATGCTGAACTGTTTTCAGGCAGCTTTGTCACAGCCGGTGAGGCCCTTTGCCAAGTCATCCACGTCGGCGAAGAAAATTATATTGAAAAAATCAATAAGGAAGCGAAAACGATCAAGCGACAAAAATACTTGATTCAAGGAAGTCTGAACAAAGTCATTCACTGGATCAGTATGATTCTGATTCCATTGTGTACGTTGTTATTCCTTAAACAATATTTTATTACACATGCCTCTTTCAACAAAGCCATTTTGCGAACTGTCGCCGCAGCTGTAGGAATGTTTCCAGAAGGATTATTTTTACTGACGAGTGTGACCTTAACCATCAGTGCCGTCTATCTGGCACGAAAAAAAGTCTTGGTGCAAGAGCTTAACTGTATCGATGCGTTAGCACGAGTGGATGTTCTTTGCTTAGATAAAACGGGAACGATCACAGAAGGACAAATGACAGTAGAGAAAGTGATCCCTTTTACCTCAGAAGAAGAAATGACAGAGATCACGCAAAATCTACTGGCACATTTACCGGACAAGAACCCAACGGCCATGGCATTAAGAGACTTCTTTCCAGAGAAGGAAACGTATGCGATGCAGCATGTCGTGCCTTTTTCTTCGGAACGAAAATTCAGTTGTGTTTCTTTTGAAGGAAAAGGGACCTACTTTATTGGTGCGGCCTCTATTCTTTTGTCCAACGAGCATGCCCCTGTTTTAAAACAAGAACGAGCGCTGGCTGAACAAGGGTATCGGGTCATTGTATTGGCACATAGCCCTCAGATTTGCGAAAATCATGAGTTACCTGCAACGATTGAACCTTTAGGATTTTTCTTATTATCGGATACGGTCCGATCAGATGCCAAAGCTACTCTAGAGTATTTCAGATCCCAAGCCATTCAGTGCAAGATCATTTCTGGCGATGATCCGGTCACGGTTAGTCAAATCGCCAAAAAAGTCAATCTTCCCGGAGCGTCTGATTATATCGATGTTTCGACGCTTACCTCCGAAGAACTGAAAGAGGCAGTCGGCAACTATCAGATCTTTGGTAGAGTGACTCCACAGCAAAAAAAAGAAATGGTGATTTATTTAAAAGAAATGAATCATACGGTTGCTATGACAGGAGATGGGGTCAACGATGTCCTAGCTCTTAAAGAAGCCGATTGCTCGATCGCAATGGCATCAGGAGTCGATGCAGCAAGACAAGTGGCAAATTTAGTTCTGCTGGAAAACCAGTTTTCGGCGCTGCCTTCGGTACTGGATGAAGGGAGAAGAGTCATCAATAATATTACCCGCTCAGGGTCGCTCGTTTTGGTTCAAGTGCTTTTCTCCATCTTGATCACTATGGGAACACTGTTATCGGGGACCGCTTATCCTTTTGAACCGATCCAACTTACGATCATCAATGCTTGTTTTGTAGGCATTCCTACCTTTTTGTTGAATTTCGAACCGGATTTCAATCGGATCAAAGGCGCCTTTTTGTCTACTATTTTCAAAAATGCCTTCCCGGCTTCGCTGTCAATCGCAATTGGAACATTACTTATTATTAATATCGGGCACTTGTTCGGCAGCAGTGGTCAAGCTTTATCGATCATGTGTGTGATTTTTACTGCATGGAATTACATTTTGATCCAGCGGAAAATTTATCCGCCAAACAGCAAGTACCGAACATTTGTCTTCTTCGGCACACAGCTTCTCTACTTTATCGCATTGATTGTCGGAAGAGATCTATTTAATCTCGGCAATACGACCTATATCAATTTGATTTTGTTGGTCGCATTACTCAACTATTCCGTCTTTATCCAACGATTAGCGAGTGAACTGGTTCATCGTGTTTTTCGGCGCTATGCTAAAAAAGGTGTCCTTCAAAAATCCTAACTTGAAAACAGCGCTAGTGAAGGCGCTGAGATAGAGTAGATCAGAATCTAAGGAAAAAAAGTATCTTTAGTAAGGATTTTCTCAAATTGTTGGTTAATGAATGGACTTAAGCCATTTTAGTGCAGCATCTTCCGGGTGGTCAGTTATGACATCAGGAAGAATTGGCTTTTCTTCATACAGTATCCCATTGGAACCTTTGATTTTTGCACCTGCTAAGGACAAAGCGTATTTTCCATAAAGAGGAATCATTGAAACCCCTGTGGCATAACCAGCTGTTTCTTCTCCAAAAGAGGAAACATGGTCTTGTCCTAAAAGAGCAACCAGTAGAACTTCAGCTGAACTAGCAGTCTGATGATCTGTTAAGACAGCAATAGGCAAGTGATGAAAGTTTAAGTTAGTTGGTAGACTTAAATTATCTTCTTCAAAACATATTTTCCCGTCTTTCTTGAAGACGGGGATTTTTTTGTTAGGAGAAGTAAATTCGAATAGTTTACCTTCTTTAAAGAAAGGAGCGCATGCCCCTAACATAGGCATCATATTGCCACCGGTATTCCCTCGTAGATCAATAATGACACCTTTTGGATCAGATATCTTGGAAAGTTGTTCGAGTGCTGTAGTAACGTAAATGTGCACATTTTCTTCATCACTAGCAGGAAATGAAGGCAAAATGAGGGTCACAATGTTGTCTTCTGCCAAGATTCTAGGGAAAGTAAGCAGAGCTGGATTGAAAAGTGGCGCTTTATCCTCTTGGACTTCAATAATAGCTGAATGATCACCACCAGCTTCCTTTATGGCTTCATTGAGCATGGGCACAACATCATCAAACGTATCGTCTTTTTTGACTTGAGCTAGATAGTTTGGTATTTCTTTCTCAAATCCGGTCTCTTTTGCATATACTCCATAATTCTCCATAATTGTTAATGCATCTTTTGTTAATCGATAGACGGAAGGTGGAATCATATAGATCGGTTTATTAAAAAGTGCGAGTCCGATCTGTAGTCCAAAGAAATGGATTGACAGTCCTAAAATTGCACCGACGGAAAAAAGAGCGATTAATACTTTCTTCATCTCGTACACTCCAATCAATTTTTTATAGGTGGGATTCATTCATTTTAACAGATTATATTGTCAAAATAGAATGATAAGTTATTTTGTTACTAATGAGGGGCTATATCTAACATTTGAAGGAATAAGTTTGTATTTGGAGGATAGATTGGATTTTATCGAAAATCGGAAATGTAAAGGAACCTTTACACAAGCTGTGAAATATGGTAACTTCTATGTAAAGGAAACTTGACAGGAGTGAGAAGATGCCAGTCATCAATCGTTTAAGAAGCATACGTGAGGAACAAGGATTATCACAAGGCGAATTAGCAGCGATTATGGGCGTTTCTCGTCAAACGATCAACGCCATCGAAACCCACAAATACAATCCTTCATTAGAGTTGGCATTACGGATTGCTCATTATTTTAAATTATCAGTGGAGGAGCTGTTTAAATTGACTGGAGGCACAAACGAATGAAAAACAAGTGGGCAAGTATTTTTGAGAAAGTATTACACGTGCTGTGGGTAGCAGCAAATTTGATTTTCTTTACCTGGGTAGGCTATTGGTTTATTGGAGTCTTATTTATTCTTGGCTTTTATCTCTTGTATGGATTACTTCTTCGATCAGTGAGTAGAATGGAAAAAGAGTCTTATGATGAACGGCAGAATCAGTTGAAAAGCAATAGCTATAAGTGGGGATTGAAAGTTGGATTTATATTATTATTTACTATGCCGGGTTTTTTCAGTAATCCTAGTGATTTTGCGTTTTTCCTCATGGGGATCGTAGGTAGTGTGATAGTAGGCTATCAAATGTTGAGTGGCAGTTTTTTTGGACACAATGCAAGGAAGGGAGAAGTCTATACTATCTTGAGCGTCTTTCTTTTTATCGGTGCAGGAGGTACGTTTCTTTACTGCCGCGACATGGTCATTGGTTCACAGAAGCTAGTTGCAGAGGGGAGAATCACCATTGATTCCGGGTTTTGGCTTGTTTTAGCCAGTTTAGTGATTAGCCTAACGGGCTGGATGTATGTGTTTAAGGAAAGAGCAAATAAGGCTTAGAATTATACTATTATACTTAGGGTACCTATTTCCTTGGCTTATGTTCTTCTCCATCAATAATTAATTTTATAATATTAGAAATCTACTAACCCGAAAAGCCCAAAAAATTTTGGGCTTTTATTTTTATCTATAAATTTTTTTACTTATAAATGCCCAGGTCTAATTATCTGAAAGTCATGATTGAACAGCAAAGAAAAAAATTCCACAATGCTTTTCCCAATTTCTTTAAAAGCGCTTTCTTTTTTTCTGTTATTCTTAGTGTAATAAGAGATGGAAGGAGCGAAAGAATGGAAACAGTCAATGAAAATCAAACAATATTTGATCGGAATGTTATTGATCTAAATATGAAAGCCAGCACAAAAGACGAAGTGATTCGTGAATTAGCTACTCTATTGTACAAAGAAAATTATCTCAGCAAACTTGACGATTTTATTGCCTCTGTATACGAGCGTGAGGCAGAAGGGATCACAGGAATGGGGAATAACGTGGCAATTCCCCATGGGAAATCAGATTCGGTCATGCGAGCTGGAATCGCAATCGGTAAAACAAACAAAATGATCCACTGGGAATCTTACGATAATCAACCAGTTAATTTTTTCTTTTTGTTTGCGGTTCCGGACGATGTATCTGGTGCAAAATTACACCTGCAATTGTTGAGTAAGGTTGCAGCAAAATTAAGTGATGATGAACTATTAAATCGATTAAAAATAACCCACTCAGTTGATGAGGTTATCGATCGATTAAAGATTTAAGGAGGAAGAAAATGAAAATAGTTGGAATCACTGCTTGTACAGCAGGAATCGCGCATACGTATATTGCAAAGGAAAAAATTGAGAAAGCTGCCATAAAAGCTGGGGATGATGTGAAAATTGAGACGCAAGGTTCGATTGGGGTAGAAAATGAATTAACTGAAAAAGATATTCGTGAAGCAGATATCGTGTTGCTAGCTACGGATATTGGCGTATCTCGGGAACGATTCAAAGGGAAAAAAGTCATTGACATTCCCATAGCAATGATCATGAAATCACCAGAAGGTGTAATCAAGAAAATTCATGAAAAATTAGGCTTATGATCAAGGAAAGGAGTAGCATACATGAAGGGGAAATTTGAGGTAAAGAAACACGTAATGACAGGAATTTCGTATATGATTCCGATCATTGTAGCCGGTGGTATTTTGGGGGCACTAGCAAAAGGGTTTGGCGGATACAATATTGGAGATTTAGTTCAACCGGGAGTCACGCCGTTTTCTGAGATGGATCCTTATACGTGGACAGGTTTTTGGTGGGGAGTCAACAAGCTGAGTTCCTATGCAATGGCCTTTGCGGTTGCGGTTATGGCTGCTGGCACCGCCTATTCCATTGCTGGACGGCCAGCTATTGTACCAGCACTTATTTTAGGATATACCGCTAATGAAACAAAAGCCGGATTTTTAGGGGGCTTGCTGGTCGCTTTTGTGATTGGTTATGGTGTGAACTGGGTGAAAAAATGGAAAGTACCAAGTTGGATGCAAGGCTTGATGCCGGTCTTGGTTATCCCAGTAATAGTTACTTTAGTTAGTGGGATGTTGTTTCTAATGATTTTCTCGCCACCGTTAGCTTTCATTATGGATAGATTCCAACAATGGATCATTGCGCTGAATGGCGGAGCAAAGTCTGTGATTGGTGGGGTAATCGGTGCCTGCATGGGATTTGATTTAGGCGGGCCTATCAATAAAACTGCTTCACTGGCAGCCAATGCATTAGGAGCAGATGGAATCAACGGTCCAATGGCGGCTAAACTAGTTGGAGGGATGACACCGCCAATCGGGGCATTCATTGCCACTTTGTTAGCCAAAAAAAAATTTGCACAAGCACAAATCGATACCGCTAAAGCTGCTTTTCCAATGGGATTATGTTTTATAACCGAAGGTGTACTGCCATTTGCGGCAGCAGATCCAGTTCGTTTCATCATCAGCTCCGTCTTAGGATCTGCAACTGCTGGAGCAATAGCGGTAGGATCTGGCGTGGAATCAGTTGCGGCTCATGGCGGTATTTTTGTGATACCAATGATGACGAATCCATTAATGTTCGTTGTAGCTCTGGTAATCGGTTCAGTTGTTACCGGCGTTGTCTATGCGGTCATCAAACGTGAAACGGTAGCAGAAACTGAAACAGTAGAAAACAGTGAAACAGACGATTTCGATTTTGACATTACTTTAGAAGAATAAGAAACGCGATCATATGAAGAAGAGGGGTACAACAATGTTAGTAAGTATGAAATCAATTTTAGAAGATGCCAATAAAAATTATTATGGTGTGATGGCGATGAATAGTATCAATATTGAAATGGCGCGTGCAGGAATCGAAGCAGCCGCAGAACAGCGTTCACCGATCATCATTCAATTCGGTCCTGGTCAAATGAAAAATCATGCACATAAAGAAGAAATGATTCCATTGATCAAGGAACTGGCAGCCAGAGTTACTATTCCTGTTGCGTTGAATCTAGATCACGGCATGGACTTCCAAGTCATTGCTGAATGTATCAATCAAGGCTTTACAAATGTCATGTTTGACGGTTCAAGCCTGTCTTATGAAGAAAACTTGCAAAAGACGGCAATGGTCTGCAGTCTTGCACATAGCGTTGGCTGTTCTGTTGAAGCAGAATTAGGACATGTAGGACAAGCGCTGAACGAAGATGATGCAAATATGGATCTTTACACAAATCCTGAACAAGCATTACACTTTGTTCAAAAAACAGATGTTGATGCTCTAGCTGTTGCGATTGGTACCGCACATGGCAACTACCCCAAAGGGAAAATACCACAACTAGACTTTGAGCGTTTAGCAGAGTTAAAAGAAACGTTGCAGATGCCATTAGTGCTTCATGGAGGAAGTGGTTGCGGGAAAGCCAATTTAAGAAAAGCAGTTTCTTTAGGAATCAATAAAATCAATGTGGCTACAGATGCGTTCACTGTTGCAAAAGAAGCCATGATGAGAGAACTAAAAAAAGACGAGCAAACGGATTATATGCATTTATGTATGGCTGCTGAAGCAGGAGTCAAGCAATTTGTGAAAGATTACATTGAGGTAATCGGCTCAAAGGATCGTTATATTTTTGGCGAGGTTACTTACACGGGTCATGAATAGTTGATGAAAGGCAGAATCTGATAGGAGGGCTTTGGATTTGATAAAAGACAAATTAGTAAAGAGAGAGATCTTACGTTTTCTTCAGAAAAATCCGGAGACCTCTATCAAAAAAATAGCTGAATATGTTGGCAAATCTGAAAAATCGATTCGGAGGAAAATCGCCCAAATCGATGATTTGTTGGTAGAAAATAAACTTGGACGAATTGATACGAAGCCTGGTAGAGGGATCTTATTTGTTCTCTATCCAAATAAACAAAACCAGTTATTAAAACATTTTAGTGATTTTTCTATACCTGAAGGAATTTCCCAAAATGATGAATGGACATTAATTTGTTTGCTGTTGGAAAGGGCGAGTAATCACTTTATCACTCAAGTAGAATTAGCTGAAAAATTATATGTCAGTATACCTACTTTCAGAAAACTAATGAGTCATGTGAAAGAATGGTTTGCTGATCATCATATTATGATTCAAACGATTCCCGGAAAAGGACTTACTTTGGTAGGTGATGAATATTCAAAACGGGTAGCGATTCGAGATGCGATCCTTCTGCAAGAAGATGAAAAACAAACTGTTGTTTTGCAACGATTTGCCAGAGGAATATCTGTTGAAGAAATCTCTGAGATTATTCGAAAAGCAGAAAGTGATTGGAAAATCAAATTTTCTAATACCTCATTTATCAAAATACGAATCATGCTGATTTTGAGCGTTGGAAGATTTTCTTATGCCTCTGATATGCCAACGATTGATGATTTTGAAAGAGAATACACCAATGAATATAGTTTTGTTGAAACCCTTTATCGTGGATTAGAAAAAAGAGGATTTGGAACATTCAATGAGGTAGATAAAAGAATACTTACTGCGGAAATTCTTGTATCAAATAAATTGCGCTGGAAGGATTCGGCAGCACTCACTAATTTAAAAAATCAGTATGATAACGATTTGCTTGAATTTGTTCATACAATCATTTCATCTATTTCAGAAATTTTGCAACAGCCATTGACGGAAGACAAAATTTTGGAAGAAGAACTGACAAACCATCTTCGTTCTGCTATTTTTCGAATGAAATACGGGCACAAAAATTCATCTGAATTGACCCGAGACTTGAAAAAACTCTATGGTCGCGTCTTTTTGAGCGTTTGGTCAACAAGTCAATTATTTGAGGACTACTATAATGTACAGTTAACCGAAGATGAGATTGCTTACATCGTTTTGTATATCGAAGCCGCTATATTGAGAAATCAAAGTCAAGTTGATGCTTATTTAGTAACGGATCGAGGCCGTTCCCAAAGTTTGTTTGCCACTGAATATATTAAAAAAAATATTCCAGAAATCAAAGAGATTCATATTATACGAGAAGAAGAAATTGACTCTACCAGAAAAGATGTCCTTTATTTAACGATGGTTCCAGTAGATTCGGTCACTGCAGTTCCGATTTCTTATCTTCCTTCAAACAAAGATCTTGTGAATATTCGAACGGCTCTTTCTCGTTGGGGAATTGTACCTGGATCAATCTCTATTTTTTCCGATGCATCCAAGCCGTTGCTGGATCCAAGATTGATCTTCGTAAATCAAACATATACAAACAAAGAAGAAGTCGTGACATTTTTATCCAATCAACTAGAAAGTTTAGGGTTTGTATCGCCAAATTTCTATCTGACGGTTTGGAAAAGGGAACAAAAGACAACTACCTGTATCGGTCATCATACAGCGATTCCACATGGAAGTATGACAGAAGTATTTGAACCTAAAGTAGCAATAATGGTTTTGAATGAACCAATTCTTTGGTACGAGGATGAAATGGTGGACACGGTCTTTTTACTGGCCACTAGAATGCAGACCCCGATTGAAATTAGACAGAACAAACATTTTTATCGGGAATTAACCGATTTCACAGAAAACGACTCACTAATGGCCGCTTTTAAAACGAAAAAAAACGCTTTGGCAGCTTTCAATTATCTTTTTTTAAAAATAAATGAGGTGGAAAAGAATGAAAATCGCACTTTTGAACGAATTTAGTCAGGCAGCAAAGAATCCAATTATCCTAAATGAATTGACAACAATCGGCAACAAATATGGTCATGAGGTTTATAATGTTGGCATGAGTGAACCTTTATTATCAGAAGATCTGCCAGAAGCTTACAGCAAAGACAATCCACGTTTGACTTATATTCATTTAGGTATTCAAGCGGCACTGCTGCTTGATTCAGGAGCGATTGATTTTATTGTGACTGGCTGCGGCACTGGACAAGGCGCATTAATGTCTCTAAATGCCTATCCCGGTGTGATATGCGGGTATTGTATCGAACCAACCGACGCATATCTTTTTTTGCAAATCAATAATGGTAATGCCCTGTCTTTGCCTTATGCTAAAGGATTCGGCTGGGGCGCAGAGCTAAACCTGGAAACAATCTTCGACCGTGCTTTTGGTTCTAACAAAGGAAATGGGTATCCTAAAGAACGGAAAGCATCACAAAATCACAATGCAGAAATATTGAATGAAGTAAAACAGGTGATGGCAAAACCACTACTGTCAGGTTTGAAAGCACTGGATCCAGCTTTGGTTCGCACCGCGTTAACCCCACGTTTTTTGGAATGTTTTGACGCTGGCTGCCAAAATCCTTCTATAAAAGCCTTTGTAGAAAAAATGAGATAGGAATGAAGAAGAGTAATCAACAACCCGAAGTAGGGAGAACTACTTCGGGTTGTTTGTTTATCACTTATGGTAGAGAAATCTTTCTTTTCATCCCCACAATCTGTCTTTATATTCCTTTTATGGTAGACTACAACTAGACAGAGGAAGATAAAGCAGCAGTGAAAATACATAGCATAAGGAGCAACTGTTTATGGCAACGATTCGAGATATTGCAAGAATGACTGGTTATTCCATCACTACGGTTTCCCGGGTTATCAACGGCCATCCGTATGTGGAAGAACAAAAGCGTCAAACCATTTTAGCCATGATGAAAGAACTGAACTATAAGCCGAATAAGATCGCTCAGAAACTAAGCTCAGGAAAAACATTCAATGTGGGAGTCATCGTACCATTTGTCAACCATCCCTTCTTCGATAGAATACTAAACGGCATTATGGAAGAAGCATTTGCGCAACAATATAAGGTGACGCTTTTACCAACTAATTTCGATAAAGCCTTGGAGAAGGACTATTTAGAAGAGTTCGCTGCCAAAGGGTTCGATGGATTGATTGTCATCACTCGTGCCAACCATATTGAGACATTTCGCCCCTATCTTGAAAATGGCCCTATCGTTTTTTGCGAAGATGCCAGCGGAACGGATGTCCCATTTGTAACGATCGATCAAGTTGGCTCAGTGACAGCCAGCATCCTTTATCTTAAAGAACAAGGCGTTAAACGGTTAGGCTTGACTCTTGGCCGCAGCAAACGACTCAGCTGTAATTCGATCAATACGATCGCTAAAGCAAAGGAGCTCTTTCCCGGGTTTTCAGAAGAGGACATTTTTTGGGATTGTATCAAAGCAGAAGATGGCGAGGCTGCGGCTGTTTTTTTCAAAGACCGGGGCGTTGACGGGATCATTACCAATGGAGATGAAATCGCAGCGACAATATTATCTCAATATGGGGAAAGAAAAGCACCTCTGATTATCGGTCAAGAAAACTTACTGATCAGTCGATTACTGAACTTTTCAACCGTTGAATTCCATTTGCACCTCTGTGGACAAGAAGCGTTCCGTCTATTCCAGGAACGGAGTAGGGAACAAATCGTTTTACCGTTTGAATTGCTTGTTCGCAGTTAAGCAATGCTCTAAAAATGTGTTATCAAAATCACCATTCTTTTTTAGGAGACTGCCGTTTTGCAAGAAAAGGATAAGAAAGCCCTCATGAGAATAGAGGGCTTCTTTTGTTGCTATTTTTTAGTGCATTCTTTTTTTACTTTAAAGAAAAATCTTTAATTTGTTATGAAATACCTATAATTTGTTCCTAGATATTTCATTAAGTAAGCGCTAACATAAAGTGTATCAAATTTTATTCTGAAAGGATGGATGTTGATGAAAAAAGTCGTTTTGGGATTGTTTGCCGCTAGTTCGTTGTTGCTTTGTGGTTTTTTGTTTGGGGTTGAGGGATCTGCCACGACTGTTGAGAAATCGGAAAAAACATTTATGGTCTATTACCGCACATGGAGAGATCAAAGTATTCCATCTGAACAAAATAATCAGATCCGAATGACAGATATTCCTTATGGTATTGATGTGGTCAATGTGTTCCACGCAAATGTGAGTGATGCAGATAGTAAAGTCTTTTTTGATGAAGTCGCCAATGTTTATGCACCAGAATTACACAAGCGAGGAACAAAGCTTGTACGAGGATTAGATTATCGCGAACTATTGAAAGTTCCTACAACGCAAAGCCAACCAACAGCAAAAGAATTTGACGATTATGCAAAGCAGCTTTTAGATAAATATATGACACCAGGAATTGATGGCCTTGATTTTGATATGGAAAGTACTTATACTACCAGTCAACTGAAAATCGCCCATGGGGTGATCGAGGCCCTCTCACACTATATTGGACCGAAGTCAGACACAGATACACTGCTGATTTATGATACTGTAGATATCTTTTCCCTAGAGCCATTTACTCCTGTTTCATCAGCGTTCAGTTTTTTGGGTGCACAGCAATATGGATCGAATGCCACGCGGGCGGAGTCTTCATGGAACAACACGTTCTCAAAGACAGGTATCGAACGATCTCAGTATTTAGTCGGTCTCTCGTTTCCTGAAGAACGTACCAATCAAACATGGGGAGATACCCGTGAACCTTATGAGTCCAGCAATCTCTATAGTGTCGCAAATTATGTCCGTACAACTGAAACTGGAGGCATGTTTCTTTATGCGATTGACCGCGATGGTATCCAAGGAAGAAACGATCAGTTGTTGAAGACGGACTTTCTCTGGACAAAAACGGCGATTTTGGAATCAAAAGGTTACTCTTTGGCGGAGTCTCAAGCTTTTGCTAAACATTATCTTGCTAGAAAGAACGACCAGTTTTCCGATCGCCAAGTTCAAGAATTAAGTCAACAAATCGAACGTGCCACTTCTCATTATGAAGTGAATCGAGTGTTTTTGGCTGCTAAGTATGAAGAAGCGGTCAGCCCTGAATATGACCCATTGAAAGAAGCTGCGCTTATGGCAGCAGAACAATAGACTCTATGCAAAAAAAATCTTCGTAAATGATGTGTAAATATCTGATTATTATAGGAGGCGTTGACAGTGAACAATAAGAATCAACTAGCAGTGAAACCATCTCGAAGATTCACAGTTGCTTTTGTGGTGATGGTTCTTTTAAGTCTCTTTTCTTTGGCCGCACCGGTTTTAGAAGCTCAGGCTGTCGATCAAGTCACACCGAAAACAGTGATGTATGTTGAAGTCAATGACAACGAATTTAGAAACATTGGGAAATATACGCTAGCCGGAACGGACAAACCTGCAATCGACATCGGGATCATTTTTGCTGCGAATATCAATTATGATCCAGCGACAAAGCAAGCCTATCTTCATTTAAATGAGCAAGTACAAAAAACACTAGCCGAAAAGGAAACCCAGATCAAACCGTTACAAGCACGAGGCACAAAAGTTCTCTTATCGATATTAGGAAATCACCAAGGAGCTGGTTTTGCAAATTTCACAGATTATGCCAGTGCTGATGCGTTTGCTGCGGAGCTAGAACAAGTGGTGAAAACGTATGGTTTAGACGGAATCGATTTTGATGATGAGTATGCAGAATACGGGAAAAATGGGACACCTCAACCAAATGATCAGTCATTCATTTGGCTTATTCAAGCATTGAGAAATCGTCTTGGGACAGATAAGCTGATCACACTATATAATATTGGTCCCGCTGCCGAGAATTCAATGTATAATGAAAATGTTTCAAAGACGATCGATTATAGCTGGAATCCATATTATGGCTCTTGGCAGGTTCCTTACTTTGTTGGAATGGGGGCCGACCGTTTAGGACCAGCGGCTGTAGAAGTAGGAAGAAACCAAGCGCAAAGCATTCAATATGCTAAACGGACGAAGGCTGAAAATTACGGGATTTTCCTAATGTATAATCTTCGCAGCACCAACTCTGCCGATTATCTTTCAGGAATCACACAGGAATTGTATGGAAAGAAGACTGTATATACAGAGACTATTCCAAACTAGAAGGATTCAAATCAAAATGAGAAATGTGTCATAGATAACGACTGTGGGGGACGCTTCAACAAGAAGTGCCTTCGCAGTTTTTTTATTCGAGGATAGGATTATCAGCAGATCTCCGTAGCTGGAAATTTATCAACAAAAGTAGAAGAAATGTTTTTTTATTGGGAGATTTGAGGGAAATAGAATAGTAAATCTTTGTTTTGCTCAGCAATAAGACCACTTGAAATTCGTAGAAGAATGGCTTACCATTGTTCTGTAGTTCCGAAAAACAAACAAGGAAGAAGTACCAGGCAAGAGCACTTGGGGAAGAGTCTCTTGGGGGAAGCCTGATACATCTCCTGTTTTTTTATTTTAACATTATTTGCAAATAATGTAGAGAGATATTGAATAAATAAAATAAAAATACTTTATACATTTTGGTGTTTCAACGAAGCAACACTAATTGGGCTGCCTTTTTTCTGTCTTGGGGATCCTGTACCTAAAATCAGTTTCCTCAGTCTCTGAAAGTTTTATCCCACCAATGATGCAGTTTTGATTGAAAAGTTGCAAAGTTTCGCAACTCCTGTTTCAGAAGTACCTTGAATCAACACTGTAGCTGTATTTTCGTAAACATGAATAACGCTAACATCTTGTAAACCACTAAAGCCAATAACCTTTGCCTGATAGTCTTGACCAGGAAACACTTGATATTTTTCCATGTTTGCTCTCCTTTTTTATTTTAATTTATTCTTATTTCAAAAGAATAATAAGTAAAAAGCATAAAAAAGTAAAGGAAAACGATTTAAAGGAGACAACTAAGATTTTGCTGTTCATTTTGTTCTTTTAAAAATGTATTGAAGGGGATAGTCAAAGCCATGTAGTTTTCTTATGAGAACTTAAGTTATTTAATTATCAAGTAAATTAAGTAGGCATTTGGCAAGGTTTTCAAGTTATCTGGTGCTAGATTATTTGCCATATCATCATAGATTTTTAATCCATCATTTCCTTCTGCTAAATAAAGCAGTGGGACTTTTTTATTTTTCTCGAGTTTCACTTTGCCGTTTTTGATAGTAGTCACAGCACCAAATTGTCTGTCTTCCTGTGTAAGGGGAAAGTCATAGTCGGAAAGATCGGTGACTGTTTGTGACATGGCGCCATTGGAGAATAACTTCACCAATAAATGATTCTGTTCTTCCGCAATACCAAAGTTTAAATAGCCACTGATGGAAACATCTTGTTCATAAGTCAAAGAAGCAACTGATTCATGAGCACTTAATTCACCTTTGCGATAGTGATCAAAATAGACTGTTAATGAGGTTGCCGTGGTGTTGAATTTTAGTTGCGAACCATATGCCAGTAGCAAACTCGTCAAATCTGGTTCATTTTCTAGTTGAACAAGCTGACCATCAGGGACACCAGCTATTTTGCTACCCTGAAAAGGCCAGTAATTGAAGTGATTCAAGAACAGACCCAACACTACAACAATCAGGGTAGGGAGGAGGATGAAAACAAGACGTTTTGGCTTGCGCGATTTATGAGTTGCTGGCTTTTCAGATAGCTGCATGTTGATTCGCTCCTTTTAAGTTGATCTTTCTTCTTTGATTTTCTCACAGTATAGTGTTTAAAACAATATTCAAAGTGTAAAATTACTATATAATATGACAGTACTTGTAAAAGTTGCACTAAGTGAGTTTGTTGCTGTCTGTTTCTCTCATTCATGACCAGAGTTGTAGCACCTCCGAGGAAAGATAGTTGAAATGACTTTAGCAATAGAAGAATTAAACATAACTTTTTGACTTAGAAATAATGATTACGTACAATAGGGGTGGGGGGTACCCCTATATTAAAGGAGGAATCGCTATGTCACATGCCAAAGAACATCAAACAGATGAATTACTTAAACGCCTGAATAAAATTGAAGGGCAAGTCTCTGGGATTAAAAAGATGGTCGTCGCTAATAAAGATTATGGGGATATCATGATCCAGTTGAACTCAGCTCGTTCGGCCATTCAAAAAATCAGCCAAATCCTCTTGGAGGCCCAAGCGGATCATGCGTTGATACATGTTAGTGCAGGTTCAGATTTGGATGAAGAAATGAAGGCCTTGAAACGGGTGATCACCCAATACAACAAGTTGAATTGAGTGACGGGATATGACTAAATTAAATGCTGATTTGCCAAAAGACATGCAAATCCAGAAGCGAATCATTCATTTGGCATTGCCAGCAACTGTGGAGAATGTCTTGGAAACGACAGTTGGCTTTATTGATTCATTGATGGTTTCCAAAATCGGATTATTTGCCGTTGCAGGTGTTGGTTTAGCTAATGCAATATTGAATGTATATATAGCTATTTTCATTGCTTTAGGAATTGGGACATCTTCATTGATTTCACGAAGTATCGGCGCAAATAACCTAGAAAAAGCAAAGCAGATCGCTAAGCAATCGTTGTTGTTGGCAATCATCTCTGGTCTTTTTCTGGGAATTGTAAGTTTAGTAGCTGGACCTCAGCTTTTAACGATCATGGGAGCGACAAAAGAAACCCTTGATTCTTCCCTGCAATTTTTTAGTATTGTAGGGGGCGGAGCTATTGTTATTGCAACGATGTCTATTTTGGGGAGTATGCTACGAGCAATCGGAGATACCAAAACACCAATGAAAATCGGTATTATTACGAACGTATTGAATGTCGTAGTGGATTATGTCTTGATTTTTGGTGTAGGGCCAATTCCAGCTTTAGGTGTGATGGGAACAGCGTTAGGAACATTAATTGCCAGATCGTTAGGTACGATATTACTTTATCGAAAAGTACAGCATTCTGTTATTGCTTTTCCATTGTTTACTCGATTGAATAAAAGTAGTTTCAATGAACTGTTGCGAATTTCTTTTCCAGCAGCGTTGGAGCGGTTAGTGATGCGTTTGGGACAGGTATTGTACTTTGGTCTGATCGTGGCGATTGGTGCCAAAACCTATTCAGCACACACCATTGCTGGCAGTATTGAAAGCTTTGTGTATATGCCTGCCTATGGGTTGGCGACGGCTGCTGCTACCCTGACGGGAATGAGTATAGGAAAGAAAGATTATGATGAGACAAAACGAATTGCTTTTTTATCTGTAAAATATGGTGTGATTATTCTTAGTCTCTTAGGGATTGGACTATTTATTGGGTCTCCGATTGTAGCTGCTTTGTTCACGAAAGATCCCGAAGCACTTCGTCAAATCGTGGTGGCTTTGAGGATCGATGCATTCAATCAACCAGGATTAGCGATCAGTCTCATTCTAGCTGGCGTGCTGCAAGGAATGGGAGACACCAAGACACCGTTGTATAGTACAGCGTTTGGGATGTGGGTGATACGAATAGTAGGTGTGATAGTGTTAGGCAATAGCTTGAATTTAGGGATCGCTGGTGTTTGGCTGGCAATTGGGATCGACTTGTACACTCGCTCGACTTTTTTATCCTATCGTTTTAAAAGAAATATCCGCAGACTTACGAAAAAAGGAAGCCCCGACTGAGGACTTCCTTTTTCATTACGAACCGGTAGAAACATACTTGCTCAGACCAAAGCGCCAAAACAAGAGGGCGGGAATACCAAATGGCAAGCATAGTAATGGAGCGAACGCCCACAGTGGCTGCTCCAGCCGACCAATGATAAATAAAAAGGGATAGTATTGAAACCAAGCCATTGGAATGACATAGGTCAAGATCCGCAAGACTTGTTTGCCGTAGATGCTAAATGGATAACGGCCAAATTCGCGGGCGCCGTCCGTAAAGATGTTCATGAATTCCAATCCCTGAAGGGTGAAAAAAGAAATGGCGGCATAAATCAAAAAGAGAAAAAAGAACAAGACGGCACCACAGAGAATCATCAAAGTCAGAGTCAGCACTTTGATCGGCTGCCAATCAATGCCGCTTGTTGGCAGTACATAGCAAAACAAGAGCAATGCTTGCAGGAGCCGACCAATGCGAGTGAATTCCATTTTAGCAGCCAGTACTTGAAAGACTAGCGGTCGGGGCCGGACCAATGCGCGATCAAATTCACCATTGGCGATCATTTGCGGAAATAGGTCGAACCCGCGAGCAAAACATTCCGCTAATGAAAAAGAAAAAAGGATTGTCGCAAAGCACAGCAGCACTTCCTCAAATGAGAAGCCATCCACTTGATAGAACCGGGAAAACATAAACAAAATTCCTAGAAAAGCGGTAAAGGAACCAAGGAATTGGCCTAATGCCGTCAAGAAGAACGAAACCTTATATTGCATTTGACTTTTCAAATGGATACTAAAATATTTCCAGTAAAGAGACATCTTCAACCCCCCTGTACGATCACTCGTTTTAACGCACGAGCCATCCAAAACTTGCCACCAGCTACCAATACCACCAACCAAAAAAGCTGCATTCCCAGCCTCAGCCATAACGCATTTCCAACCAAATCCCCGTTATAAATCCGCAAAGGCACATTTTGCATCGCGGCAAAAGGCAGCAATTCAGCGATTTGTCGAAAAGGCTGTGGGAAAAATGGCAACGGAATAATGGCGCCAGCGAGAAATTCACCGATTGCCCCCATCACAACTCGCACCCCGAGAGAAGAAAGGGTATAGAATGTCGAAATATAAATCAACATGGACACAGCCACTACGACGCCTAAACTTAAAACCAGCGACAGCATAAACAGCAGTATGCTCATCAGATTTTCTGGTAAGACCAAACGATAGGGCACTGGCAGCAAAAAGGCGATAGCAAAAATAGGCAGGCAGCGCAGCAACACTTTTGCACAGCGATTCGCTGCCGATTGGCAAAACCAGCGGTCATAGAGATCCATTGGACGAGCCAACTCGTAAGCGATCGTTCCTGATGTTATGGCATCAAAAATCTCATTTTCAAAAAACCATAACATGAACAATGCTAAGAAAGCTTGCTGCATCCAGACATAAGAAACGGTTTGCTGAAAGGTCATTGGAAAAGCAGCTGGATCGGTCTGATAAAAGGCGCGAAAAGCGAAAATCTCCATCATGCCCCAAACGAATTGTGTCACCATTCCAGCGAATGCTGCCGATCGATATTGCAGACTATTTGTAAAACGGATGCGAAAAAGTGCCTGATACTTGTTCATATATGGTACTCCTTATACAACTTAGCAACCATTTCTTCTGCTGTGATACTGGAAACAGACAGATCAGTGATCTCCACTTGCTGGCTAAGCTGTGTGATAGCTTGCGGCACGGTCAGCTGATTTGGATCAATCGTTAGTTCCAATCGCCCGATTTCTGCTTGGGTCACAGTGACGCCTGCTGGAAGTGTCGGTGCGGTTCCTAGATAATCGATCTGCAATGTTTTGGCGTCAGAGAAGCGTTGCTTCAACTCTGGCAATTGACCATCTAATAAAATTTGCCCTTTACCAATCAGTAAAATGCGTTCTGTCAATGCTTCAATGTCCTGCATGTCATGGGTCGTTAGGATGACAGTCGTTCCCTTTTCCTGATTACGCTTTTTGATGAATTGGCGCACTGCGATCTTAGACACCGCATCAAGGCCAATCGTCGGTTCATCTAGAAACAAAATCTTGGGATCATGGAGCAACGAAGCGGCAATCTCGCAGCGCATACGTTGCCCTAGACTCAAGGAACGGGCGGGTGTTTTCAATGTTTCGCTTAGATCGAGCAAAGCGACTAGCTCTTCCAGATTTTGCCGATAGACTTGCGGATCGACCCGATAAATATCACGAATCAGCTCGAAACTGTCGATGACTGGGACATCCCACCAGAGCTGACTGCGTTGACCAAAGACAACGCCAATGTCTCGGACATGATCGATCCGTTCTTTCCATGGAACGCGCCCGTTGATCAAGCACGTTCCGTCATCAGGTGTCAAAACACCGCACATGATTTTGATGGTGGTACTTTTCCCGGCACCGTTCGGACCGATGTATCCGACCATTTCTCCTTCTTGAATCGTAAAGCTGATATCTTGTAAAGCGGGGATCGTTGAAACCTCTCGATGAAAGAGCGCTTTGGTAGCATTACGAAAACCACTTTGGCGTTTCGCGACTTTGAAGCTTTTGTTGAGGTGTTGCACTTGGATCATTTGGATTCACTCACTTTCTTTTTTGGCAAAAAACGCGACAAAAAGAGCATCCGAAAACACGAATACTCGCAACGAGTTGGTCCAAACGAACATGGTTGGGGCAGCGGTTCGTCAGCCAAACAAAAGTAACGCTAGTGTAGCATAGCGAATGACTGAATTCAATGGAAGAAAAGATGTAAGTGATAAAAACGACATTCTAAACGAGCGATAAAGGAATAACGCCTTCGACTCTTAGCTTCTTTTTTTATGGAAAGCCGTGCGGTCTTTATATAGAAAAGGTATAATAAATGAGAAACGATCACTTGTACATGTCAATAGATCGTACCACAGATGAGTGATTGGTAGAGAGAAATAAGGAGGTTCCTGATGGTTCAACGAATCAAGAAATGGCTCGTGACGTTTGCACAAACGACCCCATTTCTTTTAAGTAATACGGTAATCGTGATTCCGTATTTGTTATTCCTAGGATTGAATAATGGCAAGAGTTGGTTAACGATTCTGCCGTTTACTTTATTTTATACATTACGGATGACAGGAATTTTTCTCATCCGCAGTATACGTTTGGGATTAGACAGTTATACACTGCTGATTGGTGCTTTGCTGATGGGTGGTGTTGGAGCCTTTGCTGGAGTTCTAGGTGTTTATTATTTTCCATTTTTCTATTTATCCGGTAGTCTGCTAGGGCTGAGTGCCTCTTGGCTAGTTCCAACGAATCGCACGGTCAATCTTCATGAAAAGAACTTGGGATTTATCAATATGACTCGTAAAAAAGTGCCTTTTGCATTGTTCTTACTGATTTTGTTGTTAGTGGTGATGGAATGGTCAGGCACAACGAAGCTGATAGCCGCATTTGGCTTGTATACGATGTTTTACGTCATGGCTTACCATACAGTTACCCACTATCCTAGATATAGCATCGACTTTAAGCAAATGAATTCAAAAGTGATCGCCTTTAAAGAATTGCTTCTTTTTCTAATCTTTTTCTTGTTACTCTTTTTGCTGCGGAATGCACGTTTATTGGCAAATATCCAATTGCTTGATTGGGCGATTTATGGTTTCTTTTTCCTCTTCTTAGGTGCCGTATTTTATCTGGGACGAGCGAAGAAGCATTGGAAGCTGCCCTCATGGCTCAACGTGCTAACTTTTTTAAATGGCATGTTAGGGAATTTTGTTTTCTTATTTGGAGCGCTTTATCTAGGAAGTCTACATGGGACAGAGGCGTTGACTCGCTATTTGTATTTGCCTTATCTTGGAGGAATGATTTTGTCCATGATCTTAGGCAAACGTATTCTGCAAGGTATTTCTCCAAATACAGTTCCAGTTCTGCTTGGTGGTTTGGCTCTTTCATTGTTTGTGCTTCTTTTTCCACAAAGTTTTGTTCTTGGTTTGTTTTTATTAAGCTTTTGGCAATCTTTGACCAGCAGCTGGTTGAATCAACGGTATGCGCAGGAACCTTCTTTGCCTGTTGATCAGCGAATGATCGCCAAATTTACCACTCAAAATAAGGGGAGTGTCACGCATCAATTCGTCATGATGGCTTTTCTACTGATTATGACAACTCTCTTTGATCGCCCGCTGAATATCTTGTTACAGCTATCGGGAAACGATCCATTGTCATCTCCAGATTTGCACGTATTAAATGATGCCAAATGGTTGAATTGCGGTATCTTAATGGTTGCTGTCATCGTTGTGTACATCTTGTGGAAAAAAAACCACTCAACTGGAGAAAGTGACGAAACAATAAAAACGAACGATGATTTTCCATTGGAGTAAGGAAAATCCCACTAGACTAGTAACTAGTCCAGTGGGATTTTTACGTTTTGATAACCATTGGATTTTCCCAATCCGCTTAATTGATGATCCAGCTCAAGCAATGTCAGGGTTAGACAGACAAATTTTTTTTCCTAATCGAAAGAAAGAGTGGAAATATTTGGATGTTTATTTCGTTAAGAAGGATTCTGCAATTAAGTGGTAGGCTTGTAAGCAACCCCAATTCACTTTATAATGAAAGTGAATACATGCACAAATTCAATCAAAAATAAGTAAAAGAAGCGGGGTTTATGAAGAAATATTGCGATATCAATGTGTTGGCAGCTGCTGAGGAACGTCTGACGTATATATTCAATACCTTTTCTCATGTTTATTTCTCTTTTAGCGGTGGGAAAGACAGCGGAGCAATGGTCCAATTAGCTGACCAAATTGCCCAAAAAAGTGGAAAAAAATTTGACTTGTTGATTTTAGACATCGAAGCCAATTATCGCTCAACTCGGAACTTTATGGAATCGATCAAACGGCTGAAAAGCGTTCAACAGGTCTATCATTTCTGCTTGCCATTTTATGAAGATAACACGACTAGTATTTTTCAACCTCAGTGGAAAATGTGGGATGAAGCCGAACGGGATAAGTGGGTCCAAGAAATGCCCAGGGATGCGATTTCGCTGTCAGATCTCGATGAATCAATGATGGAACTGTACCAAAGTGCGAATTTAAACCCAGATAAATTTCTGAAAAATTTTGCCTTTTGGTATGCGAATCATCATAAAGGCGAGCCGGTTGCCTGCGGCATCGGCATTCGTACCCAAGAAAGCTTGCATCGCTACCGGGCTATTTTAAATCGGAATTTCAATTATCAAGGACATTGCTGGATCAAGCATCAAACCAATCAAGGGGAGATTCTCAACTTTTATCCGCTTTATGACTGGAAGACAGAGGACGTCTGGGGGGCGTATGCGCACTTTGATTGGGAAATGAATGGTTTTTATGACAAGCTTTACACTTATGGAGTGTCCCTCTCCCAAATGCGGATTTGTCAGCCATATGGCCTGCAGCAACGAAAAGGACTTTCTCAATATGCGTTAGTCGAACCGGATACTTGGGAGAAAGTCGTCAACCGCGTCTCGGGCGCGAATTTTGGCCGCTTGTATGCACGGACTTCCTTGTTGGCCCATTACAATACTCAAAAACCTGCCCACATGACTTGGCAGGAGTACGCTGTCTTTTTGCTGGAATCGATTGGGCTATATTCCAAAAATCTGCAAGACCATTACTACCGTAAAATATCGATTCTGATCGCTCACTATCGGGACAAGTACGGTGTTCATGTAGAGGCGATCCCCGATGAAACCAAACGCAAAGAATGGCTGAAGAATGAAGTACTTTGGCATGACTGGAAGGGGATCGCGAAAGCATTGGAAAAAAATGATTTTTCTTTGAGTACCAGACAATACGCATTGACCAAGAAAGACGAGTCTGAACTCTATGCGTTAGCTGTGGAATTTGGTGCGGCATTAGGCATCGAGCACCTGCCAAAATACCAATTGAAGAAGTTAGGAAAGACCTATGAACAATTGACCAAGAATCAGCCGTAATCAGTTATTTGCTGAAAGGATGTGGAGTAGTTGAAAGAACAACTGATCGTCTTTTTTCCACCATATAAGAAAGGACATTTCTATCAATTGATGGGGCCTTTCTTTGCTGAGCGAATCTACCAAAAGCAATTTCCCTATCTCGTTAATTCTGGGGATTGCCATTGGTATGTGATCGTGGATTCGCTGAATCAGGTGATGGGCTTCTCTTACTATGAAAAAAAAACAGCTCGCATCGAGATTGGCGAATTCTATGAAAAAGAGCCTGCTTCAGGCAGAAAAACTCTTTTGTTAAGAAAAATGCTGCATGACATCCGAAAAAAACATCCGGATCAAGAAATCACAGTCACAACGAATCACCCTAACGAAGTGGCGTTGTTCCAAACAAAAGGGTTCACCGTTTTTCGCCAAACGAAGAACTATTATTTTCTCAAAAGGGAGTGTTCTGTTTAATGGAAAAAATTGCTTTTCCTGTGCTAGCTGTAAAAATGGTTCCATTGATTCAAATTCACGCCAATCACTACAATCCCAATAAAGTAGCGGAACCCGAGTTGGAACTTTTGGAGTTGTCGATTCGGGAAGACGGCTTCACACAACCATTAGTCTGTTATTTTGACAACGAAAAAGAAGGGTACTTACTGATTGACGGCTTTCACCGCTATCAAGTGGCCAAAGAACGGTTGAACCTAAAAGAAGTGCCAGTGACTGTTATCGATAAGCCATTGGAACACCGTATGGCTTCCACTGTTAGACATAATCGAGCTCGAGGCACTCATGGTATCGAGAAAATGAGCAAAATCGTTCAACAATTAGTAGCAAGCGGATGGACAGATGATCGGATTGCCAAAGAATTGGGAATGGAGGCAGAAGAAGTCTTTCGTTTCAAACAAAGCTCCGGCTTAAAGAGTGCCTTTTCGAACCATCAATTTAGCCGATCATGGACTGATTTTGAAAAAAAATATTATCAGAAACAAGAAGAACCAGAGAATATTTGATTAAACACTAGAAAATTTGCTGTGTTAAAATTAGAAAAACGACCATTGGATTACTCGTGATGAGCTTGCTCTCATCGTAAAACAATGGTCGTTTTTTGATGTGGTTCGCTGGGTTAGCGAAGGAAAGCCAAGTGATCAGCTTTGCAATGCTGATTGTTTTAAATAACGATAAAAGGTTGATTTCTTCACTCCGGTCTTTTGACAAACATCAACCACTGAACAGCCCTGCTCTTGATAGAGATAAAGGGCTTTTTTGATGACCTGTGGTTCCACTTTCGGCCTCCCTCCAATATTTCCCCGGGCTCGTGCGGATAGCAGCCCTTCTTTGGTACGTTCGACAATAATATCACGTTCAAACTGACTAAATGCTTGGAAAACGGTCATCATCAATTTCCCCTGCGGTGTCTGAGTATCAAAATTTTCTTTGATACTGATTACTTTCACACCTTTTTGTTCAAAAAAATATACCAAATCAATTAAGTCTTTGGTACTGCGGCCAAGACGGGAAAAGCTTTCGATGATGATTTGATCCTGTGGCTTTACGCGCTTTTTTAATTTGATCAACTCTGGCCGATTGGCTTGGATACCACTGATCTTTTCGGTATAAATTTTGTGACAATTATATTTCTCAAGTAAATCCAATTGACGCGAAAGATCTTGCTGTTTTGTAGAAACCCGCGCATACCCATAACTGACTCCTGACATTTGCATTCCTCCGATTGAATAATCCTTTTTTAAGAGAGAATACCTTTTTTTGCTTACGAAGTATAGACGTAAAATAACGAATTTCATTAGATGGAATGGCTGGACCTCAGTTTTCTATAATCACATTTTTTCTTTCTCATGCCTGTGGTCTGTTAACAAAATCGCTGCTTACGGAAAAGTCAATCCTTAACGTTTCAATACTTAGCAATGGAATACTTGATTTGTTATATAACCACTAAGAAATTCGTCTTTATTTATTGAAAAGAGGAACGTCACTTCAATATTTTCACTGGGTGAAGAAAATATTGGAAAGTAAATTTTTTTTTGAGATGTTATGATTGGTCTCGGGAAAATTGAATTTCCTTTGATTTTTTTGAATTTCATGATTTTTTGCTGTCTAAAAAAGAGTATTGAATGCGAAGGTTACTTAAATTCACTTTATGAAGGGAGGTAATGATGACAAATGAAAAAAAAATCGTGGCTGATCATGCTTATTTTAATTTTCTATATTTTTCAGCCAATAATGGCTCTCTCTGAAGACTATACACAGAAAGAAGAAGCGGCGCAAGAACTGCCAGAGAATGAGGAACCAGACACTCTTGATAGTCATGAATCGGTTAGTGAAGAGGAAGACTCAATGGAAGAAGCCACTTGGGATACCGAGATCGATTCCACACCAGAGGAATCGTGGCAACAAGATGAAACTCCAGATGAATCATTCACTGATAACGATAGGCAAGAAAGTGAAGAACAAGATGAAAACCCACAGTCGGTAGACCAACGAAGTGAGATTCAAGGAAGTTGGGGAACGGTGCCTTGGACATACGATGAGGAAACGAACACCATGACTCTGTACGGGGGAGATGGCGGGACAACCCTTAATGCACCTTGGCGAGCATACTGGCCAAGATTGGAACAGATTATTGTTGCCGGGAGAGTTCGCTTACCATCAGATTCTAGCAACTTATTTGCAAGCACTCCCAATCTACGATCTATTCAAAATGAACACAATTTTGATACCTCTCAGGTGACAAATATGACGGCCATGTTTAGTTCGACAAGCAGTTTAAAAAGGCTGGATCTAAGCACTTGGGATACGAGATCAGTGACAGACATGAGAAGTCTCGTTTATAACAGTGGAATTGAATCACTCAATGTTAGTGGGTTTGATACAAGCGCAGTTACTAATTTACGTTCGATGTTTGCAGGAGCGACTAATTTAAAAGAACTTACATTAGGGGAAAAGTCAATTTTCTATATGTCTGATGATTTTTGGAGTGTGGCCAGTCTGCCTGACGTCCCAATAACAGAGCGTTACACTGGAAGATGGGTTCTTCGGGAAAGTATCGAATGGGAAGCGGATTTGATTGCCTACGATACTTCTTATGAATTTCTGAGGAATTACGATGGCAGTTATCCTGGGACATACATATGGGAAGAAAAAGAACGAGCATTATGGGGGACTGTTCCCTGGGAATATGATGAATCTTCAAAAACGATCACCCTTTTTGGCGGTACTGCGGGGATTGTTGCCAATGCACCATGGAAAAATCTATTGAATGAGGTCGAACTTATTATCGTCACTGAAAAGGTGACGTTGCCAGAAAATTCAGGTCAATTATTTATGGGACTATCGCATTTGAGAGAAATTCAAGGTATAGATAAATTTGATACATCTTCAGTTATTTATATGAATTGGATGTTTGGCAGTAATAGCTCCTTGACGTCGCTTGACTTGAATCAATGGGATACAACGTCGGTCATCAATATGCACTCTATGTTTAGTGGCGCTAGTTCATTAACAGATCTGGCAATAGGGAATATTGATACGTCGCGAGTCATTACGATGGCAAGTATGTTTGTCGGTACAACTTCTTTAGAAACCCTCGACATTCAGAACTGGAATACTCGAATGGTAGAGAATATGAGTTCGATGTTCGCAAGAAGCGGAATCGTGCATCTGGACTTAAACAATTGGAATACTACTAGCCTAACAAATATTAATGGGATGTTTCAAAATGCTGCAAATTTAAAGACAGTGAATATGAAAGACTGGCAAACTTCAAGGATTGTTAATATGACTAGTACATTCCAGAATGCTAGTGCGATATCTGAATTAAATCTAAGTGGTTGGACGACAAATACCTTACCAGTAACTATAACCAATATGTTTGGCGGTATGACAGGATTACGGTCGCTCACTTTGGGAGAAAGATCCATCTTCAATCAATCTGTGGGCTTGCCTAGTGTTCCGGTCAATCATGAATATACTGGTCGCTGGATCCTGAGTGATCCAACTGAAGATACTGATCCCATTGCATTTTCTTCATCTGCTGAATTTATGAACAATTATAATGGCAGCCATCCCGGAACTTACATCTGGGAACCGAATACCCTGAAAGAACTTTCTGCAGGGCTACATCCTGTCAGTGATCAATCTGACTCAATTACCGGCTATATGACCGAATCAGTGGATGTACTTTCGATTACTTATCAGAATACAGATGGAAGCACAGTGGTTATCGAGAAAGACTCGCCTCGAATCGAATGGGGGGACTATCAAGACCCTCAGCAACAGATCCGTTCTTTTAAAATCGTTCTAGCTGAAAACGAACGTTTGGAAACAACTACAAAAGTAATACTTTTTCTCTCGAAACCTTCGGTTAATACATTGGAAGATATAACAATTGATCGAGAGGTTATCAAAGGTATCGAGTATCGAGCCAACAATATCACATTGGATCGTTTGGCTATTAATGATTTAGCATCAAATGCTGAATTACATCAGATGATTTTACGAGAAAGCCGGGCGTCAGCTAAGAACCTCTTGACTGAAGCGGATCTCTCTTCGGAAATTCGAGTGATCGAGACGGATCTCACCCTCGATACCACTATAGATGGGACCTACTATGCACGATTGGAAGTAGGAAACAAGGCGTATCAATTTTGGATTGGCATTGATGTGTCTTCTAAACTGGGACACTTAAAGGTTACGATTCCTACCAAAATGATTTTTGAATCACTCTATGATGATGCCGAAAGTAATCGCAGTTTTGAAAGCGCGGACTATGAGATTCAGAATCAATCAAGGATCCCGGTCGATACGTATGTCACACAACTTGCTATCACTGATGATGCAGGAATTACATTATTGGCTGAGGGCGAGAGCCCACTTGATTATGTAACACCAATACATCAGGATCAAGCCTCAGAATCGGGGATTCCGATTCCGCTCTTACGACTGAGCATCAAGACGGAAGAAGCCGAGGTCCAGCTTTCTGAAAGAATGGCAGAACAACATTTTGTCCGTCTATCTCAAAGAAGCCATGTTCCTGTTAAATTGTCAGGTCATTACTATGGTCCTTACCCGCGTTGGATCACAGATGACCAGATGCAGCAAGGCGGGTATTATGAAGAGTCGCTTGCTCCGAAATATCAGATTATTCTGCGTTTCGTTCCATGAGAATCTTTCGAACATTTAACGACAGCTGCTGAAGACAAGACATAGATAAGGAGGTGGGACCTATGGAGCAAACCCATGAAAGGGCACACAAAAAGCGAGGATTATTGTGGCTATTATTGTTCGCTTTAATCATCTGTGGACTGGGAGCATATTTCTATTTTCAGAAAGATCCAGTACCAATTATCAGTGCCGATCTGCTGCCAGAAGCCGGCGATGCCACGGATCAACGTCTCTCAGAACGTGCGCAGGAAATTGCGGATGCCAATTACTTTACGTTGCAGATTAACCCAGAAGCCGTCTTTGAAGATGGAAACAGTTCTGGCTCAATCGAGATTGTAAATCCTGGGACCAACGTTTATCCAATTGCGGTCGACATAACCTTATCAAATGGAGAACTTGTCTATTCATCAGGAGCAATTTATCCCAATCAGTTTGTGGAAAACGTCAATTTGATCACACCATTAGCTAAGGGAGAATACCAAGCAAAAGCAACAATCAATATCTACGACCCTGAAACGAAAGAAAAACAAGGAGTCACTGAAGCTGAATTAACGATTATCGTTAAGAACTAAAATCAAACAAAAAGTGAGGAATATAAAATGAAAAAAGCAACAGCTTTACTAAGTACAGCAACAATCGTTGGGATTTTAGCAAGTAGTATACCGGCATTTGCGGAGCAAGTAGTCGATGGACGTACAGGAGCCAATTCTGGAGACATCACTGTGAACGGAATCATCGGAGAATTTGACAATACGGTACCCGGTCCCGATCCTCACGATCCCAATCGTTGGATCAATGTTACTATTCCTACAACTGCATTATTTTGGACAACCGAAGATTCAAATCATACGGAAATCATTTCCCCAACTTATACAGTCACCAATAATTCTGCAGTTGGTGTAAAAACGTATGTGTCGACCGTAAATGACGTGTATGATATGGACGTAGTCGATCGATTAGAAATCAATGGGATTGAACTATTTGAAAATGGTGTGTCATCTGTTACAGAGACAGAGCTATTCACTTTAGACGGGAAAGACGGAGTAGTCACTTTTGATACATTCTCATTTGCTGGTACCGCCAGCCCAACCGATGCTTCATCTGAATTAAATCCAAGCTTTACTTTAGTTTTGCGTTTCGCTGCAGACGTATAATGGCTGTTCGAATCGTTCTCTTGTTACAGAAGGGAGCAATCCAATGAAACGATTATGGAAGAGTTTCTATCTGCTGCCTATGATTATCTTGCTGGGAAGTTTTGTTTCGAAGACGGTTTTAGCGGCGGAAGCACAGAATTCCTGGACCAATGTCCAGAAACAACCCTCTTATCAATTAACTGTTCGTGGACGCATCGGAGAAGAGAACTACCCGATTGATGATCCGGAAGATGAACCCGATCCAGATAATGGGCGGAAAATCATTGTGGGAGATGGTTCGAAACTAGGAAAGCTTCCTAAAACAGGAAGTGTTGGAGAGCCATTCATCTTTCTCGGATTAGCGTTACTCGTGTTGTGGGGAATACTAGTGAGGAAGAATGCACTGGAACAATGATCATTCATTTGTTCGATACGTCTGTCTCATTAATAATACATCTGAAAAACTATCTGAAGACTCAAAAAAGAGCCTTCGGATAGTTTTTTGCTGTTTTAATTTGCTTATATAGTAATTAACTATCATTTTAAAGCGGTTTCATTTATACTGTTTTTAATAGATCATTCAGTGATAGGGGGAAGAAAAGATGTCAAAGTTCCTAGTAGGGATACTGTCTTTGTTAAGTGTCACCATCGTTGGGAGTTGTCATACAACTCGCGAAACAAGTTCAAATGCTGAGATTGATGAATCAAGAACACTTGCAGAGTTTGAGGCAGTTCCAGAAGTTGAAAGAAAGACTGTCAACAAGTATACCATTCACCAAAAAGCCGGTGAGCGTGTCTTTGTTTTCTCCACCAATTTAAAGACCAAAGATTCGACTCAATCTTTAAGTACCCCATTTTTTAGTACGAGCGATAGCCAAAAATTAGAGCTATCTTTTGCTGAGAAAGACCGCCAATTTGAAGCCGCTCTATCTGTCACAGGAAGTGAGGACATCCAATCTACCTACTCTTTTTCGATTGAACAAAACTATAGTGAGTTCATTCCTTACGAATCAATTCGCGACGGAAAGCTGGGAGTGATTGTACTTGCTGACGACCCTATGATCATTTCAGAGCTCAAAAAAGACCCTGCTGTTGTTGCGAAATTTTTAGCTAGTGAGGCTGAATTTTATGAACAGTCGCTCGTATCTGAATAAGTTCGTTGAGTAGATGATTTTTTAACGACTGAATGATTTTAGGAGGACTGGAACGAAGCTATTTCTTTTGACTTAAGATTATGGGATAATCAGACTGCCCAAAGCTTCTGGGGGAAAGTTAGGTGTTTGTTTTGAATCCTATCAGATGCATCTTATAAGGGTTTAAAACTTATTCTAAATCGTTTAGGTGGAAGGTACCAAGATGAAAATAAAAGAAATCAGTGAAAATTATGATATCACGTCCCATACACTTAGGTATTATGAAAAAATCGGCTTACTGTCACCAAAGTATTCTGAGAATGGCTATCGTGATTATTCCTATGAAGAAATTCAACGGTTGAACACGATAAGAGATTTGCGTTTTTTTGATGTATCTTTAGAGGAAATAAAGACGTATTTAGATACCAAGAACAAAGCTTTAACCAAAGAAATCTTAAATTTTGAGCGTGAACAATTGGATGAGCGGATCAAGGAATTGAAGCAAAAACAAGCGTTGTTGCAAGAGAGAATCGATTTACTCGAGTATGCGGAAACCAAGCAAAACCATGAAATCGAAAGGCTCTACCACAAAGATCGCTATATTGTTTTGAGCCAGGAAAAAAATACATTAGGAAGAGATTTGTATTTTGAGCTCAAGCGATTGCATAAACAGTTTGAAAAAGAATTACATGCCAACAATCAAAATGTTTTCGGCACCGTCTTAACCCCCCATGGTGAGACGTTTAAACATCAAGTTTTTTATTGTTTAACCAGTGATCTTTCTGATCAGAAAGCATTTGTTCTGCCAGCTGGTAATTATGCCTCTATTTACTATACAGGGACCTATAAGAATCGTGGAGCAGCGCTTCGTCAATTAAACGATTATTTAAAGCAACACCAACTTGCAACGCTTGGTGACTACTATGAATTTTATTTGATCGACTTTCATGAGACAAATCAACCAACAGAATATGTCAGTAAAATCGAGATTCTCCTTGATCAACCGTAGATAGGTTGATCAAGGAGAATCTCGTATGCTGTTTC
Source organism: Enterococcus gallinarum (assembly GCF_021496385.1). Taxonomy (NCBI): domain Bacteria; kingdom Bacillati; phylum Bacillota; class Bacilli; order Lactobacillales; family Enterococcaceae; genus Enterococcus; species Enterococcus gallinarum. The sequence goes on along the minus strand of NZ_CP050816.1, from coordinate 3,153,338 downwards.
TTGTTAAAGAAGAAGGTAAGGCTATGACGATTTTGTCGATGGTTTTCCCAGAAACTGATGATTAACAAGACATCGAAGCCGTGTCAGACTTCGATTTTATCGGGAGAGCAACGAAGGTTAACAGCAAAAGAGTTTTCTTTTTTCAGTTCAGGTGTTCAGAATGACGACAACGGGAAACGTCCCTAATAAAGCAGCAAAGACATAAAAAGTGATTTAGATGCATAATTTTGAGTAGTAGATGGTTCGTTGATTCTAGATTGATTCATTCATTAAGCTGAAAAGTGACAGTCAGAAGTTATCAGTTATGCTTATAACAATAATAATTGATTGCGAATAGATTATTATCTATAGGTAGAAAGCCTTCTTTTTCTAAATAAGTTGGCAGCAAAGCCATTGCTTGGCCTTTTGAAACGAGGTCTAAAATAGTTTCTAATGAATCTATTTCAATCAATCGCTCCGTTTCTTTTACTATTTCTAATGTTAGTTGTCTTAAAGGACAATCCAAGTCACTATTGATCAATAGTGGTACATTTGTCTTATTTCGGTCACCGCATAAAAAATTCACAAGTATTGCTTGGTTTCTGTTAAAGTATACTCTGTCCTATTTATTTCTTGAAATGTTATGACGAAATCATAAGGCTCGCGGCAAATTTCTGAAAGAATCATTTCGGTCCGTTTGCATCTTATTTTTATCGATTCAATTGAGATTTCTTGGCATTCATTGACTAGATATTTTAGTAGCAATTCTGATGTGAGTAATTTTGGCTGCTGTTCAAAAAAATTTTTTTTAACGTTCTCAAATTTTGACAAAGTAGTAAGCGAGAAAAGATAAAATTCTTCCCCATTGGCAGTCGGAGTTACGCCATTATGGTTCCGTATGAATAAATGCGTATTACATTCATCTTCTATTGTTTGAATACGTGCAGTGATATTCGATTGAGCATAGCCCAATCTTTTAGCAGCTTTGTTAAGCGTTCCTTCTTCATAAATCGCTTTAAAAATCATCAAATCATTAAAATTCATCAGACTAACCTCTTACTTATCATTTTTTGTGATAAGCATATCATGATTCTATATTATGCGCGATGGGGGATGTCAAGTATACTTTTTTTGATAACGAAAGGAGAGAGCGAATATGCAAGCGATGCAATATAAAATAGTTTTTCCTGCTGATTACGACATGGAAAAGATAAGAAAAAGAGTAAAAGATAATGGGCACAAGACAGATGGCTTTAAAGATTTGCTGTTTAAGGCTTACCTGATTACTGAGAAAAGTAGCGGTGATTTAGAAAATAGTTATTGCCCTTTGTATGTTTGGAAAGCAACAGACGGTATGACACAATTTATTTTTGGCGGATTTTTTGACAATATTATTGCTTCTTTCGGCCGGAAAAACATTGAGATAGGTGTTACCTCAGAAATCCGCTTAGACCGTTCCTTCTCAGAAAGTAAGTATGTAATCGAAGAATGTCATGATATTCACGAGCAGCCTTCATTAAAAGAAGTTGGACTAAAATCGAATGATTATGACAATTCATTGGGTAAACTTACCATTTATAATCCGGATAAATGGAAGTATGTCACCTTCTCATTTTTTGAGGAGAAGCCAGTGCTCAAACCAAACTTAAAGCGTTATTCTATTTTACATTTATCATTAGAAGAGTAAAGAGGAGTGTCCAGTAGATCGTCATTCTGGACACTCTTTTTCATAGTGAAAACTTTCGTTCGTATAAGCAAGGTTTCATTAAATGAACTTACTCGCTTATCTGAAGCTATTTGTCATATAGTTGGGTTAAACTGGCGATTTTCCTTTTTAATTCTGTGCGAACATGTAAAGGTTCTAGACATTCGCATTTGTCCCCTAAGCTTAAAATAATCCCGTAATAATAGTCATTTTCTACAAAGGGGAATGTGACGATATAATGGGTCTCATCCTCTCTTACAAATTGGTTATAGTCGCAATAATCGAGTAATCGTTCCATGATAGACGCATGAATTCTTAGTTTGATCGATATCTGTCGTTTATTTAAGATTTCTGGAGTAAGCAAAGGTAGCGCTGGAGGAGATTTTGGAACAAAACTGCTCTCATCCATTTTTAAATTCGAAAGGCGAGCTACTTTGAATAATCGAAAATCCTTTCTTTCATAGCAGTATCCTTGAAAGTACCATTGACTATTTTTTAAAACCAGCTGATAAGGTTCGACTTGTCTTTTGGTCCTGTTGCCCTTGTGGTTAATGTAATCAAATGTGAGTAAATGATTTTTTTGTAAAGCCCCCTTGATAATAGTAAGATATGTTTCTAAATTTCGATCGCCCAACCATTGACTAAAGTCGATATGCATTTGCTTTGCTTGTACGTGAGCTGATTCTATTCTCTCTGGCGGGATCAGACTTCTGATTTTGGTCTGTGTATTTACAAAATCATTACTTTTCATAACACTTGGAATACTGGAGATGCCTACTAAAATCGTAATCAAGTCTTCTTCTGTAAAAGTATTTTTATCCATTTTATACTTTTCCATAATCTCAAATCCTCCGCCCACGCCAGAAGTAGAATGGACTGGAATCCCAGCTATACTGATTGCCTCTATATCGCGGTAAATCGTACGGGGTGACACTTCAAACATTTCGGCTAGTTCCTTCGCGCTCACTCTTTTTTTATCCATTAGAAGGATTATAATACTGACCAATCTACTCACTTTCATTTAGAAACTCCTAGTAAATTATTTTGGTATTGTTGTCATAAAGTTGTCAACAATTGATAGGTATAATGATAGCAGAAAGAACGATTAATGGAGGGAAATTATGAAAACAATTTATCTTTACGTACTAGATACTCTAGCAGATTGGGAAATAGGATATGTGACAGCAGAGCTACATTCAAAACGCTTTTTTAAAGCGGATGCGCCTTTATTAAGGATAAAAACAGTTGGTCATTCGAAACAACCTATTCACACTATGGGAGGAATGAAAATAACTCCTGATTGTTTAGTGGAGGAAATGGATTTAAACCAAGAATCTATCCTATTGTTACCTGGTGCGGATAATTGGAGTGATTCAAGACATCACGCTGTCCTTGATGCAGCGAGAGAGTTGCTTTTGCTGGGTGGAACTGTTGGAGCGATTTGCGGCGCCACGGTAGCCTTGGGAAAGGTTGGCTTATTGAATGATCGCTCACATACGAGTAACAGTCTTGAATTTCTTGAAATGTTTTGCCTGGGATACAATGGCCAAGAACTATACGTAGATCAGCGATCTGTATCGGATAATCGTCTAATCACTGCAGGATCAACGGGAGCGTTACTTTGGACGAAGCAAATCATAGAGAGCTTACATGTGTTCAAGAAAGAGACGTTAGAAGCATGGTATAACTATTTTAGTACAGGAAATGCCAGTCACTTTTTTGAACTGATGCAGACATTGCCTTCTGCTGACAATAAATGATTTTACCCGTGCCCAGAAAATATTTTCTGGGCACTCTTTTTTATGATTATAGACAGCTTTTAATGCTATTTCTCTAAAATGCACTGGACTCTGTCAGTTTATTTTCTCTTCCATTTGGTTCTCTAGTTTAAGTAATTTTTGTTGATAAATTATTTTAGCAATCAATTAAATCGTGCTGAATTTCATCTGTTCTGACGATATTGCCCGATTAATTGAATGGAAACGCATACAAATAACTTTAGAAATCGGTTACAATCATCTTGTCAGTGAGGTGAGAGCATGAGATTAGATACCGAAAACGTTGATAAGGTATTAATTGAAAATGATCTAGTGGTAATGCACAAAATAGATAGGATTCATTTTATGGATAAACCGCATTTTCATGATGGGTTTGAAATTCATTTTACATTAACGAATAGCACGACTTATCAGATTGATGAGCGAAAATTTGATGCAGATGCTGGTACGGTTGCTCTGTTTAGTTCAGAAGAGCTCCATCGAGTTTCCATTGATCGCAGCAAATTGTATGAACGCTATTTTATTTTGTTCAAGCCCAGTTTTATTGAAGAATTTACAACAAATTTTCCTTTTCTTTTAGAAATATTTTCCAAGCAACAGAAGGTTGACTGTATTGAGTTGACTTCAGATCAAAGTCTTAAAGTCACTGATCTTTATGAAGAAATGATTCGATGTGACCAAGAGCGAAAAGAGCCGTTTGAACTTTTGCATCTAAAATTGAAGTTGACGGAGTTACTTATTCTATTGAATAAAATCGTTTACTCTGATGAGAAATTACATAAACCAATATCTTATGAGCATTATCAAACAATTTCTGAGATTGTTTCTTTTCTTAAAGAGGAATACATGAATGAAATGACTCTGGATGAATTAAGTGAACGTTTTTTTATCAGTAAATCAACGATTATTCGCGCATTTAAAAATGCACTTGGTATGACACCAAATCAATATTTAATCTATATCCGAATCATGAAATCACGAGAATTGTTAGAACAAGGATATTCTGTGAAACAAGTTTCGGAAAAAATCGGGTACCGTGATGAATCTAGCTATATTAAAAAATTTAAAGAGATACAAGCCGAATCACCAAAACAATACCAATTAAAAAACTTAAGAGCCAAGAGGAGTTAAGAATGGTAGTAGCAAATAATAAAATCTCACTTGTAAGAGAACGGCTTAAGCATTTTGATAGCTTACCGTTAAATCAGGAAGATTTTAGAGACAGTAATAATCAATTATCAGAAAGTAAAGGATTCTTTGCTAGAGACTTTGGTATGGAGCAATGGGACTGGCCTCAAGGCGTCGGAATTTATGGGTTGCATTTGGAGGGACCTATAAATGATGAATATATCAAACAATGGGCCACTGAAGAGATCAATAAAGGTCTTCCAACTAAAAATGTGAATACGATTTGTCCTTTACTAACACTTGTTGACTATCCGGAGTATGAAACCCTTGCTCTAGAATGGATGAAGTGGATCGAAAAAGAATTTCCTAGAACAGATGAAAATGGACTGCAGCATATTACATCTGGAATAGATAAATTCACAGTAAAAGAAAATCGGAACCAGATCTGGGCAGATACTCTTTTTATGACAGTTCTTTTTATGGGGAAAATGGGCGTGAAATACGATAATCAAATCTGGCGTGAGGATGCAATCGAACAAATGCTTCTTCACTGTAAGTACCTCTTAAATCGTAAGAGTGGTTTATTTTATCATGGGTGGAATTTTGAAGAACAATCAAATTACGGAGGCAATTTTTGGTGTCGAGGAAATAGCTGGATCACGGTTGGTATCCCGCTGTTTTTGGAAATAATGAACGGTTATTTAGCTAAGTCGTCAGAAAGGTACCTATTGAATCTCTACAACAATCAAGTGAAATCTTTGTTGGAAATCCGAAGTAAGGATGGCTTATGGCATACAATTTTAACGGATCCGACTTCCTATACGGAAACTTCCGGATCAGCCGGAATCATTGCTGGCATTCTCTTAGGGGTAAAGAGTGATTTCCTTACTATTCAGCTTTCTCAAGAGGTAATCAACGATTTAATCTCATCCTTAACAGCTAAAATAGCAGAAGATGGTACGGTACTTGGAGTGTCTGCAGGTACTCCGATTTCCTGCAATGCTGAGGACTATAAAGGAATTGTCCAAATGCCAATGGTGTATGGACAAGCAATGACGTTGCTTGCCTTAACCATCGCAGAATCTTTGAAAGAAAAGGCAATCACATGAGCTTACTTATCTATAGTTTGCCAGCTTTGGGATGGGGATTGATGCCGATTGTTTCCAAAAAAGCTGGAGGAACACCCGTGGAACAATTATTGGGCACAACCTTTACGGCATTTGGCATTTCTATCATTCTCAGTTTTCTAATGGGTGTTGAATACACATTGACGGGGACTATTGCAGCATTGATTTCGGGATCATTTTGGGCGGGTGGTCAATATCTCCAATTTCAAGCCCTTGCGACTGGGGCAGTGTCAAAAGTGATGCCATTATCAAACGGGACACAATTGCTGTTTACGTCACTCGCTTCTGGCATCCTTCTCCGTGAATGGCAGAATCTGAAACAGGTTCTTATTACCCTGCTGTTGCTGCTGGTTATTTTAGTTGCAATCTACCTTGTTACAATGAATCAAAAACAGAATAAGCAGCAAGAATCAATATCACTACAAACCATTCTCATGATTTGTACGTCATCACTTTGTCTGATGGGCTATGTGGTCACGACGTCACTTTTTCACGTGAAAGGGCTACAAATCTTTCTACCTCAAGCTTTTGCGATGTTTCTTTCCTCTTGCGTGATTGCGAAATTCGACCAAGAAAAGCAAGAGTTGTCAAGAATTTCTCGTAATGTACTGACAGGTATATTTTGGACAATTGCAAATATCTCCTTATTTTATATCGCAACACAGTTAGGCGTAGGTTTAAGCTATACCATTTCTCAGTTGTGCATCTTTGTATCTATTATGGGCGGGATTCTATTATTAAAGGAAAAAAAGACCAAGATAGAGATGATACACACGATAATTGGAGTATTACTGTTTTTTTCAGCAATTTTGGGTTTAAGTCATTTTAAATAGATCATTAGGAGGAAATATTGATGAAAAACAAGATTTTAAAGGCTGGTTTATGTGTGGGTTTATTAATGGGCTTGTCGGCATGCGGCAATTCTGACTCAGCTTCTTCCGACACTGTAAGATTGTTTGTATCGGGAGATGCATCAGAAGGCGGTGCCTATAGTAAGATGGCAAAACGTTATGAAGAAGAGACTGGTATCAAAGTAGAAGTAACAGACGTACCTTATGCAGATATGGAGACGAAAATTTCTAAAGCTGTACAGTCAGATGATGCCCCCGATGTTGCACGGGTTGCAGGGGTCTTACCAGATTGGGGAGACTATTTAGTTGATTTGACAGATATTGCTAAAAAAGGCAAAACGCTAGATTCAATGACGATTAAAGACGAAGACGACAAGGTTCGCGCCTTACCAACAGATATTACTGCGGTAGGAATGTTCATCAATACAGATCTTTTTGATCAAGCAGGGGTTTCTTATCCGCAGAATGAAGGAGAAGTTTGGACATGGGATGAATTTTTAGAAGCTGTGGACACGATCCAAGAAAAAACAGATGCCAAATATGGGTTTGTAATGGACCCGTCTGATCATCGATTGAGAGCGTTCACGTACCAATTTGGTGGGCAGGATTTTGTTCTGAATGATAAAACCGGTACTTATGAAACTGATGATGCGACAAAAGCTGCGTTACAAAAGTTCATTGACCTAAATAATGATGGAACAATTCCAAAAACGGTCTGGACTTCTGGAGAAGATGCTTCTTCAATGTTTAAGAGTGGAATGATTCCAGCATATATGTCAGGAAGTTGGCAAATCAAAGATTTCACCACGAACATTAAAGATTTCAATTGGCAAGCCATTTACATGCCGTATGAAGCAACTCGTGCTACCAATATGGGCGGTAATTTTATGGTTGGTTTTGAAAACAGCAAGAATAGTGAGGGCGGACAGAAATTTATGGAGTGGTTGTACACACCAGAAAATTATACTGAGTTATGTGAATTAGCTGGTTATCTTCCAGCAGAAGAAGGAATAAAAGTGAATTACGCAGATGCACAAGCGGCTTACGATATTTACAATCAAGAAATTGAAGCGGCGGCCCAACCAATTTCTTCTAAACAAACTGCAGATCAAGTGGCGATGACAATGGCTGGATACACTGGACTAACTGGGGCATACAAGGACTCAATGATTCAAGTATTGAATGATGAAATCAGCTTTGATCAAATGATTGAGAATATCGAAAAAGACTACGACGAGGGGTACACGAAGAAGTAAAGTAGGAAATGATGTGGACTGGTACTCATCCGGTCCACATCCATTCTATTTTGAAAGTGGGAGAAGAATGAGCGATTATATCTATTCAGTAAAACAAGGCAGTTCGATCAATTGTTGGCAACGCAGCATGCTCCAAAAGGAAAAAGTTGAAAGCAAAGCTAGTTGTATTGATGCTCCTGTAAATATGACGGAAGGGTATCAAGAAGTCGAATATCCCATTCGAGCAAATTTCTTACAAACGCTTTCTGAGGTGCCGTATCCTGGAAAGCAAGATTTTTCAGAGGTATATGATGGTTTTGAAAATCCGAGGGTAGATTTTTCTACTTTTCAAGCAACTCCGCATAAAGTAAGTACATACTTGCGGGCACAGCTTCGTTGTCAAGAGAAACAAGCGGTGGAATGTTCGTTGGTTACCTGCGGAAGAGCTATTCTTTGGATGAATGGGAAATTGCTTACTGATTTTCGGCCCTATACGCGAAACCATGGCACGAAAACCACTGTAGTTCTCCCGCTAGAACAAGGCGATAATGAACTCATTGTTTACATGGATGATCTAGCCGAGCGAGATGTAAATTTTTTTGTTGAATTAAACGTCTTGTCGAATCATCACTTTCAAGTAGTCTTGCCTTTATCGTATGACGAAACTATTCTTCAACGGGCAGAGGAGTTCTTGAATGGACTTTATTTTGAGAAAGATTTTTATTCTAAAGGAGAAGTACGTATTTGTTCGGACTACGATTATTTCGAGAAAGTCTTTGTTACTTATGAAGAGGTCACCTTTACAGAAGAAATTGGGGGAAATATTACAGATTTCCGACGAGAAAGTCAGTTTCTACCTTTAAATAATCAACGCATTTCTTTAGGGAATGTGGAAGATATCCCTACCTCAGGGCTAACGCATCTGTTTGTGGGCGTGTTACTTCCAGACCAAACCTATCTGTTTAAAAAACTTGTTTTTACAGTTTATAACGAAGAAAAGTTAAAGCGCAACTTAGGTGCAACTTTAGAAGTGAGAAAAGCGACAGCTTTGACAATCTTTTCAAACCTTGCCATTCCGGATATGAATAGTGCGTTAGCAGAAATTCACTTAACCGGGAAATTATCAGAAGAGTGCTGGAAAAAACTTCAGCCGGCTTTTCGTATGATAAAGGAACGGGGAGATTGCGCAGATTTTATGTTCGCACCGTTACTAGGTTTTTGGCTAGGAAAAAAAGGGCAGTTGCCAGAGAAACTAAGGATAAAACTCCGAGAGTTGGCGATACATTTTCGCTATTGGATTGATGAGCCTGGAAACGATGTCATGTGGTACTTTAGTGAAAATCACTCCTTATTGTTTCATGCTTGCCAATATTTTGCTGGATGCTTGCTTCCAGAGGAAACGTTTGTCACGAGTGGAAGACAAGGAAGTCAACAATATGAATTAGGAAAACAGCGCTTGTTACAGTGGTTTGATCAATTTGAACACTATGGGTTTTCTGAATGGAATTCTACTACGTATCTGCCTATCGATCTAATAGGTTTTTTCAGCCTTTATACGAATGCGCCAGATGAAGAGATAAAAGATGCAGCGAAAAAAGCATTGGATTTCACATTCACGATCATGGCTGTAAATTCTCATGGAGGAACTCTTTCCTCCACATTTGGCAGAACATATGAGCACGATTTGAAAGCCATGCGTTTGGGAGAAATAAGCAATATTTTGGCAATTGCTTGGGATCGAGGGAACTTTAATTACGCCTTACGAGCATCGACACTTTTTTGCCTATCTGATTATGTTCCACCAAAAGAATGCATGTCTTTGATTGATTTACAGGCAAATGAGGAATTGACAGCAACTTATCTTCAGGGGATCAATCGAGTGCAGACGTATCTCTATAAATGTCGAGAATATTCAATTGCTAGTGGAATCGAGTATCACTGTTTTCAAAAGGGCCATCAACAACATATGATGAATCTTTCGTTAGGCAGTGATGGGACACAGCTTTGGATAAACAACCCAGGTGAGTTTATGCATAGTGGTGAAAATCGGCCTAGCTATTGGGCTGGAAATGGCCGGATGCCTTGTATTAAACAATTTAAAAATATTCTGCATATGAAATACGATTTATCCAAAGCATATGTACCGTTTATCCACATGTATGTGCCCTATTGGAATTTAGAGCGGGTGGATATCAATGATTCTAATTGGCTGTTTATCAAAAAAGATCAAAGCTACCTTGGCGTTTACTTCTCGCAAGGTTATGAAATGCAGCAGATCGGGGATACTCGTGGTAGAGACATCGTTTTTAAAGGAATCAATCATACCGTACTTGTGAAGTGCGGGAGCAGGAATGAGTTTTCGACTTTTGAGACTTTTATGAAATCGGTTAAAAAATCTAAAATGACCGATGAATCCTTTTATGATCCTCAATTTGGCGCATTAGTTTGGCAGGAGATTGAACATCTTGCATCGTATCAAGTCATACCAGCTGTAAAAATGAAAGAGGGGGGCAGAGCATGAAGAAACTTAAAAAAAATAAATGGCCTTTGATTTTTACGGGAGTCAATATTGTCCTGTTCATTACTTTTTTTCTCGTACCAGCAATTTTGGGCTTTTATTACTCTTTAACGGACTACAAAGGATTTGGGACTGCTAACTTTCTTGGTTTCGAAAATTATATTGCTTTATTTCAAGATGCGAGTTTTTACCGATCTTTATTCCGAACCTTTACTTATGCAATTTGCTTGGTGCCGCTGATTTACGCTGTTTCTTTAGGAATTGCCATTTTGCTGAACAGCAAGCACACAAAGGGAAAGCTCTTAGGGAAAATTGTTTTCTTCTTGCCTTGGACAATTTCGGGTATTGTTGCTGGGGTTATTTGGAAATGGTTGTTTGGAGAAAATTTTGGCTTTGTGAACTATATCATTGGGAATTTAGGCGGCGAATCTGTTCCCTGGTTTTCCAATGCAAGCGCTGCATTTTCGGTAATTCTGTTGGCAGCGCTTTGGGGTGGGACAGCATTTAACATGCTGCAATTTATGTCTGCTCTCAAAAACATACCTAGGTCATATTATGAGGCAGCCGATATTGATGGTGCCTCATCCTTCCAGAAGTTTTTGTACATTACGCTACCTTCATTGAAGCCGACTAGCTTTATGGTGATCCTATTAGCTAGTATCGGTGCCATGAAAGAATTTGCTTTGGTTCAATCCTTGACAAATGGCGGACCAGGTACAGCAAATATGTTCATTGTGCAATACATTTATACAACTGGCTTTGACAAGATGAAAGTTGGGTATGCCAGTGCAGCCTCCATGGTATTATTTGCAATCTTATTAGTTCTCGGACTCGTTCAAATGAAAATTGGAGGTGGTAAAAATGAATGACGTATCAAAGCTTCACGATAAAACGAGCACAACCATTCTCACAGCTGCCTTGGTTCTTGTGGCAATGCTGTATTTGTTCCCACTAGTTTGGTTTATACTCAGCTCTTTTAAACCTGGGTCAGAATTATTTTCCTATCCATTAAGTGTCTTGCCGGAGCATGCCACCATGCAGAATTATCTCGATGCATGGTCCAGTCTAGATTTCGTAAGATACTTTACAAATACTTTGAAGTCGTCCGTTATTACCACGATATTGACGGTTATTGCCAGTGCAACGTGTGGCTTTGCATTTGCAAAATATGATATGAAGTGGTTGAAATTCTTTTTTGTCTGCATTATTGCAACAACGATGTTACCTACCGAAGTAATCATGAATCCAGTGTTTACAGTGATTCGAGAATTAGGTTTGTATGATAGTTTAGCCGGGATCATTATTCCTTCAATCAACACTGCTACAGGAATTTTCATGTTCAGAACCTTCTTCGTCTCTATTCCAGACGACTTAATCGAATCCGCACGCATCGATGGAGCCTCGGATGGGGAAATATTTATGAAAATCATGTTACCTATTGCCAAACCAATCATTATGACGCTGAGCATCTTTTCATTCCAATGGCGTTGGAATGACTACATCTGGCCCTTGATTGTTTTGAACGACCCCAAAAAATACACTTTTCAGGTAGCTATTAGGAGTTTGGTGGGGGCAGAAAATGTCAACTGGACCGTGTTGATTGCTGCTTCAGTGCTTTCAATTATTCCCTTAGTTCTCGTGTTTATCGTGTTCCAACGTTATATCTTAGATTCTGGTGCAACAACTGGTATGAAAGACTAATTATGAATGAAAGCGAGAAAAACGAATGTTTAAGACAAACTACTTGTCAGATCCCCAGCGCATTCATGAAAATAGACAAAGCCCGCGAAGTTATTATCTCCCCTATGCTCCAATGGATGATCATGACAATTCTTCGCGAGTTTTGTCATTGAATGGATTTTGGCGATTTCGATATTTTCCGTCTCATCTAGATGTTGAAAGGGAGCGGTTTTTTGCTGATGATTTTTGGCAAAATAGTCACCTGATTTCTGTACCAAGTAATTGGCAAATGGAAGGGTATGGACAACCGCACTATACGAATATACAATATCCATTTCCAATCAATCCGCCCTTTACGTTCTCTGAGATTCCGGTAGGGGTTTACCGATATGATTTTATTTGTGACTCTCAAAAAATGCGGCAATTTCTTAGGTTTGAAGGAGTGGATAATTGCTTTGCGTTGTATCTTAATGGTAAATATATAGGATTTAGTAAGGGCAGCCGCAATCCAGCTGAATTCGATGTAACCGCTTCTATCGAAAAGGGAGAAAATCAACTTGTCGTTGAAGTTTTTCAATGGTCCGATAGTTCATATATTGAAGATCAAGATATGTGGTGGTTGAGCGGCATCTTTCGTGATGTAGCTTTGCTGCATCGCCCCCAAGAATGTATCTGGGATTTCCACATTCAAACATCATTTGACAGCAACTATGAGAATGGTATTTTGACTATTGATTTTCCGAACATTCATGGTAATCAGCTCGATTGCGAAATTTTTTTAGAAAAAGAATCACTTGTCTTTCAAAAAAAGATTGTGATAGATAAAGAAAACCATCATTTTTCTTTTCCAGTCGTTTCACCTCAAAAATGGACTGCTGAAACACCAGAATTGTATCGGTTGCGCTTTGTCACTTCAGAAGAGGAAATTTGTCAGGAAATCGGCTTCAGAGAAGTGGCTCTTTTGGAAAACAAAATTTGTATTAATGGCAAACCAATTCTATTTAAAGGAATCAATCACCATGAGTTTCATGAGACGAAGGGGCGAGCTCTGCCAAAAGGTTTCTTGGAAAAAGAGATCCAGCTGATGAAAGAAGCGCATTTTAATGCCATTCGAGCAGCTCACTATCCTCATAGTCCTGAATTTTATCAATTGTGTGATCGCTACGGATTATACGTGATGGATGAGGCGGACTTAGAGTGTCATGGAATAGGGAGTACCGGAGATAAAAATTATTTGAGCAGCAATCAAGATTGGGAGAAAGCTTATCTTGATCGCATGAAACAAATGGTCGAGCGAGACAAAAATTATCCTTCAATCATTATCTGGTCGGTAGGAAATGAGTCTGGAAACGGAACAAACCATGAAGCAATGATTCGTTGGTGCCGCGAAAAAGATCCTACTCGATTGATTCATCATGAAGGAGAGTCCCGTGATTGTATTTCAGAAACAGATGGGCGCTACTTTAAAGATGTTCAGCAAGCCGATTTTAATTCTAGAATGTATGCGACGATTCAAGAATTACAAGAGGTCGCAGACAATCCGCAAGTTATCAAACCATACATCCTTTGTGAATATGGACATGCGATGGGAAATGGCCCCGGTTCGTTGAAAGAATACTGGGAAATGTTTTATAAAGAACCGCAATTACAAGGTGGCTTTTTATGGGAATGGAAAGATCAAGGAATCAAAGCAAAGCGGGAAGGGCAACCGACCTATTTATACGGCGGCGATTTTGGTGATATTCCTAATGACTACAATTTTGTTTTGGATGGGTTAATGACCCCTGATTTACAACCATCACCCAGTTATTTCGATATTCAACGACAACAAGAACCAATCGCCATTGATTTTTCCTTGTATGAAGTCGGAAAAATAATCCTACGCAATCGCAATCAATTCAAAGACTTGTTAGGGATGAAGTGTTGTTTTGAAATAAAGCGAGATCAAGAAGTATTGGTAAGTAAGATCGTGACAGTTCATTTACCCCACGAAAAAGACGTCGAAGTGATATTACCTAGCGAACTGTTGCTCGCAGAAAAGGGAAATTTGCTAAAAGTGCAGATTTTCGATGAGCAAAAGACGCTTCGTGGCAAATTAGCTCGTATTGTCGCATCTATGCCAATCGAAGGAGACTCTCTACCAGGGCAAGAACCTGATTTACTCCTATTTAATGAAATTCAGGATGATGCAAAAATGTTGCTGCTCCGAAATGGGACAAATTATTTGAGAGTAGATAAAACTACTGGTAAATGGCAGTTCATGAACGAGCATCAAGACATTTATCTAGCCTCTCCAGAAAGTATTTTTTGGAGGCCGACAACAAACAATGATTTTATTTCTAGTGAAATATGGCGGGAATATGGTGTCGATCGCATGATGACAAATTTAATGAGCTGCAGCATTGTCGCCAATGATTCTGATAAATTGAAACTGTCTTTAAAGGAAGCAATCGGGCCAGCAGGAAAGTTTTGGCATATTGAGCAAACAACGAATATCACTTTTTTCAAGGATGGACGAGTCACCTATGAAATATCTGGGGAGCCTAAAAACCATTATCCGCTGACAGTTCCTCGTATCGGACTTGTTTGGCAGCTGCATAAACGATTTACGAAAACTTGCTGGTCTGGAAAGGGACCTAAAGAAACCTATGCAGATACTGAAAATGGCAGTTACTTTGATGTGTTTTCTCAGGCAACAGATGAACTGAGTTTCCAATATTTATATCCACAAGAAAGTGGCAATCATTGCCAGACGAAGTGGGCGACATTCAAGTCGGACGATCAATTAGCGCTCAAGTTCCAAGGAAACCATTTCTTTAATTTTAGTGTACATTCTTATTCTGCTGCGGCTATTGATTCCGCACAACATATTCATGAACTAAAAAAAGCAGACCGCTATTATTTGTACATCGATTATCAACAGCACGGGATTGGTTCCAGAAGCTGTGGTCCGGATGTACTTGACAAATACCAACTACGTTTACAGGATTATCATTATCAATTTGAGATAAGAATAAAAGGAGTGTGATCAAGTGAAGGCTAGGGCACGTATTTCACAAACACAACAAATTTCGAGAATCGATCGCCGAATTTATGGTTCATTTATTGAACACATGGGAAGAGCAGTCTATGAAGGTATTTATCAACCAGATCATGAAACGAGTGACGAAAATGGCTTTCGGCAAGATGTTTTAAAACTTGTCAAAGAATTGGCAGTACCAATTGTTCGCTATCCTGGAGGAAATTTTTTGTCTGGCTATCGTTGGGAGGACGGCATTGGGCCAAGAGAAAAGCGACCTAAACGACTCGACTTAGCGTGGCAAAGTATTGAAACGAATGAAGTAGGTTTACATGAGTATATGCGTTGGGCTAAAGAATGCGATACTGAAGTGAATATGGCCGTTAATTTGGGAACGCGGGGTATCGATGCAGCGCGTCATCTAGTTGAGTATTGCAATTTTGAAGGAGGCACCTATTGGTCTGATCTTCGAAAGCAAAATGGAGACGAAAAACCCTTCGCAATTAAAACTTGGTGCTTAGGCAATGAGATGGATGGAGATTGGCAAATTGGGCATAAGACAGCAGAAGAATATGGTCGTTTAGCAGAAGAAACTGCCAAAGCGATGAAATGGGTAGATGATTCAATTGAACTAGTGGTGTGCGGCAGTTCCAACAGCTCTCGCCCGACATTCGTGGATTGGGAATTAACGGTACTTGAGCACACATACGAATATGTCGATTACTTATCACTGCATCAATATTATGACAATAAAACTGACAACCTTGCTGAATTTTTGGCCAAGTCAGAAGATATGGACCGTTTTATCAAGTCAGTAATCGCCATTTGCGACACGATGAAAGCAAAAAAACGAAGTGACAAGACCATGATGTTGTCCTTTGATGAATGGAATGTCTGGTACCATTCCAATGAAGAAACCGCGGCGCAAAAGCCATGGACGGTAGCACCTCACATTTTGGAAGACATCTACAATTTTGAAGATGCTTTACTTGTTGGCAGCATGCTCATTACATTATTAAAGAATTCTGACCGAGTGAAGATTGCTTGTCTAGCGCAATTGGTGAACGTGATCGCACCGATTATGACTGAGAAAAATGGGACAGCTTGGAAGCAGACCATCTTCTATCCGTATCAACAAGCTTCATTGTATGGACAAGGCAAAGCATTAACTACAACAGTTGATGTAGTAACTTATGATACCAACAAAATCAAGAATGTACCCTATCTTGACAGTATTGCTATTTTAAACGAAGAAAAAGATGAACTAGTTATTTTCTCTGTTAACAAGCATAGTTGTGAAGAAATTACATTCACGGTTGACTCTGATTTGAGATTGGCGTGTGTCATTGAGGCTACTGAAATGGCTGATTACGATACAAAAGCAGTTAATGGACCAAATCAAGAGTTAGTTGTCCCTTGTGATTCGAAGGAGCGGGTAGTGATTGATGGAGGAAGCGTTACAATCTGCACAAAGCCGCTTTCTTGGAATATGACTAGAATTAGGTTGAGCGAAAGAGATCACAAGACTATGACTGATTAATCAAGGAACAATACTTTTTCAAGAACAGCCATAGGACTTTTTATGATGGAGGTCCTCAAAATGAATTTTTTCTTTACAAACCCAGCGCAGGAATGGGAGGAAACGTTGCCTATTGGGAATGGTAGTCTAGGGGGAATGATCTTTGGAAGTTTTCCTGAAAAAATTGGCTTGAATGACGAATCACTTTGGTCGGGATACGAATATGACAAAAATCGACCAGAAGCTGCGAATTATTTATCAGAAATCCAACAAGCTATTTTGGAAGGCCGTTATCTAGAAGCGGGGCAACAAGTGGAAGAGTCTTTTTTAGGGAATTACACCGAGAGCTACTTGCCTTTGGGAAATCTGATTATTACACAACCAGACCAACAAGGAGCGATTGATCAGTATCGCCGTTGTCTTGATTTAAGCAGAAGTAAAGTAGAAATAACATACCAAGGAACGAGAGGTGTCTATCAGCGCGAGTATTTTGCTAGTTATCCTGACCAAGCCTTGTGGGGAAGATTTATTGCTCCGGAAGCTGAATCCATTAGTATTGCTTATGAGTCACAGTTACACTCAAAAGTTGTTTACCATGCTAATGAAAGCTGTGTTGAAATACAGGTTCAATGTCCGGAACATGTCAATCCAAACTATATAAGCAATGAATGGGATTTTGTACAAGGGACTCGCGGGGAAACACATATTTATGAATTAATCATTGAGCAAACGGATGGAAATATTGTTTTTAACAACGATCGACTTATCATTGAAAATGCCCGAAACGTATCATTTCTTTTTAGAAGAAAAGGGGCAGGAAAAGTTCCAAGCTTTGTAGAAGCTAAAAAGCGTCACAGGAAAGACTATCAAGAACTGTTCAATCGAGTAGAGATGGATTTGGGCGACCAAGTCCAGTTGCCGCTGAATGAACGTATTGCAAGGGTAAAAGAAGGGCAGTTAGATCCTGGTCTAATCGCTTTATATTTTCAATATGGACGCTACTTATTGATCAGTTCTTCTCGTCCTGGGAGTTTGCCGAGTAATTTACAAGGGATCTGGAGTTGGCAGCTGCGAGCGCCTTGGTCATGTAATTTCACAACAAATATCAATTTAGAGATGAATTACTGGTTAGCGGATACTTGTAATTTACACGAATGCTTTGTACCTTATAGTAACTTTATTGAACAACTCTCTAGCGCAGGAGAAAAGACCGCCTTCCTTCATTATGGTGTAGCAGGATCTGTGTGTCATCATAATACAGATCGCTGGTTTACAACCAATCCAGTGGGGACTCCTTATCGATCTCAGACTGGTAGAGGAGATGCTTCTTGGGCGATGTGGCAAATGGGCGGGGCTTGGCTAGCCAGTGATTTATACCGGCACTATGAGTACACGGGAGATAGGACATACCTGAAAGAGGTGGTCTATCCAGTATTGCGAAAGTCTGTTACGTTCTTAGTCAATACATTAATAGAAAGTGACGGAATATATCACAGCTGTCCCTCGACGTCACCAGAGAACCTGTTTTTCGATGCTGCTGGCAACAAATGTTCATTGCAGCTATCAACTGCAATGGATATCTGCTTGATCAATGAAAATTTTGATTTCTTCCGGTTAACTTGTGAATCACTAAATATCCATGATGATTTGTTGGATAGAATGAAGCGAATCCAACCCTATTTAGCAACTGTAAAAATTGGGTCAAAAGGTCAAATTTTAGAATGGCAAGAAGAATTTGAAGAAGTGGAACCTGGACATCGCCACGTTTCCCATCTTTATGGCGCATACCCTGGTGAACTTTATAGAACAGAGGAGCTTTTAAATGCAGTGAGAAAGTCAATTTCTCTGCGATTAAAAAATGGTGGCGGACATACCGGATGGAGTAATGCTTGGTTAATCAATTTATTTGCTATCCTAGGAGATTCACAGCAAGCCTATCAACATATTCAGCATGCCATTTTAGAAGCTTCGTATAGTAATCTTTGGAGCAAACATCCTCCATTCCAGATTGACGGTAACTTTGGCGTGGCTGCTGGGATCGCCAATCTGTTTATCCAAGATCGCAACGGACATGTTAAATGGTTGCCGTCCTTACCAGCCGAATTGAAAGATGGTTTTGTCAAAGGGCTGAAAATCAAAGGGAATCAGACCGTTGAGATGCAGTGGAAAAACGGTGAGCTGATCAGAAAAAATATTTATTAAAAGCTTTGCAACAAGAGTTTGTAACAAAATAAAGAAGACGGGACTGTGCCATAAGTCTCCTACAAGTAACGCTATCCGAACATTAATTATTATTGCTCCTGCGGTGCAGGGACTCCTCGTCGCAAAAGTCAGAGGAATCAAGCCTAGCAACAGACTATTATTCGGTTTAACTTGTTGGATGATGACTTATGGCACAGTCCCACTTTTTACTCATCCTTCGAACGTAATCGTTGTTTCTTCCCTAAATGTCTAAATACTATTGAACTAGTGATACGTTCAATAGTATCAAGACTAGTAAAAGGCGCATTTATCTGAGGAAAGTTTGCTATTGCTTATTATTCGAATGAATTGAACTGTTCAGAAAAACTTTCATTCAGAATCACACGTGTAATGTGCTTTTCCGACTCTACTAATAGAAATAGTAGTAAAGCAGGAAGAATGCTTATCAGCATATTGTTCAAGCTTAATGAAGTTGTTTGGACGATTCTCTGCAGCGGCGGGAAATAAACCATCGCTAATTGTAATAGAGCCATCACTGACAACGAATAGATCAGGGCTTTATTTTGCTTGATTTTATTAGTGAAGGCATAGCTAGTGATCTCACGACAATTGAGCATGTAAAATGCTTGACCAAAAACGATCGCATTGATGAGGACGGTCTGTCTTGTCGCTTCATCACTAAATAAATTCATGGTAAGGAAGCCAAAAAAGGTCAATAGGATACCCACATATAGGATTCGAAACAACGTATATTTGGAAATGATTTTCTCATTCATGTCTCGAGGTGCACGGTTCATGATCATTTTGTGCGCGGGTTCAAAGCCTAGCGCATAAGAAAGCGTGATGGATGCGACAAGATTAAGCCAGAGAATTTGAACGGTGGTCAATGGCAAAGGCATGTTTCCCAGCATGGAGACGATCAGTAATAGACCTTGCGCCAAACAAGTTGGTAAATAGAAGAGGATCGTCTTTTTTAGATTGTCAAAAATTCTGCGACCTTCTCTAATAGCTTTGGCAATCGTCGCAAAATTATCATCGATCAGAATCATGTCTGCCGCTTGTTTGCTTACGTCGCTCCCTTTGATCCCCATAGCAATGCCGACATCGGCTTTTCTAAGTGCGAGTGCATCATTTACGCCATCGCCCGTCATCCCTACAATCTCACCTTGTTCTTGCAGGAAAGTCACGATTTGAAGTTTGTGTTCTGGTGTAGTCCGGGCAAAAATATTGGTGTTTTTCACAACGGTTTGCCATTCTTCTGCTGACAAACGATCCAATTCAGTACCAGTAATTGCTCGATCAGCATGATTGATTCCTAGTTGCTGGGCGATCGCTTTGGCTGTTGTAGGGTGGTCTCCGGTAATCATTACTACTCTGACACCCGCTTTTTTACAGTCTGCGACAGCCTCGATCGCGGATTCTTTCGGCGGATCAATAATACCTGCTAATCCGGTCATAACTAGATCATTTATTTCGTCATGGGTTAATAGGGTATCGTTTGCTACATCTTTGTAGGCAAAAGCGATCACTCGCTGACCTTCAGAAGCAAAAGATGAGTTGACTTGTTCCCACTGCAGGCGATCAAATTTTTGCTTAGTTCCATCGATATGAGCTGCGGAAACTTTGGTCATAATGACATCCGGTGCGCCTTTGACAAAAATACGTTTCTTGCCATTTATTCTATGACTTGTAGCCATATATTTGTATTTTGAATCAAAGGGCAACGTCTCTACACTTTCTATTCGTTGGGCACCGATCCGATTCGTCCACTTTAACAAGGCTAACTCTGTGGCATTTCCTGTAACTGGACAATGAACATCCTCAAAGCTTTGCGTTTCTTGACAATTTTGCATGATCTCTGCGAGCAGTTCATTCTCCGGGTAATCTTCCTGGTTTGTCTTCAACACATCAGTTACCTGATTGTTTGTAAACAAAGTAGTTAACGTCATGTCGTTTTTTGTTAAAGTACCAGTCTTATCCGAACAAATCACTGTCATTGATCCAAGGGTTTCTACCGTAGGCAATCCTTTCACGATCGCATTTTGCTGAGACATATTTTTTACCCCAGAAGATAGAATAATCGTCAAGATTGATGGCAATCCTTCTGGGATAGAGGAAACGATCAGCGCAATGATCGCAGAGACGATATACATCATGCTCATCCCGTAAACGAAATAACTGATCAGTCCAAGTAAAAGAATGAATAGTCCAATACCTTTAAAGATTGAATGATTCATTTCATTGACCTTTTTCAATAAAGGCGTTTCTTTGACTTCGATCGATGAAAGAGATTGGTTGATTTTGCCAATCTCAGTCTCGGAACCAATTGCGACGACGATGCCTTTCCCTGTACCTGATTGGACTTGCGTTCCAGAGTAAGCCATATTGGTTCGATCGGCTAAAGCTGTCTGCTCATCTAAGCGAGTGACGGTCTTCACGACTGCATCAGGCTCCCCTGTCAAAATCGACTCATCGATCTTCAATTCATTGACTGATTCGATTCGCAGATCAGCAGGGATAATATCACCTGGTGCCAAATAGACACGGTCGCCAGGAACTAGCTCTTCTGCATCAATAGACAGTCTTCCCTCTATCGATTCGATAGTTGCTTTTGAACTGAGAAGCTTTGTGATGCTTGATAGCGATTCGTCAGCTTTTCGTTCTTGATAATAACCAATCATGGCATTGAGGATAACGACTAATAAAACGATTGCTCCTTCAACAAAACTACCTGTAATAAATTTCAAAACAGCAGCACCGATCAAGACATACATCAGAGCATCATGGAAATAAGAAAAGAATTTTTTCCATTCTGGTGTTTTTTCTGATTCAGTAAGTAAGTTTTTTCCATGCTTTGCCTGATAACTTGTACGCGTTTCCGAAGTGATAAGTTCGGTACTGGTTTCTGATTGTACTGCGTCGATTTCTAAATTATGCCAATGTTTCATTTTTTTCCCTCCATATTCTTTACACCCTTAGCATAAAGGTTAGAGTCGTTCTAAGGTCAACAGTTATTTTTGACTTTTTGAAAAAAGAGTCCATTTCCTCTTTTTTTAGAAGATATGAGCGATACGTAGAATTAGGATCTGCTTGTGATCAATAGCTTCTGACGAGGAAAAAATCAATGATTGTTTTCTATCAAAGAATAGGATACGATGAATAAAACTTTTTGATCATGAAGGGGGAGGATGGAATGAGAACTAAGGGATTGATTTTTGACTTTGATGGGACACTAGGTGACTCTAGAGAATGTGGGATATTGGCGACGCAAAAAGCATTTAGTGACATAGGTCTAATGATTCCTGATGAGAAAACAATCGATTACTACATGGGGATTCCTATTGAAAAATCATTTCTAGAGATGGCGAACAGGCAGTTATCCGAAGAGAAATTAATGGAACTTCTCACTATTTTTCGAAGCCATTATCAATTTTTTGAAGAAAAGTCGCTTAAGGTGTTCGATGGCATCCCTGAATTACTGGCAATTCTTAAAGAGCAAGGCATCAAATGTTTTGTGGTTTCCAGTAAGAAAACCGATATATTGAATCGAAATCTGAAGGGATTAGGCATTGCTGCTTTTTTTGCAGAGACGATCGGATCGGATAAAGTGACGCATTATAAGCCGCATCCTGAAGGGATAACCATAATTTTGAAAAATCATGGGTTGCAAAAAGATGAGGTGAGGATGATTGGTGATGCGACCTTTGATATCGAGATGGGGCAGGCAGCCGGTGTAGGCACTGTTGCCGTTGCTTGGGGAAGCCATACGAAAGAAGCCTTATTAGCTGTTAGGCCGGACTTTTTCATTGAGCATCCACTGGATTTGATTGAAACGCTGTAAAGCTGCTTTGGCTAATTTGGCCAAAAAGCCAGCTACTTTCCAGCCGTTGAAACACGTTTTTCTGCTTTTATTGAAGTGGAAAAACGTGTTTTGTTTGTTAACGGATTGTCACCCTTTTGATAGAATAAGAACGTTTCTTTGAAGGAACTGAAAAAGATTAAAATATGATAGAATTTTCAGAAAAAATAGATTATTTTTTCAATTTTTAGTTGCAATAGGTTATTTAACTGTGTATGATCTGGGCAAGGAGCTTAGCTCCGTTATTTTTTTGAAACCAGTTATAAGAAATGATGATTTTTTTGATTGATTTCATTTATGCCTATCGGAGAAACAAGGAGGATCTTATGAACGAAGAAAATCAATTAAAAAGACAAATGAAAACTCGCCACATTACTATGTTGGCTCTTGGCGGAGCAATTGGCGCTGGCCTCTTCAAAGGAAGCGGAGAAGCGATCGACTTGGCCGGTCCTTCGGTATTACTCGCCTTTATTTTTTGTGGTCTTATTTTATTTATGGTGATGACAGGACTTGGAAAGCTGGTTCTAGAAGATCAAAAGCAACATGGTCTTTCTGGGTTGGTCCAACCTTATCTGGGGGTGCATACGGCTGATTTTATCGATTGGCTTTACTGGTCGATGTGGATGATCAATATCATTGCCGAAGCGGTAGCAGCTGCCAGCTTTTTGCAGCTTTGGTTTCCCAATATTCCGGCGTGGGTCTTTGTTTTGATTTTGGCCCTTTTAACAACAGCCATTAATCTTTTCTCTGTACGTTTGTTTGCAGAAACAGAATACTGGCTCTCTTGGGCAAAAATCAGTGTAGTGATTGCGTTGATCATTATTGGCATCTATTTAGTCGGCACACAACTACTTGACATTGGCTTCTTGCCGACTTTTAGTCAAATCACTGACCATGGTGGTTTTGCCCCTCATGGGATTCAAGGATTTATCAACTCATTGCTAGTAGTTATTTATTCCTATGGTGGCTCAGAATTGGTGGCAATCACGATCAGTGAAGCAGAAAATCCAAAAAAAGCGATTCCTAAAGCGATCAGAGGGGTCATGACCCGTATCACAGCTTTTTATATTATTCCGCTGTTTCTATTACTGATCATCTACCCGTGGAATCAGTTAGCGGATCCGAATGTGAGTCCATTCGTGATGGTCTTTCAAAAGATCCATTTGCCTTTCGCGTCGGACATCGTGAATTTGGTAATCATTCTGGCTTTATTTTCTTCGATCAATTCAGGAATCTATGCGTCTTCGCGAATCCTGTATTTCCGACTGAGCAACAATGGCAATGCTAAGCATAAATTTATTGCTTTAAATAAAAATAGTGTCCCGCAACGAGCAATCATGTTTTGTAGTGGAACGTTATACTTAGGTGTTGTGCTTTCCTATTTTTTAGGAGACAAATTGTTTGGCTATTTAGCTGGATCTCTTTCCTACACTGTTCTTTTGATCTGGCTATTGATCAGTCTGGCCGCTTTTGTCTTAGCCATTAAGCAAAAGAATCTTTTTCGTAAAGGTTATTTAAGTTTGGCGATTGTTTCTCTCGTCTTGCTGTTTCTGGGGATTTTGATCACAAATTCGGTTGCCGTCACTGGTTTTACAGCGGTGTTATATGCAATCATTTTTTTCAGCTTTTATCGTCAACATAATCGGAAAGAAAGCAATCTTTGAAATAATAAATGAAGCAACGAGCAATCAATCGTAGTTATCGTTTGATGGAAAGACGAAAAAACTGCTACCTCTGTTTTTGAGAGGCAGCAGTTTTTTATTTAGCTGACTTGACAACGAGCAAACCAACTTGTTCACTACTGCGAAGATTTTTGTTATATTCTCTAAAGCCATCGCGGACGATAACTGAATAATCCGCCTTCAGTTCGATGACCGCTTTTAGCACTTTGATAAGGGCATGATCGTAGATATTTCCATTGATCACGACCTTTGCGTCCCTCTCCGAAATTTGGTCTTTTAGTTTATGACATAACTGATCAGGAGATCTTAATAATTCATGGATTGTGATGAAGTAGATGATTTCGTTAGGGGAGTGGCCTAAAAAAATATCTTTTTCCACGGTTTGCTTTGTGGATTGCTGCATTTGTTGTTTTAAATAATCATCGATTCTGGACACTCATCTGTTCTCCTTACATATAGAAATAATAAAAACGAGGGTAGCGCGTTACTGAATTTCATCAGGTTTGAATAGTTGGGAGGAGTGGCAATCATCTGTTGATTCAGGCAAAAAATGTGCGTTATCATTTTGCCTTTTCATTGACTGGCTCTATCCAAAACATTGAAGCAGTCAACAAATGGCCAAACCAACTAACTCAACAATCAACTTTCAATTATAGAAACATTTCTTAGTATCAACCTCCTTATTCTTTCTTTGTTGCTAAGTGTCACTAATAATAAGAATCGGTTGATTCTTCAAAAGATTAATCAGAGAAGTATTTATGAGAATGAAAACAGGTTGAGAGCCGATTTTTCGAAGGTGTGAAGCTATTCAGAGAAGCACTGCTTGAAAAGAAATTGTAGTGAAAAAAATACTTTGACTGTATATTATCTATCAAGACCATCCGAATACTAGTAAAAAAACAATCTGTCAGCCAATTTGGAATAGTGACAGATTGCTTATACGATTGTTTGTCAGTATCAGATAAGAGGTTATCGTCTTCCTGTAACAATCACCAACTGGAACTAACGAATGCGGTAGCAAGAAGGGGGGAGCAGGATATCCTATTTTTCTCAATGACTAACTGCATGCTTAAGTTTCAATGGTGCGGACGATTTTGCTGGGTCAGCTCCTCGAGGGCTTGATGGATCGCCAACAAATCAGGTAGTGTGATCTGGGCATTGATCAGTAATACAGGGACTTTTTCAAAAGTTTCAGTCAACGGTGTGGTACTTAAGCAAAGATCATATGCCTCTTGGTCAAAGTGTTCGCGAATATCAATATTATAAAAGCCTTGGAAAGGCATTTTGATCAGTTTTTTTATTGTCAGTGAAACGGCTAAAGGTAAATCCGTTTCGAGTTTGATTCTGATTTGTTTCTGAAACGCAGCGGGTGATATCACTTGCGTCCAAGCCGTTGCGACATGCAATGCAAGTCCTTTGCGATTGAGTGGTTCATCATGATACAAGCTTGTCTGTTCTAAAAGTTTTTCTGACTGCATCCGCAATTCTGGGAAATGTTCTGCGAGAAATTGGACGGTGTCATAGCCTGCCAACGTATGATCGGTTTTTCCAAAAAGCGCAATGGAGAGAATGCCATTTAAAATGGTGTTCAACATCAGATTTTTCTGAGAGGATGGGAATGTTTTTCTCTCATGATGTGATGCCATTGAAGCAATCACTTCTTGAATGGCAGTAGGGGGCTTCTCCGCCTCATTCGACGAAAAATAAGTCTCTAGCTGAGATTCCTTAAATGTACGGTCAAGATTGGATTGCAGCCAAAGAAAACAAAAACGGCGTTCGTTTTCTGGTAGAAAGAAGTGTTCGGATAATTCTTCTGCTAAGTGATTGAATATGGGCGTATTCTGATCAGTCAGTTGTTGAAACAATTGCAAGTCTTCATCTGCGAGAAAAGGTGCCATCTCCAATGAATCCGTAGGGATCGACTGCCCTTTGCGAAAACGTAAAATAGTGACGGCTAGAATATACGTCGTCATTCTTAATTCGATTTTATTGAAAGGAATCTGGTTATTTTGATAGAAGTCTTGAGCGATCGTTTCACATTTTTTTTGTGAGAGTCCCTTGAACGGCCAATGCAACCCAGAGAATGTCCGCCAAAAGAAGGCGACCATAAAATATCTGATACGTGCTTCGTCGCCAATTAATCGAACCATGCCTTTTTGTTTTCGCAAAGAAAAGCCAATAGGAGTCAATGCGTTTTCTAATTCATAAATTCTTTTACGAACAGTCGATTCAGAGAAAAAATTGTTAGCAGCAAATTGGATCAAATTGATTTCATTTTGCAGCAGCAGGGTTTTAAGTAGTTGAAAAAAAGGATTGGATGCTAAAAGCTGACTCGTCAATCGTTTATAGTCTGTTTTGGTGCCGCTGAATTTATACCCGGATCCGTGTTTGGCAATTAGAATCTCGTTTTTTTCTGCTTGATTGTTTGCCAGCTGTTTGGTCAATGAGTCAAAGCTCTTTTGAACAGAACGACGATCGAGACCTAATGTTTGACTGATTTCTTCTATAGGGACAAAGCGTTTTTGCAAATACAAAAAGCGCAGTAACTCAACGTCTTTTTTGAGGCCACTCCCAAAAAATGTATGGAATCGTTCCATCGATTTGCCTCCGATCTAGTAATTTTTTGTATCAATTTTCTTTTATCATAGCACAAAAAAGGATATTTTTTTGTGTTTGAAATTTGCATTTTTTTGCCTCTTTTGTTAGCCGAAACAAACTACAATTTGGATTGGCAAATTTCGTTCACAGTTAAACGATGATTCTCCCATTAAATGAGTGGACATGAAATAAAGGAGTGTAAGAAATGCAAGTTAACAAAAAAAGATCAGGTAAAACAATTGCTTTTTTACTAATGATTATTGGATCAATGGTCATTTTTATTGGTATACAGGCAAGTGCTGCTACTTATGATTTTGATTATCAAGCCAATCAATCTGGACAATATATTACTGATGGTGTCGAACAAGGGGATACCTATAATTATGACTACGGCAATGCACCAGGTGTCGATTTTGATAGTGAAAACTATGTGAACTATCATGATGAAGCTTATGTAAAGAAGAGTGTCAAAGAGGTAGCCGGGCAGCAAGGTCTCTTTGACGTTACTTTAGATGTGAAAGGGAATCAAGTAGATAATCCAGTTGATCTTGTCCTTGTGATTGATTACTCCTCCTCTATGAAAGGAGAGAAATTAACCAACGCCTTAAAAGGGCTGCAACAATTTGGTGAGGAATTAGGAGATTCCCTGTCAAACGGCTCTATTCGTATCGGAATTGTTGCCTATAACCGAACAACTTATTCTACGAATGGCTTCTCCAAAGACATCGATTATCTGCAAAATTTTTTACAGCATACGGCGGAATCACACTCAGGAACATTTATGCAAAAAGGCTTGATGGAGGGACAACGTCTGCTCCTTGAACAAAGTCGACCTGAAGCTGAAAAGATGTTTATCCATATTGGCGATGATAGTGCCAATCGCAGCTATTTACCTGCTGAAAATGCAACTGTGTATCCCAATACAGGAAAGATCGATGATTATAATGGCTATCATACTAGCAGCTATACCAAAGCTTTCCAAACAGCTAATCCTCAATACCATACAACAAGTAAGACTTCAACAGATAGTTTAGCAGTTCCAGTCAGCAGTCAAGTGGTGACTGATGAAACATTAGGAACGATCGTTGACATCAAGGAATCGAACTTTACGGTTTATTCAGTGGCAACGGCACCTTCGGCAAGGGGCGAATATATTGCCCGTAATCTTGCTACTGCACCGGCTAATTATTTGACGACGGACGAAAACCTTAGCGGTCTTGGTTCAGCATTGAAAGAAATTGCGAACCACATTGATAAAACGATTCCCAATGGAACGATCACAGACCCTATGGGGGAAGGAATCCTTTTACAAGGAGCCGGTACGTTTGATAATAGCCATTATCAATTGGTCGGGTGGTGCAAAAATGATCAAGGAGCATGGATCCAAGCTCCTGAAATTGTTGCAGCAGTTCAAGTAACGGAAGCTAATCAAACCATCTCTATCAGCAACATCGCGTTAGGTGAAAATGAAAAACTTACCCTAACTTATCAGGTTCGAATAAATACAGAATCCGCTGAGTTTCAAGGAGAAACATGGGTCTTGTGTAATGGACGCACGACATTAACAACAGGAAGTGATGGTGAATATTTAGATTTTCCTATTCCATCCATCAAGGCACCTGTCGTAGAATTGAAAATTATGAAGAAGTGGATCAATGTTCCAGATGCTGAGATTCCTGATCAGATCGAATACCAAGTCAAAAGAACAACCACCGTTAGTGCTGAAAGTTGGCAAACGTCAGATAGTTTAACCTTGACTAAAGGCGAGGGCTATCAAGGAATACGCACAAAAGTCCCAGTTGAAGGCCAAAATGTAGTATTACCAAAGTACAATAACCAAGGGGAAGATTTCTTTTACACTGTCGAAGAAGTCAATGTTCCAGATGACTTTGAAAGTGCGGTAACCAATGAGGGTGGTACCATCATTATTACCAATACTAAAAAAGAAACATCAAGTACGACAGAGCCAAGTGTTACCGAACCAAGCGTAACGGAACCAAGCACGACAGAGCCAAGTGTCACCGAACCAAGCGTAACGGAGCCAAGTACGACAGAGCCAAGCACAACGGAACCAAGCACGACAGAGCCAAGTGTCACAGAACCAAGCGTAACGGAGCCAAGTACGACAGAGCCAAGCACAACGGAACCAAGTACGACAGAGCCAAGTACGACAGAACCAAGTACGACAGAACCAAACACAACTGATTCGTCCATGTTAGGGACTCAGAACAATCAATCAGAATCAAGTCACTCTGCTGCCTTAAACGCTTCAAATAAAACGAATGATAAAAAACTTCCACAGACAAATGATGAGAAGGCGAGTTGGATGCTTGTCCTCGGCATAATGATTGTGAGTGTTATAGGTGGGACAATTATCATACGCATGAAATAACTATCTATCTTTCACGATTAAATCGTGTTCTCAGCTAGGCTTTTGCCTAGCTTTTTTTGTTTATGTTCAGTAAAAACTCAAAATTTTTTTAATAAACAGTATATAACACTTGATAACAGTTGTGTACTGTTATATACTGTTTGTAACGAGAAGGGGGAAGAAAATGTGAGATTGATTATTAATACTTCCTTAATGGTGCCGATTTATGAGCAGATTGTCGATCAAATCAAAGGGCATATTCGAAATGGGGAGCTGAATGAGAATGATCCGTTGCCATCTGTCCGCACACTGTCAAAAGAATTAAAGATCAGTGCTTTAACGGTCAAAAAAGCCTATGATACGTTAGAATCTGAAGGTTTTACAGTAACGGTTCACGGGAAAGGAACTTATGTAGCTGCTACCAATACAGAGCTTTTATTGGAAGAGCAAAAAAAGGAGCTGGAACAAGACTTGGAACAAGCAATTCTAAAAGGGCGACGTTGCGGGATTAGTGATGAAGAGATAAAAAGTTTGTTTGAATTGATATTGGAGGGTTGAAACATGTTGAAAATTGAGCATCTAAAAAAGCAGTATGATAATTTTTCTCTTGATTGTTCATTAGAAGTTCAAAAAGGTACTATCACAGGGTTGATTGGTCAAAATGGAGCAGGTAAAAGTACTACGTTTAAAGCAGCTCTTGGTTTAATTCCTTTTGACAGTGGGAAGATCACACTTTTAGGCAAGGATAGTAAAGAACTCACCCCAAAAGAGAAGGAAAAGTTAGGTGTTGTTTTATCCGATTCTGGCTTCAGCGGCTATTTAAGGATTAAAGATATTGTTCCGATTTTACGGACAATGTATAGCGAATTTGACGAAGACTTTTTTACCGAACAAATTCAGCGATTCCAACTACCAGTGGATAAAAGACTCAACGATTTTTCAACAGGGATGAAAGCAAAACTAAAAGTATTAGTAGCTATATCGCATCACGCTAAATTGTTGCTTTTAGATGAGCCGACAGCTGGCTTGGATGTGATTGCCAGAGATGAATTACTTTTGATGTTGAGAGAGTTCATGGAAAAAGATGAAGAGTGTGCGATTTTGATCAGTTCCCATATCTCTAGTGATTTAGAAACACTTTGTGATGATCTTTATATGATCCATGATGGACGAATGATCTTACACGAAGAGACCGATGTCTTGTTAAGTGATTATGCACTATTGAAAGTTGATCCGGAGCAATACAAAGAACTGGATAAACAATTTATTCTCCGATACAAAGAAGAAAGCTATGGGTATAGTTGTTTAACGAATCAAAAACAGTTTTATATGGAGAATTTTCCTAAAATAGTCATTGAAAAAGGATCAATTGATGAAGTGATTATGATGATGGTAAGGGGGCGTGAATAATGACAGGTTTGTTGGTAAAAGATTTTAAATTGATGGCCACACAAAAAAATTTCTTTTTGGTTATTCTTTTGATTGTAATAGGAATGATCTCGTTTACAGAGGATGTATCATTCCCACTAGGTTTCTTAACCTTTGCGCTTTCTTTATTCACATTAAGCACTATCAGCTATGATGAATTTGACAATGGGTATGCGTTTTTATTCACTTTACCTATTACTCGAGTGGGCTATGTGCTGGAAAAATATTGTCTAGGATTTCTACTGGGATTTAGTTCATGGCTTTTGGCAACTTTCTTAGGATTGATTGCAACAGTTGTTAGAGATACTACTTCTCTCACTGAGATCTGGCAGATTGCAGCAATGATTCTGCCTGTTATGATCATCATCCAATCTATTATGATTCCCTTCCAACTAAAGTTTGGCGGCGAAAAGGGCAGAATTGCCATTATTGGTGCTGTTGGACTTCTGATAGTCGCTGGTGTTGTGATTGTAAAAGGGGCAAAGCTCTTCTTTAATGTTGATCTGATTGCTCAATTGAACACATTGCCCATCGTCAGCATGGGAATGCTCTTTCTTATTGCATTAGTAATTGCTATGCTACTTTTTGCACTCTCTGTGAGGATCAGTATTTCGATTATGAAAAAGAAACAATTCTAAAGAGTTCTTTTATGAATAAAAGAGAATACGTGTCAGAAAAACAGACAAAACGAACTGAGGGAAAAAATCAGCTAGTCTTTAGATAGAGGATACCTCTGACGAGTTCTAGTGAATGATCAATGGTTTAGCTCTCTTCCTCCAAGCAATGAGCAAATGAAACAATCTTTGTTGTTAGTCATGTGGTTGGCGAAATATGATCAACTAGCAACAGAACGTATAAGTGATATAAATATTTTTTAAAAGAGTGAAACATTGGTTTCGCTCTTTTTTATTCTGGGAAAATGTTGCATTTGCAACAATAAAAAGGTAGGATAATGATAGAAGAGGAGAAAGAAGAATGAATGACATTTTACGAGAAATTGGCTCGATTAGCCGAATGCTTGATGCCATTGCCAATATTGAATTTAAAGAGTTAAAGCTGAACAAAGGGCAGTATATTTATTTGGTTCGTATTTTTGAGAATGAGGGAATTATCCCTGAACGATTAGCAGAGGTGATTAAAGTCGATCGGACAACGCTGTCAAGAGCTGTCCGAAAGTTGGAAGAGAATGGATTCATTTTAAAAGAATCCGATCCGTTCAATAAAAAAATCAAACATTTATACACAACTGAAAAAGGAAAGCATGTTGTGCAGTTTATCTTAAGAGAAAACGAATACTCAAACAAAATCGCTACCACTCAACTATCCGCATCAGAAATAGAAACGGTGACAAATTTACTTTCAAAGATCAGAGAATCTATTGAATCGGATTGGGCGATTGTAAAGAATGGTGGGAAAAGAGACTACTAATTAGATAGGGCAGGAGAAATCGGCACTGTAGGATAGAAAATCGTTTTCTTTTTCAAAAATGTGATCAACCTTCCCTAGTTTAAAAGGACAGGTTTAAATAATGATCAACTTTTGGAATCAATTGGCGGAACTAGCAAATATTGTTTTGCCGCTTTTTTATTAATACATTTGGAGTGTGAAAGTAATGAAGAAAATAGTGATCGATCAAGCATTCTGGGAAATCTTTCCCCATGCACAAATTAGTTGTCTCGTTGTGAAAGGGATCGACAATTCAATAGATCCTGCAAAAGAAAGTTATTTTACGGAATTGCTGAAAAACGGTAAGCGCGAAGCTAAGCGATTCTTAACGAATGCAACCTTCAGTGAAAATCCAGTTGTCCAAGAATGGCGGGAAGCTTTCCAAAAATTTAAAACAAAAAAAGGTGCCCGTTCTTCCATAGAAGCATTGTTGAAGCGTGTCAATCAAGATCGAACTTTTTTTCCAATCAATCCATTAGTAGATCTCTACAATAGTGTCTCTATGAAGTATGGGATGCCTTTAGGTGGAGAAGATTTGGCTGCAATCGCAGGTGATTTACACCTTGGACTAGCCAAGGGTGGGGAGTCATTTTTCCCATTAGGCGCCGAGGAGGATGCGCCAGCACTAGCAGGAGAATTGATTTACTATGACGAGCAAGGAGCCATCTGCCGCTGTTTAAATTGGCGAGAAGCGCAACGCACGATGTTAAAAGAAGAGACCGTCAACGCAGTATTGTTCGTTGAATCAATCAATGAAGAACAACATTTGCGGGCTGATGCCGCAATGGCTGAGTTGAAAAAATTAGTCGAAGACTACTTCAAAGTCGAAACCAGCCTATATACCTTGAGCCGGGATCATACGGAAGCAACGATTTAAGAAAGGAATAGAATGCAATAAGTAGAGAGTTATTGTAAAGGAATAAAAAGGGAGGACTTGTTGCGGAACCGTCAGCTTTGATGATTTACTTTAGATTGCAAGAAATAGAAGTATCTATGAAAATGAAAAGAGTCTCTAGCGGAAGGGCAAGATCTGTGAACGGTCTAAAAAAATGTGACTGCCTTGAGTGATTTTTATTGGATCATAAATTTTATGCTAAGGACTCTTTTCAAGATGACCTATAGTCGAGGGAAATATCCTCGAAATTATTCATTCCAAGCAACTTCCTCTGTCACCTCTTGGCTTTTTAAGAATCGTAAGCTATGATAAACGGAGAAAGAGGACAAGGAGAACAGCGATGAAAGAACAATTACTTGCTTACTTGCAAAACCAGACGGCTTTTTTCTCTGCAGAAAATGTAAGCGATGTCTTTACAGCGAAAGATATTGCCGAGAAGTTTTCAGTCAAGAGAAACACGATCAGTCACTATTTGAATCAGCTAACGGAAGAAGGTCGTTTAGTGAAAATTGCGACCCGACCCGTTTATTTTTTTCATAAGCAGGCATTTGAGAGCCAAAACTACCCCTTAACACAAAACGTATACGAGAGTCTGGCTGCTGTTGCGGCGGAAAAACCTTTTTTTGATCAAAAAGAAGATTTCTTTTCCAGTGTGATCGGCAGCAAAGGCAGTCTGGCAGAAGTCATTGAACAGATCAAGATGGCCGCCTTCTATCCAAATGGTGGGCTTCCCTTCTTACTGACGGGGGAAAGTGGGACGGGGAAGAGTTTTCTGGTAAAAATGTTCCATCACTATTGTGTGGCCAATGAATTATTGGAGGTCGATGCGCCTTTGATCACCATCAATTGCGCACAGTACGCCAACAACCAAGAGCTATTGACTAGTAATTTATTTGGACATGTCAAAGGGGCTTTTACCGGCGCAGAGGAAGATCGTGCTGGTGCTTTTGAAGCAGCAGATGGCGGTGTCTTGTTTCTCGATGAAGTTCATCGGTTGAATGCTGAAGGACAGGAAAAATTATTCACTTTTCTGGATCAAGGTGTCATCTATCGAATGGGGGATACAAGACGACCAATCACGGTGGATTGTCGGTTGGTGTTTGCAACGACAGAAGATTTGAAACAAACTTTTCTAACAACTTTTTTGCGGCGAATCCCGATCCAAGCGACATTGCCTGCTTTGGAAGAACGAACGATTTCTGAACGGAAGCAACTGATCTTGCAAGCATTTTTTGAAGAGCAAAAGCGCATCGGTTTGCCGTTAGAACTCTCACCTCAAGTGATCGAAATGTTAACGACGAGTCATTTTTCTGGGAATGTCGGTGAATTGAAAAGTACGATCAAGATTATTACTGCCAAAAGCTATACTGCTAGCCTAAAGCGGAAAGCCAAAAAAATAGCAGTCACGGTCTATCATTTACCAGAACATTTACTGCAATTGACAGATGAACCCAATGAGTCAGCGACGACGCAATTGATTCTTATCGATGGGCAAACGCAAATCCAGCAGCTGACTGCCGAAAGTGAGCCAGAACAACAAAAGATCATTCAAACATATGAACAGATCCTGCTCAATTATGTCCAGGCAGGACAGGATTTTACAGCTGCAGCTGATCCTATTTCTAAAGTGATTGAAAGACTATTCGAAAATTTATTGTTTGATCATAAGCAAGAACAAAAGCAGCGGACGATGATTTTTGTGACCGAGCATGTCCAGCGAATGATGGAGCAGATTGAACATTCCTTCCAAATCAGCTTTAACGGCAGCATGGTTTATACGATCAGTTATTATTTATGGCTGCGGCGAAATGTGGAGTGGCTGCCGGATGATCAAGACAAACTTTTATTGACAGAGAACCTACTGAAGAGCGTTAAAAAGCATTATTCGACAAGTGATCGCTACACCGAAAATCTGTTAGGGCTAGTACAAAAAGCATTGGATATCGAGCTAACCAGTATGGACCGCATTATCTTTACACTCTATATCAACGATATGGGGTATACCAAAGATTCATTGCTTCCGAGAAGTATCATCGTGGCTCATGGCTACGCAACTGCCAGCAGCATTGCGAATGTAGCGAATCGTTTGTTGAATGAATCGGTTTTTCAGTCTTTCGATATGCCATTAGATGTCACGCCCAAGCAAATTGCAGAAAGGGTCACTGCATATATTCAAAAAAATGATGTATCTAATGGACTAGTGGTCTTGTTCGACATGGGTTCGTTGAAAGAAATCTATCAGTATATTCCAGAATTGACGGTTCCAATCGTCATGATGAACAATGTAACGACAAGTGTAGCCATCGCTGTGGGGGAATGTATCCAGCAAAATGTTTCGCTGAGGGAAATTCCAGAACGGGTAAATGCCTACAGTCAAAATGAATGGGAGATTATTCTTCCGCAAACGAAAAAAGAGAAAGTTGTCATCACAACGTGTTCAACAGGAATTGGAACTGCGGTTCAAATCTCAAATTTATTAGAAAAGAGCATTCCAGATCATTTACAGATTCGAATTCTCCCTTATGAGTTCAATCAGTTGGAAAATAGGGAACATGTCAAACAGGCTTTGACATCGTATGACATTGTTGGTGTTGTAGGAACCAACAAACCTCGTCAAGAGCTGGCTCCTTTTATTTCTTTAGAAGAACTGATTTCTGGCGCAGGTACAGCAGTGCTATTAAGTTGGCTGAAAGAAGAATTGGATGAAGAGATGATTGCTTATGTGAACAATCAATTAGTAAGAAACTTTTCGCTGGATCGAGTGATTCAATCTGTGACGATTCTAGATACAGAGAAAGTGATTTCTCAAATGGAATTCTTTGTGGGGAATCTGGAACGTATATGGCAGCAAAGAATCACTAATGACCGCAAGCTTGCGTTGTTTGTCCATACAAGTTGTTTGATCGAACGACTGATTCGAAATGAAGCCATTGAGAATTATCATGCCAGCGGCACACTGCTTCAGTGTCATGAAAAACAGCTGGAAGAGATCAAAAAGGCGTTTAGTGTCATTGAAAAGGTTTACAGTGTCGCGATACCAGAATCTGAAGTTTGCTATATTTATGATGTTTTATTTGGAAACACGGATTCTTCAATGGTTGAAGCGGATTTTTAATCGATAAGGAAAGCGTGCCACTTTTTTTGGCACGCTTTTTGCGTTTAATAAAGTGTAACTTGGCGCAAAGAGAGGTGAAAGCAGTGGAGCAAATCATTATTTTAGCATCACACGGTAGATTTGCATCAGGAATCTTGCATTCTTTAGAACTTATTTGTGGAAAAAAACAATCAGTCATTGCCATAGATTGTTATGTTCAAGAAGCATTCGATCTAACAGCAACTATAGATACACTGATGGAAACCTATAAACAGCACGAAATGATCGTTATCACAGATATTTTCGGTGGCAGTGTGAACAATGAATTTTTACGTTATATCCAACAACCGAATTTCTACTTGATCGCAGGATTGAATTTGCCATTGTTGATTGAATTGACAACACAACTTCAAGGAGGAGGTGCCATCTCAGAAACGATCCACCAAACGTTGGCTAATTCGAAAGATATGATCCAGTTCTGCAATGAGAGTGTAGCAAAAGAAATCGAAGAAGAAGAATTTTAGGAGGAACGACATGATTATTTTGACACGAGTCGATCACCGACTCTTACATGGACAAGTTGCATTTTCTTGGACGCAAAGCTTAGGGGCAGATTGTATCTTGATCGCCAATGATGATGTGCCGACAAATGACATTCGTAAGACAACGATCAAACTAGCTAAACCACAAGGCGTTAAGCTAGTAATCAAAACAATCGAAGATTCTATTCATGCGTTGAAAAGCGGTGTGACCGATAAATACAAGTTGTTCATCGTGGTGGAATCCATTGAAGATGCCTATAAGTTAGCGGAAAACTATCCAGAGATCACTAAAATCAATTTGGGCGGGATCAAAGCCAAAGAAGGCACCAAGAATATTGGCAAAGCAGTCAATGTTTTACCGTTTGAAGAAGAACTTCTGAAAAAAATGGTTGCTAAAGGAATCGCTGTCGATATCCGGCAAGTACCTTCAGATAAAAAAGTCGCTGTCGAAGATGTTTTATAAAGAAAGGAGTAACAGAGATGCTGCAAGCAATATTACTTGGAATTGTTGCATTTATCGCGCAATCTGAATATGCATTAGGAACGTCATTACTGTCGCGTCCTATTGTTACTGGATTGTTTACAGGAATCGTATTAGGGGATGTCAGCACCGGAATCATTATGGGTGCAACACTGGAACTAGCGTTTATCGGCTCTTTTTCTGTTGGTGCGTCTATTCCGCCCGATGTCGTAACTGGTGGGATTCTTGGTACAGCCTTTGCAATTACAGCAGGAGCGGGAACGGAGACGGCTTTATTGTTAGGACTCCCGATCGCAACATTGACACTTATCTTGAAAAATGTTTACTTGGGACTGCTCATTCCTATGATGAACCAAAAAGCCGATTTGTACGCGGCAGATGGTAACTACAAAGGTGTGGAAAGAATGCACTTATTGGCAGGTTTTGGCTTATCACTGATGTTGGCTCTTGTAGTTACGATTTCCTTCATGGTAGGCAGTAATACGATTAGTAAATTGTTGGATATGATTCCGGCCTTTGTTCAGAACGGTTTATCAGTAGCAACTGGCTTGATCCCAGCCCTTGGATTTGCCATGTTGGCTAGGTTACTGATCAATAAACAAGTTGCTCCTTATTTCTTTTTAGGGTTTGCATTAGCAGCTTATTTAGAGCTGCCTGTTACAGGAATTGCAATCTTTGGTGCGATAACAGCCGTTGTAGTTGTGAATCTAAGAAACATACGCGGACAAGGGCAATCTATTCAAACGACTTCAGGGGAGGTACTAGATGATGATGAAGACTTCTAATGAGAAAGCCGAAATTACCAAAAAAGAATTGAATCGTGTCTTCTGGCGTTCGTTTCAAATGGAGTTCTCATGGAACTATGAGCGGCAAATGAACCTGGCTTATGTCTATGCGATGATTCCGATTTTAAAGAAACTGTACAAAACAAAAGAATCGATGGCCGATGCATTGAAACGTCATCTGGAATTTTTCAACACGACCCCTCATATCGTGACACTTATTTTAGGAATCAATGCAGCGATGGAAGAAGAAAATGTGAATGATCCAAATTTTGATTCCTCAGCGATCGATAACATCAAGACATCCTTGATGGGACCTTTAGCTGGGATTGGGGATTCCTTCTTTTGGGGAACGTTACGGCTGATCGCCACTGGAGTAGGAACTTCATTGGCTTTACAAGGAAACATATTGGGACCGATTCTCTTTCTGCTGATTTTCAATATTCCTCATTTACTGTTTCGTTATTTTGCTACTGGTTGGGGATATAAGCTTGGAACAGGATTTTTAAAGAAAATCCAGGAAAACGGTATGATGGAAAGCTTAACATACGGCGCCGCGATCATTGGATTGATGGTCGTGGGAGGAATGACAGCTACGATGATCGATATCAATATCCCATTACAGATCGGTTCGGGTGAAAATGCTGTTACAGTACAACGTATCTTTGATGATATCGTTCCGAAAATTTTATCATTAGGTGCGTTTGGGGCTGTCTTTTATCTGCTGAAAAAAGAAGTCAAGCCGTTGATTATTCTGCTTGGATTAGCAGTAGTTGGTATTTTGGGATCTTTGATTGGACTTTTTTAAGGAGGAATTGTTGTGGCAACGATGATGGATTATATTCAGGAAGAGCAAGAAACATTAGTTGAGATATTGCAGGGATTTGTTCCTAAAAAAGAAGAAAGAAGATCAGCGATTGAACATTTAATGATTTTGGCAACAGGCTCTTCTGCCAATGCCTGTTTAGCAGCAAAGTACGCACTGGAGAAGTTGGCGCAGATCACTGTCACGATCGAGGAACCATACCACTTTAATCACTATGGTCATCTTTCAAAAGAAATTGAGACAGTTCTGGCGGTTTCTCAAAGTGGAAAAAGTGCCTCGACAATAGATGCCGTGGCGCATTTGTCAGAGCAAGGTCTTTACACCATCGGTTTGAGCAGTGATCTCGAAAGCCCCCTTGTGCAAAAAGTAAACGAAAGAATTGATCTAGGAACCGGGATCGAGACCGTTGGATTCGTGACGAAGGGATATGTCGCAACGGTATTGCAACTCTATCTGTTAGGCGTATCGATTGGCTACAGCAAAGGCTTATTGTCCGATGACCAAGTGTCGATTATCAAAAGCCAGTTAGAGAAGATGATTGAGGCTGTTCCTCAAGTCATTGATAAAACGATAGCTTTTTTTGAGAAAAACGTCAGTACTTTTAAACTAGCCAATCGGTTTGTGACAATTGGTTACGGCCCAAACTGGGGAACCGCAAAAGAATTTGAAACGAAATTTACCGAAACTGTTCGAGTACCTTCTCAAGGCGTGGAATTAGAAGCGTATATGCACGGTCCTTATCTTGAAGCAAACCATGAACATGTGCTTTTCTTTATTGAAGCGCCAAGCTCGAATCAAACAAGATCTCAGTTATTGCGTGATTATATGACTTCTCATGTGGGGAAAGCTTATACAATCACTGTAGCAGCAGCGGCTGACTCCGATACACTTGGGCTGGATGTTGCATGTGAGGAACTTTTTTCTCCGTTGCTCTTAGTTATTCCGTTTCAAATTTTCTCCTATCTTGGGGCAGCTGCTAAAGGAATCGATTTAAGTAAACGTATTTTTGACGATTTTGATCAAGTGTTAAAAAGTAAAATTTAGAGGTGGAAAAATGCTTAAATTTAATGAACAACAACAAATTGACGATATCCAAGGAATGTTAGACTTGCGCCCAGAAATTGAAAAGTTGATCGACACCCTTGACGAAAAAGGCTTTGATGGGATCTATTATCTAGGAATTGGCGGCACGTATGCTTCTGCTATGCAAGCAGTTACTTATATCAATGGAAAAAGTGATCTGCCTGTTTATGTCCAGCATGCGGCGGAATACTATACAACAGGGAACCGTCGCTTGACAAAAGACTCATTAGTTATCTTGTCATCTGTCACTGGTACGACACAAGAAGTGGTAAAGGCTGTCGCAGAAATCAAAAAAGTAGGAGCGACATTGCTAGGATTTATTGATACAAAAGGCAGTGTCTTGGCAGAACAGTGTGACCATGTCATCACGTATCCTGCACCAGGAACAGAACAAATCAAATTCTTTATGGTTGCGGATCGTTTAATGAAAAATCATGGGGATTTTCCTGATTACGAAGAGTATTATCAAGAATTGGATCAGCATCTAGCAAAAGGATTAGTAGAAGCAGAGAAACAAGCGGATGAATTTGGCCGATCGTTTGCGGAAAAACATCGTCATGATGCGATGCACTATTTCATCGGTGCGGGAAATCAATGGGGTGCTGTTTATTCTTACGCTATGTGTTACTGGGAAGAACAAAGCTGGTTGCGTTCTAAATCAATCCACGCCGCTGAATTTCTTCACGGGACGTTGGAAATCGTTGATGAAACAACCCCTGTGACCGTCTTTTTAGGCGAAGATGAACAGCGGCCATTATCAGAAAGAGTAGCTAAATTATTGCCAAGAATTTGTGGCGACTATACATTGATCGACACGAAAGACTATCCTGTTTCAGGAATCAGTGAGAAATATCGTGGCCGTGTACTGTCTCATTTATTGATGCATTGCGTGACACAACGTATTGATGCCTATGTCGAGCAAATGAATTGCCACCCAATGGAGATACGACGCTACTATCGCCAGTTTGAGTATTGATAGCATACAGACCTTAGATAACTCTTATAAGTTTCAAAGAAACGAGGCATATAACGCTTACTTCATAATGAAGAAGCAGGAATAGATTCAATTATGAACAAGCGGCCTACTGGTCAATCTACTCAGGATTGATCGATAGGCCGTACTTTTTTGACTTGTTAAGAGGTCTATGTGTTTAGCGATTGAAGATATATTAATAGACAAATAGAAGCGAAGGCTTTTTTCTTTTTTCTAATAAATTTTCTATTTAAATCACTTTGTCACAGGTGATTTTTTGTTTTTAATTGTGCATAGTGTAAATGATAGACTTTTCTTCCTATAATTGTTGCTGGGAAAAAATAGTGCCGCTTGATTGGAGTTGTGAGTTATTAAAAGGGTCTTATACCTAGACTCTCAAAAAAACATACTTTTTTCTCAGGAGAAAAATTAATGTGGAAAGAATGAGCTATCACGGCATAATGCTGCCTTACATTGTTTAGTAAGCTGATTTTTTATAGATGAGAGCCTAGTGCATCTATTCTTCAACAACAACTGCTGTTCCGCTAGCTGTTACAACGATGAGCATGATATCAGAATTTACAAATTGATTATAACTAACACGGGTATTGATTATCGCGTTTGCAGATAGACTACGGGCTTGTGATTCTAATTCTAAAAGAGCCAATTTCCTTCCGCTTGAATATTCATTAGAATAAGTAGTAGATTTTCCGCCAAATATCCCTTTAATACCACTGATTGTATCTTTCACAATGTTAATTGAAATGACTTGTTCATTAAAGATAGCTCCTTTTACTTCACGAATTCTTTTATCCGCAATTGTTTCCGTTGTTACTGTAAACATGTCCAATCCCCTTTTCTTATAATTTAATCTCAACAGTAAAAATGGTGGCATTATTATAGGCTAATGAACAATAGATATTTTCAAAAACTAAGAAATGATGTGGTGAAGTATCCTTTATAGCCAGTAATTTATCAGCTAAAAAAAGATCAATATTTTTTTTAATGCAGTCTTCCGTATTAACGATAAAGCTCATACTGGCATAAGTCCCTTTAGCAAAGAAAAGATCATCCTCTTTATTTTTGCTTTGAAAGCAAGGAATCACTTCATTTTCATTATGAACATAGAATAGTTGATCGAGGGACGAGAAGTTCATTTTTGTTGCTTTGATCAAATCAATCTCGGAATTATCAATAACCGATTCCGGAAAAGGATGGAAGTAGCGATCCGTTCTTTCAAAGAAAGTTATTTCATTTAGCTTGTAGCGTTCTTGAGCCTGGATGATGTTCTGCACGGTATTTTTTATAGCAAGTAATTCGTCGATTTTTTTTTGAAGATTTTGTTCAGCTTCCAAAAAATAGTGGGCTACATCCTCTTCAGTTAAAACCGTTTTAATTGTTTTAAGAGAGTAGCCAATGTTCCTAAGAACGATAATTTGATATAATCTATAAACATTTTCTTCATCGAAAAAGAAATAACCATTGTCTCTCCTTTCCTTAGGTGTCAGCAAATCAATATCAATATAGTGCCGGATTGTGTGTTTTGAAATAGAAAATAAGGTTGCTAGTTCACTTGTTGTCAGTAATTTCATCGTTCGCCTCCTAATAATCAGTATATAGTGTCGGGTAACCACACAGTCAATAACAAATGTAATAAAGATAATAAATACGTTTGTAGTCAGTATCCTCAATATTGCGATAAAAAAACATTTTAATTTTTTCTTTAAACAAGTAGATCATAAATTTTCCTTCAAATCCGACCCTAGCCGTAGGTCGAAACGTATCTCTTATAGTACAATAATAGAAACAGGAAAATAGTTAGATGGAGGATACTATGAAAAAAAATATCAGAAAAAAACAAATGATTTTAGCCACTCTCTTGGTTTCTAGCCAAGTTTTAGTTGCCGCACCATTAGCATTTGCTGAAGAATCAACTTCAAGTGAAGGGAGCTCAGCAATCTCACAAACGATCGAAACCTCGTCTTCGGCAGCTTCAGAGACAGCAAGCTCAGAAACTGCGACTTCTACGACGGATAGTAAAGAAAAATTGCAGATCAATGCGGTAGCCATTGGTAATGCATTAACAAAAGAGCAAGAAAACTATACCCTGGATCAACTGGGGATCAAAGGAGAAA
This sequence comes from Enterococcus gallinarum, assembly GCF_021496385.1. Lineage (NCBI taxonomy): Bacteria > Bacillati > Bacillota > Bacilli > Lactobacillales > Enterococcaceae > Enterococcus > Enterococcus gallinarum. The sequence continues at coordinate 3,110,402 of NZ_CP050816.1, read as the reverse complement.
CACCGATCTATACGACTTCAGGTTCCGATTTAATGAAATATATCCCTGATGGTGGCTTTACTAAAGATTGGGCGGTGTATAGTTCTGTCCGCATGCAGACCCTTGATAGTGGCGAAGGAATCACGGTGGATATTGCGACACCTAAAAATATCACCCGCATCACTGCCGCACAATACCAAAATGCCGCACTGACTGCTGGGATCACAGATGCTAAGCTAACAGTAGCTTCTGCTGTACCGATTGACGGTTCTGGGGCATTGGCAGGAGTCTACAAAATCGTTGAAGAATCCGGCGGCATCATCAATCAAGATCGTGTCAGTGTTGCGCAAGATGAAATGGATGTCTTATCAACCATTACAGAAGAAAACAAAGACAAAGAAGGCTATTCTGATGAAGCTCTGAATGCTGCACAAGAACAAGCGAAAACAGAGCTAGCTGCCCAAACAGCTGATGGCTCAGAATTGACCCAATCCGATATTCAAGCAACTGTTGAAAAAGCATTGAAAGACAATGGTTTAGAGGGAATCGTGACTTCGGATCAAGTTACTGAATTGACAACATTGATGAGCGACATGAAAGACAAAAATATTTTTGAAGATTTTGTCAAAGAGTTGGATCTTTCAGAAGCCCGCAAACAAATTGAAGAAAAATCCAAAGGACTATGGGAAAATGTTAAAAACTTCTTCAGTGGACTTTGGTCTTCGATCACGGGTGTATTTGGCGGAAATTCTAACGAATAAGCAGTTGGCTAAATGAATGTAATCAAAAACGAACGAAGGATAATGCAAGGCGGTCGTCATCTATGATGGCCGCTTTTTTCAAAGGAAAGGAATGTGATGAGTATGAGTTGTTTAGGAAACCTGATTTGGATGATTTTTGGTGGATTGCTTGGTGCAATTTCGTGGTTTTTGGCCGGTTGTCTGTGGTGTGTGACGATCATCGGTATCCCGATTGGTTTGCAGTGTTTTAAATTCGCTTCTTTATCATTGGCTCCTTTTGGAAAAGAAGTTGTCTATAGTGGTTCAGGGGTTTCTTTGCTATTGAATATCCTGTGGCTGATTTTTTCAGGAATACCTTTGGCAATCGCTCATCTGATGAGTGCCATTCTCTTAACGATTACGATTATTGGGATTCCTTTTGCGAAACAGTCGCTGAAACTAGCGGGTCTAGCATTGATGCCTTTTGGTGCCACGATCGTTTCAACAAATCGCTAAACAAAGTGATCTGCTTGATTTCCGGCAACAGCAATACCCATCTAGTAAAACTGCAAGATTTTCTTTTCGAATAGACAGATACGAAAAAGAGCCTTTTGACGGGCTCTTTTTTGCTTGCTCCGATAGTTGATTTACGACTCACTAGGGGAATGAAGCATAAATTTTCTAAGAAAGGATCGCTCAGGCAGCACAGTGAAAAGAAAGCGACTGAGTAAATAACCAAGTAATGCCCCAACGGTATTTGCAATTAAATCCACGACATCTGCCCCTCGCCAGCCGCCTAGGAAATAATTGCTTAAAAACTGCAGTACTTCGATACTAAAGCTGACCGAAAATCCCAGCAGAACAGCTCGAAAAATAGAAGTTTTGTTAACCATCAAATAATAAAAAACAGCTAATGGCGCCAACATAATAAGATTAGGGAGTATCGAAAGATCTGCTGCTAAGGAGAAGTTGATGCGACTAAGCCAATCGGATTGATTGGCATAGACCCCTGTTTGGATTTGAAAAGGGAAAAAAGTCAAGTAAAGGACAGCGAAACTATAGAAAACAAAGGCTCCAACCGTTATTTTTTGAAAAAGTGAAAGCTGAGCAGCATTGTAACGCAGAATCAAATAGCAAGTAACAAGAAAAAACGGGATTAAGACCAGACCCGAGATCGTAAACTGCATTATTGATTGCTCCTTTCTAGATTAAGTGAGACAAGTATAACCAAATATAACAGGGTGGGCAAGAAGATAAATCCGCTAATTCGCTGTAAACAGACAGATTGTGTTACAGCTCATCGTATAAAGAAGATATAAAGAAATCCAGCGAACCTTGATACTATCTTTACAACATTTTTTTTAAGATAAGATCAAAGGAGAGGAAGAAGATGTTACTACTTTTAGGATGTTTGAGTTTTGGATTGATGCTTTATCTATTTTGGTTTCTGTTCAAGGGGGAAGAGTTATGATGAGTTTTGTTTTTCAAGGGCTGTTTTTCTTTTTTGTATTACTAATTTTAGCAGCCCCTTTAGGGTTTTATATCAAGATGATCATGACGGGGGAGACGCCCCGTTTCGTCCGCTTTATCCAACCGATCGAGCGTGGTTTCTATCGGTTGATCGGTTCTGAAAGTCAGCGAAAAATGTCCGCAAAACGTTATTTGATCAGTGTATTAGGGCTAGGAATCAGTTCGCTGCTGTTTTTGACGGTACTTTTAATGGTTCAAGGTTGGCTGCCGGGTGGAGCAAAGGTTGATAATCTGTCTTTTGATTTAGCACTTAATACAGCTGTCAGCTTTATCACTAATACGAACTGGCAAGCATATTCTGGCGAGTTGGCACTATCCAATAGTACACAAGTCTTTGGTTTGACTGTCCAAAATTTCTTGTCGGCGGCAGTTGGATTGGCTGTTCTTTGTGCATTCATTCGTGGATTGGTTCAGAAAAAAGAATCCTATTTAGGCAATTTTTGGCAAGACATGGTTCGCGGATTATTGTATATCCTATTACCACTGTCCACGATCATTGCGATTTTATTGATCTCTCAAGGAGTCGTTCAAACCTTCAGTAGCGGAATGGCCTACAACAGTTTGGAAGGAGAAAATCTTTGGTTATATCTTGGCCCTGTTGCTAGTCAGGTGGCTATCAAACAGTTAGGGACAAACGGTGGCGGCTTTTTTGGGGCCAATTCGGCCCATCCATTTGAGAATCCGACGATTTTTTCAAACTTTATCGAGAATTTAGCCATTCTCCTTTTACCAGCTGCGCTGATTTTTGCTTTTGGCTTTTGGGTAAAAGACTGGAAACAAGGACGAACGATTTTATTTGTTTCGCTGTTCTTCCTATTTGCCGCTTTTTTAGGTGTATTGATCAGTGAAAACTATGGACCGATTTTCAACGATGTCGTTGGTTCAGCCAATATGGAAGGCAAAGAAATTCGCTTTGGGATTGGCTGGTCGAGTTTGTGGGCAGTCAGTACCACGGCAGCTTCCAACGGATCGGTCAACGCGATGTTGGATAGCTTCACTCCATTAGGCGGTGCAGTGCCGATGTTTCTCATGCAACTAGGGGAAATCATTTTTGGTGGTGTCGGTAGCGGGCTTTATGGGATGTTAGCATTTCTGCTTTTAGCAGTGTTCATTGCCGGACTGCTTGTTGGACGCACACCAGAATATTTAGGCAAGAAAATCGAAGCCTTTGATATCAAAATGGCAAGTTTAGTCATTTTGACGCCGCTTCTGCTGACGCTGTTTGGGGCGATGGCGCTTGCGATGCACCCGGATATTTTGGAATGGTTGACCAACAAAGGGGCTCACGGATTTAGTGAACTGTTATACGGAGCAACATCATTGGCTAATAACAACGGAAGTGCATTTAATGGGTTGTTAGCAGATACCCCATTCTTGAATGTCTTAGGTAGTGGACTCATGCTTTTCTCTCGGTATATTCCGATCATCGCCGTTTTATTTTTGGCTGAAAACATGGGACGCAAGAAGAAAGTAGCTGTGAATGACGGTACTCTTTCTACCGTCAATCCGACATTCGTCACGATGTTGATGATTGTGATTTTAGTGATCGGGGCATTAAGTTTTCTACCTGCATTGGCATTAGGTCCGATCGCAGATTTTCTTACACTGAAATAAAAAGGAGAAGAATAAAATGAAAAAGATATATCGCTGGGCAATCAAGCAAGCATTTCTCAAACTAGATCCGCGGCAACAAATAAAAAATCCAGTGATGTTCGTGGTTTATATTGGTGCCATCGCAGCGACGATTCTCTGCTTTGAACAATCTGACATTCCATTGTGGTTTACCATCACGATCACCAGCTTACTTTGGCTCACATTGCTGTTCGCAAATTTTGCTGAAGCGGTCGCGGAAGGTCGTGGGAAAGCTCAGGCAGATAGCTTAAAACAAGCCAAAAAAGACGTCATGACTTACAAAATCAATGATTTACAAGATATCCAATCAGAGCAGTTCATCGAAATGAAGTCATCAGATTTGAAAAAAGGTGACTTGGTTTATGTCGTTTCTGGACAACAGATTCCGGCAGACGGCGATGTCATTGAAGGTGCTGCCTCGGTAGATGAAAGTGCCATTACGGGTGAATCAGCGCCAGTAATTCGAGAATCAGGCGGAGACCGCAGTGCAGTCACTGGCGGGACAACGGTGGTTTCCGATTACTTGGTCATTCGAGTGACGTCTGAAAATGGACATTCGTTTTTGGATAAAATGATTTCAATGGTAGAAGGGACACAACGCAAAAAAACGCCTAATGAAATTGGGCTGCAGATTTTTCTGATCACATTGACGATCATCTTTTTAGCGGTGGCAGTAACATTAGTCCCATTTACGGAATTAAGCAGTATTCTTTCGCAAAAAGGAACCGCGCTTTCTAGTATTGTAATTATTGCATTGCTCGTTTGTCTAGCCCCAACGACCATCGGTGCACTGATCTCTTCGATCGGGATTGCTGGAATGAGCCGTCTGACGAAAGAAAATGTTATTGCCATGAGCGGTCGTGCCATCGAAGCGGCTGGTGATGTCGATATTTTGTTATTGGATAAAACAGGAACCATTACACTGGGAAATCGTCGGGCAAGTGCCTTTCTACCTGTAGCCGGTATTAGTGAAGAACAATTAGCAGATGCCGCGCAGCTTTCCTCATTAGCTGACGAAACGGCAGAAGGCCGCAGTATTGTTATTCTAGCCAAAGAAAAATTTGGGATTCGAGAACGCGCTTTTGAACAATCCGAAGTGAAATTTATCGATTTTAGTGCCAAAACACGGATGAGCGGCATGGATTATCGTGGCGATCAAATTCGTAAAGGTGCGGCGGATACGATCAAGAAATATGTGCTCGCTCGTGGCGGTACCTACCCACCACAGTGTGACCAAATCGTAGCCAAAGTGGCGCACTCTGGGGGTACCCCGTTGGTAGTTGTCAAAAATGACCAAGTCATGGGGGTCATCTATTTGAAGGACATCGTCAAAAACGGTGTACAGGAAAATTTTGCCGATATGCGGAAAATGGGTATCAAAACTATCATGATCACAGGAGACAACCCGTTGACCGCAGCAGCGATTGCAGCAGAAGCGGGAGTCGATGATTTCCTCGCTGAAGCAACGCCAGAAAACAAAATGGAATTGATTCGGCAATACCAAGAAAAAGGACACTTGGTTGCCATGACCGGCGATGGAACCAACGATGCACCAGCATTGGCTCAAGCAGATGTGGCAATGGCTATGAATACTGGAACACAGGCTGCCAAAGAGGCTGGCAACATGATCGATCTGGATTCCAGTCCAACCAAATTGCTGCAGGTCGTACGAATCGGTAAACAGCTGTTGATGACTCGTGGTGCATTGACGACATTCAGCATTGCCAATGATGTGGCGAAATATTTCGCCGTAATCCCTGTTCTTTTTTATGGCATCTATCCTGAACTGGCGCAATTGAACGTGATGCAGTTAGGTAGTCCACTGACGGCGATCTTGTCAGCCGTGATTTACAATGCGGTCATTATCGTTGCTTTGATTCCATTAGCTCTAAAAGGAGTCAAATACAAAGAAAAACCAGCCAGCCAAATTTTGCGCCACAATTTACTGGTATATGGACTAGGCGGATTGATCGCACCTTTCATTTTTATCAAATTGATCGATATCGTGCTAAGCTTTTTCCTACTATGAACAAATTGAAAGAAGGATGCAGAAATGAAAAAGATTCTAGGGACTCAATTGCGTTTCTTGGTGTTTAGTATTTTGTTTTTTGGCGGGGTGTATACTGCTGTGATCACTGGTGTCGGTCAATTGTTATTTTCCAACCAAGCCAATGGTAGTCAACGAATGGTAGAGGGAGAAGTAGTTGGTTCAACACTGATTGGTCAGCAGTTCCTGCAACCAGGCTACTTTGCTGGCAGAAGCAATGCGGTCTCCCAATTGTCTCCGGTCTCTGCGGAACAAGAGGGACTGGTATCCGACAGAAAGACCGCGCTTCAAAGAGAAAATCAAATCACAGAGGTACCGGTTGATCTGGTGACTGCATCAGCCAGCGGATTAGATCCGCATATTAGTGTCGCTGCAGCCGAGATACAAGTACCTCGCATCGCCAAAGAACGTAAACAGAAGGAAACAGCCATTCGTGCTATAATAAAAGAAAAGACACAAAAAGATTGGTTTTCTGATCGAACATTTGTCAATGTGCTTGAACTGAATTTAGCATTAGATAAACTGTAAGTGATTGTTGATGGGAGAGGCAAACATGGATAGACCAACATCAGTAGATACATTGAAAGCAGAAAATCGAAAAAAAGGCCGGCTGCGGGTGTACTTTGGCTTTGCTGCAGGAGTAGGAAAAACTTACGCCATGCTTTTAGAAGCACAGGAACTAAAAGCCCTCGGCAAAGATGTGGTGATAGGTTACATCGAACCCCATGATCGTCCAGATACCAATAGTCTGCTGGCTGGTTTGCCGCAGATTCCGTTGAAAGAAATCCAATACAAAGGGATCACGTTGACTGAACCAGATATCGATGCGATCATTCAGCAGCAGCCTGCGATTGTCTTAATCGATGAGTTGGCCCATACGAACGCTGAAGGATCAAGAAATCGCAAGAGGTATCAAGACATTGAAGAACTTTTAAATGCCGGTATTGATGTGCATACGACGGTCAATGTCCAACACATTGAAAGCTTGAATGATATTGTAGAAGAAGTAACTGGGATCGAAGTCAAAGAGACGGTCCCAGATACATTCTTCCAACAAGCAACATTGAAAGTGATCGATGTCGAGCCAGATGAGCTGATCGATCGGTTGGCACAAGGAAAAATCTATGCCAACGAAAATGCCAAGCGAGCGTTGCAGAATTTTTTTATTCCCAAAAAACTGGAACAACTGCGGGGATTGGCGATTCAGCGGGCTTCTGACCACATCAATCGAATCAGTGGCCGAACCAATGGAATCCAGAGCAAACTGATCACGATTGTCCAGGATGCATTCCCTAAAATGGCAGAAAAAAGTATTCGTTGGACAGCGCGATTAGCGCAAGGCCTAGGTGCTGAATGGACTGTGCTTTACATACGTTCGGAAGAAAAAAATGAAGCAACGACATTAGCCGAAAAGTTAGGCGCGGAAGTCGTTGTCATTGAAGAAGACAATTATTTTGAAACAATCATCGAATATGCCAAGCTGGTGGGAGCCACCGATATCATCATGGGTAAAAACCTGGCCAAGCCATGGTATGAGAAACTGTTTGTGGAAGAACTTGATGTGCGGCTACTGAAACGGTTGCCTGACACTGAGATTCATTTGATTCCTTACAAAGAGGAGCGTGCTTCTATTTTTTCTCTTTCCAAGAAAGTCATTGAAGGAGGGGGAAAGGATCTAGCGATTGCCCTGATCAGTGTTTTCTTAGCGACACTGACGACTGAAGTGATGCAGTATTTGCATTTTGGTGATCAGAATTTGATGCTCGTCTACATTTTTTTTATTCTACTTGTGGCGCGTCTAACTTCAGGCTATTTCTGGAGCGCTCTTTCTTCGATCCTGAGCGTCCTAGCCTTCAACTGGTTCTTCGTTGAACCACTGTACTCCTTGACCGTCTATAAACAAGGTTATCCGATTACGTTAGTCATCATGCTGCTTGTCGCACTAATGATCAGTAATCTAATGGTTCGTTTAAAAAAACAAGCTGTTCATTCAATGGAAAAAGAACAGCAGATGGAAATACTTTATGAGTTGAACAAGCAATTTGTTCTAGCAGAAGACCGGCAGCAGATTTTTGATTTGTCAGCCACCTATCTGGCCCGCTTGTTAGATCGCGAAGTGATTTTGTATGATGCACAAGCGCAAAAACAAAGCCAATATGGAGCAAAAAAACAATCCGCATTGAGTCATCCGGAAGAAGCGGCTGTTGCTTATTGGTCTGCCAAAAATCAGAAAGAGTCTGGCTATGGGACCGATACATTAAGTGGTGCAAAGGGATTTTATTTACCGATTATTGCCAACAGCAAAACAATGGCCGTTTTAGGAATTCGCAGAAGCCGTAATTTTCCACTTGAGAACAGCCAACTAAATTATCTGCGCTTAGTGTTGACCCAGTTAGCTGTGATTTTAGAACAAACAGAATTGAAGGATGAAAAAGAAAAAATTGAATTAGAAAATGAACGAGAAAAAGTTCGCAGCAATTTGTTGCGGGCCATTTCTCATGATTTACGGACACCTTTAACGGCAATTTCAGGAATTGCGGAAACGCTCTTACAAACTAATAACTCTTTAAAGGAAGCGACTCGCAGCAAGTTATTGAGAGACATCCAAAGTGAGTCCCAATGGCTGATCCGCATGGTGGAGAATTTGCTTTCGATCACTCGTATCAACATGGACACGATGCAAGTCAAGAAAACCCCAGAACCAATCGAAGAGATCATTGGCGCAGTCTATGAACATGCCAAAAAAGTCTATCCGGAAAAAGAGTTGATCGTTCAGTTGCCGGAATCGGTCCTGTTCGTAGAAGTAGATCCGATTTTGATGGAACAAGCGATTTTTAATTTAGTAGAAAATGCCTTTCGACATGGTTCAGACTCGGAAAAAGTCTACTTGTCTGTATTTCAAGAAGGAGCAAAAACGGTATGTGAAATAAAAAATACCGGGGAAATATCGATGAAGCAGTTTGAACGGATCCAATCAAATCTGTCTTCAGACAATGAAGTGCCGGTAGACTCAAAAAATGGTCTCGGCATCGGCCTGAGTATCGTCAAAACCATTGTTCATGCCCATCATGGCAAGTTGGAGATGGCCGTAGCAGATGGTCAAACGGTCGTACGCATTTATTTGAATTAACTGGAGGTGGGCATCATGGGAAGAACTGTCTTGCTGATTGAAGACGATCCGACGATCGCCGATTTTATGGAAGTCGTTTTAGAAAAAGAAAGGTATCATATTCGAGTAGCAGAGACTGGAATGGCTGCTCTGACGATTTTTCAGGAACAATCCTTTGATTTGATTTTACTTGACCTAGGACTACCCGATATTGACGGCATGGAGTTATTGAAAATCATTCGCAAACGGATGGCGGTGCCATTGATCGTGATTTCAGCTCGCAGCAATGAAAGCGAGAAAGTCAAAGCGTTGGATCTTGGTGCGGATGATTATGTGACCAAGCCATTTGGTATGAATGAATTGCTTGCAAGGATCCGCACAGCATTCAGGCATCGGAAGCAAGAGCCAATGCCGCTAGTCATCAAGAATGGTGAATTAACACTTGATACTGAAAGGCAGCTTTTGACTAAGGCCGGAACAGAGATCCATTTAACCAAAAATGAGTACCGAATTTTAACTGTTTTGTTCCAACATCTAGGCAAAGTCGTAACGTACCAAACGTTGGCGACAGAAGTTTGGGGACCTTATGGCACTGATCCGCAAGTATTGCGGGTCAATATGTCAAATATACGAAAAAAGATCGAGACCAATACCATCAGTCCCGAATACTTGATCACTGAGATCGGTCTCGGTTATCGCTTAAGGGATCATCGCGACTTGTGAGGATTTTTAACAAGAGAAAGCAGACTGTTTTTCTATGAGGAAAGACAGTCTGCTTTTTTCTATTATCATGGACTAAAAATCGAACACGCTTATGCTTAGACGGTATCAGAACTTTAATCGTTAGCTTTGGTTTTTATTTAGACTAGCCATCAATCCTCTGAAGTCCAAAGAAAGGAGAGCAGAGGAAATTACTTTTTCATAACCCATTAGTACATGATTGAAAGGTTTTAAAGATTAGGCTGCTACGCTATTTAAAGAAGGCTATTCTTTGATTTTAGAAATCGTACGTCGAACTTTCGCAATGGAGTCTTGGGATTTGTTGCGGTTGATAAACATCAAAATCACATAGAGCGAATCGATGATACTTAGTTGAGAGATTCTGGAAGCAAGAGCTTCTGAACGAAATTCGATCTCTTCGGAAACAGAAATAAATACGACATCCCCTAATTTGGCTAGCGGAGATGCTGCGTGACTGGTAATAACGATAACTTTGGCGCCGCAATCTTTGGCGACTTGCGCAAGTTCAATCGTTTCTTTCGATTTACCCGTATGAGAAATCAACAGGGCACAATCTTCTGGGGTCAGTAACGCTGCTTCCATCAACTGAATGTGATAATCCGCACTGTGAACGACAGAAATCGGTGAGCGCAAGAATTTATGGTATGCATCAGCTGCAACGATTTCAGAACCGCCTACGCCAAAAAAGAACAATCGCTTGGCACTGTCGATCATTTGGACGGCTTGTTTCAAATCTTCTTCTTGCAGTAGTTTTCGCGTATCGGTCAATGTGGTGAGGTTGGAATCAAAGACTTTGCGCGCCATGGTCAGCTCGTTATCTGATTGCTGAATATTTTCGTGGAAAGAGATGGCGGATAAATCATTTTCTTGCATCAACATGGCCATCTTAAAGTCTTTAAAACCGTTGTAACCAAGTTTTTTTGTAAATTGAAAAAATGTCGAATCCGCCATTCCTAGCTCATTTGCTAAATCACTAATGGAACTATGGCTAACCTTACTGGGGTTTTCGAGTATGTAATCGGCGATTGCTTGTTCTTTGGGGCTTAAGTCTTTATAGAGGGTCTTGATTTTTAAGCGAATCGATATAGTCATAGTGTTTTTCTCCTTTTTCAATACATTCCGAAGCCTTCATTTTTAAAGTACAACGATTTCCAAAGAAATGCAAATAAAAAATATTTTTTATTATTTATATTTACAAAAAAATATTTTTTTGTATAATGAAGATAGAAATGGAGGCGCTATCATGGAGATTGGTATTATCGGTCTTGGCAAAATGGGCTTGAACTTAGCAAGCAATTTAAAAGATCATGGCTATCGAACGAAAGGGCTGGATCTTTCAGAACAAGCACGACTTGCTGCACGAAGGGAGGGAATAGAAACATATGAGACTATCAGCCAAATGGTCGCTTCATTTACTGGCAAACGAGTCATCTGGCTGATGCTGCCAGCAGGGGAAATCACAGAATCGGTACTAAAAGACTTGCTGCCACTTGTTTTACCAGAGGATATCGTGATAGAAGGTGGAAATTCAAATTATAAAGATTCGATTCGACGAGGGAAACAATTTGCAGACAAAGAGGTTGCCTATTTGGATTGCGGCACTTCAGGAGGAATCTCCGGTGCGCGCAAGAATGCTTGTCTGATGGTCGGCGGCGACTTAAATGCCTTTCATTCGATCGAACAAGTATTCAAAGATGTTGCTATTGAAGGCGGATATCTTTATGCAGGCGCATCAGGAAGCGGTCATTTCTTGAAGATGATCCACAACGGGATCGAATATGGCATGATGCAGGCAATCGGTGAAGGGTTCCAACTGATTGAGCAGAGTGAGTATGCTTTTGATTTAGCAGCAGTAGCCCATGTCTGGAACCATGGATCGGTAATCCGCAGCTGGCTGATGGAGATTGCCGAAGCACAATTTTCCAACAGCCCCCACTTAGAAGAATATCGGGGTATCGTTGCTGCTTCAGGAGAAGCCAAATGGACGGTGGAAACAGCACTGGAAATGGACGTTGCCGTTCCAACGATTGCATTAAGTCTTTTCATGAGAAATTTATCACAAGAACAAGACAGCTTCTCAGCAAAAGTGGTGTCTGCACTGCGAAATGGATTTGGCGGACACGAAATCGTAACAAAAACGGAATAAAGGAAGGAGACTTAGGATGCTTGAGTATAAGATTGCGATAGTCAACTCTAGTAGTTTTGGCAAAATATTTCCTCAACATATCCAGAGGCTCGAAAAAATCGGCACAGTGACTCATTTTGATGTGGAAAGTGACATTTCCGGGAAGGAATTGGCGCAACGTTTACAAGGTTATAATCTGATCATCGCCAGTGTGACGCCTCACTTTACAGAGGAATTTTTTGAACACAAAGATGAGCTATTATTGATCACTCGTCATGGTATTGGCTACAACAATATCGATCTAGCAGCTGCACGTAACCATCAAACGATCGTTTCGATCATCCCAGCATTGGTGGAACGAGATGCGGTGGCAGAAAATAATGTGACGAATCTGTTGGCGCTTTTGCGGTGTACCGTAGAGTCATCTGTGAAAGTTCGGCAAGATCAATGGGAGTCACGAGCCAAATTCGTCGGGCGAGCATTGTTCAATAAAACAGTAGGTGTCATAGGTGTAGGCAACACAGGAAGTTGTGTCGTGGAGATTTTGCGCAATGGGTTTCGCTGTGAGGTATTAGCCTATGATCCCTATCAATCAGCACTCCACATACAAAGTTATGGCGGGAAGAAAGTTGAGTTAGATGAGTTACTGACTCGTTCAGACATCATTTGTCTGTGTGCCAATTTGACAGAAGAAAATTATCATATGATTTCAACCAAAGAAATTGAAAAAATGAAAGACCAAGTATATTTGTCAAATAGTGCTCGCGGAGCACTTTTAGATGAACAAGCAATTGTAAACGGTTTAAAATCCGGGAAGATCGCTGGCTTAGCGACAGATGTTTTAGAAGAAGAACCGGGGCGCAAGGATCACCCATACCTGGCATTTGATAACGTAATCATGACACCTCATACGTCTGCTTACACAATGGAGTGTCTCGAACAGATGGGAGAAAAATGTGTGACGGACATCGAACAGATCATTCAAGGGCAATTACCAGAACGAGCTGTTCAAGATCAAAGCGATTTTCTTGTTTTCTCATAAGGAGGGAAGGAAATGTTAACTGATTTAAAAGTAAAAGTTGGTCCTCAGTTTTATCGTTACCATGAAGGTGCATTCGCCCATATTCCAGAGCTGCTGCAAGAATATCAAGCCAAACGATTATTAATCGTTCATGGCTCGATTTCATGGCAAAAAGCGCAACCCAAATTGACTTTTATCAACGAGGCGCCCCAGGATGTTTTTTATCATCAGTATACTGGGGAATGCAGTTACTACGGTGCAAATTTGATCAAAGATCAAGTAGAAGCACATCACATTGACTTTATCATCGGTGTCGGCGGCGGAAAATTGACCGATTTGGTCGGATACGCAGCCCATCTGACCAATACGCCATTTGGTGTCGTGCCAACCTTAGCAAGTAATTGTGCACCATGGACACCGTTAGCTGTGATGTATAAAGAAAACGGCGAATCTGAAGGAAAGTCAGAGCACTTCTTGCGGCAGGCAGCTTTTTTGATTACAGATCCGACACTAGTGATTGATGCGCCAGTTTCCTACTTTATTGCTGGACTAGCAGATACCTTAGCAAAGTGGTATGAATCAGAAACAATTTTGGCGCAACCACAGCTTCAACATGAGCCTTTTCTACAATTGGCTGGCTACACAGCCAAACTATGCGAGAACGCGATTGTATCTCAGTCAAAACAAGCAATCCAGGATATGGAAGAGCAAAAGGTAACAGAAGAATTCATTCACTTGTCAGAGATTGTGTTTGCAGTTGCCGGTTTAGTTGGTGGATTGGGTGACAAATACGCCCGCAATGCGGCAGCCCATGCGATGCATGACGCAATCAGCAAATATCTGCCAGCAAGTCATCAGTTTTTGCATGGTGAAAAAGTTGCTTACGGCATTTTTTATCAATTAGCGATTGAAGAAAGATGGACGGTCATTGATCAGTTATTGCCGTTTTATCGAGAATTGCAGTTGCCAATGTCCCTGCATCAAATGGGGATCTATCCAGAAGACCCGCAAGTGATCGATCAGTTGGTGGCATTTGTTGATTCAAAAGAGAAAGTTCATCTGATTCCGGTTTCTATAACGAAAGAACGGCTGAAAAAAGCACTTTTAGATTTAGAAAACTATATCGAGCAGGTTTAGGAGGAGGAAAAATGGAAACTTTAAGTATTACACAGAGTTTACTGATTGCTTTATGGGTTGCGGCAGTCATGTCTAGATGGCTTGGTGGTGGGGCAACACTAACCCTTCGTTTCTCGCCATTGATGACTGGGTTGGTTGTTGGGATCGTGATGGGGGATGTAGCGCAAGCGATGATCGTTACTGCTGCACTACAGATGATTTATATGGGGGTATTCTCTCCCGGCGGCTCAATGCCAGCTGAACCATCGATTGCTGCGGCTATTGCTGTACCGGTAGCATTATTAGGTAATCTGAAGCCCGAAGCGGCGATCGCAGTTGCTGTCCCAGTGGGACTTTTAGGCAGTTATTTGTATCAGTTCCGGTTCTTTATCAATACATTTTTAGGGAAGTATACGGATAAAGCAGTGGAAGACATGAATACAAAAGCAATTACTCGTTCGATCATTTTGTATCCAACGTTGGCCTCATTTATTTTATTTGTACCGCTTGTTTTCATCGCGCTTTATCTGGGTGCACCACTGATCGCCGATGTCATCAATGCCCTTGAAGGGACGGTCGTCATCCATATTCTGGAGGTAGTAGGTGGTGGCTTGGCAGCGATCGGGATTGCAACGACTGTTTATGTCATTGGTCGGAAAGATTACATGGTTTTCTTTTTCCTTGCCTATTTTATGAGTGTCGTACTGAAATCATTGGAAATCACTATGGTTACTTACGCAATCTTTGGTGTTCTGATCGCATTGATCTTTGTACAATCACAAAAAGGAAAATTAGCTCCAGCTGCTGAAACGAATACGTCCAATGCGTCCTTTGATGAGGACGATTACGATGATGGATTCTAAGAAACAAGGAGGAAGGAAAAAATGACAGAATCAGTGAAAGCAACACAGATCGCTCCAGAGGAGATCACAAAAAAAGATGTCACGAAAGCATATCTTCGCTGGCACTTTGCCAACGAGATCCCTCATTCATTTGAACGCTATCTGGCACCGTCACTTTTATACGCAATGATGCCGATTTTACGAAAATTATATAAGAACGAAGACGCCCTCAAGGCTGCCTATAAGCGGCAACTGCTCTTTTTCAACACGCAATTGAGCTGGGGGGGCGGCGTGATCACAGGCCTGATGTCTTCTATGGAACAGCAGCGGGCAGAAGAAGAACATGAAAACAAAGAAGTTCTGATGCAAGATGATTTGATGTATAACACAAAAGCAGGGTTGATGGGTGCTTTAGCAGGGATCGGTGATGCGATCGATTCTGGAACAGTACAGTATATCTTTATTGCGATCGCTGTCCCATGGGCCCAGCAGGGAAGTCCGCTAGGTGCATTGTTCCCATTTGTCTGTTTCGCTTTATACCAAGCATTTTTAGGTGTATTTTTTGCTCGACAAGCTTTTGCAATGGGACGAAACGCGACCGGATTGATGCAAAGCACCGGTGTTCAGACAGCAATCGAAACGTTGTCTGTTCTCGGGTTGTTTATGATGGGGGTCTTAGCTGGAAACTATGTCAATGTTTCTTCTTCGCTGAAATTTGATATTTCAGGACGAGAATTTATCATTCAAGATATTCTTGACCAGATTGTTCCAGGTATCTTGCCATTGGCTGTTGTAATGGGTGTTTATTGGTTCTATACGAAAAAAGGCTTAAAAGTTACGCAAGCACTGCTCTGGCTGACTTTGATCTTGATCATTCTAGCCGGCGTAGGGATTTTATAGAAAAGGAAGTGGAAAACAATGGGTGTAGTAAATTTAGCACGTGTGGATGAACGGTTGATTCATGGGCAAGTCATGATGACGTTGTCTCAAAAAAGCGGGGTCAACTCTATCTTCGTCGTTGATGAAGTGGTTGCTAAGGATAAATTCATGCGAGATCTATACAAAAATGCCGGCAGTCGCACAGGACAAAAAACGATTGTCGTGACACCAGAAAAAGCAAAATTTTATTGGGATGAATATGCGTTTAAAGAGTACAACTGCATCCTGATCGCAAAAACCATCAGTGTGATTTATGATCTGGTCACCCATGGTGTGCCAATGAAAGAGTTGAACATTGGCGGGATCGCACAGAAAGATCCAGAAAAAGATCTGTTAGTTACAAAATCCGTCTACTTGAATAAAGCAGATGCCGCAAGATTAAAGGAAATGAATGAACACTATGGAGTCGAAAACATCTATTTCCAAGCAACACCTTCTGCTCCTAAATCCTCTTTAAAAGAGGTCTTGAAACAATTCGAATTATAACTGCCAAATACAGCAACTGAGCTAGTTCCATCAATAACAAAAAAGCAACGGTCATTTGATGGTTGCTAGCTCAAAGGCTGTTGAAAACGTGCTGGATCCTTCGAAAAATGGGAGATGAAAAAGATGCAGAAAGACCGTTTCAATGATTGGCTGTTTCGTTACCGCTATATTTATCGTTCTCGCTTAAGTGACCGCAGCAAAAAAAGATTCCTAAATGCTTTAGTGACAGATATCTCACAAATAAGAAAAGATATTCGCGTAATCGAATATGATTTGAAACATAAAGCAGCTTCGAGAAATGTTTACATCGGAGATATTGCTCAAGCAGATCGAATCATTTGTACGTATTATGATACACCGCCGCAACATTTTGGCGCTTATCATTTTTTTGATCGAAAGGCGCAAGGTCGTCAAACAATGAATTTTATTCTTGTCAGCTCATTCATAACGATTGGGATCGGCGCAGTAGCGACATGGTTCTATAGTCAATTCGCTGCTGACGGTTTTGTACTTTTTTCTTGGCAAACATTTTTCTTAGTTCTGGCATTTGGTTCGTACTTTCTTTTATTGGGAAAAGTGGTAAAAGGGGCGGTCTTCCAGAAAAACTTAACGAGAAATACTTCTTCGGTTTTGGCATTATTGGCTTTAATCAGTGAAAATGAACGACAAAACACTGCGTTTGCGTTCTTGGATGAAGGAAGCTATGGCGAACGAGGATTAGAAGTTTTGCGAGACTCAGCCAAACGCAAGGCTACGATTTATTATCTGGATTCTGTTGGTGCCAAAGCACCTCTACATGTAGTAGGAACAGAGTTTGATCGCAAACAATTAGCACGGCTCGGAATCCTTCAAGAAGAAGGAATCCATGCAACAATCAATTATGTGATCAGCGGAAATAAGGAATCAACAGAGGGATATTATCTGCCTAAACAATTATTAAGGCAAAAAGACATCAATATGGAAAATGTAAACAAGACGATTGCCTTGTTACAGTAAACGTTTTGCATGGAAATCCATGCAGGGAGACAAAGGAGGAATGACAATGTTGGGAATCGTACTTGCTACTCATGGCACATTAAGCGATGGACTGAAAGATGCGGCAACAGTCATCATGGGAGCAGTCGAAAATATAGCGACAGTCAATTTGTATCAAGGAGATGATGTTCAAGCACTGGGAGAAAAAATCAGTACCGCGGTACATCAAGTCAATCAACAAGAAGGGGTGCTGATCTTAGTAGACTTACTGAGCGCTAGCCCTTACAACCAGTCAGTTTTGACGATCAATCAGTTAGAAAAAGAGCTGCAAGAAGAAGTTTACGTTATTGGCGGTACCAACTTGCCGATGGTATTAGAAGCAATCAATCATCAATTACTGCAAACACCAATTGCATCAGCGGCACAAGCAGTGATCGATCAAGGAGAAGATAGTGTTGCTTTTTGGCATATCTCGAATGAGACGCCAGCTGCTGGCGATGAGGATGACGATGATGATTTTTAAGAAAGGATGTTGACTATGAAATGGGGCTTTAGATGGTATGGCGAAGGAGACTCGATTCCTTTGCAAAATGTCCGTCAAATACCTGGCATCAATGGGGTCATCGGCACCTTGTTAAACAAACTGCCAGGAGATATTTGGGAAATTGCCGAAATTGAGGAATTAAAACAATCAATCGAAAAAGAAGAACTGACATTACTAGGAATCGAAAGTGTGGCGATCCATGACGCGATCAAGGCAGGAACAGAAGAACGGGATCACTACATCGATCATTACATTCAGACGATCAAAAATCTTTCTGCTTGTGGCATACATCTGATTTGTTATAGTTTTAAGCCGATTTTTGGTTGGGCAAAAACCAATCTTTTTTATGAAAATGAGGATGGCAGTTTCTCATTGCTGTATGACCAAGCAGTGGTTGATGGGATGGAACCTAGCGAAATGTACACATTGATCCACAGCCAATCAAAAGGATTCAAGCTGCCTGGTTGGGAAGAAGAACGGTTAAAGAAATTCAATCAGCTGATGAAGACTTATGACGGAGTGACAGAAGAGGTTCTTTTCGATAACTTGGCTTATTTTCTGAAACGAATTATTCCTGTTTGCGAAGAAATGAATGTTAAAATGGCCATCCATCCGGATGATCCGCCTTGGGAGATCTTCGGCTTGCCGCGAATCACCAAAAACTTGTCTGACTTGAAAAAAATATTGTCTATTGTTGACTCTCCTTATAATGGATTGACGCTATGCACTGGTTCGTTAGGCGCCGATCCGAAAAATGAACTAGTGTCGATCATCCATGAGGTTGGCGACCGAATTAATTTTGTACATTTCCGAAACGTTCTCTTTATGGGAGACCGCAAATTCAAAGAGTCTGCACACTTGTCTACAGAAGGTTCACTAGATATGTATGCCATTATGAAAGCCTTGGTGGATGTAGGATTTACTGGAGTGATTCGTCCAGATCATGGGCGAACGATCTGGGGGGAAGTAGCAATGCCAGGATATGGTCTGTATGATCGAGCTTTGGGGGTTAGTTACTTGCAAGGACTGCATGAAGCGGTTGTCAAATCGCAAATGTCTGCAGAAATTGATCAGAAAGCGGGGGAATAGAATGGCAAACGTCGAATCATTGACCGAACATTTAGCGGCTACGAAAGTTTTACCGCTTTATACCGCCACAGACATGTCGTTGCTAGATCCACTAGAAGAATTATTGATTAAACATGATATTCGTTTGATTGAAGTGACTTTCCGCAGCGAACTGGCGTTAAAAGCAATCGAACACTTAGCACGCTCAGGGAAGTTGCTCGTGGGAGCCGGCACGGTGAGAACATTTGAAGAAGCCCAACAAGCGGTAGCAAAGGGGGCCCAGTTTATTGTCTCTCCAGCTATTGTTCCAGAAGTTATCGATCACTGTCTAAAGAATCAGATTCCGATTTTTCCAGGAACAGCGACACCAAATGATATTCAGAAAGCCGTATCGTTTGGGATCAAAACTGTGAAATTTTTTCCAGCAGATATTTATGGCGGGTTACAAGCAATCAAAGCGTTAAGCGGTCCCTTCTATGATGTTCGATTTTTGCCAACTGGCGGAATCTCTAAGGACAATTGCCAAGACTACCTTGCTCATCCGCAAGTAATCGCAGTTGGGGGTTCTTTCATCCTTTCAGAAGAGCTGGTCAGAGATTATGAGCAAGGGGATGCACATTTAGCATCCTTAAAAGCAATCCTTGAATCGACCTGAGTATCAAAACGAAGAGCGGTGCGATCTAATGCTAGACGCATGGCTCTTTTTTAAAATAAAGTAGGAGAAAGCGAATGAACACAATCCAACTAGTAATTTTTGACATGGATGGCTTAATGTTCGAAACAGGACGACTTGCCTACCGTGCCTATCTAAAATCTGCTGAAGAACACGATTTTGAATTGATCCACGATGTCTATTATTATTTGACCGGGAAAAGAGAAGCCGAGATTCGTCAAGGAATGAAAGAGTTGTACGGCGATGTCCCTGTCGACCAATGGCGGGATTCGATGAACCGATACAAAGAAGCCATTTTAGCCGAAGAAAAAAGAGTCTACAAAAAGCCAGGTTTGCTCGATTTACTAAAGGAGCTGAAGCAGCACACCTGCCAAATCGCATTAGCCTCCTCTTCTTCCCGAGAAAAAATCGCCACCTATTTTGAGCTAGAAAAGATGCCGTCTATCTTTGATATCATCGTAGCTGGCGATCAAGTCAAGCAAGGAAAGCCCGATCCGGAAATTTTTTTGACGGCTTGTCGTCAGGCAAAGGTTCTCCCAAAAGATGCCTTAGTCTTAGAAGACTCGTTTGCCGGGATAGCTGCTGCTGAAAAAGCGGGCATCTCAGCGTTTATGGTCGAAGATGATTTGACAGACTTACCGACAAGAAAAGGAAGATACCCATTGAGCAAACAACCAATCATCGACAAAGAGGCGCTCTTTCAAGGTGTTCGGCGTTTTACTGATTTAACCGAAGTCAAAGACTTTTTACTAGCCAATCAATTACTTGGATAAGCGGGACATTGTTTGGTTTAATCTAGATGAATGGTTCTATTCAGCTCTTGAAGCGTATTAGCAGCCATTCATCTTTTACATTTTTAGCGTAATTATATGTAAAGGGAAAATGAATACGTATCCAAAAAAGATTGCAATTTTGGAAAAACGTGCTATAGTTTAAAATTGAACCGGTTCAATTTTTTAACAAGCTGATGATTTTTATTAGATCGTGAAGGGGATCAACACTCGTTACCAAAAGCAAATCAATGAATCCAGCGATTCATAATCATTAGAAAATGGATCGTGAAAAATGGCATCAGAGAAAGGTGAGAAACATGGCTTCGATTCGAGATGTTGCGCAATTAGCAGGTGTTTCTGTAGGGACTGTTTCCCGATATTTGAATGGACATCAGCTGAAACAATTGAATAGAGAAAAGATTGCTGCTGCTATTGAGTCGCTTGACTACAAAGAGAATATTATTGCGAAGGGTTTAAAGAACAATCGTAGCTATTCATTTGGCTTATTGATGAATCGCATCTCCAGTCGTTTTGGCTCGGAAGTTGTTTCTGGTATCGAGAAAGTCGCGGAAGAAAATGGCTATAGTATTTTGCTGAGTGGTTTTACGAATAGCAAAGAGGACCATGACAAACTCGATTATTTATTGCAGCATGCTGTCGACGGATTGATTGTTTTCTTTTCTGATGAAAAAAAGTTTGATTTGTCGAAATGGCAGGACATTCAGATACCCATTGTCTTTTTGAATCATCCTGAAACACAAGGAATCGCCGATGTTCTCTTATTGAACGACCGTCAAAGTGTTTTTGACGTCATCAACCATTATTTAGCAGCTGGACATAAAAAAATCGGTTATCTTTCCGCCCCACAGTCGGATCACACTGCGAGAGAACGACTGTTTGGTGCGCAAGCTGCTATGGCAAACAATGAAGCAGAAATGAAAATCGTGGTGGGGGACTACACAAGACAAAGCGGTTATCGGGGAACTGAAGAATTAGTCGCATGGGGAGCGACTGCAATTTTTGTCAGTAACTACAACATGTCAGTGGGGGCTTTGGAATGTTTCAATCAAAAGGGACTGATTGTTGGAAAAGATATCGCCTTTGGTCACTATGATTATCTTTCTGAAGCAGAACAGAGTTTGTTGCCGCAAATAACTGTGAATCCGCCAGCAGAAAAAATGGGGGAGAAAGCCGCAGAACTTGTCTTAGAACGAATCAAAATGGGAAAAGCGGCCACTGAAAAACAAGTTGTCTTAATGGAAAATCAATTACTAGGATTACCGAAGGGAGCAGAAACATGAAGGTTCAATTTCCAGAAAATTTTTGGTGGGGTTCCGCAGCAAGCGGCCCACAGACAGAAGGTCGGGTAGCCGGGGACGGCAAAGGCGAGAATATTTTTGATTACTGGTATGCCAAAGAACCGGAAAAATTTTTTGATCAAGTAGGTCCAGACAAAGCATCGGAAGTCTATCTCAACTACAAAGAGGATGTCCAATTGATGGTTGAAACCGGCCATAACTCTTTTCGGACTTCGATTCAATGGAGCCGTTTGATTCCTGATGGAACGGGGGCAGTCAATCCTAAAGCTGTTTCTTTTTATAATGATTATTTTGATGAATTGATCAACAATGGGATCGAACCATTTGTCAATCTGTATCACTTTGATATGCCAATGGCATTACAAGAAAAAGGCGGCTGGCTCCAGCGAGAGACTGTGGAGGCATATGCCAGATATGCCAAGACATGTTTCGACTTGTTTGGGGATAAAGTCAAAAAATGGTTTACTCATAATGAACCGATCGTTCCTGTTGAGGCGGGCTATTTGTATCAATTGCATTATCCAGAAGAAAGTAACATGAAACATGCCATTCAAGTCGGATTTAATGAAGCATTGGCTTCCGCTTTGGCGATCAAGGCTTACCATGAAAGTGGGCAAACTGGTCAAATCGGCATCATACTGAATCTAACTCCAAGTTATCCAAGAGACAGTAATAATCCCGAAGATGTTCGAGCAGCAGAAATCGCGGATGCTTTTTTCAATCGTTCATTTCTTGATCCTGCGGTCAAAGGAATTTTCCCAGAAGAACTGGTGAAAATCGTGAAAGAATTAGACATGGTACCTGAGATGCAAGCGAGCGATCTCGACATCATCAAAAATAATACTGTCGATTTGTTGGGGGTCAACTATTATCAGCCACGGCGAATCAAAGCGAAAGAAACGCCTGTCGATCCTGCAGCAGAGCCAATGCCAGAAAATTATTTTGATGTGTATGATATGCCAGGCAAAAAAATGAATCCTTATCGTGGTTGGGAAATCTATGAAAAAGGCATTTACGATATCCTGATCAACCTGCGGGATAACTATGGCAACCTGCCGTGCTTTATCTCCGAAAATGGCATGGGGGTTGAAAATGAACGTCGTTTCTTAGGTGAAGATGGGATGATTCATGATGACTATCGGATTGAATTTGTCTCAGAGCATTTGAAATATGTTCATCAAGCAATTCAAGAAGGGGCAAATTGCCTAGGCTACCACATGTGGACCTGCATGGACAACTGGTCATGGACCAATGCTTACAAAAATCGATATGGCTTTATTTCTGTTGATTTAGACAATGACCGCAAACGGAGTATCAAGAAATCAGGATATTGGTTCAAGCAAGTCTCTGACAATAATGGCTTTGAGGGATGATTTTTCCGTGAGCGTGCGCCGATAAAATGTCTGGTAAATCCAAACTAGAAGAGCGAATCAAACAATTAAAGCAGATAGAGGAAAGGCGATCTTTCTTTTATCTGCTTTTTCGTTGGTTCATAAATAGGGTCTGGAAAGGTTAAATGTAGGATGATTCCGAGAAAAGCATGGAATATTTTACAAGAAATCGAAAGGTTCAATGCTAAAATAGATAGAAAAGGAGGAACAGTATGAAAAAGGTTCACTATGATGAAATAGTTGGCATTGAGGCTTATGCGTTAGAAAAGTATCAAAAGAGCTTTCCCCTCCATTTTCATGATTATTATGTAGTGGGTATTTTGTTAGCAGGAAGAAGAAAGCTGTATTGCGGAGAGACACAAATCCTCGAAAAAGGCGATCTGAATTTATTCAATCCCTATCAGCCTCATAGCTGCCAAAGTCTGGAGAACCAAGAAATTACCTACCACGCCCTCAACATTTCCAAGCAAGCAATGACACAAGTGGTAAAAGAAATTACCGGCAAAAAGGATCTGCCTTATTTTAGTCAAGTCATCCTGCGAAACAATAGCACAGGAGAACTAGTCGAAGAATTGTACCAAGCGATTCTTTCAAAGAAATCACCTCTATATCGAGAGGAATTGATGTATTTGCTTATTGAAAACTTACTTGCCTATACAGCAGAAGGTTATCAGAATGAACCCGTTGAAAATGTCCTGTTAGAAAATGTTTGCCATCATTTACAAAAAAATTATACAGAAGACATTCGTTTAGAGAATCTCGTTGCGTTGACGAATTTGAAAAAAAGTTCTTTCATTCATCAATTTACAAAAAACTATGGCATGACACCTTATCGGTATCTGTTATCGATCCGAATCGATGAAGCAAAGAAATTACTGGCAAAACAGCAGTCCTTATCAGAAGTGGCGTTGATGACGAATTTCTCCGATCAAAGTCATTTCTCCAATGTATTCAAAAGCTTTATTGGGCTGACACCAAAACAATATCAAAAAATGTATTTAAGGAGTACAGAATGAATCATTTATTTAAGAATCCCCATGTCACTGCCTTGATCACGGTTTTCTTCTGGTCAACGACTTTTATTGCCACAAAACTGCTGCTGATTGATTTTTCACCCACGGCGATATTATTTTTACGATTTATCATCGGACTAGTGGCGTTGAGTGTGTTATCCAAATTTAGCAGGATACACTATCACTTTCGTCAACATCTTTATTTGATGGCAGCAGGAATATCTGGCGTTTGTTTTTATTTCTTTTTAGAGAACATAGCTTTAAGTTATACAAGTACATCGAATGTTGCGGTGATTGTTTCCATTTCTCCACTCTTCATTGGCTTAGCCTCTGCTCTCATTTATCGAACGAAATTAAAGGGAACATTCTTTATTGGTTTTTTGCTTTCTTTTTGTGGTATTTTTCTGATCAGCTTTGCAGGGAATCTTTCGTTTCATCCCTTTGGCGACTTTTTAGCTATAGCAGCCGCCCTGATGTGGATGGTCTATTCACTGTTGGTCAAAAAGATCGCTAGTTGGGGACATTCCGTGATCGACACGACGAAAATGATCTTCCTATATGGCATTCTATTTATTATGCCGCTGTTCTTTTTGACGAAAAGTTCCCTTTCGTTAGATAAATTGCTTCAAACGGACAATCTGCTTTATCTGCTGTTTCTTGGACTGGGGGCTTCCGCGTTGTGCTTCGTTCTATGGAATTACACCGTCGAACAGCTAGGTGCTGTTATGGCTGGCCTCTATATTTATTTGGTTCCTGTGACGACATTATTTGCTTCTTTTCTTATCCTAGGAGAAGGGATCAGTTTAGTGAAACTACTAGGCGTGACGTTAACGCTATTCGGTCTTTTTGTATCAGAAGGAAAATCAAGCCTTCCAATAAGGGCAAGACTAAAAAAGACAAAACTAAAGAACCAAGATGAGTAATGATCAAAAGCAATGGGGAAAATTCAAGCAATTCTGACTTTATAGGTCTATTCCTTTTTTAGAAGGGGAAGAGACCTTTTGATTTTGAATAGGAGTAAATGATTGCAGTCGAAATATATCGTTGGCGGGATCACTGCAGGAGACATAAAAGGATAAGCCGCCGGGAGAAGGGATTGATGAGGGGTTTTCAATATTGTCTTGCTGGCACTGTATGATATAAGGACAAATAAAGAATGAGAACCAAAGTATCTGACAGGAGAACACGTATGAAATTGTGCAGGAGCACAGAGTACTCCTGCAGCGCAGCGACAGTCAGCTACCCAAACTTATGTCCCAGTCCATTTGTTGTGTTGCCACTTATTGAAGTTATACGGTGGCTAAATGAATGAGTGGATTTTCTGTATCAGAAAAAAATTTTTATGGATTAAAGGAAATCAATCGTTGGAAAGCGCAGATCTTCAATGTTTAAGAAGTTCTTGGCAATCAGAACATTACCACCGAACAGAGGTGCCTGTTCGCCCAAACGACTGTTTTTGATTTTCGTATTCTGAGTGAACTGACTGGTTAATTTTTGTTGCAGGTCTTTGGTCAATTGAGGGATTTTGCGATAGACAGAGCTGTTGATATAAACCTCTTCAGGATCGAAAAATGTAATGACATTATTTAAGCCGATACTCAAAAATTCGACATTTTGTTGTGCTAGTTCAAGCGCTGATTTCTCGCCAGAACGAATAGCCTTTGCAAAAATATCTGAATTGACAAGCTCTTTTTTTGTATAGTGACTGTAGGTATCGAATAAAACTTTATTAGAAGCGTATTGCTCTAAACACCCGCGATTTCCACAAGGACAAAGGTTTCCATGAGGGAACAATGTAGAATGACCCACTTCTCCAGCTGTTCCGTGAGTTCCTGTCTGTAAACGTCCATTTACAATGATGCCGACACCGATGCCGCTATGAATACTGACACTGAGCAGATTAGTTGAATCAGACGAAAAGCAATACTCTCCTAATGCAGTCAAATTTGCTTCATTTTCGATATAGACTGCGGTATGGTATTTCTGACTAAGAGGAGAGACCAAATCAATGTGTTCCAGATCATAATAGGGCGTAAAAGTGATGTTCTCCTGATTAACGATACCGTGGATCGCTAAACAAATACCAACCAATCCATGGGTAGTAGGAGGCATCTTGGGGGTAAATTCAGCCATTATCGAATCAATCGTGGTGAATACGTTGTCTTTTGTAATCAAGATATCTTGTTTTTCCAAAATGGCTATTCGTTGACCATTGATATAAGATAGCATGCCATTGACATAATTATAACCAATATCAAACGTAATCGCTAAGCTGCTTTGATGATTGAACTGAAGCTGGATAGGTTTGCGTCCGCCAATCGATGTGGAATCACCAATTCCTACTTCTTTGACAAAATCGGTTTCAATCAATTTTTTCATTATTTGCGAAACAGAGGCTTTGTTAAGATTCGTTAAGTTGGAAACTTCAGCTCTAGAAATATGTTCGTTATCAATGATGGTTTTCAGGACGGCAGCTTCATTCTGCTCTCGGATGCCCATTTTGTTAATAATCATAGTATCTCCTTCTTCGTCTATAGTAATGTTAGTTTACCGTGCAAATTAATAAAGTGCAAGTTTATCTGTAAAAGGAGATATTCCTCAGTTAGGTGCTTAAAAAAGTCTCAAATAACTGTTGAAAGCGCTTGACAAAAATGGATGGGTCGTTTACTATCCAATTAGTTAGTTTTTTAAGCAAATTAACCTAAAAGCAATATTTTGTAAACCATAACAAATAAGAATTTCATCAGTAGCAAAGGAGAAGAATATGGCTTATTTACTAGGACTGGATCTAGGAACGAGTTCTTTGAAAGGATTGGTTTTTGATCACTCAGGGAATCTGATTGACACTGCTAGTGCAGACTATCCATTGTCGTCCCCCCGACCTGGATTCAGTGAGCAAGATCCTAATCATTGGCGTCAAGCGGCTCATGCAGTCATTAAAGCGTTGATCGATAAAGTGCCTGAGTTGCGCAAAGAATTGATCGGCATCAGCTTTTCAGGACAAATGCACAGTTTAGTCTTGCTAGACGAACAAAACAAGGTCATTCGACCAGCAATTTTGTGGAACGATGTTCGGACGACGAAGCAATGTCAGCGAATCATGGAAGAGATGCCAGAGATTCTTTCAATCACAAAGAACATTGCACTAGAAGGATTCACATTACCTAAAATTTGTTGGGTTCAAGAACATGAGCCTGAGAACTGGCAGAAGGTCCAGCACTTGATGCTGCCGAAAGATTTCTTAGCATTGTGGCTATCAGGTACCTATTCAATGGATTATTCGGATGCAGCTGGGACATTACTACTGGACAGTGAGAAGAGCTGTTGGTCTGCAGAAATCCTCAACAAGTTTGCTATTCCAGAAGAAATCTTACCGACACTTTTTGAATCAGCAGCTGAAGTCGGGACACTGGTCCCTGATTTACAAACAGAATTTGGCTTTGAAAAAGAAGTCAAAATCTTTGCTGGCGGCGCCGATAACGCATGTGCCGCGCTAGGATCTGGGATTATTGACGAAGGCATTGGGATGGTATCGATCGGTACTAGCGGTGTATTCTTATCTTTTGAAGCGCAGAAGGTTGATTACCAAGGGAAATTGCATGTTTTCAATCATGCAGTGGCAAAAAAACAATACTCGATGGGTGTCACACTAGCTGCCGGTAACTCACTAAGTTGGTACCGAGATACATTCGCAGAAGGAGTAGACTTCTCCGAATTGCTAGCAGATATTGGGGAGGTTTCTCCCGGAGCAGATGGCCTGCTGTTCACCCCTTATATTGTTGGTGAACGAACTCCTTATACGGACAGCACTGTCAGAGGAAGCTTCATAGGGATCGATACCCATCACCGACGTCGGCATTTCAGCCGAGCGGTCTTGGAAGGCATCACTTTTTCTCTGAAAGACTCTCAACTGATCATGGAAGAAGAAGCAAAACGGAAATTTAGCAAAATCGTTTCTGTTGGTGGGGGTGCGAAAAACAAAGAGTGGCTTCAGATGCAGGCGGATATTTTTGCTGCAGAGATCACAACATTATCCACAGAGCAAGGTCCCGGCATGGGGGCCGCGATGTTAGCGGCAATCGGAAGCGGACTTTATCCTGACGAAGCGGCTTGTGTGAAGGCTTTTGTAAAGTATGGGTCAGTAATCCAGCCAATCGCAGAAAATGTAACGGAGTATCAACGGATCTATTCTGTTTATCATAAAGTGTATCAACAAACAGCACCTCTTTGTCGCGAATTGGCAGCATTGCAGTCAGAGTAATCAACGAAAGAATCGCCACTACTAAAGGTTTCATGTAACTTATTTTAGAAGTAAGTTAGTTTGTTATGTTAAAAAACTAAAAATGGAGGAACCAAAATGAATTATTTTCCAACGATTGATAAAATCAAGTATGAAGGTCCAGAAACGGCCAATATGTTTGCTTTTCGGCATTATGATGCAGAAGAAGTAGTCCTAGGCAAGAAAATGAAAGACCATTTACGGTTTGCGATTGCCTACTGGCATACTATGACACAAGATGGTTCAGATCCTTTCGGAGCACCGGTCAATCAGCGCACTTGGTTCGGTGAAACGGAAATGGAAACCGCGAAAAATCGAGTAGAAGCATTCTTTGAAATTTGCGAGAAGCTAGGCGCTGAATTCTTCTGTTTCCATGATGTTGATGTAGCACCTGCTGGTGAAACTTTAGAGGAGTTCTTCCAAAATTTAGATGTGATCACAGACCTGATCAAAGAAAAGATGGATCAAACAGGCATCAAATTGTTATGGAACACAGCCAATATGTTTTCTCACCCACGATTTAACAACGGTGCTGCTTCAACGAACAATGCAGAAGTCTATGCCTATGCAGCTGCCCAAGTCAAAAAAGGGTTAGATATCTCTAAAAAACTAGGCGGCGAAAACTACGTCTTTTGGGGTGGTCGTGAAGGGTACGAAACGTTATTGAACACAGATATGAAATTCGAACAAGACAATATTGCCCGCCTATTTAAAATGGCAATTGCTTATGGAGAAAAAATTGGTCACAAACCGCAATTTCTATTAGAACCTAAACCAAAAGAACCGTCGAAACATCAATATGACTTTGATGCCGCAACGACGATGGCCTTTATCCAACATTATGGCTTAGAAGGCGACTTCAAGTTGAATCTTGAAGCCAATCATGCAACTTTAGCTGGGCACACGTTTGAACATGAAATTGCTGTTGCTCGTAGCTATAATGCATTAGGATCTTTAGATGCTAACCAAGGAGATATGCTTCTAGGATGGGACACCGATGAATTTCCAACGAATGTTTTTGACTCAACGCTGGCATTATACGAAGTATTGGAAAATGGCGGTATCGCACCAGGCGGGATCAATTTTGACTCCAAAGTCCGTCGTTCATCTTTTGAAATGGAAGACTTGCTATTGGCACATATTGCTGGGATGGATACCTATGCACGAGCATTGAAAGCCGCAGCAAAAATCAAAGAAGATCGTTTCTTAGATGAATTGAAGGAAAAACGCTATGCCTCATTTAACGTAGGGATCGGCGCAAAGATCGTGGCAGATCAGGAGGATCTTGAAAGCTTAACGGATTACGCATTGGCACATGATCAAGTGGAGCTGGAATCTAGCCACATTGAATACGTGAAATCTCGTTTGAATGATTACTTGATTTAATGAAATAGGCTGTGACATAAGCCGAAACAGATAACTACCTAATTGCTACCAGAGAAGTCAGCAAGTTATGGCTTTTTGAGGCAAATCGACCATTTTCGTCAGGAGGCGACCCTTCTGATCGGGTAATTATTTGTTCAACTTATGCCACAGTTTTTTTTATGAAAAAAACAAAAATCTGTTATGTATGATTGAAAATATGATACGATCATATGTAATCGTTTTATTGTGATTGCTGGGAAGGATTATGAACAGGTCTTACAGCAAATGGGATTCTTTTTCCTCGGGATTTTCATGGGGCGATTGCTGCCGAGTACCAGATTGAAGGAGCCTGGAATGAAGGGGCAAAGGACTTTCGATCTGGGATACCTATTCTCAAATTGTCGGCAACCCCTTTGAAAAAACCAAGAGAAATTCGCCATCGATCGTTCCTTGACTTGACAAGTAACTACAGCTGGTCTAAAAATCTAGTATACTCATCTACAAATCAAAGAACCAGTTGTTAGCAAAATTATCATGAAATGAGGCAATTACTATGATCCATGAAGTGATCCAACCGTTTTCTAAAAGTGAAGCAACGCTTACTACCTATGTGATTGACAACTCTGAAGAGATGGAGCAGGATCGGTTGCGACCGGCAATCATTATTTGTCCTGGCGGAGGCTATGAGTTTTTATCAGACCGTGAGGCTGAACCCATAGCAATCAAGATGATGAGTTTTGGGTTTCAGGCATTTGTTCTCCACTATAGTATCAAGCCCCATGTGTACCCATTAGCATTGCAAGAGCTTGCTGCGAGCGTTCAATTGATTCGCCAAAATCATTCACAGTGGCACGTTGATCCGGAGAAAATCATTGTCGCAGGCTTTTCGGCTGGTGGGCATTTAGCAGCAAGTTTGGGCGTATTTTGGCAAGAAGACTTTTTAACAGAAACATTGTCAGGAGCCAATCACGAATGGCGCCCAAATGGGTTGTTGCTAAGTTATCCGGTTCTTTCAAGCGGTGAATTTGCTCATGAAGGGTCTTTCCGTGCTCTTTTAGGAAACCGTTATGAAGAACAAAAGGCGCAGCTTTCCCTTGAAAAGCAAGTAAGTCGCAACACACCACCAACATTTTTATGGCACACATTAGAAGATGGTCTGGTACCGGCAGAAAACAGTCTCTTGTTTGCAAAACAACTGCGTAAGTTTGACATTCCTTATGAATTACACATTTTTCCTAGAGGTGGGCATGGTCTAAGTCTCGGAACCAAAGAAACGGCCAGTGGTGGCGAACACGCCATTGAAGAATCGGTGGTTCGTTGGCCCGAGCTTTTTGCCGATTGGGTTCGATTTAATATTTAGTTAGAACCAAGATCACTCACGCTAAGTATGATTAAACTAAGGAAACGTGTAAAAGAACAGGACCGGACTTCTCGAAACCCAAAAGAACGTCCGGTCATTGTTATGTTTCATGGGTGCTGTATTTTAAAAACGCAATAGGCGCTCTTTACGTAGGCGAATTCCAAATACTCATGTCAGAAAAAATAGCCAATCGTTTGACTCTGAATGTCTTACATAAACAGAGCTATGATAGAATAGAGAAAGGACGAACCTTAAGGACTGGCGTAGAATAAAAGACGAACCTTAAGGACTGGCGTAGAATAAAACAGGAAAGCGAGGAGAAGAAGAGTGAAGATCCGCTTGAAAGATATCGCTGAAGAAGTAGGCGTCTCGATCGCTGCTGTCTCACAAGTCTTAAATGACAAACCGATTCGCATCTCGGAAAAGAAAAAACGCTTGATCAAACAATTAGCGAAGGAAAATAATTATTCGCCTAATATTGCGGCAAAAAGTTTAGTGCTAAACAAAACAAATACGATCGGATTGGTCATACCAGACATCAATAATCCTTTCTTTGCACAATTAGCAAAAGTACTGGAAGACCAGTTGCGAAAAATTGGTTACCTTTTGATTTTAGTCAATTCAGATGATCACTTTGCGGCAGAGAAAGAATTGATTCAATTATTGATCGATCGTAATGTGGATGGACTGTTACTAGCCCTTTCGAGTGAATCTTATACTTACGAAGAAGAGTTGAAAGAGTTTTTAAGCAGTATTTCTGTGCCATTGGTGCTGGTTGATCGAGGGTTGGATAATTTTCCGGTTGGACAAGTGTTTTATAATAATCGACAAGGCGGCTATCTTGCGACCATGGAATTGATCAATAATGGCCATCAAAACATTGGTATTATGATGAACCCCGATAAAAATATCAACTGTATTTATCGCTACCAAGGATATCTGGATGCTCTGAAAGAAGCGCAGCTGCCCCAGCAAGAAAGCTGGCGGGTGGTCACAAAATTTCAGTTTGAAGATGCTTATGACAAAGCAGACCAGCTTTTGAACAATCAAGCAATCACCGGTATCGTGGCGGGAAATGATTTGATTGCTTTAGGGATCATGAAAAGAGCCAAGGAGTTAGGAATCAATATTCCAGAACAAATGTCCATCGTTGGCTATGATAATTTGATTTTAAATGATTTATTAGAAGTACCACTTACTTCTGTCGAACAAGATGTGACAGTTCTGGGAGAAAAAGCAGTTACCTCTTTATTATCAGCGATGAAAGAACAAGCGCCGCGTTATCTTCAATTGACGCCAAAAATCGTACGAAAAAAAAGCGTTGGCAAACGGTTGGAATCAAAGATAGAATGAAAAAGGTAATCGTTGTGTTTATATCAGGAGGTAGCTGTTTAACTGATCAACACAACGATTGTCTAGGTTAGAATTCAGCGCAAATTTATGGAAAGCTTTTTTGTATTCGTTATTGACAGCGCTTTACATAAGTGGTATTCTTTGGGAGAACAAATGATAAAACGTTTTATCAAACGTTTTTATTTTTAGCCAATTGATAAAACGTTTTATCAAAAACGAAAGGGGTTTACTTATGAACAAAGCAGTAATTATTGATACGGATCCGGGAATTGACGATGCAGTAGCATTAGGAATTGGCTTGTTCAGTGATCAGTTAGACGTGAAATTAATCACGACAGTTGCTGGAAACGTAGGGATCAATTATGTGACGGAAAATATGTTGAAGTTGCTGACTTTTTGGAACTTGAAAATTCCTGTGGCCCAAGGCGCAGCTGGACCTTTGCTTCGTGAAGTAAAAGATGCCAGCGATGTTCATGGTGTAACAGGAATGGCAGGGTACGAGTTTCCAACACCAAATCGCAGTTGTTTATTGGAAGAGAGTGCCGTTGAAGCCATGCATCGCACATTGATGGCTTCTGCAGAAAAGATGACGATTATCGCAATCGGACCACTGACTAATATTGCACTTCTTCTTAAAACGCATCCTGAAGTCAAAGAAAGAATTGAAGAATTGGTTTTAATGGGTGGTGCGCTAGGCAGAGGAAACTTTGGTATTTTGTCAGAGTTCAATATCGCGATTGATCCGGAAGCAGCCAAAATCGTTTTTGAAAGCGGTCTTTCGCTAACAGTCGCACCATTAGATGTCGGGTTGAAAGCACTGGTTTATCCTGAAGACAGCGAAAAAATCAAAGACATGAATCAAACTGGAGATATGATGTACCACCTTTTCAAGAAATATCGAGGTGGAAGTTTTGGTACCGGATTAAAAATGTACGACAGCTGTGCTTTAGCTTACGTTCTTTGTCCGGAAATGTTTGAGATCAAAGAAACCTTTGTCGCAGTAGAAACAAAAGGGGAGTATACTTCTGGCGCTACGATCATCGATCTGAACAATAAACTTGGCAAAGAAAAGAATTGCCGTGTCTGTGTCGATGTCGATGAGAATAAATTCAAGGAATGGTTTTTACATGCAATCAGTCAGTGTAAATAGGAGGGGAAAAAATGATTGAAGCAATTTTAGTATTAGTTGTTTTAGGTATCGTTGGTTATTTTATTATTAAGAGTTATAATCCAGCGCTTATTTTGATTATCGGTGCGATTGTCTTATTAGGTGCGTCGGTGGCATTGGGAAATCCTCTCTATCCTGAAGGAGAAGGAACTGGTCTGGCTTTCTTTGATATTTTTCTGAAACTGAAAGACACGATCATCTCACAAGTTAGCTCAGCAGGATTAGTGATCATGATTTTATTTGGCTATTCCGGCTATATGAATTTGATTGGTGCCAATCAAAAAGCGGTCAATATCTTAGTCAAGCCAATGACCAAAATCAAATCCAAAGCGTTGTTTATACCGATTGTTTTCCTGTTAGGAAATTTAATGTCTCTAGTTGTTCCAAGTGCCTCTAGTTTAGCAATTATTTTAATGGCTATTTTGTATCCGCTCTTACAAGGTATTGGAATTTCATCAATGACAGCAGCAGGGGTCATTGCAATGACCGCAACGATCATGCCAACACCATTAGGAGCAGACAATGTGATTGCTGCACAAACGTTGGATTACAACATTCTGACTTATGTGCTGTATCATGCGAAGGTCTCGATCCCAACCTTACTTATTTTAGCTGTTGTCCACTACTTCTGGCAAACGTATTGCGATAAAAAGGAAGGTTCAGAAGCGTTTGTCGAGATGAAAGAAGTTGAAAGTGCGGCGGATGAAAAAGTTGTCCCGACATTTTATGCCATTTTGCCATTATTACCTTTAGTCTTGATCATTATCGTTGGAATTATTGGTATTTTTAGAGAAAATGTGACGATGGACATTTTTGTTTTGACAATGATCTCATTCTTCGTAGCATTGATCATTGAAGGGTTCCGTAAGAAATCATTTAAGATTGCCCAAGAAAGTGCAGTCGAATTGTTCAAAGGAATGGGACAAGGTTTCAGCCAAGTCGTTATGTTAGTAGTCGGGGGTTCCTTATTCACCACAGCGATTCAAAGTCTAGGCGTGATCGATTCTTTGATGAGTGCGGTTGAAAACTCTCAATCTGCCGGTGTTCTAACCACATTGATTTTCAGTGGCGCGACAGCGTTATTTGGTATTTTGAGTGGTGGTGGATTAGCCATGTTCTATGCTGTGATCGAGCTGATTCCCAATATTGCCCAAAAAGCCGGTATTGATGGTATCTTGATTGCGCTGCCAATGCAAATGATTGCTAACTTAGCGCGGACGATTTCACCAGTTGCAGCAGTTGTCATGATCGTTTCGTCATCGATTGGTGTGAGTCCGGTTCGTTTGCTGAAACGGACCAGTGTTCCTACGATCATAGGAATTATCCTAGTAGTTGTCTTGTCGCTGTTGTTACTGCCTTATTGATTTGATGGATAAGTTAATATATGCATGCCATGAAGAACTGGATGAAATTTGGCAGTTGTTTGTTGATGCAAAAAAAAATATGGAGACACAGGGGATCTGCCAATGGACAAGCAGATACCCTGATAAGGAGATCGTCAAAACAGATATCTGTAAAAAACAATTACTGATTCATAAAAATGAATCAGGAGAAATCGTTAGTGCAGGAACCCTTAGTCCAGAATTTTTGGCGCACGAAGAGAGTCATGGGTATAATGAACATACAAAATGTATCCAAAGGCTCGTGACAAAAGCATCAGAAATGGGGAATGGGTTGGGCTCGGCTTGGGTGAAAACTTGTCTAAGAGACTTTTGTAAAGCAGGGGATGCCATTTATTCTCTGACCAACCATACGAATAAGCCGATGCAGCACTTATTTGAGAAAACCGGTTTTTCTTTGATAGAGACAACTTCTGTTACGGGTCGCGAAGCGTTTGGCCCGTTCTATATATACAAAAGAAATAGGTGATTTAGTGGGTAAAATAGCAGTTTTGGGCAGTGTGAATATGGATATTGTTATCACGACTGGGCGAATGCCAAAAATTGGCGAAACGATCATAGGAGATCAAATTGATTATTTTGTCGGCGGGAAAGGGGCCAACCAAGCAGTTGCAGCCGCCCGTTTTGGCGGAGCAACGACATTCTTAGGAAAAATTGGACAAGATACGTTTGGGGAAAAAGTCTATCGACACTTAAGTGAAGAGCAACTGGATGTTCAGTCAGTTGCACAAGAAAAAAATATCTTTACTGGTATCGCAAGTATTTTTAAATTACCGCAAGATAATTGCATCACTGTAATCTCCGGTGCCAATGGACTGGTAGATCGTGAATATGTAGATCAAATAGCTGATAAAATCATAGAAAGCGATGTTTTGCTGGTACAAATTGAGATTCCGGTAGATACGCTTCGGTATGCGTTACAGCTCGCAAAGGAAAATGGCGTGACAACACTACTGAATCCCGCACCTTATCATGATATCGTAGGGGAATTACTGCCTTATGTCGATATCTTAACGCCAAATGAGACGGAATTTGCCGCATTGATCGGTAAAGAATTGATCCCTGAACCTGAAATCGAAGCAACGATTCTAGCTTGGCAGCAAACGCACGCTACCAAATTGGTAGTGACACGAGGCAGTCAAGGGGTAAGTTTCGTTGATTCCGGTAAAATCGTGACCGTGGCATCAAAGAAAGTGACCGTCGTTGATACTACCGGTGCAGGAGATACCTTCAATGGTATCTTAGCGGCTGCATTAAGTGATGGGGTGCCGTTTAAAGAAGCGGTCGTTTTAGCGAATCTTGGTGCAGGACTTTCTGTTCAAAAATTAGGTGCCCAAACGGGGATGCCTACAAGAAAAGAAGTCGCAGTCATCGAGAATAACTAAAAGGAGGACTGTCTAGTTTAAAGAATGACAGCTATCCCAATAAACACACCTCTGTTCTGACTCGTTCAGCGAGTCAGAACGGAGGTGTGTTTTTTTGTCTATTTGTAGTTGGATCGCTAATGTACTGCTTCGATAGAGGATCAGACGATCATCTAGAAATAACGGAATCTCCTTCAATCAACCGATAGCCGAGGTTGATCTTTTCAATCGTATCAGGATGAGCAATTTTTGTCAGTAAAAGATCAATGGCATGCTTGCCGATGGCTGTTTGGTCTTGCTCGATATGAGTGAAAATAAAAGCATTCAAGTCAAAAATGTTGACGGTAGGATGGTCAAAGCAAACAACTGAAAAGTCATGTGGGACTTGCTTTCCCAATTGTTCGATCGCACTCTTGGCAAGTAAAGCAATATTGTATTCTGTGGTAAAAAGAGCTGTGATCTCTGGGTTCTTTTGAAGAAAGGCTACGATAAGTGCCACATCATCTTCGATCTTGCGAGAAGAACTGGGGACCACAGAGTCGATCCTCGACAAGATCTGCTTTTGGCTGACAGCCCGGTTGGCATCCACATGCGCAGAGAGAAAACCATTGACTCGTTCATCAATCGTTGAAACACTGCTATCGGAAGTAATCAAGCCAATCTTGTCATGGTGTTTGGCAAAGAGATAATTTGTCAATTCTTTTGCAGCAGCAAAGCTATCCGTTTGCACACTGCAGATCGGCAAATTTGCCATCAGACGATCAATTACAACGATCGGGAAATTTTTAGAAATCAATTCTAAGATTTTTGGCGAGGTATATTCTGATGATGTCGGCAGTAGGATCAAACCCTGAATGCCCATTTCAATCAATTCTTGGATCAACTCATTTTCGCGATCAGGATCACCATAACTGATCTTGACGATGAAATTGATTTCTTCAGCATTTGTTTCTAGAACTGTTCGCAGTATTTGAGCGCCAAAAAAGTCTGTAAAGTTGGTGATGATCAATCCGAAAATGAGTTTGTTCGGAACAATGTCTGCCTTCTTATTTGTGACAACGACAGAACCTTTTCGAGGCTTTCTGACAATGTAGCCATCCTCTTTTAACAGATCCAGTGCTTTTTTGACCGTGATCGTACTAACACTATAGGTAGTTGATAATTCTTTTTCAGTAGGCAGTGTGTCATTGATTGCGACCGTGCCTGTTTCGATTTGATGTTTCAAATCTTCATAAATCGTTTGGTACAAAGGTTTACTCATGCATGCGCCTCCATTTCTCAAAAAATAAAAGAACTATTTATGTATATATTAAATATATTATATTAATAAAGCAAGCAGTTTAATCAAAAAAACTTTTTATGAAACCGTTGACATATCCTTTTTAATTCTATATAATTCGCTTGTAAAGATATTTAATATATTAAATAGTTTTATATTATATTTAATAAGGGGGTTAATAAATGGAGTTAGGAAAGAAAAAGAGAGGGATCAATGAACAGCAAAACATTGCCTATGTATTTATTCTGGTTCCTGTTCTTCTACTAGTTGTTTTTGCAATTATCCCGATAGTGATGGCACTTTTCTATAGTTTTACCGATTATACGATCATTGAAAGCCCCAATTGGATCGGTTTAAAGAATTTCACGCGTATCTTTCAAGATGAATTTTTCTTTATTTCATTAAAGAACACTATCGTCTACACCTTACTGTATGTGCCATTGGGATTAGTCGTCTCTCTAGCAGCCGCCATGTTGCTGAATCGCAAAATGAAGACCACCAGTCTTTTCCGAACATTTTTTTACTTGCCAGTCTTATGTTCATCGGTGGCTACAGCAACCATTTGGTATTGGCTCTTAAATCCACAGTATGGTTTGCTCAATCAGTTGCTTGGTTTGATTGGAATCAATGGTCCAGCTTGGCTGTATAGTTCCAATTGGGCGATGACTGCAATCGTCATTATGAGTGTCTGGATGAGTTTTGGCGGAAACATGATGATTTTCTTGGCGGGTTTACAAGGGATCAATCCTGCTCTTTATGAAGCAGCAGATATTGAAGGCGCAAATGCGTGGCAAAAATTTAAGAGTATCACTTGGCCCCAATTATCCAAAACAACATTCTTAGTTAGCACACAATTGATCATCGGCGCTTTCCAAGTATTTGACCAAGCCTATATGCTGACAAAAGGCGGACCTGGAAATTCCACAATCACCCTTGTTTACTATATTTATAATAAAGGATTTGGTGGACTAGAAATGGGGTATGCTTCTGCGCTGTCATTTATCTTGTTCATGATCATTTTCATTTTTTCACTGGTGAATATGCGTTTGACCAATACAGAAACAAACTAAAGGAGAAAAAACGATGGCTAAAACAAAACATATGCAGTCATTCATCTGGTATTGCTTGGTGATTCTGATCAGTTTGACAACGGTTCTGCCGTTTATCTGGACCTTGTCGACATCCTTTAAATCCGATAGCGAGATTCTCAGCGGATCGATGCAAATCATTCCAAGCCACTTTACTTGGGATCATTATAAAGAAGTTTTTGAAACGATGCCTTTCTTAAACTATTTAAAAAATTCATTGATATTAGCACTTGGGGGTGTAGCGACAAATTTATTTTTTGGTTCATTAGCTGGTTATTCTTTTGGTCAGCTGAAATTCAAAGGGAAGAAACCAATCTTTCTCGTTTTTCTAGCTTCAATGATGGTTCCAAGTATTGTCACAATGATTCCAACCTTTATTGTGCTTCGCGGATTCCCGTTGGCTGGAGGGAATGATCTAACTGGTACTGGTGGGTTAGGATTGATCAATTCCTATTGGGCAATCCTGCTTCCCGGAGCAGCAGGAGCGTTCTCGATTTTCTTTATGAAACAATTCTTCGAACAATTACCAAAAGAACTCGGAGAAAGTGCTCGAATCGATGGTGCAAGTGAGTTCAAGATTTTCTGGAATGTTTATTTTCCGCTAGCAAAACCTGCTTTGACAACGCTAGGTATTATGACTTTTCAAGCAGGCTGGAATGCCTTTATGTGGCCGATGATTGTCTTGAATGCAGATGAGATGAAAACGGTCCAAGTTGGACTGGCAGCTTTCCAATACAACTACAATACAAATTATGGTCCATTGATGGCAGGAACGATTTTGGCAACACTACCTGTTTTAGTTCTATTCATTTTTGCACAACGAAATTATGTACAAGGCATGGCAGATGCCGGTATCAAATAAAACGAAGGAGTGAATGTGATGAAAAACATAATCAAAGGATTGCTGTTAGTAGCAACGATGACAGTGTTAGGTGCATGTGGTGGAGGCAATGATCAGGCAAGCAATGATGGAGCTGGCGGAAAGCAGAAAATCACTTTTTGGGGTTCTTGGAGTGGTGACCAAGTCGATCAGCTCAATCAATTGATCGAACAATACAATGATAGCCAAGACAAATACGAGGTAACCTATAAAGTTCAAGACAACGTTGAAGAAAAGCTGCTGACCGGAATGGCGGGTGGCGAAATTCCAGATGTTATCTTGTGGGATCGCGTCAATACAGCGATGTATGCCAAAAAAAATGCCTTATTGGATCTAGATGATTTGATCAAAAAAGACAATGTAGATATGGGCGATTTTTATGAAGAAACTGTCAAAGAAATGCAATACGACAATAAACAATATGGAATCCCACTTTTAGTAGACAACCGCTCTCTCTTTTATAACAAAACATTACTGAAAGAAGCTGGAGTAGAACCACCAAAGACTTGGGATGAGTTGTTGGATGTTGCGAAGAAAACAACAAAATGGGATGGAAAAACGTTAGTGCAAGCTGGTTTTTCTCTTGATGACGTTGGATTGTTCAATATGTGGTTGCAGCAAGCTGGCGGA
Organism: Enterococcus gallinarum; assembly: GCF_021496385.1. Lineage (NCBI taxonomy): Bacteria > Bacillati > Bacillota > Bacilli > Lactobacillales > Enterococcaceae > Enterococcus > Enterococcus gallinarum. The sequence continues at coordinate 3,070,194 of NZ_CP050816.1, read as the reverse complement.
ACCATGCTGAACGCTGATAATACTGCCACTGCTTTTAATTCTGAGGCAGGAATGACCGTTCTTGATTTCTGGGATCAATTAATGAATCAAGCGAAGGTCTATCAACAAGGATTTAATGATGGATCTGATGCATTTGCAGCTGGTAAAGTTGCGATGGCCTATAACGGACCTTGGGCATTAGCAGATTATGATAAAGTGGATGGCTTGGATTATGGGGTCGTCCCTCCAGTAACTGGACCAAATGGGGACAAAGGGGCGTTGACGGGTGGCTTTGGTTTAGTGATTCCCAAAACGGCCAAAAACCAAGAAGCTGCTTGGGACTTTATTAAATGGTGGACGACCAACCCAGATATCGGTGTCGAGTTTGCAAAAATTTCCACTTGGCTACCAGCAAATATCGAAGCAGCGCAAAATACCTACTTTACTGAAAATGAGAAGTACAAAGCTTTTGTGGAAACCATGGATTTTGCTAAAATTCGACCAACTGTTATGGGGTATTCCGATGTCGAAAAACTAGCCCTTATTCCACAATTAGAAAATGTCTTTTCTGGAAAAACAACGCCGCAAAAAGCACTAGAAAATGCTCAACAACAAGGTGACAAAATATTGAAAGAAGGATCAGGAGAATGACCGATTTTAACAAGTATGCCGATCTTGCACAAACAAGTATCGATTATTTCTATCAAGCAGCTTCCAAAGAACAATTTATGAACAACGTTTATCCATTGCGGGATGAGAAAGAAAATGAAACCTTCAATTACTGGTGGATCGCGCATTTAGTGGATGTACGCATTGATGCTTATCTGCGGACCAACGATACGGCTTACTTGCAGCAAGCAGAAGAAACCTATCATTACAATAAAGCAAGAAACCATAACACATTGCTGCATGAATTTTATGATGACATGTTGTGGAACGCATTAGCTGGATTACGTTTGTATGAATTGACTAAGAAAAAAGAATACCTAGCTGACGCCCGAGAAGTATGTCTGGATATTTTTGATACTGCTTGGAATGATCATATGAATGGCGGATTTGCTTGGAAACGCACGCAGCTTGACTATAAGAATACACCTGTAAATGCACCAATTATTATTCTAGCATTACGTCTGTATCAAGTTGAAGCCAATGAACGCTATCTGACTACAAGCCAACAGACACTAGAATGGATGAAAAAATATTTGGTACAGCCGGACACACAATTCGTAGAAGATGGTATCAATCGTAACGGCGATGGCAAAATCGATGTGCAGTGGCAATTTACTTACAACCAAGGGGTCTATATTGGAGCATTGATAGAATTTTATCATGTGACTGACGATATTTCTTATTTAAAAGATGCAATCACTTGTGCCAAAACATCCTTTGAAGTTATTGGTAAAGATGGGGTCTTCAATGATGAAGGAGATGGTGGTGACATTGGATTGTTCAAAGGCATTGAATACCGTTATTTGAATCTCTTAGTCAAAGAAGCAGAAAAAGTGGGCTTAGACATAGCCTCCATCAAAGGATTTGTGACATCCAGCTGTGAACGCTTGTTAGAGCATAGTCAGAAGGAAGGACATCTGTTAGCTTACCGAGACTGGTTAGTCGCAGAAATTCCAACTAGTGTTTTCTTGTCTGACCAATTATCAGGGGTCATGGCATTAGAAAGTGCTGCAATCATTTAAAGTTTGAAGAGAAATATCAGTAGACAAAGCGAAAGGACTGGCAGCAGATTTTCAAGATCAGCGAAGGTTGGTTCATTCTTAGCAAATCGGGCATCGGATGGAGGATTGAACAGTCTTGAACATCAACTACCCGAAGCTTCTCGTTGCAGAAAAACCAGCGGCTTTGTCTACTTTTGTCGGCTCTTCTTTGTAAAAGGGGAAAAGAAGATGGGATACAGCGAAATACCGAAAGTAATTAAGAGTTTTATGGAGAAAATCACGTTGCTTTGTGGCGAAGACCATGCAAATTGGGCGGAAAACTTTAATGCGGCATTTGCCAATACCGTATTAACCACTGTCAAGAAGCAAGAAGATGGCAGTACCTTTGTTTTGACAGGTGATATTCCTGCAATGTGGCTGCGAGATTCAACCGCTCAAGTCCGTCCGTACCTGTGTTTAGCAAAAGATGATCAAGAACTGTCTGATATGATTGCCGGATTAGTCAAAAAGCAATTTATGTTTATCACTATCGATCCTTACGCCAATGCCTTCAATGAAACAGAAAATTTTGCCGGACACCAAGATGATCTAACCGAAATGAACGGCTGGATCTGGGAACGGAAATATGAGATCGATTCATTGTGCTATCCGATCCAGTTAGCCTATCTACTTTATAAAAACACCGGGCGCACCGATCACTTTGATAAAAACTTTATTGAAGGGGTCAAAAAAGTCCTAACCGTCTTTCGGACAGAACAAGATCACGCGCAGTCACCATATCAATTTGAGCGCCAAACAGAACGTCAAGAAGATACGCTGAAGTTCGCCGGCAAAGGAACCCCAGTTGCTAAAACAGGGATGACTTGGTCAGGATTTCGTCCAAGCGACGACGCTTGTGTCTATGGCTATTTGATTCCGTCAAACATGTTCGCTGTTGTGATATTAGGTTATTTGGAACTGATTTTCTCCGACATTTTAGATGTGCCTGAATTAGTGGCCGAAGCAGCCGATTTAAAGCAAGAGATCCAAGCGGGGATCGAAAAATATGCGTATACGACGAATCAAGCTGGCGAAACGATCTATGCCTATGAAGTGGATGGGTTAGGCAATGCCTCTGTCATGGACGACAGCAATGTACCTAACCTGATTTCTGCACCTTATCTAGGCTATGGCTCCATGGAAGATCCAACTTATCTAGCTACGAGAAAAACACTTTTAAGTGACGAAAATCCTTATTACTATCAAGGCGAATTTGCTAGTGGGATCGGCTCATCTCATACACCGCATAATTTTGTTTGGCCGATCGCGATGGCGATGACTGGATTGACGACACCAAACAAAGAAGAAAAAGCCCAAATTTTAGATCAGTTGGTAGCGATCGATGCAGGAACGCATTTGATGCATGAGGGTATCAATGTCAATGATCCAACGGATTACACTCGTGAATGGTTTTCTTGGGCAAACATGATGTTTTGTGAGCTAGTAATGGATTATTTCGATATTCGAGTAGAAAAGTAGGGATAGACAATGATGTATGGAGGCATAGAAGCAGGCGGAACAAAAATGAACTGTGCAGTAGCGGATCAAGAGGGGAAGATTATTGCTTCACAGCGAATCGCTACGAGAGAACCCGCAGAAACACTGGCCGAAATTTTCCGATTTTTTGATAGGTATGAGCTGGCCGCGATGGGGATCGGCAGCTTTGGTCCAATCGGATTGGACCCCAAGCAAGCCAACTATGGGCATGTTTTGGCAACACCTAAAGCGGGATGGCAAAATTTTGACTTTTTGGGGACGTTAAAACAACGCTATCCGATTCCAATGGTTTGGACAACAGATGTCAATGCAGCGGCCTATGGGGAATTAAAAAAAGGGGCTGCTCAAGACTGCGATACCTGTATTTATCTGACGGTGGGGACTGGGATCGGTGCCGGTGTAATCGTGAATAACCAGTTATTCCAAGGCAAATCTCATCCTGAAATGGGGCATATCCGGATCAAACGGCACCCAGAGGATTCATATGTCGGCACTTGCCCTTATCATCAGGATTGCTTTGAAGGGCTGGCTGCCGGTCCTTCCATCGAAGCACGAACGGGGCAAAAGGGAGAGACTCTTCTTGAAAATCATCCTGTATGGGAGCTGCAAGCCTATTATATAGCGCAAGCATTGGTCAATTATACATTGTCCTTTGTACCAGATAAGATTATTTTAGGCGGTGGTGTCATGAATCAGACCCACTTGCTGTCAAAAATCAGAGAACAATTTTTGTTGGAACTAGGGGGCTACATTTCGATTCCAAGTGTAGAAGAGTACATTGTTCCATGGCAACTAGTGAATGAAAGTGGCATCAAAGGCTGCCTGCAATTAGCCATTGATTGGCAAAAAGAATCAATCAACTAAAATGTAGCAAAAAAGAACCAAACGACCGCGAGGGTTATTGCATCGAAGCATTAATAGCTTCTGGACAATACACACTGCGGTCGTTTGATTTCTTTGTTGTTTGGAATGAAGTTTCCGCCATTTTACTCAATGCGGGGCAGTTCCCCCATGGGAAAGGCCAGCGAGCAAATCAAACGCTTATTTCTTTAAAAGCACTAAAATTTCATCGATCTTTTTTAGTTCTTCAGCAGAAAAAGTTAATTGGTCCAAAGCCCGGACATTTGCTTGTAGTTGACTCAAACGAGAAGCACCAATCAATACGCTAGCAACAGTCTCTTGACGTAACAGCCAAGCTAATGCCATTTCTGCCAAACTTTGTCCTCGCTCTTGAGCAATATCATTCAATTGTCTGACTACATTTAAGGTTGGAGCTACACGATCTTCTGTCAAAAAAGGACTATCTGAGCGATGCGCTCGAGAGTCTTCGGGAATACCATGCAGATAACGATCAGTCAATAATCCTTGTGCCAGAGGGCTAAAGACGATCGCACCTAATCCTTCCTCTTCTAAGACAGCTGTTAATCCATCTTCGATCCAACGATCAAACATATTGTAGCGAGGTTGATGGATGATAAAGGGGGTTCCTTGGTCCTTCAAAATCTTGGCGATTTCTTTTGTTTGTTCTGCAGAATAATTGGACACACCAACATAGAGGGCTTTTCCTTGCCGTACTAACAAGTCCAGTGCATGAGCCGTTTCTGCCAATGGTGTGTCTGGATCTGGGCGATGATGGTAAAAAATATCGACATAATCTAGGCCTAGACGTTGCAGGCTTTGATCACAGCTGGCAATCAAATTCTTCTTAGAACCCCATTCACCATAGGGACCAGGCCACATATAGTAACCAGCCTTTGATGAAATAATCAATTCATCCCGATAAGCCTGTAAGTCTTCTTTTAAAATGCGGCCGAAATTCTTTTCTGCCGATCCTGCAGGGGGACCATAGTTGTTGGCCAAATCAAAATGGGTAATGCCTAGATCAAAGGCTCCTAGGATCGTTTCCCGCTGTTTCACAATTGGATCTGTATCACCGAAGTTGTGCCATAGACCAAGGGAAATTGCAGGAAGTTTTAAACCTGATTTTCCGACACGGTTATATGTCATGCGTTCATATCGTTGCATATTTGCTGTATACATGGTAATCCCTCACTTTTTGTATTCGCTATCATAAGTAAACCGAATAATCGGATCAGCGTCAAGCGAAATCAGCAAAAGAGAGGTGACCGAATCATTTTTTGTGCAACCATTGATTCGTAAAAAACCGATTTCCTACATTTCTGTAGCAAATCGGCTTTTTTGTCAGTAATTATTGGTTATGCGTTGTAGATTGGTTGTCCTTTAAAGAAACTGCAGCTGACGTGACCTTTGCGGGCGACAAATTCAGCCGTTGAAGAAACAGGGGTCAAAAGAAAATCAGCAGAATCGCCAACTTTTGGCCATTGTTGATTTCCTTCTTGATCTAATGGCACTCTGCCATCTGTTACCAAGCCTAATGCCTGGGTCAATGCCTCTTGTGATTGAACGCCAAAAATCTCTAAATAACGAGCGAGCTTTTCTTGCAAGGAGCCGTCACCCAGTGATGACCAAGAATCATAAATATTGTCACAACCAATGTGAACAGCAACCCCATAACTTTGTAATTCTTTAAGGGGAGGAATCGTTCCCTGACTGATTGGAATACTTGAAACGATATGAATGTCCTGATCTGCTAAAGCTTGAAAAACTTCTGTGCGTTCAGCTCCTTCAAAATCATTTAAGCCAAAGGCATGGCTGATGAAGACATTGCCTGCCATAGCATATTCTTTGGTCAGCCGAATGATTTCTTTGATCGTTGCACGACCGGCTTCTTTGCGGTCATGTAGATGAATGTCTATGCCAACATTGCCTTTTTTTGCCAGCTCAAAGGTTGTTTTTAATGATTGCTGATAATCTTGATCTAATGTATAAGGATCGACCCCACCAATGAATGCAGCTTTACCAGTAGCTAATGCTTCTTCGATTAATGCGACGGCATTTGATCGCAGCAGACCGTGTTGCGGGAACAAAACAAGTTCCGTACCAAATGGTTTGTCAGCAAGCAATTCAGTTAGTGCATCAAAATAGCGCAGTTCAGTCATTGGTTCAATATCAATATGGGAGCGAAAGGACACGACACCATGAGGCAATTCCAAATCGATCAATTGTTGTGCCCGTTCTTTAATCGAAAGAGGCAATGCATCCAATTGAGGAATCTCTGTTTCAAAACGTTCTACTAAGTTGGCTGCCGGTGTGACAGGACGCCATGGAGTTCCTAATTTGCTTTTATCCAAATGGCAGTGTTTTTCAATCAAGCCGGGTAATAATAACTGGCCTTGACCATCGATAACAGTTATTCCTGGCGTGTCTTTCCATTCATCCATGGGAAGGATCTCGGTAATTTTTTCTTCACTGATCCCAATTGCCGCCCGTTTGGTTTGGCTGCCAGAGGACCAGCCATTTTCTTTGATGTAGCTTGTTTCCATTCGAATATTTGTTAGCCATAAATCCAAGTAATCGCCTTCTTTCAAGTTTGTTTCATGGTACCATACTCTATCAGAAGAACCAAAGTAGATGCCCCTCCCAGCTGAAGTCGGATTCTTTGCATTGGGTGTTTAGTAGTGTAGGATAGAACTGAAAGAAAAAAGCGGAGGAGACGAACAGAGATGGACAAACGATTTTTATTGCAGGCACAAGAACTCTCTCATCAGAAACCGGAATATTTAGAAACGTTGTTTGCTGTGGGGAATGGTCAAATCGGTGTCCGAGCAGGGCATCCCCTTAAAGTGAATGCGAACTATCCTGGGAATCCCGGGGCTTTTGTCAATGGTTTTTTTGACAGTGAACCGATCCAATACGGCGAATGGGCTTATGGCTATGCTAAAGAACACCAAACCATCTGCAAGTTACCCAACCTGCGGGGGCTTTCTTTAAGCATTGGACAAGAGCAGTCGTCGGACAGCGTTTGGCAGACGGAACAAATCCAGCTGACATTAGATATGGCAGAAGGCATCCTTCATGAGTCTTACCATGTAGAAACCCCATTAGGACAAAGCTTTGATCTTGAGATGCAATCTTTTGCCTCCATGACGCGCAGTGAATTTTATGTTTGTCGTTACACAATCAAAAATGCAAATTTCACAGAGCCAATCACTGTTTCCCATCCATTGGACCAGCGCTTCACAGTCAATCAAACAGATGATCCTCGTGTTGCGAATAAAGAGCATCAGCTTCTGAAAGAAGAGCATGGCGACTATGCCATTTGGACAGCCCCTCATAGTCAAAAAAAACTGGCGATTCGGGTGATAGGCGGCGATGGGCAAATCCAATCTGGAGAATCCCTGACGACGATTTTTCAACTGCGATTACAAGAAGCAGAGGACGCACCCTTTTATCAAGAAGCGGTTGATTTTGAAACATTTGTTGCCGAACAGAGGGAAAGCTATCAGCAGTTTTGGGCAGCGAGTGATATCGAGATCACGGGTGATCAAGAACTACAAAAGGGGATCCGCTTCAATCTGTTTCACCTGAATCAGGGGGCAGGACGTGATGGCAGAACCAATTTTGCTGCCAAGGGGTTGACAGGTGAAGGGTATGAAGGTCATTATTTTTGGGATACTGAAATGTATTTGTTGCCTTTTTTTACTTACACCAATCCAGACACTGCGAAAGCATTGCTTACTTATCGAGCAACTATTTTACCGCAAGCGCAAAAACGGGCACAAGAGCTGAGCCAAGACGGTGCACTGTTTGCATGGCGCACCATTGATGGTCAAGAAACGAGTGCCTATTATCCTGCCGGAACCGCACAACTGCATATCAATGCCGATATCGTTTATGCTTTTCAACTCTATGAACGGGTCACAGGAGATGTCCGCTTTATTGAAGAAGTCGGCAGTGAAGTCGTTTTCGAAACGGCAAAATTTTGGTTGAGTTATGGTGATTTCATCGAAAAAGACGGCAAACCTTCTTTTTGTATCAATGGGGTCACCGGACCTGATGAATACAGTGCATTGGTCAACAATAACTTTTATACCAACAAAATGGCTCAAAACAATTTATATTATGCCATTGAACTGGCGAAACGATACGAAAAGCATATGGAACTGATCGATCAATGGCAGCAAGCCGCAGACCTCATGTATTTCGGTTATGATGCGTCTCGTGGACTTACCAAGCAAGATGATGAGTTTCTTGAACAATCTGTCTGGCCTTTTGAAGAGACACCAGCTGCTAACTATCCTTTATTGTTGCATTATCATCCGATGATAATTTACAAACATCAAGTCTGCAAACAAGCGGATACCGTATTAGCGCAAATGCTTTTTACGGGTGATTTTACTCTAGAACAACTAAAACAAGATTATCAGTATTATGAAAAAGTCACCACCCATGATTCTTCGCTGTCTCGTTCGATTTTCAGTGTGATGGCTAGTCGTATCGGAGAAACAGCAAAAGCATATCGCTATTTCATGGATACGGCATTGATGGATCTGACTGATTTGCAAAAAAACGTCGTCGATGGCATCCATGCGGCAAATATGGGAGGCAGCTGGCTAAGTTTGATTTATGGTTTTGCTGGTCTTTATTATGATGAAGGCATTCGCTTGTCCAATCACCTACCAAAAGAAATAACAGAACTTGCCTTTAAGCTTTTTTATCAAGGGGAAGAATTGCGAATTACTTTAAAGGAAGGTAAAGTTGAGTGTCAGCTAGCTCCTGAAACTGAATTATTTATTGAACAAACGGGTAAAGACATCTGGGTGAGAAAAACTAGCAAAGAACATCTGAAAGAAGGTCTGTAAATAGAGCATGACAACATTCTATAATGAGCAGATGTCAGCAACCGCTCTGAGGTTGTAAGCCGTGAGCAACTGTTTGCTGGATCATTCGCAAGAATCAATTGGTAAAAAAACAATTGATTCTTTTTTTTTCGTAAAAAGGCCCCCATTTTATTCAAACTCTATGCCCCAGCAATACGAACTGTCTAAAAGCTATCTTCAGGTGACATGCAATGAATCTTCTAATCAAGGAGTCGTGATTGATTGATAAACTGGAAGGGAAGGGCAACAAACTTAGTTGATTTCCTAGGATATTCCTTGTGGGTGCAAGATATGCACCCCATTTTTGTAAACGGATACGCTATACTATGGATACAATCAAACTTGGCCAAGGGAGATTAAAAAAATGGATAATAATCGATTGAATTTTATTTATAAGCTGAATCATATTGTGAACGAAAATGAAGTAGGAACAGTGGAATTTGAGTTGGCAAAATTTTTCTTGGATAACTTTAAGAGTGTGGCACGATGGAACATTTATCAAATTGCGGAAGAAAAGCATGTCTCGCGAGCTTCAATTAGAAGGTTTGCCAAACAATTAGGGTACGAAAATTTTTTGGAAATGAAAAGAAACGCAGAAACATTTGATGATGGCATCAGTGAATTTCAGAAATTTTATGGGTATGAGGATTTCTTGTCGAAGCTTCAAAGCAACATTGTTTCTTTAATGGAAGAACTCAGCTTACGCTTTAACACACAAGAAGTCGATCGCTTGGTTCGACTGATCAATAGCAATCAGGAGGTAATGATTTTATGCTCCAGCAATATCGCAGGGAGCGTCAAAACTTTTCAGCAACGGATGGTTATTTTTGGCAAACGAATCACATTACTAACCTCAAAAGATGATCTAACTGTCGCATTAACCACTTATAAAGAGCCACTGATCATTGTTTTTTCACTTTCGGGTCTATTTGTTTCTTCCATGCTAGATGTATTTAAAGAGATTCCAGCAACAGCGATCTTGTTTACCAACAACCGCAACCCAATTTACAATCGTTACTTTGACAAATTATATCATTTAAGTTCACAAACACATGAGAAAGAAATCAATGAGTTGCTTTACTATACCTATGGCATTGATTTTGTCCTTGATTTATTATTCAACGGTTATTTACTTAAATATAAGAGAGAAGGCTAAGGTCATGCATTTTAAAGATCAACCAACATTTCCAGATAATTTTTTGTGGGGAGCATCAAGCGCTGCTTGGCAAGTAGAAGGCGCAGTGGCAGAGGATGGTCGTTCTACAGCGATCATTGACTTGAATAGTAAGAAAAAAAAGCCCTATACCGATAATTCGATTGCAGCTGATCATTATCATAAATACAAAGAAGACGTTCAATTGATGGCTGACGCAGGATTTACCTCTTATCGTTTCTCTATTGCTTGGCCTAGAATTTATCCAGATAATTCTGGTGTTCCGAATCAATTAGGCATTGATTTCTATAATCAGTTGATTGATGAACTCGTTGCTCATGGGATTACACCAATCGTTACCTTGTATCACTATGACATGCCGGTATGGGTAGATGAAGAGTTTAATGGTTGGTATGATCGTGGGATCATCGATGCCTTCGATCAGTATGTCAGAACTTGCTTCAATGCGTTTGGAGACCGTGTAAAATACTGGCTAGCAATCAATGAACAAAATATGCAGATCGTCTATGGTGATTGGTTAGGTGTCTGTAAGTATCCAGAGACGTGGTTCGAAGACAAATGGAGAGTCAACCATATTATGAATCTCTGTCATGCTAAAGCAGTTATTGCTTGTCATGAGTTAGTTGAGGATGGGAAAATTGGACCCGTTCCTGGGATGGTTCCGTTTTATCCTGAATCTGCTAAACCAGAAGATCAGATTGCAGCAATGAATGCCGAAGAATTAACCGAAAAAATTTGGAATGATTTCAATGCCAATCGTGAATACAATGGATTTATCAAACGTTACTGGAAAGAACACAATATTGATCCAGATATTCGCCCTGGAGACATGGAACTCGTTGCCCAAGCAAAAATTGACTTCTTTGGCATTAATTGTTATCGCAGCAATGTTGCAAAAGAATCACCGGCTGATTCACAACGTCAAGAAATTGGGTTGAATAAGTCTGGGAAAAAAGGAGAATTCGTTTATCCAAATTATCCAGGTATTTTTGCTCAAACAGTGAATCCATTTGTAGAGACCACGGATTGGGACTGGGAGATCGATCCCGTTGCCATGCGTTACTTATTACGCTATATGGAGGATCATTATCATTTGCCGATGATTATAACGGAAAATGGTTACGGTGCCCATGAAACGTTAGGAGAAGACGGCAAAGTCCATGATCAAGAACGAATTGCATTCTTGAATGACCAAATCTACCAAGTTGGTCTAGCCATTGAAGATGGGGCAAAAGTATTTGGTTACAATCCATGGTCCTTTACGGATTTATTGAGCACGGGAAATGGCATGGCAAAACGTTACGGGCTTGTCTATATCAATACGACAGATGACGAATTGCTTGATTTGCGAAGAATTCCTAAAGATTCTTATTATTGGTACAAAGAAGTGATTCATTCAAATGGGCAGTCCCTGAAACGTCCAGAGTGAGAAGGAAACGGGGTACAACTATAAATTTGTAACATAAAACAGTAGACACTATACTATCCGAACGAAAGTCATTGAACGGTGCGAGTAATCGTATTTTTATGACACTGATCTTGCGGTTCCTAGGAGCAAAATCAGTATCGTTCGGATAGGCAGTTTGCTAAGAAACAGATGATCCAGTTTTGATTATCAAATGAAATGAAAGCGATTTATAAAATGAAATGAGGATGAATCGGCTATGACAAATTATAGTGAACTAGTTGAGTATATCATCGATCACATCGGCGGAATCGAAAACGTGCAAACAGCGAACCATTGTGCTACTAGATTACGACTCCAATTGAATGATCCATCCGCCTTCGATGATGATCAGCTGAAGAAAAATAAACTGATTTTAGGTACAGTAAAAAGAGATCACGATGTTCAATTAATCATTGGACCAGATGTCCCTAAGGTATATGCAATGTTTATGGAGAAATTAGAGCATAAAAGTGAAAAGACATCCACTGATCGAAAAAAAAGAAGGTTAAAAGATTATGGGGCATTAGTCGTTGACTTTATCAGTGGTACCTTTGTTCCAGTATTGCCTATCCTTGTAGCAGCCGGATTGGTATCTGCCGTTTTAACTATTGGTGTGACCTTTTTCGGATTATCTGCAGAAAGTGGAACTTATACGATTTTAAATGCAGTGAATGATGCTGGATTCTATTTTTTGCCTATTTATATTGGATTTAGTGCTGCTCGCAAATTAGGTATCAATGGCATGATGGGGATGTTCCTAGGGGCAATTCTTGTTCATTCACTGATCAATGGTGTAGAAGGACTTACCTTCTTAGGCCTTTCTGTACCGACAATGAGTTATAATACCACAACGATTCCAGTGATATTCGGGGTATTATTTATGGCAGTGATTGATCGAATCGCGGATAAATTGATTCCCCAGTCTATCAAATACTTTGTTAAACCATTGCTTGTCATTTTGATCACAGTACCGGTAACCTTGATTCTATTAGGTCCTATCGGAAATGAAGTGGGAGGCTATATTGCTAATGGCTTGAGCTTTTTGTATGATAAATTAGGCTGGTTTTCCGTTGGTTTGTTGGGGGCAACGACACCTTTACTTGTGATGACAGGAACAAACCAAGCATTGTTTCCACTCGTTTTTGCAATGCTAGGAGATTATGGCTATGACTCATTTGTCATGCCAGCAATGTTAGCAGCGAATGTCGCCGTTGGTGCTTCAGCGTTAGCGATTGCGTATAGTGAAAAGAATACCGAGAAAAGGGCCCTAGCACTCTCTTCTGGATTAACTGGCGTGATGGGAATCACTGAACCTGCTATCTTTGGTGTCTTGATCAATTACCGCAGTGCCTTTATCGGGGCAATCACAGGTGGAGCAGTTGGCGGTATTTTAGCTGGATTTGTTCAACTGAAGCAGTACGCAGTCGTATCACCAGGATTAATTGCCATTCCGACATTCATCCCAACAGATGGCTCTGGCTTTAACGCAAACTTCTGGTTTTCGATCATTGTTATTCTGCTTGCGATTTGTGTCTCATTTACTCTCACTGTTTTCATGGAAAAGAAGCGTATTAGAGAAAATAAACTCAATCAGGCGAATGAAGCTGTAAAAATAAATAGCCCTGTAAAAGGAACGGTTGTCTCTTTGGAATCAGTGAATGACCCGATGTTTTCAGAGAAAATGATGGGAGACGGCATTGCGATTCTCCCTGAGGATGACGTCGTTTATGCTCCATTCGATGGCTACATCATCATGACTACCCCAACAAAACATGCTATCGGATTAAGAGGAGAGAATGGCGTGGAACTTTTGATCCACATTGGGATCGATACGGTACGTCTGGAGGGGGATGGCTTTACTCTTCATGTGGAAGAAAATCAATATGTGAAAGCAGGTGAACCGCTGATCTCTTTTGACAGACAACAAATCAAAGAAGCGGGATATGATGTAACGATACCTGTCATTGTCACAAATACTCCCGAACATGGTAGTTTTGCTAAAACGATTCAAGAGCAAGTAAAAACGGGGGACTATTTATTCTCTACCAATTAATTGAGTGCTGTTTATTCTATTTGATCCGTACAAGGAAGTTCTGTGTAGATGAGGCATTTGGGTAGCAAGTCATTCTTCTTTAGAGCGTGGAACAAAAGTTTTTTCCTTTTGTTCCACGCTCTAAACACGCCTACACAGCGGGAGCAGAAGCAGCATCTTCGAAAATAAGTCAAAATACCCCAAAAATTGAAAAGCAAATTTCGTGGAGTCCTCTGTTATCTCGGCAGTTAACCCTCCTGTCTCCCCCGCTTTTTTATTACTCCTTCGAGAGAACAAAAAAGAGATCTGGAAGTCTCCGATCTCTTTTTCTCTGATGAACTATTGCCTATTCTAGATAAAAATGATAAATGCGGTTTCAACGATTTGGAATCTATTTCGGTTTTGTTTGCGTAGTTATTTAGTGAAAGCCGAAAATATTTTTTTGAAATTTCATAGGAGAAGTGCCAACCATTGATTTAAAGACGTGATGAAAGGTTTTGACGCTAGAAAAACCTGAGCGGGCAGCTACTTCTGCCATGGGAACCAGCTCTGTTCCTAAAATATACTTTGCCCGATGGATGCGGTATTCTGCCAGATAACTGGTAAAAGACATCCCGATATTTTTTTTGAAGAAGCGTGAGAAATAACTAGGACTAAACCCCACATGATCAGCAACATCCTGAATCGTGATCGCATGTAAATAATTGGACTCAATATAGTCGAGGATGGTGTCGATCTGGAACAATGTCTCGCGATTTTTTAATGTACTATCTAAAGCGGCTTTTTCTGTTTTTTTGTTCTTCAATGGCAGTTGGTACAAGAGATTCGCTAATTTATACAAACTGCTCAAAATACTGTATTGATACCCTTCACGCTGTTTCTGGTTTTCATGATAAATAGAAAGCAAGATAGTCTGGATCTCTTTTTGGATCGGGGTAGGCCAATCTTTACTGTAATTGACGACGGTCTCAAATACTTTGGCCAATGGACGATCATTTGGCGAGATATTGTCATGCCCTTGAAAGAGTTTGATATCAAATTGATAAACGATTCGTTCACTATTTGGCGAAGACAAGAAGAAGTGCGGTTCACCACTAGAAAAAAAATAGATCTCGTCTTCATGCATTTGAATGATCTCGTCATCCACCCCTAATCTGACAGTTCCTTCCAAACAATAAATAAATTCAATTTCTTTGTGCCAGTGAGGATAAGTGATCGACCACCCTTCATTTGTAAAGGTTTTGAAAGGGAACAGCGGATTGATTTCAGGAATTTCCAAGTATAAGCTCATGTATTCTACTCCTTTGTTCTATAGATAGTGATGCGGTGTTGCTCTCTTTATTTTACTTTGTGATGTGCCTGATAGAATAAATGTAATCGATTTCTAATTTAGAAAATAGAGCCAAACAAAAATCGGGAATAAGGAACACATAACTCGGGAAGAAATATGTATTTTCGTTTTGTATAGTATAAATTGTAAAGAAAAACAGACAGCATTATTTTGGCAACATGAAGCAATCATTTTGTAAAAAATAATCCGTCTGATTTTCTTTTTGAACTATTGTATGCGCATACAAATGGAATATAAAAAGGCAGGAGCAAAGAAGATGAAAAAAATTGGTCTACTCATTTCCACATTGGTTATAGGCGGAAGTTTTTTATTATCGGGATGTGGGAGCAATGATGATGCTGGTGATCAAGCGAGTAAAGTTACCCTCAATTTTTCTTTTTGGGGCGATACATTGGAGAAAGATTCGATCGATAAATTGATCAAAAACTTTAATGAATCACAAGACGAGATCCAAGTAAAAGCGCAGCAGATCCCTTATGACAATTATATGGAGAAGCTAAACACACAAGCTAGTACCAAAACACTTCCAGATGTCGGCTATATGGTTGAAACAAGCACGGCAGAGTGGGGGAAGAGCGGCAACTTAAGGGATCTGACAGAGCTGTATGAATCAGGAGGACCATTTGAGAACAAAATCGCAGAGACACGCTCGGAGTACAACGGGAAAGTCTTTGGATCGCCTGCAGGGCCAGGAATGCTTACACTGTTCTACAGTACGAAATATTTTGAAGAAAAGGGGGTTGAAGTCCCACCTCATGACGTCAATCAAGCGTGGGATTGGGATAAATTTGTATCCATTCTGAAAGAACTGACAGTCGACCGAAATGGCAATCATCCAGGCGATGCTGGTTTTGACGAAAAAAATATCAAAACCTATGGGATCTCCAATTTTACTGGTCTAGGCTATGAATCTTTCTTAATCAGCAATGGCGGTGGGGTGCTTAGTCAGGACGGCAAACAGATCCTGATTGGAACAGATGCTTCGATTGAAGCGTTAGAGAAAATTCAGGATTTGATGTACAAAGATTATGTGATGCCGAAACCCTCACAGGCAAGTACGATTCCTTCAACTGATACCGCAATGCTGACAGATAGGGTAGCGATGACGATCACAGGATCTTGGGACTTACGTTCTCTGGGGGACGCTATCGAACAAAAAGGGTTAGCGTTAGGTATGGGTGTCTTACCAAAAATGGGAAAAGTCGTTCAAATGAATTTTGGTCCGCCAATCGTGGTTTTTGATAATGAAAACACACAAGAACATTGGGAAGAAACCAAAACATTTTTAGAGTATCTTTTAGACCCTGAGAATAGTTTAGATGTCATCGATTCAGGATTATGGCTGCCTAACCAAGACAATTGGTTCTCAGATGAAACGTACCTTCAAAAATGGGCCGTAAGCGATCGTTCACCAGAATATAAAAAAGAAGCACTGGTTGAAGCAAAAGAGCAAGCGTTGACAAAAAACAAGGCCTTCTACAGCGAAGATGCTGCTTCGATCGAGCAAATCGTGAACCCCGCGTTAGAACAGGTCTGGACTGGCAAGAAAGCTCCAAGAGAAGTAGTTGAGGAAGACATTTTGCCAAAACTAGAGAAACAGTTCGGGGACAAATACGAGTATGTGAAGTAGGTGAACGAAGGAATGATCACACTTAAAACAGATGGACAATCTAAAAAGAAACACTATGATTTACACAAAGAAGAGAATCGTGCAGGGTATGCTTTTGCAGCCCCTGCAATTCTCGGATTATTGATTTTTACCATCATCCCCATGATCGTTAGTCTGATTCTCAGTTTTACGGATTATAATGTCATCGGTGATTTCAAATTTACCGGCATCGATAACTACCGTACGATTTTTATGGATGATCTGTTTTTCAAAAAATCGGTGGTTGTGACATTCACCTTTGCTTTTGGCAGTACGTTAAGTAGTTTGATCGCTGCACTAGTGATCGCATTGTTGATGAATGTCAAAGTTCGAGGACAGGCATTTTTTCGAACATTGTTCTACTTGCCGGTGGTAGTTCCAGCGGTGGCTTCAAACATTTTATGGATGTGGTTATTCAACCCGGATTTTGGCTTGCTGAATTCTGTTTTGCAATTTTTCCATTTGCCGCCGTCTAACTGGATTTTTGATGAACAAACAGCGATCCCATCTTTGATTTTAATGGCCGTATGGGGATGTGGTGGTACCGCTCTGGTTTTCTTAGCTGGGCTGCAGGATGTTCCCCAAGACCTAATGGAGGCTGTGGAAGTAGATGGCGGCAATTGGCGCCATAAATTTTTGTATGTGACATTGCCAGCCATCTCGCCCATCATTTTCTTTAACTTGGTGATGGGGTTGATTGGGTCTTTCCAGACATTCTCGCAAGCATACATTATGACTGGAGGCGGCCCCAATAATGCGACCTTGTTTTACGCATTGTTGATCTACCGCAAAGCATTCCAAGAAAATCAGTTTGGTTATGCATCCGCATTAGCATGGATCCTATTTGTGATTATTGGTTTGTTTACGATGCTGGTTTTTGGTACGGCAAAAAATTGGGTGTATTATGGAGGGCAAGAAAAATGACCATGAGAAAAGCAAAATACATGATGTATGTTCCATTAGTGGTGATTGGACTGATCTCATTGGTTCCATTTTTATGGCTAGTACGCAGCTCGTTTATGGATTCCTATGAAATTTTTGAGTTCCCCCCTAAGTGGCTGCCTGATCAATTATTATTTTCTAACTACGCAGATGTCTTTCAAGTTTTGGATCTAAAGACCTATCTCGTTAACACGTTTTTGATTATTATTCCCTGCATTATCGGGAATGTCTTTACTTCTTGCTTATGCGGTTACGCATTTGGCCGCTTGAACTTTAAATACAAGAATATGTGGTTTGCGATGGTCATTGCGACAATGATGCTTCCAGGTGCAGTGACGTTGATTCCGACATTTATGATGTGGAATAAATTAGGATTTGTAAATTCCTTTGTACCTTTGATCGCCCCAGCCTTTTTTGGCGGTGGTGGGTTCAATGTCTTTTTGATGCGACAATTTTTTGCTGGTATCCCAAAAGAATTAGATGAAGCGGCGATCCTGGATGGTGCAACCCACTGGCAGATTTTTTATAAGATCATGCTTCCGTTAGTTAAACCTGCCATGATGGTTGTAGGATTTTTTACGTTTATGAATACTTGGAATGATTTTTTTGGCCCCTTGATTTACTTGAATGATCCTAGCAAACAAACATTAGCTCTCGGATTATTGCAACTAAAAGGGCAATTTTCTTCTCAATGGAATATCATGATGGCGGCTTCTACATTAATGACGATTCCTGCGTTAGTCTTGTTTTTCTTCGGTCAAAAGTATTTCATTCAAGGAATCAGTCTTACTTCTGGAAGCAAAGGCTAGTTTGCCTCGTAATAAAAAAAATTTGAAAAGGAAAGGACGACTATGAACAGACCAGAATATCCGCGCCCACAATTTGAACGAAAGAAATGGCTGAATTTAAACGGTAAGTGGCAATTTGATTTTACCGACAACTTAGAGGAACAACAGCCACAAGCATTGACACAGATGATCGAAGTTCCTTATGTCTTTCAGTCCAAGCAAAGTGGAATTGAAATCAAAAGCTTTCATGACGGTGTTTGGTATCAGCGAGAGCTGATGGTGCCAGATACTTGGCAAGACAAACGTTTATTGTTACATTTCGGCGCTGTCGATTACCATTGCTGGGTCTACATCAACCATCAGTTAGTAGGGGAACACATTGGCGGACACACCTCATTTTCTTTTGATGTGACTCACTATTTGACCTTTGACAAAGATCTGCTCACACTAAAGGTCTTTGATCCATCAACAGATGAAGAAATACCAAGAGGCAAGCAATATTGGCAGGAACATTCTTCTGCTATCTGGTATACCCGAACAACGGGTATCTGGCAGACGGTGTGGTTGGAGGCAGTTGACAAAAACGGCTATTTAGAAAAGGTCTTTTATACCAGTGAGTTTGATCGGGGATCCGTAGAGATCGCCTATCATTATGCTGGTGATTTGACGGATAAAGAATTGTGTACCAGAATTTATTACGGCGAAGAACTGATCGTTTCTGATCGCCAGCAGTTGACCGAGCACCAGTTCACACGCTCTTACAGTCTATTCAATCAAAAGATCGACCGCAGTGACTTTCACGGTCGCGGATGGACTTGGACTCCAGAGACCCCGAATCTCTTTGATGTCGTCTTTGATATTTGGTCACAAGGAAAGTGTATCGATACCGTTAAAAGCTATTTTGGCATGCGAAAAATTCATATTCAAGATGGCATGGTCCACTTAAATAACCGCCCGTATTATCAGAAACTAGTGTTGGATCAGGGCTACTGGCCCACAAGTCTCATGACAGCTCCTACAGGTGAAGATTACAAGAAAGATATCGAATTAGCCAAAGCAATGGGCTTCAACGGCTGTCGCAAACATCAAAAAGTAGAGGACCCCCGTTTTTTGTTTTGGGCAGATCAGTTAGGATTCATTGTTTGGGGAGAATGTGCCTCACCGAGTGTTTATACACGAGCTAGCGGGGGGAAAGTGATGGCTGAATGGCAAGAGATCATCGACCGTGACTACAATCATCCTTGTATCACAACTTGGGTACCGATCAATGAAAGCTGGGGGGTACCGAACATTAGTGTCGATCGTCAGCAACAGCATTTTTCGCAGGCGATTTATCACTTGATCCATTCTTTAGATCCTACTCGATTGGTTATCTCAAATGATGGCTGGGAGATGACAGAAAGTGATATTTGTGGGATTCACAGCTATGTTCATGGAACGAAAGAAGAACTGGAGAAATACGCCCATTTTGTGGCGAGTTTGCGAACAAAAGATACGATTTTAGCTTCTGAACCCAATCGCAGAAAAATTTATTGTCCAGGATTTCAACATCAAGATGTTCCTATCTTGTTAACAGAATTTGGCGGGATCGGCTATGATACAGGGGCTCAAGGCTGGGGATATACCAATGCAGCTAATGAAGCAGAGTTTATTCAGGACTATCAGCGGGTGATTGATGCTGTCTATCAGTCAGAAATTCTTCACGGCTTTTGTTATACGCAGTTGACGGATGTGGAACAGGAAAAAAACGGTTTGTTAACAGCTGATCGACAACCAAAGTGTCCGCTTGATACAATCAAACAAATCAATGTTCGTTGGCATCCGACGATTATTAATAAAATACAATTATCTGATTAAAAGAGCAAATTTTTGCTCTTTTTTTGTTATTAAATTTACTGCTCAAAGGAGATAAGTTGGTAGAGTTATGCATAATCTGTATAAAAATAAAATTCAGAAAATTCAGAAAAAGTGTTGAAAAGAAAAAAACGGAATGATATAGTCAGTTTTAAGTTAGAGGGGGGAATGAAGATGAAAATTGAACGTGTGGAAATTGCTGCAAATAAAATGATGCTGCGCAAGCCATTTAAAATTGCATTAGGCGTTATTACTGAGGTCAGCAATTTGACCATTAAAGTGATCACTGACACAGGGGACTTTGGGATCGGTGAGGCAACACCTGAACCCTTAGTGACAGGGGAGACACTTGAAGGCTGTGAAGCTGCTCTAAAGTTATTGGCTGATGCATTAACTGGAGAAGATCCACGGCAATTAAGCCGGATCCATAGCATCATGAACCAGTGCATGAAAGGCAATGGGTCTGCCAAAGCAGCTCTCGATATGGCTTGCTATGATCTATTGGGAAAAAGTACAGGACTTCCTTTGTATCAGCTTTTAGGCGGTCAGGATAACCAAGTAGAGACAGATATGACGATTTCCATCGATACTCCAGAAGTGATGGCAGAGAATGCTCAATTGTTTGTGGAACAAGGATTTACTGCACTGAAGATCAAAGTCGGATTGGATGAGAAAGACGATATTGAACGAGTAAAACAAATTCGGGCAGCTGTCGGTCCAGCCATCGAATTGAGAATTGATGCCAACCAAGGTTGGCGGGCAAAGCAGGCAATAAAAATGATTGAACAGTTGCAGAAATATGATATCGCTTTTTTTGAGCAACCAACACCTGCTAGTGACATTGATGGATTAGCCTTTATCAGAACTCAAGTCAACCAACAGATCATGGCAGATGAAGCGGCATTTGTACCTCAAGATGCGTTATCATTGATCAAAAAAGATGCAGTAGATGCTGTCAATATCAAATTGATGAAATGTGGCGGCATCTATCCAGCGTTACAGATCAATAGTATTTGCGAAGCTGCGAATATCCCTTGTATGGTAGGTTGTATGGCAGGGGAGACCAATATTAGTATCGCAGCGGCAGCTCACTTTGTTGCTGCACAAAAAAATGTTCGTTTCGCTGACCTCGACGCGACGTTTGATTTAGCAGTTCTTGCGTATGAAGGGGTTGTTGGTACAGAAAAAACACCGGTGATTCAACTTAATGAAGCGGCTGGATTAGGCGTTAAACAAAAAGAGGAGGTGGCGCAGTGAGTATGGATCCTAATGATCTATCCAATCTAGTGGTTCCTTTGCCAGAAGACATTCAACGAGCCAAAGATTTTGGTGATTTTTCTTTAACACGTAGACTCATTCATCAGAAGTTGAACAATGCCCGTATCAGTGAAGTCTTAAAAGATCGTTTGCACACGGAATTAAAGGTTTTGACTGTTTTTGAAGCAAAGCAATATCCCTATGAAGAAACCAAAGCTCTGGAGATGATGCAACAGTCCTTTGTCGATTTTCAGCGAGAAGAACTGGATCGCTTAGTGGAAGCAGGAGAGGTTGAATGGATCTACTTGAACGGCAAAAAAGTTTTCCATGAACGCTTTATTGCTAATCTCGTTAAGACGCGCTCAGACTATTATACGCGCTATTTATTTGAGGAAGAAAACGGAATTGACAGTGCCCGACAAGTAGAACTGGATGAGAATGTAGAAAAAATGAAACAACTCGGACAAAGGACTGCTCGAATCGTTTTGAAACAATCACTTAGACCACTAACAACGCTTAATAAAGAAGACGGTCCTTTCTTGACGCACATTCCTTTGCCTCGAGACACTGGAAAGGTAGCAAATGCCAAGATTCTTCAGACAAAAGGAGAGGTCAAGCAGATTGATCCCTTCGCTGCACCACAGCGAACGATCGCATTTGAAACCAACGACCCTTCCTCAATTGAAGCGACTGTGGAACACAGCTATGAATTGACGGCTGTTTATACGGATTTATTCCAGTTGTTGGATGAGCAAACCATGATTCGTGAGTTGACTGAGTCGGAAAAAACCGCATTTGCATCAGCGCTCAATGAATTCGCTCCCCATATTCAATTTACGCCTTTTCTACAGCAATTATTGCAGGAAATTTTGCCGGAAGCAAAAAATCCCTTGGAACGTGCGTATGCGATTTATCATTTTGTGACCACCAAAGTAACCTATTCGTTTATGCGAGAATATTATGCGATTCCGAATATCAGTGAGTACTGTGCAGTCAATCAGAAAGGAGACTGTGGGGTTCAAGCACTTTTATTTATCACTTTGTGTCGTATGGCGAATATCCCAGCTGAATGGGAGTCGGGTTTATATGTTTCAGAATTTTTTGTGGGCCCTCATGACTGGGCGCGCTTCTATCTACCAGAGTATGGTTGGCTTTATGTAGATGTTTCGTTTGGGGGCAGCGCATTTCGAGGCGGAAATGAAGAGCGCTGGCGTTATTATTTTGGAAACCTAGATATTTTTCGCTTACCTGCTAATAACTGTATTCAAGGGGGATTTACCGTAGCGAAGCAATTCTTACGAGCAGACCCCATCGACAATCAGCGGGGAGAATTTGAGTCTGCCAAGAAAGGCTACCGATATGATGAACTGGATTGGCAAGCTGAATTGATTGAGATAACGATTTTAGAAAAAGCGCTTCGATAAGCGGTTGGGACGCATGTAAAAAGGAGGACGTAAATGAGGAATAAAGGAAAAAAAAGAATGATGTTTTTGTTGGTTGTTGCTAGCGTCATCGGTTTTTCAGGTTGTAGTTATCAGAAAGAATCCAAAGCGACTGCCCAAGCGAGCAGTGTGGTCAATTTGATGGAACAAAGCGAAATCGGATCGATGGATACACTCTCTACACAAGATACGGCAAGTATCAATGCCCAAGTCAATGTCTTTGATGGATTGTATCAAATCGATGACACCAATAAGGTCGCACCGGCTATCGCCAAAGATTTCCCCAACATATCCGACGATGGTCTGACTTACACGATCACGTTGAGAGAAGATGCTACTTGGAGTAATGGGGAGCCAGTGACGGCTAAAGATTTTATTTATGCTTGGCAACGGCTAGCCACGCCAGCCAATCAAGCAAACTACATGTTTTTATTGGACGGTACATTTAAAAATGGCACCGAAATCATCAATGGGGAAAAAGACCCTTCTGAACTAGGTGCGAAAGCTACGGACGAGTACACGATCGAGATCCAATTGGAACAGCCAGTTCCTTATTTGACTTCGATATTGGCCTTTACTCCATTTTTTCCACAAAATGAAGCTTTTGTCACCGAAAAAGGGGATGCTTATGGCACATCAAGTGAAAATATTTTAACTAATGGCCCCTTTTTGATGAAAAATTGGGATCAAGCTTCCTCTACATGGGATCTGGAAAAAAATGAAGACTACTACAATCGTGATGCCATCAAACTGGAGAATATCCATTATGAAGTGATCAAAGAAGCTGTTACAGGATATAATCTTTTCAATGAAGGACAGTTGGATATGGCGGATATTTATGGGGAATACGTGAAGCAAAATGCCGCTAACGAAGAACTACAGACGGTGCTGACCTCTTATATCCACTATTTCAAGATGAATCAGAAAAGAGATGGTAAAGATACGATCTTTGCCAATGAAAATGTCCGAAAAGCCGTTTATTATGCGATTGATAAAGAAGCTTTAGTCAAAGATGTCTTATCGGATGGATCAGAAGCAATCAATGGGTTTATTCCGAACAACTTTGTCTTCAATCCGGAAACTGGCAAAGATTTTCGAGAAGATGCGCCTCTAGAAGGACCGGATAAAGCCACTGCACTCGCTTACTGGCAAAAAGCCACTGCTGATATTGGGGATAAGATCTCCATCGAGATGTTAACCAAAGACACTGATGCAGATAAAAAAGTGGCTGAATTCATCCAGGATCAGTTACAGACAGTCTTACCGGGCTTGACCGTTGAAATCAAGTCTGTCCCATTGAATAATTCGATTGAATTGACACGAAAAAGCGATTACGAGTTAGCTATCGGAACATGGGGACCAGATTATCAAGACCCGATGACGTACCTTTACAATCTCGTTTCACCGAATAACACGAATTATGAAAATAAAGACTATGACCAGTTGATTGCTGATAGCAATACGACTTATGCCAATGATTTAGCGACACGTTGGGATACGATGATCAAAGCAGAAAAACTATTAGTAGAAGAAACCGCCGGGATTGTCCCAATCTACCAAAGAGCTCGTAGTATTATGGTCAATCCTTCCCTGAAAGGTGTGTACTATCCAACTTTCGGACCGTCAACGATCATCAAGTATGCATATATGGAAGAATAAGCCGTTCAGAGCAATGAATGACTGGTTTTTAAACTTTAAAAGGCCTGGAAGCGATCCTTCCAGGTCTTTTTTAGGCAGCTGCCTCATGGGTCTCTTTGTACTTTTCAAAAAGAATCATAATTTGCGTGCGTTTTTTTATCTCAAGTTTGATAAAAATGTTATGAACATGGGTTTTGACCGTTCCCAATGAAAGAAAGAGCTGATCGGCGATTTCCTGATTGGTTTGATGGGACAACAGCAACGCAAAGATTTCCGTTTCTCGTTGGGTAAACTGATGAATACGGCAAAAGTTTTGAATCAAGAGAGAGGTGTCTTGCTCTTGCGGTTTTTCTTCCTGTGGTTGGCGTTCTTTGATAAAGAAGTGCAGTAATAATAGACAAACAACAATCGAAAAGATATCCTCTGAAATACTGCGATTATAAATCTTTGTCGCTAACGAGCTGTACTGGTCGACATTGAAAATCACGAAGCTATCTTCAATTATGATCAAAATACTAAAGAAGAGATTGATGATCATCAACTGTTTTAAATAGTGTTTGTTCAGTAGAGGGAGCTTCTTTTTGGTCCCTTGCCAACAATAAATTCCTAGATAAAAAAGGAAGAGTTGATTACCAAGATAATAGAGCCAAACTTTAAATGCTGAGTTTTCCATCAGTGGGGTCGTAATCATCCAAATGGCCAAAACGATCAATAGCGTATAATGGAGGGGAGAGAGTTTTTCTTTGCGTAGTTCGGCAAGAATAGAAATGGAGAAAAAGGCATTTCCCATAAATATAATAGTTTTAACTGCTGGTGCACTCATAAATGCCTGATCATAACTTTGGGCAAAGGAATTGAGAAATTCCGTCATATAAATAATTGTATTGTCAAAAATAAAGAATGCCAGATACAAACTAATCCAAAGAAATAATTTGTTTTTTTCTTTTAAGTAAGAATAAATAGCAAAAGTCATCGTGATTGAATATAGAATGATCAATAAAATATTGTATATAAAAATAGCTATCATATTGAATCCCCTTTCAATTTTTCTTACACCAATTTTCTTATCCTAATTATAACACCATTTGTTTTTTCTTTACTTTTAATTCCGCTAAACTTTCCTCTAAACTTTTGTAAACCCTTGGAAAATAACTGGTTTATATCCAAAAATAAACTTGTCCTCAGCAAGTATAGAATAAGTGTGATAACGTTTACAACTAATGGCTTATCGTAAACTCCGCCTTTTTTACCTAAAGTGAAGATGCAAAAGCAAACAAATCACTTAGGAGGTTTCATTATGGAAAAAAGAGATTTTATTACAACGGAAAATTACACGAAGGAGGAGATCCAACAAATCGTTGATCTGTCATTGAAAATCAAAGCGGCCATCAAAAATGGTTATTACCCCCCTTTACTAAAGAACAAAGTATTAGGGATGATTTTCCAACAATCATCTACCAGAACGCGGGTTTCTTTTGAAACAGCAATGACACAATTAGGAGGACATGCAGAATATCTCGCACCAGGACAAATTCAATTGGGTGGTCATGAAACGATAGAAGACACAAGCCGTGTTCTTTCTCGTTTAGTTGACATTTTGATGGCTCGCGTGGAACGGCATCATAGTGTGTATGACTTAGCAACGAATGCCACGATCCCAGTTATTAATGGTATGTCTGACTTCAACCATCCAACGCAGGAACTTGGCGATCTTTGCACCATGATCGAACATCTTCCAGCAGGCAAAAAAATCGAAGACTGCAAGATTTCCTTTATTGGTGATGCCACACAAGTCTGTTTCTCTTTAGGATTGATCGCAACAAAAATGGGGATGGAATTCGTTCAATTTGGTCCAGAAGGGTTCCAGTTAAACGAAGACCATCGCGCACGATTAGACGCGATTTGTAAAGATTCTGGCGGTTCCTATACGATATCAGATCAAATCGATGTGATCGAAGGTTCGGATTTTGTTTATACAGATGTTTGGTATGGACTGTATGAAGCAGAATTATCAGAAGAGGAACGCATGCGTATTTTTTACCCTAAATACCAAGTGAACGCTGACTTGATGAAACGCGCTGGTGAACAAGCGAAATTTATGCACTGCTTACCTGCCACTCGTGGAGAAGAAGTCACGGATGAGGTCATGGATGGACCAAACTCGATCTGTTTTGATGAAGCAGAAAACCGGTTAACGTCGATTCGCGGTCTCTTAGTGTACTTGATGCGGGATTATGCGGATAAAAATCCAATCGACGAGACCAAAAAAGCAGCGGCTGAAAAAGACTTGGAAGTTTTGTTAGATGAAACTAGACGCAAGAGATGAGGAAAGGAAATAGTCTGCGTATCAAGGGGATGCGTGAAGACTGTTTTGGTTCTTGAGGAGGGGCCAACGAACTGCGAATCGATTCTTTTGAGCGGAAGCTCGTTCTAATAATGTCGCAGCTTATGTGCTGAACTGGGATTCACGAGAGAGAAATCCGCTAGTTGCAAGAATCCTTCAATCGTTGGCCAACCCTTATTCCCTTGTACCGGAAAGGAAGAAAACAATGGGAGAAAAGAAAAAATTTAGTTTGATGAGTGCCATCTTATCGGTTATTTGTGTTGTATTTGTGGCAGAAGCGGCTGCACCGGTAGCAGCAATCGGAAATTCACAGTTTTTTTGGTGGATCTTTCTATTGGTTGCGTTCCTTTTGCCCTATGGGTTAATCTCATCAGAATTAGGAACAACGTATATTGGTGATGGCGGTATTTATGATTGGGTGACACAAGCTTTCGGTCATCGCTGGGGTTCTCGGGTTTCTTGGTACTACTGGATCAATTATCCATTATGGTTAGCCTCTCTAGCCGTAGTCTGTCCTGACTTGTTGACGACTATCACAGGTCGTGAATTTTCCACGGTGGCTGCTATCGTGATCGAACTGATTTTTATATGGGTCATCGTTTGGATCAGTTTTTATCCGGTCAGTGACAGTGTATGGATTTTGAATGGGGCAGCAGTGATCAAGATGCTGTTAGCAATCTTGATTGGTGGCTTAGGTCTCTATACGGCCCTTACCAAAGGTGTTGCGAATGAGTTCACTCTTTCTTCGATGCTGCCAAGCTTCAATTTGAATAGTTTGTCTTTTATCTCGGTAATCATTTTTAACTTATTAGGATTCGAAGTGATTTGTACATTTGCAAGTGACATGGAAAACCCTAAGAAGCAAATTCCTCAATCGATCATTGCCGGTGGACTGGTGATTGCCGCCATTTACATTTTTTCTGCTTTCGGGATCGGTGTAGCGATTCCTACGGATCAAATCAGTACCGGCAGTGGATTGATGGATAGTTTTAAATTATTGACAGGATCAACAGGCGGCTGGTTCATTATTTCGATGGCCTTTTTGTTCTTGCTGACATTGTTTGGCAACATGATTTCTTGGTCGTTAGGGGTCAATAATACTGCTTGCTATGCGGCCGAAAATGGCGATATGCCGGAAGTATTTGCCAAACGCAGCAAAAAAAATGGCATGCCTACTGGTGCGGCAATTATGAATGGTATCGTTGCTTCTATCGTCGTCGTCATCGCCCCAATTTTACCAAATCAAGATTTATTCTGGGCATTTTTCTCACTGAACCTAGTAATGTTCCTACTATCGTATGTCCCTGTGTTTCCTGCGTTTTATAAATTACGTAAAATTGATCCAGACACACCTCGACCTTTCAAGGTGAGCGGCAGCGATTTGTTCTTGAAGGTATTAGTCGCACTACCAATGATCATGATCGTGATCTCATTGATTTTCACAGCGCTTCCTTTGCAATTTAACGCTGAATCACTGAGTCAGCAATTACCAATCACGATTGGAGCAATTGTATTTGCCCTCGTTGGTGAAGCCATTATCTGGATCAAAAAAATCAAAAAAGAAGGAGTGCTGTATC
Organism: Enterococcus gallinarum; assembly: GCF_021496385.1. Taxonomy (NCBI): domain Bacteria; kingdom Bacillati; phylum Bacillota; class Bacilli; order Lactobacillales; family Enterococcaceae; genus Enterococcus; species Enterococcus gallinarum. The sequence goes on along the minus strand of NZ_CP050816.1, from coordinate 3,041,774 downwards.
ATGGCGAAACGAATCGAAAAGACCACACCGAAACAAGACGGGTTTAGAATGCCCGGAGAGTTTGAACCACAAGAGAAAGTATGGATGATTTGGCCAGAGCGCCCGGATAACTGGCGTGATGGGGGCAAACCAGCTCAAGAAGCATTTGCTGAAGTCGCAAAAGCGATCAGCAAATTCACGCCAATGAATGTGGTCGTGTCGCAACAACAATATCAAAACTGCCGTCGTCAATTGCCTGCAGACATCACTGTCTATGAAATGTCTAATAACGATGCATGGATTCGTGACTGTGGTCCTAGCTTTGTCATCAACGACAAAGGCGAATTACGAGGCAATGACTGGGGATTTAATGCTTGGGGCGGATTAGTCGATGGCTTGTATTTTCCTTGGGATCAAGATGATTTAGTTGCTCAAAAGATCTGTGAGATCGAGCATGTGGATTCTTATCGGACGGAAGGGTTTATTTTAGAAGGGGGATCCTTCCATGTCGATGGGGAAGGCACTGTGTTAACGACGGAGATGTGTTTGTTGAGTGATGGCCGGAACCCCCATATGACAAAAGCAGAAATCGAACAAAAATTATGCGCCTACTTGAACTGTGAGAAGGTCCTTTGGTTAGCTGACGGGATCGATCCGGAAGAAACCAATGGACATGTGGATGACGTGGCATGTTTTGTACGTCCCGGAGAAGTGGCTTGTATCTATACTGAAGATAAAAACAGCCCATTTTATGAAGCGGCTCAAGCTGCATACAAGCGTTTGAATGAAATGACCGATGCCAAAGGCCGCAAATTAAAAGTTCATAAGCTTTGCTGCCCAGTAGAAAATGTCACGATCAATGGGGATTTCAAGATTGATTACGTAGAAGGAACCATGCCGCGAGAAGATGGCGACATTTGTATTGCTTCTTATATGAACTTTCTAATTACAAACAACGGTGTGATCGTTCCTCAATACGGAGACGAAAATGATGCGCGGGCACTTGAAGAAATAGCAGAGATTTTCCCAGATAAAGAAGTTGTGGGCGTAAATACAGTTGAGATCGTATACGGTGGCGGGAATATTCACTGTATCACGCAACAACAACCGCAAAGATAGGAGGAGACGTATGTCAAAAATTGTCATCGCTTTAGGCGGAAATGCTTTAGGCGACTCTGCGCACGAACAATTGACCAAAGCCCAAGTGGCAGCAAAATCGATTGCTGATCTAATCAGTGACGGCCATCACGTGGTGATTGCTCACGGGAATGGTCCTCAAGTTGGCAAAATTCGCTTAGCATTTGAGGAAACCAGCAAAACGCAAGAAGACGTCATGCCATTTCCTGAATGCACAGCTATGAGTCAAGGGTACATCGGTTACCATTTGCAACAAGCGATTGATGAAGAGCTTGTTTCTCGCGGGTTGGAAAATATTCCGGTCGTCTCCATGCTGACGCAAGTGGTGGTCGATCCAGCTGATCCAGCTTTTACGAATCCAACGAAACCAATCGGTGGCTACTATAGTGAAGCTAAGGCTCAGCAATTAATGACTGAAAGCGGCGACACTTATATAGAAGATGCAGGCCGAGGTTGGCGTCGGGTCGTTCCTTCTCCTAAACCAGTGGACATTTATGAAAAAATCAGTCTAAAAACATTAGTAGATGCAGGTCAAGTGGTGATTGCATGTGGCGGAGGCGGCATACCAGTGGTTTATGAAGGCACTCGCTATAAAGGAGTTGACGCGGTGATTGACAAAGACTTTGCTGCAGCCAAGATGGCGGCACTGATCGATGCGGACATCTTCATTATCTTAACCGCTGTTGACCAAGTCTTTGTCAACTATGGTCAACCAGATCAACGAGGATTGACAACAGCCACTGTCGCTGAAATGCAAGCGTACATTGACCAAAATCAATTTGCACCTGGTAGTATGTTGCCAAAAGTGGAAGCAGCGATCGCATTTGCTGCTTCCAAGGATGGGCGTCAAGCAGTGATCGCTTCATTGGAAAAAGCGGCGGAAACTTTAGCTGGCAATAGTGGTACGACAATTCAGCTTTAAGTGAAGGAAAGACATTTGGTGAACACACCAAATGTCTTTTTTTGCCTTAAAAACGAACATTAGATTCTTTTTGTCAGGATTAATGTACGGTTTTTATTGAAAAAAATCCGAATGAATGTAAAATAAAACCATTGATGCTTATTTTAATGAAAACTGCTAATGTCAAAACAGCAGTCTGATGCAGTTTGTTAAAGGAGAAAACTTATGTCAATAACAAAATATTTTAAAGGTTCTGTATTTCATACACCCACAGATGGCGTGCTGGAATACTTAGAGGATGTCCTCATTTGCGTGGATGCTGAAGGGATGATCGAAAGGGTTGTCACAACAGAACAATCAGACTATCCAGAAATGCTGGCAGCTGCCAAACAAGGAATGCTAGTTGAATTGCAGAAGGGACAGTATTTTTTGCCGGGATTTGTCGACTTGCACGTTCATGCACCTCAATGGCCGCAAGCAGGAGTTGCATTGGATGAGCCGTTGAATGTATGGCTAGATGAGTGTACCTTCCCGTTGGAAGCAAAATACGCGGACTCAAGTTTTGCTTCAGAAGTGTACCAAGATTTAGTTGCGCAACTACTGGCTCGAGGAACAACGACGGTTCTTTATTTTGCGACCGTTCATTTGGAAGCAAGTTTACAATTAGCCAAGATTTGTGCTGAGAAGGGTCAACGAGGGCTAGTGGGGAAAGTAGTCATGGATGATCCCGACGCGAACCCAGATTTTTATCGAGATGCCTCAACTGCTACGGCACTAGCAGAGACCGAAACCTTCATTAAAGAAGTCCAAAAGTTGGCAAAAACGACACGTCAAGGAGTCTATCCAGTAGTGACACCACGATTCGTCCCAAGCTGCACGGATGAAGGTCTGGCTGGGTTAGGACAACTCGCACAAAAATACGATGTCCATGTACAATCCCATTGCAGTGAAGGCCAATGGGAACACGATCACGTCTTGGAACGATTTGGTAAAACCGACACAGAAGTCTTGCGGGATTTTGGCTTACTGGGAGAAAAAGCTGTGATGGCTCATTGTAATTTTATCGATGAAAAAGATGGTGAGATCTTTGTGGAGACAGGGACTGCTGTTGCTCACTGCCCGATTTCCAATGCGTACTTTGCCAATGGTGTGATCCCTATCAATCGGCTTAAAGAACAAGGCGTAACGATTGGACTAGGCACAGATATCTCCGGCGGCTTTTCTCCAAGTTTGTATGACAATATCAAGCAAGCTGTTATGTCTTCCCGCATGTTAGAAGACGGTGTGGATGTTACATTGCCCCAAACGAATCGAGGTGTTGCGAATGCGCGTATCTCAGTCATCGACGCTTTTTCATTGGCGACAAAAGGAGGGGGCGAAGCGCTACGACTACCGATTGGTCTTATCAAGGAAGGCTACGCTTGCGACCTTCAAGTGATCGATACTTGTTATTCTGGTAATCCATTGCCAGCTTTTGGTGTACTGAACCAACCGAAAGAACAATTACAAAAGATTTTGTATCTAGCAACGGCTGAAAACATTCGTCAGGTCTGGGTGCAAGGAAAAAAAGTACATGAAAAATGAGGAGATTGATACTGTGGAAACCAGAAGTAATCGTTTAACGATCGGAATGAATGAAGATATACCTTTAGGACAAGCCATTGTTCTTGGCTTACAACACGTGTTGGCAATGGATGTGTATGTCCCACCCTTTATTATTGCAACTGCTGTTGCCATGAGCTCGTCGGATGCAGCCGGGCTGATCCAATCCACCTTTTTAGGTGCTGGGATTGCTTCGCTGATCCAAGTTCTCTTTTTCTTGAAATTGCCCGTCTGTCAAGGGCCGTCCTTTGTACCAGTAGGCGCAATCATTGGTATCTATTTTGGAGCGCAAGGTATGGATACTGTCTTAGGAGCTAGTATTGTCGGGGCATTGGCTGTTATTCTTTTAGGGATGACAGGGATCTATAAGTATATTGTCCGCAACTTTATTCCCACGATCGTCAGTGGCACGATTATCATGATCGTTGGACTGACATTGTTACCTACAGCTTTTACCAGCAACATTTATCCAGCTACTGAGACATTATCGGCTAATCAGAACATGTTTTTGGCTGCAGTGACAGCAGCAATTTTGATTTTATTCTCGATGTTAGGTGATTACTTCCCTCGTTTAGGTAAATATTTCCGGATTAGCTCGGTGATTATTGCCTTAATGATCGGGACGCTGATTGCTTGGTTCATGGGCGGCGTAGACTTCCAGTCTGTTGCGGATGCTTCATTTTTCAGTTTGCCAAAACTTATTTTCGTCAATTATGGTCTTCATTTTGATGTTTCAGCTATTTTGACGATGCTGGTGATTTATATGGTATTACTAGCAGAAACAACAGGAACTTGGTATGCCGTCAGCTCTGTCACTGAGGAAGCTGTGACAGATGAACAAATCAATAAAGGAGTCATTGGTGAAGGAATCGGTTGCCTGGTGGCTGCTTTAGTAGGAACGACACCAGTGACGGGGTATTCAACAAATGCCGGTATCATTTCCATTACTGGGGTTGCCAGTAAAAAAGTCTTTGTGATGGCTTCCTGCTGGTTCATCCTCTTGTCATTTGTCGGCAAGTTATCAGCATTGATCCATGCCGTACCTTCAGCGGTAATCGGTGGTGTCTTCGCAGTTGTCTGTGTGATCATTTTGCTTAGCGGCTTTCGAGTGATCAAGAATGAAGAGTTTTCTGAACGTGAACTCTATATTATTGGTGTTCCGCTAATCTTAGCGATCGGTCTTTTGTTCATGCCGGCTGAGATCAAACAAGAAACTCCGCAATTTCTACAATACTTATTGGATTCACCGATTGCGTTAAGTGCGATTGCTGCTATTGTGATGAATAAGTTGATTCCAGTGAAAAAAACGGTTAGATAAAGTGTCAGCGAAAGATGTTGCAGCAAGTGAACGCCTGCTTCCAATCGATGCAACAAGCATTCATGGAAACGCGCTATTCAGCTGCAGCTTTTTTTGTTACGACTGTGTGTAAATTCATCCAATTTGTAACAATTCACAAATAAAAAAGAGGGGATTCACTTTTATTGAAATAAAATAACTAATTTATATTTTTATGTTGATAATCGTTGTTGATTCAAAAGGAATTACGCGACGCTTACGAAACGTAAGGAACTCGACGCATTCGTAATCATCTGTAACGATATTTTCACCTATGAAATATTCTCTGGTGTTAGACTAGTCTATGCGTTGGAGATTTCTCCTGCGACAGACTATAAACGCTACAAGATGAGGAGAATTATTTTATGAAGTCATTGAAAACTGTTTTGCTTAGTACAGCTGTCCTTGCAGGTCTGGGTGTGTTTCTAGGTGGACAAGATGCGTTTGCTGATGAAGAATACACGGTGCAATCTGGGGATACACTATCTACGATTGCCTATAACTATTTTGGCACCTCAGAAGCCGTTGATAAAATTGTTGAAGCAAACGGCATTACGAACAAAAACTTGATCTATGTTGGTGAAACACTGGTCTTACCAACAGACGATGCCAGCTATACAAATGAACGTTCTTCAGCAGCTGCAGAATCATCAGTCACTTATGAAGAACCAGCTTCACAACCTGCCAGCAGCCAACAAACAAGCCCAAGCTCATCTGCATCAAGCAGTTCTGCAGCAACAGGCTCAGAAGCTTCAGCTAAAGAATGGATCGCGAACAAAGAATCTGGCGGTTCTTATACAGCAACAAATGGCCAATACTATGGACGCTATCAGTTGACTAACTCTTACTTGAATGGGGACTATTCAGCGGCCAATCAAGAAAAAGTAGCCGATAATTATGTTGCTTCACGTTATGGTTCATGGTCTGCAGCAAAAGCATTCTGGGAAGCTAACGGTTGGTATTAATCAAGCCAAACATTCATACGTATCACAGACTCGCTTAGCGGGTCTGTTTTTTTATCTAAATCAACAGTTTGCTGATGAAAGAAACCCTCTAAGATATGGTACACTAAAGAAAAAATCAGTTTCAAACCGGAGGGATGGCAATGAATAATCAGATCCAACAACGAATCGATCGCCTGAAAAGTTACGGTCAGTCATTGGCAGGTGCTAATGTGGCCTATCGTGAGGATTGGGGGACGATTTATTTTGGTCTAATCGGCAAACAGTTTGGTATGATGAGTCCTGAAGCGAATGATGATGCGATCATTACGTTGAAAAATAAACCGGAAGTCAATGAAGAATTACGTGAACAATACCCTAAGGCGATTATTCCCGGATACTATGCCAATAAAACCCACTGGAATTCTATTCGTCTAGCAGCGGATGAGGTAACAGACGAACAAATTGAACAGTTGATTTTGACCTCTTATGAACTGGTTTATCAGAAATTGACGAAAAAACAAAAAGAAGAACTAACAACGCTTTAAAAAACGCAACAAAAACACCAACGAGCCTCGTGCCTTGAAATCGGAAAGTGATTTAAGGAAACTTAGTGAGATTTGTTTGCGTTTTTTTATTTTAGAGAGGTATTTCGCTTGTGTAAGCCAGCCAGATAAATCGCGATACTCTCCAGAAAAACTTGACGTTCGTCGATTTGTTTGCGTTGTTGGATGCCTTCTGCCATCCCTTTTAAATGATTCTCAACAACATAGCTGCGCATAGCAGAGACATGTGCCCGCAATTTTTCATCGCCAGTTACAATTTTTGCTCGTAATTGTTCTTCTTTTTGACGATCGAGTAAGTGTCCCAATAAGAGATGATGCAATGCCTGAACGGTTTGACGGCTTTGGGCAGGAGTGAAGCCGGCTTCGATCAATATAGTGATCATTTGCTCTAAATGCAGCAGTCGGCTAGGATAGGAAGGAATCGTATGAATCTCTAGTTCTGCACCACAGGGATATTGGAGATAGAGATCGTAGTAATTGGCCATAAAGGTTTGCAACTGTTCTTGCCAGCTACCCGCAGGGACATCCGGCAGATCATTTTCCATCGTTTCAGCCATCGCTTGCAACAGCTCTTGTTTGTTCGTGAAATACCAATACAATGCCGGTGCTTGAACAGAAAGTACTTTTGCCAATTTGCGCATGGTTAACTGAGAAAGGTCAGATGTTTCCTTTAGGTAGGCAAAAGCCGCATGAATAATTGATTCTTTTGATAACTTCTGTTCCATAAAAAAATCATCCTTTGTTCGCTTGCAACATTTTTCTAAAAATGGTAAATTATTGTCCGGCTTTATTTTACAGTGTTAAATAATGCCTGTCAAACTGTAAAGGAGTGTGTTTTAAGATGGATCTTGTTTTACGCCATGTAAAGAAATACAAAGGCGCTGTCTTTATTGCGCTGGTTTCTGTAGCTGTCATGGTACTGGCTACGTTATGGCAGCCGAAGCTGCTGCAACAAGTATTGGAAGCAATCATTAAAGAAGACGATAATGAAATGAAATCGATTGGGGTCCAATTGATCGGTCTAGCCGTGTTTGGGCTAGTGGCTGGGGTCATCAATACTATTTTCTCTGCCAAAGTAGCGCAAGGAGTCAGTGCGGATATTCGTGAAGAAGCCTTTCGTAAAATCCAAACTTTCTCGTTTGGTAATATCGAGAAATTCTCAGCAGGAAATCTGGTGGTTCGACTGACCAATGACATCACCCAAATCCAAAATTTAGTGATGATCTCCTTGCAGTCGTTGTTTCGGATTCCTTTCTTATTTATTGGTGCCTTTATCTTAGCCATGATCACGATGCCTCAACTTTGGTGGGTAATCGTCGCATTGATCGTTGCAGTAGTGATCATTACTGGTCTTTCTTTTACACAGATGGGCAAACATTTCATGATCATTCAAAATTTGATCGACAAAATCAATAGTGCAGCAAAAGAAAATCTTTTAGGGATTCGTGTGGTGAAATCATTTGTTCAAGAAAAAAATCAATTGAACAGTTTCACGAAAGTCAGCGACGAACTAACAAAACACAACATCATCGTTGGTACGCTTTTCTCTGTGATGATTCCGTCCTTTATGCTGGCAGCCAACTTAGCGGTCGTAGGCGCGATCTTCTTTGTCAGCGACCTTGCAAAAGACGATCCGACATTGATCGGGGGAATCGCTTCTTTCATGAATTATTTGATGCAGATCATGATGGCGATCATTATCGGCGGTATGATGATGATGATGACTTCTCGGGCAGCGGTCTCTCTCAAACGATTGAAAGAAATTCTAGTTACCGAACCAGACTTGTCCTACAAAGATGTTCCACAGCAAGAATTAGCAGGCAGTGTGGCATTCGAGCACGTTTCTTTCCGTTATCCTGGGGATGAGAAAAATGCTTTGACAGACATCAGTTTTTCAATCGCTCCTGGAGAAATGATTGGGATCGTCGGGGCAACTGGTGCAGGGAAATCGACATTAGCTCAATTGATTCCGCGATTGTTTGATCCAACGGAAGGAACCGTGCGAGTTGGAGGCGTCGATTTACGAGAAGTAAATGAGCAAAGCTTACGTCAAACCGTTTCCTTTGTTCTACAAAAAGCGATTCTTTTCTCCGGAACCATTGCCCAAAATCTGCGCCACGGCAAAAAGAACGCCACTGTCCCTGAAATGACCCATGCAACAGAAATCGCGCAGGCAAGTGAATTCATTCAAAAATTGACGAACCGTTTTGAAGCACCCGTAGCGGAACGAAGCAGTAATTTTTCTGGTGGTCAAAAGCAACGGCTGTCTATTTCACGAGGTGTCATCGGGGAACCAAAAATCTTGATTCTAGATGATAGTACGAGCGCATTGGATGCTCGTTCGGAAAAATTGGTTCGTGAAGCCTTTGAAAAAGAACTGCAAGCTACCACCACGATCATCATTGCACAGAAAATTGCTTCTGTTGTGAATGCGGACCGTATCCTGGTGTTGGATAAAGGTCATCTGGTTGGAGTAGGTACCCATCAAGAGTTAGCTGCCAACAATCCAATTTATCAGGAAATTTTTGAGACTCAGAAAGGAGCTGAATAACCATGACGGATTTGATCAAAGCAAGCAAGTTTTTTTATCACTATTTAAAACGATACAAACTCTCTTTCTTTTTCATTTTCATTACCGTGATTGCAGCCACTTATCTGCAAGTCCAAGCACCGGTCTATGTGGGGCAAGCCTTTCAGGAATTAGCGAATTATGTTGGTGGATTGATGCAAGGCGTAGATGACAAGTCAAAATTCGTATCTGTCATCTGGAAGTTACTGCTGTTTTACGTATTGGCAAGTGGAGCAAACTTTATTTATAGTATCTTGTTCACGCAAGTGGTGGGGAAATCCACCAATCGGATGCGAATCGGGTTATTCAATAAATTGGAAAAATTGACGATCAAATTTTTTGATTCCCATCAAGATGGTGAAATTTTGAGTCGTTTTACCAGCGATTTGGATAACATTCAAAACAGCTTGAATCAAGCATTGCTGCAAGTATTGACCAATGTGGTATTGATGATCGGGATTTTGATCATGATGTTCCGACAAAATGTCACATTAGCTTGGGCGACGATTGCGTCTACACCAATTGCCATCCTGATTGCAGTCATTGTGATCCAAAAAGCTCGCAAATATGTCGATCTGCAGCAAGATGAAGTAGGAAAACTAAACGGGTACATTGATGAAAAAATCAGCGGCCAACGGATCATCATCACCAACGGTCTTCAAGAAGAAACGATTGATGGATTTTTGCAGTACAACCAAAGTGTTCGGGAAGCCACTTACAAAGGACAAGTTTACTCAGGATTGCTTTTCCCAATGATGCAAGGAATGTCGCTGGTCAACACGGCGATCGTGATTTTCTTTGGCGGTTGGTTAGCATTGAATGGGGATTTGGAACGTTCAGTTGCTCTAGGCCTTGTGGTGACTTTCGTTCAATATTCTCAACAATACTATCAACCGTTGATGCAGATTTCTTCTGGTTACAGCATGATTCAATTGGCAATCACTGGCGCCCGTCGTTTGAATGAGATGTTTGATGAACCGGATGAAGAAAAACCGGCAAATGGTGAAAAAATCACTGGTATCAAGCAAGAAGTGGCATTGAATCATGTTGATTTCGGTTATGATAGTGATCGTTTAATCCTTAAAGATGTCACCATCCATGTCAAAAAGGGTGAAATGGTGGCATTGGTAGGACCAACTGGTTCTGGAAAGACAACCATCATGAATCTTTTGAATCGCTTCTATGATGTGACGAATGGCTCAGTAACATTTGATGGTCAGGACATTCGACAGTTAGATTTAGATGCATTGCGGGAGCATGTGGGGATCGTGTTGCAAGATTCGGTACTGTTTTCTGGGACGATTCGGGAAAATATTGCTTTTGGTAAGCCGGATGCCAGTGAGGAAGCGATTATTGCAGCAGCAAAACAGGCCAACATCCATGAATTTATCATGACGTTAGAACAAGGGTATGATACACCAATCACGGAAGAAAACAATCTATTCAGTACCGGGCAAAAGCAGTTGATGAGTATCGCTCGCACGATTTTGACCAATCCATCTTTATTGATTTTGGATGAAGCTACCAGTAATGTTGATACGGTGACGGAAGCGAAGATTCAGCAAGCAATGGATGAAGCCATCAAAGGACGGACCAGTTTTGTCATCGCCCATCGTCTAAAGACGATTTTGAATGCCGATCGAATCGTTGTCTTGCGGGAGGGGCAAGTCATCGAAGAAGGTAGCCATCAAGAATTATTGGCAGAAAACGGGTTTTATGCCGAACTTTACCACAATCAATTTGTTTTTGAATAGTTAGCTGACGAGTTTAAACCAAAACCCAATGACTGCTACTTGGATCAAAGTAGCGGTCATTGGGTTTTATTTGGTGCAACGTGTTTTAAACGAGTTCACCTGGCCAAGCAGAAGTGCCGCCTAATACATTGATCGCCTTGAACCCTTGCTGGTCCATATAGTGACAGGCTTGCTCTAACCGAGCACCTGAGTGACAAATCACGTAGTAGTCAAGGTCTTTCTCCAAATTGGCAGTAGTGAAGTGAGATAACGGATTATTTTGCGCATTTGGTACATGGCCGCTGATAAATTCATCGACTTCTCTGACATCAATCAGGTGGAACTTCTGTTGTTTGCTTGCTTGATAAAATTCAGGCATTGTGATCGAGCGATACATGAATGATTTCCTCCGGTCTGACGGTTTGATAAAGCGCAAAAGCCCCGTCTAGATTTTTTGCCTCGTAGCCAGATTGTTTGAGAATCCGTTCGGCTAAATAGCTTCGCAGTCCGCTATGACAGCTGACGATATAAGAAGCAGTCGGATCAAGTTCAGTCAGTCGGTCTCGTAATTCATTCAGCGGAATATGCAGGGCGTTTTTGAAGCGGCCAGTCATTTCCGCTGTATTGCGGACATCTAGTAATTGTTTGCCGGCAGCTAATTCTGCAGAAAGTTCATGCCACTGGATTGATTCACTGATCCCTTCGATTAGATTCAATGCCGCATAGCCGATCAGGTTCACTGGATCTTTGGCGGAACCAAAAGGCGGTGCATAACTCAGTTCCAGTTCTGTTAAATCTGCCACCGTCAATCCACTTTTGATGGCTGTGGCTAATACATCCATTCGTTTATCGACGCCACTCTGTCCAACGGCCTGAGCACCATAGAGAGTACCTGTCTCTTTATTAAAAATCAATTTCAATAGCAGATCTTTAGCACCAGGGTAATAGCCAGCATGATCTTTTCCGCTGACATGAATCACAGCTGGCTGCAAGCCCGCAGATACTGCTGCTTTCTCGCTTAATCCGGTCATGGCTGCTGTAAGCCCAAAGACTCGCAGGATAGCAGTTCCAATATTGCCACGGTTTTTCCTTGGCAGACCAGCGATCACGTCTGCGACTTGCCGGCCTTGACGGTTAGCTGGTGAGGCTAAAGAAATCAACGCATCTTCTCCAGTTAATTGTTGTTTCGTGACGATAGCATCTCCGACAGCGTAAATGTCTTTTTGCGACGTTTGGTAGTTTTCGTCTACAAGGATTCCTCCTCGAATACCAGTAGTGATCCCAGCTTCCGCTGCTAATCTTGATTCTGGTTGGACCCCGATAGACAATAATGTCAGGTCTGAGTCCAGTACAGTGTCATCTTCTAACCGAATTTTTTTCCCTTCTTCTTCAAAAGAAACTGCGGATTGGCCCGTAATGACCTTGATTCCCTTCGCTATCAATTCATTTTTGACATAGGCAGCCATTTCTTCATCCATCGAAGGTAAAACCTGCGATGCTTTCTCAACGACGGTGACCTCTAAGCCACGGTTTTTCAGACTTTCTGCCATTTCCAATCCAATAAAGCCGGCACCGACTACGACGGCTTGGCGGGTATGTTGATCGATTTTCTGCAAAATAGCATCCATATCCGGCACATTTCGTAACTGACGGCAGTTTGTGGCACGGTCTAATCCTGGGATTTTTGGTATGATTGCTTTTGCTCCCGGAGCAAGAATCAACTTGTCATATGATTCTTCATAAGTCTCAGAATCTCGATGGATAGTCACAGTCTTTTGTTCTGGGTGAATAGCCAGTACTTCTTGATTTGGACGAACATCCAAACCAAAACGTGCCTTTAAGGACTCTGGTGTTTGCAGTAGTAATTGATCGCGAGTAGTAATTTCACCTGCGATAAAGTAAGGAAGGCCGCAGTTCGCAAATGACACATAAGGACCTTTCTCTAGAACAATGATTTCAGCATCTTCCATTAAGCGGCGTAATCGAGTTGCAGCAGACATGCCTCCGGCGACCCCACCGACAATCAGTACTTTCATTTTATTTTCCTCCTTGAATTGGTCCTTGCCATTGATTCATGCCACCGCGAATCGTTGTGGCATCATAGCCCATTTTAATCAATAATTTGGCAGCTTGTTTGCTGCGGACGCCTGATTGACAGATCACATATAACGGTTCTTTTTTTCCTGAATAGTGGGCGATTTTATTTAATGGGATATTGGCGGCATTTCGAATATGCCCACCCCGGTATTCAGAGGGCGTCCGGACATCAATAACTTTCGTTTTTGCAGTCAGTGCTGCGGAAAAATCACGAATAGAGATGGAAGGGACAGAACGAAACAATGAAAACATAGACATTCTCCTTTATATACGGTATGGGGTATATTAAACCCCGTTTTTCTATATTTGTCAATGATTTGATTTGATTAACATTGCGGATACGAAAAGAATGTTTGACCGTTATACCATTGTAGGGTATATTCTAATGGGGAAGGAGTGAGACGATGAATAAGACAAGAAGTGATCAAAAAAATGTGCTGAATCGTTTAAAACGTGCCGAAGGGCAGATTCGTGGGGTTCAAAAAATGATCGAAGAAGAGAAGGAATGTATCGATATCATCACTCAGTTAAGTGCGGTACGTTCAAGTATCGATCGTGTGATGGGCATGATTGTTGCAGAGAACTTGAAAGATTGTTTTGAGAATCCAGAAAAAGATCCTCAAGAACAAGCACAGAAGCTGGAACAAGCGATTCAGATGATCATCAAGAAATAGTAGCTCTATTCTTTAGGAAGAGGCTGTTTTCATAGGGGACTGACTGATGTAACCAGTAAGCTGAATCATTAAATCTGGAACGCTATCATGACGATCAAAGAAATGATTTGATCTGTGGAGAGTAGTATTGAAAGGAAAATGCTGTTGTATGCAAGAATTACCCTCAAAAAATTAGGACATCAGCTGTAAGCAGTTCAATCTAAAGTCTCAGCTACGGTCGAAGAGTCGTAGCTAAGGTTAGTTGAATGCTTGGACTGATGTCCTAATCTATGAATTGATTAGTAGTATTCGCCGTGGCGATAGTCCCAGGAATTGAAGTGATCGGACAAAAACAGTTGGATTTTATCTACAGCTAAACCCTTCCGAATCAATACAGGCGCCGGGGTGATCGATCGCTGAGAGCCTTGATGAGGAATCAATTTGCCAGCAGAATCTACGAAAGAAACCATGACTCCTTGTTCGTAGCGGGTCTCTATCGTTTTATCTGGTTGGATCGAAGCGACATAGTCATTGCTTTCAATGATGAGGTCTGCTTCGTTAGCGATTTGTTCACCAATTCCTTCCACCAGACCACGATTGCCTTTACCAGAAGGATTTGCTGAGCTGGCAAACAATAGCTGTTGCTTTTCCTCCCAAAGAGCTTTAGCGATTTGTTCTCCAGGAACGCCGAATTTGATGACGAAACAACTCGTTTCCCTGGTATCCATCATCAATTCTTGCGATCCGTCAGGAATATATGCTTTTCCAGACTCTTTCCATGGTAAGATCGCGCCAAAAAGAACATCGTTGTCCCAACATTTTTGGTAAACTGCCGCAATTTCATCGTTCCATTCTGCTAATTCTTGTAATTGTTCCAATGAGCTGCATAATACAACTCCTGGCTTATTACGTTTGCGATTTTTGGCAGAAAACTTGCGTTCTAGTCCTTTCTTGTCAGAGACGGCAATAATATAGCCTACTTTAGTGGGGCAAACGATGACTTTGCCTTCTTGCTGGAGCAGTTGGATTGCTGCTTCGTTGGGTTCGCCAGACCAAGTGGTTTGTTTGTTTGTCTTCAAATGGTTCATCCTTCCTCATTTTGTTTATTTCGCCTAAAAATTCAGAAAATTCTGATTTAAAATCGTTAACCTTGATAATAAGGGAATCTCTAAAGAGAGTCAAGAGCAAAAAGATGGAAATGCAGCAGCATTCTGGATGATCATTTTCAGAGAAGGCTGAAAAAAATGCTTCTCTTTTCCAACGATTCTGTGAGAAAATGAACGTCAGAACGCAAGTCAAAAGGTTCCTAAACAACCAAGCTTTGAGCAAATTTTTCTTGCCTGTACTTGATCCTATAAGAAAAAAAGTTTCAGTCTTCTGAACAGAAATTTTGTCACAACTCAGAGATGAGGGTATAGTAAAAGCACAAGTTCTCGGAAAAAATGACAGCTTCTATTCGGATGATCAAAGAAAAGAGGAAGACAATGAAGCAATTGATAACTTATAGTAAAATACTCTCTGCACTGGTGATTCTAGCGGTGAGCATCAACATGTTTTTAGGTCCTCATCATATTGCAGCTGGAGGGGTCAGTGGCATTGGAATCTTGATGGAATCTGCTTTGGGCTGGGACCGTGCGCTTGTGATCATGGTTCTGAACAGTGTGATGTTGGTTCTGGCCTATGTTTTTTTGGGGAAAGCGCCTTTCTTCAAGGTGCTGTTCGGCAGCATAGTTTTTCCGTTAGCAATTGCCGTAGTGCCTGAATATATGTTGGCCAGTGATCGTCTGCTGTCTGTTATTTTTGGGAGTGCGATTTTTGCTGCTGGGGTTGCTATTTTATATAAAAATAATTCTTCTAGTGGCGGAACTACGATTCCGCCGCTGATCTTCCAGAAATATTTCCATATCAATCCTTCCATTGGGCTTTTAGCCACAGATGCGGTTGTGGTAACAATGAGTTTACTGGTTTTTGGGTTTGAAGAATTTTTGTTTGCGATTCTTTCGATTGTGATTACTTCGATCGTGATGAATTATATCGAAACTGGGATGGACCGCAAGAAGTCTGTGATGATCATGAGTGAGGAACATCTTGACGAGATTCAAGCGGCCATTGCAACGGCAATTTCTAGAGGGGCAACCTTGTTAGAAGCACAAGGTGTTCATCGAAGAAGTGAGAAACAAGTTTTATTGATCGTTGTCAACGATCAAGAATTTGCTGATATCAAACAATTGATTGAAAGCATTGATCCGCAGGCATTTGTAATTGCCAGCAATGTAGCTGAAGTTTTAGGACGAGGGTTTAGTTACCACCCGATTGAATGAGGCCTGTCCGCATCCGTTTGAAGCGCTGCACGATGTTGTAGGCTGGTTCTACTCTTTCATTTTTAACTGGCTTTTTAGTTACAAAGGCGTTAAACTGCTAATGGATCATTTTATCAAGAGTTTTTTAAGAGACGCTGAAACGAAATCTGCTGTTAACTTGTTTTGTCACTGCTGATTAAAATCACGTTTTAGAAGCAGCTTTGGTAAAATGAACTGGAAATTGTGCCTGAGAGATTTTTCGACGGCTTAGTAAGGATAGAAATAATGAAAGAAAGATACCCTAAAAGAACCATTGGTATGTTTGTGAGTGCTGTGCTGTTATTCATTGTTAGTGCCAGCCTATCACATAACGTAGCCGCTGGTCAGACGAACCAGTCTACAGAACAGACCAAACAGACCATTCCTAAAAAAGCAACGATCCCTACGAAAAAAAATGCAATTACTAAAAAGGAGAGATCAGGAACGTCTAAATCCTCAGAGGATTCTTCTTCGACAGAAGTAGCCGTCGCAGATTGGCGTCATCCATCTGAGAAGAAAGCCTATCCTGTTTTACAAGAAGGTGATTGGGTCGATGTCTCATTGGCAAACCAGCGGGTGAAGATCATGCGGAAGAATCGAGTGCTTTATACGATGGTTTGCTCTACCGGATCAGGAGGAGACCGAAGAACGCCTACAGGAACTTATTCCATTCAAGCTGAAAGAGGAGAAACTTTTTTTAATGAATCTTCTGGCGAGGGAGCGAACTATTGGGTATCTTGGAAAGATCATGGCGTCTACTTGTTTCATTCGGTGCCGATTGACGCTTCGGGAGATTACATTGAAGAAGAAGCAGAAGAACTAGGACAAAAAGCCAATTCTCATGGGTGTATCCGTTTGACTGTTGCAGATGCAAAATGGTTTTATGAACATGCCCTTTATGGCATGCAAGTTATCGTGCATTGAGCGAACAAGAAAATTCGCTAACGATTGAAAGGAGCTGCTTGATAGGTATGAATCCATTTTATGAAGAGGTGTATCGTTTCGTAAAGAAGATTCCGTATGGCAAAGTGGCTTCTTACAGCCAAATAGCTTGGGCTTTAGGTCGCTTGAATGGTGCACGAGCTGTAGGACGCGCCATGAAATATTGCCCAGAGTCATTACCAGCCCATCGGGTAGTACGAGCAGACGGCGAGATTGTGGGCTTTACCGCCGTAGAACGAAAGCAGCGGCTGCTAGCAGAAGGGATCGTCTTTAAAACAAACGGAAAAATCGATATGAAACAATGCAGCTGGCATGGAGAAAAGGAGTCATCCTGAAAAATGCCGCTGCATTTTTTGTGAAAATAGCTTCAAATTGATTGTTTTGTATATCTGGATCGGCCCTTTATAATAAAGGAGCAATGACATGTCGCTCGGGTTTGTCAAAGGAGGAAACAGCATGGGAAAGATGGTTTTTATCAATTTGCCTGTTCAAGATATCAAGCGAGCTACTAGTTTTTATGAAGCGTTGGGCTTTAGCAAGAATGAAGAATTTTCGAATGAAACATCAAGTGGAATGATGTGGAATGAGACGATTTGGGTGATGCTGTCAGAATATGCGTTTTATGAACAGTTTTTAAATGGTAGAAAGATTGCGGATACGCAAAAGACGAATGCTGCCTTGATCGCATTTAGCTTTGATACACCTGAAGGAGCTCGAGACTTTGCTAAAGCGGCTGAAGCCAATGGGGGACAGTCGTTTCAAGTAGAGATGGGGATTCCAGAGGAAGAAATGCTTGGTTTTGAAGTGCTTGATCCGGACGGAAATCAATTAGAATCTGTCTGGATGAAAGGGTACTAAAAAGCAAGATTCGTGGGTGTTCAAAAAAATGGACTTGCCTGATAACTTTTGAAATTGTTGTTAGCGGTTTTCTTTTTAGGAAGTCGAATTAAAAGAATAGGATCACAAGGAAACTGGCGCAAGCTAGTTTCTTTTTCTTTCGAATCGATTCAACTAAAATGTAGGTATACTCGCTTAGACCTAGTCCTACAAGAGGACAAATATAGCTTTTATTGATTAAGTGTTTTTGTGACCGCTACCAGGGTTGATGCTTCTTTTTAGGAATAAGCGATGTATAGATGGAGAAGAGAGTTACAGCCAAAAGGAGGATGTGGGATGAAAAAAAGAATCACCAGAGAAGAAGTCAGTCAACAGCTGGTTTCAGATTTGTTTTTTGAAAAAGGACATTTAAAGTTAACGTTGTGGCAATCATTTTTGACACTGCTTGCGTGGATTGCTGTGATCGTACCATTCGTTTGGGTCGCTTTCCCGGTTTTCTTTCCGCAAACAGCCGCTCAAATACGATTTAGGACCTATGTGGAGGAAGCTACTATTTTTAGATTGTTAGCATTGTTTTTAGGAATTTCCTTCGTTCTTTTAGTTATTCTTTTTGTTCTGTTGACCGTGAGGAACAATCGGCGTTTTCGCCATACATTGCGGAAAGAAGTCTTGCATGATGAAAGAAAACTTGAACAGCGCAAAGAAGTGTTGGAAGAATTTTTTGATGACCGTTTTGGTCCTGAAGAGATGCGGCATTCTGTTTGTTATTATGAAGTGAAACCGGAACAAAATCTAACGGAAACAGAAATAGTAAAGTTGTATAAAGATAAGGGGGTCTCTCTATGATTGAACAAATCGATACGGGATACCCGATAGTGGATTTCTTCCTTTTTCTATTAGTGGCCATTTTATTTACTTATCCAATCTTAGGCGGCTTTGCTTGGTTCATTGGCGTCCTTTGTCATACGTATTTGTTTAAGCATCAACAGATTGAATGGATCCCCATTCCCGAAGAAGTAGAGCCAATGATCACGATCATGGTCCCTGCCCATAATGAAGAAGTGGTCATTGAAGATACCATTCATTACTTAATGAATAAACTGAATTATACCCGTTACGAAGTGTTAGTCACAGATGATGGCTCAACGGATCAAACACCAGAAATCCTTAAGCGTTTGCAGCAAACCTACCCTAATCTACGAGTGGTACGCATCCAAAAAAACCAAGGAAAAGCCCATGCCTTTAATATCGGGATCGGTTTTGCTAATGGAGAACTGATTTTGAGTAACGATGCAGATACTGTACCGGAACCCGATGCACTCTGGAAATATGTCAATTACTTTATTCGCCAAGATGCGGTAAATATTTCAGCGATCACTGCAAACATGGACGTTCAGAATCGAACGACGATTGTCAGTAAGTCACAAACTGTTGAATTTTCAAGTATCGTAGGTATTATCAAGCGGACGCAACAAGGCGTGCTAGGTGTTATCTATGCATACAGCGGTGCCAACACGATGTATCGAAAAAATGCTTTGATCGATGTGGGACTCTTCCGCCAAAATCGTGCCACCGAGGATATCAGTATTGCCTGGGATCACCAATTCCAAGGCTGGTTGTCCTTGTTTGCTCCGCGGATCATGTTTTTCATGGAAGTTCCTGAGACCATGAAGATGCTTTATCGCCAACGGAAACGTTGGGCAAAAGGCGGTACAGAAGTCTGGCTGACAAATTTCAAAAAAGTATTCACTCATCCATTTCAAAATATTGGTCGGTCCGTCATGTTTGTGGATCAAACATTGAGTATTATTTGGTCGATCTTCTTTTGGATCTCTTCAGCACTGTTCATCTTTTCTTTTCTTCGTTTTGCATTCGAAGGAAACATTGAACGAATGTATCATATGGTGACAATGGCCTTCCTATTCGTTTGTTTTGAAATGGTTGCTGGGATCATGCAGTTGTTGACTAGTTTATTGGTGGACGATGCTGGCAGAAAAATCAAGTATTTCATTTTTGCACCATTTTATATGCTGATTTATTGGATGGTCAATGCTTTAACGATCGTAACGACCTTCATACCAGCGGTCAAAACAATTTTGGGACACGGCAGCGGTGTTTGGGTCAGTCCCGAAAGACAAGGCAAAAAGAATTAGAAAAAGGCTGTGCCAAGAACTCTCTTAGTTCTTGGCACAGCCTTCCTGTTTTCATTGAAAGATAGCCGTCAGTTTCTTAGCTGCGTAGACCGCGGCCTTTTTCAATTAATTTCCAACAGATACCGTACAAAACAATTATGAATAAAACTAGAATCAGAACAGAGACTAAAATCGGCACATCAGTTGTGCCCAAAAAGCCATAACGGAATCCAGAGATCATATAGACGATTGGATTCACTTTAGAAATAGCTTGCCAAATTGGTGGCAGCATCGAAATGGAATAGAAGACGCCTCCTAAATAAGTCAGTGGCTGTAGGACAAACGTTGGCACGATCGATACATCGTCAAATGATTGGGCAAAGATACCATTTAGCAAACCAGCTAGTGAGAAAAGAATTGCGGTCATCACTAATGTCAGAATAACCATTACCCAAGAAAAAACATGCAAAGGAACAAAAAAGAGAGAAATCACTGTGACCAGCATACCAACTAAAATACTTCTGCCCAAACCACCGAAAACAAATCCCCAAATAATCACATGAGTAGGTACGGGTGCAACTAAAAGTTCCTCAATATTCTTTTGAAACTTCTGAGAAAAGAAAGAAGACGAAACGTTCGCGTAAGAACTGGTGATCGTTGACATCATGATCAGCCCGGGAACGATAAATTCCATGTAGGAGAAGCCGCCCATTTCGCCAATACGGCCGCCAATCATTTTCCCAAAAATAATAAAGTACAACGAAGTCGTTATCACTGGTGGTACGAGTGTTTGGACCCAAATCCGTAAATAGCGGTTGGTTTCTTTGACCGCTAGACTTTTTAATGCTGTAAAATAAAGACTAAACATTTTTTTCCCCCGCTTCATGTTTTTCTTCGGTTAATTTCAAAAAGAGTTCCTCTAAACGATTCGATTTGTTGCGCATGGAAAGAACTTTGATTCCTTGCTTAGTAAATTGCTCAAACAAATCATTAACGCCTTGATTGCGCTCAATCTCGACTGCTAACGTTTGATCATCTTCAAAAGCACTTTTATAGCCGGAGATCACAGGTGGTTTCACATAGGTATCTAAGTCAAAGAGGAATGTCTCAAACTGTAATTTGGACAAAAGGGTCTTCATGCTGGTATCTTCGATCAATTCACCGGATTGAATGATTCCGATGTTGCGGCAGAGCATTTCTGCTTCCTCTAAATAGTGAGTGGTTAGAATAATCGTCGTACCATTTTTATTTAATTTTTGCAAGAAGGCCCACATTTCTCGGCGCAGTTCGATATCTACGCCAGCTGTTGGTTCATCGAGGATTAAGAGTCGCGGCTCGTGCATCAGAGCCCGTGCAATCATCAAACGGCGCTTCATTCCTCCCGAAAGCATTCTGGCCCGAACATCGCGTTTCTCCCATAAATTGGATTGCTTTAGGTATTTTTCGCTACGAGCGATCGCTTCTTTGCGAGGAACGCCGTAGTAGCCCGCTTGATTGACGACGATTTGCTGTACTGTTTCGAAAGGATTGAAATTGAATTCTTGTGGAACTAAGCCAATTTGTTGCTTGACTTGAACCAATTCTTTGTCCAAATCATAACCGAAAACTTTGACACTGCCAGAAGATTTGTTTACTAGTGAAGTAATGATCCCGATGGTTGTTGATTTGCCAGCACCGTTCGGCCCTAAAAGCGCATAGAAGTCACCTTCTTCAACTGTCAAGTTGATACCGCGTAATGCTTCGACGCCGGTCGCATAGACTTTTTTTAGATCTTTTATTTCAAGTGCATAGGTCATTGATTTGTTTTCTCCTTATCAATTGATGATTTGTTGTGGGGATTGGCAGCAGCTGCTGCCTATATGAATAAAACACGCTCGATTAGACATGCTTCTCTGAAAAGAGGTTATGACACTTTCATAATACCCAAGAAACAAGTAGTCATTATACCACGGGAGAGACTCTCGTTTAAAGAGGGTATCGTTGGATCGGTCATGTTAGCTTTTCTGTTAGAAAGAAGTTGATTTCTTGTGCTTCCGTTAAGAATTATAACACCTGAAGCGCGGCTTTAGGTGATTTTTGTTTGTTAGTGTATGATGAAAATAAGAGGTTGAGAAAGCAACTAAATCTATGACAACTAATCATTAAAGGTGGTTTTTATGAAATTAAAGAGAAACACTCCCAAAAATAAAAAATCTCAAAAAGAGATTTTGCTGCAACAAGTGGATGAACCTGTGAAAGAATCGGCAGAACAAGAAGAGTTTCAGTCATTCTTTGCAGAAGTTTTAACCAAACTACCAAACAAAACGGCAGGGATCATTCGTCGATCTTTTGAGAAGTCAAAACATACGGCAGAAAAGATCCAAGCAAAAAGCCGTACCCAATTTGATGCCGTCTTCTCTGAATTTTTAATGGGTGTGGATGATGCTACGAAGAAGAAAGCGCATCGAATCATCCATGCCGCTTCTCTGACGGCGGCCATCATTGGTTGTTCACCTATTCCGTTTTCAGATGCGATACTCCTTGTACCTGTTCAAATGACGATGATGGCTAGACTACACAAGTTGTTTGGTCAATCGTGGGTCGAGGGAATCGCAAAAAGCATTTCTAAAGAATTAGTTGTTGTTAGTTTAGGTAGAAGCGCTGTGGGGAATATTATCAAGTTCGTACCGGGGGTCGGTACGATCGCCGGCGCGTCCATTAACGCGGGGGTAGCCAGTGCTATTACTGAATCTTTAGGTTGGGTTACTGTTAAGATGCTGAATGACGGTGAAGATATTTTTGAACAAGCCATGTCCTTTAAAGGCCAATATCACACCTTATTTAAAGCATTAAAAAAAACACGAAGCAAATCATCTTAAAACATATACCGCTCGCAAGAACGTTCGTATAGGATGAGTCCAGAAACATCAACAATAATTTTTTCAAGAGACCTTTGGCTATTCTCGAAGGTCTCTTTTGCTTGTGTAAGATAAAATAGGGGGATTTGTTTTTCCTGAAAAAGTATAAAAGCATCACATGGATAATTATCGTCAGTAAATGGCTAACCGAAAGCAGCGATAAAAAGGTCTTTATTAACAATAATTTTCCTGCATTTATAGGAGTTCCTGCCAAAACATTTCTAGTGACAATGTAAAAAAAAGTGAGTTCATTTTCCCGAATTGGGTTTCTCAAGATACAGATTAACTTTATAATTTTTAGTTAGTGGAGTTAAATTCTCATTAAAAATTGATGGCTGAAAGGAAGCACTTAAGTAGTAGGGAGGATCAATTACAGAATTAAGGTCAGAGAAGGCAGTCAGATGCCTTTTTTTATAACAGTAAAAAGTTGAGCGTTCTTCCTTTGTTGAGGCGCACTACATAGAACAGATGAAGAATGAGCGACTTATTCGACAAATGTTTAAAATTAGCTTAAAAATTAATATATATATTTAATCGTTTTATCAGTTTATATGAGTATGAAAGAAAGCAACTTATGAACGAACTTCTATTTAATGCAGGAGGAAGACATGATTATTCAGGATCTTTTTGAAAAGCGAACCCAATTAATGGTCAATTGCTTGCGTTATATTTATCAGTCAAATAGTTTTGTAACAATCGTTAATTTATCAGAAAGACTGAATGTGAATCGAAAAACAACGGATAGTATTCTTAATGAATTGCAAAAAATCAATCCGCAAGCAATCAAAATCAAAAAAGCATTAGGGTGCTCTTTTAGTGGCAATAAAAACATTTATTTTGATATACAACATGAAATTTATAATCAGTCAGTCATATATCAAGTGATCGAGAACTGTCTATTGTCAAAAAGAATTAAGATTGAAGAGTTTTGTGAATTGAATTACATAAGCCTTTCAAACCTAAGAAAAAAATTTCATTGCATCAACCGTAGTCTGCAACGCTTTGAATTAAAGATAGGCACCAAAAATAGACGGATCGTGATTGAAGGGTCCGAAAGCCAAATTCGTTACTTTGGTCATTCCTTTTTTTGGACGATTTGTAAAGGCGGTCAGTGGCCCTACCCCGAATTGAATTATGCTCATATCAGAGAATTATTCGTTCAGCGAATCTTACCTAATTTTGATTTTCAACTGAAGCAATCGATCGTGGATAAATGGTGCTACTTGATTGCGATCAACATCCTCAGAGATAAAAAAGGCAACCGCTTGAAAATGGAGGAAATGCCTCAATGGTCGATCAATATGACTCAAGATCTATTTGAAAAAGAGTTTCAAAATATCAAAGATTCTTTCTTTCAGTATAGCTTTTTTAGAGATGAAAGCATTTATTTTCTATTTTTGATGATGCAAACTTCCACGCAGTTTTACGCTAAAAAGGCGACCTATAAGCAAATTATCGATTTTTGGGAAAGAGAAAAAGCAGAGGTGTATTTAGAAGCAGTCAGTCTCTCAGAAAAATTGACATTGCCGTTAAATGGCGGAAATGAGAAAAATGTCTTCGGCATTTTATTGGCGGCGCATTCTTTTTATGACGCTTTTGAAGGATTCCTGGAAGTAGGTTCCGATTCAGATATCATCCGCTATTACAGACACTACTACCCAGTGCTTGTGAATAAAATACGTACCATTTGTTTTGGCAGCACAACAGGGCAACTTACAGAAAAACAGGAGTTTCTGCTCTTACGATATGTTCTTGCCTACACGTCTCTGATCACACCTACTTTATTTGAGAAAAAGATTGTTGTTTCGGTAGAAACAGATTTTCCTTTCTCATTTGAACAGTTCTTCATTATGCAGCTGAAAAAGATCTTCTCCGCTCTTTATAATATTGATTTTATTGCTGCGGAATCACTAGTTGAAGAGCCAGACATCATTATCTCAAACACCTACCAGAATCGTTCGGCAATCTACATGAGTGGAGCGATCGACAGTTTAGAGATTGAACGTCTGACAAAGAAAATCGAATCCATCAGAAGAGAACACATCTTGCAGGAGAATGTGATTGTTTTTTCGCAACAAGTAGTCAGTGCCGTTTTCGAAAATCATGAAAGCGCTAAGGATATTTCTGTGTAATAAAGATGTAGAAAATTATCGTTCCAAAAAAGCAACTAGCAGTTGGCAAGTAAAGAATAGAAGCAATCAAATAAATTTTGACCAGAAGCAATCAAAGAAAAATTCCTAAAGTTTTGCCTGCGGTGTGTATATATTTCTATGTATGCACCGCTGATCAATGGGGACATATACACAGTAAATGAAATTTCGATTAGAACAACTAATGAAAAATTACACAAAATATAAGCGTGATTTTATTATTTTCTATTTTTATTATGTTTATATAAATATGTTGGGTTTGTTTTTTAGATGATAACGCTGATTTTAAAGCAATTGAAATTGTTAATAGTCAAAATATTTTTTATTCTTGTTTGTTAATAAAGTAACAATCAATAGTGCTAGAGCGCTGCTTTTTCAGTGGAAGAATCAAAGAACAATCAAACAAAAGAAAGAAAGTTGGGGGAAAAAAGTGAAAACAAGTGGATTAAAGAAATTGGTCATTGGCGCTGCAAGTTTATTATTGCTCAGTGCTTGTGGTAGTAACGGGGCGACAAAAGATAGTGAAACAGCAAAAAGTTCAGCATCATCAAGCGAAACAGAAGTGGCTTCAGGTGCATCTGAACAAGAATATACCGATCCTTCTGAACTAAAAGATCAATATGACATTGTCATTGTTGGTGCTGGTGGTGCCGGAATGGCAGCTGCTTTATCTGCCAAAGAAGCTGGGATGAATCCAGTCATCTTGGAAAAAATACCGATCGCAGGCGGAAACACATTGAAATCTTCTGGTGGGATGAATGCTTCTGAAACAAAATTCCAAAAAGAACAAGGAATCGAAGACAGCAACCAACAGTTCTTTGATGACACACTAAAAGGTGGTAAAGGTACGAATGACCAAGAACTTTTACACTACTTAGTCGATAACTCAGCTTCAGCCATTGACTGGTTAGACGGCATGGGAATCACATTAGACAACATCAGCTACAGTGGTGGTGCAAGTGTCAAACGTATCCACCGTCCACATGACGGCTCTGCTGTCGGAACCTACTTGGTAGATGGACTATTGAGAAATATCCATGAAAAGGAAATTCCTTTGTTTGTGAATGCTGATGTGAAGAAAATCAACGAAAAAGACGGAAAAGTCACTGGCGTTTCTGTAAAAATCGGTGATGAAGAAAAAACGATCAATGGGAATGCAGTTGTCGTTACCACTGGTGGCTTTGGCTCAAACAAAGAAATGATTGAAAAATATCGTCCGGATTTAAAAGGCTATGTCAGCACAACATCTGAAGGCAGTACAGGTGACGGCATCAAGATGATTGAATCTCTTGGCGGTGCAACAGTCGATATGGATCAAATTCAAGTTCACCCAACAGTTGTTCAAGATACAGGGATGTTAGTCAGTGAAACAGTCCGTGGAGAAGGTGCGATTTTAGTCAACCAACAAGGTGAACGTTTCTACAACGAATTAGAAACCCGCGACAATGTTTCTGCGGCGATTACCGCTCTTCCAGAAAGCTATGCTTACTTGATCTTTGACGATGCATTAGCAGGTCGAGCAAAACAAGTTGATTTCTACAAAGAACAAGGTGTAGTCGTTGAAGCAGATACGATCGAAGCCTTAGCGAAGAAAATCGACATGGACGCTGATACATTGGCAAAAACACTAGATACATGGAATCAATCTGTTAAAGATAAAAAAGACGAAGCATTTGGTCGAGAAACAGCAATGGATTATGACTTAACAACTGGTCCTTACTATGCAATCAAAATCGCACCAGGAATCCACCACACAATGGGTGGTGTAAAAATCAATACCAATACACAAGTCTTGAAAAAAGACGGTTCTGTTATTGATGGTTTATACGCTGCTGGAGAAGTAACTGGTGGTATTCACGGACAAAACCGTATCGGCGGAAATGCAGTTGCTGATATCATGGTCTTTGGTCGTCAAGCAGGGGTCCAAGCTTCAGAATACGCTAAAAAATAAATAAACATCACTATTCATAATAGATAGTACGCAAAAAACGTCCAGCTGTAATAAGAGCTGGACGTTTTTTTGATACTCCTGTTGCTAAAATTTAGCTGGATTGATGAGAAACAGTGAAAAAGCCTTTTGGATTCGGTTCGTAATAAGTGCTGCGCCAGACAATCAGTGTTTCCTCTATAGATGAAAACAAAGCGAGCAGGAATGTCACGACCCAAATATATCCTGATACGTCACCAAAAGTAAATGCCACGAAACACAGGAGAAACAAGGCAAGACCTGTTATCTTGTTGCTCAATGTGTGCAGCATCCCCCACTGAGCAAACTTAACTTTAGTCAAAATCAAATTAAGAAATCGAATGCTAGCGACTAAGACAATGCCATAAATGATCCAATCTGGATAGATCTTAGTTTTAATGTAAAGAAATAGGACAATGGACCAAAAAACAAAATCACCTAAACTATCTAGTTTTGAGCCCAAGGTCGTTTGCAATCGATAGGTTCGTGCAATAAATCCGTCTAAAACATCCGTCAATCCGCAAATGATGTAGCAGACTGAAAACAAAGGCTGCTGATTGATCAATAGAAGACCAGCTAACGCGATCCGTGCAATGGACAAGAGATTGAGCAGGTAGTTGATGGTGATCCCTTCTTTCTTTTTTTGGCCCAAGAATAATCAAAAAACGACAAGCTTGCTAGAGGGGGAAAAGCAATCCCGAGAGCTCAACTAAATCAGCGAAAGAGATTAAGAGAAGATCGTGGGTGAATAAAGTACTACTAGGATTGTCGTAAGACAATCTAGCCCACTCATACCTTACGACAGGTTTTCACTGATTGGTTTACATTACCTGTTTTTTTCTGCCCCCGATAGCTTGAGAAACACTTGCTTATGATTGCGTATCAGCTTGTTAACCTACCACTGGAAACAAGCCAATGATGATTCCCATAATGACTAACTCGATTGCACCATTCAATAAATGCAGACCAATCAGTTTTTTGCTTTGTCCAGCATAGGCTGCATTTACGAAAGTTGCCACAGCAAATACGCCCAGCCATAGCAAAAAGGCCACTTGCAAGCTCGTCATCATCCAACCGTCATGGTCAAACTTATTGAACCAATAGGTGACTTGTCCTAGTGTAAATGCCAATAATAGTCCGCCAACAGCTGTCCCGCCAAAAGTAAAAACGACATCGCCGGCAGACATATGATGACTTTCTTTATTTAGCATGCCAGATTCTTTTGCCCAAAAGCGCCCCCAAGCATGGATTGGATTATAAAGTAAGCTCCCGCTGATCATAAAAGCAAGTGTTGCCAAAAGAATAGCAATAAGATTGAAATGTGTAAGCATATAGGTACTCCTTTTTTAATTATTGTAATCTTTTTTGCCTTTGTTGCCTAGCTGGATAAGCAGTATTAAGCAAATATCAATAAGTTGTAGAAGTTTTCTTACGGCAACCTTTCAATTTTGTTATTTTGGATTGGGACCTAAGGCCGATTTCCCCTGTTTTTATTTTGCTAAGATAGAAAGAGAGACGAAAGGAGAATATGATGAAAAAAATCGTACGAGCAATCTTATCCATTGGTTTGTTTTTCTTACTTCTGTGCGGGGGAATCATGTTGTACACTAACCGAGCATCGGGAGAGGTGGCAGGAATTTTAGATCAATTGAATCCACTTGTTCCAAAAAGCGAAATGTATGTAAAAACGCAAGCGCCTGAATCGGTCAACGGCTATGGCACTGCTCATTACAAACAAGTAGCTGCCACGGCAGATGGCCAGACTCGAATGATAGAATTTGAAGGCTTACAAGTGTTGAAGACAGAGCGCTTTTTGAAATTGACGAATAAAGGGGCACATGTTGAGACGTATGAAGAAATTGCCAAAGAAGACGTGCCGTCAGCAGCACTGAAAGAGATCGATGGATAGCACGAGAATGACGAATAACAGAAATAAGTTTAGCAGCAAGGCAAAAAATTTTTTGCGAAGGTCTGCTGGAAAATGAGGATGAGTTAAGATACCAGCCCAACATTTATCTGTGAAAAGGATACTTGTTGGGCCGTTTTATTCGTAAAACAGCGTGTCAAAGACCGAGTTATGCACATATTAACAGTTTTATCCACAATATATAGGGGGAACTTGTTTTCGCCTACGACATCTTGAGGTTGTATTGTCTTTGTGGATTGAGAAAGGGTTTATCCTCTTAACGAAAACATTCCTTTTATTTATAATAGTCCGCTTTGCACATGCTTATGCAGCCATTGTGAGAGTTGCTCGAACAAAAATCGGGAAACGAGATAAGTCAGCAGCACTGCAAGAAAGTAGCCAAGTAAATCAACTTGCAAGTGAGCGATCTTTTCAAAGGAAAAGAGTGCCCAATGACTTTCAAGAGGTTCATTGATACTCCTATACCAGATGAATCTTAGCGGGAAGCCAAAAGCATATTCGTACAAGTGACCAAATTGTTGGCTAGATACTGGACCGAAAAAAACACTAAAAAGCGGCAGACTAAAACTGAATAATAGGCTTTTATTTTGCTTTTTCATTCTGACACCTCCCCACAGATCGTACTTTTCCATTATTACAGTAATTGTTATAGAAAAGAAGCAACCTTTTGTTTACAATGAAAGGGAAATGAAGGATGTAAACCAATGGTTTCCCCCTGTAAACCTATAGTTTCTCCTTATATTTCAAGAAAAGCGATAAAGTGAAGACAAATAAGAGAGGAGTGTTTTTATGAAGAAATTAGTTATTTTAGTAGCCTGTTTTTTAGGTTTTTTGGGGGTGTCTGTCACAGCTGCAGCGGATGAAAAGAATACAGATGAGCTTGTTTATGAAATGACCGCTGGCGTCGGTTCTCAAGAGATATCTTATATTGATGAAGCGGGTGATGAAGTCGTACTATCTGTTGAATATATTCAACCCTTTGCACGAATTGCTCAAGGAACTTATAAAGTGTCTAAGACAGTCAAAGGAAGTTGGACTGCTTCTTATAATGTAAAGATCAACTCAAAAGAACAGATCACAGCGGCGACAAATTTGAGCATCAAAGCATTGAAAGGAAGTATTCTTTCGAGTTCATTAACCCATACGACGACTAAGGCTACTTGCAGCTTTAAACAAAAAGCTGGAACGATTACAACAAATGCAAGCGTGACCGCAACCATTTCTAATGGTAAACTAGTTGTAAAGTAATAGGTGTAGGAGATGAAATTAGTGGCCTTAGCGGAACAACTAAAATTATATCGTGAGAAAAGCGGATTGTCGCAAGCTTCCGTAGCAGAAGAATTAAAGATTTCTCGTCAGTCGATCTCTAAGTGGGAGAATGGGCGTGGCTATCCAGATATTGATAATTTAGTTTTACTAAGCAAACTTTATCAAGTATCGATTGATGAATTGCTGCAGGAAAATGAACAATTGAAAGAACAAATTCAAAAGAATAATGTGGAAATTGAAGATAAAAAGAAGAAGTTGAGTTTTATCACCCAACAAATGTCTTCTGATAAAGATGAAGGATTGATTTTGCTGCTTTTAGCCGGCGTATCCTCATTCATCTTTCCTTTAGGCATCCTCCTAAGCGGTTTTGCCATTTGGCGTAACAAGAAGACAAATTCTTTTTATCGACTTGTTTATATTGTCTGTGCAATCGCTTTGCTGTTAAATCTTTATGATGGGTATGTCCATGTTGCAAATGTCATGAACTGGGGGACAACGACTATCGAACAAGTGGACTAGTTGCCTGCAATTATAGCAATAGCTAAGGCCCTAGTGAAAAAATTGAGTTCTGCTTTGTATGAGAAGATTCAAGCGAAAAAAGATATCCCGCCTGAGAGTAGCTAGCCAATACTCGCGATAAAATCGTGAAGACGGGCTAACTATTTCTCAGTGTTGGGATATCTTTTATTTGAGTGAGTATTCGTTCACTTATTTAATCTTAGTAAAAATAAAAAACATCTGATTGATCGTTGAATCATCGCTCTTTTGTTACAAGATTCGACTGGAGTACAACGGGACATCGTCACCGATGGGATATCCGTTTGTCGAAGATCTTATGGCATAGACTCTATTTCTTTTTGCTTTGAAAAAGCAAATAAAGGATGATAGCAATCGTTGAAAGAGCTAGTCCTAAAAGATTGTACATCAAATCAGACGTGGGTTCATAATGATGATGATCAAAAACATTTAGTAAAAAAAACAAAAATGGTATCAAAAGAAAGAGTAGTACAACGACATTCTTTCGCCATGTAATAAATATCGATCCGATAATAAGAAACAATAAAACAGGAATCCAAAAAATCAATCCACCAATTACCTCTATATCCCTTCACCTCCATCTAATTCAGTAGAATACTTCTTTCATCTGAAAAAATTCCAAGAAAACAAAGAAATCTCTATGAAGAGGCAGTGAGGAAAAAATAACGTTTTTAAAGTAAGCCTTTTTTGCTCATGCTGATTGCTAAGTGATTACTCGTCGAAAATAGTTGTTGATGGATGGTATCTTCCTGATGGCATCTTCCTAAAGAGGAAAAGTATCTTAAAATCGAATGATTGTTTTAGCCATCGATTCGGTAGCGAGCCTGAATCGTCTCTGCCTTGGTGATGATATAAAACCCATTGTCTTGGGACCACTCTACATAAATAAGATTTTTGAAAGAAGAATAGCCTTGTTTCTGTAATTCTTCTCGTAGCCAAGTTTCGCTCAAATGATGGGATTGCAGTACAGGATATTGAATATTTCCTTGGTCAACCAGCATGATTGCCAATGTTTGCTCATCCTCTGAATGTGTTAAAACACTGATTTGCCCCGCGTTTTCCAGTACAACATACTTGGCATTTGCAAGGGAGAAACATTGTTTTTGCCGTAACATGGTTCGCAACTGCTCCATTTCGATATGATTGCGGGTAATCTCTTGTATATTGAGCTGACCATTGTGAATCAAGACTGCCGGTTCGCCTTTCAACCAGCGATTGATTGTCTCATTTTTTTGAACAAATTCTTCAATAAAGTAAATCAACAGTGCCCACAAAGCGATAGCGAAAAGGACATGGAAGACCGAAACGTTGTCATCGTAGATCGACTCTTCTAAAATTCCGCCTAAAACGAGAGTATAAATTAAGTCGAAAGGTGTGATTTCCGACAGTGTCTTTTTCCCTAACAGTCTTGCCACCAACAATAAGCCAAATAACCCAAAGAATAATTTTAGAATAATCGTAAAAACCATCTGCTCACCTCCTGTATGTTAGCACTACTATATCATTTTCTCATTTTAATCTCATTGTTCTGCACTTCTTTCATATTTTGTTTCCATTCATCATGGCTCAAATTTATTCATTTTTATCAACAGAAATTCAATTATTTGGTTTTTTTTCATCTGATATCTATAATAAAAGCAAGGTGCAATCGCTTTCTATTGCACCTTTGCTGGGATTTTAGGAAAAGCAAATAGGAGGAGAGAAAAATGAAAAAAAGGTTGATTTTTCTATATAGTATATTGAGCTTTGCGTTGCTTGTTGGTTGTTCCAGTAATAATGAGAGTAGTGAATCAGGAGATTTTGCTAGTTCAGATGAGCAGACATTGACTGTCTGGGCTTGGGATACGAATTTCAATATTCCAATTATGGAAAAAGCAGGGGAGTACTACCGTAAGGATGGGCATGATGAGATTAAAGTGAATGTCATCGAAATGTCGAATGAGGACACAAAGCAAAAAATGGTTTCTGGATTCACGTCGGGGGTATCAGAAGGATTGCCTGATATCGTTTTGATGGATGATTATGATGTACAAAGTTATCTTACGAATTATGAAGGGAAATTTGCGGAGTTATCTGATACCATCGACTTTGCTGATTTTGCCGAATACAAAGTAGAGAATGCTACCTATAAGGAGGGAATCTATGCAGTCCCATTTGATTCTGGTTCTGCCGGATTATATTATCGCACCGATTATTTAAGTGAGGCAGGCTACAGTGAAGAAGATATGAAAGATTTGACTTGGTCCCAATTTGTCACTATCGGTGAAGATGTGAAAGAAAAGACCGGTAAATGGTTTGTCGCATTCATTCCCAACCGTGGGACCCATTATCTGCAGATGGCGATGCAGTCTGCCGGACTGTGGTATTTCGATGAAGAGGGCAAAATTTTCTTGAAAGACAATTCAGCGATCCGCGAAATGATGCCGATCCTAAAAGAGATTGACCAGAAAGAGTTAGCAAAACCGGTAGATTATTTTGCTCCTGAGGGAATCGGAGCAGTTACGAGTGGTGAAGTCGCGGCGGTTAATTCTGCCATTTGGTTTTCAGCAACGATTCGTTCCGCGGAGGATCAAAAAGGCAAGTGGGCTTATACACATCTGCCACAATTAGAGACAGTTGATGGGGCGACCCCCTATTCAAACCTAGGCGGATCAAGCTGGTTAGTTTTGAACGATTCGCCAAATAAAGAACTGGCAATGGATTTCTTGAAGACAGAATTTGCAGGTAATGATGAATTTTATCAAGAGATATTGGTCGAGAATGGGGCAGTGGGAACGTATTTGCCATCTCAAAAAGGGGATGCGTATCAATACAAAGACCCATTTTTCAATGATGCGCCAATCTATAAAGATTTTTCGAGTTGGATGGCTGAAATCCCTGGTGTCGACTATGGCAACAATACGCAAGCAGCGGTTGATGCTCTTCGAGGAGTTATGCAGAGTTATTTTGATGATGCATTGAGTTTGGACGAAATGCTAGAAGAAGCCGAAAATAATTATACAATGCAAGTCGGCGAGTAGCCGATTTGCATTAGCAGGGAGTGGATAAGATGGATCCTTCGAGAAAAAGGCGAGAAGTATGGAAATTTATTAGTTTTGCAATGATCTTAAGCAGTATTTTCATGATCTATCCAATTCTTTATTCAATTTATTTATCTCTTCATACGATGCAAGGATTGCAATCCGTTTTTGTTGGTTTAGACAATTACGTTCGGATGTTTCAAGATACCATTTTCCACAAAGCATTATTCAACAATTTTGTTTTCTTGATTTTTCAAGTGCCAATCATGGTGTTTTTAGGACTTTTACTAGCTTTTGTGTTGAATACACCAAAACTAGTTGGACGAACTTTTTTTAAGCTTGCCTTATTTCTGCCAAGTGTCACCTCTCTGGTTTCTTATGCGGTTTTATTTAAGATGATGTTCCAGATCGGTGGGATCATTAATCGGGGCTTGCTGGCAATTGGAATTATCCAACAACCGTTAGACTGGTTAAATAGCCCTTTTTGGGCGAAAGTGACGGTGATCATTGCCTTATGCTGGCGCTGGACAGGGTATAACATGATTTTTTATTTAGCAGGATTACAAAATATTTCAGATGATACGTTGGAGGCTGCGGATATAGATGGCGCAAACAGCTTTCAGAAGTTCTTTAGGATCATTATTCCTCAATTGAAGCCAGTGATTGTTTTTACCACAATCACATCGACGATCGGAACGATTCAGCTCTTTGATGAAGTGGTGAATTTAACAGGCGGTGGCCCTTCAAATGCGACATTGACTGCAGCACAACTGATCTACAATCATTCATTTGTCTATACCTCAAATTTTGGTTATTCAGCAACATTGTCGTGGGCGTTGGTAGTGATCATTGCGGTCTTATCCTATGCGCAGTTCAAATTAGCAAAAGACGACCGACAATAAGCAGAAAGGAGCAGCGATGAAGCGAAATGTGAATACACTGATAAAATATCTTTTTTTGATCGTAGCGGCATTCGTCTCTATCTTTCCTTTCTATTGGATGATCGCGGGAGCGACGAATACATCGAATCAGATTGCTGCTGGAAAACTCACACTAGGAAATCAGCTGATCACGAACCTTCAGCAACTATTTTCTAACTATAATGTTTCCTTGATCATGTGGAATTCGATCAAGATTTCTGTAATTACTGTTCTATTTAGTTTACTGATCACATCATTGGCGGCATTTGGTTTTGAGAAATTTCGAACCCGCAGCAGTGAAATGATTTACTCGCTTTTTTTACTGTGCATGATGATTCCACTGGCTGCATTAGTCATCCCATTGTTTAAGATGATGTCAGGCCTGCATCTTGTAAATCAGCATATCGCCGTTATTTTGCCGCTAGTCAATAATCTCTTCCTGATTTTTTTCTTTCGTCAAAATTTCAAGTCCTTTCCCGATGGCATTTTAGATGCCAGCAGGATCGAAGGAGCAAGTGAGTATACGATTTTCTTTCGGATCGTTTTTCCAATGATGCGCTCAACTTATGCAGCAGCGGCTATCTATGCTTTTATGAACTCATGGAATAGCTATTTGCTCCCGCTGATCTTTTTGCAGACAGAAGATCGTCAAACGATGACGTTGCTGATATCGAACTTATCATCGGCTTCTTATGTTGCGAACTATGGCGTGCAGATGACAGCAATTGTCATTGCAACGATCCCTACATTAGTCCTTTTTCTCTTTATGCAACGAGGGTTTGTCAAAGGAATGACGGGATCTTTAAAGCTTTAACGACACAAAAAATACCTGATTATTTAGCCGAACCGAGAGTCTACTCGGATCGGTTGAATAGTCAGGCATGTTTTTCAAGCTACAAAGCAGCCTAAAGTAAATGTCGCAGGCAGATAAGGGTCATCGTTTGTCTTTAGCGGCGGATTTTTTGTCTTTTTTTGGTACAGAAGCAAGGGCTTTTTTGAAAATTTCCTCTTTTTCTTGCTTATAACTATGCTGACGCTCGGCATAAACTTTTTCTTTCGATTTCGTTTTCATTTTAAGTCACCTCTTCCTTTTTTTTACTATAGCATAATTTCACAAAGAATTAAAACGGTTTCTCTTTTGTTTTTAAAGCTTTAACGCTTTTTAAAATAGTATTTGTGAAGAAAAAGGGACTAGATTGCAAATAAATGTCGAGTAGATGGAAGGATTATTGAAGAAAATTGGCCTACCTTGTTTATTTGATAGGAGCTACTCTAGTTTCCAAAAAAACAGTCGGGTTCATTCGTTTTGATAGCGTTCTATATTTTTTTCATTTAAAATAGAATTGTATTTGTATCGTTTGTATAGGTAAAACGTGGTTTTAGAAAGAAAATTTTTCGGTGCCAAGGAATAAACCTACATTAAATAAATGTTACAGACAGAAAAAAGATGTTAAAAATCAATCGATTTTGATAGAATGAAAAGGAGGGGGTGTTTCATTGGAATCTCGAAAAGCAATCCGTAAGCGTTTAGTGAAACAAAAACGATCACTTTTTATTCAAAAAAGTATAGGGGTTACAACGGTGTTAGCTTCTACATCAGGTGTATTCACAACTTTGGTCAACGCACCAGAGGCCAACGCTACAGGAGTAAATGAAACAGAAGTAGCAAAGTCAACTAAATCAACTGCAACGACAACTCTTGCTCGATCGTCAGAAACAACGATCAATCGACAATTTAAAACGACCGCTTCACTGAATGTGCGTTCAGACGCTTCAACCAGTGCGAGAATTATCAACGGTGTGGGGAACAATACCACGATCAAAGCTGTTGCTCAAAAATCAGGAACTTCCGTCAATGGGAACACGACGTGGTACAAGTTGTCATCTGGGGGTTGGATTTCTGGCGCTTATGTAACAACCGCCAGCAACAGCAACTCTTCCAACAACAGTACTAGCGGAGAAACAGCTGTCAATAAGACCGTCAAAACAACAGCAGCACTGAATGTACGGTCTAGTGCATCAACCAGTGCGAGTGTCGTTCGGGGATTGAGCAGCAATGCCACGGTCACTGTGGTTGCTCAAAAATCAGGAACTTCTGTGAATGGTACAACAACATGGTACAAATTGTCTAATGGTGGCTGGATTACCGCAGCTTATGTTCAGGCTGTGTCTAGCGGTTCAACGACAAGCAATCCTGGAAACACATCAACCACAGAACAAGCAATCAGCAAAAATGTTAAGACCACCGCTTCATTGAATGTACGTTCCAGTGCATCAACAAGTGGTAGTGTTGTGGGAAGTCTGAGCAATAGCACGACCGTTAAAGTTGTCGCTCAAAAATCAGGTTCATCCGTCAACGGCAATAAGACATGGTACAAATTATCTACAGGTGGTTGGATCACGGCAGCTTATGTCAAAGATGCGAGCAATACGAGCAATCCATCGACCGGTGGATCAAGCAGCAATAATTCTAATTCATCCAATAATTCTGCCGAACAAGCAATCAGTAAAAATCTACAGACTACGACTGGGATGAATGTTCGTTCGAACGCTTCAACTACTGCCAGTATTGTCAGCAGTTTGAGCAGCAACGCTGTAGTGAAAGCAGTGGCGCAGAAAAAAGGGACTTCTGTCAATGGTAATACGACGTGGTATAAGTTATCTAGCGGTGGCTGGATCACGGCAGCTTACGTAAAAGAAGTCAGTGGAAATACCACAACAAATCCTGACAATTCTGGCAACAATACTATCGGTACGAATATTAACGGTGCTGCTATTGTAGCTGAAGCCCGTAAATATATCGGGACACCCTACCAATGGGGAGGGAAAGGGCCAGATGTCTTTGACTGTTCCGGTTTCACTCGTTATGTCTTTTTACAAGTAACAGGGAAAAATATTGGCGATTGGACCGTTCCGCAAGAAAGTGCCGGTACGATCATCCCTGTATCTCAAGCCCAAGCAGGAGATCTTCTATTCTGGGGTGAAAAAGGCAATACGTATCATGTTGCAATTGCAACAGGTAACGGCAGCTTCATTCATGCACCAAGCACTGGGTACACGGTTACCGAAGCAAGTTCAGGTTTTTCAACAGCCAGCTTTGCGCTTCGTGTAAAATAAGAAGAACAATGACGACAAAACTACCTGCAACATGTTTGTTGGAGGTAGTTTTTTTAAGATCGTTTGCATCTTTTTGCATTGTTTCGCAATTTTTTGCATTGTATTTTTTAGTGGAAAGGAATGACAGAGAAATGTTTGTGGAACAGCGCCTAGCTAAAATCCAAGAAGTGCTAGCAGTTGAGCAAAGTGCTTCGATTGAACGATTGTCCAAGTTGTTATCCGTATCAAAAGATACGATTCGTCGTGATCTGATTCAATTAGAAAAACGGCACGTACTTAAACGAACCCACGGAGGGGCGGTTTCGACGAACCCTGCAGCCGTGATTTATGATTATCAAACTCGCGCCGGGCAATTTTATGACATAAAAGCAAAAATTGCTAAAGCAGCTATTCATTGGATCAAACAGCCAGCTGCGATTATTTTTGATGCATCGACAACTGTAGAAGCGGTGATCAATGAACTGTCAGATTATCCTCTTCAAGCGATTACTAATTCATTGACTCATGCCCAACGATTGGCAGCGCTAAAACAGAGTACGATTACGGTTTTGCCTGGAAGATTAGACAAAGAACAATTATTTTTATATGGTGCGGATACTGTTGCCAAACTTGCCCAATTTCAGGCAGATTACACACTGTTAGGAGTATTTGCCCTTTCTACAGAAGGCGTATTTATCCATACGGAAGAAGAAGGCATGGTCAAGCGTCAGATGGTGAAACAAGGAGAGTTTGTCATTGCAGTAGCTGACCATACAAAGTTAGCAACGACTGGTTTTTTTAAAGTCTGTGATCTGCCGGAGATCGATCTTTTAATCACCGATCAACAACCAGACATCGAGTTACAAGCAGCACTTGCCGCAGCGAATGTGACCATTTATGTAACAGAGTAAATCAGAAGGAGTTTTAATCATGAAAAAAGCGATTGAATTAGCCATTTTACCAGAACCACCTATTTTTGAAGAGGTCGCTCCAGTTTTTTTAAGTGATGCGACCATGAGTCAGCGCAAACAAAGTGTCTTAGAGCGAATGGCTGCTGAAGAGTTTGACACGTTGGTGATCTATGCAGACAAAGAACATGGCAGCAACTTTGAATATCTGACAGGATTCCTGCCAAGATTCGAGGAAGGACTATTGGTTCTAGATAAAACTGGCGCCGCAACACTCATTTTGGGAAATGAAAATTTAAAGCTGCAGGCTCATTCCCGCATAGCGGCAGAGCTAGTCCATTACCCGCAGTTTTCGCTGCCGAATCAGCCTATGACAGGAGAAAAATCACTATCCTCTGTTTTTTCTTCTTTAAGGTTTAAAGAGAAGAAAAAAATTGGCATCATTGGGTGGAAGATGTTCACGACGCATCACGAAGATCCAGCCACACTCTTTGATGTTCCTTATTTTATCGTAGATGCAGTCAAACGGGCAGTCACAAGGACATGTCATGTGGTAAATGCTGCTTATTTGCTGATTGGTGAAAAAGGAAGCCGTAGTCACAACAATGCCAATGAGATCGCTCATTATGAATATGGGGCTAACCTTTCTTCTCGTTGTATTTTGAGTGCGATGAATGCGATTGAAGTTGGCAAGAAAGAAGCCGAAATTGGGGCATATTTGTTGGCAGAGGGACAAATGCCTTCTGTGGTGCCAATCGCTGCTAGCGGTAAACGATTTGAATTTGCCAATCTTTATCCAACGCACAAACGAATTGCTTTGGGTGATCCTTTCTCAATGACGATTGGTTATAAAGGGGGACTCTCCAGCCGCACGGGATTTGTCGTCTCAGAAGCAAGTCAATTGCCGGCTGAACAACAAGATTACCTTGAACGTGTCGTGAAACCGTATTACCAGGCGATCACCACTTGGTTGGAAGCAATTCGAATCAACCAAACGGGTGGCGAGATGTATCGATTGATTGAAGAAGTTCTGCCAAAAAAGAGTTATCACTGGCATTTGAATCCTGGACATCTGGTTTCGGATGATGAGTGGATGTCTTCACCAATCTACGCGGACTCTCTTACACCTTTAGAAAGCGGCATGATGTTCCAAGTAGATATCATTCCATCTGTTCCTGAGTATACTGGTGTCAGTGCGGAAGAATGTATTGCATTAGCTGATCAAGAACTGCGACAAGAATTAAAAGCCGATTATCCAGAATTGTGGGAACGTATCACGAAACGCAAAGAATATCTCGAAAACTGCTTGAACATCCAACTATCTCCCGATGTTCTACTTTTATCAAACACAGTCGCTTATTTGCGTCCATTTTATTTAGCGAAGAATCAAGCATTACGAATCAAAAAATCACGCTAATTGGATTCATCCTTAGGCGAATTTGAGGATGAAGATAGTCGAATGAAAGTCATAGCTAAAGTTAGGAGGCACAAATGAATACGAGAGAAATCAAATTAATCGTAAGCGACATTGATGGAACGATTTTAGATGATACCCATCAGATTGACCCAAACTTACAACAGGTGCTGCAACGATTAAAAGAAAGTAAAATTCCTTTTGTCTTAGCGTCTGCACGATCACCAAAAGGGATGCAGCACTTAGCTGAAGCGTTAGGAATCAGCGAGTATCCTTTGGCTTGTTACAATGGCGCGTTAGTTCTGGCAAACGGAAATCTTTCTGCTCCGCCTATCTCAAGTCATGAAGTTGCAATCAAAGAAGTTGTGCGAATCATCAGCGAGACAAGAACACACTTCTCACAAGTTTCTATCAATCTTTATTCAGATACAGTTTGGTATGTGGATCGTCTTGATGAATGGGTAAAAAAAGAAGCCGCAATCACGCAGGAGGTACCGCAGGAGGCAGATTTATTGGCCTTAGTACAGTCCTTGCAAATACCTGTTCATAAATTACTTTTGATCGGTACGTCTGCTGAGATCCAAAAAGTAAAAGGATACTGGGAAAAGCAATCTTTGAAGACGAGCGCTCTTTACCTTTCAAAAGATAATTACTTAGAAGTCACGCATCGAGAAGTTTCAAAAGAAAAAGCATTGATGGAACTGGCTTCTTATTACAACGTGCCTCTAGCGCAAACGTTGGCAATAGGAGATAACTTCAATGATTTACCTATGATACTAAAAGCTGGAGTAGGGGTCGCAATGGCCAATGCACCACGAAGAGTCAGGGAACAGGCGGATGCCGTTACACTTTCAAATAAAGACAGTGGAGTTGCAGCTGCTCTTCAGAAATTTGTCTTATCGATCACTTCCTGAAGGCCAGCAGATGGTAATATCGGGAATCGCTTAAAGAAAACAAATCGTGTTACAAAATACACAAACGTATCTTTTGACACGATTTTAGCCTCTATTTTACACTCAAAGTTATAACGTTTGTTATAATCTATCGTTTATAAGGAGGACAAATGAATAAGAAGCTCGTAAAAACATTATCTAGTTTTGCGGAGACGTTGGGGTTGTCGGTAGATCCAAAAATGGGTGTGATTTACGGTACGTATCGTTCGTATAAAGTTATATTGACACAATTGAATAATAATAGTTATTCTTTCGCAGCAACTTTTTCGATCAGCAAAAATCAAGAACTACCTAGCTCAGAGCAAGTGAGACAAGTAGTGACTGATTCCAAAGACATATTGGACTGCTCTGTACAAGGTTACCAAGTCACTTATACATTCCGAGGGGCAATGACTGTTGCCAAAACCAAAGAAAAATTGGTTGCTGGTCTAGATACAGTCACTGATTTTCTTAAAGAAAATCACTATCAAACAGTCTGTCAGTTTTGCGGAACATCGGAAGCGCCGATAGATACCTACAGCATAGGTGGGCTGCCAGTGATCGCTTGCAGTGCTTGTTTCAAAAAGCAAAATGAAGCGATGCTTGCTAGCCTGCATGAGCAGAATCAGAAGAAAGAAAACTGGCTGGCTGGGATAGTTGGTGCATTTATAGGTTCACTGATTGGGGTCGGTGTCATTATTTTACTTGGCCAATTAGG
The DNA here is from genome assembly GCF_021496385.1 of Enterococcus gallinarum. Classification (NCBI taxonomy): domain Bacteria; kingdom Bacillati; phylum Bacillota; class Bacilli; order Lactobacillales; family Enterococcaceae; genus Enterococcus; species Enterococcus gallinarum. The sequence goes on along the minus strand of NZ_CP050816.1, from coordinate 3,000,256 downwards.
TTATGTAGCGGCATTATCAGGTATTGCAATGGCTGTCTGTGCTTTAAAAGGGTATGAACTTCTTGGCGGAAAGCTGAGCAACAAAGGCATCATCGGTAGTGTTTTGATTATGGTCATCATGGTTTATCTAGGCAATCGGATTGATTGGTCTATCAGTGTAGCCAATTATTATACCGATGTTGATTATTTCTATGCATTTCGGATATTGCCTGACTTGCTAAGAGAAGGTTATTTGGAAGCTAGTCAATACTATGGGAACCTAGCTCTTGTCTATCTGTTTACTGCAATTGGTGCGATCCCTACGATTCTTAGTGTGATAAGAGATCGTAAGAATAGTAGAGAAAGCTACAAAATGGAAGCTTGATAATTGTTTGACTGTGATACGTAAGGAGCTGATAGGATGCTCTTGCGTATCACAGTTTTTTCTTGTTGGAAAGAGAACATAAAGGTTGTAGATTAATTATTTATGAAAAAAAGAAATTTTTTTAATCTTTTTTGAAAAAAACGAGGGAAAAACTCTTGCAATTATCATAATTATTGATTAAAATCAAATTCAACTTCAGAAAATTCTGAAAATTATGAACTTAAGGGGAAGAGGAAAATGAAAAAGTGGGCCTTTGGATTGGTAGCAGTGTGTGGTGTCTTATTAGCCGGATGTACGACAGGAGGCACGAGTAACACAGGAGAAAGTACTTCCTCGAATGGAACAGCAGCAGCGGAACAGATCTTCAATGTTGTCGTCCAGCAAGAAATGCCTAGTGCAGATCTTTCTCTTGCAACTGATACGATCAGCTTCAGTGCATTGAATAATGTCTATGAAGGATTGTATCGTTTGGATGCTGACAGTAAGCCGCAACCTGCTGGAGCTGCTGAACTCGCAGAAGTGAGTGAAGATGGATTGATCTACCGATTGAAATTGCGAGAAGATGCTAAGTGGTCGAATGGTGATCCTGTAACAGCTGCGGATTATGTTTACGGCTGGCAACGGACAGTAAAAGCCGAAACAGGCTCAGAATACGCTTATTTGTTTGCCCCAGTCAAGAATGCTGAATCGATCACTGCAGGAAAAACAGATCCTAGCGAGTTAGGGATCAAAGCAGTCAGTGAGTACGAATTAGAGATTACTTTAGAAAAAGCAACCCCCTATTTTGATTATTTACTCGCTTTCCCATCTTTCTTCCCGCAAAATCAAGGAATTGTGGAAGAAAAAGGCGATCAATATGCAACGACCAGTGATAATTCTGTGTACAATGGCCCATTTGTTTTGACAGGATTTGATGGACCGGGTACAGATACGGAATGGTCCTACGAAAAGAATGATCAGTACTGGGACCAAGAAAATGTTAAATTACAAACCATCAATGTCAGTGTTGTCAAAGAATCTGCGACTTCGTTGAATCTATTCCAAGATGGTCAAGCAGACGATGTGATCTTAACAGGAGAATTGGCGCAGCAAATGGCAAATGATGAAGCTTTTGTTTCAGAGCCTTTGGCCCGGACCTCTTATATCGAATTGAATCAGCGAGAAGAAAATTCTCCATTCCGTAATGAAGATTTGCGAAAAGCAATTTCTTATGCAATCGATCGTGATGCACTTGTATCCTCCATTCTGGGGGACGGATCTCTAGCTTCGACAGGATTGATTCCAGAAGGTATGACTTTCAGCCCGACGGATAACAAAGATTTTGTTGAAGATGCTGGCAGTGTGATCGAATACAATGAAGACAAAGCGAAAGAACACTGGGAAAAAGCCAAAGCAGCTTTAGGAATCGATTCATTAGATTTTGAAATCTTGGCTTCTGATACCGACTCGACTAAAAAAGCGATCGAGTATGTCCAAAGTGCAATCGAAAGTACATTGGATGGTGTGAAAGTCAGCTTGAGTCCGGTACCTTTTTCTGTTCGGCTAGATCGTTCCAACAACGGAGACTTTGATGTTGTAATGGGCGGATGGGGGGCCGACTATGCAGATGCCAGCAGCTTTACAGATCTGTTTGTTACTGGAAATTCCTATAACCGTGGTCGTTGGAGTAATCCAGATTATGATGCAGCAGTGAATGCCGCTGCTTCAACCCATGCGGGAGATCCTGAAGCTCGTTGGCAAGATCTACTAGAAGCAGAAAAAATCATTATGGCAGAACAAGGTGTCATTCCTGTTTACCAAAACGTGGAAGCCCATTTGCGGGCGCCAAAAGTCAAAGGAGTCGTTTCTCATGGTGCAGGTGCGCAATATGATTACAAATGGGCTTCTATTGAAGAGTGAGTAGCATTGAATTAAGCAGTTAATCGGCAAGAAGTAAAAAATCCTCTTATCGTCAAACATTCTTGGCAAGTGTGCTTCAGAGTGAAAAACGATGGGAGGAATTTTTTAGATTATCAGAAAATCTTTGTAGCTACTTACACAAAGTTAGTGGAAACAACGATAAAACAGAGAATAAAAAAACACAGAAAAAACCTTGGAGATGAATAAAATCAAATCCAAGGTTCCTTTTTCGAAAGTGTTTTTCACAAAGAAAACAGTAAAAAATTATTCGCTGACTTTCACGTCACCTGTAACAGATGCGCCTTCTTTATCAAGTGTTGCTGAATCTTGAATTTCTTTAGAAGCGAACGTGATGTTTCCTTCAACTTTAGTGCCGTTCAATACGAAGCCTTTTGCATTTACTTCGATGTCGCCTTTCACTACACCGTTAACGATGTTGAAGTTTTCTGAGTTAACAACTAATTTAGGAACAGTTACAGTGTATTCAGCAGTTACTGTACGGTTTTCATCTTGAGAGTACAATGCAAATTTACGGTAGATATCATTTGCAGCGTCCCCTTTGTCATGGAATTCGCCGTCAACTGTCAAATCTTTGTCGAAAGTCATGTTGTCTGTAACAGCAACGATCCAGTTACCGTCTGCGCTCAATGCTTTTTCAATGACTGAAGTTTGGTCACTTACTGAAGCTGTTGAAACAACATCATCTGTTGATGCAGTTGTTGCAGTTGAAGCAGCAGTTGATGAACTTGCAGTTGTATTGTTATCAGAACTACATGCAGCTAGAAGAGTTCCTCCCATTAGCAATGAAGCAGCGATTAAAGTGATTTTTGTTTTTTTCATGTTACCTTCTCCTTTGTATGCCCATAGTTTTCTTAAAAACAAAATGATTATACCATAGAGGGGTTTAGTTTGTGAAACAAAAAACATAAATGAGGAGAAATTTAATAAATATCAAGCAATTCTTACTGAAAATATCATAATCCAGTTTCAAGAAAGAAAAATTTATGAGAAAGGCAGCTTTAATGGAAATTATCTTTACAGGGATGAGAAGGACATCTATGAATCAATTTACGTTTCAGCGAGTCATTGGAGATTTTCTCTACTAACTTTTAAATAATTTTACTTTTAAATAGAACTAGAATAAAAAGAAGGCTAAAAATTTCCTTAAAGTTTCCAGAGACAAGTTTGATAAAATAAAAGAATTGTTCGGTGCATGTTTCTGCAAGAGGCAAGTATCGATTGGCGTTGAATCTTGTACTTGAAACCATAGCCTAGATAGCACTGTCTTAGAATTCGCTATTTTACATGTTCTTATGTACGCAAAAGCGTCGCGTGTTCTACAAATATTCTACAAAGCGCAAAGGATATGTGAAAGGAATAAGGTGGTAAAAGAGCTATAGACAGGATTAGAAAAGCTGTTGCCAAGGAAAACTTAAGGTTTTACGTGTATCGAAAAAGAAAAGCGGCATTATCATTGCTATTTTTCTTCTGGCATGGTATTCTATAAAAGTAAAGTTCTGATATGTTAATACTTGTTTATCTTTTGATACGCACTTCAATTACACATCATTTTCTATTACAAAAATAAACACACACGATGTGTAATATGGAGGTATACGTTTATGAATAACGGTACAGTAAAATGGTTTAATGCAGATAAAGGTTTTGGATTTATTACAGGTGAAGATGGCAATGATGTATTTGCACACTTTTCAGCTATCCAAGGCGACGGCTTCAAAACTTTAGATGAAGGTCAAGCAGTGACTTTCGACGTTGAAGAAGGCCAACGTGGCTTACAAGCAACAAACATCGTTAAAGCATAATAACAACTTTTAAAAGAAGACCGGCAATGGTCTTCTTTTTTTGCTTTAAAGTAAAAAATTCATTTCCGGAAATTATTTTCTTGACCTGGTGATCTCCAAGGAAAAATGAAGGAATGAGTCAATGAATCTCAAAAAAAGACTGCGTCTGTATACTAGACGCAGTCTTTTTTGTTGGCGATGGCCTTCGCTTTTTGATCTCTAGATGAAACGTGACAAAAATTCTAATCAATTTCTGGCAAACTGACTATTGTAGAGTTGGGCGTATAATGAAGGTTTTGCTAACAGTTCCTCATGTTTGCCTTGCTCAATGATTTGTCCTGCTTCCATCACAAGGATCAAATCAGCATTTTTGATCGTGGAGAGGCGATGGGCAATGACAAAGCTTGTTCGATTTTTCGTCAATGTGTCCATTGCTGTTTGGATCATTTGTTCGGTTCGGGTATCAACACTGGAAGTCGCTTCGTCCAGAATCAAAATAGCTGGATCTGCCAAAATTGCACGAGCAATCGTCAAAAGTTGTTGCTGACCTTGTGATAGTTCGGTTTCGGATCCTATGATCGTCTCGTAGCCCTTCGGCAGTGTCCGAATAAAATGATCGCATTGTGCTGCTTTTGCGGCGGCAATGATTGCCTCTTTCGTTGCATCTTTTTTGCCGTAAGCAATATTCTCTGCAATCGTTCCTTCAAACAACCATGTGTCTTGTAAAACCATCCCAAATTTTTTGCGAATGTCTGTGGCTGAGAAATCCGTCATATCGTAGCGATCGATCCGGATCTTGCCTCCATTCAGTGGATAGAAGCGCATCAGCAAGTTGATCAAAGTTGTCTTGCCGGCCCCAGTAGGCCCCACGATGGCTACAGTCTGTCTAGGTGCAACTTGTAGGTTCACATGTTGCATCAATAATTTATCTGGAGAATAACCGAAAGAAACATCTTCAAAATCGATTCTCCCCGACAATTCTTCTGGGACTGCAAGAGGGTGTTGGGTTTCTTTTTCTTCTGGATAATCCAAAATCTCAAAGATCCGTTCCAATGACGCTAATGCACTTTGTAACGTATTAATAATATAAGAAGCTTGTGTGATCGGTTCGGAAACTTGATTGGTATATTGCAAGTAGGCTTGGATCAACCCGATGGATAACTGTCCATTGATTACCATCATTCCACCAATCACAGCACTTACGACAAACCCGATTTGATTGATAAAGCGAATGAACGGATTGATCGCATAGCTAGCAAATTGTGCCTTACGAAAAGCATGAAATTGCTTTTCACTTAATTCGTGCATTTCTGAAGCGACAGCAGATTGCTGATTGTAGGATTTGATCAATAAATGGGCAGTATAAAACTCTTCTGCCCGGCTACCGACTGCTCCCAATGTTGTCTGATTTTCTGAAAAGTAAACCAAATTTCGCTGAGCCAGTCGATGGGTAGCGAAAGCACTTATCAGTAGGATAATGATAATCCCTACAGTTAATAATGGACTGAGCCAAAACATCACACCAAGACCAAATAAGATACTGAGAGTGGCTGTAATGAGTTGCATCAATCCGACTTGAAGGACTTCAGAGACTTTATCCAGGTCTAGAATTGCTCGGCTTAAAATATCGCCTGTCTGATGCGTATCGTAAAATCGTACCGGCAACCGATTAAACTTGTGCGTCAATTCTTTTCTGAGGGTTAAGGTCAATGTTTCGCTGACACTTGCCATTGTGTATTCTTGTAAAAATGAAAATAGACTAATCATCAGCCAGGAGATCCCTAGAAGGAGCAGTGGCCATTTGATGACTTGCAAGAATTCACTTGGTTGCCAGCCTCCTTGCTGAAGCAAAGTGATGAGATTATCCAATCCTTGACCCAACAGTAATGGCGCGATTGTCATAAGTGTCGCGTAGCAGAGAGCAGAAATCAAAATCAGTCCGAAGCGGCTTTTTTGCTGGAATAATAATTGTAAGAGCCGCATGCTCGTATGTTTTAAATTTTTTGGTGCATCAGTTATTTTTTTGCTCATTTTTTTCTCCTCCTATTCCTTGCGAAGCCGCAAATTCTTGATAGGTGCTACAGGTTTCCATCAGTTCTGAATGGGTCCCTTTTCCGACGATTTTTCCTTCATCAAGAACGATGATTTGATCAGCATCCATGACAGTTGCAACACGCTGAGCCACGATCACTACGGCTGAATCACGGACATAAGATTTTAATGCTCGCCGTAAATTTGCATCTGTTTGATAGTCAAGGGCCGAAAAACTGTCATCAAAAAAGTAAATGTGAGCGGGCTTTACTAATGCACGCGCTATACTCAAGCGTTGTTTTTGGCCGCCAGAAAAATTGCTGCCCTTTTGAGCAACGTGACTGTCGATCCCATCGGGTAGACTTTCGATGAACGACTCTGCTTGCGCGATTTTGACGGCCTGTGCTACTTGTTGCGGATCGGGATTGACAATCCCGAAAGTCAATGTGTCCCAGATCGATCCACTGATCAACAATGCTTTTTGAGGAACATAGCTGATAAATGATCGTAGTGCGACCTGTGAGACTTCTCGAATATCACGATCATATAATGTGATTGAGCCGTTAGAAACGTCTTTTAACCGCAAAAGTGCTTTGGCGATCGTACTTTTTCCTGATCCGGTGCCGCCAACAATCGCAGTGGTCTGTCCGCGATGGATCTCAAAATCAATATCTTCCAGTACGGGTTCCTCTGCCCCAGCATAGGTGAAGGAGACATGATGAAAGGCAGCTACTAATGAGCTTTCTTTTGGCAAGATTGGCTGTGGACCGTCTGTCATCGTTTCTTCTTCAGACAAAACTTCTTCAATCCGCTGCAAGGATGTCAATCCTTTTGGGATCATGACGATCACCATTGCTGCCATGGTCAAAAACCAAAGGCTCAAAACGGTATATTCGATGATCGCAGTGATACTGCCGATGGGCAGGTTTCCTGAGAGACTTTGGAAACCGCCGAATCCCAAAATGCTTAGAATGGACAGCCCCATGAAAAAGTGTACGGCTGGATTCAAAACAGCGAATAAACGATTGACTTGGATCATCACTTTTGCGTACCCTTCAAAGGTTTGGTCTGTCCGCTTTTTTTCGAAACTAGCTTTGTCAAAGGCGCGAATCACCCGTACGCCTGTATAGGTTTCACGCAAAATCCGCATCATAGTATCTACTTTTTTCTGCGTTTTTTTTGCCAAAGGGATTGCTTGATAAATGACGAAAAGTGCGACGATCGAGAAACAAGCAATTGCTGCAATAGGGATCCACACCATTCGCCAAGATACACTACCTGTTAAAATAATCGAAGCCAAAATGATCAGTGGAGCGGGAAGAATCATTTGTAAAGCCATCATCAAGATTTGTTGAATGTTATTGATGTCATTCGTTGTTCTTGCAAGCAAGGTTGGTGTACCATATTTTTCAAAACTAGAGATCGCAAGCTCCTGTATTTTGTTGAATAGTTTGATCCGAAGATGATGCCCGAACTTCCCTGCTAGATGGGCAGAAAAATAATTAGCACTGACAGCAATCACACCAGTTCCTAGTGCAACAGCCAGCATCCAGCCCCCATAGCGGATGATAGCTGATTGATCTTGTTTTAAAATGCCATCATCAATGATCTTGGCTACAAAATAGGGAAGAAAAAGTGTCACGAAAGAATGGATCAGCATAAATAAAAAAGTACCTAGAAATAGGCGTTTTTCGGTGAAAAAAAATTGTTTTAATTGTTTCATAAAAATTCCCTCCAATTACGTCGTTCTGTGCTAGAATAAACTGTAACGTAACGTAACAGTCAATAGGAGGGAGGCATTTTTTTTGAAAAAATTTTTGACCATCAGTGAACTTGCGGCTTATGGCGGTGTTAGTCGTCGTACACTGCTTTATTATGATCAAATCGGGCTGTTCAAACCTAAACAGATCGGTGAAAACGGTTATCGTTATTACGGATTTGAACAGTGTGCGGAATTAGATGTGATTTTGGTCTTGCGAGCATTGGATATGTCCTTAGAGGAAATCCAAACATTTCTAAGAAACCGCAATCCTGAGACGATGCAAAAAGAGTTGATTGTCCGTCGTAAAGAAGTAGATCAGAAAATAACGGAACTAGAGGAACATAAAGCCATTTTGGATCGGTTCATTTCGCGATTTGAAAAAGTGCAGACAGCCGATTTTACCAATATGACTTATAGTTATCGGTCAGAAGAATATTTTGCTGTTTCTGAAGAAATCAATGAGTATGATGAGACTTCGGTCTTTCAGGCTTTTTCACGTTTTTATCCTTATTTAGATTACAAGGATTTATTTAGTGGCTACCCTATCGGTTGTTTAGTAGAAGGATCTGCATTCGATCAAGAGTCGATCCATGAAGCGCCTTACCGTGCATTAGTGATGATTCCCAAAGAACGACTGCCTCTGTACTCGGATCAGGCAATTATTTGTAGACCAGCAGGAAATTATGTGTCGGGATTCGTCAGAGGGGAGATCCATCATTTAAAAGATTTTACAAAACGATTCAAAGCCTATCTGGAATCAGCTAATTTACAGATAGATGGAGATATCTGGGAACTGATGTGGCAAGATGATGTATCCACGGATCAAAAAGAACAGCAGATTTTTGAAGTGATGTTGCCTGTTAAGGAAAGAATACCAAGCTAAATCTACACAAGAATGGAGAGAGGAAGTCTGTTGACGACATTTTTGCCAAAATGTGTTATACTGATTGAATACGAGAAATATTTTTGTACCAACGTTATCTTGTTTTTAGGAAATTTATTCAAAACTGGCGTAACTTCAGAGTTACAAGGATGCAGTAGAGGTTAGGGATTGCATCGTTTAAATGAGAAATAAATAATAGTAGTAATAGTCTGCTTCAACTTTCAAAGAATAAATATTGCATCGTTAGATAGCCTTCCCGTCTTATGACAGGAAGGCTATCGTTCATTTTATGGGAAGTGTCAGCGCATTATCTGGACTCTTATCTTCCAATAGCGAGTCAACATATTGTTTTAGAAAATAAGAATATGTTGCCAGCAGCTGGTATTCTTCAGAATGTCGAATCGTTTCTTTTTCTTCTTGCGAATAAACGTCGTCACCAGTAAATAACGCTGCATTCATCTTTGCAATAAATGTACATAATGTGTTGATTTGTTCTTCTGTCAATTCAGTAACAGATGCGAGCTGTTGGCGCACCATTTTAGTTGTATCTTGTTGAAAGATGGTTGCTTGATAGTCGCTATACTGCAAAAGTTGAGGATCTTTCCGCTTATTCTTAGCAGCCCATTGGTCCAAATCAATCACCTTTTTTTCGTAGTTGATCGTTTTATCAGTAAGTGTTACGACCCCATAGCCAAGTTCTTGTGTGGAATAAGAGCCGGTGACAATTTCCTGAATACCAGAGGGTCCTTCTGTAATATCTTGGATATGGATGTGTCCAGAAAAAATCGCTGGTACCTGATAAGCAGTTAGTAATTGCTGCAATTGCGCCGAGTTATCTAAAATATAACCTTCTTTCAACAATGAATTATGTTCCAGAAGATTATGGTGCATGAAGAGAAGTGGTGTCTGCTGCTGTTGTTTAGCTGCTTCTAGTTGATCCTTCAGCCATTCTAAGGTGCTTTCTTTCAAGCGGCCATTCGTAGTTGGCTGGTTCCAATTCACTTGTTCTTCATAAATACATGAATCAAGTAATACTAAGCGATACTGGTCATTGAGATTGATGCTATAGCTTAATGAGGTCCGATCAACACTGTCAGCTTTCTCGTAGCCTTCGGAAAAAATATCTTTGAAATCTTGCGGGCTGATTTGATCGGCATAAAATTCCTTATCCCCATCAAAAATTCTGGCCCAACCATTGTAAATCTCATGATTGCCGGGCAAACTCAGTACCATGATCGAAGCTTCTTGTAATGGTGCCAATAACTCGGCAAGAGATTCTGCACTTGCTTTCTCTCCATTCAATGTCATGTCCCCTGTCAAGATCACTCCTGTTGGCCGTTTTTCTAGGGCTTCAGCAACAAAAGCTTCCAAACTTTCTGCCTGATAGCGCATTTCTTTACCAGCGGCACCTTCAGCAAACTGGTTGAAGGCTATACCATTATCGTGAAGTGCTGACGACAGGAAATGAACATCGCTTAGCAGCCAAAATTCGCTTTCTGAATCTTGCTGCAACACACTGTTCGCTTTTTTGGTCGTCCAAAGAGCAAGCAAAAGTAAGCCGCAAACCAAAATGCTACTGATCCAGATAATTATTTTTCTTTTGGAAATGATGCTTCCTCCTTTCGAGCGGTATTCTTCCTATTATAGGAAGAGAAAACTTGCTTGTCACTTAGAAAGGATCAAGTATTTTGCTTACACGGTATCTTCTTTAATGAAAAAAGAAACGGATAAAGAGAGGGCCAAAAGAGAGAAAAAAGGGGATTCACACTGTAAAAAAGCAAATTTTTTGGTTTTTTCAGGAGTTTTTGGACTACCTGAAAAATAAAAAAGCGCTTTTTTATCGATTTCTTTTTTTGAAAAACATTTTAAAAATGCTGTTTTATCAAGCTTTATAGCTAGCATAGAAGAATATTTCTGATAAGAATTGTCTTTGAAACATTTTTGTAACATTCCTTTTATCTGTATGTCATATGCTTATGTTAGAATTCATTTGTCGTTAAATCGAACTTTAAATTTTCTTATATTAAGTAAATTTTTTATTAAGACAACTAATTTACACAAAAAGCGCTAGTCGGAGGAAAAACGAGTGAAGAAAAGTTTGTTATCAGCATTAATGGTGTGTTCTCTAACATTAACAGCAGTTGCAGGACCAGGATTAGTATCAGCAGATTCCATTGATGATCAAATCGAACAACAAAATCAAAAAATCGATTCCCTAAAAGGACAACAAGCAGATGCTCAATCACAAATCGATTCTCTAGAAGCAGAAATTGATTCAGTGAGTGCAAAAGTCAGTGACTTAGAAGCTAAACAAGTTGCACTAGGTAAAGAAGCAGAAAAATTGCAAGATAAAATTGCCACTTTAAAATTACGTATCGCAAAACGTGAAGAAGCTATCAAAAAACAAGCACGCGATGTGCAAGTAAATGGTCAAAGCACAAACTTTATCGATGCAGTTCTAGAAGCAGATTCTTTGACGGATGTTATTGGTCGAGTACAAGCCATGACAACAATCGTAAATGCCAACAATGATCTAGTTGAGCAGCAAAAACGCGACAAAGAAGATGTTGAACAAAAAGTAAAAGAAAATGAAAGCAAAATTCAAGAAGTAGCAGCAACTCAAGCTGAGCTGCAAAATCAAAAAGATGCATTGGCTACAAAACAAGCAGACTTGAATGTGTTGAAAGCTAATTTAGCTGCTGAACAAGCAACAGCTGAAAAAGACAAAGATGCGTTGAACAAGAAAAAACAAGAAGCGGAAGCTGAAAAAGCACGTGTCTTGAAAGCTCAACAAGAAGCAGCGGCTGCTAAAAAAGCAGAAGAAGCAAAACAGGCAGCAGCATTGAAAGAAGCGCAAGAAAAAGCAGCTGTTACAGAAGATGTTCAAACAAGTACAACGAAGACAGAAAGTTCTTCAGATACTTCTGTTGTTGAAACAGCAACTGCTGGATCATCAAGCAGCTCAAGTTCATCAAGTAATAGTTCAAATTCATCAAACAGTTCTTCATCAAATACAAATAACAGCAATAATTCTACAGTCAATACCGGTGGTAGTGGTAAAGACCACTCATCATCAGGTAACATGTATGCAGTAGGACAATGTACATGGTATGTTAAAAATCGCGCACCATGGGTTGGTACTTACTGGGGAAATGGTGCCCAATGGGGTGCATCAGCAGCAGCTGATGGATACACAGTGAATGGAACACCAGCCGCTGGAGCAGTTGTTGTCTTTGCCGCAGGCCAATCCGTTGGCGGAGAGTGGACAGCAGATGGTACGTATGGACACGTAGCCTATGTAGAATCTTATGATCCTGCAAGCAACACCATTACGATCTCTCAAGGTGGAATGGGCTTCCCTTCACCTACAGGACCAAACACAGCAACAATGAATGCATCCGGTTATACTTACATTCATCGTTAATCAATAGATTTAACCACTAATGATTCGTCATTAGTGGTTTTTTTGTATCTGCAAATAGCGGACGCTGCTCCAACTATTCCAACTGACAGTTGGGCTTCAATGCTCTACTGTTGTTAAAATTTATGTAAAAAAGCCTTCCGCGCTTGAATAAAACAATTGAATTGGAGCAATTGACACGAGCTTCCAGGGTTGACGATCGCTGCAATTTCAATTATTGGACAAATGTTGTGACGAAATTATTCCGTCTAATTCTAATCCCATGGGAAATCTTTGCATCTACGTTTTTAAGATCATAGAAGAAGACAAGTAAGATTGTCACAAAGGGATGCGGATCAACGAAGAAGAGTCGGAGGTTGAAGGGACAAGTCAAAAAGGCTTAGGGTAAATAAAGTGAAACTTCATTTATCCTAAGCCTGGGCAGATGCATTTGCTCAAATAGATAAAAAGGTACTTTTTTCTAAAAAAACTTAGTTGTTAAGTGCTGGATCTGGCAGTAGTTTTATTCTGGGCTTTATTCAAGAATCAATGGTTTTCGGATTAGAAAAAGGCACTAAGTTCTTTTTTATAAGTAACCAGCATACTTTCCATGCCACGGGACAGCAGTGTATACAATATTCGCTTGTCTTGTGTTGTATAGAATTGTTCGTTTGAAACGTCATAAAGAATGACATGATCAAATTCTCTTCCTTTAGCGATGTCAATCGAATAAACAGGAAAGGGGAGTTGATTTGTCTGTCCTTTGAGATATTCTTCCAAAAAAGCAGCCTCCTTATGGCTCTTTGTCAGTATCGTATATTGCCTTCCCTTTTTTATGAAAGGTGTGATAGTTGCCAGCCATTCCAACTCGTTTTCAAAACGAATAAATCGAGGAGGCTCTCCGGCCGGGCGAACAGGCATGATCGACATAGTTGTATGGTTGGCAAGCTTTGCAAACAATTTAGTAATTTCACCACTGGAACGGTAGCTAGTTCGTAAGTCATAGCGTGTGACTGATCGATTGTTAGCTTCAAAGATTTCTTGAATCTCTCTAAAATCAATCGCAGAATTAAAAATTGCTTGATTTTCATCCCCAACCATGGTGAAGGCTGCTCGAGGAAATAGTGTCAATAACAGCGTACACTGAGCGGGTGTATAATCTTGGATTTCATCGATCAGCAAAAAAGCCAGCGAGGGTACAGGAAGTTTCTCGATAAATAGGTGTCGGTTGAATAAACGAATTACTGCTTCATCTAACGTGATAGTAGAATGTTTCAGATAAGGCTGTTGGGTGAACGCCGTATAATAGTGTTCTAAAAATTGATCCTCATCGATCCAGCTATTCTGTTTCAATTGTTCATCAACGACTTGATACCTCGTTCGCAATAATTGTTCAGTATACTTTTGAATACTGGAGGGAGAGTCGTCTTCGATCAAATGACCAAAGTATCGTTGCTGCTGCTGTTCAGAAAGTGCTAATACTTGATCTTGCAAGTGGTTCTTTTTGGCATTTCTGATCAATTGTGACTCCCACTCACTTATTAATCGTTTCTTGGTTGCTTGCAATCGCTCGATCATAGGGAGTTGTGGTGTAGATTGATAGATTGACTGAATCTTTTCTTTGGCTATAACGACTTTACCCTTTCGAAGGATTGAGTGAAACGAAGGTTCGATCAGGGCTGTCTTGCTGGCTGATTCTTGCAGAAAGGCCACAAACTCATTGCTGCGGAGCGTTTCTGTTTGAAAAGAAGTAGGTTCTTGTAAACGGGAAAAATAGGCTTCCTCATTTTCTAAAGGAACTGTATTTGCTTCTTGCAGCAAATACGAGCAAAATTGACGAATCGTCTGATTTAAAGGATTCTTTTCACCTAATGAAGGCAAGACATCTGAGATATAGTGGATAAAATCTTGATTGGGTGAAAGGATCAGTACATTGTCAGATGTGATCTGACTACGGTATTGATACAATAAATAAGCGACCCGTTGCATAATAACTGAGGTTTTTCCACTACCGGCTACTCCATTGACCAATAAGGTTTGACTTGATTGGTCACGAATGACTGCATTCTGCTCTCTTTGGATGGATGCTGTGATGTCGCGCATTTTTTTGCCGTCGTTCTTTTCTAGTGCGGTCAATAAGACATCATCTTGGATCGCGACAGAAGTATCGAAAAAGCGGATCAGTTTATCATGAGCGACAATTAATTGCCGTCTATTTTTAATAGATACAGCAATTTCATATTCATTGACTTGGTAAGAAGAATCCCCTAACGTATTGTTATAAAAAAGCTCAGCGATTGGAGAGCGCCAATCATAGACTAAGTTATGACTATCTTCATCTGCAAAGCCGCTGATGCCAATATAAAAGGATTCAGCGGATTCACCATCAAGAAAGTCAACGACTATTTTCCCGAAATAGGGTGACTGGAGCAAACGTTCTACGGCTGCCAGTTCTTTTTCGGCTGTTTGCAAACTCAGATTCATTTGGTCAATTTCACGATTTTTGCTCTCAATGGCAGCATAAGTTTCCAGACTGTCTGACAAGTTATCAAAATTGAGTCGAATATCCGTGCCAATTGTTTGGAGGTCTTGCAAATGGCTTGCGTAGCCTTTATCCAGAAAAGAGCGTAGGGCTTTTTTTCGAGTGACCAATTTTTGATAAACAAAAGATAAATGACGTTTCTCTAATATGCGTTGCTTTTCCATCTGTTTTCACATCCATTTCCCAGAGTATGTTTCATTATACGAGGTGGCGGCAAAAATACTAGTCTGTTTTTTACTCGTTTTTTCCTGTATAATAACTATAGGGAAAAGAATTGCTGATAGAATTATTAATCAGCAATTCTTTTTTGTTTTTAAAAATAATAAAGGCTAACTCCATACTTAGCTAACGGGAGACTGTAGTTTTCAGCAAAGTAAATTGACTTTTGGTCTATTCGCCTACTGTTCTTTGATTCATGTTCAAAAAAAAAAACTCTTTCTGCTTGTATTTCTATGTGTAACAACTATACTGATAACAAGCAGAAAATGCAATTTAATGAGTAGCGGAGGAATGTCAGTATGTCATTATTATTATCGCCAGTTGAACTGGCGGGGTTATCGTTAGAGAATCGTGTTGTCCTTTCACCAATGTGCATGTATGAAGTGAAAAAAGAGGATGGGATTGCCACGCCATTTCACTCTGTTCACTATGGTGCTCGTGCATTAAGTAAAGTTGGCTTGCTGATCATTGAGTCAACTGCTGTGGAAGCAGATGGACGAATCACCAAGAATGATCTTGGTTTATGGAATGAAGCGCAACAAGTTGAGTTATCAAAACTCGTTGCATTGCTTCATGGTTTCGGTAGCAAAGTGGGGCTTCAGTTGAACCATGCTGGGCGCAAAGCAGCGGATGCAGGTTACCCAATAGCACCTAGCGCCGTTCGCTTTAACGAAAGCTATGCTGTTCCTCACGAAATGACGCTTGCTGAAATCAATCGTGTCCAAGAATCCTTTGTGGCAGCAGCCAAACGTGCGCAAGCTGCTGGCGTAGATATGATTGAATTGCACGGAGCTCACGGATATTTGATTGATCAATTTCTCTCACCAATCGTGAATCAGCGGACAGATGAATATGGCGGATCATTAGCAAGCCGCTATCGTTTCGTCAAAGAAATTGTTCAAGCGGTTCGAGCTGTCTTTGATGGGTCACTTTGGATGCGGTTGTCGTTAACCGATTATGAAACAGAGGATAAACAAAATTCAATCACAGAATGGCAACAAATTGGACAGTGGCTTGAAGCAGATGGGATTGATTGTTTAGATATCTCTACGGGCGGTTTGTTAGATAGAAAGCCAACGATCCCGGTTTATGAAGGGTATCAAACACCTTTTGCAACAGCTATGAAAGCAGCTGTTAAGATCCCAGTGGCTACCGTTGGGATGCTGGATAACCCTAATTTATGTGAACACATTCTGCAAACCAAGCAAGCGGATTTAATTTTACAAGGACGAGCGTTGATTAGAAATATTCACTGGTTGGCAGATGCCGCTACCCAACTCCACGATCGCTCATTTCAACCTTATAATGATTCCTATGGGCGAGGAATCAAAAGATAACCGAAAACACAGTATGTTTACACGTACTGTGTTTTTATTTTTTTAACTAGTATGCTTTACATACTAGATGCTTTTTGATATACTCAAATCAACTAATAGGTAAAACATACTAGTAGAAGATGATTCATGGAGGTGAAAGTCGTGAAAGAAACGCAGTTGTTAAAAGGTGTGTTAGATGGTTGCGTCTTGCAAATTATTTCAAAAAAAGAAATTTATGGCTACGAACTTGTACAAGAATTGAGAGGATATGGTTTTGAAACGATCGTTGGCGGTACGATTTACCCCTTACTTCAGAAACTGGAGAAACAACGTTTGATCAAAGCTGAACTGAAAAAATCACCAGATGGACCAGACAGGAAATATTTTTCATTGACCGAATCTGGAGAAGAGTACCTAAACAGCTTTAAACAACAGTGGGAAAACCTAGTGAGTAAAGTAGAACGAATTATTGAGGAGTGAGAGCATGAATAAGAAAAAACAACTAGCTTATTACCGAGACAAAACAAATGAGATTTCAAAACAACTGTCAGCAAGCAATCAGAAATATTTTGAAGATTTGAGAGAGTATTTACTTTTTTCTAGCCTGTTTCAAGATGAATATGCTGTGGTTGCTCAAGTCTATGAGATAGCCAATGATTTACTTGAAGCCCAAAATCATGGTGAAACAGCAAAAGAATATTTTGGGAAAAATCCTAAAGAAATGGCAGATGAGCTGTTGCGTAACACACCCAAAAGCCGTTTGATCGATCAGTTGAATTTGATTTATATTATGGTCGGCGTCTCATGGCTGGTCAAACTGTTTAATGACTTTTCTTCTGATAGTGTCTTGCAGTTAAATCTTTATTCTTATGTGACAACTGCTGTTTTTTCAGTCGTTTTGGTCATCCTCTTTTTCTTTGGGGTGCAAAAAACGATTTATTTAAAGCAAGGTTTTTTTCAGAGTAAGTTAAAGAAATTTCTGGTTTTGTGGGTGATAGCGATGGTCTGGATTGGTGGTTTGGTTTTACTGAATCTATATACCCCTAACCTTTTTGTGGTGACGTTATCTTATCCAATGGATATGGTGCTAATGTTGGTGCTATTAGTCGCTGCCTGCGCCTTGATTTTCTTGCGCAAGGAAAAAGACTTTTATCCCGTCGCCTTTATGCTAACGATTTTCGTTATACTTGGAATCCTTCAACGATGGGCCTCCAAAGAGAATTTGACAAATGATAATCGGTTTAAAGGGCTGTTGATTGCATTGCTTGTGGCAGCTTTTGCTGTTTATATCCTTTGGACCAGACGTTCTGCAAAAGATAAGTAAGCCGTGATCGAGAATACGAACAGAAAAATCGTAGATCTTACAATCCTGGATTGGTGAAAACGTCATAAGCCATCTTTTATGCCATTCATGCTACACTAGTTATAGCTGAATGGAGGGAATGTATGGCGATTACAACAGATCTTTTTTTTCATGGCAATACGAAGAAAGCTGCATTTTTTGAAGGATGGTATTTCAAACATCAAATTGGGGATGAGGTGTATGCATTTATTCCGGGGCTATCGATTGAATCGGATGGAAGAAAACAGCCATTTATTCAAGTGATCAGCCATGAAGGCTCTCATTATTTTCCTTTTAGTGAAGCGGAATTTTCAGCTGCTGAAGATCAGTTATTAATTAAGATCGGGGAGAATCACTTTAGCGAACAGGGAATTTCGTTATCATTAGAGAGTGCGGAATTATCAGTTAAAGGCACATTGACCTACGGTGCCTTTCATCCAATATCTCGGAGTCGCTATGCCCCAAGTATTATGGGGCCATTTTCCTACCTTTCATTTATGGAATGCTACCATGGTATTTTAAGTATGGCTCATAGCCTCTCGGGAACTTTGCTATGGAATGAGCAGTCACTTGATTTCTCTGAAGGAATCGGGTATCTCGAAAAAGACTGGGGAACATCGTTTCCCGCTGCCTATCTTTGGGCGCAATGCAATCAATTTGAAGCGCCTGATGTCCGATTCTTTTTCTCAGCAGCAGACATTCCTTTTTTAGGAACGGCTTTTTTAGGGATTATTTCAGTCTTACAAATAGGGGATAAAGAATATCGCTTGGCAACGTATTATGGTGCCCGCTTAGATTCTGTGACTCGCAAACAAGGTCGATTAGTGATTATTGTTAGGCAAAAAGGGCTTGAACTAACGATTGAAGTTGCAGAAAAAGAGGGCCATTCCTTGATGGCACCAACGGATGGTGTGATGAATCGAATTATTCGGGAAAGTGCCAGTACGGAGATTTTGCTGACGTTGATTGAAAATGGTCAGACGATTTTCCGACAAACGGGTTTCTCTGCCGGTTTTGAAGAATCCGGCATCGTTCGTGGATATACCTATTAAGAATAAAGAGTGAATCCGCTGACATCATGTCAGCGGATTTTGCTATAATGGAATTATCCTAATTTTGGAGGCGGGTAAATGAAAATAAAAAAAGAGTCGTTGTTTGAGTTGAAGAGTGTGGCACAGCCAGTAGCTGCTGGTGAGCGCATATTCTATCTTGAGAATACAATCAATGAGGAAAAGAATTGCTATGAATCGGAGATATTCAGTGTTGATCGAGAGACAAAAGAAAGGCAGGTATGGGGCAACCAATTAAAAAATAGTACCGAGCTAAAAGTTTCTCCCGATGAAAAATGGCTGAGCTTTCTGTCGACAGAGAAAGAAACAGAAAAAAATCAACTAATGATTATGCCGTTAAACGGTGGACGAGCTTCTGTCTTAGTAGCAGAGCAGGGAATCAGCAATTATTTTTGGACAGACGATGCTACAGCGGTCTATTATCAAGTCTCAGCAGATAAATCAAAAGAACGAGTGGATGACTCTGAGAAAAAATACGATACGTCAAAAGAAAAAGCTGCTGAAAACGATTTTCCTAAAATAAAAATGACGACCAAATTAGGCTATCAAGCAGATGGTGCGGGCTTTTTATCTGAGAAAATCACGCGAGTAAAGAAAGTCTTATTAACGACGAAAGAATCAGCAACTATTTTTGAAACAGATCTGGAAATCCATCTTGAAGCAATCATGGAAAAAGAGCAAGGTCTACTCTATACCGCAGAGACGAAACCCGAACGAGAATGGCATTATGGAAGTATGCTGTATGCGTATGATCTGACAACGAATCAGCATCACTCATTTGAATCTGATCTGCCTGAAGGGACTTATTCTTTTGCTGCTTTATCTGGCAACCAATTGCTGCTTTTGGGGAATGACCTAACCTATGGATTTGTTACCCAGGAAGATCTTTATCTCATGGACCTTGAAACAAAGGAAGTAGTCAACCTCTCAAATGAACAAGACCTTGCCATCGGCAATACGATCATCGGTGATTTTCAACAAAAAAATCGTGGTGTTTCAGTAACCTGGATCAACAAACAACAGTTTATTGTACCAGTGACTACTCATGGAAAATTGCAATTGTACCGTGTCGATACGAAAGGACAATGGACATTACTATTTGACCAATTAATGGATATCACTGATGCAGCAAAGATTGATGAAACCCACTTAGCAATCACTTATTCGACACCAACGATCCCAAGTCGACTAGCGGTGCTTGACTTAACTAGTGGCGAGCTAGAACTAGTAGCTGATCCGAATGAAGCTCTGATGAATGACCTGTCGATCAGTGAACCGCAGCGTTTTTGGTATGAGGGAGCAGATGGTTGGCAAATCCAAGGATGGTATCTACCACCGATCGAGACCAGTCAAGAGCACCCTGCGATTTTATATATTCACGGTGGACCGCAAGTTTGCTATGGGGAGACGTTCTTTCACGAAATGCAAGTTCATGCAGCCAATGGTTACGGAGTGATTTTGCTGAATCCTCGCGGTGGGCAAGGCTATGGTCAGGAGTTTGTTCGCTCGATCCTAGGAGATTATGGCAATAAAGATTACCAAGACTTGCTCTTAGGTGTGGAGGACGTGCTTAATCATCATCCAGAGATCGATCCCCAAAAAATTCATGTCGTTGGCGGTAGTTATGGGGGCTTTATGACCAATTGGATCGTAGGGCACACGGATCGTTTCTGCTCTGCCGTCACACAGCGGTCGATCTCCAATTGGATCAGTTTCTATGGAACCAGCGACATTGGACCATTTTTCGTAAAATATCAGTTGCTGCATGACCTAGATGAGTCTAAGACACTCTGGGAAATGTCACCATTAGCGTATGCAGATCATGTCAGCACACCAACGCTTGTTTTACATGGCGAAAATGATCTGCGTTGTCCGCAAGAACAGGGGCAACAATTTTATACGGCATTAAAACGGAATGACATTGACACGAAATTGATCCTCTTTCCGCATTCTAGTCATGGCCTTTCTCGTAGCGGATTGCCCAATCTACGTCTTGAACGGTTGTCGGCTATCACGGAATGGATGAAGACACACGAATAATAAAAAACAAGATACCAGTAAAGTATTGGATAATTACTAGAACAATTTTTAAGAAGTTGTTCTAAAATACCAGCTTGCGGGTATCTTATTTTTTTTGTTAAAACAAAGTTTTTAAAGAGAGAAACAGCTATTTTTATTTCTGGTATTTTATTAAGTAGAATTTTTTTCAGAAACGATCAACGACTCATATGAAACATCTTTCATTTATAAAATAACAAAAATATAAAAAACTTCTTGAATCTTCTACTTTTCTATGATAAGGTTTAAAACGTAATCGTTACGTTTTGTTTTTGAAGAGATTTTTGGAAGGAGTTTGAGGATGCGAAATAATATTATATTGGAATGTGTAGAAACCGGAGAACGACTCTATCTGACTAGCAAAAATCAGCGCAACACACCCTATCGATTGGAATTAAAAAAATATTCACCAAAACTACGGCGAAAAGCAATTTTTCGTGAAATAAAGAAGTGAGTAAAGAATACAGATGAATCTTAAAGAGAGAAGTAGGACGATAAAGGAGGAAAAATGATTGGAAAAAACAGATCTGGCAAGTGCTTATCGCCGCTTGAAAAGTCCAAATATCAAGACTCGCAAGCGTGCGCTAAAAATTATCCATGAATACAAGCGGAACAAGAAAAAAATTAGCTAACGAAACTATTTTTCCAAGAAAGGATTAAAAAATGGCAGTACCAGCTAGAAAAACTTCAAAGGTAAAGAAAAACCGGCGGCGGAGAAATCAACAATTGAAGAAGCCAGCCATTCATTTTGACAGTACCAGTGGGAATTATACACGAAGTCACCATGTGTCATTAAAGGAATATCTTTTGAAGAAACCGATCATAACGAAAGCAAATGACTGAAAGGAAGTAGAGAATAATGATGATCCAATATCCATCATTGGTTGAAGAGGCTTATTGCTACCAAAAGAAAGTTGATCCGACAGTCACTAAAGCAGAAATTTTTCAGCTGTTATATCACAAAGGATTGATTGGGCCAAAGGGTGAACCAACCAAAGAAGCATTAGATTCAGGTTACGTAAAGGATTATACAGAGTCCATGGACCTGACATACACCGACTTCTTGATTCTTTATCCAGTATTTGCCAGGTTTTCGGCTGACCATTTCAAAAAGATCGACCATTTCTGGGAAATGGATCGAACACTGCAAGAAAGGATTTTAGGTGAAGTAGAAATGAATCAGTTTACAGAGGATGAATTGATTGATTTATCGGCTTATTTTGAAGACCGTAGATTATCAGAACCAACTATCGAATAGAAAGATCAATTGAAAAAAGCTTTTTTTCAATAGAAGATATGCAAATACTTTAACAAAAAAACGGTGTTGTTTTCCATCCGAAAAATAGCCCTTCCTACTTTCGTTTTTCTTTTGGAGATATTAAAACTGGGAAAAACAAAGCAAATCAATTTGGTTTTTAAATAGAAGTTGCTACAATAAGATTCAGGAGGGGAAGTACAATGAAAAAAATTGAAGATGTGAAAGAAACTGAGGTGCTTGCCAAAGCCTATATCGCTGTAAAAGGGTATCAAGACCAAATCAATGTTTCAGGGGATGAAGTAAGTTTTTCCGGAGAAGTCGACAGTGGTAAGCATGATGGGGTACCAAGCAAATTACCCGATACAGAAGATGAAATCAAACAAGCAATCGATCAAATGATTGAAACCATTAAAAAAGAAACGATTTAAGTCGCCACAGCTGACAATGATGCAAAAACAGGAAGCATCCATTGAAACGCATGATGAGCACAACCAATCATTTATGATTTTAATTGTATTCAATAAAAAGGCATTGGCAAAATCAGGTGATTTTTGCCAATGCCTTTTTATTCAATTATTGAAATCAGCAAAGGACATAACTAGACGACTAGCTGTTTTAAAGAAAAAACAGTAAAAAAAGAAAGAGGTGATACGAATGAGGCTGCTAGATTCTTTTATTCGTTTATTAAAACCCTTTGATTACCTCCTCTTTGCTGCATTGATTGTAGGATCTTTTCTGCCATTCTTTTTCTCTGCACAAGCTACGGAGAATACAGGTGATCGTTACGCGATCGTTCGAATCAACGGGCAAGAGGTTGACCGATTCAATCTCGAACAAAGTGAATCATTGACAAAAACGTATGCTCCGTCTAGAAAACAATATAATATTATCGAAATAAATAACGGGAAAATTCGCGTGAAAGAAGACAATAGTCCAGACCAGATTGCTGTTAAAACTGGCTGGATCTCTCAAAATGGACAAACCAGTATTTGTTTACCTCATAAATTAGTGATCGAGATCTATCAGGCAGGAAGCGATGACTATTATATTTACTGATTGAGACCGTCTGGATTGAATAGTATTTATCGTAGAAGCAGTTGAAAAGTGCTCTTGCCAGTCATTCTAAACAAGAGTTAATTCTGCCTTTTTGAATGATCAGCAACTCGTCTTTGTTCTTCTAAAAAATAGTTGAATGTTTCGTCATTGTTTCCGGTAATATCGATGGTGCCTCTATTGATTTTAACGAGTGCACCATTCGCACCGCCGGATCCGGTATCGACCATGGGGTGCCACCCTTTATGAGGATCTTTTCCTCTTTCACGTAATTCAAAGTTCTTTTTTCTTAAAATCAGTTTTTTTTGCTCTTTTTTCTTTTGGTGATTTTCAATGGAGTTCTTGATGATTTTCATGAGAATACGCCCTTTCACGATGTGTTGTCGGCCTTTTGATCCTATATAGCTTTATTGTAATGTTTTTTTGCTTTAAATACAATAAAACACCTTCTCAATTCAGTTGAGAAGGTGTTTTGCCTTTTACGATGCATCAATAGATTTTTTTTGTAAAATATTTCAAAATCAGTGGGGAGATCAGTGTGCTCAATAAAACCACAATTACTAAGGGTGAATAAAGAGCAGGTGTGATCAAGTTATTTTGTTGTCCGATTTGTAAAATGATCAGAGCCATTTCGCCGCGAGATATCATCCCTGCACCAACCATCCAAGCACTATTGTTGGAGAACTGAGCGATTTTTCCGCCAGCAAAGCCTCCGACAAGTTTAGTCAAAATAGCTACTACCGTAAAGGCTAAGATAAAGAGTAATTGCTCATTCAACAAAGAAAAGTCTACTTCTAAGCCGACACTAACAAAGAATACTGGAATAAACACGGCATATCCCAATGCTTCTACACTGTGTTCCACTTCTTCTTTGACTTTTGTTTGGCTAACAGCGATCCCGGCAAAGAAAGCACCAATCACAGAGCTCAAACCGACTAAGTCAGCAAGATAAGCCATACCTAAACAGATGATCAGAGACATGATGATGACTGAGGCATTGGCAAAGAGCTTTTCTGCTAAAGAAAGTAAGAACGGCGCAATCCATTTAACAAGTAAGAAGATCAAAACAAAATAAATAAGTTCTACAAATAGTGTGACAGGCAAAGGGGTGCTTTGCGTACCCGAACCTCCCAAAAAGGAAAGGCTGAGGCTCAATACCAAAACGACCAAAATATCGTCGACAACTGAGGCGCCTAGAATCGTCGAACCCTCTTTGGTATTAACAACATTTAGTTCTTTGAGTACCTCGACAGAGATACTGACAGAAGTTGCTGCTAGAACAATACCAAAAAAGAAGGCTTCCGTTCCGCTGCTTTGAAATCCTATACCTGTGAGATAGCCGAATAACATCGGGAAGAGGATCCCCAAGATCGCTACAAACATTCCAGGGCGAAAATAGCGTTTCAGTAAAGAAATATCACTTTCTAAACCAGCTAAAAACATTAGCAAAATAACACCGATCTCAGAGAAATCGTGTACTAAAATGTCTGGATGTACCCAATTAAGTCCTGCACCTCCTAATAAAACACCAGCCAACAATTGCCCAATTACAGCAGGGACGCCCATCCGTCTTGCTATATGAGAGAAAAGAGTTGTTGTGAGGAGGATTAGGCATAAGATACCCACAAATTCCATTAAATTCATCCTTCTTTCTTTCAAATAATCATTTTTAGTATAGCATGTAACCAACAATCTTGGTGTAAGTAAGCATTGTTTGCTGATTTTCAAGTTGAAAGAGAAGAAAAATTGATCAAAGGCAGCAGAGGGTTCTTTTTATAACACTCTGCTGCCTGTCAAAAATGATTTTGTTTTAGTTTTTTTGTCAGTGGTCATTTAACCAGGTATTTAAACGGGAAAAAACCATTTGGACTTGGTCATCATCTGTTTCTTTCAGGAAGTCATGCGGCAGGTCATAAACAGCTATAAATTTACTATCTGGAATTTTCTTTAATGCCTTACTATAGCGAAATGGAACTTCTTCATCGGTACTGCTGGCTGTACTAAAAACAGGAGGAAAGAGTTGTAGCTCTTCCGCTGGGAGCGCATAATCCGTCAACTGATTGGAGGAAATGCCATATACCTCAGTCAATTTTTGTTGCTGAAGTGCATAAATATAAAAGAGATAACGCTGAAACTGGGGATCATCCCATACTTTCTCTGTTAACTCGATTTTTGGCAGAAGGGACTCAGACAATGGTGGTTGAGTTGTCTGACGAGAAGTTTCAATGAAAGCTAAGTCTGTATAGCCATAAAAGTTAATTAGGCTTTCGGGCATTGGCAGTTTTTCAGCAAAAATTTTTTTCGTCAGTGCCATCATCAAATACCCTCCCGCTGAACGACCGCAGATTCGATAAGGGTGCTCCTTGATTACTTTCGCTTTTAATTCCAAGAAATTCTCCCAGGTAGCGGCAATAATTTCAGAAAGTGAACTGTTTGGTGCCAACAAATAGTCCATAGATAGGATCGTATAGTTGTGTTCATGAAACAATTCGATCAATGGTTTGGGAATATCCTGCCGACTGCCGTAAACGAATCCGCCACCATGCAAGTAAATCAGATAGCTCTCTTGCTCAATGGAATCAGCAGGGTAAAGACTAACTGAGGCACCGGTAGATAATAAAAAGTCTGTTTTCATTTATAAACGACTCCTTTTCTTCAATTCTAATAAATACGTACCGATTTCATAATTGACCAATTGGATAGGATTTGTCAAATCAATCTCCAGCAACTGCTCGATTTTGTTGAGACGATAGCGAATCGTTTTCGAATGCAGAAAAAGAGCCTCGGCAGTTTTCTTGTAATTGCGGTTGCTGATAAAAAAAGTATAGAAAGTAGCGAATAATTCCTCGTCTTCTTCTGACATTTGGTACAACTTTGGGGGAATGCTTTGCTGCAGTCGTTCCAACTGATTTTCTTTGATAAAGGAGCTAAAGATTCCTAAATCACTGTAAGTTAAGATCGGTCCTAGATAGAACTGGCGGTTGAAGCGAATGGCATCGAGACATTGGGGCAAGATTTCCTTGATATGTTCTTTAGTGAAGACTTCGCTGACTGCTAAGCAAGCAGATTCTTCTGATAAGAGAGAGACTTCAAATTGTTTTTCCAAGTTCTTTTTACTAATTTCTTGGGCTAGCTGCTGAAAATTATACAGGACGACTAAATAATTATGATGCTCAAAAAACACATGGGCAGTTTTCAATGCCCGTAATTTGTGCAGGACAGCTATTTTTCTTTGCTTATCTTTAAAGGTATTGGAGGCAAAAGCAATTCCTTGGTAGTAATCATAACGATCTAATTGTGCCTCTTGCAGCAATGCAGCTAATTCTTCGGAATTATTCGGTGTACTTTGCAAAATGGCTTCGGCCAGATTGTTCATCCGATTGTAGCGCTCTTTTTTTAGAAGATATTCCATTTGCAGCCGTTCGTAAATAACGTCTACGACATTCTCGATAATCATGACCTTTGCTTCGGGGATCTGAGAATCTTTTTGATAAACGATCAATGTACATAAGTCATTGAATGGGTTGATGATATCCACTTTGATTGCAGTGACATACTGATTGTTCTCATGAGAAAAAAGCTCTAGATATTCATAATGATTTTTTGTGAATTCGATGGTTTTCATTGGTTCACTCTTTGTGACTACATAATTCTTAAAGGATTGACCGATCGCAACTTGAACATCCAAATGGGGGATCCGTAATGAACAAGGTTTTTCGATCAACTGATAAAACTCTTGCATGATCTGCTCAAAGGACGAATGGTTGCGTTCAACCTTCATGAAACGCTGACGGACCTCATAGTAGGTTCGCAAGAGATGTGTTTGGTGATTCAAAAGCGGTTCATAAACAGCCAACATGATTGCTTCGTAACTAACATCTTGCTGTACTTTGATCAATGGGATCTGATAATCAAAACTAAGACCAATGATCCATTCAGGAATCATTGGAATCAGGCGATCGACTTTGACGACTAACCCACTGACCCCAATCTGCTGCATCTTTTCAAAAAAAACACGCAACTGATCCATAGAAAGATCCGTGAAGGCATAGAATGAAGTCAAGATCAACTGATCTTTCTTACTCCATTTTTCAATATCGATGGCTTCAAGCACCATGACAGAGGCCACCGGATTTGTTAAACCAATCGTGCCAGTCAGTGTCTTGCTATCTTTGAAAAGCGGCAGCTCAATCAATTCTTTTAATTGCATAAGATTCTCCTTTTTCCCCTTTTGGATAAAAAGTATAGCATTTTTTTAGACTTTTATCCAATGAAAACGCAAACAAGTCGCGTTGGAATAAAAATATAAGAAAAGGAGGAGAACAAATGTTAAACACAGTGATCTTAAAGAACAACTATCAAGATTCGATCAATCTCATGTTGTTGACGAATACGATCAATGATCTTGATGGCGTGACAATGAGTCAGATCATGATGGGGACAGATGCAAACAAAGATATTTTAAATAACACTGACTTGCTGACGCCTGAAGCAGAAGCTGCTTCCCCGAATGACATGATGATCGTTGTCGACAGTGAAGACGAGCAAATCATGGAGGAAGTTTTACCGGCGATCGATACCTTTCTAGCTGATCTTTCCGCTAAAGGTGACGACAAAGAGAAACCTGCTGCAGCTTCTTGGCAAGAAGCACTGACTGCTTTGCCGGATGCCAATGTGGCGTTGTTCAGTATTCCGGGAGAATATGGCGCAGCCGAGATGGAAAAGGCTTTGAAGAATGGTCTGCATGTTTTTTCTTTTACGGACAATGTAGCTATTGAAGATGAAGTTCGCTTAAAGAAATTAGCGCATGACAAAGGACTATTAATGATGGGACCAGATTGCGGAACAGGGATTATCTCTAGTATCCCGATTGCCTTCACTAATGTGGTTTCACCTGGAAATATTGGTGTAGTTGGTGCATCAGGGACAGGGATCCAAGAAGTCACAACGATCATCGATCGTCTAGGTGGCGGGGTAGTACATGCAATCGGAACTGGTGGACGTGATCTCAGTGATAAGGTGGGAGCCATCACTGTGAAAGATGCGATCGTCGCTCTGGAAAATCATGAACCAACCGATGTGATTTGTGTCATCTCGAAGCCACCTGCAAAAGAAGTGCGGGATGAAGTCGTTCAATTGCTGCAAAGTATCAGCAAGCCAGTCGTTGCTATTTTCTTAGGAGAAAAACCTGAAGCCCATGAAGGAAAAGTTTACTTGGCACACACATTGGAAGAAACTGCACAAATCGCTGTTGATTTAGCAAATGAAGAAGCTGTCAAACGGAATTATTTTACAAAATTGGACAAACCAAACGTATCCACTTTAGACAAAGACAAAGTTGTTAAAGGCCTTTATTCTGGCGGCACACTAGCTGCTGAAGCGGGCATGTTGATTTCGGAAGCGTTGAACTTAGAAGGTTTAGTCAAGCAAGAAGGATATATTTTGCATTCTCACGGCTACGATGTGATCGATTTAGGCGATGATATTTATACGCAAGGAAAACCTCATCCAATGATCGATCCAGAGGTACGGATTCAAAAAATCGAAGAGTATGCAGAGGATGAACAAACAGGAATTATTTTGTTCGACGTGGTTTTAGGTTACGGTGCACATGAAGATATGGTCGGAGCATTGCTACCTGCCATCGAAGCAGCACAAACAACAGCTAAAACAGCTGGGCGTGATCTTTACTTCGTGGCTACAGTCTGCGGAACCACGAAAGATCCGCAAAATTATCAAGATGCAGTCGATCGCTTGAAAGCAGCGGGGGTTTATGTTGCAGAAAGCAACGCGAAAGCTGTTCAATTAGCACTCTTGTTAAAAGGTGTCGAAATGTCAGAAGCAGATAAAGCGGTGGAAGACTACACGGGGACAACGATTGATGTACCAACGGTTAGTGAGCAAGTGATGGAATTATTGACAACAAAACCGCGAATCATCAATGTCGGCTTACAAAGTTTTAATGAATCGATCTTGCAATATGGTGGACAAACGGAGCAATTTAACTGGCGTCCTAGAGCGAGCGGCAATAAAAAAATGATTCGCATTCTGGATGCACTGGAAGATTTTGAGGATCAAATTGCAGCGGACAACCAAGAAGTGACAGACAAAATCAAGAATGCGCAACCTTTCTTGATCGATGTGGTACCTGCTAAAACAGTCATTGCTGAACTAAATGAGCAGCAAAAAACGTTATTACATGCTGGACCTCCAATCGAGTGGTCAGAAATGACTGGACCGATGCAAGGTTCTTGTATTGGCGCGGCGTTATTTGAACGGTGGGCAACGAATGAAGAAGAAGCACGCCGGTTGTTGGAAAGCGGAGAAGTTCGTTTCATGCCTTGTCATCATGTACAAGCTGTTGGCCCGATGGGTGGAATCACTTCTGCAAACATGCCTGTCTTTGTGGTTGAAAATCGTCTGACAGGAAATCGTGCTTACTGTATTTTGAACGAGGGTATCGGCAAAGTGTTACGTTTTGGTGCTTATTCCCAAGAAGTCATTGATCGCTTGGATTGGATCAAAGATGTTTTAGGACCGACGATCGCTAAAGCATTGCAGTTGACAGAAGAAGGCATCAATTTGAATGTCTTGATCGCGCGTTCGATCACGATGGGGGATGAATTCCACCAACGAAACATTGCGGCCTCATTGAACTTCTTGAAAGAAATTTCGCCACTAATCATTCAAACAGATATTCCGGAAGATCAAAAGTACGAAGTTATCAAGTTCTTAGCAGATACTGATCAATTCTTCTTGAACATCATGATGGCTACCGGTAAGGCCATCGTTGACGGTGCTCGTTCAGAAACAAAAGGGACAGTAGTGACAACGATGACCCGTAACGGTGTCAATTTTGGGATTCGTATCGCAGAAACAGAGGACGAATGGCACATTGCCCCGGTCAATACGCCAAAAGGTCTGTACTTTACCGGCTTTACTGAAGCAGACGGTAATCCTGATATCGGAGACAGCGCCATTACGGAAACCGTCGGTGTTGGGGCAATGGCAATGGTTGCTGCACCAGGCGTGACGCGTTTTGTCGGTGCCGGCGGTTTTGAAGATGCCTTGGAAACATCGAATGAAATGGCAAAAATTTGTCTGGGACACAATTCGACATTTTCGATCCCAACATGGGACTTCCAAGGAACATGTTTAGGAATCGACATTCGAAAAGTAGTCGAAACAGGGATCACACCAGTGATCAATACTGGAATCGCCCACAAAGAAGCTGGAGTAGGACAAGTTGGTGCGGGAACGGTTAGAGCACCTCTAGGCTGTTTTGAAAATGCTCTAACAGCTTATGCGAAGAAACTAGGGATCGACGTTGACTGAAAAAATCATTGCGAGTGATTACCTGTCTCCGATCCAGCAATTTGGAGGAATGGGGAAAATCCATAGTGTATTTGATCGTTCATTTAATATTCAAGTCAATGAACAGTTGATCAACATCAATAATTACCGCAGCTATCTGGCAGGATTTGGGATGTATTTACCTGAAGAACAGTTTCGGGCAATCATGCCTTATGTGGAGCCGGGAAATTTAGTCAAGATACGTAGTCATAGTTTGACATTTTATAGTACCAAAGGAACGATTGTTTTGCCTTTGACAGATGTTGCTTTTGTTTCGCTGCAAGTGAAGGACCTTACCTTCACTGCAGCGGAGCGAAACAGCTTAAAAGAAATACTGACCCAGCAAAATTTAGTAGAAAAAATTGGACTTCCTTTAGAAAAACGAGCCTTAGAAATTTTTGAAGCGTTGCGGCATCCCGAGCCAGATTGGCAGCAAGTGACTGCTTATCTAATTGGCCGAGGGAAGGGATTGACACCTAGCGGAGATGATCTATTGGTTGCTTACCAAGCAATGCTTTATGCCTTTGATCAACCAGCGGAGAAGTTAGCAACTGCTCTAGCGGTTCCTTTGTCTACTACTGATGTCAGTAAAGCCTATATTTCCGCCTCTATCAAAGGTTATGTCAATTCATTGATCTATCGATTATTGACTGATTTGAAAAGCCAAGATCAGCAGCTGATCGAAAAAGATGTAAAGGATGTCATGAAAATCGGCCATTCATCGGGCATTGATCTGTGTTTTGGCATGCTGCTAGCATTGGAATCAATCACTTTAGAATAGAAAAGAGGAGAAATCATGGAATCTATCAACCAGCGACCAGCTGAAAAAGTAAGTAACAATTATTGGAAAAAAGTTGTTGCCATTTTCTTTGTGGGTTGGATCTTAATGTATGCCACAAGGACGATCTTTAATCCAATCATGGGTGTGATCGGAGAACAATTCAATTTAAGCAATACGCAACTAGGTCTAGCAAATAGTATCTTCTTCTTGACCTATGCCATCGCCCAAATTCCTTTTGGGATCGTTGGGGACAAAATCGGTCGAAAGCTAGTCATTGCCATTGGTTTTGTACTGCTGGCCGTGACCACGTATTTCAGTGGATTAGCTACGAGTTTTGTCTTGTTCTTAGTCATTCGCGCACTTGCCGGTATCGGTCAAGGTGCGTATTATGGGCCTCAATACGCGTTATCAACAGAAGCGATTCCAGATAACAAACGAACCGTTGGAAATGCGATTATCAACAGCGGAATGGCTTTTGGGACTTCTGGCGGGTATCTATTGTCAAGTAAACTTGTTTTGGATAATGGCGATCATTGGAGTAAACCATTCTTTATCATGGCGATCCCAACATTGATTCTCGGTATCTTGTTTTACACGGTATTGAAAGAGAAAGTCATCCGTCCTGAAGATGAAGAAAAAGTGGTTAAAGAAGAAGGACCAAAAGAAAAAATCTCTCTTAAACAAATTTTTTCTAATCGTAATTTAGTGGCTGCCTTTATCTTATGTTTTACTAGCATTTATGCAAATTTTGTTATCATTACATGGTTACCACAATTTTTGATCGCAGAACGTGGATTTGAAGGAGCAAGTGTTGGATTTATTGCTTCTCTCGTCCCATGGGCTTCGATTCCTGGTGCCTTGATTTTTGCTCGGTTGAACGACAAAACAGGAGCAACGAAAAAACTGGTGTATTTCTTGGTACCCCTTGCGACACTTTCAGTTTTTGCGATTGCCTTTGTTACAGACCGCACGATATTGATCGCCGTGTTGATTTTGTATGGATTGACGGGCAAGCTTGCTCTTGATCCAATCGTGGTGACATTTGTAACGAAAAATGCACCAGCCGGAGCGTTAGGCACGACGCTTAGTGCCTACAACTTCATCGGAATGTCTGGTTCGATCCTCGCGCCATATGTCACAGGATTTTTAGCAGATTCATTAGGATCAATGCAAGTCGGTTTTTACTTATCGTGTGTGTTGCTGCTGATCGGATTAGGAATATTTGCCGTATTAGCGAAGGAAAATGAGAAGGAGACAGTAAAATGAGTTTAAATGTGATCGCACTAGGCGGAAATGCCATTTTGGATAAAGACCCTAGTGATAGTGGACAAAAAGCGGTAGTTGCTCAAGCAGCCAAATATATTGCTGATTTTGTTGAAAAAGGCGAACAAGTGATTTTGTGTCATGGAAATGGCCCACAAGTCGGTAATTTGCTGCTTCAGCAAAAAGCTGCTGAAAGCGAAAAAAATCCACAGCTGAAATTGGATACCTGTGTTGCGATGACGCAAGGAAGTATCGGCTATTGGTTGCAACATGCACTAACCAATGAATTTGCCCAACGGGGTGTGCCGCAATCCGTGATTTCTTTAATCACACAAGTCAGAGTGGATAAAAACGATCCTTCTTTCCAGAAACC
This sequence comes from Enterococcus gallinarum, assembly GCF_021496385.1. Lineage (NCBI taxonomy): Bacteria > Bacillati > Bacillota > Bacilli > Lactobacillales > Enterococcaceae > Enterococcus > Enterococcus gallinarum. The sequence continues at coordinate 2,967,487 of NZ_CP050816.1, read as the reverse complement.
ATCGAAACCGATTGGTCCTTTTTATGATAAAGAAGAAGCGGAAGCAGCGATGGCTAAAACCGGGGGTGTCTATCAAGAAGATGCCGGACGGGGCTACCGAAAAGTGGTTCCTTCTCCGATGCCACAAGAAATCGTCGAAAAAGACGTGATCAAGACCCTAGTCGATGCCGGGGTAATCACGATTTGTGCTGGAGGTGGTGGGGTACCTGTTTATCAAGAAAATCAGCACTATGTTGGCGTGGAAGCAGTCAATGACAAAGATTTTGCAGCCAAGGTTTTGGCAGACAATGTCCAAGCAGATCGTCTGATTATTTTAACGGGTGTTGATAATATCTACATTAACTACAATCAACCAGACCAACAAGCTCTCAAAGAAATCACTGTCGAGCAAGCAGAACAGTATATTGAAGAAGGACACTTTGCTGCTGGCAGTATGTTACCGAAGATCCAGGCAGCCATCGGCTTTGTAAACGAGGATGCGTCAAGGACAGCGATCATTACCTCAATTGAAAATTTAGCTGTACTTGATCAACAGGTAGGGACTATACTCCGCAAATAAAGAGGGGATCAAGGTGAAAATAAAAAAAATACCAATGGTCACACAAATCGTTATTGCTGTTTTGTTGGGGATCGTTTTTGGATTGCTGTTTTCACAAGCGGGCGTTCACTTAAAAATCGTTGGCGATATTTTTCTACGGCTCATGCAAATGGCAATACCGGTATTGATCTTAGGGCAAATCATTCAGGCTGTTGGGGGCATTGCCCCCAAAGAATTGACACGGTTAGGTGGGAAAACAATCGCGGTCTTCGGGATTTCCTCCTTACTTGCTGCGGCTTGGGGTGTCGCAATGGCAGTTTTCTTTACCCCTGGTAAAGGGATCGATTTTTCACAAACGGCTGCTGACACTGTCCAAGCGCAAGAAATCTCACCATCGGAGACGCTGATCAATTTTATTCCTACCAATATTTTCGATGCCTTGTCAAAAGGATCGATTATTCAGATCATCGTTTTTGCCCTGTTTTTTGGGATTGCTTTAAATCGTTTTTTGCAAAAGAATCCGCAGTCGCAATTATTAACAATCATTGTTGACTTGAATGAAGTCGTGCTGACGATCATCCGCTATGTCATGATTTTAGCGCCCATCGGGATCTTTGCGCTGATTGCTTCAACGATCAGTTCTTTGGGGTTACAGATCATTTTACCTCTAGGAAAGTATCTTCTAATCTATGGGTTAGCCACACTGACGTTTCTTGCCATATGGATTGTTGCTTTGATGATCTATTGTCGCGTGAATCCATGGCGCTTGATCCAAAATATGAAAAATATGACCATTATGGCATTAGCGACTACCTCGTCCGCCATCACATTACCGGTCGCTATGGAAGAAGCCCAACATAAGCTGGGATTAAGCAGCCGTATCGCAAATCTAGTCTTACCACTAGGAATGTCTTTAAATAGTAATGGTTCTGCGATGCATATGGCGATCACAGTGATGACGATTGCCCAGATGTATCAAATGCCTTTTGATTTGATCCAAATGATTACAGTGGCTGTCACTGCAACATTCGTGTCCTTGGCGAATGCAGTTGTTCCGGGAGCTGGCCTCGTTTCACTGGCGATTGTCGTCCCTCAATTAGGACTCCCAATCGAGAGTATCGCGATTTTTGCTGGTGTAGAATGGTTTGTCGGTATGCTGCGAACGATTTTGAATGTCAATTCAGATGTTTATTCTGCGATGATCATTGCGAAATCTGCGGATGAATTGGACTATCAGATATTTAATCAATAAGAGAAAGGAGAAGTCGCTGTTGTCACTATCAGGTACTTCTCCTTTATTGTTAAAGGAGGATTCACGATGGAAGAACTAGTCACTCTTTCTATTACTCAATTGGAAGAATTGATGAAGAAAAAACTGATCGCTGCTGGGTTGCCGCAAGAAGCTGCCAGCGAAACGGCGAAACATTTAGCTATTGCAGATGCAACAGGTGTCCATTCCCACGGTGCTGTACGCATGGACTATTATGCCGAAAGGATCGCTAAAGGCGGAATCACATTGGCGCCCAAATTATCTTTTGAGAAAACCGGCCCTGCTACAGGGATTTTTCATGGCGACAATGGCATGGGACAATACGTCTGTAATGAAGCGATGAAGATTGCGATCCATCTTGCCAAAGAAGCTGGAATTGCCTATGTCGGTGTCGAACAAACCAGTCATAGTGGTACCATGGCTTATTATGTCAAAAAAGCGGCAGAAGAAGAGTTGATCGCATTAGCGATGTGTCAATCAGATCCAATGGCAGTTCCCTTTGGCGGTACCCGCAATTACTTTGGCACGAACCCAATTGCATTTGCTGCGCCACGAGCGGGACATGAACCCATTGTTTTTGATATGGCTACCACCGTTCAAGCGTGGGGCAAAATACTCGATGCCCGAGCCAAAAATCAGCCGATCCCAGAAAATTGGGCAGTGGACGAGACAGGACAACCAACCACAGATCCTACGGCCGTTAAAGGATTATTACCGATCGCTGGCGCCAAGGGCTATGGCTTGATGATGATGGTGGATATTTTAGCCGGTTCACTGTTAGGACTGCCTTTCGGGAAACATGTATCTTCTATGTATGCCGATCTCACTGAAAAAAGACGCCTAGGACAAATGTTTCTAGTCATTGATCCCAAACGCTTTACGGATCTTTCGGCATTTAAAGAACAGATGGATCAAATGGTAAATGAATTACATGAAATTCCGCCTGTAGAAGGGCAATCAGAGGTCTATTATCCAGGTGAGATCAGTCAACTACAGTTTGAGAAAGCAAAGCAAGATGGCGTACAGATTCCGCGTTCCATCTACGAGTACTTGATCAGTGAGACCATCCACCAGAATAAGTATGGAGGGCAAGATGCATTTGCGAAGTAGGTGCTGAACTATTTTATAGTGGAAAATAACGAATAGGTATACGTCTTAAAAAGAAGATAAACATACGTATTGAGGATACATATGTTCATCTTCTTTTATTCTGTGCTAGTTATCTTTGGTAGTAGCATTTTTTGCTGAATAACTAAGATAATAAAATCCAGATACGAGAACTGCACCACCTACTATATTTCCTAGATAGACAGGGATAAAATTTAAAACAAACGCTTTCCAAGTAGCTTCTCCTTCAAAGATTGCTGCGGGAATAACAAAGCAGTTAGCGACACTATGCTGGAATCCAATTGCCACGAAAATCATGACTGGAAACCAGATAGATAGAATCTTTCCTGCCGCATCTTTTGCACCGTAGCATAACCACAATGCGAGTCCAACAAACCAGTTACAGCCAATACCGGAAATGAAGGCTTGTGAAAAAGAAGTGTTTAGCTTGTGCTGCGCTATTTTTATGACCTGTTCTCTAAAGACATCAGTATGCGTCAGTCCAACAAAGTAACCAAAAAAATAGGCAACAAAAATTGCTCCAATCATGTTTGTAATTGTAATCAATACCCAGTTGCCTACAAGATTCTGATAAGAAATCCGGTGATCGTAAAAGGCAATTGTTACAGCCATCATGTTTCCAGTGATTAATTCCCCGCCAGCTAGTAAAATGACGATTAATCCAATAGGAAAAATTGCTGATCCTAACAATGTCCCTAATCCGGAAAAGTTTGATGGTATGGGGGCGGATACTCGGATATAAGCTAAATATCCCAAAGAAATCATAGCACCGCCAATAAAGCCTAACAAACATTTTGCTATTAGTGTTTTTTTTGTTTTGTTTGCCCCGTTTTTGATTGCTATTTCAACAATTTCTTCTGGTGCGTACATGGTTCGCTTCCTTTCAGTAGATCACTTAAAAAAGGAAGTGTGACAGAAGTATAAACTAGCCAAAAGGTATCCGTTCTCTATAATGATGAATTGTCTTTCTCTTAAGATTGTGCTGAAGACCGACTTCACCGTAAATAGTATCATGCAGTTCAGATGTTTAGGTTATTAAAAAGTACTCATATCACAGTTCCTGGGAAAAAATAATCCGTGTTTGATTTAATCAAAAAGCGCATTGATTGCGGCATCGATGCTGCTTTGTTCTGCAAGATAAGGGATAGTGATATGATCAGTCCCTTGATTCATTTTGTTATATTCAATGGACGTTTCAATTGCGTGATCATTTCGAGCCCAGCTTCTACGTGCCACTCCGCCCATCGTATCCCAGGCAATCGCTGACTTGATGATCTCGTCCACTTGTTCTGAACCATCTAGTACAAGTCCAAAACCGCCATTGATTGATTTGCCAATTCCGACACCACCACCGTTATGCAGTGCAATCAAAGACATCCCCCTAGCAGCATTTCCGGCGTAGCATTGTGTAGCCATATCGGCACAAACATTACTTCCATCTTTAATATTTGATGTTTCACGGAATGGAGAATCTGTTCCAGAAACATCATGGTGATCACGTCCTAGCATAACAGGACCAATTTTACCTTCTCGAACCAATTCATTAAATTTAAGTGCAATATTCACTCGCCCCATACAGTCTTGGTATAAGATTCGAGCTTGTGTACCAACGACTAATTGATTTTTTTCTGCATCACGAATCCAGTTGTAATTGTCTCGGTCTTGATAACGGCGAGTCGGATCAATCACTTCCATTGCAGCATGATCTGTTGCGACCAAGTCTTCGTGTTTACCGCTTAAGCACACCCAACGAAATGGACCGTAGCCATAATCGAAAAGCATTGGTCCCATGATATCTTCAACATAAGATGGCCAAATGAAGCCATCCTTATCATCAATCCCATTTTTTGAGATTTCTTTAATGCCAGAATCATAGATTGCTTTCATGAAAGAGTTACCATAGTCAAAGAAATAGGTGCCTTTTGCAACAAGCGACTTGATTACATGGTAATGGCGTTTCAATGTTTCATCCACTAGCTGATGGAATTTTTCACTATTTGTGGCTAATAGTTTTGTTCTTTCTTCAAACGTAATGCCAGCAGGGCAGTATCCTCCATTGTACACATTATGACAAGAGGTTTGATCAGATAGTAAATCAACTGGTACATCATTTTGGTCAATGTATTCCAATAAATCGACAATATTGCCGTGATAGGCAATTGAAGTCTTTTCATTTTTATTTAGATAGCTTGTAGCAATGTTTATTGCTTCTTCTGGAGTTTCCGCAAGATTAGAAATCCATCCTTGTTCTAATCTTGTATCGATTCGTGACTTATCCACTTCAGCAATAATTGCCACTGCATTGGCGATTTCTCCAGCCTTACCCTGAGCGCCAGACATCCCACCAAGTCCAGAGGAAACAAACAGTTTTCCAGCTAAATCGCCATCATCTTTAATTCCAAGTTTCAAACGACCAGCATTCAAAAGGGTATTGAACGTGCCATGAACGATTCCTTGAGGACCAATGTACATCCAGCCGCCAGCGGTCATTTGTCCATAATTGGTTACTCCCATTTCTTCGGCAATTTCCCAGTCATCAATATTATCGTATTCCCCAACTAATAATCCATTCGTGATAATCACACGGGGAGCGTCTTTTTTTGATTTGAAAAGGCCCAAAGGGTGACCTGATTCAATCACCAATGTTTGTTCCTCTGTCATGATTTCGAGATATTTTTTAATCAAGTGATACTGCATCCAGTTGGAACAAACCTGACCAGTTTCTCCATAAGTTACAAGTTCGTAGGGATAAAGCGCCACAGCAAAATCAAGGTTATTATCAATCATTACCTGCATTGCTTTTGCGGCAGTACATTTACCTTTATATGCATCAATTGGTTTGCCATAGATTCTTTCTTTAGGATACCACCGATAACCGTAAATACGCCCACGTGTCTTTAACTCTTCTATAAATTCTGGAATCACGATTTCATGATATTTTGGATGAATGTAACGCAATGCATTTTTTAATGCGAGTTCTGTCTGGTCTTTTGTTAAACGGAATCCGCGATCAGGTGCGCGGCGAATGCCTTCTTGAAAAATAGTTTTTTCAGGTAAAAAGTCATCTAACTTAACTGTCATCGCTTGTTCGATGTCTTGTAATTGAATCATTAATATTTCCTCCTCAAGTGTATAATAATGGTGAATGAATAAAATATTCTTAATCGGCTTACGATTCTCAGTATATGTAAGCGGTGTCAACGAAACGTCTATCCGCACAAATAATTTTATTCCAATTTTATGAATGGTTGAGATGCGTCGTTTGACTTCTGTTAGACTATGATTTTTTATACTCAGAATATGAATAATTTGTAGAGGAGTAGGAATAATGAAAGCAGAAAAAATTTTAAACAATTTTAGTCAAATTTTTTGTCCGATTGATCAGGGTGCACCATTGAGAGGAAAGCAGATGAGTGAAGCGATAATCATCAACGGAGGCTATATCGCTATCAAGGATGGAAAGATTTTGCGCGTAGGGGAAGGACAGCCAAACAATGATTTGGTTGATAAACATACGGAAATTATTGATTACACAGGGAAACTAGCGACACCTGGATTAATTGATTGTCACACACACCTCGTATATGGTGGTAGCCGAGAGCATGAGTTTGCCAAGAAATTAAATGGTGTGCCTTACTTAGAGATTTTAGCTGATGGTGGTGGGATTTTAAGTACAATGAATGCGACTAGACAAGCTTCATTTGATACGCTGTATAATAAATCTGCAGATCTGCTGGATAAAATGCTGATGCATGGTGTGACAACAGTAGAGGCTAAAAGCGGCTATGGATTGAATTGGGAAACAGAAAAAAAACAATTGGAAGTTGCAAAAAAATTGAATAACGAGCATGCAATCGATATTGTTTCTACTTTTATGGGAGCTCATGCGATTCCAGCAGAGTATCAGGGACGTTCTAATGAGTTTATTGATTTAATCATTGATGAAATGCTCCCAAAAGTAAAAGCAGAAAAACTAGCAGAATTTTGTGATGTGTTTTGTGAAGAAGGGGTTTTCTCTGCCGAAGAATCTTATCGATTGTTAAAAGCCGCAAAAGAAATGGGATTTAAATTACGTATACACGCGGATGAAATTGCATCGATTGGGGGAGTAGATATTGCTGCACAGTTAGGTGCAGTTAGTGCTGAACACTTAATGATGATAACTGACGAAGGAATCAGAAAGTTGAGCGAAGCCAAAGTTATCGGGAATTTGCTGCCTGGAACCACCTTTAGCTTAATGGAAAACACGTATGCACCAGCAAGAAAAATGATCGACAAGGGTATGGCAATTACATTAACGACAGATAGTAACCCTGGAAGTTGTCCAACAGCAAATTTACAGTTTATTATGCAGTTAGGTTGCTTTATGCAAAAGCTTACTCCAATTCAAGTCTTTAATGCGGTTACGATTAATGCTGCGTATTCTATTTGTCGATCAAAGAGCGTAGGAAGCCTAGACAAAGGAAAATCGGCAGATATTACTATTTTTGATGCACCGAATATCGATTTTCCATTGTATTTTTTTGCAACTAATTTGGTTACACATGTATATAAGGCTGGAGATCTTGTCGTCTCGCAACGTCAGCATAGTTAGAAATCTTTTTGCAGAGAACTCTCCAATTCTAGTGATAGAGTTAGAGAGTTTTTCTTATAAAAGGTTTAGAAGGTTATAATGGACAGTGTTGTAAGCGGTATCTTTATTAGGTTGGTTGTTTTAAAATAAAGATTAGTAAAACTGAAAGAAGGAGCAGTGATGGAGCATACATTGTCGTTTAAATTATTAGGAACACCAACAATAAAAGTGGATGGGAACATAAAAATTTTTTCTTTTTCAAAAATCAATGCTTTGCTGTATTACATGGTGATCAACAAACAAATTAGTCGGGATGAAATAGCAGGTATTTTATGGCCTAGTAAAGATGAAAAAAGTGCCAAGAAGAATTTGCGAAATACAATTTATCAAGCAAATCGCTCGTTGGGAGGGGAATTTATTGTTTCACCGAATAAATCTATTTTGACGTTTAATTCTGATTTAATCATTGAGAGTGATACGTATCGTTTTGAAAAGGATGCTTATGCTCATCTGGAAGACTATCGGGATGAATTTTTAAAAGGATTTTATTTGAAAGATTCCGATCTGTTTGATGCATGGTTGACTAAGATGCGTAATCTCTATGAACATCAATTTATAGAATGCTGCTATCAAAAGGTTGCAGAAGACATTTCATTTCATGCCGTAGCCGATGTAGAAAAAAATATCAGAAAATTAATTGCAATTGATGAATTTGATGAGCGCAATTATCAATTATTGATGCAATTTTATATTGAAAATCATCGCAATGGGAAAGCAATTGAAACCTATTATGAATTGGCAGAGACACTTAGAGATGAATTAGGAATTGAACCAAGTGAAGAAACAAAACAGCTCTATCAAAGAACATTACAGATTGCCAATCAAAAACAGCGAGTAAGTCAAAAAAAACGCGCGAATCACTTTTATGGACGATCCAATGAAGTGGAGCGCTTGGAGTTGAATTTGGCGAATTTAAAACAAAAAAAGCCATTTCAATCGGTCTTAGTTACCGGAGATTTAGGTGTGGGAAAGTCTTCACTGTGTCAATTAGTCATAGAAAATATTCAATATCCTTATGAGCTATTCAAAGTGACTTGTTATAAAACGGAACAAGAGCATTGCTTGCGTCCATGGCGTGAACTACTGCAACAGATCATCCATTTATTGCAAAGAGAAAAGCTAGCTGAAGTTAGTCAATGGCAACAAACATTTAGTCAACAATTTCCATTTTTTAATGATTTAATAGCACAACGCGTACTTCGGTCCATTGATTCTGTTGAGTTAAATTTTTTGGCACAATGCATATCGGAAGCTTTGCAACAGTTGGGGAAAATAACTCCTGTTGTCATTTTTATTGAAAACTTACAATGGATGGATCGAACCAGTATTAGGCTATTAACGAGTTTAATTCTGCATAACCCCCATCGGGATATCATTTTTATCATGACATTGCAATCAAGCTTTCGCAAGGAAATACAAGACTTTATCGTAAGCGTTCGCCGCTATGAAAAAATTATCACATTGAAATTACTTCCATTTCAAGATTTTGAGGTCAGGGCTTTTTGTGAGAAACAATTGCCTAATCATACGTTCCAAACATCTACAATAGATTTTATTATGAGAGAATCAGAAGGTGTTCCTCTGTACATTAGTGAGTACTTAAATCAATTGGAAGAGAGCAACACATTGGAAAGATTAACGCAAAACATAAAGGATAAGCTTAGTCTACAGTTTGTAAACTTATTGCCTGTAGAAGTGGAATTGATTGACTTGATTTCTTTCTTTCAGAAATTAGCATTTATGAGTGTACTAATTGAGTTAGTCGATGGTCAAAAAGCAGAGGTTTATAAAGCGCTCGATAATTTAATCAAGCAAGGATTGATCAATGAGAATATTTATCTCGATGAAGTATGCTTTAGTTTTAAACATAATAAGATGAAACAATTTATTTATGCACAACAATCAGATATGAAATTACGTGTGATACATGAAAAAATTGCTGTTTTATTAGAGCAAAAGTTAAATGAAGCAAAAAACGATAGCGAATTATTGGCAGCAATCGGGTATCACTATCGTCAGGCGCATCAAGAACTTAAGTCCTTAGATTATGAACTTTCTCATCATCAATTATTTTTACGTATTCAACATGAACTCTTTCCAATCTATCATCAAGAACATTTGGCATCACATGAATCGGTCAGAAGAGAAGACCCAAATGAATTAGAAAAATTCAAAGAGATAGGTGCAAGACTTAAGGAAATTGAAGGACAGTATGCAGAAGATAGTACTTATCAGTTGTTGCTCGTCAGATTTCTTTATCTAGAAGGTCGCTTTTTCATCAATTCCGGGGACTATAATCGAGGAATTGAAAACATTCAGCGAGTAATCGTAAAAGCGAAAGACTTTCATCTAACAACCTATTTATTGCGAGGGTATCGTCAAATGATTTATTACTATATTCAAACTGATAATGCGACGGACATGGCACATTATATCGATTTGGCAATGGATGTAGCAATTACTGCCAATAACAACGAATCTATCGGTATTTTATTGCGATTGAAAGGTTTGTATCATCTGATGATCGGTGATTTGGATCAAGCAGAATCGTACATCCAAGAATCGATTACAATTTTTAATATTGCCAACCGTTTTGACGAAAAGTATAACAGCAATATTGCTGCCGCGTATGATTATCTAGCAGAAATCCAGCGTTTGCGGTCTAACTATGAGCAGTCTATCAAACTGCAACAAAAAGCCATCAATTTGTGTGAAGGAAATAATTTGGTGACGAGCTTGGCTATTTTTTATGTTGATATGGGAATTACACTGTATGCAAAAAAAGATTATGATCAAGCGGAAACCTATTTTCTCAAGGCAAATGAATATTTTGAAGTTACTACTTCATTATGGAAAAGGGTTCAGTTAAATGCTTATTTAACATTAATTTACCTTCACAAAAAAGATTATGGAAAAGTGATAGAGTTTATTGAAAAGACAAGCTGTTACCAAAATCAACTAGCTAATCCGCGTGATAGTGGTCTCGTTTATTTTATCAAAGCACTGGTAAAAGAAAAGTGTCTAAATGAGAGGCATGCAAATCTACAATTAAATCATTTGGTTGAAGAAGATTTATCGTACTATTTGACAAAAGCAATGGACAACCTTAGTCAATATCGAGACCGCTATGAGTTGCAAGTTTTAAAAGAATTCTTTCATGTAAATCTATAAGATTGATATCTGAGGCTGTGACAGATGTGATCAGTTTCAAGAAATGAGAAGGAATTTCCGAAAAAGCTATTACTAACCGCTTATTCAGAAGAAGCTGTGACAAAACTTTTGTCACAGCTTCTTTTCACAACTAAGGGTTGAGTCGATAAAGTTTCTTCTTTAGAATGTTCAATGCTGCTTCGGGATAGTTTTGACTTAAAAGTCCCATTGCAGATAAAAGGTAGTCTTGGTCAATAAGAATTTGCGGATCTACTGGTAGCAAAGTATTAGACATGCCCTTGATGTCAGGTTTAACTATTTTTTTAGGAGATTGACTATGAATGATAACGCCACCAGTACCAATGATTGTTTGGAAATTTCGAAGATCTTTTCCATGCTGGTAGTAGATTGTACGATTTGGCGTATATTCTTTTCTTATCTTTCCAGCATGTCTCTCTAAAGCGATAGCCGTTGCCGATTGAGCTAAAAATTGATCAATTAGGCATTCTTCTCGTGTCTTTGGTACATATGTTGGATGACTACATCTATAATAGCAAGCAGCTTGAAGGGTCGTAAATTTCCAAGAAGACAATGCCCTGATTCGATTGGAATCTTCTACAATGCACCTTAGCAAGCTTACTGCAGAAGAACGCATACCGAGATCACCTTCTACGGTACGCTTCAAATAGGGTTCTTCCAATCCTTCAAAGTAAACATTTTCTGCTTGGGGTAAACCATCTCCAACAGAATGAATATCTGTTGTCGCTCCCCCAATGTCAACAACGACTAAATTCCCAAAACCTTTCGAAGCTTGTGTCCCTTCTTTTAATAGCTTGGCTGCAGCTAATACAGCTTTAGGGGTGGGGATGATGGGGGCACTTGCGTGAGCTGCAACTTGATGGATCCCTTTTGAATGAACAATTTTTTCTAAGAAAACTTTTTGGGCAATTTTTCTAACCGGAATAGGATTCAGCTTATTAACATCAGGCATCACGTTTTCGGTAAAGTAAGTATTATTTCGATCTTGCAAGAGCTTAGATAATTCTCCATAGCTGTCTTCGTTGCCAGCTACAATCAATGCAATCTCTGTAGAAAGTTGAGCAAGAAGACGGGCATTGTGACGGATGATTTCTTGATTTCCACCATTACACCCTCCTGTCAACAAAACAACATCTGGCTTTTGTTGTTCTATTTCCTCAAGCTGGTCCAGTGTCAAACGATAACAAAAAGTTTGAAGAATACGACTGCCTGCCCCCAGAGCCGCTCTTTTCGCCGCTTCTAATGTCAAACTCTCAGTTAAACCAATGGCAATCATTTTAAAGCCTCCCCATGCGGAAGAACAGAAATATTCTTCTATCTTTACTTGATCAGAAAATTTTAACGTTTGAAGTAATGCTTTTTTCCCTTCTGTATAGCACAACTGTAACCCTTCTTGACTACTTGTGGGAATCTGAGCTGTATGAAGGACTTCCATGGCGCTAGGATCGACCAGAGTTAATTTTGTATATGTGCTGCCAAAATCAATCAACAAAACAATTTTCTTCATGTTTCCACCTCTTTATTTGCTGATAATTTTCCAAAAGTTCAAAAGAATTATCGGCATAATAATTATTTTTTTCTAATGTTTATGTATAAAAAACGAAGGGCACCGACTATTAAACGTCAAAAATAAAACTTGAAGATTTTTTATGTGTTGATTACAAATTTTTGTTTATGAGTGTACCTATTCAAGCAAAAAAAGTACTTTGTAAAAGAAATCAAAAAGATTAAATAAAGTCTGTCTTGTTTTTTATTCAATGCGCAACGATAGGTTACCTTCAGTTTAAAAAAGAAAGTCAAAAAAAGGTCAAATAAAATAAAAGACAAAAAAATGCGGAAGACAATTAGGCGGATTTTCCAAAAAAAAACAGAATTTTAATTATGAAAAAATTATGAAAAGCTTTTTTTTACGGAGTTTGCAACCGATTTGAAAGAGTGTTAAGCTGATTTCGGTGAATGAAAGCGGTAACAAACAAACTGGTATATTAGGAGGTGTGGAAATAAAAATAACGCTATTCATAGATTTTTTTAATGTAGTAAGAACAAATTTATGCCGTACCTAAAGTTCAAAATAAAAACAAGGAGCAATAGACCATGACAAAATTAATTGAATGTATTCCGAACTTCAGTGATGGAAGAAATCAAAAGGTTATTGATGGGTTGGTGGAGATCGCTAAGAATGTTAAAGGTGTCACATTGTTGGATCATTCTTCTGACACATCTCATAATCGTAGTGTTTTTACACTCGTTGGTGATGAAGAAGGAATCCAAGAAGTAGTATTTCAATTAGTGAAGTTTGCAAGTGAAAATATTGATATGACGAAGCATCAAGGAGAACATCCTCGTATGGGGGCAACAGATGTGGTTCCTTTTGTGCCGATCAAAGATGTCACCATGGAAGAGTGCATTGCTATTTCTAAGAAAGTAGCTCAACGAATCAATGAAGAATTACAGATTCCCATTTTTCTATATGAAGATTCAGCCACTACACCCGTACGTAAAAATTTAGCGAAGATCCGCAAAGGACAATTTGAGAAAATGCCAGAAAAACTTTTGGAAGAAGAATGGCAACCAGATTATGGCGAACGCAAAATTCATCCAACCGCTGGTGTCACAGCAGTGGGTGCCAGAATGCCTTTAGTTGCATTCAATGTGAATTTGGATACAGATAATATTGAGATTGCCAATAAAATCGCTAAAATTGTTCGCGGATCCTCTGGAGGATGGAAATACTGCAAGGGTATTGGTGTCATGCTTGAAGATCGTAATATTGCTCAAGTATCTATGAATATGGTGAACTTCGAGAAAACACCACTGTATCGTGTGTTTGAAACGATTCGCTTTGAAGCAAAACGTTATGGTGTGTCGGTTATTGGCAGTGAAGTAATCGGATTAACGCCAGCAAAAGCCTTGATTGATTGTGCTGAATATTATTTACAGATTGAAGAGTTCAATTATAATAAGCAAGTTTTCGAAAATCATTTATTGAATTGATAGGGGGATTGTCATGAAACTCGTTGAGATGCAAATAAACGATTTCATTGCTGTTTTAGGTTCGGATACACCGGCACCAGGTGGGGGATCTGCTTCAGCATTAGCTGCCGCACAGGGAATTGCTTTGACAAAGATGGTGACAGAACTCACGATTGGCAAAAAAAAATATGCAGAGTTCGAAGACGAAATTGAATTACTGCAAAAAAAAGCTAAATCTTTGCAAGAGGGTTTACTCAGGGCAATTGATGAAGATACAGAAGCTTTTAATCAAGTGTCAGCTGTTTTTGGACTTCCAAAAACAACCGAAGAAGAAAAAAAAGCCCGCCGAGAAGCAATGCAGAGTGCTTTAAAAGGAGCAGCTGTTACACCTTTTTCTATGATGGAAAAAATTGTGGATGCGTTAAAAGTCACACAGGCTGCGGTTGGCAAATCAAATACCAATGCTGCTAGTGATTTGGGAGTAGCTGCTTTGAATTTAAAGGCAGCTTTACAAGGTGCGTGGTTGAATGTATTGATTAACCTTGCAAGCATCAAAGACGAAATGTTTGTTCGCCAATACCGCAAAGCCGGGGAATCGCTAGTTGAGGAAGGCAGCAAAATTGCTGATGCAACCTATCAACAAATACTTGAATCGCTGTAATCATTTAGATTGGTAGATAGAAAGGAAGTTTATGGACATGGTCTTATCAGATATTGAAATTGCAAATTCTGTTGTGATGAAGCCGATTGAAGAAATTGCTGAATCAATTGGTATTGCTAAAGAAAATCTGTCTCTTTATGGAAAATATAAAGCAAAGATCAATAATATTGAGTCATTGGATGACAACGAGGATGGCAAGCTCATTCTAGTGACCGCAATTACGCCTACACCTGCTGGAGAAGGAAAGACCACTACTTCAGTAGGTCTCGTCGATGCATTGACAGCCATTGGGAAAAAAGCAGTGATTGCATTACGCGAGCCTTCATTAGGTCCTGTATTTGGTGTGAAAGGTGGTGCTGCTGGTGGTGGACATGCTCAAGTAGTCCCAATGGAGGACATCAACTTACATTTTACCGGTGATTTTCATGCAATTAGTGCCGCCAATAATTTATTAGCGGCACTATTAGATAATCATATTCATCAGGGGAACCTTCTCCAAATTGATTCTCGCAGAATTACTTGGAAACGTGTGGTAGATATGAATGATCGCCAATTGCGTCACATTGTAAATGGTCTTCAAGGACGAGTAAATGGCGTGCCACGTGAGGATGGGTATGACATTACAGTTGCATCAGAAATTATGGCCATTCTATGCTTAGCTAACGATATTGCTGACTTAAAAAATAAGCTGAGAAAAATCATCGTTGCAT
Source organism: Enterococcus gallinarum (assembly GCF_021496385.1). NCBI lineage: Bacteria > Bacillati > Bacillota > Bacilli > Lactobacillales > Enterococcaceae > Enterococcus > Enterococcus gallinarum. The sequence continues at coordinate 2,952,385 of NZ_CP050816.1, read as the reverse complement.
ATAATTACGATGGGGAGCCGGTAACTGCTGGGGATTTGAAAGCAGAAGGGGCAATGGCCGCCCTATTAAAAGAGGCAATTCAGCCAAATATTGTACAGACATTGGAGCATGCCCCTGCTTTTATTCACGGAGGTCCATTTGCAAATATCGCACATGGATGCAACAGCGTATTGGCAACGAAACTTGCGCTAAAGTATGCCGATTATGCAGTGACAGAGGCCGGCTTTGGCGCTGACTTGGGAGCTGAGAAATTTATAGATATCAAATGTCGTTTAGCTAATCTACGACCAGATGCGGTTGTTTTGGTAGCAACGATTCGTGCGTTAAAAATGCACGGTGGCGTGAAGAAAAGCGATTTAGGAATAGAAAATGTCGATGCAGTATTTGCTGGAATACCTAACTTGTCTAAACACTTAGAGAATATTAAAGAAGTATACGGGATGCCAGTTGTTGTAGCTATTAACAAATTTCCAACAGATACAGATGCAGAATTAGCTGCGGTAGAGAAAGCTTGTAAAGAAATGGACGTTGCAGTTGTTCTATCTGATGTTTGGGGGAAAGGAAGTGCTGGCGGTAAAGAGCTGGCGGAAAAAGTAGTTGCACTAGCAGAAGAGCCAAATCATTTTAGCTATGTCTATGATTTGGATGATTCAATTGAAGAAAAACTAAATAAAATCGTCCAAAAAGTATACGGTGGGGCAGGCGTAGAATTGGCACCAAGTGCGAAAAAAGAATTAAAGGAATTGGAACGTCTTGGATTTGGTAATTATCCAATTTGTATGGCAAAAACCCAATACTCATTTTCAGATGATGCGTCACTACTTGGAGCGCCAAAAGATTTTACTGTGATGATCCGTAATCTCAAAGTATCTGCCGGGGCAGGATTTATTGTTGCGTTGACAGGAGCTGTTATGACGATGCCGGGATTACCAAAATCTCCAGCAGCTGAAAGAATTGATATTGATGAAAAAGGAAATATAACCGGATTATTCTAGCAGTTGAAAGCTATTTTACAAGGAGGTGGAGGGAACTCTCCTTGTAAAATAGCTAACATGAACTGCTTACTAGAATAAAACGTGTAATTGAAAACGTTTTACAATAAAAAAAGAAGAGGTGAAATAGTATGCAAAAAGATGTCGAGGTTTCAGAGATAACGGATATTAAAGACATTGACTCCGCAGAGCTAGCGAAAAATGAGAATGCAAAATTTAGCTTTGGTGGTGCGACGCTATACGGAATCAATGCAGTAATTGGTTCAGGAATTTTTCTTTTGCCCCGAACCATTTACCAAGATTTAGGTCCTGCTTCTCTTGTTGCAATGGTTTTAGATGCGGTCTTGGTTTTGATGTTGGCCGTTTGCTTCGCCGAAGTTGCGGGTTACTTCAATAAGAATGGCGGAGCTTTCCAATATTCGAAAACAGCATTTGGCGATTTTATTGGATTTAATGTTGGTGTTCTGGGGTGGTTTGTGACGATTATTGCGTGGGCTGCAATGGCTGCAGGTTTTGCGAAACTTCTGATCCAAACTTTTCCAGCGTTAGAAGGACAGAATACATTGATTAGCATTTGTTTGGTTATTTTCTTATCTGTGATTAATAGTATGGGGATTAAGACTTCAAAAATTTTTACGATTGTTATTACAATAGCTAAATTGATTCCAATTATTGCCTTCACACTGATTGCAGTTTTTTTCATCAAAAATGGAATCAATCAAGGAAACTTTACACCGTTTCTACAATTGAATCCTGACATGACTTTATCTAAAGCCATGGCCTCAACGTCACTCACTGTCTTTTATGCTTTTATTGGTTTTGAAGCTTTACCTGTAGTAGCTGGAGAAATGCGGAATGCCAAAAAAAATGTGCCAAAAGCGATTATTGGATCCATAAGTATTGTTTCGCTGCTTTATTTTATGATTATTGCGGGAACGATTGCCATGCTTGGAACGGGAATTTTACAAAGCAATGCGCCAGTTCAAGATGCTTTTGTTGAAATGATTGGACCAGCTGGGAAATGGATTATTTCAATCGGGGCCTTGATTTCAATTGCTGGCTTGAATATGGGAGATTCTCTGATGATTCCGCGATATGGAGCTTCAATCGCGGATGAAGGATTGTTACCTAAGGTGATTGCTAAAAAAAATAATAAAAATGCACCTATCGTTGCTATTATTTTTTCTGGTTTACTAACCATAGCTTTTCTACTAAGCGGATCATTTGAACAATTAGCGGAACTGTCCGTAGTCTTTCGTTTCTTCCAGTACATTCCGACTGCATTGGCAGTTATTTGGTTGAGAAAAAAAGACATGGAAAATGTGCCTGCTTTCCGGCTGCCGTTTGGTCCAGTCATTCCAATTATCTCCATAGTTGTTAGTATTTGGATGGTCGCTGCGGCCAATCCGATCAATTTAATAGCTGGAGTTATTGGAGTTATAGTAGCAAGCATTTTGTATCTACTCTTAAACAATAATAAATCGAAGCAAGTAAATTAGAAAACTTGTGGAAACTGATACTTGGAAGGAATTTATTAGAAAAGTGGGGAATAAAACGATGAAAATGTTGATAAAAGAAGAAGCTCAGAATACCATTCCTAGTCAAGAAATGATTATTTTGGATGGTGCTAGCCTAACTTTAGAAGACGTAGTGGCTGTAGCACGCAACCATCGTCAATGTGTAATAGCCGAAAGTGCCAAAGAAGCAGTGAAAGAGTCGCGCAGGATTGTTGATAAAATTGTAGAGGAACGTCGCGTTGTTTATGGAGTCAATACTGGATTTGGTTCTCTTTGTAATGTCAGTATTTCAAAAGAAGACACTGTGCAATTACAAGAAAATTTGATTCGTACTCATTCTGCTGGTTACGGCGAGCCATTTTCGGAAGATATTGTACGAGCTATTATGCTGATTCGAATTAATTCGTTGATTAAAGGCTATTCTGGTATTCGTTTAAGCACTGTAGAAGCATTGTTAGCGATGTTGAACGTAGGTGTCCATCCCTACATTCCAGAGAAAGGCTCATTAGGAGCATCCGGTGATCTAGCCCCATTAGCTCATATGGTTTTACCATTACTAGGTTTAGGTAAGGCTTATTATAAGGGCACGTTGTATTCTGGGAAAGAAGCAATGGAAAAAGCAGGATTGAAAATGATTCAATTAAGTGCCAAAGAAGGATTAGCTTTTATCAACGGGACAACAGTTTTGAACGCGGTTGGGGCATTGGCAACGTATGATGCTATTCAGTTATTAAAACTTTCAGATGTTGCAGGAGCACTCTCATTGGAAGTTCATGACGGAATTTCTAGTCCTTTTAAAGAAGACCTTCATACGATTCGCCCGCAAAGTGGGCAATTAGCAACCGCTCGTAATATTCGTCGTTTAATTGAAGATAGTAAATATATTACGGAAGCGACACCAGATCATGTTCAAGATCCTTACACATTACGTTGTATGCCGCAAATTCATGGTGCTAGTAAAGATTCGATTGCATATGTAAAAGAAAAAGTAGAAATTGAGATTAATTCAGTTACTGATAATCCAATCATTTCTAGAAATGGTGAAGTGATTTCCGGAGGGAATTTTCATGGAGAACCTTTGGCGCAACCATTTGATTTTTTGGGTATTGCTGCCGCTGAGATTGGCAATGTATCTGAACGAAGAGTAGAACGATTGGTGAATCACCAATTAAGTAATCTTCCTTCGTTCTTGGTGAAACATCCGGGGTTGAACTCTGGTTTTATGATCACACAATATGCATGTGCATCTCTGGTTTCAGAAAATAAAATCTTGGCACACCCAGCTAGTGTAGATTCAATACCATCCTGTGAAAACCAAGAAGACTTTGTTAGCATGGGTACAACTGCTGCCCGAACAGCTCTAGAAATCGTCAAAAATTCTCGGCGGGTCGTTGCAACTGAAATCATGGCGGCTTGCCAAGCATTAGACATCAAAGGATATCAGTCAGGACTTGGCAAAGGCACAAAAGCAGCTTATCTTGCATTTCGTCGACAAGTAAACTTTATTGAGCATGATAAAGACATCGAAATGTATGATGAATTAAACAAAGCAACTACCGTTTTAGAAGATAGAGATTTCTTAAAAGAAATTGAGAAACAAGTGACATTGGATCTGCAGTTTTAAAGGTATGACGTGATTTGTGCCGATTGACCGATATCAGAGGAAGCGATGTCTTCCTTTTATTTTAAGAAAAGGAAAGAGGATTATGTCACGTTTTAAAAGAATAGATATCTGGCAAGAGGTGGTTACAAAATTAACAGTGATTCTTATTTATGCCTTTTTATATTCCTTGGCGCTGAATCTTTTTTGGCAGCCAGGGAATATTTATGCCGGCGGTTTAACTGGGATCGCACAAATCATTGCGACTGGTCTTGCTAAAAGCCATATTGAAGTCCCTATTTCAGTTATATATTATCTCCTGAATGTTCCAATGTTTATGCTTGCATGGTTCAAAATTAATCGCAAGTTTGTCATCTATACGGTTATTTGTGTAACGGTTGCATCATTTGCCATCCACATCGTCCCAAGTACTGAGCTAACTACAGATCCGATTATTTGCGCCATTTTTGGGGGAACAATCAATGGCTTTTCTTTGGGGCTGGCATTAAAATATGGACTTTCAACTGGTGGTATGGATGCGCTCATTCTTACAATCAGACAAATCACCGGTCGAAGCATTGGCGTGATTTCGATTGTTTTGAATGGAGTCATTGTATTGGTAGCCGGTTATTTATTTGGCTGGCCCTATGCTTTTTATAGTGTTTTATCCATTTTTATAAGTGGAAAAGTTACAGATCTAGTGTATGTCAAACATAAAAAAGTTCAGGTGACGATTATTACGCAAAAGCCGAATGAAGTTATCCCAGCTCTGCAAGAAAAATTAAGTCGTGGAATCACGATCATTCCATATGCACTAGGCGCATATAATCAAGAAACTCAAACGATTCTGATTTTGGTTATTACTACTTACGAAATGGAAATTTTGGATCAAATCATGAAAGATGTTGATCAAAAGGCTTTTGTCAGTGTGGCACAAGATATTAAAATTTTGAGTCAATTTGAAGAATTAGATATTGTTTAAGGAAGAAGTGTGGGAACAATCGAGAAGAAAACATGTGAAGATTACTTGTCCACAAAGTGGTCTGGAGGACAGACTACAGAACTGTTAGTGGAACCTGATTCAAGTAGCTTAGCTAAACGAGATTTTGATTTCCGTCTCTCAACTGCGACAGTGACTATGAATACCGTGGAATTTTCTGACTTTACTGGTTATCAACGAATCCTTATGTCTTTGGATAATCCAGTTAGATTAGGGCAATTAGGTTCTTGGATTAGCCTAAATGCTTTTGAGCCCCACCATTTCGATGGTAAATTAAAAACAACGTGTCAGGGTGAGTGTCAAGATTTTAATGTTATTTTTAAAGACGATTACGACGTCTTTGTTCAGGCGCTTAAAGGAAATGAGATGCATTTTATTAAACCGCAGACTATTGCTGTCATTTATGCATTGGAGAATCTTTCAATAGTGCTTCTGGGCGATAGAACACAGCGACAAATGTTGCAAAAAAATGAAATGCTGGTTATAAAAGATGAAACATTTATACAAGTGGAATCTAGTTCATCAGAGAAACAGAATCTTTCAAACAACAGGATTGCTGTTTTGACAAAAATAAAAAAACAGAGTAGAAGATAGAGCGTTAAGTGCTATAAGGATGGGATGTTGCCTTTTAGACGAAGAAACAAATTTCACGATTCTATCTTTGCATTCGCTGCATAAATTAATTGTGTAGCAGCTCTATTAAAGGAGATGCTAAGAATGAAGAAAAAAATCGACGCACATATTATCGCAACAATGGGATTACTGATTGGATTAATGGTCGTTTTGTCTCAAGTATTAGGGTTTGAAACCCAGCTGTTGAAAATTACCTTTGATTTTGTTCCAGAAGTGGTTATGGCTAGTTTATTTGGCCCTTGGTGGACAGCAATTGGTGCTTCAATTGCTGATATTATCGGGAATACTCTTTTAGGGAAAGCTCCTTTTTTCATTGGCTTTACACTGAATTCATTCATTGCAGGTTTGCTTTATGGCTACTTTTTTTATAAAAAGCCCATTACAATAAAAAATTCTTTTCTATGTGTTCTTTGCAATACATTAATTATCAGTTTGTGTCTGACACCAATTTGGTTGTCGATGATGTATGCAATTCCTTTGACCGATACGAAACTTTGGGGAATACGTATCGTCAAAGCGGTGATCATGCTACCTGTACAAACAGCCATGATCGTATTCTTTGGTCATGCGATTCCTTTGAAACGCTTCGCTCGTAATGTTTTCTAAACGAACTAACAATTCTATTGGGGATGATAAGAATGTTTAAAACAGGAGATGAAGCAGTACGCTGGATTCATTCGCGCAAAAAATTTGGATCGCGGCCTGGTTTGATACGAGTCAACGAGCTACTGAAGCTGTGCGGTCATCCCGAAAAGAATACTATCGGGATTCACATCGCAGGAACAAATGGAAAAGGTTCGACGGTAACTTACTTGCGTTGTTTATTAGAAATGCAGAAGCTAGCAGTGGGTACATTTACTTCGCCGTACATTGAAAGTTTTTATGAACGTATTTCGATTAATGGGAAAGCAATCTCCGCAGAAGAATTTGTCCAGCTAGCAAATGAATTTCGCCCTCTGGTAGATAGTATGGATGAGGATACACGCTATCAGGGAATAACAGAATTTGAGATATTGACTGCAATGGCCTTTTCTTATTTTCAAAAGCACGCAGACATCGCAATTTTCGAGGCAGGTATCGGGGGGAAATGGGACAGTACGAATGTTTTTATACCAATTTTAACTGCTATTACTACGATTGGATTAGATCATACAGATATATTAGGCGAAACTGAGGAAGAAATTGCCTTGCAAAAAGCTGGCATTATCAAAAAAAACATACCTATTGTTACAGGAAACATTTCGCAAAATGCAGTGAAAATAATTGAAGAAGTCGCTTCTAAAAAAAATGCGCCACTCTCTAAGAAAAATACCTCTTACCAAGTTCACTATGTGAGGCAAAGCCCTGAAAGTCATAGTCCTAAGGATTCTATAAGTGGAGAAATGTTTCACTTCGAAAATGAAGACTTTCAATTTTTAAATCTTAGAATTCCTTTATGTGGAAAATACCAAGTGGAAAATGCAGCAACTGCCCTTCAACTTTTTTTGCTTTATTGTCAGCAGCAAAACAAAGCGATACAAAAAGAGAGCATACAGAAAGCTTTAGAAAAAGCGCGATGGCCAGGTCGTATGGAGAAAATCAGTTCACAACCGACGATCATTATCGATGGGGCACACAATCCACATGCCATAAAAGAATTTGTTGATACAGTTACAGAAAAATTTCAACAAGGAAAGAAATATATTTTGTTTTCAGCGCTAACAACCAAAAATAGTAGGAAAATGATCCGACAGATGCAGCAAATCCCTAATAATTGCCTTATAATAACCACATTCGATTACCCGAAAGCGTTGAAAAAAGAAGATCTTGTTCGAGAAAATAGCCAATTTAAATATTATCAAGAGTGGCAACAAGGTATTAAGGAGATTGTTGCTAAAATGGGATCGAAAGATACTCTTTTTATTACTGGTTCATTATATTTTGTATCGCAAGTTCGCACATATTTATTAGATGATAGGAGATGTTTAGAAGGTATCTGAAGGAATCATCTGATCCATTAATCAACGTGTGTGAAGAAACCAGAGAAGCAATATAAGAATAAATATGAAAGAAACAGTAGAATGGTTAGAAATGACATACTTCAGTTTTTCCATCTTTGGAAAGCCTGAAGTATGTCACTTTTTTGCGAATGCTTTTATTTTTTCTAAAAACTATTTAATGAGGTACCCTTTTCTTAATTTCTTAAGAAGTGAAAAAGCATCTTGTGAGAAAAGAAACTTTTCATTATACTTCAAGTAATTGAAAACAAAAGGTGGGTTTTTCCCGTGAAAGAGCATAAAAAAATAGCAGCAATTCGGGTAGCGTTAGCTGTCGGTTTGACACTGATTGTGATTGGGCTAGTCATCTGGTTCATCATTGGCTTTTCTGTAGGACGAGCGGTCAGTTCGAGTGGTTCAAAATCATCAACTGTAGAGACTTCTCAAGTAAACCAATCCGCTATCAAAGAACAGCCCGTTACTTATTTTAATCAATTTCTGCCCTTTGAAAGCGAATTTAACTATGATCCGAATACACAAGGATTTAATTTATTTTATGATTTGATGCGCTATTTTTCTTCTGTGAAGGTGCAAGAAGATGTACGGATCGATTCTTACAGTGTGAGTGGTGCAACCTATCAAGATGGGCTGCTGACGGTAAAATTTACTGTGTGGCCCAAGTCCATCAATCGTGAGACAATGACATCTTATTGGGGTAAAGTTTCCGATGACGGTTCTGTGCGGGATATTTGTTGGCAAGTTAAGGTTGCTACGACTGCTCAAGGGGACAAAGCGATCACGAATGTAGATGCGGGAGATCTAAGTGCGATCACCGATAAGAACAATCAAATGACCACCTCAAAGGAAACGAATCAGACGATTGCGTATAAAACAGAAATTGGTAAGAGTCAATTGAAATTAACTTATGATAGCTGGAAACATCAAATCATTCTGCCCTATCCGTTAGATGATTTTTTTGGCGGCGAGTATAGTGGCGACAAACAAGCGCTGATCGCTGGCAGCTATATTTTGACTCCTGAACGGACTGGATTTATTCGAACGGAATATGCTAGTGAGGGCAGTCCAACTCAAAATGTCTATTATACTTATACGGAAAATCAAGGAAATACGTGGAAGAATGTTGCTCTGGCAGAGCAGACAGCAGCTGTACGTTTTCGCAAATTGACATTTGGCCAAGACGGTTTTGGTTACATTTTCTTATCGGGTGGCCGCGTAATGGGGCAGGAAGGCTATCTCTCATATGTGACCCAAGATGGTGGCAAAACTTGGCAGGAAAAGCAAGTGGCTAAGGGAATCAGCCGACTCTTGACGGACGCATGCTACCTCAACGAGAATGTTGGCTTTATGAGTTTCGGCGGAGTAACGCCAACAGAACCAAGCCTCTATGTGACGACAGACGGAGGAAACACATGGCTGGAAGCTGCTTTTGAAATGCCTGATGAATGGAAGAAGGTTTTCGTGGTTGCTGAAGCACCTTATCTAGAAGATGGAAAGTTAAAAGTTATGGTCAATCAAGGTCCCATGGGGGATTACAAAGGTGGTACAGTCAAAGGTGTATTTACCTCAGAAGACAATGGCATGACGTGGACGTATGTCTCTGAAATAGATTCATCGACTGATGAAGGCTAAGCTCGATTAAATTTTGTTTAAAAGTCAGCGACAAAAACTGTAGAAGATCACTATAGATGTTCTCAAAAGAATTGCAAGAAATTTTTTTTGTGATAGACTATGGCTAATCTTGCATTAGTGCGAGTCTAAATAAAATGTAGAGTGAGGGAGTAACGTGGCAACGAACAAGGTGATCCTTACTGGGAAAATTAATGAGATGCCCAGTCGAGAACAACTGGCTTCTGCAGCAGCAAATAATACGTGTGTACGGTTTAACTTAGCAGTCGCTGCACAGTGGCAAACAAGCGAACAGTTGCAAACAGAATGGTTTGCTTGTGTTATCAACGGCAAGCAAGCAGAAACTTTTTTGCGGTATACCCAGAAAGGTGCAAGTGTTAAAATCAATGGACATTTGCATATGTGTCCTTTTGAAACCAAGGAAGGACAATCTGTCTATGGTGCCGAAGTTGTAGTAGATAGTTTCCAATTGCTGGAATTGCCGCCAGAATCTCTACAAGAAACCGTCGAATCGATCGCTCAGCCTGCGGTCTCACCTAATCGTCGTCAGGAAGCTTCTGATACGGATACATTGAAAAATCAAGTATTGGAATTTTTGAAGGATGAACATTTTATTTAAGACCTAAAAGGATGTTCCCCATTTCTTCATCTTCTGAACTGGTATCGGACATCCTATTTCAAAAAAAGCGCGGCAAAAAAGAGACGAAAATGACCTTCATAAGCCTGTTCAAACGAGTAATAGTTTGTCGATTATTAAAATAGTAAAGAACAAAGTGTTGAAAAACGAAACTTTTTTAAGAAAAGACTTCCCATGCAGGAAGTCTTTTTTTGGAAGCAGATTTCTTTGTGGGCGGATTATGAAAAACTTTTTTTTGTGCCAAATAATGGCGTCCTTTGTCTTGACAGACTAAGGATTATCAAGACAAAAGAGAAAAAAGAACAAGAAGAATTATTACAGAATGGGAAAAGAATAAAGGGTCTTTTTTTATCATTAAGTGATGAAAAGGACTATAAGAAAGTCAATCATTTTAAAAAAAAATTAATAAAAATTCTTGCAAATTCTCATAGTTATCTGTAAAGTGTTACTTGTAGTCAGCAAATAAAAAAAGAAGGAGGGATTACGATGCAAAACGTTACAGCAAAATTCGCAAACAACAAAATAGTAGTTAATCCCTTATTCGGTAATCCGTTAGTACACAGATAGTGTCGATATTTTTTGACGTTATGCTCTGTCCTTTTTCCGAAAGGGCAGAGCTTTTTTGTGTACTTTTTTAGATTGAGAGGGAAGAAAATGAAATATATTTTACAACAATTAACGACGTATTTTAAAGCGCATAAATTGCGTTATGCAATCGTATTTATTTTTATGGTTATTGCCAGTGCGATGTATGTAGCACCGATCTATATTTTGCGCTTATTCATTGATGCACTGATTCAAGATGACTTTACGATGGCAATTTTGATTCGCTATGTCAGCTTGTTTGCCGGTGCGATACTTTTAGGCTATATTGCAGAATTTATTTGGACATTTAATTTATTTATCGGATCATACGATTTGCAAAAGCAATTGCGTCAGCAATTGATGAAGCATTTCTTAAACATGGGGGCTCCCTTTTATCATCGGTTTCGAACGGGAGACTTAATGACTCGTTCTAGTGACGATGTTCAAGTCATGGGAATGACCGTAGGCTATGGGTTGATGGTTTTCTTGAATACGAGTCTCTATTTGAGTTTTATCGTTGCCATGATGGCGATTACAGTCTCTTGGGTATTGACAATCATTGCACTGATTCCTATGCCCCTCTTGGCGTACTACATTTTCAAATGGGGTTCGCAAGTAGATAAAGCTTTTACCGAAGCACAAAACTCTGTTTCAGAGATGAATAGTGAAGTGTTGGAGATCATCGATGGTATCCGAGTGGTACGGGCATTCGGCTTAGAAGCAGCAACGACGCAGCAATTTCAGCAAAAAACAACAGAAACTCGTGAAAAAAACGACATCGTTTCCGAGATTGATTCCCGTTTTGGGCCGCTGATTACAATCATTTTGGCGATTAGTTTTGTGATGAGTTTCGGGATTGGGGCTTTCCTAGTAGCCAATCAACAAATCACTATTGGTGCGATGGTATCTTTCCAAGTCTATCTAACGATGGTGGTTTGGCCGATGATTTCAGCAGGAGATCTGGTAAATGTGATGCAGCAAGGGGCTGCTTCTTGGCGTCGGATCAATGAAGTATTGCAGACTGGCGATCAGCTAGAATCTACAGGACAACAACTTGTACCGATGATCCAAACAATTGAATTCTCTGAGTACAGTTTCAAATATCCGAATACGGAACGATTTGTCTTACAAGACGTTGATCTGACTATTACCAAAGGAGAAGTGTTGGGGATCGTCGGCAAAACAGGTAGTGGTAAGACTTCCTTGCTACGTCAGTTCGGACATCGGTACCCGTATTCAAATCAAATGCCAATGATCAATGGGCAGCCTTTGACTGCTTTTCAGACAGAAGAGATTCGTCGTCACTTTGCGGAAGTTCCGCAAGAGCATACGTTGTTTTCACGAACGATTCGCGAAAACCTATTGTTCGGGGATCCAGGAGCATCCGAAGAACGCTTATGGCAAGCGTTATCACTCGCATGTTTCGCTGAAGACATCAAACGGATGCCAGAAGGTCTTGAAACATTAGTCGGTGAAAAGGGAGTTTCTTTATCAGGGGGTCAAAAGCAACGTTTGTCGCTAGCACGGGCCTTTCTGCGAAGGAGTGATGTACTGTTGCTGGATGATGCTTTGTCAGCTGTCGATGCAAAAACAGAGCAAACGATCATCGCAAACCTTAAAGCAATGACAGATGCACCGACTTCGATCATCGTGACCCACCGCTTATCCGCCATCACGGACGCCGATCAAGTGATCGTTTTGGAAGATGGGCATGTTATCCAAAGAGGGACCCATCAGGAGCTGATCGCAGTTCCTGGATGGTACCAAGAGCAATATTATCATCAACAGTTAAAGGAGGACGATCAAGATGTTCTCAACGATTAAGCGCCTGCTGTCTTATGTAGGCTATTACAAAAAACAATTTTCGATCGGTGCAGTATTGCTACTGCTAGGTGCTGCACTGGAATTGACATCACCGCTGATTGCCAAACGATTGATTGACGGCGTCATGACTCCATCGGTTGAGACAGGGAATTTGAATATCCTTTTCTTGATCCAATTATTAGCGGGTTACTTGCTGATCAATTTGATTGGCTCGCTCTTTCGTTATATCAGCTTGCTGCAGCTGCGTAAAATGTCAAATCGCATTGTGAAGAAAATGCGGGACCAGCTTTTTGACCATATGCATCAATTGCCCGTTTCTTATTTTGATCAGATTCCTGCTGGGAAAGTAGTCGCGCGAATCACGAATGACACGGAAGTTTTGCGCTCCAATTTCTATGTGATCGTCATCAGTAATTTGATGAGCAATATCATTCAAATCATTGGGGCTTTCTTGGCACTCTTTTTCCTGAATCATACTCTAGGATTGGCTATGCTTATTCTGATTCCGATTCTGGGTATTTGGCAACATGTCTATACGAAGTATGCTTCCCGTTATAATATTGCCATGCGGGAATATATTTCTCAAATCAGTGGTCAGTTAAATGAATTTGTTCAAGGAATGGCAGTTATTCAGGCCTTTCAGAGAGAAGGCCAACTGCAGAAAGAATTCAATGAAACCGTCGAGAAATGGTTTCAGACAGGTCGAAAGTATCTGTTATTGGATTCGAGTATTGCCTGGGGATTGGGCAATCTTTTGCGGAATTCAACGATCCTGATTCTGATCACGACATTATCGGCATTCTTCTTGGATGGTCGGCTCGCTATCTCCGCAGGTTTGCTTTATGCCTTTATTGATTATATCAATCGACTCTATGACCCAATCGAAGGTCTGGTCCAAACGATCACCAATGTTCAGCAATCGCTAGCTGCTGGCAAACGAGTCTTCGAGTTTGCTGATCAGCCAATTGAAAAACAGCAAGAAGCAGTTATTGCGATCAAAGAAGGAAATGTTTCTTTCAATCAAGTAACCTTTGGATATGACCCAGAGCAAGCTGTTTTACATGAGATTGATTTTCAAGTATCTGCAGGTGAAACAGTCGCATTAGTAGGGCATACAGGATCTGGGAAATCCAGTATCTTGAACTTACTCTTCCGTTTTTATGACCCTCAAGCAGGGACTATCACGATCGATGATCAAGTGATCGAAGCATTTGACCGTCACAGCGTTCGTCGTTCGATGGCGATCGTGATGCAAGATCCCTATCTGTTTACAGGAACGATTGCCAGCAATATCGGTATGAATGATCCGTCAATCACAGAAGAGATGATCCTATCCGCATTAGAACAAGTTGGTGCCGGTTACCTGCTGACGCGTTACCCGAAAGGTATCCATCATCCCGTCGTAGAAAAGGGCAATGAGTTTTCCAGTGGCGAACGTCAATTGATCAGCTTTGCCCGTGCTTTGGTATTTGATCCAAAAATCTTGATTCTAGATGAAGCAACGAGTCACGTTGATACCGAAACGGAGTCAATCATTCAAAAAGCAATGACAGTCTTGCAAAAAGGACGGACCACTTTTATGATCGCTCACCGCTTATCAACGATTAAGCAAGCTGAGCAAATCCTAGTCTTAGATCAAGGTAGAATCGTTGAACGGGGCAATCATGCCAGTCTGGTACAAGCTGGGGGAATCTATCAGCAAATGTACCAAATGCAGTCAGAGCAACTTTGATTCATCAAGGATAAGACTCACTTTTTTAATAAGATAGAAGAAGCGTCAAGCCTAGGAATTTCCTTGTTTGCTTGACGCTTTTTTAGAGCAGTCTTTACTAACCGCTAATCGGTCAATGGCTGGATGTCACTGAGTTTGGCTACGCCGTAGTTGCCCCCTTCTAAAAGTTCGACAGTCGCTGTATTGCTCAGTAAGCGAATGATCTTGATCTTTTGTAAGGTAGGTTGTCCGATTACTTTCGCTAAATAGAATTTACTTGTACAAAGTTCTTCTTTTTTCATAAGCTTCACCTTCTTTTTTAGAGTTATACCATAGAAGTCCTTTTACAAGGAAGGCGTTTCACAAAACATTCAAACTTTTTTCGTAATTTGACAATAGCTGTCTTTATCCTATCCTCTTAAATCAAGACTTACCTGCACAGAAAGAGGGGAAAGAGGAAAAGGACAGCTAACGTTTGTAAAAAGAAAAAATCTGCCGTAGAATGAGAAAAAATAAGCGAAATGAGATGATTGGATGAAAGTTCTTTTAGTGGGACATACCGGAACGTTAGGGAAAATTTTGCTGGCTGGTTTACAAGACAAATCTGTTGAGGTTATCACGGCGAGTCGAAGTGCAGGGGACTACCGGGTTGAGATTGCTGATCCAGAAAGTATTCGGACGCTGTTTGCAGAGATCGGTACTGTAGATGCTATTATTTCCGCAGCGGGTAGTACCGTCTTCAAACCTTTTGCGGAGTTGACACCGGAAGAAAATCAGCGCTCCATTGACAGCAAGCTGCAAGGCCAAGTCAATCTAGTGTTGATCGGACAGCATTATTTAACGGAGGGCGGCAGTATCACGTTGACCTCAGGCATCATTCAAGACGAGTTTATTCCGATGGGTACTTCTTCGGCATTGGTGAATGGCGCAATCGGTGCTTTTGTTGCTTCAGCGGCGTTAGAAATTGGTCGTGGCATTCGTATCAATGCGGTCAGTCCGAATGCGCTGGCAGGCTCTTGGGAGACCTATGCTCCCTCATTCCAAGGCTTTCTGCCTGTCGCGGATGAAAAAGTTTTTGCTGCCTATGAAAAATCAGTTTTTGGTATCATGACAGGACGGACTTTTACTGTTTATTAAAGCCGTCACTCGCTAAAAAAAGCCGTCAGAAGAAGCAAATTCTTCTGGCGGCGTTTTGGTTTACGAAACAGGTTGTGGGTGAATATCAGGCATCGTTTGGAGTAGATAGTTTCTTGCGAAAGTCACATCCGTGATCCAAGGCAAAACATCTGCCTTCGGCAACAAAACAGGCATCCGATCATGGATTGGTGCAATCGTTGCATTGGGCTTGGTCGTCAAAATAATGGATTCATCTTCCGAACCGCTGGCAGTAGAATGGTTCCGATAGAAACCAGCAAGGTAGAGGGGCTCCGAGGAGTCAAAGAGAAACTTGTGCTTATCGCTATCCCACTCATAAAAGCCAGACATTGGAAAGGCACAGCGTTTTTCCAGAAATGGCTTCTTGAAAGTACGTTTTTCTTCTACGGTTTCTGCTCGGGCATTGATTAAAAGTTGGCCTTTTTTGAAACCAGTAAAGCCCCAATGGGTTAGGATCGGTACGATTTGCTGCGAGTCATCGGCAATCAGCGTGACGACCTGGTTGGAAGGGAAAACTTCATCAACAGCGATTTTTTTGTTTTGTTCTTTGGCTATCGTGACTAGTTCTTGATAATAATCAGACAGCTCACCTGTCCTTGGATCAAATAAATATCTCCCACACATGGTGTTTCCTCCTTTTTAGCAATGCTGTGAATTCCGGCTGGTCTACAGATTCAATTTATCAGCAAAAGAGATAGGCGTATAGCAAAATGCTTAGCAGCCATCCTATTTTGGACGAACTGCTTTGCCTTGAGGTTCGTTTGAGATACCATCCATTCCACCGGCATGACCACCAACGAGATTCGCCCGTGCAATCGCTCGTCCGCCTTCTAATTTACTGGCAGCATGAACGATTGAAGTAAATCCATATTTGGCGCGAATTTTATCGATCAGTAAATCAAGCTTTCGCTGTTTTAGTTGTTCTTCCGGATCTTGGAACAAATCGAGCTGAACGCTTTGGGTAAAAACCAGTCTCGAATAAGTGATCCCCACATGACGAACCACTTGTCCTGTGTAGTATTTGCGAAATAAGAACAGTGCGTGAGCAATCAATAGTTTGGTGTTATCTGTCGCAGGGATTTTCATTTGGTGGGCAAAGCCCTTCTGTGTCTCTCCAAAAGCTGTTCCAATATAGAGATGGATACATTGTGTTTGGCAGCCTTCACGGCGGATTCGGGCGGCGACTTGTTCTGCCATTTCTTTGATAACTAATTCGATCTCGCTCTGCAAGTAATAATTTCGATTTAAGACTTGATTATTGCCATAACTTTTTTCCATTGTCTTTGGGGCTGGTTCTGCTAAAATCGTTCGATCGATCCCGTTGGCATGGTGGTATAATTGTTCCCCAATGATGCCCATACGGCTGCGCAAAAAATCTGGATCAGCATGAGCCAATGCTTTGATCGATTCGATCCCCAACTGAGTCAATCGTTTTTGGGTTCGAGAACCAATCCCCCAAAAATCAGTCATCTGCGAAATTCCCCATACTTTGCTTTCCACATCTTGATATGTCCATTCGGCAATGAAGGTGGGATTTTTCTTTGCTTCGGTATCGAGGGCCAATTTAGCAAGAAGAGGATTATCACCGATCCCGACAGTTACCCGCAGTCCAGTCGCTTTGAAGACATGGGCTTTGATTTTTTCTGCCATTTTGTGCCGCTTCTCGCTTCTAGAAAGAGAAGGATCAGGAAAAAATAAATGCAACGTTTGCGTCACATCCATCAGCGACTCATCAATTGAATAGAGTAAGAGATCTTCATCCGCCACATAGTTCCGATAAACGTTGTTGACTGTCAAATTTTCTTTGATATATAGATTCATGCGAGGTGAAACTTTATATAGATCCGGGTGGTTGGGCAAGTTGTCAGCACGAGTGACATTGGTGATCCCCAGAACAGTTTTCGCCATTGGCGAAGCTGCCAAGACTAATCCGTTTCCTGTGTTATCTGAATGAGACATGACTACTAGCAAGGCAGTCAAAGGATCTAGCCCTCTCTGGACACATTCGACAGATGCATAGAAAGATTTTACATCAATGAACAAAATATCCCGTAACGGTTCTTCTTCATAATTAAATCTCCCCATCAAAAACGCCTCCCTAGTTGTATAATACAAACATATGTTCTCTTTTGTAAAGCGAACACACCTTAAAACTTTTGATTTTTGTAAAATCATCGCGGCAATTAAAAACAGCTGCAACAAAAAAAGCCCTTGAGAAGGGCTTTAATGACATAAAAGCAGAACAGAAGCTGGCGCTAATAATCACGCGATGAGCTATCCTGTAATTTTTTTCATTGCAGAAAAACAAGAGGGAATTTCCGTGACAAACTAAAGTGAGTTTCGGCTGATGACGACAAACAATAGCTGGTTTTTTATTGTACTTTTCGTCAAACCTTCATTCTTTTTCGTTATAATAAAGGTATAGTGAATGAACGAACAAAAGGCTTAGATAAGTAATGCAAGCGATTACTGAACGTTGCCGCTATCTACTGGAATCCCTAGTGTAAAGGTCGTTCCATAGACGGTGCTTTTTACTTGTAAGATCCAATCGTTTTTCTTAGCAATCGATGAGACGATGAATAAGCCGAGACCAGTTCCATTGGACTCTGTCTTCGTTGTGAAAAAAGGCGTGAACATTTTACTTTCTATTTCTTTCGGGATCCCTGGACCATTATCTGTCACGGTAAGTTGCGCAAAATGTTTGTCGCAATAAGCAAGTGAATGGTTTTGGAATGCTGTCAACTGCTTATCTGCTGCTGCACTAAGTCTGACTTGGATGTGCGGGTTTTCTGGCTGAGCCTGATAAGCATTGGTGATCAAATTGTATAAAATAACTTGTAAGTCACTGGCTTCAATGAGTGCAGTGCCCACAAAAGAAGCTTGATAGGTCAATGTGACTTTCTTTGGTACGAGTACGCGCATGGTGTCAATGGCTTCTGATACCACTTCTTCGATCGAGAGGGATTCTTTCGTTTTGATTCCAGTCTTAGTAAAGCGCAATACATTCGTAGATAGGTTTTGGCCTTTTTGCGCTGCTTGGTAGACTTCATTTAGATCAGCAACGAGCGCTTCGTTTGACTGGTATTCTTCAATCAACAGTTGCAGATTTCCGATCATCGGAGTAAGAAAATTATTCATGTCATGAACAATGGTAGTGGTTAGCAGACCTACTGTTTCCAATTGCGATTTTTGCATCATTGATTTTTCAAGGGCATGCTTTTCCTTCAAAAAATTTTGCCGTTCAACTAAACGCAGATTTTCGATATAGGTCCGGTTTTGGCGATTGTAATGACTAAAACTGACTGCTAAAAGAATGATGATTGCTAAGAGAATGGTCAGTAAGCCAAGTATGATCAGATTTTTTTGCAGTGCGAGTCCATTTCGTTCATAAAAGTCCGATGAACTGGCAACGATCCAGCGTGCATCCCCAACCGTAATCCATTCATAGGCTGAGATTTTTAAAACTTTTTTGGGGTCTTCTTCTGTCCACCAGTAAGAATTGTAGCTTAATGTTCCTTTTTCATTGGTCTTTTGGACATCTTCTAAATGAGCCAAATCGCTGTAGTCGAGGTCAGGATATTTCAGCTTTCGCCCATTGATGATGTCTAATCCGATTTGTTCGGTGGAAGGGTGCATGAGCACTTTCATTTCTTCATTTTTGACCATCGTATAGCCATTTTGGTTTTCTGTTGTGTCAATCTCTTGCTGATATAGCTCTTCAAGATTGATTGGCAGAACCAAGATAGATTGAAGCACATGATGCTTGTCATAGACCGGTCGATATAAATTGACATAAGACGTATCATCAGCAAAGTAAGCTTCGCCGTTTTGAAGAACCGACCCCTTTAAAGCTTTGAGATAAAGGGGATCTTGATCAAAAGCCGTGACTTTGACAGGTTCTTTAACAAATTGGTCAGCATGGATGTCTTTGCCAGAAAGGAGAGTGCCCGTTGGTGAAACAAGATATAATCCGGCGGCAGCCGAGGTCTTGAATAGGAGACTGTTGTCCAACTGAGTGTCTTCGATCAGTTCATGGTAATTTTTTTCATTAAAAATATTCGAAGCATAATCTTCCAGTGCTAAAGTGTAAGATTTGATTTCCAATCGCAATATTTTGATTACAGAGTCATTGATTTTGGCTAGTTGATTCTCCCCCATTTTTAACGCATGTTTTTGTGTCTGCTGATAGCTGTTTGCTGTGATGACCATTCCTAATACAGTCAAAAAGAGGACGGTCATCATTCCTAGAACAAGCAATCTGCTTGAAGGCTTTTTCATAAAAAACGCTCCCTTTAATAATTTGATCCAAAGAACTAGGAGGAAAAAAAGTGAGAAACGAAAAAATTCTTGTCGTTGATGATGATCCAGCAATACGACGATTGATATGGAAATCACTCCAATCGACCGGAATCTTGATTTATCAAAGTGATTCGGTTGAAAAGACAGTCGATATCATGACACGGGTAAAATTTGATTTATTTTTATTGGACATTAGTTTAGAACATGAAAACGATGGGTACTATCTTGCTCAGATTATACGTGAAGAAGATCCACTTGTCCCGATCATTTTTCTCAGTGGCAAGAAAAATGAAGAAGACATCATTACTGGATTGGAAATGGGTGGAGATTATTATATTACCAAGCCATTTTTGCCTAACTTATTAAGAGCACAAGTAACAGTGACCCTTGATAGAGGGCAAGTTATCAAAGAGCATCGTGCCCTTTCAAAAGAGAGCAAAATCATGATTGGGGATTTCTGCTTTGACAAGTCCCGCTACCAACTCTACAAAAAGGAAGAGCCAATCAAGCTCTCATCCAAGGAAACAAAATTGATGCAATTTTTTATAGAAAACCCGGATCAAGTTTTTTCGAAAGAACAAATCTATCAAAGCGTATGGAACGGCAGTGAGCTAGACGCAAATACGGTCATGGTTTTTATCAATCATTTAAGAAATAAGATTGAAGATGATCCAAAGCAAGCTCGCTATATCAAGACAGTATGGGGATTAGGCTATACCTTTTTGCCCGATGGTGTTTAAAGGATCTCTTCTAGTTGAGCAAAATAAATACCTAATGCCAATAGATCTGCAGAACCTCCAGGACTTAAGTGGCGTTGAGTCAAAATCCTATCATAGCTTTGTAATTCATCAAGCAATTCTTCTTTTGAGAAGGGGGCTTGGTGAATTTTTTTGCTTTCTTCTTTCACTGTTTGCCAAGCGGATAAACCACCGCGATGCAATAAATTCCCATCTTCGATTTCACTCATCAAGAAAATCAGTCCCCGCAATAAACGTTCCTCCATTGGGAAATCAACAGTTGTCCGTAGAAAGGGGAGTAGTTTATGCGACAAACTAGGGTAGCCTGCTGCGGCTTCTCCTCGAATCCCGGTTATTCCGTATTCCAGATAAAGCTTTTCGCCATAAGTAAGCTGGGTCTTTATCTCTAAGTCTTTGAAATCTTCTGCGAGTAGGTGGTTTGTCATTTGCTGCGTGTAAGTCAAAATCCTCTCACTATCTTCTTTTATTAAAGGCAATGCCTTTTCTTGCAAGTACCAGCCAGTCGCCCCTAAAATGACTGCAAAAGAAAAATTGGCTCCTTTATGCGTATTGATGGCATGTGTTGCACGCAGCATGGCTTTTTCTGCAGCTACTCCGATTTTTCTAAGCTTATCAAACAACTCCCTAGGGGTTCCTTTGTGTGTCAGCCCTGCATGTAGGTACTGTTGAAAATACGGACGTAAGCTGATCGTGCTATCGATAAATGTGAATAAGTTCATGTCTTGGTGCGCACCGGTTGTCAAGGGATCCACAAGTCCAGGTTTAGGACTGAGACTGACTTCATAGAACAATGCTTTGATGGCATAGTCGGTAATCTGGTTCGAAAGGGACTCAGTCAATTTGTCTACGCTCCATTTCCGCCAAAATAAACTGCAAGGATCGATCAAGGTGTTCATGCGTGATCAGCGTGATTTGTTCGACATTTTTTGTTTTCATCCCGCGAAAAATCAGCCAGTGTTCTTCCAATGCTTTATCTCTTCGTTTCGTCGAACGGATAGCGATGTCGCGAAAATAAACGAGATAGGCTTGTAGTTCTAGGACAATTGATTTTAAGCGAGGCATTTGACTTTTTTCATAGATAAATGCGTTGAAATCAGAGAAATTTTTTAAAACCAGCTCTATTTCATCGGCCTCATTATATTGTTCCCCTTGTTCTAATAATGTTTGCAGTTCTTGGAAATCTGCTTCAGTCATTTGATTCATGGCTTTGATCGTTGCTAGGGTATCTAATGATTTACGGATATCATAAATTTCGTAGGCATCTTTGATACGAATACCTTTGACGACGATTCCCGCTTTAGGAATATGTTCGACAAGTTTTTCATTCACTAATTGCTTCATAGCCAGGCGAATAGGAGTTCGACTAATGTTCAATTCTTCAGCAAAGACTTTCTCGTTGATTCGAGTACCTGCTGGAATATCACCAAGGATGATGGTTTTTCGAAACGCTTCATAAATCAGAACGTTTAATGTTTTGTTTTGTGTTAAATCAAGATTTTTTTTAACGGCTTCAACTATATTACTCATTTATTTTCCTCATTTCTCATGATACCTCTGAAAATAAAACATGCTAGTAAATTTTTTTCAAGATTTTCGTTGATTTCCTCATGTATTACTAATAAAAATAGGGACGAGACCGCAATGACGACCCGTCCCAATCAATCCTGAATATTATTGTGGAATGTAAAGCGGCATATGACCTAATAACACAATGGTAACGATAAAGATGACAAAGATTCCCAATGCATATTTTGCTGATTCTTTTTGCCATTGACCCATATCCAATCCAGTCAAACGTAACAGCAAGTAGATAAAGGCAACCAATGGGCTTAATAAGTGGAACGCCTGTCCCATCAATGAAGCAAGAGCCATCTGCATATTGGTAAAGCCATAAGCACGCCCTGCTTCTGCTAATACAGGTAGCACACCAAAATAGAAACCATCATTTGAGATGAAGAAGGTACCTGGCGCAGAAATAAGGGCGATAACTAGCCCCCAGAAGCCGGCTAATTCTTTCGGAATAATGTGAGTAAAGCTGTTAGCCAATGCTTCTGCCATACCTGAACCTTGGAACAATCCCATAAATACGCCCGCTGCAAAGACTAAGATAACGACTTGAACAGCATCTCCGCCATTGGCTCCAATTCGTGAAGATTGGTCTTTTAAAACAGGGTAGTTGACCATTAAAGCAATACACGTTCCAACTAAGAACAACAAAAGTGGTGGCAGTGCAATCGAATCAATGAATGAGCTAGCTACGAGCCATGCAATCAATCCAATCGTCAAGATACCATTGAAAAGAAAGTTTTTTGGCCGGCGAATCTGTAGTGTTTCAGGGTCTGTTACCGTTGTCATTTCTTCGATTTCATCTGCAGTCAATTCAGTGATTCCTAAGCGTGCCCGTTCCTGTTTCCCCATTCTGCGAGCAACAAAGAAGATGACATAAAGAACTGAGATGATCATTCCTGGTGCCAGATAAGTAAGGATATCGGCATCAACTTCTAAAACGGCCATAGCTCGAGCAGTAGGTCCTCCCCAAGGGAGCAAGTTCATGATGGTATTTTGCAAGATCACCAGTACCCCAAGGTTCATCATTTTCATGTTTAATTTTTTATAAATCGGAATAAAGGCTGAACAGCAGATCAGGGTAGTGGTCGTTCCATCCCCATTTAAAGAAACGGTGGCCGCAACGACAGCAGTTGCCATCAAAACTTTCATCGGATCGCCTTTTGCGAAATAGATCATTTTTTTGGTAATTGGATCAAATAATCCAGCGTCCAGCATGATCGAGAAGTATAGTATCGCAAACAGCAACATAATCCCCGTATTAGAAGTTGTTTTGATTCCTTCTAGAACAAAATCCCCGATGTTTCCTTCTTTGGATACTCCTGACACCATTGCAACTAAGGTGAAAATCAAAGGAATGACCACCAAAGAAGTGAATGGAGACATTTTCTTTTTCATGATTACAAACATAAAGACAATAATCATGGCATAAGATAAAACCGTCAATAACATATTTTTCTTCCTTTCTACAACTGATTTAATAATTTCTGTTTTTGTAAACGGTGCCAATTCATTCCAATAAAAAACAAAGCTTCATGCCTTTGGGGGAGAAAGACACGTATTGGAAACAATTAGCTTTTCCGTTTGACGACTATAGAATAAGCAATATTCATTTGATAAGATAGATTGAATTCTGAAAAAGAACAGGAAAAAAACAATTTGGTATAGGTGTTCTTAAAAGAGGCTTAACAAGATATTAATAAAATCTTAACGGCTGATAAACGTTGATTTAA
Organism: Enterococcus gallinarum; assembly: GCF_021496385.1. NCBI lineage: Bacteria > Bacillati > Bacillota > Bacilli > Lactobacillales > Enterococcaceae > Enterococcus > Enterococcus gallinarum. The sequence continues at coordinate 2,928,752 of NZ_CP050816.1, read as the reverse complement.
CAATGTTTATCAGCCTTTTTGTTGTAAGGTGATGAAATAGGAACAGAAAAAAAACAATAATCTTTGATTTAGAACTACCGGATTGGTCCATTATCAATATAATGTGGTTGAGAACGAAAAAAATGAAAGGAGTAACTTCATGGGATTATTCGCCCGACTGTTCAAAAAAAGTGAACCACATCAAGAAATAACAAAAACATCTTCTGAAACGCTCGATGATAATGAATCTGAAATGAAATGGAAAGCGGTTCCTGCATATATCGAAGCTAGTGAAGAAGAATATCAACTTGTTAGTTTGATCGCGACAGCCATTGCGGCAGGTGATCAACCTAAGAGCCAATTTGTGGTCAAGAAAGTAATGCAGCGCAATCCGGAGGCAAAACTTGTTTCCATCATCGCGTCAAGTCTAGCTGCTGGATTAAATGAAAAGAGTCAGTTTGTTATTCGAAGAATCAATAAAAATTAGCATTTTGGAGGAAAAACAATGTTACGTAAATTTAAAATTTCGATTGATGGCAAAGAATATCTAGTAGAGATGGAAGAAATCGGTGGTACACCACAACCTGTGCTACCCGTTCAACCTGTAGTTGAAACACCAGCTCCGCAAACCGCAACACCAGCCGCATCCGAGGCACCATCTGTTTCTGAGGCACCCATTGCCGCAGGTGCAGATGCCATGCCTTCTCCAATGCCGGGAACGATTTTGAGAATCTTGGTGAATGTTGGAGATACTGTGGCGGAAAATCAACCATTGATGATATTAGAAGCCATGAAAATGGAAAATGAGATTGTTGCCGGAAAAGCGGGAACAGTAGCTGGTATTCATGTCAATCAAGGAGAGATGGTCAATCCTGGTGACCCATTGATTACGATTCATTAATAGGGATGAATCAATAAAAAATTTAATGAATAGAGGAAGTGACGTTAGTGGAAACTCTGATTGAAGGCTTTTTAGGGATGGGACAAGAACCCGGACGGATTGTCATGATGGTAGTCGGTGGCATCCTGATGTATTTAGGAATCAAAAAAGAATATGAACCAACACTACTAGTTCCGATGGGACTAGGAACGATTTTAGTAAATTTCCCGAACTCTGGTGTTTTGAGTGCTGGCGGGGAACCTGGTCCTTTTCAAGTATTGTTTGATATGGGGATCTCAACCGAGTTATTTCCATTGCTTTTGTTTATCGGAATTGGTGCCATGATCGACTTCGGTCCGCTGCTCCAAAATCCTTTTCTGCTTTTATTTGGGGCTGCAGCCCAATTTGGTATTTTCTTTACGATTATCGTCGCTGTCTTATTAGGATTTGATTTAAATGATGCAGCTTCCATTGGAATCATTGGAGCCGCCGATGGTCCAACATCCATCTTTGTAGCCAACACTTTGAATTCCAAATATATGGGAGCAATCATGGTTGCAGCTTATTCTTATATGGCTTTGGTGCCGATCATTCAGCCGGTTGCGATCAAGGCGGTCACAACGAAAAAAGAGCGTTCGATTCATATGAATTATCGCGCTGGCGAAGTCTCGCAAACAGCAAAAATTCTTTTTCCGATCGTTATCTCTGTCGTTGCCGGGCTCATTGCCCCTGTATCTCTGCCATTAGTTGGTTTCTTGATGTTCGGAAATCTCTTGAGAGAATGCGGCGTATTAGACCGACTTTCTATCACGGCTCAAAATGAGCTGGTAAACATCATTAGTATTTTGTTGGGGCTCTCTATCTCAGTAAAAATGCAGTATGAAGAATTTTTGCAAGTCGATACATTGATGGTGATCGCTTTAGGCCTGGTTGCCTTCATCATGGACTCTGTAGGTGGTGTCTTGTTTGCAAAAGTGCTGAACCTGTTCAGAAAAGAAAAAATCAATCCAATGATTGGAGCCGCGGGGATTTCTGCATTTCCTATGTCAAGTCGAGTGATCCAAAAAATGGCAACGGATGAAGACCCACAAAACTTTATTTTGATGCATGCAGCCGGTGCCAATGTTTCTGGTCAGATTGCTTCAGTTATTGCAGGTGGTTTATTGCTTGCCTTACTAACCTAAGAAAGGAGAGATTCGATGTCAGCAGATTTAATGAAATCACTGGAATTATTAGTGCTGGGATGGGGCGGCGTCTTCGTGGTTATCTTGATTATCTATCTTGCTTCGATGCTGCTTAGCAAACTTTTTCCAATCAAAAAATAAAAAGATAAAGAAGAGACGTTTATGTATTCATTAAAACGGCTATGGCTAAGAGATCAAGGAGTCTATAAACAGTGGGCTTCCTTGATGGATCGAGCCGGTCTGAATAAAGAGGAAGAACTTGATTACACAGTGGGAATCTACGATAACGATTTACTGGTTGCTACTGGATCCTATTATCACAACATATTGAAATGCTTGGTTGTTTGCAAAGCCTTTCAATCAGAAAATCTACTGACGGAAATCATTCAGCATCTGGTTGATCGCTTGGCAGAAGAAGGAGAACAACATTATTTCTTGTATTCAAAACCCAGCAATGAATTGATCTTTCGCTCACTAGGGTTTCAGAAAATCATCGCAACCTCAGAAATTCTTTTTATGGAACGAGGACTGCCAAATTTTGCGAGCTATCTTTCTACGCTGGCTAAAGGGAAAAAAATGGGGAACGGAAGCGGGATAGTGATGAATGCCAATCCCTTTACCAAAGGACATCAGTATCTTGTCGAGACAGCTGCGCAGCAGAGTCAGCAAGTTTATGTCTTTGTGTTATCCGAAGATCGTTCAGAGTTTTCGACTGCAGATCGGATGGAAATGGTAAAACGTGGAGTCGCACACTTGTCCAATGTAACAGTTTTTCCCACCAATGATTACCTTGTATCTTCCGCAACGTTTCCTTCCTACTTTCTGAAAGACAGTGCCATAGAAACAGTAGCGAAGATCCAGGCAAAGGTTGATGCGCAACTGTTTAAAGAGAAGATAGCACCTGTATTAGACATTCGGACACGGTTTGTCGGAGAAGAACCCTATTCAAAGGTGACCGATACGTATAATCATGCGATGCAGGAAATGTTTGGCGACTCATTAGAATTGGTTATTTTACCTAGATTGAGTATTGATGGTGAGATCATCAGTGCTACCAAAGTTAGAGAAGCCTTGAAAAATCAGGATGACCGCCGTTTGAGACAATTTTTGCCATCAACGACATATCATTATTTAAAAAACGAGAGGTGAAACCATATGGAAATTACACAAATCGCAGTAGCCGGTACAGTAGAGTCGAGCGACATTTTGATTACTGTCGAGCCGACTGAAGCAGACCAAATCCAAATTTCTTTGGAAAGCAGTGTAGAGAAACAATTTGGTCAACAAATCAAAAAGGTGATCGAAGAGACCATCAAAAATTTAGGGATCAAGTCTGTTCGAGTAGCTGCCGTTGATAAAGGCGCTTTGGATTGTACGATTCAAGCTCGAACCATTACCGCGATTCATCGGGCAGCAAAAAAAGACGCATATGATTGGAAGGAGATTGATTCATGGAACGCTTAAGAAGAACCATGATGTTTGTTCCAGGTGCAAATGCAGCAATGCTAAGGGACGCACCCTTATATGGTGCAGACTCAATTATGTTTGATTTAGAAGATGCAGTTTCTCTTAAAGAAAAAGACTCCGCGCGTACATTGGTTCACTTTGCATTGAAAACATTTGATTACAGCAATGTAGAAACAGTCGTACGGATTAATAGTTTGGAGGCAGGTGGCGCCCAAGATGTCGAAGCAATGGTTTTGGCTGGCGTTGAGGTTATTCGCTTACCAAAAACAGAGACGGCACAAGATATTTTAGATGTGGATGCGGTCATTACATCTGTTGAAAAAGACAATCAGATTCCAGTGGGCACAACGAAAATGATGGCAGCCATCGAATCTGCAGAAGGGGTATTGAACGCACGGGAGATTGCCAAAGCGTCAGAGCGACTGATCGGAATTGCTTTAGGAGCAGAAGATTACGTCACAAATATGAAAACCAAGCGCTATCCGGATGGACAGGAATTATCCTTTGCCCGCAACATGATTCTGCATGCAGCCAGAGCTGCAGGAATTGCGGCTATCGATACTGTCTATTCCGATGTGGACAATGTAGAAGGATTCCAAAATGAAGTGCAACAAATCAAGCAGCTAGGATTTGATGGAAAGTCAGTGATCAATCCACGACAAATTCCGTTGGTAAATGCTATTTATACACCGACAGACAAAGAAATCCAGAATGCCAAAGAAGTTATCTGGGGAATTCGCGAGGCCGAAGCGAAAGGCTCTGGAGTTATTTCAGTCAATGGGAAAATGGTAGACAAGCCAATCGTTGAACGTGCACAGCGAGTGATTGCATTGGCTAAGGCAGCGAAGTTGATTACGGAGGAGGATATTTAGGCATGGTCATGAATAAAGTAGGAAAAGATATTCCACAAGTATATGCTGACCAATACGGTGTTTTTGAAGGGGAATTGGCGCATATCGATACGTATCAAGAAGCAAGTCGTACCGTTACCCCCGTTCGTCCAAGAGATACCAAACTTCTTAGCAGTATTCGCGAGGCGATCGAAAAGACAGGGCTGAAAGATGGCATGACGATTTCCTTCCACCATCATTTTCGTGAAGGCGATTATGTCATGAATATGGTCTTGGAAGAAATTGCTGGTCTGGGTATCAAAAATATTTCTATTGCCCCTAGCTCCATCGCAAATGTCCATGCACCGTTGATTGACCATATCAAAAATGGCGTTGTAACCAATATTACTTCCAGCGGATTGAGAGACAATGTGGGTGCTGCTATTTCAGCAGGAATCATGGAAAATCCTGTTGTGATCCGTTCACATGGCGGTCGGGCTCGGGCCATTGCAGCTGGAGATGTGCATATCGATGTGGCTTTTTTAGGCGCACCAAGTGCAGATGCCTATGGCAATGCCAATGGTACGGTGGGAAAAGCAACCTGTGGTTCATTAGGTTACGCAATGATCGATGCAAAATATGCAGACAAAGTCGTGATCATCACAGATACGCTCGTGCCATTTCCGAATACACCAATCAGTATTCCGCAAACCGACGTGGATTATGTGGTTGAAGTGGAAGCAATCGGTGACCCACAAGGGATTGCCAAAGGAGCCACCCGCTTTACCAAAAATCCGAAAGAACTATTGATCGCGGAATACGCAGCAAAAGTGATCACAAATTCTCCTTACTATAAAGAGGGATTCTCCTTTCAAACAGGTACCGGTGGTGCTGCATTAGCTGTTTCCCGCTTTTTGCGCGAAGCGATGCTTAAAGATGGAATAAAAGCGAGCTTTGCATTAGGCGGTATTACCAATGCAATGGTGGAACTATTGGAGGAAGGATTGGTTGAAAAAATCATTGATGTACAAGATTTCGATCATTCTTCAGCCGTTTCATTAGGAAGCAATGCAGGACATTATGAAATCGATGCTGAGATGTATGCTTCACCGTTAAGTAAAGGATCAGTGATCAACCAATTAGATACCGCTATTTTGTCCGCATTGGAAATCGATACAGACTACAATGTGAACGTGATGACAGGATCCGATGGTGTGATTCGGGGAGCGTCAGGCGGGCACTCTGATACGAGTATGGCATGCAAAATGAGTCTCGTTATTTCACCCTTAGTGCGAGGCAGAATTCCAACGATCGTTGACAAAGTAAATACAGTGGTCACTCCAGGAACAAGTATCGATGTGATCGTGACAGAAGTAGGGATTGCCATCAATCCAGATCGTCAAGATTTGATTGAACATTTTAAAACACTAGATGTGCCTCAGTATACGATCGAAGAGTTAAAAGAGAAAGCTTACCAGATTGTTGGAACGCCTGAAGCCATTCATTATGGCGATAAAGTAGTGGCATTGATTGAATATCGAGACGGCACGCTCATTGATGTTGTGAGAAATGTGTAGCTTGTTATTTGAGGGACCGGAAGTTTCATTAGCAGAAGTATTGGCGGCTAGAGAACAGCGTGCAAAACGGCAAAAGGAGTTACTGGAGTCGGCGCCCCAATACACACTGCTATCTGCCACCATGAATATTCCCGGACCTGTCAAAACATCAGATGAGTTAGAAGCTGTGTTTAAAAGCTTGACGGATGAAGTCGAGCGAGCAGTGGCGGATGCCTTTTCATTCCTTCATCTTTATCGAAATGAAAAAACTGGCTATGAATATTTTCTTTTACTTCCTTTAAAAAAAGAAGAACTAAAGAAAAGGATGGTGGCACTTGAAGAAAGACATCCTTATGGGCGATTAGCAGATCTTGACGTGCTTTGGCTAGAAGCGGGTGAAGTGCAGTCCATCAGTCGCGAAGCGTTAGGCTATCCGAGACGGCGCTGCTTTCTTTGTGACAAGGAAGCAAAACTATGCGGACGATCGAGAACGCATTCAGTCAAAGCAATACAGCAAAAAATAAATGAATTAGTTTCAAAAGGAAGGATGCAAGCAGATGACTAAGAAAATTCAATTCATGGAAACAGTCTTACGTGATGGCCAACAAAGCTTGATCGCTACCAGAATGCCGACGTCAGATATGTTGCCCATCATCAAAACATTGGATGAAGTAGGCTACCATTCATTAGAAATGTGGGGTGGAGCAACCTTTGATTCTTGTATCCGCTTCTTAAATGAAGATCCTTGGGAACGTCTTCGACAGATTCGCCGTGAAGTGAAGAACACGAAATTACAGATGCTTCTTCGCGGACAGAATCTACTAGGATACAAAAATTATGCGGATGATGTGGTGCGAAAATTTGTAGAGACATCGATCAAGAACGGAATCGATATTATTCGCGTATTTGATGCATTGAACGATACCAGAAATTTGGCGACTTCTATCACAACAGCAAAAGAAGCTGGTGGTCATTGCCAAACAGCGATCTCTTATACAACAAGCGAAGTTCATACCGTTGAATACTTTGTGCAATTAGCAAAAGAAATGGCCCATATTGGAGCAGATTCGATTTGTATCAAAGATATGGCTGGTGTGCTGACACCTCAAATCGGATTTGAATTGGTCAGCCGAATCAAAGATGCTGTGGATCTGCCATTAGAGGTCCACACCCACGCTACTAGTGGTATTTCAGAAATGACTTATTTGAAAGTTGCAGAAGCTGGGGCAGATATTATTGATACAGCAATTTCTTCATTTGCAGGGGGAACGAGTCAGCCAGCGACAGAATCTGTGGCGATCGCATTAGAAGAACTGGGATTTGATATAAACCTGGACAAAAAGAAATTGGCTGAAGTTGCTGATTATTTCAATCCAATCCGCGATCGGTTCCGAGAGGAAGGGATCTTGAATCCTAAAGTCAAAGATACAGAACCAAAAACACTGATCTATCAAGTGCCTGGTGGGATGTTATCCAACTTATTGAGTCAGTTGACAGAACAAGGTCTGCAGGACAAGTACGAAGAAGTATTGGCAGAAGTGCCGAAAGTGCGTGCCGACCTTGGATTTCCTCCTTTAGTTACCCCTTTGTCTCAAATGGTTGGCACACAGGCTTTGATGAATGTGATTTCTGGGGAACGCTACAAACTAGTCCCAACTGAGATCAAAGATTACGTTCGTGGTCTTTACGGTCGTCCTCCGGCACCAATCAAAACGGAGATCCAAGAAAAAATCATTGGGACGGAAGCAGTGATCACAGAACGACCAGCAGATTTGATTCCACCACAGCTCCCAGAATTCGAGCAAGAAATCAAAGAATATGCCAAAACGGAAGAAGATGTACTGATGTATGCACTTTTCCCAGCTCAAGCAAAAGATTTCTTGGGAAGACGAGAAGATCCGTTTTATGACGTAGCGATCCAGACAGTCGATGTGACTATCGCGATTCCATAAAAAGAAAATGACTGAAATGTTTCTGAGCGAGAAAACACTTTGTTTCAACTCAGACGTTTCAGTCATTTTTTTTTGGCTAATAGAAGTGAAAAGGGGAAGAAATGGCCATTCAACAATTGATCGCAGCAGTGTATTTTTATTTTTGACAAGCGAGAAATAAAAACAAATAGAAAAAAGGATTTGTTAGAGAATATTTTTTAACAAAACAAAAAGAGTGGTCAACAATCAATGGTCGACAACTCTTTTTCAATAGTTTAGGTTATCCAATTTTTTTAACTCTCCCGCCAATTTTATTTGCGAAGCGTTCGGCATCTTCTTTGCATGTATAAGTCAAAGCAATTGATTTATCTCGAGTTCTTTTTCCTTGTGCTGTCAGATAACCATGAAATATCTTGATAGCATACACTGCACTATCCACCTCCTCTACCTTTAAAGAATAACAAAAATACCGCTTACAATCAAGAGGGCTTTAACAAAAAATAACAATTTTATACAATTCGATGCCTGTTTTTGTCAAGATGACCGTTTTTTTCATAACTGGGTCCCTTTTTCTCGTATAAATCACGATAACTGGTGCTGCCAGAAGCTTGCAACTGAGTATAATTCCTCCGCAGGGCGTATAATAAGGAAAACGATTCAGTCAATAACGGCAATGAAAACCAGTAAGGAGAAAAGAGATGAAAAATTTTCAACTTAATTTTATTACCAATAAGGAAACTGTAAGATGGCTGAAAATCTTGCATACCTTCGAGCGAATACCAACGCGATCAGTCAAAGAACTAGCCCAATTCACAAAAAGCACTTCACGAACGATCATTGCCGATATTACCGGAATTCGGCAATATTTTCAGCAGTCGATTCTGATTGAAAACACGAGTTCAGGCTATTTGTTCAAAGAAACCAATCGAGAAGCGTACCAAACTAAAAAGCGGTCATTGCTTGAAAATGAACCACTCTTTCACATTATTGAAGGGATTTTTCAAAGGCAGATCAAAGAGATCGGAGAATGGGCCGATCAACTCCACTTCTCAGAAAGTAGTTTGCTGCGCTATTTCAAAATGGTAGAAAATGAATTAGCGCGCTATCGACTGACACTGTCCCTGAAGAAAGTGGATTTCATTGGAAAAGAAATCGATATTCGCAGTTTCTTTCATGATTTTTATTATGAATCAGAAATAACTCCACACACGGTCTTGCCATCAATTGCCATCCAGTCGATTGCCTTTGCCTTACAAAAAAAGCACTTCTTCAGTAGCTATCCCAATGTTTCTTTGGGAGATTTTAGTTATACTCTAATGATTACTTTAGAACGTGAGGGAGACTTGCTTATCGAGTCAGAAATGATTCAAGCGCTGAAAGAACGAGAGGCATTCCAGCGTTTTTCAGCTATCAATGATGTGATTGATGCGTCAATCGGGAAACGTTTGCCAGTGGAGGAATTATTGTATTTGTATGTGATGATTTTGTGCCGGCGTTCATTGACGGATCTGGCTGGAGAACAGCAGTTTATTCAGGAACTCCAGCCGAATGTTGGGATTACAGACTGTGCCCAACTATTTTTATCCGCTTTTGGCCAGCAGAGCAATGACCTTCAGAGAGACATGATCCTTGTGCGTTCTTTTTTTACTATGCTGTATTTAAAAGAACAGCTATCACCAGTGACAAATCAAAATATTCTTGATATTCATGAAGTTGTCCAAGAGAAATACCCAGATTTATATTTTGAGTTATTAGCATTCTTTACCGAACACCATCAGACAATATCAGGGGGAAAGACAGCAGTAACAGAAATCACCGTGATGGCCGTCCTATTCATGGACTCACTAAAGGAAATCCATTGGGGAGCACCTAAAAATATTGCTTTTTTATTAGAAGGAAACTACCTTGTTTGTCAGAATATCCAAGCAATGGCTATCAAATATCTTGGCCGATTCCAGCACCTGTTTTTCCCGAATGCATTAGAGATGAACTTAGATTATTTAGAGCAGAATCATATTGATCTAGTAGTGACAAATTATAGTGAATATGTCAGTGATCAATTGATTGGAAACTGGCATTTGCTTTTTAAGTCAATTCCAGACGCAGAGGATTGGAATCGACTATTGTGGGAAATCAATCCTCGAATCATCAATGAATTTTCTTTAAGAAATGGTCAGTAACACTCAGTTTGTTTCGCAACAAAGGAGGTGTCAGCAGTAGCAAATAAGAGCAAGAGGCTAGAGTCACATCCAATCAATTTGATGACATAAATCAGACGATCACGTACTGCTAGGTATCCGCTGTCAGCAGTACGTCGCTGAAGAATAAAAAAACTTCGTGTTTAAAAGAGCGTATTTGTTTATGAATAGGCTCTTTATTTGAGGTGTCGATTAGATGAGAGGAGTGTGTGGTTTGGGAAGAGCGCTGCTATTACCCATTTTATCAGTATTTATTCTTGGTAGCTGTCTTAGTTCTTTTTTGATGGTTGTTGTTTATCGTTTGCCCCGTCAGGAATCATTGGGAGGTCGCTCTCATTGTGAGCACTGTGGAAAGGTACTAACCCCATGGCAGCTGATCCCTATTTGGTCATTTTTATTCTTAAAGGGCAAGTGCAGGAATTGTTTGGTACCGATTAATCGCAAGTATCCAATAAGTGAAATCGTTGGTGGGATCCTGTTGGTCATATTGTATATATTTTAAGGAATTGGAGGGAAAACAAGAGGGCAATGATTGAGCAGGAATCAAGACGAAACAAAGCGAGAAATGATCAGAGGGAACAATCAAGAGGAACTAAATTATAGCCTGGCAGTATCCAGAACGAAAAAAGGAGGGGGATTAGGGTGGTGTTGACAAAAAATCCCGAATAATACGGTTGACGAGCGTGAACACAGTCAAGGGGCTTCCATGAATGAGAGCCCTCGGACGAGAGAAGCAAGTCAGCCATTATTCGGGTATTCGAGGGATATGGTCAAAGATCAATTAGGAATTTTGCTGCGAAGCTTCGTCTTTTTGATAGACAAATGCACCGTTAAAAATGGTTGCAGTGACTTCTACCTCAAGCAGCTCTTTTTCTGAAAGGGAAAGAATATTTTTCGAAAGAATGCAAAGATCAGCCAACTGCCCGACTTTGATCGAACCAATGTCTTGTCGACTGAGTGCCTGAGCTGCATCAGCGGTATGAGCAACCAGAGCATCCGCCACATTCATCACTTCAGAGGGCATCAATCCTTCTACTGGAGAGCCGTTTTTTTCTTTTCTAGCCACTGCATAATAGATCGAATCCAATGGAGACACATCGATCACTACTGGGCTGTCGGTTCCAAATGCTACTACAGCATCGTGGGTCAAAAAGGATTGAAAAGGAAACATTTGACTAGCGCGTTGCGGACCTACTTCTTCATCTAACGTTTCATAGCCGACTAATAAATGACTAGGTTGAACAGAAAGAACTAAATTGTCTTGTGCCACTAAAGAAAGATCTGCAGGATCCATGACTTCCAAATGCTCCAGTGTATTATTTTTACCGGCAGAGAGAGGGAAGCGCGCATGACTTTCATTAAAAAAAGACAACGCTTGATGGATCGCTTGGTCACCGATCGTATGGATGCGCATCGGCCAATTTTGCTGGTTTGCTAAGAAAATCAACTGGCGCATTTTTTCAATTGCAATCAGCGGCATACCAATATCACCAGTAAAATAAGGCGTTTCGTACTCCGATTTCAACAAAGCAGTATGGGTACTTGTTACACCATCAAAGAACTGTTTCACACCACCCATTTGGACTTTCTCAGATCGATAGTTTTGATAGATATCAGTTAAATGATCTATTTCCATACGCATCGCAGGGTAAAAAACCGCCCGTAAAGTCGCTTTTTCGGCAACTTTTTGGTAAAGCTCTGGATAAATCAAGTCGTCCCAGCTTTCGCCAGTCAGGGCAACATCGCCGATTGTAGTAATGCCATAGCGATTGAGCTGCTTCATGTAAGAAAGGTACGTTGAGTAACTGTTGGCTTGAAAAGATTGCAGCACCTCCGCCAAGTAATTAATAGCAACTGCCTCAAGAAAACAACCCGTCAATTCGCCATCTTTCATCAATGCTTCTCCACTGATTCCGGTAGGAACTGAATCGGTTGTGATTTCTAAGGCTTCCATTCCTTTACTGTTTAACCAAATGCTGTGGGCGTCTCCTGAGATCAGCATGACTGGCACTTCGTCACAGTAGTGATCAATCGTTGCTTTTGTGGGATAGACTTGTTGTCCAAAGTCACTGCTGAACCAACCAATCCCAATTTTCCAGCCATGGGTCACAGGAATTTGCGGTACTTGTTGGGCAACTGCTTCTTCAGTTGTTCCAGTGACATGAGTTAAATGCCCTGCATGAAGCAAAGCGGAAAGATAAAAGTGAATATGGGCATCGATAAAGCCAGGAATGATCATTTGGTCATGACAATCAATGATCGTTGTTTCAGCCGGTAAGTTGGTAGGTGTGGCATCCAAAGGACCCACATCCTTGATCCTAGTTCCTTCAATCAAAATAAAACCAGCAAAGGTCGTTTTTCTTTCTGTATCAAAAATGTAGGAAGACTTCAATAGTATATTCATTTTATAATCCCAACTTCCATTCGAGAAAAAGATCGTTGTACTGTTCAACGGCATTTTTTCCTAAGTATTCGTAGTGTTCCATCTGTTGCATTGCTTCCGGCTCTGGATAGAAAGCTTTATTGGAGGTCAATTCAGTCGGTAGCAGTTGCTTCGCGGTCTCACTCGGTGTCGCATAACCGACATACTCAGCGTTTTGAGCGGCGTTTTCAGGACGCAGCATGAAATTGATAAACGCATAAGCTCCTTCAAGATTGCCGACTGTTTTTGGAATCGCAAAGTTATCTGTCCAGATAGCACCGCCATCATCAGGGACGACATAGGTTATAGCAGGATTCTCAGACATGACATACGCTGCATCTCCTGAATAGCCAATGCCGATCGGTGCATCGTTGTTGACCATCAAAGTCTTGATTTCATCAGTGAGGACTGCTTTGACATTGGGGCGTAATGCTTCCAATGTCTCGATGGCTTGTTGAAGGTTTGCTGTATCTAGCTCATTTTGAGAAAGATCTAAAGTCTGCAAAGCCATTCCTAACGTTTCTCTTGCGCCATCAACAACTAGAATATCGTTGGCAAATTCCGGGCGCCATAAATCTGCCCAGCCATGAATGGTGGTAGGATCGATTTGGTCACTATTAACCATGATTCCAATAGTTCCCCAAAAATAAGGAATGGAGTAATGATTGTTTTTGTCAAAGCGCTGATCCATCAGAAAATCAGAAAGATCTTCACTGCCGACGAGTTTATCATGTTCTAAAGGAATCAGCAGCTGCTCCTCAATCATTTTAGGAATCATCGATTCACTGGGGAAAATCAAATCGTACCTGGTACCGCCTTGTTTGACCTTTGTTTCCATTGCTTCATTCGAATCAAATGTATTATAAATCACTGAATAGCCACTTTCAGTTTCGAATTTTTTTATCAGATCGGGGTCAATATATTCTCCCCAATTATAAATAATAACCGTGTTAGCATCATTTGCTGATGCACTTCCTGTTTCATTGGACAGTACAGCTTTGCCAACAAAAAGAATACCTAGGATCGCAATGATCCCGCCAAAAAATACGTGCAATCTTTTCAATTCATCAATTCCTTCTTTCTTATCACATTCTTATTCCTGTAGAATAAATGAAACCTTTTAAAAAGGCAATAAAAAGTTAGTCAGTGAAAAAACTGCTTTTTCTGATAGAAAATGGAAAGTCGAATCAGTTGTAAAATCAGGGATCATTGCCTAAGCTATGAAAGAGACCTTTCGTTTCTTTAGAAAAATGACGGAAGATCATTTACATAATCTCAAGGAGTGATTTACATGGAAACACGAGCAGTTGTTATTAATGAATATGGTGGTAAAGAAAAACTAGCAGAAGCGAAAGTTTCACTACCTGAACTCGGTGCGGATCAAGTGTTGGTGAAAGTTGCAGCAACTTCGATCAACCCAATTGACTGGAAATTACGCGAAGGATACTTGAAGCAAATGTTTCCTTGGTCATTTCCGATTATTCTAGGATGGGATGTTGCTGGAGAAATCGTTGAAGTTGGTCAGAAGGTTAAAGACTATCACGTAGGCGATCGGATTTTCGCTCGTCCAGAGACGACACGATTTGGGACCTATGCGGATTATACGATCGTGGATACCAACTTATTGGCACCTCTGCCAGAATCTATTGCCTTCACGGAAGCTGCAGCTGTGCCTCTAGCAGGATTGACTGCATTACAAGCTCTATTTGATCATGGTTCGTTAAAAGCTGGCGAAAAAGTGTTGATTCATGCCGGAGCTGGCGGAGTTGGGACCTACGCCATTCAACTTGCGAAAAATGCCGGCGCCTATGTCATCACGACGGCAAGTCCCCGTAATCATGAACTTGTTAAAAAATTAGGTGCAGATGAAGTGATCGACTACCATACAACGGATTTCGAAGAAGTTCTTACTGACATTGATTTAGTTTTTGATACAATGGGTGGCGAGATCCAAAAGAAAAGCTTCTCCGTTCTAAAAGAGCATGGCCGCTTGATTTCTGTACTGAGTATTGAAGATGAAACATTAGCCGCAACGAAACAAATTGAAGCAAAAGCAATTTGGTTACGTACAAATGGAGAACAGTTAAGCGAATTAGCTAAACTAATGGCTGATGGCAAATTAGTAAGTGTGATTGGCGAAACTTTCCCATTGACTCGTCAAGGTGTCTATGATGCCCATGCATTAAGTGAAACACACCATGCGGTAGGGAAAATCGTGCTCGACAACCAAGAGAATCTGGATAAAAATCAAGCGAAGTAGAGGAAGAGCGGAAATGAGATTGTGGCATGAAGCACTTTTGACTAAATTACCCCGGCAGCAATTGCTGGGACAGCATCGGGAAGTAGCTGCGCTGAGAGGCGCTGGCTGGGGAAAGAAACATGCGACAGTCAATTATGTTTTTGATCATTCTCCATATAAGTTGTATCAATACCATCTACTCGTCATGGCAGAGATGCAGCATCGGGGATACCGTCCAGCAGCAGCATGGTTAGAGCCTACTTATCGCGGTCAAAAGACACCTCCTTATCAGGTGTTAGTGCCGATTGAGCAATCAGTCCCTATTTATCCTGAACATACTGCAATGTATTTAGAGGAGTGTTTAGCTAATTTAAGAAGCAAAGGGATCTATCTCTGATGGCTAATAAAAAAACAAAAAAGTGCGCGTTCTTGTTTGAAGCAAGGACGCGCTTTTACTTTCTAAAACAATTCGTACACATTAGACTTACAAAAAGTAAGCATATCTTTCGCGTTAATAAAAAGAAGTTGTTATAGTGAATGCAGGAAGTATTTGAAAAGAGGGAAATGACATGACAATCAATAACAAACAATTAGAATTTGGGTTAGATACCTTTGGCGATCTTGCCTTTGATGACCAAACCCATCAACGAATCAGTTACAGCCAATCATTAAGAAATATTATTGCAGAAGGAAAGTTGGCCGATGAAGTCGGTGTCGATATCCTCGCATTAGGCGAACACCATCGAGAAGAATACGCAATCTCAAGTCCAGACACCGTGCTAGCTGCGCTGGCAATGGTCACTAAAAGAATCAAATTAGGAACGGGAGTAACTGTATTAAGTTCTGATGATCCAGTTCGGGTCTATGAACGATTTGCGACAGTTGATGCCCTTTCAAATGGTCGTGCGCAGATCATGTTAGGAAGAGGGTCATTCACTGAATCTTTTCCACTGTTTGGCTATGATCTGCAAGATTATGAAGAATTATTTGAAGAAAAAGTAGCAATGTTTTACGAACTCCTTAAAGGGGAGCCACTGACCTGGAAAGGCAAATTTACTCAATCTTTGGAGAATGCCGAAGTTTATCCAAAACCCGAAGGAACACTGGATACGTATATTGGTGTGGGAGGAACACCGGAGTCGATTATTCGTGCTGTTCGCTACGGCTTTCCAGTTATGCTGGCAATCATTGGCGGGGAGCCTGCTCGATTTGCCCCCTATGTACAACTTTATCAAAAAGCAGCGCAGCAAATGGGCAGACCGATTCTTCCGGTAGGGATGCATTCCCATGGGGTGATTGCGGAGACGGATGAAGAAGCGTACGAAATCGGTTGGCACTATATCAAGAAAAGTATGGATAAAATCGGAGAAGACCGTGGTTGGCCCGAGATGTCGAAAGAACGTTTCGATTTTGAAGTAGAACATGGCTCTTACTATGTAGGCAGTCCTGAGACTGTGGCACAAAAAATTGCGCGAACGATGCCGCAAGTCGGCGTCGAACGGTTTGATCTTGTTTATGGAACCGGTGGACAATTACAAAAAGACCGTCTGCGGACTATCGAACTTTATGGTACAAAAGTAATCCCTAGGGTCAAAGAACTATTGAGATCAGGTGGGAAATAATGGAAAAATCTAGAATTGGCATCTTAGGAGCCGGCAAGTTGGGGTTAGCTTTAGCAAAATTAGGAGCAGAAGCTGGGTATGAGGTCTGGATCGCTAGCAGAAAGCCAGCGGAAAAGAATGCTCTAGCTGTTGAAATCCTTGCTCCAGGTGCAAAGGTGAAGAATGTCTCAGACATCCTGACGGAAATGCCAGTCATTTTATTAGCAATCCCTTTAAGCAACTATCCGTCACTTCCCAAAGAGCAGCTGGCTGGTAAACTTGTGATCGATGCAATGAACTATTGGTGGGAAGTTGATGGAACCAGCAAAACGTATTCGACTGTTGAAGAAACATCTTCAGAAAGGGTCCAAAAATATTTTGACCAAAGCAGAGTTATCAAGGCATTCAACCATATGGGTTATCATGATGTTCAAGACGAAGCACGGCCGGCTGGTTCACCAGCTAGAAAAGCCATGGCAATCGCTGGTAATGATCCGGAATCTATGTCTCAAACGGCCAAAATCGTTGACGACTTTGGCTTTGATCCGGTAGTGATCGGTCGTCTAGCCAATGGTCTTATGCTAGAACCTGGCGGTGAACTTTTTGGCGCCAGTGAGACAAAAACAAATTTAAATCATTTAATTGAAACGTTTTATCAGAGTGCTCAAGGCAAACAATTACTCGAACGACAAAATTAAAAAGAACCTCTTTAGCGAAACTCACTTTTTCAGTGAGTAGGGCTAAGAGGTTCTTTTTGTTTCTCAATCTGCTGGATCGCTTTTTCTTGAATACTGTTTGCGATATAGCCAATCTCATTTCGTGTAATAAAGATGTCTGTTGCTTTGAAAGGAACTTTCTGAAAAGGAGGGACGATATTTCCGATAATCAAATCATAGGTTGCTTTGACGGCAGGGATTGAAAAAGAGTCTAACGGATTGAGAATCGTGATTTTCAGGTCGTAGGGGACGAACTGTTTGATTTGTGTTCGGATCATTTCCGTATGGTCGCTATTGGTATCGTAGAACAAGGCGAGATGATAATCTGCATGTTGATCAATGATTTGTTTTGTAAATAGTGGAAAAGAAGTATGGAAAATATAAATCAAATGGTTGATCGTAGCAGGGCGAATCGCTGGTAATTCAGAATGAGTCACTAGCTGAACAATATCCTTGTTGATTGCTTGCTGGACAGGATCGCAGTTATCAACAAAACGGGCCAGGCGATCATTCAAAATACAATACGGAACATTCAAATTCGTTTCCAGCAAATATTTGAAACTAACAGCATCCAATTTTTCTTGAAAGTCTGTTTCGGTGTAATGGTATTTAAGAAAAATTTGTTTAGTCAATTGATAGAAGATTTTTTTTACTTGTTTATAGATAGCTGGGTCGGCTGTGATATGAGAAGTCAGATAACCCATAACTTTTTCTAAATAAGAGCGTTTGTAGCGAGAGAATTCAGCGAGATCGATTTTTTCTAGAAAATATTCAATTTTATTCGATTGCACTTCCGTGGCAAAAAGCCTCTCTCGTTTACTATGTACATAAATGATAAACGCTATTTTTCGTATGTCAGAAAAATACAGCTTTAATGGAGTAACTTCAGCCAAAAGTTGTGCAACTTTTAAAAATTCTTGTTCCTGATTTTTACTGGCATCTCTAAACTCATGTTGGTATTTCTCCAAAAAGAAAACCATGTAAAACTGGCGAATAGTAATTTCATTCCCAGCTATGCGGATAGGTTTTTTTTCTATATGAAAATCAAAAGGACGTATGACCGTGTTGATTTTTTTAATTAAACGAATAATTGAGGATTTGCTTAGATTCAATTCAATCGCTAGTGTCTCATAACTGGAAAAGTGGGATGAAAACAGAAGTTCCAAGAGTTTGAAAGCAGAAGAGTCAGCCAAGAAAAAACTATAGACATCCGATCGTGAAGCGAAAGAATGGAATTCCAGACTCACTTGGGAATGATTGTCTATATTTATTTGAAGAAAGGACAGATCGTGATTGATCTCTGTCACATACTTTCTGAACAACGACAAAGACAGGTCAAATTCATCCAGCAAATCAGCAATAAAACAGTGACGGTCATGCAACAAACTTTCAATCAACTGCAATTTTATTTGTGAAGCAGTTGACAATAAACCTCTGAACATAGCTTTCCTCCAATCAGTTATGTATTGATGGTAGCACGTTTTTCCAAATAGTCAAAAATATTTGAAAAATGATTTTTTTTGAACACTTGGTTTGTGGCAAATTTGGGAAAATAAGGGTGAGATAACAGATGCTTTTTTATTGATACTTGTCTCTGATTTTCTATAAAAAAGGTATGTTATTGAATGAAAAATAGGTTCTGGTCTAGCTATATCAATCGTTATGCTGTCTTCGGAAGAATGAGGGAAGAACGTACAGTACGGTGCTATCATAAATAATTATATTGGTTGGTTCTTTTAGAAAAACTTATATTTTAGAAAAGTAAAAAAATTAAGTTTTTCTAAAAAGTAACAGTTGTTTTTTAGAAAGGATGAATCACTATGAATAAAAAACTATGTGCATATTTGAGCTTGTTGATTTTGCTAGGTGCGACTTTTTGTACACCGGCAATTGCAGTAGCTGAAATGGTTTCAAATATAGAAGTTGAAAGTCAAACGAGTCAATCGAATTCACCTGCGGCAGACACAAAAACGGAAGAATCAACAACAACTTCAGAAAACGCAGAGAGTATTAGTCAAACAGTCGAAGATACCTCAAACAGTCAACCGGAAAAAGCGACCACTACTACTACGACTGAAACGTCCACTTCAGAGTTGAATCAAAATACAATACAGCCAAGAGCACCCACGGAGGATTCAGGGACTGAATCTACCGAACAAGCAGCCACTCCAAATGCTGTTAATCCAGATTTAAATGCTCGAGGAATTCAACTATTTGATAATGTACGAATTACAGATATGAATGATCAACCTTTTGATCAAGACAATCCTCCTTATTATAACGACAATATTAAGATTCACTTTGACTGGTCATTATCTGATCAGGAGGAAATCAAAAACGGTGATTATTATATTTATCAGCTACCAAGCTATTTTGCTGTTCACAATGAGGTGTCAGGCACATTACAGCGTTCAGGTGGAGGATCATTAGGAGACTTTTATCTAAATGCAAATGGAGAATTAAAGATTGTTTTCAATGAAAACGCAGAGAATCTATCAGGTAGAAGTGGGACAATCAATCTTGAAACCGAATTGAAAGTGTCAACAATCACAGAAGATGTTGTCATCGAAACTGGTATTTATGACCGTGATGGCAATGAGATCCTGATTACTTTACCAATCTATCAAATCGATATTACGAAGAGTGGGAAAGTAAGTACTAGTGGCTCAATTGTTTGGGAGATCGTATATAATACGGAAAGCAAGGAACTGGAAAACGTCGTTGTGACAGATAAACTACCAAGCGGATTGGCATATTCTCATTCTTATGGTTACCTTTATGATGGAGACGCTTGGGTTAGAACTAGCGACTTGTATACTTATAACTCAACGACTGGAACTTTTACATTCAATCAAAAAATCGATAAGCCAGTCAAAATTGAAATTTATAGTGTTGTCAATGATCCAACGATTAACTCCTTCAAAAATGTTGCTCAAATCACTGGAGATAATTTCCATGAAAAATCAGTTGAAGCAACAGTCAGCTATGATGAATCTGCGGAATATAAGCGATTTTTAGGTTATGATCAGTCAACTGGTCGTGCTTCTTGGGAGGTTTCTTTAGATCTTAGCAAAGACGGTTCAATTCTCACTGATAAAACGTATTCTGGATCACTTTCAGAAAATGCATTGCATTATTTAGTAGCCGATTCTGTAGTGGTCAGAAACAAAAATGATAACAGTATTGTGACAGATTGGCACTTTGATGAAGCAGGAGAAATAAAAAAAGATAATCAGCTTGTTCAATTTCAACTTGTGTTTGCTCATGCTGGACAATATGTGATTCGTTATGAGACACAACTCTTTGATCCAGTACTGGCGAATACTAGAATTACTAACTATATAACTATCAAAGATGATACGACAACTTCTCATAATGGGTCGGGAACAGTGACCCCAACAAGCAAAATTGGTGTGACAAAAACAGCACCATCAAAAAGTTATCAGGATCAAACGATTCAATGGCAGATTGAGATAAATCAGCAATATGTAGAAGTGGAAAATATGGTCATCACAGATCGCTATCGAGAAATTAGCGGGACAAATATTAGTGGATTAGAATTGATTGAAGACTCTCTTGTTTTAACTGCAACTAGCCAGTCAGGAGAAGTTAAAGAATTGACTTCAAGCGACTTTGATTTATCGAAGCAGCGTGAAACCACTTCTGGAGAAAATCCAATTGAGTACGAATCTGGTTTTCAAATTAAACTAAAAGGAAACTATGCAAAGACAGCAGACAAAATTACGGTCAGATTCAAAACGACTTTTGATATGACGACACAGATCGCTTTAGGAAGTGCCAAAACACGTTTTAGTAATTCTGCTTTTGTCGATTATGAAATTGACGGTAACTCTTATAGGGAAGCCGCTCAAGCAAATTCATGGATGGACACTACTTGGACCTTAAACGCGCTAAAAGCAGGGCTTTTCATTCCAAAAGGAGGAGATGTAAAAGCATACTTGCAAGCAGCTTTTAACCGTAATTTCCCAAATATCTTTTCAGAAGATGTTGCTACAAGTGATCAAATCTATTGGATGGGATTATTTAATACGTATAAAGCGACACTTCATGAAGGAACCAAGATTGTCGATCAATTACAAGATGGTCAAACATTTAAAGAAGCAGTAGTTTATACAGTTGACGTATCCGGAACAGGAAACCAAGTAAGATCTCTGAAGGAAGAATTGAGCTCAGCTGATTATCGCTTGACGTATGATCCAGTGACAAAACAAGTGACAGTAGAACTGTTGAAAGACACTTCAGAAACGATTGCTGTCTTCATTGCTGTCGAAGCAGCTACAGATGTTTACAAGTACAATAATATGATCTCTTTGACAGATGGTACAACGGATTTAACTGCTGAAGCGCAAGTTGAGAAATCCGCAAAAGGAAACTGGTTAACAAAAAATGGCACTCAAAATGTTGACAATAATCGACTGTTGGATTGGGAAGTACTGGTTAACCAAGATAGTCGAACGATCAAGAATGCTGTGATTGAAGATACGATCAATTATAATCAACAGACTTTCTTGTACGATGAGACAGGAAAAGTCCTTGTTGATGTGTATAAAGCCGTCAAAGACGGAGATCAATGGATAAAAGGTGATAAAGTTATTTTCAATAATCAAGACAATCCAAATGTAACAACGAATGGTATTGATGGAACATTCACATTACGTATTGCTTTTGAGGATGTCATTGACAGTCCATACTTCATCGTTTATCAAACGAAACTTGATCCTGGCATTCGAAATAATGAAGTTGTTTCAAATGATGTGTCTCTTTACGGAAGTCAGACGGAAATCCATCAAGTAACAAAAGACGTAATCGTCAAATCTACCAACGGTAGCGGTACGTCAACGGGAACAAATGGCTCGTTGACAATCAAGAAATATGACAGAGAAGGGGATAAGGAAGCTGGGATCAACAAAGAGGCACATTTCCAACTCAGTCGTAAAAATGCCGAAGGAAACTACGAAGTTGTTTTCTCCGAACTTGTTGTCAGAAATAATAAGTTGATTCAAGGAACTAGCGAATTTGACCGCTTAGATGGGCTACGATATGGAGATTATAAAATCCAAGAAACGAAAGCACCAGATGGATATGAGCGGGATGAAAAAGAATATACGTTTACGATCTCGAGCGAGGAAGTCGATTATGTCTTTGAACTAGCTAATACAAGGGAAATTATCGAAACTAGCCTAGCTTTAACGGCTACGAAAGCTTTGGAAGGCCGACAGATCGAAGACGGGGAATTCACTTTTGTTTTGGCAGATGAAGAAAATAAAATCCTTCAAGAAAAGACGAACAAGGAAAATAATATTCTTTTTGATGAGATTACTTATCAAAAAGAAGGAACCTATCGATATAAAATTTATGAAGTACAAGGACATGACGCTACGATTAGCTATGATGATTCAATCACCAATGTTACAGTAGAGGTGAAAAATAACGACGGACAGTTAGAAGCAACAGCGATTTATGAAGGTAACGCGATCTTTACTAACACCTATACGCCAAAAGCTGGCAGTGTAGTGTTGGAAGCTGAGAAAGTCTTGACGGGCCGTTCACTAGTCGCAGGGGAGTTCACTTTTGAATTAGTCGATCAAGAGGGACAAGTGATTCAAAGTCAAACCAACGATGGTAGCGGAAAAATTTACTTCGATGCGATTCCATACGAAGAGGTTGGTGACTACAATTACACGATCCGTGAGAAAGCGGGTCAAGATGACACAGTCACTTATGATGATACGGAAGTGCCAGTGACTGTAAGCGTGAAGGACAATGAAGGACAATTGGAAGCAACAGCGACTTATGAAGGCAACGCCGTCTTCACGAACACTTACACACCAAAAGCTGGCAGTGTAGTGTTGGAAGCGGAGAAAGTTTTGACTGGCCGTTCACTAGTCGCAGGGGAGTTCACTTTTGAATTAGTCGATCAAGAGGGACAAGTGATTCAAAGCCAAACCAATGACGGTACAGGGAAAGTTTACTTCGATGCGATTCCATACGAAGAGGTTGGTGACTACAATTACACGATCCGTGAAAAAGCGGGTCAAGATGACACAGTCACTTATGATGATACGGAAGTGCCAGTGACTGTAAGCGTGAAGGACAATGAAGGACAATTGGAAGCAACAGCGACTTATGAAGGCAACGCCGTCTTCACGAACACTTACACACCAAAAGCTGGCAGTGTAGTGTTGGAAGCGGAGAAAGTTTTGACTGGCCGTTCACTAGTCGCAGGGGAGTTCACTTTTGAATTAGTCGATCAAGAGGGACAAGTGATTCAAAGCCAAACCAATGACGGTACAGGGAAAGTTTACTTCGATGCGATTCCATACGAAGAGGCTGGTGACTACAACTACACTATTCGTGAAAAAGCGGGTCAAGATGACACAGTCACTTATGATGATACCGAAGTGCCAGTGACTGTAAGCGTCAAGGACAATGAAGGACAATTGGAAGCAACAGCCACCTATGAAGGAAACGCCGTCTTCACGAACACTTACACACCAAAAGCCGGCAGTGTAGTGTTGGAAGCGGAGAAAGTCTTGACTGGCCGTTCACTAGTCGCAGGGGAGTTCACCTTTGAATTAGTCGATCAAGAGGGACAAGTGATTCAAAGCCAAACCAATGACGGTACAGGGAAAGTTTACTTCGATGCGATTCCATACGATAAAGCCGGCGAGTACAACTACACCATACGTGAAAAAGCGGGTCAAGATGACACAGTCACTTATGATGATACGGAAGTGCCAGTGACTGTAAGTGTGAAAGACAATGAAGGACAATTGGAAGCAACAGCGATTTATGAAGGAAACGCCGTCTTCACGAACACTTACACACCAAAAGCTGGCAGTGTAGTGTTGGAAGCGGAGAAAGTTTTGACTGGCCGTTCACTAGTCGCAGGGGAGTTCACCTTTGAATTAGTCGATCAAGAGGGACAAGTAATTCAAAGTCAAACCAACGATGGTAGCGGAAAAATTTACTTCGATGCGATTCCATACGAAGAGGCTGGTGACTACAACTACACTATTCGTGAAAAAGCGGGTCAAGATGACACAGTCACTTATGATGATACCGAAGTGCCAGTGACTGTAAGCGTCAAGGACAATGAAGGACAATTGGAAGCAACAGCCACC
Organism: Enterococcus gallinarum; assembly: GCF_021496385.1. Classification (NCBI taxonomy): domain Bacteria; kingdom Bacillati; phylum Bacillota; class Bacilli; order Lactobacillales; family Enterococcaceae; genus Enterococcus; species Enterococcus gallinarum. The sequence continues at coordinate 2,904,604 of NZ_CP050816.1, read as the reverse complement.
TATGAAGGAAACGCCGTCTTCACGAACACTTACACACCAAAAGCCGGCAGTGTAGTGTTGGAAGCGGAGAAAGTCTTGATGGGCCGTTCACTAGTCGCAGGGGAGTTCACTTTTGAATTAGTCGATCAAGAGGGACAAGTGATTCAAAGTCAAACCAACGATGGAAACGGAAAAATTTACTTTGATGCGATTCCATACGACAAAGCCGGTGAGTACAACTATACGATCCGGGAAAAAGCCGGACAAGACAGTACAATCACTTATGATGACGCAGAGATTCCAGTGACCGTAAATGTCGAAGATCAAAACGGAACATTGGAAGCGAAAGCAGATTATGGTAGCGAGCCAACCTTTACTAACCGCTACACGCCAGAAAAAGCTCCTGATCCAGCAAAAAATCAGAATACAAAAACACCGACGAAGAAAAACGAACTGCCAAAAACCGGTGAAACGTATCAAGTCAGCTGGATGTTAGTAGGCTTGTTACTAGTAGGCATTGTAGTAGTGGTATATCGCAGACAGAAAAGAAAGTAACTAGCTAAACGAACAAAGATTCCTTGATCTGGTTTCCTATGTTGGAAACGGATCAGGGGGTCTTTTTCTTTTGAAAGAGGTCTTGTTGAACAAAAAACCTCTGTTTACCTTTTGCGTAACAAAAGATAAACAGAGGCACCCACCTTGTCAAACCAGCACGTGGTCGTTAATTGAAAAATATAAGTTGTACGCTTGTAACTGAACAGCAGTCATTAAACTGGTCCCTGCCAGACCCCATTGGTGTACATATAAGCCTGTACCTGCTTTGTGCTCGCTTTTGACTCCCACCCAGCTGTTTTATAAATCAACAAGCCAATTTGTTTGTTGAATCTGCCCGTCTAATTCACGTAAGGCTTTTGCGGTTTGATTCAAACGGTCGGTGATTTGCTTGGTATCGATCGTTCGGATCATACGAATCTCATTACGTCCCATCCGTGGAGCAACCTTGGCTGCTTCCAATGTTGCCGTTAGCATCGCATGCGAACGCCTTAAAGCTTCCCGTTTCTCTAATGCAGCAGCAATCGTTTCTTGTCCACCGATTTTGGCGACCGCATTTCGCTGATTGATTGCAATGACCAACTGGGCAAATTCTTGGTTTGTTGTTTCATAATCCAGCAGTAAGTCGTCGATGCTGCGGTCTAACGTATCGCCTTCTTGGATCACGGCACTACTGGCAATCTCTTCTCGTAACAGAGTGAGTTTGGATTCAAGATCTCTTCGTAGTAATAATGCTTCAGCAAGTTTCATTGATTTCATCCTTTCGAGCAAGGTTTCTTTTCTTTATCCTAGAAAAAAAACACTAAGCTGGCAAGTATTTGCCCTCCAAAAAGTCTCAAAGCCATTATTGAAAAGATTGAAAATTCTAAAAACTGTTTGACTTGAAAAACGAGGAATAGTATACTTTTATCAATTCAGTAGAATATAGGACATCGATGAGAAGAGTAGCTTTGATGACTGTTTAAAGAGAACCCGGGTTGGTGAGAAAGGGGACAGAACGCTAAGTGAAGATGAGCTCAGAGTCTTTTAACTGGTTTACGCTGGTTAGACGGAACGCAGCCGTTATCCTGCCGAGTATGCATACGTACTGATGAGGTGTTATTTGTAAAAATGACACGAAAAAGGGTGGTAACACGAAGTCTTCGTCCCTTTGTTGATCAATGATGATCAGCAAAGGGACGAGGATTTTTTTATTTAATCAAGCTTGCAACTCGCAAGTGAAAAGGAAAGAGGAGAGTAAATGAAAAAGGGTTTGGTTGTTGTAGGGATTTTAAGTTTTTTGTTAGCAGGATGTAGCACGACTGGATCGTCCGCAAAGGAGACAGATCCAGAAGTTCAAGAGATTTCAGTCAGCTTACCGGCAGAGTTGACAACATTAGATACGACGCAAACAACGGATAAAGTTACGTTTACCGTTATCCAGCATCTTTTTGAAGGGGTGTATCGTTTTGATGAAAAGAGTCAGCCAGTTCCCGGTTTGGCGGAGGAAGCAGTCATCAGTGAAGATGGCAAGACATATACCTTTAAACTAAAGGAAGAAGCCAAATGGAGTGATGGGCAGCAAGTGCAAGCAGCAGATTTTGCTTATGCTTGGAAGAAACTGGTCGATCCTAAAACCATGGGGCCAAATGCGTATCTTTTAGACAATGTCGTCAACAGTCAAGATATTCGCGAAGGGAAAGCAGACATTGCGACGATTGGCTTAGAAACACCGGATGAAAAGACCTTTGTCGTCCATTTGGAACAGCCGCAACCTTCTTTTTTATCGGTGGTGTCGATTGGCTGGTTATCGCCTCAAAGACAGTCTTATGTTGAAGAAAAAGGGACGGCATATGGGAAAACAAGTGAAGACTTGCTCTATACGGGACCTTTCATTCTGAAAGACTGGCAACAGACCGGTGCAGAATGGACGCTTGCCAAAAATCCTGAGTATTACGATCAAGCGGTAGTTAAGTTGGATAAAATCAAAGGTTCCACGATCAAAGAGGAGAATACTGGAATCCAGTTGTTTGAAAGCGGGGAGTTGGATCTGCAAAAAATCAGCGGACTCTATGTGCAACAGTACCAAAATAATGACTCCTTAGTCACTCAAAAGGATATTGCCAACTATTTTTTAGATTTTAATAAACAGGCAAATAAACCATTGGCAAATGTCCACCTTCGTAAAGCCATCGCTTTGGCGATTGACAAAGAGAGTCTCGTGAATGATGTGTTGAACGATGGAGCAAGCGTATTGAATGGCCTTATTCCCAGTGGGCTTTATGCCAATCCGAATACCAATGAAGATTTTCGCACTTATAGCGGGGACTACAATGAATACGATAGTAACAAAGCACAAGCAGAATGGAGCCAAGCACAAACAGCTATCGGTGACAAAATTGAACTGACTTTATTGGTAACAGATGATGATCATGGACAAAAAATCGGTGAATATCTGCAAAATCAGCTTCAAGATCATTTGCCTGGTTTGACGATTACAATCAATAAACAACCACGAACGAATTTGAATCAATCACGAGCAGATGGTCAATATGAGTTGTCGATTTCTGGTTGGATTGCTGGCAGCAGTGACTTGGACTCTTATTTCAATTTATATAAAAAAGGTTCTTCTTACAATTACGGTGGATATGTCAACGAGGACTATACGGCATTGACAGAAAACGCACGTACCGTGGATGCCAATGATCCAGATAAAGTATTTGAAGATTACAAATCAGCAGAATCAATTCTGTTAGCAGAAGATGCAGCTCAAGTTCCTCTATATCAGAGTGCATCAAATTATATGATCAGGTCAACGATCAAAGATATCCAATTTCCCGCATACGGTGCCTATTTTTATTTCCGTACGGCATCTGTAGAGAAGTAAGCAAAAAACGCAGCCCTAAGCTTGCTTGGGCTGCGTTTTTGTGAGCTGCACTTAGTAACAACGATCAGTAGTTACTCATTTTCTGTGGTCATTGCAGCTTCTTTAAATAAGAGAACTTTACTTTCTGGATAGGTTGGAAAGTGATTCATTGGAATCTTCCAATCTTGTTCAGGAACTTCAAACTGATAGTGGTTGACCAGTAAATCACTGAACACGCGCAACGTATGCAAGGTGATCCATTCACCAGCACAGCGGTGCATTTTGCGGAAATCACCGCCTCCTTGTGCGATCATTTCATATTCTTCCTCATAGGAAATGGCTTGTGTACGTCCGACAAAGCGATCCACTTTGAAGTCATCTGGCTGATCAAAGGTTCTCGGATCATGATTCGTACCATAAATATCTTGGACGACCCAGCTGTCCTTAGGGATCAGATAACCATCGACGACAACATCTTGCAAGCTAATGGCGGGCATCATTGGAAAGAAAGGATAAAAGCGGCGTAATTCTTGAATAAATGAATCCTGTAACTCCGAAAAGTTTTGTTTAAGTGCTTGGTAGATGGTCGTTGTACTAAAAAGGGCATGTCCCATCAAAGCGATCCAAACGGTTAAAGCAACCGTAGGGCGGATGATATTTAACAGATCGACGGCTGCAACTTCGATCGGCAGTAAATTACCTTCAAGATCAGTGGCAGTAGCGAAAGTATAAAGTGCTAATGATTCTTTGCCAGCAACAGGATGTTGACGAGCTTCTTCAATCAATCCTTGAGCCCATTTCTCAGATTTTTTACGATCTTCGACGCCTCTTAAATGGGCGACAGGGGAGGTGACAGTCCCGCTGAACATAGCAACTTGATAATCAGCTAACTCACTGATCTCTGATTGAGACAGTGGTGCTAGATTGATTCCTGACCATTCACAAATCGTTTTGAATAGAACATTTTTTGTGAGTGAAAAAAGCTCAAAGGTACCGGATTGTTTATCCAGTTCATGAGAAAGGTTTCGTTCCAACAAATCATGGTAATCGGTCATTCTCTCAGGTGTCATCAAGTCCATAAAGTAGTTTTTCCGATGGTGATGTTGTTCCCCGTCTAAAGTTTGAACCCCCTCTTCCCCTAACAAGGTTGAACGGACGAGTTTGGGCATTGCTCCTTCACGTTTAAAATTTCGTGGATCATAAAAAATTTTTGCTGCTTCTTTTCCATAAATGGCAATCACTTCTTGATTCAGAAATTTAGCTCTAACGACTGGGGCATTCACCTCAGACCGTAATTCTCCTAAGATTTCATAACCAGCATCAAAGAGTTCTTTGACCTCAGTTAATTTGATTTTCGCTGTTGGTACTTCTTTCATTGGATTTCCTCCTGTCTTTTTCCTATTGATATACTTCTAGCTTAAGCTTTTTTCTTTATTTAGACAAAAGAAACACATAAAAAAGAGCAGATCATCCAAGATGACCTGCTCAAAATGCGGAAGATGGGAGTTGAACCCACACGAGATATACTCACACGCGCCTGAAGCGTGCGCGTCTGCCATTCCGCCACTTCCGCGCATAAATAACCTTAGCGCATTTTGAGAATTTTGGCAAGAAAAAAAATAAGTCTGTCAGCGGGGACTGACAGACAAGGAGTAAAAAATGAAAAAGTTGGGTTGTTTGTTGGGTTATTTATATAGTAACCGGAAAATATGAAAAAATTGTGATCAACCCTTAGCGTTTTAAAGAAAAAAACAGGCCAAAGGTTAAAAAAAAATAAAATAGCACCATGAAAAAAAAGGGCCTGCCAGCGGGGACTGGCAGGCAAGGAGTAAAATGAAAAAGTTAGGGTTTGTTGGTATGAATAAACTATACCGCCCAAATGTGAAAAAAGAGTGACCAAAAAGGAACGTTTTTGTTATGATCCGTAGACCAAATCAAGGTTTTTTTCATTGAAGGTGTCTCCATGCTCCAAATCACCATATTTGAACCCCCGGTTGAACCATTCAACTCGTTGTTTTGAAGTCCCATGAGTAAAACTATCTGGTACGACATATCCTTGGTATTCCTTTTGTAACGTATCATCACCAATGGCATTAGCAGCTGTGATAGCCTCTTCGATATCACCAGCTTCTAAAATCGGTTGGCCGTTATAAGTTTTTCCTTGTAGATACTTGGCAAATGTACCGGCTAAATAATCCGCTTGTAGTTCCAAACGAACACTATATTGATTGTATTCTTTTTCAGAAACCTGTTGGCGGATCTTATCGAGTTGCTGTGTAATACCAAGTTCGTTTTGTACGTGATGACCAACTTCATGAGCAATGACATAGGCCATGGCAAAATCTCCGCTGGCCCCATACTTTTGAGAAAGTTCTGTTGCAAAGCTGAGATCCAGATAAACATTTTGATCGGCAGGGCAATAAAAGGGACCAACTTGAGAAGTTGCATTCCCACAAGCCGATTGAACACTTCCTGTAAATAAAACCAGTTTAGGATCTTGATACGTAGTCTGTTCTGCTTCAAAAACACCATTCCAATAATCTTCCAAATGACCAAAGACGACAGCGGAGAATTCTTTTTCCTCTGTATACTCGTCTGAAGCCACATTTTCTGTTTGATAATTAGCGGCTTGTCCGCCTCCCAAAATATCTGTGACGGAGTTTAAATCACCCCCACTGAATAGAAAAAAGAGGACTGCGATAACAATCGTACCGATACCACCGCCGGCCATTATTTTTCCTCCTGAACCTGCGGAACGACCAGAGCGGTCTTCCACATTGGAACTTTGTCTACCCCCACGCCATTTCATTTTGTTTCCTCCTCATTTGACTGTTTACATTTATTATAAGAGAAAACGAGGAAGATGAGAAAAGTTTGGCTTGCTTGAAGCGATTTTGCGGAACAAACGACCGATATTGCTATCAAGGGAAAGGGTGTGCACACCTTTTAATCATTTTTTAATCTAACAATTGGTCTTCATATTTGTTAAGGTATCACTAGAATAAAGGTAGAGGGTGAGCAAATGAAAAACAATTATTCTTTGATCGAAGACCGACGCATGCAAATTTTTAAGCGGCTGATCAATGGGGAGCACTTGAGTTACCAGCAACTTTCTGATGAGTATTATGTTTCTAGGAGCAGTATCGCCAAGGATATCGCTTATCTAAAAACACTGTTTGTCAAAGAAAATTTACTGTTGCGTTTTGATAATTCAGGCACTTATTTTCAAGGAAGCGAGTCACAAATCCAACGAATGTTGAAGCGATTCATTCTCCTTACTATGGAGCATGGGGAGAACCTTTCTGTTCTGACAAATGTGTCATTATTTGAAAAGATAAATGCGGCTTTTCGCCATTCGATCACCGAAAAGCAAATGGAGATCCCAGAAAGCTACATCCAAAGCATCGTTGTTTCGATCTTGCTGATTGTCGAGCGCTCGAATCAGGCAAATCAGCTGGATATAGAAGAGAAGCGTCAATTTGGAAAATTGTTTTTGGAATTTGACAAGTATCCGTTGATTTATGAATTGTTGAAAGAAATTGAAGAACAAGAAATCTACCATTTTTCATCGAAAGAAGTTCAGTACCTAACCTATCTCATTGTAGGTAGTGGCTTACGTTTTTTTATGAAGAACGAATCGATTCCGTTCTCTTTTCGAGGGAAAGTCAGAAATCTGATTCAGAAAGTCAGTGAAGGCATCCAGATCGATTTGACACAGGATAGTCGCTTAGAAGAAGATCTGACGATTCATTTGTACCAGCTGTTTTTACGCATTGAGGCCCAAACTACTGTAGTCAATCCATTGCTAGATGAGATCAAACAGCATTATCCGGCGTTGTATGGGGTCGTTTGGTTCTCTTTGAACGACTTTCTAAAGGCCTACCATATTGGAATATCTGAGGATGAAATCGGGTTTGTTTCGATTCACTTTCAAGCTGCAGTAGAACGGATGCGGCAATTGAATAAAATCGTCTTTGTTTGTCCGAACGGTGTTGGTACCAGTTCATTTATTTCTGCCAAGATTCGTCGAATATTGCCTAATGTCGATAGTATTGAAACCGCTTCTGTCGCTAAGCTCAAAGAGATGGATATTTCTGCCATCGATTTCATTATTTCCACGATCGATTTACCTGATGTTTCCAAACCAGTCGTCCGCATCTCGCCGATGGTGACCAATCGAGACATGAAGCGGATCATGAATCACTATATCGATTTGATTATTGATAATGAACCGATTGCGGATAAGGTGAAAATCCTGCAAGATACACGGATGTTGATTGCACCGAAGATTTATTTTGAACGATTTGAGACCAAAGAACAAGCACTGGATTTTCTGATCAGTCAAAATGACTTTTCGTCGGAAAATCAGCGTACGGACTTTCAGCGTTCCGTCTTAGAACGAGAAGCATTGCAGTCGACCTATTTAGATAACGGTTTTGCCATACCTCATGGCAATCCTGAGTTTGTTTCAAAAACGACCTTTTCTGTATTGATTTTGGATCGTCCTGTTGATTGGGGCAACCAAAAAGTCGATATCATCGTGTTACTAATGATACGAGAAGATGAGGCCCAAGAAGTAGAACCTGTCATGAAGTTGATCATGCAAGGGATCGAAGACAAAGAATGGTTCATTTCAAAAATGTTGGAGGTAAAATCATGATCAATTTAAAAAAATTACTGCCTGAGGATCATATCGAGACCACGAAACAAATCCTCACCTGGCAAGAAGCAGTTCAATTGGCGAGTCAGCCGCTATTAAATGAAAAAGCCATCGATCAACAATATGTCGCTAATATGATCCATAGCGTTGAGGAGAACGGCCCGTATATGGTATTGGCTGATTACTTTGCATTGATGCATGCTCGTCCGGGGGAAGGTGTCTTTCATCAAGGGATGAGTTTGCTAGTGACTAAAAACGAAATCGATTTAGCTGGCAAGCCGGTCCGTATTTTCCTTGTTTTAGCTGCAAAAGACAATCAAAGTCATTTGGAAAGTTTACAGGAAATCATGGAAGTGTTTATGGATCAGGAAAAGTATCAACTTATTTTGAATGGTGACAAAGAACAGATTTGCCAATTATTCCAATAGGAGGAAAAGAAGATGAAAATTTTAGCTGTGTGTGGATTTGGTGTTGGAAGTTCAATGGTGTTAAAGATGACGATCGATAAGGTGATTAAGGAGCTGGGGCTGAAGGCGACTGCTGAGAATACGGATTTATCTACTGCAAAAGCAACTCCTGCAGATGTTTATTTTACAAGCCACGAATTATTGAATGATTTGCAAGCTTCAGTCAAAGCACCTGTCTATCCCATCAAAAAATATATGGATGTCGCTGAAGTCAAAATGCAAATGGAAAAGTTTTTAGCTGAAAGAGAGGGATAATCATGAGTTTTGTCACAGATCATATTTTAAAGAATCCGCCAGTATTGCTCGGACTGATTGCAATGATCGGGTTGATCGTGCAACGAAAACCTTTTGCCGAAGTGGTGAAAGGCTCGTTGACAGCAGCCTTTGGGATGGTAGCATTGACCGCAGGGGTCAATATGCTGACGGGAACGATCGCACCAATCAACACAGCGGTTCAGACACAGTTGGGGGTTCAAGTAGCCGATGGTCTTTCTGATGTGACCTTCACAGCAGAATACGGGGGAACTGTTGGGTTAGCTATGTTTTTTGGATTGATCTTGCACTTATTGATTGCTCGTTTTACACCAGTTAAGACGATTTTCTTGACGGGTCATATGTTATGGTGGTTCCCATTTGTGATCGTTGCTGGTGGGGTTGAAGGTGGAATGTCGGGGATTCCATTATTGATTTTAGGAGCTGTTTTATCTGCTTGTTATTGGTCATTTATGCCTTGGATCATGCGGAAATATGTTTGGGATGCCACTGGCGATGATTCGTTCTTGATTGGACATCCTACAGGGATCTTATCGATGGTGTCCGGCTTCGTGGCAAAACGAGTAGGAAACAAAGAAAAATCGACAGAAGATTTAAAAGTGCCAGAAAACCTGTCCTTTTTCCGTGAGATTTCCATTACAGGTGCCTTGGTGATGTTTTTGATGAATATTGTTGTAGGAATTATCGCACCAGTTCTTGTCCCAGAAGGTGGGAATCTGGTCATGTTTGCTGTTCAAGCAGGCTTGAACTTTGGCGCAGGACTCTTGATCATGCTTTATGGGGTCCGCCTATTGATCAACCAAATTATTCCAGCTTTCCAAGGGATTGCCGAAAAAGTCGTCCCTGGAGCCAAACCAGCTTTTGATGTACCGATCCTATTCAATTATCGTCCGAATGCCGTGATTATTGGCTTTATCGTAGCTATGATCACCTCAACGATCCTTGTGATCATTGTCAATACGACGAATGTTTTTGGAATCTTGATCGTACCATTAGTTATCACCAGTTTCTTTGAATGTGGCGGCGCAGCAGTTATTGGAGAAGGACAAGGCGGCTTGCGTGGCGCAGTCATTGGTACCATTGCCGCATCATTTGTGATGGTCTTGTTAGTTGGTGTATCTGCCGTTCTATTCAGCACAACGATTCAAAACTGGATTCTGATCTTTGGTGGCAATGACTTATCACTTTGGGGAATCATTGGTCGTGGTCTCGGCAGTCTATTTGGGGGAATTTAATATGTATCAATATGTTGATAAAATTCATGCATTACTAGAAACCGTTGAAAAAAAGGAACAGCATGCAATCGATGAGGCAATTCGTCTCTTGACTACAGCAAATCTAGAAAAGCATTCGATTTATATTTTTGGGGCTAGTCATGCGGGGATCTTGGCAGAAGAAATGTACTATCGCGCGGGAGGGATGATGACGATCAATGCGATCTTTGGACGAGAACTGATGTTGGATCGCAGTCCCATCACCTTTACTAGCAAAATGGAACGACTAGAAGGCTACGGCACCGCATTAGCGGAAATCCAGCCGTTCAAAGAAGGAGACGTGCTGATTTTACACTCAGTTTCAGGTCGTAATCCCGTCATAATCGATTTAGCACTAGCGGCAAAAGAAAAAGGCGTCAAAATTATCGCTTTAACAAACAAAACGTATTCGCAATCAGTCACTAGCCGGCATTCTTCGGGCCTTCGTCTGTTTGAAGTCGCTGATCTTGTAATCGATAATCATGGGGAAATTGGTGATGCAGGTTGTCAGATTAAGGGGATGGATCAAAAAGTAGGGCCTACTTCAACGGTGATTGGCGCTACGATCCTTAATACCATTATCGTCGAAGTTTGCCAACAATTGAAACAAGCAGGAATCGATTATCCGCCCATCTTTTATTCCGCAAATATGGATGGCGGCGATGAATTGAACCAATCATTATTTGAACAATACAAAGAAGCCATTCACTATCAGTTGTAATGATGTTTGTACAGAAGTTTTAACTCAGAAAAAGAACTGTGAGAAAAGCATAATCCAAATGAAAACTGATCGTGTCAGAAGTTTTTACTTCTCATAAAATAGCAGCAAGACTCCAGTAGAGCCTTGCTGCTAGTAGATCTAAGGAATTCAATTGGGGCAAGTCATCTCGCAGTTCTTTTTTTGTGACCATTCCAATTTCTATAATTGATGTGAGCCTATGAAATCCCTCAGGAGCTTTATGCTGTCTTACTTTACTCAAATTCTTCATATTCATTCGGATCTTGACCTTCAATACGTCCATCTTCTTTGTTCAAGCGATTGATTGCATTGATTTCTTCTTCAGTCAGTTCAAAGTCAAAAATAGCTAAGTTTTCTCGCTGATGGCTCAGGTTTCGGGATTTTGGTAGTGGTAGAATCCCGCGATCGACGTGCCAGCGTAAGATGACTTGACCCGCAGATTTTTGATATTTATTTGCTAGATCAGTGATGATGGATTCTTTGAGCGCCGCGCTGCCGCGGCCTAATGGACTCCATGCTTCAGTAATGATCCCACGTTTTCTGTTTTCTGCTACCATTTGTTCTTGGACCCAGTAAGGATGGATCTCGATTTGATTGATGGCTGGTGTGACACCAGTTGCCTCAATAATGGCATCTAAATGTTCAGGTTCAAAGTTAGATACACCAATAGAACGAATCAAACCTAATTTTTGCGCAGTCACTAACGCCTGCCACGCTTCAATGTACTTGCCGCGTTTAGGCAGTGGCCAGTGGATCAAAAAGGCGTCAAAGTAATCTAATCCCATGCGCGCCAGCGATTCTTGAATACTGGTCAGTGCATCATCATATCCATGATATTTTCCTGGTAATTTTGAGGTGATATAAAACTCAGAACGAGGGACACCGGATCGGCGAATCGCTTTACCGACGATTCCTTCATTGTCATAGTTCGTTGACGAATCAATCAAACGATAGCCATCTGCAATCGCTGCTTGCAACTGGCTTAAGCCTTCGCCACCGCGAATTTGATAGGTACCGATGCCCACGGCTGGGCGCATATTGCCGTCATTTAGTGTAAGTAAAGGTGCTTTCATATAATGATTCCTCCTTTTTCTTATACATTCTACTCTAACGCTTTTTTAACTTTAAGGTAACCAACTTGCTCAATAAGACAAGAAAAGAGCAATGATTTCTTGTGAATGGAATCATTGCTCTTTTTATTCGTTTCGATCAATTTATTTTTCAGGTGGCGTGCCATACATTTTTGGTGTGACAGGATCTAGTTTTGGCGCTTTGCCTTCAACTTTAGGTGTAGAAAGCCATTGGTATTCACCTTCGCCATCGAGTGCTTTTCCTTTTGCCCAAGAGCCTTCTTTACTTTGATCTCCTTCAGAGAAATTGTAAAAGTCATAGGCGATGTCTAACCGTTCTTCATTACGAGGGAAAGTGCTCGGTACTAAGATTGTACCCTCTTTTTCTTCAAGTTCTTTGACAGCTTGTGCCCAAAGGTTTTGGTGATAGCTGTCCCGAGCTAATAGCACGGATAAGAGGTCTTTAACTCCACGGTCATCAATCATTTCATAGATCCGAGCGACTTGTAATCGTCCTTGTGATTCTGCATTTAAATTGGCACGGAAGTCTGCCAGTAAATTACCGCTGGCAATGATGTAAGCGCCACTCCATGGATTACCGACACTGTCAGCTGGACGTGGTCCTAAGCCAGCAACGATCGCATGTTGTGGATTCATTCCAGAGATAATTGCGCCAATTGCTGGGTCTTTTTTCATTGCGGCTTCTTGATCTTCTACCGGTGCACCTTCTAATAAACGAGCAACCATTGTAGCAAGCATTTCAACGTGTCCAATTTCTTCTGTCGCAATGTCCATCAACATATCTTTGTACTTTTCTTCTCCACGGCAGCTCCAACCTTGGAAGAGATACTGCATTGCTACACTCATTTCGCCATACTGGCCACCGATCAATTCTTGAAGATACTTCGCAATTAATGGATTTGGTTTGTCTGGTTTTGCTTCGAACTGTAGTTCTTTCTGATGTAGAAACATAGTTGTCCTCCTCTAAAATGATTTTTATTGGGCCCAAAAATATTCTCTCACGTTTATTTAGAATGGTCTAATCAAACGCTTGCTTTATTTCCGTATTAATAAAAACCGTTGAAATAGCGCTTTTTCTTGACAAAAAGCAGTCGCCATTAGATAGTTGAAGAGAAGTGAAGGAGTTAAAGGAGAGAGGCAAAATGTATTCGTACTATAAAATCGAAAAGAACCAAATCAGAGAATCATCCGAAGAAGACTATAATTGGTTGGTAGTCAAACATGGAAATGAAGAAGAAAAAAAAGAGTTGCTGGCACTTTTTGATTTACCGGAAGATATTTTTATTGGCTCCGATGAACCAGAGGAAGTTTCTCGATTAGAACATTTACGAGACACTAAATTAAACAATCCGTTTCTTTATACATTGATCGATCTTTCTTCAAATCATCAAGAACGCATTGAAAAACGCCTTGAACCTGTCACATTTATTCTTTCCAAAGGATTGATGATCACCTATGTCTCTAGAGAATCGAATCTCGTTGAGCGATTGATCGAGAAACATGGAAATGAGCTTCGACATTTTGAGGATATCATTGCTTTTGCCACATTAATGATCTATACCCACTATATCAATGGGTTGAAAGAGATTAAAAAGCAAATCGACCAATTGGATGCGGCTGCCCGTAAAACAACCGAAAATAATGAACTATTTAATCTGGCAGACACAGAACGAGATATGGTTTATTTGGATCACACATTGAAAGATCAGAATCTTACAGTGAATCACTTGATGGAACGAAAAGAGTTTTTAGACAAATTAGATAATGAATCGTTAGTTTACGACATTAAACTGCGACAGAAATTTGCCAACAAGCTTGTCACGATCTATCGCGATTTATTGGAAACCATCGGTGGTCTATTCTCGGATATGATGGACAATAATTTGAACCATTTGATGAAATATTTAGATTCAGCAGCATTAGTGGTTGCAGTGCCATCATTGATTGCTGGACTTTGGGGGATCAACACTGGCGGACTGCCTGGGAAGGATAACACGATAGGAACGATTCTAGTTTTTGGGTTAGCTGTCTTAGTAGGCATCCTTACTGCTGTCTATCTTTCAAAGAAAGACTTTTCAAAAACAAAATAAAAAAGCAACTTTGTCTAGCATTGAACGCTGGGCAAAGTTGCTTTTTTATGTGACTTCACAATCGCGAAGACTGTCCAATAAGCAGAGGGGAGAAGCGAGAAATGAAAAACATTAAGAAAAAAGGTCGGGGTACAATCCGAACAATTTATATTTTACTTTACTCGCTATTGCATACGCTCACTTCTATCGCTGCTTTTTCTCATAATCCTTTTACACAGTGAGGGGGAGCAGGTTTCAAATACAAAAGGCAGAATCAAAGGAATGCCAATTGTTTTGATGTTTCATCAGAAGGATGTAGTGAATGAGGTGTGTACGACAATCAGGTTTCTTTGATTGCTTTTATTCATAGGGAAGATGACGGTTGAAAGCAGACAATGAAAGAAAATCGTACATAGTCTAGGTACCCTTTATCAGAAAATAACTTTTTGCTGATCAAAACGATTTCAAAGAGCTGCGGCAGTTTTTTTGACCTCTTGCAGTGAGTGTTAACGATTCCAAAAAAGTTGATTTATCCTTAATATAACAACGTTTTAAATTTTTTTTGTTTTTTTAAGAGCAAAATTTTTGTGTATTTTTAAGAAGAAGCGTAACATAATATGTGTAATAAATATTTCACAGAAAGAAGGAGAAAATTATGCATTGGTTATGGGTATTAATCGTAGGAGCTATTATCGGTTTGATTGCCGGAGCAATTACAAATAAAGGTGGATCAATGGGATGGATCGCTAACATCGTTGCAGGTTTAGTTGGTTCAGCAATTGGACAAGCATTGTTAGGTAGCTGGGGTCCTCAATTAGCAGGAATGGCTTTGATTCCTTCTATCATTGGTGCGATCATCGTTGTTGCTGTAGTATCATTTTTCTTGGGACGTTCAAGAGGTTAATCGTCAAACATATCAGCAATTTTACCTATTATCTTAAGGAGCAGCTTTTCGCTGCTTCTTTTTTTGTATGGACAAACTGCTTCTATCACTGATCATCGATGTTGTCTAACTGATGTCGCCGAATGCAAGCATTACCTTTGTCAGATTAAAAAATACTCGTTACACTTAGTATAGAACGACGAAAGAAAGGATGATCTCAATGAAAAAAATGTACGAAACAGCAATGATCAATCGTGGAGGCCGTGATGGCGAGGTTGAGGCACCAAACGGAAGTATGCACATGAAGATCGACCGCCCAGGAATCCATAGTGAAGGGACAAATCCGGAACAACTTTTTGCGGCTGGATACGCATCTTGCTTCAACGGCGCGGTTCAACACATGCTGGAAGAAAATAATCTTGAGTCTGATTCTGAAGTCAAAGCACGGGTATCTTTATTTCAATTAGAAGATGGGGGCTACCAAATCGGGGTTGTTTTAGAAGTTTCTTTGCCAGGACTTGAGAAGGACCAAGCAGAGAAAATCGCAGAAGAAGCCCACGCATTTTGCCCATACTCTAAAGCAACAAGAGGCAATATTGATGTGGAAGTGACGATAGTAGAATAAGGGATTCTTAATGTTACTATAAATGAGATTATGAAAGATCCTATAAAGAAACGCTAGTAAAAGAAACATGTAGTTACGGTAATTAATAGCGGTATATGTACGATTGATCGAATAGACCAAGGAGGCAAAAAAATGACACAGCGGGTAGCAATAATGATCTTAGTGTTGCTGGTCATTGGCCTCCTTGTTTACTATGTCCTAAAGTTTAAGCATTGGAAGCAGCAACGGATACATCAGGATATTGAAAAAAATTTAAAACGGTATCCTATTGTTCAAGCAGCTTGGGAAAAGGCTGAAGCAAAACAATATAACATTCCTGGATTAACAGAAACAAGAATGGTGGTGCCGGAAACCGGCGAAAATGAGGTTTGTCAATGGATGACGCCGCAAGGGTTGGCTTTTTCTCAAGATTTTGTGTTTATTTCTGCCTACTGCTATGACCATCAGCATCATTCTATTATTCATGTACTGGATAGAGAAACAGGACAGCCGATCAAACTGCTGATTTTACCTAAACGGCCACATGTAGGGGGCTTAGTATATGATACAAAACGGGAACTTTTATGGTTGACAATCACAGGATCTGCTACTGGACGAGTAGCCGCTTTACGTTTGATCGATATCTTAGCAGATACATCTGAAGCGACGGGACAGCCAATCACTTATTGGCTGACAACTGATCTCTTAGAGATTCCACAAGCATCGTATTTGACTCAAAACAATGATCAACTGGTATCTGGCAACTTCACATTAAAAGGTGAAGGACAGTTGACTTTCTATCTATTGCCGACGATAGCTGAAATGAAAACAGCAATTCGCCGCAAAGACAAAATCCAACCAACCGTGACAATGAGCAGAAAAACATCTGATAAGATTCAAGGTGTGGCTTTTTATGGCCATTATCTCTTAGCCAGTCGTTCTTATGGTCCTTATACCTCGGAACTCTTAGTGTTCGAGCGGGACTCCCCTAGCCGGATCCTAAAACGAATCAAATTTCCACCGTATTTGGAACAAATCGTTGTTGTAGAAGATCGTCTAGCAGTATTGTTTGAAAGTGGCGCCGCAGCGTATCGCGAGAAAGCCAATCCTGTGTTAGCCAATGTTTTATTACTAGACTTAGCAACGTTGCTTCATGCAAATAAACGTCCCAAAAAGATTGCTGCAACTAAAAAATAGTCGGACAACTCAAGATGATCACTGTTGTTCATAAAGAACGACAAGAAAAATCATCTAGCGATGTTCGACTATTTTATGATTTTGAATCATTGAGCGTCTGTTGTATAGCAATGCGTATTAATCAATGATCGATCGTTGAATATCCAAAACAGTTCCTGTTTTCGCATCTGCTAAAAATTCGTAAGTGATCAGTTGTCCGTCTTCGGTCCGAGTAATACCGCCGGTATATCCTTGAGATGTCACTGCAAATTTACGAAGTGGTTGCTTCTCAAAATTGATCCAGGAACCTTCGATCGGACCTTCTTTTAAAAATGCTGCTTTGATTTGATCGAGGACGTCATCTGCATTCATCGATTGTTTTTTCTTCATCCATAATGTCGAGAAGATCCCGCCTGCAAAACCGACACCCACGCCGATGGCCAGGCCGTTTTTAAAATAATTGAATGGACGTTCATTGATCATAAATGTTGTGCCTCCTTGAAGACTTCTCCTATCCTGTTAAGGAATAAACGGAAATCCTTTTGTCTGTTTAGATTATTTTACCATAGTTTAGAATTTTTCTATAAGAAAAGAACCAGAATGAGTAATTTGCGTTATAATAAATATAGATTTGCAAGAGGAGGGAAGGCTTGTTTCGATTCAAGCCGAAAAAAGTATGGAAGAAAAAACGTTTCAACGAATCAAAGAATTAACAGAATTGCAAGGAACTAGTGGATTTGAACAGGATGTTCGGGCTTATATGCGGGAAGCGATGACTCCATTAGTGGACGAAATCCAACAAGATGGACTTGGCGGGATCTTCGGATTACGTCATCATTCAGATGCAGATGCACCACGCGTGATGCTAGCTGCTCATATGGACGAAGTTGGATTCATGTTGACACAAATCACCGAACGCGGGTTATTTAAAGTGACACCTCTTGGCGGTTGGAACCCTTATGTCGTTTCAGCACAACGCTTCACTTTAAAAACTGCGAAAGGCAACTATCCATGTATTTCTTCATCAGTGCCCCCACATTTACTACGTGGAACAGCTGGACAAAAAGCAGTTGAAGTAACGGACATTCTGTTCGATGCTGGTTTTGATTCTAAAGAAGAAGCGGAAAGTTTTGGCGTACGACCAGGTGACACCATCGTACCTCAAGTAGAAACAATCAAGACAGCGAATGGCAAAAACATTATTTCAAAAGCTTGGGATAATCGTTATGGCTGTACGGTTGTATTAGAAGCATTGGAAGCATTGAAAGAAGAACAACTGGGTCATACATTGATTGCTGGTGCCAATGTGCAAGAAGAAGTTGGCTTACGTGGTTCAAAACCTTCTGTCACGAAATTCCAACCAGATCTATTCTTCGCTGTTGACTGTTCACCAGCTGATGATACAGTGACGAAGAATGGGACTTTTGGGCATTTAGGTGAAGGTACACTGATGCGTATCTATGATCCAGGAATGATCATGTTGCCTCGGATGAAAGAATTCTTGCTGGACACAGCAGAAACAAACAATATCCCTTACCAATACTTTGTGTCTAAAGGCGGTACGGATGCTGGTGCAGCTCATATGGCCAATGAAGGAATTCCAAGTTCTGTGATTGGTGTACCAGGACGTTATATCCATACCCATCAAACACTATTCAGCATCGCTGACTTTGATGCTGCGAGAGAAATGGTGATCCAAGTCTTGAAAGGTTTGGATAAATCAACAGTTGCTACAATTGTAGAAGGAAAATAAAAATTAAGAGCTGTGATACGACTCAACGCTAGATCAGACCTATTTGGTTCAATTTTTGATCTGTTATTGTAACTGTTTACGATAATCAGGAAATGGGACAACTAGGGTGCTGTTTTCAGTGACTAGCATGGGCGTGTTCACAGCTCTTTTGCTTGTGAGTTGGTTCCCTGTTTTAAAAGGTGTATAATTTGATTAGAGAAAAGAAAGTGGTGAGCGTGTGATTGTTCCAAAAAATTTAGAAGAATTGGCAACATATGTCGAAAAAGGAAAGAATGTCTTCTTTTTTACAGCAGACTGGTGTGGGGATTGCCGTTATATTAAACCGCAATTGCCTGAGATCGAAGCAGATTTCCCTGAATTTCAATTTGTTGAAGTTGATCGTGATGCTTATATGGATGTGGCTGTTGAATGGAATATCTTTGGAATTCCAAGTCTTGTAGTGATCGAAGACGGCAAAGAACTTGGTCGTTTAGTCAACAAAGATCGAAAAACAAAAGCAGAAATCGAATCTTTCTTATCAAGTCTAAATTAAACTTTCGAGGTGAAAAACATGAGTGGGCAAAGATATCAAAATATTTTAGTAGGTGTCGATGGCTCCGACCAAGCCAATGAAGCGTTCAAAAAAGCAGTTGAAGTGGCACGACGCAATCAGGGGAAAGTCTATGTAGCGAATATCATCGATCAGCAGATTCCCACGATGATGGGATATGCTCCTTTAGATACAACGATCATTGAGCAGGAAAAGGATACTGCCCAAGAATTAATCGAATCCTGTAAACAATATGGTAAATCCGTTAATTTTGATTTGATCGAAGGGATCATTGCTTACGGCTCTGCGAAAGAAGCAATGGCCAAACAGTTACCAGAAAAATATGGGATTGATTTGATCATGGTAGGCCAATCCGGACTGAATGCAGTTGAGCGGTTTATCACCGGGAGTGTAGCGAGTTATATTATTCGCGAAGCGAAATGTGATGTGTTGGTTGTCTCTCCTAGCGAAGAATAAGCAAAAGACAAAGCTGTGACAGAAGATACAGAGACAGGAAAAAAGAGCAAGCGAGTGCTTTTTCATTCACTAGCTGCCTGTTGGTCTGATTTCTGTCGCAGTTTTTTTATGGATTGGGAAGTGCAGCGATTGTAAACTAAGAAAATTCCCATGACGAACAGACAAAAATTTGTTAAGATTATGGGCGGAATAAGTAAGAGGAGGAAGACAAGTGATTTTTTCATACAACAAAGAATATGTGGGCGATACTTTGATCGTGATCACAGCAGATGATAAAGGGCTGGAACAAACGGCTGTACGAAAAGGAAATGTCGCTCAAATCAAAAATGAAGAAGGTACGATCGTAGGTTGGAACTTCTTTCACATTTCTGATACAGTTGCCATTGAAGGAAACGGGCAAGTAGTTTTGACGAAACAACAAGTGGAAACTTTGAACCGATTGATCACAGAAGCTGGCTTTACGGAGCAATTGGCAATTGATTTAGAGCCGAAAATCGTTGTGGGTTATGTCAAAACATGTGAACCACATCCAGATAGTGATCATTTATCTGTAACGGAAACAGAAGTCGGAGAAGGCGAGGTTCTGCAAATCGTTTGTGGTGCTGCCAATATTCGCAAAGGCTTGAAAGTCGTTGTTGCTAAACCAGGGGCAATGATGCCGGATGGGTTATTGATCTGGCCAGGAACGCTTCGTGGCGTCGATAGCTACGGCATGATCTGTTCTGCTCGTGAACTGCACTTAGCAAATGCACCATTGAAAAAAGGAATTCTTGAATTACCACAAGATGCCGTTGTTGGTGAAGCTTTTCCAGTTGGAAAATAATAAAAAAGATCTGCCACGTCCTGTTTGTGTGGCAGATCTTTTTTTGACTTGAATTTAGTTGCTGCTGTCAGTCGATTGTTCATTGATCGAAGTATCTACAGATAGAACGACTTTGGCTGTTTTTTCTTCTTTGCCGCGGTAGAACGTCACTGTGATCGTATCACCGACTTTGTGCTTGTACAGTGCAGATTGTAGATCTGTGGTTGTGCTGATGTCTGTATCATCGATTTTCGTGATGACATCGTATTGTTTCAATCCTGCTTGTTCAGCTGGTGTCGCGTTATTTACTGAGTATACGACTACTCCGTCAGTGACAGAAGATGGTACTTTCAAGATTTGTTCTTGTTGTTGCGAAGTGATTGAGCTTAAGTTGATTGTTCGAATACCCAATGCTGGACGAACAACTTTGCCGTCTTTTTCTAATTGATTGATAATATCGACAACGTCGTTACTTGGGATCGCGAAGCCCATTCCTTCTACGCTGACACTTGATGTTGATTCAGAAGTGCTAGCGATCTTGCTAGAGTTGATTCCGATCACTTGTCCTTCAACGTTGATCAGTGGACCACCAGAGTTTCCTGGGTTGATCGCTGCATCTGTTTGAATCGCATTGATGCTGACTGCTTCACCAGATTCATTTTGGTTCGTTACTTGACGGTTCAGAGAAGAAACAATCCCTTGTGTTACAGAATTTGCAAAGCTAGATCCTAATGGAGAACCAATCGCAATTGCTGGTTCGCCAACTTTTAGTGAATCAGAATCGCCGAAAGAAGCAACCGTGTCTACTTTATCAGAAGAGATGCGTAAAACAGCAAGGTCAGTGTAAGCGTCTGTTCCGACTAATTCAGCTTTGACTTTTGTGCCATCAGAGAGAACGACTTCCAAACCATCTTGTCCTTCTACTACGTGGTTATTCGTAACGATATACGCTTTGTCACCATCTACTTTATAAATCACGCCACTTCCTTCAGAAGAAGCTTCTAGTGAACTGTCATCGCCTGAATTCTCAGCCCCTGATCCTTGACCACCTTGCTGACCAGAGCCAAATAACCCTTCGAGGCCATTCGCATTATTTTGTTGCAAGTTGATGATCGAAACGACTGCTCCTTGCACTTTTTCGACTGCTTTTGTTACATCGCTGTTGACGTCATATTTAACATTGGAGACTTTCGTCTGTCCATTGTTATCTTGAACACCGCTGGTTGCGGTCGTTCCAGGTGAAGTCAAAGAAGAGCCCATCGCCAGATAAAGTCCGCCGAAGGTCAACAAACCACCAACTACTCCGCCAAGAATGCCAATACCTAATTTTTTTAATAAACCGGAAGAAGGTTTTCTTCCTGGTGTCACATTTTTTCGTACCATTTGTTATTCCCCCTATTGAATTGTTTGTATGTATTTATTATATTCTTTCTTTCTGACAATAGTCTACTAAGAGATTTTGAAAAAAATATGAAGAAGATAGGGAGGATTTAGACCAAAACAATGAAATTTCTTTTTTTAGACTACCAATCATTTTTTTAGTAAGAAAAGAGTCACTTGAAACGATTCGTGGTACCAATGGTACTATAGAAGAAAAAATTGGTAGGCGACATATATTCTGAAAAGAAATTCCATTATAATGATAGCGGAAGGTGAGTGGTTATGAATATTAAAATCGTCACAGTAGGCAAATTAAAAGAGAAATATCTGATTCAAGGAATCAATGAATACGTGAAACGATTAGGCACTTATTGCAAAATCCAATTCGTGGAAGTTCCTGATGAAAAAGCTCCTGAAAGCATGAGTGAAGCTGAAATGCTTCAAGTGAAAGAAAAAGAAGGTAAGAAAATCTTGGCAAAGATCAAAGACCAGGAATACGTCTTTGCATTAGCGATTGAAGGCAAAAATCCCACCAGTGAAGCTTTTGCCCAGCAGATCGAGCAATTAGGAATCCAAGGCAAAAGCCAACTAGTCTTCGTAATCGGCGGCTCCTTAGGTCTCAGCCAAGAAGTGATGCAGCGCAGCGACACCCAAATCTCTTTCGGCAAAATGACCTATCCCCATCAGTTGATGAAACTGATTCTAGTCGAACAAATCTATCGTGCTTTTCGCATCAATACAGGCGCGCCTTATCATAAGTGAGGGTGTTTTCTCCACGAAAGAAAAAATAGTAAAACAGAGGAGTAACAAATGAGTGAACTTAACCATTTTTCTGCATCTACTTTAGCTGCGTTGCAAAAAGATGAGCAACATCCTTACTATGTTTATTGTTTGGTTGATCCTAGAAACAACCAGACTTTTTATATTGGGAAAGGCAAAGGTAACCGTATTTTTGCACATCGTCAAGCGGCTCTAAGTATGTTAAGTCAATCTGATTATTTTGAAGAAGATGAATCAGCTAGAACATTAAAAATAAAAACTATCCAAGAAATAAACGGAATGAATCTGCAACCATTGAGTTATATACTTAGCTATGGATTAACTGAGAATGAAGCTTACGCTAGTGAAAATGCGTTGATTAATTATGCTCAACTGATTCAAGGACTCTCTTTGACGAATTTAGTAAAAGGACATGGTTCTAAGCCAATGCTAGTGGAAGAGGTAGAAGAGCGATATGGATTTCAACCCATATCTGTAAATCAAATAGCAACGGATGAGTTGGTCTTAGCAGTAAAAGTGAGAGATGCTTTTGAACTTTGTAAAGATGAGTCAGATGAATATCCGATTGACGACAAATTTCGTGATGATCATAATTTAAAATCTCGTACGCTAGGTAATTGGGTAATTGGTCGTGATAAAATTCATCGGATTCGCTACATTATAGCGATTAATACTGGAGCAGATAATGCGGTTGTTGCTGCATATAAAGTCTCCTCTCAATATTCAGAATCGAAGAAAAACGAAAACGGACGGACACGCTATGCGTTTCGTGCACTCTCTCAAAGAGATGATACGTTAAGAGAGCTGAATTTATACAAACGATCGTTGCCGGAGATTAAATTTGGTAGTGGAAGTGCAATTGCATATATTAATCATTAGAAAAGTGTTTCAAGAAAAGCCCAACACTAAAATGATATGACGGGATAACTTAAATAACAAAAATGCTGATAATTGATTTTTCTAAGAAAGAAAACCTTATAGACAATAGTTAGATGGAAGTTGCAATTGAGAAGAAATACATTGGAAAAGTATTGCCGGCATATTTGCTAATAATGGTAGATGACTACTTCTTCCTAATTAAAAAATAAAACCTCAAAAAGAACTGCTAGTGATAGGTTTCTCATCACTAGCAGTTCTTTTGTCAATTTCATTCGTAGGTTATTATTGTTTGGGAGAGATTGTTGGAGGTTCAAGATACTGTCGATATTTACTAACGATGATATCCATAATGATTTGATAGATAAAAGAATGGGTTTGAAAAATAGTCTCATGAGGGAAAAGAATAACATCATGAACGAAACGATAGTTACGAACCTCTTCATTTGCTGTGATTACGAAAATCTTGGCTTTTGTGTTTTCAAATACATTTCTGTAGGGTATATCATCTCTAAGTTGTTGTCGCTGTAAAAAACCGCCAGAGTTAGAAAAAATAATCAATAGTGTCTCTTCATCGGCTTGTTCTATGAATTCGATTTGTTTGAGATCACTTTGATAAGTAATAATAAACTTTCCCGCATAAGCCAATTTGTATTGAAAATCAATGGCTGCTGATTCGGAAAATAGCAGTCCAAAAGCACCTACTTTATTATAGGTAGTCAGACATTTTGCTAACTCATCAATACTTCTCATGTTGCTTTGCTGTTTGAACGCACTAATATCTTTAATGATGGCATCTAAATAATCATCATAACCATTTTTTTCAATTGGGTTGATAATATTTGAAATGTAATTTAAGTCGAAATGGTATTTATTTTCAGCAAAGGTTGAGGATTTTTTTAATTCATAATAATCTTCAAATCCGATGGAACGAGCAAATTTTGAAATGGTTGATTTAGAGACAGTGCATAAAGTAGCTATATCAGAGATACTTGATTTATCGATAATGCTATAGTTATTCAAAAGTGTCTGAGCGATATGGTAGTAGGTAGAAGAAGTTGTTTCATTGTTAAGAACAGTCAATAGTCTAATAATTAAGGGTCCCATAAATACTAGCTCCTATCTGTGAAAGAGTTTCCAAAAAACGAAATTTTCATTTAATATGTTGAAAAAATTGTATATTACACATGTATTATAACAAACATAAACAAAATTGATAGGAGTTGTAACAATGGGGAAAAATTATAGTGCTCTTTCCAAAAGTATTATTGATTATGTTGGTGGAACAGAGAATATCATTAGTCTTTATCACTGTATCACTAGATTGAGATTCAAGTTAAAAGATGAAAGTATTGCACAAAAAAATACCGATGAAATTAAGAAGATTCCCGGTGTCTTGTCCGTCGTCGAAGCAAATAATCAGTACCAAGTCGTTATTGGAAATGAAGTGGAAGATGTCTATAAAACGATCATGGCTAACTATGACATTAAAAGCGCCTTGGGATCAGACGAGTCGGAAGCATTAGATGATGACCGATCTGGAAATATCTTCATCCGCTTCTTTAATACACTGTCTTCCATTTTTAATCCGATTATTATGCCTTTAGCTGGGGCAGGAATGATTAAAGCCTTGTTAGTGGTTTTAACGACATATCATTTTATGTCAGCAGATGGAAGTACCTATAAGATTCTTTCAGCAGCCGGCAATAGTGTATTTTTCTTCTTACCGTTATTTTTGGCTTTTAGTGCGGCCAGAGTGTTTAGAACAAATCAATTTATTTCATTAGCAATTGTAGCAGCACTTTTAGAGCCTAATTTCACAGCATTAGTCACAGAAAATGGTGTAACGGTTGATTTCTTAGGTATTCCAGCAATTTTAATGGGGTATTCTGGAACTGTCATTCCTGCGATTATTTCCATTTACCTCTATTCAAAGTTAGAAACGCTGCTAAAGCGAATGATTCCAAAGAGTTTAGAAATTTTTTTGTTGCCAATGGTTGCCCTTCTTATTATGGTTCCGCTAACAGTGCTAGTTGTTGGACCAATCGGCGTTACATTAGGGGATGGGATTGGAAGCGCTATGAACTTTATCAGTGACCGCAGTGGGTTACTGGCTGGTTTGATTATTGGGGCAGGATGGACTTTCTTGGTAATGATTGGCATTCATTGGGGTGTTGTGCCAATCATGATCAATAATCTTGCAGTCTATGGTTATGACGTTATTCGACCTATGGTTGCGGCTGCCACTTTTGCAAGTGCAGGTGTGGCGTTAGGCGTATTTTTAAGAAGCAAAGATAAAAATGTTAAAGTGCTCTCGCTATCTGCGATTGTACCAGCTTTACTTGGTGGGATAACTGAACCCATCGTCTATGGCTTGTCGGTAAAATATAAAAAACCATTGATTGCCCAAACAATCGCAGGTGGAATTGCTGGAGCTTTCATGGGAGCAATGCAGACAAAGGCGATTGTCTATGTTTTTCCAGCATTAACAACGTTACCAGCCTTTTTGGGTGATACCTTTGTTTATTACCTCATCGGAATCGCTCTTGCTTTCTTCCTGTCAGCAATTTTAACTTTTGCTTTTGGACTGGGAGAAGAATCTTCATCAAGTAATGAAGAAACAGAAGGTCAAGTCAATACAATCAGTTTACCATTGGATGGGGAAGTGATTGAGTTAGAAAAAGTCAACGATCCAGTGTTTTCAGAAAAAACGATGGGTGACGGATTTGCTGTAATACCAACTGATGGCGTAATTAAAGCACCATTTAGTGGAAAGGTCGAACTGGTTTTTCCTACAAAACATGCGATTGGATTAAAGTCAACATCTGGTGTAGAAGTATTGATTCATATTTGGCATCAATACCGTTGAATTAAACGGCAACTATTTTGATTTAGCTGTTAAAGCAGGCGATGACATCCAAAAGGGGCAAAGAATCGGAAGTGTGGATATTGAAGGCATCCAGTCTGAAGGCTATGATCCAACCACGATCCTTGTAGTAACCAATTTGGATGATCTTGATGAGGTAGACATTATCGACTCTAAGGGTAAAATCATCCAAACTTTCACTGGAAAAAAAACGATACAAACAGAAATGTTAGCATAAAAACAACAATCTGAAAGAGGTAATCGAATGAATAAAAGCTATTTTCCTAAGAACTTTCTTTGGGGCGGAGCAATTGCAGCGAATCAAGTAGAAGGGGCCTGGAACGTTGATGGAAAAGGGATGTCGGTAGCAGATGTCGCAATGTACAAACCCGATGTAGATAGGACAGATTATATCAGTCAATGGCACGTGTCTCCTGAACAAATCGAGGAAGCCATGCAGTCAAAAAACGATAAGTTATTTCCGAAAAGACGAGGAATCGATTTTTATCATCGTTACAAAGAAGACCTGGCATTATTTAAAGAAATGGGCCTGAAATGCTTAAGGGTATCTATCGCATGGACAAGATTATATCCAAAAGGTATTGAAAGTGAACCGAATCAAGCTGGGATCGATTTTTACGTGGGCTTATTCAAAGAGATGAAGAAGAATGGGATTGAACCTCTAGTCACATTGTCTCATTATGAAATGCCATTATATTTAGTCAATGAATATGACGGCTGGGTTTCCCGAGAGGTGATCGACATGTTTGTTCGATTTAGTAAAACTTGTTTTGAAAATTTTGGACATTACGTGACCAATTGGCTGACTTTCAATGAAATCGATAGCGTCTTTAGACATCCCTTCACTACGATGGGAGTGGTGGAAGAAAAGTACAAAACAAAAAAAGAAGCTGAAGAGGCCATTTATCAAGCGCTACATCATCAGTTTGTAGCTAGTTCCCTAGCGACTAAATATGCCCATCAAATCATTCCTAATGCGCAGGTGGGGTGCATGGTTACAAGAGCTTTAGCTTATCCGTTAACCTCAAATCCAGTGGACGTGATGCTAGCCCAACAACATAATCGGGAGAACTACTTTTTTTCTGATGTGCAGGTTTTTGGAACGTATCCAACTTTTGTCAAAAATTATTGGAGAGAGAATAATTTTACTATTGAAATGTTGGAAGGGGATGAGGAGATCATTCAGCAACACACAGTGGACTTTGTCTCTTTTAGCTACTACATGTCTATGATTAAAACAGAAGATGAAGAAGATCGGGAAAAAGTTGGCGGAAATTTAGTCACCAGCGTGAAGAACCCCTATCTTGATACGAGTGATTGGGGTTGGCAAGTAGATCCAACAGGATTGAAAATTGCATTAATCGACATGTACGATCGTTATAGAATGCCTCTGTTCATTGTTGAAAGCGGGATTGGTGCTTTTGATGCGTTTGAAGATGGAAAAGTGCATGATGATTATCGCATAAAGTATTTTGAAGACCATTTTAAAGCGGTCAATGAAGCCATCAGAGAAGGCGTTGAAGTAATGGGTTATACTACGTGGGGATGTATTGACTTAGTAAGTGCGTCGACTTCTCAAATGTCAAAACGATATGGATTTATCTATGTGGATGCGGATGATGAAGGAAACGGCACTTATGACCGGTTTAAAAAGGACAGCTTTTACTGGTACAAACAGGTGATTGCGACTAATGGAGCTTCTCTATATGAAGAAAATAGTTAAGCATTAAAAATTACAAAAGAATTGAGAACGAAGTCGTTCAAAAAGACAATTGGCACCAAGGTCCAATCATCTTAAGTAGATGGTTGGGCTATTTTTGCGGAGCTGGTAAGAAAGTTGATAGTCGACCAAAGGTACCAGAAAAGTCGTACGTTAAATCGTAAAGAACAAACGAGTATTTTGTCTTTTTTCAAACATTTTAAGACGGATTGAGAAGAAAAAACAAAGTATTAAACGCTACTCATAGAAATACTCTAAATCGTTCTTTTATTTTTATAGTTCAAAAAGCAGCTGTAATGATTCTAAACTCATACCAATGCAATGTGATGTTATTTATCAATCTCATGTATGAGGAAGTCGTGAGAAATAATTCTTCAAAAATTTAGTAACCATTTTGCCTGTTGTCTGCTACTATGTGTACACTAAATACTCTATAAGAGAGGTCTTACAAGTGAAAAAAGTTCTAGTAACAACGATGGGTCTACTGCTTCTTTTGGGTGGCTGTTCAACAAACAAGCCAGAAACATCTACTCCAGCAAAAGCTGCAATAACTGAAACAAGCACGACTAAATCAAGTACCACCCAATCAAGTACAGCTCAAGCTTCTAAATCTACGAGTACCGAAGCAACTAAACTAAATACGACTGAGTCATCCGAGCGCCAATCGACAAAAGATCAAAGTGCGTCACTCGTTGCTCAAACCAAAACTTCCTCCAATCAAGCACAAACCAATCAACCAGTGACACACGTTTTGTGGGATGATTCCAAGACTGCAGAGCTTGCGACGTTTATGCAGAGCTGGGGACAAGAAATGGGGCAGCAATATCGAAGCTATGACGACCATGTGCAAGCAAATTACTATGGTCTCCAAGTACCTCAAGATATTTTTGATGGTAAATGGACAACCGTCATTAATCAAACGCCCGTCTCGGTGGAGTGGTCAGAAAATGGTGAGGGACAAGCCGATTTTCAGATCGTGGCAATCTATTCGGACATCGACCATGCTACACCAGCTGGAGGGCATCTCTATTTCTTTGGCTTCCAGCAAAAGCAGCCAAAAGTTCTAATCACACAACAAAATCAAGGAAATCAAAACAATTATCTGTATTTTAAAGAGACAGCGAATGAATCATTGAAAAATGCATTTATTCAGCTTGCCAATCGTTAAACAGTGCTAAGATGAAGAACACTTGGAACTGAATGGCATGAAAAAGATTTTGAAAAAATTGTCGGGCTTTCTGAGTCAGACAAAAGAGGGTATTCAATGAAGAAACACTACTTTATGGCTTTTTTACTCAGTTTATTCTTTTTATTTGCTCTGCCAGTGCAGGGAATGGCAGTTGCTGGGGGACACGGCGGTGGTTCGACCAGTCGTGGCGGATCCGGTGGCGGCTTTGGCGGTGTCACTACATTTGATGACTATTCGGATCATTATTCCAGAGCTTCTTGGGGAAGACGAGGGTATGGATATTATAGCCCCTATGGTTCATCATCAGTTATAGAAAATTATGTTTTGGTTGGGGCGTCAGTAGGCGGAGCCGCGATTCTCTCTTTGGTTAAACGAAAAAAAGACCAACGAACCAGAAGGAATGATTTATTCGCTCAAATTCCTGGTAATAAAAAGGAAAAGAAAAAACTGCTTGACGAAATCCAACAGACTTTTTTTGCGATCCAAACCGCTTGGGATCAAGAAGCACTTGAAAAAGCAAGCAGACACTATACTGACAAACTATTGTTGGAACACAGTCAAGTATTGCAACAGAATAAAGAGGATGGTATAAAAAATCATACAAAGAAAGTCATCCTACATCAAGTGGAAAATTATCGACAACTTCGTGCAGACAGCTTCTCCATTCGGATTGATTTCAGTTGCTGCGATTATGTGGAAGACCGGGTGAGTAAGCAGATCCTCTCAGGAAAGAAACATCGAAAACAATCTTTTTCTCAACTATGGTATTTTAACTATTCTGAAAAAGAGGGGAAATGGCAAGTTGATTTTATTCAACCAATTGATTTGGATTAAGCAAGAGCGGGCTGGTGATAGTCGTAGTTGTTGGGTTAAATTCATGCATACGATGAAACATTCTACTAAGTTTTAGGTTTTAGTTATTCGAGTTAAGTTATCCAGTAAAGCTGCTGACTCCTAATGCCAGACGTTTCGTACCGACCGTAGGCAGGAGGCAGAATAAAAGAAGCATTTCTATACGCAAACAGTTCAAAAAAATCTTTCGATCAGATAGACGGTTACGAACCGCTTTATCAAATCGAAAGATTTTTTTCGGATGATCATTTTTTGACGAAAAAAATATAAGCAAATTTAACTGGATAAAAATCAAAGAACCCCATCGTTTGACGAGTATCGAATTCTATATGAATAACTGCAAAAACAATGCGTTCAGCGTGAATCACTTCATTTTGAAAAATCTCAAATCAACTACAGCTTCCTTACCGGTTATGATTTTCTCAAGATATCAGTGCCTCTTTGATTCTGCAGTCCGCAGCGCATACGCGTCGAGCAAGATTCTAGCAAGGATCGAGAGGGGCAGTCTTGAACGAACTTCATAGTCTGGAAAGAAGGAGCCTTCTGATTTGAAGCCAACAAAAGGAATTTCGATATGCGCCATTAAGCTAGAGTGCCGATTGGCTGTCAGCAGAATGGTACCGATCTCCGCTTCATAACAGTTTTCAGCTGCGGTGATCAATTCTTTGGTTTCACCATTTAAAGAAACGAAGATCACGATATCTTCCTTTGATAGTTTCTTACTGATGTTCTTAATGATGTTGGGATCGGTATGCATCTCACAGTATTTGCCAGTAAGCTGAAATTTGACCATCATTTCTTGAGCAATCAGTTCAGAAAATCCACGAGCAAAAATCATGATTCGTCTAGCAGCTTTGATTCGTTGGATCGCGTCTTCGATATTGCCGCTTTCCACCATATTGATCGTGCGGATCACTTCTTGTTCATTCTTTAGAATCGCCGTCTTTATCCCTTCGTCCACCTTATCAAGCGCTGCAAAATTGATATTGGTATTATCTTTTTCTTTTAGTGAGTGCTTGAAAGCAGTAAACCCCTCGTATCCTTTTTTCTTCATGGTACGAACAACAGTCGCCGTTGAAACGTTTGCATATTCACTTAATTTTATAATGGAGCAAGACGGAATCTCAAGGATATGACTTTGGATAAAATCCCACAGGTATTGCTCTGACTCACTTAATTTTGTATCCATGTTCTGCCTCCCTTCAGCTAGTCTTTATTGTAAATCGAAAGATTCACCTACTTCAAGGTCATGAAGTATTTCTTGTAAAAGTTTTCAGCGGTTTTGTTTATTTATGAAAACATTTACATCAAGTGGTGATCCATAATAGGTTTGTAGGAAAGGAGGGGCGCAAATGGCTGTTTATACATGTACGTTAAATCTAGCGATCGATCTTTTTATCGAAACAGATGAGATGAAACCATTTCAAGTGAATCGCACAAAGGATGATGATATCCAAGCCAATGGAAAAGGGGTCAATGTCTCATTGATCATGAAAAAACTTGGTATCGATAGTACAGCATTAGGGTTCAAAGCTGGTTTTACTGGTAATTATATTGAGGACTACTTGCATCAACAAGCGATTCAGACCGATTTTATTCCCGTTCCGGGATTTACGCGAATCAACGTTTTTACGCATGTAAATCGCGATAATAAGGAGTACAAACTTGTGAATAAGGGACCTGAAATTTCAAAAAAGCAGATCAATCTTTTGCTAGACCAAGTTAGACATTTGCAAGCTGGTGACTATCTTTGTGTATCTGGGAGTATGCCACAAGGTGTCTCGCCCAAAATTCTTATAGCAATCAGTCGTATTTGCTTTGAAAAGCAAGTGAATCTGATTATTGATTCAAGTTATTCAGAGGTGTTGGAATGTCTGCCTTATCAGCCCTTCTTGTTAAAGCCCAATGAAGAAGAGCTGCAAGCATGGTATCAGACCGAAATCAATGATCGCAAAGGCTATATCGACTACGCAAAACGATTGGTGGCTAGTGGTGCGCAAAATGTGCTGCTCTCTTTGGGAGGAGAAGGCGGCCTTCTTTTGACAAAAGATACGGTCTACTCTGGAAACTCTCCTAAAGGCAAAGTAGTGAATACAGCATGTGCCGGAGATACGTTGCTAGGAACATTTCTTGCAGGGTATTTAACAGGTGAGCCGCTGGATGTCAATTTGAAGAAAGGATTAGCTGCTGGCAGTTCAACCGCTTTTCGTAAGGGATTAACTGATTTTTCGGATGTTGCAGAGTTGGAAGAACAAATTGAAATCAAAAGAAGGAGCGAATAAAAAATGACAACTTACAAGATTGTTGCTGCAACGGGCTGTCCCACTGGGATCGCCCATACCTATATGGCACAAGAAGCGTTGGAACAAGCCGCCAAACGCAAAGGAATAGCTATTAAAGTAGAGACTCATGGACAAGTGGGGATAGAAAACCAGTTAACGCCAGAAGAGATAAAAAATGCGGATGCGGTCATTATTGCTGCAGATAAAGATGTCCAAGCGGAACGTTTTGCGGGAAAACGCGTGATCAATGTTCCGGTCAGCAAAGGAATCAAAGATGCCGATCAGCTAATTGAAGAAGCATTGAGAGGGTCGCTGATTGCAGAAAACAAGACGGTCGATGCATTGGAGCAAGCAGATGGGGGAATGGCTGCTGGAATCGGACATAGTATTTATAAAAATCTGATGAATGGTGTTTCTCATATGCTGCCATTTGTCGTAGCAGGGGGCGTGATCATCGCCGTCTCATTCGCAATCTGGGGTGTCTACTCTTTTGATCCTAATGATCCCACCTATAATCCGACATCAGCGATGTTAAAAGGTATTGGGGATACAGCAATGGGAATGATGGTCCCTATTTTAGCGGCTTACATTGCTGAAGGGATTGCTAAACGACCTGGTTTGGTGGTGGGATTTGTCGGCGGCTTGTTGGCCAATGCTGGTGGCGCTGGTTTTCTAGGCGGGATCTTTGCTGGATTCTTAGCTGGGTACTTTATTCTGTTCTTGCAAAAAGTCATGAAAGGATTACCGAAACAATTAGATGGATTGAAGGCTATTTTCTTATATCCAGTGATTGGTGTTTTAGTCATTGGTGTGGTGATGTCTTTGTTAGCAAGCCCGATGGAGGCGATCAATCAAGGTATGATGGATTTCTTGGCAGGATTCCAGAATTCGAATCCATTGATTTTAGGCATCATTGTTGGCTGTATGTCCGCATTTGATATGGGCGGTCCCGTCAATAAAGCCGCTTACGTTACGGGAACGGCATTGTTAGCTCAAGGAAACCATACCTTTATGGCAGGTGTTTCTGCGGCATGTATCGCGCCACCATTGATTACGGGATTTGCTGTCTTATTTTTTGGGAAATATTTTGATACGAACGACCGCAATGCAGGGCTAGTCAACTTTATTTTAGGATCAACGCATATTACTGAAGGGGCGATTCCCTTTGCAGCCAAAGATCCTCTGCGTGTTCTGCCTACGATGATGTTGGGTTCATCGATCGCAGCGGTTTTGACCTATATGTTTGGAGTCCAAGTTCCTGCTCCTCATGGCGGCTTCTTAGTATTGCCGGTTGTCACGGGGAAAATTGCTTGGGTAGGTTCGATTTTACTTGGCTCGATCATAGGTGGAGTGATTTTAGGGTTCATCCAAAAACGCAGTGTACAAAAACGTGAAGCAGAAGTTTCAGCTGATGAATGGAAAGAAACAGCGAAAGAATAGAAAAGAGGAAGACAAATGACGTTGATCAAAACAGACCACATTTTTATGAAGCGAGATTTTGTGACACAAGACGAAATAATGACCTTCCTTGCAGCACAAGCAGTTACTCTAGGCATCAGCAGTGATCAAGCTGCTGTTTATAGAAAATTGCTAACAAGAGAAGAGGAGAGTACAACGGGGATGATGGATGGATTTGCTATCCCTCATGCGAAAGATCACAGTATCGAAGAAGCCAATGTCATCATCGTCCAATTAAATAGCAAAATCGATTGGAAAAGTTTGGATGGGGAAGGAACTGATTTTATTATTGCTCTTTTTATACCTGATTCAGAAGCGGGAACGACTCATTTGAAACTATTGTCTCAAGTGGCACGGCTTTTGATGCATAAAGAGGTGACAAATTGTTTGAAGCAAGCACAGTCTCCTGATGAAATTGCCGAAATTTTAAATGGAAAACTGGCAGAAAACTAAAAAAGGAAGTAGTGAAAGCATGACATTATCAAATAAGCAAGCATATATCCAACAGCTATGTAATGAAAATGGCATTATTAGTGCTTTAGCCATTGATCAACGAGGGGCTTTGAAAAAAATGATTGGCAGATTCCAAGACCATTCAGTCACGACAGAGCAAATCAGTGCCTTCAAAAAAATCGTGTCAGCCGAGTTGACGCCTTATGCCTCAGCAATTTTACTAGATCCAGAGTACGGATTGCCAGCAGCCCAAGTTCGGGATGAACAAGCTGGATTATTGTTAGCCTATGAGAAAACCGGTTATGATGCTTCAACTCCGGGTCGTTTGCCTGATCTTTTGTCCAACTGGTCTGTGAAACGGCTAAAAGAAAATGGCGCGGATGCTTGTAAGTTTTTGCTCTATTATGATGTGGACGAACCTGACGAGATCAATGATCAAAAGAAGGCATTTATCGAACGGATTGGTTCGGAATGCCTTGCTGAAAATCTACCATTTTTCTTAGAACTGGTTTCTTATGATGCTGCTATCCCAGACACCACTTCGAAAGAATATGCTTTGAAAAAACCTCATAAAGTAAACGATATGATGCGAGAATTTTCGCAAGCATACTATGGCGTTGATGTCTTAAAAGTGGAAGTCCCTGTGAATATGAACTATGTAGAGGGCTATGCGGAGGAAGCTGCTTATACTAAAGAAGAAGCGGCGGTTTATTTCAAAGAGCAAGCGGAAACGACGGATCTGCCCTATATTTTCTTGAGTGCAGGGGTTTCAGCTAAGTTATTCCAAGAAACGTTGAAGTTTGCCAAAACATCCGGCTCAAAATTCAATGGCGTACTTTGTGGACGAGCAACCTGGGCAAACGGTGTAGAGCCTTTTGTGACTCAGGGAGAAGGTGCGGCGAAAGAGTGGCTGCAGACCCAAGGACGTACAAATATTGAAGCGCTAAACAATGTTCTGCAAAAGACTGCTACACCGATTCGCTTGTAATAAAAACGTCCTTTAGAAACAACTGAAAATCAATTCTATCGGTTCCTTCGTTCTCTTCAGTGAATGAAGGGCCTTTTTGTTTGGATGAACCAAACGAATAGCGGTCAAGAATTTCTAGTTAGGTGGTAGAATAAACCTAGTATTCGTTGTTACAGATAAATAAGGATGCGTTCTTTTCCCGAAAATCTGAGATAACAGTAGGAAAAATGTTGTGTCATAGAAGAAAGGAGTTTTCGATGGAAACTCGTGTATTAAAGTATTTTCTAGCAATAGCCGAGGAACAAAATATTACCCAAGCAGCTAAAAAGCTGAACATTACGCAACCCACTTTAAGCAGACAAATTCGAGAGTTTGAAGAGCGTTTGCACACAGAATTGTTTGTGCGCCAAAATAAGAAACTTTATTTAACAGAAGCAGGTCTGTTTTTAAAAAAGCGCGCAGAAGAAATTCTTGAATTGAATCAGAAAACAGAACAAGAATTGTTCAATTATCAGGAGACGATTCTGAATGGACAAATTGCGATTGGTTGTGTGGAAGCGGAAAACTCCTATTTGCTCACACAAATCATCGAAGAAATGGTTACTGATCACCCCCAAGTGTCTTTTACTATTTTTAGCGGAACTAGTAATGATATTCTGGAAAAACTTGATAAAGGCTTGCTTGATGTGGCGATTTTGATTGATCCTGCAACGACGGATCAATACAATCGGCTGACATTGCCTAAGAAAGAAGTCTGGGGGCTTTTTGTTGCAAATGAACACCCGTTGGCTGATCAAAGCAGTATCTCACCTGCAGACATCCTCACCACACCGTTGATTTGTTCGAGTCGTAAAGAAGTTTTGGAAATGTTTTGCACGTGGGGCGGGTTCGTTGAAGAAGAGTTGACGATCGTCGGGAGATACAATTTGATTTTTAATGTCCTTTTATTGGTCGAAAACAATGTTGCTGCTGCTTTAGCAATTGCTGGAGCGATTCATCATCGAGAAAACCAAACAAAATTCATCCCCTTTTCGCCACCTCTGGAAACGAACTGTGTTCTGGTATGGAGGAAAGAGACGATTTTGGCGCCGACAGTCCAAACATTTTTGAAGAAATTCAAGCATGCTTTGCAAGCATAGAAATCAGCTTAACAAGTATTGGACGTTATGTGGATCAAGCAGTAACATGAACTTGTAAGTTATTGAAAGGATTGCCGCTTTATTGATTGTGAAAGCTGACAAAATGGCACAATGGTATCAGACAAAGAGGTATGCAAGGAGGAGACAAGCAATGGCAAAATTTGAAGAGGTAAAAGATGGCGTGATTTTCCCAAGTGGCGCAAAAAATGAAGCGTATGCCCAATACTTTGTTGGACAAAGCTATTTAAACACTTTAGTTGCAGACCCCTCGGTCAATGTTGGCGTTGGGAATGTAACTTTTGAGCCAGGTTGCCGCAACAATTGGCATATTCATCATGATGGTTATCAGATTTTGCTGATTACTGGCGGTGAAGGCTGGTATCAAGAAGAAGGAAAACCAGCCCAATTTTTGACAGCAGGAGATATTGTCGTCACCCATGATGGCATCAAGCATTGGCATGGCGCAGCAAAAGATAGTTGGTTTGAACATCTGGCTATTACTGCCGGAACGCCTGAATGGCTCGAAGCTGTGGCGGAGGAAGACTATCAGCAGTTACAAAAATAAGGAGGCAATGAGAATGAAAAAACAAACAGCAGGAAGCGAACGGTTAGGTGACTTCGCCCCTCAGTTTGCGGCATTGAATGATGACGTATTATTCGGAGAAGTGTGGTCTAGAGAACAAGAATTGTCCGCCAGAGATCGCAGTTTGATCACTGTTGCCAGCCTTTTGACACAAGGTGTGCCTCAATTAGAAGCTCATTTACGAATCGCCAAAGAAAATGGTGTGACTCAAGCAGAGATCGTTGAATTGATCACACACTTGGCTTTCTATGCCGGATGGCCTAAAGCATGGTCGGCATTCAATTTAGCCAAAGAAATTTATGCGGAAGAATAATTTTTCAGTCCTTTTTACCTGCAGATTGATTCATTGGTTTCTCCCTTTTTCTGTAGTAGAGTAAAGATAAGCACTTACTAAAGAGGAGGAGTATCATGAAGGAAACACAATTGACGATCGAGACATTGCAACGGGCCCAAGAACGATTTGAAGAAACGTTGGCGCAAATGAGTATCGCGGAAGCGAACACGATGCCGGAGCCACTGATCAAGTCAGTCACTTGGCTGATCTGGCATACCGCTCGCGAAATCGATCTGCAGATTTCCGCATTAGCGGATCAAGAACCACTTTGGCTAGCGGACTGGACGAAGCGATTTGCTTTGGATTTGCCTGACGATACAGAAGATTGGCGTCATACACCAGAAGAAGCCGCCAAGGTAATCGTTAATCAAAAAGAACTATTAGTGGATTATCTTTCCGCTAGTGTCGAGTTAGCAGTTAATTACCTTCAGTCTATCGATGAAACTAGCTTATCAGAAGTGATTGATGAGAACTGGACGCCAGCTGTGACACGACAAGCTCGGATCGTCTCCATCGTCGATGATGCAGTCATGCATTCGGGCCAAGCAGTCTATACAAGGAGATTAGTGATTGGGAAATAAAAGTTTTTAATGACATCAGAAATTTGAATCTTTGGCTGTTTTCTTGAAATATCGCTAAAATCTTCTTTAGAGCATTTACACCGGTGACGGGTTCCCTTATGATAAGCAAGGGAACCCGTTTTTTGGGGTAAATCATTGATGACAGGAGCAATTAAAATAAATGAGAAATATTAAACTTACGATTGAATATGATGGCAAGCGCTATCTGGGGTGGCAACGTTTAGGCGATTCTGATCGAACGATCCAAGAGAAAATTGAAAGTATTTTGACACAAATGACAAATGAAAAAATCGAAATCATCGGGTCTGGACGTACAGATGCAGGGACGCATGCGAGAGGACAAGTCGCCAATTTCAAGACAGCAAGCGATTTGTCCCCCGAAAAAATGTTGCAATTCCTGAATCGCTACCTACCTCAAGACATCGTCATCAAAGAGGTCGCAGAAGCCTCTGAACGGTTCCATGCCCGTTACAATGCGACCGGCAAACAATACAGTTATTATGTTTGGAATAGTCCGATTCCAACCGTATTTGAACGTCATCGGAGTTTTCATTGTCCGCAAGAGCTTGATTGGGACAAAATGCAAGCAGCTTGTGAGAAGTTTATTGGCACTCATGATTTTATTGGCTTTTCTGCATTAAAAAAGACCAAAAAATCCACTACTCGTACAATCGAGGAACTCTCACTCACAAGAGAAGGAGATATGCTGCGTTTTCGCTTTAAAGGAGATGGCTTTCTTTATAAAATGGTACGGATCATCACCGGGACGATTTTAGAGATTGGTGCGGGTACAATGGACATTTCGGCGATCGATGAGATATTTACGAATCAAGTCCGAAAAGCAGCCGGAGAGACAGTGCCTTCCCAAGGATTGTTCCTAGATGCTGTTTACTACCACTAAAAAATAGAGCTTAAAAGTAAGGTGACATTATGGAATTTGCTAAGGCAGATTTTGATTTATTCGATCGTGAGGTATTTGCCTTTAAACAACTCAAAGACATCTACCCACCAGAAACAATTCAGCGGCTGAAAGAGGATTATCAGATGAGCTGGCAAAAATGGAAACATATCCAAATGACTGTCGCAACCAATGTATCAGCAGACCTTCAACCGAAAGTTGAGAGTTGGACGAATGGTTGGAATTTGCGCAGTCATTTTTGGTGTGCTTATCGGAATGAGGCACATCCGAATCAAAATGCCTGCCTAGCTGCATTGATCAATCAAAAGCAATATCAAGTCTATTTCATGTTCCAACATTACAAAAGTGGCCAACGTTCAGGGAGTTTAGCAGCCTATAATGACTTACGCTGGCAGATTGAAGAATGGAGCAAAGACAAAAATTTGGCTGATTATTATATTTGGCCACAGGTGGAACATGAACTAGAAGATCATTGCCCATTAGCTGTATACCTCTCAGAGCCGCAAAAACAAAGACAACTTGAAGAAAAGCTGCAAGGACGCAGTTTTCAAATCGGCAAACTTTGGTTTCCATCAGAGAGCATCGAAGATGTTGAGAGATTGACGACTGAAGCATTAGAAGAATTAAGTCCATTGTATTTTTCACTAACAAGATAAACAATGCTCTTAAGATAACCAAACAGCAAAATACCTCGAACTGAACGATAGCTGATTTCTGTTCTACAGGAATTTCAGACCCTCCTATGTTGATGGTCTGTACCGCTATTTGTTCGGTTTTTTTGTCATTTAGAGAATTTTTTCTTTGGTCAGAAAGCGAATCAGTAGGCCAGATGAAGGAAATATGGTAATTTGCATATAAATCATTTCAAGTAATTGCAAGAGGATGGAACACTTCAAAGTTTTGCTGGCAGAGAGGATGAGAAGGATGGACGAGGAACGATTAAGTCAGCTTTACAATTTGATCATCAATCCAGGGACAAGAGATTGGGAACGATCCCAGTTGTTGGCAGCCCGAGATCGGTTAGAATCCGGACAAGAACAAAAAAATGTCCTATCAGAGTTGGAAGCTGCTTTGCGACCATTGGCACTTCGAGGCAACTTGACACCGGATTTACAGGATTTTTATGATCAGTTAAGAGGGATAGAAACAACTCAAACAACTCAAAAAACAAAGACACATCAAATCGCTGACTGGAGTCATCAAGAAACAGCCATTTTTGCGGGGGGATGTTTTTGGTGTATGGTGGAGCCTTTTGAACAGAAAACAGGGATCACTTCTGTTCTTTCAGGATATACCGGCGGGAATATCCCGCATCCCACGTACGATCAAGTCAGTAGCGGGTTAAGCGGACATGTAGAAGCAGTGGAAATCATTTTTGACAATCGGTTGATTACGTATGAGGAGCTAGTCTCATTGTATTGGCAGTTGACGGATCCCACAGATGCTGGTGGACAGTTTCAAGATCGGGGAAAGCAGTACCGACCAATCATTTTTGTCGGAGATCCGCAGCAACAAGCGATTGCTGAAGCGTCAAAAGAACAGCTGCAAAGGGCAGGTCATTACGCAAAACCAATCATCACAGAGATTAGACCAGCCACGACTTTCTGGCCAGCCGAGAATTACCATCAAGGGTTTTACCAAAAAAATCCTCATCGGTATCGCCGGATTCAACGTGCCCGCAAACAATTGCTGGTCTATCAGCGGATCAAGCGATTCTTCAGTGGAACCAGATAATTGATAAAAGCGGCTGGTCAGAATAGGCAGAACAGCCGCTTTTGTTTCACTTTGATGCAAATGATTTAGACAATCGGCTAAAAAAAGATCGTTTTTTTTAGAATAACGTCTAAAGAAAGCGGATTCACATTCGCGTAAAATAGAAAACAGGAAGATAGGCAGAAAAGGAGAAAAGGAAGAATCATTCCCACAAAAAAGCGGTGTATTTGTATGTCCGACAACTTCAAAGGATTCACCAACGGCATCTTGTGGCCGTTTATTAGTAGTGGACAGTGCAGGGAATGATTCTTAGGGAGGAGTGGCTCAGAGAACTTGTAGCTGAATAGCAAGTAGTGAAAGGGGTAGTTTTTTAAGAGTGATCTCATTTTGATTTCAATAGGTAATCGGCAGTAATTGTTTTATAGAAAGGAGAAAGCAGGCCCCGTTTGAGTTTCTCTAAATGGAATAATCTATTTAGCTAGTTACGTAATAGACTGAATCATTCGTTTTTTTCAATGCATTTATTTTTATCCAAAAAAGGACGTGGAAAAATGAAAACATTTAAAAAATGGTTTTTTTTTGCTTGCGGCTATGTTTGTAGGAATGTTTTATGGCATTGCTGTACATGCTGAAGAAGCAATTGACCAAATCGTTGCACCAACAGGATTTAAAGCTATTTTGGTTTTAGTTCCATTGGTCTTGGTTTTAGTTCTTTTATTTAGAAAGGTAGATATGATCATTGCTGGACTAGTTGCTGGTATACTAGCAATGATCATCGGAGGGATCAGTTTAGCAGAAGCCAATACGCAACTGCTGGAAGCTGTGCCAACGATGTTGAGTATCACTGTCCCCATCATCAATTCTGCTGTGGCAATGGCTGTTTTCAAAGCGGGAAGCTATACGGCAGCTTTGACTTTGGCTAAACGAGGAACAAAAGGCAAGGTAGAATATGTTTCTGCATTTATTGTCATTTTGCTTGCAGCAGCTACTTATATGTCTGGAATTGGCGGCGGCAGTGCAATGGTGATCGCACCACTGGCCTTTGCAGCAGTGGGAGTGGTTCCAGAATTGATTGCAGCCATGTCGCTAGCGGCAGCTGTTTCATTTACAACTTCTCCTGCCTCCTTAGAATCAAGTATTGTTTCCAAACTGGGCGGCTTTAGCGTTTCTTCTTATGTTGTTGAGATGCGTCCTTTTTGGTTGTTGTTTGTCGTGTTAGCTATCGCTTTGGCTTTTTGGGGAACGAAGCGCCGTCACATCGGCTTTAAAGCTTCTGCAGAAAATGAATATGAAACAAAAAGTAATGGCGAGTTGTTCAAAATCACATTACCAGCGATTTTCTTGCTTTTTGCAGTTATATTCGGCCCGCTAGTCAATGAGTTGATTGGTTTTGTTTTCTTCACACCGCTTGTTTATATGGTGATCACATTAGCATTGATTTACTTATGTACTGATTTTTCAATGAATCAATCGGTGGAAGCAATGGTAGATGGATCAACGTATATTCTGACTCGTCTTTTTCAAGTGGGAATCTTCTTGGCATTCATCAATATCATTGCGCAAACAGGAACGTTTGCCGTCATTGCTGGGGTAGCTCAAAATGCACCGGAATTTGTTGTAGTACCTGTGGCGATTTTAACCGGAGTCTTGATTGGCATTCCTGCCGGAGCGTATGTGGGCTCAGTGTTGACACTTGTTTTGCCAGTCGCCGTTTCCCTAGGATTCCCACCGATTGCTTTAGGTTTTGTCACAATGGGCGTGGGCTTAGGCAGTCAAATGAGTTTCGTCAACATCACGATGCAAGCATTATCTTCAGGATTCCAAATCCCCATTTTGGATGTGGTCAAAGGAAATGTGAAATGGCTAAGTCTTGCTTCAATTATATTGTTGTTCATTGGTTTGATTTTTGGGTAAGTAAGAGGGAGGAAAAGAAATGGATCTACTAATTAAACAAGCAAGAATCGAGGATGGAGAAGAGTTAAAAGACGTTGGCATTACTGCTGGCAAAATCGTCGAGATCGCACCATCCATCGAAACAGTTACAAATGAGACCATCGAAGCCAATGGACGAGTGCTGATTCCCGGTCTTGTAGAAAGCCATATTCATTTGGATAAAGCATTGATCGCTGACCGTGAACCCAACAATTCCGGCACACTGCAAGAAGCTATCGCGGTTACTGCAAAATTAAAGCCAACTTTCACAGAGGAAGACATATACCAACGGGCAAAACAAGCACTTGAGATGCTGATCGTTCATGGTACGACAGCTGTGCGGACTCATGCAGAGTTTGATCCAGCCCAAGGATTTACGGGTTTTGATACAATCATGCGATTAAAAGAAGAATACAAGGATTTGATTGATATGCAAGTTGTCGCATTTCCCCAAGAAGGAATCTTCAAGGCGCCTGGTACTGATAAGATGATGATCGAAGCAATGGAAAAAGGTGCCGACGTTGTAGGGGGGATTCCTTATAATGACGCACCAGCCAATGAGCATATTGATTTGGTTTTTTCGATTGCCAAATAGTTTGATAAAGACATTGATCTCCATCAAGATTTCGCCGATGAAGCGGATGAGACATCAATTGTTTATCTGTGTGAGAAGACCATTAAAGAAGGCTATCACGGGCGTGTCTCCGTAGGTCATTTGACCGCGTTGCATGCGATGCCGCCTGAAAAATTAGCAGAAGTCATCTCATTGATGGCGGAAGCACAAATCAATGTCATGCCATTGCCTGCCACCGATCTTCATTTAGGGGCGAGAAACGATCCTTATAATGTGCGTCGTGCAGTCACTCCGATTCGCAAATTAAGAGATGGTGGTGTAAATATCTGCTTAGGAAGCAACAACATCCGCAATGCCTTCACACCTTATGGGAATGGGGACTTGATTCAGATTGCGATGCTAGCTGTTCCAGTTGCCCACTTAGGTGGGGCTGCCGACTTGCCGACGGTTTTACCGATGATCACTACCAACACGGCGAAAGCGTTGAAACTAGCTGATTATGGATTAGCTGTTGGTAAAAAAGCCGATCTTGTATTGTTAGATACAAAGTCGAAAAGCAATGCATTGATTGATATTCCCGAACGGGTTTATGTGATCAAGAACGGTCGTGTAACGGTTAAAATCGAGAAAACGATCGAAATCTTACGTTAAGGACCATGGAAAGATATTCTTTAGTGGAAAGAGGCGGAAATCAGTTCACTGACACAAAGGATATACCCTAGCTAGAGTTTGTTTTTTGATTCAAGGGGACAAAAACGACTGATTGCTGATCCATTGAAGTGGAATAGCAACATTTTAAACACAACACCTGCTCTTTTTTCTGATAGGAGAGCAGGTGTTGTGTTTTTTGGGGGAAAAAATGAATAACAAAATCAGCTGCAGTGACTGAATATTTCCTTCCTTTAGATACCATTACTTCACAATATATAGTATTTTTTAATCTTTTTCTTACACTCTGTTCACTATATATTGTATTTACTTTTTTTAAAGATTAGGTAAAATGGATCTTGAAGTTTGGAAGGAGCGCTGTTTTTGTCATAATCGTTTAGCAGGGATTTGTGTCGAAGTGAGGCAAACAAGCATAAAGAATCCGCCATTACGACTCTGAGAAACGCACGAGTTTAGACGACAACCTGTTAGCAGAAGAGTGCCCGTTATTGGAAAAAGGACCTTCAATCTTGTAATACGTGCTGGATTTGATACACTAGAGAGGTTGCCACTGAGACATTAGTCGCGAGAAATCTTTTG
The DNA here is from genome assembly GCF_021496385.1 of Enterococcus gallinarum. Taxonomy (NCBI): domain Bacteria; kingdom Bacillati; phylum Bacillota; class Bacilli; order Lactobacillales; family Enterococcaceae; genus Enterococcus; species Enterococcus gallinarum. The sequence goes on along the minus strand of NZ_CP050816.1, from coordinate 2,860,585 downwards.
TTATCAAAGAGAAATCAGTAAACAAGGTCTTTTATGAGTATTTTGCTGCTAACCAAATGCCATGTAAAGATACGCCTACGTTTTGAATCAGCTTCAGTGTTAGGTTTATCAGTGAGGCAAAAAGCGAGACAAGGATGGCTCAACGATATTTTAGTAAGAAGGATGGATGCATGTGTTATTGATAGCAGGAACGATTGGAGCAGGTAAAAGTAGTTTGACCGATTTTTTATCGAAGGAAATGGCTTCAAAACCATTTTATGAAAATGTTGAGGACAACGATGTGTTACCATTGTTCTACTCAAATCCAGAAAGATATGCTTTTTTGTTGCAAATCTTTTTTTTGAATAAAAGTTTTCTTGCAATGCGGGAAGCCTTGTCTCACGATGACAATGTGATCGACCGTTCGATTTATGAAGACAGCATGATGTTTCATTTGAATGCAGATCTTGGAAGGATCTCACCAATGGAAGTCGAGCAATACGACAATTTATTGAACACGATGCTGCGTGAGTTGGAAGACTCCGCCCCAATGAAACAACCAGACTTGATGATCCACATCAAAGTTTCTTTGGAGACTATGATCGATCGGATCGGTAAGCGAGGACGTTCGTATGAACAGGTGGCAAATGATCCAAGTTTGTATGATTACTACAAATTGTTGAACGAACGGTATGATGCTTGGTATGAAAATTTTGATGTCTGTCCGAAAATGCAGATCGATGGGGATGAACTAGATTTTGTAGCAGACCCTCAAAACTTGAACAAAATTATGAAAATGATCGAAACAAAGCTAGCCGAGATACGTACAGGAAAAGAGAAAGGAATCTATCAAACCCAGCGGGCTGTTGTAAAAGGCGATTTCTCAGAAAAGTGATTGTTCCAAAGAGTCTTCCCCTTCACAAGGGAAAAATAAAATCAAAAGAGGGTGCCTGTTTTCAAAAAAACATGCTAAAATCATATCGGTACTGAATGGCTGCCATTGTTGAAGCAGAGAGGGGAAAGGCAATTGAATGTAGAGAAATTTATTGCAGCACGAAAGGCTGCTGGGATGTCACAAAAAGAACTTTCAGAGGGTATTTGCACACAAGCAACTCTGAGCAGGTTTGAAAATAATGGACAAGTCCCTTCCTTGAAAATATTGATCAAGTTATGCAATCGAATCAATCTGCCTTTAGTGGATCTTTTTTCTTCAATCAATGTGGTGAATTCACAACTAGATGAACAACTAGAAAAAGCTGAATTTTCGCTGATTACCAGTGAATTTGAACAATTGGCTCAAATTTTGGGGAAAATCGATCCCAAAACGATCAAAGACGCCGATTTAAGAGCTCGTTATTATTATCTTAAAGGATTCGAGATGGTTTTTAACCAGGCGCCGTTCACGGATGTCTTGTTCCATTTTGATCAATTGCTGATGTCAAAGACGACCGACACAGTATTTCAACTGCTGGCCTACACGGGGATCGGCATCGCTTATGCGCGTGAAGCTGAGTTGGAAAAAGCGGAAGTATATTTCGATAAAGTATTTAGCGAAATTTATACGTATCCCATCCAAACAACGGAAGACATCTGGCGCGTTTTGAATATCGTTTTCCATTGCGGGGTTTTTTACGCGCAAACGAATGATCTTGAAACCAGCAACGCACTATTAAATTATGCGATCGCCATTTGCTCAGAGAATCATTTGACCTATTATCTGGCCCGTGCAGCTGCACAGTTGGCCAAAAATGCCCAAGCTGCCGGCGAACCAGCTTCTGTCATTCTAGAATTGATACAAGATGCACTTGCGTTTGCAAAAATCAACAAAAATCGGCTGTTGATCAATGAGTTAAATCAGATGAAAAAACAGCTATAATGATGCATGACTAAAGCAAATGAAAATGAGTCGTTATTTTTGATCCGTTTTATAGGGAACAACCTTTGATCTAGCAACGAAAGATCGAAGGTTGTTCTTTTTTTTATATAAGATTAGCGCGGCTTTGTATATAAAAAAATATATAATAATATTGACAAAAATGTTTTAAAGGAGTATTCTCTGATTGTGAAAATAATAACAAAAATGATGGTTCGCTAGCGAGTCGTTTGATTTTTGGAATCAAAGAAGGGATACAAATGGGTGAAGACTTTTTTCGAGAAGAAACAAGGGTCATTCATAGAATGGGTACAACCATCACATTACAAGTTGCCCATAACGATCCAATGTGGTTACTATCAGAATTAGAACGCCTGCTGCATGAATATGAAACACGATTTAGCGCAAACGATCCCCACTCAGAATTGATGGCGGTGAATCACGCAGCTGGTCAACATCCTGTGGTCGTCGATCCAGAACTTTATGAGCTGATCAAAATCGGCAAATATCATAGTTGTGCAGCAGACAGTCACTTGAATATTGCGATTGGTCCTCTTGTCCAAAGATGGCGGATCGGATTTACGGATGCAAAAGTCCTCACACCCTCAGAAGTAACTGCACTATTGCCATTGACAGACCCGCAACAAATTCGTCTGAATGAGGAAGAGCAAAGTGTCTTCTTGGAAAAACAGGGAATGCTGCTAGACCTCGGTTCATTAGCTAAGGGCTACATTGCTGATAAATTACGAATGTACTGTCATCAGAACCATGCTGTTTATGCTTTGATCAATTTAGGCGGTAATATCGTGACCTATGGCGCGTCTCCTAAACATCAGGATGGTTTTTGGCGTATCGGTATCAGAGACCCCCAAGGAACAAGGCAGCAATCATTGGAGATCATCAAAGTCAAGAATGCCTCTCTTGTGACTTCTGGTATCTATGAACGCTATTTACAGCAAGGAGCATCCGTTTATCATCACATCATTGATCCAAAAACAGGCTTTCCAACCAAAAGTGACTTAGCGAGTCTGACCATTGTTTCTAAGTCATCGTTGGAAGGAGAAATCTGGACAACTCGTTTATTTGGTAAACCGATCGTTCAAGTGGTGGATCAATTGAAAGCTCAGACCGGAATCGAAGGAATCCTTGTCACAAGGGAGAATCGGGTCTGCCACACGTCAGGGATCAAAGAAAATTATTTTGGAAAGGAAGAATAAAAAATGAAATTTATAGGCTTAGTAGGAACCAACTCATCACGATCAACGAATCGCGATTTGTTAAACTTCATGAAAAACTTTTTTGCTAGTGAAGCGGAGATCGAACTTGTCGAAATCGCCGGTCTTCCCTTATTCAATAAGCCGGAAGACCATGAGTTGCCGGAAGCAGTCAGAAGGATTGCAGAAAAAATTGAAGCTGCTGATGGCGTGATCATCAGTACCCCAGAATATGACCACGCCGTTCCAGCTTCGCTGATCAATGCCTTGAATTGGCTTTCTTATGGTATTTTTCCTTTTGTTGATAAGCCCGTTATGATCACAGGGGCGTCGTATGGCACACTAGGGTCTTCCAGAGCCCAGGCTCATTTGCGGCAGATTTTAGATTCACCGGAATTAAAAGCACGGATCATGCCAAGTTCAGAATTTCTTTTGGGGCACTCATTACAAGCTTTTGATGAACAAGGACGCCTGAAAGATGAAGAGCAAGTAACAAAATTGCGGGAACTATTCAGTGATTTTCTCTTGTTTGTGACGATCACAAGTCAGTTACAACATGCCCATCAAGCCAATAAACGTGAAGCAGAAAATTTTTCTTGGGAAACCATTTAATTGCGATAGGAGATAGAAAAGATGAAATTAATCGGTATCGTCGGATCAACAGCAGAAGTTTCAACCAATCGAAAATTATTAACATTCATCAAAAAACAATTCACCGAACTTTTTACTTTGGAACTGGTCGAAATCAAAGATTTGCCATTATTCAATCAAGATGATGATCAAACGAACAGTCCAGAGATCCAGCAACTAAATCGAAAAATCATTTTAGCCGATGGCGTAATCATTGCTACACCAGAGCACAATCATACAGTACCAGCAGGCCTGAAAAGTGTCTTGGAATGGCTTTCATTTAAGATTCATCCTCTTGAAAATAAGCCAGTAATGGTCGTGGGTGCTTCGTATTATGATCAAGGAACTTCCAGATCACAGTTGCATTTGCGTCAAATCTTGGATGCCCCAGGAGTCAATGCACTTGTGATGCCGGGGAATGAGTTTTTACTAGGAAAGTCAAAAGAAGCTTTTGATGAAGATGGGAATCTGATCGATCAACGAACAATTGATTTTTTAGGCAGCACGTTAGCAAGCTTCGTCAAATTTATTAACGTAGTCTCTGCATTAGCTGGACCTAAACAATTGCCACCAGAAGATTTACATGCGACTGGGAAGATCGCTACAACGGTGGAAGGCGTTGATATGTCTGATGATCAATGGCTTGAGAAAGCTGCAGAAGCAGTAGGGGCCGTTTCTGGAAATACTTATGTACAGTTAAATCGTGGATTATTGACCGTCGATCAAATCAATTACTTTTTAGATTCAATGCCGATGGAGTTGACCTTTGCGGATAGCAATAATCAATTCTTGTATTATAACTTGCGTCAAGAAGCCCATGAAATGTTGGCAGCTCGTGTTCCCGGTCAGGTGGGCAATCCATTAGCAAACTGTCACCCTGAAAAATCATATAAAAATGTGGAATGGGTGATCCAACAATTGCGCAGCGGCGCTACAGATGCTGTTCGGGTTCATGTACCAAAACAGGTTCCAGAGAAATACATCGTCCACAATTACCAAGCCATGCATGATGAAAATGGCGAATATGCAGGTATCAACGAGTATATTCTAGATTTCAAACCAATCATTGAATGGTATCTGCAACAAACCGGTCAAAAATTGGTGGGAAACGAAGATGCTGTCTCTAGCGCTTCTGTTCACGAGAACTCAGATGCTGTTACCAGTGCTTCTGTCCACGAAGATAACGCAGAGTCAGCTACGACAACTGGTGCGCCAGAGGCTGTCGTAGTCGATGCTGTTTCTAGTGCATCTGTAAAATAAAAGAGGACTAAATTTTTCCTATCCTAAAGGAGATAGAGGAATAAAATAATTCGATCAAAACTAACTGAGTGCAACTTCTTGTTTGCTCCAGAATAGTTTTGATCTTTTTTATATCACTTGAACCGTATAATTGACGGCAATGAGAGAGCACTGTCTTTTCTGATAGATTAACTGAGATCAAGTGATTCACGAAACTTTCTTGAAAAGTTTGCATATTTTGATTTTCATTCCTATAATTGTTAGGGAGGCCGTTGCCTCTCTGCTAGAAAGTCGCTGCTTGTTTTTCCATTGTTAAAAATCTTTCATCTTCTATAGCTTGCTTCATCAGTTATGCCGTGTTTTTCATTGAAGATCTTGTTTTCTTCTGATCATTTACATACTAATTTTTTCCCAAACAACCACTTATAAAAGATGTCGCTCCCAATAGGGGCTAGAGGAGGAATGTCATGAATTTAACTACCAAACTATTACGTCCATTGGGCTCTGGCATCGCAATGGGCGTTCCTTTGATTACTGGGATTCTTTCCAAAGACCCCATGATTTGTTCTGTTGGAGCCATGGGAGCTTTTTCTTATTTGGCTTTTCAGCACCGTTCCTTCAGTTACAATATAAAAGCAATCCTGATCCACGGTTTTGCATTGTTGAGTGCTTTTATTTTAGGGGCGATTACTTCATTGATTCCTTGGAGTGCACCGTTTATTATCGGCTGCTTATCCTTCACGGCTTTTTTACTTTCCAAAATCTACCGCTTGCCAAAACCAGATTATTTCTTTGTACTGATGCTCTACGCAACGGGATTCAATTTTCACCATCAAACACAGAATGTGACAGATGCTTTACTGGCGATTCTTCATCAAAGCTCCTATCTTCTTTATGGAATCGTAGGTTCTCTGGCGGCTGGGTTGCTGATCTCCGCTGCAGAAAGGCTGCCTTTTCATTTACCCAAAGATCGCTTTCAGCAGCTTTCTCTCAAAGATAAGTATTATGTCGCTCTTTACCACCAACCGGAAATGATCCTAAAAGCGATGCATTTTTCGATGATTTTATTTATTGCTACTTATAGTGGATATCTGTTGAGAGCAAGCAATGGTTATTGGATCTTGATTTCTGCAGCCGCGGTACTCGCTGGCGAACATATGGAAAACATCAAAAAAAGAACAATCGGTCGTGTGCTAGGAGGAATAGTTGGGCTCTTATTAGGTTTCTTACTCATGGCACTGGATTTACCATTAGAAGCAAAAGCTGCTATTTTGATTGTATTGAATGTATTGACGGAATATTTCATGCCTGTCAATTATACGATCGCCAACTTTTTTACCAATCCGCAAGTGCTGCTTTTGATGACTATCGGCAGTAGTTTTGTACCACTCCATCTGATTCCTTGGCGTTTCTCGGGAACATTGATCGGTAGTTTATTGGCTATGGGATTGATTTTTCTCATGGATTTTGCGTTAAAGCAAATCCAGCAAAGCATGATCTATCGCAAAGAATGATTGCTTGTTGAATAATGCTAGCTGACTTTAGAAATTAGTGCTGTCTGGCTTTCTATCTGCCAGGATTTGCTTTATCATAAAGAGAGAATGACAGAGCACAAAGCGAGGGGAGCAGATGCAGGAGATTTTTGAGAAGTATCAGCGATTGCTAGCAATCGCTGATGCTGGGATCTATTATGGCAAGGATATTTATGATCAAGAGCGTTATGTCGAAATGAAAGAAATTCTAGTGGAATTGATGAGCCGATCGACGAAAGAAACAACCGATACGCTTAAACTTGTGCTAGATGCCAATGAAGGGTATCCAACACCAAAAGTAGATGTTCGAGCATTGATTCGCCAGGATAACAAAGTCTTATTAGTGGAAGACATTCATACAAAAGAGTGGTCTTTACCGGGTGGCTATGCAGAAGTCGGTTTCTCACCCAAAGAAAACGTTATAAAAGAAGTGTTGGAAGAGACAGGATTAGTTGTTGAAGTTGACAAACTTTGTGCAGTATTTGATACTAATCTGCGCAAAGACATTCCACAATTGTTTCAATATTATAAATTAGTTTTTGCCTGTTCGATCAAAGAAGGTTCTTTTGTGACGAACAGTGAAACCTCTGCCAGTGGCTTCTTTACGTTGGAAGAGTTGCCGCCGTTGTCAATGAAACGAACGACAGCAGAACAATTAAAGATTTTGATTGAGGAAGAGCAAAATTTTGTGGATTGATCATTCACAAAAACAGTTTAACCAATAGGTCAGCAAAAGAAATCCTGATAGGATCTTTCTGTCAGGTAGGATTGGCTTTTCTGCGGAAAAGATGATCGTTCTTTGGCTGCCTATTTTTGTTTCTGACAGTACAGACTTTTTTTTGTTTTTACTATTCAAGTGGTACAATCGAAGCATAACGAGTATGAGGCACTGTGTATGGGAAATAAGCGGTTTTAGCATCTTAAATGAAAATGAAAATAGTTCTGAAATTTTTAGAAAAGTTTATTTACTTAGAGGAAAAGTTGGTATATCATTGATTTCGTTGTTTTAATAAGGATTCAGAGGGAAAATAATCGCGCCTATCTGAATAATGGAGGATTCAAAAAATGAAAAATGTGCTTCACTCTTATTTTGGGCTTGATGAGCTCAACACGACCATCAAGCGGGAACTCTTGGCTGGATTCACGACATTTATTTCAATGGCCTATATTCTTTTTGTCAATCCAACGGTCCTTGGTGCTTCTGGTATGGATGAGGGAGCGGTCTTTACAGCCACAGCATTAGCAAGTGCCCTCGGATGTATTTTGATGGGAGTCTTGGCAAAATACCCGATTGCGACAGCTCCTGCGTTAGGAATCAACGCGTTCTTTTCTTATTCAGTCTGTATCGGGATGGGTGTGCCTTGGCAAACGGCACTAGCCGGTGTTTTTGTCGCTTCGCTGATTTTTATTGCAATCACGATTTTTAAACTTCGTGAAATGATCATTGATGCGATTCCTTCCGACTTGAAATATGCTATTTCTGGTGGGATAGGCTTGTTCATTGCTTTCCTTGGTCTTAGTGAAGGTGGGATCATTGTTTCCGACGATTCAACGTTAGTTGCCTTAGGATCATTGAGTGTAGGTACGACATGGTTAACGATCTTTGGCTTGGTCATTACGGCTGTGTTGATGGTTCGTCGAGTACCTGGCGGGATTTTCATTGGGATGGCAGCGACGACCATTCTTGGTTTAGTGACAGGTTTGATCCACGCACCAAGTTCGATCGTTTCGGCAGCACCTAGTATGTCGTCGACTTTTTTAGTCGCATTGAAGCATGTCGGTGACATCAACACATTGCAAATGTGGGTCGTTGTCCTAACATTCTTACTAGTCACTTTCTTTGATACTGCCGGTACGTTAGTTGGTTTAGCCAATCAAGCAGGTTTCATGAAAGACAATAAGATGCCTCGAGTGGGGAAAGCATTAGCGTCAGATTCGACAGCAATGTTGGCAGGATCATTACTAGGAACTTCTCCAGTAGGCGCATATGTGGAATCTTCAGCAGGGATCGCTGTCGGCGGTCGTTCTGGACTAACAGCTGTGACCACAGGTATTTTCTTTTTATTTGGTCTATTCTTTTCTCCGCTTTTATCAGTAGTAACCTCTCAGGTTACAGCACCAGCATTGATTGTTGTCGGAGTACTGATGGCACAATCACTAAAAGAAATTAAATGGCATGAAATGGAAATCGCGATTCCTTCTTTTCTGATTTTATTAGGCATGCCTTTGACTTATAGTATTTCTGACGGGATCGCGCTAGGTTTCATTTTCTATCCAATCACAATGATTGCGGCCAAACGTGGTAAAGAAGTTTCACCGATCATGTATGTGTTATTCTTTGTCTTTATTGGTTTTATGTGGATCTTGAACGTTTGATCACGAGAAATAAACGGATGCTTGCTACTCATGAAAGAGCTAGCAAGCATCTTTTTTTGTGGCTTCCTATCTTTTGATGAAGTGAATGGCATCCGAAAGAGAATCAGTGCTTATTTTTGTTTCAGTTCTTGGTATAATAAAAGAAAAAGCAAAGTAGGGTGACTATGGTAACGGTAACGATTAAAGATATCGCTGAAAAAGCAGGCGTTGCGAAAAGCACCGTTTCCCGCTATTTGAATAATGGCTATGTTAGCGAGCAAACACGTAAAAAAATTGATGCAATTATTGAAGAGACCGGCTATCGGCCCAATACGTTTGCCCGCAGTTTAAAAGCACAAGACACAAAACTGTTGGGAGTGATCATTCCTAGGCTGGATTCTCCTTCCACCAACAGTGTGTTAGAAGGGATCGATGAAACAGCTCGAAAGAATGGGTATCAATTGTTAATCACGAATTCTAATCAAAATGAACAACGCGAATTAGAAAATATTGAGATGCTGGTCAAGCAAAAGGTTGCTGGTATCATTATGCTTGCTAGAGAGATCACGAGTGAGCTAGCACAAGTCTTGCAGCAATTGACCGTTCCTGTACTGATGTTGGGTCAACACTTACAAGGAGTCCATTCGATTGTCCATGATGATTATCGTGCGGGAGAGAAACTGGCAGAGTATGCAATTGAACTCGGCCATCGGTCTTTTTTGTTTATCGGAGTGACTGAAAAAGACGAAGCAGTAGGGATCTTGAGAAAAAAAGGCTTTACGGATGTGGTCGCTCAAATGGAAGGGACCAAATTATCTTTCATCGAAACGTCTTTTTCCAGAAGTGAAACCTATCAAAAAGCTCGCTTATTTCTAAAAGAGAATCAAGCGACCTACTTAGCCTGTGCCACAGACAACATTGCTGTTGCCGTATTGAAAGCCGCACATGAGTTAGGCTTGCGAGTGCCGGAGGATTTCTCCCTTAGCGGCTTCGGTGGATATGATTCGACGGATTATGTCTTTCCGACGATCACGACCACTCACTATCCTTACCACCAGTTAGGTGTCGATGCGGTGGAAACGATCCAGAAGTTGATCCAAAAAGTTCAAGTGCCAGAATTGATCAAGTTACCGAATCAACTGGTGATCAAACAATCAACGATTCCCATAGAACAAATACCATAATGATTCGTGAAAGGGACTGTGCCATAAGTCTCCGACAAGTAACACTATCCGAACCTTAACTATTATTGCTCCTGCGGTGCAGTGGCTCCTCGTCGCAAAAGTCCGAGGAATCTATCGTAATAGCATATGATTCGGTTTAACTTGTTGGATGATGACTTTGTCACAGTCTCTATTATTGCTCCTGCGGTGCAGTGGCTCCTCGTCGCAAAAGTCCGAGGAATCTATCGCAACAGCATATGATTTGGTTTAACTTGTTGGATGATGACTTTGTCGCAGTCTTTTTTTGATAAAACGGGTTGATTTTGCAAACGGTTTCTGTTATCCTTTTTGTAGAACCGGTTCCATAAAATAAGGTGAGTTGAAATGGAGGAAAATTAAAATGAAAGATCAGAAAATCATTGATCAGTTGCTCCAAGCAGTGGGTGGTAAGGAAAACGTTAAAAATTATGAGCATTGTGCCACTCGACTACGCATTATTTTGAAAAATGATGTTTTGCTAGACAAAAAGAAGGCAGAAAACATTTCTGAAAGCAAAGGTTATTTCTTTAATACAGGACAGCATCAGTTTATTTTTGGGACTGGAAAAGTAAATGAAGTTTATGAGGCTTTTGCTCAAACAATGGGTAAAGATGGTGAGCAGCAGACAGCCTTTAAAGAAGATGTTTATTCCAATCTGACGCCTGTTCAGAAAGTTGTTCGTACTCTTTCTGATGTGTTGGTGCCATTGATTCCGGCATTAGTTACAACTGGACTTTTGATGGGGATCCGTGGTCTGCTAGTTGAATTAGGGGTTCCTTTTAGTGCGGACTGGTATGCGCTCTTTGAAATGCTGACAGATACAGCCTTTGCTTTCTTACCTGTATTGATTGCTTATAGTGCCACCAAAAAATTTGGCGGTAATCCGATCATCGGGATCGTTGTTGGTTTGATGATGGTAGCACCTCAGTTACCCAATGCTTGGGCAGTTGCTAGTGGCGATGCACAGCCGCTACATTTATTCGGTCTTTCTATTTCAGGGTACCAAGGTTCGATTTTCCCCGCAATTATTGTTGGTTGGCTTGTTTCCAAATTAGAAAAAGGATTTAGAAAATTTGTTCCACAAATGATGGATTTAGTCGTCACCCCATTTCTGACTATCGTAGTGACGCTGACATTAGTTTTATTTGCATTAGGTCCCATTTTGCAAGTTGCAGAAAAAGCAGTGATCAACGGCATTGTTTACCTCGTACAAGCGCCTTTTGGTATTGGCTATATCTTATATGCAGCGGTTCAGCAATTGATTGTTATCACCGGTTTGCATCATTCATTGAGCATCATCGAACTTGGTTTATTAAATACTTCAGGAGAGAATGTCTTGCAAGTTCTAGGAACAGCGAGTATGGCAGGACAATTTGGGGCAGCAATCGCAGCTGCTTTTCTTTACCGAAACAAAGTCAAACGCTCGAATGCCATTAGTGCGGCTGTACCAACCTTGTTTGGGATCACGGAACCATTATTGTTTGGGATCAATCTTCGGTCCTTGCGTATTTTTGCTTCTGGCATGGTTGGGGGGGCCATCGGCGGCTTGATGACGTATGTTTTTCAATTGGCAGCAACAGGAATGGGCATTACATTTATTCCTGGTTTGTTGTTGTATACAGGAGATTTCGGCGCCATGTTGAAATACATTGCAGTGATCCTCATTGCGTTTAGTGTGGGCTTTGCCTGCGTCCAACTGCAGCGGAGAAAGATTTCCGATGAATTGAATGAAGAAACAACGATTGAGGATGACCTTCAAACGTTAAGCGCAACCGAGAATTAATGGAAAAATTGTAGAGAAGAAAGTGGTGGATGGATTTGTGTGCAAAAGAAGCCTGGCAAGAGCTGGAACAACAATCGGAACTAAAAGCAAAGATCGCTCAGGATAACTGGCGACTGTACTTTCATTTAATGCCGGAAACTGGGTGGATGAATGATCCCAATGGGCTTTGTCAGTTTAATGGGGTTTATCATTTCTACCATCAATATGTTCCTCAAAATCCTGCAGGAAAAGAAGCACCCCATTGGGGACATAAAACGTCAACCAATTTGGTAGACTTCAAAGAAGAAGCAATTTTTCTCTCACCAGAACATTCGTATGATCGAAATGGTGTATTTTCTGGCAGTGCGATTGTAAAGGATGATCAGATCCATTTCTTTTATACAGGAAATGTGAAAAACGAAGGGGACCATGATTATACTTTTAGTGGCAGAGAACAAAATACGGTCCATGTGATTAGTGATGGTTATTCGATTGAAAAACAAGAAGTAGTGATCCCGCATGAAGCATATCCTGCAGGGTTTACCGATCATATCCGTGATCCAAAAGTATTTGAAAAAGAGGGCCGTTACTATATGATCTTAGGGGCTCGAACTCGGGAAAGTGAAGGAAAGATTTTGATTTATCAGTCAGAGGATCTTTCACAATGGACCTATCAAGGGATATTTTTAGGGGATGATTATTCCCTTGGTTATATGTGGGAATGTCCCGATTTCTTTCAACTTGACGGACAAGATATTTTACTTTTTTCACCACAGGGAGTAGATCCGCAAGCTTATGCTTTCAATAATTTATACCAGTCTGGCTACTTATTAGGGGAAGTAGATTGGAAAAATTTGAAATTTAAGCCAACATCGGATTTCGTGGAATTGGATCGAGGGTTTGATTTTTATGCTCCGCAAACGTTCTTGGATCAAAAAGGGCGCAGATTGTTATGGGGCTGGATGGGATTAGGGGACACAAGTCCTGAATACTCGAATCCCACTGTTACTCGAGGATGGCAGCATGCGGCGACATTGCCGCGAGAACTGAGCTTCAATGGGCAACGATTGATCCAACAACCATTGCCAGAATATCAAAAATTACGTGGAAAGCCTTTCTTCTGGAACGTCGAGTTAAAGGATAGCGTTACTGCTCCAAAATTAGCTGGAGAGGTCTACGAACTGCAGGTAGAGCTAACCCAACAGACAAAAAAACTGCAGCTTCTCTTGCGCCAAGACACGATTCTCTCTTATGATGGTCATATTTTTACTCTTTCTCATGGGCCTTCCGGCTATGGACGCAAAAAAAGAAGCATTCAACTATCAGAATTACGACAGATCCAACTGTTTATGGACACTTCATCGATGGAAGTGTTCATAAACAATGGGGAGTATACCTTTACTTCCAGACTTTATCCGCAAAAAGAGCAAGACCAAATCGTCTTCTCAGGGACTGGCAGTTTGGCTATTCAACTGTGGCCATTCTCAAATTAGCAAATAGCATGCGCAATCAGCAAAGAAGCGTGATAGAAGGAAAAGAGCGTGTCTATTCGCGTTGCATCGATCGAATCAATTGCTTAAGGTTTGCTTCATTGATGCGATAACCCCTAGATTCACGATAGACACAATCGTTTTCTTTGAATGTTTTTAACGTGTAGGTCAAGTGCCGATAACTGACACCAAGGTATTCTGCTGTTTCTGTGAGTTTTTCTTGATAAATTCCCGCTACAGCTACTTCCAAGAGCAACAGCGCCAAGCGATAATTCAATTGGTAAGTCTGATTGATGGAGAAATGTTCCATCCGTCTAATTAATTTATCGCCGATATATTGACTGATCATTTTGACAAAATCAATGTCTTGCATCAATACTTGCTTGGCATGATCGATAGGAAGCGCTAAGCAAACAGTTGGACCGATCGCTAAAACTTCTTTGGTCGTTTTTTCAGCGGACACTAAGGTCAGATCTCCAATGAAATCACCGGAATGCAAAAATTGTAAAATCGATCGCTTGCCATTGGCTTGAGACTTGATAATCTTTGCTTTTCCTTCAAGGATCACGTACAAGTGAGTCAGTGTCCCGGCTTCTTCTTGTATGATCTCGTTGTGAGAAAACTCGTAAACAGAGGACTGTTCTAATGTTCCAGTGGAAAAAGGCAAGTCGAATTGATGAAACTTTTTGGCAACAGGATAAAGGGTTCGTTTCATTTTTTCTCTCTTTCTAGGAGAAATCTCCTACTTGTTTTTCTTAGCATACCACATAATGGAGGAGGAGCAAATGAAAGGAGATCTTATATGAAACGAACCCTCTTTTGGTCACTGTTTTTCTATGGTATCAGCGCATTAGGGATCAGCTTGACAATCAAAGCAGCTGTTGGTATAAGCAGCTTTAATTCATTGAATGTCTCACTATCCACAATCACAGGTATCAAGGTCGGAACCATTACGACAGCCATCAATCTGCTTTTCTTAGTCACTTGTTGGTTTCTGGACCACAGTCAAAAAAGCCGTTATCGGAAATGGATCAACTATTTGATTATGATGGCAGCATTGCTTTTCTTTGGCAATTTAGTCAATGGTATTTTATATGGCTTACTGCCAAAACTGACAGTGCCAAACTATTTGGCACAAGTCACATGTTTTATCATTGGGACATTGATTTCAGGACTCGCTACGGGACAAGTGTTGCGACTCAATCACTTGAAATTTCCTATTGAAAATTTTTGTCAGCTGATGGCTGATAGAAGTCGCTTTTCCTTCAAACAATATCGGTATAGTGTTGATGTGCTGTGTGTCATAATTTCAATCGGCCTTTCTACAGCTTTTTCATTTCCTTTGGTTGTGAGGGAAGGAACGGCCATTAGCTTATTCTTGTTATCTGGTGCTATCTCTTGGTCGCGAGAACGGTCATTTCTGTTCTTCCTAAAAAACCAATCAGTCAATGACATTGTTCAGTAAAAAAATGTCTGATTAACATTCATTCTTTCGGATGAATGTTTTTTTGATTCCTTTTTATAGTGTATAATTGTAGTGTGAATAAAAAAATGCTGAGAATAATCTAAAAACTACCCAAAGAGAATCATGAGAAAGAACGGAACGAGAAGAATCCTGATAGAGGTTAATTGTGAAGCGAAGCACCATGCAATTCTAGTGAAACTACTCAAAAAGGGGTGAAGACTTGAAGAAACTGCTTTTTCTTTTGGCTTTTGTTATCTGGAAAGGAATAGCCATACATGGAATTCCTTCTTCCTATGCGAAATTTTTAATGGGCTATCATGAGTTGGGCGCCAAGCTAGTGTTGCTTTGTTTCTTTGTTATCCTTTTTTATAGGGATTTGTTGGATCGTTTAAAAGAACTGAAGGTTCTCTCATTGATAAAAATAGGCTTACTGACATTTGTAGCGATTCTTTTAACAACGGTTATCTTCAACCAGATTATCTTTCCAGGTGAACAATCAATGACTTTTTATTATCCATCGTCTCAGAGAACCGTTCCTTTACTATTGGGGGCATTAGTAGTAGGCCCATTGTTCGAAGAAATGTTCTATCGCTATACGCTAATTTATACTGGTAGAAAAAGATGGCTGAGAATTGTTACGACATTGTGCAGTCTTTTGTTGTTTTCGTGGGCCCATATTGTTAATGCTAATGGTAATATTTTTTTGTTATACCCTTACTTTATTATTGGATTTTGGCTGACAATCGTCTATTTGCGCAACAAAAATCCATGGGAGTCTGTGTTTGCTCATATCGCTTATAATTCCTTGGTTGTCTTGCTAGCGATAATCGGATGATCTGCTAGCGTTGATTTTGCTGATTAAATGCGGCTACGCGTTCTGCGTTGATCCGCATGATCTCTTCTCCAGAGATATTTTGGTCATTGATGATAAGATCGAAGTCGGGATTTTTTGGTTTGTACTGATTGACGCCAAAGGCTACACTATTGGCAGGAATGTCTTTGGTAATAATGGCGCCTGCTCCAATCACAGTATTTTCACCGATGATGACTGGGCCAAGAATTTTGGCACCATCTGCAACGACTACATTTTCTGCTAAAATAGGTGTGCCCAGATTTTCCCAGGCATTCTTTTTCCGGTTAAACCGCTGATTTGAACCAATCGTTACATTCTGGAAAATCACAACATTGGCGCAAAGTTTCGCAGCAATGATCGTACAGCCGCGAGCATGGTGAGCAAAGCGGACACTTTTGTCCATCTCACCACAACGAATCTCGCAGCCATAACGATATTCTAATAATTCAGCTGCTTTCTTTCGTTCTTCTTTTTCTTCAGAAAAACAGTTGATTTGGATTAATTCTTCAAAAGTCATCGTTTCCATAATTTCACTCTCATTCATAGTTGTTTTTTATAGCTATAAAGACCGAATCTTTCATCAGGAGAAGGCTTACCAACGACAGTTTAGCGGATAGTTTTCCCCATCATATAAGATCATGATAGACCGCTGTTTTCGTGGCGCTCGGTGATTCATCTAATTCCTGAATCGAAATACCAACGTGTGTCAATTCTTCCCATTCGGTGAGCGTAGGAAGACGCCCCTTACAATAAAGGTTGTTTTCTGCAAAAACTAAAGGCAAGCACGCGAGATCTTCTTGCTCTAGAAGTTCCAATACAAGTGGGTGAGTAATGAAAGGCAGAATGCTTTCAGTCAAAACAGAAGAATGAATCACCAAGGATTCACCATGAAGTTGTTTATAGGCGCTGTGCCAAGACTCCGATTGAGGTAAATAGTCATAAAATTGTGTCTCTTCTGGCTTTTGCAGTAAATAAAGATCAATTTTGGGCATGGTATATTTTCTCCCTTTCTTATGTAGTGAAACGAACAGATAAAGTAGTTTTCATCGCTCACAACCCTTTAGTGAATGATACTCGGTGACCGAGCATCCGTCAAATAATGGCTGGATAAAAAACACTCGAATCTATCACAGCACTGGCTTTGATGGATTCGAGTATTGGTTTTGTGTAATAAGTGATCAGGAATTAGTTCGCTAAGAAACTAAAATCAGTCAATTCATCATAAGTGTAAGCTTGATCAATTTGTCCTTTGTCTTTAGTCCAAGCCACGATTTTGTCTAGTTGGTCCTGTGGGACTTTGGCAGCATAAGGATAGTCTTCTTTTTGGCTATCTAAGTAAGTACTCATGGCATCTGGGAACTGATAGTCGGCTAAGATATCAGCATATTCAGAAGCTTTGTGGCTGTTCATATAATCGATGGCTTGATCGTAAGCTTGATAAAATGCGGCAACATCTTGTGGTCGATCTTTTACCACATCAGTCATAAATTGCAAGGTACCACCTTTGATGCCAGCTTCTTTGGAACTGCCCAAAACAATTGCACCTTGAGCGGCTAACATACTCGCTTGCGGTTCTGTGTAGACAGCACCATCAACTTGATCGCTTAATAGTGCCTCAGAACGAGCCGCAAAAGAAGCAATGTCAACGATTTGATAAGTAAAATCATTTTCAGCAGCAAACTGGTCCATGATGTATTCTAAAATGAAGTTCGGTACAAGGGTAATCTTTTTATCAGCCAATCTTTTCATTTCAGAGATGCCTGAATTTGGCGAAGCTAAGACTTTAAAGTCTTCTAGAATGTCCGAAGTGATTGTCATGTCAATGCCATTTTGCTTAAACGTCGCTTCTGTCATCACATCACTGATAGTTGCGTCCAATTCTTTGGCTTGTACGGCAACATTGCGATCATTTGGAGAAGTAAAAGATTTGATTTCTACATTTAGACCTAAATCTTTAAAATAGCCTTCTTCTTTGGCCAGAATAATTGGAATCGCAGATTCTGCTGGTAAAATCCCCACATTCAACGTTTGATCGGTCACTTCAGCAGTTGTCGCAGAGGTGTCAGTTGTCTTAGTTTCTGAAGTGGAATCTGAATTGTTTCCGCAAGCAGCAACTCCTAAAGCCAATAATGATAAGCAAGTAAATAAAATCGTTTTTTTCATTTTTCGTTCCTCTTTCTTATTTATTCCTTGAAGGGATGTTCTTAATGGGTCTTTTTGAATAATTGTTCAAAAGATGTCTTATCCAATGAGAAGGGAATAATGTCTCTTCGTAGTTCCATGCGTGGGGTTTCTAGGGTGTTGAACCCTGGAATCGTCGTGAATGACAAGACAAAACCTTTCGCTTCTAGTGTTTTGATCGTCTGTTGATCATAGAAACCAAAGGGATAAGCAAAAACATCTTGTATCGCTACAGTTTGATTGCAGCAATCTAAATCAGCCGCAAATTTTTCAGCCGGTTCCCACATTGAGCGGCCCATCATTCCTTTTCGTTCATGGAAGTGAGTCGTATGATTGGCGTATTCAAAAACATCACTCATTTCGTTCAATTCCGAGCGACTGAGTGTTTTGGAAACAGCCGGCTTATAAGGGCTCGGTTCAGCAAACAACCAACCGCTGACAACAAAAGCGGTCGCTTTGAAGCCGGCCTCTTTCAATAACGGGTAGGCATATTCCCTCATGGATTGGTAGCAATCATCAAACGTCAACAAAACCGCTTTTTCTGGTAAAGCTTTCTTTTGAAGATAGTAGTCTTTGACTTCCTCCAAAGTAAGGGTATGATATTTTTCTGCTTTCAAAAAGTCGATTTGTTGTTTAAAATGAGAACAGCTATTGAATAACGGCAGTGGAAGAGCATCTTGATAGCCATCGGCAACTTCGATTGGTCGTGGTTGCTCACTTAACTCATTGTCTGGTCGTATTTCATGAAACACAAGTGTGCGGAACATCAAATGCATCCCTTTCTATTTTTTTTCGCAACAATCAGTATAGCATAGAATGTGAAAGAGGGAACAACTATTTTTTAGAAAGAAGGAGCCAATTTATGGCGATTCATTTAGAATCAGTCGCATTTTCATTTCAAGATCGCTTAATCTTTAACAATCTAGATTTAACCTTAGATAAGGGCCATACATACGTCGTCTTGGGAAAATCAGGGGTTGGTAAAAGCACACTGCTCTCATTGTTGAAAGGGTGGCAGCTGCCGCAATCAGGTCATATCGATTATGGCGATAACCATCCTTCTGAGATCGAATTGGTTTTTCAAGACTTACGTCTGTTTCCGTGGCAGACAGTTTATCAAGCGGTAGAAATGCCTCTTCAAATCAAAAAAGTCCCCAAAAACCAAAGAGAAAAGTTAGTCGAAACGTGCTTACAAGCGTTAGAACTAGATTCTTTCAAAGCGCGTTTCCCTAGTCAACTGAGTGGCGGCCAAAGACAGCGAGTGGCAATGGCAAGAGGATTAGTGACCAGTCCAGCATTTTTACTGTTAGATGAGCCGACATCGTCTTTGGATCAGGAAACCAAAGAACGTACGCAAAATCTGATTTTATCTGAGCAACAACGACTTGCGAACGGTTTAGTCGTAGTGACCCATGATACAGAAGAAGCTGCTTACCTTGGCGAGACGATCCTATTGGTTCAAGAACATCGAATACATCAGATCAAAAACCCAGTTTTCCACCAAGCTAACCGCCGTGAGACGATGGACTTTTATGCTTTTTCATTGGCATTGAAAAAGAAGATGAGAGGAGAAGTCAGATGAAAGCCGGACGTTCTTTTTTGTGGGGGGCAATGTCGTTTTTATTGTTATGGTGGGGAATCAGCTTGTTAGCGGATAACCGTTCGCTGCCGGACCCTTATCAAACTTTCCAACGATTTTGGCAATTGCGTGCAGAATTAGGGTTACATGCAGGGGCCAGTATGATTCGTGTCCTGATCTCACTGTTTTTTGCGTTGCTGATCGGTATACCTTTAGGGATTTTTCTCGGAAGAACAAAAATAGCAGCAATCGTTGATCCTCTGCTCTATTTCTTATATCCGATTCCAAAGGTCGCTTTTCTACCAGTTTTCATGATCTTTTTTGGTTTAGGGAATGTTTCAAAGGTGATCCTGATTTTTTCGGTGATCGTGATTCAAGTTGTGGTTTCGATTCGAGATGGGGTAAAAGAAATCCCAGCAACTTACTTTCAAGTGATGCAAAATTACACGCAAAACCCGCTGCATCAGATCCGTTTCTTGATTTTGCCAGCAATCCTGCCGGCATTGTTTGCCAGCATGCGGGTAAGTATTGGTATCTCGCTTGCCTCCTTGTTCTTTGCGGAAAACTATAATACGACTTATGGCGTCGGGTACTTGATTTTGAGTGCTTGGTCTAAAATGGATTATGAGCAAATGCTGTCAGGCATTGTTGTGATTGCATTGATGGGCTTTTTCTTCTTTGGTGTGGTGGATGGATTAGAAAAATGGGTGTGTCGCTATCGCAGCTGATTATTTTCCATCACTAAATCAAGAGTTTCATCTTGCTATTAAAGAATCATTCGCTCGCAGAGGTCGAGAAGTGGTTCTTTTCTTTTTGTGCCAAGTGAGGGGAGATAAATTTGGAAATGATCGTGTAATTGTGAGCAATTTCGTATATAATATATGCAGTTGATTGAGAATTATTCTCAGTAGAAGGAAGGATAAGAATGAAAGAAGCAGATTTCTCAAAAAATCTCTTTGATTTAGTGTCGGAACATCCGGAAATCAAAGATATTATGAGCAAACTTGGCTTTACTGCCATCAATAAACCCGGCATGCTCCAAACTGCCGGTCGCTATATGACGATTCCTAAAGGCGCACAAATGAAAAAGATACCTTTGGAAAAAATCATTCAATCTTTTGAAAATCAAGGTTTTCTTGTGAAAGGAGTCGACAAATGAGAACGAAGGAACAACGGCAAGAACGAATCGTCGAAATTTTGAGCTTGCTTCATCAAGGCGGTTCTTTTGAAGAAGCCAAACGCTTATTCAATGAAGAATTTGACGGCGTAGATGTCACTGAGATCACCTCGGCAGAAAAAGCATTGATTCAAAGCGGTTTAGACCCTTCGGAGATCCAACGTCTATGCAATATTCATGCGGCTGTATTTAAGGGATCGATCAACGAGATCCATCATTCAAATGAAGAATATGGACAACCTGGTCATCCAGTCCATACCCTCAAGCTAGAAAACCAAGTCCTGCAATCGTTATTGACGGACGAAATCGACGGATTGCTCAAGAAAATCAAAAGGGGGGACTGGTCACAAAAAGGACGTCTGCAATCAGCACTGCAGGATCTGTTACAGATCGACAAACATTATGCAAGAAAAGAAACGCTGATCTTTTCATATATGGAGAAGTATGGCATCTCTGCTCCGCCGAAAGTCATGTGGGGAGTCGACGATGATATTCGCGAGATGATCAAAGAGTTGAACCAGTATTTGGCAACTGACAAAGCAGCATATAATCCTCTAGCTGAAAAATGGCAGGCAGTAAAATCTGAAATTGAAGAAATGATTTTTAAAGAAGAAGAAATCATGGTTCCTATGACATTGGATGTCTTCAGTTTAGCGGATTGGCAACGGATCGCGGAAGATAGCTTTGACATTGGGTTTGCTTATATTCCTGAACCATTGCCTTGGAAACCAAGCCAAGAGTCACTGGAGAAAGAATTGGAACGGGAGCCAGCTCGTCAATTGGCCATCAAACAGGCCCAAGAAACCACAGCTGGTATTGCCGCGGGACTTGGGTTTGAAGAATTTGCTGAACCGCCAGTGACAACGACTGCTCCCACGAACCAAACCGTTGAATTTCCCACCGGTTCCTTGCAGCTGGAACAGTTGATTGCTATGTTCCAAACATTGCCAGTCGATTTGACGTTTGTGGACAATGAAGATCGGGTACGTTTTTATTCTGAAGGGAAGAGTCGAGTCTTCCCCCGGACAAATTCAGTGATTGGTCGAGAAGTAGTGAATTGCCACCCACCTAAAAGTATGCACATCGTTCAAAAAATCTTAGACGATTTTCGGTCAGACAAAAGAGAAACAGCTGATTTCTGGATTGACATGCGGGGACGAAAAATCTATATTCGCTATTTTGCGTTGAAAAATCCAACGGGGAAATATCTAGGCTGTCTGGAAGTCACGCAAGACATCACAGAGATCCAAAAGATCGAAGGACAAAGTCGGTTACTGGATGAGGAGTAGGAATGGAGTATTTACTCAACAAAACACATGCAAGCAGAAAAAAATGATAAAAACGCTTGCACGAAAATCAAATAAATAGTATAGTATAAACAATCAAATGGGTAGTTACTGATAATGCAGGCTATACCTTCGTACGTGTGTATGGATCCTACACATGTATTGAGGTATAGTCTTTTTTCATTTTAAGGAGGTGAGAAACGTCTTGAAGATCAAAAAGATTCTAAATAATAATGCGGTTTTGGTCGGAAAAGATGGCAAAGATTTTATTTGGATCGGCACCGGGCTGGGCTTTAAAATGAAACCGGGACAAGCAGCAGACGAGACGAAAATAGAGAAAGTATTTGTATTGCATAAAAACAAAGCTTCTGAACGTTTTTTGACATTAATGGAATCAATCCCGGCAAAGTACGTTTCCTTAGCTGATGATATTATTCGATTAGCTAAAAATGATCTAGAGCATGAGTTAAGTGAAACATTATATGTATCCTTAACCGATCATTTATATCATTTGATTAAATTACACAAACAGGGAATGAGTATTTATAACCGCCTTTCATGGGAAATTAAGAAGTTTTATCCCAAAGAATTTGAGATAGGGAAAAAAGCACTATTTTTAATTAATGAAAAAACGGGTATCCAGTTCGAAGAAGAAGAAGCAGGGAATATTGCAATGCATTTGATCAATGCTCAGCTGACAGATGAGATCGATCAACCTGAAGATGTCCAGCTAATTGCAAAGAAAATTAGAGATATTATTTCACTTATTCGTCTATCTAATAAAATTCAAATCAATGAAGATTCGCTTGCGTTTGATCGCTTTATCACTCATTTGCGCTTTTTCTTCCAACGATTGACTACCCGGACTAAGATGAATAAGCAAAATCCATTGCTGGAGCACATTCAGAGTCAATACCCAGCAGCTTACAAAACGATGATTTTGGTTGAGCAGTATCTGAAAGTCTCTCTAAGTGATGATGAAAAGTTATACTTATCGCTACACATTCAAAAATTAATAGAGAACGAATAGAGGTTGTTACTGGTAAAGCAGGCAAGACTGATAATTATTCCTTTGTTGGGAATAATTATTTGTCTTGCCTTTTTGATTATGAATAAGGGGATGAATAAAATGGCATACAAAGATTTAGTTGAGGAAATATTGAAAAATGTGGGTGGAAAAGAAAATATTGCCGGTCTCACTCACTGTATTACTCGTTTACGTTTCAATTTAAAAGATGAATCAATTGCAGATACTGGAGCATTGAAAAAAACGAAAGGTGTAGTTACAGTAGTACAAAGTGGTGGACAATATCAAGTAGTCATCGGAAACCACGTACCAGAAGTTTATCAAGAGTTTATTGACTATGCTGGGTTATCAAACGAAGCCTCGGAAGAAAAAAAGGAGAAGAAAGGACCTTTGGATGCTTTTATAGATATTATTTCTGGTATTTTCACACCTGTATTAGGGTTACTGGCAGCTACTGGAATGATCAAAGGATTAAACGTTCTCTTTGTTTCTCTTGGTTGGATTGAAAATACTTCTGGAACCTATGCCATCTTGCAAGCCGCTGGTGACTGCTTCTTCTATTTCTTTCCAATTTTTCTTGGTTATACCGCAGCAAAGAAATTTGGTCTGAAGCAATTTGTTGGTATGGCTATCGGTGCGGCAATGGTCTATCCGGCCTTGTCAGGGTTAACTGCTAATACAGAACCTCTTTATACCTTATTTAATGGTACGATTTTTGAGTCACCTGTTTATGTAACTTTTTTGGGTATACCAGTTATTCTGATGAGTTATAGTTCTAGCGTTATCCCAATTGTGATTGCAACTTTCTTTGGAGCGAAATTGGAGAAAGTGATTACCAAATTAATTCCGAGCGTTTTACGTAGCTTTTTAGTGCCATTTCTAACAGTTTTATTGATGGTTCCTTTAACATTTATCGTGATTGGCCCAATAGCCACATGGATTGGAAATATTTTAGGGGCTGCTGTGTTAAGTATTTATCAGTTTAGCCCGATTGTTGCTGGTATAGCGGTGGGTGCAATCTGGCAAGTTCTTGTCATGTTTGGTCTTCACTGGGGGATTATCCCGATTGCTATCAACAATATTGGTGTATTAGGATACGATCCTGTAATGGTTTTAGGACAAGCAACTCCATTTGCTACTGCTGGAGCAGTATTAGCGGTTATCATTAAATCCAAAAATAATTCTGTTCGTGCGATCGGTATACCCGCTTTTATTTCTAGTCTTTTCGGTGTCTCTGAACCCTCCCTTTACGGGGTAACGTTACCCCGTAAGAAACCATTCATTGCAACTTTGATTTCTTCTTCCATAGGTGGTCTGATCATGGGGTTCTTTGGGACAAAATCATTTATCATGGGAGGAATGGGCGTTTTTAGTCTTCCAAATTATATTAGTCCTAGTGATGGAATTGGCAGTGGTTTTTATGGCTATGCACTTGCAATTAGTGTGGCATTTGCACTATCGTTTGTTTTAACTATTACATTCATGTATGATCCTACTGAAGATCGAGAAGAAGCTGAATCAGAGGAAGAGCAAGAGATAGCAATAGATAATTATTTAATGACGGAAACAAAGATTGAGATGCCTATTAAAGGAGATTTACTGACATTGGCTGATGTTGAAGATGAAGCTTTTTCTTCTGGGTTATTAGGAAAAGGTGTAGCGATTGTTCCAAGCAATGGAGAGATCTATGCGCCATTCGATGCTACTGTAGAAACATTGTTCCCAACGAATCATGCGATCGGTTTAAAATCTACGAATGGCATTGAATTGTTGATTCATGTCGGAATGGATACTGTTAACTTAAAAGGCGATTTCTTTACTTCCTACGTAAAACAAGGACAGCAAGTAAGGAAAGGCGAGCTGTTGATTCGATTTGATAAAGAAAAAATTCAATCCAAAGGCTACTCGATCATCACACCGGTTGTTGTAACAAATACTGATACTTATTTGGATGTTATCCCAGATATTGTTAATGAAGTCATTCAAGTGATTCATTAAGTTGTGTTCTATATGATACGATAGTAAAGAAGGGAAGGGAAAATATGCGCGCTATCATGCTAATGTTTGATACGTTGTCAAAAGATTTTCTGTCAAATTATGGAAATGATTGGATCCAAACACCAAATTTCGATCGCTTAAGGGAAAAAACGGTTACTTTCGATAATTTTTATGGGGGAAGTATGCCTTGTATGCCAGCACGTCGTGAACTTCATACAGGAAGATATAACTTTATGCATCGCATGTGGGGGCAATTGGAGCCTTTTGATCATTCCATTTTTGATGTGCTACAACAAAATGGCATCTACTGTCACCTAGTGACCGACCATTCTCACTATTTTGAGGATGGAGGGGCAACCTATCATAATCGCTATTCTACTTGGGAGGGGTTTCGCGGGCAGGAAGGTGATCGCTGGGTACCTAGGAAATTTGCTGAAGGCCATGCAGAAATAAATCCTTTGAATAAGCAAGGCATTTCAGTTGAACAGCATTTTGCGAACCGCACAAGACAAGTTGATGAAAATGAGATGTCGAGTGTTCAAACAATTCAAGCTGGACTTGATTTCTTGGAAGAATATAAAAAAGAAGATAATTGGTTTTTGCAAATAGAATGCTTTGACCCTCATGAACCCTTTTTTGTTCCAGAAAAATATCGTAAACTTTATGAGGACTGTCCAAATGAGTCACCTTATTTTTGGCCAAAGTATGGTCGGGTTACAGATGACATTTCTTCCGATGATTTAATTGAATTACAAAACGAATATGCTGCATTGATAGCAATGTGTGACCATCATCTCGGAAAAGTCATTGATTTTCTAGAGACGAATCAAATGTGGCAGGATACGTTGGTGATTATTAATACGGATCATGGTTTTCTTCTTGGTGAGCATGATTGGTTAGGAAAGAATGTTGCTCCTATGTATGAAGAAATTATCCATTTGCCATTTTTTATCAGTTACCCAAATGCTGAAGTGGATACCCATACTTCTGTTTTAAGCCAAACGATCGATATTCCTGCAACTTTATTAGATTATTTTGGTATTGCGAATGAATTGGATATGGATGGTAAATCATTATTGCCAGCTCTAAAGTCTAAGGAGACTGTTTTACATGATGAAATCATTTTTGGAACAAATGGCGGTCATGTCAATATTTATGATGGGAAGTACGTGTATATGCGTGCGTCTGTTGATCCTTCCAACGGCCCAATCACTATCCAAACATTGAATTACGCCATGTTAAGGGGGTTCATCAATAAGGAAGCATTAGATACCATGAAGCAAAGAAAGGGAAATCGCTTCACAAATCAGTATCCTTATACAGAAATTGAAGTCTCCACATACATTGATTCTTATTCAGTTGGCCATTTGCTATTTGACTTGGAGGAGGATCCGCAACAGTTGACTCCACTGGATAATCCTGACGTTGAAGAAAGGATGATCCAGAAATTAATAAAAATCATGGATCGAATTGAAGTGCCAGAAAGTGAATATATTCGTTTGGGATTAAGAAATTAAATAAATTAGCAACTTCAAAAAGTTATTTAGAATCGAGGCTTCTACCATGAAACATATTTCAGTATTGATTAAACCCGCATCTTCCCTCTGCAATCTTCGCTGCAGCTACTGCTTTTATGCCAATGTCAGTTCCTTGAGGGAAGTCCGTTCGTTTGGCAAAATGAAAGAAGAAGTGACAGAGAAAATGATCAAAAATATTTATGCAGACTTAGAAGACGGTGATCAATTGACATTAGCGTTTCAAGGTGGAGAGCCAACGATGGCGGGCCTCAATTATTTTCGAAAAGTGACCCAACTAGTGGATCAACAGCAAAAGCAGGTACAGGTCCATTATGCGATTCAAACGAACGGGACCATGATCAATGAAAAATGGTGTGCTTTTTTGAAAGAACATGATTTTTTGGTCGGTCTCTCGATCGATGGCCATCCGCTCTACCATGATCTGCACCGGGTCGATCCGAAAGGAAGAGGAACTTTTCAGCGAGTGCTGCAAACAAAACAGCTGTTTGACCACTTTGAGATTGACTACAATGTGCTTTGTGTCCTGACCAATCCATTGGCTAAAGAGGCTAAGAAAGTCTTTCGCTTTCTAAAAGAACAAAAAATCGATTTTGTCCAGTTTATTCCTTGTTTAGATGATTTAGATGCGAAAGAAAGAAATAGTTATGCCCTCACACCAAAACGTTTTGCGGGATTTTACCACCAGCTTTTGCAGTTATGGCTGCAAGAATTAGCGGAGGGGCATTATGTGAGTATCAAGCTTTTTGATGATCTTTTGAATCTATTGGTCAAGCAACAAGTCACCGCCTGCGGGATCTTAGGAAACTGTCAAGTGCAATATGTCATTGAAGCAGATGGCAGTGTTTATCCTTGTGATTTCTATGTGTTAGATGACTATCGAATGGGGTATGTTCAAGAACAGACCTTGCGTCAGTTATTTGAACAGGACATTGCAAAAACGTTTGTGTGTCAACGGCCCGAAATGCCAAAGAAATGTCTGAGTTGCCCGTTTCAAAAAATGTGTCGTGGCGGCTGCAAACGCATGA
The DNA here is from genome assembly GCF_021496385.1 of Enterococcus gallinarum. Classification (NCBI taxonomy): domain Bacteria; kingdom Bacillati; phylum Bacillota; class Bacilli; order Lactobacillales; family Enterococcaceae; genus Enterococcus; species Enterococcus gallinarum. The sequence goes on along the minus strand of NZ_CP050816.1, from coordinate 2,833,180 downwards.
AAGATGCCATCTATGTGGATGGGGACTATTGCGGTCATCAGCAACTCTTGCAGGAATTTGTGCCGCAGATCAATCGGATTTTAGGTTTGTTACAGGGGGTAAGTGTGTGATTGGGTTCATTTATTTTATAGTGATCGTGTTGGCGAATACGGTTGGTGCCGTTTCAGGCATGGGGGGCGGCGTTCTGATCAAACCCATTTTTGATTTTATCGGCGCCCATTCTGTTGCGGCCATCTCGTTTTATTCTGCCGTAGCAGTCTTTACTATGTCGCTGGTTTCTACCGCAAGACAGTTGGCTAGCGGACATAAGATCAATTGGCAAATCGTCCTTTGGGTTTCAGGAGGCGCCATCTTAGGCGGTATCTTGGGCAATGTCGCTTTTGATCAGCTGTTGCTGTTTTTCCAGAATGAAGACCAAGTACAGATGGTGCAGATCTTTTTGACCGTCGTGACGTTGTTGTTTGCATTCTTTTATACCAAATATGACTGGCCCGGATTCCAACTGAAAAAAAACTTCTGGTATTGCTTCTGTGGTTTAGTCCTTGGTTTTCTAGCCAGTCTTCTAGGAATCGGCGGCGGACCGATCAATGTTTCTTTGCTGATGCTGATGTTTGCTTTGCCAATCAAAGAAGCGACAGTCTATTCGATTTGTACGATTTTTTTCTCTCAATTGGCGAAAATCGTGACGATTGCTGGGACCACTGGATTTGGCCTCTATGACTTAAAGATTTTGTGGTTTGTGATCCCAGCCGCGATTGTTGGTGGTTTGTTAGGGGCAAAAGTCAGCACTGTCCTCTCACCACAAAAAGTGACGCTGGTCTTCCAGACAGTCATCCTCTTGGTGCTAACCATCAATCTTTATAACGGCTATCAATTATTATAGAAAGAAGGCAGATGGGATGATCAAGATTCCTGCTGGAACGTATCGAATTGGCACGGATACAAAAGCTGGCTTTGAAGAGGACCAAGAAGGTCCCAAGATCCAAGTTGAGATGGCCTCTTTTGAAATCGATGAAACAACTGTTACCAATCAGATGTTTGAAGCATTTATTGCGGCAACAGGCTATGTGACGGAAGCAGAACAGTTTGGCTGGTCGTTTGTCTTTCATTATTTTCTTTCCGAAAAGACGAAACAGAGGAGCCAACTGATCCCCAATATGAGTTGGTGGTATGCGGTTGCGAGAGCAGACTGGCGACATCCTGAAGGTCCGGACTCATCGATTGAGCAACGGATGGATCATCCAGTCGTCCAAGTCTCGCGAAATGATGCGTTGGCATTTTGCCGCTGGGCAGATAAGCGGCTGCCAACAGAAGCTGAATGGGAGATTGCCGCGAAAGGTGGTACAGAGAATGACTTTTATCCATGGGGGACAGATTTTTTAGCTGGAGAAGACTATCACTGCAACATCTGGCAAGGCGCGTTTCCCAAAGCAAATACGAAGGCAGACGGCTTTGCGAGTACTGCACCTGCTCGGTTTTATGAGCCGAATGGCTATGGACTTTATCAAGTCATTGGCAATGTGTGGGAATGGTGCAGCAATCCCGCAAGGATACCATTGGAACAATTTCGTTCATGGGACAGCCATTTTTTTGAGCAACGATTTCAGCAGGTGGATGATGCCATGTATGCGACACGGGGAGGGTCGTTCTTGTGTCATGAATCTTACTGCAAACGTTATCGGATCGCAGCCCGCAATGGAAACTCCGGGATGTCTGCGGCCAATAATTTAGGCTTTCGCTGTGCCAAAAGCTAGGCGTATCTGTGAATAATAATAAAAAAACTATCTAAAAAATCTTGATTGTCTCATTGCTTTTTTTAGCAAGTCGTCCTTTGATAGGAACAATCAGTGATCGCTTAGATAGTTTTTTGTTTAATTGCTGTCTTAATAAATGATGGAAGTAGGGCCTGTGTTGACCGATTAATCCCATTGAGAAAGATAATTTCCTGAAAGATCATAAACCAGATTCAGTGCAGTATGTCCCCGAATATCATCGACACCGACCGTCCAAGTCCATTTGCCTTGAGAACCATTTAAGATCACGATACTAACTCCGGGATAATAATGGTCTAATTTCGCAACCCGTTTTTCCGTTTCTTTGATAACCTTGGGAATAACGCCCCAATCGATTTCATTATAAGCAATGGTCTCTTGAATAGGTAACTCGATCGTATCACTGTCTTTCTGCCATTTTTGTAAAAGATTTGTCGAATAATACCAGTATTCATCTTGTAGTTTAGTGGTAGGGTTGATGATTCGCGCGACTGCATAGACGCCGCTTTTCAAAGGAATGTTCCGAATGTGATAGCTATAACTGATGAGCTGAACCTCTTGATCATTCAGCGCTTTTTTGTCGGTTAATTCAGCCATGATCGCGGAAGCAGAGGCTTCTTCTCTAAAAAAATTTCGGTCGAAGGGTAGCAAGGTTGTTAAAGCACCAAATGCTAACAAGATGCTAGGGAGAATGACCAATGTGCCGATCCAATAGAACAAAGCCCTTTTTCTTTTTCTGATACCAAAAAATAATGCCAAGACTATCATTAGTGCTATAACGAAGTACCAGAGTAGCGGAAGATAGCCGATCACTTGGTCGCGAGTTTCTACAACTGTGTACTCATCCAGTCCAAACCAGTTTTCGGCAATATTGATGTTCGTCAGTACAACGATCCCTAAGATTCCTGCAATGATGAGCAGGAGGATGAAATAAAAAAGCAGAGAAGGGAGAAGCTTGGAGTTACGTTTTTTATCAGTCATGGGTCACTTCCTTTGTCGGTTCATTGTGAATGAGCTGCTATTCCTAGTCCAGCCAAAATCTATTTATCTAAATTATTTTATTCGCTGTTGACACTAATTATACAACAAATAAAAAAAGAGACAAAAGGCAATGCAAACAAAAAGATCTGATCCATAGAAAGTAGAGCAACTATGGATCAGATCATTCGTTTCTTGCTTTTTATTTATCAATGATTATCGGTTCACATTGTCTTGACGAGCAATACCAACAAAGAACTTCAAGCAATAAATCGCGCAGATACCGACAATTACGTAAATGATTTTAGCGAATAATGTAGTTGATCCGCCCGCAATTGTTGCAACCAAGTCAAATTCAAATAGTCCAACCAATAACCAGTTTAGGCCGCCAACGATAAGTAGCGCTAAAGCTATACTGTCTAATACTTTCATTTTAGAATTCTCCTTTCTTTGTGCATATTTATAGTATATAGCATGTGTTTTGTTTTGGGAAAAATACTGCTTGAAGAAAATCGTCACTGTTTATTCGCCATCATCGGATACTTCGATATTCTTTTCTTTCTCTCCATTTTGTTTCCGTTCATTGTAAATAAATACATGACGGACGATCTTCAACAATGGTCGGATCGTTAAGAAGATTGCTCCTATCAGATAGGCGATAGTTCCATAGATCGCAGGCAGATCTGTCAAGGACACGATACTTCCGAAAATATAAAATAAACCAGTCAAAATATCATTCGTTAGGGAAATCAGCAGATACCGGTTTTTGAAATAGACATGAAAACGGCGTCCTTTAATAATGACGTCTTCGTCTTTACCAAGTTCGATCTGATGTTCATTTCGTTTGATTTTTGGCACTGAGGGCGATCATCCTTTCTTTGCGTTAATTTGGCTTTAATACCACTTTGATGTTGTTATCTTCTTTTTTGTCAAAAATGTCATAAGCCGCAGCGGCTTCTTCTAAAGGCATGGTATGAGTGATGATCGGTGTTGGGTCGATCTCCTCTTTTTGGATCATTTCATAAATTTTTGGCATTAAGTGGATAACGGGTGCTTGTCCATGTTTCACTGCCACATTGCGCATGAAAAACTCTTGTAAAGGGTAGGACGATGCTGGAGTCATATAGACACCAGTAATTTGCACGGTACCAAATTTTTTGACCGCTTTCGCCGCCATTTGGATCGGTGAAATCGTACCACTTTGCAAGCTGACCAAATTTTTGGCTTTTTCTTTGACGGGTTCTAAACCATCCATACCGACGCAATCGATGATGACATCGGCGCCGCCTTTTGTTAATTCATACAAATCATCAGCGCTTGTCGCAAGGTCATCCAATTGGAAGGTCTCTACCTGATTGTAGCTTTGCGCCTTTTCCAGTCGATGGGCAACTGGATCGACCGCAATCACTCGTTTCGCACCAGCCATAACGGCGAACTTTTGGGCAAAAAGTCCTACAGGTCCTGAGCCAAGAATAATGACGGTATCGCCTTGTTTGACACCCGCATTTTGGACACTCCAGTAGGCAGTTGGCAAAATGTCTGATAGAAAAAGCACTTTTTCATCCGGGATCGCGGTATCTGGAACGACAAACGAAGTGAAATCAGCAAAGGGAACCCGTAAGAATTCTGCTTGTCCACCCCAATGATTGCCATTCAGCTTACCAAAGCCAAAGAGGCCACCATAAAGTTGATCAGAAGAGTTATCACATTGGCTCTCCATCTCATTTTGACAAAAATGACAATGTCCACAGCCAATATTAAAAGGGATGACAACACGGTCCCCTTTCTTCAATTTTTGAACTTGACTGCCGACTTCTTCAACGATCCCCATTGGTTCATGACCAACAACGTACCCTTCTTCTAGTACTGCACCACCGTGATGATACAAATGAAGATCAGAGCCGCAGATCGCTGTTGCTGTAATTCGAATAATCGCATCTGTTGGTTCAATGATCGTCGGATCACTCACATTTCGAACTTCCATTTTTTCTTTTCCTTGCCATGTTACTGCACGCATACTTGTTCCTCCTTTTATGAGATGTGACGGGAAAGGTTCCTGGTCGTGTGATTGACTGCCATTTCTTCTTTTGGGATGACAAAAAATTCGTGTTCTTAATAATTGTGCCGGGAAAAAATGCTTTTGACAAAAGAAACGCTCATGGTTTACCAGCCGAATTTTTTGCGATCGGCAAGACAGTTGAAAACAGAATAGTTGATTTAACTAAACAAGCGTGACACTATAAAGGTGGATCGAAAACAGGATCGATGGGCTCACCCATCGAAGCGTATCCCCAATGAGGACTCACATAAAAGTAGAAAAGAGGAGAAAAACATGGATATTACGATTCGTGGAAAAGCATCTTGTGTGAATTGCAAGGAAAATTATGATGGCAAATTGATTGTTCATCTGCAAGAAGATGTAGATGGGAAGCTGAAAACAGTTCCGCCTCTAGAAGAAAACGAGTTACACTCAGATGAAATCGCTATTCATTATGATTATGGTGAAGTAAAAGATGCGATCGAAGGCACCTTTGTCTGTCCTGCATGTCAGACAACAAATGATGTCCGCATCGAGATACCGCAAGAATTACTGCATAATAACTAAAAAAGAAACGCCAGTGGTTGGCGTTTCTTTTTTAGTTATCTGTCCGATCAACCACTTCGACATTGAAGTCTTGCAAGATTTTCAATCCAGAAGACTCATGGTTTCTACCTGAAACTAGCTGTTGATTAATGAGAAAATCGGCTTCTGGAAAAGCACTCTGAATCTCGATCGTATTAGACAACACGCAGATGTTGGTTTCTACTCCGGTCACTTCGATATGTTTTTGTTCATTTTTATCATTGAAAAGTTGCTCCTTGATTTCCAAGAGAACTTCAGGTGGGATACTAAAGTAATATTTTTTTATTACTTTTTCATTCGGCAACGGTTGCAGTTCAGGAACGATCTGTAACGCTTCTTGTTCTTCATCAGGAGTATCTTTACAATCAATCGGGATATCTCTTGTAAAAAGGATATATTCACCTTCTGCACGAGCTTGTTGAAGCCGTTTTGCGATTCGCGTGATCAAAGCAGGGCTGTCAGAAATAAATGATTGACTATTTTCATCACGAATCTGATTCTGCATATCAATAACAACTAACATTGACGATTCCTTCTTTCTTTTTTTCATAAAACGTAGTTTTATTTTCATTGTTCTTTCTTAAGTGATAAAAAAATGAAAAAAGAGAACAATAGCTTAAGAAAAATCCTCTAAAACTATCATGCCTGAAAATAAATAAGATTTCAAAGAAAACGCTCCAAAAAATCTCCGGCTATGAAATTCGTTATTTTTTTTGATAAAAAAACAATGCTTATTGTTTGCTCATTACTAAGAGTCATGATACTTTAAAATTACAACATTATAAAATAATGATAAAAATGAAAGCAGGGATAAAAGATGAAAAAGGCACTATCAATAGGGTTGTTGCTGTTTTCGACCGCATTGGTGACAGCGGCTTGCGGCAGTAATTCGGAAGACAAAAATACTGACGCATCGGGAAAACAGACAAGTGATGGGAAAATAACATTAGATTTTTGGTCTTTTTGGGGATCGGGGGCTCGCCAAGAAGTCATCGAAGAGATCATCGACGATTTTAATCAGTCACAAGATGAAATCGAAGTGAAATATAGTTACCAGCCTTGGGGAGATATTTGGACGAAGTCTCTCTCGGCAATCACTGCAGGAAATCCACCGGATGTTATTGTTCAAGACATCAATTCAGTCGCGCAGCGTGCAGAAGCACAGCAAGCAACGAACTTGAGCGAGTACGTTAAAGATGGCATGTCTGATGAATTTTATCCTCAATTATGGGATACGGTAGAATATGAAGGAGACCCTTATGCAATTCCTTTCAATACCGATACCCAAGTGATTTTTTATAACAAACAAATTTTCAAAGAAGCAGGGATCAGTGAAGATCAGTTACCCCAAACATGGGACGAACTTGAAACTGTTGCACACAAATTAGATGTCAAAAAAGGCGATGATTTTGAGCGTATCGGATTCTATCCTTTGTGGAACCTTGGCGCGGATGTTTGGGCATTGAACGCTGATAACGGTGTTAGTTGGTTTGACAAAGATGAAAAGGTTTCGATTGACACAGAAAATAAAGTGGAGGCTCTGGATTGGATTCTTGATTGGCAAGATTATTATGGGCAAGATACGATCAATCGTTTAGAAGCTGAGTTTGGCTCCGGTGTAGCTGATCCATTTATTTCTGGTTTGGTGGCCATGCGGGCACAGAATATCAATTATTACTCTAGCTTGATGGAAAATGCGCCAGATGACTTTGATTTTGGCGTCATCCAGATTCCAGAAAAAGAAAAAGGTTCTGGTCACTGGTCATGGGGAGGCGGCTTTGTCTTAGAAGTTCCTCAAGGAGCCAAAAATCCCGAAGCGTCCTACAAGTTTATCGAGTATCTTTCAACCCCAGAAGTTCAAGAAAAATTTGGTGAAAAGAGCTTTGATATTATGGCTAACCGAACAGCAAATGAAAATCTTGTCAAAAATGATCATTTAGATGAAAAAGGTCAAATGATCTATCAAATGGCGGATGAGAATTTTGCTAATACAGTAATCACTCCGGTACCATTGGATGCACCAGATTTCAGCAGTTTAGTCAATGAACAAATTGATCAAATTCTGCTAGGGAATAAAAAACCAGCAGAAGGATTAGCAGATGCTCAAAAAGCAGTGGAAGATCTTGTAGAACAAAATAAATAATAGATTGAGATAGGGAGTTGCGGCTAGCCGCATTCCCTTTTCTATCGTTACTGTTCTCATTGCATCATTGCTATTTTGCTGAAAAAAGATGGCAGAAAACACTTTACTAAAGGAGGGGAATTATGAAAAAGAAACGATCGAGAAGCAAAAGACAAGATGCCCTCTGGGGATATTTGTTTGTAGCGCCGTTTTTGATTGGTTTCATGGTGTTCATGCTGGGCCCTATGTTATTCTCGTTTATCGGCAGCTTTACGGATTATAATCTAACGTCAAAAATGAATTTTATTGGTTTTGGAAACTTCAAACGAATGTTTACGCAAGATGCACTTTTTTGGAAATCACTTTATAATACAATTTATTTTGTACTCTTTAATGTCCCACTGACGACCTTGTTCAGTGTCTTTCTAGCTACATTATTGAATCAAAAGATTAGAGGAATCAGCTTTTTTCGGACGACTTTTTATTTGCCGGCGATTTTATCCGGTGTGGCAGTATATGTGTTATGGATGCAACTGCTGTCGCCTTCCGCTGGTTTGATTAATACTTTTTTAAGCTGGTTCAACATCAAAGGTCCGGCCTGGCTGTTTGATCCTGAATGGACCAAACCGGCATTGATCCTAATGAAAATTTGGAGCTCTGGGGGGGCGATGCTGCTGTACTTGGCGACATTGCAGAACATCCCCGGAACGCTTTATGAATCAGCAGAGATCGATGGTGCTGGTATGTGGGCTAAGTTTAAACATATTACGATTCCATTGATTACACCAATTATTTTTTATGATGTCATTACGTCGACAATCGGTTCTTTCCAAATCTTCCAAGAAGCCTATGTTATGACGAAAAACGGCACTGGTGGACCTGCCAATTCGCTCTTGTTCTATAATCTCCATATGTGGAACAAAGCGTTTGTAGCTTTTGATATGGGGTATGCAATGGCGATGTCGATGATCCTTTTCTTAATCGTATTAGTCTTAACATTTATCAATCTGAAATTAGCTCCTCGTTGGGTCCACTATGCAGGAGGACAAAACTGATGGCTTCAACAAAGTACACTATCTCAGGAGGGCTGACTGTATGCAGATGTACAAAATAAAGAGCAATTCTCAACAGCAGCGGATCAAAAAGTTAACGAGTTATTTAGTGATGACTGTAATTGGCATCGTTCTGATTATTCCGTTGCTGTGGATGGTATTCACCTCATTAAAGCCAATGGAAGAGATCGTCCGTTATCCACCAACGTTTTTTCCAGAAGAAATCAATTTCTCAAATTATCTTGATACGATCAATGCGTTTCCTTTTTGGCAATATGCAAAGAACACCTTGTTTATCACGGTGTTAGTTGTGTTCGGCAACGTGCTTTCAAACTCATTTATCGCTTATGGATTTGCCAAGTTAGATTTTCCAGGGAAAAACCTGATTTTTTCTCTGGTCCTTTCAACAATGATGATTCCAGGATTTGTGACAATGATTCCACAATACGTGCTGTTTTCTAAAATCGGCTGGGTAGGGACGTATCTGCCGCTGATCATTCCCTCATTTTTTGGGAATGCCTTCAATATCTTTCTGATGCGGCAATTTTACTTGTCAATCAACAATGAACTGATTGAAGCGGCAAAAATGGATGGCGCCAATCATCTATATATCTGGAGCCATCTGATGATTCCTTTAACCAAACCTGCACTGATCACGATTGCCATCAATTCATTCAATGGTGCTTGGAATGACTTCTTAGGACCATTGCTGTATATTCAAAATCAAGAAAAATATACACTCCAAATCGGTTTGCAAGTTTTCCAAAATCAATCAACGACACAGTGGAACTATTTGATGGCGGGTGCAACACTGGTCTTATTACCAACGATCCTATTATTCTTTTTTGCACAACGCTACTTTATTGAGGGAATGGATCTGACGGGAGGAACCAAAGGATGAGAAAGATAGAGCCGCAGCGTTTATTCAATGGTCTGATTACTTGGATCAATTGGATGCCCAAATTGATTCTTCTACAATTTTTGTGGTTGGTTTGCTCAATGCCTTTTTTTACAGTGGCAACAGCGACAAGAAGTATGATTGCGGCGATTAAGCAGATCAAAGACACTCAAGAGAGGGCAGAACAAGAGAAAACGACGACGATTTTCTTTACGAAATTTTCTGAGCTGTGGCAACTGAATAAAAAGAAAGATATTGTATTCAGCTTTTATAGTCTTTTTCTTTTGATTGATCATTCCATTCTTAGTCGATTTCCACAACCGCTTTTTCAAGTCATGGCCACGATGCTGATCGTGATCTTCATGATCTGTAGCTTGATTTTTTTCTATCAGACGCTTTTAATGGGCGAAAAGAAGCAGCAAGTCAGCTTCTTTTATGCTTTTTATCAAGCCGGTCGCTCACCTAAACGAGTGTTGCTCCATCTTTTTTGGACGATTACGCTATTGTTGTTTTTTGGCTTCTTCGGTCCGGCGTACCTATTTTTGGTGGGAATGAGTGGTTGTTGTTTGATTCAGTTAATTATCTGTCCTGCTTCGATTACTTCAATCCAGATCTCTCATTAAAAAGAGTAGACATAAGTTGAGACAAAACGATACGATACCCTGCATGATGGGGACCGCCGTTTTGGGAACTTATGACTACTCTTTTTAACTGCATTGATTAGGAGCTAATCCATTAAATAAGCAATTGTAGCGGTACCGACCGCTTTGGCTGCAATCAAGAGACAGTCTTCATTCATCATGAAATCAGGACTGTGGTGAGGATGATTGAGATGATCTTCTGTCATACAACCGATATAAAAGAAAAGACTAGGTCGTTCTTGTGCATAGTAGGCGAAGTCTTCAGAGGGATCTTGAGGACCGCAATCAAAGATCTCCTTCACTTCAGGTAAGTGAGCTTCTTTGAGGGAATCAATCACTTGTATTGTAAAAGCTGGATCATTATAAAGAACCGGATAATTGTCATCATATTCAAGACTGGTTTCGACCGCAAAAGTTTGTGCTAGACCATCTGCCATTCGCTGGATCTGTTGGTGAATCGTTTGACGTGTGGTTTCTTTCATCACACGAACATCTCCCTTTAGGGTCACAGTCTCTTTGATTGCATTAAAGGAACCACTCCCGTCAAAAGAACCGATCGTTAGACTTGCTGTGTCAAAAGGATCGATCCGACGAGAAACGATCGTCTGTAGTTGAGTAACGAAATAACTGCCTGCTACGATGGCATCATTTGCTAGTTGCGGCATGGAAGCATGACCACCTTTGCCACGAATGGTCAAAGTGAAATTTGCCCGTCCAGTTTGGGTTTCGCCAGAGTGGTAGCCAATCTTGCCTGTTTCCATTGAAGACATCACGTGGACGCCAAGTACATGATCAATATCTGTTAAACAACCGTCGGCAATCATGCCTTTGGCACCGCCAGGAGATACTTCTTCAGCTGGTTGGTGGATGATGCGGATGCTTCCTTTTAACTGGTCTTTTAAGGTAATCAAATTCTTAGCCAAAACCATTAAATAGGCTGTATGCCCATCATGACCACAAGCATGCATCACACCAGGAACCTGAGATCGAAAAGGCAGCTGATTGTCTTCTTCTACAGCCAGAGCATCAAAGTCGGCCCGTAAAGCCAGCCGTTTTCCAGGTTGTTCACCGATGATATCAACGATCAGTCCATAGCCGTCGCCACATTCTGTGATTTGGCAGTCTAGTTTTTCATAGTAGGCTTTGATATAAGCGGCGGTTGCTTTTTCCTGAAATGAAAGCTCTGGGTGTTGATGTAAGTGCCGCCGAATCGCAATCATTTCCCCTTCGTCTTTTTCCAATTGCTGCATAAGTGTTGTTGTGATATTCATCTGAATCCCTCCTATTTCTACTTTTATCATACACGAAGCAACTATTTTTCTGCACGCGATAACCTAACCTGTTTTCTTGCGTAACAAGTAGGGATTGACAAAATCGCTGTTTCTCTCTATTCTTAAAAAGAGATTTAGTAAACAGTAAACAACGGGGTGGCAGAATGGCAAGTATGAGGGATATTGCAAAATTGGCAGGGGTTTCCGTCGCAAGTGTGTCGCGAATCTTAAACAATGATGAAACATTTAGTATCAACGAAAATACCCGCAAACGGGTGATCGAGATCGCCAACCAGCTAAATTATTCAAAAGACAAGAGCTTGTCGAGTTCGCGAGAAGCTGGCGATAAAAATACGATAGCAATCATTACACGTCATAACAGTGAATCGGAGCGTAATGATCCTTATTTTATGATGATTCGTAATGGAATAGAGAAAGAGGCAGCCAAATGGCGTTTAAAAACGGTTCGTGTCTTCTCGATGCGAGACCAAGACAAAGATCTGACTCAACTGGCAAAGTATGGTGCTGTCATCATCATTGGGGAAATGACGCAAGAGGCATTGCAAGAAATCAGCCGGTACAATCAACATATTATTTTGGTAGATAATTATAGTGAAAACGACGCCTATGATTGCATACAAACTGATTTTGCTCGAAAGACCCATCAAATTTTGGATATCTTAAAAGCAAAAGGACATGAGAACATAGCATTTATTGGTGGTGTTTCCAGTCGGGTAACGATCACAGGAGAAGTCGTTTATGATGAACAAGAAATTCGTGCAGAGAATTACAAAAATTGGATGCTGATGAACAAGCTGGAAGAATACAGTCATGTTTTTCAAGGAAAATGGTCTCCAGAGACTGGATTAGCTTTTGGCAGAAAAATCGCCGAGATGACCCCGCGGCCGACAGCCATCATCGTTGCTAGTGATCCCATGGCAGTGGGGGTCTATAAAGCATTAAATGAACACGGATTGAAGATCCCAGAAGATATATCAGTGGTTAGTTTTGATGATATTCAAATGGCCCAGTTTATGACACCAGCGCTTTCTTCAGTCAAAATGAAAGCGGAAGAAATGGGGCAAATGAGTGTAGAGCTGGCGAAAAACAAATTATTGGGCGTTCGAACAATGCCAGTCCGAGTGATTTGTAAAAGTGAATTGATATTAAGAGAATCGATTGCCGATAAAAAAAGATCATGAAAAATGATCTTTTTTTATTTTAGAGTTGTGTAAACATTAACTAAACGATTATACTGATTGTAGTAAACGTTTACAGACAAATTAAAGGAGATTAGTTATGAAATTTATTGATAAATTAGCAGAGAAGATGGTTCCTTTTGCCCAAATCATTGCCAATAATAAGTATTTATTGAGTCTGCGTGATGGCTTTATGGTTGCTTTTCCCGCGACAATGTTTGCTTCAATCATGATCATTATTCAAAATTTACCCGCTACCTTTGGCTTATCTGAGAAACTGCCCGCAGGACTGATGACCTTTTTGAATGATTTCTTTGGTCCTATCGGGAACGCAACCATGAGTATCACAGCGATTTTTGTTGTTTTCGGGATCGGCTATCAATTGGCAGGAAAATATGGCCAGCCAAAACTTTTTGCCGGAGCAATCTCATTGTCCTCTTTCTTAATGCTTTTGCCCTACGGTTCTTCCGATGACCTGGGAACAGTGATTCCCCTTTCAAAATTAGGTGCGGAAGGGATGTTCGTTGGGATCATCACAGCGATTATCGCTACACAAATTTATTGCAAGATCAGTGCTTCTGGGTTAACGATCAAAATGCCTGAATCGGTTCCGCCGATGATCGCTGAGTCTTTCCTTGCTATCATTCCAGGTGCTGCGCCATTGTTTTTATTTAATTTGATCCGTTACTTGTTTACATTCACGTCATGGGGCAATGCGGTCGACTTTGTCTACGAAATCTTACAGAAACCATTAATGGGCTTGGGGGGCACGTTGCCTGCAGTCTTGATTGCCGTTTTATTTACTCAATTCTTCTGGTGGTTTGGGATCCATGGCACACTGGTTGTTAACGCCGTGATTGATCCGATCATGAATGCATTGGCGATTGAAAACTACGAAGCCTATAAAGCAGGTGCAGAACAACTGCCTCATATCATCAATACAACCTTCATGGGCGTTTTTGTAAACCAAGGAATGCAATTAGGGATCTCGATTACGATGGCATTTTTTATTGCTCGTTCGATTCGGATGAAGAAGCTGATGAAGACAGTCATTGCACCATCTGTTTTCAATGTGTCAGAGCCAATGACATTTGGGTTGCCGATCGTATTGAACCCGATTGCTTTTGTTCCGTGGATTTTGGCCCCGCTTGCTAGTACGACGATTTCTTATTTTGCAATCGCTGCTGGTCTTGTGCCTCGCCCAATCGGAGCAACGGTAGTCTGGACGACACCGGTCTTCTTATCTGGCTGGCTGGGAACTGGCTCTGTAGCAGGTGCCATTCTACAATTGGTAACTGTTGCTGTGATGACATTGATTTGGGTGCCATTCCTAATCGTGATGGACCGTGGCTATTTGAAAGAAGAAAAAGAAGAGCTAGCCAAAGAAGCGCTCGCACAAACTGGCCCTGCCATCGACGAAAGAATCAAAGAAAGCTAAGCTTAGTATTCCGTTCTGTCAGCATGGCAACAGAAAAAATGGAGGATCGAAGATGCGAACAGATACATTGACCTATACTTATCAGATGCGTACAACGCCGGAACGATTCTATCAAGTGATGATCGTGCAACAAGCGGCATTCTTTCGCTCAAAAGGAGCAGAAGAACCTTTCGGCGAGAACAGTCAAATTGATTTGATGATTCGCACAAAATCAGCGGCCACGCTGGTGCCAGCGGTGATGAAAGTCAAAAAAATCGCGCAAGATGAGGTTGCTTTGATAACAGCCTATGAACAAGGGGAAATCTGTCAAAGGTATCGCTTTGTTCCTAGTGGAGCAGAAAAGATTGAGGTTACGTATTCGGAACAGAATTCTTTTGATCGTTCCCGCAATACGTATAGTTTCATGCTGGCAGCATTATTCTATAAGTTCTTTTTTAACAAAGGGGTCAAAAAACGCATGCAGTATTTGGAAACTGCATGCCAGAAATATAATGAAATAGACGAGAATAAAGTTGAAATTAGAGGAAAAAAATGATTGAGATAATAACCGATACGATTTTTCATTTATACAATGAAAAGATTAGTTATGTGATGCATGTTTTACCAAATCGACAATTAGGTCATCTGTACTTTGGTCCATCTTTGGGGCATTTGAGTGCCAATGACATGGACTATTTAACCAAAAAAGAAAATAAATCTGCCGGCACGGTCAAATTTTTTGAAAATGATGGCCTGTTTACGTTAGCAGATCGCTTTCAAGAGTTGCCAACCTATGGTTCTTCTGACTTTCGAGAAGGAGCCGTTACTATTTTTGCAGAAGACGTGCCTTTGTATGTGGATTTTAAAGTCGCAGAAGTCGAAACTTTCGCAGGAAAGGAACGAGAGCTGGCCAAACCGGCGAGTTTTGCCGAAAAAACAGAAAGCCAAAGCCTGCGAATAATGTTGATCGATGAGCAGCGGCAATTGAAAATGGAAATCACCTACACTATTTTTGCTGGTTTAGGTACGATTGCGCGCAATCAGCGGATCACCAATCTTGGCGCTGAGAAAAAACAACTTTCTTCGTTGATGAGCGGGGTACTGGAATTAAGAAATCAGCAATTTGAATTTGTTCACCTTTCTGGTGCTTGGCTAAAGGAACGCCAAATCAAAGCCACACCATTGACGCAAGGAACCTTTCGAGTGGGGTCTTTAAAAGGGGCCTCTGGGCATCAGCACAATCCCTTCGTGGCACTGAAGGCTGCTAATGCCACCAATGATCAGGGACGTGTCTATGGAGCAAACCTGATTTATTCAGGGAATTTTCTCGCTCAAGTCGAGATGGATGAGTGGGACAATGTCCGCTTAATGCTGGGGATTCATCCCGAACAGTTTTCTTGGACATTGCAGCAAGATGCAGTCTTTGAAGCCCCAGAATGCATTTTGACATTTACCGATGAAGGGTTGAATGGGTTAGGGCAAGAGTCTGCTGCGTTTATTGAAAAGCACGTGATTGCCCCTTATTGGCAAAAACGGCCGCGGCCGATTGTCTTCAATAATTGGGAAGCAACTTATTTTGATTTTGACCAAGAGAAATTAGTAGCATTAGCAGCAGAAAGTCAGGCATTAGGAATGGAATGCTTCGTCTTAGATGATGGCTGGTTTGGTAAAAGAGACAACGATCGCAGTTCTTTAGGAGATTGGGTGCCAGATCCAGCGAAATTTCCTAATGGCATCGGTCATTTTGCAAAACAAATACACGATCTAGGGTTGCAGTTAGGCGTTTGGTTTGAACCGGAAATGGTCTCTCCTGACAGCCAGCTTTATCAAAAACATCCCGATTGGGTGGTCCGACATCCTTATGAACGCATCTCTGTGGGACGCGGCCAGTATGTCTTAGATTTTGCCAATCCGGCAGTCGTGGAGGCGATCTTTGCTGCGATCAAAAAAGTCATCGTCGAAACGGATCTTGATTATATCAAGTGGGACATGAATCGGAATATCACAGAAGCTTATTCACCTTATTTAGCAGATGAAGGGATTCCCCAAACAGAATTCTTTCATCGCTATATTTTAGGGGTCTATGCCCTTTATCAGAAAATATTAACAGAATTTCCGGAGATTTTGATCGAAGGCTGTGCTGGCGGCGGCGGTCGTTATGATTTAGGGATCTTGTTTTACAGTCCTCAGATTTGGCCGAGTGACGACAGCGATGCCGTGGAACGACTACAAATTCAAACCGGCACATTACTTGGCTATCCGATGTCTTCATTCAGCAATCATGTCTCCGCTTGTCCCAATCATCAAGTGGGGCGCAATACGTCACTGGCATTTCGGCAATCGGTGGCTATGTTTGGCCCATTAGGCTACGAGCTGGATCTTTTCAGTTTATCAGCAGCTGAAAAACAAGCAATCAAAGAACAAATCATTTTCTATAAAGCTCATCGACAACTTCTGACTTATGGCGCCTTCTATCGGATGACCGATTTGAGCCAAAAAAATGAAATTGTATGGGGAGTCTCTCATCAAGAGGAAGCACTGATTGCCTATTTTCGGATTCTTGCTGAAGCAAATCCTGCAGCGGAAGCTTTTATACCGGTACCGTTCATTGATCCGGATCGAAGCTATCTGCTGGAGAATGAGCAGTTGTCTGGCAAGGTTCTGAAGCAAATTGGACTGCGCAAACCGTACTTATTCAATGCTGCCAATCACCAAACGGCGCAAGTAACAGGAGATTTCCAGTCATTTGTTTATCAAATCAAAGCAATCAAAAAGGAGTAAAAAGATGACGAATTATTTCTTTGATCAGCGGTTCCTGCATGGTGGGGACTATAATCCCGATCAGTGGCTTGATTATCCGGAAATCCTAAAGAAGGATTTGGCGTATATGCAAAAAGCCCACGTCAATACGGTCACACTTGGGGTGTTTGCTTGGAGTGCTTTGGAGCCAACAGAAGGGGTCTATCAGTTTGACTGGCTTGATGAACAGTTTGATGCGATCCATGCTATGGGGGGCAATGTCATTTTGGCTACCCCCAGCGGTGGTCGTCCCCAGTGGTTGAGTCAGAAATATCCGGAAGTCAATCGCACCAATGCGTATGGACAAAAACATACTCATGGCTTTCGCCATAATCATTGCTATTCTTCACCAATCTATCGCGAAAAAGTGCGGCAGATCAACACAAAATTAGCTGAACGCTATGGCGACCATCCGGCACTAGCCATGTGGCACATTTCCAATGAGTATTCAGGGGAATGTTTTTGCGAATACTGCCAAGAAAAATGGCGTGACTGGTTAAAGAAAAAGTACAAAAACCTAGAAGCATTGAATCATGCGTGGTGGATGAGTTTCTGGGGCAATCGCTATTCCGATTGGGAACAAGTCTTGCCACCATCACCTTTAGGAGAACATAAAGTTCATGGGATGGATCTGGATTGGAAACGATTCGTCACTGATCAGACCATTGATTTTTATTTGAATGAGATTGTCCCTATTCGGGAACGAACCCCTGATATCCCGGTAACGACGAATTTTATGGCGGAAGGACATGCCACACAGGATTTTATTCCTCTGGAAGGAATCGACTATGGCAAGTTTTCTCAGTATGTGGATGTGGTTAGTTGGGATAGTTATCCCGATTGGAACAATCGCTTTGAAGCAATCGCTACAACCGCTATGAAGTCTGCCTATGTCCATGATCAGTATTGGTCTTTGAAGAAACAACCCTTTTTAGTTATGGAATGTACCCCAAGTTATGTCAATTGGCACCAATACAACAAATCGAAGCGCCCCGGGGTCCATGTTTTAAGTAGTATGCAGCAGTTAGCTCATGGGTCAGATAGTACCTTGTATTTCCAGTGGCGCCAATCTCGTGGCAATTCGGAGAAATTTCATGGCGCCGTTGTCAGTCATGATGATTCCACAAACAATCGAGTGTTTAAAGAAGTTGCTGAATATGGCGCTCGTCTCGAAAAAATCAGTGAAATCAAAGGAACCACTCGCAAGAAAGAAGTGGCGATTCTCTTTGACTGGGAAAGCAATTGGGCGTTGAAGCGCGGGGGAGGATTCGGCCGTCCTACGAGACGTTATCCCCAAACGTTGCAAGAGCATTATCAGGTTTTCTGGGAACAAGACATTCCGGTTGATATTCTGACTCCTGAGCAGGATTTTTCTGATTATCAATTAGTCATTGCGCCAATGCTATATATGATGACAGAAAAAACGATGCTAAAATTAACGAGCTATGTTGAAAAGGGTGGAATACTAGTATCCAGCTATTTCACAGGAATGGTCAATGAAACAGATTTGCTTTATATTGGCGGATTGCCTCAACCATTAAAGGCGCTCTTTGGCATTGAGGTATTAGAGCTTGAAACACTTTTAGAAGACGAACACAATCAGATTGATTTTCAAGATCAGCGATTTGTCACCAAAGACTATTCAGCAATCATTGACGTGTTGGATGCAGAAGTTTTAAGCCGTTATCAGACAGATTTCTATCAAGGCACGCCTGCGGTTACGAAGAAGCCATTCGGTGCAGGGTCTTCGTATTATTTGGCTGCCCGAACGAACAGTGATTTCTTAGCTGCTTTTTATCAAAAGTTGATTGAAAAATTGGGATTGAGAAGAACAGCGATTGCTGAAGCACTTCCTGAGGTGTCGATTCAAACGCGAGTTGGGACGCAACGAGACTATTCATTTATTATGAATTTTTCAGAGGAAGAACAGCAACTAGTATTGAAGCAGCCAGTAACCGATCTGGAAACCAATGAACATCTAGTGGGGGCAATCACGTTGGCACCCTATGAAGTCAGGATCGTATATCACCCCTCTGAAGTACACTAAGAAAAAAGGACCATTCGTTACGCCAATCAGCGCAACGAATGGTCCTTCATAAATTTAGGCAATGCTTCACTGATCTGTGTCGGCAAGACAACATAGTTCTCGGCAGCTAAATGTTCGCCAATCAAACTGTGGAGATAAACCGCTGCGTGGACCGTTTCTTCGGTTCGATCAAATTGTGCCAAAAAACTGGTAATGATCCCGGCTAAGGTATCCCCGGTGCCGCCAGTGGCCATAGCTGGCGTTCCTAATGGGTTTTCGACGATTTCTGTGCCATAAATCTGGGTGCGATGGCTTTTTAAGACCACGATACTGGCTAATTTTTTTTGGAAGGCTGCGTTTTTCTCCGGTGTTTGCTCACTGATCTCAATGCCGCTTAATCGTTGCCACTCCATTTGATGAGGGGTAAATACGACTTGACTGGGGTAAGGAAAAGTCAATGGGTATTTCGCAGCTAAATTGATCGCTGACCCATCAACAACTAGCCATTGATGGCTTTTTTGTGCAGCGACGACTGTTTGCAATAGATTGAAACTGGTTTTGCCTTCCCCCATGCCTGGGCCAATCAATAGGACATCCGCAGATTCAGTGACCGTGCTGATAAGCTCAGTCTGGTCCCAGGAGACGAACATCGCTTCTGGCAGTCGCGCATGTAGCGCCGTACGATTGACAGGATCGGAGATCACCGTGGTTAGTCCAGTTCCGCCATAAACACTGGCTTGTGCCGCCATCAAGATTGCGCCTCCGTACTGCTGGTTACCGCCAATCACTACGGCACGGCCAAAGGTCCCTTTGTGACTTTCGACGGGGCGTTTGCGAATCACTGCTGCTAAAATAGTTTGCTCCAGTTGCTTCATACAATGACTCCTTTTCTGCTTCTTTCACTGGGCTCATTTTCTAGAATAAACCTATTGCTTTTATTATACTCGTTTTATGAAAGATATCGTCTGAAAATACACAATTTTTTTTCCTTTTTTCAGCTAAGAGTGTTATCATAAAAGGCGAGAAAAGAATTGGAGGGAATCGTATGACAATCGATTGGAAAAAAGAAGTCGAAGCGCGTAAAGACGATTTGCTAAATGACTTGATTGATCTTTTGAAAGTAAAAAGTGAACGAGAAGATGACAAGGTAACGGCAGATGCTCCGTTTGGACCTGGACCTCGTGATGCCTTGCTGCACATGTTGGCTTATGGGGAACGTGATGGTTTCGCTGTGAAAAATGTCGATAACTATGCTGGACATATCGAATTTGGTGAAGGAGACGAAACATTAGGGATCTTCGGCCACATGGATGTTGTCCCTGCTGGTGACGGTTGGGCGACAGATCCCTACGATCCTGTGATCAAAGACAATAAAATTTATGCTCGCGGATCTTCCGATGATAAAGGTCCTTCAATGGCTGCTTATTACGGAATGAAGATCATTAAAGAGTTGGGCTTGCCATTATCTAAAAAAATCCGCTTTGTCGTAGGATCTGATGAAGAAAGCGGCTGGGGTGATATGGATTACTATTTCGAGCATGAAGAAAAACCTGATTTTGGTTTCTCTCCCGATGCGGAATTCCCAATCATCAATGGCGAAAAAGGGAATGTAACATTAGGGCTTCATTTCCAAGGAAATAACGAAGGTGCTTATCAACTGCAACAATTCACTGCTGGTTTGCGGGAAAACATGGTACCAGGAACTGCGGTTGCAAAATTGACTGCCCCGTCTACAGAAGCTGCATTAGAAATGGAAAAAGCTTTTTTTGATTATGTCGAAGGTCAACCAGTGACTGGCACCATCGAAACAGAAAATGAAGAAGTTACCATTGAACTAGTCGGTAAAGGCGCCCATGGTGCAAGTCCTCAGTCTGGGATCAATGCGGGAACTTTCTTGGCAGTCTTTTTAGACAACTTTGCCTTTGGCGGCGGCGCAAGACAATTTATCCATACGGCGGCAGCTTATGTCCATGAAGATTTTTATGGTGAAAAATTAGGCGTGGCGCATGAAGATGAAAAAATGGGTAAACTAACCATGAATGCTGGTTTGTTTGCTTTTAAAGCTAATCAATCAGGTGTTCAAGCAGACAACTTTATTGCCTTGAATTTCCGCTACCCTCAAGGGGTAACTGCAGAAGGTCTGGAAATCGGCATTGAAAAAACCGTTGGCATGGAAGGCGCAACAGTGACTCGGAACGAGCGCAACATGGAGCCTCACTATGTGCCAATTGATGATCCATTGGTGAAAACATTGCTTGAAGTTTATGAAGAACATACTGGTCAAAAAGGCTATGAACAAATCATTGGCGGTGGCACTTATGGCCGTTTATTAAAACGTGGTGTCGCATATGGGGCAATGTTCCCAGGCTACACAGATACGATGCACCAAGCAAACGAATTTATGAGCTTGGATGATCTATTCAACGCGGCAGTGATTTATGCAGATGCCATCTACCGTTTGGCAAAATAAAACAACTCGAAACACCTCATGAAGAACTTCTTCATGAGGTGTTTTTTTGATGGAGATAGTCTAGCGACCGGTAACAAGGAGCAGGTGCTTGTTTTCGTAGTTACTGTGTCAAAAAGCCTTGCCTTTTCAAAAATTTTTCTACGTCCGGACGGCGAGATTCTTGGAAAAAGCCAGTCATTTTGGTTTGCCAATCCGTTTTTTGTTGATTGCTTCCCCGATGGGCATAGTAGTCCGCGGTAGTTTCATTGTAGCGAGCAACGAGGTCTTCGGTCAGTGGCTGATAGTGGTCGACACTTAACACAGCGGATTGCGGTAAGCGAACTTTCGGCTCATTTTTCGTTGCGGGATAACCGATAGTCAACCCAAACAATGGCAGTGTATACGGGGGCAGCTCCGTGAGTTCAGCGATACGGAACAAGTCATTCCGGATTCCGCCAATGTAACAGATTCCCAGACCTTGGGTTTCTGCAAAGGCTGCCATATTTTGAGCAGCAATCGTGGTATCTACCACAGCAACTAGAAGGGCTTCCATATTCGACAACCCATCACTAGGCAAATTTGCTTGCTGCAACAATTGATGGTGTTTATATAAATCTGCTACGAACAGATAAAAGACACCCGTCTGTGTGATATAGTGGGGAGCACCGGCGATTTTCTCGATTTCTGCCAATCTTTTAGGATCTTTGATCTCGATGATTGAATAGGCTTGAACGAAATTTGAACTTGAACCGCTTTGTGCTACTTTGACAAGTTGTTGCTTCATTTCTGCTGATAAAGACTTTTTTTGGAAGTCTCTAACCGATGTGTGACTTGTAAAAAAATCAATGGTTTCCATTATTGTTCCTCCTCTGTCACGCTTGTTACGCTGTAGATTAGTGTAACAGAAAAAAGAAGCTTTTTTCAAAAAAATATATCTGAGAAAAGACAAATTTGTGCATAAAGGTTGCTATCTTCAAAAAATTTCGTTATGATGATTCTACATTCTGATAAACCCTTAGGGGAGTAACCAGTGGCTTCGGCTGCGATAATATCAACAGTAAGTAAACTGGCGACAGTTTTCTGGTATTATATGAAATGGTGAGACCTAAGACAAGCATCCACTTGTCTTAGGTCTCTTTTTTTCTAAAAAAGGACTCATGCAAGGGATAGCAACTATGAAGGAGAGAAATCATTGGCAAAAGAAATGTATCAAAAAGAAATCACAGAGGTTATGAACGAGGTAAACAGCAGTCCATCTGGATTGTCCCAGCAAGAAGCGGCAAAGCGCTTAGAAAATGGCTTGAATCAGCTGAAAGAAGCTCCCAAAAAATCAAGTTTGATACTCTTTTTAGAAACCTTCAAAGATGCGATGGTGATCGTTTTGCTGATCGTGGCTATCGTTCAGATGATCATGGGCGCCCATGTTGAATCGATTGTCATTTTTGCTGTTTTGCTACTGAATTCGGTTGTTAGTGTCATCCAAACGAAAAAAGCAGAAGGATCGTTAGATGCATTGAAAAGCCTCTCGGCACCCAATGCAAATGTTATCCGAGATGGAAAGGAACAAACGGTACCGGCAAAAGAATTGGTAGTGGGTGATATCGTTATTCTAGAAGCAGGGGACTATGTACCTGCTGATGGCCGTCTGATTGAAGAAGGGGCATTGAAAGTCGATGAAGGAATGCTGACCGGTGAATCGACACCTGCTGAAAAAGAACTTGGGGTTATTGACCGCACAGCGCCTATTGGAGACCGCGATAACATGGTCTTTAGTGGAACGATCGTGACTTACGGCCGTGGCCGTTTCATTGTGACTGCCACAGGAAATGTGACAGAAATCGGGCAAGTCGCTGGTTTATTAGAAAACACAGTGGAACACAAGACGCCATTACAACGCGGGCTGGATCGCTTCAGCAAAAAATTGAGCTTGGCGATCCTCGTTCTTTCCTTGATTATTTTAGGTGTCCAAGTTGCTCGGCTATTTTTAGGTGATGGGTCTGGCGATATGACCGCCGATCTAGTCAACGCTTTTATGTTTGCAGTCGCTGTTGCGGTGGCTGCTATTCCTGAAGCACTCCAATCGATCGTTACGATTGTTTTATCGATCGGTACCAAACAAATGGCTCGTCAACATGCGATCATTCGTAAGTTGCCGGCAGTTGAAACACTAGGTTCTACTAGTATCGTTTGTACAGATAAAACAGGAACATTGACCCAAAATAAAATGACGGTCGTTGATTTTTATTTGCCCAATGGACAGACGGGTGAATTTTCTGAGAATCCTGCTGAATGGACATTGCCTGAACGTCGCTTGATCGAGATCAGTGTGCTTGCAAATGATGCGGCAATCAGTCCCGAAGGAGCTAAACTAGGAGATCCCACAGAGATTGCCTTTCTTGATTATACAGAAAAATTGAATCAACCGTATCGTGAGATTCGTCAACAATACCCGCGATTACAAGAATTGCCTTTTGATTCCGATCGGAAATTGATGTCCACATTGCATACCATTGATTCGGAACAACTCCTTTTGACAAAAGGGGGACCGGATATTGTGATCGGAAGAAGTACAAAGGTTCTTATCAATGACGAAATCGTTCCACTGACTGAGGAAATCAAACATCAGTTGCAGCATCAAAATGAAGAATTCTCTAAACGCGCGCTGCGGGTTTTGGCTTTTGCTTATCGACCGCTGACAGTGTCTGAAGACGAAGAACTGCATTTAGGTCTCGAAGAAGAGCTGATCTTTGTTGGTTTGATGGCGATGATTGATCCCCCTCGAAAGGAAGTCAAGCAAGCCGTGGCAGACGCGAAATCGGCTGGCATCAAAACAGTGATGATCACTGGTGACCACAAAACGACGGCTGTGGCCATTGCGCAGGAGATCGGGATTGCGCAAGAAGGTGACTTAGCATTGACCGGTACAGAGCTTGATGCACTGTCGGAAGAAGAACTGACGAATCAATTGGAGAAAATCACTGTCTACGCCCGCGTCTCTCCTGAGAATAAAATCCGCATTGTGCGAGCATGGCAAGATAAAGGGAAAATCTCTGCTATGACCGGTGATGGCGTAAATGATGCACCAGCATTGAAGCAAGCGGATATCGGGATTGCGATGGGGACCGGAACGGACGTTGCAAAAGATGCAGCAGCAATGGTCTTGACAGATGACAACTTTGCTTCAATTATTCGAGCGGTAGAAGTTGGCCGCAATGTGTTTGATAATATCAAAAAGGCGATTTCTTATCTTTTTGCTGGTAACCTCGGCGCGATTATCGCCATTGTGTTTGCTTTAGTAATGGGCTGGGACAATCCATTTACAGCCTTGCAATTGCTGTTTATCAACTTAGTGAATGATTCGCTTCCTGCTATCGCTTTAGGGATGGAAAAAGCGGAACCAACTATCATGCAAAGAGAACCTAGAAATCCTGATGCTGGCATCTTTTCTGGTAAAACGCTGATCTCAGTTACTTATCGTGGGATCTTGATTGCGGCAGTGGTGATTATAGCGCAATGGATCGGGATGAATCAATCGCCGGAGTTAGGTGTTGCAATGGCATTCTCAACTTTGATCTGGAGCCGTACATTACAAACATTGCCTGCTCGTTCCAATACAGAGACTGCTTGGCAAGCTGGATTGTTTGCGAATAAAATGGTTTGGCTGGCGATCGTGGTTTGTGGTCTGCTTTATAGTGTGACATTGCTACCTGGAATTCGGGAAGTCTTTGCGATTCCAGAAACCTTTACAATGAACCATGTTGGGTTAAGCATAGCTATGGCAACTGGTGCTGTCTTGATGATGGAAATCACAAAACTGATTATTTTAGCGGTACAATCTCGAGGGAACAACACGAACTCATGATACTCGCGGGAGTGTTTTCGCTAATCAGATGAACAAAATAAGAACCGAAGGCGCAGCATGCAGCACTGCGTATTCGGTTCTTTTTCTTGCTTTCATTTAATGGACTTGATTGATTTTCTTTAATTGACTGATTTGCTGGGCGACATGAAGAATCAGCTGTTGTTGGCCGTCTATTGGTTTCCCACCGTAAAGATAATCTTCATAGGTTGCCGTCAGTTGGATAAAACTCCCGTGGAAAATAGGATAAACAGCTTCCAATCGGCTGGCATACTCACTAAGAGGTTCCGAATCAGCATGGAAAAGAACTTTTGCTGCTTGTTTCATCAAGACAGGATAGGCGGTTGGTAATGGTTCGGAGCGAAAGCGAGCAATCAACCAGATGCGAATTCGGAAAAAGTAGCGGCGCAAAAGATACAGTAATCCCAAGAAAACAAAGCATGCGATACCTTGCAGAAAATAACGGATCCATTGCCATGTTTCAGGTGAGAAAAGGTGTTCTTCTGCTGGCGCAACAGTTGCCGTCATTGTTGTGGAACTGCTGGTCTCACTACTGCTGCTGGTAGAAGACTCGCGACTAGAACTGCTCGTTTCAGGTAATACTTCAGAAGAGACAGTTGTTGTTTGCAATTCGGGACGATCAGGATTTTGAAAGTTCGGCGTCGGCTCAAACGGTACCCAGCCAAAACCGGCAAAATAGACTTCCGCCCACGAATGCGCGTTGCGGTTTCTCACGGTAAATGTTGTCAGACCATTTTCAGTTTGAGCATCTCCTGGCGAAAAACCCTTGACCCAGCGCGCCGGAATATCGAGCGTTCGTAATAATACCACCATCGCAGTCGAGAAATTATCACAATAGCCAACTTTTGATTCAAACAAAAATTGATCGACATAGTCTTGTTCTTCTGCTGGATAGACGGCATCCGTTTTTGAATAACGGAATTCAATTGAATTTTTCAAGTGATTTTCAATGGCTGTGACTTGTTCAAAGATGGTACTTTGATCTTCTGTGATTGAGCGCGCAAGCTGCCGAATCCGTGCAGGAAGGTTCTCTGGTAATTGTGTATAGTCAACAGGAGTATCTGGCTGTTGCAGCGGCAAGGATTGCAATGTTTCAGCGGCATAGTCCGCTGGCTGCCAAGCCAGTGAAACTTCAATCTGTTGTTGCGGCTCAATTAGATCGACTCGTTGAACCGCATCATCCACAATAAAACCAGAGGCTCCTTCTTCAATAGTGAGGTGATTGCTTCCATAAGGTAATGGCAAATAATCTCCCTGATTCTGCAAATAAAGCTGGACTGTTTCTTCTTTAAGATAATCTTGTTGATAATTATCATCTGCAATCCGCAGGGAATCAGGCACTGTTCGCAGATCTTCTTCCCGTATCGTGTTGATCCAACCCTTGCCAGAATAAAAATCTTTGCTTTCTACTCGCCAATAATGGCGGGTATCTTGTTGGGCTGTAAATAACACGGTATCATCGTCTAATAAGGGACCGCCTAATTGCCGATCATTTTCGCTAAAGCCTGTACGGGACCCGCTAGGTGCACCATGTTCTTCGATAAACTGATAAAAGCCGCGTTGATTCGCTTGTGTGCGTATACCAGTGGTAGCTGCTACCAAGCGATCGCGAATCGCGGTTCTTGGCAGCAGTGTTGCTCCAACCAACAGCAACGAACATAGCAGGGTGAGCCCCAGCCAGAACGACCATTCTCGTACTGTTTTCAGCTGTTGGGTTTTGATCAGGCTGCAAAGAACTCCGCAAAAACACACCCCCAACAAATGCCACGTTAGATTGAAATCATTAAAAATCACGACAGTCAGCAGATAGAGACACATTGCACCGTAGACAATATAAAAATGCTGGATGTAGATCGAGAACACAGCAAACAGAAGAATGCCGGTGACGATAATGGTCACTGCAACAAGTTCAGTGATATAACCGACTTTGCCAGCCAGAATCTCGCTGAGAGCTGTTTGCAAATCATAAAAATATCTTTGGAACCAAGTGAAGGAAAATCCTTCACCATAAGGAAAAAAGCGGTAAAGAGTGACAAACCAGCCTACGATGTAAAAAGGCAGACTGTAGCGAAGACGAGGACTTAAAATACTCACGAAGCAAATCAGAAAGGCGTACAGAAGCAACGTAGTTTGGTGCCCTAAGTGGTAGACTGCTAAAAACGGCAGCACCGTCAAAATGATCGCAATGTAAGTCAGAGCTCCGATTATGGCTTTTTTGATCAAAGGATTCATTCAGACACCTCTTTGTTCGACAGTCGTTGGATCAGGTCAAGATACGTATAAACTTGCAGCATGTTGCTTGGCGTCAAGGATTCCAGATAGACTTCTAAGGATTGCGAGACAGCCGGTGTGATGATAATCACCTGACGCCCTGAAATTTTGGGCAATGGTTCTGGGACTGTGATAAATGGCTGAATCGCTGCGAAAGCTCCAGCATGGATTTGATAAGGAGAATCCAGGTCCTCGCCGATCAATAGTTGCTGAAAAGGCATCTTTTTAAGCAAGAGATTTTGTAGCGAAAAGAAGATCGCCAATGTGTCTTCAAAAGCAGGGTGAGATTCACCCCAAAACAACAAAGTCAACTCCTGTTGTTGTTCCGTTTCATGTTCTCGATAAATCAGTTCTTGCTGTTTACTGGAGAGCTTCCAGTCAATATGCTTTAATGAATCCCCTTGCTGATAGTTACGGTAGTTTCGAATGGTGAAATTTGATTCCCCGTAAGTATATTTTCGCGGCTTTTTTTCAAAAAGTGTCATCAAGGATAGGACCTCGGGTCGATATTCTGGCAAAATGAGGATTTCTTGTTGGATTTTCATTTGCCGCCTTTTTCTGAAGAATCCCCAAAGTTCCTGGCTTGTGAGGGTTAATGGCAGTCCATTATATGCTCCTCGAGCGGTAGGAAGCCACAGCACCTCTAAGCGGATGGATTCGCCCCGATAAAAAGTGAGCGTCTGTTCCTGATTTTGAAAGAGCAAAGACAGCTTTGGGATTGGCAACAGCGTTGGCCGATACTTGAAAACTTGCAGCGGCAAAGGCGTTTCTTTGTTTATTTGTGTTTGGATCGATTCTTCAAGAGTCACTTGGATTTTATTAAGGGAAGGCAGAATGAATAACAAGTCTGCTAGTACCAATAAAGTAACAAAAAAGAGGAGACTCCAACCTGCTTCATTATTGAAAACGATACAATAGCTTAGTAAAAGAAAATAAGTAACAAAAAATACCAGATATTTTCCGAATAACCGCTGTTTGCTCATCATCAGCGCCTCACTGGTACAGGAACGCGTTGGATCATTTGCTTCATGATCTCAGAGAGACTTTCCTGGCTGGCAGTAATCCCGCCTTTTAATAATAAGCGATGACCAAAAACAGCTGGCAAAATTCGTTGCAAGTCTTGAGGTGTCACATAGGTCCTTCCTTCGGTCAAAGCCAATGCTTTTGCCCCTTTCAAAAAGGCAATGCCGCCACGAGGGCTGATGCCTAAATCAATGGCATTATGGTTGCGGCTTGCTTGGACCAGCTGCAGCGCATAGCGAGCAACTTGATTGTCCACGAAAACTTGATCGACCATTTGTTTCAATGCGGTAACTTCCTGCGAGGTCAATATTGTCTGAATTTGATTGAGGGATTGCTGGCGTTGTCCAATCAGTAAAGCAAGCTCATCTTGAAAAGCAGGGTAGCCAATGTGTAATCGAAACAAAAAACGATCCAGTTGTGCTTCCGGCAAAGGATAGGTTCCTTCATATTCGATTGGGTTTTGAGTCGCCAACACAAAGAAGTGAGGGCTTAGCGCGTAGGTTTGATTATCGATGGTCACGTGATTCTCAGACATTGCTTCCAATAATGCTGCTTGTGTACGAGGTGTTGTCCGATTGATTTCATCTGCTAATAACACAGAAGTAAAGATAGGTCCCGGTCGAAATTCAAATTGCTGGTTTTCTGAATTGAAGATCGATACACCTAAGATATCATTGGGCAAAAGATCTGGGGTAAACTGAACACGCTTATAGTCGCTTTGGATGGCTTTTGCCAATGATTTGACTAGCATTGTTTTCCCTACTCCGGGAATATCTTCAAACAAAACGTGACCACCTGCCAATAATGCCGCCACAGTTAATTGGATCACATCACGTTTTCCTAAAATCACTTTCTCGACTTCATTGATCAACGCATCGATCTTTTGTAGTTCATCTGCCATTTTTCAACCTCCTTGAGCCTTTTCTTTTATTGTATCGGTTTTTATTTGCAATCGCAATTTATTGAAGGCAGCTCCTATCCCCAAGAAGAGAACTAGTCAAGCAATGGGCAGCAATCTGATCTGCTTGTCGTAAATTAAAAGCATTGGTTCCCGGTTGTGCTGTGGCGGCGGTTAGCCAGTGAATGCCTTCTGTTGGGATACCAAAACAGTAAAGTCCTTCTTGAATCTGAGCATTTGGATCAAGCAACTGGCTTGTGGCCGGATCAAGCGCAATGGCACCTGTGTAAAACGGAGCCTCCTTAGGAATGTATAACTTATGAGGACTGGCAATGCCATCAGCTAGTAATTGTCTTAACAATGGATTAGCGGTACGACGAATATCCGTCGATTGAATCCGAGCTTCCAATACCTGCTTAGCGGCGTATCGTTGTTGGGGATAGCTGGCTGAATAAGCCACAAAGGTGCCGCTTCCTTCAACGATCATCTTTGGACCAAGAATCGTGACGATATCCGCTTCGATCAGTGCGATCAATTCACGAATGCGCTGAAGTGGGGGGCCAATCGATAAAAAGGCGTTCAATGGAACGAAAGACTGCCAGAATTTTTCTTTTAATGCTTTTGGCGAAAACAATTGCTGATCAAGCATAAAGCGAACCGGATCACGCAAATCCTTTAACAATTCAAACATACTACTGATCGGACTTGTTAAATTTCCTTTGGCCGCTTCTGTAACATCCCAAGTAAGATAGGTCAACAGAAAGTCGCGAATCGATTGGCTCTCTTTTCTTTTGTAAGGATCGAAGATATAGCGCCAGTCCAACCAATTTTGGCGAGGAATTTGGAAGTCTGTCAAAACATCGGCGGCGCCATTTTGGCGGACAAATTGTTCAGTAAAAGCCGCTTGATCATCTTCAGACTCTTGAGACAGCCAGCGTTGATAATAAACAAGTTCCATTTCTTTCTGCAAATAAAAGAAAAACTCAGTGGACTGATCTTGCCCTTTCGCTTGCCAAGAGCGGAGTCGTTCCGTTGTCAAGAAGCGAGGCAGAATCTGTTCTGTTGGATGCTTCTGATTGGCTCCTCGTGCGTGGTATGGCAAACCTCTTCCTGATCCGGCAATGATTGTTGGTTCATTGCCAGAAGGAATGTAGCGAAGGCGATCAGAACCAATAAAGACACCGCCACGATCAGTGGTCAAACGGGTGACATAATCAAAGAACGCCAATCCTAGACCTCGGAGAATAACGTGTTCTCCGCCTTTAACTTTATTAAAATCGACATCCGCTGCATTCTGAGGCGGAGAATACAAAAAGCCTTTTTGGCGGGCGAATTCGTTTAATCGATCTTCTTCTTCAGTGAGCGAGACTTGATGATGCCCAACTGCCAGAATCACTCGGCCCGATTGAAGAGAGTGCCTGTCTGTTTTTAGTAAATAGTGCGTTTGTTTCGGTATTAGGCCGATGGCGTTTTCCTGCAAATACGTGAATGTGATGAATGGGGGCAATGTTTCAATCAATTGCTGATAAAACCATTTCTGATACAGCCCGTATAATGCGCGAGAACAATGACCGTCAGGATCCAACTTGTCAATTTCTGATACCAGTGAGGGCTGATTTTTTTTAGCAAAATTCCTACCGTCTTTTTTTGCCCATTCGTAAAGACTGGGACCGGGGTTGATCGGGCCACCAGTTTCTAGCGTTTCGTCAGTAAAAAGGGTGACTTGACTGGTCACAGAATTGAGTAGCAAACTTTGCGGTTGATTCGTTTGCCAAATAGCGCCTCCAGGGGGATAGGGATCAATCAATGTGAGAGATAGGGACTGCTGATTGATACTTGCTTGAGCAATCAACCTTTCACATAGTGACAGTCCTCGTGGTCCAGCACCGATGATTGCGATGTTCATTTTCATTCCTCCTTCGCAAACTGGAGAATCTTTTTTGATCGATGACTTATTTTCTTTCACTTTAGAGAAAATTTTGAGGAACTGCAACTATTGCGACTGATTTTAGAAAAACCATTCAAGTAATGGCTTAAAATATGAGGAAATAAGAAGAAAGAGGATTGCTCTGTGATAGGAATAAAATTGCTGGAAAGAAGAAACTTCGATACAATGAATAAGAGAAGAATTTGGATGTGCATGATTAAAGGACAAGTAAAGTGGATTCTTTTCATAAAAAAGCGAAAAGAGGGATACAATGTTTGTGGAACACATTGCTATTTGGGTTCGTGATCTAGAAAAAATGGCCGAATTTTATGAAACGTATTTTGGTGCCCAACGGTCTGAAAAATATCACAACACCAAGACTGGGTTTCAATCTTATTTTTTGCGTTTTGATTCTGGCAGTCGTATCGAATTAACGACAAAGCAGCACCTTCACCCTGGTGGAACAGATACACTGGGTTACACGCACTTAGCGATGGCTCTGAAAAGCCAAGCGGAAGTGGATGCTTATGCCCAACGTTTTGTCTCAGATGGCTTTCCTCTGCTGAGCGGTCCCCGCACAACAGGGGATGGTTATTATGAAGCGGTGATCCAAGATCCTGAAGGGAATTTGATCGAAATTACTGATGCGTAAACAAAAAACGAACGGTGATCCCCTGATTTGGCGTAACTTTTCGCCTGAAAAAAGGAGAGATCTACTCGTTCGTTTTTTTGGCGCAACTCCCAATGCCCAACGGAAAGGTTTAGCAAGATAGATCGTAGGGGGTATTGCGGAAAAGCAGCCAGTGCATACCCAAGATCATGGCTTGGTCGAAGTCGTGAACAAAGGTATATACAGGATGATTCGGCTGTTTGGTAATAAAAGGGTCGTGAGTGATAGCCGCTAGCAAGTCTTCTTCTATTGCTGCTGTACTGGCAAAAACAAAGCGATCAGGAGCAAAAGCAGCATTATAAAAAGGCACTAAAGCAGATAAGCGGGCCACCAATTCTTGAGTACTTTTTGGAGCACCTTTGTCGATAAAGCCTGGTAAGTATTTTGCTTCTCCAGCAAGCGCATTTTGGCCTTCTAACAGAGAAGCATTGAAGATCAACGTGATCCCTGGCATGCTGTTTTCGGGATTATAAATACCTACGATGTTTTCCGAGAGAGAAATCTGCTTGGCGATACAGTGGCCAACGGTCAGCAAATGGGCATCATTTTGATAAAAGCAAGGAATAGGCGTAATCTCCTTGAATAACTGGTCAAGATCCCATCCATCAAACTTTTCATACCAGCTGGAAGTCACGACACCCTCACTGATTTTTCCTGGCAACAGCACAGCGATCTGTTCGACATCAGCGAAAGCTTCGATAGATTGTCGGACAAGATTCTGAAAGGCTGTCGGTGTGATCTCGGAAAAAGCTTGGTGCTGCGCAGCTAAGATCGTTCCTTTCAAATCGATGTGGTAGCTTCTCAACTCCAATTGACGATTTACTTCTATCAAAGCGAGCAACAATGATTTTGAGTACTTATAGTTAAAGCAATATTCGATAGCTGGGCGCCCAATCTCTCTTTGAACGAGCTTGCCTTTCGTTACCATTCCCTCTGAAACAAGATCTTTTAATAAAGAATTGATCGTCACCATGCTGATGCCGGTCTCTTTTACCAGATCGGATGCAAAAGAGGTCCCTTTTTGAAACAATTCTTTTAAGACGACTTGAATATTCTGGTGGCGAATCAAGTTTTTATTGGCAGACATGTTATTGCCTCCTTTAGTGAACCTAGTTTATTAAGTATAGCGATGAAGCGCAGCAATGTAAAGAAAGTTCCTAAAGCGATTGACGGTTTTCAGTTAAATAAGTATATTTAATTAAGGTAGTTAAATAAATAGAGCGGCAGCGACGCGGCGAAGGATGTGGAATGAGATGATCAAACTGATCATTACAGATTTAGATGGAACATTTTTAAATAGCCAGGGGGCCTTTGATCAAACCTATTTTGACAAAGTCAGCCAGATGATGGAACAAAGAGGGATAGCCTTTGCCGCTTGTACTGGCAAGCAGTGCGAGCGCGTAGAAGAACTGTTTGGGGATCAAGCAGCGAAAATCTGGATATTAGGGGATAGTGCCACACGAATCAAACATCAAGGAGGCTATGTGTTTGAATCCTTACTCCCAAATGCATTGGGGCAGCGTTTGATCCAACGATTAGAAAAAATAGCAGATGACCATGTGATCATTGCTTGTACCCCAACAGCCGCTTATATCAAGGAAACGACAACGGAAGAAAATGCAGCCCGGGTTCGAGGTTCTTATCGTGTTGTCAAAACGGTCACCAGTTATAGTGAGATCCAAGAAGACTTCGTGAAAGTGACGGTATATGATCCTAAGTTACGTTGTTTCGATAGCGTCAAGCAGCTGTCTTCTTTTGCAGCAGATGCCTACATCGTTGCTTCAGAAGCTGCGTGGATCGATATCACTAATCAAGGTGTCCATAAAGGGACAACAGTAGCCCAATTACAAAATTTGCTGGCAGTGAGTCCCCAAGAAACGATGGTCTTTGGGGATGGATTGAATGACAGCGAATTAATGGCCGCTGGCACCTACAGCTTTGCAATGAAAAATGCTTTTGAGGAAATCAAGGAAGCTGCAGCTTTTGTGACCCGCTCCAATGATGAAAATGGTGTACTGCGAACCATTGAACTGATTTTGGCGTTACAGGAATCTAAGCATTGATCTAATCGATTTAGGCTATCGGTTCATTGATTGATAGCTGCAAAAGAGCAACCAGCAAAAAAAGGTCTGCAACATAAGTTCTTCAACAAACTGACTATCTGAAGGTTGTTGTAATTGTCCGGCGGTCAGCAGGGTATCTCCATAAGTGGGAAATACCTCGCGCAATTCAATTACTGTCATTCAGATAGTTTAGTTTGGTTGATCCTTATGTCGCAACCTTTTTTTCTTTCGGTATTGCTCGTTCTTTAAAAAAGGTACCTACCGATTTTCATTATGGTCTTCATTCGACTCTTGACTATGCGACAGACTATAAGGATAAGCTTCCGCTGACCAAGTCTTACTGCGGGGAACGATGCCTAGAGTATAGCGGATCGTCGAACCAGCGATCAGTTCATCATGAGTAAAGAACAACCGAGAGTGATGTTTACCATTTAGAGTCACATTGTCGATAAATTGCTGCTGCGGCTGATTTGGCGTGCTGTGGATTTTAAGTTCTTTTCCATTCGACAAAAAGAGTGTCG
The DNA here is from genome assembly GCF_021496385.1 of Enterococcus gallinarum. NCBI lineage: Bacteria > Bacillati > Bacillota > Bacilli > Lactobacillales > Enterococcaceae > Enterococcus > Enterococcus gallinarum. The sequence goes on along the minus strand of NZ_CP050816.1, from coordinate 2,798,680 downwards.
CTTCGTCAAGCAAAGGCATCCCCAAAACGTATTCGCCGGTACCAGGAGTGACAGGATAGAAACCTAATGCGTTAAAAACATACCAACCGGACATGCTGCCATTGTCCTCATCTCCAGGATACCCTTTTGGAGAATCATCGAAACATTGGGTCAGCAATTGTTTAATCAATGGTTGTGCCATTTCTGGTTTGCCAAGGTAACTAAAGAGATAAGGATAGTGGAAACTAGGCTGATTCGAGATAGCTAACTGACCAAAATCCAAAGCCGCCATTTCACTCATTTCATGAATCTCAAAACCGTAGCCCTCGGTAGTATAATGGGGAGCTTGATTGCACAAATCCACCAGTTTTTGTTCAAAGGATTGTTTGCCGCCATGAGCTGCGATCAGGCCAGCAAAATCATGGAACACAGCAAAGCTACTTTGCCACGCACTCCCTTCTGCATAATCACGACCCCAACGATAGGAATCAAAATCCGTCCGAAAATCACCGGCTTTGTCTTTTGCTCGCATAAAGCCTGTTTCTGAATCAAAGATCGCTAAATAGTTTTTTGCTTGCTGCTGATAGTAGCTTGCTTCAGGGTCAGCCAGAGAACTTGCCACTTGGGCAATGCAAAAATCACTGTAACAATAATCAAGGGTATGATTGACAGATTCATGGTACTCACTAGGAACATAGCCGTATTTCAAGTAATCGGCAGTTCCTTGCCGGCCATAATTTGGATTTGGACTCTGAATGGAGGCTGCTTTCTTCATAGCTGTTAAGAACTCTGGCATCAAGTCAGGTCGAATTCCTTTGACGCAGGCATCAGCGATCACAGCATCGATCAATGTACCTGGCATCAGCCCTCGCTCATCAGGTGATAACCATTTTGGCAAGAATCCGCTTTCTTTAAAGCTGTTCAAAAATCCTTCCAACATATCTTCTAGCTGCTCGACCGCAATCAGAGAAAAGAGTGGGTAGACTGTTTTGTAAGTATCCCAGAAACCATTGTTTGTATAAAGCGGTCCTGGTTTGATGGTCTTGGCAAGTGTATCGTAATGGATTTTTTGACCAGATTGATCTCGTTCATAAAAAGTCTGTGGGAATAAAAACAACCGATAAAAATTATGATAAAAAGTTGAAACTTGTTTTGGATCGTGGTGCTTGATATCTATTCGATTCAAGTAATTTTCCCATGATTGCTGCGCATTAGACAAGTAGTCAGCTGTTGTTTGATCCAACTCACGGCTGAGATTCAGAAAGGCTTGCTGAGAACTTAAAAAGGATGTCCCAAAACGGATCGTTTGCTGATTTTTTTCTTCAAAACGAATCACCACAAAGCCATTTTCTCCTGATAATTCCCCTTCAATCGCATGAACAGCTGTTTCAAAACGCAAGATGAAGTGAAAAGCAAAGTCATTGTCTTCACAGCCAGAGTAATTGATGACCTGTCCTTTGACGGTCTGTTCGTCGACTTGCTGCAACTGATAGCGCCCAGGCAAAGAGATTCCTAAGCCAGGATCAGTCACTGCACCATCTAGAGCCAGAATGCCTCCGTACATGCTTGGGATCAATGTTGTAGTGAGTTGGTAGCGTTGGCTTTTCACTTGTAAACAAGCTGGATTGAAGACACTTTCTTCTGGACGATAGGAACTTTGGGCATGAAATAGTGTATTTTCTGATAACTTCCCATTAATAGGCAAAAAAGTAAGGTGACTAAAATCGCCCATCCAAGGGCTTGGCTGATGGGTCAGTCGAAATCCTTGAAACGTACGGTCTTCAGGATGGAACCACCAACTTCCACGTTGGTCGCTTGTTTGAGGGGCAAAATAGTTCATGCCAAACGGAACCCCTGTATAAGGGAGACAGTTGCCGTGAGAAAAGCTGTATTGATTATCTGTCCCATGCCTCGTATCGATCATTGTTACTTTCATTTTGTTTGCTCCTTTATGTCATTGTTTTTGGTCAATTGTTGAATCTCTGACAACTAAAGTGACTGCGACTTTCTGATTCGCTGTTGCAGACTCATCTTCTTTGGCGAGCGTAGATAAGTCGGCAGCAGTTGACTGAATCAACTGTACTAATTTTGTACCAGCCAAACGACCCAACTCGGCAAAATTTTGTTTTACAGTGCTGAGAGGTGGATCCACCAATGCAGCCGCTTGAATGTCATCGAAGCCGATCACAGCAAACTCTTTTGGAACCTGAACCCCAACTTGTTTCAATTGGCGCATCAATTCGATGGCGACAAGATCATTCTCGCAGACAGCCCCAGTCAACTGATTCTCTTGAATATAACTAACAGCTGATGACAAAAGTGCCTGAGGATCATCAAGTTTTGTTCGAAAAGACGACTGTTGCTTTTTTAATTGATCCACATAGCCTAGATAACGTTGGCGGACAGACTGTGGATGGTGACGTTCACCAAAAATATAGCCAATGCGTTGATGACCTTGTGCCAAAAGATGTTCAGTCGCTAACTGTCCTCCTTCAAAGTTGTCTGCCAAAACAGCTGGGAATGAGAACTCATGCAGTGCTTTATCAAGTGTGACGACAGGGAACCCTTGTGAAGCCAGTTCGAAAAGCAGATCATAATTTGAATTCGTGTTGTTAGCGTAGTAGATCATTCCGTCAAATTCTTCTGTCAAAGCTTCGGCCGTGGTTTGCTCTAGATAATCAACAGGTGTCAGCATCAATTCGAATCCCTGTTCCTGCATGACTGGATAGATGCCTTCCGTAAAATTGCCAAGGGAAAGGTCATTCGCGAAGGGTAAAATAAACAGCACTTTCCCCTTTGATTGAGGTTGGATCGGTCTACGAACAAAACTGCCACTTCCTTGAATACGATAGATCAGCTGATTTTGTTCCAATTCAGTTAAGGCTCGCTTGGAGGTGATGCGACTCACTTGGTATTTCTCTGACAATTCCTTTTCAGTAGGGACACGGCTTTCCGGAGCTAACTCACCGCTTTGAATCTGCTCATACAATTCGTGATAAATTTTTTTGTATAATGGTTCTTTCATGAGTTGATCTCCTTTTTTTGATATATCATATTCACAGGATAGCATATTCGTTCAAAATTGAAAATAGAGTTTTGTCAAATTGCACTAGACAATGCTGAGTAACATCGTTATACTGAATTCGTAAAATGATATATCAAATTTAGGACGGTGACCAAATGGCTTATCAAGAAATACCAAATTCAGTTGCAAACTTTATGCAGGAAATAACCGAACGTTGCGGAAGTGAACATGCGGATTGGGCAAAAAACTTCAATGCTGCTTTTGCTAACACATTGTTGACAACGGTCAAACGCCATGAAGATGGCACAACATTTCTACTGACAGGGGACATTCCGGCGATGTGGTTGCGAGACTCAACCGCGCAGGTACGGCCTTATTTAGTAATTGCCAAGGAAGATGAAGAGCTGGCAGCGATGATCAGCGGATTAGTCAAGAAGCAATTTTTTTATATCAATATCGACCCTTATGCCAATGCCTTTAATGAAGCAGCAAATGGCGCCGGGCATCAAAGCGATTTGACAGAGATGAATGATTGGATCTGGGAACGAAAATATGAGATCGATTCTTTGTGTTATCCCATTCAATTGGCGTACCTGTTGTATAAGAATACTGGCAGAACAGATCAGTTTAATGACGATTTTGTGAGCGGTATCAAAAAAGCCCTTCATGTTTTTGCCACGGAACAAAATCATCAAGAATCTCCTTATCGCTTTGAGAGAGAAACATGGCGTAAAGAAGATACCTTGATCAATGACGGGAAAGGAGCGCCTGTCGTACCAACTGGTATGACCTGGTCGGGATTTCGTCCCAGTGACGATGCATGTGCTTATGGTTATCTGGTTCCTTCGAATATGTTTGCTGTAGTGGTTTTAGGCTACATTGTTGAGATTTTTAGTTCTATCTTGAATGAACCAGCGATTGTTACTCAAGCAAAACAGCTCCAATCAGAGATCCAAGCAGGGATCGATGCGTTTGGCAAAACCACCAATCAAGCGGGTCAAACGATCTATGCCTATGAAGTCGATGGTCAAGGCAATGCCACTGTGATGGATGATAGCAACGTACCGAATTTGATTGCCGCCCCTTATTTAGGTTACGGATCAGATCAAGATGAAACCTATTTAGCCACACGCAAAACGTTGCTCAGTTCCGAAAATCCTTACTTCTATGAAGGAAAATATGCGAAGGGGATCGGAAGCTCTCATACACCAGAAAACTATGTGTGGCCGATCGCGATGGCAATGGAAGGCATGACGACACCAGATAAGGCGGAGAAAGAGCGAATCCTCAATCAATTAGTTGCAACCGATGCTGGCACCCATTTGATGCATGAAGGATTCGATGTGGATGATCCGACGAAATATACCCGGGAATGGTTCTCATGGGCCAATATGATGTTTTGTGAGCTTGTCATGGATTACTTTGATATTCGAGTAGAAAAATAAGCATCTCCGGCAAAAACGAGAGGAGTTAAACAATGAAAAAACAAATTTATATCGTATCTCATAGTCATTGGGATCGTGAGTGGTATATGCCTTATGAGCAACACCATATGCGCTTGATTGAATTGATGGATGACCTATTGGAATTGTTTGAGAAAGATCCTGAGTTCCACAGTTTTCATTTAGATGGTCAGACCATTATCCTAGATGATTATTTGGAAGTTCGTCCGGAAAAGCGGGCAGCGGTCAAACGAGCAATCGATCAAGGAAAATTACAAATTGGTCCCTTTTATATTCTTCAAGATGACTTTTTGATTAGTTCAGAGTCCAATACCCGCAACATGTTGATTGGGATGGCTGAAAGCAAAAAATGGGGAACACCCGTCATGCTGGGCTATTTCCCGGATACATTCGGGAATATGGGCCAAACGCCGCAAATGATGAAGCAAGCCAACTTACACAGTGCAGCTTTTGGTCGAGGAGTTAAGCCAATCGGGTTTGATAACGAAGTTTTACCGGATGATCAGTTTACCTCCCAATACTCAGAAATGAGTTGGCGAGGTCCAGATGGCAGTGAGATCTTTGGTCTACTTTTTGCCAACTGGTATTCCAATGGCAATGAGATTCCGGTTGATCGGGAAGAAGCACACCAGTTTTGGACTCAAAAATTGCAAGATGTTGAGAAATTTGGTTCGACAAATCATTACTTGATGATGAATGGGGTGGATCATCAGCCTGTCCAAAAAAATATCAGTGAAGCGATCCGCTTAGCGAATGAATTGTTCCCTGATTATGAATTCAAGCATGCTGGGTTCACAGAGTACCTTGCAGCAGTTCAAGCGGATTTGCCAGCAGACCTTGGGACCGTGAGCGGCGAATTGACAAGTCAAGAGACAGACGGCTGGTATACGCTAGCCAACACGGCCTCCTCGCGGGTTTATTTGAAACAATGGAATACGCGCGTCTCACGTCAATTGGAAAATGTGGCTGAACCATTAGCAACGATGGCGTATGAGGTAACGAAGAAGTATCCCCACGATGTGCTGGACCACGCTTGGAAGCTATTGATGCAAAATCATCCTCATGACAGTATTTGTGGCTGTTCGGTGGACGAAGTGCATCGGGAGATGATGCCGCGGTTTGAAAAAGCCAATGAAATCGGCAAATATGTCGCTGATGAAGCAGTAGCACAGTTGCTAAATGCCATCGATACTTCCGCTTTTCCAAAAGAAAGCCGACCATTTGTAGTTTTTAATACCTCAGGGACGACACGTTCGGGCATCGTTGAAGTGGAAGTAGAACTGAGCCGGAAAACATTCCGAGAAGGGCTTCCTAGCCGGTTATATCAAGAGTTGCAGCAACAGCCTAAAGGTTCTTACCAAATCATTGATTCTGAAGGAAAGATCTTACCGGCAAAAATCAGCGAAGAAGAAGTGCTTTTTGACTATGAATTACCGAAAGACGCTTTTCGGATTCCTTTTATGAAGCGTTTTGTCAATGTACAAGTCCAAGTGGATCAAATGCCGGAATTTTCATGGCAGACCTTTGCACTGATTGAGGCTGACAAGCCACAAGTAGCATCTACGACAGAAAAAATCGTTTCAGCAGATGGTCGTGTTTTAGAAAACGCGTTTGTCCAAGCAACGATCACTTCAAACGGCAGTCTGACCATCAAAGAAAAAGCAACCGGGAAAGAATTGACGGATTTATTGGTTTTTGAAGATGTTGGCGATATCGGCAATGAGTATATTTTCAAACAACCTGAAGGGGACCGCGCCATTTACTCAACAGCTTTTCCTCATCAAATTGAGGTCATCGCAAATTCTGCTCTTTATGGCGTCGTTAAAGTAACGCAGATGATGCAAATTCCAGTATCGGCTGATGAGCAATTACTTGAAGAACAAAAAGCAGTCGTCGATTTCCGTTTCCGTAAAGCACAAAGGGCGCAACAAACAGTGCCATTTACCTTGGAAACAGAAATTCGCTTGGACTGCAACAGTAAACGAATCAGTTTTAAAACGACAGTGAACAACCAAAGCAAAGACCACCGGTTACGGGCGCTTTTCCCTACGGGTATCCATACGGATCAACATGAAGCTGATAGTATCTATGAAGCAGTTAGAAGGCCGAATAAAGTCTCTAGTCATTGGCAAAATCCGACAAATCCGCAGCATCAACACGCATTTGTTAATTTACATGAGGAAGATTTCGGCGTCACAGTTTCCAATACTGGTTTGAATGAATACGAGATCGTAGAAGACAAAATTTGTTTGACATTGTTACGATGCACAGGAGAACTTGGCGATTGGGGCTATTTCCCAACACCAGAAGCGCAATGTATCGGTAAGCATACATTTGAGTACGGGATTGAGTTGCATGCTCAAGCCAACGAACGCTACGAAACCTATCGACAAGCACAAGCAGCTCAAGTGCCTTGGATCGCCCGGCAAACAGCCATCCACTCAGGTCTATTAGAAAAACAGTCACAATTCGTGGAAGCCAATGGCGCTACAGTGGCGATCACGGCTCTTAAACGTCGTCGCCAAGATGACTTGCTCGTTCTAAGAGGGTACAATCTTGCCGATACAGCAACACCTTTTGTCGCGAAGAAAGAAAAGACAGATCGTTGCCTGCTTAATTTGTTGGAAGAAGAACAGCCTCAATCAGTCGGAGAAACACTGGCTGCTTATGAAATTCGCACAATCGGTTTGAAGGAGTGAAAAAGATGTTTTATGGTGCAATTGAAGCCGGTGGAACAAAAATGAATTGTGCGGTCGCTGATGAACGATCTATCATTGATGAGTGCTCACTACCTACGACGACACCAGAGGAAACGATGGCTGCTATTTTTGCTTTTTTTGATAAGTACACCTTAGCCACCATGGGGGTAGGATCATTTGGTCCGATTGGGATCGATCCTCAACAAGAAACGTATGGCAAAATCTTAGCAACACCCAAAAAAGGCTGGCAGCAGTTTGATTTTTTAGGGACTTTGAAAAAACGGTATCCCGCCACTCGTTTTGTCTGGACGACAGATGTCAATGCTGCGGCTTTTGGGGAACTGAAACAAGGTGCAGCACAAGGAATGCGCAGCTGCGTGTATCTAACTATTGGCACTGGTATTGGAGCTGGAATCGTAATCAATGAGGAAATCTTCCAAGGCGCAGGTCATCCGGAAGTTGGGCATACTTTTGTGAAACGGCATCCGCAGGACGATTATGTCGGCACCTGTCCCTATCACAAAGATTGTCTGGAAGGGTTAGCAGCTGGTCCCTCACTGGAAGCACGGACAGGTATCAAAGGACAACATTTGCCAAAAGATCATGAGATTTGGGATTTACAAGCCTTTTATATTGGGCAAGCACTTGTGAATATCACTTTGACAGTTGCCCCTGATCGAATTGTATTAGGAGGCGGAGTGATGAACCAACCGCATCTTTTGACGAAAATCCACGATCAGTTTACTGAGCAAATGGCTGGTTACATGGAAACACCGACAGTCACAGAATACATTGTTGCTTGGGGGCTGCCGAACAAAAGCGGCATTATTGGCAGTCTGTTATTAGGAAAAGAAGCCCAATAAAAAAAAGAAAAACAAGCAGCAATACGTGCTGCTTGTTTTTTTGTGAAGAAAAATCGTCTTTTGATCGATGGGGAAAATCATACAAAAGATAATAGAAAAGACAAAATCTTTAATTTGTTTCTTTTTACCTTTAGTTTGTTCCTTAATTATTCACAATGAAAGCGTTATTCTTATAGCAGAAGGAGTTGATCAAATGTGAAGAAAAAGGGATTTTGGAAAAATGTGTGGCAATTTAAAGCACTTATCTTAATGGCACTTCCCGGTGTCATTTGGTTCATCTTTTTTTTCTATATTCCAGTATTTGTCAATGTCGTTGCATTCAAAGATTTTCGTCTTTCACCAGACGGATTTTTTGCCAGTCTGCAACAGAGCCCGTGGGTCGGGTTTGATAATTTCAAATTTTTATTTGCATCAAATGATGCTTGGCTGATCACTAGAAATACATTGCTTTACAATATCGTGTTTCTAGCATTCAATCTATTTTTTGCCATCGCCTTTGCGATCGTGATGAGTGAATTGCGGAACAAGCGATTGGTCAAAGTGTATCATACCATGTCATTGCTGCCTTATTTTCTTTCATGGGTAGTTATTTCCTATTTTGTCTATGCCTTTTTGAGCCCTGACAAGGGAATTATCAATCAATGGATCACCAACATGGGTGGTGAAGGAATCAACTGGTATGCCGATCCAAAATGGTGGCCATTTATCTTTGTGTTCATGAACGTCTGGAAGAGCTTGGGCTACAACAGTATCATTTATTACGCATCGGTGATGGGTATCGATCAAACCTATTATGAAGCAGCGATGGTGGACGGGGCCAATAAATGGCAGCAAATCAAAAACGTGACACTGCCGCAATTATTGCCGATGATCTCTGTCTTATTGATTTTGAATATTGGCGGGATCTTCCGGGCCGACTTTGGTCTATTCTACCAAGTTCCTCGCAACTCAGGTGCATTGTATCAAGTTTCTTCCGTTTTAGATACCTACATCTATAACGGCTTGACGGCCACAGGTGACTTTGGCATGACTGCTGCCGCCGGACTTTATCAATCCGTAGTGGGTATGTGCTTGCTCTTAGCTGCCAACTTAGTGGTACGTAAATTAGAACCAGATTCAGCATTATTCTAAGGAGGATGGACGAATGAAAAAGAAAGTAGCAAAGGTCGAAGTCCGTTCCTTTAATCCAACGGTCAACCTGATTTTCAATATTGTTTTGGCGCTATTTGCCTTTTCTTGTGTCTTACCATTTTTATTTGTAATTGCAATTTCTCTGACGAGTGAAACCTCGCTAGCTGAGAATGGCTACCGCTTTTGGCCCGGTGAATTTTCTTTTGCTGCCTATAGCTATCTCTTTAGTGGCGCCATGAGCAGTAAGATTTTTCAAGCATTTGGGATCTCCGTCTTTATCACCGTCTTCGGGACAGTCATCAATGCAACGATGACTTCATTGTATGCCTATGTGATTTCTCGTTCCAATTTCCCATTTCGGCGATTCTTTACGCTCTTTGCATTGGTAACGATGCTTTTTGCCCCAGGAATGGTAGCCAATTACCTAGTAATGGTTAATTTGATTCAATTAAAAGATACGATTTGGGCATTGATTTTACCGATTGCATTAGGTCCTTTCAATATTTTAGTGATGCGGACTTTCTTCAAGAAGACTGTGCCAGACAGTATTATTGAGTCAGCTCGGATCGATGGTGCCAGCGAAATAAAGATTTTCATCTCGATCGTCTTACCATTAGCGGTTCCAGGAATCGCTACGATCAGTTTATTTGCGGCACTTGGTTACTGGAATGATTGGTTCAATGCATTGTTATACATTCAAAAGGATTCACTAGTGCCGTTACAAGCACTATTGATGCGGATTCAGTCGAACTTGGATTATTTAGCTAAAAGTACCGGTATGGCTGCTCAAGTTCAAGGTGGATTGGCCGCATTGCCAAACGAGACTGCTCGGATGGCAATCGTTGTAGTAGCAACATTACCAATTGCCATTACTTACCCATTTTTCCAACGATATTTCGTGGGTGGCTTGACAATTGGCGGTGTCAAAGAATAATAAGGATATAGGAGGAAAACAAATGAAATCGTGGAAAAAAACAATGTTTGCAGGATTCGCTTCAGCAATGCTGTTGAGCTTAGCTGCTTGCGGGTCAAACGGGGAGTCGTCGGATTCTGATTCTAATAGTGCGGATGGCGTAACGACTTTGTTGATGTATCAAGTCGGGGACAAACCAGAGAACTTTGATCAATTGATGGAGATCGCCAACAAACGGATCGAGGAAAAAATCAATGCACGGATCGACCTACAGTACATCGGCTGGGGCGATTGGGATCAAAAAATGAGTACGATCATTTCTTCTGGCGAGAACTATGATATCTCTTTTGCATCTAATTTTGTGGCAAATGCCCAAAAAGGAGCATATGCGGATCTGACCGACCTCGCACCAAAATATGCTAAGGAAGCTTATGATCAATTAGATGAAGCATATATCAAAGGCAACACCATCGATGGCAAGCTGTATGCCTTTCCTGTTAATGGAAACGTGTATGCGCAACAAGTATTGACATTCAACAAACAATATCTCGATAAATACGACATTGATATCAGCAATATCAATTCTTATGCTGATGCAGAAGATGCCTTGAAAAAATTCCATGAGAAGGAACCGAATATTGCCAGCTTCGCAATTGGTCAAACCTTCAACATTTCAGGGAACTATGACTATGTCATGGGGAAAGACTATCCATTTGCGGTCAAACTTGACGGAGACACTACAAAAATCATCAACCCATATGAAGATGACGAACAAATGGCAAACTTGAAATTGATGCACAAATGGTATAAAGAAGGATTGATCCCAACAGATGCCGCAACCAATACCACTGGCTATCCATTAGAAGGAAATACTTGGTTTATGCGTGAAGAAACCCAAGGACCAATGGATTACGGCGATACAATTTTGAACAATGCTGCCGGTCACGAATTGATTTCTCGTCCGCTTACCAAACAATTGAAATCAACAGGGCAAGCCCAAATGGCGAACTTTGTGGTGGCAAATGTTTCTAAAAACAAAGAAAAAGCTGTCGAATTCCTTGGTTTGTTAAACAGCGACCCTGAATTGTTGAATGGACTTGTCTGGGGTGTTGAAGGAGAAGCATGGGAAAAAGTGGAAGGGCAAGATAACAAAATCAAATTGTTGGATGGCTACAAACCAAACACTCACATGGCGGCATGGAATACTGGGAACAATATGATCTTGTATACGCAAGAATCGATCACTGATGAAATGATCAAAGAACGTGACGAAAACATTGCTAAAGCCGAAGAATCACCAATTTTAGGTTTCAACTTTAAAACAGATAGTGTGAAGACTGAAATCACCAACATCGCCAATGTGATGAATCGTTACAAAGCAAGTCTAGCAACAGGGACCATTGATCCAGAAGAAAATGTGCCAAAACTAGTGGAAGAATTGAAAACAGCTGGTTGGGACAAAGTTCGTGATGAAATGCAAAAACAATTCGACGAATACCGTGAATCTGGAAAATAATTAGTTAAAATAAGCGGAGCAACTGCGCGTAGGAGCAGATGAGGAGTAGCCGATGAATGATTTCGTCACTCCTCATTTGTTGTACATAATAGAATAAGATAGAATAAGCGGCGATAAGCGACAGAAAAAGTAAAGACTCGCATTTTGAGAAGTGACAAAAAAACGCTATAATAAAACGGGCAAATACCAAGAGGGGATGAGGAAGAATGAAAGAGACAACAAGTGGAGGATTAGTGAAGGCTTTTCGTCTGATTTGGGCGGTCATTAAACTGAATCTTTTCTTCGTATTGTTTACAATGATGGGCGCAGTTTTGTTTGGGGTTGGTCCGGCATTTCAAACCATCAGTGATTTGATCGAAGAAGAGGGCTTATCTTACGAGGACCAAACGTTTAGGAAGGCCTTTCGCTGTTGGAAGCAAAACTTTTGGCGAGCCAACGCCCGTTTTTATTTATTTTTCGGTTTGCTAGCGATCGCAGCGTATAATTTGTATCTTTCCAGTCAGATTCAAGGACTACTGTGGCTGATGATCGACTTTTTGCTAGTAGTAGTAAGTGGTCTCTTGGTTTTACTGTATTTGTATAGTTTATTGTTTGAATCAATTTATGAAACCTCTTTATTGAATACGATCAAACTGGCATTTGTCAGTTTATTTCTAAATTTTGGCACCTTCGCTAAAGTCATTTTTGGTCTCGTAGGTATTTTGGTGTTTACTTGGAGCATGAAAGGATTGTTTTTATTTGGTACCTTCAGTTTGATCTTATTATGGGTCCATTCTGCTTCCCGGAAAGACCGTGCATTGATCGATGGAAAACTGCAATATGAATAAACGAATCTTAGCCCTTTTCAAGCGTGACTTCCTGATCAATCAATTGATGCAGCTTTATAGTGCCTTGTTGATTCTGATTTCGATTTTGATCATGTTAGGGTTGAGTGTCTATACGGGTGTGGATCGGTTTCGGATGAGTAATCGACTCGTCGATGCAACAAGCACGTATTTAGATACGTATATCCAAGAGCGTAATACGATTGTTTCTGAAGTATTAGGAGAATTCACCAGTTCGGATGCCACATTTGAATCATTGCGCAACTATTTACAGTTATCGATCGCCGATTATTTTTCCTATAGTAATGATATGTTTCGACAATCAGGACAAAATATTTATCTGCCGAATATCCTTTACCGTTTGATCAGCAGTCATCCTGACATTGAAGAAATCATCGTTCAATTGGATGAAAGCAAAGAATATTTAGTTGCTACACCAGACAGACCTTACGGAGAGAAACTGCGGGGCGACCAGATCCAATTGAAAAATCGCCTATATTTTGCGCGGTCGATCGCACAACCGAGTAATTTTGCGCAACCAATGGGACAAGTGTTTGTGGTATTTAATGAAGAAAACGTATTAGCTAATCGTAGTGATGAAAATAGAGAACACGGTATCAAAAGTTTCATATACACAAGCAGTGGACAGCGTCTCTATAAAGATGCACCGAATCTGAATCAGGCGATGATCGACAAAATCGATCAAGCAATGGCCAATAATCAAAAAGAGATCGTGCCGAAATTGTCCCATGATTTTTACATAAAAAAACAAGGGAATATCAACGGAGAAATCACGCTGGTTTTACTAGATAAGCAAGTGATTTGGCGGGATGTCCTAAATTATACATTGTTGATTTTTGGTTGCGGTACGCTGATTCTTTTTGTGCTGCTATTGATTTTGCATCGTACGTTCAAGCGTTACACCCAGCAGGTCAAACAGATCGTTCAAGCAACCCAAAAAGTCAGTCACGGAGATTTTAATGAGCGTATTGATACCACGGGGGTTCAACAAGAATTAAAAACAATCGCCGAGGCGATCAATCAAATGACAGGCAGTATCAATGACTACATTGAGGACATCTATACCCTGGAAATCAAGCAGCGGGATGCGGATATGCGGGCATTGCAAGCTCAGATCAATCCTCATTTCTTATACAATACACTCGAATACATTCGGATGTACGCATTGAGCCGCCAGCAGGAAGAATTAGCGGATGTCGTATACGCTTTTTCGGCACTTTTGCGCAACAATACGACACAGGAAAAGATCAAAACATTGGCAGAAGAAGTGACGTTTTGTGAGAAATACGTTTACTTGTATCAAATGAGGTATCCGGATAAAATCGCCTATCACGTAACTATCGAAGAAGATCTGAAACATCTGCTCTTGCCTAAGTTCACTTTGCAACCTTTAGTAGAAAATTATTTTGTGCATGGAATCGACTATCAGCGAAATGATAATGCCATCAGTATCAAAGCCTTCCGACAAAATGGCAAGATTCTTTTGCAAGTACGGGACAACGGAAAAGGAGCAGATCCAGAGCAATTAGCGATGATCCGCCAAGAGCTTGCAGATGACCGAGTCGTCGTACAAACATCCATAGGCATGAAAAATGTTCATGAACGATTAAGGGGGATGTTTGGCGATCATTATCAGATGGAAGTTGAATCTGAAAAAAATCACGGATTCAAGATTTCCATTGCGATCGATGAGGAGATGTTGAATGATGAGTTTATATAAAGCCATGTTTGTGGACGATGAGTACATGATTCTAGAAGGCCTAAAGATGATCATTCCTTGGCAAGAATTAGGCTTTGAAGTCGTTCACACAGCTAAAAGCGCTTCTGAAGCGTTGGAATATTTAGAAACACAAGCCATTGATCTACTGATCACTGATATTCGCATGCCGGAAATGAATGGGATTGATATGATCGCTAAAGCACAGGCAAAAGGCAATACCTTTTTTTCCATCATCTTATCTGGTTACCAAGAATTTGCATTTGTGAAGCAAGGCATGCAGTTAGGAGTCCGAAATTATCTCGTTAAGCCAGTCAACAAGGTCGAACTCTATGAAAGTGTGCAGGCAATTGCGGAGGAACTGGCACATCAGCAACGAATCGATGAACAAAATGACTTGTATCGAGAATCCAGCTTGTTGCTTTGGCTGAATGATGAATTAAATGAAAGTGAGTACCACTTATTATTGGAACAGTCCACACAACCCATCCATCCGCCTTATACGATTCTACAGCTGACAGGGACACCTGAAATCTTAGAAAATGGGTTTCGTTTTTTTGTCGAAAAAGAACAGCCATTGCTACTGCCAGGACGATTGGGAGAGAATCAGTTGCTGATCGTTTTTTATGGTGAACGTCAACGTCTCTGGTGTCTGCTCAAAGAACTGTCAGCGATTCTAGCAGGAAATTGGCAATTGGTGGTCAGTGAAACGATCAATGAATGGGAAAACTTATACAAAGGGTATGAGAAAATCAAGCAAGTCCAATCACTGCAGACCTTTTATCCGGATTTGCTGCTTAATGAACAAATCATTCAAGTCGATATCTTAGACCGCAACGAAGCGCTACCTTTTCTCTCTTTCAATAAAGCATTGACGATCGGGGATACAAAAACCGTTCAAGATGAATTAGACAAAATCTTTTCAAGTCTCGAGGGGATGCAGGCTGACCCTGAGCATGTCCGTTACGTAGCCTTTCTATTATTCAATGATATTTACCGCCAGTTCCCTGTTTTGACTAGAGAAAATTATGATCGCATCATCACTCGGATTCGAGCATCGAATACGATCCAGGTACTGCGGCAACTCTTCAACGAGATTTTGCAGTTGGCCAAAGACCAGCCTCAGCAAAAGCGTTATTCTGAGATTGTTCAAAAAGCGGTTGGCATGATTGAAGAGCACTATACGCAAGAGCTGACGGTTAAATCGGCTGCCGAAGCTCTGCATGTTAGTGTAGTCTATCTGGGACAAGTGTTCAAAAAAGAAACGGAATTAAGCTTTAATCAATACGTCAATTTTATTCGGATCAAAAAAGCTCAGCAGCTTCTGCTGCATACGGGACAAACAATTAATGAGATTGCCGATGCGATCGGATACAATAATACGAATTATTTTTCAAAGATGTTCAAGAAATTGAATGGTCTGACGCCAAAAGAATTTCGAGAGAAGTATGAGCAAAGTTACGAATCACTGGATTGACCGCTTGAAGGGTTTTTTAGACAGATAAAAGAAATAGTAGTAATCTCTGAAACGGCAAGGTACACTAAGAGAGTCTAGAAAACTAAATTGGAAAAGAGAGTGATGTCGTGAAAAAAATTTGGCAAATCTTGTTAGGTACGTGTTTGATTGCGTTAGCAATTTCATTGCTGATCACTGCCCATCAGGGGTATGATACGATCAGTACATTTTTGCTGGGAATCTTGAATTATGTGTCTGTTCCGTTTTGGATCGCCAGTCTATGTTTTAATCTGGTCGTCTTATTGATCGTAGCTATTTTCGATCGCCAGGAGCTTGGAATCGGCAGTTATATCAATGGGATCGGTCTTGGTTTGCTGATTGGGATTTTTGAGCCGGTTATGGATAAGATTTTTGTTCATTTGCCATTCTATTCTTGGTTGGCGATTTTCATCGCCCCCATCTTGTTCGGCGTTGGGGCAGGGATCTATGTCTCTTCAAATCAAGGATCAGCAGCATTAGAAGCACTAACTGCGCTGATTTATAAACGTACAAAGCTGACCCAAAAGACGATCCGGATCGGCTTGGATGCAGCGATGGTCTTGATTGGCTTTGGTTTGGGTGCCAATGTCGGTATCGGTACATTGCTCTGTATCATCTTTATTGGACCAATTTTTGAAGCCACAGTCAAAATGCTGGCAGCACATTCCAACTAATCTGCTGTCTCGGAAAAGCGCAAGTATAATCCTTTTCGGACAACTTATTCAAAATAAAAGAACTGTTGGACAGAATTAGTACAACGACCAAGGATCTTCAGCCAGTAGAGATCTTCAATCGTTGTGTTTCAAAAAAAACGATATTTCCAGATTGCTGAAATCGGCAGGGGAGATTCGTTTTTTTTATGATACTAGCACTTATCACCACTAGCTTTATTGAGATCTGACTTGCAATACCAGTAGGGAGCATTTTTCAACTGATAATACACCAAAAAAGAGAACATACTCTAGCAATTTGAATAGCATTTTCCATGGCGATTGTGAAAGTTCTCTTGCTATACTAAACAAATCTGGAGGAGGTAAAAATGAAAAATTATCAACGAACGATCATTGCTTGCTTTGCTGGGTATATTGTTCAAGCAATCATCAATAACTTTGCACCTTTATTATTTTTGACATTTCAAACACAGTATCAGATTCCGCTAAGTCAAATCACGCTTTTGGTTACATTTAATTTTCTAACGCAGCTGGGTGTGGACTTTGCAGCGATCTTTTTTGTCGATCGGATTGGTTATCGTATCTCGATTGTCGCGGCGCATTTTTTTGCGGCTGTAGGATTGATTGGGTTGGCTGTTTTTCCACTTATCTTTCCGACCCCTTTTACCGGTTTATTGACGGCAGTCTTCCTCTATGCAATTGGTGGCGGACTTCTGGAAGTATTAGTGAGCCCAATCGTCGAAGCTTGTCCAACCCCGAATAAAGAAAAAACCATGAGTATGCTGCATTCGTTTTATTGTTGGGGATATGTTGGGGTCGTCTTAGTCTCAACACTCTTTTTCTTTGTCTTCGGTATTGCTCGTTGGCCATTTCTTACATTGATCTGGGCTATTTTGCCGCTGGTCAATTTGGTTGTTTTTACTCAAGTTCCATTAGCACCAATCGTAGCAGAAGGCGAAGTAGGACTGAAGAATCGTGAACTGTTCTCATTGAAAAGCTTTTGGCTGTTTCTAGTCATGATGGTCTGTGCCGGGGCAAGTGAACAATCAGTTAGTCAATGGGCATCCACTTTTGCAGAGCAAGGACTTGGTGTGTCCAAAACGGTCGGTGATCTTGCGGGTCCAATGTTGTTTGCGATCATGATGGGACTTGCTCGTCTGTATTATGGGAAATTTGGCGAACGTATCGATCTACGGAAATTTATGTTTGCAAGCTTATTGCTATGCTTGGTGGCGTATTTGCTGATCGGGTTATCAAGTGTCCCAATTCTAGGCTTTATCGGTTGTGGATTGAGTGGATTTGCTGTCGGTATATTGTGGCCGGGAATTTTTAGTTTAACGACAAAATACATTCGTAATGGAGGTACAGCAATGTTTGCTTACCTAGCCTTAGCGGGTGATTTAGGTTGTTCATTGGGACCTTCATTGGTCGGTTTGTTGGCAGAAGGCAGCGACAAAGGTTTGCAGCAAGGAATTTTGGGAGCGGGGATCTTTCCTTTGATCTTGTTGCTTGCAGTTTTCTTAGTGAAACGAATGCACCAAAGGCGTACACAAGTTTTGGTTTCAACAGTAAATAAATAAAAGGGATAGCTGTTGAAAAGCAGCTGTTTTTTTGTGGTCCAAACGAATCACTCTAGCCAACAAAGCATCTATCCGCTATACTTTGATTTAGTCAAAAAAAGGAGCGTGAGTATTTGAAGAGTCAACTAAAGAAAGAAATCACTTTTTTCGGAGCACTTTCGACAGTCATGGGAACTGTGATTGGAGCCGGGGTGTTCTTTAAAGCGGCTGCAGTGGTCCAACATACGCAATCCTCTGGCTTAACATTGCTTGTGTGGTTGATTGCGGGCTGTTTGACGATCTGTGGCGGACTAACGGTAGCGGAGCTAGCAACAGCAATACCAGAAACTGGTGGTCCTATTCGCTACATTGAACGAATTTACGGGAAATTGCCTTCTTTCTTGCTAGGATGGGCTCAAAGCATTATTTATTTCCCTGCCAATATAGCAGCGTTGAGTATTATTTTTGCCACTCAGTGTTTGAATCTGTTTCATTTTCCCGCAAGTTATCTCTTGCCGCTATCGTTGATCACCGGTACCAGTGTTAGTTTGATCAATCTATTAGGGACAAAAACCGCCGCAGGCGTACAGTCATTTACATTATCAATCAAATTGATTCCCATCGCATTGATCGTTTTAGTGGGATTGATGACACCAGGACGAGTGTCAGTCTCGGTAATCAATTTTTCTACAACAAGTGATGGTTCGATCATCGCAGGAATCAGCAGTGCATTACTAGCGACTCTCTTCGCTTATGATGGCTGGTTAGGTGTTGGAAATATTGCTGGTGAAATGAAGCGGCCGGAAAAGGATCTTCCGAAAGCGATTATCTTTGGATTAAGTTTTGTAACCTTGGTTTATCTCCTGATCAATCTTGTTTTCTTGAAAACATTGCCCTTAGAACAGATTGCTGGAAACTTAAATAGTGCTTCAGAAACCGCATTGCAGTTATTTGGTGATTTTGGGGGCAAACTAGTGACGATTGGTATTTTGATTTCAGTTTATGGCGCACTCAATGGGTATACGATGACCGGATTGCGGGTGCCTTATGCCATGGCACTCGAGAATGAAGTTCCATTCAGTTCGACCTTTGTTAAATTAACAAATAAAACCAAGGCTCCTTATGCGGCGGTTTTTTTCCAATTAGCAATTGCGTGTTTAATGATGTTGTTGGGTAGTTTTGATCTCTTAACGGATATGTTGATTTTTGTGATGTGGTTTTTTAGTGTGTTATTGTTTGTAGGTGTGATCTTGTTAAGAAAAAAAGCACCTGAGCTCAATCGTCCATACAAGGTTCCGTTGTACCCGATCACACCGATCATTGCTCTTTTAGGGGGCGGATTCATTTTAATAATGACGATACTTACGGCCCCTGTGCTTGCATTGATCGGTATTTTGATCACCTGTTTAGGGATTCCAGTCTTTTATTTCCAACAGAGAGGAGCAAAAAAATGAAAATTGTTGTTTTAGACGGCTATGCGTTGAATCCAGGAGATTTAGATTGGCAGCCATTAGCTGGATTAGGGGAAATCACGATTTATGATCGCACTTCCTATACAGATACGAAGGAGATCATTGAGCGAATCGGCAAAGCAACGGCTGTTTTTACGAACAAAACGCCCCTTACAAAGGAAATACTACAAGCATGCCCTAACATCGATTATATCGGCGTGCTGGCAACTGGCTACAATGTTGTGGATTTACAAGCTGCAGCATCTCAAGGGATTACCGTCACAAATATTCCCAGCTATAGTACGAATTCAGTAGCGCAAGCTACATTTGCTTTATTACTTGAGGTAACGAATCAAGTAGGGCGGCACAACCAATCCGTCCATCAAGGAGATTGGCAAAACAGTCCCGATTTCTCTTATTGGCAAACGCCACTGACTGAAATTGCCAACAAGACGATCGGTTTGATCGGCTATGGTACGATTGCTCAGGCAGTCGCTGAAATTGCTCATGCGTTTCAAATGAAGGTCATCTATTACAATCATCGACCAAAAACGCCGCAGGCTGAATGGGCAGAACAAGTTTCGTTGGAGAGACTCTTTCAACAAGCAGATGTGATCAGTCTCCATGTACCGCAATTTCCCGATACTGAAAGGATGATTGACGCCCGTGCATTGTCTCAAATGAAAAAGGATGTTATCTTGATCAACACTGCTCGCGGTGGATTACTAGATGAACAAGCGGTAGCAGAAGCGTTGTCAGCTGGACAAGTTGCTGCTCTGGCAGCTGATGTTGTTTCGAAAGAACCAATCACGGCTGACAATCCATTGTTGCATGCGCCTAACTGCTATTTGACGCCGCATATTGCGTGGGCACCATTAGAGACCCGGCAACGATTGCTAGCTATCGCTGTCTCAAATTATAAGCATTTCTTAGAGAATCAACCAGTCAACGTAGTGTCTGAGTAGTGACGAGTATATTGCCGACACTTGGTACTCCAGGTTGATTCTTCATCACAAATTTTGAAAAAAACAGCGAATGCTGATTAGAAAGTTTTCTTTTAAAAAGTTTCCCTCAAAGGAGTGGAAACTTTTTTTGTTTGGTCACACTAAAAGTAACGGCGAATGAATAAAACGATCTGCTAGGGGCAAGGAAGTTGAAGGGACACTTTATTTTTTCTTATTGGATTTTATTTGTGTAAAAAATCCCTTGCATTCAACAGGAGAATCGGTATAATTGGAAATAAGTTAGGCGTACCTAAAAAATAAATAAACGATACTTTAATATAAATGTAAAGGAGCACAAACTATGATCACATTTTCAAAAATTTCCGCCAGCTATGATGGGAAAAATCAAGCTGTCTCTGGAGTATCTTTCTGTGTTGATAAGCCGGCCATTGTAGGGATCATCGGACCGAATGGTGCGGGAAAATCTACCTTCATCAAAGCTGCACTGCAGCTGATCCCTTCTGAAGGACATGTCACATCGAATGGAATGGCACTCAATAAGTTCCAAAAAAAGATAGCCTACGTGGAACAAAAGACTGCAGTCGATTATACATTTCCGATTACAGTAAAAGAAGTGGTGTCATTAGGACTCTATCCGCAGCTTTCTCTGTTTCAACGAATAACGGCCAAAGATTGGCAGAAAGTCGCCGCTGCATTGGAGTCTGTCCAAATGGCTGACTTTGCTGAACGGCAGATCGGCGAACTATCTGGCGGTCAGTTCCAAAGAGTATTGATCGCTCGCACATTACTGCAAGAAGCGGAATTCATTTTTTTAGATGAACCATTTGTAGGAATCGATGCGATGAGTGAAGCAATTATTGTAGGACTTCTGCGTGAATTTCGCCAACAAGGAAAGACAATTTTTATTGTTCATCATGATTTAGGCAAAGTGACTGAATACTTCGATGAACTAGTGATGATGAATCAGCATTTAATCGCATATGGTCCGACGACGACTGTTTTTACTGAAACAAATTTGAAAGAAACATTCGGCGATACGATCATCGTGAAAGGAGGGGCTTAAGATGATTAGTCAGTTTATTGATGGATTAGTTCATTACCATTTTCTGCAAAATGCCTTGATCACCGCCGTAGCGATCGGTGTTGTTGCAGGGGTGATTGGTTGTTTTATTATTTTGCGGGGAATGTCATTGATGGGAGATGCCATTTCTCACGCCGTACTTCCCGGAGTAGCATTATCCTATATTTTAGGGGTGAACTTTTTTGTCGGAGCAATTTTCTTTGGTGTTCTTGCATCGATCATTATCACCTATATCTCTAATAATAGTTTGATCAAAAGTGATACGGCGATCGGGATCACCTTCAGCTCCTTTTTAGCTTTGGGAGTTATCTTGATTGGCGTAGCTAACAGTTCTACGGATTTGTTTCATATCTTATTCGGAAATGTGCTCGCAGTCCAAGAGGGGGATAAATGGGTCACAATTGCGATTGCTTTACTGGTCATTGCACTGATTATGATTTTCTTTCGGCCATTGCTGATCACTTCTTTTGATCCGATGATGGCGAAAGCTTTTGGAATGAATGTACAGGTATATCATTACTTGCTGATGCTGCTTTTGACATTAGTTTCCGTTACTGCGATGCAAAGTGTCGGTACGATCTTGATTGTAGCTTTGCTGGTTACGCCAGCAGCAACTGCTTATTTATTTACAAAACGCCTTAGCCATATGATGGTGATTGCAGGGATTCTAGGCGGTGCTTCTTCTGTGATTGGGTTATTTATCGGTTATTCCTTTAATATTGCAGCCGGATCAAGCATTGTCCTCACTGCAGCTGTTTTGTTTGTCTTAGGATTTCTCTTTTCACCAAAACAACAAACGAGTCCTGCCAAACGCTGGCTGACCACGGCAATGGTTTCTGCTGCCGCTGTTGCAGGAGGATTCTTGATTTATCAGCAAGCAGAGCAGGCGGCAACCGTTGATGACAAATTAAATGTTGTAGTGACCAATTCGATTTTAGCAGATATGACCAAAAACATCGCCGGGGACAAAATCAATCTCCACAGCATCGTTCCTGTAGGGCGTGACCCTCATGAATATGAACCACTGTCAGAAGATGTCCAAAAAGCCACTGATGCAGACATTCTATTTTATAATGGCTTGAATTTAGAGACAGGCGGGAACGGCTGGTTTACTAAATTAATGAACAACGCCAACAAAAAAGCGGGTGAAGATTATTTTGCCGTCAGTGATGGCGTGGAAGTCCTGTATCTATCGGATGACGCTGATCATACAAAGGCAGATCCTCATGCATGGCTTAATTTGGAAAATGGGATGATCTATGCGCGAAATATCGCCCAACAATTGAGTAAGAAAGATCCTGCAAATCAGGGGGTCTATCAAGAAAACTTGGAACACTATCTGCAGCAGCTTTCCGAATTAGACCAACAAGCGAAAGATAATTTTGCTTCAATTCCTGAAGAAAAGAAATTGATCGTGACAAGTGAAGGCGCCTTTAAGTACTTTTCGAAGGCCTATGGTGTGCCATCCGCTTATATCTGGGAAATCAACACCGAAGAAGAAGGAACGCCTGCTCAGATCAAGAATTTAGTCGACCAATTGCAAGCATCGGCAGTTCCTTCATTGTTTGTCGAGAGTAGCGTTAATACTCGCCCAATGCAAAGCGTGTCTCGGGATTCAGGTATTCCGATCTACGGCACTGTCTTTACAGACTCCATCGCTGAACCTGGACAAGATGGCGATAGTTATTATGCGATGATGAAGTGGAATTTGGAGACGATCTATAACGGATTACGCCAATAACGAAAACAAGCTCTTAAGTATCCTAACTATCCAAACGAGATAGGAGGATCACTTAAGAGCTTGTTTTAGGCTACAGCATGTTTTTCGGCGGGCACGAGATGATAGTATGTGATTTCTGGCGGCACAGCAAAGCGCGCTGGAATCGCCGTGGTCCCCACACCATTGGACACACTTAGAAGTGTGTTCGCGGCCAAAAGATAGAGACCATCTGTGTATTTGAGGGCGCCTTTCGTTTTCGCACGATAAAAGGGCACACGAATCTGGCCTCCATGGCTGTGACCGGATAGAACGAGATCATAGTCACGAATGTTGTCTACTCGAGAGACATAGTCAGGTTCATGGATCAAGAGAATCTGCCATTCTGCTAAGGTTGGCTCGTAATGGTAGTGGGCACTTTTGCTTGCACTATCGATCCCTACGATATTCATCGAGGTTTTCTCATCAGAGCCAAATACAGATTCATTGTCCAACAAGGTGAAATTGGCGTTTTCATACACTTCATTCACAAAATATTGCCCATCATTCAAATGATCATGATTTCCTAACACAGCGATTTTCCCCATTGGCGCATTCAATTTCTTTAACTTTTCAATGAGGCGGCTGGTTGAACGGTGAGGCCACTTACGGTAATTGTCGATCAAGTCACCCGTGATGATGATCAAATCAGGTTTGTTTAAGATCGTGGAACGGATGATGCGATTGATGCGTTGCGGTTTGAACCAACGAGAAAAGTGTAGATCACTGATATGTGCGACTACTACATTCTGTTCATTTTGATAAAGATCATAGGCTTTGGAAATATCAAGGACCGTTTGCTTTTCTTTTTTGATCAAATAATGCCGCTGTTTTAATCGGCGCGGCTCAATAATAAAGGCGTAAAAAAGCAAGCCCACAAGGAAGGAAAAGATAAAAATGAAGGTCAGCATAGCGGGTCTCCTTTTTTGTTTAGCTAACTAATAGCATAGTAGATTCACCCCAAAAAAGCAATCAAACAAAAGACATTCAGTAAAAAATTTTTTCCTTTTTTTTATTGATTTTCAAAAAATAAAAAAACAAATTCACTTTTTCCATTGTTTTTGTTTAACGATGAAAATATCCAGCTTAGATAACAAGAGCAGCAGTCAAGCACATCTTAAATAATAGGCGAAGGGCTCCTGCATTGCAGAAGCCCTTTGTAGGAAGTCTAAGTGTTCATGTCCGCATCCTTTTCCACTAGGCATGCATCTTAAATGTTGGCAAATCAGTTTCAATGTCAGCGTGGAATCAAGATTTAGGTTCCGCAAAAATCATTTGTTTCGCAGCCGTTGTAATCGGCGTCCTTTCTTTGAAGGAATCAATGCAGTCAAACAATCATAAGGAGTGGTGATCAGTCGCCAAGCAACTGCTTTACTAGAGGCAAACTCATAATTTCGCTTGAACAAAAGATGCCCGCTGATCAAGGCAAAAATAACCGCTGCAATCATGATCCATTGATCATCGAATGTTGTAAAATGATGAATCGCTGTGATCAAGAAAGGGTAGCTGTAAAAGTACACGGCTGTAAAAATAAAGGTCAAGTTTCTTGTCAACTGTCTGAGAGTGAGCAGAAAGAAAAGCGCTGAAAGCAACAAACCAAGAGGAGGAAAGAGTGTCACTAGAAACGAATAGACAACTCCCCAGAGAATCATTCCAGGACCTTTGACTAGTGCTGCAATGACAAAAACAAATAAAAGAAATAAGAGCTGTTGGGTAAATGTGGCTACAGTCACTAAACTAAATAGAATCAGTAAGAACCAGTGAGAAAATGTCGCTGTTTGATCTTTGGCAATCGGCTTTTGCTGCAATTTAAGCCAGTTAGCAAAACTTGGGAAATCTTTTTGGAAGTTTTGTTGAAAATTCCCGTTAAATTGTTGATGAGCATTTTGCTGACGATAATAGTGATAGCGTTGCCGTAAAGTACATTTTGTAAATGGTTTTGATTTTTCCATCTTTTCACCTCCGAATCTGATGGATCATAGGTCTATTATAGTCGACTGGCTTTTTTTCTCCCTCCACCTTTGGGCTGATTTTTCTTGATTGCTGAAAACTTTCTTTAGCAAATGAAAAAACAAGAAGGATTCGTTTCTTAAAGCCGCAAAATATGCTAGAGTATAGAGGAAACAAGGAGGAAGTTTTATGATTTTTGATTCACATACGCATTTAAATGCAGAACAATTTAATGAAGAGATTCCCGAAACGATTGCCAGAGCTCACGAGCTAGGAGTAACGAAAATGGCAGTTGTCGGATTTGATCAACCTACGATTGAAAAGTCATTGGCATTAAGTCAAGAATATGATGGGATATACAGTATCATTGGATGGCATCCAACAGAAGCGGGATCTTACACAAAAGAGATTGAGGCATTCATCCAAGAGCGCCTGACACAACCCAAAGTTGTAGCTTTAGGAGAAATTGGACTGGACTATCATTGGATGGAAGATCCAAAAGAGGTACAATCGGCTGTCTTTCGTCGGCAAATCGCGATCGCTAAAGAGATGCATTTACCTATCAGTATTCATACCCGAGAAGCGATCGAAGACACGTACCAGATTTTAAAAGAAGAAAAAATCACTGATATCGGCGGCATCATGCATAGTTTCAGTGGTGATGGCGAATGGGCAAAGCGCTTTTTGGATCTAGGTATGCACATTTCATTTAGTGGTGTAGTGACCTTCAAAAAGGCGTTGGATGTCCAAGAAGCTGCGCAAGTGGTTCCAATCGATCGTCTATTAGTGGAAACTGATGCACCTTATCTTGCACCAATGCCTTACCGAGGAAAACGTAATGAACCAGGGTATACCCGCTATGTAGTCGAAAAAATCGCGGAACTGCGTCAGATGTCTTTTGAGGAAGTCGCCAAGCAAACGTATATCAATGCTGAGAAGTTGTTCAACCTTTATGAAGGATAGATGGAGAATCGAAGAGATCATTGTCGTCGAAGGGAAAGACGATACGCGCCGATTGCAAGAAGTGTTTGATGTCGATACGATTGAAACGATCGGATCAGCGATTGACGAAACCATCTTAAGTCAAATTGAACATGCCCAAGAGACTCGTGGCGTGATCGTTTTTACAGACCCTGATTTTTCAGGTGAAAAAATTCGTAAAATCATAATGGAAGCTGTCCCGGCTGCCCAACATGCCTTTTTGCCTCGAAGCCAAGCTGCACCAAAGAAAAAGGGCAGTTTAGGAGTGGAACACGCTAGTGATGAAGCGCTTAGAGAAGCACTTCGCAAAGTCGTCACGCCAGTCAGTCAGCAAGATGAAGACGAGAGTGAGAAAATTTCTCGTCAAGTTTTAGCAAGCTATGGGCTGATTGCTGGTGAGCAAGCACGAGCAAAACGGGAAAAACTCGGAGATGTTTTACGAATCGGTTATACGAATGCCAAACAGTTGGAAAAACGTCTTGCCATGTTTCGTATTACTGAAACAGAATTGGCTGAAGCAATGAAGATAGTGGAGGAAGAATTGTGAAAGAACAAAGGGATATTGCAACCCCATCAAGAACGAAAGAAATATTAGCAAAACATGGCTTTACCTTCAAAAAGAGCCTGGGGCAGAATTTCTTGACTGAACCTAATATTTTGCGCAAAATCGTTGCGACTGCTGCAATCGATGATCAAACAAATGTGATAGAAGTCGGACCGGGGATCGGCGCTCTGACCGAGCAATTGGCGAAACATGCGCGTCAAGTCCTGGCTTTTGAGATTGATGACCGTTTGATTCCAGTTTTACAAGATACATTGGCTCCTTATTCGAACATTCAAGTGATTCATCAAGATGTTTTACAAGCAGACTTGTCTACAATGATCAGAGAAGCTTTTACCGATGAACGGCCAATCAAAGTCGTAGCGAATCTTCCTTACTATATTACGACGCCGATCATGATGCATTTCTTAGAATCACAGGCACCAATCCAAGAAATGGTTGTCATGATGCAAAAAGAAGTGGCTGACCGTATTTCAGCTGTTCCAGGAACGAAAGCGTATGGCTCTTTATCGATCGCTGTCCAATACTACATGGAAGCAGAGCTTGCTTTTATTGTCCCTAAGACGGTTTTTGTGCCCCAACCAAATGTGGATTCCGCAATCTTGAAGCTGACTCGTCGTGCAACTCCTGCGGTTGAAGTAACAGATGAAAAAGAATTCTTCAAGTTGACGAAGGCAGCCTTCCAATTACGACGGAAAACGTTGTGGAATAACCTGCAGAATTCCTATGGAAAAGATGAAAAAACGAAAGAATGGCTTAAAGCGAGTTTAGCTGCCAGTGAAATTGATCCAACTCGTCGCGGAGAGACATTGTCATTAGCAGAATTCGCACGTTTGAGCAATGAAATGCTGGCGCACAAAAAGGGACTTGAAATAAATGAATAATGAAACAGCAGGGGCTGTGGCATAAGTGAGGCAACAAACTGAATATCTGAAGGAAAGGGGAAAGGACCTATTCCAACCGTATCGTTGGTTCAAGGGGCACTTTTAACAGCATTCGCTACCTTATCTCCTTCAGGTATTTTTGTCTGTTCATACTTAGGTCATCGTCCTGTTTTTTGTGTCTTGACACCTTGGTGTTTTCAAGCTACAATGAGCGAGATAAATGTGTCAAGACACATTGAAGGAGGAATTATTCATGAAGAAACATTCAGTACGTCATTTAACGATTGCAGCACTTTTGATTGGTATGGGAATCGTTATTCCAATGGTGATGCCCAAGATCGTCATCGGGCCGGCTTCCTTTACTTTAGCTAGCCATGTGCCATTGTTTGTGGCGATGTTCTTTTCACCAGGGATGGCGATAGCAGTAGCTTTAGGTACCACATTTGGCTTTTTTATCACATTACCGCCGATCATTGCTTTGCGGGCATTGTCACACGTTGTTTTTGCCGTGATCGGGGCATTTTATTTACAAAAAAATCCAAGTATTTTATTAAAGAACGGCAAGCCAACATTATTCAATGCTCGTTTTCAAGCCTTTAATCTTGTGATTGGCCTTATCCATTCTATTGTGGAAATGCTTGTTGTAGCTGTTTTCTATTTTACCGGCAATGTACCAGGCACCGCGTTTGATGGCAATTTTTACTACTTCTTGTTTGTCTTGATGGGTATCGGTGGCTTGATCCATAGTTTGATAGATTATAACTTAGCCTATTTTGTTGCAGGAGCACTAAGCAAACAGTTCGATATTCGTTCCTTTTCAAGCGCAAAAAAACTATTACTAGGAAAAAAGAAACAAGTCCTTTCTTGATTTAGACAACAAATACAAAGCGTAATGGTAAATGCTAAGGGAACTTTCTCCATGTTCTCTTAGCTTCTTTTTATGCTCATTTAGGGATGGTCTAAATCATTGGATTCAACGCTTTGAGAAGCATTGTTTTCCTAAATTATGGTTCTAAAACATAAATTCTTTTCGTTCCTTTGACATTCAAGGTATAATAGTCAAAGAAGAAAGGAGTAAACTGATGAAAAAGAAAAGCATTCGTTTGCTTTTAGGTCTGCTCACCTTTAGTTTGTTCTTTATCTTGCTTTTCTATGATAAAGCTGGAGCAACTCCTTATGTGAAGAAGCAAGAACAAGCGGCACAATCGGTGACTTCGATATCAGGACTGGATCTGACTGCAGAAAAAGAAGAGCCCGTGATTCGATTAGATGTACCATTGGAAAGCCAATTTGATCCAGAATATTTAGGGAATGGCTGTGAAGTCACTGCTTTATCCATGCTGTTGAATTTCTACGGATATGATACAAATAAAAATGAGCTGGCTGCCAAATTAGACTATGTCCCTGTTTACGCAGATGAAACTCATCGAGGAGACCCACGAGAAGGTTTTGTAGGGAATATTTATGGCGGCGATGGAGCAATGGGGGTTGCGGTAGAACCAATCGCCAAAGTTGCGAGCCAGATGGTAGGGGCATCCTATCAAGTGGTAAGTGGTCGAGGCAAATCTTTTGATGAGATTATTGAAGTTTTGGAGCAGGGCACGCCTATCTGGATGATTGCTACCCTTGAATTGCAAGTACCAACCAATGCTGATTTTTTTGAGTGGCCGACGCAATCGGGAATGATCTACGAAACGACATTGATCCATTCCGTTGTTATTACTGGAATAGATGGAGACAAAATGTATGTCAACGATCCTTATGGCTACAAGGATCGTGAAGTTTCACGAGATGATCTGCAAGAAATCTATGAACAAATGGATCAACAATATCTCTATCTTTCAGAGAAATAAGCCAAAGTCTTAAAAGCGGATTGACATTGAATGGAAGAACGATTATAATTCTTAGAAATTACAAATAGAGATGAAACGTTGAAGAGAAGAGTAAGCGCTACGTTGAAGGTACAGAGACTCCGGTTGGTGAAAAAGGAGACATGAGACAGGCGTTGAAGATGAGCTCTGAGTTTTTATTTGGTTCACGCCAAATAGACGGTATGCGCCCGATAACGCGCCAAGTATCATTGGTACTGTTGAGGTGCACGCCTGCAAAGGCAGCACGAATTAGGGTGGTAACACGAGTCAGTCGTCCCTTTTATCGTTAATGTAACGATAAAAGGGACGACTTTTTGCTGTGAATCACTGCGACTGACATGCAAAGCATGGCATGCAAGTCCTTCTTAGCGAACTATGCTTAGAAGCGACTGTAGGCGAAGCGCAGAGTAGACGAGCAGATGATGAACAGTACTAGGGGACCGAAGGGAACGTAGTCACCACGTCCCGAATCACTGCGACTGACATGC
The DNA here is from genome assembly GCF_021496385.1 of Enterococcus gallinarum. Classification (NCBI taxonomy): domain Bacteria; kingdom Bacillati; phylum Bacillota; class Bacilli; order Lactobacillales; family Enterococcaceae; genus Enterococcus; species Enterococcus gallinarum. The sequence continues at coordinate 2,768,815 of NZ_CP050816.1, read as the reverse complement.
AAAGCATGGCATGCAAGTCCTTCTTAGCGAACTATGCTTAGAAGCGACTGTAGGCGAAGCGCAGAGTAGACGAGCAGATGACGAACAGTACTAGGCGACCGGAGGGAACGTAGTCACCACGTCCCGAATCACTGCGACTGACATGCAAAGCATGGCATGCAAGTCCTTCTTAGCGAACTATGCTTAGAAGCGACTGTAGGCGAAGCACAGAGTAGACGAGCAGATGATGAACAGTACTAGGGGACCGAAGGGAACGTAGTCACCACGTCTCGAATCACTGCGACTGACATGCAAAGCATGGCATGCAAGTCACACTGAACCAACCATGTTCAGAAGCAATGATAGGTGAAACCACGAGAAACGATAAGGTAATAAAAAGTAAATGTTCATAGGAGTCGATTGAAAAAGGAGTGAGAAGATGCCAATCATCATCCCCAAAGAATTACCGGCAGCAGCTATTTTGCAGCACAACATTTTTGCTTTACAACAAGAGCGAGCTATCAAACAAGAAATTCGCCCTTTGAAAATTGCGATCGTCAACTTGATGCCGCAAAAAATCACTACAGAAAATCAATTGTTGCAGCTTTTGTCCCAAAGTCCTTTGCAAATCGAAGTAACATTATTGAAAATGCAGCAACATGAAAGCAAAAATACTAGCTCGACTCATCTAGACAAGTTTTATGTCGCATTTAAGGCAGTCAGTGAGGAACGTTTCGATGCCTTGATCATTACAGGAGCACCAGTCGAAAAAATGCCTTTTGAAATGATTGATTATTGGCAGGAACTTCAGGAAGTCATGGCTTGGAGTCAAACAAATTGCACATCGGTATTGCATATCTGCTGGGGAGCACAAGCTGGGCTGTACTATCATTATGGTATCGAAAAAGTGCTTCATAAGCAAAAACTTTTTGGTATTTTTGAACAGCGAGTGATCCAGGCTCATCCGCTGATACGAGGGTTTAATGATTCCTTCATGATGCCCCATTCTCGTTATACGGGGATCAATGAGGCGCAGCTGCAACTTGCACCTCTGAATGTGCTTGTTACAGGAATAGAGACCGGTCCAGCACTCTTAGTTTCCCATGACCATAAAAATAGTTTTCTTTTAGGGCATTTGGAATACTATACAGAAACGTTGAAAGAAGAATATTTGCGAGATAAAGCCAAAGGGCTCAAAACGGCACTCCCCAAAAATTATTTTTCCGACCAGCAAGGAACGGTCATCAATCGCTGGCGAGGGCATGCGTCCTTGTTTTTCAGTAACTGGATCCACGAAACCTACCAGCGCACGCCCTATGATTTACAGATTCTGCCAACGCGTACTGGTTATTATATAGGTAATGAATGGGAGGGCGGACATAGGCGGCAGTGACTTTAGTCAATGTTTTTTTCAGTGAAACAAAAGAGCGCTAGACAAAGAAGGTTGATCTGAAAAGCCCGCTAGTTTTAAACCAGTGACTGCTGTACTCATTTACTGCTACCCTCCATCAATGGTCAAGTTTTCCACAGCGAATGATCAAAACAGCTCATTTTGCTTCATTGTTTCACAAAAGGCTATGATTGCTTCATTCTACTCATCAACGAACAATTTGGCAGTTAAGGCAACTAGTTTCACTACTATCGTCAGAATCTTGCGACAACGACTTTATCCCGCTTCATTGAGCACACTAAACAAAGAAAGGAAAATACGATTATGACTGTTGATATGACGACTTTTTTAGCACAACTAGGCAATCGTTCGGATCAAGCGACGGGAGCTGTCAGTGCACCAATCTATCTCTCTACCACCTATGCGCATCCTGAATTAGGTCAAAGTACCGGTTATGATTATACACGTACCAAAAACCCGACGAGAGAGCTATTAGAATCCGGACTGGCTACCTTAGAAAATGGCGCTCGAGGAATCGTCACGAGCTCAGGTATGAGTGCGATCGCATTGATTTTTGAACTTTTCCCAAGCGGTAGTGAATTTCTCGTATCAAGAGATTTATATGGGGGTAGTTATCGTTTTTTTGAAGAGTTACAAGCGCGCCAGATTGCTTATTTTCATTATTTCAATACGCTAAACGAACTTGAAGAACAAATCAGTTCAACGATTGCGGCGGTCTTTTTAGAAACTCCGACAAATCCATTGATGACAGAAATCGATGTGTCTGCGGTCGCCGAGATCGCGCATCAAGTCAATGCTTTACTCATCGTTGACAATACTTTTTTGACACCATTGAGACAAAAACCGTTGGAACTAGGCGCAGACCTCGTTCTTCATTCTGGGACCAAGTTCCTGACAGGTCACAATGATATTTTGGCTGGTGTGATCATTGCAAAAGAAGTCTCCCTTGGTGAACGCTTGACCTATCTTGCCAATACCACTGGCCCAACTTTAAGCAGCTTCGACTGTTGGTTGTTCATTCGCAGTTTAAAAACGTTGCCGTTACGGTTTGAAAGACAAGAGCAAAACGCAAAAGAAATCGCTGCGTTTTTAAAACGCCAGCCAGCAATCAAAGATGTACTGTATCCTGGTGTAGGAGGTATGATCAGTCTTCGGTTAAAGGAGGCAGTGAAAGTCCGTTCATTTTTGAAGGAACTCTCAATTTTTACATTTGCTGAAAGTTTGGGCGGAGTTGAAAGTCTCATCACTTATCCTACGACGCAGACACATGCAGATATCCCTAAAGAGTTGCGGGAGTCCTATGGTTTGACGCCGGATCTCTTGCGGCTCTCTATTGGGATCGAGAATAGTCAGGACTTGATTGCGGATCTTACGCAGGCATTGTCTTACATCTAAAAAAACCCCTTTTTGCGAGTACTATAGAAAGATATAGCGCAAGGCTTTACTAGAGTTTCTTTATTGACAGTTTTTGGTGTATAAGATAAAGTTACACTACATATGAATAGTTAGTCCGATGATCAACTGACTACAGCAGGAAATGTAAAGTTGTAGTTAAGTACTAAGTATTCTATCCAGTCATTGCGTCTATTTGCGACAATCACAAGAAAGGGATCGTTGCTTCTGTAGGCTTCGCTCAAAGGGGGAAAAAGGGGAAGAAAAAAATGAAAATAAGTTGGAAAAAATGGGTTAGCGTATTTTTAGGCGTATTGGTTTTTGCTTTGGCAGGCTGCAGCAAACCTGCCTCAGAGGCAACTACAGTAAAGCTTGGGGTTGTTGGAGAGCAAAATGAAGCTTGGGAATATGTTCAGGAACAATTGTTGGAAAAAGAGCAAATCAATCTACAGCTCGTTAAATTTACTGATTATCGTCAGCCCATCCTGGCACTAGAGGACGGTTCGATTGATCTGCACGCAGCCTTGACAGAGATTTTTATGGATAATGTCAATCAGGAAAGCGGATATTCCAATACAACGATTGCTTATACCACACTCAATCCACTGGGGATTTATTCAGACAAAATCAAAGACATTGCTGAATTGGCTGATGGTGCTACTGTCGCGTTACCAAATGACGTTTCAAATGAGAGCCGCGCATTATTGTTGCTGCAGACGGCCGGGGTGATCACATTGGATCAATCAAAAGGTCTGTTGCCAACGACGAATGATATCGCCGATAACCCGAAGCAGCTGACGTTCAAGTTGCTGGATGCCAATCAGACCGCGCGAGCAATAACGGATGTCGATATTTCATTGATTAACAATGGGATGGCTGTTGATGCCGGATTTGTGCCAACAGAAGATGCGATTTTCTTAGAGCCTGTCGCAGATTCGTCCAAACCGTATTACAATGTGATCGCGGCCCGAGCGGAGGAAAAAGAAAATCAGACGTATCAGACGATCATTGAGTATTATCAAACAGATGAAGTCAAAGAAATCATTGATAAAGTAACAAAAAAATCAAGTATACCTGTATGGTAAGAAAGTAGGAGAACGATGAAAAATTGGAAAAAAGGATTGATTGGGACGGCGATTATCAGTATAGGTTTATTCTTAGCTGCTTGCTCCTCATCCAGTACACAAGATTCAACAACAAAAACTTCAACTCAAGCAGGAGATAAAGACACGTTCACTTATGCGATCAGCGGTGATCCAACGTCAACGAATCCAATCAATACGAGTGACCGTTGGGGGCTGACTGTCACCAACATGATCTATTCTCCTTTAGTGATTGTTGAAGCGGATGGAACAACCCAAAATGCACTAGCAGATTCCGTTGAGCCAGCTGAGGATGGCTTGTCCTTGACGGTTCATTTGAAAAAAGATGTGAAATGGTCAGATGGCGAAGCCTTTACCGCAGAGGATGTTGTTTTTACTTATGAACAAAAAGTGAAAAAAGAAAACGGCAATGCAGATGCGTTATGGGTAGATGGAAAACCGGTCAGCATTGAAAAAGTTGATGATTATACAGTGAAGTTTGTGTTACCTTCTGCAAGTGCAGCAGCATTAAATAATATCGCAACTGAAACGTATATCATTCCTGAACATATTTATAAAGATGTGACTGATTTTTCTGTTAGCGAATTGCCTGAAACCCCCGTAGGAACAGGGCCTTACAAATTAAAGGAATACAAGCGCGGCGAATATTTTACTTTTGAAGCCAATGAAAACTATTACGGCGGCGAAGCAGCAATCAAAAATGTGACATTGCGGATCATTGAAAGTACTGATACGGCTAAAGTCGCTTTACAAAAAGGCGAAGTAGATGCGGCAGTTGTCTTGCCTTCTGATATTGAAGATTTGGATGAATCAATGATCTCAGTATATCCGTATACTGAAAATCGGGTTGGTTATCTAGGATTGAATACTCATTCTGATGCCCTCAAAGATGTCAAAGTAAGACAAGCGGTTCTTTATGCTTTGAACAAAAATGAAATGAATCAAGCAGCGTATTTGAGTGATGAATATTATGATACGCCATATTCTTTCTTGCCACCGAACAATCCTTACGCGACCGAAGACGTGGAAAAATATGAAACAAATGTGGAAAAAGCCAAAGAACTTTTGCAAGAAGCGGGTGTATCCAATCTCCAACTGAATCTAGCATTTACTTCAACGGATCCTGCACAAACGATTCAGGCAACATTGATTCAACAACAATTACAGCAAGCAGGTATCAACGTTTCATTGGAAGGCGGCGATGGAACAGCGATCTTTACAGAATTGAAAAAAGCCGGTTCGACAAAATACAATTTATTTTTAGGCGGCTATATCATGGGAAATGACCCAGATCTTTATGGTATGCTTTTCAAAACGGATGGCAGCTCAAATTATTTCCAAACACAGAACAAAACTACCGATGATTTGTTTGCTAAAGCAGCGGTTGAGTTAGATGAAACAAAACGGAAAGAGTTATATGACCAGCTGCAACAAGCCATTGCCGATGATGCTCGAATCTATCCTATCGTAGATAATAAAAAGATTTTAGCTGTCAACAATCGCATTGCCAATGTAGAAGAAGCTGGCTTGATTCCAATCTACACATTTGAAGATATGTCAAAATTGACAATCAAGTAACATGAATGGTTGTGACAGAAGTCAAAGAAAGACGGAAAACATAGACGGATTCGCCTTCTTTAAAGTTGGCGGATCTGCACCAAGAAGTTGGGCTGTGCCCTAAGTAACATCCAGATGAAAATGCCTGAAATGGTTGAGATAGAGGTAGACGCTGAAGGTACAACCGCTCTTGTATGACAGGAGCCATCTCAAGTTTCTTCGGATATCAGTTGGATGAAATACTTAGGTTCTTGCTCCTCTGGTGCATGCGATTTGTTATCTGTCTAGCGGCCTTCTGTCATGATTTTTTTTGAGAGAAAGAAGGGAAACCATGTTCCGATATATTATGAAGCGAGTATTGCAGGCTATTCCTCTGCTATTCGTTATTTCATTCATCGTTTTTTCACTGATTCATATCGCACCTTATGATGTGATCGATTCAATCACAACGCCAAATATGACACAAGAGCAAATTGATCTGTTGCGGCAACGCTATGGATTGGATCAACCATTTCTAGTGCAATACTTTCTATGGATCAAAAACATCCTTACAGGGAACTTGGGATTTTCATTAGTATCCCAGAACAGTATCGCTCAAGAATTAGCGGTCAGAATCCCTAATACGATTCGACTGGTTCTGCCAGCGTATCTGACTGCATTGCTGTTAGCAATTTTACTCGGACTGTTGGCGGCAGCAAACAAGGGAAAAGTATGGGATCGTCTGATCGACGGTATTGCTTCTTTAGGAATCGCGGTGCCTACATTCTGGTTTGCAATGATTTTGATTTATCTTTTTGGGTATCGGCTGAATCTGTTTCCTATCATTGGGATGTATACTGTTGGAAAAGAAGGAGATTTCAACGATTTTCTGCAACATTTTATTTTGCCTTATGCAACACTGACGGTCGCTTTTTTCCCAGAATTAACTCGGTACATTCGCGCCTCAGCTACGCAACAAGTATCTGAAGATTATGTCGTTGTACAGCAGGCATTTCACGCTACGAAATGGCAGATTTTTAGCCGTCATATCAGTCGCAATGTGTTGATCCCGATCGTGACGCAAATTGGTTTGGCACTGCCAATGCTGGTCACAGGAGCAATCATTACAGAAACCATCTATGGCTGGCCAGGGGTCGGTCCTTATTTGATGAGTGCTACGAAAAGTTTGGACTATCCCGTGATCATGGCAATCATGTTGCTGTCAGCGACCTTAGTTATTTTAGGCAATCTATTGGCGGATGTTCTTTATTCGATTGTTGATCCAAGAATACGTAAAGGAGGGAATCGTTCATGAAACGATTGAAGAAAATCAGAAAGGCGATTTTCTCTTCTCCAGTTTACGCCTTTTCTTTTATCTTTTTGACGTTGCTGATTTTGTTGTCATTAGCGGCACCTTTGATTCCAATCGATCCGAATGCGACGGATGTCAGCAATATGTCCCAAGCACCTAGCTGGGCCCATCTGTTCGGAACGGATGAAGTTGGACGAGACTATTTCATTCGAGTTGTCTACGGCGGTCGGGTCTCGTTATTAGTGGGAGTACTAGCGATGATTACAGCGACATTGATCGGCACGATGGTCGGTTTAGCTGCTGGATACTTTGGTGGTTGGGTGGACAGTCTTTTGATGCGTCTTGTTGATGTCTTGTCTTCCATTCCTTGGTTGGTATTAGTGATTGTTTTAAGTGTCTTTCTGCGTCCGGGATTGACGACGATCATTATTGTAATTGGCGGCTTTTCGTGGATGAATATCGCTCGTCTGATTCGGGGAGAAACACTTGCTGCGAAAGAAAGAGAATATGTTGTCTATGGTAAGTTTATTGGTCGGACATCCTTTAGTATTATTTTCCGCCATATTTTTCCAGCAGTTTTACCTACGCTGATCGTGGCAGCTTCTGCCAGCATCTCAGGAGCGATCATGACAGAATCTGCGTTGAGTTTTTTGGGAATGGGAATCCAACAGCCAATGGCTTCTTGGGGGAGTTTGCTGCAAAATGCCCAAAGCAGTTTGCAACGAGCCCCTTATATGGCAATTCTGCCCGGCTTATTCGTGATTTTTACCATCTATTCATTTAATAATCTGGGGGACATGATCAAACGTGTCTTGCAGCGGGAGGTGTAGCAAGCATGACAGAGCCATTACTGACGGTGAAAAACTTAAACGTGTTTTTTCATAGAAAACAAGGAGATCAGCAGCTGCTGAAAGAAATCGACCTAGTCATTCCTAAAGGACAAGTCGTGGGGATCGTCGGTGAATCAGGCAGTGGCAAGAGTATGACGATGAAAAGCGTGATGGGGATCTTACCAGAAAATATCTCCGACTCCTTTGACTCGTTTGTTTTTGAAGGCCAACCAGTTGTTGATCGCAGCAAATTACCGCTAGCCATGATTTTTCAAGATCCAATGACATCATTGAACCCTTTGCGAACCATCGGGTATCACTTGATTGAAGTCATTCGCAGACATCAGAAAATGTCAAAAAAAGCTGCGCAAACAATTGCCATTGCGGAGTTGAACAAGGTAGGGATCCCCCTTCCTGAACAGCGGATGAAGCAGTATCCCCATGAATTATCAGGGGGGATGCGGCAGCGGGTCATGATCGCTATGGCACTGTTGGCACAGTCGAAGTTGCTGATTGCAGATGAACCAACGACTGCATTAGATGTAACGATTCAAGCTCAGATCTTGGCATTGATCAAGCAATTGCAGCGAGCAGAGAACCTTTCGGTCGTTCTGGTGACCCATGATTTTGGGGTTGTCGCTGGCATGTGTGATTTTATCAAGGTGATGTACCAAGGAAGAGTGGTAGAGGAAGGGACTACTGAAGAAATTTTCTATCAACCTCAGCATCTCTATACGAAGCAACTGCTCGAGGCCGCCCACTTAGGGGATAAAGAAGAAACAGTTGTCTTTGACTATCAGGAAGAACTTCCTGATGTGTTACACGTTCGGGAAATCTCTGAGACGCATCGTGTTTGGGAAGGAGGGGCAAGCAATTGAAGGAATTGATACGAGTCGAAGAGGCCAGCAAAACGTTTCGAAGCAAAAACTGGCGTGGGGTAGTGACAGAAGTGCGCGCAGTAGAGAATGTTAGTTTGACGATCCATCGGGGCGAAACTCTAGGCCTTGTAGGAGAATCAGGCAGTGGTAAAACAACATTAGGCCGTAGTATTTTGAATCTGGAAACTTTATCTGCAGGCAAAGTCTTTTTTGAGGGACAAGAGCTGGCAAGTTTGTCACCAGAGGAACAAAAGAAACGCTATCAGCAGATGCAAGTAATTTTTCAAGATCCTTATTCTGCGTTGAATCCACGAATGACTGCTTTGGAGTTAGTGATGGAGCCTTTACTGAAAGAAACGAAAGACGCTGCACGAGCAAAGGCTAAAGAGATACTTGCGATCGTTGGAATCAAAGGAGAGGACATCCATAAATTTCCTCGGAATTTCAGTGGTGGACAACGTCAACGGATCGGGATTGCTCGAGCAGTCGTTAATCGACCAGCCTTTGTCTTGTGTGATGAACCAACTTCTGCATTAGATGTGTCGATTCAAGCGCAGATCATTCAATTACTTCTAAAGCTGCAAAAAGAATTTTCATTGTCCTATTTATTTATTTCCCATGATTTATCCGTGATCCGTCATATCAGTGACCGCACCGCAGTCATGTATCAAGGAAAATTGGTTGAATTGGCGCCAACAAAACGACTCTTTGAAAGCCCTCAGCATCCTTATACAAAGAAACTATTGGCAGCAGCACCAATCGCTGATCCAATTCTGGCTCGAGCAGCAATGGATCAGAAAGACATCCAAGAAACGATCACTTTAAGTCCTCTTTTTGAATGGATAGAAGTAGAAAAAGAACATTATGTAAGGAGAGAAAAAAATGACAGTTGAAACCTTAACACTGGTTCAAGGAAAAGATAAATTAGAATTACCACAGCAAAATGGCAACTGGGTCTTGGCTCGAGAACTAGGATACTCACCGGTTCAGATGCTTGTAACTGCAGCCGCAGCTTGTGGCGGTTATGTGTATACTTCTGTTTTGGAAAATTCTCATGTGCCTGCTGAGATTGAAAAAATCGAAGTCAGTTATACGAGAGATTCTACGAAGAAAGCAGAGCCGATCTCTTCGATCCAGATCGATTTTTATGCGCGGATTTCAGCGGAATATCAAGAAAAAGCCATTCGCTGTCTCAAACTCGTTTCTCCGAATTGTCCAGTCATCCAATCATTAGATCCAACGATCACGGTAGCAGAAACAGTTCATTTCATTTAATTCAAACAACACAAAACACGTTAAACAAAAAGGCAGCTAGTCAAAAGAAATTCGACTAGCTGCCTTTTTTAATAAATAATATTTTCGCGAATTGACCCGATATCTAAAACCAATAGTTTCCGGTCTTGAGTCTTGATAGCACCGCTTTCTCTCAACCGCTGCATCATTCGATTGACACTACTTGCTGAAGTGATACCGCAAAAGCGGGCGATTTCCTCATTGGTTACCTCAAAATCAATCAAGGTTCCTTCACCCACTGGTACCCCAAAGGTTTCGTATAATTCATTCAATTGTGTACAGACCGCACCAAATTTGCCATTCATCAGCATTTGCTGCATTTTTTTCATGGAGTACATTAGATTTTTGCGATAGTACTCTTTGACATAATCTTGTAACGCCCGATTTTGATTGACATCTGTCCAGAATTGATCGCGCACGATCTTATATAATTCGGCTTCTTCTGACTCGACACGCACATTGAAGGGCGCTTCGACTTCTTGTGAAGATTCATCTTTAAAAAGAGAAACAATATCGAAATCATTCATATAGCGCAAATTGAATTCACGCCCCTCATGAGTGACGACACTTGTCTTGATGATCCCTTTTTTCAAAATATAGACATAACGATCAGGGATTCCTTCATACGTCAAATAACTTCTTTTTTTACGTATGACTACTGGAATATTATTTTGTTCTAAATAGTCCATTAATAGCTGTTTTACCAAACAAAGCACTCCTCTTATTCCTATAGTGTTTCCTTTTCAATGAACAGTCACATTCGCCAAATCTGGGTGAATATTCTTTTTTAATTAAAGAACATTCTAACTCAAAAAGCAATAACAAATGTTAATGTATTATGTTTTTGCGTTTTTTCAGCAACAAAAGCGAATTTGCGCTCTTGAAATATCAGGTATAGTTAGACCTGTCATCTGAGAAAGAGGATGATGAAACAAAGAAACAATAAAAAAGGAGCAAAACACAACATGTCAGAACAGGAGCAACAAACAGAAAAACTATGGAACAAAGGTTTTATTACTATTACATTGATTAATTTTATTGTTTTTCTGGTCTATTATTGTTTTGTCGTCATCACGGCAAAGTTTGCTACGCAAGAATTAGGGGCTTCCGCTGCACAAGCTGGGTTTGCAGCAGGGATCTATATTATAGGAACATTGATTGCCCGCTTGTATATTGGTAAGGTATTGGAGCTAGTTGGACGAAAAGCCATCTTACGTTGGGGAATGATTTTTTATGTCATAACTACGGCGGCTTATTTGATTTCATCGAATATCATGATTTTGGATGGTGTCCGTTTCTTGAATGGTTTCGCCTATGGAGCAGTGTCTACAGCGGCAAATGCAATTGTTACGGCGTACATTCCCTCTTCAAAACATGGAGAAGGAATCAACTACTATGGATTAAGCACGAGTTTAGCAGCTGCTGTCGGTCCATTTATCGGAATGCTGCTGTTACCCTCTTTTGGTTTTGATTTTATTATCCTATTAGCAACTGCTCTTTCGATAGTAACAGCCATTGCTTGTTTCGCTTTCCCAGTGAAAAATATTTCCTTAACACCAGAACACCGAGCAGAACTAAAGAAATGGTCATTCAGCAGTTTTGTTGAGCCAAAAGTCTTGTTTATTTCAGGTCTGGCCTTTTTGATTGGGTTGTCTTATTCCAGTGTATTAGGTTTCCTTTCTATTTATGCCGGAAACCTTGGCCTAGAAACCGCAGGCGCATTCTTCTTTGTTGTTTATGCATTATCCGTAACCTTCACTCGTCCAATGACAGGTCGCTTGTTTGATCGTCGTGGTGCAGATGCAGTGATGTATCCAAGTTTTATCTTCTTGACATTAGGATTGTTCTTGTTGAGTATTACTGGCAATAGCTTGATGCTGTTGATTTCTGGCTGTTTTGTTGGACTTGGCTATGGTACATTCATGTCTAATGGACAAGCCGTATGTCTAAAAGAAGTCGATTCTCATCGGATCGGTGTTGCACTTTCTACTTATTTCATTGGTCTAGATTTAGGATTAGGTGTCGGTCCTTATGCATTAGGTAGCTTAAACGGGATGTTTAATTATTCTCAAATCTATATCATTTGCGGAGTGATTCCGGTCGTTGTTATTGTACTGTACAAATTCTTTTATAAAACCAAAAAAGTCGTCGAAAGCGCCGCTATTTCAGAACGTTCGAGAGAAGAATAAAGACAAGGAGTGTAGGAATAATGGACAGCAATCAATTGATTTTAGAAGCACTGAAAAATTTGGTAAACAATGTCAATGAATTGAACAAAGAAATCCATTCGATGGAAGAAGTAAATCAACGTTTGACGATCGAGCAAGTTGAGATTGCTCACGAATTGAAAAACATCAAGCGTGTGTTGATCAACGATAATATCATTGGCTGATCAACGTTAATCAAAGTGGCAGAGCAGTGGTATTGGGTTCCATTACTGCTCTGCCTTAATTTTTGCCCAAGATACGGCAAAAAAACGAACGATTCTTAAAAAACAGCTGTCATTAAAGGGACTAAAATTGAAGACCACTAGAATCTGTGCTATAGTTTGTCTGGGTAGAGATACCTAAATAAATCAGAGTAGGAAATAAAGCGTTAAGTGCCGAAAGGATGGGATGTTGCCTTTTGGACGAAGAACGATTCGTTCGCGGTTTTATTTTCGCATTCGCTGCATGAATTTGTAGCAGCTCTAAAAGGAGATGCTCGTTATGAAAAGAAAAGTCGACGCACACATGATCGCGGTCATGGGGCTTTTGATTGCCCTGATGGTGGTCTTGTCGCAAATCTTGGGGTTTGAAACAGCCTATTTGAAACTCACCTTCACTTTTGTTCCTGAGTTGATTATGGGGATGCTTTTTGGGCCATTCTGGACTGCTGTAGGGGCTTCGGTCGCTGATATAGCAGGAATGATTTTATTCCCTAAATCCGCTTATTTCTTCGGATTTACGATCAATGCATTCGTAGGTGGGTTGATCTACGGTTACTTTTTTTATAGAAAGGAAGTAACTTGGAAACGGGCAGCAACAGTGGTCTTGCTGAATACCCTTCTGATCACATTGATTTTGACACCGATCTGGTTGGCAATGATGCTGAATATTCCATTAACAAGCTGGGCAATTTGGTCGGCTCGATTGATGAAAGCTGTTATCATGTTTCCTATTCAGACAGTTTTGATCTACTTTGTTGGGCGCGCAGTGCCTTATAAACGCTTGACTCGGCGTTTTACCTAATCATTTTAGCAACAAAAAAAGAATAAAAAACAAACATCCATTAAAGCGAACAGTACACTTGAGTGTGTCGTGTTCGCTTTTTTTACCTTAAAAGGCATGCTAAAATAGGCTGATGTAAAATAAGACGAGGAATTTATGAACTGGAGGAATTTATGAATAAAAAAGGAATCCTTATGGGTGGCTTTATTTTGCTTCTGTTGCTCATTATAGGAGGAATGAAGTGGCTGATGGACCAACAGTCAAATGGGGAAGAACCGACAAACGCTTCACAAACAACGTCAACAAGTTCTCTAAGTACCGAGTCGAGTATTCCCGAACAATCAACTGAGGAGGAAACGACGATTGATAAGCGGATTGACCAAATGAGTCTAGAAGAAAAAGTTGGGCAACTATTTTTTGTACGAGTGCCTGAAATCAATCAAGTTGAAGATATACAAACCTATCATTTAGGCGGCTATGTCTTATTCGGACGTGATACGGAGAATGAGACAGCTGAGACGTTGAAGCAAAAGATTGCTGATTATCAGCAAGCCAGTTCCATACCTTTGCTGATCGGAATGGACGAAGAAGGGGGAACTGTCACTCGAATCAGTCGCAACCCTGCATTGGTACAAACACCATTTTTATCCCCTCAGCAACTTTACCAACAAGGGGGCTGGCAAGCAATTGAAGAAGATACTGCTCAAAAGGCAGCTATTTTCCACGAATATGGCATTTCTACCGGTCTGTTTCCGGTCGCCGATGTATCCACTGACCCTAATTCATTTATCTATGATCGGACCATAGGTTTAGATGCAGCAGGAACCAGTGAATTTGTTCGTAGAAACATTGCCGTTTTAAAAGAGAATCGGATTGGTTCGACATTGAAGCATTTTCCGGGTTACGGCAATAACCGTGATTCACATGTAGAGATCGTTACCGATGATCGTCCGTTAGAAGAGTTGGAAACGAATGATTTCTTACCTTTTGAAGCCGGGATCAAAGCAGGAGCTGACAGTATTTTAGTCTCACATAATATTGTCACAAGTATTGATGACAGCGCACCAGCCTCTATCTCGAAGCCTGTCCATGAATTATTGAGGAAGCAGCTGGGGTTCAAAGGAGTAATCATGACGGATGACATGGATATGGCGGGTCTAGCTGACTTTATTTCTCAATCAGAAGCAGGGCTGAGAGCATTAGAAGCAGGGAACGATTTAGTGATGTCATCTACCTATCAGCAACAGATCCCAGTGATTGTGGATGCTGTCAGAAGTGGTAATTATCCGGAAGCAGCCATCGATGCTTCCGTCAAACGAGTGCTTGAATGGAAAGCTTCCATTGGGTTAATCAATTAAAGAAAACGATCTGAAAGACACTCTTTTCTGCTAACAAGTATTGGCGCAGAAAGAAGACTTTCAGATCGTTTTTTTTTATCCTATACAGATTTTTCCGGCAGCAACATTATAAAAAAGGTTCTTCAGATGGTGCCACTGTCAAAAGGACGTTGGTTGCTAATTCTGATAGTTCAGCAGCGTAGGCAGATTGACCTAAAAAGTGTAGGATCTCAATTGCTTTCGTGATTGTTTGTTTTCCAGTTTCGATTTCACCATGGAAGATCGCGATGATCCCTTCGAAATAGCGGATCATCAATCGAATCCGGTCGTTATCCAATGGAATATTTTTGGTCATATAAAACAAAATTTGTTTAAGATGATCGATCTGATTGCGGTCAATGAAAAGAAAGGCAGCGTTAGTCAACAACTTAGAATAAATATGATAATTGAGACTAAGCAAATTATTATAAAATTCCTGCTTGTTTAGTTGCTCGATTTGAAACAAAATATATTCGTCCGTGAAAAGAAACATTAGATTTGCAAATATGGTAATCTCAAATTTTCCCCAGGTTTCTATTTTGTCGAGGTAGCTCTTTATCGCTGCCTCGATTTTTTCTGTTTCATCGATGGTATGTAGAAAACCCTTTTTCTTTAGGATCAAATAGTACTGGCTATAAAGAAGATAGTAGAAAAAGTCTTGTGTTTCTTGGTAGGTTGTTTTTGACTCGTCAATCAAGATTGCTAGCTGATCATAATCATGTTGGTAATAAGCATTGTGAAATTGTTTCGAGAGTTGCTTCTTTTCATTTAATTGATTGTTTGTCAAATGATACTCAAATTCTTCGAGAGTCACATTCAAGCGATCAAGGTATTTGTAAAGAATATCAAAAGCAATTCGATGACCTTTTTGTTCAAAAGTAGCTAACGTGCTCCGCTCAGATATATCGGCTGCTAACTTTCTTTGGGAAAGATTACGTTCAGTACGTAACTTTTTCAGTAATAGATTGGCTTCCAAAAAAGCACCTCCTAAATGCACCTAGAAAATAGGTGGACGAAAAAATAGTCCAAATCAACTATAGTACTATTTTCCAATTAAACTGAAGGAAAGTCAATTAAAGGAGGAAAAGAAAATGTTTCAATTATTTGGGTTTCCATGGGAAGTTGTTGAAAATATGATCAACATTTTTTCTTTCTTACGCTAAAAGTTCGTTCAGTAAATCTGATCAACATCAGATTTCAGTAACGCAAAAATAGGTGGTTTCTAGTAATAATTTACTATTTGCTCCTCCAAGGTCGTTGACCTCTCCCCAAAGTCCTGCTTAGCAGGCATTCCAGGCTGTCGATCTTAGGAGGAAACAGGAACTTGAAGTAGGAAAAAGCAGGAAAACAGCGATTTCTGCTTTTTCCTATGTTTAAATCAAGAATGATAGACAGAAAACCAGTGGCATTCCAAAAAGGAAGCCACTGGTTTTTTAGTTTATCGAAAAGTCGTTGATTGTCAGATATTCCTCCCATAAAGCGTCAAATAATGGCGACAACTCTTTTAGAGTCTCAGTTTCTTCCATGACATAAGCAGGATACTCAATTGCTGGCAACAATCTATTTGCTGGAACGATGTAATAGTCAAAGTCTTTTTCGTGGTTTCTTACGATATCATAGTCCACAAATTGAATTTGATCCAATAAAAAACTGATTTGCTGAATGGCTGATAAATTCAATGAAGGAATGATTCCCACCTGTAATTTTTGTAAATGATGCTGTTGATAAAACGGATATATGAAAAAAGTCAGATAGTCTAGGACTAGCGATTTGGCTTTTTTGAGCCATTCATAACCAACACGTCGAGTGTATTTTGTCAAAAATGGACGAATCTTTTTCTGTAGATTTGTAAATCCTTTCTTTTGAAAGGATAGATTCAACTCATTTTGAGACCAAAAATCAATCAATAGGCCATTGTTTGCATAAAAAATATACAGAATAATGAAGCTATCTTTTTGAATTTCAGAAAATACTTCTTCATCAAAAGGGATCCCAACGATTTCTGGTAATAATACGTGACTAAAATCAGCCATAAACTCATGAAAAATAGGATCATCTTCTTTGATCTGTTCATAGAAATCACAAAGTAGAGCAGCTCTTTCTGGTGTTGGCTCAGCGAAACGGACTAGAAAGAACAGCATTCCTTTGACATAATTGATCTGATAAGTTACTTGCTTTTCGTCAGTCATAAATGCCGTAAAATAATTTTCTAGAGGATGGTTCATCTTTGAAAATAATTTTTCAAAACCATTGATTGGGTTAAGCAAATAGCCTTGTTCGAATCGAAGTTTGGATACAAATAAAATGACTAAGATCAGTCGTTGGTTAACAGGAGAAAACTTTTGTAATGCTAATTCGTTGATCAAAACCGTTTGATCACTGAAGTCCGTTAAGTAATCCGCTTCTAATGGTGAGTTCTCTAGATAAGTTAAAATTTGAACGTAAAATGAACGGATATTGATTTCATTTCCAGTCAGTTTCAACTGAGAAACATTCAAATGGATTTCTTTTCCCAATAAATAAGTCTTCAGTGGTTTAAGTGCCCGGGTGATCGTTGAATGACTGACAAAATGAACAGTTGAAAAATCATTGATGGTCATTTCCGGGTTCATGATCGATGTAAGTAGAAGTTGGAAAGCAAGGCTTTCCTGAATCAAATACTTCTGATAAAGTGAATAGGAAAGTGGTTCTTCTAATGAACGAACCTTGAAACCTTTTTCACATAACGAAACTTGATAAAGCGCTGAAAACTCTTGTTGCATTTCCTCTATGAGTGGTGCTATCCCGTGATAAGACAAGCCCAGATGCTCGGCGATTTTACTGATATTGATTGGTTGATTGGTATTCTCATTTAAATAAGTCAAAATTGCTAATTTTTTCTTTGCATGATTGGTGAGTAACAGATCTTCAAACATAATCATCCTCCTTTTAAAAATATTATCATAAATATTATTTAATAATGAATCAAAAATGTAAGTTTGAGATGCCAATTTTTGATTAAAAAAGTTCTTCTTTTGTCGTGTTGTGTAATTAAATAATCTCGGTGTAAAATTATTATTGGATTTTATGTGAAGAAAATTGCTATTCAAAAATAGCAGATTTTCTCTTTTTTTTATGCGTTTTTTTAGAATAAAAGAATCACTATAGAATAATTATTCGGTCTTTAAATATATGTACGTAATTAATAAACGAACGATATAAGAAGATTTTTTGTTTTTAAAATAACACATAATACCTGTTCCTACAAGTTAAAAAACAGTGACAAGTACGTGTACTTATTTTTATCCATGTGATTTCAGTAAATAGACGATGCTGATCCTTAGGAAATCCTACATGCTGAACTTAGAAAAAGGCGGTACAAAAGCTTTTTGACGATTATTCTTAGCGAACAAGAGAGATGTTAGTTGTGCTTTTTTGTTTACATGGAAATAATCTGAAAAAATTGTTGTCCATTTAGGAGTGAGAATGGTTAGGAGACAATTGAGAATGGCGTAGGTTTCTTCAAAAACGATTATTTTTATTATCTTTCAAGAAATGGTGACAAAACCTAATAAATATAAGTTGAAAAGCTAGTGCTGATGAATAGAAAAACAAATGTATTTTTACTTCTGGGCGAGGGATAAGTCGTCTTGATTGATAAAAAAACGTAGGGTTGTTAGACTGGTTTTAGAGGAAAAAAAGGAGGACGTAAAATGAAACACGGATTTAGAGATTATTTAGGAGCAAATGAGCGGGAGGCCGGTTATAACTTATCCTGGGGCTCAATTTTCGCAGGAGTCGTGACGTTTATTGCATTATTCATGACATTTTCATTAATCGGCTCAGCGATCGGCTTTGGAATGGTAGAACCTACTTCAAACAACCCGCTGGATGGTGTGGGAACAGGCTTGATGATTTGGACTGTTGTGACACTGATTCTTTCATTATTCGGCGCAGGATTTGTTTCTGGTGTAGCAGCTAGACGCGTTGGTTTGGTACATGGATTTCTTACTTGGGCAACCAGTATGATCGTTACGATCGTTATGTTATCATATTTAACGATTGGGGCTTTTTCTGTAGTTGGTTCACTATTGGGCAATATCGCTTCAGCTGTCGGAAGTGGCGTAGAGAATGTCGCATCGGGAACAGCAGATGTCGCATCAAAAGCCTTTGATGAAATTACAGGAAACATGGGAGATATTGATACAGATCAATTGCAAACGGACGTCCGCGACGTATTAAAAGACACTGACGTTCCTGAATTGCAGCCAAACTATTTGCAAGATCAAGTTTCTGATGCAACGAGTGATATTACCGATGCAGGTAAGAAAATCGCTACGGATCCAAATAAAGCAGACGAAATCATCGATGATCTTTCAACAAAATTACAAGATCGGGCAACGAAAATCAGCGATTCCGTTGATGAAGATGCCATTTCAAATGCGGTAGCAAAAAATACCGATCTAAATCAACAAGAAGCACAAGAAGCTACCCAAAATATTGTCAATGGGTTGCAAAAAGCTTCTGACGAAGCACAACAGCAAATTGAAACAGCACAACAAAATCTTGAACAAGCAAAACAAGATATCGATCAAGCAGTCAAAGATGCGCGTAAAAAAGCTGATGAAGTAAGTGATGCAACTGCTAAAGCATCAATTTGGGGCTTTGTAGCAATGGTCTTAGGACTAGCTCTAACATCGATCGGCGGCATGGTCGGAGCGAACTTAGTCAAAACTGCCGATCATGAAAATCGGATCTAAAGGAAAAAGACAAACACGAAAATAGTAGTGAGTGACCAATCATCAATGCAGTATCTCCATGGGAGACGGATCATTGATGGTTGGTTTTTGTATCAACAAGTCATTGCCTCCAATGGTGAAAACTTAAACGATTACTATCAAAATATATCCAACCATAAGCCCTCTGAAGAAGCTGTTTTTCTAAAAGTTGAGAAAAATAGCCGGAGTCCTAATGGTTGGATTTTTTATGTTCTTTCAATAGTTATACTGCTTACTGGTTTGGTAGTAATAGGCGTACAGTAGTTCCTTCATTGACGCGAGAGACAACGGTCAAGCCATATTTTTCCCCGTAGAGTAACTTGATTCTTTGATCGATATTCTCCAATCCGATACCAGAATAATGTTCGATCGACTGATTCTTATTCAACGAGGATGCTTCATCAAAGCCGATACCTGTATCAATGATTTCGATGATTAGCCCTGATTTACTGATGCGAGAAAAGATTTGAATATAGCCTTTTTCTTCTTCAGGAAACGCATGCAGATAAGCGTTTTCGATGATTGGCTGCAAGATCATTTTAGGAACCAAACAATTTTCACATTCTTCTGCGGAGAAGATGGTTGATTGAATCCGGTCACCATAGCGAACGTTCATCAGGATCAGATATTCTTCTACGATGGCTAGTTCATCCTTTAATGGAACGATCTCTTTGCGGTTGAATGTATGGCGAAGCAATTGAACGAAACTATCGATGGCTTGAGTTGCTTTCTCTTGTTCATTTTGCCAAATCAAAAATTTGATTGCTGTTAGTGTATTATAAACAAAATGGGGTTGGATCTGCATCTGTAAGGAACGGATCTCAAATTTGCGTTTTTCCGCTTCGGTGATCATCAAATGGTCGACATAGGATTCTAAATCCTCCAGCATCAAATTATAGGCGCGACCTAGTTCTTGCGTTTCATACGTGCCATTGATTGAGACTTTATTGCTGAAATCACCTTGTGTGACTGCCGGCAGCTTGTCGATCAATTGATAGATAGGTTGTGTGATTGTTCGAATGATCCAGAAAGCGAACAGACTAAAAAGCAAAATACTAAGAAAAGCGATCAGTACGGCTGGTTTGATCAAATTCATATTGCGTACTAAATGAGATTCATCTAGGAGATCATAAAATGTGAATTGATAAGAATAAAGAGGCATTTGATTAACAGAATCATTTTTCACTTCGATCATTGCTGGATCAAAAGCTGTTCCTAGTTTTTGTTCTTCAGAAGAGGACAAGATCTGTCCTTGATCATTGACCACGTAGATGGTATGCAATGTTGTGTCTAACAACTGCCGATAAATAGAAGAAAAATCAGATTCTTTCAAAAAAATCAATGCGTAACCGAATAAAGCATCGTCTTTCATTAATTTCCGCACGTACATCAGTCCTGGTGAATGGCTCGTAGAAGTGCTCAACCCTTGTTCCAGAAAATAGTATTGACTAATAGCCTCATTTTCATTGATTTGCTGCGTAAATTCACTTGCCAAAAAAGTTTCAACCGACTGGTTTCGGACAGCATCATTTTGAAAGAATGATCGTCCGTTCGTTCCAATCAATACCAAGTTGGAAGGAATCGTTTGAAAAAGCGAGCGAGTATCTTTCAACTGTTCATTGAGTTCTAAAATCGTTCTTCCCTGATTTAGCTGTCCTTTTAAATAATTTTCTACGGCTTTGCTCTCATCGACGACATCAAAAATACGATTGATATTCTCATTCAAGCGCTCATAATCTTCCTGGATCTTATCCAAAAGCAAGCGGTTCGAGCTCTGATACGAAGCCACATAAGCATCTTTGGACCGTCCATAGATAACGATCACTGTCAGTAAACAAACACTGATTACTCCTACCACAACAAACAAAAAGATTCGGCTGAACAATTCATTTTTTTTGAGCCACTGTTGGATTCTCATAATTGGTTCAACCGCCGATACTTAGAAGGAGTGACTTGAAATTCTTTTTTAAAGATTCGAGAAAAATAGCTGATATCGGAATAACCAACTGCTTCACTGATTTCTGACAAATTCAACTCAGATTGGGTCAGCAACTCTTTGGCTTTTTCTAGACGTGTATTTTTTAGATAATCAGAGAAACTCATTTTTAATTTTGAAGAAAGGAAAGCTGACAAGTAGGTATAACTAAAGTGGAACGTTTCTGCCAACTCAGATAGTGAGAGGCTCTTCATATAATTGTCTTGAATGAAGCGCTGGATCGAGACCAGTAAGTCATCTTCATCCATAGGGGAAAGAGTCGTCAATTGCAGACGTATCTCATCGATCGTTGACAATAACAAATCGGAAAAATCTTCTAAATACAAGATATGACCGATCTCATGGAGAAATTCCGCTCGCAAGCGACTAAAGCGGGAAGCTGTTGGAAATTCTTCTTCTAAACGGGACAACAGCGTATAAAAAATACTGCTGGCCTGCTGCTTCAGAAAGTTAGGATCGACATTTGATAGAATCATCTCATTGAAATAGTCTTCGATACGTGTAATCCCCAATAAAAAATTATTGTCTAATAATGCCCGTAAAAATTTTTTTGTATCAAAACGATCACTTTCCATATACAAAAAAAGCTCTTGTTCCAAGACAAGCCGCTGCTGCTTATAAAAAAAAGATTGTTCACGACTTTTATCTTTTAGAGTCAGAAAAGCCGAACGCAAGTCTTCAATCGATTCAAACGGGCATCCAAGGGTAAAAAAGGCATTCGGTTCGGTATAGTTCAACTGGTCCAAACAATTTTTCAAAGAAGCAAAAAAATCACTTTCTTCTGCGTAACTGATCAATAGTCCCGCATCATTATTACTGGTCTTGAACGCCAATGTTTTCAAGCGAGAATTCGATTGCGAAAATTCTGTCAATGCATGAAAAAGCTGTTCAGTAGAACGAAAATAACTGACATTCGTATAAAGAAAACATAGTTGCTGTTTCATAGCTATTTCAAGATAGTCAGCAAAAGGAGTAAGTGGTTCTTCATACCCAGCCAGATAGCGATTCAAAGATTCTTGTAATGGGACCTCAGCGGTTATTTGGCGGGTATCAGATATTTTTTCGCGGATGGTGTTTAGGGCTTTCAGCAACAAAGCAGGCGTCAATGTTGGCTTTAGCAAGTAATCAATGGCACCGTTCTTAAAAGACTGACTGACATAGTGAAAATCATCATAACTGCTCAATACCAGAAAATGGATAGATGGGTATTGTTGTTGAATGATGGTTGTTAATTGGATGCCGTCCATTTGCGGCATTTTTAAATCTGTGATCACGATCTCTGGCTGTAATTGCTGGATCAGGGTTAGAGCCTCCTGTCCGTTTGCTGCATCTCCTAGCAAGCGAAAACCTTCTTGCTCCCAACGAATCATATGTTTTAAACCATCACGAATAGTGGTCTCGTCATCCACAAGCAAGACTGTATGTAAATGATGCATGGTATCCCCCCTATTTCTTTATTCTAGTATAAACGCTTTCATAAAAGAAAGGTATTGGTAAAAATTTTCTATTTTTGGACTATTTTAGTAAGCTCTTCCACGCGTATTGTATCCGTTTACAACTCCAGTGTATAGTAAAAATGTAATTAAAAGGAAAGAGGGAGAAAAATGAAAAAATTGCTTGCATCACTTGTGACTGCCGCTACTGTATTGACATTGACAGCTTGTGGCAGCAACAACGAAAGTACTGGTGACACTGGAGGTTCTTCTGATAAGGTTACAGTTTGGGCTTGGGATGAGACTTTCAATATCAAAGCTGTCAATGAAGCGAAAAAGGTTTACGAAAACAAGGATGTTGATGTGGAAGTAGTGACCATGTCACAGGATGACATCGTTCAAAAGTTGAACACTAGTCTAGCATCAGGCAATACGGATGGCTTGCCAAATATCGTTTTGATCGAAGACTATCGTATTCAAGGCTATTTATCTTCCTATCCGGATGCTTTCAGCGACTTAACTGATATTGTCAATGAAGATGACTTTTCCAGCTACAAATTCGCCGTCAACAAAATCAATGATGTGATCTACGGTGTACCTTTTGATAGTGGGGTAGCAGGGCTGTTTTATCGTACAGATTATTTAGCAGATGCAGGATATGAAGCTGCTGATCTCCAAGATATTACCTGGGATGACTTTATTCAAATTGCCAAAGATGTCAAGGAGAAAACGGGACATGCCATGATGTCTCTAGATCCAAGCGATTTGGGATTGGCACGGATCATCATGCAGTCAGCTGGTGAATGGTATACCGGTGAAGACGGCACCACAGTAACGATTAAAGACAACGAATCATTCAAAGCCGGCTTGAATGTATTGGCGACACTACTGAATGAAGGATTAGTTGAACAAGTCTCTGATTGGGATGGCGGCGTCAATGCAGTCCAATCCGGAAATGTTGCTGCAGCACCAACAGGCGCTTGGTATTCTAGTACGATTCAAGGGGCTGAAGATCAAAGCGGCAAATGGGCGATTGCACCGATTCCGGCACTAGCTGGTGGCAATTCAGTGAACGCATCAAGTATTGGCGGAGCAGGATGGTATGTCATTAAAGGCGTAGCTGGTGAAGAGAATGCGAAAGACTTTTTAGCGAAAACGTTTGCTTCAAATAAAGAATTGATGGGAACATTGGCAACTGAAATTGGGCTGGTTTCAACGATGAATGCTGCCGAAGAGACAAAAGAATATACTTCAGGACTTGATTTTTATGGAGGACAAAAAGTTTTCCAAGACTTCTCTCAATGGTCACAAGAGATCCCGGCCGTCAACTACGGCAATCATACTTATGCGATCGAATCTGTATTGACAGAAAGCTTGCAGCGAGTAATCAATGGGGAAGATATCGATAAAGTACTAGAAGATGCACAAACACAAGTAGAAGCACAAATCGCAAACTAAGCAAATCATTTAGCTATGGTTTCATAATCAACAAATCAGATACGAACGATAGCTGCTGGTACCAATAATTTCCCATTAGAGGAGATTGTTAAGCAGCAATCGTTCGTATAGTCATTAGATTGGTGCCATAGTGTCGTTTGAAGGAGGAATCACCATGAAAAATAAATCGAAAAATTGGTTTGCGAATGGAAACGCGTTTATTTCTTTGCCTGTGATCTTGATTACACTATTAGTATTTGTTCCTATGATTTCAGCTCTTTTTACGTCTTTCCAGTCGGGACCGCCGACAACGATGTCATTCAACGGTTTGGGAAACTATCAGCGGATGCTGAGTGACTCAACCTTTAAGAAAGCTTTTGGTAATACATTTTTATACTTATTAATCCAAGTACCGATCATGCTGTTTTTGGCATTGATCGTCTCGAACATACTAAATGACAAAAAATTAAAATTCAAAGGTCTTTTCCGAACGGCCTTGTTTTTACCTTGTATCACTTCATTGGTCTCTTACTCGTTGATCATGAAAAGTTTATTCTCAGCGAATGGGTTAGTCAATAATTTTTTAATGCAAATTCATTTGATTGAGGTGCCGATTCAATGGCTAACGGATCCTTTCTGGGCAAAAGTCTTGATTATTTTTGCCATTACTTGGCGCTGGACAGGCTATAATATGATTTTCTTTATTTCTGGTATGCAAAACATTGATCCTAGCATCTATGAAGCTGCTGAAATTGATGGTGCGACTAAATGGGATCAACTTTTCAAGATAACTATTCCTAATTTGCGGCCAATCATTTTATTCACGACAATTACTTCAACGATCGGAACATTGCAATTATTTGACGAAGTACAAAATATTACAGGTGGGGGACCTGCCAATGCAACCACCACGCTCTCGCAGTACATTTATAATTTAAGTTATAAATTCACCCCGAACTTTGGCTATGCGGCGGCAGTATCCTTTGTGATCGTGATCGCTATTGTGGTCTTATCCGTCATCCAAACAAAATTAGGAGGGAAAGAAAATTGAAAACACTCTCTTTAAGCTTAAAGTATCTTTTCTTAGGTCTTTTGGCCTTTATTTCCGTCTTTCCATTTGTCTGGATGGTATTGGGAATGACCAATCAAACCTTTGACATTGTGGCAGGAAAAATCATGATCGGTGATCAGCTAGTGATCAATTTCCAAAATTTATTTGCTTCTGAACTGAACTTTACTCGTGCTTTGGGCAACTCTGCAGTGATTGCGGTCATTACGACCGTCTTCGCGTTGCTGTTTTCTTCCATGGCGGGCTATGGGTTTGAGATCTATCGAACCAAAACAAAAGATCGCATTTTCAATATTTTACTCTTATCGATGATGGTTCCTTTTGCGGCTTTGATGATTCCGTTATACCGCATGTTTAGTCAGCTTAGCGGAACCCCAATCGGAATCAATACTTTTGCAGTGGTCATTTTACCTTCTGTTTGTACAGCGTTCCTGATTTTCTTTTTCCGCCAAAATATCAAAGCTTTCCCTAAAGAATTAGTAGAAGCAGCCCGCATTGATGGGCTAAATGAGTTAAGTATTTTCTTCCGAGTCTATATGCCTACTGCTAAAAATACTTATGCAGCAGCAGCGATCATTACCTTTATGAATAGCTGGAACAACTACTTGTGGCCATTAGTTGCCTTGCAATCACCAGATAAACGGACAGTTCCGTTGGTTTTATCTGCGATGGGGGCTTCCTATACACCGGATTACGGCATGATGATGTGCGGGATCGTGATCGCCACTTTGCCAACAGCGATTATCTTTTTCGTATTACAAAAACAATTCGTACAAGGCATGTTAGGTTCTGTGAAGTAAAGAAAAGAGAAAACGAGGAAATGAAATGATCCATTTTGATAAAAAAAACCAAATTTTTCATTTAAGCAACAACAAAATCAGTTATGTGATGCAGATCGAAGAAGGTGGAAATTTAGCGCATATCTACTTTGGAAAGAAAATTACCCATTATTCTGGCCATTATCGTTACCCGCGATTAGATCGTTCTTTTTCGCCGAATCCAGCAGGCAGCAAGGATCGCTTATTCTCGCTGGATACGCTGATGATGGAATTTCCTGGGAATGGGTTCGGTGATTATCGTGAAGCGGCATATGATATCCAACTGCCAAATGGCAGTCATGTTGCGCATTTTATCTATCAAAGCCATGAAATCAGTCAAGGCAAACCAGCACTTGCGGGGTTGCCTCAAACTCACGGTGCTCCGCAAGAAATCGAAACGTTGCAAATCATATTGCGAGATGAAGTTGCCGCGCTTGAATTGGTTTTGAACTATAGTATTTTTACTGATACATCAGCAATCATTCGTTCAAGTGCCTTAAAAAATGACGGTCTTGAACCAATCGTTATCCATCAACTAGCCAGTCAATCACTGGATTTTCCCAACCGACCGCTTGATTTGATCCAATTGAATGGTGCATGGGCGAAAGAACGGCAAATCAGTCGAGAACCAGTTCAGACAGGTATCAAGAAATTGGACAGCAAGCGAGGTTCCAGCAGCCATCAACAGAATCCTTTTGTTATTTTGGCAGATCCCGCTACAACAGAATTCTCGGGAGAATGTTATGGCGTTAGTTTACTGTATAGCGGCAATCACGAAACGATTATCGAAAAAGATCCTTATGATCAAACGCGGCTCATCATGGGCATCAATAGTTATCGATTTGCCTGGACAGTACCACCTCAGGAAAGCTTCCAATCACCAGAAGTGGTTACAGTTTATAGTAATCAAGGGCTCAACCAAATGTCACAAACCTATCATCGCTTTTATAATAGTCATCTTATTCGTGGACAGTATCAGCTGACTGAACGTCCGACGTTGATCAATAACTGGGAAGCCACTTATTTTGATTTCGATGAAGAAAAACTGGAGCAGATCGTCGATGAAGCGAAGGCATTGGGAATTGAATTGTTTGTTTTGGATGACGGTTGGTTTGGTGCACGAGAAAATGATTTGACTTCTCTGGGTGACTGGTATGAGAATGAAGGAAAGTTAGCTTCTGGTCTGCGAGGGTTTGCGGAAAAAGTCCATCAGAAGGGCTTGAAATTCGGTCTCTGGTTAGAGCCGGAAATGATCTCAGAAGCGAGCGAGTTGTATCGTCAGCACCCCGAGTGGGCCTTAAAAGTACCTGGACGTTCTCCCGCATTAAGTCGCAGTCAGTTTGTATTGGACTTTTCTAGAGAAGATGTTCGGAAACATATTTTTGATCAGTTAGCCCTTCTATTTAACGAAGTACCCATTGATTATATTAAGTGGGACATGAATCGCAACATGACGGATGTCTATTCATTGTTGTTAGATCCTACCCAGCAAGGGGAGGTGTTCCTTCGCTATATTTTAGGTCTGTATGACTTTTTAGAACGATTGACAGCTGCTCATCCCACTATTTTGTTTGAAGGATGTTCTGGCGGGGGCGGTCGTTTTGATGCAGGTTTCTTGTATTACATGCCGCAGATATGGACGAGTGATAATACCGATGCGATAGCCCGTTTGAAAATCCAATATGGAACCAGCCTGTCATACCCGGCTTCTAGCATGGGTTCGCATGTTTCAGCAGTGCCTAACCATCAAACACAGCGGATCACTGACTTAGCGATCCGCGGAAACGTTGCAATGTCTGGTGTCTTGGGCTATGAGCTGGATTTGACGACAGTGACCGATGAAGAAAAAGCAGCCATCAAAGAGCAAGTTGCCTTTTATAAAAAACATCGACAACTCTTCCAATATGGCACGTTTATTCGCTTGTTGAGTCCTTTTGCAGGAAATGATACTGCGTGGATGTACGTTTCTGAAGATAAACAAGAAGCGATTGTTTTCTATTTCCGTGTATTAGCCGAAGCATCTGCACCGCTAATCACTCTCAAATTGGCGGGATTAGCGGCAGATACAGTGTATCAAATGGGGGGATATAAAATCGGCGGCGATGAATTGATGCAGATCGGTTTCTATATTGATCCTGCTTTATCCGGCGACTATGCAACACAAATGGTTCATCTAACAGCGATCAACAATGACTAAGGTTCTTTTCAGTAATCACTATCAAATGAAATCAAACGAATAGAGCTGTAACAGAAGCAAAAGCAGACGAAATGATCCAAACTGGACTTGAGAAAGAATTCTTCTCTCTGTGACTAGGGACGAGGATCGGATTGTAGAGAGGATTCGATGTGTCTTCGGATCGTTTGTTTGTTGAAGTGCTTATGTTGCAGTTTTTTCTAGTAGAGTTGTTTTTTCTGCTAAATCTTTTACGTATAAATGGCGATTGTTTTATTTTTTTGTTGATTTAGCTTATGATGAAGGGGGTCAATAAAAGTCAAGCAGTGACGGAGGGAAAACAACGACAGAGCACTTAAAAGAACACGCAGAGGAACAGTTGCTTGCTGATGGGTATCGCAAATATCATGGCTCAGCATTCGATGTTTATTCTCACAAAGACATTTGTATTCACAGTGGGAAGTGTGTTTGAGGTAATCCAACTGTTTTTGAGGTAGGACGTCGACCGTGGGTCATTCCCGATAATGCTCAAAAAGAACAAGTTGCTCAAGTGAATCAATCTTGTCCAAGCGGCGCATTAAAATTTATTCAAAGGGGAGAAAACTAATGGAAATCAAGGAAGAAAAAAATCGTTTTGCCTTATTAGACGGCGAGAAAGAGATCGGCGAAATGACTTGGTCGAATGCAGGAACAAAACGAATGATCATTGATCATACTTTTGTCGATCCAGCCTATCGTGGTCAAGGACTGGCAGAAAAGTTAGTGGCAAAAGGGGTAGAAAAAGCGCGTGCGGAAAAGAAAACAATCATTCCACTCTGTCCATTTGCAAAAAAAGAGTTTGAACGTAAACCGGAATATAGCGATGTTTGGAGTAAATAACAATTCTCAATTTTAAAAAAAGAAGTGGTTCTTTTAGGGAACCACTTCTTTTAGCGTTAATCTATCAACATGTGACTGTTAATGTTGAAATTGAGCATGGTAGAGACGGTAATAATACCCTTTTTCCGCTAACAATTCTTCATGAGTACCTTGTTCGACGATTTGTCCGGCATCCATAACCAAAATTTTATCAGCCGCACGGATCGTTGATAAGCGGTGGGCAATGACGAAACTGGTTTTTCCGTCCATCATTTTCAAAAAGGCATCCTGAATTTTCTTTTCTGTCAGTGTATCGACTGAACTGGTGGCTTCATCGAGGATCAGCATCGGGGGATTACTGATCATAGTACGAGCAATGGTCAGTAATTGTCGCTGCCCATCGGAAATCTTGATGCCCTGTTGCCCAATCGGCGTATCCAATTTATCTGGTAACCGCATAACGTATTCATACATATATGCATTTTTTAAAGCATCGTATATTTCTCCATCGGTAGCCGTGTCATTGCCATATTGGAGATTCTCTCTTAAAGAAGCATCGAACAGCCACGTGTCTTGAAGGACCATACCAAAACTCTTTCGTAACGCTGTTCGCTGCAATTGACGAATATCGACGCCGTCTACTCGGATAGTTCCCTGATCAACATCGTAGAAACGCATCAGCAAATTGACTAGTGTCGATTTACCGGCACCAGTCTTTCCGACAATTGCCACCGTTTCACCTGGTTCAGCTGTAAAAGAAAAGTTTTCGATCAGTTTTTGTCCTGGATCATAAGCAAAAGCCACATTTTCAAAGTCGATTTTACCTTTGATTTCCTTCATCGTTTGTGTTGCTGTGTCATCCGCACTTTCTGGCATTTGATCCAATAACTGGAAGGTTCGTGCCAAACCAGCTAATGCAGTCTGAATCTGAGTGGTGATGCCTGACAGTTCAATAAATGGTTTTGAAAATTGGCTAGAATAGATCGTAAAGCTTGAAATCATCCCAACTGTTACCAGCCCCGAGCCTGAAAAGTACAATAAACCACCGACGAAGCCGACAGACAGATAGGAAAGATGGTCAACAAAACGGGAAAGCGGATTGGTCAACGAGGAAGAAAACTGTGCTTTTCGGCCACGAAGGTTTAATTCGTCATTGATCATTTCAAACTGTTCTTGGTTGATTGCTTCTCGTTCAAATGCTTTGACAATTTTTTGATTGCCGATCATTTCGGTAACGAATCCAGAAATTTCACCGACGATCTCTTGTTGACGCGCAAAATCTGCTTGTGATGTTCGTGCCACGATCCAATTGACTAAAAAGATGATCGGTGTTGAAACAAGAACGACGAGAGTCAGTGGCACACTCATCTTAACCATGACTACCAAGGCAATCAGCACGACAGAGATACCGGAGAATAATTGGTTGAAGACAGCAGCAACCGCAATTGAGATATTATCCATGTCATTGGTAAAACGACTGACGATATTCCCGTGAGACGTTTGATCGTAATAACGCAAGGGTAGTGTATTTAAATGAGCAAAACCTTCTTTGCGCAGATCAGCGACAGACAGATAGGCCACTCGATTCCCTAATCGTTGGATCAGCCATTGACTGACAACAGTAACGATCACTACACCGCCAAACAACGCGAGAATGCGATAAAGTTCTTCGAAATGAACCTTGCTAGGACCAATCATTTTATCGACAGCCTGACCTATTTCATAAGTCATAAAAACCGTTGAGATGCCAGCAGCGATCCCTAAAACGACAGCAGTCCAAGTTTCTTTGGCATACACAGCGAGATAGGGGAGGTAGCGGCGGAAGGCAGACCAATCAAATGATTTCTTTTTCATTTTTCTTCCTCCTCTTGAGATGCCACAATTTCTTGATAAGCTTTTGAAGTGATCATCAACTCGTCATGGGTGCCTTTGGCGACCAGATTTCCCTGATCTAACACTAAGATCTGCTGTGCGTCTTGAATCGAACGAACACGCTGAGAAATGATGATGATCGTTCCGCGAATTTTTTCTTTTAAAGCCATCCGCAGATCCAGATCTGTTTGGTAATCTAGCGCACTTAATGAATCATCCAAAATCAATATATCAGGTTTAGCAATAATTGCTCGAGCAATCGTTAAGCGTTGTTTTTGCCCACCAGAAAAGTTCTTGCCTCCTTCAAAAATCGTCGTATCCAACTTTTGCGGTAGTGCTTCGACGAAGTCGCGACTTTGGGCGATCTCTAATGCTTGCCAGCATTCCTCGTCTGTCGCATCTTTTTTTCCCCATTGTAAGTTTTCACGAATCGTACCAGTGAACAGAACAGCCGTTTGAGGAACCATGGCAATTTTTTGTCTTAATTGTTTCAGCGGCCACTTGCGTACATCCTGTCCATCAACGATCACTTTACCAGCAGCTGTGTCATAAAAACGCGGGATCAGTTGCGTTAATGTCGATTTCCCACTGCCAGTTGGACCAGTGATGCCCAAGGTTGTGCCAGGAGCAATCTCAAAATCGATATTTTTTAATGCTAAGCCATAGTTAGGTGAAAAGCGAAAGTCCACATGTTCGAAACGAAGGGCACCTGCCTGTTTTTGTTGATCCATAAAAACCTCAGATAAACTATCATCAATCGACGGTTCTGTATCAAGAACTTCATTGATCCGTGAAGCCGAAGCAGCAGCGCGAGTAAAAATGATGACGAGATTCGATACAACGATCAGTGCCAACAGCATTTGGTTCATATAATTGACCAACGCCAGTACTTCCCCCTGTTCCAAGTTTCCGATGTTCACTTTGAAACCGCCAAAGTAAAAGAGTGCAATAATTCCTAAGTTCATAATCATGGTTGTAGCCGGGGTCAATAATGCAGAAAGATTGGTCACACGAATATAGACATTGGTCAAATCATCTGTGGCTTGGTCAAAACGTTTGGTCTCAGTTTTTGTTCGAGCAAAAGCACGAATCACACGAATACCGCTCAAATTTTGGCTGACTAGTTCATTTAGTTCGTCCAAGCGGATCTGGACTTTCTTATATAATGGCACTGTCTTGCTAATGATCCAAAATAAAATGATACAAAAAAGTGGCAGCACACATAAGAAAATCAAGCCCGCTTGCCAATCGATGACAAACGCCATGATCACTGAACCAATACTCAAAAAAGGTGCTCTGACGACTAAACGGATCAACATAGCCAATGCAACTTGCATTTGGTTGATATCATTGGTCATTCGAGTGATCAACGTATCTGTTCCAAATAGATTCAATTCATTGTGGGACAACAAATTGATTTTTTTCATTAATGTATTGCGTAATTCCGTGCCAAAACCTTGAGAAGCAGTGGCTGCATAGTATTGACAGATGACCGCACAGATCATCCCGATGACGGACATCGCAATCATCCAGAGGGTCATTTCAACTACTTTCGACCAATTGTTTTGGCGAATTCCCTGGTCCACGAGTGCAGCCATTTGGAGTGGCAAAACCAGTTCAAACACAGCTTCTAAAAACTTAAAAAAAGGACCTAAGACGATCTGTTTACGATAGTCTTTGGCATAGCGTAATAATCCAATCATAAAAACCTCCTGTAAAAATAAAATAGTCAATGAAAGAAAAAATGCATCAGGAGAGGAATTCTCCACTGTGAATTTACGAATAAAAAATCTTTCGTTTCTAGCATATCTTACCATAGTTCCAAACTGAGGGGGAGCAATCAAGAAAGAAAAGAAAGTTTCATTTTTATTTCAGAAACAAACAATTAGTTTTCATTTTTTTTGATAATTATACGATAAATACTGCGTATGATACTTTACTTGGCTATGATCTTTTTAGATTTTTTCAAGGAAAAATCATAGGGAAATTTTTTCGAACAAATTTGCATTAGCATAAAAATTCACAGCAAAAATATAAAATATCTTAAAAAAATAGGCGCTGAAAACAAAATCTGGTACAATCGGGGAGAGTGAAGTAGGAAACATGAAGGAGGCACTATGGATAGAAAGTCGAAATTTAGCAAACAGCGGGCCCGCAAAGCTCGTAATAAGCGCCGAATCATAGGAGGCGTCGTACTTTTTGCGATTGCAGGAGTCTTTTTATTTGCAGGATATACGTATTATGCTGCAAAAAATTCTGTGGATAAAATGTTTAAAGAATCCGCTGTGATCAAATCCAATAAAGAAAAAGACAATTCATTGAAATCAGCAAATGTTGATTCTAAATTTGGGATCCTGTTAATGGGGGTCGACAATGATGCCGAACGAGAAAAGAAAGAGCATCTGGATACGACTCGAGCAGACAGTTTGATCTATATGGTCTATGATGGCGAAAATAAAAAGATCGACATGGTAAGTTTACCTCGAGATATTTGGACAAATATCTACGATGGTACCGGAAACGGGACGGTCGTCAACACGGCAAAAATCAATAGTGCATTTGCGATTGGTGAGGAAGATGCAACGATTGAAACGGTGCAAAACTATTTGAACTTGCCAATTGATTATTATGTCAATATCAATTTTACAAGTTTTGAGAAGATCATTGATGCAATCGGCGGTGTTACCGTAGATGTTCCTTATGACATTAATGAAAAGTATACTTCGGACAATTCTGGTAAAACACTGATTCCAAAGGGCCGACAGTCGTTGAATGGAGAGCAAGCATTGATTTTTGCTCGAATCCGTAAAATGGATACTGACGTGGACCGTGGCAATCGGCAGCAAGAAGTCATTGAAGCAGCCATTAGTCAAGCATTGAAAATCAATAATGTCACAAAATATCAGGAGATTCTTGACTCTGTCAGTGACAATGTCAATACCAACTTTAAGTTTGAAGACTTGGTTTCACTAGCTGGGAATATGCTTTCTGGTTTTACTATCGATAAACATACTTATGAATGGTATGATGGTGAATCTTATGATGGCCAATCAATCGTTTATATTCAAGATTACTCCTATAATGAGATCCGTAATGATATGCTGAAAGCATTGGGTCAATTAGATGAGACGACATCAGAAAATCAAGGGACTACTACGGATACAAGTACAAACTATTAATGAAATGATGTTCTTTTATAATAGGAAATAATAAAAAAAAGAAACGCTGCGGCGTTTCTTTTTTTTTGTTTCTAAAAGGGCCGTTTTTGGCGGTCGTATGCAATAAATTCATAGATCTTTGAGAAGAGAGTGGTTTTGGACATGTAGTTAGAAAATGATTGATTTTCTTCAAAAAATAGACACTATTCAATTTTTCTAATGAAATTCTTAGAAAAAAATATCTGAATGATTATGAGCTAGAGGAGAAAAAAATGGGTAAAAAAAGAGGATAAAAGCGATTATTCATTACGGATGAATAATGCCAATTTTTTGGCATTGGAAATGATAACTGAACCACAATGTAAGCGTTTTTAACTCGTTATCATATACATGTACCTGATAAATAATTGTTATTTCTCAGGAAGAAGAGTGATTGATTTCAGCTGAAAAAATCAATAAATAAAAGGAAAGAGGCGAGAGAGTATTTCATTTAGCTAGATTGGTTTTAATGCTTTTTGTGATTTTTTTTGCAAGTGGGATTTATGCAAGTTACTACACAATACTAAAGAAAGTTGGAGAACAATGGAAAAGAAAAGAGGAATCAGTAAAATCGGCTTGATTGCCTTAGTAGTCAGTTCATCCATTGGTAGTGGAATCTTCGGTATCACGAATGACTTAGCGATGTCCGCTGCTCCTGGACCTGCAATCATCGCCTGGATCATCGTCGGAATTGGCATTCTTGCATTAGTTTTATCATTGAATAATTTAGGCGCCAAACGACCAGATTTAGACGGCGGTATTTTTGGGTATGCAGAAGCGGCATTTGGGAAATTAGGAGGTTTTATCAGTGGCTGGGGCTATTGGCTCTCTGCCTGGCTGGGAAACGTCGCCTTTGCGACAATGCTCATGAGTGCAATTGGTGAATTTATACCCGCATTCAAGGGAGGACAAAACATTCCGTCAATCTTACTAGCAAGTGTTTTTATTTGGGTATTGACCTTTCTGGTGAATAACGGAATTGAGAGCGCTTCATTTATCAACACAATTGTTACGATCTGTAAATTAGTTCCTTTGTTTTTATTTATGGTTATCGCACTCGTTAGTTTTCATGTCGATATTTTCTCAGCAGATTTCTGGGGAAATGTCAGCAGCTCACTACAAAGTGGTGCTTCTGTCAGTCTCTGGTCACAGATCAAAGGTTGTCTAATGGTGATGATGTGGGTCTTTGTTGGGATTGAAGGGGCAAGTGTTTTAGCCAATCGTGCGGAAAAACGGTCAGATGCCCAAAAAGCATCAGTCATCGGTTTGCTTTCCTTGCTAGTCATCTATGTGCTAGCTTCCTTATTGCCATACGGCGTCATGTCGCAAGCTGAATTGATGGCGTTACCACAACCAGCAATGGCCAACATTTTGCGCTATATGGTTGGAGAGTGGGGTGCAGCCTTTATCAATATCGGTCTGATTATTTCCATCATTGGTTGCTGGCTGTCATGGACGATGTTACCAGTAGAAACAACCTTATTGATGTCCCGCGATGGAATGCTGCCAAAAAGTTGGGGCAAGGTCAATCGAAAACAAGCACCAAGTTATTCATTGTTTATCACTGCTGCATTGACGAACGTGTTCTTGTTAACGTTCCTTGTGACCGATTACGCGTATCAATTTGCTTATTCGATGTGTACCGCAGCGATTTTGATTTGTTACTTGCTCGTGGGGATCTATCAAATGATTTATTCCTATCAGCAAAAAGACAATAAACAATTGTTTATTGGTGCAGTCGCAACGGCCTTTCAGATCATTGGGATCACATTAGCAGGCTTTGCCTATGTTCTCTTATGCAGCATCGCCTATTTACCAGGATTCTATTTCTACTTACGGGCATGTAAAGAGAACAACTATCAAATCAGCAATAGGCAAAAAATGGTCATGGCTGTGGTCAGTTTAGCAGCAGTATTATCGATCGTAGCAATCGCTACTGGAATGATCTCAGTATAAGGGGGTTGATTATGGATATTGCTAATTTTGGTGTCGAGGAATGGTTGAATATCTGGGAGAAAAAAGCAACCTATGACATTGCCCAAAGTTCTATCGAAGCACTGACGCTAGAGGAAATCATGGCCTTCAGTGGCAAAACGAGTACAGATTTTTTGAAACGTGTCGCGCAGCAGCCTTTAGATTATGGCTGGATCGAAGGATCGGATCGGTTCAAAGAACTCGTCGCTTCATTATACCAACACATGACACCAGCGAATATTTTACAGACAAACGGAGCTACAGGAGCAAATTTCCTGGCACTATTCGCTTTGATCGAAAGCGGGGATCATGTTGTCTCCATGCGGCCAACGTATCAGCAACTCTATGATTTGCCAAAAGCATTTGGGGCAGAAGTAGACTTTGTTGAATTAAATCAAGCAAACTGGCAGCTTGATCTAGCAGTTTTGAAAGCCAAAGTGAAACCTGAAACAAAAATGATCTGCTTAAATAACGCGAATAACCCCACCGGTACGCTATTTGATCAAGAGCAATTACAGCAGATTGTCGCCATCGCTAAAGAAGCGGATGCCTACATTTTAGTAGACGAAGTCTATGCACCATTAACAGAAGAAGGCACATTTTGTTCCATCGTCGATTGCTATGAGAAGGGAATTGCCACCAACTCTTTGTCAAAAACCTACTCAACGCCAGGTATTCGTATCGGTTGGACTGCCGCTAGTGAAGAACTCACGGAACATTTTCGTAAATACCGAGATTATACGATGATTTGTGGCGGTGTTATCGCTGATGAAATAGCGATTCAAGTATTGGAAAACAAAGAGCAGATTATCGCACGAAACAAGAAAATCGTCACAGAGAATCTTGCCATTGTCAAGCAGTGGGTAGACCAAGAACCGAAAGTGGAATTAATCGTTCCCCATTATGTTTCTACGGCATTTATCAAGTTGAAGATCCAACAAGAGGACTATCAATTCTGTGTGGATCTATTAGAAGAAACTGGGGTCTTGCTTGTTCCAGGAACAGCTTTTGGGGTCCCAGGGCACGCCCGCTTAGGTTATTGCTGTAAGAAAGAGACGCTAGAAACTGGTTTGAGATTACTCTCAGACTATTTAAAAAAAGTTTCATAGAAAAAGGGAAACAAATTGTATAGGAATGAGGAGGATGAAAAAATGAATGAACCTATTCACGTTTTTTCAGAGATTGGACGATTAAAACAAGTGATGCTTCATCGTCCAGGAAAAGAATTGGAAAATTTAATGCCGGATTATTTGGAACAATTGCTGTTTGATGATATTCCTTTTTTACAGCAAGCGCAAAAAGAACATGATTTCTTTGCCGAAACATTGCGAAATAAAGGGGTTGATGTGCTTTATTTGGAAGATTTAGCAGCTGAATCTTTGACCTCTACAGGACTCAAGGAACAATTTGTTGCAGAGTACTTGCAGGAAGCAAACATCCAAAGTGAAAACACCCGCAAAGTGATTGAAGAATATTTACTATCGATCTCTGATAATCGTGAACTGATCGACCGAACGATGGCAGGATTGAGAAAAAATGAAATGAAGATCGCTGGCCATCAGAATCTGACCGATCTTGTAGACGATCAGTATCCGTTTCTGATCGATCCAATGCCGAACTTGTACTTTACCCGCGATCCATTTGCTACGATCGGAAATAGTGTTTCCTTGAACCGAATGTATTCAGAAACGAGACGAAGAGAAACATTGTACGGCAAGTATATCTTTAACTATCATCCAATTTTCAAAAAAGAAGCCGAGCATCTTTTATACAATCGGGATGAATCCACACGAATCGAAGGTGGCGATGAATTAGTCTTGTCATCAAAAGTGTTAGCTGTTGGGATTTCACAACGTACAGATGTCGCTTCAATTGAAAAATTGGCGAAAAAATTATTTGAGAAAGAACCGACTTTTGAACATGTGCTAGCTTTCAATATCGGTGAAGAGCGTAAATTCATGCATTTGGATACGGTCTTTACAATGGTGGATTATGACAAGTTCACTATCCATCCGGAAATCGAAGGCGAGTTAACGGTTTATTCCATCTCCAAACAAAATGACCAAATCAAAATCTATGAAGAAAAAGAAACATTGGAACGGATTCTTTGCCGCTATCTTGATTTAGATGCAGTGGAACTCATTCGTTGCGGAGGTGGGGATATCACAGCAGCTGCCAGAGAACAATGGAATGATGGTTCGAACACGTTGACGATTGCACCAGGAGAAGTAGTCGTCTATGACCGGAACTTGATCACGAATGAAAAACTAGTCGAAGCAGGGGTCAAACTTAATTACATCCCAGGAAGTGAACTCGTTCGCGGACGTGGCGGCCCTCGTTGTATGAGCATGCCATTTATCAGAGAAGATCTTTGAGCAACCTGAAATTTACAAAAATAAAGACTAACGGTATCATAGGAGGAATGAATAATGGAACAAGTATTTCAAGGAAGAAGTTTATTAGCAGAAAAAGATTTTACGAAAGAAGAAATCGAGTATCTAATTGACTTTTCGATTCACCTAAAAGGACTCAAGAAAAAAAATATCCCGCACCGCTATTTAGAAGGAAAAAATATTGCCTTGCTCTTTGAAAAAACATCGACTCGGACACGGGCGGCCTTTACGACAGCTGCCATCGATCTAGGTGCTCACCCAGAATTCTTGGGCGCCAATGACATTCAGCTAGGTAAAAAAGAATCTGTAGAAGACACCGCTAAAGTGTTAGGCAGTATGTTTGACGGAATCGAATTCCGCGGCTTCAGCCAGCAAGTCGTCGAAGATTTAGCGAAGTATTCTGGTGTTCCTGTATGGAACGGATTAACAGATGAATGGCATCCAACCCAAATGATCGCTGATTTCATGACAATCAAAGAGAACTTTGGCACGTTGAAAGACATCACGTTGGTGTATGTGGGAGATGGCCGTAACAATATGGCGAATAGCTTGTTAGTTACTGGTGCGATTCTTGGGGTCAATGTTCGAATCTGCGCACCTAAATCCTTATTCCCAGAAGACGACGTCGTTCGTTATGCCAATGAATTTGCCAAAGAATCTGGCAGCCAATTGATGATCACAGATGACACTGCTGAAGGTGTTCGTGGTGCGAATGTCCTTTATACGGACGTGTGGGTATCAATGGGTGAAGAAGACAAGTTCACCGAACGGGTCAATTTGCTAAAAGACTATCAAATCAATATGGATTTGATCAAAGCGACAGGTACACCAGACGACCGCTTGATTGTTTTACATTGCTTGCCTGCCTTCCATGATACGAATACTGTCTACGGAAAGAAAATCGAAGAAGAATTCGGGATCAAAGAAATGGAGATCACTGATGAAGTCTTCCGCAGCAAATATGGCCGTCAATTTGAAGAGGCTGAAAATCGGATGCATTCGATCAAAGCAATCATGGCCGCTACTTTAGGAAATCTATTTATTCCAAGAGTGTGAGAGGACGAGGGATACCATGACGAATAAAAGAACAGTAGTCATCGCATTAGGTGGAAATGCGATCTTGACCGATGATCCTAGCGCAAGAGGGCAGCAACAGGCGCTTAGACAAACAGCCAA
This sequence comes from Enterococcus gallinarum, assembly GCF_021496385.1. NCBI lineage: Bacteria > Bacillati > Bacillota > Bacilli > Lactobacillales > Enterococcaceae > Enterococcus > Enterococcus gallinarum. The sequence continues at coordinate 2,729,343 of NZ_CP050816.1, read as the reverse complement.
ACATTTAGTATCTTTGATCAAACAAGAGATCCAAGTAGTGATCACCCATGGAAATGGACCGCAAGTTGGGAATCTCTTATTACAGCAACAAGCAGCAAACTCTCCCAAAAATCCTGCGATGCCATTAGATACCTGTGTCGCTATGACTCAGGGAAGTATCGGTTATTGGTTGCAGAATGCATTAGAAGAAGAATTAGCAGCAGAAGGCTTACCAACAAAGGTAGCAACGCTGGTCACTCAAGTAGTAGTCAGTGAAAAGGATCCAGCATTTGCCGATCCGACAAAACCAGTAGGACCTTTCTTGACTGAAGAGCAAGCCCAGCAGATGATGACAGAAACCAATGCGATCTTTAAAGAAGATGCCGGTCGCGGTTGGCGCAAAGTCGTTGCCAGCCCGAAACCGATCACAATCCATGACCAAGCCAGCATTCGTGCATTGGTCGACAACGATTTTATTGTCATTTGTGCAGGTGGCGGAGGGATACCCGTTACTGAATCAGGACAAGGAGTCGAAGCCGTGATTGACAAAGATTTTGCTTCAGAGAAACTGGCAGAGGTCTTGGAGGCAGAAGAGTTGATTATTTTGACAGGTGTCTCTAAAATTGCCTTAAACTATGGAAAAGACAATGAGCAATGGTTAGACCAAGTCAATTTGACAGAACTGGAACAATACATCCAGGAAGGTCACTTTGCGCCAGGAAGTATGTTGCCAAAAGTTCAAGCAGCGATGGATTTTGTGCAGGTTAGCAAAAACAATGTTGCGATCATTACCTCGTTAGAAGACCTAGCTGATTTTGATCACGAAACAGGGACTCGTATCATTTCTGATTAACTGGCAAACAAAGTATTGGAGTGATGGATATTAGTGGAAACATGCGAGAATACGTAAAAGACAATTTTGATTGTCTAAAAGTGCTGACGCAAGAAAACAGGGAACGATTGGAAGAAAATATGTATTACCGAACCTTTCCTAAAGGGCAGATTCTATTCAACGATGGAGATTTGCGTGATCGTATTTTTGTTCTGTGTAGCGGACTGATTCGTATCGAAAAAAATGATCAAACCGATTCTTTCTTTTATACGGATTTCATCAGTGAAGGTGAACTGTTTCCGGTAAATGGCCTTTTTGAAGCAGCGTGTTATGACTTTTCTGCCATTGCGGTGACAGAGATCGAAGTCGCGTATGTGGCAACTGCTGTTTTGGAACAATTGATGGTAGCGGATCGAGAATTATTGAAAATGATCGTTAAGAAACAAGGTCGAGTACTGGAACAGCAAGTGAGCAGAATGCAATACTGTATTACTTCCAGTGCCCATGATCGTGTCATCAATACACTAGCGATCCTTATGAAAAAGCATGGAAAGCTAGATGAGTCTTGGTATATTCCTTATCCGATCATGATCAACGATCTTGCGAAATTCAGCGGTACGACGAGAGAAACGGTTAGTCAAGTGCTGAAACAATTGATCAAACAGAAAAAAATTTCCTACCAATATAAAGAATTGATATTTATCGATGATGCGTTTTTCCAATTAGATGAATAATAAAAGCACTGTGACGACAATCATTAAAGGGTGGGATCGATTTTCCAAACAACTACTGTGGCAAGCAGCTGATTTACGGATGATCGATCTCGCTTACTTTTAAATGACTCGAGTGTCCATCAGTGATAATTTTTTGAATGCGGATACATGAGGTATCCGCAGATAATGGATAGAGTAGAAGCAGGTGATCATTTTGAAGAAAAACCAGCGACAAGCGATTATCAAGCGTTTGATCCTCAACCAAGAAGTAGAGACACAAGAAGAACTGATGCGCTTATTGAACGAACAAGGCGTGTGTTCCACACAAGCGACCATTTCAAGAGATATGCGGGAGTTGAATATCGCAAAAACTTATACGAAAGAAGGCAAAACGAAGTATACGATGATTGCTACGGCGGAAGCAGATGTGACCGAAAAGCTGAAGCTATCGATGAATGAATACTTGAAATCAATTGAACAAGTGGAGTTCATCACAGTGATCCATACTGTCAGCAATGGGGCAGATGTTATTGCGAATTATCTAGATGAAATGGATCTTGAAGGGATTGTTGCCACGATGGCTGGCTTTGATGTATTATTGATTCTCTCGCCATCTAAAGAGCAAGCCACACAGTTGATTCATCATTTAGAAAAATATATCGACTAGCGGCGACGATGCCCATCACCAATGCTTGACCACCATTGCCTCTCGGCACGAACAAGCATGGAACAAATGAATACAGAATCAACCAGAGACAAAAAAGCAACGCGATTCACTCGGAACGACAAGCCAGAGAATGACAGTTACTGTCGCAATCCTCTCACTTGTAGCCAGCTTTCGAAGGAGAATGCAACGCTCACTTGTCTCTTTTTTTGTATTAAAAAAGTTAAATTCTATTTCTGGGTCTCGTCAGCGCTAAGCGCAATTGTTTTCCTCCTCTATTGGAAGGTGCTATTCTTAAATAAGCAGAAGGAAACACTTGATAAAAGTGGACAGAACGGAGACATAGAAAATGAAAGAGGCCGATCAAGAAAAACGACAGGCACGAGGGATTGTCTTAGTCACGCATAGTATTGCAGCAGTGGTCAAAATCATTGGATTTCTTTTCAGCGGCAGTGCGGTGTTGATGAATGAAAGTATTCATAGTGTCATTGATTGTCTCAATCAGGGATTACTAGCAATCGGCGAAAAACGAGCACGGCGCGGCCGAAGTGAACTTTACCAATTTGGTGAGGGGCGCGCGACTTATTTTTTTAGTACGGTTGTGGCAATGACGGTCTTTTTCGGTGGCGGCCTGTTGGCAATCATGGAGGCAAGTCAGGATCTTTTGGATCCTACCCACGAAGTGGAGAACATCCAACTAGTTGCAGCCATTCTTTTTGCTGGTTTTTTTATTGAAAGTTCAGCAGTCCAAAGTGGATGGCAAGAAATCAAAGAGCAAAACACGGATAAACAGCCGTTGATCGCTTTTTTGAAAGAAAGCCGAGAGAGCGAGATCCTTTTAGGCTTTACAGAAGACTTGTTTGCATTGATCAGTGTGAGCATTGCATTGGTGGGTATTTTATTGACAGCAATCACCAACAACCCCATCTTTGATTCTTTAGGGGGCGTCATTGGTGGGGTCCTTCTAGTGGTCGTAGCTGGTTTTTTAGGGAAAGAATTTTATAGTTTATTGATCGGAGAGAGTGCTTCGAAAAGTGATCTGAAAAAAATTCGTCAAGTATTATCATCTAGGGAAGTAGCTGAAGTGATTGACCTGCGTACTCTGCATTTAGGTCCAGATGAATTACTGATCGTTGCTGAATTGACGATTTCTCCTAAAACAACTTCGAGTGACTATGAGGTGATCGATCAATTGGAACAAGAAATTCGCACGGGATTAGCTCCGAAAAAAACATATATTTACTTAGAGACAGAAAGACAGCAGCAAGAACAGGTAAAAAAACCGATTCCATGAGGGGAAGAAGACCTCAAAGGAATTGGTTTTTTTACTAAGCAGTGGTTAGTTTTCCTCTAGATGATAAATATCTGGGGTTAAATGATCTTCTGCTACTCTCAAACCCGTTCGTAGTATTTCAAATGAATACTTGCGGCAAGCTGATTTCTTCAAGAGGATCACTTCTTTTTCTGGGTTGACTTGGATTGAATTGGGTTGACTTAAAACGAATAAATTCAGGTGGAAAAGCGCGAGCGAAAGAAATTTCTTATTAAAAAAAGTTGTTATTTTTTTATTTATTTCACAAGGAAAGGGATTGCTCTATCAGATTTATTTGTGAAAAGAAATCGGAAATCTTGATTCTCTTTATTTTAAATTCAAATTTACATAAATTTTGTTTTTTATCTTAATGATATTGATATTTTTCAAGCAAAATAATTTACCTGCCTTTTATTCCATGATAACTTAAAGATGGAAAGATAGTTTTTTTCACAAAGTAAACATCCTTATCTGCAGACACCCTTTTACGAAGTACCCAGATCTCCCTTTCTAAAACCAATGATTTTCAATTGCTGTGTTCCAATCAACTCGTAAAAAACTTGTGGAGGCGTTTTCCCATCTGTATTCGCATTCGATCAAGATTACAGACACCCTCACAACATACGAAAGAAGCAATCCTTGCTTGATTTTTCCGTTTTGTCAATCATACGCCCTGACTCCAAGCACAAGTGACACAACTTTACTTGAAGCCATAATTTGTCATGGACAAAATCTCACTATAAAAACAGAGCTATAGACATAGAAGATACTTATACAAGGAGGAGAATAGATGGAAAATTTTTATCAACGAACACCGACAGAAGCACTTGAATACTTTCATTCAGATCAGACGAAAGGGCTTAGTAAGCAAGGCGCAAAAGAGGCGCTAGATACATATGGTGAAAATACGATTCAGCAACAAGAATCGACCTCCCCTTGGAAATTGTTATGGCACAATTTAAATAATCTGATCGTTTATTTATTACTAGCCGCCGCATTGCTCTCTTTTGCGATGGGAGAAACGATAGAAGGAATTGCTGTGTTGATTGCGGTGGTAATTGCCGTGATGACTGGTTTTGTGACAGAGTTGCGTGCACAGAAGTCAATTGATTCCCTTCAGGAAATGATTTACACTACCGCAAACGTGATTCGTGATGGGCAAGTGATGGAAGTCGAATCTGCTGCGATCGTTCCAGGGGATATTCTCGTTTTGGCAGAAGGTGATGCGATCGCTGCCGATGCACGTTTGCTGGAAAGCCGCAATTTAGCCTGTATTGAGTCCGCATTGACGGGCGAGTCCGAAGCTGTAGAAAAAAATGCGGCAGAACAATATGATGAAGACGTCCCTTTAGGTGATCGCCGCAATGTTGTTTTTGCAGGAACAGCAGTGACAAGAGGAAATGGCTATGCCGTCGTTACAGCCACCGGGATGAAAACGGAAGTCGGAAAAATCAGCGATATGCTGACTGGAAACAAAAGCGCGAAAACGCCTTTGGATATCGAGCTGGATAAATTAGGGAAAGCAATCATTATTGCGGCACTCTTTGCCGCCGTGACGGTCCTAATTGCAGGTCTTCTAACGGATCAGCCTTTGGTAGAAATGCTGCATATCTCGATCATCCTTGCAGTAGCAGCCATTCCAGAAGCAATGCCCGCTGTCTCAACCATTACTCTTTCTCGCGGCATGCGGATCATGGCTGAACACAAAGCATTAGTCAAAACCCTCTCAGCGGTTGAGACTTTGGGCGCTACGAGTATCATTGCCAGTGATAAAACCGGGACATTGACAGAAAATCAGATGACGATCGCTGAGATCATTCTAAGTAATGGAGAGCAATACACTGTGACCGGTAATGGGTACGAACCGACGGGGAGCTTCCATAAAGAAGGACAAGAAATCTCAGTCAATGAAGAGCCAGCACTTCAAGCGATGATTGAAAACGGTGCACTATGTACGTCCGCTTCTTTGAAAGAAACGGATGGCCAGTTTGAGGTCCTAGGAGATCCAACCGATGGAGCGTTTGTTGTATTAGGAAAAAAAGAAGGCATCGATCGTCAAACACTGATGGATCAAGGCATTGAAAAAATCGCTGAGCTTCCTTTTGATTCAGAAAACAAATTTATGATCACCGTCTATGAAAAAGAACAGCGAACGTTGATCATGAAAGGTGCACCGGATGTTTTGATTGAGAAAGCTGCCGTCGATCCGTCTGTGAAAGAGCAGTTGAACGACATCAATCATACACTAGCTTCCAATGGGCAACGAGTGATTGCGGTGGCACAAATCAGTAACTATCAGGGTGGTTTGTCGGAGTCTGAGCTGACAGAATCATTGGATAATTTAGAGATCCAAGGTTTTGTTGGCATCATTGATCCCCCACGAACAGATGTTAAAGAAGCTGTCAAAATCGCTCAAGAAGCGGGGATTCGTGTCAAAATGATCACAGGTGATCACCCGCAAACTGCCTCCATGATCGCACAAGAAATTGGTTTGATCGATTTTGATAAGACGATGACGGGAAAAGAGATCGACGCCTTGGCAGGTAAAGAAGCGTTTAATGAACGGATCGAAGAAGTGGCTGTATTTGCTCGGGTTTCGCCGGAAAATAAACTTCAACTAGTCAAAGCACTGCGGGAAGAAGGAGAGATCGTGTCGATGACCGGTGATGGCGTGAATGACGCTCCTGCTCTTAATGGTGCCGATATTGGGATCGCGATGGGCATTCGCGGCACGGAAGTAGCTAAGGAATCTTCTGATATGATCTTGACTGATGATCGCTTTGGGACGATCGTCGACGCAATCAAAGAAGGAAGAATCATCTTTGACAATATCAAAAAATACGTTTCTTTCCTTTTTTCTTGTAATATGGTCGAAATCGTGACAATCTTTCTAAGTGTCATTTTTCTTCTTCCCATGCCGATTCAGCCGCTGCATATTTTGTTCTTGAATCTAGTGATCGATATCGCTCCTGCGATGGCGTTGGCCTTTGAACCTGCAGAAGAGGACCTGATGAAACGTCAGCCTCGTTCCAAAGAAGACAGTTTGGTCAATAAACGATTCTTAGGTCGAATTATTTTAAGCGGAATAGTGATCGGATTGACGGCATTTGGTTTTTTTAGTTTTTTGATACAAACAAATCATGAATTAGCTTATGCCCAGACCGCTACGTTTACCTTTATGGCGATCGCACAACTGATGCATATTTTTAATGTTCGCAAGCAAAGCGGATTTGGATTAGACAAGTCTTTCTTTAAGAATAAACCGTTGATCGGCGCACTGATCCTTTCGATGGGATTGCAGTTGTCAGCTGTTTATCTCCCTTTCATGAATGAATTATTAGGGACTTCACCATTGCAAGCTGGCACATGGGGAATCATTTTCTTAGCGGCTAGTCTTTCCACACTGGTTGTAATGGGATTAAAAAAAGCCTTTCAGTTGAAGTGAAAAAAACAGCAAGAAAACCAACGATGATGTTGGTTTTTTTGTTTGCTTTTTGTCTATCGCAGGAAATTATTTACAAAGGCAAGAAAAAAAGTTATTATTGACGAGTCAACGATTGATGAGTCAATTATTAGAGAGGAGTATTCCATGCAGCTAAGAGAAATCAGCCGCCTGCTTTATCAGTTGAAAATTGCCAATCAAGAATTGACGGCAACTTTTGAAAAAAGCACCGGGTTCAGTCTGACCCGATATGAATTAATGATGTTCATCAAAGAAAATGGACGTTGTTCGCAATCTGACTTACAGACTGAATTGAAGATCGATAGTGCAGCAGTTACAAGACATCTAAAAATTTTAGAACAAAAGAATTATGTAGTGCGGGAAAGGAACAAAGACAACAATCGTGAAGTCTTTGTGGAAATAACACCTAAAGCCAAACAAGAGCTGTCTGCTTGCGAGAAACACCAAGAGAAGGAAGCATTCGCCCTATCGCTGACCGAAGAAGAAGCAGCTGCGTTTTTGCAGTTGTTGAATAAATTAATGAAATGAAAGAGGCTACTAATATGTCAACCAATAGAGTAAACAACGATTTTTCAGATATCACTTTTGGAAGAAAATCCGTCCGTGTCTATGATGAGACGGTCAAAATCTCTCATGAGGAAATGTTAACGATGATTCAAGAAGCAACGACTGCCCCCTCATCTGTTAACATGCAACCATGGCGTTTCGTTGTCGTTGAAAGTGCTGAGCAAAAAGCAAAACTAAAACCACTGATCCGCTTCAACACACGCCAAAACGACACATCGGCAGCCATGATCTTGATATTTGGTGATTTAGCTTGTTATGAATACGGGGAAGAAATTTACAATCAAGCAGTTGAAGCAGGAAAAATGCCGGCAGAAGTCAGAGACCAACAATTGGCAACGATCATTCCTTACTACAAGAGCTTCACGAAAGATCAAATGACCTCCATCGTAAAAGTTGACGCCAGCTTAGCGGCAATGCAGCTGATGTTAGTCGCGCGTGCCCATGGCTACGAAACGAATCCAATTGGTGGCTTTGAAGCAGACCAATTAGCAGAGGCTTTTGATGTCGATCCAGAACGCTACGTTCCAGTTATGATTCTATCAATTGGTAAAGCTGAAGAATTAGGCTATGAATCCATTCGTTTGGATGCAGAAAAAATCACGACATTTAAATAAATCTACTCTTACTTTCTATGTGGTCTTCCGTTTGTCTTTGTGTTCGCTAAGAAGCATGAAGGACGGAAGATTGCTTGGTTTACTTTATAATAAAGAAAACCAGATTTAAAAAAGGAGGAAGCAAAATGTCCACTATTACTATAGGTTTAATCATGTTCGTTGCACTTGAATTTCTATTTATCATGTATTTGGAAACTTTTGCGACTACTTCAAAGAGAACGCAACGGGTTTTCAATTTATCAAAAGAAGAATTAGAACGCCCTTCACTGAATACATTGTTCAAAAATCAAGGAATCTATAATGGGTTAATCGGCATCGGCTTGCTCTATAGCGTGTTTCTTTCCGCTTCTCCTGTCGAATTGAGTCGCCTGCTTTTGATTTATATCATTTTAGTTGCTCTGTATGGCAGCATCACTAGTGACAAAAAAATTATATTGACACAAGGCGGTTTAGCAATCCTTGCATTGATAGCAACTTTTTTCTGATTTCTGAAAGATAATCAAAATGACCTCTCACAGTTACGTGTTCCATTAAATGATGGAACCGTTGCTAGTGAGAGGTTTTTTTGTTGATTTCATTTGTTAAATGAGAGGACAAGTTTGCACTTGTCGTAAAAAATGATAGGATAAAGCTAACGATACAAACCTAAAAGAATCGGACTTTTGCTCAGCGATTTTCTGGACGTAAACTGGTGGCTGCGAAAAGCACTTTGACTAATATTGGTGTCAGGATCACTGCTGTGATCACTTCAGAAACGCCGTTAGTCACTGCAATAGCTCCTAATGTGACAAACAAAGCGGAAGCATCAACACCATAGGTAGTTGCCACCAAACTAGTGTACAGGGTTCCCATCAACGTTAACACGAGAACCGTGTTGGTAAGGGTACCAAAGATGGCTGCAACAATAGAAGCAAGGACAACTTTCTTTGTTTTACGATAGAGCCAAGTAAACAATATACCAGCGACGAGACCTACTAAGACCCTTGGCAGGACTGAGATGATCGGATTAGTGAATACTGTGATATCCAAAGGGGTCGTAGGGGAAGTGAATGCCCGAATAATCGTGAAAATCCCCCAAACCAAGCCGATAAACATCCCATCTCTCGTTCCTAAAACAATGGCAGCAACAATGACCGTGATATGAATGATCGTCAGACTAGTGATGCCGATAGGAATAAAGCCAAGGAAAGGTACCATAGTTTGTAAGATAATGATTGCGGTTAGAATTGCACGGATCACTAAACGATACGTTTTGTTTTTTGTGTTCATGAGAAAACACCCTTTCTTATAGAATGACACTCGTGTCATTTTTATGTTAGGATGATTATACAATAAAATGACACAGGTGTCATTAATAAAGTGAGGTGGAAGCATGAAAAAGCCGATCGAAGAAAAAAAACGGCAAAAACGAGAAGCGATTTTGGAAAGTGCCAAAGTAGTATTCAGCAAGAAAGGATTGATCGATGCGACGATGCAAGACATCATCGAAGAATGCGGCATCAGTCGCGGCGGGATCTATCTGTACTTTCAATCGGTGGATGCGATTTTCTTAGAAGTGCTGCAACAACGTTCGCAACGACGGTTTAATGAAGTTCGAGCAATGATCAAAGCGAATGCTTCTTTCGAGACTATCTTGACGAAATATTTTGAAGATCATAAATACCGATTGCTTCATAGCATATCCGACAGCATGCTGCGAGCGACGTATGAGTATTATTATACGCATAAGTCAGTTGAGACGAGTTCGTTGCAGCAAACGCAGTTGACTGAGACGAAACGCACGATCCAAGAGATTTTTCAAGTTGGAGTTGCGCAAGGCGTGATTGCCGATCGGAATCTGGAAGCAATCGCAGAGAACTATATGTTTGTTATAGAAGGTCTGGGTATTTTAGCTTTGACGGGTCATATTCAAGAAGAACAAATCGATCATCAAATTCAAGTGATGCGAACACTGTTGCCGTACCAATAAAAGTTTTTAGAAGCTGTGATAGAAGATAATACAAAAAATGGAGAAATAGCCTTTCTCAAGTTCGATTGAGATCGAACGATCTCTGGACTTTTTTGTAGTGAATTCTTCTGTTACGGCTTTTTTCTACGGCTTTGTAATCTTTTTGAAATCAAGAACGGTTTGTATCTTACAGATACTGCTTGATTTCATAAACTCACCAACTTAGATGTCTCTTCGAAAAGTGATCATAATGGAAGGTTGAGTGTTTTTTAAGAAACTATCGAGAATTAAAAAACAAGTGATTTCACTTGTAATGAAAATGTAAACGGGAAATCAATTGGGTTGTGAATAGGAGTATGTTAAAATGATAAATGTCAAATAAATGTAATTTGATGATCAAAATTGACGAATTGGAGGGGAAAATGAAAAAGAAACTTGCATCATCTTTGTGCATTTGTGCAATAGCGCTGACAAGTCCTGTCATCCCAACCGCCGTGTTCGCCGATGATTACGATCAATTGATTCAGCAAAAAAATAACGAAGTAGCTGAATTGAAACAACAGCATCAATCGGTGCAGACACAAATAGATCAGTTAACAAATGAAGTGTCTGATATCAATGAACAAGCAGCTGAATTAATCGCTCACCAGAAAAAACTAGGGAATGAAATTAATGATTTAGAAAAAGAAGTGACTGATTTGGAAGCACGGATCGAGAAACGACAAGTAGCGATCCAGAATCAAGCACGAGACACTCAAGTCAATGGGAAAAGTGATCGCTTTATTTCCGTGCTTTTGGATTCCGAATCTTTCGGTGACTTTGTTCAGCGGTTCCACGGAATGACGACGATCGTCAATGCCAATAATCAGATGATCCAACAGCAACAAGCGGACCAAGCAGCTGTTAAGACAAAGAAAAATGAAGCAGAAACCAAAATGGCGGAAATGCAGCAAATGCAAGGCCAGCTGGAAGCCCAAAAAGGGAAGCTGGCGTCCAAGCAAGCAGATCTGAATGTCTTGCAGACAAGCCTTGCTTTACGGCAAGCAAATAAAGAAAGTGAAAAGGAAGCATTGCTCGCTCAAAAAGAAGCCTATGAGGCAGAACAAACTCGAATAAGAGAAGAATCAGGGCGGGTCGCAGCAAGACAGCAGGCAGCAGCTGAAGATCAGCTCATACCAATGACTACCGAGTCTTCTGAAAATTCTTCGATTTCTGCAGCTGATTCTTCTGAAACCGAACGTTCTGTTCAAGGAGAATCCACTGATGTACAAGGGGATATCCAAGAAACACCAACAAATAATGAAACAAGCCCCGTAGCTACTCCAGATTCTTCTTCGACGGCAGCAAGTACGGAAAGCAGCAGAAATCCTGATCCTCAGCCTGCTCCTAGCTCTAAGCCTGCACCTCCGACACCATCTGCGCCAATTGGGAACGTTGGAGCTGTGATCGTAGCAGAAGCTTACCATCATCTCAATAAGCCGTATGTCTGGGGAGCAAAAGGACCAGATAGTTTTGACTGTTCAGGATTTACCCGCTATGTCTATTTACAAGTAACCGGAAAAGATATCGGTGGCTGGACAGTACCGCAAGAAACTGCTGGTACAATGATTTCTGTTAGTCAAGCGCAAGCTGGTGACTTACTGTTCTGGGGTGCTGCCGGCAGTACCCACCATGTAGCCATCTCTTTAGGAGGCAACCAGTACATTCATGCCCCTCGTCCAGGACAGACAGTTTCTGTGGGGAATACAGCATACTACACTCCGAGCTTTGCTGTTAGAGTCAATTAATTATTTTATCTTTATAAATACTTGATCCAGTGGACTGATTCTCATTGAACCCAATGCGCAGAATGAATCAGTGCTAGTAGAAGGAGAGAAAAATGAAAAGCAGAAAACAGATCCGCAAAGAGTTGCAACGGCAAAAACGCAGTCAATTGTACCGAAAAGGAGCTGCTACCACTACCGTTCTCGTTAGTACGCTGAATTTAGTACCGGTTAGTGCGCTCGCAACTTCTGTTGAAGAATCGAATGACACAGGTGTACAAGTGGTTGAACAGCCTACGGTAGCTTCGTCGGATGATACAGCCGATTTACACGATTTAGTAAATGAATCACAAGCGAGTCAAGCAACAACCACCGAGGATACTGGAACCGAAACATCGTTGACTGAGGACACAGATCCCACAGTATCATCAAGTGAGTCAACTACCAGCGAGTCTTTAGAAGAACCTCTAGGAACGGAGCCTGCCAGTGACGTTGATTCTGCAGAATCGACAAGTGAGATCCCAATGTTGTCAGAGGCAGAGCGAATTGCATTAGAAACAAAGATTATGCCTAATATCGATCGTGTGATGGCAAGATCTAATACACAACAAGCCTTCATCCAGCAAGTAGGACCAATGGCGCAACAAGTAGCAAGTGTCAACGATCTTTATGCCTCCGTCATGATAGCACAAGCGATCCTTGAATCAGGATGGGGACAATCCACACTTACGACGCAAGCAAACAATATGTTTGGGATCAAAGGTTCATACAATGGTCAATATGTTGAGATGCGAACAATGGAAGATGATGGCAGCGGCAATCTTTATGAGATCGTTGCAAAATTCCGCAAATATCCGTCTTTAAAGGAATCATTTGAAGATAATGCCCATGTCTTAAAAACGACTTCTTTTTCACCAGGCGTTTATTTTTACAGTGGGGCTTGGAAATCCAATACCTCTTCCTATCGTGATGCCACACAATGGCTTCAAGGGAGGTATGCGACAGATACGACTTATGCCGGCAAGCTGAATAATTTGATCGAAACCTACAATTTGACACAATTTGATTCCGCGACCGGTGGCGGCAGCGGGAATGGCAACAACACCAATAATTCAGAACAAACCATCAATAAGCAATTCAAGACCACGGCAGCGCTGAATATTCGTTCAGATGCTACAACCAGTGCCAGTGTAGTGGGGTCATTAGCCAATAATACGACCTTCAAGGCAGTGGCCCAAAAACAAGGAACCAGTGTTAATGGCAACAGTACCTGGTATCGGGTGGAAGGCAAAGGCTGGGTCAGCGCCGCGTATGTGACGGAAGTAGAATCCAACAATAACAGCAATAATTCAGAACAAACGATCAATAAGCAATTCAAGACCACGGCAGCGCTGAATATTCGTTCAGATGCTACAACCAGTGCCAGTGTAGTGGGGTCATTAGCCAATAATACGACCTTCAAAGCAGTAGCCCAAAAACAAGGAACCAGTGTTAATGGCAACAGTACTTGGTATCGGGTGGAAGGCAAAGGCTGGGTCAGCGCTGCGTATGTGACGGAAGTAGGATCCAACAATAACAGCAATAATTCAGAGCAAACGATCAACAAGCAATTCAAAACCACCGCAGCGCTGAATATTCGTTCAGATGCTTCAACCAGTGCCAGTGTAGTGGGGTCATTAGCCAACAATACGACCTTCAAAGCAGTGGCCCAAAAACAAGGAACCAGTGTTAATGGCAACAGTACCTGGTATCGGGTGGAAGGCAAAGGCTGGGTCAGTGCCGCGTATGTTACTGAGGCAGGGTCCAACAATAACAGTAATAATTCAGAGCAAACCATCAACAAGCAATTCAAAACCACCGCAGTTTTGAATATCCGTTCCAATCCATCAACTAGTGCTAGTGTCGTAGGGTCATTAGCGAACAATGCGACTTTTAAGGCAGTGGCCCAAAAACAAGGAACCAGTGTTAATGGCAACAGTACCTGGTACCGGGTGGAAGGCAAAGGCTGGGTCAGTGGTGCCTATGTGAAAGAAGTCAGCAGTACCTCTAGTTCTAAGACATATACCGTAAAATCAGGAGATACCTTATGGGGAATTGCACAGAGCTATGGGGTCTCAATCAATCAGCTGATGCAATGGAACAATATCAGCGGCTCATTGATTTTTGTGGGACAACGATTGATCGTCAGCAAATGACCCTAATAATAGGCAAAAGATAGAAACATTAAGATGAAAGTACAATGATAAAGGCACAAGAGGGCAATATTCGAATAGCTGCCAGATAAAAGAAATATGAGAAAAAAATCAGATGTAAAAAATTTCCAAACGAAGGAAGGAGACCGCACAATTTTTGTGTTGGTCTCCTTCTTTTGTTCGTTTGAGTTTAAAGCAACGGCTGTTCTGCATTCATGCCTTTATTGAGGGAGCTCCTGGAAACTATCCATGATCTTTGTTAGTTCATCTTTTGAGGAATCAAAAAGACTTGCTAAGGTCCAACCATACAATTGAACATAATTATTATCGGTTTCTGTTACATAATATAAGTAATGTATGTTCAACCCTTCTACAGTTGCAGCAAAATCAACCATTTGGGTTTGAGTACCAGGAACCGGTAAAAATGTCGCGTTGGTACCAAAATTCGATGCTAAACTGTCTTGAACCAATGCAAGATAACTGTCGAAATCTGTAAAGTCTTGTTTAGACTCCACAACAGCCGCCAGAAATTTTGTTTGTAACGAATCAGAAAGCATAAAATCATTATCTGGATTTAGTGACTCAAAATCGGCTACAGTTTGCCAATTTGTCGGCAGTTCCAGCGAATAGGAATAACCGCTTACACCAGTGATCGTCTGCTTCTCAACAGGAATCACATTTTCTGAAGTGCCAGTGCTGGCTGTTTCAGAAGATCCTACAGAGGAAGAAAGTTGTGTACGTTCTTTTTCTTTTGTGGAAGAATCAACCGATCCCGATGGTTTTTCTGTACATCCTGCTAAAAATAACCCAAACCCAACTAAACCTAAAACCATGTGCTTTTTCATTTTTTTACTCCTTCTAGTTTTTTTAAAAAACTTATTTTATTTATCCTATAATAAGCTCGTAAATAAGGCAATAGAAGAATCTTTATAAATAAGCACTATTGAAAGTAGTTTATCGAATTTTAAAAATTCAAGTTTCGTTTATCTGCTGGCTAAGTCTGGATAGTATAGGAGATTGTACACATTTTTCCTTACATGATGCAAAAATTGATTATAAAACCCACAAATCATTTGCTATGCTATATAAAAAGTGAATGCATCCCTCGCTGCTCAGGATGATTATTGCCGGAAAGGTACACTTGTGCTGTCATTGGCAATCAGAACTTTTTGTTAGCTGTCGATTATCCATTGATAGTCTCCTAAGCAGGGAAATGCTAGAAAACAGAGGTGAGTGGATGTTTTATCCAGATGTCAAAGAGTATTTGCGAAAGATGCGTGGGAATATTGATTTTGCAGTGATGAAGGAACGTCTGCCATTGGTTCATAGATACTGGCAAGTGACGGAAGCAGAAGTAGAAAGAATTGTTCGTGAAGAATCTGAGGAAGATTTCTGGACAAGTGTACAACAAATCATCTTACTCGATGCCAAATTGGTCCTTTTGCGAAGCTATATCAGCGAATTTGATTTCCAAGGTTTTTCAGAGGAAGAAATCATCGAGAATATCGAACTAGATCATAGCACCTATACAAAAGAATTGTGCGGTTACAATTTAACAGATACAGGACATCCCTCGATCCTTTTTGGAAAGGGCAGATGACTCGATCAGATTAACGCAAATCTTTTCTTTAACGACAAACGAAGCGTATACTGGAATAAGAAAGAAAAGTTTTCTACTATTATATTGCTCTTTTATAATGCTTTTCCAAAAAAGTTATTTTCCATTCGTTAGGAGAGATTTCCATGACTGAATTTACTCAGATCGTTTTGCTGTTTTTCTTGTATTCTTTTGTGGGGTGGCTGTGGGAAACGGTTTACTGCTCGATAAAAGCCAGACATTTTGTTTATCGAGGATTTTTGGTAGGACCGATCACTCCTATTTATGGCTTTGGAATTTTAGGTGTCTTGTATTTACTGCGACCGTTACATAACCAATTGCTGCTGCTCTTTTTTGCAGCAGCTGTTTTAGTGACCTTATTAGAGTACGTGACGAGCTTTTTATTAGAAAAACTGTTTCATGCTTCATGGTGGGATTACCACAATGTTTTTTTGAATATCAATGGTCGCGTGGCTGTCCCAATTTCAATCTTTTGGGGCATTTGCTGTGTCTTGATCGTCCGCATCGTTCATCCGCAAATGTTGATCATTGTCCAAATGTTGGCTGAAAGATTCAGTTTTTATCTACCTGTTGGATTGTTGATGGCGATGTCGTGGGATATGGGCTATACATTGGCTAATCTTGCTGCTTTTCAACGAACGGTTCAACGACTGGATCGTGCTATTGAACAGCAGAAAGCCACTTTATCAGAAAGTTTGGAACAAAAGAAAAACAATTGGCAGGAACGTATTTCTGAACTGCCAATCGATTGGCAGCAATTGCGTGAAACGTTACCGAAGCTGAATTTTCATCAGCGAAGACTTTTAAAAAACTTTCAAAAACTGCAAATCAATGAGATTACCAATGTTCAAGACTTACGGCGGTTTGTGGAAGAATTACGTAAGAAGAGAGAGTAATGTTACAAGAGTGTTACAAGAAAAAAAGCCTTTTCAAGGCTCTGATTTCCCACTTTCACGTGAATTATTTTTTAATAGACTCTTATTTCCCCCACTTTGGCTAAAAATTGTAATAAATTGTAAAAGAGTTGCAATATATCTTGCCCCCAGAATTTGTATAATAATAAGCGTTGGAAACCATAGTGAGAAGTGAGGGAATTTTTTTGAAGGCAAAGAAATTACGTACCATGGTCGTCGCAGTCTTTGCGGCAGGTATCGTTTCGCCGATCTTTGCGCAGGCTGAATCTCTGGAATCATTGAAAGAGAAAGAAAGTGCCGTTATGCAGCAAAGTCAGCAAATCAGTACAGAAGTACAAATCGCTTTGACCGATGTCAATAATAAATACAGCGAGGTTGAAGCATTAAAAGCACAAATCGCTAACAATGAAGAAACGTTGGCACAAACCAAAGAAGAAATAAAGGCAACTCAAGAAACGATTGAAAAACGTGAAGCTGTAGTTGCAGAACGAATGAAAGACATTCAGGTCAACGGTGGAGTAACTAGAGATTGGACAGTCTTGTTGGAATCTTCCAATATCCAAGATTTCATCAACCGGGCTTACGCCATGACAATGCTCCAAAATCTAGAAAAAGAAAAAATCGACTCGTTGACATCTGAAAAAGAAAAATTAGAGTCTCTGCAAGAAAAAGCCGAGTCTACCAAAGAATCCTTACAGCAGGATCAATCCTCTTTGGAAGCACAGGCGCAAGAGTTGGATAGTAAGATCGCCAACTTGCAGACACAG
Source organism: Enterococcus gallinarum (assembly GCF_021496385.1). Lineage (NCBI taxonomy): Bacteria > Bacillati > Bacillota > Bacilli > Lactobacillales > Enterococcaceae > Enterococcus > Enterococcus gallinarum. Next base: position 2,711,997 of record NZ_CP050816.1, on the reverse strand, counting down.
TTGAAAGAAAACGAATCGACCTTAGCAAAGATTGCTTCCAGCAAAGAAGCAGAAGAAGCTCGGATAGCTGCTGAAAAAGCAGCCAAAGAAAGAGCAGCCAAAGAAGCGGCCGAACAAGAAGCTAAAGAAAAAGAAGCGAAGGCAGCGGCAAAAGCAGCGAGTGAAAGCTCAAGTCAAGAGTCGTCATCTTCAAGTGAGAGCGCGCAATCAAACAGCAGTTCAAGCAGCAATTCAGCTTCAAGCAATACGAGCAGCAGTTCGACGAATAATAGTTCAAACAACTCGAATAACAGCTCCAACAATTCGGGTAGCAACACACCTTCCAGCGGCAAGACAATGATCATGGAATCAACCGCATATTCTTATGCAGAGAAAGGTGCTAGCCACCTGACTGCCAGCGGCACAGATCTTCGCAGCAATCCAATGGCGGTCGCAGTCGATCCAAGTGTGATCCCATTAGGTACCTTGGTGAATGTTGAAGGATATGGCGTGGCGCTAGCGCTAGATACAGGAGGCGCGATCAAAGGAAATATCATTGATGTCCACTTTGATAATGTAGCCAAATGTCTGCAATGGGGCCGACGTCAAGTAAAAGTAACGATTCTAGACTAATAAACGAAAAAGCGTATCTTGTAACCCTACCATCATTCATGATTGATGGTGGACAAGATACGCTTTTTTATTTAGTGGGTAAAAGCATCATCTAGAAAAGCTCGTTTCATTCCTGCAGCTGTGCCTGCATCGTTTTCAATGTTTGGATGGAATCGTACATTTGTTGTTGCTCGGACTCATTGAGAGGCATTTCAATAATTTCGCGAATGCCTTGACTATTGACGATTGCAGGGGAACTAATACAGACATCGGTTGCTTGATATTGTCCCTCTAAGTGTACAGAAACCGGCAGTACTGCATGTTCATCTTTTAAAATACTGCGGGTGATCCTAGCCAGCGAGATTGCTATCCCATAATGTGTCGAACCTTTGGCAGCAATGATGTCATAAGCGGCATTTTTCACTTTTTCTGCAATCAGGCCGAGATCTTGCTCCGAAAAACTTGGGTGTTTTTCCAGCCACTCGTGAACACTTAAGCCACCAATATTGCCATGGGACCAGACTGGAAATTGGGTATCACCATGTTCCCCTAAGACGTAAATCTGAATATCCCGTGGATCAATGGTCAACTGCTCGCCAATCGCATTACGCAAGCGCGCACTATCGAGAGAAGTTCCAGAACCAATCACTTTGTGAGAGGGAAAGCCAGTGATTTTTTTGACATAGTGAGTCAAAACATCTACTGGATTACTAGCAATCAAGAAGATCCCTTGAAAACCGCTAGCAATAACAGATTTCACGATCTTTTTCATGATCTGAGCATTCTTTTTCGTCAAATCCAGTCGTGTTTCATGGGGCAGCTGTGCTGCACCAGCGGTGATCACTACAAGATCTGCATCTCGACAATCCTCATAATCAGCAACATATAGTGTTTTGGGACCAACATATGCCAAGCCATGATTTAAATCCTGAATGTCACCCGCTGCTTTTGCCTTATCTAAATCAATAATACCAATTTCATTGCCAATTCCTTGAGCGACTAATGCAAAACTGTAACTCGAACCTACATCCCCATTTCCGATCAGAATGATTTTCTCCATGAAAGATCCTCCCAAATTTGATTCGACTTAAATACACCTAAACTGTACCAAAGAACCAGAAAAAAGAGTATTGATACGTTCTCAGGGGCGTTGCTGTCTTATGATTAGGCAAGCAATAGACGCTTAAGAGCACTTCCCCTGTCATAGTCGGAAGTGCTCTTAAGCATTCATATGAGGATTGAGACATTTGGCTAGCTTATTCCAGTCATTTTTGTCAGGGAAAGTTTTAAAAATCAAACAATCAATGTCATTAGCATAATCGGAAACATATTCTGTGTAATTTGTTACCACGAGATCAATGTGATTCATCATTAAATAATCAGGTGACAATTCATTTGAATCAGGAAAGAAAAAGTTTTTTGAGCTATGCAAGTAATGCATCGATTTGCTTTTTAAATACTGACAGAGAATATATGAGCCTTCAAATAAGAAAGCAACATTTTTTTTGGTATGCCAATAAAGCGATTTGATAGATTCCAAATAGATCGTCAGACTGGCGCTTAAATGGGATAAACTCTTTTTATTCCAAGTAGCAACAGCTAATGGATTTTCTGTGAGAAAATTCCGACATTTTTGATAAGACTCAGAAAACAAGCGCTGGGCGTAAAGATTGACATCGGCAATATTATGATTCAACAAAGGGGAGAGCAACTGCTTGATTTTGGCTACGGTAAAGAAAGATTCGATCAAGATATGATCGCGGGAGGAATTTTTGGTTTCAGGAATACAGGTAGCTACAAAATCACTGGCCAGCTGAGTGATTTCTGCCCACTGATTGTATTTTTGGCAGAAGACTTCCTCACCAGTAACGTCACTAATCGAACGCCGGCTCCAAACCAACAGAAAGAGATAGAGAATCTCTTCTTGGGGCAGTCTTTGTTGGTAGTGTTCAAAGATATGCTGATTGATTTCCGCAAATTCTTTGAAATCTTCTTTAGTTGAAAACAGTTTGCTGATTTTTTTTGGTAGTTTCACTGTGTGTCCCCCGCAATAGCGCTCAAGGGTTATGTACAAATAATAATTGAGCTCTCCAAATGAGCAGGCTTGCTTGTTGGTTCGCTGGCAGTCAGAAAAAGCTTTGACGGTGATGTCGTGAATCGCAATAGGGGGAAAGATCGTGTGTGCCGTGATTTCTGATTCATAATAAAAATCATGAAAAAATTTACGGATATCCATTTCATCGCCAATGAATGTGATTGGGTTATAATCCAGCTGCAAGTGGTAGTCGCGAAGAACAGGTTGTACTTTTCTCAAGTAACGAAGAACCGTACTCTCAGAGATATGATATCTTTCTGCCCATTCTGAAGAACGCATTTCTTCATGCTGAAAAATACTCTCGACAATATGGAAAAGAATCTCGTCAGTAATCAGTGCTCGTTTCGCTGCGAGGTACTTCGTCGGGTTCAATACGGTGAAAATATAGCCCTTGTGGGACGAATCGATATGGAGGGCATCCTTGAAATGGGACTTCATGTCTGTGATATCAGTCACAATCGTTCGCGTTGTACTTGAGGAAGCCTTTGCCAGTGCACGAGTAGAGCAAAGCGGCTCTAACTCAAATAAGTCGAGAATGCGCATCCAACGGATCGTTGCAGTATTCGTAACGAATTTCATCTGAAGCTCTCTCACTGGTTTGCTCCTTTCATTTTCCAATTAAAGAATTGAATCTGTCTATAGCTATCTTAATGAAGTTAGAATCGCAATAACAAATCACGTATTTCATCAAACGGTGAAAAAATTGACATGAATTGCCAATAAACCATTCTTTTGCAGTCATTTATTGGCAAAAAAACCAGATGAAAAAGAACAGACACCTTCCCATTTCAAAGAATAGAATATTGAAAAATAAGGTGGTTTATAAAAACAGATCAAAGCGAGCACTTAAAAATAGAAAATTAAATGAGTAAAAAATGGTTTTTTCAACTATTTAAATTTTTTAATTACTAGATTGAAAAAAGACTCAAAAATAATTGCAAACATCCAAGATTCCTTTAAGAAACAAAATCGTGATTTTTCTCGCTGTTCATGATGCTAGTTTTATTACAAGGGATATACCTTAACGAATGCCTGCAGGAAGATGAAAAAGAGAATGAAATTCTTTTAATGAAAAAATTGATCGTCAGGAATTAAATAACAAAATGTATATTTTTGGGTGTTTTTTTATATAAAAGAGATCGCTGTTTTATTCAAGTTAAATCACAATTTTTGCAAAAACATTGTTCTTAATGATGCAAAAACTTGGTAAATTACCTTTATTTAATTTCAATTTTCTCTTATAATTAACTAGAATTGAGCAAATTTGCTTTTCTTGATTGAAAAGATAAATTTATAAAGCACAAATAATTTAGGGAGTGTGTTCATGGGAAAGCCGTTACTTAAGACTTTGACCGTTGTGGCAGTCGGTGTTGGATCCGTTGCCATCTGTTTGGTTGGGTATCGCCAGAACAATCAGCGACAATACCAGCAGCGGGTAGAATATGCGCAAACTGCGATCGCCAGTGAGACCGACAGTATTGCATCATTGAAGAAGGAGGTCGCAAGCCTTTATCTCAATGAGGATCGAACATTCTTAAAAGCGGGCATCACCGCTGATGATATCAGCCAGCTCGTCGGAAAGTTGTCCATGATCAAAGTATCTGGTGAAGAATACGGCATCGAAGAGAATGCATTGCCGGCAGATGCAAAAGAGATCCAAAAGCAGAAACAAGCCATTGACGATGAATTGAAGGATATCGAAGCAAAGCAAAAAATCCAAGAAGCAACCGATAAGCTCTTCACGAAAGGCGTCTCCAACTGGCAGAAAGCCGAAAATGACGTCATCATCAAAAAAGATCTGAAAGAGACTGACGTTGGCAGCATTCGTGAAAACTTGAATTTTTTTGAGGATGACAAATGGACAGCGTTAGTGAAAGAATACCTTGGTTTTGCAGATGCTCAACTTGATCGCGTGACAAAACTGCAAAAAGAATTTGATCGTATGCTTAAAGACGATAAAGTGACGGATGCAGTGACCTACGAGAACTACTTATCAGCCGTTGACAGCATCAGCAAAATTCGCAATAAAGACTTGAAAGAAAAATATACCAAGCTTGCAGAAACCGTTGCTTCACAAATGGGCTATGCTGGTTATTACGGTAATACAACAGATACGGCAACGACTGGTGATGGCTATTCAGATAGTATGACGGATAGTTCAGAGACAGATTCAGAATCCTATTATTGATAGGAAGAGCCAACTGGAGGAATAATTATGTCAAAAGGAAAAAAGATTTTTTTGATTATTTTTGGAATCGTTGCAGTGCTCGTGATCGGTGTGGTAGGAATCGGCGCCAAGTTATACATGGATCTTTCCGGTTCGATCCAAAAGACCTATGAATCAGTGGAGCGTTCACAAGATGAAAAGAAACGGGAAAATCCTGTTGATTTAAAAAAACAAGAGTCCTTTTCAGTTCTATTGATGGGGATCGATACTGGGGACTTGGGACGTGTCGATCAAGGCCGTTCAGATACGATGATGGTAGCGACGGTTAGTCCAGAAGAGCAACAAACAACGATCGTTAGTATTGCTCGGGATACTTATGTGGACATTGTCGGTCATGGTACGAAAGACAAAATCAATCATGCCTATGCATTTGGTGGTCCTGCAATGTCGATGGATACCGTGCAAAAATATTTAGATATCCCCGTTGATCATTACATCTCAATCAATATGGCCGGTCTGAAAGAATTGGTAGATGCCGTGGGAGGCATTGAGGTCAATAACGACCTGACTTTTAGTCAAGACAATTATGATTTCACGATTGGAAAAATCACTCTAGATGGCGATCAAGCATTGGCGTATTCCCGTATGCGGCATGAAGATCCCAATGGCGATTATGGCCGTCAAGAACGACAACGCAAAATCGTTGAGGGAATTGCTAAGAAAGTGTTGAGCTTTGATGGTGTCAGCAAATACCAAGATATCTTGAGTGCTGTCGAAAGCAATATGAAGACAGATATGAGTTTTGATAATATGCGGACGATTGCATTGGATTATCGGGATGCTTTCAAAACGATCAAACAAGATCAACTTAAAGGGGAAGGCTTCATGCAAGATGGCATTTCCTACCAACGGGTTAGTGAGGAAGAACTGAATCGAGTTCAAACAGAACTGAAAGAACAATTAAACCTAGAGAATGAATAAGAAAGTGGAGAAGAAATGGAAGAAACAATTAGCTTAAAAGAGATATTTGAAGTCTTGCGAAAACACTTGGCTTCAATCATTATTGCCATGTTTGCCGGCTTGGCACTTGCAGGAATTGCAACCTTCTTTGTGATCACACCAAAGTATAGTTCACAAGCCCAATTGATCGTGACACTGCCGCAATCGGAAACCGCAAATGTCAATGATGTCAATACCAATCTGCAAATGATCAATACGTATAAAGACATGATTGTCAGTGACTTAGTATTGAACGAAGTCAAAGATCGTCTGGAATCAGAAAGCAATGTCAAAATGACGGCTGGAGAAATCAAAGACGCGATTTCAGTCAATCAATCTCAAAATTCCCAAATGTTTTCGATTCAAGCAACCAATCCGAATGCTGTGACCGCACAAAAAATTGCCAACACCACAGCACTAGTCTTTCAGGAAAATGCCAAAGACGTCATGAATGTGGACAAAATTTCCATCATTTCAAGTGCTGTTGCCAGCACATCACCGGTATCGCCAAATAATAAATTAAATTTAGCTATTGGATTAGTGCTGGGGCTGATGGTCGGTGTCGGACTTGCTTTCTTATTTGAATTATTAGATCGTACCGTAAAAGACGACAAATTTGTTACCGACACGATTGGCTATACGATTTTAGGGACTGTACCTCAAATGTCGCAAAAAGAATTAAATGCGACGATCCAAAAGAAACCAACAAGACCAACTTTGAAGAAACCAACGAATGACAAAACGACGGAATCTCGTCGCAGCCGTTCGAGAGTATAGGAGGAAGAGACATGGCTAAACAACAAGAACGTAAAGGGACCCAAACCCATGCAGTAAGTCTGATCACTTTAGTGGATCCTTCTTCTCCTATTTCAGAGCAATATCGGACGATTCGAACCAATATTCAATTTGCGTCTTCAGCGGATCAACAAATAAAAACATTAGTCGTCACTTCTTCGGGACCAGGAGAAGGCAAATCGACCACATCTGCTAACCTAGCAGTGGTCTTTGCAAAATCAGGTCAACGAGTATTGTTAGTGGATGCAGATATGCGGAAACCCACCGTCTACAAAACGTTTAATTTACTGAATAATGTGGGCGTTAGTACAGTTTTGAGCACTTCAACGAATCTAGCTGAGGCAGCCCAACAAACAGTGATCGACAATCTCTCCATTTTACCAAGTGGTCCTAAACCACCAAACCCTTCGGAATTATTGGGATCATCTAGAATGAACCAAGTGATGGCGGAAGCAAAGAAACTCTATGATATCGTGATTTTTGATATGCCGCCAGTAGTGGCAGTAACGGACGCCCAGATCATGGCTTCCAAAGCAGATGGGACGATTCTCGTTGTGCGCGAAAATGTTTCCCGCAAAGAGCCATTAACAAAGGCAAAAGAATTATTGAATATGGTGCAAGCTCGCGTATTAGGGGTAGTCTACAACGGGGCAGAGAATAACAAAGATTCAGGCTATTACTATTATTACGGGAATTAATGAATTAGGAGACGAACGAAATGATTGATTTACATTGTCATATTTTACCTGGTATCGATGATGGTGCCGAAACGATGGAAGCAAGTATTGCGATGGCAGAAAAAGCCATTAGTCAAGGAATCACTCACATCCTGTGTACGCCACATCACAACAACGGGAAATATCACAATCCAAAATCTGACGTTATTTCGTTGGTCTCTTCTTTGCAATCAGAATTAGACCAACGAAATTTGCCGTTGACCGTATTAGAAGGACAAGAGGTACGGATAACAGGAGATTTAATTGAGGATATTCGTAATGATGAGATTTTATTTACGGATCTGGACGATACGTATATTTTGATAGAATTTCCTACAATGGAAGTACCAACTTATTCCGAACAAGTCTTTTTTGAGTTGAAGAGTCTTGGAAAGACACCAGTTATCGTGCATCCAGAGCGAAACGCCTATTTTAGAAAAGATCCGAATAATTTGATTCCATTCCTAGAAATGGGGTGCTTAGCACAATTGACGGCTCCAAGCTATATGGGAGTCTTTGGAAAAGACATACAAAAAACGGCCAAATTAATGGTTGAATACAATTTGGTTCAGATGGTAGCTTCAGATGCTCACGGAGTCAAGAAACGGACTTTTTATATGAAAGAGGCTTATGAGCAAATCGCCAAAGATTTTGATCCAAATAAAGTAACTTTAATGAAACAAGTGGCGAAAGATTTGATAAATGGGGATCAAATCGATTATCCAGAATACACAATGATAAAAAAGAAAAAGTTTGGGTTATTTTAGGGGGCTTTTGGGTTGTTTGAGTTAACAAGAAGAAGAAAAATAGCCACGTTGATTCTAGTGGACAGCATCTTATTGGTTTTTGCCAATATTGCTTCGTATTATTTTATGAAACCATTTGTTAGTATTCCATTGGATTTCATGCAAATTTCAATTGTCCTTTCAATTGTCTTATACTGGCTATTTGGTTGGATTTTCCGCGTTTTTTCCAGAATCAATCGTTACACGAATCTGCGAGAAATGATCGCTATCTTTTTAGCGTTGACATTAAGTTCATTTGCAACGATCATTATTCTTTTTTTTAGTAAAGAAAATTATAGTATGCGACTAGTAGTCTCAACATACTTTCTTTCGATGTTCTTTATTATTGCTAGCCGATTAGTTTGGCGATTGTACATTGAGAAGAAAAACAGCCGCTGTATAACGAGTGAAGAAGTAAAGAATACCTTGATTCTCGGGGCCGGCGAGGGTGGCCGAATTCTCTATAATAGCTTACTAGGCTCAAAAACTGCAGGGGACATTAATGTCGTTGGGTTCATTGATGATGATCCCAACAAAAGACACACCTATCTTTCTGGCAAGAAAGTACTTGGCTCTATCAAAGATTTACCAGAACTAGTTGAAAAATATGAAATTGCTATGGTCACTATCGCGATTCCATCTCTTTCCCGGAAAAAGCTTCGTGAGATCTTTGACTTGATCGAGCCGTTACATGTAAAAGTGAATAGTATGCCGTCAATGGAAGAAGTCGCTTCAGGAAAAATCAATCTTTCTCGCTTAAAAGAAATCGATGTGGTTGACTTATTAGGACGAGATGAAGTCCAGTTGGACATTGATGCCATCAAAGATCAAATCACAGGAAAAACGATCCTAGTGACAGGTGCCGGGGGATCAATCGGTTCAGAGATTTGTCGTCAAGTAATCCGCTTCAACCCTCGTAGGCTATTGTTACTGGGTCACGGAGAAAACTCAATCTATTTAATTGATCGCGAATTAAGAAACAACTACTCAGAGTGTGTTACGGAAATCGTTCCTATCATTGCAGACATCCAAGACCGTAAGAAAATCTTTGCAATTATGGAGGATTATCAACCAGAAATTGTTTATCATGCTGCGGCCCACAAACATGTGCCATTGATGGAATACAATCCAAGAGAAGCTGTTAAAAACAACGTCTACGGAACTAAAAATGTGGCAGAAGCTGCTAAAGCAGCCAAAGTAAAAAACTTCGTTATGGTTTCAACTGACAAAGCAAATAATCCTCCGAATGTCATGGGAGCGACGAAACGAATCGCCGAAATGATCGTTACCGGATTAAATGAAGCAGGATGTACGAAATTTTCGGCTGTCCGCTTTGGGAATGTGTTAGGTTCTAGAGGAAGTGTGATTCCCGTGTTTCGGGAACAAATCGCAAATGGCGGACCAATTACCATCACGGATTTTCGCATGACACGCTATTTTATGACGATTCCGGAAGCCAGCCGATTGGTAATTCAATCAGGAGCTTTGGCTAAAGGTGGAGAAATCTTTATTCTAGATATGAGTGAGCCAGTCAAAATCATTGATTTGGCTAAAAATATGATCCGATTGAGCGGTTATAGTGAAGATGAGATAGAAATTATTGAGACCGGGATTCGTCCTGGGGAAAAACTCTATGAAGAACTGCTATTAGATAAAGAACGAAACGATGAAGCTGTGTTTGAGAAAATTTTTGTTGGCAATATCACTGGCTATTCAATAGCAGAAGTCATGGAATTCGTTGGACAATTATCTGATGATGACAAACAGCTAGCAAAAGATGTTGTTGCTTTTGCCAATGCTTCAAATAAATAGGAGTGGATCAAGTGTACAAAGATAGGGTAAAGCGAGGGATCGACTTTTTGCTGTCCTTAGCAGGGATAATCATTCTTTCCCCGATTTTTTTGATCTTGTGTCTAGCAATTAAAGTAGATTCAAAAGGACCGATTATTTTCAAACAAAAGCGAGTTGGTAGAGACAAAAGTCATTTTAATATCTACAAGTTTCGCACGATGAAAGTTGATACTCCAAAAGAAATGCCGACTCATTTGTTAGAGAATCCTGATTTTTTTATCACAAAAGTTGGGAAATTCTTGCGAAAAACTAGTTTAGATGAATTGCCGCAGCTTTTTAATATTCTAAAAGGTGATATGGCAGTGATTGGTCCGCGTCCGGCATTATGGAATCAATACGATTTGATTGAAGAACGAGATAAATCTGGGGCAAATGACATTCGTCCAGGATTGACTGGACTGGCTCAAATCAGTGGACGTGATGAGCTAGAGATACAGGAAAAAGCTAAGCTTGATGGGTATTATACAGAACACCTTAGTTTTGGAATGGATGTTAAATGTTTCTTTGGAACGATTACCTCTGTATTTAAAAGTGATGGTGTCGTCGAAGGTGGTACCGGAACGATGAAGAAGGAGGATGTGGAATGAAACGGATTTTAATAACTGGCGCGAACAGTTACATTGGCACCTCTTTCGAGAATTGGATGAAGCAGTTTGGTGATGAGTACCAAATCGATACATTGGATATGCATGGCGACCTTTGGAAAGCAAAAGATTTTTCTCATTATGAGTCTGTTTTTCATGTAGCTGGAATAGCTCATGCTGATGTTTCAAAAGTAAGTGAAGAAACCAAACAACTTTATTATAAAGTAAATTGTGATTTAGCTGTTGAAACAGCTAAAAAGTATAAGAATGATTTAAATGGAAGAATTGGACAGTTTATTTATATGAGTTCAATTATCATCTATGGTGAAGAAACAAATATCAATAAAAAAAGGGTAATAACACCCGAAACTGAACCAAAGCCATCTAATTTTTATGGGGACAGTAAATGGCAGGCTGAAAAACAATTAACATTACTTCAAAGCGAAAATTTTCATCTCGCAATTATTCGACCGCCTATGATTTACGGACCAAACAGCAAAGGGAACTATCAACAATTAGTAAAAATTGCCAATAAGCTGCCAATTTTTCCAAACATCAAAAATGAACGATCAATGCTAAACATTGACAGATTATGTGAATTTATCAAATTTAGAGTCGACTCCTCGGATAACGGGGTGTTTTTCCCGCAGGATGAAAATTATGTTAGGACAAGTTATATGGTTAGAGATCTTGCACTTAAAAATGGAAAAAAGATTTACTTGTTTTCATGGTTGAATTGGTTTATTTATCTTTTAGGATATTTTCCTGGAAGAATTGGAAAATTAGTTAACAAGGCTTTTGGAAGTCTAGTTTATGAAAAATAGTTACTTTTAAGGAGTTTTCCGTATGAAAAAAGCATTAATAGTTGCTTCAGTTGCTTCCATGATAGAACAATTCAACTTAGAAAATATTCAAATTCTTATAAATCTAGGTTTTTCAGTAGATGTTGCTACAAATTTTGAAAATCCAGGAACAATCACAAATGAAATTGTTGATAATTTGAAAAAAAAATTGCAGAAGAAACATGTTAATTGTATTCAAATAGATTTCCCTAGAGGAATTGGTACTTTAAAACAAGATAAAGAGTGTTATCAAGTGTTAAAGCAATTAGCAACGAATAACTATAATTTAGTTCATTGTCATTCTCCTATTGGCGGAGCGCTTACAAGATTAGCATTCAGAAATTCAAATTCTAAAGTAATATATACAGCACACGGATTTCATTTTTTTAAAGGAGGACCAGTCAAAAATTGGATTTTATTTTATCCAATTGAGAGATTCTTATCTAGATATACAGACATTCTGCTTACAATTAATAATGAAGATTTTCAAGTCGCAAAAACATTTCATGCAAAAAATGTAATAAAGATACCCGGTGTTGGAATAAAAGAAATTGATAAAACAATGGCAACAAATAAAGATCAGGAAAATTTAAAAGTTAGTCTTGGTATTAATTATGACGATTTGGTAATAATTTCGATAGGAGAACTAAGTAAACGGAAAAATCATATTACTGCAATTAAAGCATTACATGATCTGAAATTTAACTATCATTATATAGTATGCGGAACGGGAGAAGAACTTGATGTTTTAAAACGAGCTGTGCGCGAATATAATATGGAAGATAGAGTTCATTTCATAGGATATCAAGGTAATATACAGCCATATTTAGAGATTTCTGATTTGTCTATTTTTATTTCCAAAAGAGAAGGACTTGGACTAGCTGGTTTAGAAGCAATGTCAGCTGGTGTTCCTCTTATTTCTTCATATATAGGAGGAATTAAAGATTATACTGAAAATGGTGTAACAGGTTTTACAATAAAAAATCCTATGGATATAAGTGAATTAAGAGAAAAATTAAAGCAATGGGTTTCATTAACATCTCACCAAAAAAAAATTATGAGTAAGAATTGTATATCAATTTCTCAGAAGTATACAATTCAAGAAGTAAATAAAATAATGACTAAAATCTATTCTACTATGTAAAGGAAATGTATGTATGTATAATGTATCCGTAATAATGTCCACTTATAATGGAGAACGTTTTATTGAAGAACAAATCGAAAGCATTTTCCTTCAGAAAAACTGCAAAGTGAATTTATTTGTTCGAGACGATAACTCTAGTGATAATACACTAAATATCCTTAATAAGTTAAAAAATAAATATCCTATAGAAATCATTGCAGACCAAAAAAATTTGGGTCCTGCACAAAGCTTTTTAACTGCGCTAAAAAAATGCCCTTTCGATACTGAATTTTATGCATACGCTGATCAGGATGATGTCTGGTACTCAGACAAATTAGAAAAAGCGTGTTTGAAACTTAGTGAGGTATCAAATGAAAAAGTTTCATTGTATTGCTCCACATATGATGTTGTTGATAAAAATTTAGATGTTATATTTACTCGTGATTTAAATCAATATGGCAAAATAACGATGGAAAAAACTTTAATGGGTATCTCACCTTCAGGATGTACTATGGTTTTTAATAGAAATTTAAAAGAAAAACTGGATTTATCAAATCCCGACTATATGAGAATGCATGATTTTTGGACATTATTAACTTTGCAAGCTTACTCTGGAAATTTAATTATTGATAACGAAGCTACTATGGCATATCGACAACATGGAAATAATACAGTTGGATTTTCCAATAAATTTGAACTTAAGCACTGGAAACGGTTATTTCTGAGTATAAAAAATGATAATGAGCGTCTTAGACAAGCACAATCCGTTTGGAATAACTATAAAGATGTCCTCAATGAAAATAATAGGGTGAGCATTCTTAATCTATTGAATTATAAAAAGAATTTGCGAAATAAATTCAATTTGATTAGAAATAGCAGATATAACTCCAATGTATCTAGAATAAATCTTCTTTTCAAACTATCTATTTTAATGGGGATATTTTAAATGAAAAAAATAAAGGTGAATGTTTTATTATCGTATTACAACGGAGAAGAGTATATTAATGAATTGTTAAACAGCATAAATAATCAAATGGGCCCACTAAGTATTAAAATAATTATTAGAAATGATGGATCTCATAATGATTTTATAAATTCGCTAGCAAGCGATAATATCTCTGTTATAAATTGTCAAAATGTTGGAGTAAAGATGAGTTTTTTAAAATTAATTGAATTATCAGATGACGATGCTGAATATTTTTGTTTTTGTGACCAAGATGATATTTGGGATGCTGATAAAATAATCTCCGCCATTAACAAACTCGAAGAAACTAGCGATTGTGCCTCAATATATATTGGGAAAACAAGATTAGTTGATAATCATAAAAATATAATAGGAGAAGATTCCTTTGAAAAAGGAGCTTTTCCTTTCAGTAGAACATTAATAAAGAATAATGCAGTTGGATGTACAATGGTATTTAATAAGAAGTTTAGAGACGTAATATATATTAACACCGAAGAATATAAATGCATTTCAAAAGAATTACTCCATGATCACCTCTTATATATGGTATGTACAGGAATTAATGGTCGAGTATATTATGATGGAACCCCACATATTAGTTATCGCCAGCACAATAATAATGTTGTAGGTGACAATAGAAACATAATTGATAAAATTAAGACTAATGGATTTTTTGACAAAAAAAATATTCGGTTAAACTGGGCAAACGAATTATATTTGAACTATGGAGAAGCCCTAACTGATGAGAATAAAAATTTATTACTGCAAATTATCCATTATAAACAAGACATTGTACAGAGAATTAGTTTGGCTTTTGGCAATCCTTTAAGTACGAGATCATTATTGGAGAGACTCAATATAAGTTTGTTATTTTTGTTAGGAAAATATTAGGATAGAGGTATAAATGAATAAGATAATTAATAAACAAATTACCATTGATGATTTAAATAAATATATGGTTGTGTTTTTTCTTTTTTTTGCTTTAGTAACACCGGCAGATTCTTTAAAATTAAAACTGCTGAGCTTTGTTTGTGTTATTTTTTTTAATATAAATAAAATACTCGCTTTTCTAACAAAGAAAAAGAATCTGTTTTACACATTTTACATGATTTTCTTCCCTGTAATATTGTTTATCTTATCCTCTTTTAATAATCAAAATTGGGTAGAAATGATAAAGTTTTTTTATGTTTTCAGCTACCTTTTATTGATTCCGATTTGTGAGTCTAGAGGAATCAACTTGTTGAAATATTTCATTTACATTTTAAACATTATATCTTATATAATTGTCATCAGTGCTTTATTAGATAAAATTGGTTTATTGGGGATCAATAATAATCCTATTTTGATGTTTTTAAATAATGCGGGAGAGGCACAAATAAGTGTTTCTCCATATGCTATTTTTCACTATGTAATCTTTTTAAATGCATCGCCTTTGGTATTGATTTCTTTTTCCTATTATCTTTTTCAAAAAAAATATGCATTTGCTGGATTAAACTTTCTTGCATTAATCTTGTCAGGAACACGGGCGAATATTTATTTAGGGATTGTAATGATTTTATTATACGTTTTATTTGATAAAAGTATTAGGTTATTTAAACCATTGTTAGTTTTAGGACTAACAATGCTTATTATTTTGTACGGAAGCAGTTTTTATGAAAAAGTAACTATAATTAATTGGGCAAAAAGTCAAGGAGATGAAATAAGGACATTAAATTTAGAATCAATAAAAATAGCTATGAATAATTCTTGGGAAAATTATATATTTGGTATGGGAGCACGAACATCCTATTTTAGTTATGCAAGAAATGAATTAATCAATGAATCTGAACTAAGTTATATTGAATTATTGAGACAAATTGGACTCATCGGATTAATCCCTTTTATTGCTTTTCTCATTAAACCAATATACCGTCTTATAACAGACAGGAGGTTTATTTGGTTGGCACTTTCATTTTCCCTATATTTGTTTAAGTGCTATTTTGATCCTTTTTTGTTTACTTCAACTGGTTTTATACTAATAGCTGTTGTATATTTTGAATATAGAAAATCACTGACGGAAGTAGGGGAGTAGATGTGTTCTATTTATATAAGTTTAGCTTAAATATTATTTTGAACTTTATTGTATTTACTTTGAATTTTTTTATAAAAAGAGATAAAAATATAATATTATTCGGCTCCTGGATGGGTGAAACATTTTCTGATAATTCGAGGTACTTATTTCAATATATGCATAAAAGCTCAGATAAAAAAGTGATATGGGTCACCAGAAATCATGAGATTTTGAAAGAATTGAATAATTTAGGATATAGAGCATATAATATCCATAGTTTGCATAGTTATTATTACCATTTGAAATCAGGAACTCATGTGGTTTGTAATGTACCTTTTAAAACTAAAAGTTATAAAGGGGATATTCTAGGAGAGCTTTCACTTGGGGCAAAAAAAATCCAACTGTGGCATGGAATTCCATTAAAAGGAATTGGAAGAATTGCTAAAAATAACGACTACAATCGTGATAATACTTTATTAAATAAAATTATAGAGATAATAAAATCCAATAGATTTTTCAATAATTATATTAAGGTATCAGGGGACTGGAACAATTATTATATGCTAGCCACAAATAACCGTATTGGTGAAATTTTTTCAGAAGCTTTTAGTCTCTCTAGTACCAACATCATTATCTCATCATATCCTCGAAATTGTGAGTGTTTAGAATTAGTTAAAAGTGAAGAGCTAATAT
Source organism: Enterococcus gallinarum (assembly GCF_021496385.1). Lineage (NCBI taxonomy): Bacteria > Bacillati > Bacillota > Bacilli > Lactobacillales > Enterococcaceae > Enterococcus > Enterococcus gallinarum. Next base: position 2,695,742 of record NZ_CP050816.1, on the reverse strand, counting down.
TAGGTAAAATGAGTGACACGAAAAAAAAAGTTTTACTCTTTGTTCCTACTTTTAGAGAGACAAATTCTATTATACCTAATCCTATACAAAACGACAATTTCAGAAAGTTTTTAAAAGAAAATAATGTGATTTGGGTCCAAAAAAAACATATGGCTGACAAAAAGAATAATATTGATAATTTTGATGATGTAGAAACAATAATGTTACCTGCAACTTTCGATTTAAATATTCTTACATCAAGAATTGATATTCTGATTACTGATTTTTCAAGTATTTCTTTTGATTTTATTTTTTTTGACAAGCCAGTTCACTACTATGTTCCGGACATCAATAATTATATTAGCGAGGAAAGAGGTTTTTCGCTTGATTTTGATGAGTATACTGCAGGTTGGATTTCGATGAATATAGATGACCTTAAAAACAATATAGAAAATCAAATCAGCTGCGAGACACCAATGAGTGAAACTAATTTAAAAGTACGCCAAGTTAAAAAGAAAGTTTATAGTAACAATCAAGCAAGCTATAAGTCAATAGTTAAAGACTTACTTATTTAGAAGGAGTAAATTATGATTGGGATATCCGTAATTATACCAGTGTATAACTCTGAGAAATATATTGAAGAAACATTAAGTAAAATTGCTGAGTGGACGTACCCTAATCTTGAAATTATTTTTGTAGATGATGGGTCAAAAGACCACACTTTTGACTTGATAAAGAATTCTAAAATTAATAATTTTAGATTAGAGTATCAAGAGAATGGTGGTGTTTCCAAGGCTAGAAATTATGGCTTTCAATTAGCAAAAATGGACTATGTTTTTTTTATGGATTCAGATGATTATGTTGAGGATTCTTATTTTTATGAAATGGATTCAATAGTAAAAGGAAACGATGAAATTGATTTAGTAATAAATAAATTTGTATTTGTTTTTGAAAATAAAGAAGAAAAAGTGTTGCAAGATTTTAATGAATTTTCTGGTATAAAAGATTCTCTTTCATCTTTGAAGTTACTATTTATGAATAAGATTGGTCCTGTGGGAAGAAACGTGATTTTTTCAAGAGCATATTTATTAGCTAATTTTGGTAATAAACCATTTCCTGAGGGAAGGACAAAAGAGGATGGTGCTTCGGTTTATAAATTTATTGGCTTTTCCAAGCAGATTTTTTTCTATGATAAAGCTTGTTATTATTATAACCAAAGAGATGAATCAATGGTCCATTCTTATAAAGCAGAAGATATGAATAATATTATAAAAAATTCAATAGAACAATTAGATTTTATAAAAAAATATAATTCATACAAACTTTATGTATTATGTATAAATTTTATTTACCACAATATATTTCAAGAATATAGAAAACAGATACTATTAAAAATAACCGCTGAAGAATTAAAAATGAATAGAAAGAAAATTGATTTGTTTGTAAAAAAATACATAAAATTGAGATTGCTGAATAGTAAGAATTTTTTTAAACAATTTCTTTTTAAAACAAATTTATTTGAATTAACACTAAAGGCTAATTTAAGAATAAAAAAGGGAAGAAACTCATGAAAAAAGTCCTTTCAAATTTAGTTTACAATTCACTTTATCAGGTTTTCATGATAATTGTTCCAGTTATAACTATTCCATATGTTTCCAGAGTACTTGGAGCTTACTACATTGGCGACTATAGTTACTACTCTTCCATCATATTGTTTTTGGGGTCGATAATACTTTTTGGTAAGAACCAACAAGGAGTGAAAGAAATTGCTCAAAAAAACTTTGATGAAAGAAAGCAAGCCTTTTATGACGAATGGATAATACAGATAATTTCTTTCTTTCCTGTAATGGTTCTTAATATAATTTGGTTTTACTTTACAAGTGAAAATTTTATTGGTCTATTTTTATTATTCTTTCCGTATTTATTATCTTACCTTTTTGATATATCATGGTTTTACATAGGAATTGGTGAGATAAAGAAAGTTGTTATAAGGAATACGATTATTAAAGTGATAAGTGTAATATGTATTTTTCTTTTTGTAAAAGATAAATCTGATTACTATCTTTATATTGCAATAAATAGTTTTGGAGCCATAATTTCCAATGTTGTTTTTTTTGTATCATTAGAAAATTATTATAATAAATTCTCACGTATAAAGATCAGAATAAATAAAACCTATCTAAACGAATCATTAAAATTACTAATTTCAGTTATCGCTGTTCAAATTTATACTAATGTTGATAAACCAATAGTTGGGACATTTTCTGATCAAGTTTCCTTAGCGTACTATACCCAATCTCAAAAAATAGCTAGAATTTTGATTGCAGTAATAGTTTCATTTAGTACTATAATTATGCCCAAATTAGCGAGACTAAAGAAAGATGGAAATAATGATAGAATGATAAATATTTTTCGAAAATCTCTAGACTATACGACCTTAATAGCTTTGCTATCAACTCTATTATTAATATTAAACGCTCAAGATTTTGTGCCATGGTTCTTTGGAACTGAATTTTCTGGTATGGTACCAGACATGGTATTATCTTCATTTTTAGTATATTTTATATCAATTGGTGGAGTTTACAGCAGCCAGTTTAGCCTGGCAAATGGAGACTATAATGGATATACAATACCATTAGTGGTTGGGGCAATCACTAGTATACCATTATTAATAGTACTGACATCTATATTTGGTTCAATTGGTTCGGTCATAGCAATTGTATCAACTGAATTTTTAGTTTTTTTATTTAGAGTAGTCTTAGTCAAAAATGAGTTACCAGTAGTTAATTTTTTTAAAGAACAGATTTTTTATTATTTTTCTTTCTTACTAACTACTTTGCTTTTTTTGTTTTTAAATCTTAATTTTATAGTTAGTGATTTTGCTAGAATGGTTGTTAGATCAATTTTAGTAATATTATTCTTTGTTATAAATATCATTATTTTCGACAGAAGTATTAGAATAAACATTTTTAAATTTTTAAAAAAGGAGAAATAATTTCATGAAAGGTATAATCCTAGCAGGAGGTTCAGGTACACGTCTCTACCCGCTAACCAAAGCAACGTCTAAACAGCTTATGCCCATCTATGATAAACCAATGATTTATTATCCGATGTCTGTTTTGATGTTGGCAGGAATCAAAGAAATTTTGATTATTTCTACACCACAAGATACCCCTCGCTTTCAAGAATTATTTGGCGATGGCCATGAACTTGGAATTCATCTCGAATATGCGGTTCAACCAAGCCCAGATGGATTGGCGCAAGCCTTCTTGATTGGCGAAGAATTTATTGGCAATGACAGTGTCTGTCTGATTCTCGGCGACAATATCTACTATGGTGGCGGCTTATCTAAAATGCTGCAACGTGCGGCTCAAAAAGAGCAAGGGGCAACGGTATTTGGGTATCATGTCACTGATCCAGAACGCTTTGGCGTGGTGGAATTTGACGAGCAAATGCAAGCTGTCTCCATCGAAGAAAAGCCAGCAGCACCAAAGTCCAGTTATGCAGTTACCGGTCTCTATTTTTATGACAACGAGGTGGTTGAGATTGCCAAACAAATCACTCCTTCTGAACGTGGCGAATTAGAAATCACCGATGTCAACCAAAGATACCTTGAATTAGGGAAACTATCGGTGGAAGTGATGGGCAGAGGGTTTGCCTGGTTGGATACGGGGACCCATGAATCTCTACTTGAAGCTTCAACGTTTATTGAAACCATTGAAAAACGGCAAAACTTAAAAGTGGCTTGTTTAGAAGAAATCGCTTATCGCATGGGCTACATTAGTCGTGAAGCGCTGATTGAATTAGCGCAACCATTAAAGAAAAATCAATATGGTCAATACCTATTGCACCTAGCAAGTGAGGAATAGAAATGGGAAAATTACGTATCACAAAAACAAACTTAACCGATGTTGTCTTGGTTGAACCAGCAGTCTTTGGTGATCACCGGGGCTTCTTTACCGAAAGTTATTCGCAAGAAGATTTCAAAGCCGCAGGCTTAGACTATGCGTTTGTGCAAGATAATCATTCCTTGTCAGTGGAAGCCGGCGTCTTACGGGGCTTACACTTTCAAAAAGGAGAGGCGGCCCAAACGAAATTGATTCGTGTCGTGACGGGAGCCGTGCTGGATGTAATTGTGGATATTCGCAAAGGAAGTCCGACCTATGGTCAATGGGAAGGGTATATTTTATCGGAAAGCAACCATCGTCAATTGTTGGTGCCAAAAGGATTTGCCCATGGCTTTGTTACATTGACACCGAATGTCAACTTTTTGTATAAATGCGACAACTATTACAATGCACAAGCCGATGCCGGCATTGCGTTTGACGATCCAGATCTGGCGATTGATTGGCCGATTGACAAAGAACAAGCGATTCTTTCGGAGAAAGATCAACACCATCCAACGTTAGAAGCGTTTGAAGCTGAAAACCCATTTGTTTACGGAGAAATTTAAGGAGTGTTCATAAAATGAAAAGAATCATCGTGACCGGCGGAGCTGGTTTTATCGGCTCCAATTTTGTTCATTATGTGGTCAATCACCAACCGGATGTTCATGTGACGGTTTTGGATAAATTGACGTATGCGGGAAACAAAGAAAATCTAGCCGGACTACCGGAAGACCGTGTGAAATTAGTGATAGGCGATATTGCCGATGCGGCATTAGTTGATGAGCTGGTCCAACAGGCCGATGCGGTGGTTCACTATGCCGCAGAGTCTCATAACGACAATTCATTAAAAGATCCCTTTCCTTTTGTCCAGACTAATTTGATCGGTACTTACACATTGATTGAAGCTTGTCGCAAACACCATGTTCGCTATCATCATGTTTCGACAGATGAAGTGTATGGCGATCTTCCTTTGCGGGAAGATTTACCAGGTCATGGGGAAGGGCCTGGCGAGAAGTTCACCGATAAAACCCCCTACAATCCTTCCAGTCCTTATTCGTCGACAAAAGCGGGATCGGATTTATTGGTCAAGGCATGGGTTCGGTCCTTCGGACTTCAAGCTACACTCTCTAACTGTTCCAATAATTATGGCCCCTATCAACACATTGAGAAGTTTATCCCTCGACAAATCACCAATGTATTAAGTGGGATTCGCCCCAAGCTTTATGGCGACGGGAAAAATGTGCGTGATTGGATTCATACTAACGACCATTCTTCCGCGGTCTGGGCAATTTTGACTAAAGGAACCATTGGGGAAACATATTTGATCGGCGCCGATGGAGAAGAAGACAATAAAACAGTGATTGAAATGATTCTTGAATTGATGGGGAAATCAAAGGATGCCTATGATCATGTCAATGATCGTCCTGGTCATGATTTGCGCTATGCCATCGATGCAACAAAATTAAGAGAAGAATTAGGCTGGACGCCAGAATTTACTAACTTTAAAGATGGGCTGGCGGATACGATTGAATGGTACAAAAACAATCGTTCGTGGTGGCAAGCAGAAAAAGAACAAGTTGAAGAAACCTATGCCCAACAGGGACAATAATCTGTAGGATGAAAGCAGGAGGATTCCTGCTTTTTTCGAAAGGAAGCGAAATAAAATGTATTTAATTACTGGTGGCAACGGTCAGCTAGGTACCGAATTACGCCATTTATTGGATGAAACGGGTGTTGCATATGTCTCAACTGATTCCCAGGAAATGGACATTACAGATGCAAAAGCAACGATGACAAAGATCCAAGAAATCAAACCCAAGGTTATTTTTCACTGTGCGGCGTACACAGCCGTTGATCAAGCAGAAGATGAAGGAAAAATGCTAGACGAAAAAATCAATGTCGAGGGAACCCGAAATGTGGCTCAAGCAGCTAAAGCGGTGGGAGCTACACTTGTTTACATCAGTACCGACTATGTCTTTGATGGGACGAAAAAAGAGGGGGAATACCGTGTCGATGACCCAGTGAACCCTCAAAATGAGTATGGCAGAACTAAATTATTAGGCGAACAAGCGGTTCAAGAAATATTGAATGACTACTATATCATTCGTACTTCTTGGGTCTTTGGGCAATATGGTCATAATTTTGTTTACACGTTGCAACGATTAGCAAAAGATCATGAGACATTGACCGTAGTGAATGATCAATTCGGACGCCCTACTTGGACGCGGACATTGGCAGAATTTATGAAGTATGCGATTGATCAAAAAGCACCTACCGGGATTTATCACTTGTCAAATGACAATCATTGTTCCTGGTATGAATTTGCGAAAGAGATCTTGAAAGAGACTGCAGTAGAAGTAAAACCGGTGACTTCAGAGCAATATCCGCAAAAAGCCAAAAGACCACAATATTCAGTGATGGATCTATCAAAAGCCAAAGCGATTGGCTTTGAAATTCCAACATGGCAAGAAGCACTTCACTTTATGTTGAAGTAAGGAATTGTTTTTATTACAATTCTAAAAACTTTTTTTAGGTCAAAGATTTAGCCATTTTTCGTTGTAGAATCAAAACTCTATCTCTTTCGATTAAGTCACTTTAGGTTCATAGATTACTCTATAGGAAGTTGTGATTAAACATTATAAAAAGATTTAGTTTATTTTATAACGCTGTATTACATTGGTCTACAAAGCTATTTTGACCCTATAAAATTGAAAAAATGAGGGAAGACAGTCACCAAATAACCGTCTTTTATTAACTCAAAGCCTAAAAACACCACCCCTAAGAAGATACTCCGTATCTTCTTTTTCTTTCCCGAAAAAATCCCCTCAAAAAACTCCACGAAAACGTATGTTCCCTCTTGCCAAAAGGTAACGCTTTCTATATGATGAAATGGAATAGAAACCAAATAAAAAAGGCACTTTCTACGGGTGTTGGCGCACCTGTAGAAAGCCCTGATCAGTCACCAAGTTTACACAGCTGACCAATCAAGTTGCCATAGTTGTTTCCCGAAGGAACCAACGTGTTTATTTTACCGAAAGTTGATAGCGATTACTAGTCGCTTTGTGCAATTTTTTGAAATTTTCACGTTTTTCCTGAGGTTTATTTCGCTATGTCAAAGGCATTGGACACGCTGGTCTGATGCCTTTTTTGCTGTTTCTTGATCGAGGGGTTTTCATGGGAATGGGACGCTGTTTCGTTATTGGAAGCTGCTTTTGTTGGCGGATCAAGAAATGCTTTCATCCTAGGTAAAAAGCAAGATTTGGTTTCTATTCGCCTTTCATCTTTCACTGTTGGTATTGATAGAATTAGAAACGGAGGAAAAAATATGTCAGTGATCCAGGCGTTGATCATCTCAATTTGGGTGGCGTTGATTCAAGCCCGCTTCTTCGGGTATGCAGGCTTGAATTTGCGTTTTAGTCCGCTTATGACGAGTTTATTTGTCGGTGTCGTTCTGGGAGATGTTGCCCAAGGGGTAACGGTTGGTGCAGCTATCCAATTGATTTCTATGGGTCAGATTGCGCCAGGCGGCCAGATGGCAACAGAACCGGCTGTCTCGGGAACTGTGGCTACAGCAGTCGCTATCTTGGGTAATCTAGAGCCGACAGCGGCAGTAGCAATCGCGATTCCCGTCGGAATTCTAGGAAGTTATTTATATACATTAAAAATTATCGTGAATTCTTTTGTGACCAAATACATTGATCGGGTGGTCAATAATCTGGAGGACAAGAAATTTACTTTTGCAATCGGTCTGTTGCCAACCCTATTGACGATGCTGACTCATGTGCCGGTATTGTTTATCGCTTTATATTTCGGGGCAGATTCGATAGCTAATGTTGTGACACAATTGGAAGGCACGGTTGTCTTTCATATACTGGATGTTGTCGCCAGTGCGTTAGCAGCTGTTGGGATCGCGATTTTGATTCGGATCATTGGTCAAAAGACCGATATGTTCTTTTTCTTTTTGGCATTCTTCTTAACGATTATTTTGAAAGATTTAGGAATCACCATGGTTACTTGGGCTGTCCTGGGTATTGTGACTGCAGGTATTTACACCATGATTATGATCAATGCAAAGGAGGCAGCCTAGATGGATGCAGAGAATACTATGACTGAAAACAATGGACTGACTAAAAAGGAACTGAACCAGATTTGGAATCGCTGGTACTGGATGAACGAGATCCCTCGCACCTATGAGCGACAAGTAGCACCAGCGTTGATGTATGCATTGACGCCTCTGCTCAAAAAAATCTATAAAGATCCTGAAGACTTGCGGGATGCCTACAATCGGCACTTGACCTTTTGGAACACTGATGCGATCTGGGGCGGCAGTACCATTTCTGGGATCACTGCATCTCTGGAAGAACAGCGGGCCAAAGAGTTGGCAGAAACAGGTTCTGAGCAGACCGTTTCAACAGAATTGATCGAAGCAACGAAAGTCGGGTTGATGGGGCCAATGGCAGGGATCGGGGATTCCATTAATAATGGCACGTTGCAGTATCTATTGATTGCGATTGCACTGCCTTGGGCTGCAGATGGTTTGTGGTTCGGTGCGGTTATTCCCTGGATCGTCTTTTCTGTTGTGACGTATCTCTATGGCCGTGCATTTGTCCACTTTAGTTATCGGTTAGGGAGGCAAGCGGCTCGAGAACTGATTGCCGGAACAAGAGCCAATTTAATCATGAAAGCGTTGACGATTCTTGGTATGTTCATGATGGGAGTGACGGCGGCACGGTTTGTGACGATTCAATCTTCATTATCTTTTGTCCTGTCAGAAAGAGAATTTGCTTTACAGAGTATTCTGGACTCTATCTTGCCAGGCATCTTACCACTTTCACTGGTCATGGGCTTGTACTTCTACTTTGAAAAGAAGGGTCTGAATGTACTAAAAGGGATGTTATTGTTGACTGTTATCGTTGGATTGCTGGCAGCGATCGGAATTTTATAAATCAGAAAGAGGGTGTCACAAATGGGGAAAATTACTTTTGCTCGAGTAGATAGTCGCTTGATTCATGGTCAGATCGTGACAAAGTGGGCCAAGTCTTCGGGTGCGAATACGATTTATATTATCGATGACGCGGTGCGTTCCGATGATTTTTCGATGGATATTTATATGGCTTCAGGAAAACGTTACGGTTTTCAAGTGAAGGTATACAGCATAGCGGAAGCGCTGGCAGCTTGGGAAGCCAATCAGTTCGGTGCAGATAAAGTATTTGCTTTGTTCAAAACGGTAGCAACAGCGATCAAGTGTTTGGAGTTGGGGTTACCGTTACCTTGTTTGAATCTAGGCGGCACGCCAAAAAGACAAGCGGCCGAGTTCTTCATCAAAAATGTTGCCCTAACCGAGACAGAGTTGGAACAATTGCGTCAATTATCAGCTGAAAAGGACATCAAGATTTATGCGCAAACGGTTCCTGAAGCAGCGAAGAAATCGATTTAGGGGGGACGTCGATGAAAAAAATTGCAGTAGTCAATTCAAAAAGTTTTGGTAAGTTTTTTCCGGAACATATCCAACGACTGCAAGCATTTGGCGAAGTGGACTTTCATCTGTTTGAACCAACGATTAAAGGGGCACAACTAGCTGAGGCACTCAGGGACTATCAGTGCATTATCGCTAGTGTCACGCCAACTTTCGATCGTACGTTTTTTCAGAATACACCAAAGCTTGGGCTGCTTTGCCGTCATGGTCTAGGGGTCGATAATGTAGACCTTAGTGCTGCAACCGAAAATCAGGTACTGGTGACCAAAGTTTTAGGACCAATCGAACGGCAAGCGGTAGCAGAACATGCGATTGCTTTGTTAATGAACGAACTTCGTAAGATCAATAAAGGGCAGCGGCTGATCAAAAATGATGAGTGGCACTTGCGGTCGAGCTGTAATAGTTTTGAACTCAAGCACGCAACGGTCGGTGTGATTGGCTATGGCAATATCGGCTCCAAGGTTGGCCAGATTCTGCATGAAGGCTTTGGTGCTGAAGTGCTAGTCTATGATCCTTATAAGTCTGCTGAAGACATTCACAAAGCAAAAGGAAAAAAAGTATCTTTGCCGGAATTATTGTCAGAAGCGGATGTCATCACACTTCACTGCAATCTTTCAGATGAAAACCAACAGATGCTGTCCGAAGCAGCTTTTGATCAAATGAAGCAGCATGTCTTGCTGATCAATACTGCACGTGGGGAATTGGTGGATGAAGCAGCTTTGATCCGTGCGTTGGCTAGAAAAGAAATTTCCGGTTATGCTGCCGATGTCTTTTGTCAGGAACCGTTAGAGCCTACGCATCCATTACTGGCTTTTGAAAATGTCACATTGACCCCTCATATCGGTGCGTATACTTCTGAAAGTTTATCCGGAATGGGAGATCATGTAGTGACGAATATTGAGCGCTTTTTTGCGCAACTAGAACCCTTTGATCTGGTGAATGAAAGGAGTTGGTCGGTATGATTGGTATGCAAATTATTTCTCATGGCGAACTCAGCCAAGGGATCGTTCATTCGTTACAAATGATCATTGGTGAGACACAGCAGATGGCGTTCGACACACTTGCTGAAAATGAAGAGGTCGACAGTTTCCGTCAAAAAATTTTAGATCAAAGTCGCAAGCTGGATAGGGGGCATGGGGTCTTGGTATTTGTCGATATGTTTGGAGCAACGCCTTACAACTGTGCTTATTATAATTCACAATTTTTTGACCCTAACCATTATCAGATCGTTGCCGGGTTCAATCTGCCGTTAGTGATTGAAGCAATCATGCAACGTGAACAGATGTCTTTGTCACAATTAGTCGCACATTTGCGTCAGGCAGCGATCGACACGATTGTCTTTCAAGACAAATATGAGTGAAGAGAAAGTGAGGCAGTCTATGTATACGGCATTAATGATGCGTCCCGAGGACAATGTTGCCATGGTTTTGCAACCAACGTCGGCGGAATCATCCGTGAAGATTGTTAATCAAGCGACCTTAAATGAATTCCTGATTGTCCAGTCTATTGACAGCTACCATAAATTTTCTGTAAAAGATATTGAATCTGGCGAAGAGATTATCAAATATGGCGAAGTGATAGGGATTGCTACAGCAGCGATTACCAAAGGTGAACATGTGCATACACATAATGTGAGGAGCATCAGAGTCTAATGAAACCAATAATGGGTTATAAACGATCCGATGGGCAATATGGAATCCGCAACAAAATTTTAGTCATTGCGACAGTGGGCTGTGCCAATGAAACTGCACGCCGTCTGGCTGAACGAATTGCCGGCACGGTCTTTATCCCAGCTGGAAAAGGCTGTGGTCAAATTGGAGATGCAGTAGAAATCACCAAACGAACGTTGACGGGATTTGTCTTAAATCCCAATGTCTATGGGGCAGTCTTTGTCGGGTTAGGCTGTGAGACGATTCAGCCTCACGAAATGGTGGCTCGGGTTCAGAAGGTATCAGACAAACCGGTCTACTCTTTTAGCATCCAGGAAGAAGGCGGGACAACAAAAACAATCGCGACAGTCGTTCCTTTATTAGAAAGACTGGTAGGCGCGGCTGCCCGGATTGTGAGGGAACCCGTTGAACTATCTGCTCTTACTTTAGCGACCAATTGTGGCGGCAGTGATGCAACCAGTGGGTTATCCGTCAATCCTGCTTTGGGAGTTGCGACAGAACTTTTGGTAGCTGCAGGCGGTCGATCGATCCTGGGAGAAACGACAGAATTGATCGGTACAGAGCATATCTTGATTCGTCGTGCCAAAAACCAACAAGTCAAACGGGATATTCAGACTATCATTGGCGGTCTCGAAAAACAATTTGAACGTCTCCAAGTAGATATTCGAGGAGCAAATCCTTCACCTGGTAATCAAAAAGGTGGTTTGACGACACTTGAAGAAAAATCGTTAGGCGCAATCATGAAAGCAGGACACGCCACGATCAATCAAGTCGTCAAATATGGAGAGATCGCCACTGAAAAAGGGTTGATCATCATGGATACTCCAGGATACGATATTGAATCTGTGACGGGTAATGATCAAGATTACCGGTAATCATGAGACGTATCAACGAATGACCGAACATATGGATCTTGAATTATCTGCGATCATTACCGGCGAAATGTCTATCAAGGAAGGTGGCGAAAGAATCCTTTCTGAGATGATCGCAGTGGCAAATGGAAAACGAACTGCAGCGGAGAAATTAGGCTTTCAGGAGCTAGCGATTTATCGCAACAATGAAGTCTGGGGCTGTGATTTATAAAACAGCCCCAACTAAATACTGCTAAACATCCTATCTAGGTGATTTAGCAGTTGCTATTAAGCCGATCGTACTTTTGAAAAACTGTCACTTTTAGCAATCGTCATTACTGCAATAAAAAAGAAATATCACGGAAGTACAATCAAGAAAGAACTGTTATCGAAAAACGATGTAGCGCCCTCCAGAAGTTAGCTGTTTCAGCTATCCTATAGAGGGCGCTCTCTTACGAATAGATTCTTGAAGAAACGTGTGAGAGTGCCTTTTCGGATAGAGAACGGATTTCTTCGTGAAAAAATTGTCTAGAGAGGCGACCCAAATGAGTCTATCTTCTTTGAAACAATAAATGGGTTAGGATTTTAGTATAAACCGGTATATTTTAGTATCATTTAAGCCCTAAACTTTTTATAATTGGATGAAGCGGTTACAAACAAGCATTGATGTCATTGATCAAAAAGAAAGATTCCAAGTTGATAATAGGAGGAATAGCATGTTAGCTAACAGTGAGCCATTACAGCAATTGATGGATTTAATTGAAATCCCCGTTTTAGTCCAAGAGAAAGTGAACGCAGCCATAGAGGAGCTGCAAGAACAAGAGATGATTACTAGTGTACATAAATTGCTCGATCCAGTAACAGCTTCAGCAGAAGCCAAGTGGTTATCCCAACTGTACAAAGAGGAGTCGATGAAGGAATTGGCGATCCATTTGTATGCAGCGACCATCAGCTGGAAACATATTTATCAACCGCTGCAAATTCCTCATGAGATTTATTTGGCTACGATGAGGGCATTTACTCGATTCTTAAAAGAAACGAAACAAGCCGATAATCAGGATGTGTTTGATCGTGGATTTTGGACATGGCGGTATTTGTGCGGATTAGAATTTAGGATCGATCAGCTAGAATTTGAAATGATCGCCGCTGATCATAAGAGCAAAGCACCACAACTTGAAGGTCAAGCCTATCTTTCTCTTCACATCCCTTCAGATGCGAAACTGGTTCATGAGCAAGTCCAAGAAAATTATCAGTCAGCCAGAATGTTTTTTGAAACCTACTTTCCTGCATACGCTTCAGCACCAATTGTGACGGATACTTGGCTGCTTTCGCCCAAGTTGAAAGAATGGCTGCCAGCAACTTCCAACCTCGTTTTGTTTGGAAATGACTACGAACTGCTGTTGACAGAACCAGAAAAAAATGACGGCGTACTCTGGCTCTTCAATACTATTTCTAACGATGTCAGCAAGTATCCCGAAAACACCACCTTACAAAAAGCAGCGAAAGCATGGCTGTTAGCAGGGAATGCGATTGGATCGGCTGTAGGACGATTGAAATAGTTTTTTCGAAGCAGAAGGACGGCGATTATCGCTAAAGTGGATGCGAGTGTTACAGGGAAACTAAGTATGATCGTGTTCGTTTGATAGTTGCTGTGAAAGAAGAGACATAACAGGAGTTTCCTGAAGAACTAAAAAAGCAAAGACCTGGAAATCAGAAAGAGATTCCAGGTCTTTTCTGCTAAGTAGAGGTATACCAGACACATTTATTCTGTGTCGGAATGGCGTCAGTAGAAGGCTATCTTTTAAAAAAAATAATTATTCAGTATAATAGAACCGAAGTACGTAGCACTAATGCGTAAGGAAAAGGGAAAGTCAATGAGAATAAAGAAAAAAATCAGAGAATATCATACACCGTTCGCAAGAGTAGCCGATAAAAGACTGGAATTAACGCTATCATCAGAGACGATTGCAGAAAAGAAAAATTTTTATAATGTATTGTTTAACGACGACCGTATCGGCGACGTTATGCAGCGGGAGTTTCTTTTGCAGGAAGGCAAGAAACCTGTTGCTTTGCTGAAATCGTGGATACCAGTCGATTATTTGGTAGAAAGAAAAAATGCTGATGTAGAATTATTAGTAGACCAGTCAAAAGGGGTATCTAGTATTAGAAAAGAGATTGCCCTGTCATGGCCGAATGAAATCGAGGCACAGCAACTGCAGATCATTGGAGACAGTCAAGTGCTGATTGAAAAAACCTTTTTTTTGGATCAAGATAAAACGATCATCCGCTACGAAGAAGAAATCTCTGATCCAGATGCGTATTTGTTTGAGGAGTGAGACAATGGGAAAGTTTTTGTACTTAGAAGCCAAAAGAAAAATTGTTGAGATGATTCAAGGCGGCGACTTTGGTTCAAATGATAAGATCCTGAGTGAGCGTGAATTGGCAGATATCTTAGGGTATAGTCGGATGACAGTTAAAAAAGCCATTGGTTCCCTGGTAGAAGATGGCGTTCTTTATAAAAAGCGGGGCGCGGGAACTTTTCTATCCAATGAGGGACATTCCAATCGTTTTGAGGTTGGAGACGAGTCGCCGCTATCTTTGACACAGGGGATTCGAATCAAAGGAATGGAGTCTAGCAGTTTTGTTGAATCCTTCAAACTGGTTTACGATGATCCGGAGTTGATGGCTGTCTTTCCAGAATACTTTGAGTTTTTTGAATTGATCCGGGTGCGGGAGGCTAATGAAGACAAAGTATCCTTGCAAATTGCCTATTTCCCTTTTCGTTTATTTAAAGATGCTCATCGCTATGATTTTGGTAGTTTTTCACTCTATGACTATATGGAATACAAAAATAAACGACCTGTCAAATTCAAGAAACAGTTTTATGCTAGCCGAGTGGAAGACGAAAAACAGTTCAGCAAAATCAATATGCGGCCTGGAGAATACGTCTTATGTATTGAATATTATGGCTATACTGATCAGAATGAGTTGGTGGAATATACAAAATCTTTTTTTAATCCAGAAAAAATAACCTTCAATGTAGAGACCGACTATTAAGTGGTTCTAAAATTGGTTGCTAAAAAAGACCTATTCAAGAAATTGGTCTTTTTTTTGTTGTTTTTCTATCGAATGGGTTCTATTATCTAGTTGTAAGTAATTGGGAAACGATTACAGATGAAAGGAGAAGACACATGAAAATTGTTTTGGCGAGTCATTCTAATTTAGCGCAAGGCATGAAAGATACGGCTGAATTTATTATGGGGAAGCAAGAAAATCTATCTGCGATCACCGCCTATGTTGATGAGAAGGTTGACTTTTCGGCACAGCTTACAGCGTTGATCTCAGAAATGGCAGAGGAACCAATCATATTTATCAGTGATCTGCTTGGAGGGAGCGTCAACCGTGTGATCACTGAAACAATTGCAGGAAAAGAGAACCAATTTCTAATTGCAGGGATGAATTTGCCATTGGTATTAGAAATTGTTTCAATGAGTTTTTCTGCAGAACCAGCAAAGATTAAGGAACAACTCCAGCAAGTGATTGTAACCGCTACAAGTGGTGTCAAATTGATTGAAGTAAATCCAGATCGACCAGATGAAGACGAATTTTAAGGGAGAGAGTCAACATGATCAAAATGACAAGAATTGATTACCGTTTATTACATGGACAAGTAGCATTTGCGTGGACAAAAAATTTGTCTGCCAATGCGATTTTGATTGCAAATGACAACGTAGTGAACGACTCATTTAGAAAGCAAACATTGAATTTGGCAAAACCTAATGATACGAAATTGATATTTAAAAGCATTGACGATTCAATTGCTGCGATTAAAAGCGGTGTCACAGATAAATACAATGTGTTCATCGTTGTAGAAAATGTTCATGATGCCTACCGATTGGCAAAAGGAACTCCGGAAATCAACAAAATCAATTTAGGGTTATCCGCAAAGCGTGACGATAGCAAGAACATTGCGAAAGCAGTCTATGTCACAGATGAGGAAATCAAAGAACTAACGGAACTGGAAAATTCTGGCATCGAAATCTTAGTTAAACAAGCACCAAATGATGCCAATATAGAATTCAGATCGTTAGTTTAGCCGAAGGGAGTAAGGATGATGATTGTTCAAACAATTGGTATTTTTATTATTGCACTAATAGCAAATATGCAGGATTTTCTAGGTTCTTCCTTCATTGGTCGTCCCTTAGTCACAGGATTATTTGTTGGGTTATTATTTGGGGACGTGACCCAAGGCTTGATCATGGGCGCAACCTTAGAATTGGCCTTTCTAGGTTTGATGGGCGTCGGCGCCACTGTGCCGCCGGATGAAATCATCGGCGGAATCTTGGCTACCGCACTTGTTTTAAAAAATGGTTATGGTGTCGATGTGGCATTGACACTTGTCTTGCCGATCGCAGCTTTAGGATTAGCCATCAAAAACATTTTATATGTTGTGATCTTTCCGGCAATGACTCATAAAGCTGATCACTTGATTGAAGAAGGCAAGATCAAAGAAGCGGCCAATATGCATTTATGGGCATCTTTCACTCGGATTGGATTGATGACAGTCGTGACTACTGTTGCCTATGTAATCGGCAGCGGTACAGTCGATAAAATTTTGAAATTAATACCACAAGCTTTTATTGATGGGATGAATATTGCAACCAATATTCTGCCTGCTGTCGGATTTGCTATGTTGATCAACATGACTTTCTCTAAAAAAGTGGCACCCTTCTTTTTCTTAGGTTTCGTTTGTGCCGCGTACTTGAAATTAGATATGATCGCAACTGCAATGATTGGCGCTATTTTTGCAGGCATCATGTACATCATTTTTGATGCGATCCAAAAAAACAAAGGGCAAGTGATGACGGATGGGGAGGAACAATATGATGACTTCTAAAAAAATCGCAAAGAAAGATTTGATGGGCGTCTTTTGGCGATCAATGCCGATGGAAGCTTCATTCAACTATGAACGGATGATGAGTTTAGCGTTTGCCTATACGATGGGCGGCGTGATTCAAAAACTTTATCCAGACAAAGATGATCAGAAAAAAGCAATGAAAAGACACATGGAATTCTTTAACTGTACATCAGCGACTTCTCCATTCATTGCAGGTGTTGCTGCTTCAATGGAAGAAAAGAAAGCAAATGATCCTTCTTTTGATGAATCTTCTATCAATGCCATGAAAGCTGGATTAATGGGCCCTATCTCAGGTATCGGTGATTCGATCTTCTGGGGAAGTTTGCGGATCATTGCCAGCGGTATCGGGATTTCATTAGCGAAACAAGGAAGTATTCTTGGTCCGATTTTGTTTCTGCTCGTATTTAACATCCCGAATGTTCTCGTTCGTTATTTCGGTACCATGTGGGGCTATAAAGCCGGGGTTTCTTTTATTGACAAGATGTCAAGCGGATTGATGGATAATATCACTTATGCAATCAATATTCTGGGAAATACCGTAATCGGTGGGATGGTCGCTTCAATGGTGATCATCAATATCCCAGTGAAATTGACCAGCGGTAAAGATGCGCAAACGATCCAAGGATTGCTAGACTCGATGATGCCAGCCTTATTGCCGTTACTGATCACATTCCTATTCTGCCGTTTGTTGAAAAAGGATGTCAAAGTCTTCTATATCTTATTGGCAATTCTAGCTGTAAGTATTTTAGGGGCGGTATTCGGATTTTTAGCGGTATAAAAAAGGAGAGAAACTCATGCCATTTGTAAAAGAACAATTTATTAGCAACTATTCTCAAGTGATCGATCAATTAGATGCGGTGAAAGAAACAGCTGACGAAATGAAGCAGCAGAAATTTACTAAGATCTTCTTGATGGGTTGTGGGGGAACGTTCACCAAATTTGTCGGATTAAGACCACTATTATTTGAAAAATTATCTGTGCCATTTTTGATTGTCAGCCCGGAAGAGTTGCTAAGCCTTTATTTTGATCAAATCGATGATCAAACATTGATCATTGCTGGTACAAAGACGGGTTCTACGCAAGAGATTCTTGATACACTTGGGAAAGTGCATCAAGTTTATCCTGAAACAACGATTTATGGGTTTATCGGTGATGATGACACACTTTTGGATGGAGCGGATATTCTTGATTACCGGACGAGCTCTGTTGATACAGATGTCCATTTGGTTCTGTTCGGCTGGTTCATTGAGTGCTATACTCAAATGGATCAAGACAAACTGGTTAAGATGCGAAAAGAAATTCTCCAACTTGGCACATTTGTCGGAGAAGCCATCGCTGGGGCCAAAGAATTCGCGCAACAACTGATTGCGACTGCCGATGTGGCGAAACCGCAAATGTGGGTGACATCTGGACGTTTATGGGGTGAAGTTTGTTGCTTCTGTAACTATATTTTGGAAGAAATTCAATGGATCCAAGCTCAGCCGATCCATTCTTCTGAATTTTTCCATGGTCCATTCGAAATGGTGGCCGAGGATTACCAAGTCAACTTGATTATGAACGCTGATTCTAATCGTGACCAAGATCAACGGGTGGAACGCTTTATTGCTTCTCACTCTGCGCAAGCTAAAACGGTTGATTTAAATGAGTTTGGGTTGGATCGTTTTTCAAAAGAAACACAGAAATTTTTGATGCCGTGGTTTTTGAATCACTTCTTTGATCTATTATTGACTGTCTATACAGAAAAAACTGGAAAGAGTGCTAAAACACGCAGATATTATCGGAAAGTAGCGTATTAAAAATGAAACAAGAACTGTTCGAATTTCTTTGCTTGTATTTTCCTCGGATTTTTACTCAGAAGCAGAAAAAAGCTTTTCGGCAATGGCTCGGTAAGTATTTAACTGAAGCTACAAATTGTCAGCAATCAGGAAACTATTTCTTCAGAGAAAATGCTACTTACACATTGATCATTGATATCTCGACACCAGAATGGTTTCCTTGGGGGAAAGACCATCTGACAAGAGAAAGTCGGTTACGCTATATCAAAGTTTTGGGGATGATAAAAATAGCTTTGATTTTAGCCGGGGCTCTAGGTATCTTTGCGGTCACAAAAATGATTGGTGAGCAGCAGTGGTTATGGTCCAGTGCGATGGTATTGGTAGTAGGCGGAGTATTGCTTTTAGGATTTGGCCTGCCGCACCGTTATAATTTTTCTAAATTAGCGACGCTGGCAACGGTGATCAATCAATTCATTCAAGACGAGCATTCCAATTTGTTCATTGTCGATTCAGAGATTCAGCTGTATGCTTCAGTATCATCACAAATAACGACAAAGACGATCAGTTCAGTAGATGATTTATACATTGGGGAACAATCTGGATACCATCAAGAGGCTACCGGGCAAAAACACTATTTTAGTTTTACGCAAGTAGCTGGAACGACCTTTATCCCTAACAAGCAGCGGCAAAAGTCGGATGTACCCCCCAAGACGTTCTATGAAGATTTCGCTGCGTTTCGGGAAGTAGATTGAAATGAAACCTAAGATCCAATTCTAAAAGATTCAATGGGGGAGCACATGGTAAAGGGAATTATTTTTGATTTTGATGGTACGCTTGTGGATACCGAGGAAGTTGCTTATCAAGCAGTAAAGCAATACCTTCGTGACACCTACCAGGTAACCTATACAAGGAGAGATTACCAAAAAAGTATTGGTTCAGCAGACGGGGTGTTTTATCAACACTTAGAAAAGTCTCTAGGGAAGCCCGTCGATGTAGAAGCCATTGAAGCATGTTTTACTCAAGCACAGAAAACGAAGTATCCTGAGGTGCCATTGCGGGAAGGCATTGCAGAAGTTATCCAGTATGGCAAAAAGAACCAGTTGAAGCTAGCGATCGTCTCTAATTCAAGGAAAGCAGAATTGATGCATTTCTTTGCTCATCATCAAGAGTTGATGTCTGTTTTTGATCTTATCCTCACCCGGGATGATGTGAAGGAAGGCAAGCCAGCTCCTGAGGGATATCAGAAATGTCTTGCACAGTTGGCATTGTCAGAAGAAGAAGTTATTGCACTGGAGGATAGTCCAACCGGGGTGACGGCCGCTTTAAGTGCGGGCTTGAAAGTATTGGCTTATCCCAATGCTTTTACCACCGGAATGGTTTTTCCTGAAGAAGCGATGGTAGTAGCTGCAGCTGATTTGGCAGCTAGGCGATTCATCTGATTTTGTCGAACGTCAAATGAAACTCCAACGAAGGTAGATGAATGTTCAATGATTGAGCATTCATCTACCTTTTTTTGCAAAAAATTCTTATCTGTTTTTTCCTCATGAAAAGATACAAAAAGCAATTTACGATTCATGCGGGAATCTAACAAGTTGATTGCAACGAGATGTCAGAATTTTGCATCCAGATGTTTTTCCTGTGATTCTGCCCAAAAGCAGCAAAATATTCGGTATGCTAGTAGAAATGAAAAGTAGGATTCAAAAGGAGATAGCATGAAAAAACTGGAAAAATTGATAGTCGCAAGCTCATTGGTGTGGATAGGTTTCCCATTGGTTGCAAACGCAGAGGATGTCGATCGTCAAATTCAACAACAAACCCAGCGAATCAATGAAATCAAAGGGGAATCTGCTTCAATAGAAGCGTTCAAACAAAAGACGGAAGCGGAGATCCAACAACTTGAATCTGAAATGGATTCGATTTTGGCGTCAAAGGCCAGCACAGAGCAAAAGGTCAACAAAATCGCGGTTGAAATCAAGGAATTGGAGGAAAAAATCGCCAAACGGAAAGAAACACTGGCGAATCAAGCAAGAGATATTCAAGTTTCAGAACCTTCGAATGCCATGATGACGACATTACTTGATGCTGACTCACTAGGTGAAGCAATTCAACGAGCCATTGCTTCTGTCACCATCATGAATGCCAGCAATAGTATCGTTGAGCAACAGCAAAAAGACATCGAGACAAGTATCAAGCTCGAAAAAGAACTAGAAGAAAAACTATCCGAAATTGAAACTCATGCGAGCGAGCTGCAACAAAAGCAAGGGGAGCTTGCGGATGTACGATTGAATCAGGATGTGGCATTGGCCGACTTACGATTGTCTCTGAATCAAGAAGAGAGCAAAAAGTCTGATTTGGAAGCAGAAAAAGCGGCTGCTGAAAAGAAACGGGAAGAAACACTGAAACAATTAGCAGCAGAAAAAGCGTTAGCTGCAGAAGCTAAGAAACAAGCACAAGCTGAGGCAAAAAAAACTCAGGAACAAGCGAAAAAACAAGTAGCCGCTAAAGCAGCGGTCTCTCAAGAAAAAGAGTCGGCAAAAGAAACCGGCACAGAAGCAACGACATACGCTAATGCTTCTACACCAATCAATGAAGAGACCAACATTGAAGAAACAAGTAAAAAAGAAACCAATCAAGATACTGATCAAGAAACACCGGAGCTTGCTAGTGGAAATCAAACAAGCGGTTGGTCTTTACCGGTCGATTCTGTCCATATCTCGAGTCGTTTTGGATACCGTACAGATCCAACGGGCTCTTCCGGCAACCAGCACAATGGGATCGACTTTACCGGCAGCAGTGGAACACCGATTTATGCGATTCAAGGTGGGAAAGTGGTAGAAGCCGGTTATGGTCCGTCCACAGGAAATTATGTGATCATAAAGCATCCGAATGGCATCTATAGTTATTACATGCACTTCAATGCATTGCCTGCTGTTAGTAGCGGTCAAAGTGTCACAGCACGTCAATACCTTGGTGGAATGGGAACAACTGGAAATTCGACTGGTGTCCATCTACATTTGGGAATGGCGACAGGACTATGGTCAGGCTTCTTTGACCCTGCGTCTGAATTAGGCCTCTAATAAAAAAAGCAGCGGCTGCTTGCAGTGATCCGAAAAGTTGGACCAAAAGTCAACTTTTCGGACACACTTCATTTTTGCCGCTGTTTTTTATTATGGTCATTGCTTGCTGTCCTCTTTTGAGAAAAGAAAGGCATTTCAGGCATTGCATCAGCCAACTGCCGATGGGTTCAGCTGACTTGCGGTTTCGCTTGCGGATCTTGCTTCGAAGATCAGTTGCTCTACTCGGCTAAACCTTCTAACAACGCTAGCCATCGCTCAGCGAGCTGCTCACTGCTGCATGTAACTGTAAATGATTCTTTCCCTGTCATTTCGACATAGATCTCTGTCTCTGAAATTTTAACGATACGCATACTAGTTTTCCTCCTTCGCAGCATTCCACCACTATTTTCTTAAAGTAATTTTTTCTTAAAGCACTACTTTCTTAAAGCACTATCTTCTTAGAGCACTATTTTCTTAAACTAGTGCTTTTTTGTTTCTCAAAAATAAAATACGCTAAAAGATCAAAAAAATTTTTTCTTTTGAATTTCTTCTAAATTTTCTGTAGCTGCTCCTTTCAGAAGCAAAAGCGTTGGTAAGAGGGAAATTTGACCAAATGCACTCATTTTTGGCGCATTTTTTGTTGGCTTTCTTCTGCATAGAGATCTTGATAAATCAGACTAAAACTTCCTCGTTTGCCGGGCAGATCATGAAAATGAAGATCTTCTAGTAAGTGGTTGGTGAGGGGAGAAAAAGAAAGTTCCAAAAACTCAGTGAGGCTAGTGTTCGCCCGAGGCAGTTGATAGCTATGTTCTCGTTTGATAATGCCGTGAGCAAGGAAACTGATCAGCATGGTTTGCTTTAAGCGGCGGGACTCAACCAAACAGGGGAAAGAGAACTGATTGTGCAGTTCAATGAACAGCTGCGGTCCAGAAGCGGACAAAGTCATGATTTTTCCAGGGTTCACCCAAATCGTGTCTTTTTTGGTCGCGTTTGTTAGGGGTAGCAAGCTATATTCACTAGTCGCACAAGGAATCTTGTATTGACGTTTGATATTCGACTGGCTGAATAAATGGTACAGTGTATCTTTGAAAAGCGCGTACTCATAAAAATGGAAATGGAGAAGAATCTGTTTGATGATAGGAAATGGCGGCTGTGGAAGAAGTGAACAATAGTCTTGATAAATGATCAAAGAATGCGTGCGATCATCATGAACAAAAGGCAGAATGGCAAAAATTTCTTTCTCGAAGTCAATTGTCATGGTTGGACGGATCAAAGCAGCAAGTTCCTGGCAAGTGGCCTGATCACTAGAATTGAGGAATCGTTTACATTTTGGATCAAAGGACAGACGATAAGGATCAAGTTTATTCGAACTTATAGGGGAGTAGCATCTCTTCATAGAAAAACTCCTTCATTTTAGATACTTCAACTATAAAATTATCTGACTATTTTTGCAATAAAAAGTGCATAATTCAAATGATTTATTGATTTTTGATAAAAATAGTCACTTCCTCTTTTTGCTATGGTTAATGTACCCGCGGGAACACCAAGCAAAAGGAGGAATACAATGAAAGAATGGCACACACTGATGGCTTCTTATGAGCGCCTCTTTTACAAAGTGCTGATTCGGGCGGGCATCTTCCCCAGTCATCCAGATTTTGAAGATTATTTGCAAGAGTTGCGACTCATGCTCTTTGAGCGCGCACGAAGGTATCCTGATGAAGGGATCTTTCGCAACGAAAATGAAGTGAATTATCTATTTGGCTTTTTGCTATGGCGAGTGATTGATTTACAACGAAAAAGTAATCGTCAAAAACAACTGATTCAAGCAATCGCATCAGAGCAGGAAGAAACGATTGATCTGAAAGAAGACATCGACAATCATCTATTGCTGATGCAATTCTGGGCATTTCTGAAACCGAAAGAACGACAAATGTGGCTTGATTGGGTCAATCAAGAGGGATCAAAACAGTCTCGCTATTATTATCGTCAGAAGTTGAGAGCCCGTTGGCAGCAATTTATTCACGAGGAGACGACAAGCAGCAAAAAATAGGTGTTCTATTTAGTCAGAATAAAAGTGAAGGACCCAGACAGGAGCTTTCTTACTCGTTCCTCTTGTATCGTGCAGCTTCTTTTTGTAAACTGAAATCAAGGAACAAAAGGCACCTTTTGTCTAAACTGTTCTCGCATTATCGACAGGTAATGACAGTTTTTCTTGGTACTTGATAAACTCCTTTTATGTTGACCATGATTTGGTGCCTTAAGTTCTAATTGAATGAGAAGCGTCTTTTTTTCAAATCATATTAACAGCAATCGTCGAATAAAGCGGTCTTCGAATGGAAGAGGCCGCTTTTTTTCGTCAATTCGCGACTTAAAAAGGCGCTTTTTTTGGTCAGACTATTTCTAGAATACGGTGGATATTTTGGTAGTCAAAAACAGCAACATAGGCTATACTTTGGCTATCATCATACGATATGTATGGCAAAGACCGATTGCCTTGACTGATCACTTGCAAAGCGGGAGTATCAAAAAGCAAGTGGGGCAAACCAGCAAACGATTTGCTAGTGAATAGACGTTGGTCAATAGGAGGAATGAATGATGGGGAAAATTGATATTTCCAATCTGACACGAGATTATGGCAATGGCAAAGGAATTTTTGACCTGTCATTTTCTGTGGAAGCAGGAGCGTTTGGTTTTCTGGGTCCTAATGGCGCTGGGAAGACCACAACGATCCGTCATCTAATGGGGTTCATCAAACCTCAAAGCGGCAACTGTTTGATCAATGGGATGAATTGCTGGCAGCAACGAGAACAAATCCAAAGAAATTTAGGCTACATTCCTGGCGAAATGACTTTTTTTGATGATATGACCGGAAGCGAATTTATTAAATTTATCGCAAAGTATCGGGGAAATACTGAAAATGGACGGGCCAAAGAATTACTTGATCGATTTGAGTTAGATCCGAACGGCAAGATCAAAAAAATGAGTAAAGGGATGAAACAAAAAATTGGCATCGTTGTGGCTTTCATGCACGACCCAGAGATCTTGATTTTGGATGAGCCTACTAGTGGCTTAGATCCCTTGATGCAGTCACGTTTTATTGATTTAATCACTGAAGAAAAAAAGCGCGGCAAAACCATCCTCATGTCTAGCCACATGTTTGAAGAAGTTGAGCGGACCTGTGATCGAATTGGCATCATTCGTGCCGGAAAATTAGTTGCGTTGGATTCCACCGACACATTAAGAGAAAAACATCTGCGTCGTTATACCGTCACTTTGCCAAATGAACAACTGGCGGCAGCCTTTGCAGCAGATTTCAATGGAGAAATCGATCCGGCACAACCTAGTCAAGTTCAAGTCAGTACGAGTCAAACATTGGAACAGATTTTTATGGATTATTATGGAGGTGAAGAGAAATGATCAATTTCACCCTTTACAAACGCGAATTGCGCCGCAGCATCCTGACGCTTGTGATTTTTGGTGCCGTCATGACCCTCTACATCTCAATCATTGTCAGTATGTACAATCCAGAAATGATGCAGTCTCTTGAAGAAATGCGCAAGATGCTGCCGGAGTTGATGTCAGCCGTCGGCATGAAAGCCGGCGCTAACTCATTATTGGGTTTCATGTCTTCTTACCTCTATGGTTTTATTTTAATCATTTTTCCAATGGTATTCTCGATTCTTCGAGGGAATGCATTGATTGCCAAATATGTGGACAGTAATGCGATGGTGGCCCTTTTGGCAGCACCCATCAAACGGAGAACGATTGTCATGACGCAGATGTCGGTTCTTTTAACGGGTATTTTCTTTTTGATCATCTATGGCACTGCATTAGAGATCCTTTGCGGATTACAATTTAAAGGAGAACTCGAGATTCCCAAACTGTTGCTGCTGAATGGTGGGTTGCTTTGTTTGCAGTTGTTTATCGCAGGAATCTCTTTCTTAGCTTCTTGTGTTTTTAATGATTCAAAATACAGTATTGCTGTTGGCGGTGGGATACCAGCATTAATGTACGTCTTACAGATGCTTGCCAACACCGGCGGAAATGCAGAAAAAGTAAAGTATTTTACTTTCTTTACATTGTTTGATCCAGATGCTTTGATCGCAGGAGATCGTAGTGGTCTCATCGGAATCTTTGTCCTATTGATTGGAGCGTGTATCCTGTTCGTGGCATCGGGCATGGTCTTTTGTAAGAAAGATCTTCATATTTAGTGTACAAGCAAAAAACAATCACTCCAATCCTGTATTTGGAGTGATTGTTTGTTTTACCCTTGTGCAGCTTTGCCTGTATAAGAATAAAATTAATTGTTTTTCTCCGCAACAAAAGCATCGACTTCCGCTAGATACAACTTCTTCTCTTCTTCTGGTAACCAAGCAATCTCAAAGGCATTTCTGACCAATTGAATGATTTGGTCCTCTGTTAGCTGATAATTTTTGCTCAATGCATAAAGGTCGTCAGAAATATAGCTTTGGAAATAAGCTGGGTCATCTGAATTGATCGTCACTTTGACGCCTTTTGCCAATAACTCGATGATTTCTTTTCCCTTCATATCATCCACGACGAAACTGTTGGAGACAGGGCAACACGTCAATCCGATTTGGTGCGTCCGCACATAATCGACTAACCGTTCATCTTCTACGATATTTGTTCCATGATCGATTCGTTCCACTTGGATTTCTTCAATGACTTGGCGAATGTGTTCGATCGAATCTTCCTGATCAATGTCGCAGTGCATCGTCAAATGAAATCCAGCGGCTTTTGCTTTTTCAAAGACTTTTTTGAACTTCAGTGGTGGATTGCCTTTTTCATCCGAATCAAGCCCGATCCCCAAAATCTTATCTTTAAAAGGTAGTGCTTGTTCTAAGGTTTCTGCTGCTGATTCAGCAGAAAAATCCCGTAAGAAGCACATAATTAGGGCACTTCGTACACCAATTTGTTCACTTTCTTGTGTCGCTCGATAATAGCCGTTGATGACGGTTTCAAAAGAAATACCGCGAGAGGTATGGGCTTGCGGATCAAAAAAAACTTCAGCATAAGTTACGTGATGTTCGGCAGCTTTCTTGAAGTAAGCCATTGCCAATTCATAAAAATCTTCTTCTGTTTGGAGGACATTCATCGCTGGATAATAAATGTTCAAAAAAGAAGGCAAGGAGTCGAACTGATAACTTGCTTCCACCTCTTCGATTGTTGATTGACCAATATCAATTTGATTTTTTTGTGCCAATCGTAATTTCAAATCAGGCTCCAATGTTCCTTCTAAATGCAGATGGAGTTCAGCTTTGGGAATTTCTTTGATAAATTCGTAGGTTACTTCTTTTGCCATAATTTTCGTCTTTCTCCTTTTAAAGTAAGTATTTTGCACCAAAAACCTTTTTTTATAACTTGAAAAGCGAACATCTTGTTGAATCAACATTCCTTTTATTCATTTTTAACATAAAATCCCCGTTTTCACAAGAGCAAAACTTTGCTGGAAGATACCTGAATAGTCCTTAAAAAGTTGTGCGAATATAGACGATTTTCTTCAGTAGTTTATTTTTTACAACCAAACATCAAAAAGTAATCGCTTGCATGATTTTTGATTTATGCTAAAATTAACTTGTTCGAACAAGTTTGGTTATTATTCGCGATAAAAATGATGAGAGAGGAGTGGATCATAACTATGAGAGGACAAAATCAGTCGTCCGGTGCCAATGCGTACGCACAAAAAAATATGCGATTAAACCGCTATCTGATTTTTCGCTATATGACAGCAATTTTTTTCTTTATCAATCTTTATTGGGCGTTGCTTAGTCTGGCAAATTGGACAGTGATGGGTCTGGTACCGGTGTTCTTGCTTTTGGTCGATGGCGCCATCATCTTTGAGCAGACACAAAAATATTGGCAGACATCAAATCGATTGCACTTGACTAAAGTTGGTTATTGGATTCAAACAGGGGTCAACATTACTGGTATCCTTTTTATCCTGTTAGGGTGGCAAGACGAATTTTTCCCATTTTTGAATCTTGCGGCCAGACCGATTTTACTGGTTAGTCTGACTCTGGGATTGATTTGTTGTTTATATATGGAACGAAAAGCATGGTTGATCGAAAAAGATCGGGATAGTTACTTGAACTATCTGCGGACATTTGAGAATAAAGGAGGAAAAATAGATGAACACAGAAAATAGTAAAATGTTTACCTTTCTGGATAAGTACTTAATGGGACCAATGGGGCGAATCTCGCAATTTCGAATCGTCCGTGGGGTGATGGCGGCCGGGATGGCTTCGATTCCGTTTACGATCGTTGGTTCAATGTTCCTGATTATTAGTGTCTTACCTCAAAGTTTTCCAGCTTTAGCATCGATTTGGGCGGCTTCTTTTGATAAGATCCAAAGTTTATATATGCTAGGAAATACTGCAACAATGGGGATCTTGGCCTTATATTTCTGTATTGTTTTTGGTTATGAATATACCAAGATCCAAGCGCAGGAAGAAAAAATTTCGTTAAGTCCTGTAAACGGGGCTTTGTTGTCAATGATGGCATTCTTCATGTGTTTACCTCAATTAGTATTTGAAGGCGGAGTAGCGACTCTTGTGACCCTTATTTCCGATGATCAAAAAATCATTGATGGTTGGGAAATGGCGGGTGGTGTGACACGTTTAGGAACGACTGGTATTTTTACTGCAATTATTATGGCTATTATTGCAGTGAAAATTTACGCGTTTTGTGTCAAGAGAAATATCTACATCAAAATGCCTGATACTGTACCAACTGGTGTTTCAAGTTCATTTACTGCATTGATTCCGACTGCGTTGATTGCTTTAGTCGTGATCGTGATCAACGGTGCTTTAGTAGCTTTAGGGACCGATATCTTCAAAGTCATTGCGATTCCCTTTAGTTTTGTTTCGCAATTGACGAGTACGTGGGTTGGGTTGTTAGTCATCTATTTCTTGATGCATGCATTGTGGATCGTCGGAATCCACGGAGCAACGATCGTGACCTCATTCTTGACGCCCATCGTTCTTTCCAACATGGTTGAAAACCAAAGCGGTGCAAATATTGCTTTTGCCGGTGAATTCAATAATAGTTTCGTGACCATTGGCGGTTCAGGAGCGACACTGGGCATGGTGATCTTCATCGCCTTCTTTGCTAAATCGGCACAACTAAGTGCATTAGGTAAAGCCGCGATCGTCCCATCATTCTTCAACATTAATGAACCAATTTTGTTTGGGATGCCAGTTGTTTATAACCCATATACGGCAATTCCTTTCTTTTTGGCACCAATGGCCTCTATGTCGGTGGCATATTTTGCAATCAATTTAGGGTTTGTCAATCCACCGATTGCCCAAGTCGCTTGGCCAACCCCAATTGGTCTTTCAGGGTTTATTGGTTCAGGTGGTGATTGGCGTGCCTTTGTACTGGCATTAATTTGCGCTTTGGTCGCCTTTCTAATTTGGTTCCCATTCATCAAAATGTATGATGGCAAACTTTTTGCACAAGAACAAGAAAAAGCTTGACCGAAAGTGCAAGTTTAAATGAACAGACCCCAGCTAAGGCATGTTTAGCTGGGTTTTCTTTTGTCATCATGAGATGAAAGAAAGATTTCCACTAAGGCAGTGGCTTTTGCGGTAAAATAGGAATAGTACAACATTTGGGGGAGAAGTGGAATGACAAAACAATGGACGATCGATTTATTAGCGGCAGATTTAATTGCCCGAATCGAAAAAAAGAGTTTAGCTGATCGCAACGGAAAGTTACCTAGTGAGAAGGAATTGATGGAACACTATCAAGTCTCTCGGTATTCCTTAAGGCAAGCACTAAGCAGATTGAGTAAACGCGGCTATATTTATCAAGTTCAAGGGAGAGGCTCCTATGTCCACGATCAATTGACACAAGAGCAAAAAGCAGTCCAAAGTGATCTTGGGTTTACCGAAGATCTTGCTAGAGAAGGAAAACTGATTCAAACCGTTCAAGCAACGCAGCGTTTGGTCTCGTACGCTGAGATCGATTTTTCACCAAGCCATCAACGATTTTCTGATAATCAGCTTTTTATTGAAGTTGAACGATTTCGCACACTGGATGATCAGCCGTATTTGATTGAGAAATCCTATTATCTGGCAGATATCGTTGGTCAGATCCCAGAATCTGCTATGTACGGTTCCATGTTTGAATATTTTGCACAAGAAAAGGGAGTGACTGTCAGTTTCATCGATAAATTTATCCGCTGTGAATTACTGACTGCTAAACAAGCTGCTTTTTTTGGCATGAACGCGGGGAGCCCTAGTTTGGTTGTTCGAGACGACAGTTACTTGCGAGAAGGTGATTTGATGGCCTTCTCAAAAATCTTCTATGACTATCGAGAAACAACGTTGTTTATGCATAAGAAATTACAAGATTGCTCCTTTAGAAGTAGCTCATAAAATGGTCTAAGCCACCAGAAATCATTCACGATTTCTGGTGGCTTATTTGTTTGAAAATTGTTTTAAAAAGGAGAAAGCGGTGAAAATCGCCTTTTTTAAGGAATTTTTTTCTGTTTTTTTAAAAAGATTTTAAAAAAACAGAATACTGTTCAGAAAATAATTCTTATTTCACTTTTTTACAAAATAAATATTAGAAGAAAAGATGGAAGCGTATTCTGAGAACATTAAAAAGTTTCTAATTTTTGTTAATAAAAAGGAGTAAAATCAAAAAAATCTCTTTTTAATGATTTTTTTGCGAAAAGAGGAGCACAAGTAATAAATAATTAACGATGGCGATAAAAATAAAAGGTTTCTGTTATTTTATTTCCAATAAAATGTTTTTTTAATTATTCATGGTGTTAATAATTTGTTGTATAAAAATAAAAATGCTAGAATTTGCTTAAATAACTGAATATTTTAGTTATTTAATCACAAAAAAGCACGGAAATCGTTCTGGTATGTTGAAAAATGTAATTGAGATTTTTTTCGAGTATTTGAATGGGTGTTTTTTTATTTTGCAAACGTTTTTTGTTTGTGATCTCTTTCTCCGGATATGTGATCATAGCGAACATCAAAAGACGAATGCCAAAGTTGGTTGGTCACTTTTGTTGGTTGTATTTATTTGAATAGGAGGAGTAAGAATGAAGGGCAATGACTATAAAAAAATAATGAATTCAAGGAGAAAAAGACGCGCAATAAACAAAAAATCGCTACTAGCGAATTTAACGGTCAGCGGGATGTTACTGACGAGTTCTGTGGTTGTTCCCACTACATTGTTGTGGGCACCAAAGACCGCAGAAGCATCATTGGTTTCTGCTGAGATTTTTAGTAATGTCCAAGCATCAAATGATTCTGGAACAAGTGCTGCAGCGCCATATTCAAATCCTGGAGATACCAACCCAGTCAACTTTACCATCAGCGGATCGAATGCGGTGACGCTTGACGTCTTAAACGGTGATAAAGTAGCAATCGTTGGTGTGCCAAAAGGTCTGACTGGCTTTGTACAACCAAATGGCAATGCCCGGGTATCAACAAATATCACTCTGCAACTTGAAAATATTGCCGCTATCCAAACACTGATTGGAACGCTTACGCCTGCTGTTGACACATTGGTAGGAACGGTGGATGCTCTTGTGAATCAGAACTTAGCGGATGCATTAGGGATTCCAGAGACGATTAATGGCTTTCCAAATTTATTGTATCAAGCAGCTTCCATCGTTGATATCAGTCAAGTAGTATCCGTCAATCTAGATGACATCTATGAACAATTGGATTTATTGAATCAGTTAGGACAATTTGGACAAGCCGATTTTGAAGTGCCTGCTGGATTGACAGATAATGAACGTGCCTTGATTGCCAATGTGGATGACGGCTTATTTATTGTGGTCAACCAACGCATCCAATCCGTTTTGGAGAACTTGAAACAGGCACAAATCCAAGTGAGCATCTTGGGCGGAGCAAGTAACATTCCTGGGATTGGCTCATTGATCGATGGCGTCAATACACTTGTCCAAGAAACAGTCAACACAGCTAAAGCTACTCTGAATGTTACCGTCGATGCTGCACAAGCTGTGTTGAATGGAACGACAGATCTTGCTGATCAAATCGCATCGGCATCTGTTTTAGGTCAAACGACAGTTGTGATGCCAACGACCGTGACGACACCAACGACTTCAGAGCTGATTGCAAATGGTGTGACGAATCCGTCGAATCCATACGAAGCTCGATTTGCAGGTACTTTTTCTCAATCTAATCTACTCACACTTGATTTATTTACAGATGAGGATGGCAATAATTCCATCTGGTTAGCAGCAGAACCTGCAGCAGAACAAACGGAAACACCAACCATCGATCCTGTTGCGGCTGGTGATACCACTATCAGCGGAACAGCAGAACCAGATTCAACAGTAACAGTGACTATCGGAAATGAACAGCCAGTCACAGCAGTAGCGGATGCCCAAGGCAACTGGACAGCTGAGGTACCAGAAGTCTCTCAAGGGGAAACAGTGACCGTTGTGGCAGAAGCAGATGGCAAAGATCCAAGCGAGCCAGTGACAGTGAACGTCGCAGGTTTGACCGTTGCAGCCCCTACAGCCTCCATTAGTGGCAATGAAACAGATGGCTATCCAGTCATTGGGAAAGCAACACCGAATGCAGCGATTGAGATCACGAACGCTCAAGGAGACATTGTCGGCAGTGGAACGACTGACAGTGATGGCAACTATCGCATCGTAATTGCCCCCGATCGAGTCGCCCCAGAAGAAAACTTGAATGTCAAAGCAATCGTGACGGCTGGTGGTCAAGACTACAGTAGTCCAGAAACAGCAATTACTGTTCCAATCGATGATACAGCGGAACAAACAACAGCGCCGGCGATTGACCCAGTGACGGCTGGCGATACTACGATCAATGGCACAACGGAACCTGGAGCAGCAGTCTCAGTCACAGTCGGCGAAGAAGACCCAGTGACAGCAGTGGCAGATGACCAGGGAAATTGGACGGTTGAAGTGTCAGAAGTGACGGAAGGTGACACGGTCACTGTAGTAGCCACAGCTGACGGAAAAACACCAAGTTCGCCAGTCAGTGTGAGCGTTAGCGGTTTGACGGTTGAGGCACCGACGGCAACGATTAGCGGTAATGAGACAGATGGCTATCCAGTAATTGGACAAACGGTTGCTGATGCTGCCATCGAGATCACGAACGCTCAGGGAGTTGTTGTCGGCAGCGGAACCGCAGATGGGGAGGGCAACTATCGGATTGTGGTTGCGCCAGATCAAGTTGCCCCTGAAGAAAACTTGAATGTTACAGCAATTGTGACTGCCGGAGGGCAAGACTATCGTAGTGGAGCAACACCGGTTGTTGTGCCAGCCGATACTCAAGAAAACCAAACTGAAACGCCGTCGATCGATCCGGTGAACGCCGGGGATCAAACGATCAGCGGTACAGCTGAACCGAACGCCAATGTAGTGGTAACTGTCAGCGGAGAAGAGCCAGTGACGGTCGTTGCGAATGACCAAGGTGATTGGACTGCGAATGTACCGGAAGTTTCTGAAGGTGAAACAGTGACTGTAGTAGCTGCTGCTGACGGAAAAGAACCAAGTATACCTGTGAGCGTCACGGTCAATGGATTGACCGTCAATGCACCAACAGCCTCTATTAGCGGCAACACGTTGGACGGTTATCCGGTTACGGGTAAATCTGTGGCTGACGCTGCGATCGAGATTACCAATGCGCAAGGAGAAATCGTAGGTAGTGGCACTGCTGATGGGAATGGCAACTATCGCATCGTGATTGCACCGGATCGTGTGTCACCAGAAGAGGATCTGAATGTGGCAGCAGTCGTGACTGCCGGAGGCAAAGACTACCGCAGCGTCAATACACCAATCATTGTTCCAGCAACGGTTCTTACAGAAACACCGACTGTCGATCCAGTTAAAGCAGGAGATACAGTGGTCAGCGGGACAGCAGAACCTGGAGCAACAGTCACGGTCAATGTGAGTGGCGAAGGGCCAGTGACTGTCAATGCCAATGAAGAAGGCAATTGGACAGCAAACGTACCGGAATTGTCAGAGGGAGATACAGTGACCGTCGTAGCTACAGCTGACGACAAAGACCCAAGCGCACCAGTGACAGTAAGTGTTAGTGGTTTGACGGTCGCAACACCGACTGCAGCAATTAGTGGGAACGAAACCGATGGGTACCCAGTAGTTGGTAAAGCAGTAGCTAATGCAGCGATCGAAATCACCAACGCCCAAGGAGATATCGTGGGTAGCGGCACTGCAGATGACGATGGCAATTACCGTATTGAGATCGCGCCAGATCAAGTCACACCAGAAGAGAACTTGAATGTCACAGCAGTCGTCTCTGCTGGCGGGAAAGATTACCGTAGCGGAGCAACCACAGTAGTTGTGCCAGCCGATAATCGTGAAAATCAAACAGCAACACCAACGATTGATCCTGTTAGTGCTGGTGATACGACAGTCAGCGGAACGGCAGAACCGGGTTCAACAGTAACTATTACAGTCACCGGAGAAAACCCAATCACTGTCGAAGCAGATGATCAAGGCAATTGGACGACGGATGTGCCAGAGGTTTCCGAAGGTGATACTGTAACCGTTGTGGCAGAAACGGATGGGAAAGATCCAAGCGCACCGATCAGTGTCACTGTTGGAGGAATCACTGTTGCTTCACCAACCGCGTCAATTAGCGGCAATGAGATCGATGGTTACCCAGTGACTGGTAAAGCAGCAGCGAATACAACCATTGAAATCACCAATGCGCAAGGAGATGTGGTAGCTACTGGCACCACTGATGGTGATGGCAATTACCGGATCGTAATCGCTCCAGATCAAGTAGCTCCAGAAGAAAGTTTGAATGTGACGGCAGTCGTAACCGCTGGCGGGAAAGACTATCGCAGTGGAGCAACACCAATTACCGTGCCTTTAGCAAACCAAACGACCACGCCAACGATTGATCCCGTCACAGCCGGTGATGAGACAATCAGCGGAACGGCAGAACCAGGTTCAACCGTCACCATCACCAATGGCGACAAAGATCCCGTCGTCGTTGAAGCAGATGATCAAGGCAATTGGACTGCTGAACTACCTGAAGTTTCCGAAGGGGATACCATAACCGTTGTGGCAGAAACCGATGGGAAAGATCCAAGTGCACCAATCACAGTTACGGTGGATGGACTGACGGTTACCGCACCAACCGCATCAATCAGCGGCAACGAGATTGACGGTTATCCAGTTGTTGGTAAAGCAGCACCTGATGCCACAGTTGAAATTACTAACGCGCAAGGGGATGTGGTAGGGACTGGCACTACTGATGGCGACGGCAATTACCGAATCGTGATCGCTCCAGATCAAGTAGCTCCAGAAGAAAACTTGAACGTCGCAGCGATCGTAACAGCTGGTGGGAAAGACTACCGCAGCGCCAACACGCCGATCACTGTACCAGAAGACAACCAAACAGGAATCCCAACGATTGATCCTGTAACAGCTGGTGATAAAACTGTAAGTGGAACGGCAGAACCAGGTTCCACTGTCACCATCACCAATGGCGACAAAGATCCTGTAGTCGTTGAAGCAGATGAGGAAGGTAACTGGACCGCTGAAGTACCAGAAGTTTCGGAAGGCGACACTATAACTGTCGTGGCAGAAACCGATGGCAAGGATCCAAGTGCCCCAATCACAGTAACAGTGGATGGCTTGACAGTTGATGCACCAACCGCATCAATCAGCGGCAATCAGACCGATGGCTATCCAGTTGTTGGGGAAACAGTGGCTAATGCAGTGATTGAAATCACTAATGGACAAGGCGAAGTTGTGGGTACCGGCACAGCCGATGAAGAAGGCAATTACCGAATCGTGATTGCGCCAGAGCAAGTGGCCCCAGAAGAAAACTTGAATGTCGCAGCAATTGTGACCGCTGGTGGCAAAGACTACCGCAGTGGTAATACACCAATCACAGTACCTATGGAAAAAACGGCTACGCCACTCATTGATCCAGCGATTGCCGGGGATGAAACAGTCAGCGGAACCGCAGAGCCAGGTTCTTCAGTCATTCTGACCATCAATGAAGCAGCACCAGTGATGGCGCGAATTCTGGGTGGGTTGAACACCACCCGTGCCTTTGCCGCACCACTTGAATTAAGAGCGGATGAAGCTGGCAATTGGCGTATCAATGTAGCCGAGCTATCGGAAGGAGATGTGTTGACGGCTACTGCACAAACTGATGGGAAATATGTCAGTGATCCGATGAGTATCGTCGTTAGTCCCGTGACGGTTGCCGCACCTACTGCAACAATCAGCGGCAATGAATCATCTGGGTATCCGGTTACGGGGAAAGCTGATCCAAATGTAACCATTGAAATCTCTAATGCTCAAGGAGAAGTGGTGGGCACTGGTACGACAGACAGTGAAGGCAATTACCGGATCGTAGTAGCAGCCAATCGCGTCGAACCAAAAGATAATTTATATGTTGTTGCGAGTGTCGTTGCTGGTGGCAAAGAATACCGCAGTGCAGCTGCTACAGTCACAGTCCCGGTTGCTGGAGTTGACGACGGTAACACTGGCGGTGGCAATACTGGCGGTGGTAATACTGGCGGTGGTAACACTGGTGGCGGCAATACTGGCGGCGGTAATACCGGAGGTGGTAACACTGGTGGCGGCAATACCGGAGGAAATAATATCGGTAATGGCAATAACGGTGGAATCAATATCATCGGCAATGGGAACATCAGCGGTGGCAACAACATCAATAGTAATAATAGTGGCGGCAAATACTTGCCGCAAACTGGCAGTGAAAGTACTTGGTTTGCATCAATGATCGGTGCTGCACTGGTTGCGATCGGTGGTCTTGGTTTCTTCAAATCAAGAAAGAAAAAAAATCAGTAACTGCTGAAACTGGACCAAAGCAAATAATTGCTGATCCATAAGAGAAAGCTCTTGCGATGTGTCCATGTCGCAGGAGCCTTTTTTTAGAAATGTTCCTGAATCTATATAGCCTTTCTACTGCGTTACCACCAATTCTACTAATGGTTTGAAGAGTTACGAAGACTGAGAGCGAAAAGAATAGAGACGTTAGTAGAAAATATGCAGATTTAAACAGGAATTTTTTCTTTTTTGACTATCCATGCTACACTAAATTTTGTAGTAAATGGAAAAAGCTTTCAATCGTTTGGTTACGCAGGTTGCGTGATTGGAAGGCAAAAGGATGGTGTAGAGGTTGATAGGCGACAAAGGCAAGGAAGCACGTGTCCATCACGTTTTTGAGCGTGTTGCGGAGAACTATGACCAGATGAATACCGTGATTTCTTTTCAACAACATAAACGCTGGCGAAAAGATACGATGAAAAGGATGCAAGTCCAAGCAGGTAATGATATCCTTGATGTCTGCTGCGGAACAGGAGATTGGACATTGGCACTGGCAGAAGCAACAGGATCTACTGGGAACGTGATCGGCATTGATTTTAGTGAGAATATGTTGGCTGTGGCAAAGAAAAAAGCAGCGGAGCAAAAGACAAAGATCGAATGGATGCAAGGAAATGCAATGACACTTCCTTTTGCAGACAATACGTTTGATGTTGTGACGATCGGGTTTGGTCTGAGAAATGTTCCTGATCTTGTAACCGTTCTAAAAGAAATGCAGCGGGTCGTAAAACCTGGCGGAAAAGTGGTTTGTCTGGAAACATCACAGCCCACTTTAATTGGTTGGCGGCAGCTGTATTATGCGTATTTCCGATTCATTATGCCGCTGTTAGGAAAACTGTTTGCTAAAAGTTACCAAGAATATTCTTGGTTGCAAGAATCAGCTAGAGATTTTCCTGGCAAAGAAGAGTTGTCTCACTACTTTCAATCAGCAGGACTGACTAATATAGTTGTCAAAAGCTATAGTGGAGGTACTGTAGCCATGCATCTCGGATATAAACCAACCAACTGAATCCAATAAAAAGCATGTGTTGACATAGAAGCTGTTAAAGGGATGTTGCTGAGAAAATCAGCTCATTTTCGAAAACAAAGACGAGTGCTTCAGATCAAAATAAAAACCAACGTCAGTTCACACTGGACGTTGGTTTTTTGCTGTCTATTTCACTGTGTTCATTTTGCGGGTGCTTATTGTTTTCCGGTATTTTTTAAAACGATATTGGTGTAGAGCCATACCGTTAAAAGATAATAAACGGCATAAAGGGCAACAAAGATCGCAAATGGTAACCAGATCTGATCATAGGGATCACTCAATAGCATTTTAAACATTTGCAGTCCGAATAGTACGTGAACGATTCCTAATAATCCTGGGACTAAGAAAAGCACGCCGATCTCTTTGCGGATCGATTTTTTCAGAAGCCCATTGCGAGCACCGATTTTTCTAAGCATGGTGTAGCGCATAATATCACTATTAGCCCCTGAAAGGATTTTGAACATCAAGCAACTAGCTAACATTGTTAGAAAGGCAATTCCTAAGAAGAAGCCCATGAATTCAAATCCTGAGAAAATGCCGTTGAATGTGTCATAAGCATCCGCTCGTTGCATAAGATTACTTTCTCCAGCGAGTGAGGGGTTGTTCTTTTGATTCAACTTAGCAAGTGCTGTTAATTTTGGTAAGATCGCTTGAAAATCTTTGACTTGAATCATTTGCAAAGTGGTTTCAGGTGCATTTACTTGGGCAAAGGCTGCAGCAGACAACAGTTTGATTTCTTTTGTCCGCTGTTCTGGTAATTCGAAGCTACGCAATTCATCCTGTTTCGCCACATCAGCGGCAATGGCTTGCCCATCCAATGTACGATAACCAGCCCTCTGACTAAGATCTCCCTGTTCTGTAACGATCAAAGGATCTTTGTCAAATTCTTCTTGAATGTAATAAACGGCTGTGTCATCCTCTTTTTGGCGATAGCTGACATTCAATGTTGGGTGTAAATCCGCAATTTTTTGTTGGTCGACAGTTTGGGCATTATTCAGAACCAAGTCATAAGAGGTCATCGCTTTGGCCATTTTAGGGATTTCATTTCTGAAACCAAGGCCAACGGTTAATGCGCCCAGTGCTAATGCGAACAGCATGGATACTAACGAAAGCATCTGCGTATAGTCACGGATACGGAAGTTTAACTGAGACAAAGTGAAATTATTCAATTTTTTCAGTGCGATGGCATCTGATTTCTTTAATAATGTCAAAATCAATACGATCACAGAGCGGAAAACTAGATAGGTTCCCAAAACGATCGTGACTAGGGCAATCGCAATACCCATAATTTGAAATTTTATTAGATCGCTCATAACATAATAACCGATTCCAAGAAAGATGATCCCCAAAAGAGTTTGAACCAATAAGAATGGGAATTTTTGCTTGATTTGTGCAGGTGTACTAGTTTCTCTCAACAAATCCAAGATGGCTTTTTTGGCAATGGCTGAAGCATTGACGATTGCTGCAATCAGGAAGAGAATGGCAAAAAAGACCAGTGTGATCACAAGTGCTTTTACATTGAATGGCGAAAAATGAGTAATCTTTATATTTAACTGTTGTACTAAAAGATCATTGACAATTTTCGTCAATCCGATACCTGCTAAAGCACCAGCAATGGTTGCAATAATCCCTACAAAAAATGTTTCGATGAAGATCATTTGGGCGATTTTTCGTCCTTTTGCTCCTAACATCATAAACATGGCATAATCCTTCTGCCGCATCGACATTAGGAAAGAATTGGCATAGAGAATGTAGGCAAATGTGATGATTCCTAGTAAGACCGTTCCAAAGTGAAAGATAATGACAACGACACCAATCGTTGAATTGTTTTTCAAGAATTCTTCATTACTAGCCATTGATTGAAACATATAAAAGATGGCAGAAGCCATAACCAGACCAGAAAACAAGACGATGTAGTCTTTTAAGCGGCCTTTGATACCAGTAAGTGATAATTTCCAAAGCATACCATTATCCTCCTACTGTTCCAGATTTCCTAAGATGACTAAGATCTGACGATAAAAGTCTTCTTGGGTTTGATTATTTCGTTTGATTTCTTGATGGATCTTACCATCTTTGATAAATAAGATTCGCTTGCAATAACTTGCCGAAAGGGGATCATGTGTTACGAGTAAGATCGATACTTGGTCATTTTTGTTTAAATCATCCATCATGTCTAATAAATCCTTGGCACTTTTTGAATCCAAGGCACCCGTTGGCTCATCCCCAAACAAGATCGTTGGTTCGGTGATTAATGCTCGCGCAGCGGCTACCCGTTGCTTTTGACCACCAGAGATCTCGGAAGGATATTTATCCAAAATTTGGCTGATGGATAAGCGATTCGCGACTTGTTGAATGAGCTGTTTGATCTTTTTCGGCCGTACGCCTTGTAAAGAGAGAGGCACAGCAATGTTTTCAGAAGCCGTGAGATTTTCTAGTAGATTGAAATCTTGGAAGATAAAGCCGATTTCTCTACTGCGAAAATCTGCCAATGCATCACCGCGTAATTTTGTGATATCTTTTTCGTTGATGCGGATGTTTCCGGAAGATGGATGGTCCAATGTGGATAAAATATTCAACAACGTTGATTTACCAGAACCGGAAGCACCCATAATACCAATAAACTCGCCTTTATCAATCGCAAAGCTGATCCCTTTTAGGGCTTCGGTTTTTTTCTCATTATTTTTGCCGTAAACTTTCGTTAATTCGTTTGCTTCAATAATTTTTGCCATTTTTTCATCACCGTTCACTTTCTAATTGTTTCAACGCTTTTTCAGGAATAGCATTCTTTTGCACTTCTTCATAGGAAGTCACGCCCTTGTTTTGATTCCAGGTAATTTTTAAGTAAGCGTCTTTTTTCAAAGGACGATCTTTCATCCCTAAGAATTCCAGATTTTTCTTCTTTGCGTCTTTGTCGTAACCAGGTAGTTCATATTTATATTCGATCACTTGATTGCCTCGATCGTCTTCGGT
Source organism: Enterococcus gallinarum (assembly GCF_021496385.1). NCBI lineage: Bacteria > Bacillati > Bacillota > Bacilli > Lactobacillales > Enterococcaceae > Enterococcus > Enterococcus gallinarum. The sequence goes on along the minus strand of NZ_CP050816.1, from coordinate 2,655,258 downwards.
TTCGATCTTTTCGCCATCGGTCGTGATCTGAACATAGTAACTTTGGCCGCCCATGATGACTTTCTCAGCAATTTGTAACCCGGCAAACAAAACGATTATTAGGATACCCAGGCCGATCCAAAATTTCTTCATCTATTCTCACTTCCTTTAATTTGTAAAGTCTAAAGAGAATTATAGCGGGCGTAAAAACAATTGTAGTGTGAAAAACCTATCAATAAACTTTCATTTTTGTCATGAAAGCAATTTCATGATGTCCTTCTTTGTATTGGGAACTGTTAATCAAAGGTTCACCTTTTCAACGCATTCCGTGTATCAAGAGACCGTTGTAAACGAAAGACCATGGCATCTCCTTCATCAAAGAGATCCCATGGTCTTTAATATTTTTTTCGAAACAATGTAATGATCAAACGATCCTTCTCGTAACTGATTGTTGCTTCATCGATCAACAATCCTAATAAATAAAAGTCTTTTTCTTCATGAATCGACTGGTGCCCGCCTAAAAGTTCAATATAATAACTTTCTAGCGCAATGTCTCGTGGGGTATTCAACATTTCCGCAAATTGGGCTAAATCACTGGGCTCTTCTGGACAGGTCCCAGCAATAATGGCTCGAAATCCTGTTTTTTCGAAAGACATCTCAGTAGTGATATGAGGGCAGTCGTGGGAAAGAAAGTAGGTGACCACTTCATCCACGATCCGCCGTGCTTGTTCCTTTTCTATCATTGGTTCATCCGCCTTTTGATTTGGTTGATCTCATCTAACAAAGGTACCATAGCTGCCGCCACAAAGCCACTGGAAAAACCATTATTATAAAGATTCAACCCGCCATGTAAGTAGGTAATATTGCTTACTAACGCCGCATGGGCAATACCGGCAAAGATTCCTGCAATTGGTCCATAGTAGCCGCTGATTGGTGCTAAACTTGTTCCAAAAATCGCAGTCAACAGCAATTGAAAGGTCGAAGTCTCAGTGGTAAAACCTAAACGTGTGGCAAGAACGACCCCAATCAAAATCGGCAGACTATTTTTCCAGTGATTTCCGAAAGCACTAAAGCCAACCACTGTCAGAACAGCACCAAGTAATGGGCCTGATAGCTGGCCCCCAAGCAAGTAGATGAATACAAGCAGCAACATCCCCATGATCGCCATGTTCATCAGTGTGACCCCTAATGCAAAAATCGTGACGAAGTCTGTCACCAGTTTACCGGAAACATCGAATAGATGAGCCAATCCTTGGAAAGAACGGTGATTCAATAAATAGCCGGTTAAAAAGAGCAACCCGCATAAGCCGCACAAAAAGAAGAGTAAAAAGGAACTGTACTCAGTCGTCAAATACGTTTGTTCGGTAATGTCACGTCCAAATAGACGCGTGAAACTTGTAAAGAACATGGTCACGATTCCGGTGGCAAAGCCAATGTTATACAAAGAGAAGCCTTGATGAAAGTGTAAGAATTGTGCGGCCAGGGGCGGCAATAAAATGCCTAAGATAATTCCAATAGTATAGCCTAATAGAACGCCAGTCATTAATGGGAAACCCATCCCAAAAGCCAAATAACTGATGACAGGTGAAGCTGCACTCCCGAATAGACCAACAAGCGAGTACTGTCCAAAGGGCTTTTTTTGAATCCGTGCATAAAGATAAACGCCTAACGGGATCGGAATCGAATTGAATAAATTTTTCCCGAAAAAAGAAAATCCGGAAATGGTGAAAAAGGCAGCAATCATTGGTCCGGTGATACTGTTTCCTTTTGTTTTGGTGGTTAGGATACTTACCAAGGTCAACACGCCGCTATTTAAAAAGGCACTGCCTAAGTTGCCGATGGCAAAGTAATCCGAAACGAGATTACTAGGAGAAGTCAAAATCCGTAGTGAACCGAACCATAGATCACTTATCGGTGTACTCAGGACACCAATAGCAATCAAAAGGATGCTGTAAGCAATCAATAATCGTTGTGTCAACAATTGCGAAATCGGTGCAAAAGACTTATTCGTTGTTTGATAAAAGATTTTTTTATTTGCCATAAATCCTCCTTTTTTTTTATGTTAGCATAGATCGACTGGATTCGGGATACTTTCAGTCATTCAAAAAAGTTTTTTTGTTGTTTTTTGAGATTGGTTAGTGAATACGCTAAAAAGCGCTGTACATTTTTTATTTCTGAGAAAAGATAGGATAGACCTGGCACGGATTTGCATAAAGATGAGTTGCTCAATTTCGAAAGCTTATAGTGTTATTGAATGATTGGCAGAGCTAATTATGACTGAAAAAAAGCGCATCTTTCAATCAAATATTTCAGTGATCGATGAAAATAATGACATATAAAAAATGAGGAAACTTGCTATAATCAACACTAATCTCTCTTTATTTTTTAATTTATGCGCATCTAGAGAGCAAACTTATTGGTCGACGGGGAAAGTCGCCTTCTTTCACAGGTTAACTGTTGTAGCAGTATATGAATAAATAGAGATTAGTCTGAGAGAAGGAAAAACGAATAAGTGGACGATTATCGGGTAAGATTAAGGAGGAAGCTATGAAAAAATATCGGTTTGGCTTAATTACACTTATGTCAGTCTTTGTTCTGGGCGCCTGTAGCCAAGGAAATAACAAAACGGACTCGACAGGGGCACAGGGAACAGAGGATACAACAGCAAACAATGTAGAAAATATGCCACTAGAGGTCAAAAATGATGGTGATCCTATCGAAGGAGAAACCCTGGATGTGGCAGTTGTGATGGATACACAGTTTCAGGGCTTATTTCAATGGGAATTCTATCAAGATACCTATGATCGTCACTTTATGTCTCCAAGTCATGAATACTTATTTTTAAATGACGATGACTTTAAGATTGTGGACGGTGGCCCTGCGGATTTAGAATTGGATCAAGAAAACAAAATTGCCACCATTACACTAAGAGACAACTTGAAATGGTCAGATGGAGAAGAAGTAACTGCAGAAGATGTGATCTTTGCTTACGAAGTGATCGGCCACGCAGATTACACAGGGATTCGTTATGACAATGATTTCACGAACGTGATCGGTATGGAAGAATATCATGCTGGTGAATCAGACACAATTTCTGGAATTACTGCTGTCAATGATAAAGTTGTTCAAATCGAATACAAAGAAGTTCACCCGGGTATGATGCAATCAGGCGGAGGCGTCTGGATGTCTGCATTAGCAAAGCATACCTTTGAAGGAATTGAAATCAAAGACATGGAATCAAGCGATCCGGTTAGGAAAAATCCTATTGGTTTTGGGCCGTATGTGATGAGCAATATCGTGGCCGGAGAAACAGTAGAATATGTTCCCAACGAATATTATTATGGGGAAAAACCAACTTTAGATAAGATCGTTCTCCGAGGTGTACCGTCTGCTTCCATCAATGAGGCACTGAATGCCAAGCAATATGATATAGCACTGTCGATGCCAACTGATACTTTTGATGCTTACAAAAATACTGATGGGTACCAAATGCTTGGTCGTTTACAGCAGTCTTACACTTACCTTGGCTTTAAACTGGGAACATGGGATGCTGAAAACAAAACGGTTGCTTATGATCCTAATTCTAAAATGGCGAACAAAGCATTGCGTCAAGCAATGGGTTATGCAGTAGACAACGATGCAATCGGTGAACGTTTCTATCATGGATTGCGCACCAACGCAACCACATTGATCCCGCCAGTTTTCGGTTCTTTGCATAACGAAGAAATCAAAGGGTATACGTTAGATTTAGATAAAGCCAATCAGCTACTCGATGATGCTGGCTATATCGATACCGATGGCGATGGGTTCCGTGAAGATCCAGACGGTAATAAACTAACGATCAATTTTGCTTCTATGTCTGGCGGAGAAACTGCTCAACCATTAGCCGATTACTATGTACAACAGTGGAACGAGATCGGTTTGGATGTTCAGTTTTCGACTGGACGCTTGATTGATTTCCAAGCATTTTATGACAAATTGGAAAATGATGATCCAGACATTGATGTTTTCATGGGTGCTTGGAACACCGGATCTGACCCTTCGCCAACAGGATTGTGGGGACCAAATTCGCCGTTCAATTATACGCGCTATCAGTCAGATAAAAATACCGAGTTGCTAGCTGCCATCGACTTGAATGCTTCGTTTGACGAGGACAAACGGAAAGAAGCTTTTGATGCATGGCAAGAATATGCCTTTGAAGAAGCATTTGCGATTCCAACATTGTTCCGAAGCGAGATCCTGCCGATCTCTGACCGCGTGACGAATTTTTCATGGGCTTACGATGTCGATCATAATCCATGGGCTGCGATTGGTGTGACGGATAGTTCTCGGTAAAGTAGAGATAGAATAAATAGAAGAAAGTAAAAAGCAAAAAAGTAAAAAGGATTTCGCTATAAATGAATACCCGGAGGACTAAGTAGCCGTGTTCTGGCAATGCCAGAGCATCGTGGCGCAGACTGTACGTTTGCGCTACTGCTACTAAGTCTTTCGGGTATGTTTGTTCATTATTCTGTTTAACGCTGAGAGAAGGTTTTCAATGGTTGAATGACAGGAAAGATCCTATCGATCTAGCTGATGTGATTTGAGCGAAGTCAGCTTAGGGCATGAGCGTAATGAATATTTTTAAATTCTTTTGGGGTTGTCCCAGTGATTTTCTTGAAACTTTGAATAAAGTGGCTTTGACTGGAGAAAGCCAATAATGTGCTGATTTTTTCATAAGAATGATCCGTAAATAAGAGTAAGTGTTTGGCTTCAGCAATTTTCTTTTCTTGGATATAGTTATGGATTGTTTTGTCCATTTCTTTTTTGAATTGACTGCAAAGATGGGTCTTATGCTTTTGAGTAATATCCGCTAAGTCATCGATGGTGATTTTTTCATAGAGGTGGCCATCGATATAGTTGACGATCGTTTTGACCAGCAACGATTTTTGGGCGAAAGGATAGCTGTGCAACAGCTCCATAAAACGATAGGTCGCTTCTTTGATATACCGCAGGCATTCATCCGCCGTGTGAATGTAGATCAATCCTTGGATCAATGAATCCGATAATCCGAATGCTTGATTGACTGGGACGCCTTCATCGATACTCATGCGGGTGACTACAGCCACAAAAGCAGAAAATTTTAATTTCAAGCCTTCCAATTCAAAAGGGGACAAAGAGACACTATAAGTTTCCTTCATCTTTTTAAAGACCCAAGCAACTTTTTCTGGTTCATTCCGCTTGATATAATCAAGATAGCGCAACTCAAAATGATAAGAGTCAAAAGTTGATTCATGGACACGCCGGTCGTACAGATTGGCTTCTAAATTGAAGTCTGTCTGGATCGATCGATTACCTGGCTCTGTTTGGTAATGCCAGCGCAATTGTTCTTGAGTTAAAGGCTGATTCGCAAACAAGGTATGCACTAATTGAATGTATTCTTCAAATGAATATTTGTCTTCTTTAGAGTAGTGAATATTGTAATGGTATTCGTGTCCTAGAAAAACACAGGAGTTTTCTGGTGTCCCGATCACGCCGCAAGGACCAACCATTAAGTAAAAACGCTGGCCTTCCAATTGAAATTGAAAACAACCTAGCATATATTTTCCAAAATGATAAAGCGTTACGGATTGTTCATCAGTTGCTTCTAAATAGTGGCTGATGGGCTTTTTTGTCTGCCATGAACTTTCTGGATGCAACCAAGTACCATTTTCATCTAATAAGATCATAGGAATAAGATATTTCCGGTATAAAAGATCCATCGCAAGTTTAATGCTTTCTATATTCATGTGTTGACCACCTTATCTATTCGTTCTACATAATAGTTCTATCTCTACTCAAAGTATAATCAAAATTTTTTAGCATGCAACGAATATTTTGCTATGAACGCTATTTTTTTAGTATAAAATCTGTTGACTTCTTTTTATAATACATTATGTTAAAACGCTTACAGAAAGGAAACATAATGGACACAAGAGAATTAAGAAAGTTATTTATGCAATTATCACCTGAAGAAAAAGTTGCCCAGACGGTCCAGCTTAACGGAAGTTTGGTCGTGGAAAACGATGTAATGAATACAGGTCCGATGCAAGATTTGGGTTTACCAGAAGAGTTGAACTTTTACGAGGTTGGTTCGATTTATAATGTAAATGATTTTGCAAAATTAAAACGATTGCAAGAAGAAACACTGAAGAACAGTAAGCATAAAATCCCCTTACTATTCATGTCAGATGTGATCTATGGATTTCGGACGATCTTTCCGATTCCTTTAGCACAAGCTGGATCATATGATTTTGATTTGATTCAACAAGCCGCTGAAATGACAGCGAAAGAGAGTTATCTGAATGGATTGCACGTGATTTTCTCACCAATGTTGGACTTATCTCGGGATCCACGATGGGGTCGAGTGATGGAATCGCCAGGAGAAGATGTGTATACCGCGAAACAATTTGCTAAGAGTGTTGTGACTGGCTACCAAGGAGATTGTAGCAAGGGTGTCCCTGAGAATCATGTCGCAGCTTGTATCAAACATTTTGCAGCTTACGGTGCTCCAGAAGGTGGTCGAGAATACAACACTGTCGATATGTCCAACCAGCGTCTATTCAATGAATACTTGCAGCCGTATCAAGCGGCGATCGAAGCGCAAACGATGTTAGTCATGACGGCTTTCAATGTGTTGAACGGCGAACCGTCAACTGGCAGTAAGTGGTTAAATCGAGAAATTTTGCGGGAACGTTTTGACTTTGATGGTGTTCTTGTCTCAGATCACGCGGCAATCAAAGAACTAGTTCCACACGGCTATGCTGCGGATGACAGAGAAGCAGCCAAAAAAGGATTGGAAGCAGGCGTCGATTTTGATATGATGACTTCGGTCTACGCCACACATCTAACGGAATTAATTAAAGAGCCTGCCTTCGCAGAATTATTGGATGAAGCAGTTTGGCGTATTTTGGAATTAAAAAATAAATTGGGACTTTTTGAAGATCCTTACCGAGGCTTGCAGAGTGAGCAAACTGGTGAAATCTTAACAGAAGAAGCCAAAACTTTAGCAGTCAAGCTCGTTGAAAAAAGCAGCGTACTGCTGAAAAACAATGGCAGTCTTCCTTTACAAAAAGACCAAAAAATCGCTGTGATCGGACCTTATGGAGAAAGCCGATTGACTTTAGGCTTCTGGGCATCCGTCAGTGGAAAACCGCAAGATGCTGTTCCGTTAAAAGAAGGATTATTGAAGAACTTATCCACCGAGCAAGTTCAATTTGCTCGTGGCTATAATTTGTTTGACTCTTATGACGGGTTTGGTCCCCTCAAAGCTGGGATTGAGATGCTGAATGGTCCGATCGAGCCAGCTGATCAATTGTTGACAGAAGCCGTGACAGCCGCAGAAGCAGCCGATGTGATCGTCTTGACGTTTGGCGAACAGTTTTTAGAAAGCGGGGAAGGCGCTTCTCGAGCGAATCTGCACCTGCCGGAAAAACAAGTTCGCTTGATCAAAGCGCTGAAGGAAACAGGCAAACCAATCGTTGGTGTACTATACACAGGGCGCCCGCTGGTCTTGACAAATGTGGAACCACTGTTCGATAGTTTGTTACTCGTTTGGTATCCCGGAATCATGGGGGGCATCGGTATCGCAAATCTATTGACAGGAAAAGCAAATCCCTCTGCACGGTTGACAATGACTTTCCCAAGAAGTGAGGGCCAGATCCCTATTTATGGGGCCCAGCTTCCGACAGGACGTCCCTTTAAAGCGGCTAATCCAACAGATCGCTTTATCTCTAAATATCGGGATGAGTCAAATGACCCATTGTTTGCGTTTGGTGAAGGGCTTAGCTATAGCTCGTTCCAAGGAAAATGGCTGGGCAGTGAAGTCAATGAGCAAACGATCAACTTAGAATGTCACATCAAGAATGATTCTGATCGCACGGCTGACACAGTTGTTCACGTTTATTTGAATCAACGACCAGCAACGATCGTACGTCCCATAAAACAATTGGTGGCTAGTGAATTTGTTTCGTTGGGACCACTGGAAGAACGTTCCTTAAATATCGAACTATCGCTGACAGATCTTGTCTTTTATGATAATCAAGGACAAAAACATTTTACTAAAGGAAACTATCAGCTCGTTTTAGCGATTGATGGAAAAGAAGAGTCACTAACTGTGACAGTATAAGAGAAGGAGTGTAAAAAAACATGGAAAAATTAGAAGCAATTTTAAGTAGCAAATTATTGCCAATGTCTCAAAAGCTACAACGAAATAAAGTGTTAGCTGCATTGATGGAAGGATTTATTCGTACCAGTCCGATTACGTTGGGGATCGCCTTCATTACGATCGTCGGGAACTTCCCAATTCCTGGTTGGACAGACTACTTAACGAAAATCGGTATTTTTCAACATGTCGAAGCCATCACTAATGGTGCTACTGGCGTCTTTGCATTGTATGTTGTCTATAGCTTAGCGTATTCATATGCCAAACAGTTAGGTTCCAATGAACGGAACTCAGCAATTATTTCATTAGCCAGCTTTATCATGCTGATGCCTCAAACGATCGCTACAACTGTGATGCAAGATGGTCAAGCCGTAGAACAAACGATTGGCGCATTGAAATTGGACTTCTTAGGAGGCCAAGGACTCTTTATTGGTATGTTGACGGCATTATTGGTTACTCGTTTCTATGCCTTTCTTTCTAAGAAAAACATCATGATCAAATTGCCAGACAGTGTACCACCAATGGTGACACAATCTTTGGCTCCAGTCTTTGTCGTTACGATCATCTTTGTTCTCGTCTTTATCATTCGCGTATTATTTGGCTTAACGGCGTCTGGATCAATCTTCCAATTCTTTATTGATGTGGTGAATGCGCCGTTGAATTCATTGGTCGCTAGTCCACTGTCCATCATCATTATTATGGAAGTTTTGGCGGTGCTTTGGTTCTTCGGTATCCACAATGCTGTGTTACAAGGACCTCTTGGGGCAATCAGTATGACAATGGTCGTTTCAAATATTGCGGCATACCAACAAGGACAAGAACTTCCTTATCTCGTTCCATCAGTTATCTACATGGGCATGTATGCGGCTGGGTTCATGGGCTTTGTCACATTCTTCATGATACGCAGCAAATCAGCAAAAATGAAACAATTAGGTAAATTATCCTTTATCCCATCGATTTTCAATATTACGGAACCAATCATGTTTGGAATGCCGATTATTTTGAATCCGATATTCTTTATTCCACAAGTATTTACTCAACTGATCGCTGGTTTTGTGACATGGGGACTAACTACAACGATTTTGCCGATCAATTTGAATCCAACAATGAGCTTATTGCCATGGACGACACCAACATTTATTAAAATGCCATTCTCAGGTGGCGTCAACTACACGATCTTGATGGTGATCTGTATGTTGATTGGTATCGTTATGTGGTATCCTTTCCTGAAAATTGCGGACAAGAAAGAATACGAATTAGAACTTGAATCAGAAAAGATGAAAGCACAAGAAACAGAAGCAGAAATGACTGCAGAAGAAATTCAAGCATAGTCAAGTTTGCTCAAGCGTAATATAAGGAAGTGGGAAGAATGAGTTATTTAAGTATCGATATTGGCGGCACAAAAATCAAATCAGGATTGGTCCAGCAAAATATCGTCATAGAAAAGAACAATTTCCCAACACCTCAGTCTCTCGAAGAATTTTCTGAATTGCTGGAAACGATCATCAACAGCTATTCAGAGAGCCACTCATTTAAAAAAATCGCTTTTTCAGTACCAGGTTCGGTCAACGAATCCGGTACTGTCTTCTTTGGTGGCGCATTGCCTTATCTAAATGAAGTCAACTTAGGTCAGCTAATTGGAAACTTCGATCTTACGGAAGATTACCAAGTATCCGTCGAGAATGATGCCAAGGCAGCCACATTAGGAGAAATGACTTGGGGGCATTTACAAAATGTATCCAATGGAGCAGCGATTATTTTAGGGACCGGCGTGGGTGTTGGACTGTGTATCAATGGTCAGCTTTACAAAGGGAGTCACTATCAAGCAGGAGAAGTCAGCTTTATGATCCGAGACCGGCGCATTACAGGTCCAGATTCATTTGTTGGCGTTGGATTGTCGGCGGTAGCGCTGATCCAAAAATTATCTGAAACCTTGCAAGTAGCTAACGACGGACCAATCGTGTTTCAGACACTGACAGATTCTGATAACCAAATGGCACAGGATCTCTTTCTTGGTTATTGCCATGAGGTCGCCGTTCTCTGTTTTGACATCCAATGCCTATTGGATATCGATAAAATCGTGATTGGCGGCGGGATCAGCCAACAGCCAAAACTAATTGAAACCATCCAAAGCTGCTATCAGCGGCTACTAAAAGCAGCACCAATCATTGAACAAACATTACGACCAATCAACATCGAAGCGGCCAAGTTTCAGGCAGATGCAAATTTGATTGGCGCGGTAAAGGGGTAAATGTATGAGTAAATTTCCAAATGATTTTTTATGGGGGGCATCAACCAGTGCCTATCAAATAGAAGGGGCTTGGGACACTGATGGAAAAGGTCCTTCTGTCCAAGATGTCAAAGAGATTCCTGCTGGAACCACAGATTTTAAAGTGGCTTCGGATCATTACCATCGCTATGAAGAAGATGTCAAATTGTTCAAAGAACTAGGCATGAAAGCCTATCGTTTTTCTATTTCATGGAGTCGTGTCATGCCAAATGGCGTCGTTAATCCAGAAGGTTTGGCATTCTATCAGAAATTGATCGATTTATTGCTTGAAAACGAGATTCAGCCGGTCGTTACTGTCTTCCATTTTGATTTACCGGTTTATATCGCAGAACAAGGTGGCTGGGAAAACCGGGAAACGATTCAAGCTTTTGCAGACTACTGCCAAGTGCTGTTTGAACACTTTGGTGACAAAGTACCATTATGGCAAACCATCAATGAACAAAATGTGGTGGCATTAGCTGGTTCTGTCATCGGTACAAGCCAAAAGAGTATGAAAGAAAAATTCCAAGAAAACCATCATATGCTAGTAGCACAAGCGTTAGTCACGAAGCAATTCCATGCCGGCGATCACATTGGAAAGATTGGTCCAGCGCCAAATATTGCCAGTGTATATCCAGCTTCGGATAAGCCTGAAGATCAGATGGCCGCTTTATACATGAGTGCCTTGAGAAATTGGTTGTTCCTTGATGTGGCCGTTTTTGGGAAATACAATCACAATGCTTGGCACTTATTGGAAACCATTGGTGCCGCACCAGAAGTTACGGCAGAAGATCGTCAAATCCTTCTTGACGGCACTTGTGACTATATTGCATTGAATTACTACAACACGATGACCGTCAGCAGTTATTATCAGAAAGAAAATAAAATCGATCAGCAATCAGGCTTTGGAATTCCAGGGTTCTTCCAAGCAGTTGAAAATAAAAATCTGCCAATGACTGAATTTGGCTGGCCCATTGACCCAGAAGGGTTCCGTTTTACATTGAATGAAGTTTATTCTCGCTATCGGTTGCCGATTTTGATCACCGAAAACGGTATCGGTGCCAAAGACGTTTTAACAGAAGATGGACAGGTGCACGATCAATACCGCATTGATTATCTGCAGCAGCATATTGCTCAAATGGAATTAGCCGTCAAAGATGGCGTCGAAGTGATTGGGTATTGTCCTTGGAGTGCGATCGATTTGATCAGTACCCATGAAGGCATCACGAAACGTTATGGCTTCATTTATGTCAATCGCACAGAAGATGATTTGTTGGATTTAGCCCGAGTGAAAAAAGATAGTTTTTACTGGTACCAACAAGTGATTGCACAAAATGGATTAGGAGAGTAAGTTATGTACATGCAAGAATACTCTTTCGATGAAGCAGCAGGGGCAGGATTAACCGTCTACCTTCATGAAGAAAAGCCTGAGTTTGCCCGCGTCGGCAAACGACCATTCATTTTAGTGATTCCCGGAGGAGGCTATTCCTTTTGTAGCGAACGGGAAGCGGAACCCATTGCATTGAATTTTCTTGCTCAAGGATACCATGCGGGGGTACTTCGTTATCATGTCGGGGAGTTTCGCAGTTTTGACGCTTCCTTACAGGATGCGCAAGAAGCACTAGCTAAAATCACCGAATTGAGTGCTGGAGCATGGCCTTCGATCGATGCAGAGAAAATCGCTGTGATTGGTTTTTCTGCCGGTGGTCATCTGGCAGCCGCATTATCAACGCTTTCTGAGAGAAAACCGAGTCTTTGTATTTTAGGTTATCCTGCGATCTTACAATCTTTTGCAAAAGTCATGCAGATCAAGGCACCGTCATTAGAAACTTGTGTGACGCCAGAAACGCCGCCTACTTTTGTCTTTTCGACGTTTGAAGACAATGTGGTACCAATTGAGAATTCACTTTTATATCTGCGGGCGTTGGAAGAAAATGATGTGCCTTTCGAAACGCATCTTTTTCAAAAAGGCAAACACGGTCTTTCATTGGCAACGGAGCGTTTCGGTAATCGAGAAGAACTGGTCGATCCCCGTTTTGGACGCTGGTTTAACGAGTGCGTGGAATGGATGGAGATCAACTGGGCGGAGTCATCGACAGGTGAAATGCCAGCTGCGCTTGTTGAATGGCCCATTGCAGCCTTGATCAAAGAACCGAAAAATCGCGCCTTATTAGTCAACAGTTTTCCTAGTTGGCAAGAGAAGAGTACCTTCAAAATCGTAAAAAACTTCAGTTTGCAACAGTTGACTGCCATCATTCCGGAACGCTTCTCACAAGCACAATGTGATCAGTTAGTTGCGCAGCTGGTGGATCCAAGGAGAGGAGAAATAGAATGAAAGCCTGGCTCGTTCATGAAAGTTATAAAGCAGCCACGACACCTTTTGCTGAGGTGCCAGCTGAACTATCAACGGTGAAAGGGTGCAAAAATAGTTTTGCCGCTTGTCAACTGTTACTGCATGATGGCAAGCGAAACCACTTTGTTTTAGGACGTGAATTTGCGATCCCTGACGAAATCGAGATCCCTATGTACCGGATCGAAATTACTAGCGAATTGCCGGTTACGAGTCAATTTGTCGGCTATTATACTGGACAGCAGGAAATCGATTTTGCAGATAAATTGCTGGATCAAACAGCCAAAACCTATCCAGGAGATCGGATGGCTACAGTTTATTTAGAATTCCCATTGGATCAGTCCATTGCAGCAGGCAGCTATCCAGTGGAGATCACTATTTACCGCGCCCAATTGGCCGGCGCTGATTCACTTGTTTTAAGCAAAAAAATCACGGTGGAAGTTTCCGCATTTGAATTTCCGGCAGATTACCGCGATGGCTTTAACTTAGATGTTTGGCAACAGCCATCGATTCTTGCGCGAACTTATGATGTACCGCTATGGAGTGAACAACACTTCTGTCTGTTAGAGGAAATGGCAGCAAGTTTGGCCAAAATCGGTCAAAAGGCGATTACTGTGATTGCCGGTGAAATTCCCTGGAAAGGTTGGTTTAATTATATCGTCAAAGACTATCCTGCGAATCTCTATGAGTATTCAATGATCAACGTCAATAAGACAGAATCAGGGGCTATCACCTGTGATTTTTCTGTCTTGGATCGGTATTTGAATTGTTTCTTTCAAGCAGGGATTGATCAAGAGATCGATGTTTTTGGTCTGTTAGGTGTTTGGCAGCCGCCTTTCTTCCCGGTAGTGCCTATTGATTATCCGGAGGCATTAGTGGTTCGTTACTTAGATGAAGCGACTGGCAAAATGATGTTTATTCAGCAGAAAGCAGATTTGCAAAACTACATTAGACAAGTTTTTGCCCACTTTAAAGAGCTGGGTGTCTGGAAAAAAGTCCGGATCGTTTCCGATGAACCAAAAAAACATCAGATCAACCTGTTCAAAGAGTCGCTTGCTGAATTAAAAGCAATCGATGAGACGCTGCAAGTCAAAGTCGCTTTTGACAAAGAGGATGTCTTGACGGAACTTTTGCCATTGGTTGATTATCCAGTGACTTCTTATTACTGTACCTGCAATCATTACCAAGAGTTGAGTCAAAGTCATTCAGGAAAAACCCAGTATTATGTCTGCAATTACCCAGACAAGCCGAATACATTCCTCCATAGTCCATTACTTGAAACTCGCGTTCAAGGGATCTTGGCCCACCATTTTAAAACCGATGGGCTTTTACGCTGGGCTTTTAATTGTTGGCCGGAAAACGCGCGGGAAGATATTCGCTACAATACGAGTTCGCTGCCGATCGGCGATATGTGCTTGATCTATCCAGCTTACTCTGGACATTTGGCACTGTCGCTACGCTACAAACAGTTACAGCGGGGAATCGAAGATTTCTATCTAGTCAAGCAAGCTGAAAGACAGCAGCCAGAACAGACAGCAGACTTACTGGATACTTTTTTGACAAATCCCAATAGTCAAGAATGGATGGTAGATAGTCACCAAAGTCAGCCAGATCTGTTCCTACAAACAGCATCTGATTATGAGGCTCTCCGTGACGCGCTATTAACAATAATCGCAAAATAAATCAAAGGACCGCGAATCCTTAAGGATTCGTGGTCCTTTTTTTCAAAAATTGCAAGAAAAACGCATTTTTCCATGAAGTGAGCGTTTCGTTTTTCATTTCATGAACATTCCTCTACACTTTTAAGTAAGGTCATGGTTCTACATGACGAGCATGAAAAAATAAGGAGGAAATGAACATGTCAAAAAAAATCAATGATCCATTAACGAAGTACTATAACGGCACATTTGAAAAGCAGGAACAGGAAGCACCAGCGGTCCAAGGAAAAATGCAGCCAGTACCAGATTGTGGTGAAACTAGCTACAATGGTTCAGGACGATTAGCAGGCCGCAAAGCATTAGTCACAGGCGGGGATTCTGGCATCGGTCGTGCAGCAGCCATTGCCTTTGCTAAAGAAGGCGCGGATGTGGCTATCAACTACTTGCCTTTTGAAGAAGAAGATGCCCAAGAAGTGAAGACTATCATCGAAGAAGCAGGTCAAAAAGCTGTATTGATTCCTGGCGATTTGAAAGACGAATCTTTTGCGCGTCAGTTGGTTCATGATGCAGCGAAAGCGTTGGATGGTTTAGATATTTTGGTCTTGAATGCAGGTATGCAACAAGCGGTCAAAGATATTAAAGATTTGACCACCCAACAAATCACGGACACATTTACAACGAATATCATCTCCATGTATTGGACAGTTCAAGAAGCCCTGGATTATTTACCGGCTGGCGGCAGTATCATTACCACTACTTCCATCCAAAGTGCAGAACCTAGTGCTCATCTGTTAGACTATGCAGCAACCAAAGGAGCGATCACTTCATTTAGTAAAGGATTGGCAGCACAATTGAGTTCAAAAGGTATTCGCGTGAATACTGTAGCACCAGGACCAATCTGGACACCACTACAAATTTCAGGAGGACAACCACAATCAGCGATCCCTGAGTTTGGACAAAAAGAATTATTAAAACGGGCTGGCCAACCCGTTGAATTAGCGCCAGTTTATGTTTTCTTAGCGTCAGATGAAGCCAGCTATGTCACAGGACAAGTCTATAGTGTAACAGGCGGAAGCTTCTTTGCTTAAAACCCGTTGTTAAAAAACGCTTACGACAATAAAAAATGCGAAGTAAGAAATACAGAGGCCTTGCATTGCTTTAGCAAGGAACCCATCTGATATTTCAGCTTCGCTTTTTTTATGGAATCATGATAAAAAATTTGTTTCAACAAGAGGATTTGCAAGTGAGGGCAAACATTTTTTTGGTAATTACTTGATTGATTTTTGCAAACAAAGATTCCCATTCATACATATTAAGTATATCTGAGAGTAGCAGAAGCTTTTCCGTTATCGCTACTTCTTCGTAATTGTCGGTAATAATCAAGTCCGCCCCTTCGATATCTTTAGTGAATGAGACCGACTTCTCTGAGTAGATGGATCGGATACGGGCTTCTATCAGCATTTTGGTTCGATATTGAATCGTTGTTCGAATGTAAATCCGAATAGTTGGACTTTCATGCATGGTGGTTTCCAGATAGAGTAGTTGGGCAAGATAGCGCAATTGTTTACGGTGAAAGAATTCTTTGTCTAAATCATTGTTTGGAAAGGTATTGACATGTTCTGTTAACAAGTGAGCAATTGCTGCATAAGTTTGACTATTGTTGTCAATCGAACTTTCATCGGGCAAGTTATAGTCTAAATTCCAAACTTTCAGCAAATCAACATCGATAAAAATCGATAGATTAAAAAATAAGAGACAACTGTTTAGAAGTTGGTCAAATGAATCTTGCTTCATAGTCGGCACAAATTTTTGTCGCCAATCTTCGATCATATCAATAAAAAAATGAACGAGAGGCTTTTTTGATTGGTAAACCAGCGCAATACTCTCTTGAATCTTTTGGCGATCAACAACTGCAGGAAGGAAAATATGCAAAAAGAAATTTAAATACAAGTATTCGGCTTGAGCGATCCGTTTATCTAAATTAGTTTTGGAGAAAAAGAACGAATCGAGAACTTCCATCGGCAAAAAGGAGTAAAAGTTCAAGAGTGCTTGAGCTTTTTTCTCGATTTCAGGCAAATATTTCTTTTGAGAAAGTCGGATGGTAATTGTTTTCCAAAAGGCAAACAATTTATTTTTAGTCAACTGATCTAAGAGAGTAGCATCAAAAAAGCTGTTGAATCGCTCGAATTCTGTTATATATTGATCAGATAAAAGCTGAAACTCGGTTGGTGCACTTTGCGTAAGAAAACTATAAATAAAGATGCGGATATCCAACTCTCTTCCATCAAGTTCGACAATATTTTCTTCATTGGAATAGATTGAGAGGTGAAATTTCTTTAATATTAGACTGACTTTTTTTATCAGACGATACATGTGAGATTGGCTAACGTGAAGATCCGAACATAACTGGGACATTGAAGAATCTGTATGCCCAATAAGGTACTGAACCAGTTGATATTGTGGAGAACTGAGCAAGTAATGATAGACCAGCTGTGAATAAGAAGGTTCGGCACTCTCTCCATTTCTTTCGATACAATATTGGTTGTAGGAATTTTTGGCGAGACAAAGGTTGACGGACAGATATTTCAAGTCTTCATTCAAAAAGTAGATATGTTTTTGCAAGCTTTTGATAGGGATTTTCAATACTCTTGATAATTTTAATAAGCTGATTCCATTGGTGTTGCATACTGCTTTGAATATGTCAAGCTTTTTTTCCTCTGCGGGAGAAATGAACTCTCGGTACATCAGTATTCTCCTTTTTTGCTCCATTTTTACGCACAATATGAAGCCTATTTGTAAGGTTTTGTGATCCGTTTTTTTGGTACTTTTGATTATACTAAGTACAAATGAGAAGTCAATGTGAGGCGATGAAGAAACAATCATTTTTTTGTGGTTGAAAAAATGAAAGTATTGCCAGAAAATTGGCATCTTGTTTAATAAACAAAAAAGAAGGAATGACTTATGAAAAAAATGGTGTTGGCATTAGGTATTTTAGGAATAAGTAGTTTAGGGGTCCCAGTGACTGGTTTAGCTGCGGAAGCAAATCCATCTACTTCAATGACCAGTGAAGCATCACTAACCATCAATCCAGGGATTTTGTCCCTTGATAGTGTTTCAAATTTTGATTTTGGTACTGGGAATATCGCAGATTTCGCTCAACAAGAGAAAGTGATCACCACGGTATCAAATGAAACGTCATCTGTTTCTGATTTTCGTGGTCCAAACACAGTTGGTTGGCAATTAACAGCAAAATTATCAAAAATCTCGAATGCCGATCAAAAAGAATTAGCAAATGCAAAGATTACACTAAAAGGTACCGAAACAGCAGGAGATGCAGCTTTATCAGCAAATGCTGAATTGGTTGCTGGAGCTACCGATCCTACTTCAGTAGCAACCGCAGATGGCGCAACTGGGTTAGCAATCAATACCTTTGATTTTTCGACCACAACGTTGACCGTTCCCCAACAAAATGTTTATGGTGGTGACTATACAGGAACGATTACGTGGACATTATCTAATTCTTATCAAGCACAGTAATAGGATGGATGACAATGAGAAGACTTCTTCAGAATGCAGTATGGATCTTTTTATTTATCAGCTTTGTTTATTTTCCTGTGACTCGTGGTTATGCTGAGACCACCAGATTTACTGTTATACCAGAACTTCCCCAAAATCAAGCAAGTGAAGCAACTTATTTCGATTTGCTGGTAAATAAAGAGACTGTTCAGGAATTGATTATCGCCGTACACAATACGAGTTCCGAAGAGATAACGATCACCGCTGATGCACTGAATAGTTATTCTGCTTCCACTGGAATCATCAGTTATCAACGAAAGAAAACGGCCGAAGACTATGGAGGTAAGTCTTTTACTAGCTTTGTTTCAAACCCCATTCAAGAAGTACGCCTAAAATCTGGTGAGGAACGAAAGGTGATTTTTACACTTGATTTAAAGGAAACAGTGTTTGACGGAGAAATCTTAGGGGCTTTTTTGTTCGAAGAAGTCAAACCTCAAGAAACTGCTCACGAAGCTGATGCAAGTTTGGAATCAAACTATCAGTTGCAGTTAGGGGTACGAATGCGTCAAAGTCTACAAGAGCTGCCAAAGCCAGATTTAAAACTAGTTGAAACTAAAGCAGTCGAAAAAAATGGCAAGCCAACTTTAAAAAGCAGTATCAGTAATATTCGTCCCGTCGCATTTGGGAATATTTCCGTGAATACGACGATACGTGACAAGAATCAAGCTATCGTCGGTGGCTTTAAGTCAGAAAATTTTCAATTCGCACAAAACTCTGTCTTAGATCTCTATAGTGAATTTGAACAAGAAGAACTCAAACCGGGCACTTATACGATTCGCATCGAATTATCCTCTCAGCGAGGCACATGGGTTTTTGATGATAAGGTCGATATCGATCGTCAAGCAGCAAAAGCTGTCAACCGAACTACGATATATGCAGCGGCTATCGCTCAAAGAAATTTTCTGTTCTATCTATTGATTGCTATAATCATTCTATTGATTGCAATCATCCTTTTCTTGTTAGTGAAGCGGCGTAAAAACTCCGATGAAAGTGAGTGAGAAGAATGAAAAAAATGCTAAAATCTTTTTGTTTATCGCTTCTTTTTATAGGAACTTTTTGGCTGTTGCAAGGACAGCAAACAGTCTTTGCGGCGGTCACTGCGCCGGACTTTGCTACTTTACCAATTAATCAAGTAATGATCTCTACTGCAGGTAAAGCAGGTTCATTGCAAGGTGTAGAAGGGCATAACTACGTTCAAATCAATGACACAACCATAAATTCTAGCGGGGCAGTTTGGTTCAACAATCCGATTTCTTTCACACGAGATTTCCATTTGGAAATGGCTTTCTATATTGAGAATACGGCTAATGATAGCGATGGACTGGCTTTTGTGATGCAAAGTAGCGGGCCTCAAGCACTAGCTTCAGAAGCTGGATCAACAATTGGAGTTTGGTCGAATATTTCTGGAACAGACCCACTTAGTCAAGGTGCAATCGCAAATAGTATCGCAATTGAATTTGATACATATTACAACAATAATGGCGGTATCCTTGCTACTGATCGGATGATGGATCGTGATGTGACAACAAAGGGACACCATATTGCTTGGTCTTACCCTGGTTCCGATGCTTCTTATACGACAGACGGCTGGCTGATGGTGGATAAAGTCTTAAATCACTATAACACGGTTGGCGTTACGGACATTTCCGATGGAAATTGGCATACCTTTATCGTGGATTACAATGAATCTACGCAACAGTTTCATTATGCTGTTCCAGATTTTAATGTAGATGTATCGATTCCTGTCGATGATACTTTTAAAAGCAATCTTAATTTAACAAATTCGGCGCCAGTTTATTTTGGTTTTACCGGTGCCAATGGCGGATTTGCCCAAAACAAAGCAGTCGCTTTCGTGGATGTTCAAGGTCTAGTCGAAATTGATATGCGGACGGGCGTCTTCCAAAGAGAGCCAGATCAGTTTATGCTGGACACGGGAACAGTAATGGATAAACCAATTGAAGTGGATGCAAGTAAAGAGATTACTTATGCAACCTATATTGATTTTAAACAAACAAGCGATCTATCAAGTTTGAATCCAGGGATTAAACTCAAACTCACACTTCCAGATAATGTATCTGTGAAAGATACTGTCTATTTTGGTAAACCAGAAGATACCATGATCAACGGTTTTCCTGATGGGGGGGCCCCAATCGAATATATAAGAGAGACAGGACAAATAAGTGTAGTATTGCCGAAATTGGAAAAAGGGAATGCCTATATTGTTCATTTTAGGGTCAAGTATAGTGGGACCCCTATAGATGCGAATATTGATGAAGTAATACCAGTTGAGACTACCTTTAGTGGAAATGCTTTTATATCCAGTTTTACTTCAGGAGGAGCCGCTACCCATTTTTATACGGTAAAAGGCAAACTCCCACCAACATTGACCAGCGGACAAGCCACAATGTCAGAAGCGCAGAAAACTGCGCCGATCCTTCGACAAAATCGAAATGCCTATACTGACATCTCTGTGGAAGATAGTAATTCTACGCAGGCGCAATTATTTATAAGTGATTTATTTTCACAAGAGAAGGAATTACAGGAAGAAGACTTTACTCTAAAAACAGTTCTTGAACGAACAGATTTGTCAGATCCCTTTCACTACACTTTAGAGTCAGAGACGAGTGATCTTTCCCCAGGGACTACCTATTATTTTGCAACATATGTCGTTGACACAGAAGGCAATTCATCAGCAATCCATTACTTTGCCATTGATTTTCGAGGAATCGTCGAATTAAAATCAGTCCCAGAATCTTTCAAAGGAACAACAGTCACAATCAACGAGTTGGCTCGAGCAATGGATTCTAATGGCTTGGTATCAATAAAAGTTCCAATTGCAACAACCAGCAAGCCTCTCGCAATCAGCAATACGAGTGAAGGTACATGGAAATTATCGGGACAAACCACCCCATTTATGAATAGTGGCGCCTCATTGGCTGATGAAGTCCAACTAGTTCTATACGATTCTACTGATAATTCATTGTTTTGCACCATTACTTCAGATAAAAAAGTACTTTTTGAGCAGACGCCTAGCGATAAAGATCTCTCTCTCGATTTAAGTCAGTATGATTGTTATTTACGGTTTGCCCCTAAGATAGAGACCCTTTCCCCAGGAACCTATCAAGGAAAAGTCAATTGGCAGTTAGACAGCACGATCACAGACTAATGCACGTTGGTCAGAAAGACAGACAAAAAAACGCCATTTCGGCGTTTTTTTGTCTGTCTAAGGATAAGAACTCAGCTTTCCCGATCTTTGACTACTTTTAGTACTAAAGAAAGGGCGGCCAAGGCAAAACTGCCATACTTGACAAATTTCTCAAGTGACTCGATTTTTTGTTTTTTGCTTTGTTTGCAAGCAGCACATTTCGTTTCAGCGCCATCTAGTTTTTTCCCGCACCTACAGTGTTTTTTCATTTGATCCGTCTCCTTTGCAATTTTATCGATGTTTCATCAATCTCTTACTATCAATTATACATGGACAACGGGTTTATGTCCGAGATAACGCTGTTCCCCTCTCAAAGCAATCAGTGACCGCGGATAGGCTATTTTCTTGGGTATGAATGATTCGGGAGATTTGACGTGCTACCTTAAAACACCAGCAGTGGGTTTATCTACAATGAGGCGGATGAACTTTGAAAACGGCTTGAAAGCCTGCTACGTTAACGATTCTCTTTCTCATTTAACGGTTTTTTGTTTCATTTCGTTCCTGCAAGTGGTACGCTTTTGGTGAAAGGTGAGGTGGATAAAATGAATCGTTTAAGTAAATTTTTGATTGCCATCGGCGTAGGAGCTGCGGCGTTGATCGCTGAATTTGGCTTTGATCGACCTCCCATTGCTTTTGGTTTGATCGCGATCATCGGCGGATTGACAGCGTTGACGATGTTGATCGACATGATCCAAACATTGCGTTCAGGAAAATATGGCGTGGATCTGTTAGCGATCACAGCCATTGTTGCTACACTTGCTGTTGGCGAATATTGGGCCAGTTTGATGGTTTTGATCATGCTGACAGGCGGCGATAGTTTGGAAGAATACGCCAGCAAACAAGCCAGCCGAGAACTTCGGCAACTGTTGCAACGTTCTCCACAGACCGCCCATCGGCTAAATGATAAAAAAGATGTTCCGGTTGAAGAACTAGCTATTGGTGATCTGGTCATCGTCCGCCCGGGAGAAATCGTTCCCGTAGACGGCTGTGTCACTGAAGGAAATACCCTTGTCGATGAATCATCCTTGACTGGTGAGTCACGACCTGTAGAGAAAAATCCTGGTGATGAATTGATGTCTGGCTCAGTCAATGGGGAAACTGCGATTACTTTTGAAGTGACGAAAAAAGCAGCAGATAGCCAATATCAAATTCTTGTTCGTTTAGTCAAAGAATCTGAAGCAAAACCTGCGCGCTTTGTTCGTTTAGCGGATCAGTATGCCGTACCATTTACGTTGGCAGCCTATGTGATTGCGGGGATTGCTTGGTTTGTATCAAAAGATCCTGTCCGCTTTGCGGAAGTCCTAGTAGTGGCGTCACCTTGTCCATTAATCTTGGCAGCACCAGTAGCTTTAGTAGCAGGCATGAGTCGCTCAAGCCGCAATGGGATTGTCATGAAAAACGGCACCACGATCGAAAAATTAGCCAAAGCAAAAACGATCGCTTTTGACAAAACAGGCACATTGACAGAGGGAAAGTTGCACGTTGAAAAAATAACTGTGACTGCTGATCAACTATCGGTCGAAGAGCTTTTGCGCATTGCGGCTAGTGCTGAGCAGGATTCCACTCATATTCTCGCCCGCTCTCTGGTTGCTTCTGCTATGGAACGAAAGCTGACTTTGCTGCCAGTCACCAACTTGAAAGAAGTGGTAGGGCAAGGGATCGAAGCAACAGTTGCTGGACACAAGATCAAAATCGGTAAACCTGAATTTGTTGGAGCAGTTGGTGTAGATGAAGCTAAAACCAATGTTTGTGTTGGGAAAGATGACCAATGGATAGGAACGATCTTTTTTGAAGATACATTACGCAAGGAAGCCAAACAAACGGTTGAGCAGTTGCGTCATCAAGGATTGAAAAAGACGATCATGTTGACAGGTGACCAAGCATTCGTTGCTCGGAAGATCGCAGCTGAATCAGGGATCGAAACCGTTCTAGCAGACTGCTTGCCGGCAAAAAAAATTGCCGTTATAAAAGAAACAGAACCAGCTGAACGCCCGATCATCATGGTGGGGGATGGGGTCAATGATGCCCCAGCTTTAGCAGCAGCTGATATAGGCATTGCTATGGGAGCCCATGGTACTAGTGCTGCAACAGAAGCAGCAGATGCGGTAATACTACAAGATGATCTCAGCAAGGTCTCTCAAGCCGTACAGATTTCTCAAGACACGATGAGAATCGCCCGCCAATCCGTGTTGCTAGGAATCTTCATTTGTATCGTTTTAATGTTGATTGCCAGCACGGGTGTGATCCCAGCGTTGTTTGGCGCTTTGTTACAAGAAGTGATCGATACAGTATCCATTCTATCTGCACTTCGTGCTAAGAATGATCATTCTACTAGCACAGCATCATCTCTTTCAGTCAATCATCAGGCACATTAATAGGTGCAGGTCCGTGACTAAGAGCAAACAAACCCGATAACTGTGATTTTTGTGATAGCAGATGCAAGACACTTAGATTATCTGGCTATGTTTGCCTTATAAGTTACGGGCCTTTTTGATTCTTAAAGCAGGTCCGTAAAAATCCTCCTTTTTTTTAATAATACTACCGTTATATATAACAAATTTTTCTTAGCTAAAATCATTGTTTTGTTGAGTATAATTCAGCTTCACTCATACTTTGTGATGTTATTCTCATTTTTTTCTTCGTTATTCCCTCAAAATGAGAATAATTTTAGCCGATTTTATGATATATATATACGTAGGAAGTTTCAGTAGATTGACTGTGAACTGTCCGCATGAAAGGATTGATAATTCGCGTGATTGATTTAATGCTCTATAAAGAAACAGCCGACTATTTGGAGAAAGTGATCGATAAAGAGGTGCTTGACCTTGTGGAAGTAGAGTACCCTAAGGTATATACTTACATCCACCAATTGATTGATTCTTTCAAATGTGCTGTCCAACAAATAGATGGTTCAAATTTTTGGGAACTTTTTCCAGAAATACTTGGGTATGATTCACGGTTTGTTTTATTGAACTCATTGATTCTAGTAAGAGATGAATTCTTGACAGAAGAAGAAATCATCCAAATGATCGAAACCGATTATACTCATTTAAATAAAGAATCTTGCGGTTATTCTTTGAAAGATCAGGAACATGAAAGCCTTATCTTCAATATCAAATAAATGATTTCCTAAAATCGCAAGGAGCAGCCGACCAGCATCAGTGGTCGGCTGTTTATTTGTTTAAATTTACGCTTAATTTATTCAATAATCTTAAAAATATTTTGAAAAAATGGTAAATATAGATTATCATTGATGTATGAATAAAGAATAACTGAAAAATCTTTTCAATTCAGCGTTACAGTTAGACTGGATTCAGGAAATTAGCTATATAACATTGTTCATGGAATGAGCAAAGAGAAAGGGGCATATATGGATTATTTGAATTTTTCAAAAAAAGAGTGGGAGATTCTGATTTGTTTTTGGAATGCTCAGGAACCACTATGTTGCAGTGATTTTAGTGAGCGTTTTAACTTGAATCGCAACACTTCGTTATCAGTCATCAGAAAATTAGTCAATAAAGGCATACTGGAAGTTGCGAGCATCAAAATGAGCGGTTCGGTTTTAGCACGTCGTTTTCAACCCAAAGTGACTGAATTAGAAGTACTGCAGTCGATTCTTAATCAAGATCAGATTTTTGCTATGCTTCAGGTGGCGATTGGTCGTCTCGAAGAAAAGCAGTTAGCGATGTTAATGGACAAAATTACTGCCAAAAAACAAGAGCTTTCAATGCCAAAAGACCATCAGTGATCTTGCTTGTCCAAAGAGAGCCAACAAAAAAAGATCTGACTTATGGACTGCGCTTAAGAAGTTAGTTTTTCGGCTAACGTTTCGAGCAATCCGGTAAGTCGGATCTTTTTTAGCTAGTTTTCTGAAACTGATGCAGCATTTTTGTCGTCAAGCGATGTAAATCAGCTAGTTCTGTAGGAGACAATGGCAGGAAGTCTTTGACTTTACTGGGAATATTCACCGCAGAATCATGGAGCAGCTGCCCTTTTCCTGTCAATGACACATTTAAAGAACGTTCGTCCTCTTGATTGCGAGTTCTTGAAAGATAACCTTTCATTTCGAGTTTCTTTAAAACCGGAGTCAAAGTTCCAGAGTCCAGACACAGAGAATCGCCCAATTCTTTTACTGTCAATGTTCCTTGCTCCCATAAGACGAGCATCACGAGATATTGCGTATAGGTCAAGTCCAGAGGGTCCAGTAATCCTTTATAATGCTTGATAATTTCTTTCGAAGCGGCGTATAGAGGAAAACATAGTTGGTTTTCAAGTGCTAAGTCATTCATGTCCTCACTCCTTTTTATACTGACGCTTCTTATCATAGCTTTTTTGTATCGGAAAGTCTACTCACTAACAGCTTTGACGGTTACTTCAATATTGCCGACTGTTGCTTTTGAATAAGGACATACGGTATGAGCAATTTCTAGTAATTCTTGTGTTTCATCTAATGAAAGACCTTCTATAAATCCCTCAATCTCTACTCCTAGAACAAAACTACTTTCATTTTCGGCATAAAGTGAAACTTGTGCACTTACGGTTGATGCGCCCTCAATTCCTTTACTTTGCTTTACAAGTTCAAGAGCACTGTTGAAACAAGCACTAAAACCAGCGGCAAAAAGTTGTTCTGGGTTAGTGGCATTTTCGACCCGTTTACCAGGTGCTGCGATGGATAATTCGAAGGAATGATCAGGACTATGAACTTCTCCTGAACGGCCACCTGTGTTGATCATCTTTGTAGAATACATTTTTTTCATCTAACTTCACTCCTGTTTTTTTGATTTTGTACAATTAGATTGTACGCAATTTAATTGTGGAAAGCAATTAAGTTGCTTGCAAAAGCAGGTTTTTTTATTTTTACTTGTTTTTACATTAAATTGAAAGTAAAAGTTTAAATAATTACTGTGTAGCAAGGCAAAACATGATATGATGATAGCACAGAATCTAAGGATAGTTGGTTAGTGAAGAGGGTGACTAAAATCGTAGAATATATGGAAAACCGCGCAGTCGGGAAATATTTTCGTTCCGCGACAGATCATTATGCCGGATTCATTCGAATCTTTGGTACGTATACTGAATATCGGGTTGTTGCCGGTATTCCAGCAGAGAATGTGATGCTGGAGATCATCGGCGTTGAAAATGGGATCTTGCTGACACAAGTGAACAATACATTATTTGAAAATGGAAGAGGGTATATTCAATGATCATCGTACAAATTATCTTAATCGTTCTTGTCATAGCGATCGTGATTTGGCTGTTGGCAAGCACTGCTGTTATCGTTCGACAAGGTGAAGTAAAAGTAGTTGAGAGTTTTGGGAAGTATGTTAAGACACTTGAACCAGGTCTACACTTTTTAGTCCCTATTTTATATACAGTCAGAGAACGAGTATCACTTAAACAGATTCCTTTAGAAATTGAACCACAAAGTGCTATCACGAAGGATAATGTTATCGTTCAAATTGATGAAGCCATCAAATACCATGTCACAGATGTCCGGGCGTTTGTTTATGATAATGAAAACTCGGTCGTTTCTATGATCCAAGATGCGCAATCCAATTTGCGAGGAATCATTGGGAAAATGGATCTAAATGAAGTTCTCAACGGAACAGAAGAAATCAACGTGGCGTTGTTTACTTCCATTAAAGATATCACAGCGGGGTATGGGTTGGCGATCGACCGAATCAATATTGGTGAGATCAAAGTTTCGCAAGAAATCATTGAATCAATGAACAAACTGATCACTGCTTCACGGGATAAAGAATCCATGATCACGCGGGCACAAGGGGAGAAATCTTCTGCTGTCTTAAGTGCGGAAGCCAAAGCTTCTCAAATGACGATCGATGCCCAAGCCAGAGCGGAACAAACTCAGATTGATGCGGAAGCTCGTGCTAAACGTGTACGGATCGATGCAGACGCCGAAGCAGAACGAATTGCTAAAATTACTGAAGCAGAACGTAAACGGATCTTAGCCATCAATGAAGCAATCAAAGAAAGTCAATTAGACGAACGTTCACTCTCTTACTTGGGCATTGAAGCCTTTAAAGATATTGTCAACAGTAAGACGAATACAGTCATTCTACCATCAAACATGACAGAATTAGGCAATATTCCAGTTGTGAAACAACTCTGGGAACAAACAGACAAAACCAGCGAATAACAAACTAACTGAATCAACCAACATAAATGAGCTTCACCCATTGTTTGATAAACATGGGTGGAGCTCGTTTTTGATTTGTTGAACAATAGTTTGATTACTGGATAGTTGTTGTCTTATTGGTACTTGTGGCGCAGTCTTTTTTATCCTAAAGAGAAGACGTAGTAATAGTTCGATTGTCTACTATCAACAATGCGATCATCACATAACCGATCCAACTATCTCTGGAATAGAGAATATAACGAGGAGACCAATAAGCTGCATACTTGCTCTTGTACTCCCGCAATCCCTCAAAGGAATAAAAGTGAGAACCAAAGTTATAGATCAAATAGGCGATCCGTTCTTGAATGAAACTGCTTCTGAACGTCCCTACATTCGCCAGCGGGGCCATCCCTAAGTCGAACTGTTCGAATCCTTGGTTTTTAAAATAATCGAAGAGATTGATGAACAAAAAGTCCATTGTGCCATTAGGTGCTTTTTCAGGATCATGACGCATTAAGTCGATTGACCCACAACCTGTCTGATAAGTAGGCATAAAAGAAGCAAATGCCACAATTTCTTGCTGTTGGTTCTTGACGACAGCGATTGGGACGGTGCTCAAGTAATCTTCAGAGAAAAATCCTAATGAGAAACCTTTCTCTTTGCGACCATCTAGCCAGCGATCAGAAATATCTCGTAGCTTGGCAAATGTTTCCGCATTGTACGGTGGTTGTAGGACATCGAAAGTAAAGCCTTCTTTATTGATTTTGTTGTTTAATGCCCGTTGACCCTTCATTTTTTTGCCAGACAAGGTGAAATTCTGTAGGTCCACGAAGGCTTTCTCACCAAATTTGATGAAGTCATAGCCGAATTCATGAAGCAGCATGACCATTTCTTCACTGCTTTCATAGAAGACAGGCAAATAATTCCACTGATCCATTTCTGTGATAAAGGCTTCTAGTGCAGCAGCAAAATCCTCTTGCTTACCAGCTGGGTCCCCCATGACCAAACATTTATTGTTATAGGTCGTAAACTGGAAAAAGACGGTAGGATCGGTCTCGTTCGGATAGAAATAGACTTCTTTATCTTTCAAAAAGACAAGATGGCTATCACTAGTACCACCGTAGGTCTCTAAAAGAGTCAAGATTTTTTCATTCTCAGGTCTCTGTCCAATTTGATGTTTGGGTCCCATTAAATAGCGTGAGAAAAGCAAGACCGCGATAGCGACGATCATGATAGCCAGAAAGCCTTGCAACCATAACTTTTCAGAAGGAAACAAAAGAAAATCAATGGAACGATGGGCGGGATGACGATTTAAATGGGGCATGTTATAGACCCCAATAATCACATAAAGGACAGTCAAAGATCCCATCAAAAGGCCATCGATCGTCAGCCATTCCCAAGAATAAACCAGTTGCTTACGAAATAGTTCACTTTTGGAAAGGACCATAATCGCCAATAAGAAGAGCAAGAAACACATGGTTGAAAAGCGGAAACCGGCTAAGACCGCATAGCCGATCGTTGCTGCAATCAACAGCAATGTTGGAAAATAAGCGCGCGAAACACGAGCTGAAACCCCACGACCAGCAATGATGAAAAGATAACCTAAGAAAATACTTGGGTATTGCATGACAAAGTTCAAGCGAATCGGATTAAGATGTGCTAACCATTGAATGTGGTCAAATGCTTCCGGAATCGTTGCTGACAAAACCAGCATCGTACCAGTCAAATAGAGCAACAGTACTTCAATCTTATGGAATACTTCTAAAAGCAATCCTTTAGGAATACCAGAAAAGCGTGTGTTGAGCGTTACACTGACATTTTTAGAGAACAAAAGCACCCCAATCAAAAACGGAATGATGTAATAGAATAGCCGGAATAGCAGAAGCCACGCTACGACGCTTTCTCGGGGAATATTCAATGAACCCATTCCCATGATCATCATGACATCAAAGGTTCCTAATTCTCCGGGAATCATTGATACGATCCCTATCACAGATGCAGCAATAAATAATGGCAGTATTTGAAAAATATCCACAGAAATCCCCATCAGCATACCGGTGGTGATAAAGGCCGTAAATACCCCTACCCATTCCAATAATGAAACCAAAATCAGTTGACCGCGGTCAGAAGGGGTCAGACCGCCTAAATAGCCGTTCTTCTTCGACAAACTTAAGACATAGACCACTGGAAAGTACAAACTTCCTCCCAATAGCCAAATCCAATATTGCTGCAGATAATCAGTTGTTGGTCCAAAGACGACGAACCCTAATGCCAGTAATGACAAAAGCGATAACCCAGACATCAGATAAATAAAAATTTTCGAAATTGCTTGAGCAACATCTTTGCCATTTTTTTCTTTGCCATAGAATTCGGAGCGAAGACCAATGCTGATAAAACCGCCGAAACCTACAAGATTATTCATGGTATTGATGATCCAGCTTGTTTCACTTAAATAACGGGCAGAAAGCTTTTGTCCTAAGAGCCGATTTAAGATAATGTCATAACCAATCATTGGCGCAATACAAAGCAAACTAATCAAAAGCATCAATGCAACGCGCCAAACCGCTAATTCGGAAAACAGTGTCGTCAATTGATCGACGGAAATCGTCTTGCTTAAGGAAAGCAATTCACCTAAAACGATCACTGCTACAGCGATCAAAAAGAGTCCTTTGAACAAGGAGAGATGGTTACGAATCCATGTAAAAAGTTTCATTTTATTGTCCCACCTTATCTAAGAAAGAAAGAACTTTCTGATTGAATATATTTGGATTTTTGCGAGCAAAACTATGTCCTTGTCCCTTTACTACCATGAAATTGGCATTCGGAATATGATTGGCTAAATAAAATGAATGAGACAATTTGATTGAATCTCTTTTTCCTACCAAAATCAGTGTTGGGACAGTAATTTTTTTTAAATCGGTGGCTGATAAACCGATGTTACGAAAGAGTAGTGCAAGAATCGGTAAAAAACCACGCATGCCTTTATCGAAAGGCGCGCAAAGCCAAACGACTGCATATTGGATCAGACTGCCGATCCGTGCAAACAGCCGAACCCCTTTAGGATCCGTATTGCCGGAATTTAAAATCAGACAACTCACTAATTCCGGATATTTAAAACAAAACACCATAGCTAAATTAGCGCCATCACTAAATCCTAGAAGAGCCACCTTTGACAGGTGTTCTTTTTGAATAATGGCATACAAGTCATCAGCCATCAAGAAAAAATCAATTTTTTTGCGGGTATTCGTTGATTTGCCATGCCCACGGCTGTCTATCAAGTACAGCTGATGTTTCTGACTTAATTCAGCTATCTGATTAGCAAAGTAAGCACTGCTCCCGCCATTGCCGTGCAATAAGAATAATGGCTTGCCTTTTCCAATTTTCTCATAGTAAAGGACCGAGCCATCTTGCATTTTGGCATAACACTTTTCAGATTCCATTTTTTCACCTACTTTCTTTGAGTATACCTTGAAGCTCGCGATTGATAAAATCAAATGGTGATTTTTCACTAGAAATAATCATCGTTTATTCATTTTTGTCTTAGAAAACTGCTATCTTATTATATTAAGAAATCAGACAGATGCTGCTCTTTAGATTCATTTCTAGCCATATCTTAGGAGATCACTTCGAAATGGAACAGAAAACTTTGCCAAAATAGAAAATTTTCACATTTTCCCCCGTATTTTTCCTTCTTATTTCTTTAGAAGGAAACTATAGAAGAAAACCATAGAAGAAAACTATAGAAGAGAACTATAGAAGAGAACTATAGAAGAGAACTAAGCAAAGCAGCAAGGATACCCCATAGTGTCTCCCATTCAGTGACAATGGTTTTCATTAAACGGGGAAACAATGAATGATTTAAAGCTTGTTTAACATGTCTAAATGAAATCAACAAGGTGCCTTCTGAATTTTTTTTCATTCAGTTTGACCTGCAAGATGCATTCGTGGCGCAGAAAGCAAATGTTTGTTATTCCTAAAAGATTATATCTCTCCAATAATTACTGCAAAGTTTCAGGAATTCAGTTATTATTTTCAAGTTGTTATCTTGATGCTGGAGGGAAATAAATGAGAGAGACTAGATATGAAGAATTGAAGCGAGCAGAAAAGGGCGCTCTGCTTAGTATCATCGCCTATCTATTGATTTCATTCGTTAAATTATTGATCGGTAAAATAGCTGGGTCGGAAGCTTTATGGGCAGATGGTTTAAATAATGCCACCGATATAATCGCTTCAGTGGCTGTTTTGATAGGTCTACGCTTAGCTCAAAAACCGGCTGATGAAGAACATAAGTATGGACATTGGAAAGCAGAGAATGTAGCAAGTTTGATTACGTCATTGATCATGCTTGCTGTAGGGCTGCAAGTACTTTATTCCTCTGTCTGGTCCTTGATCCAAGGGGAGACAGAAAGTCCTGATATGCTTGCGGCAATTATAGGTGTGGTCTCGGCTATTCTCATGTATGGTGTGTATACCTTTAATCGAAGATTGGCTGCACAAGTAAAAAGTTCCGCACTGCTTGCTGCTGCCAAAGACAATCGCAGCGATGCTTGGACCAGTATCGGAACCGCCATTGCCATTTTTGCCGCTTCTTTTGGCTGGGGGTGGCTTGATAGTCTAACAGCGATCGTTGTCGCTGTTCTGATCCTAAAAACGGCCATTGATATTTTTAAAGAAAGTGCCTTCTCATTGTCAGATGGTTTTGATCAAACATTGGTCAACGAGTACGAACAAGTCGTAGCCGATTTTCCGGAAGTAAAATCTGTCAAGAGTATTCGCGGCAGAATGTATGGCGCAAATGTGTTTCTTGATATTGTTATTACGATGGACAAATATTTGACAGTTGAAAAAAGTCATGCAGTAGCTGATGCCATAGAAGCATTGCTGTCTGATCGTTTCAATGTCTATGATACAGATATTCATATTGAACCAGATTAATCGCCGATTTATTTTTAAGGGTCATTTTGTGTTGTGTAAGTTAAAAAAAACAGTGTAAACACCACGTTTCTAGCATGTAAACATCCCGTTGCTTCTTTTTTTATTGAAAGAATGGCAAACTATTCTTATCAGAAAAAGAAAGTAGGGATCGTATGGAGACGATAAATATCACTGACCTTCAAGCAAAGAAAATTAATGAAGTGGGACAACCTGTCCTTTTAGAAATTTGTAAAAATTATATTTTATCAGTAGAAGATAGACAGATATTAGCTCTTCTTCAGAAACAAATTACAGAAAAAAAAGCTGAACTCGTTTGAGATTCAACTCGTCTTAGTCAAGTACAAAAAGAAAAGCAGCAGTTTGATCCATCAATGATCAAGCTGCTGCTTTTTTAGCCTTTGAGAAAAGAAAGAATGAAGGTAATCCAACTTTTCTTTTGTAAGAGAAGATCAGTAGTCTGAGGATATCCTAGAGGAAAGCAAAAGTAGAAATAAGAAAGATCTCGGTAGAAAGAAGTGATTCGATTTTTATAAAAGTCTTTTAAAAGACTTCAAAAAAACTTTTTTGAGGTTAGTGACCGCTAGTCATTTTAATGCCTACAATACTGATCAATAATAATCCAACAAAAAGCCAAGTGGCTGGGTTTATCTTGTCATGGAACAATACCACACCAATGATGACTGAACCCACCGCACCGATCCCAGTCCAGATAGGGTAGGATAAACTCATTGGCAGTTGTTTGATTGCTTGCGACAAAAAGAAAAAACTGGCGATCATACCAATAATGGTGTAAATCGTAAAATTGATTTTTGTAAATCCTTCACTCCATTTCATCGTTGTGGACCAGAATACTTCCAGTACGCCAGCTAATAATAGTTCGAGCCAAGCCATTCTATTTCCCTCCTTTTTGATTATTTAGAAAACAAAAAGAGGAAGACCATTCCTTCTAAGACCTACTGGAATGATCGTCCTCTTTTAACTACCCGGTGGCAGTCTCTATTTTCTTGTAACCAGTATAGCACACTCGGATTTTTTGGGGGAATGAAAAAAACTTATCGAAAAAATGAGGGGTAGCACTTTCGGATAAAAATTGAAAGAAAGAGAAACTGTTCCAGAAAATGAGCTGGTCCTGTTTCTCGTCATCGCATCTAATTTTTCCTAACAAACTTGATGCGATCAGCAGAACTT
The DNA here is from genome assembly GCF_021496385.1 of Enterococcus gallinarum. NCBI lineage: Bacteria > Bacillati > Bacillota > Bacilli > Lactobacillales > Enterococcaceae > Enterococcus > Enterococcus gallinarum. The sequence continues at coordinate 2,621,780 of NZ_CP050816.1, read as the reverse complement.
TCTGATGGTGCTAAATCTTTCTTTCAATTGCGGATAGACAACATTATCAATAGTTAAGACAAAGAAAGACTTTTCTATTTATTTAAAAAACATTCCGATATAATAAAGATATGTAGGGATACATCTTTGAAAGGAGTCCACCATGAAAATTACATTTCAACCAGTCCGATCTTTAGAGGAGATTCAAGAATTAGAGCTTGTCGTTAAGGAGATTTGGTCAGAAGTCTTTACACCTATCATCGGGTCTGCTCAAGTCAGCTATATGCTAGAAACTTATCAATCTCCAGAAACGATCCAACAAGAAATCAAAGAAGGCGCCGCTTATTTTATTCTTCGATTAGAAGATGAGATTATTGGCTACACAGCTTACGAAGAAGAGACAGACCGTCTGTATTTGAGTAAACTTTATTTAACACCTGCTATGCGAGGAAAAGGCGTCTCCAGCAAAGTATTTGATTGGGTTGAATCTTTAGCCGCTGGCAAAACACTCTTTTTGAACGTCAATAAAGGCAATCAACAAGCGATTGCCGTCTACGAACACCGGGGTTTTGTCCGGGTCGGGGAACGAAAGGTTGATATCGGTCAAGGTTTTGTAATGGATGACTATATCTACGAAAAAACATTCAAACAATGAAAGACATAAGCTTTTTTCCATCGCTCAGTTTGTGGGAAGAAAGCTTATTTCCTATTAAAAAAACGTTTACACACCTTTTTAACTGTGTTATATTGTCCTTGTAAAGATTATAATGTTATAATTAGGAGGGCTAAAATGAATGGATTTGTAGGGTTTATTGAACAAAAGTTAATGCCAGTGGCAAATAAGGTAGGTATGCAGCGACATATGGTGGCCATACGTAAAGGAATCATTGCCACATTACCATTGACGATCGTCGGTTCCTTTTTCACGATATTATTGAATTTTCCTATTGAGTCAGTTGCAGCATTTATTGAACCATATCGTGAAGTTCTAGACATTCCGTTTCGCTATACTGTTGGTCTACTTGCACTTTATGCGACCTTTGGTATCGCATCTTCATTGGCAAAAAGTTACAAACTAGACTCATTGACAGCAGGTATTTTGGCAACAATGTCCTTTTTGATCACGGCAGCACCACCAATTCGGGTTCTTGAATCGGTAGAAGGTGTGATCGATGCTGGACGTTTCATCAATGTTGCTAACCTTGGTTCTGGATCACTATTTGGTGCAATTGTCACAGCTATTTTGTCAGTGGAAATCTATCGCTTCTTTATTGTCAAAAATATCACGATCAAAATGCCTGATGGTGTACCCCCTGAAGTGACCAATTCCTTCATGGCATTGATTCCCGGGGGAGCGATTCTTGTTTTGTTTTGGGTCATTCGTCATATCATCGGTTTTGATATCAATGGCTTCTTAAGTAACCTTTTGATGCCGCTGAAAGATGTTTTAGCAGGAAACAGTTTGTTTGGCGGCTTATTGACAGTTTTCTTGATTTGTTTCTTTTGGGTTCTTGGAATTCATGGACCAGCAATCATGGGTCCGGTGATCCGTCCTTTCTGGGATATCTCGATTGCAGAAAATATGGAAGTTTTTCAATCATCCGGCAATGCGCATGAATTACCAAACATCTTTACAGAACAATTTCTGCAATGGTTTGTTTGGATTGGTGGGGCAGGAACGACGCTTGCGCTGGTTGTCTTGTTTTTATTCTCAAAATCAAACTATTTGAAACAATTAGGACGTCTTTCGATTTTGCCAGGTATTTTCAATATCAATGAACCGGTCATCTTTGGAGCTCCGATTGTGATGAATCCGATTCTTGGGATTCCGTTTCTTGTAGCACCTTTGATTACAACGACAATTTCGTACTTTGCTACGACGACAGGGATCGTTCCAATGATGGCTGCCCGTCTAGGATTTGCCATTCCAGCACCCATTGCTGCTTGGATGAGTACAAATTGGAGTGTTGCCGCTGGAATCTTAGTTGTGGTGAACTTTTTGATTACATTGGCGATCTATTACCCATTCTTTAAAGTCTTTGAAAAACAACAATTAGAACGTGAAGAAGAACAAGCAACTCAAGAATGAAGGGTCTCTTTATCAAGAAGTCAAACGAGACGATGGGATAGGAGCAAAGAACGATCCATAAATGACAACCAAATGAGCTCTCTGGGAAATACCGAGTTCTTCTAGGTGAACAGAAACAATTCTACGGGATCATCCCAGTAAACACCTCAATCCCAGAGTGCTTTCTAGATGGTTCTTTTGAGTGAAGCAATTAGGGTTCATTTGTTGCTTAAACAGTGGTGCATGCGCGAGGATCTGCGTTTGATGATCGAAAGGAGACTAAGTGCATAAAATGATGCTGATGTATGCATGTTTATTATTTATCGGATTACAAATTTGGCTAACCAGACATGGAGCATTTATCCAGCAGATTCGCTTCCGCACACTGATAGCCGGATCCTTATTAGTATTAGTCATTGCCGTTATGCTATTTGGCAGGACAACGATTGCCCCGGTGATCTTGACAACACTGACTGTTGGTTGCAGTACGTTGCTGATCACAAAATTTTCTCAAATTGGTGCGCAGAAGGAGTGGACAAAATGAAAAGACAACTAGGAATCTCTATTTATCCAGACCACAGCAGTAATGACGAAGACAAAGCTTATTTAGAATTGGCTCAACGCTATGGATTTAGTCGAATTTTTATGAGCATGTTAGAAGTGACAGAAGGCAAAGAAATTGTTCGCAAGAAATTCTCAGAATTATTAAGATTTGCCAAATCACTTGGCTACGAAACGATTTTGGATGTTGCACCGGCAATTTTTGAAGAGCTGGAAATTTCTTATGATGATTTGACGTTTTTCCACGAATTGGGTGCGGATGGCATCCGCTTGGATTTAGGTTTTGACGGCAGCAAAGAAGCAATGCTGACTTATAATCCGTTTGGATTGGCGATCGAGCTAAATATGAGCAACGACGTCGCTTATTTAGACAATATTTTGACGTATCAAGCAAACTTGCCTTTCTTAAATGGCTGTCACAATTTTTATCCTCAGGAAGGTACCGCACTACCTTATGAGTTCTTCGAAAAATGCAGCCAGCGTTTTAAAGCCAAAGGAATTCGAACTGCCGCTTTTATCACTTCACAGTCTGGAACGATCGGTCCATGGGATATCAATGACGGATTACCGACATTAGAGATGCATCGGCATTTACCTGTAGAGATCGCAGCAAAACATCTCTTTGCAACAGGATTGATCGATGATGTAATCATTGGGAATGCCTATGCCTCAGAAGCAGAACTTGCAGCACTTGGCGCAATCAATCGTTACCAAACAGAATTTTCGGTGACTTTTACACCGGAGAGCACTTCATGCGAACGAAAGATCGTTCTGAAAGAGCAGCATTACCGTCGAGGGGACATTACTGATCGGATGATTCGATCAACAGAAGTCCGAAAAAAATACAAGCAATTTGATAACCCAGCCCACGATAATCTGGAGGAATTCCAACCTGGAGATATTGTGATCGGCAACGATGATTTTGGCAAGTACAAAAACGAATTACAGGTGGTGTTGACCCCTCATTGCGATCCGCGAAAAAATAAAGTTGGATCAATTGTCGCAGAAGAACGGCTGTTGTTGTCGTATATTCATCCGTGGACCAAATTTAAATTTACCGAGAGGAATGATTAACATGTTGGATATGATTATCCGCCAGGCACGTACACTCAATGAAGAGATTTTCGATATCGGGATCCAGCAAGGGAAAATTTGCCAGATCGCAAAAACGATCGAAGAATCCGCACAAAAGGAGTGGACACTTCTTCCGAATCAGTATCTTTCGGCAGGCTGGATTGATGATCATGTCCATTGTTTTGAAGAAATGAGCTTGTACTATGATTATCCCGATCAGATCGGTGTGGCAAAAGGTGTAACGACAGTAATCGATGCGGGGACTACTGGCGCCGAAAATATTCATCGTTTCTACGAATTTGCACAAGCAGCCAAAACGAATGTCTTTGCGCTTGTCAATATTTCAAAATGGGGCATCGTCGAACAAGATGAATTAGCCGATCTTTCTAAGATCAAGGGGGATCTGATCACAAAGGCCCTAAATGAATTTCCTGACTTCATCGTGGGGTTAAAAGCGAGAATGAGCAGGACAGTGATTGGCGAAAATGGCATCACTCCATTGAAATTAGCCAAAAATATCCAAAAAGAACACCCAGGCCTACCATTGATGGTTCATATTGGTTCAGCACCACCAGATTTGGCTGACATTTTGTCTTGTTTAGAGAAAGGCGACGTTCTGACCCACTGTTTCAATGGCAAGGAAAATGGTATTTTAGATCGTCAGTCAAATACCATCAAATCGTTTGTTTTTGATGCTTATGGCAAAGGTGTTGCTTTTGATATTGGTCATGGTACAGATAGTTTCAATTTTTCGGTGGCAGAAAAAGCCTATGCCGCCAATTTGAAAGCTGCTTCTATCAGCACCGATATTTATATACGTAACCGTATGAAGGGTCCGGTATATGATTTGGCTACTACTATGGAGAAATTAGCCGTTGTCGGTTATAGTTGGCAAGAAATCATCGAGAAAGTAACATTGGCACCAGCTCGTCAGTTTCAACTAAAAGGAAAAGGTGCGATCGAAGAAGAAATGGATGCTGATTTCACGATCTTTGAATTCAAAGAAGCAGCCAAAGTACTGATTGATTCAAATGGGAACAAGCGAAGTATTGATCGACAGATCATTCCGCTAAAGACTATAATTGGAGGACAAGTATATGACATTGAATCTGACTAAACTTGGCTTGAAGCAAGTCATCAATGCTTCTGGTAAAATGACGATTCTCGGTGTTTCTAAAGTGAGCGAAGGTGTCTTAACAGCCCAACGCTTTGGTGGGGAACACTTTTTTGAGATGAGCGAGTTAGCAGTCAAAACAGGGGCCTATTTGGCCAAACTACTTCAAGTTGAAGATGCTCAAATCGTCTCTTCAGCTTCTGCTGGAATTGCTCAATCTGTGGCAGCAGTCATTGGACAAGGCTCATCATTCCATCTTTACCATCCTTATTCAGAAAAGATTCAGCGTCGAGAGATCATCTTGCCGAAGGGACACAATGTGGATTATGGCACACCTGTTGAAGTGATGGTTCAACAAGGTGGAGGCCAAGTTGTTGAGGCAGGCTATGCCAATATGTGCTCTGTTGACCATATTGCTCAGATGATCAGTCCCCAGACAGCTGCGATTCTCTATATCAAAAGTCATCATACAGTACAAAAAAGCATGCTTTCAGTAAAGGAAGCTGCTCAAGTCGCAAAACAGTCGGGCATCCCTTTGATCGTGGATGCGGCAGCGGAAGAGGATCTTTTCAGGTACATTCAGGAGGGTGCCGATTTAGTGATCTACTCCGGAGCCAAGGCTTTGTCTGGGCCAAGTGCTGGTTTAGTGATCGGTCGTAAAGAACTAATAGAATGGGTGAGACTGCAATCCAAAGGCATCGGGCGTTCCATGAAGATCGGTAAAGAAAATATGATGGGGCTTACGCAAGCAGTAGAAGAGTATCTGGCTGAAGGAAGTGAGTCTGGCGCTTCCATGAAGCATCGTTTGGAACCCTTCATCGCAGCGCTCAATCAAATTACTGGCTTGTCTGCAGATATCGTCCAAGATGGTGCAGGGCGAGACATTTATCGCGCCCGGGTTCGGGTCCAAAATGGGCCATCGGCGATGGAAGTGATCCAGAAATTAAAAGTAGAAGAACCAGCCATCTACACGAGAGAATATCAAGCAAATCACGGCATTATTGAATTTGATATTCGGGCAGTCACAGAAACTGAAATGCATGTGATTGTCAATCGATTAAAAGAAATCATGAATCCGGAGGAACCAAAAGAATGAAAAAATCCCCGACTTATTTAGAAGATCGAATTTGTTTAAACGTTTTAGCTAACTCAGTGGAAAACGCCAAAGAATGTTTTGAAGCAGCCGAAGGGAAAATCTTATTAGGCGTTCTTTCCAAAAATTATTCCACGGATGAAGCAGCGATTGAAGACATGAAAAAATACCAAGCAGAAATAGAAAATGCATTATCAGTTGGTCTCGGTGCCGGTGATCCGAATCAGAGCGAGATGGTCTCTCGAATTTCTGCTGTGTTGCAGCCGCAACATGTCAATCAAGTATTCACGGGAGCTGCAACGTCTCGGGCGTTGTTAGGACAAGAAGAAACTATTGTTAATGCATTAGTTTCTCCGACAGGCAAAGTCGGCTTTGTCAATATTGCCACTGGCCCGTTAAGTTCACAGGAAGAACCCACTGAGGTTCCTCTTGAAACGGCGATTGCATTACTCAAGGATATGGGCGCTAGTTCAATCAAATATTTCCCTATGAAAGGATTGGCGCACAAAGAAGAATATCAAGCGGTGGCAAAAGCTTGTGCAGCTCATGACTTTTATCTTGAACCGACCGGTGGGATTGATTTGGATAACTTTGCAGAAATCTTGCAGATTGCTGTGGATGCAGGAGTCAAGAAAATCATTCCTCACGTGTATAGCTCGATCATTGATTCAGAGACGGGCGATACCCGTCCGGAAGATGTGAGACGATTACTGAAGATGATGAAAGATTCATTGAAGTAAGAGTGAAGGAGGAATTGTGATGCGAATCGGTGCATACGGTGAAGTCATGCTGCGCTTGACACCGCCTGAATATCGGACATTAGAACAAACCCATTCGCTGCGGATGGATTTTACAGGAACGGGCGTAAATATTTTAGGAAATCTGGCGCACTTCAATCTTTCAGCATCCTTATTGACGAAAGTACCAAAAAACCGTTTGGGTGATGCGGCCAAAGCGAATTTGCAAACTTATGGTATCAAGACAGAATTTATTGGTCAGGCACACAATCATATCGGCAGTTATTTTGCTGAAGTTGGTTTTGGCGCTCGCCCCACCTATGTGACGTATCAGAACCGCCGCGGTAGTTCATTTGGGGTTTCCGGACCTGCAACTTATCCCATCGCTGAATATTTAGAAACGATCGATCTTTTGCATATTTGTGGTATTTCGTTGAGCTTGACCGAAGAAACGTGGCAAACCGCGATAACATTGGCAAAACAAGCTACTTTGAAGAACATCAAAGTTTGCTTCGATTTTAATTTTCGTCCCAGTCTGAATTTGGAAGAAGGACAGCGAGAAATCTTAAAAAAACGTTACGAAGCGATTCTGCCTTATTGTGATTTGGTATTTGGGTCTGTACGAGATTTGCACGGTCTTTTGGGATTTGGTGAGCAGCTGCCTATTGATGGACTAGAGGAACAGCAAATCGTTCAGGCCTTTATGGCGCAGTACGGGATTGAATGGTTTACAGGAACCAGACGGATAGCCAGTGAAGACAAACAGTTTATCAGCGGGATGATCTACACTAAAGAAGAAACTGTTGAAACTGCACCTCAATTGTTACAAGTGCTAGATCGAATCGGTGCAGGGGATGCATATGCAGCAGGTATTCTTTTAGGATATGCCGAGAAATGGCCACTAAAAAAAACCGCGGATTTTGCTATCACCAATGCTGTATTGGCCCATACGATGTTAGGAGATGTTCCCTTGATTACACGGGAACAAGTAGAGCAAGTGCTAAAGAATCCTGGGGTAGATTTATTTCGTTGAGTATTATTCGCTAGGATATACAAAGCACGCGTAAACAATAATAAATCATCCAACAAAGAGCGTTTGATGGCGAATCAGTGACTGCCGTCAAAAGGGCTCTTTGTTGGATGATTTTTGTTTTATTCGACAGGTAAGAAGACGAACAACAAGTGAATGGATTGTCGAGGGGGATATCAAGCAGTCGTTTTCATTGATTATTGATTCAGGTAGCGTTCGGCTTTCTTTTCAGGAATCACCCAAAGAAGTAGAACGAGACTATCGAGACTGATCACAAAAAGCGGATGAATCAACCAGCCAAGGAGCAATGCCACAATGTTGACAAAAAGAGTAAAGGTTAATTTCTGATAGCGTTGAAATAGTTTCCTAATGGTTGGATTATTTTGGCTTTCCCGGCTTAATGCTCGTCCTAACAAATAATAGCTAAAATCAGTCAAGAAAATCACAGCACCATAGAGCATTTGAGGAGCGAGGGACAGCGGGTATTGACTGACCCACGAAGTAACAAAAGGAAAAAGCGACAACGAGAGTATCAGCAAATGATTGGCCCATAATGTCCATCCATCAATATGTTCTGCAACTTGAAAGAGATGATGATGATTGTTCCAATAAATGGCCAGCATCACAAAACTGATCAAATAAATGATAAACTGATGTTCAATGCCTAGAAACGCTTGAAAGGTATCGTTTTTTGGTTGGTGAAGTTCTAAGACCAGCAAAGTCATCACGATAGCAATCACTGCATCTGTAAAGGCCTCGATTCGGTTCTTTGACATAACATGCTCCTTTCAGAATAGTAAATCAGTGTTAGTTTACGTCAATAGATACGATTCGTCTATCAAAGAGAATTGCAATAAAAAAAGGACAGTGATATAAGATCAAAGCTAACTCAAAAGGCAACGGTGAGTATGCCTTTGTGTCTGAAACTTCTCATTGCGAGAAGCATTAGCAGTATCTTATTTCATCGTCCTAATGGATTATTGTTTGACAGTGAATGTCAAATCAAATTGAGAAGGGTGGATGTAACGAAATTTTGGTCCTTGGCTATCGTCGATGATCAATTCGATCAATTCGCTGTTGATTTTTTTGACCTCAGTGATTTGATGCCCTTGGTCGTCACAAAGTTCAATCACCGCTTCTGGATAAGTTGATTTGAGCTGATTGTATTTTGTGATAAAGGCGTTGACGATAGCAGCAGACGCAGTCAAGTCAGTATATTCTGGCATATTCTTCCTCCTTATTTAGTAATCAAGAATGAGTGGATACGTTTGTCTAGTTAGACTCTTTATCTAAAACACCATATAAAAATAAATCAATGGCCTGATAGAGTTCAGTTTCTTTCTCTGCTGAATCTAAGTATGAAGCAATGAGAATAAACATTTGGCTGACAATAAACTGATAGGAAAGTTCGTTTCGTAATCGTAGTTCACTTGTTTGAAAAAGGCGAATAAATGGTTGCTGATAGTTTTCTTTCCAAATCAAGTAGAGTTTTCTGGCGGTTTCTTCAGAGACGGTATGTTTGATATCATCCATCATTAAGTAGAAATTGAAAGGGTGACGTTTTTGCAGAAATCGAGCCATCCGTTGCAGTTTCTCTGCTAAGGAGTCATTGGGATCATTAACGATCTGATATAAGTTTTCAGATACATCTATCGCTAACCGCGCAAGAACACCGTAATAAATATCTTCTTTTCTTTTGAAATGATAATACAAATTAGGCTGAGTAATGCCTAACAACTCCGCGATTTGTCTTGTTGAAGTTCCTTTATACCCTTGTTGCATGAACAACTGTTCAGCCACGTCTAAAATCTCATCTTGCATTATTTTCACTCCGGTTGGTTTTTATCTGCTGTTTTACAGAACGTAATAAAAAAGCTTTTCTTTGGATAGAGACAGCATTTTTTTTGAGAAAAACCTGGTAATTTTTCTCACGAATGACCGTCAATAGTTCGCGATAGATCAATAAAGCAGCCATAAGCGCTTCCTGGCAGTCTTCATCGATCTGAGGCATCATGGACAAGGCTTCATCGTACAGTTTTTCTGCTAGCAGAGCTTCAAACTCCCAAAGCTGGATAAAGGATTCAGTGACCTTTTTTTGTCTGAGGTGTTGAATGGTAATCTCAAACCGCTGCATCGTTTCTTTTGGTAAATAAATTCGATTCATCGCAAGATCTTCCCCAATATCCCGGAGAATATTCGTTCGCTGCATAGCTTCCCCTAGCTTCTTGGCCGGTTCTTGGATCTTGCCTGCCTGACTAGATAAAATCGGCAGCAACATCAACCCGACACTTCCAGCAACAAAGTAGCTGTAGCTACTCAAATCAGCCTCCGTTTCAGGTGGCTGAAAATTTAGATCCATCCTCTGTCCTGCGAGCATATCATAAAATGGCTGGAACTGTAAATCATATTTCGCAAAGACAACAGAAAGAGCCCGCCATAAAGGGGTATCCAGAACCTTTCCGCAAGCCATTTGTCGTAACCCGTGTTCTAGTTCATTTAATTTAACGATGTCTTGATAACGATCGATGGCATCATCTGCTTGCCGACAAAAGGCATAGACGGCAAATACGGAACGTGCTTTTTCTGGGGGTAATTGCGAAAAAGCACTGTAGAAACTTTTCGAATGTTTTTTGATGATTTGCTCGCAATAAGCAAAGTCTTCCTTATATCGTTCAAAAAGCGTGCTTTCCTTATTGATCATCTTTTAGTAACTCCTCTACGGCAAGCTTTGCACTTTGCATCACGATTGGAACACCGGCTCCTGGGTGAGTGCTGCTGCCACAAAAATACAAACCTTCTGCGTAAGCAAACTTATTATGAGGACGATAGTAATTGCTTTGAGATAATGTCGGTTTCAATCCGAAAGTCGCCCCGTTATAAGCGTTGTAGTGGTCTTTGAAATCTTGTGGTGTATAGTAGGTTTCAAAAACGATATGCTCATCGATATCATTGAAAATTGTTTTTTCTTTTAGCGTGTGGATAATTTTGTTGCGGTAATTCGTGATTGTATTAGGTTGCCAATCATTAAACTTGGACAGCTCGGGAACTGGCACCAACACATACAAGCCTTCGTGACCCTCGGGTGCTAGTGAGGCATCTTTCAATGTGGGACGATAGAGATAAAAGGAAGGATCTTCTGGCAAAACACCATACTTAAAAAGGTCATCGACATTTTTTTTGAAGTCTTCGGCAAAGTAGATGCTATGCAAGCCATTGGCTTCATATTTTTTATCCAGCCCTAGGTACAAGAGAAAACACGAACAAGAATAGGCCATTCGGCTGATTTTTTTATTGGTGTATTTGCCCCGATTTTTTTCATTAGGAATCAATTCTTGCATCGCATAAGGAAAATCAGCCGCACAGACAATCGCATCTGCTGAATGGATGTGCCCATTTAGACGAATCCCTGTTGCTCGCTTGTTTTCAATGATCAATTCTTCGATCGGTGAGTCATAATGAATCACGCCGCCTAATTCTTCAAATAAGCGAGCCAGCGAAGTCGCTAATGTATACATACCTCCTTTGATGAAATAGACGCCATAGAACAACTCGATCATAGGGATGATCGTATAAAGAGAGGGCCCTTGATAGGGAGAAACCCCGATATACAATGTTTGAAAGGCTAGCGACTTGCGCAAGCGGTCATCTTTAACAAACTTTGAGATCGAAGTGTAGGCATCGTTGAATGTTTTCAATTTCATTCCTGCCCAAAGGGATTGAGGATTATAAAAATCCCAGAATCCTCGAAACGATTTAGTGATGAAAGCTTCTTTTGCAATCACGTAGCGTTTATAAATATCTGCCAGAAAGGCGAAATAACCTTGGGCATCTTCTTCAGAAATCCCTTCTAATGTTTTAGTGAGTTCAATCAGATCATTGGAAAAGGTGAGAGGTGCTTCATCAGCAAAGTAGAGCTGCAGCATAGGATCAACCTTTTCCATCGGGATATAGTCATCTGGATCGACACCGCATAGTTCAAAAATCTCGCGATAAATCTCCGGCATCATAACAATGGTCGGGCCGACATCAAATGTAAAACCAGCTTGCTTGATTTGGTTCATTTTGCCACCGGGCTGGCTTTCTTTTTCGTATAGTGTGACCGCATAACCTGCTTGTTGCAATCTGACAGCGGCGGATAGTCCTGCGACACCGCCGCCGACAACGATAATTTTTTTCATGAGAACTCCTTATCAAATATTTCTTGGCTTCAGATTAATCGTGTTGTGTTTTTGTGTGTTCTTTTTCCTTTAAGACACCGTCTTCCATTACAAGCACCCGATCACAATAATCAGTTAGTCGGGTATCATGGGTCACCATAATCGTCGCTTTATTTTTTTCCTTTGTTTCTTGCGCAAGAATTTTGACTACTTCATAGGCTTTTTCGGAATCCAGACTGGCTGTTGGTTCATCCGCCAAAATAATTGTTGGGTCATGATACAAAGCTCTAGCGATCGCCACCCGTTGACGTTCACCACCGGAGAGATCTTCGGGGTATTTGTTTTGCAATTTATCGATTCCTAATTGGGTAAATAAATCTTGGGCAGATTGGGTTTTATTCTTTTTGCTGACTTTGTCGACTAGTTTCAGTTGCTTTTTAACGGTCAAGAATGGGACAAGATTGGAAGCTTGAAGAATAAAACCGATCTCTTTGAATCGTAATTTGGCCCGATTTTTTTCTTTCTGGTCACTAAAAGGCTGATCGTTGATCAAAACTTCACCAGCTGTAGGTGCTTGTAATCCTCCCGCAATAGTTAAAAAAGTACTTTTACCTGAACCAGAGGGTCCAATGATGGCGACAAATTCTCCTTTTTCAACGGAAAAGTTTGTCTCTTTCAAAGCCTCAATCATCGTATCTCCATCTTTGAAGGTTTTCTTCACATCTTTAAATTCAATGGCACTCATTTATATCCTCCTATCCAATAGCTTTCAATGGGTCAATCTTAACAATCGTTCTTACTGAGAAGAAAGCACCGACAATCGCAATCAAAATCATCAACACACTAATACCTGCAAAAAAGAGGCTGTTTACTTGAAAGGGCACAGCTTGCGGCAAGACCAACGCCGTTCCGATCGTCGCCGCTAATCCTACCAATACGCCCACCGTTGCTAAAAGGAAAGTTTGTGCGATGACAGAAAATGCGATGTAACGACTAGAAATTCCTTGTGCCTTCATGACACCAAAAATATCAGATTTCTGCATAGTCAAGACATAAATAAAGATCCCAATAACGATGGCAGCAATGACGATCAAGAAGCCGATCATAAACCCAAAGGTTAGCACTTGAGCACTATAACCAGGCAATTCATTGATGAAATCACTAATTTTGGTTGCTGTTAATTCATCCGGTACTTCTTCAACTGTTCCTCGCGTAACGATGGCATTGATGCGGGCTTTATCGCTGGTATCTTTTGTTTCAAAGCGAATTTCTTGATAGGCACCAATCGTCGTGTAGAGAACAGGTGCGACATTGAAGCGAGCATTTTCTGTAAAGCCGACGATCTTCAGTTTCTTTTCATTGCCAGCTAATTTGACGGTATCGCCGATCTTAATGTCGTATTCCTCTTTCAAACTGCTGTCAGCAACTGCCTCATCGTCGTTCGCGAAAAGTTCGCCTTCCGTGAGTTTAGGAGCCAAGAATTGATCTGGTTCGATCCCAAAAAAGCTGACATCAACTTTTTCACCACCGGAATCCTTGGTGATCACACCCGCAGTTTGAGCCAATACAGCTTTCTCATCTGCTTTGACTTCATCATAGAGATTACGAGGGATCATGGACATATTCAAATTGTTATTCGCTTCCTCGGCTAATAAAATCTCTGATGCCGACCATTTATCGACAGCAGTTCGGTTTTCTTGGGCAAGACCATAGGCTAGCCCCGTCAAGAAAAAAACTAAGTAAGCGATCAAAAACATGACACCGGTAACCAGTGCATACCGCAATTTAGAATGGCGGATTTCATTTATTGCTAAAAACATACAACTTCCTCCTAGAAATTTTATCAGGTGATAAAATCAAGTTACCACATTCTTATTCAGCTGCAAAATTTATTGCTTTGGCATGGATTCTTCCTTCCTGCAAAGATCTGACAGAAAAGCTGAAAAAAAGCCTAGGAAAAGCGATAGAACAAAAATCCTGATACCTGGCAATCCATAGAGGAAACAGGAAAAAACTTGCAAGAGTGAACAATGCTTCGTCTCCTAATCACAATTAAGCGTTTCGTTTGAGTAGGAACAATCAATCCTGATAGACTAATAGTGGATATTTTTATGGAAAGAGGAGATAGAAATGAAACAGTATGTGCGTTTTGGTGTGATGATTTTAGTATCGACGGTCGTGATGTTTGGGATGATGTACCTGAATGTTTTTCAATGGGATCATATCTTTTATAGTCAGACTCGATTATTTATGGCGTTGATGATGGGGGCCGTGATGGCGATGATCATGCTCTTATTTATGTGGAAAATGTACGAAAATAAGAAATGGAATCTAGCGATTTTAGCTGTCAGTGTACTCGTATTCTGTGGTTCACTTTTCATGGTGCGCTCCCAAACGGCTGTTGATGATGTGAAATGGATGAAAGCAATGATTCCTCATCATTCGATTGCCATTTTAACCAGTACCAATGCTGCCATCAAAGATCCTGAGGTCAAAGAACTAGCGGATGATATTATCCAAACTCAAAAAGAAGAAATTGAAAAGATGAAAGAAATGATCGAACGACTAGAAAAATGAAACAAAGCCGGATCTTGACGTCTTAGCTCAAGAAGTCGGCTTTTTTCATTCGTTGTTCATAGCAATCAGAAAAAGCGCTGTTAAATTTGATCGGATCTGTGAGCATTTCATGGATCTCTGCTAAGCCTGCGATATTTTTTGAATAGCCGAGCCAAAAGGTCAAGTGATGGTGGGGACCGTATTTTTGCTGAATGTATTCAAATGCCTCTTGGCAAAGATTATCAGGATCAGAAAGACTCTTTTTTTCGATGGCAAAGTAAATCGTGCGTTCGAGAATCCGATAAAAATCAAGATCACGATCAGCTTCTGAAATGATTTTGCCATAGATGGATCGTGGCTCATAGGAGAGGGAAGCACGATGGTCTTCGACGGCTTCTCCGATTATTTTACGCTGTTCTTTGGTAAAGTAATCCGCCAAAAAAGCATCTGATTCTACCATAGATCTTGAAGCGCGTTCATGATTTTTTCGTCCTTTTAATAGACCAAGATCATGAAAGACAGCAACAGTAGAGACAATGTCTAAGTCAACCGATAATGGGGCAGCGATTTCTATACTGTTTTCGAGCACTTGATAGACGTGCTCAGGGGAGTGACTTGTGTCTAATTGCTTGTATTGTGGAATGATTGTTGTTTCTAAATAATGCATTAGCTGTGGGTTGACCATCAAAAACCTCCATTGGCTCATTTCTTGTTTAGCAGACAAAAAGTCATCACAACAAAAGTCAATGCTTTATTAAGAATCAAAGCATTGATTTTTGTTGAATCAGCTACTTTCAGTATAGCAAATAGGACCTATTGATAAAAGAGTCATCGCGATCAATTTGCTAGGAGGGGGTAAGTGAGAGAACACCATCTAACTTTTGGACGATTTCGTCTCGAAGGTGGTGGGTAATAAACAGGACGGTTTGCGGTTGTTGCAACAGTAATTTCTCGATCTTTTTAGCATTTTCTTGATCAAGATTAGAGGTTCCTTCATCAACTAACAAAATAGGTTTTTTCCATAGGAAGCCTCTAGCTAGTGCAAGACGCTGCAATTGTCCCCCTGAAAGATTACCGCCTGTTTCGGTAAGAACTGTGTCTAACTGCTCAGGTAGTTGTTCAATAACTGCAAAGAGTTCCGCTTTTTTTAGCGCTTGCTCGATTTCTTCATCGGGAAAAAATTGTCCTAATGTCAGATTCTCGCGAATCGATGCTTGATAGACAAAGGGACGTTGATCAATAACTGTCACATTGTCTTGCAATTCTTCTAAAGGGAATTCTTTTATTTCCGTTTCTCCCAAGCGGATCGATCCGCTATAGTCTTTGCGCCGTCCAGTCAACAAACTGAATAATGTTGACTTGCCTGAGCCGCTTTCCCCCACGATGGCATACTTTTGTCCAGCTTTAAAAGTGGTTGAGAGATTGAACAACATTCGTTGCGGTTTTCCATCGGTCGTTTGATAACAATAAGAAGCTTGTGCCAACACAAGATCTTTTGCATCGTTTGTTTTTTTGCTGGGTAGCGAAATCTCATGCGTTGGCTTCTCATAAGCAAATGCATCGAATAAAGGGAATGTGCCTTGTATTTTTGACAGATAGGAACTGATATTTCCTAATGTATTAAAGATTGTCGAAGCAAGATTTCCTGTTGCTGTAATCGCTCCGATGGGAACGATTTGCAGAAAAGCCAAGTAGCCAGTAAAACCTAAGACACTCAATTGACCAGTCACATTACCAACTCCGCCAGTTACAGAGACAGCAGCCATCACTTGTGCTTGTTTTAGCTTTGCAGACTGGATCCTTTGTGCGGAACCCAAGAGTTTATTTCTAAGAAAATCAAGACGCTGGAAATTTAGGAAAGTATCAAATCCAGCTAACAGTTCGTTGGTTTTACTCAAAAAAGCTTCATTTGCCTGAGCGGTAGCGACAGCAGATTGTTTCATCTTTTTTTGGAAGATTTTCGGCAACAAAAGCAACAAACAGGACTGACCTAAGGTGAGCACGATCAATGACCAATGAAATTGGGCTAATGCGATAACGGCAAATAGTGAAGACAATACACCTTGCATGACCTGATAGATATTGGCGAAGCCATCTGTTTCGATCATGGTTATATCGTTACTCAATTTTGAGGCATAGTTGCCTACGGTAACTTTGTGGAATGTCTGATAATCACTGTATCGTAGCCGAGTCAATAATTGATCTCGCAAATAAAGGGACATCTTCTGAGATGTATAGGCTGTATAACGGATTTGCAGATAAATAAACATCAGAAAACAACTATAGGCTAAGACCATCCCTACAACACCTTGGATAAATCCTTTTTGATCGAATTGGATGAGACTGTTTAGAACCTGCACATTTTGCAAGCTGGCTATCGTTTGTGAAAGTGCGACTCCTGCCATTAAAAGCAGGACGACCCCCTGATTTTTCCAATGTACCAATAACACCTTTTTCATTATTTTTTGCTCCTTTCTTATTACCTTTCTTGATACCTTTATTGTAAAAGGGTAAAGTAAAAGCGAAGGAATAATTACATATATGTAAAGAGGTGCTGTGAATGGACTATGGAGCGACATTTAAGAAACTGCGTTTAGAAAAAGGGATTACTTTGAAGGAAGCATGTCAGCAAGGGATATCAAGTGCACAACTTTCACGTTTTGAAAATGGAAAATCAATGTTGACAGTCGATCAGTTTTTTACATGCTTGCAAAATATCAATGTGACGATCGAGGAGTTTCAATTTGTTGGGAAACAGACTTTTAAAGACCGTTTTGAAAAGTCTATCGAGCAGATGCAGGAGTATCTTAATACGAATCAAGAAGAGGCGGCTCGTTCGTTGGCACAACGTTTTTTTGCTGAAAGTCAGAGTCCGTATGATTGGCCGCAGTTTTTAGGCTGTTTCATTGAAGATGTACTCAATGCAGGAAATAATCGTCCATTCATTCATTCTCAAAAAGTACTCAGCTATCTCCAGCAAGTCAATAATTGGGGTGAGATGGAGTTGCGTTTGATCAGTATTTTTACCTTTGCATTGGACACAGAACAGATGGATCTATTACTGAAAAGCATTTTGAAAAAAGCCAAGCTGTACCAAAGTGTTCCGCAAACCAATGCCCTTTATTATGATCTGTTGGAGAACTTTTTTTCTAAATATGTGTTTCACCGCAATCTTCCAGCAGCCAGAAAGATCCAGAAACTGTATCGGCAGAGTCTGGACGAACGCACAATTTTATTGCGCCCCAGAATCACCTATATTTTTAACCAAGGAATTCTTTTTTATCTGGAAAAACAACCAGAACAGGGCAATGGATGCTTTGACCAAGCAATTTCTTTAGCGAGAATTTTTTATCAGAAGGAAACCGAACACTATTTTGAGAAGCGGGCCAAGAATTGGCGGGAAAATTATCAAGATACGAATTATCGTGAGCTGACGATCAATCTGAATTTTTTTAATTATTAAAAAGGGGTTGACTTGGAGTTCACTCGAAGGCGTATGCTAGAAGTATCAATCTTAAGGAGGAACGACAATGGATTATGTAAAATTTGGACATACTGGATTAGAAGTCTCCCCCCTTTGTTTAGGGGCAATGGGCTTTGGTGATCCGAAAAGCGGCTTTCATGAATGGGTATTGGAAGAAACGGAAAGTCGAGAAGTCATCAAAAAAGCCCTTGATCTAGGAATCAATTTTTTTGACACAGCGAATATCTATTCCTATGGTGCCAGCGAAGAAATATTGGGAAAAGCGTTGAATGATTTTGCCCCACGAGATGAAATCGTCGTCGCAACCAAGCTCTATTCTAAAATGAAAAAAGCCCCCAATAGCGGTGGGCTTTCGCGCAAAGCGATCTTTTTTGAAATTGAACAAAGTTTAGAACGATTACAAATGGACTATGTAGACCTCTACATTATTCATCGCTGGGATTATACAACACCGATCGAAGAAACGATGGAAGCACTTCACGATTTAGTGAAAACAGGGAAAGTTCGCTATATTGGTGCTTCAGCAATGTACGCTTGGCAATTTGCCAAAGCACAGGCGGTTGCAGATAAACATGGCTGGACCAAATTTGTTTCCATGCAAAATCATTTGAATTTATTGTATCGAGAAGAAGAGCGGGAAATGCTCCCCCTTTGTGATGATCAAAAAATTGCGGTCACACCCTACAGTCCATTAGCTGCCGGTCGTTTGACTCGTGATTGGGATGCACAAACGAAACGTTTTGCGACAGATAAAACAGCACAATCAAAATATGATCAGACTAAAGAACAAGATCAATTGATCGTTCGCCGTGTGGCAGAGATTGCTGAGACACGTCAAGTCAAACGAGCACAAGTGGCCTTGGCATGGCTATTGCAAAAAGAATCAGTCGTGGCACCAATCATTGGGGCGACAAAAGAAAGTCATTTACTGGATGCTTTGCCAGCCATTGAGTTGAAGCTATCCACAGAAGAAGTTGCTTACTTAGAAGAACCTTATCTTCCGCATGCGGTTGTAGGCGCCAATTGATTTTACTAGAGAAATATCGTAGGAATAGCAGGAGGAATCTATGTGAATATCAAAAAAATAAGTGAACTTAGCGGTCTTTCTGCAGATACGATCCGCTACTATGAAAAGATTGCCCTTCTACCACCAGTCAAACGCAATGCTCATGGTGTTCGAGTCTTTGATGAAGAAGATCTCAAGTGGATCGAGTTTACCAGTAAGATGAGAAAAGCAGGACTTTCGATTGAGGCTTTGTCAACCTATTTGGCGTTATTTCGTGAAGGGAGTCAGACAGTTCCTCAAAGAAAACAATTGCTAGCAGAGCAAATCGCAGCGTTGCATGAACGAATTGCAACCATGACAGAAGCGGTAGAACGATTGGAATACAAATTGGAACATTATGATGACCACATCATTCCTGCTGAAGCTCGGTTACGCAAAGAAACGTTTACGAATTAATTTTGCAATTACACGCAATCCCTTTTAGGATACAGCCGAAATAGGAAAGGAATCGTATGACAAAAGTAATGATTTTCGGTACCCAAGATCTTCTTCTGTTATCAGAAAACAATTATTAGCGAGAGACGAGACGCTTGTTTTGTACGTGCCAAAAAAGAATCAGACGACATTGCTTGATCCTCAACGAGAAAGCATGTTTCAAGGTGATTTACTAGATCTAGGCAGGATCTTGCGAGGAATGATTGGTTGTGAAATCGTTTGCCTTTGTGAGATGCCTGAGCCACAAGTCACCTGGCGAATCATAGAAGCGATGAAACTACTTGACTTAACCCGAATCGTTTGCCTGGTGAAACCAGAGGAAAGCTTCCTGTCAGATCAAATTCCGGAAACAAAAACGACGCACAAGAAAGCTCGAAGCAGTCAAATGACATTATCTATTCGGATGATTGAAGAAGCGATGTGTGACTATACGATTTTGCATCTTCCTGCTTTTTTGCATGAGTGTTCACCTGAATCTGATCTGGAAACGAGCAAGGACAATCAGCTAAGAGCAGTCGAATTACAAGTAGCAGATCTACTTGCGCAAATCAGTGAGCAGCCAACCTTCTTGGCTAAGAGAACTTTGTTTATTTCGAATCATTTGTTATAAAAAAATCCGGTGAATTAAATAAAGGTTGTCGTTTTAGCGATTACCAGAAGAGTCAAATTTTTCATAGCGACATGAAAAATTTGACTCTTCTTTCTGCTGCTTTTTTTGTTAAAATGGCAGCAATATCAAGAAGATCGATAGATTGAAATACAGAAAGGAAATAGGTGGATGACTATCAAACGAATAGGCTTGATTTCATTAGGGGTGTTATGGATCTGTATTGCATTGAACTTCTTTCTTTTACCTCACAGCATTGCCTCGGCCGGGGTGGGCTCAATCGGGTATCTTATAGAAACAGGATTAGCCATTGATCGCCATCTGATTGTCTGGGGAATCAACTTGATTATGTTAGGACTAGCGTTTCTTTTTTTAGAGCGGAAAGTCTTTATCAATACCGTCTTTGGAAGCCTGTTGTTTCCTGTCATATTAGCATGGATTCCTGAATGGATGGTTTGGGAATTTTACCCAGCCTCTTTGATTCTAGGAAGCTTCTTCTTTAGCTTAGTGATATTTACCCTTTACTGTATCGGTGCATCCAATGGGGGAGTCACGATCCCACCGTTGATTTTTGAAAAATATTTCGGCATAAAAAAAGCAGTCGGGATCTTCTTGACCAATACAACGATCATTGTTTTGAACTTTCTGGTCTTTGGACTGAGAGAAGCGATCATTTCTGCTTGCTCGATCTATCTCATTGCTTTCTTTATGAATATCTTGCTCAAAGGGCAGCGTCAATTTGTCAAAAGAAAGGAAGCAAAGGAGTCCACACTTGCATCCGCTCCTGTCAAAGAAAAAAGAACGGCTGGATGAGGGAACCTCTCTTCGATTCCCTTTGTTGATAATCGCGTTCGCGAAGAGAAATTGAGATTACTGTCGGGACTAAAAAATATCACTTATTCAAAATAACAGCCTCTCTGACATCAATTGTCAGAGAGGCTGTTATTTACTACTTCCCAGAAATAATCAAATTAGTCTAAAGCTTTCTTTTTTGAAAAATCGAACGACTAATGATTAATGACAGAAACGATCCGACTACAGCTATCAGAACAGCTGGTAAGAAGTCCATCAGCTCTGAATTTCCTTGAATATAAGCAATTGTCTGGCTGGACAATGAAAAAGGATTGATCTTTTGGAGAGATTCAAAGAGACTACCCAATACGCCAATACCATAAAAAGCAGCTAAAAAGAGTAAGACTTGGTAAACATTTTTAGCAAATGCGGAGCTTAACAGCAGTAAGCTGATTGACAATAGCCCAAATAACCAATAACTAAAACCCGCACTGATAAGATGATGGGTCAAAGAGTCATTGAAATAAATTCTTGTATAAAGAAGACAAATGAGAAAAGCGGCAGCATAGAAAAGTGTCCAAAGGAAATAAAGATAAAGTGTTTTTGCTAAAAGAATCGTTTGTCTTGGCAATCCCTTTGTGATTAGATTGATCAGAGTTCCTTGCTCAATTTCCGCACAAATCGTATCTGCAAAGAGTATCACAAAAACCAAGAGACCCAATGAACCGATATTGCCATAAAATTGCATCCACGAATCGACAGATGTCGGCGTGGAAACAGTGATTTGGATCCCATCTGTCACCATGGAAGAAAAGATATCCGGCATTATTTTTGCCAAAAAAGGCGAGAGCATGCCCACCATCAGAAAAATCACTCCACAAATGATGATCTTTTTATTCCGCCAGCCGCCTAATACTTCTTTTCTTAAAAAAACTGTTAGCTGCGTCATTTAACTACCTCCAAATAGATTTTTTCTAGCGAGGATTCATTTTTTTGGAAGAGTAAGGGGACCAATTCATTTTCAGCCATGAGTTGCAGCACTTTTTGGCCTTGTTGAAAAGTTTGATTTTCTGGAATAATCAGTTGATGTTTTTCCCTCGTCCAATTAATCGCCGCACCTTTCGCGAGCTGACAGAAATGCTCTGTTTCTTGTGAGGTGGCAAATTGAAGAAGATAATCTTCTTGGCGAAATTGTGTCTTTAATTCCTCTATTTCACCAAAGAGTTTGATCTTTCCCTGATGTAAAATCGCCACGTAATCCGAAATTTGTTCAACATCCGATAAAATATGTGAAGAAAAAAGAACTGTCGTTTCTTGTTTGATGGCAAGTAAAAGATCTAGAAAGGCTTTGCGTCCCAGCGGGTCCAGCGCAGAAGTCGGCTCATCACAAATCAATATTTCTGGTTTTGACAATAAAGCTTGTGCTAGACCCAGCCGTTGCTTCATCCCCCGTGAGTAGCTGCTGATTTTTTTGGTATTTTTTTCAAGATTGACCAGCTGAAGAATCTCATCGATTCGGCTAGTCAGCTGTTTGCCAAGACCGCTTATTTTTCCGCAAAAATGCAGGTATTCTGTTGCGGTCATGAAAGAATAGAATTGGGGAACATCCGGTAAGTAGCCTATCTTACGGTTTGTTTGAGCATTTCCATAGACAACCGGCTCATCGCAGACCGTGATCTGCCCACTATCTGACTTTAGCAAGCCTAAAATCAGCTTCATCGTTGTTGTTTTACCAGCACCATTTTCCCCGACAAAGCCGACAACACTCCCTTTGGGAACGACAAAAGAAATGGCATCTAGAATTCTTCTTTCGCCAAAAGACTTAGATAATTGATTGATCTCAATGACGTTCATTCTTTTTCTCCTTTCCCAAAAGTGAAATACAAAATTGGTCCGATAATACTAATCAAACAAGAAACAAGTATCCATAACGTGCGGTTGCCGAATTTAAAGTGTTTCTGTTTAACGATATCTAAAACAGCAACAAGTATCAACCCGAATTGCAAAAGTGCTAATGGGATCAGAATGGGTAGATAGTCACCAATATTTTCTGGAATGCTCGTGGTCATCATCGTGTTTCCTCCTTTCCATGAGTGTCATCTGCAGTATGGGCGGCTACTGCTTGCAAGCGCTGGAATAATTCTGTAAATGATTGTTGATCTTTGAAGGGCTGCAATAGGGGTGATTCAAGAATCAGCCCTATCAATTGTTTTTTTACCATATTAGAACTACGGGGCATCTGATTTCCAAGTTCCAACTCATCAATCCAACTTTCGATCTGATCAAAGTACGCATCACCATGAAGGAGATAAGGATCTTCTGTTTTTTCCAGCAATGAGACATAACGAGTCAAAGCGCAAAGCAAGCGGGCACTATTGCCTTGTACAGCAAAAGTGGTCAAACAGGCAGCCAAAAAATTGAGCATAATGACTGGATGTAGTCTGGATAAGTCAAATGTTTCACAAAAGGCCAGCCCTCGTTGGTAAGTTGCTTCCATAGCTTGGGGTTTTTTGGTCAGCAAAAGCGTGTAGTTAGTCAACAGACTGAGTAAAACTGTGACATATTGATAAATGGCACTTTGAAGAACAGTTTCTGCGGCTGAGCCATCTGCCATTTGTTGGTGCGCAGCTGCAATCAAAGATTCCACAGGCAAGAAAACGGGTGTCTTATTTCCTAATACACCTAAAACGTTCTCTGCCTGACCAAGCATAAGCATTGAATAGGCTTCATAATAGCTAGCTTGTTGCAGGAGGTCAGCGGAACCGTTAGTTTTGACTAATTCAAATAATTTAACCGCCTCTTGTAAGTAATACTTTCGTTGATCCTCAACAATTTTCTCATTATTTGGTACTTGTTCTGTCCTAGTAACTTGAGCTGGAATAGGCAACAGATCCCAATGATTCAGATAAAAAAGTCCCATCTGCAGCAGAAATGGATAGCAGGAATAATAACGGCGAATGAGTCCTCTCAGCATAAGTAACACGTCATCAGCGGATTTAGTTTCAAACGAGTCTTTCAACAACTGGTAAATCCGCTTGATTTCTTGAGTTGTTAGCTGAGAATTGATCACTAAAAGATCATCGACGCTGCAATCAAAGAAAGCAGCCAAGAGTGGCAACAAGGTAATATCTGGATAAGATTGGCCCGTCTCCCATTTAGAAACCGAGGCCTTAGAAACACTCATAAAATCAGCTAGCTCTGTTTGAGTGATTTGTTTGTCCTTTCTTCTCTTGGCTATTTCCTGTCCAATTGGTAATTCCATGACGCACCTCCATTGAATTGGCTAGCTTTATTGTAGAACAGGAAAGAGAGGAGCACAATGGAGAACAAGTTAACTTTTGATTGATAAAGTTAACCATGGGTTGATAAAGAGTAGCAACACTCTTTTTTCTTGTTGTAAGACGTATTTCAGTGTTTAATGAAAGAAAACGAGGTGAGGGTTCGATATGAAAGTGATAGCAATGATTGACTCATTTAAAGGGAGTGCTACCTCGGAAGAATTAAATCAGGCAGCACTTAAAGGGTTTCCAGTACAATGGGAAAAAGAATCAATCCCCATCGCAGATGGTGGAGAAGGAACAATGGCTGCGTTATTTGCTGCCTATGGAGGACAGTATAAATCCGTAACAAGTGTCGGTCCCCTAGGAGAAGAACGAGTAGTTTCGTATTTACTGACAACAATCAATCAAAAGCGAATAGCGATTATTGAATGTGCAGCAATCATCGGTATCCAATTACTTGATCCTTCAGATCAAACAACCAGACAGGCTAGTTCCTACGGGCTAGGTCTTTTGATCGCAGATGCAATCAATGAAAAAGTAGCACAGATCTATGTAACGTTAGGTGGCAGTGCAACAACAGATGGCGGACTGGGTTTACTGGAAGCATTAGGTGCGGAACTAATGTATCAACCTGCGGCAGATGCGCGCAATCCTTTGTTGACCATAAATTATTTTTCGATAACAGCAGTGCAGAAACTGCTTTCTGGTATCGAACTGTTGGTTTTAGCAGATGTAACTAATCCTTATACTGGAGCTGAAGGATTTGCAACTACTTTCGGACCTCAGAAAGGTGCTTTACCTCAAACGGTACAGGTATTGGAGCAGCAAGCAAAAAAAGTAGCGTATTTCGTGCAGCAAGAATACCAAATTGATTTAAATGGGATCGCTGGAACGGGTGCTGCTGGAGGTATCGGCGGTGCGATGGTCTTACTAGGGGGACAGATCTGTTCTGGATTTATGACCATTGCGAAACTGTTGAAATTAGAGACTAGAATCAGTGATGCTACGTTGATCATCACCGGTGAAGGCCGTTTTGACCGTCAAACTGCAGCCGGAAAAGTGCCATTAGGTGTGGCCAAAATCGCACAGCCCCATGCTATTCCAGTTGTTGCATTGTGTGGGCAAAGGGAGCCTGATCTAGGAGAGATCGGTCAGTATTTTGCTGGTATTTTCAGTATTCAACCAGGCCCACTTCTCCTTGATGAAGCAATGAAAAAAAGTGTAACGCTCGCAAATATGGCAGAAACCGCACAGGCTATCGCGATGTTTCATGAAAAAATCATAAGAGCGAATCCTGGTGATGGTGGAGGAAATGGATCTTTCTAATAGAACGTTTTTTTTAATGGGCATTTTTTTCATATTAGACTGAAATAATCGACCGTTTATTTTTAAGAATCCCCCCTATACTTATAGACAAGCGAAAGCTAAAAAGACATTAGGGGGAATGACAATGAAGTGGTATCAAATTTCAAAAGAACAATTGATGAAGCAGCTACAGTCCGATCGTCAGGGACTTTCAAATAAAGAACGTCAGGCACGGTTAGAAGCAGATGGTGCAAATCGCATTGCAGAAAAAGTTCAAATCAAAACTTGGCAAAAAATCGCAAAACATTTTACGGATCTGTTGATGATCGTGTTGATGGTTGCTGCAGCTTTAAAGGCTGTTACAGGTGATTATGTAGAAAGTGGCATCATTCTTCTAGTTGTTATCATCAACGGCATTGTGGGTTACTGGCAGGAACGAAAAGCGGAAGAATCTTTGGACGGCTTAAAACAAATGATGGGCCAAGAAGCCGTAGTCATTGTGGAAGGACTGCAGCAAACTGTTGCCGCAGAGTCGATCGTTCAAGGAGATTTAGTCTCATTGAAGGCGGGCGATGTCGTACCAGCGGATATGCGATTGATCGAAAATCATGGATTGGTCGTAGAAGAGTCGATCTTAACTGGAGAATCTGAGCCAGTCAAGAAAACAGAACACGTCATCACAGAAAACAGTATTATTGGAGATCAAAAGAACATGGTCTTCTCTGGTACACTTGTTCAAAGTGGGTCAGCTATCGGTGTGGTAGTAGCAACTGGCGACGAGACAGAAATCGGTAAGATCAATCAAGCTTTGCAGTCAGTGAAATCACAAGAGACACCGTTGGTAAAGAAAATGCATCAGTTAAACAAGCAGATTTTTCGCGGTATTGTCGCGCTGATTCTCTTCTTAATTTTCTTTACCGCATTCCGGTATGGTCTAGAACTAAACGTGTTGTTTTCCTCAGTGATCGCGTTAATCGTAGCAATGGTTCCGGAAGGATTACCAGCTGTTTTAACCATGATTTTGTCAATGGGTGTCAAAGAAATGGCAGATCAGCAAGCAATCATCAAGACGATGCCGTCGGTGGAAACGCTTGGTGCAATGACAGTCATTTGTTCGGACAAAACAGGAACATTGACAAAAAATGAAATGACCGTTGTAGATACTGTCACTGTAACCGAAAAAGAGCAAGCGCTCATGTACGATATCATGGCAAATTGTCAAGATCTGAAACAAGATAGTTCTCAGCGGGCAGCAGATTTGCAAGGTAATCCTACTGAGCGGGCGCTGCTGCAGTTTGTGGAGACTCAGGAATTACCCTTGCAACAAGTTGCAGCAAAAATTCCTTTTAGCTCTACTTACAAGTACATGGCAACTTTGCATCCTTTGCAAGAGGATCAATCAATCTTATATGTAAAAGGCGCTCCAGAAGTTTTGCTAAATAAAAGTCAGCTATCAGAAGATCAAGTATCCTATTGGCAGCAAGCGGCTTCTGAGCTAGCACAGAAAGGACAGCGGGTCTTAGGGTTCGCATACAAGACAGTTCCAGCATCCAGTCAAGTTGCTCATGAAGAAGTCACTGATTTAGTCTTCATAGGTCTTGCAGGAATCATTGATCCGCCAAAAGACAGTGCAATCAAAGCAGTGAGAGAGTCCTTACAAGCGGGGATCAGAGTCAAAATGATCACAGGAGACCACAAAGAAACGGCGCAAGCCATCGGCGAGCAAGTCGGGTTGAAACATACGAAGAAAGTTCTTGAAGGATTAGATATCGACCAAATGACCGATGAGGAGTTGGCACAGCAAGTCAATCACGTGGATGTTTTTGCTCGGACGACGCCAGAGCACAAGCTACGAATTGTGACCGCTCTACAAAATAATGGTGAGATCGTAGGCATGACCGGAGACGGTGTCAATGATGCTCCCGCATTGAAAAAAGCAGATATCGGGATCGCTATGGGGATCAAAGGAAGTGAAGTAAGCAAGCAAGCAGCCGATATGGTTTTGGCAGATGATAACTTCCATACAATCGCGAATGCAGTCAAAGAAGGGCGACGGATCTTTGACAATCTGAAAAAAACTATCAACTTCTTTTTGCCAACAGCATTAGCGCAAGGATTGATTGTCATTTTTGCTCTCTTGTTAAATCGTCCATTACCTTTGACTCCAGTTCAGATCCTCTGGGTCAATATGGTAACAACAATTACATTGTCTTATGCACTAGGATTCGAAAAAGCGAGTAAAGATGTGATGGATCGGCCGCCACGTCCAGTCAATGAAGGAATTCTTTCCATGTACAGCATGTTCCGAATCGTCTATGTTTCTCTACTGATCATGATTCCTGCTTACTTTTTGTCCATGCAATTTGAAGGGCAAGCAGTCCAGCAAACGATTCTCCTGCAGAACATCGTATTAGGACAAGCAGTATACATGTTGAATTGTCGGGAGCTTTTAGAGCCAGCATTGAACAAGAGTATGTTCCAAAATCGGGCACTGTTCATTTCTCTAGGAATCTTGGTGATCTTGCAAGGAATGGTTCTGGTGTTGCCAGTTGCGCAGCAACTGATTGGGACAACTACATTGACGCTTGTACAGCATCTTAGTATCGCAGCAAATGGCTTCTTACTCTTTGCGGTGGTTGAAGTTGAAAAGCATCTAATGAAGCGGCGCGCCAATCGGCAAAATACAAAAACAACCAATGAACTAAGCTAAGTCATTGGTTGATCAGATAATATGTTTGGATGAGCTCAGTCAATTGATTGAGCTCATTTTTAGTTGGCAGCATTGAAAGTTAGAAGACTGGTAATTTGGGATCATCCAAAGGGACGTTCGAAATAATGAAGTCGTCATTTCGAGTAGTCATCCCTGCGAATTCAGCTGGTTCGACTGGGACTAATTCGATCCTAGAACCCAAATAATCACTTATTTCCTGTTGCAAGAAAACTTTCCATGCTGGTTCTCCTTGAAAGAAGAAGAAAGCTCGGGTCGTTACTGGTCGTGCCTGAAGCACAGCTTGTTGTACGAGGAGTGAAGCCATATTCAAGATATACTTAGGTTCATCGGTTACAATGGCAAATTTTGGATCTAAGATAAATTTCCGTAATCGTTCAAAAATTGCTTGATAGTTGTGTTGACGAATGTGCATCATTTCTTGATACTCTAATTGAAATTGTTCAGACAGTTTTGCGGATTCATTGAATTTTAAGACCAAAAGCAGCAAATTGTCCGCTAACTGGGTTTCAGAAAGTAGGGGAATCGCCAATTCTTGCCCAAGTTCTTGAACAAATCGCTGGACGGATTGTTTGATTTCCTGATAGGCATCTAGTGTGACAGCAATTTTGCTTGTCCACTGATTGTTGTAATTCCAACTTTCCAGAAAACAATAGAAACTAAAGAAACACTCCTCCTGATTCAAATAGACGCCTTCTTTTTGATAAACTTGCTGGAGCGACTGCTGATATTGTAAAAAAAGCGGATCTAAAGGATCAAAAGCGAGTGCATTGACCCGACAATTGGCTTTGATTCGGATTGTATTGATGAAGAACCAGCAAGTGCCAAAAATTTCTTCAGAAAGAACGTCCAACTCTTGACGTTTCAGTGACTGTAAAAAGATAAGATAATGTGATTCATGAATAGCATAATCTTCAAAGAAATAATTATTGTGGGTAAAAGGCAGCAGCAGACGATGGAAGAAAACTCGAATGCTGATCTCACTACCTGACAGTTTGGCTTGCTTGGCGTTCAACTGAATTCGAATATTGTATGGTTTAATGCCACGGTTGATTTTTGTAACATGACGTTTCAATGTTTCAAAAGAGATACCACTGTCATGCAAGAAAGATTGTGTTGAGATTCCTTTTGCAAAGAATAACTGTTTGATCAACATAGCGCCAATTGAAAGCGGCAAGAAGCTTTCCCATAATTGATTGGTTAGTTGGGAATCTTTTTTAAGTAAAGAAAAGCCATTACTTGTCGCTTCGATTTCCCATCCGTCAGGCAATTGCTCTCGAATATACTGAATATCTGTAAAGACAGTCCGCTCTGTAGTTTGAATCGAAGCAGCCAATGCCTTTGCCGTAATCGTTTTGTGATTGGATAACTCTTCGAGAAGCAGGATCTGCCGTAATAAATCTTTTTCTGTAATGATACTTTTCATCATTGTATCCATAGAAAGCTTCCTCTCCGATTCAGAATAAGCTGATTGGTAAAAAGTTTTCTTTTATTTTACCTCGCATTGATTCAGAATGCTATTTCTTTTTCGTATAAGAAAAGGAGGGGAGCAGGATTTTTGCTTGGATCCTTCAAGCACAGTAGTATTCCATAAGGTCTTGTGGCATCTTGAATTCTACTGTAGCTCATTTATTAACTTTTCTTATTCCGAAAACGACAAGTTTTGGGGTTCCGTTGGGTAATACTGGTCACTATTAAATTCGGTTGTTTGAATATCATTGGGAACGATTTCTAAACAAAAATCATCAGCCCACAAAGTGCCTTTTCCCTGCAACAAAAACCCAAAATTTAAAACTTCAGCTTCCTGTGAGACATCTAAGACAGAAGAATAATAATTCCAATCATTTGTGCCTGTTACTGGACGATTCTGCATATTATCGAACGCTAATTGTTCAAAATTCTTGCCATCAATTCTCAACCAAATTCCTCCCCAACCTTCAATTGATTCTGATTTTAGGTATGCGCTTAATCGCACACGTTGATTAATGTAATTTTTTGCACTCACTTGTTGCATAACAGTTGCAAAATTCTCTGTGTATAAGCTCTCTGTTTGGCTCATTTTTACTGACTGATTTCCACTATGAAAATTCATTTGATCAATTGTCACTTCATATTTGTCAAAATTATTTCCAGAAAGCAACCAGCCATTTATTTTTGTCTCACTCATTTTTTGATTCCCCCTAAAAAAATTTTTAAATTGGATTCTATATTGTCGAGGAGGGAGTTGATAATAGGACTTAAAAACTCTGGAAAACGCCTCTTGTGAGGAAAAACCGCTGATCAGAGCAATTTCGATAATCTTCAATTCGCTCTTCAAAAGTAGTAGGGAAGCATGGGCCATACGTCTTTTTTGAAGATATTTATATACTCCCATGCCCAGTTGTTTTTTAAATACACGCTGAAAATGAAATTCTGACATGCCGGCTTTTTTTGCAATTTCTTTTGAGGAGAGATCGCCAGTCAAATTATTTTCAATGTAGAGTAATGCCAGTTGAATGTCTTTTGTATAATCCATAAATCACCTCACTGCCTCCTTGTATGTAGAATACATCTTTTATTGGAAGGTTTTTTGATAATTAATGCTTTTTTACGATAGGTATGAAATCTAGTGTAACAACGATAAGTTTTATTGAAAAGTACGAATAGAGTACTTGTTAACGTTCATTTTCCTAGAGATGATTATAACCAATAAAAGAACTGAGTTCGAGACACAATCATTTCTTTTGAAAAAAAAGTGAATAGGAGTAAAATATAAGTGAAAAAATGAACATTAGGAGGAAAAAATATGTGTACATCAATTACTTATTCAACGCGAGATCACTATTTTGGTAGAAACTTTGATTATGAGCTGTCTTATGAAGAAGTAGTCACGATTACTCCTAGGAACTATAGGCTGTCTTTTCGAAAAGTTGGTGAGTTATCACAGCATTATGCGATGATCGGGATTGCTGCTGGTATAGCGGATTATCCGCTGTATTATGATGCTACCAATGAAAAAGGTTTAAGCATGGCTGGGTTAAATTTTGCTGGTTTTGCAGATTACAAAGAACCGGTTGAGAATAAAGACAATGTCACACCATTTGAATTCATTCCCTGGATATTAGGGCAATGCAGCACAGTAGCTGAAGCAAAAGAATTGTTGAATAAAATCAATTTGGTTAATATCAATTTTAGCGAAAATCTTCCGCTATCGCCTTTACACTGGTTATTAGCGGATAAAGAATCTTCAATCGTTGTAGAAAGTATGAAAGACGGACTTCATATCTATGATAATCCTGTTGGTGTCCTAACGAACAATCCTTCTTTTGACTATCATTTGTTCAATTTAAATAACTATCGTTCTTTATCTAGTAAAACGCCAACCAATACCTTCTCAGATGCAATCGAATTGAATGAGTATAGTCGAGGAATGGGCGGAATTGGGTTGCCTGGGGATTTGTCCTCGATGTCTCGATTTGTGAAGGCTGCATTCACGAAACTGAATTCTGTATCTGGTGATTCAGAATCAGAAAGTATCAGCCAATTTTTCCATATTTTAGGGTCTGTCGAACAGCAAAAAGGATTATGTGATGTGGGAGACGGGAAATATGAATATACCATTTATTCTTCTTGCTGCAATGTCGACAAAGGAATTTATTACTATCGGACCTATGAAAATAGTCAAATTGTCGCTGTAGATATGCATAAAGAAGACTTAGACAGTGAAAAACTGATTAGTTATCCGTTAGTTGAACAACAGCAAATACACGTTGCTAATTAATCGGTAAATAACTTTCAGAGAAGAACGGTAGCGTACGTATCGCTTGGATGAAGTGATCGAAAGAGAAGGTGGTTTTTATTGCTAAGAAATACGACAGAAGATGATTGATGACTAGCAACAATGACCAACACCTTTAGATAATTGATTTATGAATCCATGTGTTACAGTTTTTTCGCGATAACTCGGACATTCGTGAGATGAAAAATAAAAGAACTTGCTAGTTTGATAAGATGCACTTTTTGGTTGAACAAAGAGTGCATCTTTGATTTATATTTGGCACAGATTGGGTACAAAGCAAAACAAAAACCGCTAAGGTCAAGGGTCCTTAGCGGTAAAATAACGTTTTTTGAATATGGGTTCACCTAAGTAATTTCGATCAAGGAAGTTCATGAGTTTTATTCTTCTGGATAATCGAAAGGGATATCAGGATAGGCAAAATTTTCTTTGATTACTTTTTTACTGTTTATATAACCAGTTCCAGTGATCACGTAAGTAAATTCAACTTTTTTAACTGGGAGACGACACACAAAATTATAAATTAATTCACAATCTTCTACTTTCGGTAAATAGTTTTTAGGTAGGCGATCTCCATTATAAAATTTTCCATTTTTTTTAATTTCTTTTTTCCATTTTTCAAAATCTTTTTTAGTAGTGATTTTTTTTGAAAAATTTGTTTCCTGTTTGGTTGATTGTCGATAAGTATCTTTTACCAATAGGATTTCTTTTTTAGGAATTTTATCTATTCGGGCTATAAAGTCATCAATCTTTTTGTCAGATGTATATTCATGATATTTAAAATAACTGACATATAACAATAATCCAACTATTACAAAAAGAACAAACCCTATTAAAAAGAACCTAATTTTTTTCATAAATAAACACTCCTTCAATAGGTTCCAACTTTATAGGGTTTGTAGGAACTAGTAAATAAATTAGGCAAAGCACTCGGAGCAATGAAAGTAAGTCCTGAAGCAAAGCTTTGCATGACTGGAGATGAACCACTACCATACCAAAAAGCATGAAAGACCAATTTTGAACAGTAAGTTGGATTCATAGACAACGTGTTAGGTCCAATGAAATAGTCATAGTAACGATTCTTTTTGTATCCACCAGATGAGTTCCAAAATGTTTTATCGGCATAATTTGCACACTGATTAGCCATTCCTTTATTAGGGATACGCCAGATTTGTATCCACTTATCTATATTTTTGCTAGGACTCACACCTTCTTGATCCTCATTTCCCCACAGCCAATTATGCTTTGAATATTGATGGTTATTATTTTTCATGACTCCAGTAGGCCATTTATCTATTACTTTTCCCCCAGTCATTTCCAAGATATAGTTATCACTAGTGGCGATTGCTGCATGCCCCATACCACCACTGACAACAATAATATCTCCTTTACGAAGATCACGTTTGAAACGGTCTGCGTTTTGTTTTTGGGTTGCACGTTTTTGCCGTTGATTATTGCGAGGAGAATGTCCTTCTCCATCCGGGAAGGCACTGTAATTTAATATTTCTCCAAACCAGTTATCATAGGTTAATCCAGCGCCAACAACTTCTTTCATTTCTTCATAAGTTGTTTTATTTACTTGATAATTCTCTTGAAAAGCTTCATAGGAGTATAATTCTCGATTAACTTTTCCTTCAGCGATTCCTTTTTCATATAATTCTTTGATTTTCGTTGCTTCTTGATCTGTTAGTTCTGGAGAATTTGTTTGATCAGAATCATATTTTACTTTGTTTTCGTCTTCAATATCCCAAAGAGATGTTCGAGATTCTTGCTCTGATGAAGTGGCTGCAGTAGGTGCTGTTTCTTTTTCAAGTGAGTTTGTTAGTATTGGATCAGAAATATCAGTTGATGAAACAGTTATGAAGGTGTTGTTTGTATCGGTGGTAGTAGTTGAAAGCGTTGAGTGTTCTTCTGAATAAGCGTTTCCAATGCAGCTTAGACCAATGAATAACAAAGAGAGAATGGAGAGGACGATAAATAATCTTTTCATTTAATTCACGCCTTTCTGTAGTGTTTTTAATTGTATAGATATTATATTTAAGTGGAGATTAACATTAACAATGTAAAAAAACAACTTACGCTTTTGTCACGTGCTTATTGAACAAGCGAAAAAGGTTTTTGCACTAAGACTTTTTTACTTAAAATCGAGGAGGAGATTTTTTCTTTAATGATGGTTAGTTTCAATTTTTTTTAACCTACAAGCTTAGTAGGATAGTGAATAAAAGATAGGCTACATGAGATGAGCGCTTCTCCTATAGATATTTTTAGCGTCACCTTAGCTCAGAAAAATTTATGATTTCACGTGACAAAAAGTTCAAATTCTTGTCGCCCGATAAATACAAGATTTGACAAGCTTAATTTCGATAGATTCGTGTAATCTGTGTGCTTATAAAACTAGTATGACGTAAAAAGGTCCCGGGATGTCCATAAACGGTAAACAAAAACCGCTAGGAATTCATATTCCTAACGGTTTGTATATAGAACGTATGATAATATAACGTCACAGGAGGGATTCGAACCCCCGACCGTCCGCTTAGAAGGCGGATGCTCTATCCAGCTGAGCTACTATGACAAGTCAGCAACAAATAACATTATAGAAAAAGGAGCGCCTAATGTCAATCGCTTTTCGCTATTTTTGCCAACTTTCTTTAAAATGACTCGTTACTCGCTGGTTGTAGCCACGTCCACATGATCTGCTTCTTTCGTAATAAGAATAACGCCATCTCCTAAGGGAATTAAGCTAGAAGTCAGTTGGGGATGATCCATCACTGTATTGAGGAAAAGGTTTAGTTTACGGTGGATGGCCCGTTGTCCTCGTGGAATGTCTTCTATAGGATCTAAAATCGTTCCTGCCTGAAAGACGTCATCGACCATTAACACGCCGCCTTTACGTAAAAGTCGTAAGCATTCCGGTAAAAATTCGATGTATTTAGACTTTGCACTATCCATGAAAATAAAATCGTAAGGGCCATCAAGTGTCGGCAAAACGTCTGCTGCCTGTCCCTCTAAAAGAGTGACTTTATCCTCAAGGCCCAATTGTTTGTAAGTTTCTCTGGCTTTTTTGATCATGACATCATAGCGATCGATGGTAGTTACGTGACCATCACCTACATACTGTGCCATCAAACTTGAAGAAAAGCCGATTGCTGTACCGATTTCTAATATTTGCTTGGGCTTCATTTGTCCTAATAAAAATTGCAGGAACACCACTGTCTCATGCGGAATAATAGGAACTTCTTTTTCATGAGCTGCCTGTTCGATTTGACCTAATTTCCCAGTTAATTGCTTTTGTTTTTCCCGCATAAACGCCACTAGTTCTTTTTTTACTACTGGACGATGCATCATTTCGTTACGCATCCTGATCCTCCTAAATAATTTCTGTTACTTATTATACGGATAACTCTCTTTGAGTTCAATCCTTTCTACTTGGGAAAAGAACAGATCTTTTGCTCAGTAAGACAAAAAAACCAGTCGAATGACTGGTAGGGGAGAAAGGTTGAAAAATAATTTTTGGTATACAATGATACTAACAGAGCAATGTTTAAATTGTGTTAAGAGTCTGTGAAGATATAACCAGTATTCGCTGAAAAAAATCTGTTTTAAAGGAACGTATTTCAAAATAATTTCTTACTTCTAAGAGATATGAAGAGAGAAAAGGACACTTTTATTTCTTTTTCTCTAATATTATCTATCTAAATATTCAGAAAATTCAATTAAAAGCATTGACAGATGCAGTGTCTTTCGGTATCTTCTTATATAAGGTAACGAGAAGCAGAAAGTGACAGGTGAATAAAATGAATAGAAATAGGCCGATGAACACTAGCAACTTATTATTACCGTGAGGACTCTTTTTTGTATTTCATGATCTGATGACGTGAAACAGAAGAGTCCTATTCGCATTGCATAAAGGGAAGACCTTTATGGAGTGCTTTTTTTATACCCTAAAAGAATAAATGAGCCAGAGGAGGAATTAGTTTGAGACAGATCCAGTTTTTTGACACCACACTTCGAGATGGAGAACAGACTCCAGGAGTGAATTTCAATATGAAAGAAAAGGTACAGCTTGCTTTACAGCTGGAAAAATGGGGAATTGATACAATTGAGGCAGGTTTTCCAATTGCTTCGGAAGGAGACTTTGCAGCGGTTCAAGCAATCGCAACTGCTGTATCCACGATGACAGTGGCAGGTCTGGCACGCTGTCAAATTAAAGATATTGATCGCGCTTATGAGGCATTAAAGCAAGCAGTAAGTCCCCAGATCCATGTGTTTTTGGCAACCAGTGAAGTCCATCGCCGTTATAAATTAGCCATGACTAAAGAAGAAGTAATCCGAGCAATCAAAGAACATGTTACCTATGCTAGAACCTTATTTGACAAGGTTCAATTTTCTCCAGAAGATGCGACCCGCACAGAAAAAGATTTTCTGTTAGAAGCGGTCCAAACAGCGATCGATGCCGGGGCGACCATCATCAATATTCCAGATACCGTTGGCTATAGTAATCCCACTGCCTATGGCGAATTATTTGCCTATTTGATTGCCAATACCAAAAGCAAGGAACCGATTATGTTTTCCTCCCACTGTCACGATGATCTGGGAATGGCAACGGCGAATGCTCTGGCAGCTATTGAGAACGGAGCCACTCGTGTGGAAGGAACGATCAATGGCATTGGTGAACGGGCCGGAAACACGGCGTTGGAAGAGGTGGCATTAGCATTGCATGTGCGTCAAGATTTCTATGACTGCATAACGAATATTCAGTTAGGCGAAACCAAACGAACCAGTGACCTAGTCGCTCGACTATCAGGGATCGCTGTTCCTAAGAATAAAGCGATCGTTGGAGGAAACGCCTATGCACATGAATCGGGCATCCATCAAGACGGCGTCTTGAAGAATCCTGAGACATACGAGATCATTACGCCGCAATTAGTCGGTGTTCAAACAAATTCGCTACCGCTGGGAAAATTATCTGGTCGGCATGCGTTTATAGAAAAGATGAATCAATTAGGCTATCAGTTTGACTCTGAGGAAACAAATGCATTGTTCAAACGATTCAAAGAACTGGCAGACAAAAAGAAACAAGTAACGGAGCAGGATTTGCTGGCGTTAGCAGCGGATCAAGGTCGCACGCAAACAGAGGGCGTTGAATTAGAGGCTGTTCAGCTACAATATGTCTCCAATGGTCATCAAGGTGCCGTGGTATCGATCACAAAAGATCATCAATCTTATGTTGCCTCAGCAATTGGCGCTGGGAGCATTCAAGCAATCTATAATTCGATCGACCAGATTTTTGATCAGCAACCGCGACTGCTAAATTATGAAATCACGGCTCTTACGAGTGGAGAAGATGCGCAAGCAGAAGTTCATGTAGCTATCGAATGCGCAGAGACAAACCGACAAATCAGTGGGATCGGTGTTGATTTTGATGTGTTGCAAGCTTCTGCAAAAGCCTATGTACAAGCCAGCGCTGCTTTGAAGAATCGAGGCGAGAATAAATGAAGAAAATCGTCGTTCTTGCTGGTGATGGCATTGGACCGGAGATCATGACCAGTGCATTGCAAATTGTAAAGGCGTGTTTGCCAAGCAACCCGTATTTCTCTTTTGAGTCTTATGCATTTGGCGGACAAGC
The DNA here is from genome assembly GCF_021496385.1 of Enterococcus gallinarum. Taxonomy (NCBI): domain Bacteria; kingdom Bacillati; phylum Bacillota; class Bacilli; order Lactobacillales; family Enterococcaceae; genus Enterococcus; species Enterococcus gallinarum. The sequence continues at coordinate 2,584,312 of NZ_CP050816.1, read as the reverse complement.
CATTGAGCAGTATGGCACACCACTGCCAAAAAAAACATTGCAAGCTTGTCAGCAAGCGGATGCCATTTTGCTCGGAGCCATTGGAGATCCCAAGTGGGAAAATGCAGCTTATACACCGGAAAAAGGTTTATTGGACTTGCGGCGCGCGCTTGATCTTTATGCCAACATTCGCCCCATCAAAGTAACGGATGCTTTTTTACCCTTTTCTCCTTTGAAAGAGCAGATCGTTAAAGGAACCGATCTGGTACTGGTAAGAGAATTGACGAGCGGCATCTATTTTGGAGAAAAAAAGCTATCGGCAACAGAGGCTTCGGATCTGAATTATTACCATAGGGAAGAGATTCGCCGTATCTTACGAAAGGCGTTTCAGATCGCACGAACTAGACAACGGCGAGTAGTGTCCGTGGACAAGGCCAATGTTTTGGCAACAAGCAAATTATGGCGAAAGGTGGCGAATGAAGTAGCGCAAGAATTTCCCGATTGTCAGTTAACACACCAATATGTTGATTCTGCCGCTATGAAGATCTTGCAACAGCCAACTGCATTCGATGTGATTGTGACTGAAAATCTTTTTGGCGATATTCTCAGCGATGAGGCGTCAGTCCTACCAGGATCATTAGGTGTTTTGGCTAGTGCAAGTCATAGTCTTTCTGGGGTTTCACTGTATGAACCGATTCACGGTTCAGCACCGGATATTGCCGGCAAAGATATTGCTAATCCCATTTCAATGATTCTGTCTGTGGGGATGATGCTAACTTCTTTTGGGATGAAATCAATTGCTGATCAGATGGAGCAGGCGTGCTATCAAGTGATGGAAGATGGGGTCGTGACTTGTGATCTTGGAGGGAATACTACTACAACAGAATTTACGGATGCGGTAATCAAAAAATTAGGGGGCTACTGAATGGGGAAAACATTATTTGACAAACTCTGGGAACGTCATGTAGTGCTGGAAGAAGGTGAGGCACAGCTGTTATATATCGATCTGCATCTGATCCATGAAGTGACTTCTCCTCAAGCTTTTGAAGGACTGAGGCAAGCTGGCCGGCGTGTTCGGTGCCCTGAAAAGACCTTTGCAACGATGGACCACAATATCCCGACTAAAGATATTTTTACGATCACGGATTTGGTTGCGAAGAAACAGATTGATACACTGCGCAACAACTGCCAAGCATTTGGGATACAGTTATGTGACAATGGCTCAGCCCGACAAGGAATCGTACACATGGTTGGCCCGGAAACCGGTCTGACACAACCGGGGAAGACGATCGTTTGTGGAGACTCACATACAGCCACACATGGCGCGTTTGGAGCTATCGCTTTTGGTATTGGCACAAGTGAGGTGGAGCATGTTTTTGCAACTCAAACGATTTGGCAAACGAAACCAAAACGTATGGGGATTGAGATCAAGGGAACTTTGCAACCAGGCGTCTACGCTAAAGATATCATTCTTGCCCTGATCGCCACTCACGGTACGGATTTTGGAGTAGGTCATGCCATTGAATTTTATGGAGAAACAATCCGGAATCTGTCAATGGAGGAGCGCATGACGATTTGTAATATGTCGATTGAAGGTGGGGCGAAGATAGGGCTGATTGCCCCTGATGAAACAACCTTTGCTTATGTCGCGGGTCGGGAATATGCACCCAAAGAGCTCGCTGACGCAATTGCAGACTGGCAAACGCTAAAAACCGACGAAGATGCTGTTTTTGATACCCAACTGACACTTGATGCCTCTCAGCTGGAACCTTATATTACGTGGGGAACCAATCCTGAGATGGGAGTGCCTATCAGTGGAGTCTTTCCTGAAATTCGTGACCATAATGATGAACAAGCTTATCAATATATGGCATTGCACCCTGGACAGCGAGCCGAAGATATTCCAATTGAATATATTTTTATCGGTTCCTGCACAAATGGTCGACTCTCTGACTTGCAAGAAGCCGCAACTATTTTGGAAGGAAAAAAAATCAAAGATGGGGTCACTGGCATCGTGGTTCCAGGATCACGTCCAGTTAGAAAAGCGGCAGAAAAACTGGGGTTAGATCAGATCTTTAAAGATGCAGGTTTCGAATGGCGAGAGCCTGGTTGTTCCATGTGCCTAGGCATGAATCCAGATAAAGTACCAGCGGGCGTCCATTGTGCTTCTACATCAAATCGGAACTTCGTTGGACGTCAAGGTAAGAATGCCCGTACCCATTTATGCAGTCCAGCAATGGCTGCGGCTGCCGCTGTTTATGGCCGCTTTGTAGATGTTCGAGAAATCGTCGGGAGGAAAAATTAATGGAAGCCTTCACTTACTATCAAGGGAAAACGATCCCATTAATGAATGATAATATTGATACGGATCAAATTTTACCGAAAAATTATTTAAAACGGGTTGAAAAGACAGGATTTGGTCAATACCTTTTTGATGACTGGCGCTATTTACCAAATCGCCGTTCAAATCCTGAATTTATTTTGAACTTTCCAGAATACAAAGAAGCATCTATCCTCATTTCTGGAGATAATTTTGGTTCTGGTTCTTCGCGTGAACATGCGGCTTGGGCGCTGATGGACTACGGCTTTCGTGCAGTGATTGCCGGCAGTTTTAGCGATATTTTTTATATGAATGCAACGAAAAACGGCTTGCTGCCTATCGTTTTATCGCTTTCTGCTCGTCAAGTATTGGCAGCATTGGCTCCTGATGAGAGGATCGCTATTGATCTTCCCAAACAGCAAGTAACTGTCAAACAAACGGTCTATCCTTTTGAGATCGATGCAACATGGAAGCATAAACTGGTCAATGGATTAGATGAGATTGGCATCACGTTGCAAGAAGAAGAAAAAATCACTGCTTATGAAAAAACAATCCCTCATTATCGCCGCAACTAAAAGACAGAATTGCGAGATGTTAGTGCAAGCCATGCTCTCTGATGCGATTCAAGCCAGACCAATCTTGATGGATCCGCTCAGCCAATGTTCGATTATAAAAAATGGCAGCGGGATGATACATTGGAACAATCAGGTATTGTTTGTCAGACCACGTATAACCATTTTTTTCAGCATTCAACTGTTGGATCGCACTTCTGATTGGCTGCCCATGAACATTTGTAATGGAATAGCGATTGCCTAATAATCTTTGTAACCCGATGTTTCCAACCGTAGCAATCAAAGGCGGATCCACCTTTTGGATTTCGTAATCCAATAAAGGCGCATGCAACAAGACTTCTTTTTTTGTTGGCGTTCGATTGGGGTGCACTACTTCATGTGCGCCACTTCGTTTGTTGATTCGTTCTTTGATCGAATAGGGACGGCTCCGTACTGCACTCGTGATATATACCTCTTCACGTGTCAGTCCGACTAACGCCAAAGAGGCCATCAGTTCTTTGCCCGCTTGGCCACTGAAAGGAATAAAATTCTCGATTTCGGTCCGTCCAGGTGCTTCACCAACGATCATTAATTTGGGATGAAGCGGTCCTTGACCAGGAACAAAACCTTCAAGCTGATAGGCTTTTGATTGTTCAATGATTGGCTCAGCTAGTTTTTTTGGGTAGTTCATTTTAACACCTCATTTGTTTCTTTCTTCTATAGTAAAACAACTTACTTAAAAAAAATAGTAAAGCGGCATGACGAAAATAAATCATTATTTTTCATTGACTTTACGGAAACATTTTGATAAAGTTAATCTGTTGTAATTGTGGACTCCACAGCTACAACCGCACAGAACAAGTTATTAAGTACGAAAGTCACTTGGGATGGCGAGTCTAAGTATAATAGAAGGAGGTGCTTTAGAGCATGTACGCAATTATCAAAACTGGTGGTAAACAAGTAAAAGTTGAAGTGGGTCAAGCAATCTATGTTGAAAAATTAGATGTAGAAGCTGGACAAAAAGTTACTTTTGATGAAGTGATCTTAGTAGGTGGCGAATCAACAAAAGTAGGTGCCCCAATCGTTGCTGGTGCAACTGTTGAAGGAACTGTAGAAAAACACGGCAAACAAAAGAAAGTCGTAACTTTCAAATACAAACCTAAAAAACATTCACACCGCAAACAAGGTCACCGTCAACCTTACACAAAAGTTGTTATTGACGCAATCAATGCATAATTCTTACGAAAAGTAGGGTAACGAATATGATCAAAGGGACATTCAAGCGTAATGACTCTGGTCGGATTGTTTCTTTTGAACTTACCGGTCACGCGCAAGCAGGAGAATATGGCAAAGACATCGTCTGCGCAGCTGCTTCAGCATTAGCGATCAGTGCGGTAAATGGGATCGATGCTTTGGCTGGTGTAACACCAATCGTTGAAGCGAACAATGAAGAAGGTGGCTACCTTCTTGTTAAACTTGTTCCTCGTTTGACCCAAGAGCAGTCGAATATCTCTCAGATTCTTTTAGAGAATCTATTGATTGGTCTGCAATCTGTTCAAGAAGAATACAGCGATTATATCCAAATCAAAACAATCAAAGAAAACTAGGAGGTGCATCTCATGTTGATGAAAATGAATTTGCAATTCTTCGCTCACAAAAAAGGGGGCGGTTCTACTTCTAACGGACGCGACTCTCAATCAAAACGTTTAGGTGCTAAACGTGCTGATGGTCAAACTGTTTCAGGTGGATCAATCCTTTATCGCCAACGCGGTACTAAAATTTACCCAGGAGTAAACGTAGGTATCGGTGGAGATGATACATTATTTGCAAAAGTTGACGGTGTTGTTCGTTTCGAACGTAAAGGCCGCGACAAAAAGCAAGTTTCTGTATACCCAGTAGCGCAAGAAGCTTAATAATACAGTTAGATGATTTACTATATCCTTAGTAAGTCATCTTTTTTTATTCGGTTTGTTTGAAAGCGATTTAATTAGAGGAGGTCTGAAATGATCCGGTTAAAACCAATCACAAAAGAGAATTATCGTGGTTGTATTGAACTAAAAACAACCAAAGAACAAGAAAAATTTGTTGCGCCTAATTGGTATTCTTTGCTGGAAGCTGTATATGAAGAAGCTCGGCAGGCTTTTGCGATTTATCATCAAGAAGAAATGATCGGTTTCTTATTGTTTAGTTATTACGAAGCGGATGAAGATTATGCAAAAGAATCATGGTGGATCGAGCGTTTTATGATTGATCATCGCTTTCAGCAAAAAGGATATGGATCACAGGCAATGGAAGCAGCGATTGAATGGTTCCGGCAGGCGATCCAAGCAAAAGAACTACGAATTTCTTCCGTTAAAGAAAATACGATCGCTAAACAAATGTACGAAGGTTTTGGATTTGTTGCAACTGGAGAGTTTGTAAATGATGAGACCGTGTTGTTGAAAGAATGGAGATAATCTAGTTGAAAATAAACTCATGGTGGTGTTGGATGTGAGGAGCCGACAGCCATGAGTTTTTTTGCACTTGAAAGACTGCTGTTGTAAGTCCGGGGAAGAAAAGGCGATCATCTTTTCGATCTGTCTCTTCAAACTTTTGTTTTGGTAATCTTGGTCAAACTAGTTACCGGTAGATGTGAAGAGAGAATTGTAGCCTCAAAAGTAGAGAATTTCCTGATTGATGACATGTCCAATAGATCACAACTATCTTCGAGAGGATTAACAGAAACTTTACGTGTTGTAAATACAAACAATAAATTGCTTTGGTACTCTTTTTAAAGTAGAGCAAAGCAATTGACAGACTGTGAAATACTCTTTGATTGAGAAAAGGCACACAAGTTAATGTTCGTGATTAGATTGATTTTACTAAAAAAATATCCATTTATAGCGAAAAATAGTTGTAATTAAATGTACGTTTTTCTATAATCAAAAAGGTAAAGTTCGTTAATTGGTTGTTCTGATTTTTAACACAAAGGAGAAGAAGAATGAAGCTTTGGAAAAAGGTAGGAATCGTTGGATTAGGGTTAGCAACTGGATTGGCATTAGCAGCTTGCGGAGCGGGAGAATCTAGTTCGAGTGCAGAGGAACAATATGTTCCAGAAAAGTTGACAGTTCAATTTGTGCCCTCGCAAGCAGCAGAAACGTTAGAGGCTAAAGCGAAACCGCTTGAAAAGCTGCTAAGTGATAAATTAGGAATTCCAGTTACCGTAAGTGTTTCAACAGATTACAATACGATCGTCGAAGCAATGGCTTCTAAGCAAGTGGATGTAGGCTTTTTGCCTCCAAATGCTTATGTTTTGGCTCATGAACAAAGCAATGTAAAAGTATTACTGCAGGCACAGCGATATGGAATCAAGCAGCCTGGTGGTGAAGCGACAGATGAATTGGTGGATAGCTATCGATCAATGGTTGTGGTCAAGAGCGGCAGCGATATCAAGGAATTAGCTGATTTGAAAGGGAAAACGATCGCTACACAAGATGTAACCTCTTCGGCTGGGTATGTTTGGCCAGTTGCGGAACTTCAAAAAGAAGGGATAGACATCAATAAGGATGTAACGACAGTTCAAGTCAAAGGTCATGACCAAGCAGTTTTGGCTGTCTTAAACGGAGATGTAGATGCGGCTTTCGTTTTTGAAGATGCGCGAAATACAGTGAAGAAAGATTATCCTAAAATCATGAATGACGTGGAACCTATGTATTTCACAGAACCAATCCCGAATGACACCATTAGTGTTCGCAGTGATATGAGTGAGGAATGGGACAAAAAAATCCAAGATGCCTTTATCGAAATTGGTAAAGATGAAGAAGGTCATCAAATCATTTCAGATATCTACTCTCATGAAGGCTATGTAGTCTCCCAAGACAGTAATTTTGATATCGTTCGTGAATATGCAGAACAAGTAGGACAATAAGCGGCAGAGAAAGGGTATCGTATCAGCAGATACCCTTTTCAATTTTATAAAAGTAGTTTAATGAGAGAAAGTAGGAGAACCATGGCGTTAGCAAATAAAAAGATCATTTCGTTTAGAAATGTGACAAAAGAATATCCAAACGGTGTGCTGGGGTTAAAAGATTTGAATATTGACATCGATCAAGGGGAGTTTGTGATCGTTGTTGGGTTGTCTGGTGCGGGGAAATCAACCATGCTGCGTTCCATCAACCGCTTGCACGAAATCACCAGTGGCGAAATTTTGATCGATAATCGCTCCATTACAAAAGCAAAGGGCAAAGAATTACGTTTGATTCGCCGAGACATTGGCATGATTTTCCAAAGCTTCAATTTGGTAAAACGTTCGAGTGTCTTAAGGAATGTTCTCACTGGAAGAGTCGCTTATCACCCCACTCTTCAGATGCTTTTGGGATTGTTTCCGCAAGCGGATAAGGAACTAGCTTATCAATCGCTACAAAGAGTGAATCTAGCCGAAAAAGTTTATTCAAGAGCCGATCAATTGTCTGGTGGGCAGCAACAACGGGTCTCGATTGCACGGGCATTGACTCAGGAACCAAAAATCATTTTAGCGGATGAGCCGGTAGCTTCTCTGGATCCTATGACAACGGAGAAGGTCATGAGTGATTTAAAGCGGATCAATCAAGAGTTAGGTATTACGATCGTTGTCAATTTGCATTCCGTGCAATTAGCGCGAGAGTATGGTACACGGATCATTGGGTTACGTGATGGTTGCCTTGTTTTTGATGGACCAGTTAGCGAAGCCACTGACCGAAAATTAAAAGAAATCTACGGCAGTGAGATTATCGAAGAGCAAGGAGGCACAGAAAAATGACCACTCAATTGTTGCCTAAACGAAGCGGACTATGGAAGAATATTCTTTGGTTGGTGCTTTTTTTGCTCGTTTTGATTTTGAGTGGATCGATTACGGGAGTCGATCTTCGCCGTTTTTTTGAAAATGCGGATCAAATGAACGTGATACTGATAAAAATGCTGCGACCAGATTGGTCGTATAGTACGATCATTGTGGAGCCTCTTCTTCAAACCATTCAAATGGCAATTGTCGGAACAACGTTTGGGGCGCTCATTGCTTTGCCTTTTTCTTTGCTGGCAGCCAGAAATATCCTAACAATTCCTTGGCTATCGGGGATTTTTCGCTTTCTTTTGAATATCGTGCGAACGATTCCTGATTTGATGTTGGCGGCGCTGTTCGTAGCAGTTGTCGGTATTGGTCCGGTAGCTGGTGTGATTTCAATTTCCATCTTTTCTTTTGGGATGATCACGAAATTATTTTATGAGTCGATCGAAACAATTGATGCGGGACCGATCGAGGCTGTCACCGCTTCAGGGGGATCAAAACTGGCGATTATCCGTTACGCAGTACTTCCGCAGGTAACGAGTCATTTTTTAAGTTATCTTTTGTACGCCTTTGAGATCAATGTTCGCGCCTCAACGATCTTAGGGTATATCGGCGCGGGAGGAATCGGTGTCTTTTTGCAACGATCATTGAGTCAATTTCGCTACGACCAAACGGCAATTATCGTTTTGGCGATTTTTATCGTTGTTCTTCTTATAGATACCATCAGTAATAGAGTAAGGGAGCGATTGCTATGATGTTGCCAACGGAACCCCAGAAAAAAAGAAAATGGCTTTTCGTGCTCGTTCTGGTTGCTATTTATATTTGGGCATTTGCAGGAATCCCCTTAGCTGCTATCAAAGAAAACGTTGGTCAAATCTTAGGGGCAATTTTCTACGGATTGATCCATCCAGATTGGAGTTATGTCTATACCGGGGATGGCGAAGATTTGTTCAGTTTAATGATTGAAACGGTAGCCATCGCTTTTGTTGGTACATTTATTTCTTCTTTATTAAGTATTCCTTTTGCGTTTTGGGCAGCTCGAAGCAAAAATACACCTAGATTCTTGTCGAGCACAGGAAAAGTCGTCTTAACAGCGATTCGCACGTTTCCTGAGATTGTTCTAGCCATCATGTTTATTAAAACTGTTGGTCCAGGATCTTTTGCGGGCGTTTTAGCCGTCAGTGTCCATTCCATAGGTATGTTGGCCAAGTTATATAGTGAAGCGATCGAAAATATGGATCAGGGACCTTCTGAATCTGTTGTGAGTGCTGGCGGAAATCGCTGGGCGGTTTTGGGATTTGCGACTTTACCGCAGTTGATTCCAGAATTTTTGTCGTTTACTTTATATCGTTTTGAATTAGCTGTTCGCTCTGCATCGATTCTGGGAATAGTGGGAGCAGGAGGGATTGGTACACCGATGATTTTTGCTATCAATGCACGATCTTGGAGTCGTGTGGGCATCATTTTGCTTGGTATTATTTTGACAGTTACCTGTATTGATTTTATTTCGGGGCGTTTACGCAAACGATTGGTCTAAGAATAAGAAATACGGCAATTACACACAGCCCTATTCGATTCAATTGGAGATTCGGTCAGAGTTATTCGCGGTGGTTTGCAAAAAAGACAAATCTGGTGGCTCTTTGTTATACTAAAATGTGAAACGAAGTAGCATTAAGGAGGCAGAGGAGATGAAAGCACTATTGATCGTCAATCCTAGTTCAGGAGGCGAAAAAGCTGCAGAATACGAGGAATTAGCAACAAAAAAATTGCAGGAACTATTTGATGAAGTGGCTGTTGCACACACAGAAAAAGCGGGTGATGCCGAGCGGTTCGCATCTGAAGCTGTCGGCTCCGTGGATAGCGTGTTTGCAATGGGAGGTGATGGTACAGTTAATGAGGCGATCAGCGGAATTGCTAGTCATGAGGAGCGTCCGCGTTTTGGCTTTTTCCCTCTAGGTACAGTCAATGATTTGGCTCGTGCATTGGCCATTCCTCTTGATCCTGAAGAAGCAATCGAATCATTTTCGTTGAATCATTCTCGCAAAATCGATATTGGGAAAATCAATGACGATTATTTCATGAATGTAGTGGCGATCGGCATCATTCCAGCAGCTATCAACAATGTTGAAGTTGAAGAAAAAACGAAACTTGGAAAAATGGCTTATTTCCTTTCCGGGTTACGGGAAGTACGCAAAAATGAAAGCCATCAATTTGAAATTATCACTAGTGGTCAGGAAGCAACAGAAACCAAAATTGAAAGCAGCACACTGATCGTAGGATCGTCGAATACGATCGGTGGTTTTGAATCGCTGTTACCAGAAGCGAGTACGAATGATGGGAAATTGCATCTTATCTACATTAAAGACAGCAATCTTTGGGAAACCATCAAGAGTATTCCCGAACTGCTAAAAGGAGTGACGGAATCCAACGAATCCCTTGGATATCTAACGTTTGAAAAAGCGCAGATCAAACTACTGGATGATACAACGATCGAAACCAATGTCGATGGAGACCCTGGTCCAAGTCTGCCGGTTGAGATCCAAGTATTACCACAACATATTACTGTGTTTTGCGGGCAAGAAAAAAATCAAGCATAAGCTAGTGGGTAAAGATGATCCTTGTTTTTAGACAAGGATTGTCTTTTTTTTATTAGAAAGGTATACTGATAAAAATTTGAAGAAAGAAGGGAATATATGAACATTCGAAAGGCTGCTGTTGCAGATACCAAATCATTGTTAAAAATTTATGCGCCTTATGTAGATCATACGGCTATTACTTTTGAAACAGAGATACCAACTGAGGAAGAGTTTGCGCACCGGATCACTCAAACGCTTCAGCGTTATCCATACTTGATTGCTGAAGAAAATGGTGTCATTCTTGGCTATGCTTATGCCACCACTTACAAAATACGAGCTGCCTATGACTGGACGGCGGAAGTGACGGTTTACATCGATCGAGAAGTAAAAGCAAAAGGGATAGGAACGATGCTTTATCATCATTTGGAGTCAGAGTTGAAAAAACAAAATATCGTAAATTTGACCGCTTGTATCACGGCTGGGAATGAAAGCAGTGTGAGGTTCCATCAAAAATTTGGTTACAAAGAAGTTGCATATTACCCACAAATTGGCTATAAGTTTGAGCAGTGGCACGATGTTTTATGGATGCAAAAAGAGTTGCAGCAGTTTGATGGTGACGTGCCAAAATTTATTCCCTACCCATTGACACAATAATCATAGCATTAGATTGTCTTTTTTTTGCTAAATGCTTTATTCTTAAGTTAATCAAAAGGTGCTATGAAAAAATGGTTAGTGCTGTATGCTGCAAGATTTTTCAAGGGGCGTGTTTAAGGGTGGCTAGGTTATTGGCTGGTTTGAGTAGGGAAAGTATTCAGAAAAGATTTGCAATTTTTATTCAAACCCATTAAAGTATTCAAGGATAAAACTTTCAAGGAGGCGGAGCTGTTGGGGAAACGGATTGAGCGTATTTATCAATTTTTATTGGAAAATACAGAAAATGGCTTGAATGAAAAGGGAACGACGACATCAGAGGTCGCTGATCAATTGATGATCCAACGAAGCAATGCCAGCAAAGATTTGAATCAACTTGTCAAAGAAGGCCGCGTTCAAAAGAGTGATACCCGGCCAGTGAGGTATTGGGTAGCTCAAGATGCACGGTCTGGGCCTGAGAAATATGTTCCAAGTTATAAAGAGAACCGCCCCCAAAGAGAGAAAGCTACGCCGCAGCGAGTGGATGTCAAATTGGGAAACCGTGATATTTTTTCAACGATCATTGGTGTGAACGGCAGCATGAAAAATGCTGTCGAACAAGCCAAAGCGGCAATTCTGTATCCTCCTAAGGGGCTGAATTGTTTGATCACTGGACCAACAGGTTCAGGGAAGACGTATTTTGCTCACGCCATGTTTCAGTTTGCGAAAAGCAATCAGGTGATCGAAGAGGAAAAAGAGTTGATCGTTTTCAACTGTGCCGATTATGCCAATAATCCAGAGTTGCTTATGAGCCATTTGTTCGGTTATGTTCGCGGTGCTTTTACCGGAGCGGATCAGGAGAAAACTGGAATCATTGATCAGGCGGATGAAAGTATGCTATTTCTAGATGAAATACATCGATTGCCGCCTGAAGGACAAGAAATGATTTTTTACTTTATGGATCATGGAACCTTTAGTCGATTAGGTGAGACTGGTAAAAATCATCAAGCCAATGTTCGCATCGTCGGAGCAACTACTGAGGATCCCAATTCGACATTGTTGGACACTTTTACTCGGAGAATTCCGATCAATATCCAACTGCCGTTTTTTGAAAAACGACCTGCCTCAGAAAAAGTGGATCTTGTTCGGGTACTTGTAGGACAAGAAGCAACACGAATCCAACGCACGATCACATTGACTGAAGATGTCGTTAAAGCGTTGATTGGCAGTGTCAGCTTCGGAAATATTGGTCAATTGAAGTCCAACGTTCAGTTGGTCTGTGCACGAGGGTTCTTGAATCATATGCAACAAGATGAAATCGAGATTGATTTGGACGAACTTCCCGAAGGAATCCGCTCAGGATTAATGGTCTTGGGGAATCGCCGAGATGAGTTAGCAGAGCTGTCCAAAATTCTTGAGCCGACTGTGCGTGTTCAACCAAACCAAAATCTTAATAATATTCAATCCGATTCTTATGAATTACCGTATAATCTTTACGATATTATCGGCGATAAAGCTGCTTTATTAAAAGCGGATGGGCTGGATCAAGAAGCCATCAATCATTTCATATCTACAGATATCAATGTTCATTTGAAATCATTTTACAAAGATCACGGCTTTTCTTTCAATTCAGAAAACAAATTGAGCGAGTTTGTGGATCAAAAAGTGATCACAGTGACAAATCGTATTTATGATCTGGTACGCACAAGGCTGAACTATGAATTTCAGCAAAATTTTGTGTATGCGATGAGCTTACACATTAGTTCTTTTTTGAAAAAAATTCATCTGGGAGAAGAACGGCATACCAATGACAATATTCGTCAAATGGTCGCCGACTATCCGAAAGAGTTTGAAGTTGCTAAAGAAATTCGTACATTTATTGGTGATAGTTTCAAAGTATCGATTCCTGAAAGTGAAACCTATTATTTGGCTGTTTTACTCGTATCTTTGCGGACTGCCCATTCCTCTGGAAAAATTGGTGTAGTTGTAGCAGCCCATGGGAACAGCACGGCAAGCAGTATGGTTCAAGTGGTTCAACAACTTTTAGAAGTGGATCAAGTGGCAGCAGTAGACATGCCTTTGGACATGCCGCCTACCGTTGCATTGAAAAAGATCGAAGAAAGTGTTCAAGCAGTTAATGATGGTAGCGGCGTGATTTTATTAGTAGATATGGGATCTTTAGCTACCTTCAACAATGAGATTCAGAGGGAAACAGGTGTGATTGTACGGACTGTCGATATGGTGACGACATCAATCGTTTTGGAAACAGTCCGAAAAGCCTCAGTTATCGGCACGGACATCGATAGTTTGTATGAATCGCTTAGAAAATTTCGCGGCTATGGTTCCGTTGAACAGCCGGAGGGTCACTTAAGCAATCATCATCGCAAAGCCATCTTAGCCATCTGTGCCTCGGGTAAAGGAACGGCTCAGAGGATCAAAGAACTAATTCAAAGTTCCCTCTCGAAACGTCAAAATCAGAATGTAGAGGTTGTGACACTTTCAGTGGCTGATTTAAAGACTGAGTTAGAACCCATACAAAGACAGTATCAACTGATCGCCACGACAGGGATCATAGATCCAAAAATCGATGCGCCTTTTATTTCTCTGGAACGATTCATTGATCAAGATGTAGATCAATTGTTGGAAGAAATTTTGTTAGAGAATGATCTGAGTTTTGAACAAGATGTTGAACTTGGTGAAGAACAAGCAGAAGAAATTTGTTTTAAATATATGGAGCAAAACCTGACTTTTGTCAATCCGCGAAAAGTTATCGAGCCATTGTGGCAATTTGGCCATCAATTGATCAATGATTTAGAATTGACGGATGCAATACCAGGGTTTCAAATCAATTTTGTGCTCCACTCTGCTGGAATGATCGAACGGATCGTATTAAAGCAACCTTTAACTGTCGATGAACCCCTTGTTTCTGAACTGAAGCAAGAGCCGATGTACAAAAAACTTCACATCCATGTTCGCTCGTTCTCGCGCTTGTTAAATGTAGAAATACCAGAAAGCGAAGAATATTACTTAGCAGAGTTGATTAAAAATCATCAAGAAAAAACGGTTTTGGCTGATCAATAATACATTAAGAATAGAATACACTAAAAAAGATACACTGTTTTTCAGTGTATCTTTTTTAGTGTATCATCAAGAGGCCGATTCTTAAGCCTTTCCAAAGATTAGTGTATTGTATAAAAGTTGGCACGCTTCTTGCTTCTATATAAGTGGATACAGGAGGTGAATGAAAAAAGTAAGGGATCCACAAATAGCCAGCGGATCGATGGATGTAGGAGGTTTTTACGATGGGAATGGATATACGTCTTGCTCGGATCGATGATCGTTTGATTCATGGTCAAGTAGCAACAGCCTGGTCGAAAATGACTGGTATTAACCGAATCATCGTTGTCAGTGACGAAGTCGCAAATGATCAGCTTCGCAAATTTCTTTTGAAAGAAGCCGCTCCGCCAGGAATCAAATCCAATGTCGTCACAGTGGCGAAAATGCTTGAGGTTGCACATAACGCATTATTTGATACCCAAAAAGTCATGTTATTATTTACCAATCCTCAAGATGTTGTCACACTAGTCAAAGGCGGATTACCGATTCATTCAATCAATATTGGAGGAATGAGCTTTTCGATAGGAAAGCGGATGATCACTAATTTTGTTTCTGTCAATGATCAAGACCTCGAATCACTGCTTTATTTGCAGAAACAGGGCATTGAAGTCGAGATTCGAAAAGTTCCTGCTGATCGTAAAATCTATTTGATGGATATTTTGGAAAAAGAGGGTAGTCACACTTGATTTTTCGTCGTTGCTTTTTTTCTTTCATTTAAGTGTCACATTTATCAATTTTGAAATAGGAGGTAAAAAGATGGTAGGAATTATCCTAGCAAGTCATGGAGAATTTGCAAACGGCATTTTGCAATCTGGTTCAATGATTTTCGGCGAACAAGAAAATGTTAAAGCTGTAACATTGATGCCAAGTGAAGGCCCAGATGATATCAAAGCAAAAATGCAAGAAGCAATCGCCACATTCGACGATCAAGAAGAAGTGTTATTCTTAGTTGATCTTTGGGGCGGTACACCTTTCAACCAAGCAAACAGCTTGTTTGAAGACCACAAAGACAAATGGGCAATCGTAGCTGGTATGAATTTACCGATGGTCATCGAGGCTTACGCTTCACGTTTTTCAATGAATACAGCACATGAGATTGCTGCACATATCATTGAAACAGCTAAAGAAGGGGTCAAGGTGAAACCAGAAGAACTTGAACCGGCAGAAGCTGCTGCTCCAGTTGTGGCTGACGATCAACCTAAAGGATCACTTCCTCCAGGTACTGTACTGGGCGATGGCAAGATCAAAATTGTATTGGCTCGTGTTGACTCTCGTTTGCTTCACGGACAAGTAGCTACAGCATGGACAAAATCAGTGAATCCATCACGGATCATCGTAGTATCAGATGCAGTTGCAAAAGACGACTTGCGTAAAAAATTGATCGAACAAGCAGCTCCTCCAGGAGTAAAAGCCAATGTTATTCCAGTAGAAAAAATGATCGAAGTGTCAAAAGACCCTCGTTTTGGTAATACGAAAGCATTGCTATTGTTTGAAAATCCAGAAGATGTATTGCGAGTAGTAGAAGGCGGCGTAGACATTCAAGAAGTCAACGTTGGTTCAATGGCTCACTCAGTCGGAAAAGTTGTTGTAAGTAAAGTATTGTCTATGGGTACTGAAGACGTTGAAACGTTCGAAGAACTAAAATCACGGGGCATCAAATTTGATGTGCGTAAAGTACCAAACGATTCACGCGACAACATGGATGAAATTTTGCGTAAAGCGAAAAACGAATTGTCGAACAAGTAAAAAGTATACAACTAAATAGGAGGTCTATCATGTCTATTATATCTATGGTATTAGTAGTAGTCGTTGCCTTTTTAGCTGGTATGGAAGGGATCTTGGATGAATTCCAATTCCACCAACCGCTAGTGGCATGTACATTGATCGGTCTAGTGACCGGTAACTTAGAAGCATGTATTATTTTAGGTGGATCATTACAAATGATCGCGTTAGGTTGGGCAAACATTGGTGCCGCTGTCGCACCGGATGCTGCATTGGCATCTGTTGCATCTGCAATTATTTTAGTTTTAGGTGGACAAGGACGTGGCGGTGTTGACACAGCCATTGCCGTTGCGATTCCTTTGGCTGTAGCTGGTTTGTTCTTAACAATGATCGTACGTACATTAGCTGTACCAATCGTTCACTTTATGGATGCAGCTGCTGAAGAAGGTAATATCCGCAAAATCGAAATGTGGCATGTGATTGCCGTATGTATGCAAGGGATCCGTATTGCGATTCCAGCAGCAGCATTGCTAGCAATTCCAGCTGCAACTGTTCAAAACTTCCTAGAATCTATGCCAGCTTGGTTAACAGATGGTATGGCTATCGGTGGTGGTATGGTTGTTGCCGTAGGTTACGCAATGGTTATCAACATGATGGCAACTCGTGAAGTATGGCCATTCTTCATCATTGGTTTTGTGATTGCAGCGATTTCTGAATTGACATTGATTGCGATCGGTGCATTGGCAGTAGCTATTGCATTGATTTACTTGAACATCACCAAAATGGGCGGATCATCAAATGGAGGCGGCGGCAGCAACACTGGCGACCCTCTAGGCGATATCTTGAATGACTATTAGAATCGAAGGAGGAGAAAAAAATGGCAGAAAAAATTCAATTAAGTAAAAAAGATCGTTTAGCCGTAGCATGGCGCTCTACCTTCATTCAAGGTTCATGGAACTATGAACGTATGCAAAATGGTGGTTGGGCATTCTCAATGATTCCAGCAATCAAAAAATTATACAAAACAAAAGAAGACCGTGCCGCTGCTTTGAAGCGTCATTTGGAATTCTTTAACACTCACCCATATATTGCTTCACCAATTCTAGGGGTAACTTTAGCATTGGAAGAAGAACGTGCCAATGGAGCCGCTGTCGATGATGTAGCGATCCAAGGGGTAAAAGTTGGTATGATGGGTCCTTTGGCTGGTGTCGGTGACCCTGTATTCTGGTTTACTGTTCGTCCGATGTTAGGAGCTCTAGGTGCTTCTCTAGCGTTAGGAGGAAACATCTTAGGCCCAATCATCTTCTTCTTGGCTTGGAATATCATTCGTTGGGCATTTATGTGGTATACACAAGAATTTGGCTACCGTGCCGGATCAAAAATCACAGATGACCTTTCAGGTGGTTTGCTGCAAGACGTAACAAAAGGTGCTTCAATCCTAGGGATGTTCGTATTAGGATCGCTTGTTCAACGTTGGGTATCAATTTCATTTGCACCAGTTGTATCTCGTGTCCCTCTTGATGAAGGAGCATATGTGGATTGGGCAAAATTGCCATCAGGTCCAGAAGGGTTACAACAAGCATTCCAACAAGTCGCTGAAGGCCGTGCATTAACAGATACGAAAGTAACAACCTTGCAAAACAACTTGGATCAATTGATTCCTGGGTTGGCTGCACTATTACTTACTTTGTTATGTATGTGGTTATTGAAGAAAAAAGTTTCTCCAATCATCATCATTATCGGTTTGTTCTTAGTCGGTATCGGTGGACACTTGATCGGATTGTTCTAATCTTTCAACTAAAAGTGCTTGGGGAAACCCAAGCACTTTTTATCTATTCGCCAAAAATCATCAGAACAAGTATAATAAGAAACAATAAGACGTAGAAATGGAGCAAACAAATTATGGTACAATCCCTGAACACCAAAGTTGATTTGACGATCGATGCGACCTCATTTTTGGGTATCAACGAATATGGCAAAATTATGATCGGCGACAAGGCTTTTGAATTTTACAACGACCGTGACCAGCGGAAGTTTATCCAGATTCCTTGGGAAGATGTAGATTACGTGATTGCCTCTGTCATGTTCAAAGGTCGTTGGATCCCAAGGTACGCTATTCGGACGAAAAAAAATGGCACCTATACTTTTTCTTCGAAAGAGCCCAAGAAAGTTTTGCGGGCGATTCGCGTCTATGTTGATCCGGATCATATGGTTCATTCTCTTGGCTTTTTCGATGTGCTAAAGCGGGCGTTCACTCGCAGAAAATAACATGCAGGCATATTTTTGTTCAAACCATAATTGATATGGTACCCTTTTATTAGAAAGTTTAGGAGGGGTATTATGCATTTTTTATGGACATTGATCGTAGGTGCGGTTATCGGATCAATCGGAGGCGCAATCGCTGGTGAGAAACGCGGTTGTATCTTTGATATCGTAGCCGGGCTAGTTGGGGCATCGATTGGTCAAGCACTATTTGGAACATGGGGACCACAGATTGCTGGAATGGCAATTGTTCCTGCCATTATCGGAGCGGTCATTTTTGTCGCTGTTGTTTCGTTCTTCTTGGGACGTAGAAAATAACTTACAGCCATTCATTTTTTAATGAATGGCTTTTTTTTTGTGACTTTTTCTCTGTGAGTTCGTATAGTAGGTATGGAGGGGTGACTGAGTTGGGAGATGAACTGTTAGCAAAAATATATAAAGATTACTCGCAAGACTGTTATTTGTATGCGTTTTATTTTACAAAAAATAAAGAGCAGGCCCAAGATTTAGTCAGTGAGGCGTTTCTCGTCATAGCGGAATCTCTCGATGAGCTAAACGAAAAGCAAATCAACTATTTTTTACTAAAAATAATCAAAAATCGCTTCATTGACTGGACGCGTAAACAAACGGTGGCACATCGATGGCGAAAGTTTCCTTCACACGTTTTTCAAGCAGAAAGCCAACAGTTGTCTACCCCATTGGAAGAAATAATAGGACAAGAGAGAAAAAGAGCATTGTATCGCAGTATTGAGAAATTACCTAAAGATACGCGAGAAGTGATTTTACTATACTATTTTTTGGAGTGGCGAATTGAGGAAATTGCAACGTATAAAGAATGGAGCTACACGCAAGCGAAGAATCGTTTGTATCGAGGAAGACAATTACTTAAGGAGGAATTAACAAATGAATGAACCATTTCACTTTGAACAATTGCAAAGGAAAATCAAACAACAACGTTACAAACGAGGGATTTTCTTTCTTTTTTCAGCTGTTGTACTGACAATTGCAGTTTTACTTGTAATGCCAAAATTTGTTGACCTCTTTTTCTATGATCCTCGGCAAAGTAGTCTACAAGTAAATCAAGATAGTTACATCATGAATCGTCAAATCAATAACGAGTTAACGACGCAAAATCATTTTCTTTCGAAGTATGAAATACGTTCATTAGGTTTTGGCAGTTATGAGGTGACAGAAGTTTATCAAAATCTCGATCAGAATCATTCTACGATTCAGACAGTAACGATCGATAAAAATCACTTGCTGAAGAATTATCAATCTAATTCGCAAAAAAAAGATTTTCTTTTTGAATCATGTATGCGAGATTCATCGAGTCTTGAATTCTCTGAGAATCAGACAATGAAGCAGAACCTTTTGAACAATTTAAAAAAATTGCCCAAAAGCACTTCATTGATCACCACATTAATTTTTGAGAAAGACTTATCTTTGGAAGAATTGAGAGACTGGCAGATGTATCAAATACCCAAAGGAGAAATTCTCTGGACAGCTGTTCGAACAGGGGGGGCAACTGGAAATCAAGATTTTCAGCCGCTTGGGTTTTCCAATAGTTTTTCTCGTGTAGTCCCAGAAGAAAAGACACTTGAAGAGAGTTTTTTAAAAGACTTTCCTTTTCTGGATTTATCTGAAGCAACTAGCAAACAACAATCAGACTATTCAGAAACAGAACAATCCGCTGCGCATTTTGAATCGATGTTGAAATACTTACTAACCCAGAAAGACTTTTTAGCCTTGGAATCGAATGACGCGCGTGATATTTTATCTGTTGAACAAATTGAAACAGCGTTGACCTACATTCAAAAAAACGGTGTACAAACCTATGGAATTTCAGCACGCATGTCCGTAGATGCACTGATTACCCTTCTAGAAGACGGTGAAAACATTTTAACAGCGCGTGTGATGGAGACGAATTTGTTTTCTTTGATAGACCAGATTAACGAGGATTAAAGAATGTCTAAAAGCAATCTGTCTTTTTTTGTATAAATTTTTTTCATTCTTTTCGCTTTTCTGGGAAGTTTGCTATAATAATACAGAACAAGAAAGTGGGGAGAAAGAATGTTAAGAGTTGAAAAATTAAGAGAAGCAATGAGAAAAGATGCCATTGATGGCTTTTTGATCACGAGCCCATACAATTTGCGTTATTTGACCAATTTTACCGGCACGACTGGTTTAGCTGTCATTACATTGGACAAAGCTTTTTTCGTTACTGATTTTCGTTATACAGAGCAAGCGGCTGCTCAAGCACAAGGATTTGAAATCGTAAAAAATAGCGGACCGATTTTTGAAGAAGTTGCGGCTATTTGCGAAAAAGAAGAGATCAATGTTTTGGCTTTCGAAGAAAGTTACGTCAGCTTTTCTGATTATTCGGTCTTGGAGGAGATTATTGAAGAATCTTCATTGGCTCCTGTTTCAGGTATGATCGAAGCATTGCGGGAAGTCAAAGATGAGTCAGAAATCGCGTTGATTCAACAAGCTTGCCATATTGCGGATCAAGGATTTGAACATATTTTGAAAATGATCCGTCCCGGAATGTCAGAAATAGAAGTAGCCAATCAACTTGACTTTTTCATGCGTTCTTTGGGCGCTACAAGCGTTTCTTTTGATACAATCGTTGCCAGTGGATTACGTTCAGCTATGCCCCATGGGGTAGCTAGTGAAAAAGTAATTGAACAAGGAGATTTGATCACTCTGGATTTTGGTTGCTACTATCAAGGATATGTTTCTGATATGACTCGGACGTTCGCCGTAGGTGATCCCGGAGACAAATTAAAAGAAATTTATCAAATCGTCCTTGAAGCTCAAGAAAAAGTTTTAGCTGCAGCCAAACCGGGCATGACAGGAATTGAATTAGATGCAATCGCACGTGATCATATTGCTTCATTCGGCTATGGAGAAGCTTTCGGACATTCAACGGGTCACGGAATCGGTCTAGAGATCCATGAAGGACCAAACGTCTCTTTCCGAGCAGACAAAGCATTTGTTACGGGCAACGTCATTACAGACGAACCGGGAATTTATCTTCCAGGTATCGGCGGCGTTCGAATCGAAGATGATTTGTTGATCACAGAAACTGGTAATCAAGTTTTGACGCATTCTCCTAAAGAATTGATCATCTTGTAAATCAACATCCTCGTTTATTTCAGAAAATTCATTGAGAATAGTGGGTTATTATAGATTCTCAGTGCAGAAAATGATAAACTTAGAGCGAGAAGAAACCTCTATACAAATGAAACTGTCTATCCAAGTCATGACTTATTGAGACGAAACATATCGTGAAGGGATAGATAACAATGTGTGGAAGTTTAGAATGGAGGCAAAACTTATGAATGAAGATAAAAATCTAGTCTTAGACGCAAGTCCTGAATTAGGCGAAATCGTGATCGCACCAGAAGTCATCGAGATCATTATTGGTATCGCAGCATCTAAAGTGGAAGGTGTCTATGGGATGCGGGGGACATTAGCCAATAGTGTGACTGAATTGCTTGGACGCTCCGCGCATGGCAAAGGGGTCTACTTGACAATCGATGAAACTGGGATCAAGGTTGATCTTTATTGCTATCTAAGCTATGGCGTTTCAGTGCCTAAAGTAGCAATGGAAATTCAAGATCGAGTGAAACAGCAAGTATTGTTCATGACAGATGTTCACTTAGCGGAAGTCAATGTCCATGTGGTAGCTGTAGTACCAGAAAAGATTGAGCAACCTGATATTGAAGAATTATTCGGAAACGACGAGGAAGAAAATGAGTAAAGAATTATCACGTCACGAGATTCGGAAAATGGCTCTGCAAGCCTTATTTCCTTTAGATTTTAATAAAGATTTAACGAAACAAGATGCGATCATGCATGCAATTGAGTTGGAACACCATGAGCTGATTGATGAAGAACAGGAACACTTCGTTCCAGCGTATTTGGATCAACTTGTAGCAGGGGTATGTCAGTACAAAGAAGCGTTGGATGAAGTGATCCAGTCCCATTTAAAATCCGGTTGGAAGATCCAACGATTATCAAAAATGGATGTAACGATTTTACGAATTGCATTATATGAAATGGTGTATGTTGACAATGTTCCTAATCGAGTCGCGTTAAATGAAGCCATTGAATTAGCCAAAACATTCAGTGATGACCAATCAAGAAAATTTGTGAATGGTATTTTGTCTAATGTGAACAGTGAAATTGAAAGTAAGAATGACTAGTTAATCAAAACAGCCTCAGCTAAAAGCTGAGGCTGTTTTTTGGTTATTTGCGATACAATGCCATAGTTGTTATTAAGTTGGTTGAGGTGAAAAAACTGGATCTTTCTACAGAGAGAAGTGTTAATAAAAGTAATTTTTTCAAAAAAACAGCTGAAAAATAAAAATAAAAGCGATATTTTGAATAAAAGTATTGACTTTAGAATATTCTGACGATTTAATTGAAAGTAATAATTGAAAGGAGTCAGAAAAAATGAAAATTATTTCAGTGGATAATGGGAAAGAATTTGAAACGATATTTGATTCATTGAATCAAACCAACGGAAAGGTTCAAATGGGAGTGGTTCGGTTAGCTCCAGGTGAGAAAAGACCATTAGAGGGATTTGCACGTCACACACAAGATGAATTTTCCTATGTGATCAAAGGAAGCGCTCATACAGTTTTAGAAGACGGAACAGATCTCACTGGAAATCCGGGAGACTGTCAATGGATCGAAGCCGGAGAAGGGCATATCAACTACAATGATGGCACAGAAACGGCTGAGGTTGTGTGGTTTTTGGTGGAACGATAAAAAGGAGGAAAAGAATGAGAAAAGGATTTAACAGATTGTTGGGGTTGATAGTAGCAATGATATTTTTGACTGGATGTACAGCAGGTACAACAACAAAGCAGAAAGAAGATTCAGCCTCTCAAGTGATTCGACTAATGTCTATGACAGAGCTAACTTCATTGGATCCGGCTGCCATGTTGGACTTCCCAGATGCAATTATTCAAACAGCCACTTTTGAAGGCTTATATCTATTGGATGAAAAGGATGAAGTGCAGCCGGGTGTAGCAGTTGATTTACCGGAAATTTCGTCTGACGGCAAAACTTATCGCTTTAGGTTACGCGAAAATGCACAATGGAGCAATGGGGATCCGGTGACAGCGAATGACTTTGAATATGCTTGGAAACGGATGATTGATCCTGAAAATGCATTTCAGTATAGTTTCTTGATGAATGGATTGATCGAAAATGCGGAAGAAATTGCCCGTGGCGATCAGTCGGCGGATACGCTAGGTGTTGAAGCAAAGGATGACTATACATTAGAAGTCCGTCTTACACAACCAGCTCCGTATTTTACTTCCTTGATGGTTTTTCCGATTTTCTTTCCTCAAAATCAATCGGTTGTCGAAAAATTTGGACAGGAATATGGGACAGCCAGCGACAAAATTGTTTATAATGGACCATTTGTTGTAAAAAACTGGCAGCAAACTGAAATGAATTGGGATTTAGCCAAGAATGAATCTTATTGGGATCAAGAAGCTATTCTGGCAGAAGAGATCCATTATGATGTGGTAAAAGAATCTGCAACCGCGCTAAATCTTTATGAAGATGGACAGTTGGATGTCGCGATCATCAGTGGAGAGATCGCCAAACAAATGCAGTCAAGTGACCAATTTGCCTCTTATCCTTCGGCAACGATGAATTATATCCGGTTAAATCAAGAAAGAAAGGGACAACCGACACCTTTACAAAATGAAAATTTACGAAAAGCTCTCGCATTGGCCATTGATAAAGAGAATCTTGTCAATAATATTATGGCAGATGGATCCAAACCCTTGAATGGCGCGATCACAGAAGGCTTTGTCGCTAATCCTGATACTGGCGTGGACTTTCGTGAGGAAGCTGGTGATTTGATGGCCTATGATAAAGAAAAAGCGCTAGCCTATTGGGAACAGGCAAAAGCAGAATTAGGCGATGAAATCGAGCTTGATCTGTTAACGACTGATGATGGTTCCTACAAAAAAATGGGTGAGAGTATCCAATGGAGTTTGGAGGACCTCTTTACTGGTTTGAAGGTCAATATGCGCTCGCTGCCAGCCGAAACAGCGTTGAATCTTGCTAGTGAAAGCGACTATGATTTGTTCCTAATTTATTGGACTCCCGATTATCAAGATCCTTATTCTACACTTAAGATGATGTATAGCGGAAACAATCGCCATTACTCGAATCCTGTTTATGACCGCTTATTGGATGATGCCAGCACTACCTATGCTCTTGATAAGAACAAGCGATGGGAAACGATGATTGCAGCCGAAAAAGAACTGATGGAAACAACTGCCGGTATGATCGTTATCAGCCAAAATCAAAACTCAGTGTTACAAAATCCTTCAATCTCAGGATTAAACTATCACACTTTTGCGGCACCGATGACTCTCAGAAACCTTGTGAAAAATGAGTGAAGAATAGCTGATCAATCAGACTCATTATATCAAAACTGCGGATTTTGAATTGATTAGGTTTCTACAAACAAATAGTGAAAACTAGGCAGTCCTTTTGCAAAAGAGGCTGCCTTTATTGTTCTGTGTGAGTCTTTGGTTAAGCAGTTGCAATGAGAAAATGCTATGATACTAGAGATGGGAAACTATGATTTTCCTACCAGAAATCATTTTTCTTCAAAGCGAACTATGCTAGAATAGAAAAAAGTCAGAGGAGTTGTCAAGATGGGTATTTTGATTAATGGAAAAGAATTAGCAGAAAAAATGCAAGCAGATCTTACTGCAGAAACCGCCCTTTTAAAAGAACAAGGAATTGTTCCCGGCTTAGTTGTTTTACTGGTAGGGGAAGATAAAGCAAGTCAAACGTATGTGCGAAACAAAGAACTGGCTGCGGCAAGAATCGGCATACGATCTAAAGTTGAACATTATCCCGAGTCGATAACTGAAGAAGAACTACTTAGTGAAATCGACAAGTACAATCAGGACCCAGACTTTCATGGTATCTTAGTCCAGCTGCCACTGCCAAAACAAATCGATGAAGAGAAAGTGTTGCTAGCTATCCGACCTGAAAAAGATGTCGATGGTTTCCATCCTATCAACCTTGGTAAATTGTTTGCTGGTGTTCCCGATCGAATCCCTTGCACCCCTTACGGTATTATGAAAATGTTTGAAGCGTATGATATTCCACTTGAAGGTAAAAATGCATTAGTGATCGGCCGAAGCAATATCGTAGGCAAACCGATGGCACATTTGCTTCTCGGTAAAAATGCTACCGTCACGATCGCACATTCAAAAACACAGAATTTACCAGCATTGGCTAGACAAGCCGATATCTTAGTGGTTGCGATTGGACGCGGTCATTTTGTAACTAAAGAATTTGTGAAAGAAGGAGCAGTCGTTATTGATGTAGGAATGAATCGTGATGAGGCAGGAAAATTGATTGGGGATGTGAAATTTGCTGAAGTTGAACCTATCGCAAGCTATATCACGCCAGTTCCACGAGGCGTCGGACCAATGACGATCACGATGCTGATGGCACAAACCTTAGCAGCGGCAAAGGAGACTGTAAAGAGATAACATGGCACAACAATATTTAACTGTGACCGCATTGACCAAATACTTGAAACGCAAGTTTGATGCTGATCCTTACTTGGAACGAGTCTATTTGACTGGAGAAATCTCCAATTTTCGCAGACGGCCAAACCATCAATATTTTAGCTTGAAAGACGATGGCGCAAAAATTTCGACAGTCATGTTCAAGGGAGCTTTTGACAAGCTGCGATTTCAGCCGGAAGAAGGAATGAAAGTGTTGGCTGTTGGCCGCATTTCACTCTATGAGGCCAGCGGAAATTATCAGATGTACATTGAACACATGGAACCTGACGGAGTGGGGGCGTTGTATCAAGCCTACGAACAACTTAAGAAAAAATTAGCAGAAGAAGGGCTATTTTCAGCTCCCAAAAAAATCCTTCCACGATTTCCAAAACGAATCGCGGTACTTACAAGTCCCAGTGGCGCAGTGATTCGGGATATTATCACCACTGCGCAGCGGCGCTATCCGATTGCCGAAATCGTCTTGTTTCCAACCGTAGTCCAAGGAGACAAGGCAGCAGATGATGTAGTAAAAAATATCCAACGAGTAGAAGCAGATGGCACCTTCGATACAATGATTATTGGCCGCGGCGGAGGTTCTATCGAAGATCTCTGGCCATTTAATGAAGAACGCGTTGCACGTGCCATATTCGCTGCCGAGACACCAGTCATTTCTTCTGTGGGACATGAGACAGATACCACCATCGCTGATTTAGTGGCTGATGTACGAGCAGCCACACCAACTGCTGCTGCTGAATTAGCAGTGCCAGTTCTTTCAGAAGAAATTTTACGGATCGAAGAGAAGCAAACAAGGCTTGAACAAGCATTTATGTATCAAATCCAGCGGAAACAAGAACGTTTCCAACGGGCAGTAGGTTCTTATATTTTTCGTCAACCAGAGCGCTTATATGAGGCCCAAGCGATTAAGCTGGATCAGTTGCAGCAACGAATGAATCAATCGTTGCAAACACAGCTCTATGATAAAGAGAAGGTGGCCAGTCAGTTGATTCATCGTTTGGAACAACAGCTACCTAAGGCACGGCTATCAGCTGCAGGACAAGAAGTTACTTATTTAACGCAACGACTAGAAAAAGCCATTCAACTTAGCGTTGAAAAAAAAGAACAGCGATTTTTAAGTGCTCTCCAATCGTTAGATCTTTTGAGCCCTCTAAAAATCATGGGACGAGGCTACAGTTTTACGACGAAAGACGAGCAAGTCGTTAAAACCATCGCAGATATTGAAGCTGGTGATGAGTTGAACGTCCATTATCAAGATGGTCAAGCGCTTGTTAAAGTTATTGCAACAGAAGGAGAAGATCATGGCAAATCCAACATTTGAAGAATCATTACAAGAATTAGAACAAATCGTTACTCGGCTGGAACAAGGCGATGTACCATTAGAAGAAGCTCTTGACGCTTTTCAAAAGGGAATGGTGTTAAGCAAACAGTGCAAAGATACATTGGCTAAAGCAGAAAAATCATTAACAAAAATGATGACTGAAAACAATGAAGAAGTTCTTTTTGATGAGGAAGACTAATGGATAACATGCAACAATTTCAAGAAAAATATCTTTCGGAGATCGAAGCTGTGATTGTTCGATTTCTAGAAGAGCATACAAGTGATCAAACGTTGAAAGATAGTATGCTCTACTCCATTCATGCTGGCGGTAAACGAATTCGTCCATTGCTGTTGACAGCGACCGTTGCTTCTTTCTATAAGTCAATGACTTTGGGAGTATACCAGACTGCAGCAGCCCTAGAGATGATTCATACCTATTCACTGATTCATGATGATTTGCCGGCGATGGACGATGACGCCTTGCGACGAGGCAAACCAACAAACCATAAAGTCTATGGAGAAGCACTAGCGATCCTTGCTGGGGACGGTCTATTGACTGCTGCGTTTCAGTTGTTATCGTTAGCTGATCTTGAACCAGATAAGAAAATCTTGCTTTTGCAGCAGCTTAGTCATACGGCAGGCACAGCAGGGATGGTGGCTGGACAGGCAGCAGATATCCAAGGGGAAAATCAGCAACTCACACTTGATGAGCTGATCAGCATTCACGAACGCAAAACAGGTGAACTGATTCGTTTTGCAGTGATTGCAGGTGGTATTTTAGCGGATCAGACAGAAGAAGTTATCCAGCTGCTCGATCAATTTGCTCGTCATATGGGCTTAGCCTTCCAAATCCGCGATGATCTTTTAGATGTCACCAGTACAACAGAAGTATTGGGCAAGATTGTCCATCGAGATGATGCACTAGCTAAAAGTACTTATCCGGCTTTGCTAGGACTTGATGGCGCTAGTGAAGCGTTGAAGGATGAATTGAATCAAGCGTATGCTGTGTTAGATGAACTGAGCAGTTATGGTCATTTCGATCAACGATTGCTCGCATCCGTTGTCAAACAATTCGAGATTAGAGGAAAGTAATGAAAAAAGAACGAGTAGATGTTTTAGCGGTCCAACAAGGACTTTTTGAAACCAGAGAACAAGCGAAACGCGGTGTCATGGCTGGATTAGTTTACACAGAGAAAAATGAACGTTTAGACAAACCAGGTGAAAAAATCAGCGGGGAGACACAGTTGCAAATCAAAGGCAAAAAGCTGCCTTATGTTTCCCGTGGTGGCTTAAAACTTGAAAAAGCTTTGAAAATCTTTGACTTTGAGGTGAAAGACCAAATTCTGCTGGATATTGGTGCGTCTACCGGCGGCTTTACTGATGCAGCTCTGCAGAATGGGGCAAAAATGAGTTATGCCTTAGACGTTGGCTACAATCAGTTGGCGTGGAAACTACGTCAAGATCCGCGAGTAGTCGTGATGGAACGTGTGAATTTTCGTTATGCCAAACCTACTGATTTTTTAGAAGGATTACCAGAAAGAGCAACCATCGATGTGTCATTTATCTCTTTGAAGTTGATCTTGCCGCCGTTACATGAAATTCTCGTAGACCAAGGAGAAGTCATAGCGCTGATCAAGCCCCAATTCGAAGCAGGGAAAGCATCTGTCGGAAAAAACGGCATTGTTCGTGATCCTGCAGTCCATCAAAGGGTTCTCGAAGAAATCTTGGACTTTGCCCAATCGAATGGCTTTAATATTCTTGATCTTAGTTTTTCACCGATCACGGGCGGTGAAGGCAACATTGAATTTTTGGTTCATCTACAGAAAGTGCAGAATGGTGATGGCACAAGGAAAGCCGAAATCTCTGTCCCTCAGATCGTTGCTGAAGCACATGAAACCTTTCATCATCCAAAAACTTACTGATTTTGCAGAGCTGGTATTTTACATGCCGGCTCTCTTTCTTTCTGTCTAAAAATAGGATAAAATTAGTAGGAATTCAATCAGGAGGAACGAGAGATGAGAAAAAAAGAGCGTCATCGTTTGATAACACGATTGCTTAGTGAGCAAGATATTCAAAAACAGGAAGAATTTGTCGAATTGCTTCAGGAAAAAGGGGTGTCGGTCACACAAGCGACAATTTCCCGCGATATCAAAGAAATGAAGCTAGTCAAAGTCCCTTCACAAAAAGGTGGCTACCGCTACAGCATTCCTCAAGAAACGTCAGAAGATGTCATTGCCAAATTAGAAAAGATTTTGAAAGCTGCCTTTGTTTCTGTTGATCGAATGGATAAATTTGTTATTTTACGCACATTGCCGGGAAATGCTTCCGCTTTGGCAAATTTGATCGATAAACAATATGCAAAGGAACTGTTTGGTACCTTAAATGATGATGACAATGTATTGATGATCACTAAAACAGAAGCAGATGCAGAAACTTTGTTTAAAGATTTTCAACGATTTATGTAGAGGAGGCAATCCATGCTTTTAGAGTTGACCATTCAAAATTTCGCAATTATTTCCCACTTACACCTTTCTTTTCATGAAGGAATGACAGCTTTGACAGGTGAAACAGGTGCCGGGAAATCAATCATTATTGATGCGATGGGCTTGTTAGCCGGCGGACGCGGATCTACTGACTACTTGCGTCAAGGAGCAGAGAAATGCCGACTGGAAGGCCTTTTTGAATGGCCGCAGCAGCCTGAGTTTCAAGAACTGACAGAAGAATTAGGCATTGATCAAGAAGATGTGCTGATCGTCCAACGGGATATCACACAAGCAGGAAAAACAATCTGTCGTGTCAATGGACGTACGGTCACCTTGGCAAGTCTGCGAAAGATTGGTCTTTTTTTAGTTGATATTCAAGGACAAAACGAACATCAAGAGTTATTACAGCCGGAAAGGCATCTTAGCTTGGTAGATGGGTTTGGCGATGATGGTTTCAAAGCAGAACTGCTGCACTATCAGGATGCCTATCAGGAATACCGCAATTTAGAAAAACAGGTTCGCAATATTCAGGAAAATGAACAATTATATGTTCAACGGATGGATATGCTGCGATTCCAACAAGAAGAAATCGCACAGGCTGAATTAATCGAGGGCGAAGAAGAAAATCTGATCGAAGAACGTGAGAAGTTAACCAACTATCAGAAAATCGTCGATGCACTGGGGCAAAGTTATGGTGCGCTCTCTTCAGAAGAAATGAGCAGTGTCGACGGTGTAAGTGTGGCACTGTCCGAGATCCAATCTATCGCCCACTTAGATCAAGCCTATGAAAAAATCACTGAAACGATCCAGAGCGCTTATTATTTGTTGCAGGATGCTGCTTCTGATATTTCACGACAATTAGATAACCTTGAACTTGATGAAGGACGTCTAGAAGAAGTTGTCAACCGACTGGAAACGATTCGTCAATTGAAGCGCAAATATGGCGAGTCCATCTCCGTCATCCTAGCTTATTATGAAGAAATTAGTAAGGAGATCTCTGAATCTGCCTATACTGAAGGCCAGCTGGAACAGTTAGAAGAGCAATTGACAGCTAAGGCCGATGCTGTTTGGGCTCTTGCTGAACAACTCCATGTCAAGCGGCGAGAAATCGCACATCGATTAGAAAAAGAAATTGTGCAAGAATTGAACGACCTCTATATGGAACATGCACAGTTTGAAGTTCGTTTTGCAAATGGCAAGCAGTTGACAGCTACTGGATTTGATAGTGTGGCTTTTTATCTCACGACCAATCCTGGGGAAGGCATGAAGCCGTTGGTTCGGGTAGCATCTGGTGGTGAGCTGTCTCGTATCTTATTAGCATTGAAATCGATTTTTTCACGGAAACAAGGGATCACGAGTATTGTTTTTGACGAAGTAGATACCGGAGTCAGTGGCCGCGTGGCGCAAGCAATTGCTGAAAAGATCTCAAAAATTGCGTTGAATTCCCAAGTATTGTGTATCACTCATTTGCCGCAAGTAGCCGCAGTAGCTGATTATCAATATTTTATTGAAAAAGCGATCCAAGAAGGACGGACGGAGACTCGAGTTCGTCAGTTATCCTATGAAGAACGAGTGACTGAGATTGCTCGTATGTTATCAGGAGCAGAAATCACAGAACTGACAGTAGAGCATGCGCGTGAATTGTTAGCCTTGGCTCATCAGTAAATGCTTGAAAGAAGTTACCCACAAAATGGAAACGCGAACGCAAGTGCCGCTCCCTTCAAACTAGTTAAGAAGCGACTGCTTGGTTCAGGCGGTTCCATTTTGTTGATTTTGGAGGATGGAAAATGAAAAAATATCAAAAAATACTACTTGGTCTAGTGATCGGCCTACTGTTGATCGGAGCAGGTGGATGGTTGGGCTGGCAAAAATTACACTATCCGGCAAGTGAAGCCGCTCAAGCAGCTCTTTCGAAAGGGCAAGAGAAACGAGATGCGCTTTATTTCTCTGGAGACCCTGAAAAACCACTCGTTGTTTTTTATCCGGGAGCATTAGTAGATGCAGAAAGTTACAGTATTTGGGCAAAAGAGGTGTCTGAAAAAGGATACTCGGTTGCAATCGTCAAGATGCCCTTTGATATGGCGGTCCTTGGGGGAAATCGAGCAGAGAATATTTTAAACGAATTTCCACATAATGGCTATGTGATTGGCGGGCATTCATTGGGTGGCGTGATGGCAAGCCGTTATGCCGCTAGTCAAAAGAATGGGTTAAAGGGAGTCTTTTTCTTAGCGAGTTATCCAGATGAAAAAGGCAGTTTAGCAGAGACTAATTTGCCTGTGCTTTCTCTCACTGCTAGCAATGACGAGGTATTGAATCAAGGGAATTATCAAGCAGCAAAAACCTATTTGCCGGATTCAGCTATTTTCGAAACAATCTCAGGAGGCAATCACGCTGGTTTTGGTAGTTACGGCTCACAGCGTGGTGACGGAGCTGCCGAGATTTCAAATGAGGAACAACAACAACAGATCGCTGAGAAACTCACACAATGGTTAGATAACCTGGATAAAACACAATAATCCGTTATTTTGGACAAAAAAAGACGGCAGAAGCTGGTACATAAATGACCACTTCTGCCGCTGTTTTGATTCAACATACATTTGGGGAAATGTTGATGAAATCACGAAAACGTCGAACATAATTTGGGGCTATTCTTGATTGGGGAAGCAAGAAAGGTTATTATGTTCTTTTAATAATTGTTTTCTTATCCAGTATAGCACAGTAAGAATTGACAATATACTTCTTTTTACTAATTGAAAAAAATTTTTACTTTTTTACTTTTAGTTATTTTCTGTAAGTGATTGTAGGAAATGTAGTAAATTTTTGTCAGGAGTGAGAAATATTAGCAAATAATAATTTTCAACAATTTCATAAAATGGTAAAATGGAAATAATTGTATTTAACTTTGGAGAGAACAAGGAGCGTTATCATGAAAAAATTGAAATTTTTGGGACCAGTTTTAGGCTTGGTCATTCTATTATCAGGATGTGCAAAATGGATCGATCAAGGGGAATCGATCACCGCTGTCGGCTCATCCGCATTACAGCCGTTAGTAGAGACTGTGGCAGAAGAATTCCAAAATGAAAACCCAGGCAGATTTATTAATGTTCAAGGTGGCGGTAGTGGTACAGGATTGAGTCAAGTTCAAGCAGGTGCTGTAGATATCGGCAACTCAGATCTGTTTGCAGAAGAAAAGTCTGGTATCGATGCTAAAGCACTTGTGGATCATAAAGTAGCTGTAGTAGGAATCACTCCTATTGTAAATAAAAATGTCGGTGTATCTGATATCTCTACAGAAAATTTACGAAAGATTTTTCTAGGCGAAATTACCAACTGGAAAGAAGTAGGGGGGAATGATCAAAAAATCGTTCTATTGAACCGTGCGGCAGGAAGCGGAACAAGAGGAACTTTTGAAAAATGGATCATGGATGGAGAAACAGCAATCCCATCGCAAGAACAAGATTCAAGTGGAATGGTTCGTTCGATTGTTTCGGATACGCCGGGAGCTATCAGTTACGTTGCATTCTCTTATGTGACAGATGATGTCAATGTTCTTTCTATTGATGGCGTAGCACCGACAGACGAAAATGTGACGACAAATGACTGGAAAGTCTGGGCGTATGAACACATGTATACGAAGGGAGAACCTACAGCACTGACAGCAGAATTCCTAGAGTATATCCTTTCGGATGAAGTTCAAGAGCACATTGTTGGGGATCTTGGTTATATTCCTATTTCAAGAATGCAAGTTGAACGCGATTGGGAAGGAAACGTCATCAAGTAACCTTTACACAAAATTTACAATGTTGCCGAAAAATTTACAAAAGGTTTAACAGAAATTGATGTTCGAGCGATAAACTAATATTTGTGAATTTAGTTTGATTTTTGAGGAGGAATCCCTCGTGGAAAATGTAAAAGAAGTGTTAACGAAAAAATCTAAGCGAGCAAAAATGGAGCAGCGGGGAAAGCTCATTAGTTTTCTTTGTATCGCATTGATCGTTTTGGTTGTGATTTCAATTTTTTATTTTGTAGCAAGTCGTGGGCTTGCCACGTTTTTCGTTGATAAAGTAAATGTGTTTGATTTCTTGTTTGGTACACAATGGAACCCTAGTGCTGTTGGTCCAGATGGACAGCCGCTTGTCGGCGCATTGCCGATGATCGTCGGCTCATTTGTGGTAACTTTCTTATCAGCGATTATCGCAACACCATTTGCGATTGGTGCAGCTGTCTTTATGGTAGAAGTTTCCCCTCGCAACGGTGAAAAGATTTTGCAGCCAGTTATCGAGTTACTAGTGGGGATCCCATCCGTTGTTTACGGATTTATCGGACTATCCGTGATTGTTCCAGCGGTCCGTTCTGTTTTTGGCGGTACTGGTTTTGGGATTCTGGCAGGGACATTTGTTCTGTTTATCATGATCTTGCCAACTGTGACGACAATGACTGTCGATGCGTTGCGAGCAGTCCCAAGACACTATCGCGAAGCCTCACTTGCTCTTGGAGCAACAAGATGGCAAACGATTTACAAAGTTGTTTTGCGGGCAGCAGTTCCAGGGATTTTAACAGCAGTCGTCTTTGGAATGGCTCGGGCATTTGGTGAAGCATTGGCCATCCAAATGGTGATCGGGAATGCGGCATTGATGCCGTCTAGCTTGGTGACACCTGCTTCAACATTGACATCGATTCTAACGATGGGAATCGGAAATACGATCATGGGGACTGTTGAAAATAACGTGCTATGGTCATTAGCGCTGATCTTATTATTAATGTCTTTATTGTTCAATATTGTGATTCGATTGATTGGTAAGAAAGGAGCGTTGAAATAATGAATGCAAAACGCTCAGATAAAATTGCGACTGGTGTGCTTTATGCTGTAGCAGGAATCATTGTTTTGATTTTGGCTTCTTTATTGCTTTATATCTTAGTACGAGGGATTCCTCATATTAGTTGGGAATTTTTGACCTCACCTTCCAAAGCTTATCAAGAAGGTGGTGGGATTGGGATTCAGCTATTCAACTCATTGTATCTTTTATTGGTTACAATGATCATTAGTTTCCCGATTTCATTAGGTGCCGGAATCTATTTATCCGAATATGCGAAAAAGAATTGGTTTACAGATGTAGTGAGAACATCGATTGAGATTCTTAGTTCGTTGCCTTCAGTTGTAGTCGGTCTTTTTGGTTTTTTAGTCTTCGTTATCCAATTCGGTTACGGATTCTCGATTATTTCAGGAGCCCTAGCACTAACGTTTTTCAACTTACCATTACTAACAAGAAATGTAGAAGAATCATTGCAAGCCATCCACTATACACAGCGTGAAGCTGGGTTGTCGCTTGGATTGTCACGCTGGGAAACAGTCATGCGAATCATCGTTCCTGAAGCAACACCAGGGATATTGACTGGTGTGATCCTAAGTTCGGGACGTATTTTCGGGGAAGCCGCAGCATTGATTTACACCGCAGGTCAGAGTGCACCAGCGTTAGACTTTTCAAATTGGAACCCGCTGAGTGTTTCCAGCCCGATCAGCATTTTCCGACAAGCGGAAACATTGGCTGTCCATATTTGGAAAATCAATACAGAAGGAACGATGCCTGATGGAATCCAAGTTTCAGCTGGCGCTTCAGCTGTCCTGATCATCGCTGTTCTATTGTTTAACTTTGGCGCTCGTGCAATCGGTAAACGATTGTATAAGAAAATGACGTCAGCATAAGGAGAATCACTGTATGAATGATTATAATTGGGAAGAACGCAATATCATTACCTTTGATCGACCAGAAGACGTCGCTCTTTATACAAATGATCTGCACGTATGGTATGGAACGAATGAAGCGATCAAAGGAATCGATCTGCAATTTGAAAAAAACAAAATTACCGCATTGATTGGACCTTCTGGTTGTGGGAAATCGACCTATCTTCGTTCATTGAATCGCATGAACGATGGTATTGCGAATACGAAAGTAACGGGTCAAATTATGTACAAGGGTGTCGATGTCAATACGAAAGAAGTCGATGTCTATGAAATGCGCAAACGGATTGGTATGGTTTTTCAACGTCCAAATCCTTTCAGTAAATCAATTTATGACAATATCGCATTTGCTTTGCGTCGTCATGGTGAAAAGAACAAGAAGAAATTAGACGAGATCGTTGAAACAAGTTTGAAACAAGCCGCTCTGTGGGATCAAGTCAAAGACAGCCTGGATAAAAGTGCTTTAGCATTGTCCGGGGGGCAACAACAACGTCTGTGTATTGCTCGTGCCATCGCTATGAAGCCGGATATTTTACTTTTGGATGAACCAGCGAGTGCGCTAGATCCAATCTCTACCGGAACGGTTGAAGAAACATTGGTCAACTTAAAGCAAGATTATTCGATTATTATCGTGACGCACAACATGCAGCAAGCTGCACGGATCAGTGACTATACCGCGTTCTTTTACTTGGGAAATGCAATTGAATATGATCACACACGAAAAATATTCACGCGTCCTAAAATCCAAGCAACAGAAGATTATGTATCAGGTCACTTTGGCTAATCTGATCCGATCAGTAAACGGAGGCTAAGAAATGGCAGAAGAAATTATCACATCAAAAGATCTGCATTTATATTATGGAAAAAAAGAAGCACTAAAAGGAATCGATCTTTCCATCAATAAAGGAGAAATTACTGCAATGATCGGTCCTTCCGGCTGCGGCAAGTCGACTTATCTTCGTTCGTTGAATCGGATGAATGATTTGATTCCTGGTGTCACGATCACAGGGAGTGTCGTATATAAAGGAAAAGACATCTACAGTCCGCAACAAGATACAGTAGATTTACGGAAAGAAATCGGTATGGTTTTCCAACAACCGAATCCATTTCCCTTTTCGATTTACGAAAACGTTATTTATGGGTTAAAATTAAAGGGTGTCAAAGACAAAGAGATTCTCGATAAAACCGTGGAAGAAAGCTTGAAAGCTGCCTCAGTATGGGATGATGTCAAAGATAAGCTTCATCAAAGTGCGCTTTCTTTGTCTGGCGGCCAGCAACAGCGGGTTTGTATTGCCCGAGTATTGGCTGTCGATCCGGAAATCATTTTATTAGATGAACCAACCAGTGCGTTGGATCCTATTTCATCAGGTAAAATCGAAAATACCCTTTTGACACTAAAAGAACGATACACAATGATCATTGTGACTCATAACATGTCTCAAGCTTCAAGAATCTCTGACAAAACAGCCTTCTTCTTAGATGGCAACTTGATCGAATTCAATGATACCAAGAAAGTATTCTTGAGTCCGAGGGAGAAAGAAACAGAAGACTATATTTCAGGAAGATTTGGTTAGGAGGAAAAAGCAATGTTGCGTACACAATTTGAAGAAGAATTACTGAATCTTCACAATCAATTTTATGAAATGGGGATGCTTGTAAGTAGTGCGATCCATAAATCTGTTCGCGCTTATGTGAAGCATGATAAAGAGATCGCTCAAGAAGTAATAGAAAACGATGAAGCAATCAACAATATGGAAGTTCGACTTGAGAAGAAAAGTTTCGAAATGATTGCCTTGCAACAACCTGTAACGACTGATTTGCGAATGATCATCACTGTGATGAAAGCTAGTTCCGATTTGGAACGAATGGGAGATCACGCGGTATCTATCGCAAAGTCAACGATTCGTGTTAAAGGCGAGACCCGAATTGCAGAGATTGAGAAAGAAATTTCCGATATGTCTGACTATGTCAAAAAAATGGTGGACAATGTTTTGGTCGCTTATGTAAAAACGGACCAAGAAGACGCCCGGATGATTGCACAAATGGATGAGCGGGTAAATGATTACTATCGAGATATCTATTATAAAACGATTGATAGCATGAAAGCCAATCCTGAGACAGTTGTCAGTGGTACGGATTATCTTTCTGTGGCCCAATATCTCGAGCGGATTGGTGATTATGTCACAAATATTTGCGAATGGATCGTTTATTTGGCTACTGGTAAGATCAGTGAGTTAAATAGTAATCGTTCTGAGCTGATGTAGTGAGTATATCTTTGTTCAAAATATAGATTTAGCTCATCAGCTTTCACATGAATGTATATTATTATTGTACGGACTGTACTGTAAGAAGAGAGATAAAAAATAGCGTATCATTGATCTGGGATCATGGATAAACTATTGGAAAACGTGTGAGGTTATTCTTGCGCTATTCTGTTCTTCTGTAGTACAGTTTTTTTGTAGTTTTTTTAGATAAAGCTGATAAGCACAAGTTTTCCTTTCACAAAGAATCATCTTCTCTGATTTCAAGCAGAACAATTACTCTTTTATTGAAAGAACTTCGGATTGATAAAAACTTGGTACTTAAGACCTATGACAGTTTGCGGAAAAACAGGCATAATAGGTTCGTAAGCTAAACTTGCAAACAAAAATTTGCTGAAGGAGGCAATTTCCATGAACGAAAGAGAACGTGTATTGGATTTAGTGAAAAAAGGTGTGCTTTCTACAGAAGAAGCATTGGATTTGCTGGAAGGAATGGCAAAAGCCAAAGACGAGAATCAAATCAACAAAGCTGCAGCTGAAGTATCCGCTGATAAGACAAATAATGACTTTTTTGAAGAAGTTGAAGAAGCCCACGAGAAAGAAGAAGCTTCTTTTGATGGTGAAGAAAAACTTCGTCAAAATGAAGCACAAGATAAAGAAAATCTTGAAAAAATCTTGGACGGATTGGCAACTGAGGCAAACCAAGCTTCTGCTGAATTAGATGAGATCAATGTAGAAATTCAAGGTGTAAAAGAGGAACTGAAAGAAGCACAAGAAGTCCTCATGCAATTGAACACAAAAGAGGAATTGGATCAATTATCTGAAGAAGAACTTGCAACACGGCAAGAGACGGAAGCGACAATCGCTTCTCTAGAAGATTCATTAGATAGTTTGAGCGAAGAAAAAGCGACATTGGATGCGAAGTTGAAAAATATTCGCAAAGACCAATGGTCACAAACAAAAGAAAAAATCAGCCAAAAACTTGATATTCCAGATGACTGGAAAGAACAAGCCTCTGATACATTTACTCAAGTCAGTGAAAAAATGGTTGATGCAGGTACTCAATTTGGCCAATTCTTGAAAAAAACAGTTCGTGCTGTTTCAGAATCAGTGAATGACAACATGGAATGGAAAGATATCAATCTGAAAGTTCCAGGAGTAGCAGCAACGAAATTTGAACATACCTTTGAATATGCTGAAACAGAAGCAACATTGATCGATGTGAAATTAGCAAACGGAAATGTTGAATTCCGCTTGTGGGATCAACCGGGTGTGAAAGTGGATGCTAAAATCAAACTCTATGGTAAAATGGATGCTGCAACACCTTTCGATGCTTTTGATGCACGAAGCCAAATTGATGTTGACGATGAACGCATTTCATTCCAAATTCCAAACAAGCGTATCCGCGCTGATCTGGTTTTCTATCTGCCGACACGTACCTATGATCATGTTGCAGTGAAATTGTTGAACGGGAATGTAACATTTGACGAATTGGTGGCAAGAGATGTTTATACGAAATCAACCAACGGTACGATCGATTTCCGCAAAGTAGATGCTACGATGTTGGAGATTGAAGGTGTCAATGGAAATATCTTGGTTCAAGATGGAGATATCCTTGATGCTATCATTGAAACTGTCAATGGGGATGTTACTCTTACCGCGACACCACAAAATACTGGAATTTCTCTAGTGAACGGGAATATCCGAATCACTTACAAAGAAGACCGACTACAAAAATTAAATGCTAGCTCAGTCAACGGAAATGTCAAAGTAGCATTACCACAATCAGTTGGATTTGAAGGCTTGGCAAAAACCAGCTTAGGAAGTATCAATCAACGGCTGAGCAATTTTGAAATCGTGCGTGAGAAAAAAGAACGTATGAACCAATTATTGCAATTCCGCCGCGTAGCTGATAAAGTAGCACAAGTCGATCTTTCAACAACGACTGGGAATGTCTTTATCAAAGACACAGAACAATAATCTGATTCCATCAGATCTATAGATAGATTGTCAGAAGGAAGGTGAAGGTAAATGAACAAACGATTAACGAAATCAACCAATAATGTAGTGATTACAGGTACTCTGGGAGGTTTAGCAGAATACTTAGGAATCGATCCAACGATCATCCGTGTGATCTATGTCTTTCTATCATTAGTGACAGCTGGTTTCCCTGGGATCACCCTTTATGTCATCATGGCGATCTTGATCCCTTCTGGACGCAAAAGCTCTGGTGGATATGGACACGACAATCAGTACTACAAAGCGAACAACAAAGAAACAAATCGTCCGCGCAAAGAAGCAGATAAAGTCGAGGATGAGGACTGGAGTGACTTCTAATGTCCTACTTTCAACGACTGATAATGAATACACTCACCTTTGTTGCTCTGGCAGTATTGCTGCCAAACATGGTCCATGTACGTAGCATCATGATGGCATTAGTAGCCAGCTTTGTTCTCTCTATTTTAAATGCGTTGATCAAACCAATCTTGAGTATCATCTCATTTCCATTAACGCTGTTGACATTTGGGCTTTTCAGTTTTGTCATCAACGCTTTAATGCTAAATTTGACTTCAACTTTTGTAGGAGCTGCTAACTTTGGCTTTTCCTCATTTGGTGCAGCGATTCTGGTTGCTTTGATTATGTCAGTGATCAATATGATTGTGACTGAACACCATATTGAAAAATATACAAAATAAAACATCCACACGTTTCTGATACATAGCTAGCTATGTTGAAAGAACGTGTGGATGTTTTTGTTTTTTAATATTAAAGAACAATGTGAACAAACAAACTGTAATAATAAGAAAAGCAAAACATCTTTTTTTGTAATATTTATAAAAGAAAGACAAATCCGCCAATTATTTCTTCGAAATAACCATTTTTTGTCATGTTCATCTAGCTGTGTCATGTTAAATTGAGTAGAAAAATCTGTGAAAATACTCGTGTCTATTAGTTCCATTTGTTATTGTTTCGCAGTGATAAATATTGATAGAAGTAGTATTTTATGAAGGGGATCGATGGGAATACGAGCAGTATCATCGCACCACTTTTTTGACTAATAGCTATTCACTAAAACGAATAGTCTAAGCAGTTAAGCCGCCCACGCTAGAGTACCATTCTAAAATCTACGGAAACAATTCTTGCTGAATATCCACTATGACTAACTAAGTGAATAGTTACATTGTTCTTAAATACAGCTGAATTTTTGCACAAAGGTTCTTTTAATGCGCTTGAAAGTGCAAGCGGGCATTTTTGATTAATAATACAATTAAAAATGATGTAAAAAAGGAGAACTTAGATGTCTGCAAATTTAAGCAACTTTGCTGTTTATGTAGTAGATGATAATTTTTTTAATGGAGAGTGGCTAAAAAAAGCGATCCAAGAATGCCAACTTCCGTGTGCTTCAGTAGAAATTTTCCTGCCGGACCAATTTGAGCGTTTTATTAATGAACACCTTACCGATATCAATGATTTATTCTTATTTTCCACTGATATGAAAGGATATGATCGAGGTTTTCAATTAGCAGGAAGATTGAGAAGCCAATGTAAAAAATGTCAAATAGCTTTTTATGGAATAGATGCTTCAAAGATACAGATGAAAAAAATGAACCTCCTGTGCCCATTAGGGATCATTGATACAAAAGAAGCGTTTAAACACCAACTAAGAAACTTGTTAATTGAAGCAATAGAAGTAAAGCAATCATTATTAGGCAAAAAGCACTTATTAAAGCTTGAAAACAAACGAGAATTGATCGTTATGGATGCAGAATCAATCAACTATATCACAACGGTCAAAGAAGAGCGCAACCAAATCGTTCTTCACCAAAAGAAGTCGATCGAATACATTGAGATGTCCTTGAAAGTCATCAAGCAATTGGACCTACCCGCTTATTATAAAGTGTTTAAATCCTACATTATCAATACAGGACAAATCAGGAAAATTGATCGAACAAACAACATTCTTTCTTTTTTTAGCGGTGAAGAATTAGAAGTGGGTAAGAAAATAAGAAAAGCGATTGATTAAAAATACATATATAAATTGGAGGAGAATAATGAAGAAAATCACTAAAAAAATAGAACAAAGTATGGTTGTTATTGCGTTGAGTCTTACCCAGATCACAACGCCAATACTGGTAATTGCTGAAACATCTGAGGCTGATCAGCCAGCTGAAACAACTAGTAAAATAGACAAAGAAAAAGATCCTATCTTGGCTTCATCTGAAAAAGAAGCTTCCTCATTCACTTCAAGTGCTAGTAGTCAAGAAGAAGCTGATACTTCTTCCAGTGAAGAGAACGAAGTGGATCAAAGTGAGGAAACATCAGGTATAAAAGATTCTAGTGTTGCAGAAACTGAAACCAACAAATCTTCTACTGATCCCAAAATAGCTAAGAAAGAAGAAAATGCTTCTCGTTCCAATCGACAAATAAAGGCGCAAGAACTTTTAAAGAAAGGAACACTGCTTACGATGGCTGATGAAGAGTACAGCCAAACACAGGAAACAAGAGTGCTAAATAATACACCAGTTAAACTAAAATTGGATTTTGAAATCATTGACGAAGATTACTTAGCTGGAACAACTGTTGTTTTTAGTTTGCCGGACACCCTTGGATTTACCGATAATCAAGGGACGATTCAAGGCATCGATGCGACTTGGCAAGTAGACAGTGCCAATCGTCAAGTAACGATCACTTTTAATCAAGCTATCCACGATGCAACATTTTCCCTTGAATTAAAGAGTTATCTTTATTCAGAAAGTACCCCGCAAATCAAAGTGACAATTGATGATCTAAATAAAACCAGTTATGCGATCGATCTTTATGAAGATGTCGAATCATTGAAGTACGAGCAACAAAAAAACATTTTTGGTCTAGATGGTACAGTGTATTATAATTTAGACCGCAAGCTCTCGGGAACGGAAACACTCTCTTTGCAACTTATTGACATCCCAGGAGCAGTTTTCAAAAAAATAGAATCGCAACCACTAAAGGTTTATAGCTATGATGTAGATATCAAAGGAAATATCAAGCCAGAAACGCAAACGGAGCTAGTCGCTGGCACAGATTATACAATTACAGCTAATGACTTACAAAATACAGCAGTTGAGATCAAACAAATGGATCAGCAAAAGGCTTATGGTGTTGTCTATCAATTCACGATGAGCTTATCTGAAATTAGTGACCATCAGTATTCTTATTACAAAAACTATCCAACCACCGGTTTTGGATCAGTAAATCTTGAACCATCGGCTGGGGAGTACCGTGGAATTTCTTTTGTGGCAAAAACTAGTCAAACTGAAAAAGAAATTTCATCAAGGTATTATACAGCTGTTGCCGGTGGAAATTTATATTCCAATGAAAAGGGATCCTACTATTTAACATTACATGGCATGCCAACTGAAATGAAAAAAGGACAGCAGATAACGATATCCGCTGAAAATGGACAGGAACTTACAGTGAAGCAACTAATGGTCAATGATGCTTTTTATCAAAATGTACCTTTAGATGAATACTTTAAAGTCGAAAATTCTAACGGCATGTTGACCTTGACGGCAACCAAAGACAGTAACCTAGCATTTTCCATGATTCATCTTACGGTTCCTTTTGATCAAAAAGACATCGTCATGAATGTCACGACTCCTTTGATTCCCAATGAAAAATTCAAAGTGATTGGGGATGATTATGTACAACCGATCTCAGTTTTATATCCTAATTCAGCTGAGACAGCTTGGGGGAACTACAACCAAAATGGTGCCTATGCAAATGATACTTCAGTCAACGTTGAAGGAAGCACAACACAACCTGTCGAAAATCTTAAAATCTTCGTCGAACATCCAGATTATTTGACACTTAGAAAAGTTCCAGAAGTGAACTATTATTACAAGATCGATCAAGATTACCGTATCGAGAAGGTTGAGGGAGGGTCCTTAGTTACTTTTATTACGCCAATCAATCGTTCAATTCAATTTGACATTGGATTTAATTATGTGCCAGACAGTCTCGCTTCTACAACGCGGATCCCAGTAGATAAAATTCCGATTAGTATCTCAGCGGATGGCTTGGATACTGTCAATACAACAGTTACCACTGGAAGAAAAAACTATTCAGAACAA
Source organism: Enterococcus gallinarum (assembly GCF_021496385.1). Lineage (NCBI taxonomy): Bacteria > Bacillati > Bacillota > Bacilli > Lactobacillales > Enterococcaceae > Enterococcus > Enterococcus gallinarum. The sequence continues at coordinate 2,540,862 of NZ_CP050816.1, read as the reverse complement.
ACGTTGCAAGGAAGCAAAAATCAATTTTTAGTTAATGCCCGGCAAGATACCATCAAAGATCTGAAGGTACAAACACATGTACCAATGAATACAGATGTCGTATTTTCCATTATCGATGTCTCCAATGATCAAGTGGACGGGATTTATCCTCAATACTGGGATCGGGGGCAATACAATACGCAAGTCATGAAAGAAACAGATCCGAATTACCCTACCATCACGCATGATGAAGCGACGAATTATTATACGTTCGATTTTGGGACAACTAATCACAGATACATCATTGCCTATCATTATGCAAATGGTTGGCAGGAAATGAAATCAATTCTGATACCGGGATTTTCTAAAGAACCACTGTATGGTAATCAACAAGGGTCATCGACGGTCACTGTCTCTAATACCGCAACAGACATTATCGATATTAGTCAAAGGACAGTTACTAGCGCAAAAAACGTAACCCAAGTCACTGTGAAAACGAAAAACATTGATGATGGAACAAAGAAAGTTGTAAATCCAACGTTCAGCTTAAAATCTATTGGTAACACCAATGGAGAAATCGATCCAAACTCCATCAGAATCTCAAATGTTCCTGATGATAGTTATAAAGTAGAGAAAGTTAATGGTGAGATTCAGCTGGTTTTTGCAAACTATGTGCTTAAGGAGAACGTGGAGATCAGCTATACCGTCCTTTCTCAAAACGCTGGTCAAATTTCTGCATCAGCCACCATCTCATCCGAGACGATTGATACATTGTCCGAAGCAAAGCGCACCGCGACATCCACTATCGCAAATCTGCAATTTTCAGCAGGTGATTCGGAAGGGATTATCTATAAAACGTCTGCTTTACTTGATGTCTTTGATACAGAAAGGCCGACAAAAAAGATTGCTGGAGTTTCATTAATGTTAATCAATCAGTTGACTGGAACTGTGATCAACACCACCACTGATCAAGTAGGCGAGTCACAGTTGACAGATATTTATACAGGTAAATACAAGGTATACGTTTCAAAAGTCCCTGAAGGATATGTTGTTCCAGAAGATATTCAATCTGGTATGGATGTAAAAGTCAATCGAACGGGTAACCAGATATCTATTGGAATCACACCAGAAAAAGATTTATCCAGTATTTCAGTAAAAGACAGCACATTGTATGTAGGAGACACATGGCAAGCTGAGGACAACTTTGTTTCTGCGACGGACAAACAAGGCAATAACGTAACATTTTCAGAAGTAACTGTTAGCGGCGATGTTGATACTTCAAAAGCAGGTAGTTATCAAGTGACCTACAAAAATGGAATAGCTAAGTCAGTGGCAACGATCACCGTCGTGTCTGATCAAGCAACCGTGGTAGCCAAAGATAGTACGCTCTATGTGGGAGATTCGTGGCAGGCGGAAGACAACTTTGTATCCGCCACAGATAAAGATGGAAAAGCAGTATCACTCGCTAATGTAACCGTCACAGGTACGGTAGACACTACGACACCCGGAAAATATGAAGTCAGCTACCGCAATGGAAAAATCGAAGCAGTAGCTACGATCACAGTTTTAGCAGATCAAACAAGCGTCAAAGCAAAAGACAGCACATTGTATGTAGGAGACACATGGCAAGCTGAGGACAACTTTGTTTCTGCGACGGACAAACAAGGCAATAACGTAACATTTTCAGAAGTAACTGTTAGCGGCGATGTTGATACTTCAAAAGCAGGTAGTTATCAAGTGACCTACAAAAATGGAAACACCGAGTCAGTGGCAACGATCACCGTCGTGTCTGATCAAGCAACCGTGATAGCCAAAGATAGTACGCTCTATGTGGGAGATTCTTGGCAGGCGGAAGACAACTTTGTATCCGCCACAGATAAAGATGGAAAAGCAGTATCACTCGCTAATGTAACCGTCACAGGTACGGTAGACACTATGACACCCGGAAAATATGAAGTCAGCTACCGCAATGGAAAAGTCGAAGCAGTAGCTACGATCACAGTTTTAGCAGATCAAACAAGCGTCAAAGCAAAAGACAGCACATTGTATGTAGGAGACACATGGCTAGCCGAAGACAATTTTGTTTCTGCTACAGATAAAGATGGAAAATCATTGTCAATCGCTGAAGTAACTGTTAGCGGCGATGTTGATACATCAAAAGTAGGTAGTTATCAAGTGACCTATACCAATGGAACAGCTAAGGCAGTGGCAACGATCACCGTCGTGTCTGATCAAGCAACCGTGGTAGCCAAAGATAGTACGCTCTATGTGGGAGATTCTTGGCAGGCGGAAGACAACTTTGTATCCGCCACAGATAAAGACGGAAAAGCAGTATCACTCGCTAATGTAACCGTCACAGGTACGGTAGACACTACGACACCCGGAAAATATGAAGTCAGCTACCGCAATGGTAAAGTTGAAGCAATAGCTACGATCACAGTTTTAGCAGATCAAACAAGCGTCAAAGCAAAAGACAGCACATTGTATGTAGGAGACACATGGCAAGCTGAGGACAACTTTGTTTCTGCGACGGACAAACAAGGCAATAACGTAACATTTTCAGAAGTAACTGTTAGCGGCGATGTTGATACATCAAAAGTAGGTAGTTATCAAGTGACCTATACCAATGGAACAGCTAAGGCAGTGGCAACGATCACCGTCGTGTCTGATCAAGCAACCGTGGTAGCCAAAGATAGTACGCTCTATGTGGGAGATTCTTGGCAGGCGGAAGACAACTTTGTATCCGCCACAGATAAAGACGGAAAAGCAGTATCATTCGCTAATGTAACCGTCACAGGTACGGTAGACACTACGACACCCGGAAAATATGAAGTCAGCTACCGCAATGGTAAAGTTGAAGCAATAGCTACGATCACAGTTTTAGCAGATCAAACAAGCGTCAAAGCAAAAGACAGCACATTGTATGTAGGAGACACATGGCAAGCTGAGGACAACTTTGTTTCTGCGACGGACAAACAAGGCAATAACGTAATATTTTCAGAAGTAACTGTTAGCGGCGATGTTGATACTTCAAAAGCAGGTAGTTATCAAGTGACCTACAAAAATGGAATAGCTAAGTCAGTGGCAACGATCACCGTCGTGTCTGATCAAGCAACCGTGGTAGCCAAAGATAGTACGCTCTACGTAGGAGACACATGGCAGGCAGAAGATAACTTTGTCTCTGCGACGGATAAAGAGGGAAAAACGTTGTCAGTAGCTGAATTGGATATAACAGGGGATGTCGATACTACGACACCTGGCAAATATGAAATCAGCTACCGCAATGGTAAAGTTGAAGCAATAGCTACGATCACAGTTTTAGCAGATCAAACAAGCGTCAAAGCAAAAGACAGCACATTGTATGTAGGAGACACATGGCTAGCCGAAGACAATTTTGTTTCTGCTACAGATAAAGATGGAAAATCATTGTCAATCGCTGAAGTGACTGTTAGCGGCGATGTCGATACTTCAAAAGCAGGTAGTTATCAAGTGACCTATACCAATGGAACAGCTAAGTCAGTGGCAACGATCACCGTCGTGTCTGATCAAGCAACCGTGGTAGCCAAAGATAGTACGCTCTACGTAGGAGATTCTTGGCAGGCGGAAGACAACTTTGTATCCGCCACAGATAAAGATGGAAAAACAGTATCACTCGCTAATGTAACCGTCACAGGTACGGTAGACACTACGACACCCGGAAAATATGAAGTCAGCTACCGCAATGGAAAAGTCGAAGCAGTAGCTACGATCACAGTTTTAGCAGATCAAACAAGCGTAGTTGTTAAGGACTCAGTAGTGTATGTAGGCGATCAATGGGAGGCTAAGAACAATTTTGTTTCAGCAACTGATCGTGAGGGCAATACCCTATCAATTGAACGACTTCTTATTGAAGGATCTGTTGATACCAGCAAGGTCGGTACTTATCAGGTGAACTATTCTGTTGTTTCAGATGAGAAAGTAGCAAATCCAGCGCTGTTTGAGCGCATATTTGGGACAACCAAACAATTGGCTGTTACGGCAACGGCTACGATTCAAGTGATCGAAAAACAACCAGCAACGGACGATGGAAAAAAATCTAACAACAACGATCAAACTAAACCAGTTGATCCAAAGTCAAATGATGGAAGTAAGCTGATCAAAGCAACTGCTAAAGATCGTCAACAGCGAGTTTTGCCAAAAACTGGTTCGAGTGACAATCAAGTTTATCCATTAGTGGGGATTGCATTCATTGGGCTTGTTGTTACCTTCTTCTTTAGAAGAAAGAAAAAAGCGAACGAATAAGCTTATAAAACTGGCTCAATAGCCAAGCAAGAAAGCAGCGAGTATTCGTTGCTTTTTTGATGGTCCTTAGTAAGTTAGTCCTAGCAGCTGGCAAAAAAAGAGCTGACTATTCTTTTAACGTACCTGGTTGACTAGTTCGTGACTGCATGTCGTTTATTTAAAGGACTGCAATGAAAAATGGAACGAACAAATCAATGATGATTCGTTCGTTCCGTGGATTGTGTGGTCTATTTTAGTTGTTCTTCGGAAACATTCTCTAGGTAATCATCAACAGCCTTCAGAGTATCATCTAACGCACCTTTTTCAAAGGGCGAACGTAAGTGAGCTGTTTCGAGAATTTCAAGAAATGTTTGTGTGCCGCCGACTTGACAAATGGCCAAATAATCTTGCCAAGCAGTAGGATCTTGGGCTACGATCGAACGATACCAAAATTGAAAGGCACAAACTTGAGCTAACGTATAGTCGATATAATAAAAGGGTGACTCAAAAATATGTCCTTGTCTAAACCAGTAAAGCCCGCGATCCAAATCAGGAAATTCACTGTAGTCACGTTCTGGACAATAGCGGCGTTCCAGGTCTCTCCAACAAGTTTTGCGTTGCTCTGGAGTCCAATCAGGATTTTCGTAGACTTCTTGTTGGAAGTGATCAACTAACACGCCGTAAGGTAGAAATTGTAGACTGCTAGCCAGATGAGCGAACTTGTACTTTGCAGTTTCCTCTTCAAAAAAAGCATCCATCCAAGGCCAAGCGATAAATTCCATTGACATGGAATGAATCTCACAAGACTCGAAATTTGGAAAAAGAATTTCTGGCTCTTTGATCCAACGAGACTGAAACGCTTGAAATGCATGACCAGCTTCATGAGTCAAGACATCTACATCAGCAGCAGTCCCGTTGAAATTCGCAAAAATAAAAGGAGATTGATATTCCTGGATAAAGGTACAGTAACCCCCAGATTGCTTGCCTTTTTTGCTTAAAAGATCCAAGAGCTCATGATCAACCATGAAGTCAAAGAATTCACCTGTTTCTTGAGACAGTTCATGATACATGGTACGGGCTTTCTCCACTAATTCGTTTGCGGTGCCTTTCGGTGTTGCATTTCCGTTCGGATAGACCAATGGCAAATCCGCAAAAGTGGCTTTTGATAGCTGATTACGTTTTGCTTGGCGGGCATACAGCTTTTGAGTGATTGGGACAACTTTTTCTAAAATTTCCTTTCGATAGGTTTCGATCATTTTGCGATCATAATCCCAGCGGTTCATTTGGACATCTGCAAAAGCAACATAATTTTCGAAGCCTAATTTATGGGCGATTTCTGTACGCACTTTGATCAATTCATCATAAATTGTGTCGAATGTCGTTTCATTTTCAGCAAAAAATGCTGTTTGAATGTTTATTGCTTCCAAACGAATTTCACGATTTTTGTGTTCAGTAAAAGGGCGTAGTTGTGCAAGGGTATAGCTGTCTCCTTGGAACTCCAGCTGGGCGGAAGCAATCAATTTGCCGTAATCAGAAGTCAGTTGATTCTCTTTTTGGAATAATTCGATCAGTGATTCATCAAATAACTTCACGCGACTTTCAGCAAATAAAAAGAACGTTTCTGGATAGATAGTTTTTAATTCTTCCACTAGCGGTGAAGCGAGTAGACAACGGTAGAAACGAAAATCCAGTGATTCAAAATGAGGCTGGTACTCATTCCAAAATGTATCTTCTGCTTCATAATACGGATCCGTCGTATCAATTGAGTGTCGAATTGAAGCCAAGTTGACTGCCGTGTCGATCGTTCCCCGCAAATAATTCAATTCATCGATGGCTGCTTTCGCAGATTCAAGGTTGGCTGCTTCCTCAAGGTTGTGTAACGCTTCCAAATAATTGTGTTTGTAAGAATCAAAATCTGGTCGTACGTAAGTATAGTCTGAAAATTTCAATTAAATCCCTCCTCTTTAAAAATAATAGCATAAAATAAAAAGAAATAGGTAGTTCCAATAACACGTGTAGTAAGTTTTAAGATAGAATGATAAAATAGAGAGGAACAGTTTGCGAAAAAGAAGCAGCTGAAGAATCAATGGAGATGAAGAGAGGGACTATTATGACAGAAACCGTCAAGGTCAATGAGTTGGCTGAGGCTTTGAACTTAGAGATCGTCCAAGGGGATGAAACAAGTTTGGAACGGACAATCATCACCGGGGATATTTCGCGACCGGGGTTGGAATTGACCGGCTATTTCAATTATTATTCCCATGATCGATTACAACTATTTGGAAGTAAAGAAATTACTTTTGCTGAACGAATGATGCCGGAAGAGCGGTTGATGGTCTTGCGTAAAATGTGTTCAGAAGATACACCTGGATTCATTGTTTCCAGAGGATTGGCTATCCCAGAGGAAATGATCCAAGCTTGTGCAGAGCACAATATCGCAATTTTGCGTTCGCCTATTTCAACTTCACGATTGCTAGGTGAACTTTCGAGCTATTTAGATGGACGATTAGCAGCTCGAACAAGCGTACATGGAGTTTTGGTAGATGTTTATGGATTAGGTGTCTTGATTCAAGGAGATAGTGGCATCGGGAAAAGCGAGACGGCATTAGAGTTGATCAAGCGTGGACACCGGCTGATTGCTGATGATCGAGTAGATGTTTATAAGCAAGATGAACTGACACTGGTGGGAGAACCGCCCAAAATCCTCCAACATCTAATTGAAATTCGCGGAATCGGAATTATCGACGTCATGAACTTATTTGGTGCCAGTGCAGTCAGAGGCTATATGCAAGTGCAGTTGGCAGTTTACCTTGAAGCGTGGGCTAAAGATAAAAAATATGATCGCTTAGGTACGGATGATACAACTGTTCAGATTGGTGAAGTAGATATCCCGCAAATCAAGATTCCAGTAAAAACCGGACGAAATGTCGCCATCATTATTGAAGTTGCAGCCATGAATTTCCGGGCAAAAACAATGGGTTATGATGCGACACAAACGTTTGAGAATCGATTGACACAGTTGATCGAAGAAAATTCTGGAAATTAGAGAGGAACAGTTTATATGTTAGCTTTAGTAAATCGTGTTGCTTTTGAGTTGTTCGGTCTGCCAATCTATTGGTATGCGATCATTATTGTCTCCGGTGTCATCATTGCGATGTGGTTGAGTACGAGAGAAGCAGTCCGTGTGGGATTGAAGGCCGATGATGTAACGGACTTTATGTTGATTGGCTTGCCAGTTTCAATTATCGGGGGCAGACTGTATTACGTCCTATTTGATTTAGAACCTTATTTGAAAGATCCAATTCAAATTTTCAATACTCGTTCTGGGGGATTGGCAATCTATGGGGCTTTGATCGCTGGAGGAATATGGCTGTATTTCTTTTGCCGACGCAATTTTATTTCACCAGTGACCTTTTTGGATATTGCAGCACCTAGCGTGTTGTTGGCACAAGGAATTGGACGTTGGGGGAATTTCATGAATCATGAAGCTCACGGCGCAGAAGTCAGCCGTTCCTTTCTAGAAAGTCTCCATCTACCTAATTTTATTATTGATAATATGAATATCGATGGAGCTTATCGACAACCAACATTCTTATACGAATCTGTCTGGAATGTTTTAGGTTTTATTGTTTTGGTCTTACTCCGTAAGAAAAAAGGACTTTTAAAAGAAGGCGAAGTCTTCCTAGGGTATCTGATCTGGTACGGTTTTGGACGCTTCTTCATTGAAGGAATGAGAACGGATAGTTTGTACTTGTTTGGACCGATCCGAGTATCGCAAGTCTTATCAGCTGTGTTATTCTTTGGTGCAATCATCGTCTTGATCTGGCGCCGTAAAAAAACAAAAGTAAAAGATTACAACCGTTCCTATGGAGAAAATGAATATGTAATCTAGCAGTTATTTTTCAGCAACTATGGTAAAATGATTGAGTGAAGTTTTATTGTAAATGAACAGAGGAGGTTTCCATCGTGAAACAAAAAATAGCCGTATTAGGCCCTGGCTCTTGGGGGACTGCGCTTGCGCAAGTGTTATCCGAGAATGGTCATGAAGTGAAAATTTGGGGCAACAATCCAGCTCAAATCGATGAAATCAATACGTACCATACGAATCGTCATTATCTGCCGGATTTGAAGCTACCAGAAAATATTTTAGGTGTTAAGGCTCTTGAAGAAGCGATCATTGATGCAGATGCCATTCTTTTCGTTGTACCGACGAAAGCAATTCGGGCGGTCGCTAAAGAGTTTGCCGAAAAGGCAACCAATCGTCCCGTGATCATCCATGCATCGAAAGGATTAGAGCAAGGAAGTCACAAGAGAATATCTGAAATTTTGGCAGAAGAGATTCCTACAGAGAAACGACAAGATATTGTTGTGTTATCTGGACCTTCTCATGCAGAAGAGGTGGCTGTCCATGATATTACTACCATTACTGCAGCGAGTGAAAATGAAGAATCAGCAAAATATGTGCAGGAATTGTTCATGAATGACTATTTCCGTATTTATACGAACAATGATGTAATCGGGGTTGAGACTGGTGCAGCATTAAAAAATATCATCGCAATCGGTGCGGGAGCAATTGCTGGTTTAGGCTTTGGAGACGACGCAAAAGCGGCGATCATGACCCGCGGGTTAGCTGAAATCAGCCGACTAGGAGTAGCTATGGGAGCCAATCCATTGACCTTTATCGGTTTGAGTGGTGTCGGTGATTTGATTGTGACTTGTACGAGTGTTCATTCACGAAATTGGCGTGCGGGAAACTTACTTGGTAAAGGACACAGTTTGGATGAAGTATTAGAAAACATGGGAATGATCGTTGAAGGTGTAGCGACGACAAAAGCAGCGCGAGAACTGGCAGCAGCTTTAGGTGTTGAAATGCCGATCACCGAAACCATTTATTCTGTTCTTTATGAAGGAAAAGCAATCGAACAAGCAGCCAAAGAAATCATGCTGAGAGATGGCAAAGAAGAGAACGAGTTTACGCTTGAAAAGTAACGATAAGGAGAGAGACAAATGAATGTAAAAAAAGCAGTTATTCCAGCAGCAGGATTAGGGACCCGTTTTTTACCGGCAACAAAAGCAATGGCTAAGGAAATGTTGCCGATCGTTGATAAACCAACGATCCAATTTATTGTTGAAGAAGCTTTACAATCAGGGATCGAAGATATTTTGATCGTTACCGGAAAAGCAAAACGCCCAATTGAAGACCATTTCGATGCAAACTTAGAACTAGAAATGAATCTGCAAGAAAAAGGCAAAACTGAATTATTGAAATTGGTCGAAGAAACCACAGATGTTAATCTTCACTTCATTCGTCAATCACATCCTAAAGGGTTAGGGCATGCTGTCCTACAAGCAAGAGCCTTTGTAGGAAATGAGCCCTTCGTGGTAATGCTTGGCGACGACTTGATGGAAGATGAAGTCCCATTAACGAAGCAATTGATCGATGATTACGAAACAACGCATGCTTCAACGATTGCTGTGATGGATGTTCCGCATGAAGACACATCAAAATATGGGATTATTGATCCTGGCATGCAAGTTGATAAAGGATTATACAACGTGAAGAACTTTGTGGAGAAACCTGCTCCAGACAAAGCGCCTAGTGATTTGGCAATTATTGGCCGCTATTTGTTGACCCCAGAAATTTTTGATATCTTAGCTAATCAAAAACCAGGTGCCGGCAATGAGATTCAGTTGACTGATGCTATTGATACGTTGAATAAAACACAACGCGTATTTGCTCGCCAATTTACTGGTAAACGGTATGATGTTGGTGATAAATTTGGTTTCTTGAAGACAAGCATTGAATATGGCTTGAAACACCCAGAAGTCAAAGACAGTCTAAAAGAATACTTGATTGAATTGAGTAAAGAATTAACACCAACTGAAAAAACAGCAACCCAGCCAAAACCAACAAAAGAGAACAAGTAAGAAGAACGCTTGCCGAACAACTGACGATCAATCAAAGTTGTTCGGCATTTTTTTGGTTTTGTATGAAAGCGGATAGATTTTAGTAAAAAAAACAAAATTCGCTAGTCTTTTATTTGTAGAACGCCGTTTGAAATGCTATTCTTAATATAAGTAAAAGGGGAAGGAGACATTTTATGACAGGAGGAGAGATTGCAGCATTGATCGCTGCGATTGCATTCGTCGTACTTGTCGTTTTTGTTGTACGATTATTGATGCAAGTAAGCAAAACGATGACCAAAGTGGACAAAACAGTGGAAGAAGCCAATACCACGATTCGAGTCATCACCCAAGACGTAGATATCCTTTCAAAAGAAGTGGAGGGATTGTTGGTTAAGACCAATGAATTGCTGCAGGATGTAAATGGCAAAGTTGCGACCATTGATCCGCTCTTTACTGCAGTAGCAGATTTAAGTACCAGCGTCTCTGAATTGAATAGTTCAGGAAAGAACTTGGTCTCGCGAGTTGGCAGTTTAGGTCGAACAACGGCTAAAGCAACTGTTGCTGGTAAAGTAGGTCAAACAGCAATGAAGTTTTTCAAAGACCGTAACAAAAAACAATAAGAGGAGGAATTTCAATGAGTAAAAAAGGTGGATTTCTATTAGGTGCAGTAATTGGTGGGACAGCAGCAGCGGTAGCAGCCCTGTTATTAGCACCCGAGTCAGGTAAAAACTTGCGAAACAAACTAGCCAAACAAGCCGATGATTTATTGGATAAAGCTTCTGATTATGGTGATATGGCTAAAGATAAAAGTACCGATTTAGTGGAGATCGCTAAAGATAAAGCAGCTAAACTTGGCGAACAAGCTTCAGGTTTTACTGATTCATTGACTGCAAAAGTAGATGACTTAAAAGATAATGCAGCTAGTTCTTCTAGCGATACAGTTGAAGAATTAAAAAAACAGGCAGGAGATTTATCTGAGCGCTTCAAAAAATCTGCTGACGAAGTCAAAAATTCTGCTAGTGATCTTCATGAAGACGTCCAAGAAACAGCAGAAGACATTTTTATTGATGCAAAATCTTCCGCTGCAGACATGAAGGAAACGGTAAAAGAAGGGGCAGAAGAGGCTAAACCAATCGTAGATGATGCTGCAAAAGAAACAAAATCAGCAGCAAACGAATTGAAACATGAAGCAAATAAAAAAGCGGCTGATGTAAAAGCAACAACAAAATCAGAAGCCAAAGATGCGAAAGAAGATTTTGAAGAAGTCAAAGAAGAATTAAAAGATAAAATGGAAAAAAATAATCCAGAAGCATAATCTTTCTCTTTTGAAAGTTAAAGGAGCTGCTTTTAATCGGTAGCAAAAAAACATCCAAACGAAGATAAAATGCCGAGCCGTGACAACACGGTTCCTGCGATCAAACAGATCACAGACGCATTTATTTCTAGTTTGGATGTGTTTTTTTTAGCGAAGGCGCACATAGTTAAGCATTTTTGATCTCTTGATCACATAGTGAGTAGATCCAATCAGATAGTTGGGAGAATTGAAAGCCGTTTGCTTCAGCTAGTGCTACATTTATCGAATATTCAGGCGTGCCATTGTATTTTCCGGCTTCTCCGGTAGGTGATAAAAGTGGGTCAATGCCAGTTTCTTTTGAGACATAAGCTAAAATTTCTGCCAGTGAGAGGGTACCTTTAGCAGCAGCGTTGACGGGGCCTGTAAAGGAACTGGTTCCTAAAAATGCTAAAAATTTTCCTGCTTCTTTAGAATCGATAAAACTCATTTGATGGGAAAGATTGTCAATAAACATGGCTTTTTTTTGACAAACGGATTGAATATAGAAAGAGAATCGTTTGGTATAGTCATCAATTCCCACCACATAAGGAAAGCGGACAAATGCCGAATTTTGTGAGTATTTTTGGCTTAAAATCTCCTCGACACTGCGTTTTCCTTCTGCATAGTTCACTTGTTCTGAGGTCACAAGACGATAAGCATGTGCTGTTGGATCAAAATCTTTCTCGACCAGATTGTCATGGAAAGTTGGATAAACAGACATAGAGCTTGTGACAATATAGCGTTCGGTAGTGACATGACGCATCAAAATATCAATATCATTGGAGGTATAGGCGATATTATCGTAAATCACATCATAAGTTTCTTTTGTCAAAACAGATCGGATACTGTCTTCATCTTCTCTGTCAAAAATCAATCGAGTTACCTTTGGACCAAATGAGTCTGGTGTTTTTCCACGAGTAGCAATCGTTACGTTCGCATCCTGTGTAAGCAGTTCATTGACGAGATGTTTGCCAAAAAAGCGTGTCCCACCTAAAACCAATACATTTTGCGTCATAATCCATCTCCTTTTTTAATTCAATACTAGTAGCTCTTTTGCAGTTTTTGTAAACGGCACACAACCAGTTTCAGTAACATAGATACAATCTTCGATACGAACACCGACTTGTTCAGGAATGTAAATCCCAGGTTCGATGGAGAAACACATGCCTTCTTCAATCACCAAATCATTCCCGGTAATCAATGATGGAAATTCATGAACCGTTGTGCCGATTCCGTGACCCAATCGATGATTGAAGTATTCACCGTATCCATGACTTTCGATGACCCCACGAGCAATTTCATCCAGTTGACCCGCAGTAATGCCTGGTTTAACAGCTGCTTGGGCAGTCAGTTCCGCTTCAAGGACGATATCATAGATATTTCGTTGCAATTCAGTCGGCTCGTGATAGGCAATGGTACGCGTTGCGTCGCTGCAATAGCCATTCCAGATCACACCTAGGTCGAAGAGAATTAGTTCATTTGGTTTGATTTGTTGTTTACCTGGAACCCCATGAGGGCTTGCAGCATTGGCACCTGCTAAGACCGTCGTATCAAAGGACATGTGGGAAACGCCGCGTTTTTTGAGTTGATATTCAATCTCTGCAACGATCTCCATTTCAGAAATACCTTCTTTGACAGCAGAAAAACCAATCTCAAAAGCGACGTCTGCCCAATTACCTGCTTCAAGCAATGTGTCGATTTCCGCTGCTGTTTTGGTTAATTGCATTTTCTGGATCACAGGAGTGATATCAAGTGAAAAATCAGTTCCTGGAAGGAAACCATTCAATGCTTCGAAACGTTCAACAGTCAAATCATTCTTTTCTAGTGCTAATCGTTTGAGGTGATAACGAGATTCTAGCTCTGAACAGATTTTTTTCCAAGGATCTTCACTATCTAAATAACCAATCACATCGTAGGGCCAGCCACTATTTTTAGCTTCTTCAACTTCTAAAGCTGGTGTAAATAGGAAAGGGTCATTATCAGGTGAGAGAAAGAGTGCTAATACGCGTTCATGAGGTTCACTCTTGAAACCTGAAAAATAGGCAATCGTTGAAGGATTTGAGATATAAGCGACCTCAGCTTGATTGCTGGCTAACCACGTTGTCATTTCTTGTATTTTTTCTTTATTCATGAAAAAACCTTCTTTCAAGTATTCTTTCTCCATTTTAGCACGCTTTACTGGAGAATGCTTGTCCGTAAATATGTAAAATTGACTAAGTTTTCATGAAAGCGGAATTAAAACGGTTGCATATTCGCAAAAAGTTTGCTATTCTATCAAAGAAATGTAAATAAGATTTTCTGAAAACAGAATAAAGGGAGATATATCATGGAAAAACAAACAATTACGATTTATGATGTTGCTCGTGAGGCAAATGTTTCGATGGCGACGGTTTCTCGTGTCGTGAACGGCAATCCAAATGTTAAGCCAGCGACACGTAAGAAGGTTCTGGAAGTCATTGACCGCTTAGATTATCGTCCAAATGCTGTTGCACGAGGATTGGCTAGCAAAAAAACAACTACAGTCGGTGTAATCATTCCCGATGTCAGCAATATGTTCTTTTCTTCATTGGCTCGTGGGATCGATGACGTAGCAACGATGTACAAATACAACATTATCTTGGCGAATTCCGATGGCGATAGTATGAAGGAAGTAAACGTACTGAACAATCTTTTGGCAAAACAAGTAGACGGTGTGATTTTCATGGGTCATCGGATCACTGATGAAATCCGTGGCGAATTTTCGCGTTCAAAAACACCAGTGGTACTTGCTGGCTCAATCGATCCCGATGAACAAGTGGGGAGCGTGAACATTGATTATACAGCAGCTACGAAAGATGCAGTAAGTTTACTAGCCAAAAACAATCAAAAGATCGCTTTTGTCAGCGGTGCATTGATTGATCCAATCAACGGTCAAAACCGGTTGAAAGGGTATAAAGAAGCGTTAAAAGAAAACAACTTAGACTATTCAGAAGGCTTGATTTTTGAAGCGCCTTATAGCTTTAAAGAAGGCTTGGCATTAGTTGAACGAATCATGAACAGTGGAGCGACAGCGGCATATGTAACAGACGATGAACTTGCTATCGGTGTTCTAGACGGTTTGATTGACCGAGGTGTCAAAGTACCTGAAGAATTTGAAATCATTACAAGCAACAATTCTTTATTGGCAGAAGCTGCCCGTCCACGTTTATCTAGCGTGACACAGCCTTTATATGACATGGGTGCTGTAGCGATGCGTTTACTAACGAAAATGATGAACAAAGAAGAAGTAGAACAAAAAACAATTGTTTTACCCTATGGTATCTCTGAAAAGAGTTCAACGAAATAAGTGAGAAAAAAGAAGAAACCGTTCTTAGGAGCGGTTTTTTTATTTACATATAGATATAAAAAAGAACAGGAGCAACGATGTGCTTCCCGTTCTTCAGGTAAAACAGATTTTGGCAAATGACTGTGATGACGTAATCAGTCATCCTCTTTCTGCTCGTTTTTCCTTTCTTCCGTTTTTTCTGCTTCTTTTTGATTATTGTTATTGTTCGTGGCGTTTTCTTCTTTATTGGTACTTCTAGAGCCATTGTTCGTGGCTGTATTGGTAGAAGTAGATGTTGTTGTTCGGCTAGGGGCGATTTTCTTCCAATAATCTGCATAATTGGCATTCGATCCGCCAATCCCAAATTCAAAGGATGCTTCTTTGGGACCGCCTTTTGTCCAATACGAAGTGACTGTGTCGCTTGGATTGGTTCTTCTTGTGTTATCTACTGTGACCGTGCCGCCTGGAAGTGTTCCTGTAGCCTTAGACACTTTGACCTTTTTGACATCATCGGATAACTCGAATTTTTTATCTACTCCAAAGACCTTCTGGTCGGATTGATAAATGCGATTGATCAAATAAGCCATGTATTGAGCGGTACGTGTTCCGGCACTACTATCGGTGGCTTTGTTGTCATCACGACCGGACCAGCTACTGATGGTAATGGAAGGAGTTGAGACTACGAGCCAAGAATCGGACCAATTGTTTGTCGAACCTGTTTTACCGACCCAATCGGCATTTCCAAGGTTCCAATCCAGACCGCTAACAACGGATTTAAAGTTAGACGTCTTTTGTTCGTCAATTACACTGCGCATCATGTCATTCATGATTGATGCTGTTGCTTCAGAGAAGACTTGAACTGGTTTTTGTTCATGCTGATACAAGACTTCGCCTTCGTTGTTCTTGATCGATTCAATCACATAACCTTCCTGGTAAACGCCTTTGTTTGCTAACGTTTGGAATCCATTGGTCTGAGTTAAAACAGTTACATTGGTGACCCCTAAAGGAGCAGACTCATAAGCCCAACTATTGTCTTCAGGATAGTTCATCTTGCTCAAATAATTCTTATAAGAGAAGAATGGGTCACCTTCTTGCTCCCAAATGTCTTGAAAAATGTTTGTCGCAGCGATATTACTAGAGACTTCTAATGATTCTCGAATCGACATAAAGGTATTGGTTCCCTTATTTGTCGCGTTAACGATTGGTTCATCCGCATTTTCACCAGTGCGCCATTTAGCTGCGTAATCAGAGACCATTGATTCAGAACCCATCAAGCCTTCATCGATGGCAGGACCGTAAACGAGCATTGGCTTAATACTTGATCCAGCTTGTCTTTGGGCATCGAACGCATGATTGAATTGATTTTGCTGATAATCGCGACCACCAATGAACCCAAGCACACGGCCTGTTGCATTATCCATCATGACATTCCCAACTTCAATGGGCGCATCGCCCCAGTTATCCAGCATATAGCCATATTTGGACACAGCGTCTTGCATGGCATTATAGATGTTTTTATCAATGGTAGAGGTAACTGTGTAACCACCATTGACTAATTTTTGTTGTGCTAATTCTAAATATTTCTGATAGGTTTCTTCTTTACTGTATTCTTCTGCGCTAACTTTATCTTCGTCCGCCAATTGTTTAGCGATGATATCTTTGGCTTCATTGAGAACCGTATAATAGAGGAAACTCTGATCGGTCTGCTCAATGGCTTCTTGTTTTTTGAAGTCTTGTTTCAAATCATAAGCCATTGCTTCGTCGTATTCTTTTTTTGAGATGTCATGATTACGATACATACTAAAGAGGACGAAGTCTTTTCGATCTAAACCGGCACTGAGATTTTCTTTGATTTCACCAGTATTCGTGTACGGACTATAGACGATCGGGCTTTGTGGCAATCCAGCAATAAAAGCAGCTTGGGGCAGTGTAAGATCGGCAGCATTGACGCCAAATATTCCTTGGGCCGCTTCTTGCACGCCGGCAATATTTTGCCCTTTATTATTTCTACCAAATGGTGAAATATTTAAGTACATTGTGACTATCTCATCTTTAGAGAAAAACTTTTCGACTTCCATCGCCAAGAGAATCTCATTGGCTTTGCGTTTAAAAGTAGTTTCGCTTGAGAGAATTTGCTGTTTGACTAATTGCTGAGTTAATGTCGATCCACCGCCACCACCAAAGCCAGTTGCTTCAGAGAGGAGGGCACGGACGACCGCTTTAGGAACGACGCCATTATGCTGATTGAAATATTCGTCTTCTGTTGCAATGATCGCTTTTTTGAGATAATCAGAAATTTTATCTGAAGAAACCGATGTCCTCATCAGATCTGATCGAATCGTGGCGATTTTACTACCATCCGCATAAGCTAGCTGTGAAGTCTCTGTGATGTCAGTTAATTCTTGCTGCAGTTCTTCTTTTGACGGGGCAGCGGTATCTTCTACTAAAAATGCAAAATAGCCAACACCGATACCTAGTGCGAGTGAACCGCCCAGAATCAAAAAGGAAATTGCGACTAAAAAGAGCGAATGGAGCACGCGCAAGCTGATATTGAAATAAAACCAGCTCTTTTTCGTACTTGGAGATTTTGGTTGTTTTTTCTTATTTTGGGGCAAAAATGGTCACCTCAATGATATTAGAATAGATTCCGTTGTATTATAGCAAAAATCAACGCACTTGGATAGTTTTGCTCGTTATCACAATCAAATTATAACAAATACGGGATTGATCCAAAATGGGATTAAGGCTTTTCTTTAGGCGGATTTTCAGTTAATATGAACAGTGAGTAATGATTTAGGAGGAAAAAAAATGAGTTCAGACTTTTTTGAAGAATTAAAAGGTCGTGGTCTGGTTCATCAGACTACTGACGAAAGTGCATTGATCAAACAATTAAACGAAGAGTCTGTGAAACTATATATTGGGTTTGATCCAACCGCTGATAGTTTGCACATTGGCCATCTTTTACCGATCTTGATGCTGCGCCGTTTCCAACAACGAGGACATGTTCCTATTGCATTAGTAGGCGGAGGAACAGGGATGATTGGGGATCCATCTTTCAAGGACCAAGAACGGCAATTAAATACATTAGATACCGTCAAGGAATGGTCTCAAAGTATCAAAAATCAATTGTCTCGTTTTATTGACTTTGAGGATCAAACGAATCCAGCAATTTTAGCCAATAATTATGACTGGTTAGGCGAATTAAAATTGATCGATTTCCTACGTGATGTGGGGAAGAACTTTACCATCAACTACATGATGAGCAAAGAAAGCGTAAAACGCCGCATTGAAACGGGAATTTCTTATACCGAATTTGCTTACCAATTGCTGCAAGCCTATGACTTCCTAAATCTTTATGATGAACATGGCTGTCTATTGCAACTTGGAGGCAGTGACCAGTGGGGAAATATCACGTCAGGAATTGAACTGCTACGTCGCGAACGAGAAGTCCAAGGGTTTGGTTTGACGATGCCTTTGATTACTAAGGCAGATGGTACCAAGTTTGGTAAAACTGAGGGGAATGCAGTTTGGCTAGATGCCGACAAAACAACACCTTACGAATTTTATCAGTTTTGGATCAATACGGATGACCGTGACGCTGTGAAATTCTTGAAATACTTCACTTTCTTATCCCTTGAAGAAATTGCAGCAATTGAAAAAGAATTCTTAGCTGCACCAGAAACACGAGTTGCCCAAAAAGCGTTGGCCAAAGAAGTGACCACATTAGTTCATGGTGCAAAAGCATATGAGCAAGCTGTTCATATTTCTGAAAGCTTGTTCAATGGGGATATCAAAGGACTGTCTGCTGACGAAATTGCACAAGGATTCAAAGGGGTCCCAACCTATCAAGTCTCGAATGATGATGAGTTAAACATTGTAGAATTGTTGACTACTTCGAAAATCGAAGCATCGAAACGACAAGCCCGGGAAGATATCCAAAACGGGGCAATCTATGTGAATGGCGAACGCCAACAAGACTTAAATTACGTGATCAACGAAGAAGACCGTATCGGCGGCAAATATGTTGTTATTCGCCGTGGGAAGAAAAAATATTTCTTGTTGACATTTTAGCCAGTTGCTAGAGAGTGAAATGAGTAAAAAGCGAACCGCTGAGTGGGTTCGCTTTTTTTCAAATCAATAGAGGAGGAAACAGATCGTTTATGGGACAATTATTTTTGAATGCCGCTGGTCTCTTTGCAATGATCTTTTTGGGGTATTTTCTTAAACAGCTAAAGGTCCTATCAAAAGCGGATGGATCTATTCTGTCTCGGGTGATCCTCAATGTCACTCTGCCAGCAGCAATCATTCTTAATCTTGCCGATATGCAGATCCAAATGGACGCACTGGCATTAATTTTAATTGCGGTAATCATCACGTTCGTGCAGATTATGACTGCCTTTTTCCTAACCAAAAAAGAGAATGATGTGTTACGTCAGTTTTCGATGTATTGTGGCTCCGGATTCAATATCGGAAATTTCGCGATTCCTTTTGCACAAAGTTTTTATCCATTAGGAATCCCCTTGATTTCATTGTTTGATATGGGTAACAGTATTATGTTGGCAGGAGGCACCACCATTTTGATTGAGTATCTAATCGGGAAACGGACAGTTTTTGAGCCAGGAAAAATCATTCTTAATTTATTACGATCGCCAACCTTTACTTGCTATTTATTCATGTTGCTGATTCGCAGCTTTGGGCTCTCATTACCGCAAGGGGTGATCCAGCTAGTCCAACCTATCGGTAATGCCAATACCTTTCTATCGATGTTCATGATTGGTTTGTTTTTAGATTTTCGTTTACCGAAACATGCTGCTGCAACGGTAGGAAAGATTTTGAGTTTGCGTTATGGAATCGGTTTGCTATTATTTCTCTGCTTTTTCTTTTTACCTCTTCCCGCTTTTTTGAAGCCCGTGTTGTGTTTACTGGTATTTGCTCCAATTCCTTTATTCGGTGTGATCAATTCTGTATTGGCAGGTATGGAGGAAGAGGCAGTCGGCTATGTGTCTTCTATCAGTTTCTTGATTAGTTTGCCTCTCATGACACTCGTACTGATTTTATTTGGATTGGCTTAATATAGTGGATAAAATCAAAGAAAACGGCAAGCAAAAAACTAGCATGAATGAATGTTTTTTCGCATAATAGACAAGACTTATTTTTAGGAGGAAGACAATCAATGTTAATTGGATCACATGTTTCCATGAGTGGAAAAAAAATGTTGCTGGGAGCGGCAGAGGAAGCAGCAAGCTACCAAGCAACTACCTTTATGATTTATACGGGGGCTCCACAAAATACCCGTCGTAAGAAAATTGAAGAGATGAATATTGCTGCTGGACAAGATTTCATGACGAAAGCAGGCATTTCGAATATTGTTGTCCACGCACCTTATATCATTAATTTGGGAAATACCATCAAACCAGAAAATTTTGGCTTTGCGGTGTCGTTTTTACAAGCGGAGATTCAACGAGCACAGGCATTGGGCGCAACGCAAATCACATTGCATCCAGGAGCTCACGTTGGTGCAGGGCCAGAAGCAGGTATCAAGCAAATCATCAAAGGATTGAACGAAGTCTTGGAAAAAGGGCAAACGGCTCAGATTGCTTTAGAAACGATGGCTGGTAAAGGAACGGAAATCGGACGCAGTTTTGAAGAAATTGCTGCAATTATTGATGGTGTTACGCTGAATGAGAAGCTTTCGGTGACGTTTGATACTTGCCACACCAATGATGCTGGATATAACGTCAAAGAAGATTTTGATGGTGTCTTAAATGAGTTTGATAAGGTCATTGGACTGGATCGTTTAAAAGTAATCCATGTCAATGATTCCAAAAATCCCCAAGGCAGCCATAAAGATCGGCATGCGAATATTGGTTTTGGAACGATTGGTTTTGAAGCATTGAGTAAAATCGTCCATCATGAACAATTGAAACAACTCCCTAAAATTTTAGAAACTCCTTATGTTGGAGAAGACAAAAAGAATAAAAAAGCTCCTTATGGTTTTGAAATCGCCATGCTGCAGCAACAAACGTTTGATCCAGACTTGTTGACTAAGATCATGGAGCAATGAACCACATTATCCTATGGCGTAAAAACAGTCTAACCTAGTCTGGAACTGTTTCGATTATTGAAGAAAGAATGGGTTTAGCAGGAGGAATAGATGGAGTTTGATGAATTGATTACTTTCGCCCAAGCGAAGATTGCACCAAGAAAACTGTCTCCCTGGGCAGAATCCGGCGGTGTTGCAGCAGCCATCCTTACCAGAGAAGGGAACGTTTTTACTGGAGTGTGCATTGACACTAGTTGTTCTATGGGTTTTTGTGCAGAACATGCAGCTGCAGCAGCTATGATCACTGCGGGAGAACATCACATTGCAAAAGTTGTGGCTGTGGACTGGCAGGGGCATCCGATCTCACCTTGTGGTCGTTGCCGCGAGTTTCTCAGTCAGCTGTCTGAAGACAATCTTTCTGCGCAAGTCTTGACGAAGGCGGGCAGTCTGCCGCTTGCTCAGCTTTTACCACTTGATTGGAAAGACGGTCTTGTTTAACAGTAATAAAAAAATCTCAGGAATAAAGCTGTCCCATAACTGCTAGTTCGCATTGTTGGTTCGCTTATCATTCCTGAGATTTTTAATTTTTTATTAGAATTTTTTTGCTGCTTCTGCCACTTTTTCTAGGCCGGCTGCAATGATTTCTTCTGTTTTTGAAGGGTCTGCATTGTGACCTTCAATGATTACTTCATCGCTGATCGTCATGCCAAACATACCACCAAATACTTTTTCCATAAATGTAACAGCACTTTCCATGCCGCTCATTTCACCTGAGTAAACACCGCCACGGGCATTTAACAAGACAACTTCTTTGTCTTTCAATAATTGGTTCATAGATCCATCTTCATTGTAGGAGAAAGTGAAACCGGCTTGGAAAATATAATCGATAAATGTGTGCAATGCCGCAGGAATCGTCAAGTTCCACATAGGAAATGCAAAGACAATCGTATCTGCTGCTGCAAATTTATTCATGACGTCTTGACGGACGGTCATCAATTCTTGTTCTTCTTGGTTTAAATCTTGTTCTTGTGCTAATTTTCCGAATGCTTCGAACAATGTTTGTCCGATATAAGGCATTGGTTGTGCGTAAACATCAAAAGTAACTACATCTACTGCTGTTCGATCTAGATTTTCTACAAAAGTATCGAACATTTTTGCAGATACTCCGTCAGGACGGTTATTTGCTTTTACAACTAAAACATTTTTCATCAATTTTCCACCTTTTAGATATATTTAACATGTCACGAGAAATAGTATACTATAAAATCATTTTGCTTACAATAAATAAGTAGACAATCTTTTTCTGATTTTTTTAAGGAAGTGATCCGTTGCTTTTGGTAAACTAGAAGTACTTCAGGAGGTGCACTGTGAAAATATTTCTAATTGAAGATGACAAGTCATTAGTCAAAATGATTGAAAGTCAGCTGTCTCGCTATGCCTTCGAGACCTTTATTCCGCAGGATTTCGAAAAGATCTTGGAAGAATTTCATAGAATAGAGCCAGATTTGGTTTTGTTAGATGTTAATTTACCTTTTTTTGATGGTTTTTATTGGTGTCAAAAAATCCGCGAGCAATCCTTGGTACCCATTTTGTTTATTTCGGCTCGTGACGGTAATATGGATCAAGTGATGGCACTTGAGTATGGAGCAGATGATTTTCTGATCAAACCGTTTTCTTATGAATTACTCTTAGCAAAAATAAAAAGTCATATTCGGCGAGTATATGGAGACTATGCACAGAGCAATCGTGCTCGCCAACTAAAAGCTGGGGAATTGATTTATTATCCTGAGGCTTTAAAGATGAATTATCTAGAAAAGGAAGAAGTGTTAACTGTTCGTGAAGGAGAATTGCTTACTTTACTAATGATGGCTTATCCAGAAATGGTCTCCAGAGAACAGATCTTGAATAAATTATGGGACGATGAACGTTTTGTAGATGATAACACATTGTCAGTAAATGTTGGTCGTCTGCGAAAAAAAATGGTAAGTCTCGGTCTTGATGAACCAATCCAAACGATTCGTGGAAAGGGTTATGCTCTTTTTATTGCAGGGAGACCAGAATGAAAGAATATTTGAAAGTTCAATTACCAGCAATTGCTTTATTTGGGATGTCGATTGCTTTGATCCTTTTGCTCGTTTGGTTAGATGGGTATCGCAATGGTTTTGTGATCGGCTATGGCTTACTATTAGTGGGCTTGTTAGCGATAGGAGTTTTCACGATTGATTATCTCGCCAATCGCAGTTTCTACCACTATCTAAAAACAGGATTATCTGGAAGAAGCGCTGGTTACTTAGCTAGAAGAGTCAAAAAGCTTTTAGATGACGACCATCATCATGTACAAGAGCAACTAGCAGCGATTGATGCCCATCATCAAACCCATATCAAATTTATGAATATCTGGGTCCATCAAATGAAAACACCAGTCTCAGTCCTAGAACTGATGGCAGAGAGTAGTCAAATTGACCCTTACGATCTTTTAGCAGAGACGGATCGTTTGAAAAGCGGATTAGCCACAGCCTTGAATTTTGTTCGTCTGGAAGATTTTGAAGAAGACTTTTTGATTGAATCAACCTCCTTATTAGCATTGATCAAGCAAAGCATCGGTGAACAGAAGCGCAATTTCATCCGGCATGAAATTTATCCGAAAATTAAGGATGAGACTGATTTTTGGATAACAACAGACAAAAAATGGTTGCAGATTCTACTTTTTCAATTGATCAGTAATGCCGTCAAATACTCGAATCCCAAAGCAACAGTCACTTTTGCATTAGATGATGCGAACAGAAGTCTGACGATTACAGATACAGGTTGTGGCATTTCAGCGGCAGATTTGCCACGAGTGTTCCGACCTTTTTATACCGGTGACAATGGACGGCAGCGGGGAGAAGCTACCGGTATGGGACTCTATTTAGTCTCTCTCATTAGTCAAAAACTCTCGATTACGGTTACGATTGCTTCTGAAGTCGGTCAAGGGACTGTCCTGCAATTAGAATTTCCCGAGAGCTAACGAAACTTACAAAATTGTAAGTTATCTTTCAAACAATCGATAAGTTTGTTTCAGAAAACCTGTTACACTGACAGCAAAGGAGTGAGTGCTATGGCTTTACTAGAGTTGAAAAATATCACTAAAACGTATACTGGTGAAGTATCTGTGGAAGTGTTGAAACAAATTGATCTCAAAGTGCCTGCCGGAGAATTTATTAGCATTATGGGTCCTTCTGGCAGTGGTAAAACCACCATGCTGAATTTAGTTGCGACTCTGGATCAACCAACATCCGGCTCGGTCATCATCAATGGCGCCCAACCGCTGACATTGCCAAAACAACAGCTTGCTGAGTTTAGACGCCGACAGTTAGGTTTCGTGTTTCAAAATTATAACTTATTGTCTCCGCTAAATGTGGCAGAGAATGTTATGCTGCCCTTAACATTGGATCGAGTACCGGTTGATGAGATGAAACGGCGCTGTGAAGCGCTTTTGACAGAGTTAGGAATCAATGACAAAAGAAAAAAACGGATCTATCAGTTGTCCGGTGGAGAACAGCAGCGTGTTGCGATTGCTCGAGCGCTGATACATCAGCCAGAACTGTTGCTTGCGGATGAGCCGACAGGTAATCTAGATTCTAAAGCAGCCCGTGATGTCATGGAAATTTTGAGCCGAATGAACAAACAGCGACAAGTGACAACGATGATGGTTACCCATGATCCCTATTCCGCAAGTTTCTCTGATCGTGTTGTTTTCATCAAAGACGGCAAACTTTACAATGAGGCCTATCGCGGAAGTGATCAGCAACAATTTTACCAAAAAATTCTTGATGTTCTTGCACATCTAGGAGGTCGCCGTCATGAATTTCAGACAGTTGATCATTCGTAATTTAAGAGGTAACTTCCGCACCTATGCTGCTTATTTCGTAAGCAGTACATTTGCTGCCATGGTTTTTTATATATTTAGTCTGCTTTTGCTCCATCCGCAACTAAAAGAAAACTTGTCAGCGAGCGATACCATTTCCAGTCTAGCTAAGATGGGATTAGCGGTTGCTTTAGTAGTAATTGCATTTTTATCTTTGATGTTTCTTTGGTACACCTTTGTTGTTTTCTTAAAACGTCGCAAACGCGATCTCGCGATCTATCTCATTTTAGGGATTGAAGAGAAGGATTTGCGAAGGATTCTATTTATTGAAAATGCGCTATTAGGATCGCTGGCCACCTTTCTAGGGGTTGGCTTAGGAATTTTGGGAACAAAGCTATTATTGCTTGTTGCTCAGAATGTGATGCATCTCAATCGCGGATTGTCTTTTATGGTTCCATTGACTAGTTTGGGATTAACAATCGGCGTGTATCTTTTGATGTTCCTGCTGATCTCATTTTTTAGTACGCGTGCTTTACAAGGGGAAAAGATCATATCATTGATCAAAGAAAACGAGAAGCCCAGGCCGGAGCCTGTGAGTCGTCGGATCTATGCATTCCTTGGGGTGCTTTTGCTCTTTGTCGGCTACGGATGTGTGTTTTATTTTTCTTTCAAAGCTGACGGTTTTTTGATTCTTTTATTAGGCGTTTTGTTGACGGTAGCAGGCACGATCTTGTCCTTCTATCAGTTTAGTGTTTACTTATTGAAACAACTTAAAAGAAGTCCTTCTTTTTTACAAGGAACACGCTTGTTAACGATTAGTGAATGGATTTTTCGTATGCGGGACAATGCGGCAATGTACAGTCTGATCGCCATTAGTACATCAGTGGCTTTTGTAGGAATAGCAGTAATGATGGCGATTGGCAACACTTCGTTTTCTTCGATTCAAGGAATTAGTGTAGCGTATGTTTTTTCGGAATACGAAAAAGATGAAATAGGTAAAACGAAGGCTTTTGAAGTGAAAGAAAAATTGGAAGCGCAAGGCTATCATCCGGTTATGGAACAAGTGGATCTCATTGAGACCTACACAAATCTTGAAAATCCAGCGATTGCTACTGATCCATATTACATGAACAATGCATTTTCATTGATGCGAGAAAGTGATTATCGCAAATTGATGAGCCAAATCGGAGAAAAAGCTGAACCTGTTATGGATGATCAAGTGCTTGAACTTAGCAGCAATTATTCAAGACGTAAAGAACTGTTGTCGGTTGACCAAAGCCAACGACAACATGTGTATCCGCTGGAAATTGGCGGAGATAGCGATTTTCAGCAAGATATGACGATCGTTCATAGTCCCTCAATGCTTTCGTTGAACTATTTTGGCCTTGGTGTTGTAACTGATCAAACTTTTGAGAAGTGGCAAAAAGAAATTGATGATTCTGAAGATTCGGGAGGATTTGTTTGGTTAGATTACCCCGAGTGGGCAGACGATCCTACGTTAATGGATGGTATCAATCAGCAAATCGATCAAGAAAATAAAGAAACAGATGAAAAAGTATCCGCTATCTACGATGAATTAGGAGCAGACAAAGTCAACGAGATGTCCGATGAAGAGTGGTCAAAAGCACTTGAAGGCATTCCGTCTCATATTGGTTATCAATCAAAATACAAAGTTTTCCAGGAAACACGTCAAGGCAATGGTCTCATTTTAATGATCACTGTTTTACTGGGCTCCGTTTTCTTTATTTTCTCTGCATCAATCATCTATTTCCGCCTGTTTGCGGATCTTGACAAGGACGGCGCTTACCATCGCTCCTTGCATGTGCTTGGTGTTTCACCAAAAGAACGGCATAAAATTCTGCGTCATCAGCTACAAGTTATGTATTTTTTGCCAACTATCGTGGCAATGATTCATTTTGCTGTTGCGATGACCGCACTGCGTTTATTAGTTGAATTGCCCGTTTGGCAGTTCTATGGTGAAATCGTAGGTATTTACTTATTGTTCCAAGTTATTTTTTATATTTGTTGTCAACTACGTTATAATCAACAAATTGATCGCTATGCAGATCCAACAGAATAATCAGTCAGTCTTTTTCCAAAACCTATCGCTTTGTTTGAGTGATAGGTTTTTTTCTGTGCAAAGCAGATGATTAATTTGAAAGTGAAGCCCTGCCTTGTGATATAACTCGCACAGTTCGTATGATTTGCTTCTGAATTTTCCATAAATTATACTGACGGTGACCTATTAACTATCAGGGAGGGATCACATGCTTTCAAAGATTGCAAAAGTACTTGTTGCTCTGTTGCTAACTATCCCCATTTTTACCGGTATGGAAATCGTATATGGAGAGACGGATGTGGGGGCAAACTTAATCACTGATGTATCCGTTGTCAATAGTCAGAATCAAGAAGTGACGACTTTAGATGAAGACGAATCTTTCAGAATTGATCTCAAATGGAGTCTCGAAGGATTAGGTGACTTAAAGGCCGGGGACAAAGCGACGATTATCCTCCCAGTAGAGATTGAAGGTGTCAATAATAGCTATGAACTGTATGATGAGAACGGTCATTTAGTAGTAAATGTCACCCAAGTTGGGAATCAGCTTACTTTTGTATTTACTGAGTTTGTTGAGCAGAACAACAATGTGCATGGAGACTTTTACTTTTGGACAAAATTTAGTGAAGACATTACTGTCGATCAGATCAATCAACTCGATTTTGAAACAGTTAATGGAATTAAGACAATTCCTTTATTTATTCGAGGGGTTGAGGATACTGGAACAGGTGCATTACTTACGAAACAAGGGCTGTATCTAGGCACACAAGAACCCAAACGAACGATTGATTGGCGTATTTATATCAATTCTTATGATACGAATAAGGTTTCAATTAAAAATGGGAGATTCGTTGATACTCTTGGACCCCATCAAGCATTGATCAGCACCATGGCACGAGTGGTGTATGGTCCAAGCGTAACTAATCCCACTTATGTTGACCAAGTCCCAATTATGCTTAATTCAGACGGCACTTTTGAAATTCCTTTGCGGGATACGAGTGAGAGAATCTATATCACCTATAAAACAGAAACTGATGGGTCTTTGGAGCAATATACAAACAAGGGAACCATTCAAGCATTGATCAATGATTCAGCAGCAGTCCACACAACTACTGGCTACACGCCGAAATATGGAGGCGGGGGCAGTGGTACCGGAGAAACGAGCACTTCAAGCGAAAGCACGACCGCAAGCAGTGAGAGTACAACAAGTAGCACAAGTAGTGAAAGTACGACCGCAAGCAGTGAAAGCAGTGAGAGTACAACAAGTAGCACAAGTAGTGAAAGTACGACCGCAAGCAGTGAAAGCAGTGAGAGTACAACAAGTAG
Source organism: Enterococcus gallinarum (assembly GCF_021496385.1). Lineage (NCBI taxonomy): Bacteria > Bacillati > Bacillota > Bacilli > Lactobacillales > Enterococcaceae > Enterococcus > Enterococcus gallinarum. The sequence continues at coordinate 2,512,807 of NZ_CP050816.1, read as the reverse complement.
CACAAGTAGTGAAAGTACGACCACAAGCAGTGAAAGCAGTGAGAGTACAACAAGTAGCACAAGTAGTGAAAGCACGACCGCAAGCAGTGAAAGCAGTGAAAGTACAACAAGTAGCACAAGTAACGAAAGTACGACCAATAGTATAAGTAGCGAGAGTGCGACTTCCAACAGTAATGGTAATAGCGTGGACAATTCTTCATTATCCGTTCCTAAAGTAAGTCAGAGTGGGGCACCGCCAAAGAATGGAGGGAATCCTCAATTACCGCAAACCGGAATGACCAATGATAAATGGATGATTCTCGGGGGCATGCTTTTGATTTCTTACGTTATCTATAAACGAAAATAAAAAGAAAAAATGAATTGGAGATTGGATGAACGTGTGAATGTATCGCTTCAAATCTAATATCCTTACAGATTTAAAAGGCTGAACATAAGAAGAGACAAAATATTGATCTAGTTAGTGGTAGTTTGCTGCTGGATTTTTCGAAGAATTCACTGCGACTTTTTGTCTTTCTTGTGTCAGTCTTTTTTGGTTGTTTTCTGAAAAATGCCAATTTCCACCTGATTCTGTCTTTTTTTTGGCGCGTGGTTACCTAAAAAAACTACTATAATCTCATTATCAAGTTAACCTGAAATAGATTTAGGAAGTGAGGCAAATGAATAAAATCCCCTTGTTGATTGCTTTTTTTATTATTTTATTTATTGTTTTCTTTAAAATAGATAGTTTGGCAAATGAACGAGCTCCCAGTAAACTATCTTTGACTTTACGAACGAACCGTATCATTTATGATGAGCAGTCAAAGTGGATCACGATACCTATTCGTCCGAATAAAACACGATCAGCCAAATCGGTTCGAGCAGTGTTAACTTATGGTTGGGATGGTAAGGGTACTGAGAATAAGGTCATTGGTGAAACGACTTTAACGAATGTAGAATGGGTTTCCGGTATTGAGAATTTTTTAAGAATTCGTGGAGATTTACCAATGTCTGAGATCAAGTGTAAAAACAAAGTGGATTTAGTGATTGTTTACGATGGTGACGTTACAACTATAGAGAATTTAAAGCCAAGTAAATGGATTATTGTTGATCTACCGTCTTCTTCTGAGAGTTCCAGCATTGACACTAGTATACTTAAGGAGACGAGCAATCCCAATAGTCTTTCCTCATACGATAATAATGATGAAAATTAATTGTGGCAGGACAAACACTCAGAACAGAAAAAGACATTTAAGAAGTTCATTTAATATTGTAAATAAAAAAGCAGTCGCTGCTGATAATGAAGTAAATAAAGAATAGACAGATTGGCATGTAAACTCTCTTGAGAGATTGTCGCAAAAAGGCAGCACAAGCAAAATGATTGGAAATTTCTTCCCCAGAAATGAACAGTTACAATTTATTCGGCTCAACAAATCGCAAGATTTGTTGAGCTGATATTTTTTAATAAAAGACTTTGACGGGTAGTTTGACAATCGTCCCTTTGAAGTGGTATGATCGCAAAACATTCACTAACTTACAATATTGTAAGATCTTTTTACTTGTCCAGATGAAATCAAACTTAAATGAAGGCAAAGTTTGAATAACTATTTAAGCGAGGGTCAATCAGTGTTTCATGTATTATTTGACACAACAGAAAAACAAATCAACCAGTTTCTCACCTATTGTTATGAAAGGAATCAAACAACTTATTCAACCAAAGAGCTGATGGCTGTGTTTAACTATAAAACTAGCAAGCTATTGTCTGTTATTCAACAGGTAGAACTATTTCAGGAGCAATATTCTGAGTATACGGTTAATTATCAATCAGAATCAAAAACTATCAAGATAGAATTTTCACCTAGATTTCTGCTAAGCAAAGTTTATGCAATCTTGGTGGAAAGAACTGTCGGATTTACCTTTCTTGATTTGTTGTTTAAGGGAAAGTACCACTCATTAGAGCAATTAAGCCAAGAGACATATAGCAGTTTACGGACGATTCAAAGAAAATTGACTGAATTGAATCAAGTGTTAGCAAATTATCATTTATCATACAGTTTAAGAAAAGGAAATCCACTTGAAGGAAAAGAGTACTACATACGTTATTTTTATCATGTCATGTATTGGCAGTTGTTTGATGAAACGGATTCAGATCTTTTAGCAACGATAAGGGACAAGCAAACTATTGCTACTCAAATTGAGCGTCACGCTCCTTACATGCGAAAAATTGATTGCAATAAATTTTTATCTCTGCTGGCTATTTCATTGCAGCGAATCAAACAGCAACATTTTATCGTAGAAATTCCTGATGAAATAACGACTTTCGAGCATCCATTGATGACTAAAAGAAAGTTCACCGAATGCATACTGGCACCTTTTTTTCAGGCAAATGTTTACGCTGTGAGTGATCTCACGGACGAAGAAATCAGTTTTCTTTATTTTATGTTTGCAGTAATGAATACATATTTGGAAGAGGATCTGACTGAAATCCATCAGGATTGGTTTGATAATGAGCAGTATTCGACTGAGGAGATCATTATTGACAAACTGTCTGCATACTTTGATTTGGCACTCACTTCGAAAGAAAAAAATTATTTATTGGTCAACTTACTCATGATTCATTCCTACTCATCAGTTTTTGGAACAGAACATAAAATAGATGGGTTTGGAAAACAAACGCGGGAAAGTGAGCTTGAAGCTTATTTTCCAGTCATGTACCCAACGATGAGACGATTTTTGATCGCAATAAAAAGAGAAATCCCTCCACTTGTTGGTTTTGCAAAGAAGAATGATCGTCTTATCTTTCAATACTGCATGCTCGTTCGAACAGTCTTTATTAAATATGAGCGTCCAGTAACTTTTTCTATTCAATCGAAATTTGGCAAGACACAAGAATTATGGATCAAAAATCGATTGTTGAACACCTCCCATCGAGCAATCCAGCATGTTCCTTCAGTTGATGAACCAGATATTCTAATCAGTGATTACCCGATCTATCGCCAGCTAGGGGCAAACAAACAAATGGAGATTTTTTATTGGAATGGTCAGCCCACCAGCAGTGACTGGGAACGTTTGAAAGAAAAGATTCATAAAATTCGGAGCGAAAAGCATAAACAGGTTTTTGACAGCCTAAGTTTCCATCAGTTTTCCTAGCAGCAGGTGAATTATTCACATTTCGGAGAAAACACCTCTTTATAAATTTATATGTTCAGTCCAATTCCCTCATTTGTTAAATGATAATTTGATTTCTACTACGTTTATTTTTATTAAATCATGTCATTAATTTAAAATCCCAATTTGATGAAGCTGGCTCGTATTCTTTGAATTTCATTCGGAAGTAAGAAGACCAAATTGAAAAGATCATTCTTTTTCCTGTTGACTTTTTAATACTCTAGTGGGATGGTAGTAATAACTATTATCATGAAAGTAAAAAAATAGCGAATAGGAAGTAGGGATGAAATGACAGAAATACTAACACTGAAAAATGTATCGAAACTGATTGGAACCAAGCAAATCATTGATAATGCTTCTTTCTCAGTGGAAAAAGGGCAAGTGGTCGGGTTATTAGGACCGAATGGTGCGGGTAAGACGACGATTATTCGAATGATCGTTGGCTTAATGAAGCACAATAAAGGCTCAATTACGATCATGGGGAATTCCCTAGAAACGTCTTTTAAAGCAGCCATTGCCTCGGTAGGAGCGATTGTAGAAAATCCTGAGTTCTACAATTATCTGACTGGTTACGAGAATTTGATGCAGTACCAGCGCATGGCGAAGACAAAAATGACGGCAGTTGAGATGGATGACTTGATTCGCCAAGTTCATTTAGAAGAATATATCAATCAAAAAGTCAAAACGTATTCACTAGGGATGCGCCAACGATTGGGTGTGGCGCAGGCATTAATCCATCGTCCTACTCTCTTAGTATTAGATGAGCCAATGAACGGACTTGACCCAAAGGGTATGAGAGAGTTTCGGGAAATGATTCTCATGTTAAGAGAACAGGGTGTTTCTGTTTTAGTATCGAGTCACCAATTAAGTGATATCGAACAGATTGCAGATCATCTGATCGTTGTCCAAAAAGGGAAAGTGACCCATCAAGTCGCGATGGATACCTTGAAGGCAGAAAAAAGCCTACTGATCATCAAAACAGATGACGATCAGGAAGCATTAAATGTCTTGAAGACTAAATTCCAAATCGATGGGCTTGCTTTGACTGATGGATTACAGATTTCACTTGAAACGGATAATCGTTCTGAGATCGCTGCTGCCCTCGTTAATGCAGGGATTGGTTTAAAGGAAATGAAATTGCAGCAATCTTCGCTGGAAGAAACATTTTTGGCTTGGACGGAAGAGGGAGGGCTCTAGAATGAGGACACTAATAAAAAATGAATGGATCAAAGTCACGAAAAAAAAGTCCACATGGATCATGTTGGGACTTTTGGTGGTTTTAACATTCGGACTCACCTATGTGGTCCGCTTAGGCTCGCCTGATACTAAAGCCAACGATCTATTTATTTTTCTAAGCGACATGACGTCATTTTTGAATTTATTTGTTGTTATTGTGGCAGCTTCAGCGGTAGCAGAAGAATTTAGTCGAGGGACCATCAAGTTTTTGTTGATTCGGCCATTTTCAAGAAGTCAGATATTAGCCGCAAAAGCCATCAACACACTCTTATTTGCTTTGCTTGGCACACTGGTTTTATTTCTAATCAGTTTTCTTGCCAGCAATTTGTTTTTGGTAGCTGAATCTCCCTTCACATCAACGGATTATAATCAATTGCCTGCTATAGTTGTGGCTCTTGTCTATGCAGCAACGAATTTACTGTTGATTGTATTTTATATGACCATGACTCTGTTCATCTCTGCCGTCATTCGCTCTCAAAGTATGGCAGTGGGATTAGGAGTAGCTGTGTTGTTCGGGAGCAGCATCATCAACTCCATCATGCTTTTTGCGATAGAAAAATATCCTTGGTTGAAGTGGAATCCATTTAATTTTATGAATATCAAAGATACCGTTCCCACATTATTGCATCAAACGGATATGCAAAATGCAATAATTGATCCGGGTTTGAATTATTGGGAAATGACGGTTGGACTTTTGTTATACAGCTTATTGATCTACTTTTTGACAAACTGGTTGTTCAACAAACGAGATGTGGCATTAAGCTGATATATAGAGGGAAAGTTTTTGGAGAAATCCTGCTTTCTCTCTTTCTTTTTGTATTTTTTTCTAGTAAAATGATTCATTGAGAGTACAAGAGAAAGGAGAGATTTCAAATGGTTAGTTTAGGAATTGTAATCGTGATCGCTGTTATCGCGGTATTATTAGGCGCTGTCGGCGGCTTCTTTTTGGCGCGTAAATATATGCAAGATTATCTGAAGAAAAATCCTCCCGTTAATGAGGATATGTTGCGTTCGATGATGATGTCAATGGGCCAAAAGCCTTCTGAGAAGAAGATTCGGCAAATGATGCAACAAATGAAAAACCAAAAATAGGTTTTTTAGCACAAAAAGCGGGCTGATCCCATCAGCTCGCTTTTTGTTGCGAGTCACTGCGATTGACCGCGTCAGCGAGACATGCAAGTTCATCTTAGTGATTTTCCCTTAGAAGAACTGTAAGCGAAGCAGAGCGTAGATAAGCAGATGAGGAGGAATACCTCGTGTTGCGAGTCACTGCGATTGACCGCGTCAGCGACAAGTTCATCTTAATGCTTTTCGCTTAGAAGAACTGTAAGCGAAGCAGAGCGTAGATAAGCAGATGAGGAGGAATACCTCGTGTTGCGAGTCACTGCGATTGACCGCGTCAGCGAGGCATGCAAGTTCATCTTAGTGATTTTCCCTTAGAAGAACTGTAAGCGAAGCGTAGATGAGCAAATGAATTGTGCCTATCGTTGGGTAGGTAACAAAACGTGTTTCGCGAGGAATTGAAATGTAACTACATCGGAAGGTCAGTCATTGCTAAAATAGTCCGAAAATTTCGATGATTCAAATCATAGTCAACAGGAGTGAATAATAGGAGGGTGTTATGTCGATTTTTAGAAAGTTAGGTTGGTTTTTTAGACAAGAAAGGAAACATTATTATATAGGAGTAGCCGCATTGGTTTTGGTGGCTCTCGTTCAATTAGCGCCACCCAAAGTGATCGGAATCATTATTGATGAGATCGCAGAAAAAGAGATTTCGATAGAAACGATTTTATTTTGGATAGGTATTTTGCTTGCCGCTGCATTAGCACAATATATTTTTCGTTTTGTCTGGCGGATAAATATTTGGGGGAGTGCTGCACGCTTGGAAAAAAGCTTACGTCGTCAATTATTCGATCACTTCACCAAAATGGATCATCTTTTCTATCAAAAACATCGAACTGGAGATTTGATGGCCCATGCCACCAATGATTTGAACGCCATTCAAAACGTTGCTGGGGCGGGTATTTTAACTTTTGCGGATTCGTTTATCTCTGGAGGAGCAACGATCATCGCCATGATCCTTTTTATCGATTGGCGTCTGACCTTGATTGCGTTGATTCCTTTGCCATTTCTTGCGGTCATGGCTAGAGTGTTAGGCAGCAAACTACATGATGCTTTTCGTGATTCGCAAGAAGCTTTTTCAGCGATTAATGACAAAGCGCAAGAAAGTATTACTGGGATAAAAGTCATCAAAACGTTTGGGCAAGAGACAGAAGATATTCAAGATTTTCAAGCCAAAATTGATGATGCCATCATCAAGAACCGTAAAGTCAATTTTTTAGATGCACTTTTTGATCCTTTCATTACATTGATTATCGGTGTCTCATATGTCTTAACGATTATTGTGGGTGGTCGTTTTGTCATGTCAGGAGAGATATCGATTGGCCAATTGGTTTCATTTATTAGTTATATTGGTATGTTGGTTTGGCCTATGTTCGCCATTGGCCGTCTGTTCAATGTTTTAGAACGAGGGAATGCCAGCTATGATCGGGTATCTGAATTGCTGGGGGAAAGAACCCATATTGTTGAAAAAAAACACGCGATCCAAGAGCCGGCTCAAGGTAAAATTGAAGTGGCGTTAGACGCTTTTCGCTATCATGATGCCGAAGAAATCACGCTGCAACAAATAGCATTTACCTTACATGAAGGACAGACATTAGGAATCGTTGGCAAAACCGGTGCAGGTAAAACCTCCATTTTGAAGTTGCTGATGCGGGAATATGATCATTATGAGGGTGACATTCTTTTTGGCGGGCACAGCATCAAAGAATATACTTTGAATGCATTATTGGGCTCTATCGGGTATGTTCCCCAAGATCACTTTCTTTTTTCCATGTCGATTCGAGACAATATCCGTTTTGCGGTACCCCAAGCACCACAAGAAGCGGTTGAAGCGGCTGCTGATTTGGCGTCAATCAATGATGACATCAAAGCATTGCCAGAAGGATACGAAACAATGGTCGGTGAACGAGGGGTCTCATTATCTGGCGGGCAGAAACAGCGGTTGTCCATCGCACGGGCATTGATTGTTGATCCAGAATTACTGATCTTAGATGATGCCTTGTCAGCTGTCGATGCCAAAACAGAAGAAGATATTTTGCACAAATTGCGAGACTATCGAAAAGACAAAACAACGATTATTTCTGCGCATCGGCTAAGTAGTGTGAAGCATGCCGAAGAGATCTTAGTTATCGATGAAGGAAGAATCATCGAGCGAGGGACCCACGAAGCCCTGTTAGCTAAAAATGGCTGGTACAAAAAAATGTGGGACAAGCAACAACTGGAAGCCAAAATTGAAGGGAGTGAAGTATAATGGAACGTCAAGAATCTGAATGGTCAAAATCAATTCCATTTAAAGAGCAAAAATTGATCATCAAGCGGATGTTACAATTTGCAAAACCCTTCAAGAAGACATTTTTTGCAGCCATTTTCTTTGCTTTTCTCTTATCAATTGTCAACATTCTCCTGCCTAGAATTCTGCAGACATTCATGGATAACTATCTGACACAACAGTCAGCAACCAATCAAATCATCTATTTCTTTGCGGGTCTCTATTTCTTTGGGGTAGTCATCAAAGCAGTCATCTGGTTTTTTCAATGGTTTCTATACTCGATGGCTTCCTTGCAGACGTATCAATATGTGCGGACCAAGTTATTCGAGAAGCTGCATAGTTTAGGTATGCGGTATTTTGATCAGACTCCGGCAGGTTCGATTGTGTCGCGGGTCAGCAATGATACCGAAACATTGTATGAATTCTGGTATGTGTTTTTGATGGTTTTGACTGGTATTTTTGCAGTCCTATCTTCTTTTGCCGCCATGTTTCAGATCAACGTAAAAATTGCTTTATTGAATCTGATTTTCTTACCTATTTTGATGATCGTCATCTGGTATTATCAAAAATTCAGCTCCCGAATCTATCGTCAAATGCGAGAAAAATTAAGTCAATTGAATACGAAATTGAACGAGTCGATCTCGGGAATGCAGATTATCCAGCAGTTCCGACAAGAAGCACGTCTGAACCGAGAATTTGAGGAAACGAATGATGAATACCTCAAGACAAGGTATGCAATGATTCGTACTAATTCGTTGCTATTATCGCCGATCATCAATTTTCTCTATGCGATTGCAGTTGCGATGTCATTAACATTGTTTGGGTTTGATGCTTTGCATTCTCCGATTGAAGTGGGGTTGATTTATGCTTTTACCACCTATGTCCAAGGCTTCTTCAATCCTATGACACAGATGATGGATTTTCTCAGCGTCTTTACTGATGGCATGGTGGCTGGTAGCCGTATTCTTAAAATCATGGATAATGAAGAATTTACCCCACAACAACATCCAGATGCGAATCAAGTCATTGAACAAGGAAAGATTGAATTTCGTAATGTCAGTTTTTCTTATGATGGAGAAAATCATGTATTGAAGAATATTTCCTTTACTGCTTATCCAGGAGAAACCGTCGCTTTGGTGGGACACACTGGTAGCGGCAAAAGCTCGATCATTAATGTTTTAATGCGCTTTTACGAATTTGGTGAGGGACAAATTTTGATTGACGATCATGATATTCGCGATTTTACGATCGAAGAATTGCGAAAAAAAGTCGGATTGGTTTTACAAGATGCTTTCATGTTCTATGGAGATATTTCTGACAATATTCGTTTACTGAACCCAGAAATCAGCGAAGAACAAATCCGAGCAGCAGCGAAATTTGTGCAAGCAGATAAATTTATCGAAAAACTGGAGGGCACTTATCATGCCAAAGTGATTGAACGTGGCGCTAGCTACTCCAGCGGGCAACGACAGTTGATCTCATTTGCTAGAACGATGGTGACTGATCCTAAAATCCTCGTTTTAGATGAAGCTACTGCCAATATCGACACCGAAACAGAAGGATTGATCCAGGAAGGGTTGGCGAATATGCGACAAGGGAGAACTACGATTGCCATCGCCCACCGATTATCCACGATTCGGGATGCTGAATTGATTTTAGTTTTAGATAAAGGACGTATCGTCGAACGAGGAAACCATGATTCATTGTTAAAACAGCAAGGCCTTTATGCAGATATGTATAAATTACAGTCCAGTGACGTGTGATCAGTCGGAAATATTTTTTGCTGTTTCCTTCCAGTGGACACTAACTAATTACTAGAATTCCATGTATCCATTACTCCATCACTTTGTTGGTGTTGGCTTGGGAGCGGGTATGTGGGGTTCTTGTTTTTCATCGATTCATTTTATAAAAGGAATCGGGAGGAAGTAAAATAACGAATCCTTTTTTCGGTCAATGTATTGACAGCGTTTTCTCTGTTTGCTATCATAAGGATAAGTTAATCATTCGTATGGATAGTGATTGTTGAATAAACAAGCTAAACCTGATGAAAGTAAGGCTATTTGGTCTGCTCTCATTAGGTTTTTTTTCTGGAAAAAAGGAGTATGGATCAAAATTGATTTGAATGGCTATCTCGTATAAAAATAGGTTAGTACGTCAATAATCAAGTGGGGGTAAAACATGAAAATCAGTAAAGTGTTAAACAATAATGTCGTGATAACTACTGATGAAAAACAAAACGAAATTATTGTGATGGGAAGAGGGATCGCATTCAAGAAAAAAGTTGGTGACGATATCAGTGATCAAACGATCGATAAAGTATATCGTTTAGAAAATCGTACGATTGCTTCCCAATTTCAGGAATTATTGGCCGACTTGCCATTAGAATATTTGGAACTTTCGAACCAAGTAATCGAATATGCAAGAGAAGAGTTGTCCTCACCGATCAACGATTCGATCTATATTTCTTTACCTGATCATTTACATAGTGCAATCGAGCGTGCCAAAAAAGGGATCGTTGTCAAAAATGTTCTTCTCTGGGACATCAAGCGATTTTTTCCAGATGAATTCAAAATCGGAAAACGAACGATTGAAAAAATTAGTGAGCGCTATGGGATTGAGTTGCCGGAAGATGAAGCGGGTTTCATTGCACTGCATTTGGTAAACGCTCAAACAGAAAACAATGATCAAAGCAATCTTTATGAATTGACGAAAACAATGCAAGATATCATCAATATCGTCAAATACTATTTTAAAACAACTTTCGATGAAGAATCGGTTTATTTTTATCGTTTTACTACGCATTTGCGTTTTTTTGTTTCCCGCATGCAGAACCACTCTACCCATGCGGAAGAGACTGACGATGAGCTCCTTGAGATGGTAAAGATAAAATATCGCAACGCCTATCAATGTGTGCAAAAAATCAAATCATTTCTGGTAACGAATTATCGTTACGATATGTCCAATGATGAAAGTTTGTATTTAACGATTCATATTGCGCGATTGGTGCAAAAGAATCGCTAACCATAAAAGAAAGGAGGTCATCCCAGAATAAACTGGGGAATAGTAAAGCATTTTTTGGATAGTGACATTCAGTTGGCTAAACCTTCAATCAAACAAAAATTGGAGGAAACAAAAATGGGAAAATATCATGAATTAGCAGAAAAAATCGTGGCAAATGTAGGCGGAAAAGAAAATATCAATAGTTTGACCCACTGTATCACTCGGCTGCGGTTTAAATTGAAAGACGAAGGAATCGCGAACGATGACATCTTGAAAAATATGGATGGGGTCGTAACAGTGATGAAAAGTGGCGGTCAATACCAAGTAGTTATCGGTAATCATGTGCCAGATGTCTATGCAGAAGTAGTGGATGTTGCGGGGATCAGTGAAAACAGTGAAGAAGAAAGTTCCGGAGGGAATATTTTCAATCGTCTGATCGATATCCTCAGCGGTTGTTTCCAGCCTTTCTTAGGTGCGTTAGCAGCTGCCGGTATGATCAAAGGGTTTAATGCATTATTAGTCTTTTTGGGTACACAGGGTTGGTTCAACTATACAGCAGAATCAGGCACATATGTAATGTTGAATGCGATCGGTGATGCAATATTTATGTTTATGCCGGTTATTTTAGGTTATACTTCTGCAAAAAAATTCCGTTTGAATCCGATGGTCGGTATCGTTATTGGAGCCGCTCTATGCTACCCAACGATTCAAGGCACTGCGCTGCAAACAGCCTTTACCGCAGTTGCCGGAGAAGGAGCAGCAGCACCTTATAGCTTACTTGGACAATCTGCCTATCAAACTTTCTTAGGTATTCCATGGGTAGGGGCAACCTATACAAGTAGTGTCGTACCAGTCATTTTCATTATTGCATTTGCTGCACAGATTCAAAAACTTGCTAAAAAAGTGATTCCAAGTGTCGTGCAAACTTTCTTGGTACCATTTTTCGTCTTACTGATTGCTTTACCTGTTGGGTTCTTGATCATTGGTCCAATCATCAGCATGTTGACAGATCTCTTGAGTGCCGGATTCCAAGCGCTAATGGACTTCTCGCCAGCGGTTTATGGATTGATTCTAGGATTCTTCTGGCAAGTATTGGTTATCTTCGGCTTACACTGGTCGGTTGTGCCACTAGCGATCATGCAAGTTACGCAACAAGGATTCAGCCAAGTGTTGACAGGTTCCTTCGGAGCTAGCTTTGCTCAAACAGCAGTTGTCGTTGCCATGTATTTCAAATTAAGAGACAAAAAGATGAAAGCATTATGTCCGCCAGCGATCATTTCTGGTATCTTTGGTGTAACTGAACCAGCTATTTATGGGATCACTCTTCCTAAAAAGACTCCTTTCATATATTCTATGATCGGTGGTGCTGTCGGTGGACTGTTCTTAATGGTCAATGGTGTAACGGGCTACACGATGGGCGGACTTGGTATTTTCGGGATCTTTAACTTCATCACACCGGATGGAGATGCGAGTGGCATGTGGACTTCACTGATTGCTATCGCCATCTCTGCAGCGATTGGTTTTGGTTTGACGATGGCATTCTGGAAAGACAATACAGTAGTCGAAGAAATTGCTGAAGGCGAACCTACAATGTCTGTACGTAAAGAAATCATTAGTTCTCCTATCGAAGGAACGGTTGCACCTTTAAGCAGTGCCAAAGATGAAGCTTTTGCCCAAGGAATCTTAGGTAAAGGAATCTTGATCCATCCTACAAAAGGGGAAGTCGTTGCTCCATTTGATGGTACCGTTATGACATTGTTCCCAACGAAACACGCCATCGGGTTGATCTCAGATAACGGATTGGAATTGTTGATCCATATCGGTTTAGATACCGTTCAACTCAATGGGCAATACTTCGAAGCGCATGTCAAGCAAGGAGATAGAGTAACTCGAGGTCAAAAATTGATTACCTTTGACAAAGATGCGCTGATCAAAGCTGGTTTCAACATTGAGACCCCTGTTTTGGTAACAAATTCTGCTGATTACTTAGATATTATTGAATCAGATAAAAATGAAGTTGCTTGTTCAGATGATTTGATCACAGCTCTCGTTTAGCGAAAACTTTCTAAAAAGAGCTATTTATGCATAAAAGCGATCGGCCATGTGGGGCGATCGCTTTTTGTCAGCCGTTTAATTCGGAAACAGAGAGTCTTTGTATTGAAGATTTTTATCGTAGGTTGGTTCAGCGATAATCGTTGAGGAAGTAGGACGTTTGTCATAAGCCATGCCAATATCGATCAAATGCTGAAGATTTTTTTCATAATGTTCCGAAAAGACGATTCCATACAGCACATCCAGTAGGTAGCAAACGGACGTATTAATCGTGAAATTTGCGATCTTTGAGTAAAGCCTTTCTCGGGTTGTGATATTTAAGACACAATCACTTAATTTTGCCAATGCGTTCTCGCCAATACTAGTCATTCCAATAATTGAAACTTGACGTTCGGCAAGAATTTTACCGATTTCTTTGATCATCTTGTTTTCACCAGTATAAGAAATCAAGATGGCTGTCGTATCAGAAGTACAGTTGGATGCTTCATAAGCACTTTCGCCAAAAGTGTCACAAACATGGATGTTTTTTCCTAAACGCCGCATCTTCAAAACAAAGTCTTGAGAAATCAAGGTATTGGCATTACTTGCGAAAATCTTGATATGGCTGGCATTGAGTAGCGATTGTTTCGCTTTTTGCAGTTCATCGTGATGGATCAAGGAAAGCGTATCTTCAATCGTTGTTTGTTCGAGTTTCGCTAACTTTTTGGCGATCGTCATAATGCCGTCATGGGAGGAAAAGGGAAAGTTGGCATCAACATCTGTAAAATGACTGCTCATATAGGTTTGCTCTTCCAAAAAGGCTGTCTTTAAGTCGAGCCAACCGTTGAAGCCTAATTTTTTGGCGATCCGAATAAAAGTAGAAGGATGAACGTAGGTTTTTTCAGACAATTCCTTGATGGTTTGATCAGCCATCGCAGTTGGATTGGCTAATAAAAAATCGATCAAAGATCGTTCAGCAGGGGCCAACTTGATTTGGCGCATTTTTTCTTGTAATAACATGGTATCCACATTCCTTTTTACATTTTTATATAGTTGTTTGTAAATAAAATTATCGGAAATTTTTCTTTTTTGAGTATTTGAATAATTGTCGATATGAATATTATTCCTTATATCATTCGATTTGTAAATACTTTTTACAAATCACTCGCAAGATATCCCTAGATTTGCAAACGCTTTTTCTAAATAATAAATTTACATTGAATCTAATTATTTTATAAATGATAATAAGGGTGTAAATAAAATAGCAAAGGAGCAATACAATGACAAAAGGAATCAAAATCGCTACCATTGGTGGCGGCAGTAGTTATACTCCGGAGTTAATGGAAGGCTTTATCAAACGCTATGAAGAACTGCCAATTCGGGAAATTTGGTTAGTAGATATCGAAGCAGGAAAAGAAAAACTGGCAATCGTTGGAGCGATGGCACAGCGAATGTGGGATGCTTCTCCTTATGATGTGAAAATCCACATGACGCTGGATCGAGAAGAAGCCTTGAAAGATGCAGATTTTGTTACGACTCAATTTCGAGTAGGCTTGCTGAATGCCCGGATCAAAGATGAGCGTATTCCTGCCTATTATGGCATGATCGGTCAAGAAACCAACGGTCCTGGCGGGATGTTTAAAGCATTTCGGACAGTACCAATTATTCTGGAAATCGTAGAAGATATGAAACGCTTATGTCCAAATGCTTGGTTGATTAATTTTGCCAATCCAAGCGGCATGGTCACAGAAGCGGTTGTCCGTTATGGGAAATGGGATAGAGTGATTGGACTTTGCAATGTTCCTGTGATGGCGACCATGATCGAACCTGCATTGATCGGTAAAGAGCCGGATGAGTTAATCTACAAATTTGCTGGCTTAAACCATTTCCATTGGCATAAAGTCACTGACTCACACGGAAATGATGTGACGATGGATATTATTGATAAAATGTATCAGGAAGATAATGGTTTGCCGAAAAATATTTTTGATGTGCCGTTTTATCGTGAACAATTAGAACAAATGAGAATGATTCCTTGCGGTTATCATCGCTATTACTATCGTCAAGAAGAAATGTTGAAGCATGCACTGGAAGAATATCAGACTGTAGGAACGAGAGCGCAGCAAGTGAAGCAAACAGAGGCAGAACTTTTTGAACTTTATAAAGATCCAGAATTGGATCATAAACCAGAACAGCTGCAGCAACGTGGGGGAGCCTACTATTCAGATGCGGCTTGCGAAACGATTGCCTCGATTTATGCAAACAAAAATACCCAGATCGTGGTCTCAACCAAAAATGAGGGAGCTGTTCCTGACCTACCGGCTGATTGTGTTGTCGAAGTTACCGCGTATGTTGGGGGACAAGGTGCCCGCAATGTGGCTTTTGGCGAGCTGCCGACTGCAGAAAAAGGCTGGCTACAGGTAATGAAGGCTATGGAGCTTTTAACGATCGAAGCAGCGGTTACTGGTGATTACAATACCGCATTACAAGCTTTCACCATTAACCCATTGGTGCCATCAGGAGAAACAGCTAAACGCGTAATGGATGAATTATTTATTGCTCACAAAGCTTATCTACCAAACTTTAAATCAACGATTGAGCGTTTGGAAAAAGAAGGAATCGAAGTTCAAGACGAACTGGCAAAATCACTTAATTAATCAACAAAATATCAAGAAAGTAGGAATGAAATAATGGGATTTAGAAAAGACTTTTTATGGGGCGGCGCAACTGCTGCCAATCAGTGTGAAGGAGGTTACAACGAAGGTGGGCGAGGCCTAGCCAATGTCGATGTTGTACCGATCGGTAAAGATCGTTTTCCAGTGATCACAGGACAGATGAAAATGTTTGATTTTGATGAGGATCATTTTTATCCTGCCAAAGAAGCAATCGATATGTATCATCGTTACAAAGAAGATATTGCTTTATTTGGAGAAATGGGCTTTAAAACCTATCGTTTGTCCATTGCTTGGAGTCGTATTTTTCCAAAAGGGGACGAACAAGAACCAAATGAAGACGGCTTGAAATTCTATGAGGATCTCTTCAAAGAGTGTCATAAATATGGTATTGAACCACTGGTAACGATCACGCACTTTGATTGTCCAATGCATTTAGTAGAAAAATATGGTGCTTGGCGTTCACGAGAATTAGTAGGCTTTTATGAGAATTTATGCCGAGTTATTTTTAATCGTTACAAAGGATTGGTCAAATATTGGTTAACTTTCAACGAAATCAACATGATTCTTCACGCGCCATTTATGGGAGCTGGCCTCTATTTTGAAGAAGGCGACAACGTGGAGCAGGTCAAATACCAAGCGGCCCATCATGAATTACTGGCATCTGCGATTGCGACGAAAATCGCTCACGAAGTAGATCCGGAAAATAAAGTGGGCTGTATGCTGGCTGCAGGTGCCTACTATCCTTACACAAGTAAGCCTGAAGATGTTTGGGCATCAAGAAAATCAGATCGCGAAAACTATTTCTTCATTGATGTCCAGTCTCGGGGAGAATACCCACAATATGCATTGAAGGAAATGGCCCGTAACGGGATTGAGATCAAAATGGAAGAAGGCGACTTAGAGTTATTGAAGGCCCACACAGTTGATTTTATTTCATTCTCTTACTACTCTTCTCGGGTATCGACAACAGATGCTGAGCTATTGGAACAAACTTCTGGAAATATTTTTGCTTCAGTAAAAAATCCTTATTTGGAAGCAAGCGAATGGGGCTGGCAGATCGACCCGTTAGGTTTGCGGATTACTATGAATGACCTTTATGATCGTTACCAAAAACCATTATTCATTGTAGAGAACGGTTTGGGTGCTGTTGATACACCAGATGCTGATGGCTATGTGGAGGATGATTACCGAATTGATTATCTTGCAGCACATATACAAGCCATGAAAGACGCCGTTGAACAAGATGGGGTTGATCTATTAGGGTATACAACATGGGGATGTATCGATTTGGTCTCTGCGGGAACAGGTGAGATGAAAAAACGCTACGGTTTTATCTATGTTGATCGCGACAATGAAGGCAATGGTACGCTGAAACGGACGAAGAAAAAATCCTTCGACTGGTACAAACAAGTCATTGCTTCAAATGGCGAAGACTTAACAAACAAATAATCATGCTTGCGGCTTCTTCTTGGATGAATTCTAAGAAGAAAGCCGCTGATAGTCTTTACGATGGAGGGATAATATGGGGTTTCCAAAAAATTTTCTATGGGGTGGCGCAACAGCCGCGAACCAATATGAAGGCGGCTATCTTTCTGGCGGGAAAGGGTTAAGCACCCTCGATGCCATTACAGGAGGCAGTATGGATCAGCCGCGAATGATTACCTATAAAACAAAAGACGGCCAGATCGGGAAAGTTACTCGGGATACCGAATTACCTGAAGGTGCCGTTGGATACATCGATCCAGAGCAGTATTATCCTAGTCATGTGGCGACAGACTTTTACCATCATTATCAGGAAGATATTGTGTTGTTTGCAGAGATGGGCTTTAAGTGTTTTCGGATGTCTATTTCCTGGGCGCGGATTTGTCCAAAAGGAACCAGAGAGATCAACGAAGACGGCCTGGCTTTTTATGATGCAGTTTTCGATGAGCTGTTGAAGCATGGCATTGAGCCAGTGGTGACGATCAATCACTTTGATATTCCTATGTATTTAGCGGATGAATATGATGGTTGGTCGAATCGCAAAGTGATCGACTATTTCTTGTTTTTCTGCGAAACGATCTTCACTCGTTACCAAGATAAAGTGAAATATTGGATGACGTTTAACGAGATCAACTTTTTGAGAAGTTGGACACAAATTGGTATTCATAAAAATGATAAGCAGCATAAGTATCAAGCTGCTCATCACTTGTTTGTAGCAAGTGCTAAAGCAGTACAAATGGGACACCGAATCAACCCGGATTTCATGATTGGGATGATGGTGGCGTATATTCCAAGTTATCCGATGACAGCTAACCCAGAGGATGTTTTAGCTGCATTGCAATTCAATCGGGAACAAGAATTCTATATTGACGTTCAAGCAAAAGGCTATTATCCTGCCCACAAGGTAAAAGAGTTCGAACGTGAAGGGATCGAAATCAAAAAAGAAGCTGGAGATGACGCGGTCATTGCGAACGGAACGGTTGACTATATCGGTTTTAGCTATTATATGTCAACCGCTTCTTCAGCAAATCCTGAAACAGTCAAGTATGTTGGCGGCAACCAAATGCCTGCGGTGAAAAATCCTTATTTAGCCGAATCGGATTGGGGCTGGGCGGTCGATCCATTAGGGTTGCGGATCTCATTGTGTCAATTGTCTGATCGTTATCATCTTCCTTTATTTGTAGTAGAGAATGGATTCGGTGCCATAGACAAAGTGGAATCTGACGGCTCGATCAATGACGATTATCGAATTGATTATTTCAAAAAACACATTGCAGCCATGAAAGATGCGATAACTCTTGATGGCGTAGACTTGATTGGCTATACACCTTGGGGATGTATCGATCTTGTATCGGCAGGAACTGGTGAGATGAAAAAACGCTATGGCTTTATTTATGTGGACATGGATGATCACGGGAACGGAACATTGGCCCGGAAAAAGAAAAAATCATTTGATTGGTACAAAGAAGTGATTGCTTCAAATGGAGAACAACTTTAAAGAATAAGAAAACATCCCCGCATTCATGGCGCAAACAGCAGTGAGAGAGTATTCATTGCTGTTGCAAACCGATGAGTGAGTGGATGTTTTTTCTGGTTAGGTCATTAGCCAAGAACCTTTTCAATACTAGGGATCATTTTGGTTGGATTAGTCTGAGGGGCAAAACGTTCAACGACATGTCCCTCGCGATCAATTAAAAATTTAGTAAAATTCCATTTGATCGCTTTCCCCATCGTTCCTGGGGCTTCTTCCTCCAAGTATTGAAAAAGCGGATCAGCTTCTTTTCCGTTGATGACTGTCAATTGATGCATCGGAAAGTCAACACCATAGGTTGTGCGACAAGCTTCGGCAGCTTCACTAGCAGAATGAACTTCTTGTTTGAATTGGTTGGAAGGGAAGCCTAAGACCATCAATCCTTGGTCGCGATATCGTTGGAACAATTCTTCAAGTTCGTTGAATTGGGGGCTCAATCCGCATTTTGTCGCCGTGTTGACGACAATGATGGCTTGCCCCCGATAGCGTTCTAATGAATAGGTTTCACCGTTTTCCAAAGTGGCTTGAAACGCGTAAATTGACATTTTTTTGCTCCTTTCGATAGTTGACAGTATTTTCTAATTGTTGATTGTTCAGTAGTTCTAAACTTGTAATTAGTATAGTTCAATCTGGATGAAAAACCAAAAATAATTGATTTTCTTTCAGCAGTAAATAGACACAAGGCAGCAAAAAGAGGTTGGGATCAGAAGTGTTAAACTTCGATAAATAAGGAGGAATATATGGAAATTGCTTTTCAATTTTTTGGTATTTCGACTTATTTCCGAAGACATTGTTTCGGCTACCGCTGTTTAGACGTGTTTAGAGCGTGAAACAAAAGTATTTTTTACTTTTGTTTCACGCTCTTTTATTCGCTTTGTCATTCGATTGTCTAATTGGCAGAAAAGATGACCTTTTTAGCAAGTCATTAGATTTCTGAAGCGACTTCGCCTTCAATTTCTTTTCCATGGACTACCGATTTGGTTTTCCACACACCGGAATGCCAACGATAAATCATTAAAATACTCCGCAATGCTTCATCAATTGCGTAAGCGATCCAGACACCAATCAAGCCAAATTTAAAGACGATGGCCAAAGAGTACGAGAATGGTAAGCTGATGACCCAAAGAACGATCAAACTGCAGAATAATGGGAATTTAACATCCCCGCTGGCATTTAAAGAGCCCACTAGAATCATATTGACCGCACGTGCTGTCTCTAGGACGATTTCAACGAGAAATACGCCTTTAGCGATTGAGATTACTTCAGCATTGGTAGTAAAGATTCCCATAATCGGTTCGATAAAGAGATAAGTCAATAAACAAATTGTAACAGAAGCGATGATGCCAATAATCATTGTGCGCATGCCCCGTTTTTGTGCTCGCTCAAATTCTCCTGCGCCTACATGACGACCAATCATGATTTGATTTCCCTGACTTAACGCCGAGGCGATCAAATACACAAATTGAGTGATCGCTGTAACATAAGACTTAGCAATCAGCACGCTTGAACCTAATTGCGCAACGATCATCGTTACTACCACTTGTGCTCCTTGATAAGACAAAGATTCTCCTGAGGAAGGTAGGCCATAGGTTAAGACATTTTTCATTACATCCCATGATAAATACTTCAATCGGGCAGAAAGAACAGAAAAACCAACGTGTTTTTTCAGTAAAAATGCCGCAACAATCAAGCCAATCGTATTGCCGAAGACACTGGAGAAAGCTAGTCCTGTTACACCGAAATTAGGTAAGCCAAAAGGACTGTAAAGTACAAAGTAGTTACCAATAACAGCTAGGATACTGGCAAACATCGGTACAAGCAAAGCAGGTTTCGTAAAGCTGTGGCTACGCATGACCGCGATAATGACAGCTGTCAGCGAAGAAATAAACAAGCTTCCGCCATATACTTGCAGGTAGCCGCGACCCAAATCAACCAATGCTTCTTCTAATCCCATAAAATGCAGCAATTGATCAGAGCCAAAGATAAACATCAAGCTGATCAAAATACCTAAAAATAGAGAACCAAAAAGTGCTGTATTGATCACAGTAGGGATTTTATCTCGCTGCTTCGCACCAATTAGTTGAGCAATAATGATTTGCGTACCGACAGTGATGAAACCATAAATAAAGACGGTCAGATTCAGCAATTGATTTGCTGCGCTGACGGCAGCGACTGCTGGTTCAGAATAATGGGAAATCATCCATACATTGACATTCCCAATAATCACACGTAAAAATAGTTCAACAAAAATCGGCCAGCTAAGAAACAATAGTTCCCGATCAGATCTTTTCAAAAGTTTTTTCTTATTCAATTGTAAGGACTCCCCGTTTTCTATATAATAGATGTATCGTGAAAATTTTACAAAAAATGAAAAGAAAGTCAATGTAATTTTCAGAGAAAAAAACGGGAATATCTTATTATTTTTTGTAAGCAGAACATTCGACAGAAATTCTTTTTGAAAGTAAAGTATGGGTAGTCGAAAATGGAGGGAACAATTATGTATGATGTAATTATTATCGGCGCTGGACCTGCCGGCATGACAGCAGCGCTGTATGCGTCACGGTCAAATTTATCTGTTCTGATGATTGAGCGGGGAGCTCCTGGCGGTCAAATGAATAATACTGCTGAGGTTGAAAATTATCCTGGCTTCGATTCGATCTTAGGCCCAGAACTTGCTTTTAAAATGTATGAAAGTGCCATCCGCTTTGGCGTGGAGAATGCCTATGGCATCGTTCAAGGGATCACGGATCATGGAGAGTACAAAGAAGTCTGCACAGAAGACAAGAATTATCAAGGGAAAACTGTGATCATTGCAACAGGCTGTGTACATAGAAAATTAGGAGTCAAAGGCGAGGAAGAATTCGCTGGACGCGGAGTTTCATATTGTGCAGTTTGTGATGGCGCCTTTTTCCGCAACAAACGGTTGATCGTAGTTGGTGGTGGAGATTCTGCAGTCGAAGAAGCGATCTACTTAACACAATTTGCTTCAGAAGTAACGATTGTCCACCGTCGGGATGAGCTACGTGCGCAAAAGATCATCCAAGAACGAGCATTTGCCAATGAAAAGATCTCATTTATTTGGGATTCTGTCGTGGAAGAAATCAAAGGCAACGAGATGGTCGTAACTGGTGTTCAAGTGCGAAATGTCAAAACAAATGAAGTAACGGAAGAAGCGGCTGGTGGTGTCTTTATCTACGTTGGGCTAGATCCATTGACTGAACCATTCAGAGCTAGCGGACTCACGAATGAAACAGGTTGGATCCCAACCAATGAAATGATGGAAACAACTATGCCAGGCGTCTATGCGGTAGGGGATGTTCGAGAAAAAGGCTTACGACAAATCACTACAGCAGTCGGGGACGGCAGTATCGCTGGCCAACAAGTATTTGATTTTATAGAAACACAAAAAGACCAGCAACCAGTTAAATAATTATCGAACGCACTGTTATTTATAAAACGTTATTCGTTTTTGATAGCAGTGCGTTTGCATTTTCGTTTGGTTATTCTTTGAGAAAAACAGAAGTAGTGTTATACTAAAATTATAGTCATTTTAAAGTTAGAAGGAGTGGTTTTTGTATGGGATGGGAACAAATTTATGAGCAATGGAAAAATCATCAACAATTAGAAGCAGGGTTGAAGGATCAGTTAACAGAACTGGAGAAAGATCCAGAAATGTTGCAAGATGCTTTTTATATGCCGCTTGAATTTGGTACTGCTGGGATGCGAGGGATCTTAGGACCTGGGATCAACCGCATGAATATCTATACGGTCCGTCAAGCAACAGAGGGATTGGCGCGCTTCATGGATACACAAGATCCAGAAACCCGTCGCCGCGGTGTCGCAATCGCATATGATTCTCGTCATTTTTCACCAGAATTTGCGATGGAAGCAGCCAAGACATTAGCAAAACACGATATTCCTGCCTTTGTGTTTGAAAGCTTACGTCCAACCCCTGAATTATCTTTTGCGGTACGTTATTTGCATACGTTCACTGGAATCATGATTACAGCATCTCACAATCCGGCAGCTTATAATGGATACAAAGTATACGGCGAAGATGGTGGACAAATGCCTCCAGCAGATGCGGACGCCTTGACAGCTTTTGTTCGAGAAATTGAAAATCCATTAGAAATTCCAGTTTTATCAGAAGAAGAAGCAAAGCATAGTGGATTGATCACGATTATCGGCGAAGAGGTCGATACTGCGTATCTAAAAGAAGTCAAAACAGTGACAATCGATCAAAAATTAATCGAGACAACAGGGAAAAATCTTAAATTAGTTTACACACCATTACACGGAACAGGTCGGATGCTTGGTGAAAAAGCTTTGAAACAAGCAGGGTTTGAGCAATTTATTATTGAACCTTCACAAGCTGTTGCGGATCCAAACTTCAGTACAGTCAAGTCACCGAATCCAGAAGAACATTCTGCCTTTGAATATGCGATTGCTCTGGGAGAAAAAGAAGACGCAGACTTGTTGATTGCAACTGATCCGGATGCGGATCGCTTGGGTGCTGCAGTCCGGATGCCTGATGGAAACTATCAAGTATTGACAGGAAATCAATTAGGCGCATTGATGATCCGTTACATTCTAGAAGCCCACAAGAATGCCGGCACACTACCGGAAAATGCAGCAGTCCTAAAATCGATCGTTTCTAGTGAATTGCCAACAGCGATTGCCCAGTCTTACGACGTTGAAATGGTCAATGTATTGACTGGCTTCAAATTCATTGCCGAAAAAATCCAACAGTATGAAACAGATCATTCCCATACGTTCATGTTTGGTTTTGAAGAAAGTTACGGTTACTTGGTAAAACCTTTTGTGAGAGATAAAGATGCGATCCAAGCACTTGTCTTGTTGGCTGAAGTCGCTGCTTTTTATAAACAATCGGACAAAACACTTTATGATGGATTGCAAGATATCTTTGAGGAATATGGTTATTATGCCGAAAAAACGATTTCTGTTACGATGAGCGGTATGGAAGGTGCAGCCAAAATCACTGCATTGATGAAAACATTCCGAGAAAAAGCACCATCAGTTTTCGCGGGTATACCAGTCGTTCAAACAGAAGATTTCAAAGAATTGACAAGAGTTGGTTTAGATGGTCACATGCAAAAAATGACTACACCACCGTCAGATGTATTGAAATATACTCTTGAAGATGAGAGCTGGATTGCGGTTCGTCCTTCTGGAACTGAACCAAAAATCAAATTTTACATTGGTGTCAAAGGAAACTCTTCTGAAGATGCAGCAAATAAAATTGCTGAACTTGAAGCTGCCATTAATGAAATTACAGAAGTTTAAGCGATAAACAAGAGCTAGATCCTTTTCAAATACTTGGATGAGAAGCAGATAGATTATTTTGCTGATATTCAGTTCTTCTTGGAGAACATATTACAGGAAAATGTGCTGCTTCTTTTCCAGGTATTTGGGTGGATCATGCATATATTTTGACGCCTTGTTTTCAATGGGGCTTGACAAAGAATGCTTGAACCAGCTAGAATTTTATTCACCATCGAGAAAGGAAGACCAGCATGACTCAACCAGATCAAGAAGATATCCAAAAAGTCACTCAAATTTTTAAAATGCTTGGTGATCCTACACGTTTGAAGATATTGCTTTCTTTAGAAGAAGGAGAACGTAATGTAACTTCGATCGCAGAGCAAGTGATGATGGAACAATCTGCGGTCTCTCATCAATTGAAACTATTGAAAGATAATCGGATCGTAAAATCGGAACGACAAGGAAAGACAATTTTATATAGTTTAGATGACAAGCACGTAGTCGACATCTTACAAAAAACATTCGCTCATATCCATCACCGCTGAAACTAGGACGAGAATTTCTCGAAAGTCCTAGTTTTTTCTTATGCTTTTTGGTATGCTAGTAGAAAATTAAAAATGGATGAACGATTTTTTAATAACGTTTTCGGTAAGGAGGCTATATGAAAGAGCAATTAAATATAGGACTACTAGGAATGGGTGTCGTAGGCACTGGAGTCTGCCAACTATTAGCGGAACAAAGAGAGGCAATCGCAGCCCGAACTGGTGTCGAGATTTTTATTACGAAAGCATTGGCCTCTCCTTATGATGATAAAAGCGCAATTGCCCAAAAATACGGGTTTGAACTGACTAGTGATATTCAGGAAATCTATCAGGATGAGTCCATCGATGTCATTGTGGAATTGATTGGCAAGATCGATCCTGCGAAGGATTTTATTCTTGGTGCGTTAGCTCACAAGAAACATGTTGTAACCGCCAATAAAGATCTCTTGGCGACTCATGGCCCAGAACTGACTGCCGCTGCTAAAAAAGCCGGTGTTGCATTGTATTATGAAGCCAGCGTGGGAGGCGGGATTCCTATCTTGCGAACATTAAGCACGCATTATTTACCCGATACGATTACCTCGATTTCTGGCATCGTCAATGGTACGACGAATTATATGCTGACAAAAATGTTAACAGATAACTTAAGTTATGAGGAAGTTCTAGCTGAAGCACAGGCAAAAGGATTTGCAGAATCGGACCCGACCAATGATGTGGACGGTATTGATGCAGCTTATAAGATGGTCCTCTTGACAAAATTTGCATTTGGTATGACGATCGAGATGAAAGATGTTTCTATCGGCGGCATTCGTGGATTAGCAATTGAAGACATCATTTATGCCCAACAACTAGGGTATGAAGTGAAACTTATTGGTACGGCACAAAAGACACCAAAAAATCATGTCGCTGTTTCTGTTGGTCCAGTTCTTGTCCCTAAGCACCATCCGCTAGCCTCAATCAAATATGAGTTTAATGGCGTGTCTATCGAAAGTACGGGCATCGATCGTTCCATGCTTTACGGGCCTGGAGCGGGAGCTCGTCCTACTGCGACGAGTGTGCTGGCAGATGTGACGGAGATCGCTAAAAATAAATCTGCTGGGATCACTGAATCATTTCTAACCTTTGAACAGCCGACTCAGATTGCAGTAGCAGATGAGCTTCGTCAACGTTATTACATTGCGTTGACTGGACCATTAGCAGCGCAGCAACAGACATTGGACTGGATCGACCAAGAATCTATCTTGGAAAAGAAAGCATTTTTGACGAAGCCATTGAGTCCCTCGGAATTAACAGCAGCATTATCGATTTTTGAAGATGGTCGAATTAGCCAAATCATGAAAGTAATGGAGGAGTAGCAGATGTATGAAGGACTATTAAAGCACTATAAAGAGTATTTACCGGTGACAGAAAAAACACCGCTAATCTCATTAGCAGAAGGAAACACACCGCTGATTCCATTGAATAACTTATCAAAAGAATTGGGTATCACATTATATGGGAAATACGAAGGACTAAATCCTACTGGATCTTTCAAAGATCGGGGAATGGTGATGGCAGTAGCCAAAGCGGTGGAAGAAGGCGCAAAAGCAATCGTTTGTGCTTCTACTGGTAATACCAGTGCTGCAGCAGCAGCGTATGCGACACGAGCAGGAATCAAAGCCTATGTGGTGATTCCAGATGGTAAGATCGCAATGGGCAAGTTGGCACAGGCAATCGTTTATGGCGCGGATATTATTTCTATTCCCGGGAATTTCGATGAAGCACTAAAAGCAGTTAGAGAAATTGCCAAAACAGAAGCTGTGGCCCTCGTGAATTCAGTCAATCCTTACCGTTTGGAAGGACAAAAAACCGCTGCCTTCGAAATTTGCCAGCAGTTGGAGAAAGCGCCAGATGTACTAGCAATTCCAGTAGGAAATGCTGGAAACATCTCTGCTTATTGGAAAGGATTCAAAGAATGGCATGACAAACAAGGGACTTCACTACCAAGAATGCATGGATTTGAGGCAGAAGGTGCCGCAGCAATCGTAAAAGGCGCGGTAATTGAAGAGCCAGAAACAATCGCAACAGCGATTCGGATCGGCAATCCAGCAAGTTGGAAGCTAGCAGAAGCCGCTCGTGATGAATCAAAAGGGTTTATCGATGCTGTAAACGACGAAGAGATCTTGAATGCTTACCGAAAGGTAGCTGCACAAGACGGTGTCTTTATTGAACCAGGATCGGCTGCTTCACTAGCAGGCGTGATTCAGCACGTGAAAAACGGGAAAATTCGTCCTGGTGAAACCGTAGTGGCAGTCTTTACTGGAAACGGCTTGAAAGATCCTGATACAGCTATTCAGGCTACCGAAGTAGCGATCCATAAGATGAGTGATCTAGAAGAAATGCGGCAACACCTGCGTAAAGGAGTGTCTCAACTATGAAGATTCGCGTTCCTGCAACCAGTGCAAATTTAGGACCTGGTTTTGATTCTTGCGGGATTGCTCTCTCAAAATATCTATTCATTGAAATTATGGAAGAAAGTGACCGATGGGAGATCTTACATGAACTTGGCAGTGAAATCCCTAATGATGAAAGTAATCTGCTGTTACGTGTCGCGCTGAAGCTTGCACCTACACTTACACCGCGTAAAATCCGCATGTACTCAGATATACCTTTAGCACGGGGATTAGGCAGCAGTTCATCGGTTATCGTGGCTGGAATCGAATTAGCCAATCGTTTAGGACGCCTGAACTTAAGTGATGCACAGAAAGTTGATATTGCAACGGCCATTGAAGGCCACCCCGACAATGTGGCACCGGCAATTTATGGCGATTTTCTGATTACGGCCTTTGATCATGAACATAAACAAACTTATGTTGTTAAACATCATTTTCCGGAATGCGATATTGTTGCTTATATTCCGCAAGAACAATTGTTGACAGAAGCTAGTCGGAATGTCCTCCCTAAAACACTGGACTTTTCAACTGCTGTTGAAGCCAGTGCAATCGCCAATGTGATGATCGCAGCAGTGATCAAAGGGAATCTACCTTTAGCAGGTAAAATGATGCAGGCGGATCGTTTTCATGAGAACTATCGTGAAAAATTAATTCCGCATTTATCCACGATCCGCCAAATTTGTGAAGAAGAAGGCGGCTATGGCTGCTTCCTGAGTGGGGCTGGACCAACTGTCTTAGCGATTGTCCCACCCGAAAAGGCAGATAAGATCTGCCGCCTTCTCCATGCGCTTGAAACCAATGCAGCAATCGAACAGCTGCAGATCGATCGCGAAGGCGTCCAAGTCTTTTAGATTTTTCTGATTTGACACAAGCAAAGATCCCCAGAGTAATGGTACAGTCTAGCTGACCATTACTCTGGGGATCTTTTTGTCTAAAATGTATGTGGCTGGTTATTCTTCTGTTTCTGACGTGTAGTAACTATGGTCTTCCAAATTCAATGCATTCAAAATCATGGAAGCTGTCTCTTCAATTGAAAGAGAGGCAACATTAATGACGATGCAGCCTAATTTTTGATAAAGATCATTGGCAAACTCTAATTCAGCCCGGATTTTTTCAATATCTGAATACGCCGTGTCTGGATTCAATCCGTAAGAACGCATCCGTTCTTTGCGTATGCTGTTTAAAACGTCGGGATCATTCGTTAACCCAACGATTTTGCTCGGTTCGATTTCCCACAACTGCTTAGGAATATGTGCTTGGGGCACAAGAGGCAAATTCGCCACCTTTAAGTTTTTGTTGGCTAAGAAAAGACTTAGCGGTGTTTTTGATGTTCGGGAAACACCTAACAAAACGACATCGGCTTCGAGAAAACCTCGTGGGTCTTTTCCATCATCGTATTTAACAGCGAATTCCATTGCTTTGATACGTTTGAAATAATTTTTGTTTAAATGATGCAATGCGCCGGGTTCTCGCGATGGAGCGACACCTGTGCGTTTTTCTACCTCGGTGACAGGAGGAGTCAATACATCAAAATGATATAGGTCGGCTTCTTCACAAAAGTGATTGGTTAGCGAGACTAGCTCATCGTTAATGAGTGTGTGCAAAATAATGGCATCGTGTTTTTTGGCATCAGTCAACGCCTGGATCAAGTGTTCTTTGGTGTGAATAAAGGTACGCCGAAATAAGTTGAATTCAACACTTGGGTACTGTGCCATCGTTGCTTGAGCTAATTTGGAGGCCGTTTCTCCTGCTGAATCGGACAAGACAAAAATCGTGACAATCGTTTCTTGTGGGTTCATAGTAAAATCCTCTCTTGCATTTTTGATAATTTCATTATACCATACTTACGATCGCTAAAAATCGGAATGATTTTGATTTACTGGAGGGATTCGATGAAAAATCAACCATTGATTGAGCAAGCTATGTCGATATTAAAAGAACATGGCTATAAATATACCAAAAAAAGAGAAGCTATCATTACTTATTTAGTGAAACGCAACCGTTATTTGCCGGCAAAAGAAATCCATGATTTCATGTCTGAAGAATACCCGGGTCTAAGTTATGACACGATCTATCGGAACCTTCATGATTTTTCTGAGATTGGCATCTTGGAAGAGACTGAATTGAATGGAGAAATGAAATTTCGTTATAATTGCTGCGTGGAATTGGAAGATCATCACCATCATCATTTTATTTGCACGGTTTGTGGCAAAACAAAAGAGCTGCATATTTGTCCAATGGATTTCTTTCAAGAACAATTGCCCGGGTGCAGTATCGAAGGCCATCGTTTTGAAATTCTAGGCAGATGTGAAGATTGTCGCTGATTGTTCGGATTCTAAGATTGAATCAGGAAGTTCATCGACTTTTTTACTAGAATACCTTGACACTTTTTCAGGGGTTAGCTATAATTTTCAAAGGACAGTCTTGTTTTTTGAGATTTTATTTCAATGACAAATACGGTTACTTTTTAAGCTCGGAGGGAGGGAATTTACATGTCAAAAACAGTCGTTCGCAAAAACGAATCACTTGACGATGCTCTTCGTCGCTTCAAACGTTCCGTGTCAAAAGCGGGTACTTTACAGGAATCTCGTAAACGTGAATTTTACGAAAAACCAAGTGTAAAGCGTAAGAAAAAATCTGAAGCAGCTAGAAAACGTAAAAAATTCTAATTTTCTACTGTTTTGAGAATTGGAGCTGGTAGTGTGACGCTACTAAGTACACTGAATGATGACATGAAAACAGCGATGAAAGCCAAAGACAAGGAAACGTTGCAGGTGATTCGCATGTTGAAAGCATCGATTCAAAACGAACAGATCAAAAAAGGTGCCGACTTGAACGAAGAGGAAGAATTGACTGTGTTGTCTCGTGAAATGAAACAACGTCGTGATTCTCTGACTGAATTTGAGAAAGCCGACCGTACCGATCTGGCTGAAAAAGTCAAAGGTGAAATTGCAATTGTTGAAAAATACTTGCCGGCACAACTTGATGAAGCGGAAATTCGCCAAATCGTTGCTGGTGCGATCGAAAAAACAGGGGCTTCTTCTCCGAAGGAATTCGGAAAAGTGATGGGCGCTGTGATGCCTCAGGTAAAAGGCAAAGCAGACGGCAACCAAGTGAATGCGATCGTCAAAGAATTATTAGGGCAAATGTAAGGACACGCCGTAAGCATTTTATTGGATGCTTACGGCTTTTTTGTTCTTTCTTAGTGAGTATTTTTAAGTAGAATCAATGATCGAAAAACAAACTATTAATAAATTGCAAAGAACGCTGCCAAAACGCTTCTTGAAGCTTACAAGTAATTTTGCTTTTAGCGATTGTGTGGTATTATAAACTAGAATGCCTAAAAAAGGAGCTGTAACTTATTTGACAGAAGAGCGTATTTCTTTGGAAATCCAACTGACTCAAAATGATGATATTAGTTTGTTGTTGGGTTCCCATGACAAACATATCAAAGTCATCGAAGATGCTACACAAACAACGATCCATACCCGCGGAGAAATGATCCAAATCATTGGTGAAAAGACAGCCGCTGAAAAAGCCCAATCCGTGATCCATGCGTTGCAAGAGTTGATCAAACGAGGGATCAATATCAGTACGCCAGATGTTATTACGGCATTGAACATGGCAAATAAAGGAAACTTAGATTATTTCACAGATATGTATGAAGAAGAAATCATCAAAGATCGTAACGGTAAGCCGATCCGTGCAAAAAATGCCGGACAAAAGAAATATATTGAAGCCATCAGAACTCATGATGTCGTTTTTGGTGTTGGACCAGCAGGAACCGGAAAGACGTTTCTTGCCGTTGTCATGGCCATTGCGGCATTGAAGAAAGGACAAGTTCAAAAAATCATCTTGACCCGACCCGCTGTTGAAGCAGGTGAAAATCTTGGCTTTTTACCAGGTGATCTGAAAGAAAAAGTCGATCCCTATTTGCGTCCCGTTTATGATGCCCTTTATCAAATCTTTGGTATGGATCATACCAATCGTTTGATGGAACGCGGCGTGATCGAGATTGCTCCGCTAGCCTATATGAGGGGGCGGACTTTGGAAGATGCTTTTGTGATTCTTGATGAGGCACAGAATACCACTATTGCCCAAATGAAAATGTTTTTGACCCGCCTAGGATTTAATTCAAAAATGATCGTTAATGGCGATACAAGTCAAATTGATTTACCAAAAGGAACAACGAGCGGACTGATTCATGCGCAACGAGCGTTAGAAGCAATTCCTAAAATTGCGTTCGCGCACTTTGAAGCAGGAGATGTCGTTCGTCATCCAGTCGTTGCAGACATTATACGTGCCTATGAGGAATCCGATAGTAAAGAACAACGTTGATTGTCGGACAGGAGGGGTAAAATGATCATACAACCGTTACGGAATTTTCGAGAAAAATTAGGCCGCTTTTACCTGCCGCTGCTTATGGTGCTCTTTTTTGTTTTATCTATTGGGATTATGTTTTCCAGTGTAAAACAAAACAATGTCGACTATAGCGAGGGGCAGGTTGCGGAAGAGAATATCCGAGCCAACAAAACGATTGAAAACACAACTGCTACTGAACAAAAACGTACGCTAGCCGCTGAAGCCGTCTCGCCTGAATACACGTATCAAGACGATTTGGCACAAGTTCAACATGAACGGATCAATCATTTGTTTGAATTGATTGATACAGTCAACAAGACTGTCAATACGAAATATGAAGCTGCGGTCAAAGCTGCTGGTGAAAATGAAAATGTTCCTAAACCGGATACAGAAGAGTATATCGCCACTTTAAAAAAAGAATTTGAAAAAATGAGTGATGATGAACTTGATTTTTATCAAGCGCTGACCAATAATTTTTTGTCGACATTATTTTCATTGAATAGTGATCAGCTGAACACGGTAAGAGATTATGCGCTGCAGCTTGTTGATGAACAAATGGCTAAACAGATCCGCCAATCTGAATTGAGTACTTTTCGATCAGAAGCCGAAGAAAAGATCCAGTTTTTGGATGTAACTTCTGAAATGGCAACAGCATTACGCTTTTTAGTCAATCAAGGGATCGTTGTCAACGATTTTCCTAATGAGAAACGAACGGAAGAAGCTCGGCAGGCTGCCAAAGACGCTGTTCAGCCTGTTATGATCTATCAAGGTGAGATCATTGTCCGGGAAGGCTCGCAGATTGATTCAAATGCATTAGAAAAATTGCAGCTTCTCGGTCTGACGAGTCAAACCTTCTCTGTATTTCCGTTGATTGCTTTAGTTTTTACTGCTGCTTTACAGATGCTCATGCTCTTTTATTACACACGGCAGACAAAAAACGAAGACAAACGGATGAATGCTGTGACCTTTTATGTCATTGCGATGATTTTTAGTATTTTATTGATGAAGTTTTTCCAACTATTTCAGTCTGAACTCATCGCGTTCATTCCGTTATTCTTTCCAGCTGCCTTTACCCCGCTGATCTTGAATATATTCTCAAGTCGGCGTTTGGGAATTTTAGCTGCGATGTTTCAAGTAATCAATGCGATTTTCATTTATTTTGATTCCAGCGGTACGAATATGCTGACTACTGTCTTGGTAACCTATTTGTTCTCTGGATTGATGGGAACGATGATCAGAAGGGAACGAATCGCCAGTCAAGGACGAACAGCCATTATGTGGGTCATCGTCTTTCCGTTCTTATTAAGTGTCATGTTAGTGATTTTCCAAGGGATGGATTTCGCGAGAGGCAATACCTGGACGACGATCATTTGTGCCTTAGCGGGTTCATTACTTAGCTATCTACTAACGATTGGTTTGCATCAATACATTGAGTTATTGGTCTCAGACAATAGCATGATCGTTCTGAACGAACTAAGTAATCCAAATCACCCGTTACTTAAACAATTACTGGAAGAAGCACCAGGAACCTATCATCATAGTATGATGGTCGCCAATTTGAGTGCTAATGCTGTAGCAGAGATCGGCGGACAAAGTTTACTGACACGGGTCGCTTGTTACTATCATGATATCGGTAAATTAAAGCATGCGAATTTCTTTGTTGAGAATTTACCCGCAGGGGCTGAAAATCCCCATAACTTTTTGCTTCCGGAAGACAGCAAGCAAATCATTTTCGGACATGTGATCGATGGAGCGGTTCTTTTAGAAAATGAGAAAATGCCTCAGATGGTGGTGGATATTTGTCGCCAGCACCATGGAACAACCTTGATGCGTTATTTCTATGTCAAAGCGAAAGAACGTAATCCAGAAGTGACAGAAGCCGATTTTCGCTATCCTGGACCAAAACCACAAACAAGAGAAGCAGGGGTCGTTAGTATCGCGGATAGTTGTGAAGCTGCTGTACGGGCAATGGATAATCCCACAGATCAGAAAATCAAGGAATTTGTTTCGAATTTGATCAATGATCGGATTCTTGATGGACAATTAGATGAGTCCGGAC
This sequence comes from Enterococcus gallinarum, assembly GCF_021496385.1. Taxonomy (NCBI): domain Bacteria; kingdom Bacillati; phylum Bacillota; class Bacilli; order Lactobacillales; family Enterococcaceae; genus Enterococcus; species Enterococcus gallinarum. The sequence goes on along the minus strand of NZ_CP050816.1, from coordinate 2,479,639 downwards.
TGACATTGCATGAAATTCGTATCATTGAAAAGTCCTTAGTCAATGGATTGTGTAGTACATTCCATTCACGGATCAAATATCCGAAAATGAAGTCCGAAGCTGAAAAAATGAAAGAAGAACAAGAAAGAAGAGATCGGTAATGGAGATTGCTTTTTTAGATGAAACAAATACAGTGAGTCAAGAGAAAATCAATGAAATTGATGAACTGCTGCAGTATGCGGCAGACTATTTGAAGCTGCCTGAGGATACGGAAATGTCTGTCACCTTCATGGACAATGCCGCTATCCAAATCATCAATCGGGACTATCGTGATAAAGATCAACCGACGGATGTCATCAGTTTTGCTTTAGAAGAAGAAACGGAAGAAGAGTTGCCGATCATCTTTGATGATGAAATGCCAACTATGCCGAGAAATCTCGGGGATATCATGATTTCAGTCGAGCGGGCAAAAGAGCAAGCTAGTGAGTATGGACACAGCTATGATCGAGAATTAGGCTTTTTAGCGCTGCATGGATTTTTGCATATCAATGGTTATGATCATATGACACCAGAAGATGAGAAAGAAATGTTCGGTCTGCAAAAGGAAATATTGGATGCCTATGGACTCAAAAGATAAGAATACAGAAAAAAACAAACAATTTATCACATCCATTGAATTTGCCTTTACAGGAATCAAGACCGTCTTTGACGAAGAGCGCAATATGCGCAAACATGTCTTGTTAGGCATCGTTGCAATCATTGCGGGATTTGTCTTTAGATTAAATCAAATGGAATGGCTCTGGTTGTTATTGTCGGTATTTTTGGTTTGGATCGTGGAAATCGTCAACACAGTCTTTGAAAATGTCGTTGATATGTTTACCGATTTTCACTTCCATCCCATTGGCAAAAAAATCAAAGACATGGCGGCAGGAGCAGTCCTGATGACAGCATTCTTTGCATTGATCGTTGCGGCAATCATTTTTATACCAAAAATTTTAGCGTTCTTTTAGAAAGATAACACACAGAGGAGATCACCTATGACAACACATAAATCAGGCTTTGCTGCCATTGTTGGCCGGCCCAACGTTGGTAAATCCACATTACTTAATCGCGTAGTAGGTCAAAAAATCGCTATCATGAGCGACAAAGCACAAACGACCCGAAATAAAATCCAAGGGGTTTACACAATACCAGATGCACAAATCGTTTTTATCGATACACCTGGAATCCATAAGCCAAAACATCGTTTAGGAGATTTCATGGTGGAAACTGCTTATAGTGCACTTCGTGAAGTCGATGTGACCTTATTTATGATCAGTGCCGATCAAAAACGGGGGAAGGGCGATGACTTCATTATCGAGCGGCTGCGGAAAAACGAGACGCCGGTCTTTCTAGTTATCAATAAAATCGATAAAGTACATCCAGACGAACTTTTAGCTATTATCGAAGATTATGCGGCTCAAATGACGTTTGCGGAGATCGTGCCGATTTCGGCAACGGAAGGAAATAATTTTGAGACATTGATGAGATTAGTCATTGATCAAATGCCGGAAGGTCCCCAATATTTTCCTGAGGATCAAATCACAGACCATCCAGAATATTTCATCGTTTCGGAATTAGTGCGGGAAAAAGTGCTGTTACTGACTAGAGACGAAGTGCCTCACTCAGTCGCTGTGGTGGTTGACTCGATGAAACGGGATGAAAATGATAAAGTTCATATTCAAGCAACGATCGTCGTTGAACGGGATAGCCAAAAAGGAATCATTATTGGGAAAGGCGGCAAAATGCTGAAACAAATCGGAACAAAAGCACGATTAGATATCGAGCATTTGTTAGACGATAAAGTTTACTTGGAATTATGGGTCAAAGTTCAAAAAGACTGGCGAGACAAACAAACCTTCCTGACAGACTACGGTTATCGGAACGATGATTACTGATCTTCTCTAAACAAGATCAGCTAAGAAGTTTGATGAGAGAAAAGACAAAGAAAGCTGGAGCAAGCGAAGGGGATTGAGCTGCTTCAGCTTTCTGGTTTAGAAAGGAGCGTTTTTCATGAATTTAGTTGAAACAAAAGGGATCTTGTTATTTACTAGGGACCATAAAGAAAAAGATAAACTGGTCAAAATATTCACTGAATCGGCTGGAAAGCAAATGTTCTATGTAAAAGGTGCCCACCGCAAGAATAATCCTTTAACGCCAGCTTTGCTTTCGTACACTGAAGCGACCTATATTGGAAATATTCGTTCTGAGGGCTTGTCATTCTTGAATAATGCCAAAGATATCCATTCTTTTCGCAAAATTCAAGCTGATATTTTTCTTGCAGGCTATGCTACGTATCTATTGAATCTGGCTGACTCTGCGATCGATGACCGCGTGTACGATCCAAATCTCTATCATTTCTTACATGAAGCTTTGCAGTTGATGGATACTGATAATGATGCAGAGATCATCACTAATATTTTTGAGATTCAGTTGCTGCAGCGTTTTGGGGTCTCACCGATATGGACCCACTGTGCGGTCTGCGGACAAACAGAAGGCCGCTTTGATTATTCCTCGAAATACAATGGCGTCATATGCGAAAAGCATTGGTCCTTAGATGACCATCGTTATCACGGTGATCCAAGGGCAATCCATTTTATTCGTTTGTTTGCACAAATCTCTTATGAACAAATCGCATCGATCAAGTTAAAACCAGAAACGAAGCAAGCCATTCGTCAGGTAATTGATTTATTGTATGATGAATATGTTGGCTTACATTTGAAAAGCAAAAAATTTATTGATCAAATGGGACAGTGGCAAGATATCCTGAAACCCAAAGATCAACGATAAAGTTGGCGAAACTTCTTTGGAGTAGCGCCAACTTTTTTTTTGAAAAGAGCAGTGAAATGACTTGCATCTGGGATTCCTACCAAGAAAGCGACATCTTGGATGTCCAGATGAGGCTCGCCTACCAATAATTCTTTGGCACGATTCAGGCGATAATTCAGCAAAAATTGGGAGGTTGACTGTCCCAAAAAGCGCTGAAAGAGCCGCGACAAATACTGCGGAGTTACAAAAATTTTTTCCGCAAGTTCAGCGACGGTCAATGGATGAGCATAATTGGTTTCGATTTCTTGTAGTATAGGCGCAATGTAGCGTTGGTACAAATGATGCTTTTCATTTGCGTCAGCATTTTGCTGTTGGATCAATGCCAAAAGAAAGTGATAGCAACTGCTGGAAGAGCGCAATGGGTCTAATATTTTTTCTTGATCGTCGCGGATTCGTTGATTGATCCACTCACTGTAAGAAAATAAAGGGCTATCTTGCCCCATCAAGTAGCGCTTTCCGCCAAAAGGTTTCAACAATTCCTGTACTAAATCTCCTTGCAGCGTAACAAAGTTTGTCTGCCAGTCTCTATGAGGATGGTAACGATGAGGGATGAATGGCAAAATCAAAATGCCAGCCCCAGGAGTTAACACAAAGGATTGATCGTTAAAAAGGACGGTCCCTTGGCCAGCGGTAGTTTGCAACCAGTGATAATATGGATAACCAGTGGGACGAACCACTTCATCTTGTGCCCAATGATTCCCAATGCTCTCGATACTGACAGGGAGCCGAGGGTTGTTCTGATAGAAATAGATAGACATTGAATTCTCCTTGTTTCGAAATATTATAGAATCATGACAATCCTATTATACTACAACTTTTTGAAAAGCCTTACAATAATAATTATCAATGAGAAAAAGGAGCGTCAAACATGAAAAAAGTTTTTGAACGGTTTTTATTCGGTGGCGATTATAACCCTAATCAGTGGCCGCAAGAAATATGGCAAGAAGATATGCGAATTTTTAGAAACGCACACATCAATAGTGCGACTATCAATGTCTTTTCTTGGGCAAAAATCCAACCTTCAGAGCACGATTATTACTTTAATGAGTTGGATGAGATGATTGATATGTTGAGTGAAGAAGGCTACGACATTGTATTAGCGACTTCAACAGCGGCGTTGCCAGCATGGATGTTCAAGCGCTATCCAGAAGTGGCTCGAACTGACTATGAAGGGCGGCACCATAAATTTGGACAGCGGCACAATGCGTGTCCTAACAGCTTAGTCTACCAAAAATATGCACAACGATTAGCTGGGAAATTGGCACAACGCTATGGTGGTAACCCGCAAGTCACTTGTTGGCATATCAATAATGAATATGGAGGTGAGTGTTATTGCGAAAACTGTGAGAAAGCTTTTCGGGTCTGGCTAAAAGATAAGTATCAAACCCTTGAGGCATTGAATAAAGCGTGGAATCTGGAATTTTGGGGGCATACTGTTTATGAATGGGACGAAATCGTTCTGCCGAATGCTCTTTCTGAAGGAATCGGTCATGACAAAACCGCATTTGCAGGAATTTCTATCGATTATCGTCGTTTCAATTCTGACAGTCTTTTAGAAAACTTTAAGTTAGAACGGGATGCTATTCGTCAATTCGATAGTCAAACACCGATTACCACGAATTTGATGGGAACTTTTAAAGGACTCGATTACTTCAAATGGGCAAAAGAAATGGATATTGTTTCTTGGGACAACTATCCTTCATATAATACACCATGGAGTTTCGTTGCAATGACTCATGATTTGATGCGGGGATTGAAACAAGCGCCGTTTATGTTGATGGAACAAACACCATCCCAACAAAACTGGCAACCATATAATTCATTGAAAAAACCTGGCCAAATGCGCGCGCAAAGCTATCAGACGATCGCTCATGGAGCAGATACAATCCAGTTTTTCCAACTTCGCCGCTCCATTGGTGCTTGTGAGAAGTTTCATGGTGCGGTGATAGAACATGTTGGGCATGAGAACACCCGTGTATTTAAAGAAACTGCAGCATTAGGAGAAGAATTGAGCCGACTGAACGAAGTTTTGGGTAGTGAAACAAAGGCTGAAGTTGGTGTTCTATTTGATTGGGATAATTATTGGGCATTGGAATATACGAGCGGACCAACAGTTGATTTGACTTATGTGCAACAAATCCATCAATATTATCGTTACTTTTATGAAAAGAATATCGCAACAGATTTGGTGTCAGTTGATGCAGATTTCAGCAAGTACCAAGTGCTGGTAGCACCGGTTTTGTACATGGTAAAAGCAGGTATGAAAGAAGCTCTTGAATCCTTTGTGGAACAAGGAGGCACCTTGATCACAACGTATATGAGTGGCATTGTTGACCAGTCAGACAATGTCCATCTAGGCGGCTACCCTGGGCCTTTAAGAGAGCTAGCAGGAATCTGGGTAGAAGAGATTGATGCATTAGCACCAGAGCAGACGAACGTTATCCAATTAAAGGGGGGAAGACAGGGAGAAAGTAACTTAGTCAGTGAGATCATCCATTTGGAGACCGCTGAATCTGTAGCGGACTATACGAGTAACTTCTATGCCGGTTCACCAGCAGTGACCAAAAATCGATTTGGTCAAGGGGTCGTTTATTATATTGGGACTCAACTTGAAAAAGATCTTTTAGATACGATCTTGGATGAAGCAACCAATAGCGCAAATCTAACTGCTGTGATTGAAGGAGAAACAAATCTAGAAATCAGCTGTCGTCATACGGAAGAAGCGGTTTACTATTTTATCATCAATTTTCAGAAGCAAGCGCAAAAGGTGCCGGCACAATTTGTAGGAAAGAAGGACCTACTGTCCGGTAAGCATTTGACTGAAGACTCCGTTGCAGATCAATACAGTGTATATGTAATCAAGGAAGGAAGAAGCGAATGACTGCTTTTGTAATCAAAGACGAATTTTATTTAAATGATCAGCCCATGAAAATTATTTCTGGCTCGATACACTATTTTCGAGTTGTGCCTGCATATTGGCGGGATCGCTTAGAAAAATTACGTTTGATGGGTTGTAATACAGTCGAAACGTATGTGCCTTGGAATATGCATGAACCGCAGGAAGGAAAGTTTGACTTTAGCGATAATCTTGATTTGCGGCGCTTTATTCAGCTTGCACAGGAGGTAGGGCTGTATGTGATCCTTCGTCCAGCACCTTATATTTGTGCGGAATGGGAATTCGGGGGCCTTCCTTATTGGCTGTTAAAAGATCCCTTCATGAAGATTCGCTTTGACTATCCACCGTTTATGGAAAAGATCGCTCGATACTTTACACAGCTTTTTTCTCAAGTGAGTGATTTACAGATCACTCAAGAAGGACCAATTTTGATGATGCAAGTTGAAAATGAATATGGCAGTTATGGAAATGACAAAAGTTATTTGCGAAAGTCTGCTGAACTAATGCGTCACAATGGCATTGACGTGCCCTTATTTACGTCAGATGGTCCTTGGCTGGATATGTTAGAGAACGGTTCGATCAAGGACATCGCACTGCCAACCATCAACTGTGGATCAGACATTAAGGAGAATTTTAGAAAACTTCAAGAATTCCATGGGAAGAAGCAGCCATTGATGGTCATGGAATTTTGGATAGGCTGGTTTGATGCATGGGGAGATGACAAGCACCATACCACATCGGTAACCGACGCTGCTAATGAATTGCGGGACTGCTTAGAAGCTGGCTCCGTCAATATTTATATGTTCCATGGTGGCACGAACTTCGGCTTTATGAATGGTGCCAACTATTATGAGAAATTATCACCAGACGTTACTAGCTATGACTATGATGCGTTGTTATCGGAATGGGGCGATGTGACACCTAAGTATGAAGCATTTCAACAAGTCATAGGTGAAATTACCGAAATCCCATCCTTTCCTTTGACTACAAAAATCACCAAACGGGCTTATGGTAGCTGGAAAGTTAGTCAGCGAGTTTCTCTCTTTGAGACACTAGCTAGCATCAGTCAACCAGTCAAGCACAATTATCCTTTAACGATGGAACTGTTAGATCAAGCTACTGGCTATGTCTATTATCGTTCGCAAATTGGCAAATCGCGTGTGATCGAAGACTATCGACTGATCCATTGTCAGGATCGAGCCCATACGTTTATTAATAATCAGCTGCAATTTATTCAATATGATCAGGAAATCGGACAAAAGAAGACTTTCACACTGACGGAGGAGTCAAATGAGTTAGGGATCTTGGTTGAGAACATGGGACGGGTCAATTACTCCGTCCAAATGAATCATCAATACAAAGGTATCAAAGACGGAGTGATCGTCAACGGTGCGTTTCAAAGTGAATGGGAAATATACAGTCTACCGATGGATAATCTTGATCAAGTAGATTTTTCCGGTCACTGGCAAACGGGACAACCGAGTTTCTCCAAAGTGAGCTTTCAAGTGGATGAATGCGCAGATACATTTGTAGAACTGCCGGGCTGGGGCAAAGGATTTATTGTGATCAATGGGCATAATATTGGTCGTTTCTGGGAGAGAGGACCGCAAAGACGGTTATATATTCCAGCTCCTTATTTACGAGAAGGAAACAACGAGGCTGTGATTTTTGAAAGTGACGGTCGGGTATCAGATATGATCATCTTTCACGATCAGCCGGACTTAGGCCCTAATTAATTGCTTTTATATTTTTTGATTGACAAAGTCCCTATACAGCTACTATGATAAGGATAATCAAATAAATACGTTGATCGGAAAAAAGAAAGAAGCCAGAGTCATCCAGCGAGCTTGGGATAGTGAAAGCCAAGTTGAATCCTTTTTTCGCAGGCATCCGGGAGTATGACTCAATGAAGCTGCCGAGTAATCGGAAGTAGGGTGGAACCGCGAGAATATCGTCCCTATATCTATGCGCAAGTATAGGTATAGGGATTTTTTGGTGTGGATCACCATTGCTCGAATCACTGTGATCGACCTGTAAAGCAGGACATGCAAGTCCTTGTTAGCGAACCCTGCTGGTAGAAGTGACTGCAGGAGTAACACAGAAGAGACGAGCAGATGTGAAACAGTAGGCTCGCAGGGAGAACGTAGTACCTGTGTCCTATTTCATGAAAAACTCAACCTTTGCGGTAGAATCAATGACTTAGAAAAGGAGGGGACTCTCATGCCATTTGATATGACGATTGCTGCATCAGAATTCAAAGAAAAAAAATTAAAAGTGTTAGCAAGTATTCCATTGCAAATCTTAGTCAAGCAAGATGACCAACTAGTCAAAGAGTTAACAACAAAACCGGACCAAATGTTGTATGATTTGTCAGATGTTTTGACGGATGACCATGTTGTTGAAGTAAAATTGATTCCAGGTCATGTTGTTGAATTTTATCCAGTAGTCAATGCGTTGTAAGAAAGGAAGAAAATAATGAGTAAATTAACCGTTCAAGAAATGATCTTGACTTTACAGAAGTTCTGGTCTGATAACGGCTGTATGCTAATGCAGGCGTATGATACCGAAAAAGGAGCAGGAACCATGAGTCCGTATACTTTTTTACGTGCAATTGGACCGGAGCCTTGGAACGCCGCCTATGTGGAGCCGTCTCGCCGACCGGCTGACGGCCGTTATGGAGAAAATCCCAACCGTTTGTATCAGCACCATCAATTTCAAGTGGTGATGAAGCCCTCTCCAGAAAATATTCAAGAATTATACCTTGAAAGTCTGCGTTTGCTAGGGATCGATCCGCTAGAACATGATATTCGCTTTGTAGAAGACAACTGGGAAAATCCTTCTATGGGTTGTGCTGGTCTGGGTTGGGAAGTTTGGCTAGACGGCATGGAGATCACTCAGTTTACTTACTTCCAACAAGTTGGAGGATTGGCCTGCAAACCCGTTACTTCAGAGATCACCTATGGACTAGAACGTTTAGCATCTTATATCCAAGAAGTTGAAAGTGTCTATGATCTGGAATGGTCGACAGGGGTCAAATACGGCGAGATTTTCCGTCAGCCTGAATTTGAACATTCAAAATATTCCTTTGAAGTCAGCGATCAAGAGTTATTGTTAAGCAATTTTGACCGCTTTGAGGCAGAGGCAAAACGCTGTATCGATGAAAACCTCGTTCATCCTGCATATGACTATATTTTGAAATGCAGTCATACATTTAACCTGTTAGACGCTCGAGGAGCTGTTTCGGTAACTGAACGTGCTGGATATTTGGCTCGTATCCGTAATTTAGCAAGACAAGTTGCCAAGTTATTTGTCGCTGAACGGGAAAAACTAGGTTATCCATTATTAGCGCCAGAAGAAGCGGAAAAATTGATTGCGGGAGGGAAATAAAATGGCACAAAACCTATTATTAGAAATCGGTTTAGAAGAAATGCCAGCACATGTTGTCACGCCAAGCATGAAACAGCTACAACAAAAAACGGCGGAGTTTTTGACAGCTCATGCACTGCAATTCAGTTCGATCGAAGCTTATTCTACACCTCGACGTTTAGCTGTATATGTGACTGGGATTCCGGAAAGTCAAGCTGATACGCAAGAAGAAGTGAAAGGACCTGCCAAAAAAATTGCAATCGATGCCGATGGCAATTGGTCAAAAGCAGCCCAAGGGTTCGTTCGCGGACAAGGATTGACCACAGATGCAATTACCTTCAAAGAATTAAATGGTGTGGAGTATGTCTATGTCACCAAGCATATTCAAGGTAAACCAGCGCTTGAAGTTTTAACTGGTTTGAAAGAGGTCATTACTAGTTTGGCGTTCCCGGTAACAATGCACTGGGCAAATTTCGATTTTGAGTATATCCGGCCAATCCACTGGATCGTAGCATTGTTTGGCGCGGAAGTCGTACCATTTACAGTCCTTGACGTAGTAACAGATCGGAAATCCCGTGGCCATCGTTTCCTTGGAGAAGAAGTCACCTTTGAAACTGCCGATGACTATTTGAGTCAAATGGAACGCCAATTTGTGATCGCTGATCCATCCAAAAGACAGCAATTGATCGTAGACCAAATTGAGGCAATTGCTAAAGAAAACAACTGGCGGATCGATCTTGATGAAGATCTTTTAGAAGAAGTGAACAACTTGGTAGAATATCCGACTGCTTTTGTCGGTGACTTTGATGAAAAATATCTTTCAGTTCCAGAAGAAGTCTTAGTCACTTCGATGAAAGAACATCAGCGGTATTTTGATGTGCGCACCCCAGAAGGTGTTTTGTTGCCCCATTTCATTTCAGCAAGAAACGGCGATCGGGTAAAAATCGATAATGTAGTCAAAGGAAATCAGAAAGTATTGACAGCGCGTCTAGAAGACGCGGAATTCTTTTACAATGAGGATAAGAAACTTACCATCGATCAATGTGTGGAGAAACTAAAACAAGTCACTTTCCACGAAAAAATCGGTAGCTTATATGAAAAAATGCAACGGGTAGCTGTTATTGCTCAAATCATTGGAGAAACCGTCGGATTGTCTGAAGATGAAAGAACAGAATTGAAACGTGCATCAGAAATCTATAAGTTTGATTTAGTAACGAATATGGTCGGTGAGTTTCCGGAATTACAAGGAGTCATGGGTGAAAAGTATGCACTCTTGCAAGGAGAAACACCGCAAGTGGCACAAGCGATCCGTGAACATTATATGCCTGTCTCTGCTGAAGGTGCGTTACCTGAATCAAGCGTTGGAGCAATTTTAGCAATTGCTGATAAGTTAGACAGTTTACTGTCATTCTTTGCAGTGGGCATGATTCCAAACGGATCGAACGATCCATACGCATTGCGCCGACAAACTTATGGCATCATTCGGATTATTGCTGAGAAACGTTGGTACTTCCCGTTAGCCCGTTTACAGGAAAAAATCCGCACAGCAATCAATGAACAGCCATCAGTCTATGGCATTCAATTGAACGAAGGACAAGAGCAAGTCATTGATTTTGTTGACGGACGTCTGCGTCAATTCTTAGCAACGAAAAACATTCGTCATGATGTGATCGAAGCAGTGATCAACTCTCGTCAAGGCGATATCAGTCTTTTGTTTGAAGCTGCTCAAATGTTGAGAGCACATTTGAATGATTCTGATTTCAAACCTTCGATGGAAGCTTTGACAAGGGTCATTAATCTTGCGAAAAAGGCAGATCTTGAACACAAACAAATCAATCCTGAATTGTTTGAGAACGAATCAGAAAATACGCTTTATGAGGCAGTGGTCGCCATTGAAGATAAGTTCCCGCAACAAACGATGGAACAAAACTATCAAAGCCTAGTTTCATTGAGACCATTGATCGAAGCTTATTTTGATCAGACAATGGTCATGGTAGATGACGAGGCAATACGTCGCAATCGTTTTGCATTATTGGATAAGATCGCCAAAATGAGTTTGGCAGTAGCCAGCCTTGATGCTTTAGTCACAAAATAAGATTTGATCCAGCTAGTGTCCAGCAATGTGTGTTTGGATACTAGCTGAATTCCTAAAAAAGCCTAGCCATCTTCATTTACTTGAAGATGGCTAGGCTTTTTATATACGCGTCAATTTAACGACAACTTCACAACGAGCAGTTTGAGGAAACATGTCAACAGACTGTAGATACTCAATCTTGAAGACAGACGCTAATTTGACCAAATCACGGGCTAATGTTGAAACATTACAAGAGATATAAACCATTTTCTTTGGCGGCTGAGCAACTAACGCTTGCAACAGGTGGTCATCTAATCCAGTTCGAGGGGGATCAACCACAATACTGTCGGGTCTAAAACCAGCAGCAAACCATTTAGGGAGTAAGTCTTCAGCAGTTCCTGTTTCATAATGCGTATTATTTGCTTGGATTCGGCGGGCATTTTCTTTGGCATTTTCGATTGCTTGCGGAATGATGTCCATCCCACGGACTTCCTTTGCATGTTTTGCGAGGCTTAGTCCAATCGTTCCAACACCACAATAGGCATCAACGACGGTTTCATTTTTTGTCAATGCCAGTGCTTTGATTGCTTCGTCATAAAGTATACTAGTTTGTTGCGGATTCAGTTGGAAGAATGCACGAGGAGAAAGGTCGAATGTTAATTCCTGCAATCGTTCTTCAATCGCTTCTTTTCCCCAGAGATGTAAAGTTTCATCCCCCATGATCACCGAGGTCTTCTTGCTTTGGACATTTTGCATGATCGAAACTACTTGAGGCATGCGTTGATTGATTTCTCGAATCAAGGCATTTTTCTGTGGCAGTTTGCTAGAGTTCGTGATAAAAACGACTTGTACTTCGCCGGTCGCTCTGCCCACTCTGACCATCAAAGTCCTCAGGATGCCGCTGTTTTTTCTTTCATCATAGATTGGGAGTTGATACTTGTTCAGTAACTGCACAAGGCCATTGATCACATCTTGGGTTGCTTTTTCTTGAACGAGACAATCATCAATCGCCACTAAACGATGAGAATCCATTTCGTAAAGACCAGCTTCGATTCGTTTTGATTTTGTATCATATCGCAACTGAAATTGCGCTTTGTTGCGATAGTGCCATGGTTCTTCCATGCCAATCGTATCTTTTAAGATATACTTCTGATAACCTTTGGGCTTAAATTTGGTTAATGCTTGTTTTAATAAGTCTTTCTTAAAGTCTAGCTGCTTTTCATAAACAAGATGCTGTAATTGACAGCCCCCACAACGATCATAAAATTTGCAGGGGGGGAGAATACGGTCGCTGCTTTTCTTGATGATTTTGGTCATTCTCGCTTCTGCAAACCTCGGAGTTGCTTTGGTCACTTCTGCAATCACTTCTTCTCCCGGAAGAACTCGCGGGACAAAGACGATCAATTTTTTATAATAGCCGATTCCTTCTCCGTTGATTCCTAAACGTTTGATCGTCAGTTGTAGTTTTTGACCGTTTTTAAGTTGTACGTTTGCCATGATTGCTCCTTATCGATAAATAGTCTCTCTATTTTACCATACTTTTTATAGCTCTTTTGAAGGAATTTCCCCTTTTTTGTGATAAACTAGAATATACGTTCGTGAGGTGAAGAAAATGATAACGATCATTCGTATCAGTAAGGGAAAAGGTCCCTTTTACGAAGTAGACTGCTCTAATGGAGAATCTTTGCGGGTTTCTGAGGATCTTCTGGTTCGTTTCCGTCTTCTAAAAGGAAAAGAAGTGACGGAAGAAGAGTTGACCGAAATCAAAAAAAGCTCCGGTTTTGATATTGGGCTGCAGCAAGCAATGAATTACATTAGCTATCAACTACGTTCCGAAAAAGAAGTTCGTACCTATCTAAAAGACAAAGAAATCAATTTAGAGGATCGCCATTTGGTCGTGCAGCGATTGAAAGAACTAAATTTACTTGATGACCGTACCTACGGAGAAAGCTACTTGCGGACACAAACCCGTTTAGGAGACAAAGGGCCATCAGTCATCAGTCAGCAACTAAAACAAAAGGGGCTGTCTGAAGAAGTGATTCAAGAAGTGATGCCGTTATATACAGAAGAAAAGCAATTTGATGTCGGCTATCATACTGCCGAAAAAGCATTGCGTCGGTTCCAAGGGAAAAGTCACAAAGAGATGATGCAGAAACTATCGCTGCACCTAATGCAAAAAGGGTTTAGACAACCAGTTATCCAATTAATTTTAGATGAACTGCCTACAGATAGAGACGACGAAGAGGAAAACGCAGCTTTGCAAAAAGAGGGTCAACGACTTTTGCGAAGACATCAGCGGTTGCCTTTGAATAAAAGAAAAATGAAAATCAAACAAGGTCTTTACCAAAAAGGTTTCGCTCTGGATGCGATCCAACAATTTTTAGATGAGGAAGTTATGGATGAATAAACAGTGGGAAAAGTGGTCAAAAGAGGACATTCGTTCTTTCCAAGACAAGTTTTTGAATTGGTACCATGATGAAAAAAGGAATCTCCCCTGGCGAGCAACCAACGATCCCTATGCAATCTGGATCTCGGAGATCATGCTCCAGCAAACAAGAGTGGACACCGTCATTGGCTATTATTACCGCTTTATGGAACAATTTCCAACCATCAAAGATTTAGCTGGTGCAGAAGAGCAGAAGCTTTTGAAGGCTTGGGAAGGATTAGGTTATTACTCTCGTGCTCGCAATTTAAAAGCTGCCGCTCAACAAATCATGGCAGAGTTCGATGGAGAGATGCCACAGACCATCACTGATATTCGTTTGTTAAAGGGGATTGGTCCTTACACTGCCGGGGCGATCGGCAGTATCGCTTTTGGATTGCCGGAACCTGCAATCGATGGCAATGTGATGCGTGTAGTGAGTCGTTTGTTTTGTATTGAGGCAGATATAGCTAAAGCGAGTTCTCGCGGAGTCTTTGATGAAGCAATGCGTACAATCATTTCTCACGATGAGCCAGGAGAATTCAATCAAGCTTTGATGGATCTTGGTTCAAGTATTTGTACGCCGACTTCACCATTATGCGAGGAATGTCCACTGCAAGAATATTGTCTAGCCTATCAGCAGGGAACACAAACCGACTTTCCCGTAAAATCAAAAAAAGCGAAGCCAAAAGATGTGTATTACATTGCTGGAGCTATTGAAGAAGATGGCCGCTTTTTATTGGTGCAGCGACCAGAAACTGGCTTGTTAGCCAAAATGTGGCATTTTCCGCTTTTGGAAGTGGATCAGGCGACCTATACGCAATTATTGGCTTATTGGCAAGACCAACAGTTAACATTGGATGCAGTTGCAGAAGAACCAGCTCCGATTTTCCCTGAATTTCCCGTCGTTTGGCAAAAAAGACATCTTGGTGAGGTTACTCACATCTTTAGTCATTTGAAATGGCACATACTGCTTTTTTATGGACGCACACCGTCGGAATTCTCGTTAGAACACAGTCAATGGGCTGCGCCAGAAGAATTTGAACAGTATGTCTTTCCCAAACCTCAGTTGAAATTAGTCGAACAATTGAAGAAAAATCATAAAGTCGATAAACATTTCTAGGCAAAGGGTTGTTTTATTGCTATAATATTTACGATATCGGTGTAATGAACACCCAAACAAAACGCAAGTTTTCTTGCTGAGGGAAGGGTTGCTATGCGAGTTCCAAAAGAAGGAGAGTTTGTCAGCATCCAAAGCTACAAACATGACGGCAATTTGCATCGAACGTGGCGGGATACTATGGTCTTAAAGACGAGCGAATTCTCAATGATTGGTGTCAATGATCATACATTGGTGACTGAATCGGATGGAAGACGCTGGGTTACCCGTGAGCCAGCTATTGTATATTTTCATAAAAAATACTGGTTTAATGTAATCGCAATGATCCGAGAAAAGGGGGTTTCCTATTATTGTAATCTCGCTTCACCGTATTTGCTTGATGAAGAGGCCTTGAAATATATTGATTATGACCTTGATATCAAAGTATTTCCTGATGGTGAGAAACGTTTACTAGATGTGGATGAATATGAGCTTCATAGCAAGATCATGCATTATCCGCAGGACATTGATTTTATTTTAAAAGAAAATGTCAAAATTTTAGTAGATTGGATCAATAATGGCAAAGGACCATTTTCTGAGGGGTATGTGGACATTTGGTATGATCGCTACAAGCAGTTGTCTCAGAAATAGCAAGGAGTAGCCGTAAAGGGTCACTTCAATGTGCAAAAGACTCGACTTTAATTAGAAGTCGAGTCTTTTTGTATCAAAAAATAGTGCCTGTCATCGAGTGATTGATTTGTAAGGCGGGGCTTCTTTAAAGGAGATTCATCCAGTTCTATAAAGAAGCGAAAGTTGTCAATCACGTGAGTTATAAGTGATTGACAGCTTTTAAGATACTTAGTTCTGCAGATATTTACTCATTTTGATGTGGGGCATATCCGCATCAAGAAATTCTTCCCCTTCAGGTTGGTAGCCTAGAGAAAGATAAAAACCTTTTGCGGTTAGCTGAGCACCTAAAGTGATTTTTTGAAACCCTTGTTTCCGAGCAAAATCCTCCGCCCCTTGGATCAAAATTCGTCCGAAGCCTTTTTTGCGATGGGAAACGGGTACGGCCATACGCTGAAGTTTCAATGTGTGGCTATCTATAGGAAGCAGCCGCAAAGTTGCTGTTGCTTCTTTTTGTTCATTATAGAGAACAAAATGGACCGCGTTTGCTTCGTCCTGATCGATCTCAAGACTTAAGGGCACGCCTTGTTCTTTGACGAAGACATCATTACGAATTTTCAACGAGTCCAGATAAATTTCGCTTAATGTATCTTTGGTTTGTGCGACGAACATAAAATCAACCACCTTCTTATTTCATCAATTATTTTCTAAGTATACCATTTTTACGAAAAGAAAAATGGCTTTTGCGGCTAAAGTCGCAAGCTTTTTTTTGCAAAATACTCTATAATAGTGAAAAAAAGGAGGGAATCGTTTGTTCGACAAATTCAAACAATCAAAACTTTTCTTCTGGTCATTAGAAATTCTCGTTCTTGCCACGTTAGCTCTGGTATTGAGCAAAATCAATTTCTTATTTGCACCAGTAGGAACATTTTTTTCGACATTATTTGCGCCGGTCTTAATTGCAGGCTTTTTGTACTATCTGCTTAATCCGATCGTCGTTTTTCTGATGAAGACCACTAAGATCAAAAGAATCTACGCTGTGATTTTAGTTTTACTCTTATTAGTAGCAGCTATTGTCCTAACAGTCGTAAGCGTGATTCCAAATCTGATCAACCAAATTTCACAACTTGCAGAAAATATTCCTACTTTTGCTAAAAATATGGAGACTTGGATTTCTAAAATAGCAGATGACCCAGTATTTAAACAGATCGACTTTGCGCAACAGTTAGAAAATCTCAATCTTTCCTATGGTTCATTGCTGCAACAATTTCTAAGTGGGCTGTCAACAAGTTTGGGATCGATCGTAGGAACGATTGCTTCAGCAACGATGATCATTGTTACAGTACCATTCATCTTGTTTTATATGCTGAAAGACGGCGAGAAACTTGTGCCAAATATTCAATCAGTTTTACCTGAAAAAAGACGAAATCAAATCATCGAGTTATTGGGTGATCTGAATAAAACATTGTCCAATTACATTAGCGGACAAGCGATTGAATGTATTTTTGTCGCGACCTTTACCTTTATCGGCTACTGGCTAGTGGGTGTCAATTACGCCTTTTTATTTGGTGTCATTGCAGGGATCACTAACTTGATTCCTTATTTGGGCCCTTACCTCGGCTTGATTCCGGCAGTTTTAGTGACAATCTTTGATGATCCTTTCCGGGCTCTGTTATGTGGTGTAGTCGTGTTAGTCGTTCAACAATTAGATGGTAATGTGATCTATCCTAATGTAATCGGAAAGTCATTGGCGATTCATCCGCTAACCATTATTTTAGTGTTGCTAGTCGCAGGGAACATCGCTGGATTACTGGGTATTTTCTTAGGAGTACCTTTCTACGCCATTTGTCGTACGATTGTGATTTTTGTGATTCGTTTGATTCGTGACGATAAAAGCAAGAAAAACCAAGAGAAATTGATCGAACTAGATAACTGATGGTTTTTATTGCAAAGAAAAAAGCTTTATGATACGATTTTATCGTGGGTATAGCCCACGATTTTTTTTAGAAAATGTAAAAATAAGGAGAGAATGCTATTATGAATGCTGACCCCGAGAGTCAGTCGCTATTAGCGCAAATTTTATTATTGATCGTTTTGACATTGATCAATGCTTTCTTGGCTGCTTCAGAAATCGCGGTTGTTTCAGTTAATAAGAACCGTGTAGAACAGAAGGCTGAGGAAGGAAATGTCAAATCACAAAAATTATTGAAAATCATTGACAATCCCACCAACTTCTTGTCGACGATCCAAGTTGGGATCACATTAGTCAATATCTTATCAGGGGCCTCACTGGCAGATACGCTATCTACCCGCTTAGCACCCGTTCTAGGTGGCGGAGCTGCAGCAAAAAGCCTGGCTAATATCATTGTATTAGCGATTTTGACCTATGTTTCGATCGTATTTGGTGAGTTGTATCCAAAACGAATCGCAATGAACAAATCTGAAGAAGTTGCTCAATTTACTTCAGGTGTGATACGTGTGATTGGTACGATCGCAAAACCATTTGTGTGGTTGCTTTCCGCTTCAACTAGTTTGTTAGCTCGAATCACACCAATGGAATTTGATGATGAAGATACAAAAATGACTCGTGATGAAATGCGGTATATGTTAGAAACAGAAGGTGTCTTTGAAGAAGATGAATTGGAAATGCTACAAGGAATCTTTTCATTGGATACGAAGGTGGCCCGTGAAGTGATGGTGCCGCGGACTACTGCATTTATGGTCGATATCAATGATTCAGTAGATGAAATTTTGACAGAAATTTTAGCAGAAAACTATTCTCGAATCCCAGTATATAATGAGGACAAAGACAAAGTCGTAGGTATTTTACATACAAAAAACCTGCTGAAATGTGCCTATAAATATGGATTTGAAACATTAGATATTAAACAAATCCTCCAAGAACCATTATTTGTGCCTGAAACTGTTTTTATTGATGACTTACTCTATGAGTTGAAAAAGACTCAAAATCAGATGGCTATCTTATTAGACGAATACGGCGGTGTCGTAGGTCTGGTTACTTTAGAAGACCTCTTAGAGGAAATCGTTGGTGAGATCGACGATGAATCGGATGAAGTAGAAGAATTATATGAACAAGTTTCTGATCATGAGTACATCATCCAAGGGCGAATGTTGATTGATGACTTTAATGAAGCATTTGATATGAGCCTGCACATGAGTGATGTTGATACAATGGCCGGATATTTGATCACAGCTTTAGGATTGATTCCTGATGAAGGAGAGAAATTATCCTTTAAAGTGGATAACGTCACACTGATCACAGAAGAAATGGAAGGGTCACGTGTATTGAAGATCCGCGTTATCTTCCATGATCCTGAAGAAGCAGCTGTCGAACCTGAAGAAGAACGCCGCTATTTCAAAAAAGATTTTGAAGAAGACGAACCTCGTCGATAAAATGAATGCTTGAAGCAAATGCTTCAAGCATTTTTTTGTCTAAAAATAATATATAGAACAGAATGAGTTAATCAAATGATACAGATTTAGCTAGATAAAAAAACTAAAATAACTAAGCATATTTCTTGCTTTTCTTGTGAATTAAAGAGAGGATAAGAGTGCGATAACTAGAAATCATTGTGGGGTGGGAAAATGAGATTTTACCGAATGAAAAGTGATGATATTCGGATGAACTTAGCTACTGAAGAATATTTAATGAATAACGTAGATATTTCAGAACCATGCTTGCTGTTATACATACAAAAGCCTTGTGTTATAATCGGTAGAAACCAAAATGCCTACGAAGAAATAAATTTTGACTATTTACGACATAATGACATCGTTTTAACCCGGAGAACCTCTGGTGGCGGAGCAGTTTATGACGATCTAGGCAACATGAGTTTTAGCTTTGTGACTAAAAAAGATGTGACTCATTTTGGTGATTATCATGGAGCCACCCAACCTATTTTGAAAGCATTGCAGAAGATGGGAGCAAAAGAGGTTGAAGTACGGGGAAGAAATGACTTGTTTGTTGAAGGAAAGAAATTTTCTGGTAACGCCATGTACACAAAAAATGACAGAAGCTATTCCCACGGAACATTGATGTTCGATGTTGACTTAAGCGTTTTGACAAAAGTGTTGAACGTTCCACAGGAAAAGATCGACTCGAAGGCAACAAAGTCAGTGCGTAAAAGTGTGACCAACATCAAGCCTTATCTTTCTGAAGAATATCAACAATTGTCAACGAAAGAATTTAGAGATCAATTGCTCTGTCATATTTATGACGTCGACAACATTGAGGAAATCCAAGAAAAAGAAATCAAATTAACGGCTGAAGATCAACGGAAGATTAATCAGTTGTATCAATTGCGATATGCCAATGATCAATGGATTTATGGGGAAGCCCCGAATTATCAATGGACGAAACGCAAACGTTTTGAAAATGTTGGTATCGTTGAACTACGCTTTTCAGTGGCAAAGGGGAAAATCACAGAAGCACAAATCACTGGAGATTTTTTTGGCGAAGAAGATATCGCTGGTCTCGAAAAACAGCTGATTGGTCTTCCTTATAATGAAGAGTTGCGACAGCATTTTCAAGGGATGGAAGTCGCGAAATATATCCATCAACTGACAAATGAGCAATTTGTATCACTACTTTTCAATTGAGTTTGAAGGCAGAGGAGCGTCAGGAACCAAATATGATCGAAGTAAAAGAGGTTTCACAAGTATATCAGGACAATGTCCTTGATCGAGTATCGTTAACAATCAACAATGAGATCGTCGGTATCGTCGGCAAAAGCGGTTCCGGGAAGTCTACCTTGTTGCGTCTGATTAATTTGATCGAATCTCCTTCAGCTGGCGAAATCGTGATTGATGGCGTGAACACGACAGGATTGACCAAGAAAATGAGACGAAGTCTACAGCAAGATATTGCGATGATCTTTCAACAATTTAATCTGCTCCATAATCTGACTGTCTACGACAATGTTTTTTTGCCTTTAAAATTAGCTGGAAAATCACAACGACAAGTGATGGAAACGTTAGACTTCGTAGGTATGTCTGAAAAGGCTTCGGTTTATCCTGCTTCTTTAAGTGGAGGGGAAAAGCAACGAGTAGCAATTGCCCGTGCTTTGGTCAAAGAACCAAAGATCCTCTTGTGTGATGAACCGACCAGTGCATTGGATGAAGATACTAAGGGAGATGTTTTATCGTTATTGCAAAAGGTTCATGGCACTTTCCAGCCTACAATCGTGTTTGTTAGTCATGAATTGTCAGCGGTTCGACAAGTTTGTGAGCGGGTCTATGTTATGGAACAAGGAAGAATCGTAGCGGAAGTAGCGAATACGCCGCATCTTTTACAAAAAGAAGAATTAAACTATGTCGATCGTGTGATAAGGAGTCTAAAGCATGCCGATAATTGAGAGTATTCAATACTATTTACCAGAATTGATGCAGGCGATGGAAGAAACCCTGATCATGATGAGTATCTCTATCTTCGCCGCTGTTTTGATTGGATTGCCATTAGGTATTCTATTATTTATTAGTCGTGAAAACAACAATCAGGGAACGATTTTGTATCAAATATTAAATTTGCTGATCACGGTCATTCGTTCGTTTCCTTATTTACTGTTTGTTGTTGCGATGATTCCCGTCACTCGTTTTTTGTTAGGCAGCTCGTTTGGGCCGATCCCAGCAAGTATCCCATTGAGTATTGTGTCAATCGTCGTCTATGCTCGTTTAGTCGAGCAGGTATTGTTGGATGTCCCAGAAGATGTCGGACTATTGGCACGCTCATTAGGTGTCTCCACTTATCAATATGTCAAAGAATTTTTGCTCGTGGAAGCAAGAAGCGGGTTAATCCTGTCTCTGACGACAACGATCGTCAGTATGGTGTCTTATTCCACAGTGATGGGAATCGTTGGCGGAGGAGGAATCGGAGACTTTGCCATCCGTTATGGATATCAACGGTACGAATATGGGGTCATGTATTTTGCCATTTTAGTGATGATCGTAGCAGTTTTTAGTATTCAGTTGATTGGGAATGGGTTAGCAAAAAAAGTTGATAAAAGAAAGTAGGAGTAGGAATGAAAAAAGGAATATTTTTTGGGTTAGTACTAGCAGTAATGTTTCTTGGTGCTTGTGGAACAGGGAATGAGTCGCAATCAGAGGATAAAGTGATTAAAGTCGCTTCTCAAACGACCCCTATGACAGATGTTGTCAAAGTAGCAGCCGATGCGGTAGAAGATGGCTGGAAAATTGAATTGGTACAAGTAAATGACAATATTCAATACAATGAGCTGTTGAATAATAAGGAAGTAGATGCAAACTTTGCGCAGCATGAGCCGTATATGCAACGCTACAATGAGGAAAAATCAGCAGATTTAGTGGCTTTAGACAAAATTTATAATGCTAAAGTGGGCTTTTACTCAAAAGAGTATACAAAAATTGAAGACATTCCTGAAGGAACGAAAGTTGCTCTGCCGAATGATGTTTCTAATGAAGGACGAGCATTAGCCATCTTAGCTGAGCAAGGATTGATTGAATTAAAAGATGGAGTTGGAGTCAATGGTACGATCAAAGACATTACTGCGAATCCTAAAAACTTTGAATGGTTGTCTGTGGACTTATTGAATCTAGCAGAAGCCTATAATGAACCAAATGTCTCCCTTGTCTACAACTATCCGACCTATATCGCCAAAATTGGTCTAAAGCCTGACGATGCCTTGTTCTTAGAGAAAACGATAGATGATCGTTTTGCGATCTCTTTAGTTGCTCGCAAGGACAATCAAGATTCAGAAAAAATCAATGTTTTGCGAAAAGCGATGACCAGCGATAAAGTCAAAGAATTTTTGGAAAATGAGCATAGTGATACATTAATTCCAGCCTTTTAGTTTTTTGAGTGTTTTTCATGCTTTCACAGCAGTTCTCGTATAAATACAAATAGCTATCAAGCTGCTTAAACAGTTGCTCTCTAGACTTTCGAATCTGAATGATAGAGAGCATTTGTCTGTAATTTTTCTTTTTTCCGCTCTTGATACATGATATACTGATTTGGTCAGAAAATCTTTGTATAGACACAGAGAGTTCTAATTTCAAGGAATGGAGTAACTACATAACATGGAGAATCCAAATTTAAAACAACAAGTTGAAAGTCGTCGCACCTTTGCGATTATTTCTCACCCGGATGCTGGGAAGACAACGATCACTGAGCAGTTGCTGCTATTTGGAGGAGCAATTCGCCAAGCAGGAACTGTCAAAGGAAAGAAAACCGGTAATTTTGCTAAATCCGACTGGATGGAAATCGAGAAACAACGGGGGATTTCTGTCACTAGTTCTGTAATGCAATTTGATTATCAAGGAAAACGTGTGAACATTTTGGATACACCAGGACATGAGGATTTCTCTGAAGATACGTATCGTACGTTAATGGCTGTTGATAGCGCCGTGATGGTTATTGATAGTGCCAAAGGGATCGAAGCACAGACGAAAAAGCTTTTCCAAGTCGTAAAAAAACGGGGAATCCCGATCTTTACCTTCATCAACAAATTAGACCGTGATGGTCGTGAACCATTAGAACTTTTAGAAGAGCTAGAAGAGTTGCTTCAAATCGAGTCCTACCCAATGAATTGGCCAATCGGAATGGGAAAAGGGCTTGAAGGACTTTATGACATTCACAATCAACGGGTTGAAATTTATCGTCCAGAATCTCATGGCGGTGAACGCCTGATTCCATTTGATCAAAACGGTGAAATTCCCCAAGATCATCCGCTGAATCAAAATGGTGTCTATCAACAAGTGTTGGAAGAAGTCGAATTATTACAAGAAGCTGGCGATTCCTTTGATGAAGAGAAAATCGCTCGTGGTGATCAAACCCCTGTCTTTTTTGGCTCTGCGTTAACAAACTTTGGTGTGCAAACTTTCTTAGAAACATTTTTACAATTTGCACCAGCACCTTACGGACATAAGACAATGACAGGAGAAGAAATTAGTCCATACGAACAAGAGCTTTCAGGATTTGTTTTCAAAATCCAAGCCAATATGAACCCCGCACACCGTGACCGGATTGCCTTTGTCCGCATTTGCTCAGGAACATTTGAACGGGGAATGGATGTCACGCTTGAGCGGACAGGCAAAAAAATGAAATTAAGTAATGTGACCCAGTTCATGGCAGACACTCGCGAAAATATTGAGCAAGCTGTTGCCGGCGACATCATTGGGGTATATGATACCGGAAATTATCAAATTGGTGATACTTTATATGAAGGGAAATTGAAAGTCGCCTATGAAGAATTACCTTCGTTTACACCTGAACTCTTTATGAAAGTAACAGCCAAAAATGTTATGAAACAAAAATCATTCCATAAAGGGATCTATCAGTTAGTGCAAGAAGGAGCCATCCAATTGTATAAAACGTATCTCAGTGATGAATACATTATTGGAGCGGTTGGACAGCTGCAATTCGAAGTATTTCAATATCGAATGCTGAACGAGTACAATGCAGAGGTGATCATGTCGCCAATGGGACATAAGATTGCTCGTTGGATCGATCCTAAAGATTTGGATGAAAAGATGAGTTCAAGTCGCAACATTTTAGCCAAAGACCGTTTCGACCAGCCATTGTTCTTGTTTGAGAACCAATTCGCGATGCGTTGGTTCGCCGACAAATATCCAGATGTCGAATTGAAAAGTTTGATGTGAAAACACTGCTAGTACTTGTGACGGCAAGTGTTCTCAAATGATGGGAGCGAGAAATGAGTTGGTTCTTGTCTAAAAAAACATTCTTATCGTTTTTGATAAGAATGTTTTTTTGTTTTGTATCAGTAAAAAATCGAATTGTTTTGGTCTAAAAAGACTGATATAATAATTTATGACGTGAGACGAGCGCTTATAGTGTTGCAAATAGGAGTAAGGGGGTCATTATGAAATTAATCAAGCGTGTCAATTTGCTTGACGATAAAAAGCTAATCATGAAACTGAATATCTTAACGATTCCTCTATTGGTTATTTTCTTTGCTTTATTTACGCTTTTAACATTAGACAGAAAGTTATCGGAAGAAGTCACTATCGATTTAATGTATCTCGTTATTGCCATTCTATCAATGGCAGGGTTAATCATCGTTCATGAATTGATTCACGGGATTTTTTTTAAGCTGTTCAATAAGGAAGGAAAAGTCAAATTTGGTTTTAAGAATGGTTTGGCCTATGCAACAAGTCCTAATTCCTTTTATTCAAGGTGGCAGTTTTTACTTATTTTGCTTGCTCCTTTTGTCTTGATCACTTTGGTCTTATGGCTGTTGTATGCGTATAGGGAAATTTCTCCTTATGCATTTGTCTGGTTGGCTTCTTTTCATGGGTCAGCCTGTATTGGGGATTTTTATTTTTGTTATTTAGTGACTAAAGCTCCAGCGCATAGTTATGTAGAAGATACCGAACAGGGGATAAATTTTTATTCCAATCATTAGCAAAGCACAGCCATTAGGGCTGTGCTTTTTTGCACTCATTTGAAAAACGCTTTTGTTGCGTAGCATGGCTATCATTTGTCAATCACTTTGCTATAGAGCATGCACTGAAGATCAATTTTTTTGTTGGGCAATTTTAATGAAATCATTTTTTCTTTTTGACGTTGAAAACCGCGCTTTTCATAAAATTGATACGTACAAGCACTATCTGTAAAAAGATAAATTTCTTTTCCTTGCACTCTTTTCTGTAGTTCATCTAGCAGCCGCGTTCCGATCCCTTTGATAGGTATATCAGGATTAGCTGCTAAGAAAATGATTTCCCCATCCGGTGAATGGTCACTTAAATATTCAGAAAGGAGTTGATTGTTTCCGGCATCATATGCTCCGGCACTTTCTTTGGCAAAACTATTCTGTAAGAATTCAAATAGTTTTATGTACATCATTTGTCCAAAAGAAGTATGCGCTTTAGGTGCACCGCTTATTTCCGCTAGTAAAACTCCAGCCAATACATCTTCGTGATAGAGAGCAATAATCTCAGTCGCGCGATTTAATTCCAAGTACCAGAAATATCTGCCGTAAAGATTTAAGAGCAGTTTGTTTTTGATATACCAATCAAAGTGCATTCCTTTGATGGCAAACTGGATGGCTTTATGATAGTCTTTTTTTTCTAAATTTCTGAAAGTTAAAGTCATTTTTTATTCTCCTAATCATTGGTTGTCTGTGATACACTTATATTATAATAGACACTTTGTCGATTATCTATGGACAATCTTACTTGAACTTGTCGTTTAAACGACAAGTCTAGCCATAAGTGTCGAATAGGGGGAAGTAGAATGAATAAAGAGGATCGTCGGTTTAAAAAAACTGAAAGGGCGTTGGCAGAGGCTTTATCAAAACTGATGATGGATAAAAAAATACAATCAATCACTATACGCGAGCTAACAGAAACAGCCGATTTGCATCGATCCACGTTTTATAAACACTATACAGATATTTACGATCTATATGAGCAACTGGAAATGCGATTCTTCCAAGACATCAATCAACTGATTTCCTTTGATAACACTCACAGCTATGAAGACTTGTATATAAATCTAGTTGAGTACGTCTATCATCATTCGTTTGTCTACAAGCTATTCATTACTTATTCAAACGGTTTGGAGGTACAAGAAAAAATGAAACAGTTGATCGAAAAAAATTACTTGGAAATTTGGTTGTATGAAGATAAAAAGAATGTGATTACTGAAGAGATGAGATACTTTACGACCTATCATATTCAAGGTTGTCTTTCCGTATTGAATTATTGGGTAGAAACGAATTTTGCTTACTCAAAAAAGGAAATGCTGGAACTATTACAGAAATTAAACAATCATCTCGAAAGAATCATGCCATGAGAAAAATTATAATTTGTAAACGAGGCATGATCGCTGTAAAAAAGATCGCATCCCCTTTTGATTTGGAACTAGAATTACTTTGACATGATGATTGAACGGAACGGATAATGCGTTAGTTTTCAAATAAAAATTCTGCTAGAAAAAATCCTCTTAAAAAGATCTATAAGCTTTTTAAGAGGATTTTTTGTATCTAATTCTAAGCTGGTTAGTCGATTCTGTCAAAAAAAGATTGTACATAATGTGTAATTTTTTGACAAAAAAAGATAACTAAAAAGGTTATAAATGCTTTATTTTAAAGTGTAGGAAGGTCATTTGCCATAAATAATCTCTGAAGGTGATTTGAAAATGATGGAAATATCAGAAAGTAAAAGTATGAGAGGAAAAATGTTTTCCATACGATTTACAAATAAAAGACACGTATATTTTCTTAGAAAATGTGTTTTTCCTGTAAATTATACTTTAAAACAAGTAGAAAATTACTTGCACAATTCATTAAACATTGTAAAAGAAACATTAGAAATCCTCGATGCAACGAATGTTCTGATTATGGATGGTTTCAAACGTTCTAATGAGAGCACGGATAATACATTAATTGATGCCTATTGGATAGACGCCGAACAATACATAATAGAGTTGAACTATACAAATAAGGTAGATTATATCATTTTAATTGCAAATATAGATACAGAGCTGGATGCTGTCGAAAAATTTGTCAAGAGTGAATACCCAAATTCTCAGTTTACGATCGAACATTATGATGAAGCGTGGATAGTAAAATCGTGAATAGTCTTCGTCAGAGAGATGATTATAGGAAAAAGAGAAAACTCATGCCATAGAAGAATCGAATATCTTTCTAGCAATTGATGAACCAATAAATTTTGATTTTCAAGAAATTGATTTTAGTAAGGAGCTATTAAATCATGAAGGTAGTATAAATGTAGAGATTTCACTGAATGAATTGATTACTGATGACATTTTAGCGATCTCTTCATTTGGTAATGGCTTAAGTGCGGCTTTTGAAAACGCAGAAGAATGGGTAGTTACGCAATCTGCAGATGTCCGTAAGTTTTACGTTACATAAGATCTTAAGAAATTTCTGGCGCATGATCAAGAGAATTATAAAATTGTTTTTACTCTCAGTGAGATGACCTCAGGCGTTACTAATCCTAATTCATCGGACTTAAAAACCGAACTCAGAAATAGTCAAGAAGAAAATGAAGCCTCGACAATGAATGAATGGATGGAGGAATCGCTCTCTGAAACAAGTACTATTTCTTCCTCAAATAGCACCTCAACTGGGAGTGTGTTTCACGGTAGTGAGAGTGCTTTTTTATGGAAGAAGCACAATCGCATAGTACTGTATTTTCATTTTCCCAAGAATCATTCGATTGTCATACTAATTCTCCCATCTAATTGTGAAGCAGGTTAATTCCAGCTATGGCACATAATGAATATCCCAAGATCTGCCTATCAGACGGTCGGGGTTCAGATTTCTGTGTGAAACAAGAATCCGATCTTTGCAAATTAATAACAGGCGCAAAAGATTAAAACATTACTAGATAAAATTAAAAAATACTTTATTCTTATTGTGAATAAAATTGCAAAAAGAAGAGAATATTGTCAAAAAAAATAGTGTATAGTTTTTTTGTAAGACCATCTTCTTACAAAATAAATAATAAAGGAGGAATGAAATTAATGAAAAAGGTTACTTTAGTAACAACATTATTGCTTGCTCTATTTTTTGGAGCATCAGCAAGTGCAGAAGTAGTTACTGTAAATGTCACAGAAGGAGCAGCAACATTTACTTTAGCTACTCCTGTTGAAACAAAAACTGTAGATTTTGCAGATATTAGTTTCACAGAAACGAAAGCGAATCCGCTAACAGGTACTTTCACGTTATCTGGAACATTAACGAATAAGTCATTTGGAGCAAAGCAAGTAGTGATAACAGCAGCAGTTCCTGGAGAAACCTCAGCACCTGGTTTAACGATTGCAACGAGTGAAGTATTCAAAGTTGAAGCAAGTCAAGGCTATGAAACGACTGAAGAAGGTACTTTTGATTATACAATTGATCCTTCAACTTTTGACAACACTAAGGCAAGTGATTACGTAATCACACTAACTGCATCAGAAGTGACAGACGTCACTCCTTAATCGTATGTTATATCCTAGCTACAAGAATGAATCTTATTCTTTTAGGGTGTTTCTTTTGTTCCTGTGCTTAGGAATATTTTTTTTCAGTCCAGAAGCATTGGCAGAAGAATCGATTGGCTCTTCTTTTGAAGTTCAGATCCAAGCAGACAAGAATTCAAGTATAGTAAAAGATATTCAATTTTCGCCTGATCTGAACCAAAAGTATACTTATACAGCAACTGTTACTAATCATGAAAGTCATGCCATTGAAGTATCGGTTTTTCCTAGTATCGCTGTTTCAACTAGGACTTCAATGACTTATGTTGCGGAAACAAACAATTTGCTAAATAAAGATTATGATTTAAAAAAGTACGTAAAACTCTTACCAATTGAAGGTAAATTGGAAGATGGTCTTTTAAAAATAGATGCAAAGCAAAGCAAAAAAATCAAAATCATAATTAATGTAAATAAAAAGATTATTGGGGAAGTATTAGGTGGAATCAATTTCTCTCAAGCAATTGGTTTACAAGAAAATAAAGATTCCGTAAATGTTCAGCAAGTTTATCAAAAAGTAATCGTTGTTCGCTTGAAACAAAATGAATGGGCTCAAGAAACAAAACAGATCATTGGGGACTTTAAATTTACGATTACAGGAAACGCAACGACTCTTTCTTATTACCTTTACAACAAGAATCCACTTGTTACTTATGCAGAAGGTGGCTCCTATCGAGTAATCAATCCTGATCAAGAGATCATAGCTGAAGGGGAGATAGAACAAGAGAAGATTGTGCTTTCACCGTATATAAAAACAATGTTTGAGGCGCCATTGTTAGATAAAGCTGAATTGATGTCTGGGGAGTATCAATTTGTTTTATCCGATGGCGAAGATGAGACGATAACGTATTTTAATTATACGAAAGAAGAAATTGATCAGTTTATAGAGGAGACTACAGATCTTAGTAATAATGTTACAGTGAAGTCAAAAGTCAATCTTTGGTTGATCATCGCCTTATCACTAGTTTCATTTTTGCTTATTTTTTCGCTTGTAAAATTGCTAAAAAAATAAGAAAAGTTTAGGGACGTACTTCGCCTCTAAACTTTTCTTGTTGCTTAAAAGTCCGCTTCTGTCATCTGTTATTAGAAAAGCACTTGCTGAAATTTTACCTGGCAGTTTTTATTTCCTCAAAGAATTGTTTTATTTGTTTGATACAAATTGTCTTCGCGAGTTCTTTTATATCGGAACTGGAGCTTTTTAATTTTGATAAAAGAAAGTGTTCACTCATGAGTAGATTAAATGATTCGCATTCATTGTAGATTAGCTCATTTTAGTTTAAACATACCTATCATCCTAGGGCGACAATTCTCAGCGACGACCAGAGGTTCTTATTTTTTATCACTATTTATCTAAAAAAACTATTTCCACCGATAAAAAGAGTATCTTTTCATCTCAATAGGTAACTGTAGTTAATAATTGTTTCGTTTCAGAGATAGACAAAATTATCGAAGTAACTATCATTAAAAAGGAGAGCGTCATGGATTTATGGAAGTTGTTTCTGACAGAGAGGCAAGAACAAAAATTAAACTTGTTAGAGGATATTATTTCAAAGACTGAAACATCAATTGATGAACTAGCTTGTAAGCATTCGCTGACTAATCGCAAGGTGAAGTCATTGATTATGCAGATCAATGAGGATTACATAGTAGAACTGAATATAACCGACTCACTCATTAAATTTGAAAATAGATTATTTAGACTTTCTGATGTAGAGACCCCAGAAACTTTTACGTCTTTGTATTCAAGTTTAAAGATACAGTATATTAGACAAAGTTCTGTTTTCCAAGTCCTGAATTACTTTCTTAAACATCGAAAAGTAGGGATGGTCAAGTTATCAATGCAATTTAATTATAGTCAGTCCTATTGTTACAAATTAGTCAATAAAGCAAACGATATCATTCGAACGATTGGAGTCGATTGCCAGATTAGAAAGAAAATGAATTATTTAGTTGTGGAAGGTAAGGAAAGCCAGATACGAGTACTTTCTTATATTCTGAATACACATTCTTCGACATTTGCTGAGGACAACTATTATAGTTATCATAACGAAAAGAATGTAACGAGGATCAAGCAAGAGAAACTTTCTAGAATAACTAGAGTTTTTATGGATGCCCATAAAATAGGAAGTTATACTGATATAGATTCAAAAGAGGAGACGGCTATAAGCGACTGTTTATATGAAGAAATCCGACTAGGATTTTGTCAGACTTTTTATCCGTTAGATAAAAAGATCAATCATTCTATTTATCAGTCAGAAAAATTCTTTTACTATCTTTTCGCTATTTATTTCTTTCCAGAGTATTTGACATCTGAAATCTGTGAACGATTGGGGGAGCGATTAATGAAATTATCTGGAAATCCTATCGTAGATCATGCATGTGAAGCTTTGAAGAAAATGGAGGAGAGTTACAGTATTCCTGCCAACCTTCATAGCACATTTTTTTTTCATCTTGTATATCGTTTTTTGATCACGGATAAGCTGAGTTTAAGTTCCTTCTTTTACCACGAAGATAAGAAATTGTTGTTGAACGATAAGTTTCTAAAAATAAAAGAGATGATAAAATCAGTTTACAAAAAAAGCATAGCGGAAAGAGATTTGGATATATTTAGTACACAACTAACAGAGCTACTATACTCCTATGTTGGACATGTGATGGCGGAACCTTTGAATGTCATGATTAATATTACCTATCATGCCAACTATGTAATGTTAGTAAAAAATTATATAACAGGTGTATATAAAAAGGAAACTGTAACTATGGTAGAAAACCTTGCAGAAGCAGATATCGTTATTTCTGATCGATTCGTTGAATCAAAAAAGAATCAGTGTTTTTTCTTTCTTGAGGATATCCATAACATTGAAACATGGAAAAGGTTAGGGATATTTATCAATGGGAGGATCATCGAACGGCGAATTCGATCTGAAAGTGCCCCAAAAATTAGCTAGGATCGATCTGTTGATTGAGTCATGGCACAGATGCTTTTGCTTAAAGATTGTTTGTTTCGCAGGGGCAACGATAAATAAGTCAAAAAAATATATCTATAAAAGAGGGCTGTGACAGTCATCTTTTATAGATATTTTTTATAGTGATTTCATTGGTATTAGGTTTGCGAAGAAAGCGATTTTTGGATAGAAATTTCTACAATATCTGGCATTTCAATAACTGAGATCGTTTCAGGTTCATAAGAACCAGGCGGTAATTTTTTCAAGAAGTAATGTTTGATTTCTTCAATTTCGGTAGGTTTGATTGCGCGTTTTTTGTTGATCAGCAATATTTCGTTGTGATTTGGGGCAGAAGTAAAGATGACTGTGATGTCTCCGGCAGTATATACTTTTACCATTTCAGCATCGGTATTTTCAAGCTGATTCATAACTAATCGAGAATGGCTGTTTGTCACATTGATCAATTTCACCATACTCACCTCACATTCTATGTATTTTTACTAATATTATAGGGCGTTTTTTTTAAAAAGAAAAGCCAGACAGCTTGAAAACCTTGGTTTTTTTGAGGTTATTCAGGCGTCTGGCATATAAATCTAGACAAATAAGGTACGATGTCTGGCTGTTGCGAGGATTTTACTCATCATCAGATGGCTGTTTTTCTTGTTCCTTTGGCTCTTCGGGTGTGTCAACAGTTTTTGCTGTCACAATGATTTTGTCTTCAGAATCCAAAGTTGCTTGTAGATCATGGACTTGAGGATGATCAAGATAAAATTCTGCGATACCATCTTCGATATGATCTTGAATCGTTCGGCGTAATGGGCGAGCCCCCATCGTAGCACTATAACCAAGCTCTACCAATTTTTCTTGGACATTTTCTGGAACTTCAATATGCAATTTTTGATTGGCTAAGGTTTGATTGACATCTGCGAGCATCAAAGAAACGATGGATAACAGATTTTCTTTGCTTAATGCTTTGAATTCAATGATGCCATCAAAGCGATTCAGAAATTCTGGTGTGAAGTAGTTATTTAACTGATTCAAGACAGATCGTGTGACACCTTCCCGGGCTGCTCCAAAACCAACATTGGCTTCTACTTTTCCAGTGCCGGCATTACTTGTCATGATGATCAATGTGTCTTTGAAGCTGACCGTGCGTCCTTGAGCATCAGTTAAACGACCGTCATCCAAGATTTGCAAAAACATATGCAGAACATCAGGATGAGCTTTTTCGATTTCATCTAAAAGAATTAAGCTATAAGGGTTACAACGGACTTTTTCCGTTAACTGTCCAGCTTCTTCATAACCAACATAACCAGGAGGAGAACCAATCAGTTTGGAGACACTGTGTTTTTCCATGTATTCTGACATGTCAAAACGAATCATTGATTCTTCAGAGCCAAACATTTCATAGGCAAGCTGTTTAGCAAGTTCTGTTTTACCAACACCAGTTGGTCCGACAAAAAGGAACGAACCGATCGGACGGCTTTGTTTTCCTAATCCCACACGATTACGACGGATCGCTTTAGCAACTTTATCGATTGCTTCATCTTGTCCGATTACATGCGATTTCAGATCTTGAGCTAAGTTTTTCAACTGAGTTTGTTCTTTTTCTTTGAGTTCGCCAACCGGAATGCCCGTCCGTTCTTCAACGATTTGCTCCATATCCTTTTCGGTGATCACGGGTGTTTCTTCTTCACTGATTTGACGTTCTTTCATTTTTTGCAGCTTATTGATTTGATCTCGGTAGTAAGCAGCTTTTTCAAAGTCTTCTTCTCTAGAAGCAGCTTGTTTTTGTTCTTCTGCTTCTTGCAATTTCTTGTCGATTGTTTTCGGATCAACAATTTGAATAGTCAGATTTTTTTTCGAGCCGGTCTCATCCAGAAGATCGATTGCTTTATCAGGCAAGAAACGGTCTTGGATGTAGCGATTGGAAAGGGTAGCAGCAGCTTTGATTGCCTCATCCGTATATCTTACATGATGGTAATCTTCATATCGAGGCTGTAATCCTTTCAAAATACTGATGGTTTCTTCTACAGAAGGTTCATCGACTCGGACAGGTTGCAAACGACGTTCTAATGCTGCATCTTTTTCAATGATGCGATATTCGTTCAATGTCGTTGCGCCGACCATTTGTAATTCGCCGCGAGCCAATGCTGGTTTCAGAATGTTTCCAGCGTCCATGTTGCCATCACCAGCAGCCCCTGCGCCCACGATCTCATGGACTTCATCAATGAATAAGATGACATTTTCGGCTTGTTTGATTTCTTCAATCAATTTTTGGATCCGCTCTTCAAATTGTCCGCGAATACCCGTTCCTTGAACCAGTGACGCAACATCTAAGCGAATCACTTCTTTATCCATTAGTTTTTGAGGAACGTCACCGTCGACAATTTTTTGTGCCAGACCTTCCACGACAGCGGTTTTACCTACACCAGGCTCACCAATCAATACAGGATTGTTTTTCGTTCGGCGATTCAAGATCTCGATCACCCGACGAATTTCATCGTCACGTCCTACGACTGGATCGATCCCGCCGTCTCGAGCTTGTTGTGTGATATTGATGCCGTATTCGCCTAAAAGACCAGAAGGTGCTTGGCCATTGCGCGGAGGTTGTCCGCCGATTATGCCGTTTCCTCCAGTTTGAGTTGGAGGCGTTTGTTCATAAGGTGAATTTCCTTGTTGCATTTGGCGAGACATTTGTCGAAAAAGGTCATCAAGATTTCCGAAGCCGAAGGGATCCTGAGCCATCATATTTGTTGGATTTCCAGATTGTGCTTTTAATTTTTGGTAACAACTTTGACAATAATCGAGTTGTTTTCTTTGACCATTGACATTGGCATAAAGATGAATAGAAGCTTCATTTTTACCGCAGTTTTGACAAAGCATATGTTCACGACCTTTCTTATCATTTGCTCATCTATCATTCTACCGCGATTTTTACTCATGGTAAAAAGATACACTTGCAGATTCGGTGAATAATTGTCAGCAGCGTCAAAAATTTCATTGACCTTTACTGACCATAACTTTATTATACAATTTTTTTTTCAGACTGCAAGGATTTCAGCTTTGATGACGGAAACAACTTTTCCCTGAAAAAAGAATCGTTTATAATGGAGAAGATGAAGAGGTGATAGAGATGAATGAAAATCGATTTGCTGAACAAATTGAACAGTTGCGCTCTGGAGAAATCGACGAATTGCTGGTAGAACAATCCGAATTTCTGCTATTTCGAGAAGCATGGTTAAAATTGGAAGACCGCATGAAATTTGTCGGCGAGGCTGGCTTGAATGGCAAGATCATCTATCGGTACCAACCATAAAAACAAATATAGGTTCATTTCAGTCGTTTTCTTAAGAGAAAACGGTTGTCTATCAGAGAAAAAAATGGTAATCTTAACAGTTGAAAGGGCGTTTTTTTGAGTCTGACAATTGACTGAGTCAAAAAAAGCCTTCACCACAAAAAAACCGTATCATAAAGGAGATTGATCAATATGGAAAAGAAAGATTTTCACGTAGTTGCTGAGACAGGGATTCACGCACGTCCAGCTACTTTATTAGTACAAACAGCAAGCAAATTCAACTCTGATATCAACTTGGAGTACAAAGGTAAATCAGTAAACCTTAAATCAATCATGGGCGTTATGTCTCTAGGTGTTGGTCAAGGTTCTGACGTTACAATCACTGCTGAAGGTGCTGACGAAGCAGATGCAATCGCTGCAATCGTTGAAACAATGAAAAAAGAAGGTTTGTCTGAATAATGGTTGAGATGCTAAAAGGAATTGCTGCTAGTGATGGTGTAGCCGTTGCCAAAGCCTACCTGTTAGTACAACCTGATTTATCTTTTTCAAAAGTAAATGTTGAAGATACGGCAGCAGAAGAAGCTCGTTTAGATGAAGCACTAGCAAAGTCAACAGCGGAATTGCAACAAATCCGTGACAAAGCAGCGCAATCTTTAGGCGAGGCAGAAGCACAAGTATTTGATGCTCATTTAATGGTTCTGTCAGATCCTGAAATGATCGGACAAATCAAACAAAACATGGCAGATAACAAAGTCAATGCAGAAGCTGCATTGAAAGAAGTCACTGACATGTATATCGGCATGTTTGAAGCAATGGATGACAATGCATACATGCAAGAACGTGCAGCGGACATCAAAGACGTTGCGAAACGTATCTTGGCACATTTGCTAAATGTGACGTTGCCAAATCCTTCAATGATCAACGAAGAAGTTGTTATCGTTGCTCACGATTTGACACCAAGTGATACTGCGCAATTAGACCGCAACTTCGTTAAAGCTTTTGTAACTGATATCGGGGGACGTACCTCTCACTCAGCAATCATGGCTCGATCTCTTGAAATTCCTGCAATCGTAGGATCAAAAGAAATCACAGCTAAGGTGAATGCTGGTGATATTCTGGCAGTTAACGGAATCTTAGGAGATGTTATCATCAATCCTACTGAAGACCAAGCTGCTGAATTTATTGAAGCAGGGAAAGCTTACGCGGAACAAAAAGCAGAATGGGAAAAATTGAAAGATGCTCAAACCGTTACAGCTGACGGCAAGCACTTTGAATTAGCTGCAAATATCGGAACGCCTAAAGATCTTGAAGGTGTTCACAACAATGGTGCAGAAGCTGTCGGTTTATACCGGACAGAATTCTTGTACATGGATTCTCCTGATTTTCCTACAGAAGATGACCAATATGAAGCATACAAAGCAGTTCTTGAAGGAATGGCTGGTAAACCAGTCGTTGTTCGTACAATGGACATCGGTGGGGACAAAGAACTTCCTTACTTGAAATTGCCACACGAAATGAACCCATTCTTAGGCTATCGTGCGTTGCGTATCAGTTTGTCTGAGTTGGGTGACGGCATGTTCCGTACACAACTTCGTGCGCTGTTACGTGCTTCTGCTCACGGAAACTTGCGTATTATGTTCCCGATGGTGGCAACATTGAAAGAGTTCCGTACTGCGAAAAAAATGTACGAAGAAGAACGTCAAAAATTGATCGATGAAGGCGTAACTGTCTCTGAAGATATTCAAGTAGGTATCATGATCGAAATTCCTGCAGCAGCTGTCTTAGCTGACAAATTTGCCAAGGAAGTAGACTTCTTCAGTATTGGTACCAATGACTTGATCCAATACACAATGGCTGCAGACCGTATGAATGAACAAGTTTCATATCTTTACCAACCATATAACCCATCTATTCTACGTTTGATCAAAAACGTAATCGATTCAGCACATGCTGAAGGTAAATGGGCTGGTATGTGTGGAGAAATGGCCGGCGATCAAACTGCTGTGCCACTTCTAGTCGGTATGGGCTTAGATGAATTCTCTATGAGCGCAACTTCTGTACTTAAAACACGGAGCTTAATGAAACGCTTGTCAACAACTGACATGCAAGAATTAGCAAAACGTGCTTTGGAAGATTGCGATACGATGGAAGAAGTAGTCGAATTGATCAATCAATATGTAAAGTAGTTAAAAGTTAGCAGCAAGCGAATTCGCTTGCTGCTTTTTTTGTGGTCTGGGAGCGAACAGTTTTGTCATATTGTTTTGATGACCTTTGATAAACCAGCTTTTTGACGTATGATAGAAATCAATACAAAAACTAGGCCTTGAGTTGGAGGGTGATCTCGTCTAGCTATGTTATACTAGATGTAACAGTTTAGAAGGAGGAATCTCGTTTGAAAGTACTTCTCTATTTTGAAAGTGAAAAGCTTTTAGAGAAATCTGGTATCGGCAGAGCACTTGCGCATCAGCAACGTGCACTGAGCAGTATCGGTGTTGAATATACATTAGACAAACAAGCTGAGGATTATGATATACTTCATATTAATACGTATGGGATCAATTCGTTGAATCAAATCAATAAAGCAAGGAAACAAGGCAAAAAGGTAATTTACCATGCGCATTCGACTGAAGAAGATTTTCGAAATTCATTTATCGGCTCAAACCAGTTATCGCCATTATACAAAAAATATTTGATCAATTTATATTCCCGAGCCGATCAATTGATAACCCCAACGCCCTACGCAAAAGAACTTTTGGAAGGGTATGGCATCAAGGTACCGATCTGTGCGATCTCTAATGGGATTGATTTGGACAAATATCGTCCGGAACCAAAAAAAGAACAGGCTTTTCGCGACTATTTCAAATTGTCGGCGGATCAAAAAGTGATTATTTCTGTTGGCTTGTATTTTGAGAGAAAAGGAATTGTCGATTTTGTTGAGATTGCTCGCCGCATGCCAGAGTATACTTTTATTTGGTTTGGACATACACCTATGTATACGATCCCTAAAGCGGTTCGAGATCTCGTGAAAGAAAACCATCCTGAAAATGTTATTTTTCCTGGCTATATCAAAGGAGATGTCATTGAGGGGGCCTATTCTGGAGCAGATCTGTTTTTCTTTCCTTCCTATGAAGAAACAGAAGGGATCGTTGTGTTAGAGGCGCTTGCTAGTAAGCAGAAAGTTCTAGTGCGTGACATTCCTGTTTACCATGGTTGGTTGCAAGAGAATCAAAATTCTTATATGGGACGGACAGTTGATGAGTTCGTTGAACAAATTGCTAACATCGTAGAAGGTCGTGTACCAGATCTGTCAGCTGCCGGCTATCAAGCAGCTGCAGAACGGAGTATTGAAGAAATTGGAAAAGAGTTAAAGAAAGTTTATCAAAGCGTTTTAGAAGAAAAACCCGTTGATTGACGGCAAGTTTGGAGGTACCGTTGTGAAAATCGGATTTTTTACAGACACATATTTTCCGCAAGTGAGCGGTGTAGCGACATCGATCAAAACATTAAAAGAAGAGTTGGAAAAGAAGGGCCATAAGGTCTATATCTTTACGACTACAGATCCAAATGCAGAAATGGATGAGGAAGATATCATTCGTATGCCTAGTGTGCCTTTCGTGTCTTTCAAAGACCGTAGAATCGTGGTGCGGGGCATGTGGTATGCCTATTTGATTGCGAAAGAGTTGGAACTGGAACTGATTCATACCCATACTGAATTTGGTGCGGGACTACTGGGAAAAATGGTGGGTCGAAAACTACAGATTCCTGTGATTCATACCTATCATACAATGTATGAAGATTATCTGCATTATATTGCGAAAGGAAAAGTTTTGCGACCTACACACGTAAAGTATTTCTCTCGTCTGTTTGCCAATCATTCTACTGGGGTTGTCTGCCCGAGTGAACGGGTCATCGATACACTACGCAGTTATGGCGTTGTGTCGCCGATGCGCATCATTCCCACTGGTATTGAGGTAGAGAAATTTCGCCGCCCGGATATCACTCTGGAAATGAAACGAGCCTTGCGTCAAGAATTGGCGATTGAAGAAGACCAGCCAATGTTATTATCATTGAGTCGTATTTCTTATGAGAAAAATATCCAAGCGATCGTTGATGGACTGCCTGATATTCTAGCAGAAATTCCTTCAGCCAAATTAGTGATCGTGGGCAAAGGTCCTTACAAAGAAAAATTGGAAGAAAAAGTTCAAGAAATGAACTTGTCTGACCATGTTCATTTTGTTGGAGAGGTTGCAAATGATGAAGTCGCCATCTATTATCATGCAGCAGATTTCTTCGTCAGTGCTTCTACTTCAGAGACACAAGGACTGACGTATACAGAAGCAATGGCAGCAGGTACGCCTTTAGTCGTTGAAGGCAATGATTATTTAAATACATTGATCGATGATCCATCTCTTGGTGTGACCTTTGACACCGATCAAGATTTTGCTTCTGCATTTATTCATTATTATCAACAGCAGATTCCTAGGGATGAAAGTGTCTTAGCACGAAAAATGTATGAAATCTCTGCAGCACACTTTGGTGAATCGATGCTTTCTTTTTACCATGATATGATCGCTTACTATGAGACAGAACGCCTAGACAAGGAAACCGAAGAAACATTGAAAAAATTCAAAGTCAAATTGAAATCATTTAAACGAACAATTGATTAAACATTATTGCAGTCAAGTTCACGTTTTTAGCGTATACTAAAGACGTGAATTTTTTTATTTTTGGAGGTATGACTATGAAGCTAGGTTTTATTGGAACGGGTGTCATGGGCCAATCAATGGTCGGTCACTTTTTAGCAAGCGGACATCATGTAAATGTGTATAATCGTACAAAAAACAAAACAGACGAATTAGTCGCTAAGGGAGCGGTTTGGTGTGATACGCCTGAAATAGTTGCTGCTGAAAGTGAAGTTGTTTTCACAATGGTCGGCTATCCTGCAGACGTTGAGGAAGTTTACTATGGAGAAAAGGGGATTTTTCAAACCGATGTCGCGGCAAAATATTTAGTTGACTTTACAACTAGTACGCCAAAATTAGCAGAACAAATCTATCAAACGGCAAAAGAGCATGGTGCGGCAAGTATTGATGCGCCAGTTTCTGGTGGTGACCTTGGAGCAAAAAATGGAACGTTGACGATAATGGCGGGTGGTGACGAGGAAGCCTATCAAAAAGTTGAACCACTATTTGAGATTGTCGGAAAAACGTGTCATCTTCATGGCTCTGCCGGCAAAGGCCAGCACACAAAAATGGCCAATCAGATCATGATTGCTGGTACGATGACTGGAATGACTGAGATGCTCGTCTATGCCGATAAAGCAGGTTTAGAACTTCCGCAAGTCATTGAGACATTATCTGGTGGCAGCGCCGCAAACTGGTCATTGGCCAACTACAGCCCCCGTATTTTGAAAGAAGATTATTCACCTGGTTTTTTTGTCAAACATTTTATCAAAGATTTAGGTATCGCACTTGATGAAGCAGCGAAAATGGGACTGGATTTGCCAAGTACGGCTTTGGCAAAAAAAATGTACGATCGCTTAGCGGAAGCTGGCTATGAAAGTGATGGGACTCAAGCCCTGATTAAGCTTTGGTGGCAAGATGGAAAAAAATCTTAAAATGACAAAATAAATTGTAAAAAATCAATGCAAGATAGAATATGATTTGATACAATATAACGGACAGAAAAAGGAGGCTTACGAATGAAAAGTTCGCAATTAGTCGCTATCATCAAACGTTTAGAAGCGATGGTCGAAGCGCAAGACAACGAGGTTCAAGTTCGCCGTTTCGAAAAAGAAGGCGTAGAAAAATGCACAGTGACCTACGATAACACCACAGAAACGTTTGAGTTAACGGAAGCAGAGTCAAGTCAGCCTTATCAATTTGATAATATTGATATTGTAGCCATGGAAATTTATGATTTGATCCAATAAACGTATCAGCGTTCAGATGAAAAATGCCATACGCATTGCCAGCGTTCCTCTTTAAGGAGCGCTGGTTTTTTGTTGCAATCATTTGAGCGTTTAGGTATTTGAGAGCACAAAATTTAATTGTCTTAACTGGCGCAAAATTATATGTAGAGGATCAAGGTCTGTTGGCAGCAATCGTTTAGCTGTTGTTAAAGGTGCTGGAACAAAAGCATCAGAGGTTGATACAACTTCGCTATGAATGATTTGTCCAAAAGAGAGTTGATAGACTTTTACTTGTGATGAATCGGCAGCAAGAGAAGCTTCAAGAGAGGTTTCAAGAGGAATCTCAAAGCGAACTTCTGGGAGAGCGATCAGAGTATTCACCTCGATAATTTCTCGATAAAAGGATT
The DNA here is from genome assembly GCF_021496385.1 of Enterococcus gallinarum. NCBI lineage: Bacteria > Bacillati > Bacillota > Bacilli > Lactobacillales > Enterococcaceae > Enterococcus > Enterococcus gallinarum. Next base: position 2,438,753 of record NZ_CP050816.1, on the reverse strand, counting down.
GAAGCAATTTTTTTTGGTACAGTAGTTGATCAGCCTGTTCAAAAAGTAACTGTTCCGCAAAATAATGCAATCGTTGGTCGAGATAACGAAATATTGTCTTGCTTTCTGCACGAAAGAAAAGTTTCAGCTCATTCAGTTTTTCTTCCAAAGGAATAGTTTGCATCAACGGCAACTGTTTGGACAACGAGAGAAGTTTATAAGGATTGACAGAAGGTAATTGATACGTTTCTGTCAATATCTCAATGATTTCCGGCAATTGCTTGGATCGGCGAAAAGGTCCTATTGCATCCTCTGCCGCCTCATTTGTTCGAACGATGTTTCCTGCATCAAAGCGGATGTATTGGTAATTAAGAAAGTTGGTCATTTGACGGTTATAAATGGGACGATGTTGCTGAATCAACTGACATTCTAACAATAGCGCATCGAGTTCTGTGTCTACGAAAATTGTTTCGAAATCTACGACATTGTGAACTAAACGCAGAATCTTGTTTGTATGCTGTGTATTTTTGCGAAAATAAGAAGAAACTCGTTGTTTCAATTGCTTGGCTTTTCCAACATACAGAATTCCGCCATGAGAATCTTTCATTAAATAAATCCCAGGTTTTTGGGGTAACGCATTTGCTTTTTGCTTTAAGTATTCGATCCGTGCGTTGATGTCCATCACCTCATTTCTACACTGCAACGATACCAAAATTTAAGGTGCAGAACAAGTGATGTTCTGACACGATAATCATTTTCGTGAAATGATGGAAGAAATCTTTGATAATCAAAATAATTTTTAACTACTCGATTCTCTGGTAATTGTCAACTTAAAAACTTGTGAAGGTTAGAAAAGCGTACTGAAAATAAAAATGCGCTTAAAAAAAATAAAAATCAAAAAATTTTCTTGCAATTCTCTAAAAGTTACTTTATAGTTTGACTATCAAATGATTTGATTATCAAACTATTCGGATGGTGAAAGATATGGAACCAAATTTAGAAACGGTCAACGACTATTTAGTCAGTGTCTTCAATGACATTCTCGTGATCGAAGAATCAGAATTAAAGAAATCACAATTTAAAGATCTTTCAATCACAGAAATGCATACGATTGAAGCAATCGGCATGTACAAGAAGAAAACAACTTCAGAAGTCGCTAAAGAGCTTTCTATTACTGTTGGGACCCTCACCATTGCAATCAATCGTTTGGTTAAAAAAGAATATGTAGAACGCATTCGCAGTGAAGACGATCGACGCGTAGTCAAACTTGCGTTGACAAAAAAAGGCAAATTGCTTTATCGGGTACATCAACATTTTCACCGTGAGATGGTCAAAGGCGTTCTAAGCCAGATGTCTACGGATGAAGAGCAAGCTTTACTTAAAGCCTTAAAAAATCTGCATGACTTTTTACAAGATTATAAGTGAGTGTAACGGATGAATATGTTTGGAAAGATTACCGCAACAGCAAGCTATGTTCCTGAACAAATCGTGACGAATCAGCAACTTTCAGAAATTATGGATACATCAGATGACTGGATTTTTTCACGTACAGGAATCAAAGAACGTCGAATTAGTAATGGAGAAAATACTTCCGATTTATGTACGAATGTTGCTACGAAACTTTTGGCATCAAGGGGACTTGCTCCAGATGAATTGGACTTTATCCTAGTAGCGACCATCACTCCGGATTTCAATACACCGGCAGTTGCTTGCCAAGTTCAAGGGAATATTGGCGCCCATCAAGCTTTTGCTTTTGATATCAGCGCAGCTTGTGCCGGATTTGTTTATGCATTGTCTTTAGCAGAAAAATTGATTCGGACCGGTTCTAAAAAAGGGCTCGTCATTGGCGGTGAAGTGCTGTCAAAGGTCTTGGATTGGGAAGATCGTTCAACCGCAGTTTTATTTGGAGACGGGGCAGGCGGGGTGCTTTTAGAAGCAACCAACCATCAGCATCTCTTGAAGGAATCGCTGCAGTCTGATGGAACCAGAGGACTCTCTCTGACATCAGGTTTTGTTGAAAATAAGAATCCTTACGGAAGTTCGTCAACCCAATACAGTGCTTGTATGCAGATGGTTGGTCGTGAAATTTTTGATTTTGCGACACGCGATGTCGTTCAATCCATTCATGCAATCAGTGAGCATGAATCGGTAGATTATTACTTGTTGCATCAGGCCAATTCCCGAATCTTAGATAAAGTGGCTCGGAAATTAAAGGTCCCGCGACATAAGTTTTTGCAAAATATGCAATTTTATGGCAATACTTCAGCCGCTTCAATTCCGATTTTGTTAGATGAAGAAGTGAAACGCGGCACGCTGTCTTTAGGCAGCGGACAAAAAGTGGTGTTCTCAGGTTTCGGCGGCGGATTAGCATGGGGGACCATGCTGGCAGCTTTATAGCCTGTTCACAATCAATATTGAAGAAAACACATTGGAGGAATATACACATGGTATTCGAAAAAATTCAAGAAATCGTAGCAGAAGAATTAGGAAAAGAAAAAGAAGAAATCAAATTAAACACAAACATTCAAGAGGATCTTGAAGCAGACAGCTTAGACCTTTTCCAAATCATTAACGAGATCGAAGATGAATTCGATGTAAAAATCGAAACTGAAGACGGCATCAAAACTGTCGAAGATCTAGTTAAATACGTTGAAAAACAACAAGCATAAAAAACGAGGCTAGGCAAACAGCCTAGCCTTTCCTTGTAATAGAAAGAGTGTGTTTCACTCGCTGTGATCTGCGAGTGAAGATGCCATTTTCTCCAAAATCTTTCAGTTCAAAAAAGGAGTTTAAAATGAAAACAGCATTTTTATTCAGCGGTCAAGGAGCCCAATATGTAGGAATGGGTCAGGAGTTATATCAGCAAGAATCAAGTGTTCAACAAACCTTTGCGGAAGCAAGTGAGATGCTCGGCTATGATATGACTGAACTATGTTTTACTGAAAATGACCGTTTGAATCAAACTGAATATACGCAGCCAGCCATTTTAACCGTCAGTGTGGCTTTTTGGCGTTTGTTAAAAGAAAAAGGTCTCCAGGCCGATGCTTTGGCTGGTTTGAGCTTAGGTGAATATTCCGCATTAGTAGCAAGCGGCGCATTAGACTTTCAAACTGCTGTAGCCCTCGTGCAAAAACGCGGCAAGTTTATGGCAAATGCCGCACCACAGGGTGTGGGTAAAATGGTCGCTGTGATGAATACTCCGGCTGAAACCATTGAGGCGATTTGTAAAGAAGCTAGCCAAGTAGGGATCGTTTCGCCAGCTAATTACAATACGCCGCAGCAAATTGTCATCGGTGGGGAAGTAGATGCGGTTGACCAAGCCGTTCAGTTATTGCAAGCGGCGGGAGCCAAACGAATGATTCCATTAAATGTCAGCGGCCCTTTCCATACGAAACTTTTAGAACCCGCTTCTAAACAACTTGCTCAAGAGCTGGCGAAAATTGAAATCAAAGATTTACAGGTGCCGGTGATCAGCAACACGACTGCGAAACCGATGAAACAAGAACAAGTCAAAGAATTATTAGAGAAGCAAGTCAAATCACCTGTGCGTTTTTATGAAAGCATCGAGCAGTTGAAACAAATGGGAATTGAGCAGATGATCGAGATCGGTCCCGGAAAAGTATTGACCGGTTTTTTGAAAAAAATCGACAAAACCATTGCTGCTTCGAGAGTGGAAGATGCTCAAACACTTTTTGACACACTTTCAAGGTTTGATTAGGAGGAATTTATGGAACTGACAAATAAAAATGTCTTTATTACTGGTAGTTCAAGAGGGATTGGCTTTGGCATTGCAGAAGCATTTGCCAAAGAAGGAGCCAATATCGTATTGAATGGGCGGAAAGAGATACCTCAAACTCTTATAGAGACGATTACCCGTTTTGGTGTGAAATGCATCGCAGTCAACGGTGATATATCCGAATACGATCAAGCTGTTTCGATGCTTGCACAAGCGGAAGCTGAATTAGGACCGATCCACATTTTAGTCAACAACGCAGGAATCACCAATGACAAGTTATTGTTGCGCATGAAACCAGAAGAATTTGAAAGTGTATTGAAGATCAATTTGACTGGAACCTTCAACATGACGCAAGTAGCTCTCAAAAAGATGATGAAACTACGCGAAGGACGTATCATTAATTTGACTAGTGTCGTAGGATTGACTGGCAACATTGGTCAAGCAAATTATGCAGCAAGTAAAGCTGGCGTGATTGGTTTTACCAAATCAGTTGCCCGCGAAGGAGCGGCTAGAGGCATTACCTGTAATGCGATCGCACCAGGATTTATTGAAACGGAGATGACCGCAGTTCTTTCTGATAAGGTAAAAGAACAATCGATCAATAATATTCCGTTGCAGCGATTTGGTGCTGTAGAAGATGTCGCAAAAGCTGCGGTTTTTTTGGCCCAAAGCGCTTATATCACAGGTCAAGTAGTCAGCGTAGATGGCGGAATGGCCATGCAAGGATAGAAAGGAGATACTTATGAATCGAGTAGTTATTACAGGATACGGTGTGACTTCCCCAATTGGGAATGATCCAGAAACATTTTTAGCTAGTTTGCAAAATGGAACCAATGGGATTGGCCCCATCACCAAATTTGACGCCAGTGGAACAGGGATTTCAGTAGCAGCTGAAGTCAAAGAGTTTCCACTAGAAAAATACTTTGTCAAAAAAGATACGAAACGGATGGATCTTTTTTCGATTTATGGGATCTATGCTGCCCTTGAAGCAATGAAAATGGCGGGTTTGAATTCTGAAGCGTTAGATGCCGATCGATTCGGTGTCATGGTCGGATCAGGTATTGGAGGTTTGCCAACTATTCAAGACCAAGTGATTCGAATGCATGAAAAAGGTGCAAATCGTGTGTCTCCAATGTTTGTGCCCATGTCGATCGTCAACATGGTGGCAGGAAACATTGCATTGCGTGTGGGGGCAAAAGGCATTTGTACAACTACGGTCTCTGCTTGTGCATCCGGTACTCATTCGATTGGTGAAGCTTTCCGCAATATCAAACATGGTTATGCAGACGTGATGATTGCTGGCGGATCTGAATCAACGATTTGTGAGATTGGTATCGCTGGTTTTGCTTCTTTAACGGCATTAACAACGGAATCTGATCCAGACAAAGCATCCACACCATTTGACAAAAACCGCAGCGGGTTTGTGATGGGAGAAGGTGCTGGGGTTTTGATTCTAGAATCATTTGAACATGCCCAAAAGCGCGGAGCGAAGATTCTCGGGGAAGTTGTTGGCTATGGTGCCAATTGTGATGCCTACCATATGACTGCACCGAATCCTGACGGTTCAGGTGCTGGAAAAGCAATGAAACTCGCGATGTCTGAAGCAGCGATCACTCCAGCCGAAGTTGGCTATATCAATGCTCACGGAACAAGCACACCAGCTAATGATGTAGCTGAAGCTACATCGATCCAATATGGTTTAGGGGACGACTATCGCAAACCTTACGTCAGCAGTACAAAATCTATGACAGGACATCTATTGGGGGCAGCAGGAGGAATCGAAGCAATTGCCTCGCTTTTAGCATTGCAGCATCAATTTATTCCACCGACCATCAATGTTCGTGAACAAGATCCTGAAATCGACTTAAATATTGTGAAAAACCAAAGCCAGCCAGCAGAAATTACGTATGCAATGAGTAACTCACTAGGTTTTGGCGGACACAATGCAGTCATCTTATTGAAACGTTGGGAGGAAGCTTAATTGGAAACAAATGAAATCAAGGATCTGCTTTCCCAATTTGATCAGTCCTCTTTGACTGAATTGCAGCTCAAAAAAGAAAACATCGAACTTTATTTTAATAAAAATTCGTTCAGTAGCCGTCAAGTATCATCCGAGAGTTCAGATGTCAAAGTTGAAAGCATCCCTGCAGCTACACCAGTACCAAGCGTACAACCAACAGCTGCTGGAACCGTCGAGGTTAGTTCAGAGCCAATTATAGCGGGAACGGAGATCGTTTCACCTTTAGTGGGTGTGGTTTACTTAAAACCTAGTCCTGAACAAAGCCAATTCAAACAAATCGGCGATTCTGTCAAAAAAGGGGATGTCCTTTGTATCGTTGAAGCAATGAAAGTAATGAATGAAATTGTTAGCGATGTTGATGGCGAATTAGTTGAAATCTTAGTTGAAAATGAGCAGATCGTTGAATACGATCAACCATTATTCCGTGTGAAAGAAGGGTAAGCTATGTCAGTTATGTCAATTCAAGAAATCAAAGAAATCATTCCCCATCGCTATCCTATGCTCTTAGTGGATCGCATTGAAGAACTAGAAGAAGGAAAACGGGTGGTAGCAAAGAAGAACGTGACCATCAACGAACCTTTTTTTCAAGGCCATTTTCCTCATGAACCAGTCATGCCTGGTGTATTGATCGTTGAAGCAATGGCCCAAGCGGGGGCAGTTGCACTCTTGTCTTTACCGGATTTTCGAGGTAAAACCGCTTATTTCGGCGGACTTGATAAAGCAAAATTCCGCAAAAAAGTAACACCAGGAGATACATTGATCTTAGAAGTAGAAATACTCAAGGTAAAATCTGCAGCAGGAATCGGCAAAGGGATTGCCTATGTTGATGGCAAAAAAGTTGCAGAAGCAGAACTTACCTTCATGATTGGATAGGTGAAAAATGTTTTCTAAAGTATTGATAGCTAACCGTGGTGAGATCGCTGTTCGCATTATACGTGCTTGCCGCGAACTTGGGATCCAAACGGTCGCAGTTTATTCAGAAGCAGATAAAGAAGCGTTACATGCAGAACTTGCCGATGAAGCCATTTGTATTGGCCCGGCGAAAGCAGCAGACTCTTATTTGAATGTGCAACAAATATTAAGCGCCGCGATCGTTACCAAAGCTGAAGCCATCCATCCCGGATTTGGTTTCTTATCAGAAAATAGCCGTTTTGCATCTATGTGTGAAGAATGCAATATTGTCTTTATTGGTCCTAAGAGTGAAACAATCGATGCAATGGGGAACAAAATCAATGCCCGACGGTTGATGATCGAAGCACAAGTGCCAGTGATCCCCGGCAGTCAAGGAGCGATTTCTGATGTGAAAGAAGCATTGACGATCGCTGAAGAAATTGGCTATCCAGTGATGCTTAAAGCAGCAGCAGGCGGTGGTGGTAAAGGCATACGTAAAGTATTGACAAAAGAAGAATTGCCGCAGCATTTTTCTTCCGCTCAGCAAGAAGCAAAAGCCGCTTTTGGTAATGATGAAATGTATATTGAGAAAATCGTGTATCCCGCAAGACATATCGAAGTCCAAGTTTTAGGAGATTCTTTTGGGAATATCATTCACTTGGGCGAGCGGGATTGTTCTTTACAACGGAACAATCAAAAAGTTTTGGAAGAATCGCCATCGGTCGTAATATCAGCTAGTAAACGTCAAGAACTAGGAGCTGCAGCAGTTCGCGCCGCTCAGGCTGTTGACTATCGCAATGCTGGTACAATCGAATTTCTGATGGATGAAGCTGGCGAATTCTATTTTATGGAAATGAATACTCGCATCCAGGTGGAACATCCGATCACAGAAATGGTGACCAATATCGATCTCGTAAAAAAACAAATTGAGATTGCTAGCGGTGAATCGCTGGATATCAAACAAGAAGATGTCAAAATGCAAGGTGCTGCCATCGAGTGTCGTATCAATGCGGAAAATCCAGCCTTTAATTTTGCTCCTTCCCCTGGAAAAATTCATAATTTATTTTTACCTGGAGGAGGTCTGGGCGTTCGTGTGGATAGTGCCATGTACTCTGGATATACGATTCCTCCTTACTATGATTCGATGATTGCAAAGGTCATCGTTCATGGAGAAAATCGATTTGAAGCATTGATGAAAATGCAGCGAGCTTTGGCTGAATTAGTGACTGAGGGTGTAGTGACGAATGCAGAATTCCAAATGGATCTGATCGGTCATCCAAAAGTGATTGCCGGAGACTACAACACAGCCTTTTTACAAGAGGAATTCTTGCCAAACTGGACGCCTGAACAATAGGAGGGAAGAGAATGGCTTTATTTAAAAAGAAGAATTACATTCGCATCAATCCTAATCGCGGCCAGGCACCTGCCAATGAACCAACAGTGCCCGACAATCTTTGGGCGAAATGTCCCAGCTGTAAACGGACCTTATATACAAAAGAAATGGGCGCAGAAAAAGTCTGTCCTCATTGTGGCTATAATTTCCGTATCAGTGCCTGGGAAAGAATCGCATTAACGATCGACGAAAAAAGCTTGGAAGAATGGGATACAGATGTGAAAACAGAAGATCCTCTCAACTTTCCTGATTATCTCGAAAAAATAGCTTCCGTACAGGAAAAAACTGGTCTTCATGAAGCCGTGTTAACTGGAGAAGCGACAATCAATCAGCAACCTGTGGCAATAGGAATCATGGATTCCAACTTTATTATGGGAAGTATGGGAACTGTCGTAGGTGAAAAAATCACTCGATTGTTTGAGCGAGCGCTTGCGAAGAACTTACCCGTTGTATTATTCACTGCTTCTGGTGGTGCACGGATGCAAGAAGGGATTTTTTCATTGATGCAGATGGCTAAGATCTCTGCAGCAGTGAAGCGTCATAGTGAAGCCGGTTTATTTTATTTGACAGTCTTGACAGATCCAACTACCGGAGGCGTAACAGCAAGTTTTGCAATGGAAGGAGATGTGATTCTCGCTGAACCGCAGGCATTGATTGGGTTTGCGGGGAGACGAGTGATCGAACAAACGATTCGACAAGAACTGCCAGAAGACTTCCAAAAAGCAGAGTTCTTGTTGGAACATGGTTTTGTCGATCAAATCGTTCCACGGACACAATTAAGGGAACGAATTTCCCAATTGCTTAAATTGCATACGACAAAGGGGTGGATGACAAATGATTGAAGCGGCACATGAGATCGTTGAGTTAGCCCGCAGCAAAGATCGTTTGACGGCACTTGATTACTTTGAACATGTTTTTAGCGATTTTCAGGAATTCCATGGGGATCGTCTCTATGCCGATGATGAAGCTGTTGTGGGCGGGGTCGCTACCTTAGATGGGAAACCTGTGACAGTGATCGGTATCCAAAAAGGGCGGAACCTGCCAGAGAACCTTCGACGAAATTTTGGTGCTCCTCATCCAGAAGGTTACCGAAAAGCGTTGCGGCTAATGAAACAAGCGGAGAAATTTCAACGGCCTGTTATCACATTGATCAATACAGCAGGTGCCTATTGCGGCGTCGGCGCTGAAGAGCGTGGCGAAGGAGAAGCGATTGCGCGCAATCTCTTAGAAATGTCAGATTTAAAAGTACCAATCTTGGCAATCATTATTGGCGAAGGCGGCAGTGGTGGAGCTTTGGCATTGGCTTTAGGGGATGAAGTATGGATGATGGAACATTCTATCTATGCGATTTTATCCCCGGAAGGCTTTGCATCGATCCTCTGGAAAGATGGAAGCCGTGCGAAAGAAGCTGCCGGACTCATGAAAATAACAGCGCAAGAGTTGCACAAGCTTGGAGTGATCGAAAAAGTGATTCCCGAGACCATCGACGGTGAACTGTTGTCGAAAGAGACAGTGATCGCGGAAATGCGATCGGCAATCACCAAAAAGATCGCTGCTCTCGCACAAAAGAATATAGACCAACTCCTTGCTGAGCGCTATCAGCGTTTTCGCAAATTTTAATCATAAGTTTGATATCAATGTCGATTTTTGATCCGTCATTGATTTCAAGCTTTTTTATTTGTCCTTGTGAAATTTCTCTAATATAATAAACATCAGCAGATAGTTGTTTGAAATTCAATAACATTGTGGTATTATGTATATATTCTGAATAAAGATGGGAATATATGCATAATTATTTATTTTATAAGGGGAGAAAACAAATGAAGAAATTGATGAGTGGATTTATAACAGTTGCTGCTTTATTAACTTTAGCTGCATGTGGGAATGGTGGATCATCAAGCACTGATTCGTCAAAAAAAGGAGATCAAAATCAGCTAGAAGCTATCAAGTCTGCTGGTGTATTAAATGTAGCGACATCAGCTGATTTTGCACCTTTTGAGTTCCATGCTTTGATTGATGGCAAAGACCAAATCGTCGGCGCGGACATTGATCTGGTAAATGAAATCGCCAAAGAATTAGGCGTCAAAGTCAATGTAATGGATTTGGAGTTCAATGCTGTTCTAACTGCATTGAGCCAAGGAAAAGCGGATATTGCGGTTTCTGGGATCTCAGCAACTGATGAAAGAAAACAAACATTTGATTTTACTGACAACTACTTTACACCTGAACAAAAAATCGTGATCAAAAAGGACAATACGGATGCATTGTCTGCAATCGATGACTTTTCAGGAAAGAAGGTAGGCGCCCAAAAAGGATCGATCCAAGAGGCTGTGGTTCAAAACCAATTAGCTGACTCACAATTGGTTTCGATTGCGAAAGTGCCTAACTTGATCAATGAATTGAAACAAGGATCGATCGATGGGCTAGTACTTGAAAGTGCCGTTGCAGACTCATATGTTGCTCAAAATGATGATTTGGCAGTGGCTGACATTGCTTTGGAAGCTTCACCAGATGATTCTTATGCTATCGCTCTACCAAAAGGCAGCACAGAATTAAAAGATGAATTGAACCGTATTTTGAAAGAATTGAATGATAAAGGGACAATTAATGAATACGTTCAAAAGAATACAGACTTAGCCAACGAAAATGCGGCTGAATAGATCGGAGTAGTAAATTTATGGATTTTTCCTTCTTGTCGACTTATTATCCTTACTTTATCTCAGGGGTATTGATTACGATTGTCATCTCCATTATTACAGTGATCCTAGGCACCATCCTCGGAATCACCTTTGCATTGATGAAGTTATCAAAAGTAAAACCATTACGCTGGATCGCTAATACGTATATCGAAGTGTTACGGGGAACACCGATGCTGGTTCAGATATTGATTGCATTTGGGTTGTTGCAGGGGCTGTTCTCACTGCCGACGATTTCGTTTGGTGTGTTGAATCTTGACTTTGGACGACTATTTCCAGGGATTATCGCCCTTTCATTGAACTCAGGGGCTTACGTTGCTGAAATCGTTCGTGGTGGTATCAATGCAGTCGATTTTGGTCAATCAGAAGCAGCTGGTTCGCTAGGATTGCGTCCTGCACAAGCGATGCGGTATGTTATTTTACCTCAAGCTTTGCGTAATATCTTGCCTCCTCTAGGTAACGAGTTCATTGTTTTGATCAAAGACTCTTCTTTGTTATCTACTATCGGTATCTACGAATTGATGAATAGCGCACAAATTGTTGTGACAAGTTCGTATCAGCCATTAACTCCTTTATATGTTGCCGCTGTAATTTACTTTATTTTAACGTTTACCACCTCCCGCTTGTTGAATCTATGGGAGAAAAAACTCGGCAAAGGTTACCGGCGATAGGAGGAAAAAAGATGGATACAATGATCAAAGTAAAGAATTTACACAAAACATTTGGAACAAATCAGGTGCTTAAAGGTATCAATACTGAAATCAAAAAAGGTGAGGTCGTTGTTGTAATTGGACCTTCCGGATCGGGAAAGAGTACTTTTTTACGCTGCTTGAATTTGTTAGAAGAACCAACAAGCGGCAATATTTACTTTAAAGGGACGGACATTACTGACAAAAAAAATGATATTTATCAAATGCGGGAAAAATTAGGCATGGTTTTTCAAAACTTTAACCTCTTCCCCAATCTGACAGTAATGGATAATATTACATTGTCGCCAATCAAAGTAAAAAAAATGTCTAAAGAAGACGCTCGGAAAATCGGAGAGAAACTGTTGACTGACGTAGGGTTGCCGGATAAAGCAAAAGCTTATCCCCAAAGCTTATCCGGAGGACAAATGCAACGGATCGCTATTGCTCGCGCATTGGCGATGCAGCCAGAAGTGATGTTGTTTGACGAACCGACATCGGCGTTAGACCCGGAAATGGTCGGTGAGGTATTGAGTGTCATGCAGCGTTTGGCTCAAGAAGGGATGACGATGGTGATCGTTACCCATGAAATGGGATTTGCCAAAGAGGTTGGCGACCGCGTTCTTTTCATGGACCAAGGGGTCATTATGGAAGAGGGGACTCCTGCTCAAATATTTGATGCACCGCAAAATCCGCGGACAATCGATTTTCTGGCAAAAGTCTTATGATCTTTTTTAGACCATGAAGTTGGTTAGTGTGATGTGCGTTCATATCGGTCAAGATGAAAAACAATGAATTGTCTGAACGATTCTTGAGGAAGGAAGCTGCCGAAGTAATCTGCATTGATTGCTCACTCCTCTGATCGTTCGGCTTTTTTATTTTTTAAAGAAAGTAGCAGTGGATGATCCGTTGCTTTTTTCAACTAGATGAAAATCTGTTGCTGAGAGTTGTAGCTCAGTCTAGTATTTCACACGATTCTATTGTATAATTACAGGTTGAAAGTAGCATTATAAGTAGGATGCCTTTAAATAATCATCAGTGACCCTGTGGGGACTGATTGACGACTTGTCAGCTGACAAGCTGTTTTTATCTAGACGTGTCAACAAATTGACTATTTTTGTCACATGAATAAAAGAATCAAGGAGAATCTATGTTTTCAAAATTTAAACCGACTTGGATGGTCGATGCCATCTATCAGATCACTCCCCATCAACTTAAGAAGCAAGGCATCAAAGCTGTTCTAACTGACCTTGATAATACCCTGATTGCTTGGAATGATCCTGACGGTAGTGAAGAGCTAAAAAATTGGTTGTTAGAAATGAAGAATGCGGGAATCCCGGTGATTGTCGTTTCAAACAATAATAGTGAACGGGTCGCACGGGCAGTGGCGCCCTTTGGTTTGCAATACGTCCATCGAGCATTGAAACCTTTTTCTCGTGGCATCAAGCAAGGATACCGCCAACTCGGCTTGCAAAAAGAAGATGTTGTGATGATCGGTGACCAAATCATGACCGACATTCAAGGTGCTAATCGAGCAGGGGTCCGTAGTATCTTAGTGAAGCCGATCATTAATACGGATTCATGGAAAACACAATTCAACCGTTTGCTGGAGCGAAGAATTATGAAGTATTTATTGAAACACAATCCAGAAATGAAATGGCGAGGTGGAATTTGATAATGAATGAAGAAATGATTCATTGTATTGGCTGTGGCGCGCTGATCCAGACAGAAAATCCAACAGAGCTTGGTTATACACCGCTCTCTGCATTAGAGAAAGGGTTAGAAACCGGAGAAGTCTATTGCCAACGCTGTTTCCGCTTGCGACATTACAATGAAATCCAAGATGTCTCGCTGACAGACGATGATTTTCTGCGTTTACTGAACGAACTCGGTCAAAAAGATGCATTAATCGTAAATGTAGTGGATATCTTTGATTTTAACGGTTCGTTGATTCCAGGACTTCATCGTTTTGTGGGAGACAATCCTGTGTTGCTAGTGGGCAATAAAGTGGATATCTTGCCAAAGTCATTGAAGAAATCAAAAATGACCCAATGGATGAGAGAGCGTGCCCATGAAGCAGGGCTGCGTCCAATCGATGTTTTATTGACAAGTGCAAAAAAAGCCGCCGAAATGACTGAATTGTTACAGGCGATCGATCATTATCGAGAAGGTCGAGATGTCTATGTGGTAGGTGTTACGAATGTTGGTAAGTCGACATTGATCAATCAAATCATCAAACAGACGGCTGGAGTCCAAGAATTGATTACTACTTCTCGTTTTCCAGGGACAACCCTTGATAAAATCGAAATTCCTCTCGACGACGGTCACTTTTTGATCGACACTCCAGGGATCATCCACCGACATCAGATGGCTCATTACCTTGGAAAGAAAGATTTAAAAATCGTGGCGCCGAATAAGGAAATCAAACCGAAAAGCTACCAATTGAATGCTGGCCAAACACTCTTTTTCGGAGGAGTGGCACGTTTTGACTTTATTCAAGGAGAGCGCAGCTCATTCATTGCTTATGTAGCAAATGATGTGGTGCTGCATCGCACGAAGTTAGAAAAAGCTGATGCCTTTTATCAAAAACATGTTGGTGGTCTTTTACAACCGCCTCGTCCTGATGAGTTAGCTGATTTTCCGGAGTTAGTTCGCTTTGAATTTTCGATCAAAGAAAAAACAGATATTGTTTTTGCAGGTTTAGGATGGATCACAGTCACAAAACCAGGAGTTGTTGCTGGTTGGGCACCCAAAGGCGTTGATGTGATCAAACGGAAAGCATTAATTTAAAGGAAGAAGGCAGAACATGGAATTACGAGGAAAACAAAAGCGGTTTTTACGCAGTGAAGCGCATCATTTAACACCGATTTTTCAGATTGGCAAAGGCGGGTTGAATGAGGCAATGATCAATCAAATCGAAGAAGCGCTAGAAAAAAGAGAATTGATCAAGGTATCTTTATTGCAAAATACCGACGAAGTGGCGGAGGACGCTGCTGCAGCAATCAGTGAAGCGATTCAATGCGAGGTTGTTCAAATCATTGGACGCGTGATTGTGTTATTCAAACCATCTACAAAAGAAAAATATCAAAAAATCTCTGTAAACGTACGTTCATTATAGGAGTGATTTGACATGCAAGGAAATTCGTTTGGCAAAGTTCAGACCTTATATACAACAGAAGCGGCTTATCAAGCGCCTAAAAAACAAGTGGGCATACTGGGGGGGAATTTCAACCCCGTTCACTATACCCACTTGGTCATGGGTGAAGAAGTTGGGCAAGCTTTGGGCTTGGATAAAGTCTATTTTATGCCTGAGTATCTTCCGCCGCATGTCGATGAAAAAAAGACGATCCCGGCTGCTCACCGACTGGCAATGTTACAGTTAGCGATTGCGGATAATCCCCGATTTGCGATTGAAGACATTGAATTGAAACGCAAAGGGAAAAGCTATACTTTTGATACAATGAAGGAACTGACTGAAAAGAACCCTGATACAAGTTATTACTTTATTATTGGCGGCGACATGGTACAATACTTGCCGAAGTGGCATCGGATTGATGAATTGATGGAGTTGGTCACCTTCGTCGGGGTTCGTCGTCCTAGTTATCCCGTTGAAACACCCTATCCGATCATTTGGATCGATGTGCCTTTGATGGATATCAGCTCCACAATAATTCGTAAGAAAGTGCAACAAGGATGCTCGATTCGCTACTTATTGCCGGAAAATGTGTTAAACTATATTCAAGAAAAGGGGCTGTATCTGGATGAATAGCCAACAGTATACGCCTGCTGAACGCGAATTATTGATGCAGGAAGTACAAATGCATATGAGCCAAAAACGATTTCAGCATGTACTAGGTGTGGAAAAAACGGCTGTCGCATTGGCTGAAAAATTCGGTGCTTCACCGGAAAAAGCCAGTATCGCTGCGCTGACTCATGATTATGCCAAAGAGCGTCCAGATGAAGAATTCCAGCTTGTCATTCGGCGAGATGGTTTTGATCTGGAATTGCTCAATTGGAGCAATGCTATTTGGCATGGTATTGTGGGAGCCGATTTTGTTCAGCGAGAGTTAGGCATCGATGACGAAGAGATCCTACAAGCCATTCGTATCCATACGACTGGCGCTGCAGAAATGAGTTTGTTGGATAAGATCATTTACGTTGCCGATTATATCGAACCTGGTCGATCATTTCCTGGTGTGAAAGAAGCCCGTGAATTAGCTATGATTGATCTTGACGCTGCAGTAGCTTACGAAACGAAACATACATTGCTTTATTTGATTGAAAAGGAAGCACCAATTTATCCCAAGACGATTGAAACATACAATCATTGGGTCGCAAACCATTAGGAGGGAATTACCATAGATAGCCAGAGAATTTTAGAAATTGCTGTTAAAGCAGCAGATTCAAAACATGCCGAAGATATTATGGCATTAGACGTTCGTGAAATTTCATTATTAGCCGATTACTTTGTGATTTGTTCAGGGAACAGTGAAAGACAAATCAATGCCATCATTGATGAAGTTCTTGACAAAGAAGAAGAAAACCAAGTGGAGGTTCGCCGTGTTGAAGGAAAAGATGGTGGTAAATGGGTCTTGATTGATCTTGGTGATGTCATCGTTCACGTTTTCAACGCTTCAGAACGTGCGTTTTATAATTTAGAAAAATTATGGTCAGATGCACCGCTTGTTGATCTGAATGAATGGGTCGTGGCTTAATAATGGCCTACGAAACATTTGCTTTTGTCTATGACGAAGTAATGGATTCCAGTCTCTATCAAAAGTGGCTGGATTTTTCTTGCCGTCATTTAGGTGAAAAAAAACAAATCATGGAACTAGCCTGCGGAACAGGTGCATTAGCAGTAGAATTCGCAAAAGCGGGTTTTGATGTAACCGGCTTAGACCTTTCAGAAGAAATGTTGATGATCGCCAGTCAGCGGGCGGAACAAGAGGATACGCCCATCCAATTGGTAGAAGGGGACATGCTGGATCTGACAGATGTGGGAACCTACGAAGCGATCACTTGTTACTCTGACTCAATCTGTTATATGGAAGATGAACAAAGTGTCCAACAAGTTTTCGATGGGGTTTATAACAGCTTGCGTGACGACGGGGTATTTATGTTCGATGTACACTCAACGTACCAGATCGATGAAGTATTCCCTGATTACAGCTACCACTATCAAACAGATGAGTTTGCCTTTCTCTGGGAAAGTTACCAAGGAGAAGTTCCTCACAGCATTGAACATTTTTTGACTTTTTTTGTGCAAAATGAGGATGGAACTTTCCAACGAATGGATGAACTACACCGAGAACGCACCTATTCGCTTGAAAGTTATCAGCGGATGTTAGAAAATGCTGGCTTCTCTGAAATCGAAATGTATGCAGACTTTATTGATAGTCCGCCAAATGAAAAGAGCCGTCGTTGGTTCTTTGTCTGCCGCAAGCTTTGATTGTTTGCGGTTTTTTTTAGATTAAAAAGAACTTAAATTTTTTTGCTGATGGGAGAAAGGAGTGGAGAAATGCAAGCATGCGGTATTGTTGTAGAGTATAATCCTTTTCATAATGGCCATGAATTTCATGTCCAGCAAGCTAGAAAAGCATCTGGAGCGGATGTTGTTGTGGCGGTGATGAGTGGCAACTTTTTGCAGCGAGGAGAACCGGCAATCGTTGACAAATGGCAGCGTGCTCGAGCTGCACTCGAAAACGGCGTGGATCTAATTGTAGAATTACCGCCGGCTTGGTCAGTTCAATCAGCTGATTTCTTTGCAAAAGGAGCAATTAGAATTCTGCAATCATTGGATTGCTCCTTTTTATGTTTTGGAACGGACGCTCCCGAACCGTTTGATTATGAAGCATTTGCGCATTTTGAGCAAAACAATCAAGAAGTCATCGACCAGTTTTTTCAAGAGAATGCTTCTGAGAACCAAACCTATACACAAAAAATGCATGCGGCTTTTGCAGCAGTCTATCCAGACTTTTTGGCAGAGGCTCATTTGCCTAATCACATATTGGGCATGCGCTATGCTCGTGAAACGTGTCAGTATCCATCACCAATGAAACTGTTGCCGATTTCAAGGAAACAAGCGGCCTATCACTCACAAGAATTGTCTGGTGGGATGATTGCCAGTGCGACGGCTATTCGCAAAGCTGTGAAGGCAGGTCAAGAGATTAAAGGGTACGTTCCTGAAAGTGTAAGAAATGATTTATTAGACCAAACGATTGATTGGGAGTTTTTTTGGCCATTGTTGCAGTACCAACTTATCGCAACCCCTCTTGAACAATTGCGAACCCGGTATCAAGTGACCGAAGGATTAGAATATCGGATCAAAGATTGTTTACACGCCACTTCTTTTGCGGAATTTATGGCACTTCTGAAAACAAAACGGTATACTAGAACTAGACTTCAGCGGTTGATGTGTTATCTATTGTTTCAAGCAACCAGTGAAGAAGTCCAACAAGCGCAAAAGAATACCGGGATTCGTATTTTGGGGTTTACAACAGCAGGTCAAACTTATTTAAAGCAAGTTAAAAAGAAGACAGACCTGCCGCTCATTTCTAAATTTGGCAAAAAGGAAAGCGAGCGTTTTGGGTATTCTTTACGGGTAGATCAAATCTATCAGTTGGCATCACCACAGATTGTAGAACAAAATTTTGGTCGTTCCCCTATTTTTCTAAAGAATTGAACTGAAATTACTTCACAGAACAGGAAATCACAAGTATAATGATTAAGGAATTTTGATTATAAAGAAAGCGAAGTGAAATTATGGGTCGTAAATGGGCAAATATCGTAGCAAAGAAAACTGCTAAGGATGCAAACAATAGCCGAGTTTATGCAAAATTTGGAATCGAAATCTACGCGGCAGCAAAATCAGGTGATCCTGATCCTCATGCGAACCAAAAATTGCGCTTTGTTATTGAACGTGCAAAAACATACAATGTACCAAAACACATCATTGACCGAGCAATTGAGAAAGCAAAAGGTTCAGGGGATGAACAATACTCCGAATTGCGTTATGAAGGGTTCGGACCAAATGGTTCAATGGTTATCGTCGATACATTGACGAATAATGTTAACCGTACAGCAGCAGACGTACGAGCAGCTTTTGGTAAAAATGGCGGAAACATGGGTGTTTCTGGCGCGGTTGCTTACATGTTTGATAATACGGCATTATTTGGTTTTTCTGGTACGGATGCAGATGACATCTTAGAATACTTGATGGAAAAAGACATCGACGTGCGCGATGTTCTTGAAGAAGATGGTCAAATCATCGTCCATGGAGAACCTAGTGATTTTCATGTGATTCAAGAAGCTTTAAAAGAAAAAGGAATTACTGAGTTTTCAATTGCTGAGATGCAAATGATTCCTCAAAATGAAGTCACTTTGACTGGAGAAGATCTTGAAAAATTTGAAAAAATGATCGATGCACTAGAAGACTTAGAAGATGTCCAAAACGTTTATCATAATGTAGCAGACAGCGAAGAAGAATAAAAGTAAGACATCCTTGAAAGTTTATCTGTGCTTTCGGGGGTGTTTTTTTACTTTCATTTTTATCGTTTTCAAAAAACAAAGGGGTATTTCTTTTGGTTTAATCGCTTTTTTTATGTTATTATTTAAGTAATTAGCAGTATGAGCAAGAAGGGAGCGGCAGAGTTGGAAGAAAAAATCGTTTTAGAGCCTTTTGATCGGATTTTAAGCGGATACGATAAATTAGCAGAAGTATCTGTCTCAGTTTCTGATTGTTCTGCACTGTGCCGCAAATACAAAAAATACGGTGTAGAGGGATACCGTTTGGGCGGCTTTCGTGGAGCCACC
This sequence comes from Enterococcus gallinarum, assembly GCF_021496385.1. Taxonomy (NCBI): domain Bacteria; kingdom Bacillati; phylum Bacillota; class Bacilli; order Lactobacillales; family Enterococcaceae; genus Enterococcus; species Enterococcus gallinarum. Next base: position 2,419,540 of record NZ_CP050816.1, on the reverse strand, counting down.
TATTTGAATCGTTACTTGAATGTGACGGTAGATCGTGCGCCTTTACTGATTTATAAACGGAATTTTTTGATTCCGCTGGTTTTTCGAGTATCGGAAGCGTCCCAACGCTTATTTTTGGACAATTATCGGATGGAAGGCTTTTTCTTGTTGTTAGAGTGGCTGCTGCATCATCGTCCAGAAAAAGCAATCATTGATTTTCAGAAAAGTAGTCAAATTGATCCTGAAAGGGAATATGTGATCGACAGTTCTTATATTGCTTTTCGTTTAACAGAAATTCTAGATGGTTCCGGTTTTCCCCTCAGTCACTTTACAGATGTCGAACAATTTATGGAATGGAACCGGATCTATCGATTGATCGACAATGGCAGTATTGGAAAACATAGTAAAATCTTTGATCCTGACAATGAAGAAAATGTTTCAGAACTTCAGATGATTTTGACGATTGTCGCGATGAAATATCCAGAAACGAGACTCTTTATCGGTGAATTGAAGGGGTGATTGAACCCTGTAAAAAAATGACAAAACAAATACCGATCAAACAAGGCTTTTGTCGAGAAGAATATTGTTTGATTGATGATTTATCGCTAAGCAAAAACGAGAGCAAGGGATTGTCCGCTTGCTCTCGTTTTTTTGATGCATCAATCGCTTTCCTTAAAGCAATTGTAATGCGTAGGTTGCGGGATCAGCTTTCTCTAGCAATTGATTGGTGTTATTTTGCAAAACAATCAATTGGTGCATGGCACGGGTCGCCATGGTATAGAAGATCAATTGATCTTGCTCCGTCACAAAAGAAGTCCCATACGTCCATAAGAATACTTGATCAAATTCCAACCCTTTAGCTAAAAAGGCTGGAAAAATCATGATTTTACGTTTCATAAAATCTTCCTCTGAAGTAATTAATTGAACTTGATCCTGCATCTCTTCAGAGAGCTGGGCATAAAGCGCTCGGCAGTCGGCAGCTGTCTTACAGATGATAGCTGTGCGCCAGTGTGACTGTGATTTGGTTAATGCTTGCTGCAAGTAGTCCAGACCAACTGTTTCGTTCTCGGTTTGAATGACTTGAGGGAGAGCCCCTTCGCGTGCTGTCAATTCAACTTGATCGGAACCAGTTAAGAATTGGTTGGCAAAATCCGTGATTTCTTTCGTTGAACGATAGCTGGTTTTTAATTGATACCGAGTCACGCTGTCAGCAGGAAACAACTCTTCCAACGAACCAACGATCGTTTCATTACCGTAGACCTTTTGATTTAAATCACCACATAAAGTAATTCCGGCTTTAGGATATAATTGACGTAAGAGAGCCACTTGAGCAGGCGGGAAATCCTGCATCTCATCAATGAAAATAAACCGTGCTTTTTCATCCACATAGATTGGGTAAAGTTGTTTGATCAGCAAAAAGAATAGCACGGCATCTTCTTGGGTCAATTGGCGTTGCCGCAGACCTTCTCGCAGAAGTCGGAGATGTTGTTGCCAATCTTCGTCACGGATCGCTTGATCGTCTAACAACGTCTTAGAAACTGCCTGTAAGAAATGTAAATACTGCTTGGTTTGGTTGATAAACTGGTATTGTTTGACACCACGAGTTAGTGAGCGAAATTTTTTCTTAACGATTTGCTGCCGGATTTGCTTACGCAATCGGCGTTCATTTTCTTCGGTGTACTCCTGATAAGGATCTTTGGCAAAATGTTGCTGCAACTGCTCTTCGGTTGCTTCTTTGACCCAATCTTTTTTGGCCTCATCTTTTTCAAGACCACCGATTTTTTTCAGTAATTTTGTTTGTAATAATTGACTCCGTTGATACAAAGGAAGCTCTTGATTTGTTTCTTGATACCAACGACGGATTTGTTCTTTCGTAATGTATGTCTGTCCTTGAATTTTTAAATCACGAAATAACGGACCGATCGCAGAAATCTTCTGTACGTATCGTTGAATCAATTTGACAAGTTTCAGACTGCTTTTGATCTTTTCAATCCGATCGTCTGCTCCTGATAAGAAAGTTTCTTCTAGCTGTGTTTCTTTTGTGATTTGGAAATTGGGCAGAGCTCTTTGGATGAAATGGTGGAACGTACGTGTTGGCACTTCACTTTCCCCAAGAGAAGGCAAGACCATTGAAATATAATCGGAAAATAAATGATTGGGAGAGAAAAGCAAGACTTGTTCTTCATCCAGCCATTTGCGGTTGCGATAAAGCAAGAACGCCACCCGTTGCAACAGTGCCGATGTTTTACCACTGCCGGCAATTCCTTCAATCAGCATGAACTTGCTAGTAGTATCACGAATGATCTGATTTTGTGCTTTTTGGATCGTTGAGACAATATTTTTCATTTGAGAAGAAGAGGCTTCGTCTAAAATCTCCAGCAAAAACTCATCATTGATGATTTCTGACGTGTCCACCATAGACAAAATCTGGCCTTCTTGAATTTTGAATTGACGCTTCAGCAACAACTCAACTGTAAAGCGATCGGTTTCTGTTTCATAAAACGTTTCGCCTAATTCTCCTTCGTAATATAAATTTGCGATAGGTGCCCGCCAATCGATGACAATTGTTTCTTCTTGCTGATCCCTTAAAGAGGCGATCCCTAGATAAAGTGTTTCTTTTTCTTGTTCTTCCTGAAAATCAATTCGGGCAAAATAAGGATTGCTAGCCATTGTTTCCAATGTTTTGACCCTTTTCTCTTGAGATTCCGCTGTTCGATATTTTAACAGCAATTCTTGCTCGTGTTGCTGATATTCAACAACAGATTCGTAAAAAGCTTCGCTGTCACCACCACGAATCTTCTTTTCGGAAATCTCTTTTAACTGATCCTCCATTTTTGTAGCCAAGTCCGCTTTTTGCTGCGCTAAGACCATTTGTTCTCTTCGAATCAATGCGATCGTATCATCGACATGTAGTTGTTCTTTTTGACGTTCGTTCACAAGGAATCCTCCTTAAAAAAATTGCGACATAAAATTATAGCATATAATCTTTGCAAATGTCGTCTGAAAAATCGTTCTATGGTAAAATTTAAGTATGCTTTTGAGATCAATTGGATCAAAGAAAGGGAGGATACCTGTGCGGAATGAAGCTGAAATGCTAGCAGTGATTTTACGAGTTGGTCAAAAAATAGGTGTCCAAGCAATCGCAATCTCTGGGTCCCGGCGAGAACCTAATGCAATAAGCGATCGGTTTCAAGATTATGATATCGTTTATATTGTTGACAATATGCAAGAACTAATAGCAGAACCTAGCTGGCTGGAAGAATTCGGACAGATCATGATCATGCAGACACCAGAAAGTTCTGTGCTTTCGAAACCCTCTTTGGGAGGACGTTTTACATTCTTGATGCATTTTGAAGATGGCAATCGCATAGACTTGATGCTTTGCCCGGTTGAATTGATCCATTTGTTGCAAGCTGAACCCTTTCTTGAGCGTCTCTATGATCCAAAAGAACTTCTGCAGGGAATGACAGTTCCTGATGCCTCTATCTTTTGGATTAAACCACCGACAGAAAAAGCGTTTCATGACAGTTGTAACGAATTTTGGTGGGTAGCGACTTATGTCGTCAAAGGGCTTGTCAGAAATCAGCTTTTCTATGCCGCCGACCATTTGTACCAAATTTGCTGGCAAGAGTTGCTTCGGCAATATGACTGGTATCTAGCGCATCAAGCAGACTATCGTCTCAGTACCGGAAAGAACCATAAATATCTTCAAAATTATTTATCAGAAGAAGAGTATGAGCGGTTGACGGCACTTTGTTTTTCATCTGTTGAAACTTGCGGCGAATCATTATGGAAAATCGTTCAACTATTTGATGAGATTGCTCGTTATGTAAGCAGACAACACCAATTTTTGTACCATGAAGAGGAAGCCAGTAAGGTGATGAAGTATGTTCAAAAATGGCATTCGAGAAATTGGCGTGAAGATCCAGCCAAATGAAATGGAAGAATCTTTAGATTGTCAGAAACGCTTATTCTTGATAAGGGACAGTCATTCGATAATAGAGCAGGTTATTGCAGAGCATAATTAAGAAGCGTATACTAATGAACAGAGGAGTGATGACTATGCCATTTATTCATGTAGAATTAGTAGAAGGCCGATCGCAAGAACAATTGACCAATATGATGAAAGAAATCACTGAAGCAGTCCACAAAAATACTGGGGCACCTAAAGAACATATTCATGTCATTATCAACGAAATGAAAAAAGGACAGTATGCAGTTAATGGTGATTGGAAATAATTTACTTGATTTTTTAAGCAGATAGTGGTTAAATGAAGCCATAATTGATTGATGAAAAAGACACCTGAATTTGAGAGTCTTCGATAAGAGAGGGAAATCACGGCTGAAAATTTCCTGGAAGAAAACCAATGGATGACCACTTTTTCAAACCTTTGTTGAAACAAAGGCGGTCGTACCGTTATCCCGTCAAAGAAATACAGCGTTGTTGTATTTGAAATTAGGTGGAACCACGAAATCTTCGTCCTAGTATCGTTATCTGATACTAGGACTTTTTTTGGTTCGAATCATTCATTGATCAAATAAATCAGTAGGGGGAAAACAAATGACACTAACAATTACATTCCCAGATGGGGCGAAAAAAGAATTTGCAGTTGGCATCACAACAAAAGAAATTGCTGAAGGAATCTCTAAAAGTTTAGCGAAAAAAGCCTTAGCAGGAAAGGTCAATGGTCAGTTGATTGATCTTGATCGAGGGATTGAAGAGGATGCACAAATCGAAATCGTCACACCGGATCATGAGGATGCTTTAGGCTTGGTTCGCCATTCAGCAGCTCACTTAATGGCTCAGGCGATGCGTCGCCTTTATCCAAACATTCATTTTGGCGTGGGACCAGCTATCGATACAGGATTCTATTATGATACAGATAATGGAGAAAGCCCTGTAACTGCCGAAGATTTACCAGCAATTGAAGCAGAAATGATGAAAATCGTGAAAGAAAATCTACCGATCGAACGTCGTGTATTATCGAAAAAAGAAGCTTTAGAACTATTTGCTGAAGATCCATATAAAGTAGAATTGATCAGTGAACTACCAGAAGATGAAACGATTACTGCCTATCAACAAGGAGAGTTTGTTGATCTATGCCGCGGGCCTCACGTGCCATCAACAGGACGGATTCAAGTGTTCAAACTTTTATCTGTGGCAGGAGCTTACTGGCGTGGAAATTCAAATAACCAAATGATGCAACGGGTCTATGGAACAGCGTTCTTTGACAAAAAAGAGTTGAAAGATTTCATTCGTTTACGAGAAGAAGCCAAAGAGCGGGATCACCGCAAGCTAGGGAAAGAGTTAGACTTATTCATGCTCTCTCCAGAAGTTGGTGCTGGTCTACCATTTTGGTTGCCAAAAGGTGCAACCATTCGTCGTACCATTGAACGCTACATCGTGGACAAGGAAGTAAGCTTGGGTTACCAACACGTTTATACACCAATCATGGCCAATGTTGATCTTTATAAGACTTCAGGACACTGGGATCATTATCATGAAGATATGTTTCCGCCAATGGACATGGGAGATGGGGAAATGCTCGTTCTTCGTCCAATGAATTGCCCCCATCATATGATGGTCTACAAAAACGATATTCACTCTTATCGTGAATTACCGATTCGAATCGCTGAATTAGGGATGATGCACCGTTACGAAAAATCTGGCGCTCTTTCTGGGTTGCAACGGGTTCGGGAAATGACTCTAAATGATGGACATACATTTGTTCGTCCTGATCAAATCAAAGATGAATTCAAACGGACTTTGGATTTGATGGTTGAAGTCTATAAAGATTTCAATGTAACAGATTACCGCTTCCGTTTAAGCTATCGTGATCCAGAAAACAAAGATAAATACTTTGATGATGATGCGATGTGGGAAAATGCCCAAACCATGCTGAAAGCAGCGATGGATGAATTGAATTTGGATTATTTCGAAGCAGAAGGGGAAGCAGCGTTCTATGGTCCAAAATTAGACGTTCAAGTAAAAACTGCTTTGGGCATGGAAGAAACGCTTTCCACGATCCAATTAGATTTCTTATTACCAGAACGTTTCGACTTAACTTATGTTGGTGAAGATGGTGAAAATACACATCGTCCCGTCGTGATCCATCGCGGGATCGTTTCAACAATGGAACGTTTCGTTGCCTACTTAACAGAAGTTTACAAAGGCGCATTTCCAACTTGGTTGGCACCGATCCAAGCAACGATCATTCCTGTTTCAGTCGATGCACACAGCGATTATGCTTATGAGATCAAAGAACGTCTTCAATCACAAGGTTTACGTGTGGAAGTGGACGATCGCAATGAAAAAATGGGCTACAAAATTCGCGCATCACAAATGCAAAAAATTCCTTATCAGTTAGTTGTCGGAGATCAAGAAGTCAAAGATGCAACTGTCAATATTCGTCGTTACGGCAGCAAAGAAACGAACGTTGAAGAACTAAATATCTTTGTTGATGCAATGGCAGCAGAAGTAAAAAATTATAGTCGCGCATAAATAAATTAAAAGGATTGTAATAAAAGGATTGTAATAAAAGGTTTGTAATAGAAGCAAAAAATGAGACTATCCGAATGACAGTGGGAAAAAAGTGTTTGTCCAGCTGGCGTTATTACTGGTGACTAGTTGGAGATTAACAGCATCCCCAATGTCCTTCAGAGGTTTCGTTTATTAAAAAGCTTAGATTACATCCTTTTTTTTCATTATTATTGAAATAAATTTCCTTTAAAAGGACTTTCTACTTTTTTGGATTGGTGTATAATTGGAAGAAAAGTAAAAAGATTCAATCTTTTAGAAGGAGTAACCGATGTATCAAAATTATCAATCCAAGAAAAAGTCCATTTTAATGGTGATTTTACTAACTATTATTACTTGCGGCATCTATTCACTTTTCTGGCTATACCAAACCACGCAAGATTTGACAGAATATAGTGAAGATTATCGCCTTACCCCAGGCATGTCTGTGTTGTTGACGATCATTACTTGCGGGTTGTACCAAATTTATTGGTGGTATCGAATCGCGGACATTTTTATCACTGCACAGGAAAAAACGAAATTTCCACGTATCAATGATAATAAAGTGTTGTTTGTTGTCTTAGCGATTTTTGGTTTGGACATTATCAATATGGCAATTTTACAATCGGATATGAATCAAGTGTGGGAGTCTGCAGATTCTGCAAGCCAATCAGTTACTCAAGACACTGATGATTGGACCGATTATTAATGTGTCCGTTTAAACTGCTGACGGGGGTTCCTTGCCCTGGATGTGGAATGACTCGCGCCTATTTGCATCTTTTTGAAGGTGACATACAAGGCGCTTTTTATTTTCATCCACTTTTTTGGCTCATTCCTTTGCTAGTGCTACTTGTCATTTTCTGGAAAAAGCCCATGGTTCAGCGTATCAATCAAAATCGCTACTTTTGGCTTGGACTGATGATTGCTGTTCTGGGCGTTTATGGCTACCGCATGTGGCACTTTTTTCCTGATCAAGCGCCGATGGACTTTGATCCGAAAGCTTTGCTTCCACAAGTCATCACGAAGCTTGTCGCCTTCATTGCTTGAATCAAGAAAGACAGCTGCCTATTTTGAGATAGAGGGAACAAGGAAGTATTCTGAAGGAAGAAATCTTAAGAAATAGGATGTAAAATTTTCAGAAAAAGCCACAAAATGCTAGGATACTTGAATTTGTTAGTAAACTATGTTATATTTACATAGTAATGATACTTAGAGTGAGTGAGCGGTTTTTTCGCTCACTCTTTTTAATGGAATGAAGTTCGTTTCGTTGAGAAATAAAGGAGGCGATGTCGTGTGAGTACAGTGGTGGAAACTGTCACAACAATTGTGACCCCCATTCTGGAAGCGCAAAATTTTGAATTAGTTGAGGTAGAATTTGTTAAGGAAGGAAAAAGCTGGTTTCTAAGGGTGTTTATTGACAAAGAGGGCGGAATCGATATTGAAGAATGTGCCTTTGTCAGTGAACAACTGAGTGATAAATTGGATGCCTGTGATCCAGATCCGATCCCACAAGCCTATTTCTTAGAGGTATCCTCGCCTGGTGCTGAACGCCCCCTCAAAAAAGAAGAGGACTATCACCGTGCAGTTGGAGAATATATCCATCTTTCCTTGTATCAGCCGGTGGAAGGCGAAAAACAATTTGAAGGCTTTTTGCAGTCCTTTGATGAAGAACAACTAGTCATTAAGATTCGAATCAAAACAAGAGAAAAAGAACTAACGATCGAACGGAAAAATATTGCCAAAGCTCGTTTAGCAATCCAATTTTAAACACGGAGGAATGGAAGAATCATGAGTAAAGAAATGTTAAATGCACTTGATGCATTGGAAGCAGAAAAAGGCATTTCAAAAGAGATCGTCATTGACGCATTGGAAGCCGCGTTAGTGTCAGCGTACAAACGTCATTATGGTCAAGCGCAAAATGTAGAAGTTGAATTTGACCAGAAAAAAGGCAATATTCACGTTTATGCAGTCAAAGAAGTGACCGAAGAAGTAATGGACTCTCAATTGGAAGTGTCTTTGAAAGAAGCCATGACGATCAATCCTGCTTACGAGATTGGCGATAAGATCCGTTTCGAAGTGACCCCGAAAGATTTTGGCCGGATAGCTGCTCAAACAGCAAAACAGGTCATTTTGCAACGGGTGCGCGAGGCAGAACGGACAATCATCTACAATGAATTCAGTGCCTATGAAAAAGATATCCTGCAAGGGATCGTTGAACGTCAGGACAATCGCTATATCTATGTGAACCTTGGAAAAATCGAAGCAGTATTATCAAAACAAGATCAAATGCCAAATGAATTCTATCAACCTCACGATCGGATCAAAGTATTTGTTTCTCGGGTCGAAAATACTTCGAAAGGGCCTCAAGTTTTTGTAAGCCGTAGTCATCCTGATTTATTACGCCGTTTATTTGAACAAGAAGTACCGGAAGTTTATGATGGTACAGTTGAAATCGTCAGCATTGCCAGAGAAGCAGGAGACCGCTCTAAAGTAGCTGTGCGCTCATTTGATGCTAATGTCGATCCTGTCGGAACTTGTGTTGGTCCAAAGGGACAACGGGTTCAAGCAATCGTCAATGAATTAAAAGGTGAGAACATGGATATTGTTGAGTGGAATGATGATCCAGCGGTATTTATTGCAAATGCATTGAATCCAGCAGAAGTGACTGATGTTATTTTTGATGTGGATAATCCGAAAGCTTGTACGGTGGTCGTACCTGATTATCAGCTATCGCTTGCCATTGGTAAACGAGGACAAAATGCCCGTTTGGCTGCGAAATTGACTGGCTTTAAGATCGATATCAAATCGGAGTCAGACATGGAAGAATTTTATGCAAAATTAGAAGAAGGCGCCTATATCGATGAAGGCGAGGCTGTTGAAAGTCAAGAAAGCACTATCGAAGATAATGAGTCTCACGACGAAATGATCATTGCTTCTGATATGACGGCAGACGATTACGAAAACATGGATTTTGACGAAAAATAAGTCAAGGAGAGATCGCGATGAAAAAACGAAAAATTCCTTTACGAAAATCTGTTGTTTCAGGGGAAATGATTCCCAAAAAAGAAATGCTGCGCATCACCCGTTCGAAAGAAGGAACCGTTGCGATCGATCCATCCGGCAAGATGCCGGGTCGAGGAGCGTACATCGCTATCGAACCAGAGGAAGCGCAATTAGCTTGGGATAAGCGGATCTTGGATAGAGTATTAGAGACGAAATTGTCAGATGAATTTTATCAAGAACTCTTAGACTATGTGACGCATCAAAAAGCCCGAAGAGAGTTATTTGCAAATGAATAAACAAAAAGCATTGAATATGTTAGGACTAGCCATGCGTGCTGGGAAATTGATCACTGGCGAAGAGATGACGTTAAAAGAGATTCGTCAACAACGAGCAGCTCTCGTACTTGTCGCTAGTGACGCTGGTAAAAATACACAAAAGAAAATAAAGGACAAAAGTTCTTATTATGAAATTCCGCTCCTAGATACATTTTCTGCCGATGAAATCAGTTCAGCTATTGGCAAACCGCGAATGGTGGTGGGCATTCTAGATGCAGGATTTGCAAAGAAGGTGCAGGAATTAATATTAGGTTAGGAAGGTGATTGCATGGGAAAAAAAAGAATTTATGAACTTGCAAAAGAATGGAACAAATCGAGCAAAGAGGTTGTTGAAAAAGCACAATCTTTAGGCTTTGATGTGAAAAATCACATGGGCGCGATCTCAGATGGAGAGGCGCAAAAATTGCGGCAGTCATTAGGCGGCAATCCAAATGATCGATCATCAGCAAAACCAACTCCCGCAAATCAGAAACCAGCCAACCAGCCGGAAAAACAAGAGCAAAAGAAATTTAAAACGCAGAGAAATAATCCTAACTTCCAGAACCGACACAATAATCAAGGGCAGCGGAACACGACGAATTCTCGTCCTAATGGTCAAGGACAACCCAACCGCCCAACAAGTCAAAGCAACGGATCAACAAATCAAGGAAGTAATCGACCAAATAACCAAGGAAGTCAAAATCGAGTGAATAACCAAGAAAATCGTAACAATCAAGGACAACAAAATCGTCCAACAAACCAAAATAGAACACAAGGACAACAAAATCGTCCAAATAATCAAACCACAAACAATCGGCAAGGACAGCAAAACCGTCCAACGAATCAATCAAGCAATAAACCCGGACAACAAAACCGTCCTAGCGGTCAAGGGCAACAAAATCGCCCAGCACAGGGACAACAAAATCGTCCGAACCAAGGAAATCAAAGTCAAAATCGCCCAGCACAAGGACAACAAAGTCGTCCAAACCAAGGGGCTAGCAGTCAAGGAACACAAAACCGTCCAGCTGGTGATAACCAAAATCGCGGTGGAAATCAAAACCGTGGTAAGTCAAACTACAACGGACGCAACAATAATTTCAATAACAATAACCGCAACAAGTTTAACAAAAAAGGGAAAAAAGGTCGTCAACAGCAAGAGAAAAAACCACCTGTTCCAGCACGTAAATTCCGTGAATTACCAGAAGTATTGGAATATACAGAAGGCATGAATGTAGCGGATATCGCGAAAAAAATCTATCGTGAACCTGCTGAGATCATCAAGAAGTTGTTTATGATGGGAGTTATGGTCAATCAAAACCAACCATTGGATAAAGATACGATCGAATTGTTAGCAACTGATTACGGTATTGAACCACAAGAAAAAGTTCAAATCGACATCGCGGATATCGATAAATTCTTTGAACCAGAAGAACAAAACAAAGAAAATCTTGTTTCTCGTCCGCCGGTAGTTACCATCATGGGACACGTTGACCACGGGAAAACAACGTTATTAGACACATTGCGCCATTCTCGTGTGACAAGCGGAGAAGCTGGTGGGATCACGCAGCATATCGGTGCTTATCAAATCGATATCGATGGCAAACCAATTACTTTCTTGGATACTCCTGGACACGCGGCCTTCACAAGTATGCGGGCACGGGGAGCAAGTATCACTGATATTACGATTTTAGTTGTAGCAGCAGATGACGGTGTAATGCCACAAACTGTCGAAGCAATCAACCATGCTAAAGCAGCAAAAGTACCAATCATCGTTGCGGTTAACAAAATCGATAAACCAGGTGCGAACCCGCAACATGTCATGCAAGAATTAAGTGAATATGAATTGATTCCAGAAGCCTGGGGTGGCGATACCATCTTTGTAGAAATCTCTGCTAAATTTGGTCAAAATATTGAAGAATTGCTGGAAATGATTTTACTTGTTGCTGAAGTAGAAGATTTGAAAGCAGATCCATCACAACGGGCGATCGGTACAGTGATCGAAGCTCGTCTGGATAAAGGAAAAGGTCCGGTTGCTACCTTATTGGTACAACAAGGAACGTTACATGTAGGTGATCCTATCGTCGTCGGGAACACATTCGGTCGAGTTCGTGTGATGACCAACGATTTAGGCCGTCGGGACAAAACAGCGGGACCAGCTACACCAGTTGAAATTACCGGATTGAATGATGTGCCGCAAGCGGGTGATCGATTCGTTACATTTGAAGACGAAAAGACAGCTCGTGCAGCAGGGGAAGAACGCGCGAAACGCGCCGTGATGGAACAACGCGCTTCCAGCAGCCGGGTAACGCTTGACAATCTGTTTGAAAGCCTAAAAGAAGGCGAATTAAAAGAAGTCAATGTAATCATTAAAGCGGATGTTCAAGGTTCTGCTGAAGCGTTGGGTGCTTCATTGAAGAAAATCGATGTAGAAGGCGTTCGGGTCAATATTGTCCATTCAGCAGTTGGAGCAGTCAATGAAAGTGACGTGACACTTGCAGCAGCAAGTAACGCGATCATTATTGGTTTCAATGTGCGGCCAACTCCGCAAGCTAAACAACAAGCCGAAGCCGAAGAAGTCGATATTCGTTTACACCGAATCATTTACAAAGCTATCGAAGAAATCGAAACAGCGATGAAAGGGATGCTTGATCCTGAATTTGAGGAAAAAATCACTGGTCAAATGATCGTTCGTGAAACCTACAAAGTTTCTAAAGTTGGTACGATCGCCGGTTGTTATGTAACGGAAGGCAGCATTCGCCGTGACAGCGGTGTGCGGGTAATCCGTGACGGCATCGTGATCTATGAAGGAAAATTAGCTAGTTTGAAACGTTTCAAAGATGACGTGAAAGAAGTAAAACTAGGCTTTGAATGTGGTGCCATGATCGAGAAATTCAATGATGTCAAAGTAGACGATGTGATTGAAGGCTACGTAATGGAAGAAGTACCAATGAATTAAGACACTAGTTATCAGGGAGGTTTTTTGAATGGCTAATTATCGTGACCGTAGAGTTGCCCAAGAAATCTTAAAAGAAGTGAATCAAATACTTCGTAAGAAAGTCCGTGATCCTCGTGTTCAAGATGTTACCATCACAGATGTTCGCGTGACAGGGGACTTGCAGCAAGCAACGATTTTCTACAGCACTTTGAGTGATCTTGCATCTGAAAAGCAAAAAGCACAAGCCGGATTAGAGAAAGCAACAGGGTTGGTCCGTCGTGAATTGGGACAGGCACTGTCATTATATAAAGTTCCGGAGTTGCAATTTGAACTAGATGAATCTGTTCAATATGGAAATAAGATCGATGAAATGATTCGCGATTTGCATAAAGGCGAATAAAGAATCACATAAAAAAAGGCCGCGTATATGCGGTCTTTTTTTATTACTGAGAGGTGAGGCTATTCTATAATGATCAAACAGATACTGTGCAAGGCCAAAAATCATAACAAAATGGTGATCAATGCAGCAACTGCTAATCCTAAAAACCACCCACCGATAACATCTGTCAAAAAATGGATCCCTAAATAAACGCGACTGAACCCAATCATAAAACTGAGCAGGACCGCAAGAATGCTCATGGGCAGAACAGCAGGTGGCAAAAGAAAAGCCATATTCATCGCTGCAGTTCCATAAAGTGCGGCAGAAGTAGCAGCATGGACACTAGGGAAGCTGTGGTCTTTTTCTTCGACTAACCGATGATCGTTTGGTCGTTCTCTGCGGACGATCCGTTTAATCAGATAAGCGAATGCAGAGACAAGTAAGACACTCGCTGCTGCTTTCGGCGCTAGGATAGTTTGTGTAGCTGGAAAAACATAAAGCAATAACAATAAGATGATCGTGGGCAATGCTTTACCGAAATTTGTAAAAAAGAGCATCATCCGTGTTAAAGCAGGTGTTCGGCTCTTGATAACAAATAAAGCCAGTGCCTCCTCTTGTTGTTGCAGCGTACCACGTTGAACCAAATATAAAAAAAGTATGAAACCAATCAATGAACAAACGAATACAATCATGTGGCACCTCCTTATAATATAAGTGTATCATGAACGAATATCATTCTGAAAGACTTTAAGACCATACTAAGTTTTTTTAGAATATGGTATAATGGTCAAGTTGAAAAAGAAGCGGAGGGATACTATGGATGGAATTTTGCCATTATGGAAAGAACGTGGTCAAACCAGTCACGACTGTGTCTTTAAACTACGAAAAATTTTACATACAAAAAAAGTCGGACACAGTGGAACCCTAGATCCTGATGTAGACGGTGTATTGCCGATCTGCATTGGCAAAGGAACCAAAGTCGTGGAATACTTGGTGGATTCCGGAAAGATATATACAGGAGAAATCACGCTAGGTTTTTCCACAACGACCGAAGACCGTTCGGGTGAAGTTGTTGAAAGGACGCCTTTAGCAAAACCTTTTACTACAGCAGAAGTCGATCGTGCAATGGCAAGTTTGACTGGTGAAATTACCCAAATTCCGCCAATGTATTCCGCAGTTAAAGTCAATGGGAAACGTTTGTATGAATATGCCCGGGCAAATGAAGAAGTGCAGCGTCCAAAACGGCGAGCTTTGATTCATTCATTTAAGCGGATCAGCGATCCAATCTTTGATGAGACAAGTGGCACCCAATCGTGGCGGTTTCAAGTAAGCTGTGGGAAAGGAACGTATGTCCGTACGTTAGCCGTCGATACGGGTGCTGCTTTGGGAGTAGCCTCTCATATGTCTGACTTGACACGGTTAGCAAGCGGCGGCTTTACCAAAGATCAATCTGTTACGCTTGCAGAAGTTCGTGAAGCAATGGAATCAGGGCGAATCAATGAGTTGCTGCAGCCCATTGAATATGGGGTAAGCGGGTTTCCCAAAATTGCAATTGATGAGAAGTTGTGGCAGAATGTCAAGAATGGCATGCCCTTGCCATATCGTAGTTTTGGTCTTCAAGAACCTCCTGCAACACCTGTGGCATTGTTTTATCAAGATAAAGTCGTTAGTATCTATATGCCGCATCAAAGGAAACAGGGGCTATTAAAACCTGCGAAAGTTATTCGTACAGAAATAGGAGAGTAAGAATGGAAATTATCGAGCTACGTCATCCATATAATAAAGATGTCATTCCATCAGAACCTGTCGTTTTGGTTCTAGGCTTTTTTGACGGTGTGCATCTAGGTCATCAAAAAGTTATTGAAACAGGAAAAGCAGCAGCAAAAGAAAAAGGATTGAAGCTGGCATTGATGACATTCAACCAGCATCCATCTATTGTCTTTCAAAAAGTGGATCCTGAGGCAATGCAATATCTAACCAGCTTATCACAAAAAGAAGCCCATATGGCTGATTTAGGAGTCGACTATCTTTACGAAGTGGATTTCACTTCAGCTTTTGCAAATTTAGCGCCGCAAGTCTTTGTCGATCAATACATGGTAGGTTTACATGCGGAAGTGGTCGTGGCTGGATTCGATTATACCTATGGAAAGAAAGAGACAGCAAACATGGCACTTTTACCTTCTTATGCCCAAGGCCGTTTTGAAGTGATTACCGTTCCCAAGGAAACTTTGGCAGGGGAGAAAGTCAGCTCAACAAGAATCCGCGCCGCTTTGCAGAACGGAGAAATGGCAGAAGCCAATCGACTGTTAGGTTATCCTTATGAGTTTGAAGGAACTGTCGTACATGGCGATGCCAGGGGACGCGAACTTGGCTTTCCGACAGCGAATATTAAAGTCAAAAGTACAGTGCGCCTGCCAAAAGAAGGTGTCTATGTTACCGAGCTTAAAGTAGGTGATCGCTGGTATCCGTCTATGGGATCGATTGGTCATAATGATACCTTTGGTCAAGGCCGACAATTAACAGTGGAGATCTATATTTTAGATTTCCATCAAGATATCTATGGAGAGACTGTTGCGATTCGCTGGCACCACTTTTTGAGAGATCAAGTTGCTTTTAGTGGCGCAGAAGCCTTGATTGAACAACTGCAACAAGACGAGATTGATACTAGGAAATACTTCGAATAAATAAGAGCTACCTTTAGTACTCGTAAAAAATCTTAAGAGGATCGGAAAGTGTCAATCAAACTGATCTAATTAAGATTTTTTGTTATTTTAAATAATAGTTAAAAGAGTTTTATGACGAATGTTATCGTTTTTATTGTAGTCTAGACAAAATATAAGTTGGTTTTTTTCTATTACTGTTCACTTTGTTTAGCGGGATGAGTGGTGTAAGGGGATATCTTGCGTGAATAAAATTATTTTTCTAATCATTAATAGTTAAAAGTCTGAAAAATTCCAAAATTCTGTTTTATCTTTTTTCTAAAAAATTTGTTTAGGTGCTAATTTCCAGTAAAGGAACGGAACGCAATAGAAGTTATTTTAATCTAAATAATGGTTTTTATCTCGTTATTTATATATCGCTTAACCCATTGTTAAAAAACGATGAAAATTGTTATTATTTTCTCTTGACCAAAATAATTTTGGGGTTTATTCTAAAATGAGGTGATGACTGAAACGAAATGAATGGTCAAAAAAAATGATATTCTATTCAATTTCTGGTCAATGTTAATGACAGTTATCGAGAAGTTCGTTAGAAGTGAAAAAGCGTTGTGGACAGCTCATTCGACTTACAAATAAACTTTGCTCGATACATGGAAATCATGATCATTCGAGAATTCGGTTCGATCACTGAAATCATATGTTTAAAGGAGAAAGTAATGAACGAGAAACAATTGCGCTGGTATAATATTGCGCTAATGGCGTTTGTCTCTGTTTGGGGACTCGGGAATGTAGTGAACAACTATGCACAACAGGGATTGACTGTTGTTGTATCTTGGATCTTGATCATGGCATTATACTTTGTTCCCTACGCATTGAGTGTAGGTCAACTAGGATCAACGTTCAAGGAATCAAGCGGTGGTGTATCCTCTTGGATCAAAGAAACTTCAACCAAACGATTGGCCTTTTTCGCTGCTTGGACTTACTGGGTCGTTCACGTCCCATATCTCGCACAAAAACCACAAGGGATCCTGGTATCATTGAGTTGGTTATTTAAAGGAAACGGCTCTTTCGTATCGACTGTCGGATCAATGGAAGTCTCATTAATTTGTTTAGCTATTTTTCTTTTCTTTTTATGGATCGCATCTAAAGGATTGACTACATTGAAGATGATCGGTAATATTGCCGGAACAGCGATGTTTGTCATGTCGATCTTATTTATTATTTTAGCAGTAACAGCACCAGCGATGACTGGAGCTCAAGTAGCAACACCAAATATGACAACTGTTTCAACTTATATTCCTAAATTCGATTTTACTTACTTAACGACGATTTCGATGCTGGTGTTTGCGGTAGGTGGCTGTGAAAAAATTTCGCCTTACGTTAATAACACGAAAAACCCTGCCAAGGAATTTCCTAAAGGAATGATCTTTTTAGCTGGAATGGTCGCTTTATGTGCGTTACTAGGATCAATCGCAATGGGGATGCTGTTCGATGCAAACAATATTCCTAAAGATTTGATGGTAAATGGCGCTTATGAAGCATTCCAACGTCTTGGCAATTTCTATGGGATTGGCAATACATTTGTGATTCTTTATTCGATCGCCAATGCATTAGCGCAAATTTCAGCATTAGCATTTTCTATTGATGCGCCGTTGAAAATTTTGCTTTCTGATGCAGATCCAGAATTTGTACCAAATGGTTTGGCAAAATTGAACAAAAAAGGTACACCGATCAATGGATATATCATGACAGGGATCTTAGTCAGCATCTTGATCATCATTCCTGCGTTAGGTATCGGAAATATGACTGAATTGTATCGCTGGTTGTTGAACTTGAATTCGGTTGTGATGCCATTACGTTACTTATGGGTATTTGTAGCCTTCATGCTGATCAATAAACAAGCCCATCGATTCTCATCAGATTATAAGTTTGTTAAAAATACAAAACTAGGCTTTGGTATTGGTTTGTGGTGTTTCTTATTTACAGCATTTGCTTGTATCTTAGGGATGGTACCAAAATTAGATTATGCTGCTGATCCAAAAGCTTGGTTGTTCCAATTGTCATTGAATATCATCACACCGATCATCTTTATCTTGATTGGACTGATTTTACCAATGATCGCAAAACGTGTGAATAAATAGAAGATGCATCACCTAAAAGTCTTCAAGATATTTTACTGTCTTGAAGACTTTTTCTTGTCTATTACTTGTTTGGTACATCAGTGTTCTCCTAGCTTATTTCGCTAGAATTTACAACAAATTCTAATGGTTTCCCAATGAGTAAAGGGCAAAATTCCGCTATACTAAAAAAGATGGAAAATGATAATTTATGCAGTCAATGTATAAGGTGAAAGGGAGAAAATTGGTGAAAAAGAAAAAAGATTTAACAAAAATGAAAACGCCACACACGTATGTGATCATTTTTGGCGTAGTGCTGGTAGCATGGGTATTGACATTTCTGATTCCTGCCGGAAAATTCAGTACGGAAGAGATTGAATATGTTGATGCAAATGGTGAAGTGAGCACGCGAACGGTTTTGAAACAAGATTCATTCCGTTATGCGTATCCGCTTAATACCGATTTTGTCTTCGAGCAGTTAGAGAATTTAGAAGAAAATCCAGCAGAGCTAGAAGAATTGGGTGTCGATCAAGCAGCACTGCAAAGTGTGCTAGACGAAGGGGAGTCGAAACTTGATCAAGAAAAGCTCGATGAGCTCTCCCTAACGGATGATGTTCTTTATGAGTTATATGGAGATAAAATCTATGATACATCAGAAAAACTTCATAAGACAGCAAAGGTTTGGGGAACAGATGATTTTGGCGGTTTTGGTTTCTTGAACTTTGTGTTTGAAGGATTGGTTTCAGGAGATAAATATGGTTCCGCTGTGGGGATCGCTGCGTTGATCTTAGTAGTCGGTGGCGCATTTGGGATCATTATGAAGACCGGAGCGATTGATGCTGGGATTTTTGCCTTTATCAGTAAGACACGAGGATTAGAACGATTGGCTTTACCGCTTTTATTCTTTGCTTTTTCATTTGGAGGAGCAACTTTTGGGATGGCGGAAGAAGTAATTCCTTTTTCTATGGTCATGGTGCCATTTGTGATCGCACTTGGGTATGATTCGATCGTGGCGGTAACGGTCACCTATGTGGCCTCGCAAATCGGGAATGCAACTTCTTGGATGAGTCCGTTTAGTGTGGCGGTTGCGCAAGGGATCGCGGGTATCCCAGTTCTTTCAGGGGCAACTTTCCGAATTATCATGTGGGTAGTCATTACTGGCTTATCAGCTGCATATTTGATGGTGTATGCAGAACGTATTCGTAAGAATCCGGAGAAATCATTGACTTACAAATCGGATGCCTATTTCCGCGACCATATCCAGAAGACATCTGATGAAAACAAGCCGTTTCTTTTGGGGCATAAACTGATTTTGCTTGAAATGCTGGCAGTTTTGATTTGGATCGTCTGGGGAGTAACACAAAAAGGGTACTATATTCCAGAAATTGCTTCACAGTTCTTCGTGATGGGCTTAGGTGCAGGCCTGATTGCTGTGATCTTTAAGTTAGAAGACATGGGCTTGAACGATGTAGCAAGTGCTTTTCAATCAGGTGCAGCTGATTTGGCCGGAACAGCGATTGTTGTTGGGATGGCAAAAGGAATCCTGCTTGTTCTAGGTGGTTCTGATGCCAATGTGCCTTCAGCGTTGAATACGATCCTACACAGCATCGGCGGATTGCTAAGCGGTGTGCCAGCCTTTATCGGTGCTTGGTTCATGTATATTTTCCAAAGCTTATTTAATTTAGTTGTTACTTCGAACTCAGGTCAAGCAGCATTGACAATGCCGATCATGGCGCCATTAGCTGATCTTGTGGGTGTCTCCAGACAGATCGCCGTTTTAGCTTATCAATTAGGTTCCGGATTCATGGATGCATTCACTCCAGTATCTGCCAGTTTGATCGGTGTGCTTGGCGTTGCCCGAATCGAATGGGCAAAATGGGCGAAGTTCCAAATTAAAATGCAAGGATTTCTGTTTGTGTTAGGTACGATCTTTATCTTTATCGCTGTAGCGATTGGTCTGCAATAAGAGGGGAGCTGCGAGAATGAAACTTATTCGTCAAGCGGAAGTTTATGCACCAGAATATTTAGGAAAGAAAGATATTTTAGTGATCAATGACAAAATTGTTGCCATCGAAGATCAAATCAGTGGCGGCTTTGATCAACTAACTGTCGAAGAAATCGATGGTTCTTCATTGATTGCGACACCCGGATTCATCGATTGCCATTTCCATATCTTAGGTGGTGGCGGGGAAGGGGGCTACCAGAACCGAACGCCTGAAGTAACCCTTAGCCAGCTGACAACTGCTGGAGTCACAACGGTTGTCGGCTGTTTAGGAACCGATGGTGTTGGGCGTGATATGGTGGCATTGATCAGCAAAGCCAAAGGTTTAGAAGCGGAAGGAATCTCGACTTATGTCTATGACGGTTCGTATCGATTGCCTCTTGATCCAGTGACGGATTCATTGATCAAGGACTTTTTGACGATCGACAAAGTGATTGGCATTGGTGAAATTGCGGTCTCAGATCACCGTTCTTCACAACCTAGTTTTGAAGAATTTACTCGTGCTGTAGCAGATGCTCGAGTAGGGGGCATGCTCTCAGGAAAAGCAGGGATCATCAATGTGCATTTAGGTGGTGGCAAGCGACAATACGAACTCTTGCTACAAACTGTGGAGGAGACTGAGATCCCTATTAGTCAATTTTTACCGACTCATGCAAATCGGACAAGTGAGTTGTTTGAAGCAAGTATCGCTTTTGCTAAAATGGGCGGTACCATCGATTTTACCGCAAGTGAAGATCCTGATTTTTGGGAAAGAGAAGATGATGAAGTTCGCTTTAGTAAAGGGCTAAAACGTTTGTTAGACGAAGGTATCGGGTTGGATCAATTCACCATGACATCGGATGGTCAAGGAAGTCTGCCTTACTTTGATGAAAACAATCAATTCATTGGGCTTGGGGTAGGCAGTTCCCGAGCTTTAATGGTAGGAATCAAAGAAGCTGTACAAGTAGAACAGATTCCTTTGGAGATTGCATTGCGTGCAATTACTTCTAATCCAGCAAAGATTTTGAAGTTGGCTCAAAAAGGCCGGATCGCTCCTGGAATGGATGCCGATCTTTGCCTGTTGAATCAAGATACGCTAGATGTTGAAACGGTGATCGCTAAAGGAAAAGTGATGGTCGATAAAAAAGACGTGAAAGTCTGGGGAACCTTTGAACAATTAGTATAAAACAACCGTAAAAAGGCTCACCTGCAAGTTGATCATTTTGCAGGTGAGCGATTTTTTGCGTTAGGGACGTTTAGAGTTGATCTAAAAAGGCCATATCTTCATCGGAAATGGTAAAATCAACTTTTGCATTATCCAAAATATATTCTTCGTGAACGGATTTTGGCAATGGTAAAATGTCCTTTTGCAATAGATAACGAATAGATAATTGAGGGATCGAGCGTTGATAGTTCTCGGCAATTTTCTTGATGTCGGCATTATCCAGCAAGCGACCAGTCGCGATTGGTGAATAACCTTCCACTAAAAGGTCGTTGTCTTTACAGAATTGCAGCAACTCTTCATTTGTTTTTCCAATATGATAAATGATTTGATTGACCATTGGTTTCACATCGCAATGGTCAAAAATATTTTGCAGGTCATCTTGGTCAAAATTGGAAACACCAATCGATTTGATCAAACCACTTTGATACGCTTCTTCCAGTGCTTTCCAGACATCAATGTTTTCTTCGAAATATTTTTTTTGCTCCGGATTATCCCGCATGATTTTCCAAGGTCGTGGAGCATGGATCAAAACAAGATCGATATACTCAGTGTCAAGCTCTGCCATTGAGCGTTTGATGCTATCGACAGCTTCTTGAAAAGACTTCAGTTCAGCAGGAATTTTTGTCGTAACGAATATCTCTTCTCGAGGAACACCAGAATCTCGGAGGGCTTTGCCCACAGCCGCTTCGTTTTTATAGGCAGCAGCAGTATCCACATGACGATAGCCGTTTTCAAGAGCAAATTTTGTCGCATGATAGGCATCTTCCGGAGAGGACTGCCAAGTGCCCAATCCGATCTTAGGTATTTTGATTTGATTCTTCAGTGTGAATGTTTCATTCAGTAGACTCATAGTTTCCCAACTTTCTATTTTTTTTAAAAGCGTTTTCCTATCTATTACTTTAACCCGAGTAGCCTATAAGAAGTCAAGAAAAATGATTCTATTTAAATAAAAAAACGATCACTCGAGAGATAAATTGACATTTTCACAAGATATTGATAAATTGAACCAAATAATCTTTACAGAAAGTGGGACGATCATGAATTTTGTAAAAGATGACTTTGCCTATTATCGGCGATCTTTTGAACAAATGTATCGCAGTTATTTCCAACGAAGAATGATTGTTGTTGGAATCGCTCTTTTGATTATTTGTGCTTACCTAGCGCTGATCCAAGAGGGATTTCTACTAAATTTGTTTTTGATTGCTGTTTTGCTCGTGTTGTTTGCTTGGCTTTATCTACGTTGGCAAGAAGTCGATCAAATAATTGCTGAATTTGAACAAGAAAATAGCGAACCGATCATTTATCAAATCGTAGAATTTGAAGATTATTATGCTGCCAAAAATAAAAACGGGCAGCAAGTGCGAATCAAGAAAAACGGCAATCGGAATTTTCCGTCTGCTAATAAAACGTACACGTTGATGGCAGGATTCAAAAAAGCATTTTTCCCTAAACAACCTCTTTTTATCTTTTACTATGATATGTTGGAGAATACTTATGATGAAGCCTATCGCATTAGAAGAAATGGACAAACTACTTTTAGCAAATGGTCCCGTTACTTTAGTTTCCGCTCGTTTCGTGCCTCCATTGGAAATGGCTTCCGCTTTATTTTAGGTAACCTGTTTTTCTTGTTTTTGATCTATCGATTGATTCGTTATCTGATTTCGCTCTTGCGGATGTTTATTCAATGATAGGAAAACGTATAGCCTGAAGAGCTTTTTTTCTCACTATAGCATGCGAAGGTCAGACCTAGTTAAATAAGTCGTTGTTATCAAAAAAATTACTGTGAGCAGTAGTTAACCCAAAACATGAGTCTTTTAAGGAGTGGAGAAATCCACTCCTTTTTTTATGGAGGACAGAAAAAGACGGTTAACAACCTTGTTTAGAGAGAGTTTATAAGTTGATCCATCAACTGTCAGTTGAACAAAAGACACTTGAGAAATAGTTTTTGCGATATTCTTTAGGAGAAATGATCGCAAATTGCTTGAATACTTGGATAAAGTGGCTTTGATTCGAAAAATGAAGCAATGCAGCTATTTCTTTATAGCTATAATCAGTAAACAATAACAAATGCTTTGCTTCCGCTACTTTCTGCTGATTGATATAGGTGTGGATCGTTTGGCCTACATGTTTTTTGAATTCTGTGCTCAGATGGGTGGGGTGTTTTTCAGTAAATTCAGCCAAATTGTTTAATGTAATTTTATCGTAAATATGCGTATCAATGTAATTGATGAGACTTCTGATCAAAAAACTTTTCTGGGTAGGAAATGCATGAATCAACCTCATGAAATGATAAGTACTTTCCTGAATATGGGTCAAACATTCCTGAACGTCATAAATATTTTGTAGTTTTTGGAGTAGTGTATCGGATAACCCATAGGCTTGACTCACCGGAACGCCTTCATTGATACTGACCCGAGTTAGAATGGTAATCAATCCTGAATACTTGTATTTCAAACTTTCTAGCTTGTTGTTTGCTAGTTCGACGCTGTAGGTGCTGCTCATTTTATGGAATAGCCAAAGAATTTTTTCGGGTTGATTTCGGCGTACAGCCTCTACGTAACGTTTCTCAAATTCAAACGAGTCCAAATAAGGATCCTCTAACCGTCGTTGATAAAGATTTTCTTCTAATAGGGTGGACGTATTGGAATTTGCTTGTTTCTCTGGAACGCTCCAACGAAACTTGTTGGCATCAGGGATGGCTCCTTTTAGGATCGTGTAAAACAATTCAACGAAAGCGACAAAAGATTCTCGACTTTCTTTCGAGTAATGGACCCCAGCAATGTAATCATATCCTTGAAAAGGAAATGATCTTTTGTTAGTACCTAATATCCCGCAAGGTCCAATCAGCACATTGCCAATTGAAGAATCTGGTAGATCACAAGTAAAGCTGCTGAAAAAAAAGTCATCTCCTTCAAAAAACGTCACCACATCCAATTCAGTCGATTGGCTGGTAAGGAAAAAATGTTCCGCCACTTGTTTATCAGTTATGAAGGAATTACGAGGAATCACCACTTGCTGTTTTTCATCGAAGATAAATAAAGGAATCAAATATTTATCGTAGAGTTTTTTCACAATTGATTCTAGTGCTGCTCGATTCATCAAAAACCTCATTTCTGTTTTTTTAGTATGAATTCTCTTTTTTTAGTATACCTTATTTTAGAAGATTCCTATAATAGAATTACGACTAAAAACGCTTGCAACTACCTGAGAGGGATAGTCGATCAAAACGTGACTATCTGTCTGAGAAGAAAAAGGAGGACAATGATGAAACAACGACAGCATTCTCAAAAATTGATACTAGGAGGAGAAGTCCATAACTCCACTGCTTCATCTATCGCTTACATGGAGGAAAAAGTATGGGACAAGATTGACAAAGTTGCGATCAATACCCTTTTGATACCTATTTATTGGGAGCTGATCGAACCACAGCCTAATCAGTTTGATTTTTCATTAATTGATTCCCATTTGGAAAATGCCGCTGAGAAGAAAATCGATGTGATTTTTTTGTGGTTTGGCCTTTGGAAGAATGGCTTATCCACGTATGTTCCTGAATGGATCAAAACGGATCCCAAATATTTTCGCATAGAGGATAGCGACGGAAACAAGATGAATAGTTATAGTCCGCTATGTCAAGATGTGATAGCACAGGCTCATTCAGCCTTTGCCGCCATCTGCGACTACTTGGGAAGCCATCCTTTGCGGGCCTTTATCAGAATGGTGCAGATTGAAAACGAGATTGGTAGTCTTGGCACTAGTCGTGATCATTCGTCAGCAGCAGAAAAAGTCTATCAGATGGCGTTGCCGCAAGAAATCAGAAACCTCTATCCCGGAGCTAAACAATGGTCAGAAGTCCCCTTTTGGGATGAAGTGTTTATGGCATATCATTATGCCGCAGCAATCCAAGACTATGCAAAGATTGCAAGAAAACGTTTAGCGTTGCCGTTATTTACGAATGTATGGCTCAAAAAGCCAGACAGGCGGCCGGGAGAATATCCTAGTGGTGGCGCTGTATCCACCACTTGGCAAGTTTGGAAAGTTATTGCCTCTCAGTTGGATTTTATTGCCCCAGATATTTACGAAGAAGAAATCAAACCGATCATCGCGGAATACGGAAATGATCAGCCATTGTTAATTCCGGAAACCCGAATTGACAAAAGATATATTTCGAATCTATTTTATGCTTTTGGTCAAGGAGCAATCGGCTATTCACCTTTTGGTATCGAAGATCTTCTAACGGATGATACTAGTCAGGATTACCGCTTTTTATCCCAGTTAGGATTAGCGAAAGACGCCTTTGATTCTTCCGATACACTGCCTCATTTAAACCAAGGATATCGAATCATCACCGCCCTTGAGCCACTGTTGCAAGATCAGGAAGCTCAAATCTTCTCATTTAAAAAAAGAAGGGGCTCAGAACCAAATTGTGTATGAAAATGGACAGGATCGCTGGGCAGTCAAATTATTTTCTCGAGACAAAATGATCAATTCCGCAGGTCTGATCATTAAACACAAAGAATATTACTATCTCACCGGTGCTAATTTCGCATTGGATCTGCAAGCGCAGCAGGGTTCTAATCCTTTAGGTATCCTTTCTTTAGAAGAGGGGGTTCTACAAGATGGGCAATGGCGGACAAATCGTCGCCTGAATGGGGATGAAGCCTATTTCCCATTTATCGGTGAAGATTTTAAAATTTTGCGCATGCGATTGTATTCTTATTAACGGATAGCAGTGAGATCTGCTTCTAACTACTTTTAATGCAGAGGCGTTTCGAGATAATCTTACTTATGATAGAATGGGGAGCGGATATACCTCGGATCAGGTTCATTTGCTGCGAGCCGTATTTGTGCAGTTGAACGTTGATTTGATCTCTGAAAGGAATAAAAATATGCAAACCATGAATAAGATTCCAATCAATACACTTCCCACCAGTACTTCTGCCTATATTCACATCCCATTCTGTGAACATATTTGCTATTACTGTGACTTTAATAAAGTTTTTTTAGAAGGGCAACCGGTTGATGAATACATCGAGTGTTTGCTGAAAGAAATCGCTCTAACGGTGAGAAAACAACCAATCACTACTTGTGAGACGATTTATATTGGCGGCGGAACGCCGACTTCCCTTTCGGCTGCGCAGCTAGACCGTCTGATTACGGGCATACATGAATTACTGCCCACGCAAACGACCAAAGAATTTACGGTAGAGGCCAATCCTGGGGATTTAACGGAAGATAAATTGCTAGTTTTGAAAAATCTGGGCATTGATCGGTTGTCGATGGGGGTGCAGACTTTTGATAACCGCTTGTTAAAGAAAATCGGCCGCAAGCACACGGCAGAGGATGTCTATCAAACGATTCGGTTGTTAGATAAACATGATTTTCAAAATATTACGATCGATCTGATTTATGCTTTACCTGGACAAACGATGGAAAGTTTTCGAGATACGCTAACACGAGCGATTGATTTGGGTTTGCCTCACTATGCTATGTATTCACTGATTTTAGAGAACAAAACGATGTTCATGAATTGGGTTAGGCAAGGGAAAATGGAGTTGCCTTCTCAGGAATCTGAGACACAAATGTTTGAAGAAGCCATCACTGCAATGGCTAAAGCTGGCTTATCGCAATATGAGATCAGTAATTTTGCCCGGCCAGGATATGAGTCTAAGCACAATCTTGTTTATTGGAATAATGAACATTATTACGGATTTGGCGCAGGAGCGAGTGGTTATATCGGACAGACGAGATACAAAAACTTTGGACCGATCCAGCACTATCTGCGTCCATTGAGGGAAGATCAACTGCCGATCCATGAAACAGAATCGTTAACGACCAGCAATCAAATGGAAGAAGAAATGTTTCTTGGATTACGGAAGAAACAAGGTGTATCGAAAACAGCCTTTTCAAATAAATTTGCCTGTTCTTTTGATTCGATCTATGGCAATGTCGTTGAAGAACTTTCTAAAAATGGCTGGTTAGTCTCAGAAGGAGACCGCGTTTATTTAACAAAGTCTGGGATGTTTATCGGCAATGATGTATTTGAAAAATTTTTATTAAGTTAAGAATAACCAAGAAGATCGAGCTGTTTTCGATCTTCTTTTTTTGGAGTTAATTGACAATGAAGTGGATTAGCACTCTCTCTATAAGAGTGCTAAAAATCTGTGTCAAATTCTTGACATTCGTAGGAAATATGGTATATTAATAATCGTGTTAGCACTTAATGTGAAAGAGTGCTAACGGAGGAGTGGATAAGATGTTGACACAACGACAACAAACTATTTTACACCTCATCATCCAAAATTATACGGATACTGGTCAGCCTACGGGCTCCAAACGATTGATGGAGGATGGGGTTGAAGCAAGTTCGGCTACCATCCGCAATGAGATGAAGGCCTTAGAAGAAGCGGGTCTCTTATTGAAGACACATTCCTCTTCTGGACGTGTTCCTTCAATGGCCGGCTACCGCTATTACGTTGATCACTTATTAAGACCATCAAAAGTCAATCAAAATGAGATCAAAGCAATTCGCCATTCCTTGGGGAAAGAATTTCATGAAATCAATGAAATCATTCAGCAATCTGCTACGATCCTATCCAACCTTACGAGCTATACCGCATTATCGTTAGGACCGGATGTCAAAGAACGGAAATTAACTGGCTTTCGGATCGTACCTTTGAATGCCCGACAAATTATTGCTATCATTGTTACGGATAAAGGCAATGTTGAAAATCAGATTTTTTCATTACCTTCATCGATGGATAGCAGCGACTTAGAAAAGATGGTTCGGATTATCAATGAAAAATTAGTGGGTGAACCGCTCATGACGGTCTATCATCGATTGCGAACAGAGATTCCGATGATTTTGCACAAGTATTTTCAAACAACAGAAGGAATCATTGATTTATTCGATGATATGTTGAGTCATCTCTTTGAAGAGAAAATTTACGTCGGCGGACGGATGAATCTATTAGATTTTGAACCAAGTCAAGATGTTCGTCAGTTTAAGTCGATGTACTCTTTCATGAAAAATGCAGAAGAACTCACACAATTATTGGCACCGAGAGACTCCACGATTCAGATCCGCATTGGTCAGGAACTAGGGAATGAATTACTCCAAAATATGAGTTTGATTCAAGCAAGCTATGACATTGAAGGTCATGGCCAAGGGACGATTGCTTTATTAGGTCCTTCTAGTATGCCTTATTCGCGAATGTTTGGACTGATGGATGCCTTTCGTCGAGAATTAGCAATGACATTGGCTGATTACTATCGCACACTAGATGCAAACAGTGAATGATCAAATAAGTGAATTATAGAAGGGATGGTAGCAAGTGTCAGAAAAAGAAGAACAGGTAGAAAAAGATCTTGAGACAACTGAAGAGCCTCTGACAGAACCGTCAGAAGAAGAAATCGATGCAGCTGGTCTATCAGAAGCAGAAGTAGAAAAAAGCGAGATCGACAGTTTAAAAGAAAAAAACAATGAACTAGAAGACCAATTTCTGCGCGCACGGGCCGAAATCGCTAATATTACAGCAAGAAACCGTAATGAACGTGAATTGTTGCAAAAATACCGTTCGCAAGATTTGGGCAAAAAATTATTGCCAGCGATCGATAATTTGGAACGCGCTATGGCAGCAAATGTGGAAGAAGACCAAGCGGCTAACTTGAAAAAAGGTGTCGAAATGGTGTTGGAAAGTTTGCGTCAAGCGTTGAAAGAAGAAGGAATCGAAGAAATTCCTGCTGAAGGAGAAACTTTCGATCCCAATCTTCATCAAGCGGTACAGACCGTACCTGCGACAGAAGATGTGCCTGCGGATACGATCGTCACAGTATTGCAAAAGGGCTATAAGCTGCATGATCGTGTCTTGCGTGCAAGTATGGTTATCGTAGCACAATAAATAAAAGAACGATGAATGAAAAGGAGCGTATTACTTATGAGTAAAATTATCGGTATTGACTTAGGTACAACTAATTCAGCTGTTGCTGTCCTAGAAGGCGGCGAAGCAAAAATCATCACCAATCCAGAAGGAAATCGTACAACACCATCTGTTGTTTCATTTAAAAACGGCGAGATCCAAGTAGGGGAAGTTGCTAAACGTCAAGCAGTTACGAACCCTAACACGATTTCATCAATCAAACGTCATATGGGTGAAGCTGGCTATAAAGTAGAAGTTGAAGGGAAATCATACACTCCTCAAGAAATCTCTGCAATGGTCCTACAATATATCAAAGGATTTGCTGAAGATTATCTAGGAGAAAAAGTAGACAAAGCAGTTATCACTGTTCCTGCTTACTTCAATGATGCACAACGTCAAGCAACAAAAGATGCTGGTAAAATTGCCGGATTAGAAGTAGAACGAATCGTCAACGAACCAACAGCAGCAGCTTTAGCTTATGGATTAGACAAAACAGACAAAGACGAAAAAATCTTAGTCTTCGACCTTGGTGGGGGTACATTTGACGTATCGATCCTTGAATTAGGGGATGGCGTATTCGATGTGTTGTCTACTGCTGGGGACAACAATCTAGGTGGAGATGACTTTGATAACAAGATTATCGATCACATGGTTGCAGAATTCAAAAAAGAAAATGGCATTGATTTAGGTAAAGACAAAATGGCATTGCAACGTCTGAAAGATGCTGCTGAAAAAGCGAAAAAAGACCTTTCAGGTGTGACAAGTACACAAATCAGCTTGCCATTTATTACAGCTGGCGATGCTGGTCCATTGCACTTAGAAATGACATTGACACGGGCAAAATTTGATGAATTAACCGCTGATTTAGTCGAACGGACAAAAGTTCCTGTACGTCAAGCGCTAAAAGATGCTGGTCTTTCACAATCTGAAATCGATGAAGTGATCTTAGTCGGTGGATCAACTCGGATTCCTGCAGTCGTCGAAGCAGTTCGCAAAGAAACCAATAAAGAACCAAACAAATCAGTGAACCCAGATGAAGTAGTAGCAATGGGTGCTGCGATTCAAGGTGGCGTGATCACTGGTGATGTGAAAGATGTCGTTTTACTTGATGTCACACCATTATCATTGGGTATCGAAACAATGGGCGGCGTCTTTACGAAGTTGATCGATCGCAATACGACGATCCCAACAAGCAAATCACAAGTCTTCTCAACAGCTGCAGACAATCAACCTGCTGTAGACATCCATGTCCTACAAGGCGAACGTCCAATGGCTGCTGACAACAAGACATTAGGAAGATTCCAATTAACGGAAATTCCACCAGCACCTCGAGGAATTCCACAAATCGAAGTAACATTTGATATTGATAAAAATGGTATCGTAAATGTATCTGCAAAAGATTTAGGAACTCAAAAAGAACAAAAAATCACGATCAAATCTTCTTCAGGTCTAACCGATGAAGAAATTGAACGGATGGTTAAAGATGCGGAAGCAAATGCGGAAGCAGACAAACAACGTAAAGAAGAAGTTGATTTGCGTAATGATGTCGACGCATTACTATTCACTGTTGACAAAACATTGAAAGAGCTTGAAGGCAAGGTAGATGCCGATGAAGTGAAGAAAGCGGAAGAAGCTCGTGATGAGTTGAAAGCTGCTGTCGATGCAAACAATATCGAAGAAATGAAAACAAAACGCGATGCATTGAATGAAATCGTACAAAACTTGACAGTGAAGTTGTATGAGCAAGCTGCACAACAACAAGCACAAGAAAATCCAGAAGCTGCACAAGGCGGCGCAGACGATGTGGTAGACGCCGATTTTGAAGAAGTAGACGGCGACGATAAATAATCGCTGTTTGTGAAAAAGCCAAAGTCACCACTTTGGCTTTTTCTTATGAATTTCTGAAACGTATTTTTCTGAAGCAAATTATATGCTAAAATACGAGGGACGCAAGAAAATAGTGGAGGGAAGCCAATGGCAGACAAAAGAGATTATTATGAGGTCTTAGGTCTACAAAAAGGGGCTTCGGATGACGAAATAAAAAAAGCATATCGGAAGCTTTCCAAAAAGTATCATCCAGACATCAATAAAGAACCTGATGCAGAAGCAAAATTCAAAGAAATTTCTGAAGCATATGAAATACTGAGCGATCCTCAAAAACGAGCTGCTTACGATCAATATGGTCACGCGGGAACTGATCCGAACTACGGTGGTGGTTATGGCGGCGGCTTTGGCGGCTTTAACGGCGGGGGATTCTCCGGTGGTGGCTTTGGTGGATTTGAAGACATCTTTGAATCATTCTTTGGCGGCGGTGGCAGAACGGCAAATCCAAATGCTCCGCGACAAGGAGCTGATTTGCAATATGCTGTCGATCTTTCTTTCGAAGAAGCGATTTTTGGTGTGGAAAAAAATATTCAGTATAACCGCGAAGAAACCTGTCATACTTGTGGCGGTAATGGCGCAAAACCAGGAACACAACCTGAGACCTGTCATAAATGTCATGGCTCAGGTACGATCAATGTGGAACGTCAAACACCTCTTGGTCGTGTCATGAGTCGTCAAACCTGTGATGTATGTCACGGTACAGGGAAAGAAATCAAAGAACCTTGTACGACTTGTCATGGCACAGGACACGAAAAGAAAAAACATAGCGTCAAAGTCAATGTACCCGCTGGCGTGGAAGATGGCCAACAAATGCGCCTATCCGGTCAAGGAGAAGCTGGCAGCAATGGCGGACCTTATGGAGACCTGTATGTCGTTTTCCGTGTTGAGGAAAGTGATATCTTCGATCGTGATGGATCCGAAATTTATTACGAATTACCATTGAACTTTGTTCAAGCAGCTTTAGGTGACGAGGTCAATGTTCCGACTGTTCACGGAAATGTCAAATTGAAGATTCCTGCTGGTACCCAGACGGGCACGAATTTCCGTCTAAGAGGCAAAGGTGCACCAAAATTACGTGGCAATGGCAATGGTGACCAACAAGTCAAAGTTAAGTTGATCACACCAAAGAATTTGAATGAAGAACAAAAAGAAGCGTTACGGGCTTATGCAAAAGCAAGCGGCCATGTAACCAACGAGCAACAACCCGAAGGATTTTTTGATAAAATGAAAGATGCTTTTGGTGGTAAGAAAAAATAATAAGCGGAGCCTGAAGAAAACCACTTTTTCAGGCTGCGCTTTTACTAGTTTTTGTGAAATTTTTAACAAAGTCGGGAATTGGTATAAAAAACTGAAAGTAGGAGAGTTCATGGAAAAAATATTTGTTAGTCCGCAACGCTACATTCAAGGAGAAAACGTATTAAAAAAAGGCTTGCACTATATTAGCTCATTAGGAGATAAATTATTACTAATAACCGATCCATTTGTTTGGAGGATTGCTGGCGAAGAACTGGCAAGTGATTTAGCCCATCTAGGAATCGAAGTAACCTTAGCAAATTTCAGCGGTGAATCCTCCAATGCAGAAATCAGACGTATTGCAAAAGAAGCAGAAAGAGCAGAAGTGGCAGCAGTTGTTGCTCTTGGTGGCGGAAAGGTGATCGATACCGGTAAAGCAGTGGCCCATCAATTGAAGCGAGCGGTTGCTGTCGTACCAACAGTTGCCTCAACAGATGCCCCTACCTCCTCCATCTCGGTTCTTTATTCGGAAGAAGGGAAGTTTGAACAGTATAGTTATTATCCGAAGAATCCAGAACTGGTCTTGGTTGATACAACTCTGTTAGCCAAGGCACCTGCAAAATTATTAACTTTCGGCATCGCCGATGGATTGGCGACGTATGTTGAAGCCAGAGCAGTAGCTAAAAGCAGCGCTCAGAATCTCGTAGGAGGCCGGCCGACTTTAGCAGCTCTGGCAATTGCTGAGAAATGTGAAGCAGTGCTGTTTGCCAATGGGGTCGCTGCCTATAAAGCCAATCAGCAGCAACAGGTAACAGCCGCTTTCGATCAAGTAGTGGAGGCGAATACACTTTTGAGCGGACTAGGATTTGAAAGTGGAGGACTAGCAGCAGCTCATGCGATCCATAATGGGTTGACAGCCGCTACTGGGAAGTTCCACCAACTTTCTCACGGAGAAAAAATTGCCTATACGACGTTGATGCAATTGCTGTTGGAACAAGATACAAACGAGTTGGAACGTTATATTGTTTTATATCAAGCTCTGGGGTTACCAACAACGTTAGCAGAAATGCAGATGGACTCACTTAGCGATCAGGAATTACTAGCAATCGGTATTCAAGCCACTATCCCTAATGAAACGATCCATCGAATGCCCTTTAAGATCACAGCAGAAGAGGTAGCAAATGCGTTTCAGGCTGTCGATGCATATGTCACCAAAAATTTTTCACAAAGAAAAAAAGATTGACTTCTATTTTTTCCCATGCTATTTTGTTTACAAGCTTAAAAAGGAGGGGACATAGACATGACAAACAACAACTTTGCATTGGTATGTTGTTGTATGGTGCTAAAAAGCAGCATACTGATTTGTCATGCCTATTAATCGTTCCCTCATCTGGATAAATCACTCTAAGAGTCTCTTTCGTTGGGAAAGAAGAGTCCTAGAGTCATTCTCTAAGAGGTACTGATTGAATAGTCAGTGCCTCTTTTTGTTTGCTTTGATTTACCTTGCAAAGATCTGTAAACAAAGACAGATCATGCCTTTTTAAGCAGGTGATCACCTAGGAATGACCAATTGTAAAACGCAGTGCCTCTGATTTGCTGCAGCACTTTAGCGGACTGACAACAAAAATTTCATTGAAAAGAAGGTTGCCCATGATCGTATCAGATATTAAAGAATTAATTGGTAAGACACCGATTTTTCAGTTTTTAGCCACTGACTACGGCGGAGAAAGCCAAAGCCGGATCTATGCGAAATTAGAATACTTAAACCCTGGAGGTAGTATCAAAGACCGATTAGGCAGTTATTTGATCTCAGAAGCAGTTGCTGCTGGAAGAATAACGAAAGACACAACCGTGATTGAACCCACCGCTGGCAATACTGGGATTGGCTTAGCTTTAGCCGGTTTGGCATATGGATTAGACATGCTTTTTGTGATTCCAGAGACATTCAGTCAAGAAAAGCAACAACTAATCAAAGCCTTAGGAGCACGAATCATTCACTCGCCTAGTCAAGAAGGCATGCAAGGGGCAATCAGGAAAGCCAAATTTCTTGCTGACCAATTGCCAAACTCTTTTTTGCCGCTACAGTTTGAAAATGAACAAAATCCGGCTGCCTATTATCGAACACTAGGTCCGGAAATCGTTCAAGAAATTCCTGAGAGAATTGACAGTTTTGTAGCAGGAGTGGGGAGTGGCGGGACTTTCGCCGGGACAGGCGCGTATTTAAAGTCGATAGATTCTACTATACGTTTGATTGCTGTGGAACCAGAAGGATCGATCTTGAATGGCGGGCCTGCTCATGAACATGCGATCGAGGGGATAGGCGTTGAAGAGAGGCCGATCTTTTTTAAGAGTCTTATGCCAGACAGCATTGAGACTATCAGTGATCCAGAGGGATTTTATTATACCCGGTTGCTGGCAGCCCGTCATGGTCTATTGGTAGGCAGTTCCAGCGGTGCAGCATTTGCAGCCGCTATCCGAGAAAGCAAGCGACTGCCAAAGGGAAGCACGATCGTCACTATCTTTCCTGACAGTGGAGATCGCTACTTGTCAAAAAATATTTATGGTCAACTAGAGGAGGCATAAACATGGAATTTCGCACAAAATTGATTCATGCTGGGATCAGTCAAGATCAAGAAACGGGGGCTGTCAGTGTACCTATCTATCAAACGTCTACCTACAAGCAAGTAGCTGTGGGACAGCCAAAACAATATGAGTACTCTCGTTCGGGCAATCCTACACGGTTTGCATTAGAAGAACTGATTGCTGAACTGGAAGAAGGCATACGTGGGTTTGCTTTTGCTTCAGGTTTAGCAGCAACCCATACTATTTTTTCTTTATTTCAGTCCGGAGACCATATTTTGTTGGGAGATGATGTCTATGGAGGCACCTTTCGACTGCTTCAGAAAATCTTCAAAAAGAATGGATTGACGTATACATTGGTTAAGACTGATGATCCCCAAGCGATTCAGCGGATTGCCGCAGCGATTCGGCCAGAAACAAGAGGAATCTTTCTGGAGACGCCTACTAATCCTTTGTTGAAAATCACAGATATTCAACAAGTTGCCACGATTGCTAAGAAAAAGGATCTCTTGACCATCGTTGATAACACATTTGCGACACCTTATTTTCAGCGTCCACTGGCATTAGGTGCCGATATTGTCATTCATAGTGCAACGAAATATCTGGGGGGCCATAGTGATGTCGTTGCTGGGTTGGTCGTAACCAATCAAGCGGAACTAGCTGAGCAAATTGGTTTTCTGCAAAATGCTATAGGTGGTGTGTTAGGGCCTCATGACAGCTGGCTAGTTCAGCGGAGCATCAAAACATTGGCTTTGAGGATGGAAGCCCATCAAGCCAATGCACTAAAAATCGCCACATTGCTTCAAGAACATGCAGCTGTAGCCAGAGTTTATTATCCGGGGTTATCAAGCCATAAAGGACATGAGATCGCCAAAAAACAAATGTCTGGTTTTAGCGGGATGATTTCATTTGAATTAAAAGCCGAAAACCGAGTAGCTGCGTTTGTTGAATCGCTAACTATTTTTACACTAGCTGAAAGCTTAGGTGGCGTTGAAAGTTTAGTTGAAGTTCCTGCGGTCATGACGCATGCTTCAATTCCACCTTCAATCAGAGAAAAAGCGGGAATCAAAGATGGCTTGATCCGTTTGTCTATTGGTATTGAAGACGCTGCCGATTTATGGACGGACTTAAAGCAAGGATTAGAAAGGGTGCTGGAAGATGGGGCGTGAATTCATTCCGATTTTTTCTGAGTGGGCCAAGCAATATGACGAGACCGTCAAAGGGAAGGATGAAGAATATCGGGAGGTTTTTCTTCATTATCCAGAATTGTTAGCAAATATTGCTGAAAAAGCAGGAGATTCTGTGATAGAATTTGGTAGTGGTACGGGAAATTTGACGTTGGAGTTGATTCGCAGAAAGAAAACAGTGTTCGCGATCGAGCCATCAGCTGCGATGCGTCAAGTAGCTGAGGCAAAGCCGGAGTTGTCACAGGTAACTTTTATTGATGGAGATATGGAACAATTTCCACAGATCAATTTTCCAATCGATACGATCGTTTCTAGTTATGTCTTTCATCACTTGAATGAAACAGAGAAACAGCGAGTGATCAAAAGATATAAAGCGCTGCTTTCTGAAGGCGGAAAAGTCATTATAGGGGATACGATGTTTTTATCCCCTGAGCATAAAGAAAGCATCCTAAGAAAGGCAATCAAAGCCAATCACTTACGATTAGCAGCGGATCTGCAACGAGAATACTACCCATTGATACCAGATATTGAAACCTATTTTCGAGCCAATGGTTATACCAGTCGCTTTAAACAAATCAATGCTTTTGTTTGGCTCGTCGAAGCGAGAGGAGAAAAAGAATGAAAATGAACGTGGAAAGCTTTAATCTAGATCATACGAAAGTCAAGGCACCTTATGTACGGGTCGCTGACAAAAAACAAGGAACAAAAGATACGATTATCAAATATGATGTTCGATTGAAACAACCGAATCAAGCACATATGGAGATGGCTAGCCTCCACTCATTAGAGCACTTGACCGCAGAATTGATTCGTAATCATGCCGATTACATTGTTGACTGGTCTCCGATGGGCTGTCAAACAGGATTTTATCTAACGGTTTTAAATCATGAAGATTATGATGAAATTTTAACTGTGTTAGAAAAAACGATGGAAGATGTGTTGAAAGCGACAGAAGTTCCAGCTAGTAACGAAGTCCAAT
Organism: Enterococcus gallinarum; assembly: GCF_021496385.1. Classification (NCBI taxonomy): domain Bacteria; kingdom Bacillati; phylum Bacillota; class Bacilli; order Lactobacillales; family Enterococcaceae; genus Enterococcus; species Enterococcus gallinarum. The sequence continues at coordinate 2,382,651 of NZ_CP050816.1, read as the reverse complement.
GCGGCTGGGCAGCCAACCATACCTTAGAAGGCGCCCAACAATTGGCAAGGGAGTTTTTAGCCGAACGGGAAAACTGGTCAACCGTCTTTGCTTAAATCCATTCTAAAAAGCTGTAAGCCACACGAAACATTTCAGCGTGGTTTACAGCTTTTTTTGTTTTGTTACGTAGAAAGAACCTTCTGAATACGTAAGTAACAGTGATATACTATTCTTACTATAATATTTTTTTTTGCAACTTTTTTGTTGTTCACTCGTCTATATAAGTAAGGAGGGGTAGTGTTGGAGGAGATTTATCAGATCTATTACGAGAAAATTCAGCACTACTTTCAAAAAAGAGTGGGGGATGAGTATCAAGCAGAGGATTTAACGCAAGATGTATTTGTTAAAGTTTTTTTGGCTTTGCCAAAGACAAAGCCAGATGACTTTGAGAGGTGGCTCTTTACGATTGCTAAGTTTACACTATATGATTTTTACCGTCGTAAGCGGTATCTTTTGGTAGCGGAAGAAGTCGATACTTTGATGCAGGAGATTCCTATCGAAGACCAAGATAGTCTTGAAAAAGAAGAAGCGCTCCGTCATGTGAATCAATTGCCTAACAAATTAAGGCATCCTTTGATATTGGCGATTCGCGGCTATAGCTATCAAGAAATAGCAGAAATATTAAATCTAACGTTAAGTACAGTGAAATCTCGTGTTTTTCAAGCGAGAAAACAAGTGAAAAGCAGGTGGTCACATGGATAAAAAACAGTACCAGCGATTACAAAAGTCAGTGGATCGTACAAAGAAAAGCATGGTACTCCAAATGATCTATAGCGTGTTGTTTTGGGGGATGGTAGTGCTTGTTTTATGCTACTTTTTACCATTAGCCTATTATCGTGCAACCGGAAATGACCGCGAGGATTATCAATCGATTCCTTCGGCGATGAATGCTCCATATTCGGAAGATGCGCTTAAGAATGATACGTTAGAGAAGTACCGCTACTATTGGTATGAGATGGGACAGCGAAACCTCCATTACGATCCTATCAATCGGCAATCTCTGCTTGCATTTTTGGGGAAAGAGGACGTTTATCCGGTCATTTCTCGTTTAGGAAATCAGAAGACGGTCGCGTACACAGTCGAAAATCGCTATATTTTTGATCAGGCAGTTCAGACAATTGTTTCCAGCGATACGCTGACCGCATTTGCTCCCTCTGCAACACTATATGAGCCAGGCAATGCGGTTTCGACCTATGACTCCTTTCTCGCCTATTTACGTTCACTCGGCGAGTACAAGCAGGCTGAAATTTCTATTACTTTAAAAAATCCTCAAATTCCTAGTGAGCTAAGGGAAAAACTGGCTGATTTGTCTGTTCAACATTATAGTATTGATTATCATTCAGGCAATATTTTTGGTTATTCAGATGAAATGGTTCGTCAGACAACAGGAAATAATTATGATCGGCAAGTAACAGAAAGCGTCGCGCAAGGACTGGTTTTTTTGGAAAAATATTATCCGACTTTTGGGAATCTAGGCTGGGATAGTCCTGACAATCTCCATTTTACCAATGATCTTACCAATCAAATCAATTTCTATGATTTCGGCGACATTCTAAATTATGTCAAAGATAATGGTGTGAAAGTAAGTGCCGTTCATGTATCGGCCTCTTGCACTGAATTAGCTCGATGGTTAGCGGAGAATCGGTTGCTTGTCATGAGAGTCCAGCTGCAGCAGCTCTCAGATATCATGGTCCAAGATGTAATCACGGAAGGAGAATGAGTATTGTTGAAAAAAATTCCATTTAGCAAACTATTCCGTTGGTTTGCAAAAGGGTATTCATTGGTGTTTTTGTCTTGTTATGTTTTCAGTCGTTTCATTCTTTTTCGTTTCAGTTCTTTTAGGTTAAGCACAGGGAGTGATCAACTAACGACCAGAACCTATTCAAGTAATTTGATTGGCTTATTCTTTGAACCGACTATTTTATTGCTGATCATTGGCGGTTTGCTGTATCTTGCTTGGAAAGAAAAACACTGGATCAGAGAATTGATGTATCCAGTTGTTGTTTTGTTATTAATAGTCATTGGAACAATTCTTTATTGATCAAAGGAGGGTATGGGATGAGTTTTTTTAAGGAAATAAAGGAGCAGCGGCAGCAAAAGAAAGAAGCGAAGAAACAAGAATTGCGTAAAAAGAACGCTGAATTAAGGAAACAAGGAAAAGATCCGCTGAAAGGCTGGGGGCAAATGATGGATACTGGTGCTGGGGGATTCAACAAAGCCAATCCAATCGATACAAAAGTTTATTTTGGTGAAAAGCAGAAACGAATCGCTTTAGAAGCACAGTACAAAAAGCAGCAACGAGAAACTAAAATGTCAGATGAATAACAAAATCCGCAGAAAACGACCAAGTTTTCTGCGGATTTTGTTTAGATATTCAAGACTTTGTCTAAAAAGTCTTTGGTCCGTTCGTTTTTCGGACTAGTGAAAATTTGTTCTGGTGTGCCGTCTTCTAGGAAATTTCCGCCATCGATAAACATGACGCGATTGGCTACTTCTTTAGCAAAACCCATCTCATGGGTAACGATAACCATCGTCATGCCTTGTTTTGCCAATTTTTTCATAACATTCAAAACATCACCGACCATTTCAGGGTCCAACGCAGATGTAGGTTCATCAAACAGCATAACATCAGGATTCATAGCTAATGCACGGGCGATGGCTACCCGTTGTTTTTGACCACCAGATAGATTGTCTGGATACATGTCTTTTTTGTCAGCTAAACCCACTGTGTCCAGCAATTGAATGGCTTTTGATTCAGCTTCATTACGGGACATCTTTTTTAAATCCATCGGTGCTAAGATAATATTCTCTAGTACAGAAAGATGAGGAAACAGATTGAAATGTTGAAAAACCATGCCTATGTGTTGACGGACGGCATTGATATTGGTGTTTTTATCCATTAGATGAGCACCATCGATAATGATATCACCACTAGTAGGTTCTTCTAAACGGTTCAAGCAACGCAGGAAAGTAGATTTTCCTGAGCCAGAAGGACCGATAACACAAACGACTTCGCCTTCTTGGATCGAGACATTGATATCATTTAAAACAGTGTTATCCCCATATTTTTTTACAAGATTTTCGACTAAGATTTTTTCCTTCATTTATTTCACCTTCTTTTCTAAAACTTTAGCAAGTTTTGTTAAGGCTGTGATAACAATTAGATACATGACAGCAACGATTAGATAAACATAGGTACTTTGTGTGGTTCTTGCGACAATGATCTTACCAGTTTGCAGCAGCTCCACAACACCAATAACCGAAATGATTGTCGTATCTTTCAGCGAGATAACGAATTGATTGACGAAAGATGGGATCATGATCTTGATGGCTTGCGGCAAAATGATTTTTTGCATGGTTCGGGTATAGGTCAATCCCAAACTGCGGGAAGCTTCCATTTGGCCTACAGGAACAGCCTTGATCCCTCCGCGAACGATCTCTGCGATATACGCACTAGCGTTCAGTGTCAAAGTGATGACTCCTGCAGCAAAGTCGGGGATTGTAATCCCAATTGCATCCGAAAGGCCAAAGAAAATGAAGAAAGCTAACACCATCATTGGTATCCCGCGAATAATATCGACATAGATACCGGCGAAGATACGCAAAGCTCGGATTGGGGACACGCTGAAGAGTCCCAAGATGATCCCAATGATCAACGCTAAAGCAAAGGAGATCAATGCAAGCAGCAGGGTATTCCATAAACCTTTTAGCAAAACTTTGTAATTGTTTTTGATTAAACCAGCGACTGTTGATTCATCGGCTTTCTTTTCTGTAGCCGAACCGTCTTTGATATAACGGCCGACGATTTCATCGTATTCGCCAGTTCGTTTCATTTCTTTTAACGCTTCATTGAACATTTGGATCAATTCAGGATTTTGGCCTTTTTTGACGGCAAACCCATATTGTCCGCCCACTTCTTTTTCAATCGGCGTACTTAGTTTTTGTCCTTGACTGATGGCGTAGCCAATGACTGGGTAATCATCCATCATGGCGTCGATCTGACCGCCACTGACTGCAGCATAAAGTTGATCAGCTGCGTCATAATACTTAATGGTATAGCCGTATTTGTCTTCATTTTCAATCAAGAAGTCTGCACTCTCGGTACCAACTTTAGCACCAACTGTTTTTCCTTCTAAATCTTCATAAGACTTGATACTATCGTTTCCTTCTTTGACCGCAATTTGAATACCACTTTCAAAGTAGGAGTCTGAGAAGTCATACGCTTTTTTGCGTTCATCATTGATACTCATCCCAGCAATCATACCATCCGCTTGATTCCCATCTAACGCTTGTAGCGCTCCTGAGAAACCAATGAAATTAAACTCAATGTTGAATCCTTGCATTTCCGCCGCTCTAGTTAAGAGATCAACATCGATTCCGACATATTCATTGTCTTCATTTTGAAACTCGAAAGGTGCGAATGCAGAGTCACTTGAGATTCGATAGACGTCTTTTTTCGGTTCAACTTTAACCATTTCACTTGCTTCATCAGAAGTGCTTTCTGATGAAGCAATATAAGTAGCAATGATTTCGTCGTATTTACCACTGGATTTCAACTCTTTTAGACCAGCGTTGAATTTAGCCAGTAATTCAGGATTTTGGCCTTTTTTGACTGCGAACCCGTAAGATGCCCCTTTTTCAGGCTCACCCACAAGTTTCATAGCTTCACCATTACTAATCGCATAACCTAAGACTGGATAGTCATCAAAGATGGCCACAACTGTTCCATTGCGAACGGCACCATAAAGCCCGCTAGCATCATCATAGTTTTTGATAGAGTAGCCATATTTTTTTTGATTGGTTTCTAGAAAACGAGCACTCTCGGTACCAACTTTAGCGCCAACTGTTTTATCTTTCAAATCAGCGTAAGTTTTGATATCTTGGTTGTCTTTTGCGACAGCCATCTGAATCCCACTGTCGAAGTAAGGATCTGAAAAATCAAAGGTTTCTTTCCGTTCGTCTGTAATACTCATCCCAGCGATCATCCCATCAAGTTGATTGGATTGGACGCCCTGTAACGAGGAATCAAAGCCTAATGGGCGCAAATCAACAGCAAAGCCTTGATCTTCAGCAATAGCATTTAACAGATCAATGTCGATCCCTACATACTCATTTTTTTCGTTTTGAAATTCGAAAGGAGCAAATGTCAGGTCTGTTCCGATTTTATACGTTGTTTCTGCTGCACTGACTGGCTTGTTCGCAAAAGCGAAAAAGCAGAAAATCACTGAAAACAGTGCACAAAACATATATTTTCTTTTCAAGAAAATTCCCCCTTTTGATTTTAACGTATTTTTAGATTATAGGTATTTTTGTAAAAACACACAAGTCTTTCGGTCAATATTTGCAAAAAACAGCGCTATTTCTGACATTGGGTGTTAGAAAAACTGACATCTTAAGTAAAGTTAAACTAGCAGAATAAAAAGTACAAAAGATGGCGAAAGTATGTTCGCTATGGTATACTATTCTATGGAAAAGCGTCAGCTTTCTTTTTGTTTCACGGACGCTTCGCAAATATAAATACAGGGGGAATGAAGATGATCGAAAGAACGACTTCCCATGAATTTGAATTAATCTCAAAATATCAGCCGGCAGGAGATCAGCCAGAAGCCATCCATCAATTGGTCGATGGCGTCGTTGGGGGCAAGAAGGCGCAGATTTTGTTGGGGGCAACTGGAACAGGGAAAACCTATACTGTTTCAAACTTGATCAAAGAGGTCAATAAGCCAACACTGATTATCGCACACAACAAAACATTGGCGGGTCAATTATACGGTGAGTTCAAGGAATTCTTTCCTAATAATGCAGTAGAATATTTTGTCAGCTATTATGACTATTATCAACCAGAAGCATATGTACCTTCCAGTGATACTTACATTGAGAAAGATTCAAGTATCAATGATGAGATCGACAAGCTGCGGCATTCGGCGACCAGTTCATTACTGGAACGCAACGATGTGATCGTGGTTGCATCAGTCTCTTGTATTTTTGGTTTGGGTTCACCAATCGAATATGCTAAGCAAGTGGTTTCTTTACGAGTAGGAATGGAAAAACCGCGGGATCAACTACTGAAAGAAATGATCGACATACAATTTGAACGCAATGATATCGATTTCCAACGGGGACGCTTTCGTGTTCGAGGAGATGTGGTAGAAATTTTTCCGGCATCGCGGGACGAGCGGGCATTACGCATCGAGTTTTTTGGCGATGAGATCGATCGAATTCGAGAAGTGGATGCGTTGACTGGGGAGATTTTAGGGGAAACGGAACACGTTTCTATTTTCCCAGCTACTCACTTTGTGACCAACGAAGACCATATGGAACATGCTATCGCTTCGATACAAAAAGAACTCGAAGATCGATTAGCTGTTCTTCGAAGTGAGAACAAATTATTGGAAGCACAACGTTTAGAGCAACGCACCAATTATGATATCGAAATGTTGCGGGAAATGGGCTACACATCCGGGATCGAAAACTATTCACGACACATGGATGGGCGCAAAGAAGGCGAACCACCTTACACGTTGCTGGACTTCTTTCCTGATGATTTCCTGATCGTGATTGACGAGTCTCACGTAACGATGCCCCAGATTCGTGGGATGTACAACGGCGACCGTGCCCGCAAACAAATGCTGGTGGATTATGGCTTTCGTTTACCGTCTGCGTTAGATAACCGGCCGTTACGTTTAGAAGAATTTGAAGAACATGTGAATCAGATCGTTTATGTCTCAGCAACGCCGGGACCTTACGAGCATGAACAAACGGATACCGTTATCCAACAGATCATTCGTCCAACAGGGTTATTGGATCCAGTAGTAGAGGTTCGCCCGATCATGGGGCAAATTGATGATCTTGTAGGAGAAATCAATGAGCGGGTAGAGAAAGATCAACGGGTCTTTGTTACCACATTGACGAAAAAAATGGCAGAGGATCTGACCGATTATTTTAAAGAGTTAGGAATCAAAGTCAAATATCTTCACAGTGACGTCAAGACACTTGAGCGGACAGAGATCATTCGCGATTTGCGGCTTGGTGAATTTGATGTATTAGTCGGGATCAATCTGCTTCGAGAAGGGATCGACGTTCCTGAAGTTTCTCTCGTAGCGATCTTAGATGCGGATAAAGAAGGATTCTTGCGTAGTGAGCGTTCTTTGGTCCAAACAATTGGTCGAGCTGCTCGGAATTCTGATGGTAAAGTGATCATGTATGCGGATAAAATGACTGACTCTATGCAGCGAGCGATTGATGAAACAAGTCGCCGCCGCAGTATCCAAGAGGCGTATAATAAAGAGCATGGCATCGAACCAAAAACGATCATTAAGGAAATTCGCGATTTGATCGCTATTACGAAAGTTGCGGAAGAGTCAGGCGATTATACAACCACTTCGTATGAAGACATGACTCGTGAAGAGAAAGCAACTCTCTTATTGAAACTGGAAAAAGAAATGAAAGATGCCGCAAAAGCATTAGACTTTGAAACTGCAGCTACTTTACGAGACACGATCTTGGAATTGAAAGCAGCTGAGTAAAAGGAGACAAGAGAATGGCAAATGATAAAATCGTAATCCATGGCGCTCGCGCACACAATTTAAAGAACATTGATGTGACGATTCCTAGAGATAAACTGGTTGTTGTGACCGGTTTGTCTGGTTCAGGAAAGAGCTCTTTGGCGTTTGATACCCTTTATGCAGAAGGACAGCGGCGGTATGTGGAAAGCTTGTCTGCATATGCACGACAATTTCTAGGACAAATGGATAAGCCAGATGTGGATAGTATCGATGGACTGAGTCCAGCGATCTCCATTGATCAGAAAACGACGAGTAAGAATCCTCGCTCAACGGTCGGTACGGTGACCGAGATCAATGACTATCTGCGTTTGCTGTACGCCCGTATTGGACACCCGATCTGCCCGAATGATCATATTGAGATCACTAGTCAATCAGTGGAACAAATGGTCGACGAAGTACTGGCATTGCCAGATCGGACAAAGATCCAGTTGTTGGCACCGATCGTTTATCAAAAGAAAGGCCAGCACAAAAAAGTTTTTGAAATGATTCAACGAGAAGGGTATGTGAGGATTCGAGTAGACGGTGAAATCTATGATGTTTCTGAAGCGCCTGAACTGGAAAAAAATAAAAAACACGACATCGCCATCGTGATTGACCGGATCGTTGTCAAAGAGGGCATTCGTTCGCGATTGTTTGATTCTTTTGAAGCCGCATTACGTTTGGCAGATGGCTACGCTGTAGTAGATGTGATTGGTCAAGAAGAAATGTTGTTTAGTGAACACTATTCTTGTCCTTATTGCGGATTCACAGTAGGCGAGTTAGAACCACGTTTGTTTTCTTTCAATGCACCTTTTGGGGCTTGTCCGGATTGTGATGGATTAGGGGTAAAATTAGAAGTTGATACTGATCTAGTGATTCCTGATACTAGCAAAACGTTGCGTGAAGGTGCGATCGTTCCTTGGAATCCCATCAGTTCACAATATTATCCACAAATGCTGGAACAAGCTTGCTTGGAATTCAATATTGACATGGACACGCCTTTTGAAGAATTGCCAGAAGAACACCAAGCAATTATTTTGAATGGTTCCAATGGCGAAATGTTCCATTTTCATTATGAAAATGATTTTGGCGGTGTACGGGACGTTGAAGTACCCTTTGAAGGAATTCTTCCTAATATCAAACGTCGCTATCATGAAACCAATAGTGATTTCACCCGGGAACAAATGCGTCTGTACATGACAGAATTGACCTGTAAAACCTGTCATGGCTACCGGCTAAACCCGCAAGCATTATCCGTCAAAGTGAATGGCAAGCATATTGGTGAACTTAGTGAGATGGCAATTAACAACGCCTTATCATTTGTCGAAAAATTAACGCTCTCTGAACAAGAAAAGATGATCGCAAAACCGATCGTCAAAGAAGTGGATGACCGGTTAAGCTTTTTGCGCAATGTGGGATTGGATTATTTGACTTTAAGTCGGGCTTCTGGCACTTTGTCCGGGGGCGAAGCTCAACGTATTCGCTTAGCGACACAAATTGGTTCCAATCTTTCTGGTGTGCTTTATATCTTGGATGAACCTTCGATCGGTCTTCATCAGAGAGACAATGACCGCTTATTGGATTCATTGCGTAAAATGAGAGATCTTGGCAATACATTGATTGTGGTCGAACATGATGAAGACACCATGCGTTCTGCCGATTATTTGATTGATGTAGGTCCGGGAGCTGGACATGCTGGCGGCGAGATCGTTGCAGCAGGGACCCCAGAGGAAGTTGCGGCTAATGAACATTCGCTGACTGGACAATATCTTTCAGGAAAACGGGAGATTCCAACGCCGGCAGAACGTCGAGCAGGAAATGGACAGTCCATTCGCTTGACTGGCGCAGCTGAGAACAACTTGAAAAATGTCAGCGTTGATTTCCCTCTTGGAAAGTTTATTGCTGTGACTGGGGTATCTGGTTCGGGAAAATCAACATTAGTGAATGAAATTTTGAAAAAAGCTTTAGCACAAAAAATCAACCGCAATTCGAACAAACCGGGAAAATATAAGAAACTAACCGGATATGAAGCAATCGAAAAGCTAATCGACATTGACCAAAGTCCCATCGGGCGAACCCCTCGAAGTAATCCGGCAACTTATACAAGTGTTTTTGACGACATTCGTGATTTGTTTGCAAAAACCAATGAAGCCAAAGTCCGCGGTTATAAAAAAGGTCGCTTCAGCTTTAATGTCCGCGGCGGTCGCTGTGAGGCGTGTAAAGGAGATGGGATCATCAAGATCGAGATGCATTTCTTGCCGGATGTCTATGTTCCTTGTGAGGTTTGCCACGGCAAACGATACAATTCAGAAACCCTCGAAGTGCATTACAAAGGGAAGAATATAGCAGAGATCCTTGAGATGACGGTCGAAGATGCTGTCGAATTCTTCAAACATATTCCTAAGATCCATCGAAAATTACAAACGATCGTTGATGTAGGTCTAGGGTATGTCACGATGGGGCAACCGGCAACCACTTTGTCAGGTGGGGAAGCACAGCGAATGAAACTTGCCAGTGAACTCCACAAAAATTCTCATGGAAAAAGCTTCTATATATTAGATGAACCTACAACTGGTTTGCATACGGATGATATTGCTCGTTTATTGAAAGTCTTGGAGCGTTTTGTTGATGCAGGGAATACAGTTCTAGTGATCGAGCATAATCTTGATGTGATCAAATCAGCAGATCATGTGATTGATTTAGGTCCAGAAGGCGGCGAGGGCGGAGGAACGATCCTTGCAACTGGTACACCTGAAGAGATAGCAGCAGTTCCTGAAAGCTATACCGGAAAATACCTCAAGAAAGTCTTATGAGAGAGGTAGGATAAAGGCGGAGATAAAGGGGATTTTAGCAAAATTTAATATTTACTGTAATAATTCTGCAAATTCTCAAATAACTCTTGTAATGCACCGTTTATTTGTTAAAATAGCAATAGGTAAATGTCTATTCGTAACAGAATAAACGACCTATAAGTTCTATCCGTTCAAAGAAGAGGAAGGCAATCAGAGGTACATACTTTGATTGCTTTTTTCTTTATGGTATTATAGGTCTGTTGTAACAAAGTAAATAGGTAAAAATCTAAATTTATATATGCAAAAGAGAGAGTGGTTTTATGAATCCGGAAAAATTCGTTCCTATTTTGTTAGGAAGCGATATGAATGTCTATGGTATGGCAAGAGCCTTTCACGAAGCATATGACATCCAGTCAATTGCTTATGCTGGGACACAGCTTGCCCCCACCCGCTATAGCAAAATCGTCAAGGTCAATCAAGTAGCAGGATTTGATCATGATCCTGGTTTTTTAGATACATTGATTGATTTGGCAAAAACCACTTATAACGATCCCTCTATGACTTATTTGTTGATTCCTTGCGGGGATGGTTATGCTGAATTGTTAGCGAAACATAAAGCAGATTTAGCGTCATATTACACATTTATTGCGAATGATTATTCTTTGTTGAAACGATTGATCAATAAAGTGAGTTTCTATGAAGTGTGTGAAGAGTTTGGCTTACCTTATCCAAAAACTTTTATTTTGACACCAGATCTATTAGAGGATGGCCGCTTTACTCAAGAACTGCCATTTGAGTTTCCCGTGGCATTAAAACCGGCAAATAGTGTCGCTTGGTTATCTGTTGATTTCGAAGGACGGAAGAAAGCCTTTATTATTGAAGATCGTGCCGAGTTCGATAAGATTGTTGAGCGGATTTATCAAGCTGGCTATAATTACGAGATGATCGTGCAAGATTTTATTCCAGGGGATGACAGCAATATGCGTGTGCTGAATGCCTATGTTGACAAAGACCATAATGTACGAGTGATGGCATTGGGTCATCCACTTTTAGAAGATCCAACTCCTGGAGCAGTCGGCAATTACGTGGTTATTCTGCCGGATGAAAACCAACAAATCTATCAAATGATTTCGACGTTCTTAAAACAAATTCAATATGTTGGCTTTGCCAATTTTGATTTGAAATATGATAGCCGAGATGGGCAATACAAATTATTTGAAATCAATCTTCGTCAGGGGAGAAGTAGCTTTTTCATCACATTAAGTGGATTGAATCTTGCTAAATTTCTGACAGAAGACTTAGTATTTGATGTGCCTTTCCAAGAAACTGTTTATGGGAAAGCAGATGCTCCAACAGCGAAGCTTTGGTTGGGTGTACCGAAAAACATCTTTTTGGATTATGCCAATGAAAATGAAGAAAAAGAACGGGCTAAAAAGCTGCTAGCCGAAAATCGCTGGGGGACTACCGTTTTTTATGACAAAGATCTCTCCATCAAACGTTGGATTCTACTAAAAAGAATGTTCTATCTTTACAACAAACGATTTAAACTGCATTTCCATTCGAAAGAAGGCTAGTCTATGGAAAACTTCTTTAGTATCTTAGGTGGAATGGGAACGATGGCGACTGAAAGTTTTGTACGAATCTTGAACCGTCGAACCGTTGCTCATAAAGACCAAGATTATTTGAACTATGTGTTATTCAATCATGCGACAGTGCCAGATCGCACTGCGTATATCTTGAACAACGATTTAGAAGATCCTGTTCCTTATTTGCTTGATGACATCGCTAAACAGAACTTATTACAGCCAAATTTTATTGTACTGACATGCAATACTGCGCATTATTTCTTTGATCAGTTGCAAGAAGCCACACCGATTCCGCTGCTTCACATGCCGCGGGAAGCTGCTAAATCTTTGCAAAAAGAAGGTGTTACCGGGAAAGTGGCCTTTTTAGGAACAGAAGGTAGTATCAAGGCTGGGATTTATGAAGCCGAGTTACGTGCTTGTGGCTTTGATGTCTACTTGCCTGAGCCGCAATTACAACAAAAAGTAAATACATTGATTTATGATCGGATCAAAGAATCTGATACATTAGACCAAGATCTTTATTTTGAGATCTTAGAAGAAGTAACGCATAAAATTGGTTGTGAGAAAGCTGTCCTAGGCTGTACCGAACTTTCATTGATGGAAGAATTCACGGAAAATAATCCTTATCCGGTAGTCGATGCGCAATCGATTTTAGTCGATCGAACAATTGAAAAAGCGTTAACTTATCGAAATTGAGCGAGGCATTGACATGGGAGTCAACTCTCATGTTGATGCTTTTTTTGTGCGGTAGTGTTTAAATGATACGCCCGGCATGATATACTGTTAATGAGTGAGGAAGGAGTTTTACGATGACAGAAGTAGATAATTTAGAACTAGTGATCATCACTGGTATGAGTGGAGCAGGAAAAACCGTTGCTATTCAAAGTTTTGAGGACATGGGCTATTTTTGTATTGACAACATGCCGCCGAGTTTAATTCCTAAATTCTGGGAATTGATCAAAGAGTCAGGGAAAGTGACCAAAATTGCATTGGTCGTTGATTTGCGTTCGCGTTCCTTTTTTGAAGAAATCCAAAGCATGCTGATCGATATCGAGAATACTCGATTCATCGATACAAAAATATTGTTCTTAGATGCTACAGACAATGAGTTGGTTTCTCGTTATAAAGAGACACGCAGAGCCCATCCCCTTGCGATGGACGGCTTAATAACGGAAGGGATCCGTAAAGAGCGTGCGATCTTGGAAGACTTGAAGACAAAAGCGAATATCGTGATCGACACGACAACTTTAACACCAAGACAGCTGCGAGAAAAGATCAATCAAGAATTTCGTTCTTCCCATGAACATGGATTTCGGGTGGAAGTTGTTTCCTTTGGCTTCAAATACGGATTGCCTATCGATGCGGATATCGTGATGGACGTGCGATTCTTACCAAACCCACATTATATACCCGAATTGCGTCCGCTAACGGGAAAAGATGAAACCGTATATGACTATGTCATGTCTTTTCCAGAAACTGAAGAGTTTTATCAGCAATTTGAGACATTGCTTGAAACTATAATGCCTGGGTATATCAAAGAAGGAAAAAGCAGTTTGACGGTCGCAATTGGTTGTACGGGCGGACAACATCGTTCAGTCGCTTTATCTGAACGGATCAGCGCTGCTTTAGCAAAAAATTACAAAGTCAATGTGACCCATCGTGACAAAGATAAGCGCAAAGAGACGGTGAATCGATCATGAAAATGAAAACCTATCGAATCCGTAAACCTAAGATCGTTGTCATTGGGGGCGGAACTGGCCTGCCGGTCATTTTAAAAAGTTTGCGGAATCAAGGTGTTGATATCACAGCAATTGTGACGGTCGCAGATGATGGTGGCAGCAGTGGTGAGATCCGCAACCTAGTTTCGTCTATTTCGCCTCCAGGTGATTTGCGCAATGTGCTGGCTGCTTTGTCAGATATGCCGCAACTCTATAATGATATTTTTCAGTATCGGTTCAAGAAAGAAGACAAATTTCTTGCAAACCATGCCTTAGGTAATTTGATCATTGCCGCCATTGCGGAAATGCGCAACAGTACCTATGAAGCGATCCAGATACTTTCAAAAATCATGCACATTGATGGCCATGTCTATCCCTCTTCTGACCAACCTTTGATTTTGCACGCTGTTTTTAAAGACGGGACAGAAGCAGTGGGAGAATCCAAAATTGCCTTGGATCGTAAAACCATCGATCACGTGTTTGTGCGGAATCAAGATGACGAAAATGAACCCAAAGCTGCACGTAAAGTTGTGACGTCGATATTAGAAGCTGATATGATCGTATTAGGACCGGGTAGCTTGTTTACGAGTATCTTGCCGAATTTGATGATCAGTGAGATCGGACAGGCGTTGCTGGAAACGGCAGCGGAGACTGTTTACATCTGCAATATCATGACGCAAAAAGGGGAAACAGAACACTTTACTGATGCAGATCATGTTCGAGTTTTGCATCAACATTTAGGGAAGTCTTTTATTGATACCGTGTTAGTCAATACAGAGAAGGTCCCAGAAGGCTATATGGATCCAGAAATCTACGATGAATACCTTGTCCAAGTGAAACATGACTTCCAAGGACTGCGGAATGAAAGTTGTCGCGTGGTTTCAGCGGATTTCTTAGAGTTACGTGATGGCGGTGTCTTTCATGACGGTGATAAAGTGATCGATGAATTACTGCGGATCGTCTACGGTGCCAAAATCTAGAAAGGAGGCGACGCTATGTCCTTTGCAGCAGAAGTCAAAAAGGAACTGACATCACTAGAAGTACATCGGGAACATGCAAAAGCAGAATTAGCTGCTTTGATACGAATGAATGGATCGTTAAGTATTAATAACCAGCAGTTCGTTCTCAATGTGCAAACAGAAAATGCTGCCATTGCTCGGCGGATTTATTCCTTATTGAAAGATCACTACAATGTCCGAAGTGAGCTGTTGGTTCGTAGAAAAATGAAGTTGAAAAAGAACAATGTTTACATCGTTCGCTTAAAACAAGAGACCAAACGTGTATTGCTAGATTTGGATATTATGGATGGATTGATGTTTCATAGTCATGTATCGGATGAAATTATGGGGAATGCCCAAAAAATGCGTTCCTATTTACGGGGGGCATTTATGGCATCAGGTTCAGTCAACAATCCAGAGACCAGCCGCTATCATTTAGAAATCTATTCGATCTATGAAGAGCACAATCAAGATATCTGCGATATGTTGAACTATTATGGATTGAATGCGCGATCCCTTGAACGACGAAATGGCTTTATTTCTTATTTAAAGGGCGCAGAAAAAATCGCCGATTTTCTCACACTGATCGGCGCGACCAATTCGATGCTCAAGTTTGAAGATGTTCGGATTGTCCGCGACATGCGCAATTCAGTCAATCGTTTGGTGAATTGTGAAACAGCAAATATGAACAAGACCATCGATGCAGCTTCCAAACAGATTGACAATATTGAATTTATTCAACAACGGGTGGGGCTGGGAGCTCTTCCAGAGAAGCTGCAGGAAATTGCCGAATTGCGATTGGAACATCCTGAAGTCAGCTTGAAGGAGTTGGGAGAGATGATTCCTTCTGGAGCGATCTCCAAATCAGGCATCAACCATCGAATCCGTAAAATCAATGAATTTGCGGATCGTTTGCGAGATAAAGTCAGTTAAACTAACCTGTGCCACAGGTCATAACAAGACAACAGTTGAAGGGATAGAATGAAGCTAAAACGGCTAAGTATCAAGTAGTTTTGGCTTCGTTGGACCGCATGTGCGAGTCGATTATCCTTCAAGAGTGGGTTGCTGTTAGAACTGTGGCACAGGTTTTATTCATTGATCAATTGTGTCAACTCATCCGCTGAGATTGATTCATCGAAAATGTGACTGCCTACGATAACGGTCGGCACAAATTGAATATTTGCTTTTCGGGCTTCTTCCACGATTTCACCAGCATACGTGGAATGGTTATGTTCGGTTAATCCTAGCTGGTTTTGCGCAAATTCTGCAACCTCCTCTAAAGTTAAATGTCCCCATTGATCTTGTGTTTGATAGATTTTAGTAATATCTGCGATCGTTTGAGCAGGATTATCCGTTGCTACAAACCGATGCATCACATTTCCCCGTTGAAGAGACTCTTTTTCTTTATCGAATAATTTGATCACTCGTTGAACTTTTCCCGCAGCAACAGCTTCGGTTAGGATCGGCAATGACTCTTCAAACCATTTGCGGCAATAAGGACAACGAAGATTCATGAATTCAATGATTGGCTTAGCATTTTCATCACCAATCTTGATTCCAGTAGTCGTATTTGTTTCTTTAGCTTTGATAATTGAAATATCCATGTTTCATCCTCCTTTTTTTTAAGTTTAACAGAATTTCAACTAGAAAGAAAAGGAGAAACAACCAAATGAAATTTGTGAAAAAATCTTAGATTAGATAGAAACTGTATCGTTTGCTCTTTCACTAAATCGCTGCTATTTTGATTTGCAGTATTTATTCAAGTAGATTTTTCAGCTATAATGGATTGTGTGAGAATGCTCAAAATGGAAGATAAAGGAAGTTAGAGAGATGCGCAAGAAAAAAACAATGGACGGAAATACAGCGGCAGCCTACATTTCTTATGCTTTTACAGAATTAGCCGCAATCTATCCTATTACCCCTAGTTCAACAATGGCGGAATTGGTAGATCAATGGTCCGCCAGCGGAAAGAAAAATATTTTTGGACAACCAGTGAAAGTGGTTGAAATGCAGTCAGAAGCCGGAGCAGCTGGTGTAGTACATGGTTCATTAAAGACTGGAGCTTTAACGACGACTTATACAGCTTCGCAAGGATTGCTGTTGATGATTCCAAATATGTACAAAATCGCGGGAGAACGTTTGCCTGGCGTATTTCACGTTGCCAGCCGAGCAGTCACTACGAATGCATTGAATATTTTTGGTGACCATACAGACGTGATGGCGGCTCGCCAAACAGGCTTTGCGATGTTGGCGGAAAGCAGTGTTCAAGAAGTTATGGATCTTGCACCTGTGGCTCATTTAGCGGCGATTGAAAGTGGGATTCCCTTTCTGAATTTCTTTGATGGTTTTCGAACCAGCCATGAAATCCAGAAGATTGATGTACTTGAATACAGTGAATTGGCTCAATTGATTGATCAAGAAAAATTAGCAGCTTTTCGCGAAAAGGCAATGAATCCAAACCATCCAACGGTTAGCGGAACGAATCAAAACCCCGATATTCATTTTCAACAGCGAGAAACGGTCAATGCCCATTACGATGCGTTACCGGCAACAATTCGCAAATACATGAAAGCCATTAATGATTTGCGCGGAACCAACTATGATTTGGTCGATTATTATGGCTGTGCTGATGCAGAAGAAGTAATTGTAACAATGGGTTCTTCGGCTCAGACTGTACAACAGACGGTGGATCATTTGCTCAAACAAGGAAGAAAAGTCGGGGTCTTGACAATTCATTTGTATCGACCATTTCCATTAGAAGTCTTTTTGGAAAAACTTCCATCAACGGTCAAAGCAATTGCCGTTTTAGACCGTAGCAAGGAGCCGGGAGCAAACGGTGAGTCTCTGCTTTTAGATGTCCAAAGTGCCCTTTATGATGCAGCGATCCGGCCAGCTGTCATTGGTGGTCGCTATGGATTGGGTTCAAAAGATGTAACGCCAGATCAAATCGTTGCTGTATACGAAGAACTGACGAAACCAAAAAGTGAGCAAAAAAGACGGTTTACGATTGGGATCATGGATGATGTTACCCATCTCTCGTTGAACACGGAAGCTACTTTGGACTTGACCAATCCCAATACATTTCAGGCGAAATTTTGGGGATTTGGCTCCGATGGAACCGTGGGTGCCAATAAATCAGCGATCAAAATTATTGGCGATCACACAGATAAGTATGTTCAAGGTTATTTTTATTATGATTCCAAAAAATCAGGAGGATTAACAGTCTCCCATTTGCGTTTCGGAGACACACCGATCCGCTCGACTTATTTGATCGAGCATGCTGACTTTGTCGCATGCCATACCCCTGCGTATCTGCATACATATGATTTGCTGAAGGGGCTAAAAAAAGGCGGTACCTTCCTACTAAATACCACCTGGAATGAGCAACAAATTGCAACTAGTCTTCCTAAACACATCAAGCGTTACATTGCAGAAAATGACATCCGTTTTTATACCATCAATGCCATGCAATTAGCGATGGAGACTGGGCTCGGCAGACGCATCAACACGGCAATGGAAACTGCCTTTTTCTATTTGTCTGATATTATGCCTTTCGACGAGGTTCTGCCGATTTTAAAAGCGGAGGTATTAAAGAATTACGGACATAAGTCCATGGAAATTGTCGAAAAAAACTATTTAGCGATTGATCGGACCCTTGAATTGCTTTGCGAGATTCAAGTGCCAGCTGAATGGGCCTTCATTGATGTGCCTGAACGGAAATCAACTGCAACATCCCGTTATGTTCGGGAGATCGTTGAGCCAATCAATCGACAGGAAGGCAATCAATTATCAGTGGGGACGCTCGTTCGGAATCAAATGACGGAAGGAGCGATGCCTCTAGGGACCACTGCAGTGGAAAAACGAGGGATTGCTTTAGAAGTGCCAGAATGGTTATCCGACCGTTGTACGATGTGCAATGAATGTGCATTTGTTTGTCCGCATGCAGCGATTCGACCTTTCTTAGTGGATGAAGATGAACTGACA
This sequence comes from Enterococcus gallinarum, assembly GCF_021496385.1. Lineage (NCBI taxonomy): Bacteria > Bacillati > Bacillota > Bacilli > Lactobacillales > Enterococcaceae > Enterococcus > Enterococcus gallinarum. Next base: position 2,363,990 of record NZ_CP050816.1, on the reverse strand, counting down.
GAGGCACCAGAAGGGTTTATTGTTCGAGAAATGCGAGGAAAAGATGGTCAGAAGTATCGTATCCAAGTTTCAATCGAAGATTGTACTGGCTGCGGGCTTTGTGTTGAAGCGTGTCCCGCAAAGGACAAAGCTTTGGTCATGCGCTCTTATGAAAGCCAAAAAGAGCAAGCAATGAATTGGGCCTTTGCTATGACACTACGTCAGAAAGAGAATCCGGCAAAACCGGGTACCGTAATGGGCACCCAATTCAATAAACCGCTTCTAGAATTTTCAGGAGCCTGTGCAGGATGTGGCGAAACTCCGTATGTCAAACTGTTGACTCAAATGTTCGGGGACCGCATGATGATCGCAAATGCCACCGGCTGCTCATCGATTTGGGGCGGCGCTGCTCCGGTGTCTCCTTATACGACCAACGACCAAGGGCAAGGACCGGCATGGTCCAATTCACTATTTGAAGACAATGCCGAATTTGGTTATGGGATGTTTCTAGCAAATCAAACACGAAGAGAAGCCTTAGCAGCAAAAATGCAGGCAGCCTTAGTCACTGTTCCGATAGATCTACAAGGAATTATGCAAGACTGGATCGATCATCGGGAAGAAAGTGCAGGAAGCCAACAGAGGGCGGCAAAATTACAGGCTGCTTTACAGCAAGAAATTCATCAACAGCCAAGTTTGCAAGCGATTCTTGACGACAGCGACTTGTTTGTTAAGCCAAGTCAATGGATGATTGGTGGCGATGGTTGGGCTTACGATATCGGATTTGGCGGAATCGATCATGTCTTGGCCTCAGGCGCGGATGTAAATATTCTGGTTTTAGATAATGAAGTCTATTCAAATACTGGCGGGCAAGTCTCTAAAGCAACCCCAACTTCAGCGATTGCTAAGTTTGCAGCTAGTGGGAAATATGTGTCGAAAAAAGATTTAGGGATGATGGCTATGACATATGGTCATGTATACGTGGCGCAAATTGCTTCCGGAGCCAATCAAATGCAGACGATCAAAGCTTTCGAAGAAGCGGAGAAATTCCCTGGACCGTCTTTGATCATTGCTTATACACCATGTATCACCCATGGATTAGCAGGTGGTATGAGACAATCCATCAAAGAAGCAAAAGAAGCGGTAGCTTCCGGTTATTGGTCTCTATACCGTTACAACCCATTAATGACTGAAAAAGGTAAGCCAGCAATGACACTAGACTATAAAAAACCTGATTTTTCGTTGATGCCAACGTTTATGAAAACACAGGTTCGTTTTTCAGCCTTAGATGCAGCTAACCCAAGTGCTGCTAGTGCATTATTCACAAAAACAGTCTTGGATGCCAAAAACCGTTTCTATAATTATGCGCGTCTTGCTGGACAAGAAGAAAAGATTCGAGCAAAATTAGAAAAAGAGCCATTGTCTGAAGCAGAACCTCAATCGGTGGAAAAACAAGGAGATTCTGTTAGAACTAAACAGCGTAGATCAGTCTCTGATCCTGAAGTCGAAGCAGCTCGCGCGGCAAGAAGAGCTGCCAGAGCGGAGCGGAGAAAAAAATCAGAATAGACAAGTGTCACAGCTCTAGCCAGTATCTGGCAGAGCTGTTTTTTTTAAGCTCCATTACGTAAAGATCAACCGTGTTATCCAATAATCGAGAGTCCAGAAAAAAGTGAGATTTTTTTTGGAAAAATGAGATAAATTTGCTTTTTTTCAACGTGTTAAAAGAAGTCCTATGTTATACTATTATTTGAAGTCTTAAGAATAAAGGAAGGCTGTTTATGTCGATGAATTTCAGTGATTTTTTTAATTTTGATTATTGGAGAGAAGTTTTCTCGTTTAATATATTTTCTATTTCGTTTTTAATCAATGTTTTGGATGTTTTAGTTGTCTGGTATGTGGTCTACAAATTGATTCAGTTAGTCAGAGGGACCAAGGCGATCCAGCTATTCAAAGGGGTCGGGCTGTTTATCGTCTTACGTTTTTTAGCGGGTTTGATTGGTTTGAGAACTCTCTCATGGCTGATGGATCAAGTAATCACCTATGGGGTGATCGCTGCTATTGTCATTTTTCAACCGGAGATTCGGCGAGGTTTGGAACATTTAGGTCGGAGTTCGCTATTCAAGACCTCTAAGTCTGAAAAGCACGAAGACGAAGTGATGGTCCAATCTTTAGATAAAGCGATCCAGTATATGGCGAAACGCAAAATAGGTGCCTTGATTACAATTGAGCGAACTACCGGTTTGGAAGAGTATGTCGAAACTGGGATTGCCTTGGATGCCGATATTACCGGAGAACTATTGATCAATATTTTTATTCCCAACACACCTTTGCACGACGGAGCAGTCATTATACGAGACGGCAAAATTGCGGTTTCGAGTGCGTATCTGCCCCTTTCAGAAAGCTTGTTGATTCCTAAAGAATTCGGGACTAGGCATCGGGCGGCAGTGGGGGTGTCAGAAGTCAGTGATGCTTTGACGATCGTTGTGTCTGAAGAAACTGGGGATGTCAGTATCACTATGAACAACCAATTGTTATCTGGGTTATCTCGAGAACAATACTTGGATATTTTGAATCGAGAGCTTGTGCCTGAAGAAAAAACAGCAAAACGTAATCTACTGCAATCTTTCCTTGACGGTGTGAACAAAGGGGGAAGAAAATGATTAAGAAAGAACGCCAACGAAATATTTTTTATGGTATACTAGCGCTGTTCTTTAGTTTGGTGTTGTTTTTTATTGCTAGTGGTTCCACACTGCAAGTCAATCTATCCGGCTCTACTAGTGGTTATGAAGAACATCTTAGCAATGTTCCCATCCAAACGACGTATGATACAGATAGCTATTTTATCCAAGGGTATGAAACCACCGTGAATGTCACCTTGAAAAGTCGAAATCGTATCCAGTTGAATGCAGAAAAAAATGATGAGACACGAAACTTTCGCGTGATGGCGGATCTCTCTGAATTAGGGGAAGGAACGCATGAAGTTCCTTTAGAAGTTCAGAATTTGAGTTCGGGTGTAACAGCTGAAATCGAGCCGAAGACCATCACAGTGACTATTGAAAAGAAAGTAACAAAAACATTTACTGTTGAACCAGTCATATCGGGCGCAGATTTAAAAGAAGGGTATTCTATCGCTTCTCTAGAGGCAGATCCTCAGAAAGTAGCGATCACAACGGGTGATCGCACCTTAAATGATATCGATCGTGTGGTGGCTGTCATTGATCCTAATGAGATCGGAACGTCCTCTTCAACAGTCAAAGGAACGATACAAGCGTGGGATACCGCTAAAAATGCATTAGCAATTTTGCCAGATCCCGAAACTGTTAACGTAACGGTAACATTAGAAGCCCCGACAAAACAAGTGGAATTATTCGTCACCCAGCAAGGAACAGTTCCTAACGGCATCTCCCATTTTATCTACAGAATGAGTGCAATCAGCGGAACGATTTCTGGTAGCCAGTCTATTTTAGATACATTAGATCAAATTGGCGTACCAATCGATATTTCAAGAATCACCTCAACTGTTGAGCGAACTGTTGAAGTGCCAGTGCCAGATGGTGTGACGGTTGATCCTAAAGTAGTGACGATCCAAGTGACACCTGTTTTCCAATCAACGGAAACGAATGGTCAAACTGGCAACGATTCATCTGCCGAATCTCGATCAGATGAAACTAGTGAATCATCTAGTGAAGAAAACCGTGATTCAGAAAGTGAAACAACTGTTACAACTTCAGATGAGAGTAAAGAATAAGAGAGGGTAATACATTATGGGAAAATATTTTGGTACAGATGGTGTTCGTGGAGAAGCAAATAAGGAACTTACACCAGAATTAGCATTTAAACTTGGCCGCTATGGCGGATATGTATTGAGTCAACATGAAACAGACGATCGTCGACCTCGCGTCTTAGTTGGTCGAGACACACGAATCTCTGGTCAGCTATTAGAAAATGCACTGATCGCTGGTTTGCTATCTGTGGGAATCGAAGTGTTTCAACTAGGCGTCATCTCAACGCCGGGTGTGGCTTATCTGACACGGGTCCAAAAAGCTAGTGCTGGAGTAATGATCTCAGCATCACATAATCCAGCACAAGACAACGGAATTAAATTCTTCGGTAATGATGGCTTCAAATTGGTGGACGAACAAGAAGCGGAGATCGAAGCTTTATTAGATGCTGCAGAAGATACGTTACCACGGCCGTCAGCTGAAGGTTTAGGAACCGTTGATGAATTTCCAGAAGGTCTTTTGAAGTATTCCCAATTTCTCCGTCAAACGATCCCGGGTGATCTAGAGGGCATCACCGTCTGTGTAGATGCAGCCAATGGGGCGACTGCTACAAGTGTCAATCGGTTGTTTGCAGACTTAGAAACTGATTTTTATACTATGGGAACTTCGCCGAATGGTTTGAACATCAATGATGGTGTTGGTTCCACTCATCCTGAGAAATTAGCAGAGTTTGTTGTCGAAAAAGGGGCCGATGTTGGACTAGCCTTTGATGGAGACGGTGATCGGGTGATCGCTATTGATGAACAAGGTAATATTGTTGACGGCGATAAGATCATGTACATTTGTGCAAAATACTTAGCTGAACAAAAACGTTTGAAACAAGATACCATTGTTACAACTGTGATGAGCAATTTAGGTTTTCATAAAGCTGTTGAAGCCATTGGTTTGAAAGATGTGATTACTCAAGTGGGTGATCGCTACGTTGTAGAAGAAATGCGCAAAAATGACTACAACTTTGGCGGGGAACAGTCCGGACACATGATCTTCTTAGACTTCAATACGACAGGGGATGGAATGCTGTCTGGTATCCAGTTATTGAATATCATGAAGCAGACTGGGAAAAAACTTTCTGAGCTGGCAGGGGAAGTTACGATCTATCCGCAAAAATTAGTTAATATTCGTGTGACAGATAAAAATGGCGCGATGGATGTACCGGCAATCCGAAAAATCGTCGAAGAAACAGAAGCAGAAATGAATGGGGAAGGTAGAATCTTAGTACGTCCTTCTGGAACAGAGCCACTATTGCGCGTGATGGCTGAGGCACCAACAACAGAAAAAGTAGATTACTATGTCGATAAAATCGCAGCTGTCGTACGGGAAGAAATCGGTGCGGAATAAATGAGATCAAAAACCAACGAAAGTCGTTTTCGTTGGTTTTTTTATCTTGTGAAAATATAATGATAATCCAAATAATGATTTTCATGTGGTATACTCACTGTATAAAGCGCAAGAAACCGATTGGTTGAATGGATCTAAACGTTAGGCAGATGTGTAGAGAGGATGAATGTGTGATGGGAAATACAACAGGATGGTTAGTCGTGGGTTTGTTTTTTATTACAGGTATCCTATTTTTAAGCAGACATGGATGGCAATTGATTGCTGGATACAATATGGCTTCTGAAGAAAAAAAGGCACAGTATGATTTAGATCGTTTGTATGTAGCGAATGGCATCGGTATGTTGGTTCTGGGTGCTTTCATCCTGCTTTCATTACTTTTTAGTGATCACTGGTCATTAATGGGGAATATTTTATTCGTTGCAACTATTTTACTGACGATAGTAGGGATAATCATCATAAATGGCACGTGGTGTGTAAAAAAATGATACATTTCTCCTATGTTGATCAACAGAGGTGCAATGAATCTGGGATGAATGCTGTTTGCTGTTTTGTGCATTACTTAAAAGACTTTAAAAAAATTGAGGGACGAGAAAAGAAAGGATGATCAAAATAGGCAGTTCCAAGCAGTTTCAGCTTGTCTAAAAAAATTGCTTTTAATTGGTTGTACGAATAAAAGAGCTGCGACAAGACGATTGTCGCAGCTCTTTTTTCTGCCTAAAAACTTTTAAAAGTTTTATTCGACAGTCACTGATTTAGCTAAATTTCGAGGTTTATCCACGTCATACCCTCGTTGCAATGTTGCAAAGTAAGCCAACAGTTGCGTAGGAATCACGGCAACTAAACTAGTAACCAATGGATGGACCGAAGGCAAAACAATGTGATCCGTCGCTTTCGCTAGTTCTTGGCTGACGATGACTAAAGTATGAGCGCCACGAGACTCAACTTCTTTCAAATTTCCTCTCGTATGGGAGCCGGTCACTTCTTCAGTGATGATTCCGATGACTGGGGTTCCTTCTTCGATCAGTGCGATGGTTCCATGTTTCAATTCGCCAGCTGCAAATCCTTCTGCTTGAATATAAGAAATCTCTTTTAGCTTCAGTGCAGCTTCCATGGAAACATAATAGTCATTGCTTCGACCAATATAAAACGCATTGCGACTAACAGACAAATAATCTTCTGCTAATTGACTGATGACCGCTTTTTCATCAACTAATGTTTCCATAGCAGAGGCAACAATACTTAATTCATGGAAAACATCGAAGTCCTGTGCAGCAGCAATACCTTTAGCATCACCGATTGCTTTTGCTAATAAGGTTAAAACTGCGATTTGAGCAGTATAGGCCTTGGTAGAAGCTACGGCGATTTCAGGTCCGGCATGAAGTAACAATGTATGGTCAGCTTCACGAGAAAGAGTCGAGCCTGCTACATTTGTAATAGTCAGACTAGGCAAATTCAGTTGATTGATTTTTACCAAGACTTGTCGGCTGTCGGCTGTTTCTCCACTTTGTGATAGAAAAATAAAGAAAGGTTTTGCAGACAGCAAAGGCATGTTGTAGCCGAATTCACTTGATAAATGTACTTCAACAGGAATCTGTGTCAGAGATTCTAGAATCGCTTTTGCGGCCCAACCAGCGTGATTACTGGTTCCGCAAGCAACGATGTAGATGCGGTCGCTCGCAATCATTTGATCCTTTAATGCGTCATCGATCGTCACTTCTCCTGTGCCTTGATACTCTTGAACGAGACGACGCATCACAGCTGGCTGCTCGTCGATTTCTTTCAGCATATAGTAAGGATACGTTCCTTTTTCGATGTCTGTTAAATCAAGTTGTGCTTCATAAGACTCGCGATAAACAAGATTTCCTTTTAGGTCTTCGATTTCAATCGTTTCTGCCGTCACAGTTACCATTTCACCGTCTTCAATTTCAACGAAATGAGTAGTCTGATCCAACATAGCCAATGCATCACTACAAATAACGTTAAACCCATCCCCAAGCCCAATCAATAACGGACTTTTATTTTTTGCTACATAGATGGTTTCAGGGTCATTTTTATCAACTAATGCAAAGGCATAAGAACCACGAATCAATGAGAGTGCCTTTTTGAACGCTTCTTTAGTCGAAAGGTCTTTTTTCAATACTTCGATCAAGTGGACGACAATCTCTGTATCTGTCTGTCCTTCGAAGTGATGATCACTTAAATAGTTTTGATGCAATTCTTCAAAATTCTCGATTACTCCGTTATGAACCAGTACTAATTCTTGGTTAGAAGAAGTATGAGGGTGGGCATTTTTTTCTGATGGTTTACCATGAGTTGCCCAGCGAGTGTGTCCGATACCGATCGTTCCTGTTACTTCTGGTGTGACTTTGTCTTCCAAGTTTTTGATACGCCCTTGTGCTTTGACTAAGTGGCCAGAAGTACGATCAGCAACATATAAACCTGCTGAGTCATACCCACGATATTCTAAACGTTCCAAACCATTCAAAATGACTTGTTCAGCATTTGATTTTCCTACAATTCCTACGATTCCACACATAATGACAAATCCTACTTTCCACTACTTATTTACGATTCGTTATGTATTTCTACCTGCGCAGCAAGAGGTTTGTTTTCATCTCACGATGAGGTTTTGTTCTTGCTTATAGAGTGCAGTCCCTAGAGTTACCCGCCGAAAACTTCGATAAACTCTTTCCTCGTCATCTGTTGTACAGATCTGGCGCTATTCCTATTGGTCTATCTATCCTCCTTAAATTATTTTGTAGAAATACATGCATTATCATAATATTTATAAGGACGTTAGTCAAGAGAAAAAGCTAAAAAAAATAATTGGTATAGATGTTATTAGAGGCAATGTTTGTTCTGTAATGGAGATTTAAAGAAGGAGAATTGCGGATGATCCAATTCGTAAAATTGGAATTGTCGTTTTTGACTATCCTTTTTTTTTTAATTTCGATACAATGACAGAAGAAAGTGAGGGATGAAGATGTCAGAAGCTGTACAATGTATGACGTTTTCCGAGTTAAAGGAAATAGTGGAAAGATTAGAGAAACAAGAAAATGTCAATGATGATACAAAAATCATGTTAGACACTGGTTGGGACAGCCTGCAGGAAATTCTTCCGGGTGCAATCTCTGTTCAAGAAGCACAAGCGTTTCGAGTGCAAGATGAATTAACTAAAGAATATTTCGGCGGCTACGCATTGAAAGAAAAAAGCGAAAAATTCGATGCAAGTGGACTAGTTGAAGCGGTAATTGTGATTGAGAACCGCTATTAAAAAGGAGTGGAAAAATGAATAAGAGAAGATGGGTGGCTGTTGCGATTGCAATTGGATTGTTTGCGTGCTCAGGTGTTTTTGCTTTGATGGCTCCGCCAGCAAATGAAGAGTCGTCACTGGACGGATTGAATGCTCTTTTATACGGAAGCAATGAATTGGAGGAACATCAAATAGCGGCTGGAGATAGCAATAACCGTATCCTTCGCTTAACTTTGGAAGGGACGATTGCGAATACTTCAGGTGGTGGATTGTTCTCATCAGAAGGATATGATCATCAATTATTTCTGGAAGAATTACGTGCCGCGCAAGAGGACCCAACGATCAAAGGGATTCTATTTGAAGTGAATTCGCCTGGGGGCGGAGTTTACGAAAGTGCAGAGATTGCTCGTGAAATGAAAAAGATCAAAGAAATTGGAATTCCTGTCTATGTCAGTATGAAGAACACCGCAGCTAGCGGTGGTTATTATGTCTCAGCGGGTGCGGACAAAATCTTTGCCACAGATGAAACTGTGACAGGTTCTATCGGAGTTATTATGTCTGGATTGAATTATTCAGGTTTATTGGATAAATTAGGGATCGAAGATAGCACCTATAAAAGTGGTGCCTTGAAAGATATGGGTTCCTCTACAAGAGCCGCTACCGATGAGGACAAGAAAGTTCTGCAAACTTACGTGGATAATGCATACGGACGCTTTGTTTCCATTGTAGCTGAAGGACGAGGCATGTCAGAAGAAGCTGTTAGAAAAATTGCTGACGGACGGATTTATGATGGTCAACAAGCAGTGGAGAACGGGTTAGTTGACGAAATTGGGTTTCCTGAGGACGCCTTCGCTGCATTAGAAGCAGATCAAGGGTTAGAGGATGCGGAAATTTTTGAATATGGTGTCGGTTCCACAGGGTTCGCTTCTACATGGCTGGGTTCTAAGCTGGCAGAGTTTCAAGGGCTGAAGGCATCTGAGTCTAGTCGTCTTTTGCAAGTAGTGGAAAGCCTAGGTACGATGGATGCGCCGAAACCTCTTTATTATTATGGAGGTGAATAACTATGCCTGAAAAAGAAACGAAAGAGCCACGAATCGAACAACAACCTGTTGAACAGGGAGCAGAAAACGTAACTCTGGAAAATCTAGAGTCGACCTCTGGAATTTCTACAGAGCAGGCGAATCAAGAAGCACAACTAGCTGTGGATACCCCAAATCAAGAGGCCGCTGCGACGAATCATCCAGATGATTTCTATCAACAAGTATTGGGCTCGTTTAAGAGAAAAGAATTTAGCGAGGAAGAGATTGATCAGCGTCAAAAAGAATGGCAACGGTATGAGGGGATAGAAGACAAACAGAAAGAACGCAGACGAGTGAATGATTTTCCAGATTACTTTTTTGCTGGGTTTTGGATTCGGCTATTTGCTTATCTCGTAGATGTACTTTGTATCGGAGCTATTACAGGAATTACTCTGGATACGATCTATCACTTAGGTGGTTGGTCAAGTAGCGGGCATCCTTTTGGACTCTACCAGTTACTCTCGTTGGCCATCTACTTAGGCTATTTTGTTTTATTAACAAAGTTCAATCAGGGACAAACGGTAGGTAAGATGATTTTCGGTATTCGGGTCGTGTCATTTACAGAAGCTGATTTGAGTTGGAAAACAGTTCTGACAAGAGAACTGTGTATGCGCTACGTTTTGCAATTCAATCCTTTCTTTTATTGCGGTTATTTGCCAGTGATTTTTACTAAAGAAAAGCAGCATGCCGGAGATTATTTTTCTGAGACCAGTGTGGTTACTATCAATTTGATTAAAGCATTCAATAAACAGGCAAATGCCAATATATAACAAGAATAGACAATAACGTAATGAGCGGTCAGTCTCTATTTGAGGCAAACGAAGACTGACCCGTTGAAAAGCGGTCTTGCTACCAGAAGATTGCACCATACAAGCGGAAGTGCGATTGCAGATCGATTACAGATAAAGGAGAATGAGATATGGGAGACACGATCCAGTTTCCAAAACCTGAAGACCGCCTGCGTCATTCAGCAGAAAAAGCATATCAGGCAAAAGATTATCTGAAGGCTTACCATGATTACCAGGAAATTTATACTGAGCATTCTTCTTTTGAGATCAATCAGTCTCTCGTTAAGTGCTTACAGCAACTGTCTGATTTTGCAAAAGCGTTGGAAGTGGCAGATGATTTCTTGGATGAATACCTACAAGATCCAAATGGTTTTGTTCAAATTGGTCATTTGTTGATTCTTGATGGTCAATACTTGCAAGCGAGAAAATGGATAAGACTCGCAGAGGAATTTCCGGTGATCTCTGAAGCGGTAAGCGAAAATTTAGTGAAAGAATTGGATAAAGTAGAAGAAGTTCAACAAATACTTGGTTTGGAAGATTTTTTAGGAAAAAAACAGTCATTGCTTGCAATGGACAGCAGCAACCAACCAGTTAGCGGGCACACATGGCACGTTTTTTCCCAAGGACTCACAAAGGATCAGTTTGTATCGTTGATGACGGAGCTGCTTCCTCAGTTAACGAATCCTTTTTTGTTACCAAAACTAGTAGAAGAGCTTGTCCGTTTAGGAAGTTCACAGCAGTTTGAATTGATAGACTACATGGGGGATCAACGGCAGATCATTCCCAATCAGTTATCTTTATTGAGGGAAGTGCCAGTTTTCAGCCAAATGCGACAAGCTGTGAATGAACGAATCGGGCAAGAAAATCCAACCTTAGCAGAAGGCATTTTAGAAGAGTTGAATGATCATTTTGCTTTAAGCTATCCGTTCTTGCCAGAAACCCAAGAGATTGATCGCTGGGTACAAAGCTATATCGCTGAGTATCAAGATCTTTTTGCAAAAAGCGAACCACAAGCGATCGACGAGGAGATCCAACGTAAGAAAACAAGATTACGAAAGATTTTGGGTTCTTTCTAATTCTGAAAGCAGATCACTCAAGAAAAAAACGAGAAGTTTCTAGGTAAAATGTTTACAATTAAAGAACGTTAGTGTACTATTTAAAGGTATGCATGAAACTATTTCATATGTAAAATATAATTGTTATTCGGAGGGAAATAAATGACTGCAAAATGGGAAAAAACAGGCACCAATGATGGTGTATTGACATTTTCGATCGAGCAAGCTGAAATCCAAAAAGGCTTGACGACTGCATTTAATAAAGTGAAAGGCAACTTAAACGTACCTGGCTTCCGTAAAGGAAAAGTATCCCGCCAAGTGTTTAACCGTATGTACGGAGAAGAAGCATTGTATGAAGATGCATTGAATGCTGTCTTGCCAGAAGCTTATGAAGCAGCAGTTAAAGAAGCTGGTATTGATCCAGTATCACAACCAAAAATCGATGTTGACAGCATGGAAAAAGGTCAAGACTGGGTGATCAAAGCAGAAGTGACTGTGAAACCAGAAGTTAAACTTGGTGATTACAAAGAGTTGACTGTTGAAAAACAAGATCGTGAAGTAACAGAAGAAGACGTAGATGCTCGCATCAAACGTGAACAAGAAGCACAAGCTGAGTTAGTCATCAAAGAAGACGAAGCTGCTGAAAATGGCGATACAGTCGTTATCGACTTTGAAGGTTTCTTAGGTGAAGAAACATTTGAAGGCGGCAAAGGCGAAAACTATTCATTAGAATTGGGTTCTAACTCTTTCATCCCAGGTTTTGAAGATCAATTAGTAGGAGTGAAAGCTGGCGAAAGCAAAGAAGTCAACGTCACTTTCCCTGAAGATTATCAAGCAGAAGATCTAGCAGGTAAAGATGCGGTCTTTAAAGTAACTGTTCACGAAGTCAAATCAAAAGAATTGCCTGAATTAGATGATGAATTTGCGAAAGATGTTGATGATAGCGTTGAAACACTTGCTGAACTAAAAGAAAAATACCGCAAAGAATTGACAGAAACAAAAGAAAAAGCTGCTGAAGATGCAAAAGATGAAGCAGCGATTCGCCAAGCAGTAGAAAACGCAGAAATCGTTGAATTACCACATTCAATGGTCCATGACGAAGTTCACCGCTCAATGGATGAGTTCTTGAACAACATGCAACGTCAAGGAATTTCACCAGAAATGTACTATCAATTGACTGGTTCAACGGAAGCTGACTTGCATCAACAATTTGAAGGCGAAGCAGAAACTCGTGTGAAAACTAACCTTGTGATTGAAGCAATCGCAAAAGCAGAAGGTTTGGAAGCAACTGAAGAAGACATCGAAAAAGAAATTCAAGAGCTTTCAGAAGCTTACAACATGCCTGTTGATCAAATCAAACGCGTCTTGACAGAAGATATGTTGAAACATGACATCACAATGAAGAAAGCCGTTGAAATCGTAACTGGTACGGCGAAAGAAGCTTAATTTTCATCAAAAGAGCGGCAAACGTCTTTTCCGATGTTTGCCCTTTTTGATTGATCAAAAAGCAATGGTGTGTATATTTCATACGATCGTTTTTGCTTACTTTGCCTTTTTGAGCAGGAGGATCTTGACTTATTTTGTGGACGTGGTCAATTGCTAAGAAAACGTAACGGCCATGAGAAATAGCTTTTTCTTTCAAATGAGTTATGATAAGATGATTAAAGACTGTAAAGATAGTAAAACCAATTCCACTCCTTTACAGGTTAGAAATTTATCAAGGGGTGAACAGTATGTACGACAACACAAATGGAAATGACGCTGTTCGTTGTTCTTTTTGCGGGAAGACGCAAGAGGAAGTAAAGAAGATCGTTGCCGGTCCTGGTGTATACATATGTAATGAATGTATCGACTTGTGCAAGGAGATCATTGACGAAGAGTTCTACGAAGAAGCCATTCGTGAATTTACCGAGGTACCTAAACCACAAGAATTGCTGCATATATTAAATGATTACGTCATCGGACAAGATCGTGCGAAAAAGACACTTGCTGTAGCGGTTTACAATCATTACAAACGAGTGAACGTTGAGCCGACCGCAGAAGACGTTGAGTTGCAAAAAAGCAATATTTGTCTAATTGGACCAACTGGCTCTGGGAAGACGTTCCTTGCTCAAACATTGGCCCGTTCATTGAATGTGCCATTTGCTATCGCCGATGCCACCAGCTTGACGGAAGCTGGATATGTCGGAGAAGATGTAGAAAATATTTTGCTGAAACTTCTGCAAGCAGCGGACTATAACGTTGAAATGGCAGAAAAGGGTATCATTTATATTGATGAAATCGACAAAATCGCTCGTAAAAGCGAAAATGTTTCGATTACGCGAGATGTATCGGGTGAAGGGGTGCAACAAGCGTTGCTGAAGATCTTGGAAGGGACACAAGCAAGTGTACCGCCTCAAGGTGGACGGAAGCATCCTCATCAAGAAATGATTCAAATCGATACGACGAATATTTTATTCATCGTTGGTGGTGCATTTGATGGGATTGATACCATCGTTAAAAACCGGATGGGTGAAAAAACGATCGGTTTTGGAACGAACAACAAACGGTTCTCAGAAGATGAAAGCATCATGCAACATATCATTCCTGAAGACTTGTTGAAATTCGGCTTGATCCCAGAATTTATTGGCCGTTTGCCGGTTATGGCAGCTTTAGACAAATTGACGACCGATGACTTGGTCCGTATTTTGACGGAGCCGAAAAATGCGCTAGTCAAACAATACCAAAAACTGTTAGCATTAGACGATACTGAGCTTGAGTTTGATCCAGCTGCTCTACGCGCGATTGCGGATAAAGCGATCGAACGCAATACGGGTGCTCGTGGTTTACGTTCGATTATCGAAAATATCATGATGGACGTGATGTTCAATGTTCCTTCTGATGAGTCGATTGAAAAAGTCATTATTACCGAAGATGCAGCCAAAGAAATCGGTGAACCGACAATCATTTATAATGAAGAAACAAAAAAAGCAGTTTGATTTTAGTAAGTCGGATAGTTTGATGACTATCCGACTTTCTTTCTGAAAGCATATGAGATTTTATTAGAAGGGAGCGAGCAGATGAAAGTACATGATGCAGAAATTGTGATCAGTGCTGTTTCACCGGCACAATATCCGGATACGCATTTACCGGAAATCGCGTTAGCGGGTCGTTCCAATGTTGGGAAGTCTTCCTTTATCAATACATTGATTAATCGAAAAAATTTAGCGCGAACGTCTTCGAAACCTGGTAAGACCCAAACATTGAATTTTTACTTGATTGAAAACACCTTGCATTTTGTGGATGTGCCAGGATATGGCTATGCAAAAGTTTCAAAAACGGAGCGGGCAAAGTGGGGGAAGATGATCGAGACGTATCTTGCAGAGAGACAGCAGCTGCGGGCAGTCGTCTCTCTAGTGGATCTGCGCCATGCGCCTTCTCAGGAAGATATTCAAATGTATCAGTTTTTGAAATATTATGAGATTCCAGTAATCGTGGTGGCCACGAAAGCAGACAAGATTCCTCGCGGGAAATGGAACAAGCATGAAAGTGTGATCAAAAAAGCGCTGGAATTCGATCCAGCAGACACCTTTATTCTTTTTTCTTCCATCACTAAACAGGGGAAAGAAGAAGCTTGGCAAGCGATAGAAGCGGCCATCAAGCAATAATAGATAAGAGGTAAGATGCATGGGGCAATCTCTCAGGACTAGAAAATAAACGGAGAAAGTTTGCTCCGGAACATCTCTTATCGGAAAAATTCTGTGCAAACAAAAAAACATCGATTAAGATGTTTTTTTTGTTTGTTTTTTAAGATCCGTATTTTTTTCAGTTTCTTCTTTATCTTCTTTCGCATTCAAGAAGCGTTCGATGTCGGGTTTGTTTTCTTTTTTGTCATTGTCGGGAAGAATAGCAAACTCATCGAACATTTTATCAAGAGAATCTTCACGTTGGAATTTTAATCCCATATTCCCACCTCCAAGCGCCTCTAGTTTACCATGAAAACCAAAGTTTTTCATCTCAAAAGTAAGCGAAATAGTGTTCAATCATGAATCCCTTTACTATAATAAAATAAGAAGTACATAAAGAGGTGAGAAAGATGATCAAAACGAAGAAAATCTATGCCTTTATTCAATCGGCACAACTCGCCGATGCTCTGATGCGTGAACAAATAGCCAACTGGTTCGCTTTGGTCCGTCTTTCCTTTACCCCCACCAGCTACTATTTAAATCAAAAGGAAATCCATTCCTATGATATCGCTGAAGTACGCTCATTGCTGGAGGGAAGTATTGATGAGGTCAATTTTGAACTGATTTTAACCGATGGACAAAATGAATCCAGTATACACGTTGTCCAAGAAGCCGTACTGCAACGACATCTTTTTACATTTGATGTTTTTCAGGGATCGCGAGAACTATTACTGAGTTATATAAAGACCACAATGGAACAAGGCGGTCTCTTTAGTTATATTCGAGCTTATGATGAATTCCTCAATCATAATGTCGAAAGTGTAGAGAAACGCTATAACTTTCAGAAACCAGAAGAAATCGCTGAATTACCAAAGCGAAAAAACCATGCCAAAGAAATCGTGATCGATTGCAATCAATTTGCCGGATATGATGTTTTTTATAACGGATTTTGTTTAACTTCCTGTTGGCGCATGTATTTCTCAGAGTACTATGAGCGAGTATTACCGTTAGTGATTATTAAAGATGCGCAACAAGTAGAACAAATCCAAACGATGGAGGAAGGGGTTGTCATGGTGGAGCTTTACCGTGATCCGTTTCAATGGGATCATCCTGCCAACCTTTCTTATCAACGTTTGTTTCGGGACCAAATCGGGGTGGATCAACTTACTTGGGATAACGGAGTAGGGATTTTGCGAGAACCGTTTATTGAATACGCGTTTGGCCATCAGTTGATCCAAACGATCCAATATCAAAATGATCGTTTACAGCCCACCGTCAAACGCAAAGCGACCCATTTTATCACTCGGAACTTTGATTTAGTTCGTGAGATTTACCAAGAACGTCGGGTGAGGGGATTGTTGAATGCACAGGCTTATTTCCCTTGGATCGACCAAGAAGGCATGCGGATGATGGATTACATTGTCTTAAAACCACAGTTAACGCTCGATAATGGCTTAGATGCTTATGAATTTTATATTCGCAGTCATTTAGAGATGGATTACACTACGGAACATTTTGAAGAATACACCGTCTGTTTGCAGTTCTATTTGCCGCAAGAGGCGATGACAGATATACCTATTGACGAATTGAAAGATCGTATGTCAGATGTTCGCTTTGGTTTTTTGCATCGCAGCAAAAAATATACCTGGGTCAATCTAAAAAAAGAAACCCATCGCTTGCGGGTCTATTTTATGAATATGGAACGCTTAGCTGAACACCAATCCATTTCCGGAAATAAATAGAGCCATATAAAATAGCAAAGACAAGAAAGTTGAATGATTCTCGCAAAAAAATCTCCAGTGTGTTTCAAACACACTGGAGATTTTTTTGCATAGGAGACGCTAGTTGTTTCACACAACACGTATTAAGCGGTAGTTACTTCTTTTTTTAACAAACCGAAGATGATTCCTGAAACAATCGCACCAATTAATATGAACAATAGGAATAATAATGGTTTTGATAGCAAAAGGACCACAAAGATCCCGCCGTGAGGAGCCATCAATTGAATATTGAATGCACCGACTAGGGCACCAGTTAAAGCAGAACCAATCACGAAACTTGGAATGGCCCGAAGAGGATCAGCTGCTGCAAAAGGAATCGCACCTTCAGTAACAAAAGATAAGCCCATCACGATATTCGTCAAACCTGCTTCTTTTTGATCTTTAGTAAATTTATTTTTGAATAAAACTGTTGCGATAAAGATCGCCAATGGCGGCACCATTCCACCAGCCATGACTGAGGCCATTACGACACTACCACCTTCGGCAACCGTTGTGGCAAGTGTTGCTGTACCGAACACATAGGCAGCTTTGTTGATTGGACCACCTAGATCGGCTGCCATCATAGCTGCTAACAGAGCACCTAGTAAAGCGGCATTTGTTCCACTCAATCCTGTTAAGAAGCTGTTTAAGCCGTCATTGATCGCTTTCATTGGGACATTGATCATTAGCATGAGGAACCCAGTAATCAACAAACCAAAAACAGGGTAAAAGAGAATCGTTTTGATTCCGTCTAATGACTTAGGCAAACCTTTGAAAAGATTGCGCAAGAATTTGATGACATATCCTGCTAAAAATCCACCAATCAATGCACCAAGGAATCCTGCGCCACCACTGTTTGCCAATGCGCCAGCAGCAAAACCAACGATCAAACCTGGGCGATCACTGATACTCGATGCAATAAATCCAGCCAAGACAGGTAACATGAATCCGAAAGCGGCATTACCGATTTGATTGAACCAAGCAGCTTGTTGATTATAACTACCTAATTGATTTAAAGCGTCTTGCGGTACACCCATGAATTGATCGACCATAAAGGAAATAGCGATCATGATTCCGCCTGCAATAACGAATGGCAACATATGGGAAACACCATTCATCAAATCTTTATAGATTCGTTGACCAAACGTACCATCAGCAGAAGATTCTTCTGCAACTGTTTGTCCGCTACTGTGAAAGACAGGAGCATCACCGCTTAAAGCTTCATTGATCAGTTGTTCCGTCTTACGAATCCCGTCACTAACAGGACGATTCACTAGATGTTTGCCGTTGAAACGATCCATCTCGACCTTTTTATCAGCAGCGACAATGACGCCAGCTGCTCGCGCAATGTCCTCTTCTGTTAATCGATTTTTAATGCCTTCCGAACCATTCGTTTCAACTTTGATTTCTACGCCTAGTTCTTTGGCTTTTTTCTTTAATGCATCTTCAGCCATGTAAGTATGAGCAATACCTGTTGGACAGGCTGTAACAGCAACGATATAAGGGCGATCACTCACTGACTCTGTAGTTGTGACATCTGTCTGTTCTTCTTTTTGTACTTCTGCTTCAGCAAATAGTTGTTGGACTGCATCCGCAGTTGGTGCTTTCTTTAATTTCTCAACAAATTCTGGATCAATCAACAAGCGGGAAAGAGCAGCTAAGGCTTGTAAATGGGTATCATTAGCCCCTTCAGGAGCAGCAATCATGAAGAAGAGGTAAGTAGGTTGACCATCCAGTGCCTCATAATCCACACCGGTTTTACTTTTAGCAAATAAAACAGTCGCTTCATTGACTGCTTGATTTTTCGCATGAGGCATTGCGATACCGTCGCCAAGACCGGTTGATGTTTGGGCTTCGCGAGCCAAGATCCCTTCTTTGTAGACAGCAATATCTGAAATGCGGCCAACTTCATAAAGTTTGGCAACCATTTCGTCAATCGCACCTTTTTTATCCGTTGCTTGAAGGTCCATGATCATGGCATCTTTTAAGAGTAAATCGTTGATTTTCATTATTTATCCTCCTTATGTTAAGTCAAAGTATCTTTTCAATAACAACTTCTGGCAATAATTCTTGAATAAATGCTGATGTGGCTAAATCATCTGAAAAAGCAGTGGCGCTGCCGCAAGCAACTCCCCATTTAAAGGCTTCCAGTGCATTTTTTGTTGCTGTATATTGTCCGATAAAGCCAGCAATCATTGAGTCGCCAGCTCCAACCGAGTTTTTCAGTGAACGCTTCAGAACATTCGAGCGGTAGATTTCGTTTCCAGTAAAGAAAATGGCTCCATCTCCGCCAAGGGAGACAATGACATTCTTGGCGCCATCAGCGATTAATTTTTGTCCATAAGGTAAAATATCTTCGAAGGAGTGGAATGTCGTTTGATACAATTCCGCTAATTCATGATTGTTGGGTTTGATCAGCAACGGTTGGTCGGGTAATGCTGCGAACAACTCTGGACCCGTTGTGTCAATGACGAAATCGGCTCCAGCTTCTTTGACGATGGCGATCAACTCTTGATAGTAGTCAGCCGTCAGTCCATTTGGTTTGCTACCAGAAAAAATGACGATATCTTCCTTGGTAAGAGAAGACAGTTTGTCTTTCAATTGCTGACTTTCATCCTTTGAGATTGTTGGCCCTAATCCGTTGATTTCAGTTTCTTCGCCAGATTTTAATTTAATATTGATCCTTGTATCGGCAGCAACTTGTGTGAAATCGGTCGTGATTCTTTCATTGATCAGCCAATCTTCAATGAAACGTCCAGTGAATCCGCCAATAAATCCAAGTGCAGTGGAAGGGATCTGGATCCGCTGTAAAATACGAGAAACATTGATGCCTTTGCCGCCAGGAAGTTTAAAGTCTTGCTTCATTCGATTAAGTTCGCCCAATTGTAATGCTTCGACGTGGACAATATAGTCAATTGATGGGTTGAGTGTGACAGTATAAATCATTCGGATACCTCCATAATAGTTGTTTGTGTTCGAAATTTAGCCGCATAGTTTTTCGGACAGAAGTCTGTGATAATCTCTGCGTCTTCAATGGCAGCAACTTGAGCAAAAGTAGTTTGTTGAAATTTAGAATGGTCCAGTAATACATAAGCTTTTTGACTATTTTCAATCGCGATTTTTTTGATCATTGCTTCTTCAGGATCTGGAGTCGTAAAGCCTGCGTCTACATGAGCACCATTCATTCCAATAAAACAGCGATTGAAGCGCAGTTTTCGCAATTGCTCACTGGCACCGCTCCCCAAGACAGCGTTCGTACTGATTTTGATCGTTCCTCCTAAAATCAATGTCTCGATTCCTTGATCGATCAGTAATGCCGCATGTTTGACAGAGTTGGTTACAACCTTCACATTTGAGATCGATGACAAGAAAGGGATCATTTCTAAAGTTGTGGTTCCAGCATCCAAGTAAATGACCTCATCCTTTTTGATCAATGAGACGGCATATTGGGCGATTTTTTGTTTCTCTACTTGGAACTTTTGCGTTTTTTCTTTCATATTGGGTTCAAATCCAAGGTGCTGGATCTTTTTGGCACCTCCATGGATTCGGACCAAAACTCCCTGTGCTTCAAGTTCTTGTAAATCGCGACGGATAGTGGACTCAGATGCTTGTAATTGATGGATCAATTCGCTGACTTTCACGATATCCGTTTCTTCTAAAAGGGCTAAAATCCTTTGATGACGCTCTTCTGTAAGCATTTACATCACCTCTTCAATTGTTATGATAGCACATAAAACAGTCATAATCAATCATAAATGGTTAAAAACAGTCAAAATGTAAGGGTAATACATTCTTAAACGGTCAAAAACGGTCGGCAAATCATTCAGAAAAGAATCGAAATGGGTTAATGTTTGACAAGAATGGCTATTCTTTGGCTTAATTATTTTAAGGGGGGAATTATATGAAGAATGAAGTGATATTGCAAGGCTTCGAATGGGACTTGCCTGCAGACAGTCAACATTGGAATAGATTGAAAGAAATGAGTAGTGAGCTTAAAGATTATGGATTTACAGCGGTATGGTTGCCTCCTGCATATAAAGGTACAGCGGGCGTCGAAGATGTTGGCTATGGTGTCTACGACTACTACGATCTTGGAGAATTTGATCAAAAGGGATCAATACCAACCAAGTACGGAACCAAAGATGAATATCTTGAAGCAATCAAAGCGTTGCAAGATCAGGGGTTGGAGGTTTACGCAGATATTGTATTCAATCATTTGATAGGAGCCGATGAAAAAGAAACGGCACCAGCGGTCAAATACAGTTGGGACAATCGCAACAAGCCGATAAGTGATGAAGAAGAGATCGAAGCTTGGACGAAGTTCACTTTCCCTGGAAGAAAAGGGAAATACAATGACTATGTCTGGACGTGGAAAAATTTTTCTGGCGTTGATTATGATGACCGAACCAACGATCATGCCTTGTTTAACTTTGCCCAAAAAGGGTGGGAAGATCAAGTGGATGATGAGATGGGCAACTATGATTATCTAATGGGCTGTGATTTGGATATGGAGAATCCAGAAACTATCGAACAGCTGGATAAATGGGGCAAATGGTATCAAGAGTTAACGAATGTGGATGGCTATCGCCTAGATGCTGTCAAACATATTGAGTTTAATTATTATGTTAATTGGCTTTTGAATCGCCGGGAAGAAAAAGGCAAAGATTTATTTGTGGTGGGAGAATATTGGTCGGGTGATCTGCCGAAACTAGAAGAGTATCTCGATTCTTCCGGAAATCTGATCCATCTATTCGATGTGCCACTGCATTACAATTTCTATGAAGCATCTCATTCGAATGGTGCGTACGATATGAGTCAAATCTTTGCAGGTACATTGACTGCTTCTCGAGAAGACTACGCTGTGACTTTTGTCGATAATCATGATACGCAAGTCGGTCAGAGTTTACAGTCATGGGTAGATGGCTGGTTTAAAGTGCATGCCTATGCGTTGATCTTGTTGCGAAAAGCTGGAGTACCAGTTGTTTTCTGGGGGGATCTATTCGGTATTCCTGAACAAGGTATTGAACCAGTTGGAGAAGATTTAGAAAATCTCCTGAAATTGCGTGAAAAAATCTCCTTTGGCAATCAAGTTGATTATTTCGATGACCCAAATTGTATCGGTTGGGTACTGACAGGAGACTATGAGCACGAACTGTCTGGCTTGGCCGTGGTCATGACGAATGCCCAAGGTGCTGAGAAAGAAATGACCATCAGCGCCATTCATGGTGGTGAAACTTACGTAGATATTTTGAAAAATAATGAAGCAAAAGTTGTCTTAGACGAAACAGGTAAAGGAATTTTCCCAGTCAATGACGGTCAAGTTTCCGTTTATGTGGATGAACGTTTGGTGGAAAAATACTATAGCTGATTTCAGAAGCTGATTTTAGAAAGAACCGTTTGGCAATATTATACGACAGCGATTGTATGGCAATGAAAGAAGGAGCAAAACTGCAGAACATGTGTCTGCAGCTTTGCTCCTTCGATTTTTTTCTGATCGATAAATAAAGACAGGAGGATGTTGACGGCAATTTGGCAGCCAATGTTTAAGTCAGAGGACCATCAGCTAAATAGCTGATTTTTTTCTTCACTTCCGAAACACTATTCGAATCCGTTAAGATCAAAAGTGCATCACCAACTTTCATGATCGTATCTCCGCGGGTCAAAATTTCGTTTTCGCCACGACGAATGGAAATCAGCAACATGTTTTCTGGCCAAGGAAAGTCTCGAACGGCCATCCCATCAAATGAACTTTCTGCGGTTACCGGATACTCGATCACTGTTTTCGTTCCTCGGATATTCACAGCGGGTTCTTTATGCATCTTTTCAAGGAGAGACTCATAAATAGGATGACCACCAAGACCATCGACCACGATATAAGCTACTAAACTAACTAGTCCTAACGGCATTAGGTGATTGATTGATCCAACCATCTCTGTTACTAAAATAATAGCAGTTAAAGGAGCCTTACCGATCGCTGTAAAATAACCAGCCATTGCTACGATCACGAAATTCTTGATATAAATAGGATCCAGACCGATCGACTGTGCCAAAAAGGTACCAAAGATCGCACCAATCAGCGCACCTAATGTTAAGATAGGAAGGAAAATCCCCCCAGGCAGTCCAGCTCCATATGAAATCATGGAAAAACAGTAACGCAAAATCAGCAACATGACCAAAAACAACAGGGGAGCCCCGGTTTCTCCTAAAGTCAAGATAATTTGATTCCCGCCGCCTAAATAGTCTGGTAAAAATAGACCGATTGGAATAATCAGCACAAAAGGAATCAATCCATACCAGTCAGAGGATATGGGTAGTTTTCCATACCATTTAGGCAAAGACAGCAATGTCCACTGGTAAAATCGTCCTAAGATCCCTAGTAAGATACCTAAGATGACTAAAGCACCGTAATATTTCAAAGGCAAGTCATTGATCTTTCCTTGGTAAAGGACAGGTTTCAATCCAAAAAAATTTAAAGAGACAAAGTTAGCAGTAATCACTGAAGCAAAAGATGTCAGCCATACAAGAGGTGAAAAGGAATGATGGATCTCTTCTAAAATGAACAGCAAACCGGCAATCGGTGCATTGAAAGCCGCCGACAATCCTGCACTGGCACCACTGGAAATCAATATTTTTTCTTCTGACTTTGGGGCTTTGAAGAACTGACTTAAACCTTGTCCGACAGCAGCACCTAGTTGAATCGAAGGACCTTCCCGCCCCAAAAAAAGACCCGATCCGACGGATAAAATGCCCCCGATAAACTTTTTCCAAAGGACAGAGAACCAATTATAATCAATCTCGCCACTTAACTTCCCTTCAACTTGAGGAATACCGCTGCCTTTGATTTGAGGTTCTGATTTTACTAAAAGGATCACAATAATTGCAGTGATGATAGAGAGAATTACCCACAGTATGATCTGATCTGGATGATCAGCAAGGTATCGATAGACAGCAGCAACTTTTTCGCCTATCCATTCAATCGCAAGGCGAAACAAACTAACCACGATCCCCACAAATGCTCCTACCAAGATTCCTTTGCCTATAAAGGCCAGGCGGGTTGTATCTAAATAATGGATTTCATGTTTCTTCATCAAACTCCTCACTTTCCTTATTTAATTTAGCCCTTTTTTGAATAGATAACAAGGAATTTTTTTGAAGGACAAAAAAGAAAAATTTAGCAACTTTTCAAGGCGTTCGGTTTTCCCTACAATCGGATAATGCTATAATTGAATGGATTGAGAAAGAAAGGATGGTTAAAACCATGTCATCCAAAAATGAATTACTTGCGAATATGAATCCCCGGCAAAAAGAGGCCGTGATGCATACAGAAGGACCTCTGTTGTTAATGGCCGGAGCCGGTAGTGGCAAAACGCGGGTCTTAACCCATCGGATTGCTTATTTGATTGAAGAAAAAAACGTCAATCCTTGGAATATTCTAGCCATTACTTTTACGAATAAGGCGGCTAGAGAAATGAAAGAACGGGTGAATCAGCTTCTTGGATCTGGGGGAGAAGATGTTTGGGTCTCTACGTTTCACTCGATGTGTGTCCGGATTTTACGAAGAGATGTTGATCAGATCGGCTACTCTAGAAACTTTACGATCATTGATACCTCTGAACAAAACACTTTGATGAAACGAGTCTTAAAAGAGTTAAATATTGATCCAAAAAAATATGATCCGCGTTCCATTTTAGGAGCGATCTCCAATGCCAAAAATGAATTGTTGACTCCGGCAGATTATGAAAATCAACAAGGGAGCTTGTTTGAACAGATCGTAGGCCGCTGTTATGCGCTGTATCAAAAGGAATTACGAAATAATCAATGTATGGATTTTGATGATCTGATCATGAATACCATTCGCTTGTTTAAGGAAAATGAAGATGCACTGCAGTTTTATCAACGAAAATTTCACTATATCCATGTGGATGAATACCAAGATACGAATCATGCCCAATATACGCTTGTTAATTTATTAGCGGACCGCTTCAAAAATCTTTGTGTCGTGGGAGATGCGGATCAAAGTATCTATGGCTGGCGGGGTGCCAATATGCAAAATATTTTGGACTTCGAAAAAGATTATCCGGATGCAGCAGTGATTTTGTTGGAACAAAATTACCGCTCAACTCAGACGATTTTGAACGCTGCGAATCAAGTCATCAAAAACAACCGCAACCGTCCAGACAAAAATTTGTGGACTGAAAATAGAGCCGGTGAAAAAATCACTTACTATCGCGGGGATAGTGAACGAGATGAAGCTCGTTTTATAGTCAGTGAGATGCAAAAACAAATTGCAGATAAAGGACGTAAATTCGGCGATTTTGCTGTTTTGTATCGGACCAATGCTCAATCTCGGGTGATTGAAGAAATGCTATTAAAAGCAAACGTGCCTTATACAATGGTGGGCGGACGCAAATTCTATGATCGGAAAGAAATCCGTGATATCTTGGCTTATCTTTCGGCCATTGCTAACCCAAGCGATTCTCTAAGCCTAGAACGGATCATCAATGTGCCTAAACGTGGTATCGGGGCGACTTCTGTCGAAAAACTTCGTGAGTTTGCTTCGCTTCATGAATGGTCCATGTTAGAAGCTGCGATGAATGTCGATTTAGCCAATATCTCAGGCAAGGCCGGCAAAGAACTTGGTAGCTTCGGCATGATGATGGACCAGTTTGCCCAAATGATTCCTTATCTGTCAGTGACAGAACTGACGAAAGAAATTTTGGATAAAACAGGTTACAAACAAGATTTGATCAATCAGAACAATCTGGAATCACAATCCCGGCTGGAGAACTTGGAAGAGTTCTTAACAGTGACCCAAGAATTTGACAAACGCTTTGAGGCACAAAATGAAGATGATGCCGATGCGCCAGAAGAAAAATTGACTGTCTTCCTCAATGACCTCGCTTTACTTTCCGATGTTGATTCCTATGAAGAAGAAAGCAGTCAAGTGACATTAATGACATTGCATGCGGCAAAAGGATTGGAATTTCCTGTGGTCTTTTTGATTGGGCTAGAAGAGAACATCTTCCCGTTATCTCGAGCATTGATGGAAGAAAGCGAACTGGAAGAAGAACGTCGTTTGGCTTATGTGGGGATTACTCGTGCAGAAGAAGAGCTATTCTTGACAAACGCATTTTCTCGTACATTGTATGGACGCACTCAATACAATCGTCCTTCTCGATTTGTGGAAGAGATTGAACAAGATCTTCTGCAGTCACTGGGAGAAAGAACTCAGCCGAAAGGGGCAGCTGCTTCCTTTCAGCCTAAAGTTTTCAAACCAACGTATACCCAACCTCGTCAGTCCACTGTTTCGTCGAGACAAACCACGACTGCAGCCGGCAATCAATGGCAAGTGGGGGAAAAAGTCAACCATAAAAAATGGGGTGTCGGCACGATCGTTCGGACCACAGGGGCCGCCCAGGATCTAGAATTAGATGTCGCTTTTCCCCAACAAGGAGTAAAACGGCTGCTTGCAGCATTTGCTCCGATCGAAAAACTATAAGGAGGAATCGAAATGGCTGTGCCATCAACTGAAGTTCAACAACGAGCGGAAGAATTAAGAACCACTTTGAATCAATATGCCTATGAGTATTATGTGAAGGATCAGCCGTCTGTCGAAGATTACGTCTATGATCGACTTTATAAAGAACTTGTTCAATTAGAAACGGATTACCCGCAGCTGGTCACAGAAGATTCTCCTACTCAGCGAGTGGGTGGAATCGTTCTGCCTGGATTTGAAAAGGTCATCCATGATATTCCTCTGTACAGTTTGAATGATGTGTTTGATAAAGAAGAAATCATCGCTTTTGATGCGCGAGTCCAAAAAGCGCTAGGTCGTGCCGTTGATTATGTCTGTGAATTGAAGATCGATGGGCTATCAATCTCTTTGAAATATGAGAATGGACGGTTTGTGCGTGGTGCAACACGGGGTGACGGAACAGTCGGCGAGAATATTACGGAAAACTTGAAGACAGTCAAGTCAATTCCATTAAAATTGAAAGAACCTGTTTCATTAGAAGTCCGAGGCGAATGTTACATGCCTAAAGCTTCTTTCATCCGTTTGAATCAAGTACGGGAAGAAGAGGGCTTAGAGGTATTTGCCAATCCTCGAAATGCCGCAGCAGGAAGCTTGCGGCAACTGGATACACGGATTGCTGCCAGCCGTAATTTGAGCACATTCTTATATACTCTGGCAGATTTCGGTCCTATCGAGGCACACGATCAATTCTCAGCGCTTGATGAATTAGACAGTTTGGGTTTCCGGACAAATCATGAACGGCGTTTGTGCCGAACGATCGATGAAGTTTGGGCGTATATCGAAGAATTTCACGAAAAACGCAGTGAGCTGCCTTATGAAATCGATGGCGTTGTCATCAAAGTCAATGACTTCTCCGATCAAGATACACTAGGATTTACGGTTAAAGCTCCTCGGTGGGCGGCAGCTTATAAATTTCCACCCGAAGAAGCAGAAACGACCATTGAAGATATTGAATGGACAGTTGGACGCACAGGTGTTGTGACACCAACAGCGGTCATGACGCCGGTTCGAGTAGCTGGTACAACAGTAAGTCGTGCCAGCCTGCATAATGTCGATTATATTCGCGCCAAAGATATTCGCTTGAATGACTCTGTGATTATCTATAAAGCAGGAGACATCATTCCAGAAGTTGCCAACGTATTGACGGATAAGCGGTCAAAAGCCAGTGAGCCCTATCCGATTCCTACCCATTGTCCCATTTGCGACAGTGAATTGGTCCATTTAGATGAAGAGGTGGCACTGCGCTGCATCAATCCGAAGTGTCCTGCACAAATGAAAGAAGGATTGAGTCATTTTGTTTCCCGAAATGCTATGAATATTGAAGGGTTAGGCCCACGAGTTCTTGAACAAATGTATGAAAAGCACTTAGTTGCTGATGTTGCAGACCTATATTATTTGACGGAAGAACAATTGTTGACATTAGACAAAATCAAAGAAAAATCGGCAAACAATATTTTGTCAGCAATCGAAGCCAGTAAAGAAAATTCCGTTGAGCGTTTGATATTTGGCTTAGGGATTCGCCATGTCGGATCTAAAGCAGCAAGAATTCTTGCGGAACATTATCGCAATCTGCGTAATCTAAGTAAAGCGGATGAGTCGGAGATCGTTTCTTTAGAAACGATTGGGCAAACCATCGCGGATAGTGTTGTCACTTATTTCAACAACGAAGAAGTCCATGATCTTTTAGATGAGTTGGAGAAAGCAGGGGTCAATTTTGATTACCTTGGTTTAAAAAATGAGGAGCTCTCGGCTATTGACTCACCCTTTAAAGGTAAGACAGTTGTCTTAACAGGAAAGTTGACTCATTTCACTCGGGAAGAAGCAAAGGAAAGAATTGAGAACCTTGGCGGCAAAGTGACGGGAAGTGTCTCAAAGAAAACAGATATCGTCGTAGCGGGAGAAGAGGCTGGTAGTAAATTGACGAAAGCGCAAAGCTTGGGCATTACAGTTTGGGAAGAGAATCAAATGGTGGCAGCGATTGAAGGGAGCCATAACCATGAAGATTAAACACTTCTTGATCGTCGCGATGTCGTTAAGCTTTTTGTCAGGTTGCGGCAATCTCAACAAAGGAATCACGAATATCAACGAAGGTGAAGAGACGGCCAGCGGTAATATTACCACTGGCCGTGTCGATAATTCAGTCTATCAGGCAGTCATGACAGACGGCAAGTACCAACCGAGTGCTGCTAGAGGATTGAATGCAGAGCAAATGAACAGCGGGTTCAATCAAACCAATTTTGAGAATGGCTTGCTGAGGCTGTCCAAGCAGACTTTTTCTGTCGATACGTGCTACTTTCAAGAAGGTCAAAAAATTCCTGCTGATACGATCAAGAATTGGCTGAAACGTGTCTCTGATGATAACCCGCAAGGTCTTAACCCTGCCGGTTCAGATCAGCCGCTTATTTTTCAACAATTGATGGAGCAAGATTTTATTAAAGAAGACGGCAAAACATTGGCAGGTATTAGTTTAGGCTTTGCCTTTAATACCGTCTACTATGGCAGCGACGAGACCATTTCTATCTCTCGTGATGAGTGGATGGCAAACGCGCGGAAGACAGTCAATGCTGTTTTGACACAAGTAAGAAAAATCAAAGGGTTGGAGACTATACCTATCGTGATCGGTTTATTCGAACAAGCTGCTAAAGATGATATCGCCGGAGGCAATTATGTTTATCAAGCAGTCAGCCAAGATGGAGGAACAACTATCGATCAGTATGAGAAAGTAGCAGAGGCCCACATTATTTTACCTGTAGCTGCGGGGGTCACCAATGCTGCCACCGATGATGGTTTGGATAATAAGTTCAAAACATTTCGTGATGCTGTCATTAGTTTCTTTCCTGACTTGAGTGGTGTGACCGGCAATGCGTATTACGTAGATGATCAACTCCAAAAACTTGTTTTGAAAGTCGAGTCGAATTATTACAGTAAAACCGAGATCACCAGTTTTGTTCAGTATAGCGCAAAGCAAGTCGAATCTGTCTTCAAAGGAGTTCCTGGCGAGATCGAAGTCCAAGTTGGCTCTCTAGGGAAACAGCAAGCTTTTATTGCCCGTAAAGATGGGGCAGAAAAAATCGAGACCTACATTTTCAATTAAGTATGATAATTTTCAAAATGTATTTCATGATTTGCTGGAAAAGTGATACAATACATTGGAAAAACGTAAACGTATTTTTATGGATGCGAGAAAGAGGAGGATTTTATGGCGATAAGCGAAGAACAAGTCAAACACGTTGCCAAGCTAGCAAAATTATCATTCTCAGATGATGAATTACATGAGTTTACCTCTCAGCTAGGAAAAATTATTGATATGGTAGAAACCTTAGAGGAAGTAGACACAGAAGGTGTGCCATTTACATCAAACGTTGCTGAAACAATCAATGTGATGCGTGAAGATATCGCAGCAGAAGGCTGGAACCGACAAGAATTGATGCGTAATGTGCCGGAATCAGAAGATGGTTTCATTAAAGTACCAGCAATTATTGATAATGGGGAGGCCGGTGCGTAATGACAGAATTAGTAAGTAAAAGTTTGGAAGAGCTCCATGGCATGCTTGTTTCCAAAGAAATTTCAGCTGTCGATTTGACAGCAGAGACATTCGAGCAAATCAAAGCGACTGAACCAAAAGTGGATTCTTTTATTACATTGAACGAGTCAAACGCGATGGCATTAGCCAAAGCAATTGATGAGAAGGGTATTTCTGAAAGCAATGTTTTGGCAGGGATTCCGATTGGGATCAAAGACAATATCGTGACCAAAGACCTACTGACTACAGCTGCATCTAAGATCTTGGCTAACTTTGAACCAATATATGATGCAACTGTGATGGAAAAAGTCTACCAAGCAGACATGATACCAGTCGGTAAATTGAACATGGATGAATTTGCCATGGGAGCAAGTACGGAAACTTCCTACTTCAAAAAAACAAAGAATGCGTGGGATCATACCAAAGTTCCTGGCGGTTCTTCTGGTGGTTCTGCAGCTGCAGTAGCTGCTGGGCAAGTACCAGTCTCATTAGGGAGTGACACAGGTGGTTCGATCCGGCAGCCTGCTTCTTTCAATGGAATCGTAGGAATGAAACCAACATATGGTCGTGTTTCACGTTTTGGTCTGATTGCGTTTGCTTCTTCATTGGATCAAATCGGACCAATGACTCGTTCAGTAAAAGATAATGCACTGGCATTGTCTGCCATTAGTGGATTTGACGCCAAAGACAGCACTTCTGCTGGAGTAGCAGTACCAGATTTTGCTGCAGGGTTAACTGGCGATATCAAAGGTATGAAAGTTGCGCTGCCAAAAGAATATATGGGTGAGGGGATTCAACCTGGTGTCCGTGAAGCTGTGTTGAAAGCGGCAGAAACATTCCGAGCATTAGGAGCAACAGTCGAAGAAGTCAGCTTGCCTCATTCTAAATATGGCGTTTCCGTTTATTATATTATTGCCTCTTCTGAAGCAAGCTCTAACTTGCAACGTTTTGACGGAATCCGTTATGGCTACCGTTCAGAAAACGTAAAAAATCTAGACGATGTGTATGTCAATTCTCGTAGTGAAGGATTCGGAGAAGAAGTAAAACGCCGGATCATGTTAGGGACATTCTCATTAAGTGCTGGATATTATGATGCTTACTTCAAAAAGGCTGGACAAGTCCGTACATTGATCAAACAAGATTTTGACAAAGTATTTGCAGATTACGATTTGATTATTGGTCCTGCATCTCCAACCGTTGCTTTTGGACTAGGTGAAAATATCAATGATCCAATCACAATGTACATGAATGATATCTTAACGATTCCAGTCAATTTGGCTGGATTGCCAGGTATGTCTGTACCAGCAGGATTTTCTGAAGGATTACCAGTCGGTTTGCAAATCATTGGTAAACATTTTGATGA
Source organism: Enterococcus gallinarum (assembly GCF_021496385.1). NCBI lineage: Bacteria > Bacillati > Bacillota > Bacilli > Lactobacillales > Enterococcaceae > Enterococcus > Enterococcus gallinarum. Next base: position 2,332,873 of record NZ_CP050816.1, on the reverse strand, counting down.
AGCAACGATGTATCAAGCGGCTTATGCGTTTGAACAAGCAACTGATTTTCATACGAAAAAACCAGTGATTTTAGGAGGGAATAACGCATGAACTTCGAAACAGTCATTGGGCTTGAAGTCCACGTAGAATTAAAAACCAACTCAAAAATCTTTTCACCGGCGCCAGCACATTTTGGTGCCGAGCCAAATAGCAATACGAATGTGATTGACTGGGGTTATCCAGGGGTATTACCGGTGATGAATAAAGCCGCGTTAGAATTTGGGATGAAAGCAGCACTAGCGTTAAACTGTGAAATTTCCAAAGATACTCATTTCGACCGCAAAAACTATTTCTATCCGGATAATCCGAAAGCCTATCAAATTTCTCAATTTGACCAACCAATCGGTCATGATGGTTGGATCGAGATCGAAGTAGCAGGCAAAAAGAAAAAAATCCGTATTGAGCGGGTTCATCTTGAAGAAGATGCTGGGAAAAATATGCATGGCATCGGCGGCTATTCCTATGTGGATTTAAATCGTCAGGGCACGCCGTTGATCGAGATCGTTTCTGAAGCAGATATGCGCTCGCCAGAAGAAGCCTATGCTTATTTGGAAGCTTTGCGCTCTATCATCCAATTTACAGAAGTATCTGATGTGAAGATGGAAGAAGGATCCATGCGTTGTGATGCCAATATCTCTTTACGTCCTTATGGTCAAGAAGCTTTTGGTACCAAAACCGAATTGAAAAACCTAAACTCTATGTCCTTTGTCAAAAAAGGCTTGGCTTTCGAAGAAAAACGCCAAGCAAAAGTATTGCTTTCTGGCGGTGAGATCCAACAAGAAACACGTCGTTTTGATGAAACCACTAATAAGACAATCTTGATGCGGGTCAAAGAAGGATCATCTGATTACCGTTATTTCCCAGAACCAGATATTCCTAAATTTGTTATCGATGACGAATGGATCGAACGAGTACGGCAAACATTGCCAGAACTTCCACAAAAACGCCGCCAACGGTACATCAACGAACTTGGATTGCCAGAATACGACGCAATGGTCTTGACACTGACCAAAGAAATGTCCGACTTCTTTGAAGCAACCATCGATGCTGGGGCAGAACCAAAACAAGCATCAAACTGGTTGATGGGTGAAGTTTCGGCCTACTTGAACAGTGAAAAATTGGAATTAGAAGAAACCAAATTAACGCCGGATAATCTTGCAGGAATGATCCAACTGATTGCTGATGGAACGATCAGTTCTAAGATTGCGAAAAAAGTCTTTAAAGAATTGATCACCAATGGCGGCGATGCCAAAGAAGTTGTCAAAGCGAAAGGATTGATCCAACTATCCGATCCAGCACAACTTCTGCCAATGATCAATGAAGTCTTAGATAAGAATCAACAATCTGTTGATGACTTCAAGAACGGAAAAGACCGAGCAGTTGGGTTCTTAGTTGGTCAAATCATGAAAGCAACTAAAGGACAAGCGAACCCTGGCGTTGTGAACAAATTACTTCAAGAAGAATTAGCAAAACGATAAGAGGCGGAATATGAAAAGAGCCAGAGTCATTTATAATCCAACATCAGGAAAAGAACTGATTCGTAAACATCTTGCCGATATATTAGAAGTCTTAGAGAAAGCCGGTTATGAAGCCAGTGCTTTTGCGACGACTGCTCTCCCATTCTCTGCTCGCGATGAAGCGAGTAGGGCAGGGAGAGCCGGATTTGATCTGGTTGTTGCAGCCGGAGGCGACGGAACCATTAATGAGGTAGTTAATGGTATCGCTCCGCTAAAAAAGCGCCCCAAAATGGCGATCATCCCAGGCGGAACAACCAATGATTATGCTCGTGCATTGAAGATTCCTAGAAACGATGTGAAGGCTGCTGCAGAAGTCATTCTCAAGGAACAAACGATCAAAATGGATATTGGAAAAACTGATCGGGATTATTTTATCAATATCGCTGCAGGTGGACACCTGACTGAGTTGACCTATGATGTTCCTTCAGAGTTGAAGAGTGTGTTCGGTTATTTGGCATATCTTGCAAAAGGCGCAGAATTGTTGCCGCGAGTCAAACCAATCAAGATGCACTTTAAATATGACGATGGAGAATATATTGGCGGCGCTTCGATGTTCTTCCTAGGATTGACGAATTCAGTGGGAGGTTTTGAACAAATCGCCCCGGATGCGAAACTTGACGATGGGAAATTTTCGCTGATCATAGTGAAAACGGCAAATATTTTTGAGATCGTTCATCTGATTGCATTGATGATGAACGGTGGCAAACATATCAATGACCGACGCTTGATCTATACAAAAACGTCTCGTTTAGAAGTCGATGCGCCAGATGCAAAAGATCGTTTGATGATCAATTTAGATGGTGAATACGGCGGCGATGCCCCGATGATCTTTACCAACTTGCATAATCATATTGAATTTTTTGCTAACCTAGATCAAATTCCAGATGACGCAGTTGTTGGAGAATCTTACGAAGAACTTAGTCAGGGATTCATCAAAGAAGTCGAACGGTTATCAGATGAGGACATCAACGGTGATGGCTTTATCGGTGAAAAGCAGAAACAGTAGTAATCAAAAGAACATGAAGCGGTGCGCTTCCTGTTCTTTTTTTGAAAGGAAAAAAGAACATGTGGACAATTCCACTTCTTTTTTTTCAATAAAGGCTGCTGGATCAATCTTTTGTCTTTTTCCTTATTAAGAGAATCGCAAAGAATGTTTCACAATTGGTTCGTGTTTCACGATTTACAAAGCAAAGCGGAACCCAATGAAACAGAAAAAAACGAATGAAAATACTTCTTTTTTTTATATCAGTCGATAATTCGCTTTTTTTGTTAGCAAAAAAAAATTTATGTTCGTTATTTACGGTTGAATTTATGGCATCCTACTGTGCCAAATCGGTATAGAATATGCTATAATAATGAAACTAAGAAATGGGGGGACCAGAATGGCGCAGATTGATTCAGAAATGGCATTGAATCTGCTTTTAGAGGATGCCGAACGAATCAAACGATTGATTCGCAATCAAGAAAATAGTTTGTGTATTGCTCAGTGTAAAGCATTCGAGGAAGTCGTTGACACACAAATGTATGGCTTATCACGACAAGTCGCTTTCGCAACACGCTTGGGTATTGTAGACAATGCTGCTGGCCAACAATTGATGGCAGATCTGGAAAAAGACCTAAATCAATTGTATAGCGAAGTATATGAAGAACAAAAATCTACTGAAATCGGCAAGGAGGCATAATCTTGCCAGAAAAAGTTAAAAAAAGACACCTTTTAGACTATAGCATTTTAATACCTTACCTTATTTTATGCGTAACTGGTTTGATGATGGTTTACAGTTCGACCTCATATGTCGCAATGACAGCAAAGCCACCGACTACTTCAGCAGCTTATGTGATCAATCAAGCCGTTTTTTGGGTGGTAAGTTTGATTATGATCACGATCATGTACAAGATGAAAACTGATGTCTTTCGCAATAAGAAGTTTGTCCAAATTGCCATGATCGTTATTTTCTTTCTTTTGATCGCCGCCTTTTTCTTCCAAAAAAGGAATGGTGCATGGGGCTGGCTCTCGATTGCAGGATTCTCTGTTCAGCCAGCGGAGTACTTAAAGTTTATTATCATTTGGTTCTTGTCGGTCACATTCTCTTATCGCCAAGAGGGCATCCAGCAAGACTTCTGGGGTTCTGTGAGAAGACCAATGGCGATCGTATTGGCTTATACGGTGATTTTGGCCTTCTATCCCGATTTCGGGAACGCTGTTATTATTTTCATGCTGGCTTTTGTGGTTTTGCTGGCTAGCGGATTAAACTATGTGTATACCCTGATATTAGGTGGGGCCACAGTTCTCTTTAGTTTTTTGGCGATTACTTTTGTCAATTTGACAGGTGGGAAATTTCTGCCTGAATATATCTACAATCGATTTGCCGCTTTCACCAATCCTTTTGCCGATGAATTTGATACAGGACATCAAATGGTCAATGGATATTATGCCATGTTCAATGGCGGATTATTTGGTCGCGGATTAGGAAATAGTATTCAAAAACGAGGCTTCTTGAATGAAGCCCATACCGATTATATTTTTTCAATCGTGATGGAAGAACTTGGCTTGATTCCCTCAATCGTTTTGTTGGGGATTCTCTTTTATATGGTAGGAAGAATGTTTTTGATTGGCATTCGATCAAGAGATTCCTTCAATTCCATGATGTGTATTGGGATCGGGACATTATTTATGTCACAGATCTTTATCAATTTAGGTGGGATCACCGGCTTGATTCCGTTAACGGGGATCACTTTTCCTTTTTTGAGTCAAGGAGGATCAAGTTTGTTAATGTTGTCGATTTGTATCGGCTTTATTTTGAACATTAGTGCAGAAGAAAAGAGGAAACAATATAGTTTGAATTATTGATCAATGGAATGGAGTGGTATGATGAAAAAAGTATTAGTCGCTAATCGTGGAGAAATCGCGATTCGAGTTTTCCGTGCGTGTGCAGAGTTGGGCATCAAAACAGTGGGGATCTACGCTGCAGAAGATGAATATTCAGTCCATCGTTTTAAAGCGGATGAAGCGTATCTTGTCGGAAAAGGCAAGCGCCCCATTGAAGCCTATCTGGACATAGAAGATATTATTCGCACCGCGAAAAAGGCCGGTGCCGAAGCGATTCATCCCGGTTACGGATTTTTATCCGAGAATTTAGCGTTTGCGCAACGCTGTGAAGAAGAAGGCTTGATTTTTATTGGACCTTCGACACACCATCTGGATATCTTTGGCGATAAAATCAAAGCCAAAACAGCTGCAATCGAGGCTGGTATCCAATCCATTCCAGGTTCCGACGGACCCGTCAACACTATTGATGACGTTTTGCTGTTTGCTGAAACCCATGGTTATCCAATCATGATCAAAGCAGCCTTAGGCGGTGGTGGCCGCGGCATGCGGGTCGCTCACGATGAGAAAGAAGCCCGTGAAGGTTACGAACGAGCGAAAAGCGAAGCGAAAGCGGCATTTGGTAGTGATGAAGTCTATGTAGAGAAATACATCAGTAATCCAAAACATATCGAAGTGCAAATATTGGGGGACAGTCATGGCAATGTTGTCCATCTATTTGAAAGAGATTGTTCTGTCCAACGTCGACACCAAAAAGTGGTGGAAGTCGCTCCATGTGTATCAATGAATGCTGCCCAACGAGAAAAAATTTGTCAAGCTGCGGTACAGTTGATGAAACATGTCGGGTATATCAATGCGGGAACCGTAGAGTTTTTGGTAGAAGGAGACAACTTTTACTTTATCGAAGTGAATCCTCGGGTTCAAGTAGAGCATACCATTACTGAAATGATCACTAACTTGGACATTGTAACGACACAAATTTTGATTGCTCAAGGGAAAGACTTGCACAAAGAAATCGGTATCCCGCAACAAAAGGATATCCACTTTGAAGGGGTTGCGATCCAGTGTCGTGTAACGACAGAAGATCCTGCCAATAACTTTATGCCTGATACTGGAAAAATCGATACTTATCGTTCACCTGGTGGTTTTGGCGTTCGGCTAGATGTTGGTAATGCCTATGCTGGCGCCGTTGTAACTCCCTATTTTGATTCATTGCTGGTAAAAGTTTGTACCCATGCAGCGACATTTGATCAAGCGATTCAAAAAATGATGCGCTGCTTGAAAGAATTTCGGGTTCGTGGAGTCAAAACCAATATTCTCTTTATGCGTAATGTTGTTTCTCATCCGCAATTTCGTTCTGGCGAAGCGAAAACGACATTTATTGATAATACTCCTGAATTGTTTGAGTTTCCTCGCATTCGCGACCGCGGAAATAAAACAATGAAATATATCGGTGAGATTACGATCAATGGCTTTCCGGGAATCGAGAAACAGAAAAAACCATTTTATAATGATCCAAGAATCCCGCAACAGATCGAGACATTGCCTGATTTCGTATCGGCTAAAACCATTTTAGATACTCAAGGTGCTGATGGTGTCATTCGTTGGATCAATCAGCAAAAAAATGTTTTACTAACGGATACGACTTTCCGTGATGCGCATCAAAGCTTGCTGGCTACACGAGTTCGCACCCAGGACTTCAAGAAGATCGCTGCGTTGACAGAAGAGGGGATTCCTCAATTATTCTCCAGTGAAATGTGGGGCGGAGCAACGTTTGATGTTGCTTACCGTTTCTTGACAGAAGATCCATGGGAACGGCTGCGTATGTTTCGTAAGAAAATGCCGAACACATTGTTACAAATGCTGTTTCGAGGATCAAATGCGGTGGGATATTCAAATTATCCAGATAATGTGTTAGAAGAATTTATCAAAGAATCTGCTGCGCAAGGAATCGATGTCTTCCGAATTTTTGATAGCTTGAACTGGGTTCCGCAAATGGAAAAAAGCATCCAAGCAGTAAGGGACGCAGGCAAAATTGCAGAAGCAGCGATCTGTTATACCGGAGATATTAATGATCCGATTCGTCAAAAATACTCGATCGATTATTATAAGGATATGGCCAAGGAGTTGCAAAATCTTGGTGCACATATCATTGCGATCAAGGATATGGCAGGATTGCTGAAACCACAAGCGGCGTATCGCTTGATCAGTGAACTGAAAGCGAGTATAGATGTACCAATTCATCTGCACACCCACGACACAAGTGGCAATGGCATCATCACTTACTCTGCCGCAACCAAAGCGGGTGTCGATATTGTCGATGTTGCTATGTCTGCAGTCAGTGGAGCAACTAGCCAGCCAAGTATGAGTAGCCTTTACTATGCGTTAGTCAACGGCGAACGTTGTCCAGAAATTAATGTCGATAATATCCAGCAGTTGAATCATTACTGGGAAGATGTGCGTATGTATTACCATCCTTTCGAGAATGGGTTGAATGCTCCTCAGACAGAAGTGTATAAACACGAGATGCCTGGTGGTCAATATTCGAACCTGCAACAACAAGCAAAAGCAGTGGGACTTGGGGAAAAATGGGACGAAATCAAAGAAGTTTATCATGAAGTCAATATGATGTTCGGTGATATCGTCAAAGTCACGCCATCATCAAAAGTGGTTGGCGATATGGCTCTTTTCATGGTACAAAACGGGTTATCTGAACAAGACATTTATGATAAAGGTGAAACCTTAAGTTTTCCAGAATCAGTCGTTACTTTCTTCCAAGGTGAACTAGGTCAACCAGTCGGCGGTTTTCCAAAAGAATTACAACGGATCATTCTGAAAGGTCGGCCAGCATTCACAGAACGTCCTGGTGCGTTTGCTGAACCAGTAGATTTTGAAAAAGTCAAAGCCGAATTAGCAGAAAAGATCGGCTACCAGCCTAAAACAGAAGAAGTATTGAGCTATTTGATGTATCCGCAAGTCTTTTTAGACTACCGAAAAGCATATGAACAGTTTGCCGACGTCAAGGTCCTAGATACACCAACATTCTTTAATGGGATGCGATTAGGTGAAACGATCAATGTTGAACTTGAAAAAGGGAAAATCTTGATCATCCGCTTGGATGAAATCGGCGAACCAGATATTGAAGGCAACCGCACGTTGTTCTTTAACTTGAATGGACAACGTCGGGAGATCTTAGTCAAAGATTATTCGATCATCAGCTCCGTTCAAACAAAACGCAAAGCTGAGCCAACAAATAAAGAACAAATTGGTGCAACGATGTCAGGTTCTGTTCTACAAGTATTAGTCAAAAAAGGGGATCGGGTAGCGAAAGGACAAACCGTTCTAGTAACTGAAGCGATGAAGATGGAAACAGCGATCGAAGCTCGTTTCTCAGGTGTGGTAGAACACGTCTATGTTGCAGAAGGAGAAGCTATCACATCAGGTGATTTGCTGATCGAAATCAAAGAGAAGTAGGAAGTAGGTCTTGAAGATGAAACGTAGAGGAATTTTATTTTGCTGCTTGTTTATTTTGGCGCTGGTCGTCGTCTATCTGCAGCCAGTATTTTTTCAGCGGGTTTCTCCTTCAAGACCTCTTTTTGATAATCCTGTAAAAGCGCCTACCAATTTGAATTATGAACCAATCAAAGCAGATGGCTTAGCAAAAGCGATCGGTGAACCTCTTTCTGATTTTGAAGAAGATTTTGGCTCGCCGATACGCACGTATCGCACAGGATATGACTTTGAAGTTCGCGTATATAATCACCTAGATGATCAACAATATCTCGAAATCAACACCGACGGCGAAAGTGTTCAGGCAATCAAAGTGATTGGCCAGGGCGGCGCATCCTTAGCCCCATTTTCGATTGGGATGACAATGACAGATCTTACAGAGCTTACGATGATCTATCCGAATTTTACATTGAGTCAAAATGATCGTTCAGTGAGTTTTGAACTTATGGAACAAGATATGAACTATCGTCCCTTAGTGGCGTTTGACAATGGCACTTTCGCGGTTTTGTTTTTTGATCAAAAGACATCGGAATTAGCAGCAGTCACTTATCTGGATCAAACGACATTATTGAAGCTGTCTCCTTATCAATTAACAGAAGGGGAGCTGCCGCTGTTTCAAGAGTCTCAAACAGTGAACCAAGAAACAGCTGCTCTTGAAAAAGAAACGTTAGCTTTTGTGATCATCCAAAAAATGCGTGATCAAAAAGAGCTGGAAAGTTTTGGGATGGCTTTAGATACTCATAGTGAAGCCAAAGATCTCCTTCAAGAAATCACGGAGAATCTTTCGGATCACTTAACATCTCAACGGATTCATGCCTATCAAAAAGCATTGACAGCAGAACGAACCAGCACCTTCACTCTGACCCAAGAAGAATGGCAGGATATTTTAAAGGAAAAGGAAATTTCAACCGTTTCTTCCATCTTTGAAGCACCTGTCTACGATCCGACATTTACGATTTTATCATGGTATAGTGATCCTTCGGTTTACAATGTTTTATCGAATCAAACCCCTGAGAAGATAGGAATTGCTTTTTCTAAAGCAAATATGGTAGTCTTAATCCAAGAAGATGAGAATGAACACACAGAGGATAGCACATCAGATGATTTATAATGACCATTTATATGCAATTGAAGACCAAATTGAGCAATTAATTTCCAGTATCAAGAACAGTCAGTTGTTTCGCTCTTATTGTTACAACAAGAAGGCGATGTACCAAGACCAAGAAGTATTGGGATTAATTGATTCATTTGTACATAAAAAGACCGATTTTGAAAAAATAGCTGCTTATGGCACGTTTGCTCCCGGGTATAAAGAACAGCAGCGGGCATTACGCAAAGCCAAAAGGGCACTTGATTTGAATTCTCAAGTCGGAGAATTTCGACACAGTGAAAACCAGCTGCAAGTCTTGCTTGATGAGATCACAGTGTCGATTGCTGATTGTTTCTCAGAGGAAGTCAAAGTGGACGCTGGAAGTCCTTTTTTTCAATCGAAATCAACATGTGGAGGAAGTTGTCATGCAAGAGGAGACGAAAGAAACGTTTGAGATCCAAAAACGACGGGGATTGATCGTATGGGTCTATAGTTTACGCCAATTAAAAAATTTACGCAGATTCGGATTTGTCCATTATGTGTCACGCAAAATGAAATATGTGGTCATGTACTTGAATGAAGAAGACTATGAAATGAAAAAAAATAAAATCGAACAATTTCATTTCGTACGGCAAGTGGAACCTTCATATCGACCAGATGTTGAGATGAATTTTGCGGAAAAAATCGGCACTGACGCAGCATATCAAGTGAGTGATGATGGATTTGATGTGGAAGAAAAAAATACGACGATTCGACTGGCAGAAAATGTATAACAAAAGTTTGGGTGCCAATCGCACCCATTTTTGTTGCTCAAAAAGATGACGGTCACTGGAATACTTTTTAAGAAATTATGGAACCTTTGGAGGAACGCATATGCGTGTTGTTGCAGGAGATTATCGAGGAAGAAAATTGAAGAGCTTAAGCGGGGATAATACCCGACCAACCACCGATAAAGTGAAAGAATCGATTTTTAATATGATTGGTCCTTATTTAGATGGCGGCTTAGTATTGGATTTATTTGCGGGCAGTGGCGGATTAGCTATTGAAGCTGTTTCTCGCGGCGCCGCACATGCCATCTGTGTCGATCGCAGTTATCCAGCGATTAAGATTATTCGAGAAAATATTGGCATCACAAAGGAGCCCGAAAAGTTTACTGTTTTAAAAATGGATGCCAAACAAGCCCTAAAAGAATTTGTGAGCACTCAACAGCAGTTCGACTATATTTTTTTGGATCCTCCTTATGCGAAGCAAGAGCTGGTTTTGCAGCTGGAACAAATGGTACAAGCAGATCTTATGGCAACTCATGCGGTCATTGTTTGCGAAACAGCAAAAGAAGTGGATTTGCCAGAGAGGATTGGCACATTGGTCCAAAGTAGACGGCAGGTTTATGGGATTACGGCAGTCACGATTTATAGAAATGAGGGATAAGATGAAGAGAATAGCATTATTTCCGGGCAGTTTCGACCCATTGACTGCTGGTCACGTAGATCTGATCGAACGGGGAGCTTCCCTTTTTGATGAATTGATCATTGGTGTCTTTGTGAATACTAGTAAAGTCAACTTCTTTACCGGTGGCGAAAAAGTGGAATTGATCACTGAGGCACTAGCGCATGTCCCGAATGTTCGCGTTGTTGCGCAAGAGACGGAATTGACCGTTACGGCTGCCAAAAAAATGGGTGCCCAATTTTTACTGCGAGGAATTCGGAGTGTCAAGGATTATGAGTACGAACGAGATATCATGGAAATGAATCACCACTTAGATCCGACGCTCGAAACAGTCTTTTTATTGGCAAATGCCAAATACAGTTATATTAGTTCAAGTTTGCTAAAAGAAATCTTGCATTTCGGTGGCGATGTGGAAGCCTATTTACCACCAAATATTTACCAAGCAATCGTAAAGAAGCGTGATGCTCATGAATCTTAAATCAACCGTTAAATATACCTTATTACTTGTTGCAGCATTAGTAGTTGCCGCCTGTGCCTTTTTACCAATCCCTTATTATATTGAACAGCCTGGGGCAACGATCAATTTGAAAGAACTAATTACAGTCAATGACCAAAAAGATCAAAACGATGGCTCGTTTTCATTGACCAGTGTCGGTATTCGGCAGGCAACCGTTTTTACGGCAATTGGCAGTAAATTTAATCAATTTCAAGACTTGGTTTCTGAAGAAGAACTTTTTGGCGGTGCAACGGATGAAGAGTACAATCGGATCCAACGTTACTACATGGAATCCTCTCAAAATAGTGCCATTGAGCAAGCACTGAAGCTAGCAGATATTCCCTACACAATGAACTATAAAGGTGTTTATGTTATGGGTGTAGAATCCAACTCTAGCTTCAAAGGAAAAATTTCTGTTGGTGATACAGTAGTAGCTGTCAATGGAAAACGATTTGACAACAGTCAAGATTTTATTGATTATGTTCAAAGTCAAAAAGTCGGTGATAAGATCCAAGTGACGTATCTCCAAGATGATGTAGAAAAAGAAGCAACCGGATCGCTGATTGAATTGCCATCGAATAAAAAAGCCGGCATCGGCATTTCGTTAGTTGACCATACGGAAATTAGTTCAGATCAAGATATTGTTATTGATGCAGGAAATATCGGTGGGCCATCAGCAGGCTTGATGTTCACATTAGAAATCTACGAACAATTGACGCAGCAAAACCTGCGTAAAGGGCATAATATTGCCGGTACTGGAACGATTTCCAGTGACGGAACCGTTGGCCGCATTGGTGGTATCGATAAAAAAGTAGCAAGCGCAAGTGAAAGTGGTGTAGAAATCTTTTTTGCACCAGAGGATGAAATCACGAAGGAAGAAAAAGAAGTTGATCCTTCGATCAAAACAAATTATCAAGAAGCTTTAGCAGCTGCGAAGAAACTAGGGACTGACATGAAGATTGTACCAGTCTCAAATGTGCAAGACGCACTAGATTATCTCAAAACGCTTAAATAAAAAATTTTACTTAACGAAATAGAAGCAAGAACCCATCAGATAGAAAAACAATTTATCAAGTCAAGATTGTATCCTAACGATCCAATTGTAACGACGGAACAAGTTTTCTAGCATGGAGGAGATCTTGCTTCTTTTTGTCTGGATTTTTTTAATGAAGGTAGGCTGGATGTCATCGGTATGCTATACTTTTAATCAAGGAGTGTGAAGACTGTGGAAATCAAACGACAACAACCAATCGTCGAAGCTTATCATTTCGATATGAAGCCTAAAGACAAAGAAATGGAAACCAAATTGAATGTTGGCTTTGCCCCGTTGAAGGTACAAGATGAAGAGTATATGAAACAAAATAGTATTATTGGCGCCCGCTTGGAATTTCAACTCGTTTTTCCTGAATATGTGCTGTCCGGTCGGGTAGGGCAGGTCAACCACATCTTGAACCGGCAAGTCCGTTCAGGTGAAGACTTAAGCAAAGCGGAGACAGACCGCTTAGTGGAGCCGCTGTTTGATATTATCAAACGCTTAACCTATGAAGTAACAGAAATCATTACCGACAAACCAGGTCTGCAATTGAATTTCAATACGTCAAATGAAGCCTCAGAAACATCAGAATCATCAACAACAGAGGAGTGAGAGATATGTTTGCGAATCAAATGCAGATCATGTTATATGTAGAGGACGTGCCCAAATCCGTTGCGTTTTGGCAATCATTGGGATTTGAAATCATTGATGAGCAAACGGCAGATGGGACTTCTGTCGTTGAAATAGCACCAAGCAGAGAATCAGATGCTCGTTTTGTGCTTTATGATAAAGGCTTTATTGAAGCCCATTCTCCTGAAGTAGCATTGAACTCACCATCGATCATGTTTTTTTCAGAAGATATCACAACGCTTTACAAGAAATTACTAGATACAAATGTAGAAGTTGGCGACCTGATCCAGATGGAAGAACGAATGGTCTTTAATTTTGCAGATCCAGATGGTAATTACTTTGCTGTTTCTGGAAAATAAAAAAAAGAGAATTCCCAGTACTTAACTGGAGAATTCTCTTTTTTTTATTCAATCAATTAACGTTCAAAATTCAAACTATTTCTTACCATGTGCAGCGATAGCTCCTGTATCAAAAGCTTCTCGCATGTCTTTTTTAAAATGGATCCATTGTTGATGCAGCCAATTCATCTTCTCGCTCCTTTAGTTGGTTTTATTATAAGGAAAGGGCTAACAGTTGTAAAGTTTCGCTGGCTTTTTTATAATAATTTAAAGAAGGGGATGAACCCAAATGAAAAAACTCATTTACGTCATTAGTGATATCCACGGGATGTATGATCTTTTTAAAAAACTTTTATTGGATTACGATCCATCACTGCATCAGCTTGTTCTGATTGGGGACTTGAATGATCGAGGGCCACGAAGTAAAGAGTGTCTCTTGTTGGGTAAACAATTGGTGGAAGAGACAGGAGCGATTTATTTGCGCGGGAACCATGAAGAATATTTTCTGCAATTTTTGAACGCACCAGAAGACTGGTATTCCGCTTATGTCCGCAATGGAGGCAAGGAGACGATGGAAAGTCTTTTACATCCGGGAGCAACAGAAGAGTACTCGCCAACTGAGATTGCATTAATGATCCGGAGTCGCTACCGTGACTTAGTGGCGTTTTTGATGGCAAGGCCGCTTTCTTATGAATGGCAAAAATATCTTTTTGTTCATGCTGGTGTTGATTTGACCAAGAGGCATTGGCAGGATACTTCTGACCATGATTTTATCTGGATCCGAGAGCCATTTCATACTGGAGAAAATCATACGGGAAAAACAATCGTCTTTGGGCATACCATCACACCCATGCTTCATGGTGACATGGAAACAACGGATTTATGGTTTCATGATAATAAGATTGGTATCGATGGAGGGGCAGTTTTTGGTGGTTCTGTTCACGGCGTGATTTTTGATGAAGACGGCATTGTACAAGATATTGAATACCAAAATTTAACTGGCCCTTGGCATCCAGACTTTTAAAAAACTCTTCTAATCATAGAGGAATCTATGTGTCATTATGACTATTGGGTCTAAAGGTCCTTGGAAAAAGATAGGGTATACAAACTATTTCCAAACAGATTAGTTAAGATGGATCCGCATAGTAAAAAGGAAACATCCATGCTTGGTAATAACTAAGGCTTTCGAGGACGTTGAAGAAAGATTTTGAATGTAGATGACACTTCCTGCTGATGATTCAGCGGAAGTGTTTTTTGCTGGTTTATACCTTGAGCTTTAATTTCGCACCTCATGTTCTGTATGTTCTATTTTTAGCCTGTTACTTACGTCTCTTTTCTGAGGTGTCTTTTTTATGTTAAACTTTTTATGTTAAACTTAGAGCAGTTAAATTGAAAGGTGAACGAATATGGCAGAATTAAATCATGATGTGTTGCACTTACTAATGCAGGAAACCACATCTTACAATCAACGACAAATCACGAAAGTACTGGAACTGCTCCATGAAGGAAACACCGTTCCGTTTATCGCTCGCTACCGCAAAGAAATGACTAGCGGTTTAGATGAGGTACAAATTCGTGAAATTGAAGAGCGCTATCAATATCTGGAGAATTTGGAAAAACGCAAGCAAGAAGTTGCTCGGTTGATCGACGAACAAGGAAAATTGACTAGTGAATTGGCGCAATCGATTCAGCAAGCAACAAAAATGCAGCAGGTCGAAGATCTTTATCGTCCTTACAAACAAAAACGGCGTACGAAAGCAACTATTGCAAAAGAAAATGGCTTGCAGCCGTTAGCTGACTGGATAGCGGCATTTCCAACAACAGGAGATGTCTATGCAAAAGCGGCAGAATTTACCAATGAAGCCATCCCTGACCCTGAATCTGCGTTACAAGGTGCCCACGAGATCATTGCTGAAACCATTGGTGATGAGCCGATCTATCGTTCTTGGATCAGAAGTTATTTTGCAAATAAGGGAAGTTACACGAGTACACTTCGCGATGCTGAAAAGGATGAGAAAGGTGTTTATGAAATGTATTACGATTTTCAGCACCCCATCAATAAAATGGTTTCTCATCGTATTTTGGCAACGAATCGCGGTGAAAAAGAAGATGTTTTAAAGGTTGCCTTAGTTGTCGATGAGTCAAAAATCACTGATTATTTTGAACGGCAACTCATTAAGCTCGCCAATTCACCAGCAACTCCATTTGTTCGTGAGGCTTATCTTGATGCTTATAAACGATTCATTGCACCATCGATTGAGCGGGAAATCCGCAATGAATTAACAGAGAAAGCAGATGAACAAGCAATTGCCATCTTCGGTGTAAACTTGCGAAATCTTTTGCTGCAGCCACCTTTAAAAGGAAAAATCGTCTTAGGGTTTGACCCGGCTTACCGAACAGGTTGTAAATTAGCTGTGATTGATGAAACTGGGAAAGTATTAGCCATCGAAGTTATTTACCCTCATAAACCGGCACCGATGAATAAACGCCAAGCAGCTGGTCCAGCACTGCAACGTTTGATCAATCGATACGGTGTCCAAATGATCGCTATTGGGAATGGGACGGCAAGTCGTGAATCAGAACAATTCGTTGCCGAACAATTGAAACAAATCGATCATGAAGCATTTTATGTGATTGTGAATGAAGCGGGTGCATCCGTGTATTCCGCCAGCCCAATCGCCCGTCAAGAATTTCCGGATCTACAAGTGGAAGAACGCAGCGCCATTAGTATCGGGCGTCGACTCCAAGATCCTTTAGCTGAACTGGTCAAAATCGATCCTCAATCTGTAGGGGTTGGTCAATACCAGCACGATGTTTCACAAAAACGATTGAGTGACCAACTTGATTTTGTGGTCGAAACTGCCGTCAACCAAGTAGGGGTCGATGTCAATACTGCTAGTCCTCAACTGCTGCAGCATGTCTCAGGATTGAATAAAACGACTGCACAAAATATTGTTGCTTACAGAGAAGAAAACGGTAGCTTCACGCAAAGAAGCCAATTAAAAAAGGTGCCTCGTTTAGGACCTAAAGCTTATGAACAAGCGATTGGATTTTTGCGGATCCCTGGTGGGAAGAATATTTTAGACAACACTGGAATCCATCCGGAAAGTTATACTGCAGCCAAAGAAATTTTAGAAGTTGCTGGAGTTAAACTAACTCAACTAGGAGCCCAATCAGCAGAAGCCAAAGAACGACTTGCACAGTTAAATGTTGCTGATCTTTCTAAACAACTAGCGATCGGAAAAGAAACGATCACAGATATCTTGAAATCACTGATGCAACCTGGAAGAGATATGCGAGATGAGATGCCGGCACCATTATTGCGTAAAGATGTCCTGAGCATGGAAGACCTTAAACCAGGAATGGAATTGATGGGAACTGTCCGGAATGTGATTGACTTTGGTGCGTTTGTTGATATTGGTGTCAAACAAGATGGTTTGGTTCATTTATCAAAATTAAGCCGAAATTTTGTCAAGCATCCGAAAGACGTTGTCGCTGTCGGAGATATCGTTACTGTCTGGATTGAACAAGTCGATACCACGAAAGGCCGAATCAGCCTGACAATGGTTGATCCAACACACGGAAAATGACCACCAAAGAATTGCAGCAGCTCGTTGAAAAAGTTTCTCTAGAATCGTTTGGCAAACCATTTCAACATGAGGCGTATTTCAATGGGCGGCTAAAGACCACCGGTGGACGTTATCACTTAAGCGATCATCATTTAGATTTCAATCCGCATTTATTAGCTGAATTTGGTGTAGATACATTCATTCAAATCATCAAGCATGAGTTGTGTCACTATCATCTGCATTTAGCTGGCAAAGGCTACCGACACCGAGATCCAGAATTCAAAGCTCTTTTGGCAGCTACTGGTGGACTTCGTTATGCCCCAAGTATGATGAAAAATGCGAAGCATCAGTACCAGTGTCAACAATGTGGAGCTGTGATCAAGCGAACGAGAAGGCTGAACACTAAACGTTTTGGCTGTGGAAAGTGCCGCGGACGCTTGAAAGAAATAGCGATTTGAGCAAAAAGTCAAGCCCAAAAACAAAACTCGTTGCTATTTTTTTCATTTTGTATGATAATGTAGGACGTGCAACAAATCTAAATGTTAATAAACATGCGTTTATTGTAATGTGAACTTGAGAAAAGAGGATTTTAAAAAATGGAAAATCAAGACAAAGTATATCATTTTGTTGGAATCAAAGGTTCCGGCATGAGTTCATTGGCTTTGGTTCTGCATGAAAAGGGCTATCATGTACAAGGTTCAGATGTGGAAGAGTACTTCTTTACACAGCGTGATCTGGAAAAAGCCGGAATCACATTACTGCCTTTCGATAAAGAGAATATTCAGCCAGAAATGGTGATTATCCAAGGAAATGCCTTTCCGGATACCCACGAAGAAATCCTTCGTGCGAAGGAATTAGGGTTAGAAATTACGCGTTACCATGATTTTATTGGTAAATTCATCCAACCTTACACAAGTATTGCAGTCACTGGTTCTCATGGTAAAACCAGTACGACAGGTCTATTGTCCCATGTGTTGAGCGGTGTTCGTCCAACTAGTTTTCTGATTGGCGATGGAACAGGTCATGGAGACCCTAACGCAGAGTTCTTCTCATTTGAAGCCTGTGAATATCGTCGTCATTTTTTAGCGTATTCTCCAGATTATGCGATCATGACGAATATCGATTTTGATCACCCTGATTATTATCAATCGATCGACGATGTTTTCTCAGCTTTTCAATCGATGGCCAAGCAAGTCAAAAAAGGAATCTTTGCGTTTGGTGACGATGCCTATTTAAGAAAATTAGAAGCAGATGTACCGATCTATTATTATGGTGTGAATGATGATGATGATGTACAAGCAAAAAACATTCAGCGTACAACGACAGGTTCTGAGTTCGATGTCTATATCCATAATGAAAACATCGGTCATTTCGTGTTACCGGCATTTGGCCAACATAATATCAACAACGCTTTAGGGGTCATTGCAGTAGCCTATAAAGAAGGGCTGGATATGACAGAAGTTGCGGAAGAAATGTTGTCATTTCCTGGTGTTAAACGTCGTTTCAGTGAGAAGAAAGTCGCTGATATGACAATCGTTGATGATTATGCTCATCATCCGGCAGAAATCAGAGCAACAATTGACGGCGCACGCCAAAAATACCCTGAAAAAGAAATTATCGCTGTTTTCCAACCCCATACCTTTACCCGAACGATTGCATTGATGGACGAATTCGCAGAGGCATTGGATCTAGCCGATAGCGTTTATCTATGCGATATCTTTGGCTCGGCTCGGGAATCTCGCGGCGATGTGAAAATTGAAGATCTTGGGAACAAGATTCAAAAGGGTGGACAAGTGATCAAAGAAGAGAATGTGTCACCATTATTGGATCATCAAGATGCTGTGATCATTTTCATGGGTGCCGGGGACGTACAAAAGTTTGAATCAGCCTATGAAAAGTTGTTGAGTAATACGACTCGAAACGTGTTATAAAAAATACGGAGCGATGACCAAATCAAATCACCCGAGCAGATCAACGAAACAAATGATATCTCATTTGCACTGGCTGTCAACAGAACTATGATACAAAATCAACCAGTGAGACCTACTATTTAGCCTTCGTTGCTATTGCTCGCATCGATTTGACAAAAGTCAGCGCCCCGTTTTTGCTTTTTTGGGACATCGCACCACGAACTTGCACTTTTATCTGCATCTGATAAAATGAAATCAGAGTAAAATTATTTATTTTGGAGGAAATAAATTTGAACATTGGTAAACCGCGAAAACTAGGTAAGAAAATTGATGAAATCGAGGAAGGCGATTCGTTATCTTTAACAGAATCGATCGAAGACAGTCAGCTTTTGTTGTATCTCGGTTTGACAAATGATGCCAATCCGCTTTATATTCAGCATGACTATACCCAAAAAACAGAATACCAACGGCCAATCGTGCCTTCGGTAATGTTGATGGGGATTATTACAAGTGCGATTTCTAAACATTTGCCAGGACCAGGTTCTCATGTGGTGAATTTTTCGGTGAACTTTATTGAACCTGTTTTTCATTATGAGACGTTGACCTTCGATTTCGAAGTGATCAAAGTCGATAAGATGAAAGACGTAGTGACGATCTCTGTTGAAGCTGTCAATACGCAAGAAGATCGTGTGTTGGATGCAGTAGTGATGGTCCAACCTCCAAAAATCGTAGAGGAAGGTGAAGAAAATGAACAATGAAGTAGTTAATGCCCAAGGGCTCAATCGTTTTTATTCCAAAGTCTATCTATTTTTTGCTGTAGGACTAGGAATCAGCGCAGTGTCTGCCTACTTTTTCGGACAAGTATTTGCAGAACAAACAATGAATTTTATCCGTAATTTTCCACTAGGCTTTACAGGGTTATGGATCCTTCAAATTATTTTGGTCTTGGTCTTAGGCGCAAAAGCGCAAAAGAATCCTTCGCTGACCATAGCAGGATATCTGGTTTACTCCCTTTTAAATGGGGTGACGCTGTCAGTTACACTAATGTATTATGACTTCGGATCGATCGCAGGTGCATTTGTTTCCGCAGCGATCACTTTCGGCGTAATGTCAGCATTTGGTATCATGACAAAACGTGATTTAAGTGTTGTGGGACGAATCGGCTACGGCATGTTGATCGGGATCATCATTTCGACATTGCTGAATGTGTTTATTTTGCATAGTGGTCCAGTTGACTTTTTCTTGTCGATCGTGACAGTATTTGTCTTTATGGGAATCACTGCCTATGACAACCAACAGATCCGTAATCTATACCAAGCAACGAATGGCCAAGCAAATACTGGAATGGCTGTCTTCATGGCATTACAGTTGTATCTTGACTTTATCAACTTGTTCTTAGCGATTTTGCGAATCTTTGGTAAAAACAACTAATGAGGAAATGCGAGGAAACTCGCATTTTTTTTTGCAATTGGCTTAATCGAACAAAGGCAATCCATCGCTTTTCATGGATTTCTTTGATAGAATAAGAGAGAACTTTTGAGGTGAGGAGTTATTCAAATGACAAAAAATAAATTATTGCTAGTTGACGGAAATAGTGTCGCATTTCGGGCTTTTTTTGCACTGCACAATTCATTGGAACGTTTTAAAAACAACAATGGTTTGCATACCAATGCGATTTACGCTTTTCACACCATGTTTGAAAATGTAATGGCAAAAGAACAGCCAACTCATGTCCTGGTGGCTTTCGACGCGGGCAAAACAACTTTTCGGACTGCGATGTATGAGGAATATAAAGGCGGCCGTTCAAAAACGCCTGGAGAATTCAAGGAACAAATGCCCTATATTCGCGAACTGATCACCGCTTTAGGTGTTCAGTATTATGAACTGGACAATTATGAAGCGGATGATATTATCGGCACATTGGCACAAAAAGTTGACAAAGAGCAATTTGATGTTGTGGTATTATCTGGAGATCGCGATTTGACCCAATTGGCTACCGACCATGTGAAGGTTGATATCACAGTAAAGGGTGTCAGCGAGATCGAAAGTTATACGCCAGAACACGTTGCAGAAAAATATGATGGTTTAGCGCCATTACAGATCATTGATATGAAAGGATTAGCTGGAGATGCCTCTGACAACATTCCCGGTGTCACAAAAATCGGTGAAAAGACGGCCATCAAACTTTTGAAAGAATATGGTTCAGTTGAAGGAATCTACGAGCATATCGATGAGATGAAACCAAGCAAGATGAAAGAAAACTTGCTCAATGATAAAGAGATAGCCTTTTTGTCAAAAAAATTGGCAACGATCGATTTGGATGCGCCAGTGGATGTGGCCATTGATTCATTGAAGTACGAAGGAAAAGATCTGGATAAATTGATTCCATTCTATCAAGAAATGAACTTCAATTCTTTCTTGGAAAAATTAAATGTGGTGACTGAACCGGAAGAAATGGAAGATATTCTTTTTGACGTTGTAACAGAGGTCACTCCGGAAATGTTTACTGAGGATATGGCTCTTTATATCGAGATGCTGGGCGATAACTATCATTTAGAAGATATCGTTGGTGTCGCTTGGGGGAATCAGCAAAAAATTTATGTGACCAATCAAGATGATCTCTTTGAAAATGAGTATTTTATTGCTTGGCTAAAAAATGCCTCTTCACAGAAGAAAGTCTATGATGCAAAACGAACGTATGTGGCGCTGAATCGTTATGCGACTGCACCACAAGGGATTGTCTTTGATACATTATTAGCTGCTTACTTGCTAGATACCAATGATTCAAATAATGATATTGCTGGTGTTGCTAAGCATTATGGATTTGATGCGATTCAATCGGACGAAGCTATCTATGGCAAAGGTGCGAAACGAGGACTACCGGCAGATGAAGAAGTCTTTTTCGCTCATTTAGCTCGAAAAGTTGCGGCGATCAACTACCTTTCTGTCCGTTTGGCGAAAGAGCTAGCAGAGAAAAATCAGACTGCACTCTTTACTGATATGGAATTGCCATTATCAAAAATTTTAGCAGAGATGGAAATCACTGGGATTCGCGTGGACGCTTCTCGTTTGCATCAGATGAAGGGCGAATTTGCAGAACGTTTGCATGAAATCGAACAAAAGATTTATCAAGAAGCTGGCGAAGAGTTCAATTTAAATTCGCCAAAACAATTAGGCGTGATTTTATTTGAAAAAATGGGGCTGCCAGTGATCAAGAAAACTAAGACTGGCTATTCAACGGCAGTGGATGTTTTGGAACAGTTGAAGGAACAGGCACCGATCGTCGAAGACATTTTGATCTATCGTCAAATTGCCAAAATCCAATCCACCTATGTGGAAGGACTGCTTAAAGTGATTCAAGGAGATGGCAAAGTCCATACCCGTTACGTGCAGACTTTAACACAAACTGGACGTTTGAGTTCCGTTGATCCAAATCTGCAGAATATCCCAATCCGATTAGAAGAAGGGCGGAAAATTCGAGAAGCCTTTGTTCCAAGAGCCAAAGATTGGGTCATTTATTCTTCGGATTATTCTCAGATCGAGCTGCGGGTTTTAGCCCATATCTCGAATGATGAGCATTTAAAAGCGGCCTTTGTAGAAGGACAAGATATTCATTCAAGTACCGCTATGCGAGTCTTTGGGATCTCCACTCCAGAAGAAGTTACACCAAACATGCGACGTCAAGCAAAAGCGGTCAACTTTGGGATCGTTTATGGTATCTCTGATTATGGTCTCTCCCAAAATCTTGGGATCACTCGCAAAGCGGCGCAGCAATATATTGATACCTACTTTGAAAAATATCCAGGGGTCAAAACTTATATGGAAGAAGTTGTCCGTGAAGCGAAAGACAAAGGCTATGTGGAAACATTGTATCATCGTCGTCGCTATTTACCAGATATCAATTCCCGCAATTTTAATTTGCGGACATTCGCAGAACGTACAGCAATCAATACACCGATCCAAGGCAGTGCCGCAGATATTTTGAAAATTGCCATGATTGATTTGGATCGTCGTCTAAAGGATGAAAAATTACAAGCAACGATGCTTTTACAAGTCCACGATGAACTTGTCTTCGAAGTACCAGAAGATGAATTAGAACGCTTAGATGCTCTTGTCAAAGAAGTCATGGAAAATGCTGTCTCACTGCATGTGCCATTGTTGACAGATAGTAACTGGGGCAAAACGTGGTATGAAGCAAAATAAATGAGGTGAAATGTTGTGCCGGAATTACCAGAAGTGGAAACAGTTCGCAGAGGACTAGAGAAACTGATTTTAAATAAAACGATCAAAGAAATGGAGATTCGTTGGCCCCGGATCATTGAATCTCCAGAAGTA
Source organism: Enterococcus gallinarum (assembly GCF_021496385.1). Classification (NCBI taxonomy): domain Bacteria; kingdom Bacillati; phylum Bacillota; class Bacilli; order Lactobacillales; family Enterococcaceae; genus Enterococcus; species Enterococcus gallinarum. The sequence continues at coordinate 2,310,135 of NZ_CP050816.1, read as the reverse complement.
CCGATTTTTGCAGCGATGCTAAAAGGACAACAATTTCAAGCTTTTGATCGTCGAGGCAAATTCTTGATTTTCAAATTGACCGATTATGATCTGATTTCCCATTTACGCATGGAAGGCAAGTATGAATTTTTTGAAAAAGAAGGGGTGCCGGACAAACACACGCATGTGATTTTTCATTTCACTGATGGCAGTGAATTGCATTATCGGGACGTGCGAAAATTTGGACGTATGACTTTAGTTGAAAAAGACCAGAGCAGTACGTATAAAGGAATCATGCAGTTGGGGCCGGAACCATTGCCGGAACTGTTTCTGTTGACAGACTTTACTCGTGACCTAAAGAAATCAAAAAAAGCCATCAAGCCGCTGCTTTTAGATCAAAAGCTTGTGACAGGTTTAGGCAATATCTATGTGGATGAGGCTTTATGGGAAGCAAAGATTCATCCTGAGCAATCGGCAGCGACACTGAATGAAGCCGAAATTAACTTGTTGCATCGGGCGATCATTGATGTCTTAGCCCGAGCAGTGGAGGCAGGAGGCACAACGATTCGGACCTATTTGAATGCGTTAGGCGAAGCGGGGCATTTCCAAGTCTCTCTACACGTTTATGGTCAAACCGGCAATCCTTGTGTCCGCTGTGGTACCCCGATCGTAAAAACAAAAGTTGCACAACGAGGGACCCACTATTGTCCATTCTGCCAGCAATTACACGCGGGGACAGAAAGATGAGCTTGGTTGTAGGTGTAACGGGCGGGATTGCTACTGGCAAGAGTACCGTTGTCAAGTGCTTTGAAGAAGCTGGTATCCCAATCATCGATGCTGATATCGTTGCTCGTGAAGTGGTGGAGCCAGGGATGCCAGGGCTTGAAAAAATCAAAACTGTTTTTGGGCCAGAGGTCATCAATCCCGATGGGACACTAGCTCGGAAAAAATTAGGAAAAATCATTTTTGCGGATGACAATAAACGGGAATTGCTGAACCGCACATTAGGGCCCTTTATCCGTAAAGAAATCCTACGACAGATTGAAGTCATGAAAGCAAAAGCTGATCTTGTGATCGTAGATATTCCTTTGTTATACGAAACTGGTTATGAATCCCTGCTAGATCAAGTAGCGGTCGTCTATCTTCCGGAATCGATCCAGTTGCAGCGACTGATGAAGCGAGACCATTTAACCAGCATCGAAGCCCAACAACGTATCAATAGTCAAATGCCAATAGAAGAGAAGCGCAAACGGGCAGATATCCTCTTTGACAATCAAGGAACCATTGAAGAAGTTAAGACGCAAGTTCAAGAATGGCTTGCTAAAAGAAAGAATTAAGACAGAGACACCGGCACAAAGGAGCCCCCTTTATTTCTGAAAAGCTAACAGTTGACGCATTATTTTGTCGTTTGCTGGAAACTGAAGTTAGAAAGGATATCTGGAAAGAGGCTTTGGTTGTCGCTGTCTCTTTTTTTGTTTCATTTTTTGTTTAGTGAGTTGCTTTTTGGTAAAACTGCCAGGCGATCGGAAGTGACTTCATGGAAAAAAACAGGTTTCCCATAAAAAGCAGATAACGTTTTTTCGTTAAAAATTTGCTGGCGCTTGCCAGAAGCGTGGATTTTACCATTTTTCAGCATCATGATATGGTCAAAAATCGGTAAAATCTCTTCTGTATGGTGGGTCACATAAATCAACGTAGGTGATTCCTTGTGCGCCATCTCGCCAATTCGACTTAGCAATTCTTCTCGAGCAAAAAGATCCAATCCATTACAAGGTTCATCTAAAATCAACAATTCGGGATTTGCCATCAAAGCGCGGCTGATTAAGACTAATTGACGTTCCCCTTGAGATAACTGATGAAATGGCTGGCCAATCAGTTGACTGCCGCCAGTTGAACAAAGAATGGCAATAGCTTGGTTCAAGTCTTTCATTTGGTAGTCTTGATAAATACCGATACTAGCATATTTTCCCGATAGAACGACCATTTCTGAGAGCTCCTGAGCAGGAATCTTCTCTTGCAAGGTCGCACTTATCCAACCAATTCTGCGCTGAAGGTCTGGCACAGATGTTTTTCCGTAGACTTGACCTAGAACTTGCCGTTTGCCAGAAGTCGGCCAGATCATCCCAATGATCAGTTGTAATAAAAGTGTTTTGCCAGCACCATTTAATCCTAAAAGTGCCCAATGCTGATTTTTAGCAATTTGCCAGTTGATGTCTTGCAACAAAACAGTTTGCTTGCGAACCAACTGGATGTCTTCAAAATTTAAGATGTCCATAAACTGCTCCTTGTCAAAGAATATTCTGAAAATTTGATTCAGTATACCATATCTTTAAATGAAGCGCATACGTATCTTTTGTCAATCGAAGAAATTCTTGCTATGCTAATAAAAAAGGAGGAATCATCATGGGATCATTGAAAGACGAAAAAGATGTAATTGTTGGTTCTGCAAAAGAAAAAATTGGTGAATGGATCAATAATGAAAAAATGGAACAAGAAGGAAAAGAACAGGCAAATGAAGCAAAAGCCAAAAAAGATCACCGTCAACAACAGGTAGACGAAATTGAGGATCGGCATGATGAATTAGATGCTCAACCAGGTGATAAAACATCAGAAACACTTGGTCGGGACCGATTGTTAAACGAAAATGAAGACACAGATGCTGCAAAGATCTCTTCAACCGAACGACGGGATGCTGATCATTTGAAACATTATACAGGAATCGAAGAAAAACTCTAGACAGGATCTGGAGTTTTTTTATGATAAACCATATTCGTCAATCAATATAAATAGATAAAAAAGAAGGAAATCCTGTTTTAAAAGGTATCAATAATTCCACTTTGACAAGAAAAGGATGCTGTCTGCGGACAATGATTGACAACCCCTGAAGGAAAAACTATAATAGCCAATGACTTTCCATAAAAAAAAGGGAAGTCCAGGAGGTGGTCAACAAATGCTGAATTCTGCATTGTCCTTGACTGTGGTCAGAGGAATTTATCAGTAATATCTTTTGTTTTTTCATTAAAGAGAGGATCGATATCTATTATGACCACCATTGAACCCTATCAATTTCATTTCATCAAACATCAAGTCCAACAATTAGTTCGGACTTATCAGTCTGTTAATGATCGCCATACGATTCGCACAGTTGAAATGTTAACTGAAGAAGCCATTCAACCATTTTTTTCTGAGGAGGACAAAGAAGCACAGTCTCTGATTCGTCAATTTTTTGATTCATCTTTGACGATGTCAAAGAGCTTGACCATTCTTGAAGCACTAAAAAAGAATGTCCGACCTTTTCAAGTGCCTTCAGTCAAACAAACAGAGAAACTGTTTCGTAAAGTAAAAAAATTAAAAGTACCTGATTTTTCCCAAACAGACCTTCGTGATTATACGTATTTGGCTTGGGATGACATCGGCAGTCAAAGTAAATTTATGATCGTAAATACTCAAAAAGGCTACCAAGGAATCTATGGTCATTTATCTACAGAAGTAAAAAAAGGAATCTGTCCTTTATGTCAGCATGAGTCTACTGTCTCCATGTTTTTATCGTTGACAAAAAGTGGTGGCGATGGAACATACACCAAACGAGGAAATTACATTTGTCGCGACAGTGAGCAATGCAACCAACAAATGGAACAACGGGAAACTCTGGATGAGTTTGTGTCACTGTTACAAATGAGATAAGGAGGAGAACGACAGAATTGATTCTGTCGTTTTTCTTTTGTGGCTAAAAAAACAACCGTCACATTATTTAAATTTGTAATATTTCTTTCGCTTGAAAGACTTTACCTATTAGATAAAAGAATTTCATGTTATAATTAAGCATATAAATCATCGCTGTCTCGCCATCATTCGAGACACGGAAGAGAGAACGGGGTGGAACTATGCAATGTCCAAAATGTCATCATAACAATTCTCGAGTGATTGATAGCCGCCAAGCCGACGATGGTCGCGTGATTCGCCGCCGCCGCGAATGTGAAAACTGTGGTTATCGATTTACCACATTTGAACGAATTGAAGAAGCACCATTATTAGTTATTAAGAAAAATGGCGCTCGTGAAGAATTTAATCGTGAAAAGATATTAAGAGGGTTGATACGCTCTGCTGAAAAAAGACCCGTTACAATGGAACAAATGGAAAAAATTGTTGATCATGTGGAGAATCGTGTGCGAGCACTAGGTGAAAATGAAGTTTCGACAACGATGATTGGCGAATATGTCATGGAAGATCTAGTCGACTTAGATGAGATTGCTTACATTCGGTTTGCTAGTGTCTACCGCCAATTCAAAGATATGTCAGTCTTCTTAAAAGAATTGCAGGACATCGTTGAAAAGGCAAAAGAACCAAGTGATCCGCAAGAAACAGCAGACAATCAAGAGGAATAGGAGGTCCCTGAATGGTGGGCAACATATTACCAAATCAATTGTATCGTGTCTTCAAAAGTCGTCCACTAACAACTGAAGGGAAGGATGCGCTGATTCATCTTTATCAGCCAATCATCGAAAGTGATGCCTTAGCACTCTATCTGACACTGACTGCGGATCAGCAGGATCCGCAAGAAAGTGAGTTTATTCATCTAGATATTTTGAATGCGATGAATGTAGGGTTACAGCGTTTTATTCAAGCACGAAATAAGTTAGAAGGAATCGGCTTACTCAAAACGTTTGAAAAAGAAGATGACGAGTTAGGAATCACATTTTTGTATCACCTGCAAGAGCCAGTTCATGCGAGCGATTTCTTTCAAGATGAACTCTATAGTTTCTTATTGCTTAACCATGTTGGAGAGCGAAAGTTTCGACAACTTGTTTCGTTGTTCCAACCAGCAAAATGGCAAGCAGAAGGCTATCAAGAAGTTACGGCTTCTTTTATGGATGCTTATCGCTTGGATACACAACAATTTGCAGCCAATGAAGAGGAATTACAGGAAGTCAATGGCAAATTCCAAGACACTCAAAGCAGACTGGTGTTAGATGAACAACAACTAGATTGGGATTTTCTTCTTTATGAAGCTCAACGTCGCTACATCCGTGCAGACAATTTCGATAAAGATTTTCGGCAAAAACTACTCCTATACCATTCATTATACGGCTATGATGTGATGGAGCTGTTGGATCTGATGACAGATTCGGTTTCTTTAACTACTGGGAAAATCGATCAGAAGGCATTAGAACAATTGATTTTACAAAAAACACGGACGCGTTTTACCAAAACTGTAAATAAAGTGGATCCCACTTCAGATGAAGAGATCCGACGATTTAATACATTAAAACAAAATGGGTATAGTGATAACGATCTAGCATTGATCCGCGAAAGTGAGAATAATGCGCCGATGGCATTCTTGAAAGCAATCAAAGCTGAAAAAAAGAGCTTTGTCACAGACTCCGAACAATGGCTGCTAAAAAGCTTAGTGGAACGCTCGCCATTATCCAATAGTGTGATCAATGTTCTTATTCATTATGTGTTAGTGGTACAGAACAATGCGGCTTTGCCAGCAAGTTATGTCAATAACATTGCGGCACAATGGTCTGAATTGCAAGTAAAAACCGCGGAAGAAGCGATCAAGCATGTACGGGACTTAGTTAAAGAAGCAAAAGAAAAACGCACACGGCCGCAAAGCCCGTCTAAAAAGATCATTCGTGAAGAAAAACTGCCAAGCTGGGCCGAAAAACCAGTTGAAGAAACGACATTATCCCCAGAACGTCAGGCAGAGATCGACAAAAAACTGCAAGCCTACTTGCAAAAGAAAGCAGGTGACAATTAATGGAAGATGTTGGGAAGAATCTATCAAAAATTTTAGACAAACGAAACTATCGCGATCGTTTCTCAGAAATGATGGGGGACGTATTGAAAGATCCGGATGTCAAAGAATTCATTGCAGAACATCGGGAGGAACTGACAGATGCAGATATCCAAAAAAGTTATGCGAAACTCTATGAATTTGTTCAAGAAAAACGAAAGTTTCGTTTGAATGACCCTACGATGATCGCACCTGGATATGAGCCACGACTAGCGTTGAACTTTCATTTTATCGATGTCACTTATGTGCCCACGCAAGAGCTTTTAGCGCATCAACGACAAGAAGAGATCCGTAGTCGCATCAAAGCAATGGATATGCCGAAAGATATTCAAGAGGCCAATTTTGCTCAGTATGAAAGTACTCCCGGCCGGGGCGAAGCTTTGATGGCTGCAGTCGAGTTTATTGAAAACCTAAAAAACGATCCAAGGGCTTTTCACAAAGGATTATATCTGGTGGGAAGTTTTGGGATCGGCAAAACTTATTTACTAGGGGCAATTGCCCGGGACCTTGCGGAAGCAGGTTATACGACGACCCTTGTTCACTTCCCGACATTTGCTGTCGAAATGAAACAAGCAATCGGCAAAGACTTGGTTGGCGACAAACTCAATGCAGTTAAAAAAGCCCCCATCCTAATGATGGATGATATTGGTGCAGATGCCATGAGCAGCTGGATCCGTGATGAAGTCTTTGGTGTCATTCTGCAATATCGGATGCAAGAACAACTGCCAACGTTCTTTTCCTCTAACTTTTCCATGCAAGAGTTAGAGAAGCATCTATCCGTTACTCAACGTGGAGAATCAGAGCCATTGAAAGCCAAGCGGATCATGGAACGAATTCGTTACTTGACAAAAGAGATCCAAATGACTGGCAAAAATCGCCGGAATTCGGAAATATAGAAGAGAGGAGAACTTCTTATGAAGAAATTGACGATTTTAGGTTTGGCTTTGACAACCTTATTATTAGCTTCCTGCGGTTCGCCGTCAGATAATGATTCGATGAGTGAAACAACTAAAAACGATGAAAGCACGACAAATAGCACTGTCGAAAGCGAGGCAACGACTATTTTTACAGGAGTTCTTCAAGAAAATGCAACAGCTGGCGACAACGAAACGATACAGATTTTTCTAAATGATATCGAAGCAGTCGACGATCAAGAAACGATTGTTCCTAACTTTCAAACAGACGGCGTGATCCTACACGCACCGCAAGAATCATTTGAAGGTCAAGTTTCTGAGTTGACCAAAGGAACAACGGTCCAAGTCACATTGTCAGGCTTGCCAGTAATGACTATGTCAATCCCACCTCAAGTTCCAGGAAATTCAATCAAAACAGTTGAAATTGTGCAATAACCCCACGCGTTGTCCCAACGGACAACGCGTTTTGCTGCGAATCACTGCGATTGGCTTGCGAAGCAAGACAGAGCAGATGATGAGCAGTACTAGGTAACCGAAGGGAGCGCAGTAACCTTCGTATGAATCACTGCGATTGGCTTGCGAAGCAAGACAGAGCAGATGATGAGCAGTACTAGGCGGCCGAAGGGAGCGCAGTAACCTTCATATGGATCACAACGATTGGTTTGAAAAGCAAGATATGCAAGTTTTCTTTACGAAAAGTGCAAAAGTAACTCTAGGCGAAGTAAAGCCGTAAATAAAAGGAGTAAAAACTCTCCCTTTAAAATGCAATAAAGAATGATATACTATTTCTGAAGGAGTGACGTTATGAACGAACAATCATTATCCCTGCGATTGACTCGTGTTGGCGAACAGATTCCGGATCAAGCCCGCTTGGCAGATATTGGATCAGATCATGCCTATTTACCCGTGGCATTGATGCTACAAAATAAAATTCAGTATGCAGTAGCAGGTGAAGTTGTAAAAGGACCATTCGAATCTGCTTCACGGCAAGTCGAAAAAAATGGCTTGAGCGACAAAATCACTGTTCGCTTAGCAGATGGGTTAGCTGCAATCCAACCTGATGATCAGATTGATACGGTGGTTATTGCTGGTATGGGTGGCACTTTGATTCGAACAATTTTAGAAAATGGAAAATCTCAGCAGAAAATTACTGGGAAGGAGCGCCTTGTCTTGCAACCCAATGTGGGGGAGCGGACTTTGCGAGAATGGCTTCAGGAGAATAATTACATGATTTTACACGAAGAACTGATTGAAGAAAACCATAAAAACTACGAAATCATCGTAGCTGAAGAAGGCAGTAAAATCTATACACCACAAGAATTATTTTTTGGCCCGTGTTTATTGAAAGAAAAAAATCTCGTTTTTTATAAAAAATGGGCCCATGAATTGCAGCAGCGAGAAATCGTTTTGCAAGAACTAGAGAAAGCGGCAATTCCTCCTCAAGATAAAATAAGTGAGTTAAACGAACAGATTGATTGGATCAAGGAGGTGCTGGAATAATGTTAGCTAGAACGTTTATTGAACGTTTCGAAAGATATTGTCCGCAATGGTTAGCAGAAGATGGTGATCCAGTGGGATTGCATATCGGAACGTTGGACAATGAGATCCAACGGGTAATGATGACACTAGATGTTCGTCCAGAAGTCGTTGCAGAAGCAATTGAAAAACAAGTAGACTTCATTGTTGCCAAACATCCACCGATTTTTCGTTCCATACGTCGTTTGAGAGCCGATGATCCGCAACAAAAAATGTATATGGATTTGATCAAACATAATATTTCAGTCTATGCTGCGCATACGAATATGGATATTATTCATGATGGGCTGAATGACTGGTTTTGTGAAATGCTTGGAATAGAAGAAACCACGTATCTCGTTCCCACCCATACAATCAAAATGAAAAAATTGGCTGTTTTTGTTCCAATTGAGCAAGGCGCATCAATGAGGAAAGCTTTAGGAAAAGCTGGAGCTGGACAGCAAGGAAATTATCAAAACACCAGCTATTCTCTGATTGGTACCGGCCGTTTTACTCCTCAAGAGGATGCGCATCCTGCGATTGGTGAAATTGGGGAAGAAGAGTCGGTACAAGAAGCAAAAATCGAAGTGATTTTCCCAGAAACCATCACCGAAAAGGTGTTGCAAGCGATGGTTGAGGCGCATCCCTATGAAGAACCCGCCTATGACCTTTATTCCTTGGATAACTTGTCTCAGCATTATGGGATCGGGCGAGTAGGTCAATTAAAAGCACCTGTTTTGTTGGAAGATTTCATCGATGAAATCAAAAGTGTTTTTCAGTTAGAGGGGTTGCGTTTGATCGAACCAAAAGCAAAGCGGCAAAACGTTCAACGGATTGCTATATGCGGCGGCAGTGGCGAACAGTTTTATCAAGAAGCCGTGAAGGCCAAAGCAGATGTGTATATTACTGGAGACATCAGTTATCACACCGCTCATGATATACAAGCAAACAGCTTGACGGCAATCGATCCAGGTCATAACATTGAACGGGAATGTATCCCTCGTTTTATCAAAAAATTCAATGAATGGAAAGCGGAAGAAGGTTGGCAGGTAGACTTTATTCCTTCAGAGACTTCCACAAATCCATTCCAATATAAATAGGAGTGATCAATTATGTACGAAAATTTATTACCGCGTTTTTTAAGATATGTAAAGACGGAAACTCGTTCTGATGCGACAAGCCAAACAACACCCTCCACACAAACGCAAGTGGCGTTTGCCAAGACATTGCAAAAAGAAATGGAAGAATTAGGACTTCATGATGTCCATTATAATGAGGAAAATGGTTTTGTGATTGGTACGTTACCAAGTAATGTTTCCGAACCAGTTCGTTCCATTGGATTTATCGCACATATGGATACGGCGGATTTTAACGCGGTGAATGTGGATCCCCAAATTATTGAAAACTATGACGGTGAGTCAACGATCAAATTGGATAAAGAGGGCAAATTTACACTGAATATCAAAGACTTTCCTAATTTGAAAAATTATCGTGGAGAAACATTGATTACGACAGATGGCAGCACGCTTTTAGGAGCCGATGACAAAGCAGGTATCGCAGAGATTTTGACGGCGATGGAAATTTTGCTTAACCATCCTGAAATCAAACACGGAGAAATCAAAATCGCCTTTGGACCAGATGAAGAAATTGGGGTGGGGGCTGATAAATTTGATGTGGCTGATTTCAATGTTGATTTTGCTTATACCATGGATGGCGGTCCAGTGGGTGAGTTGCAATATGAAACTTTCAATGCTGCCCAAGCTGAACTGACGATCCAAGGGAAAAATGTGCACCCAGGAACCGCAAAAGATACGATGATCAATGCTTTGCAATTGGCGATTGATTTTCATAATCAATTGCCAACAGATCAAGTGCCGGAAAAAACCGATGGTGCGGAAGGCTTTTTCCATCTGATGGCGTTGAATGGAACCGTCGAAGAAGCAAAAATGGCGTATATCATTCGTGATCATGATCGTGAAACGTTTGAAAATCGTAAAAAACAATTGCTTACAATCCAAGAAAAAATGAATGCCCAATTTGACGAAGCAAGAATCCAAATGGATTTATATGATCAATACTACAACATGAAAGAAATCATTGAAAAAGACATGAGTATTATTGAGTTAGCTAAGTCTGCAATGGAAGATCTGGGTATCGAGCCAGTGATCGAACCAGTTCGAGGCGGAACAGATGGATCGAAGATCTCTTATTTAGGGATTCCGACACCAAATATTTTTGCCGGTGGTGAAAATATGCATGGACGCTATGAATTTGTTTCCTTGGAATCAATGAAAAAAGCAACTGATGTAATCGTGAAGATTGCCGAAAAAAACGCACAGTAGAACTTTATTTTGTTTCGTTTTCAAGTAGAAAAATATCGCTTGATAATGAAAAATGAGTTGAATAATGGGCTGAGACTTGATGCAGAAGTCTGCACCATTCGCAGCCCTATTTTATTTAGGAAGTGAAAAATATGAAGATCATGGTTTTATATAATGATACGGCTGGTAAAAGCGATGCCAAGGATACTGCAGAGTCTTTTAAGAACTATCTAGAAGAACATGATCCTAAAAGTGAAGCAGTCTTGCAACCTTCCAATCCTGATATTGAGCCGGAAACAATCCAAAAAAATGCGAAAGAACATCAAATCGATACGATTGCAATCATTGGTGGAGACGGTACAATCCATCATGCGCTGCAAACATTTGTGGATCAGTTAGATAAGCTGACAGTGGCAATTATTCCAGGCGGAACGGTCAATAACTTTGCCCGTATGTTAGGGATTCCTCTCAAACCTGAAGAAGCATTTGAAACGATATTGAATGGGACTGATCGACAAATTGATTATGGATTGGTCAATGACTCCATGATGATCTCGACGATGACCATCGGATTGCTGGCCGATACGGCAGCGGCTACTTCGCAAGAAGAAAAACAACAGTTCGGACCACTCGCTTTTACCAAGCGGTTTTTCCATTATTTATTCAAAAAGAAACAATACAAATTAGAAATTATTGCAGACGGAAAACGCTGGCGTGGCAAGAGTCAATTGTTAACAGTAGTCATGTCCAATTCAGCTGGCGGATTTACCAATTTCGACGAGTTGGCACGACCAGATGACGGGCTGTTTCACATGATTTTATTGCCAAAACTCAATCTATTGGAATTCATTATTTATTTGCCCCGGATCATACGTGGTCGTATTGCGAAAGTGCCAGGTGTCGAGTACTTTACTGCAAATGAAATTGAGATTCGTGCTCAGGAAAAAACTGTTTATACACGAACTGATGGCGATCCGACAGATAATCTGCCTGTTAAAATGAAGGTGATGAAACAGGCACTTCGTGTCCGTGTTCAAGAAGAAGACTTGGATGCTAAATAATATCAACCAGAGGAGAAATGATGACAGAATTTATACAAAATCCATTGTGGTTTTATTTACTTATAGCGAATCTTTATCTTTTTGGCTTGATGGGGTATGATAAATACCAAGCCGTAAGAAAAAAATGGCGTGTCCCTGAATGGAATCTGTTGTTTATGGGATTGATTGGCGGCGGAATCGGTGGATTGATCGCGCAACGCGTTTTTCACCATAAAACACGCAAACGTAAATTTTATATTTTTTTTGCTTTCGGTGTGATTGTAGATCTTCTATTGTTTATTAAGTTTGCCTAAGGAGTTAAAAATGAAAGCAAAAGTGAAATTTGCCTTAAACCTGCTATTAATGGTCGTGATCTTAGGTGCGATGTACTATTTTATTCGCAGCTCTATGACTGATATTTTGGCGGAATTAAGACAAACCAGTCTGTCGATCGTTACAGCAGTGATGGCGTTAGGAACAATTTACTTATTTATTGAAGGACGTTCCGTCAAAGAGATCGCTGTAGGATTTCAACCGGAGTTTACAACGAAAGACGGCTTATTTACCGTTTGTTACTCTGGATTCTATCGAATTATTACTTTTGGTGCTGGGACGTTGATATCAGAAGTCAATTTTTATCGTAAAAATGGATTGAAATTGTCACAAGGTGTAGGTGTGACTACGCTGCATATGGTCATGTATAAATTGGCGGTCTTGACTTATGCTATCGCAGGGCTAGTGATTCAATTTTCTTTATTCTTTGAGAAAGCCCCAAATATGATTTGGGTGATATTAGCTGGTATGGTCGTTACTTTTCTGATTATTGCCTTTTTACTTGCACTTTCTGTAAGTGTCAACGTTCAAGTCGCTTTTGTGGTAATCAGCGACAAACTTTTCAAAAGTAAGAGCATGCGCAAAATCATCGATACTTGCAATACGCAGATTTACTCGTTACGGGAGACAGTCTATTCGATTCTCCGTGATCGTACGGCTTTTTTACGGATCTATTTCTGGAATGTCGTTAAATTGGCTGCTTGGTATGTGATTCCTTATGTAGTATTGGCACCTAAACATCCAGAAATCGACTTCTTACTGACGCTTTCTTTTGTCAGTTTTGCAGTGATCCTATCGGGTGTTATTCCTACGCCGGCTGGAATCGGTTCGTTTGAATTTGTTTATATGTTACTTTTTGGACCAATGGTAGGGACTGTTGATGCAGCGTCATCGATGTTGCTTTATCGATTTGCTACTTTTATTTGGCCATTCGTGATCGGTTTCGTCTATGTCATTTTGGAAAAACGCAAAACCATGAGTGCTGAGTTGGAAGAGTTGAAGAACGAAAAAGCGTCAGCAAAGGAATGAAACTTTTTCTTTCTCCTATTAAATCTAAATCAAAAAAATCTCGAAGGCATGCCTCAAAAACTTCAGCTAGTTCGCTGAAATTTCGGCACTTCTTCGAGATTTTTTAGTGTCGTACTTATTCACTTAATTCAATAATTCGATCTGCAAAGTCTTCGTAGAAATCGGCTTCGTGGGAAACCACTAAGACAGTTCCTTGAAAATCAGCCAGTGCTGCATTCAGATTATCTTTGGTTGCTTGGTCAATATGATTAGTAGGCTCATCCAATAGAAGAAAATTGCTTTTGATCATCATCATTTCAGCAAGTTTGACTTTTGTTTGTTCGCCACCACTCAATGATTTTAGCGCTTCTTGTGCCAGCTGACTCGGCAATCCTGCACGGGATAATTGGCGGCGTAGTTCTTTGATTGTAGCTTTAGGAAATTTATCGCTCATATAGTGCAAAGGATTTTGTAATGGTTGTTCCCAAGTTAAGTCTTGCGAGAAATAATTGAATTTTGTGTGTTGGGGAAATGAAACCGATCCATTGATAGCCGGTATCTGACCTAAGAGTGTCTTGATCAACGTTGATTTCCCAATTCCATTAAACCCGCGAATAGCGATTTTTTCACCGTAGCGTATCGTCAAATCGATCGGTGACAAAAGCGGTTTGTCATAGCCAATTTCTAAGTGTGTTGTTTCCAACGCCAATGTTGTGACGATAGGGGCATAAGGAAAAGCAATATGCGGTGTCGGCGCATCTGTTGGTGGCGTTAATCGTTCGATTTTCGCTAATTGTTTTTCTCGGCTTTTAGCCATCGTAGAACGAGAACCCGCTTTATATTTTCGAATATAGGCTTCCGTTTTCTTGATATGTGCCTGTTGGGCTTCATATTGTTTCAAATAACTTTCATTTTGCAACGCTTTGAGCTTCAGTGATTTTTCGAGATTGCCGGTATATTTCGTTAATTTGCCAAACTCGATATCGATGATATGCGTCGTGATCTGGTTGAGAAACTGTTGGTCATGAGAAACCACCAAATAGGTGCCATTGAAATCTTGGAGAAATTGAACCAGCCACTTGATGTGCTCATCATCTAAGTGATTGGTTGGTTCATCCAAGATCAGCATATCGGGTTTTTCCAATAACATTTTTGCTAAGATTAATTTTGATCGCTGCCCACCACTTAAATTGACCAGTGGGGTCTCCATACCAAGAATGGCAATGCCCAGACCTTCCGCTAAGTCAGCAATCAGTGTGTCCATTTGATAGAAGGAACCTTGATCCAATTGATTTTGTAATTCACCGGCTTTTTCAAGTAACTCATCATCCAATGTTTCAGCATATTCACCATATAGTGAAGCAATTTTTGCCTCTTTTTCAAAATCAGCAGCAAAGGCTGAGCGTAAGAAATCGCGAATGGTTTGGGTTTCGTCCACATTGACATATTGATCCAAATAGCCCATTTTCAGATTTTTTGGGAAAGTGACCTGGCCTTCATCAGGAAGAATCTCCCCGGTAATGATTTTGATCAAGGTACTTTTTCCGGCACCGTTTCGTCCAATCAGTCCGACTTTCTCGCCACGATTGATTTGAACGCTGACTTCTTCATACAAGATTTTGTCGCCGAATTGTTGCGATAGATTTGATAGTGTTAACATGATTTTCCTCCATATAAAAAAGCCATAGACAGTCATTGTCTACAGCTTACAATCTTTTTAGTATCCATCAAAAACCAGGGCATGAGAAAGAAACCTCACTCCGAGTCTTTGATGAAGCAGATGCGCTCGGCGCTTGTAGGCTCTTAACAATGCTTCATCGTGTTCTTGTTAAGAGCAGATTTTCTGATAAATTTAAAGATAAATTTAAAATAGTAGCGTGACATCTGCTTTTCCTCCGTAGAAATTGTTCATTAAGCATAACATCTTAGCTTTCCTCGTGTCAACTTTTGCTGATAGTTTGCTAAAAAAGAAAGTCAAAAAGTGCTTGCATATCTTTTGACCATTACTGACCAAAGTGGTATACTACAATGTAGGAGAAATCCTAGAAATGACGGGGAGGTAGAACAATGAACCCAGAAAAAATGACAACAACTTTACAAAGTGCCATTGCAGAAGCACAACAAGTAGCGGTAACACGCCATCATCAGGAGATCGATATCGCTCATTTATGGAAAATTATATTGCAAGCCAATCAATTTGGCCGCAATTTTTATACGGACGCTGGTCTTGATGTCGATGCTTTCGAGAAGGAAGTTGACCGACTATTGGATGAAATCCCATCTGTTGAAGGTGGCAATGTTCAATACGGACAAAGCATGAGTCAAAACTTATTTCGTTTGCTTTCTGAAGCAGACCAACTAAAAAAAGAGTTCAATGATGAGTATTTATCGACTGAAGTCGTTTTACTCGCATTAATGAAACTAAAAAACCATCCATTGACCAATTACTTAAAAGGTCAAGGAATCAATGAAAAAGAATTAAAAGCAACCATTGAATCTTTGAGAGGGGGAGAACGTGTGACATCTCAAAACCAAGAAGAACAATACAAAGCCTTAGAAAAATATGGTGTGGACCTCGTTCAACAAGTCCGCAGTGGAAAAATGGATCCGATCATTGGCCGGGATGAAGAGATCCGCGATGTGATCCGTATTCTTTCAAGAAAAACCAAAAATAATCCTGTTTTGATTGGAGAGCCTGGTGTCGGTAAAACAGCGATCGTTGAAGGACTGGCGCAACGAATCGTTAGAAAAGATGTACCGGAAAACTTAAAAGACAAAACGATTTTCTCTTTAGACATGGGCGCATTGATCGCTGGAGCAAAATTCCGTGGTGAATTTGAAGAACGGTTGAAGGCGGTCTTGAAAGAAGTCAAGAAATCTGAAGGACGGATCATCTTATTTATTGATGAGATCCACAATATCGTGGGTGCCGGCAAAACGGAAGGCAGCATGGATGCTGGTAATTTACTAAAACCAATGCTGGCTCGTGGCGAACTTCATACGATCGGTGCAACAACATTGGACGAATACCGTCAATATATGGAAAAAGATAAAGCTTTGGAACGTCGTTTCCAAAAAGTTTTAGTCAAGGAACCAACGGTTGAAGATACCATCTCGATCTTGCGGGGACTAAAAGAACGCTTTGAGATCCATCACGGGGTCAACATTCATGACAATGCACTAGTTGCTGCAGCGACATTGTCTGATCGATATATTACCGATCGCTTTTTACCGGATAAAGCAATCGATCTGATTGACGAAGCGAGTGCAACGATCCGCGTAGAAATGAATTCAATGCCAACTGAACTCGATCAAGTCACGCGACGTTTAATGCAGCTGGAAATTGAAGAAGCCGCATTGAAAAAAGAAACGGATGATGCTTCTAAAAAACGGTTGGCAAACCTGCAAGAAGAATTAGCTGATTTGCGGGAAGAAGCCAATACCATGAAGATGCAATGGGAAACTGAGAAAGATGAAGTCAATGCGGTTTCCAATAAACGGGCAGAAATCGACAAAGCCAAACATGAATTAGAAGATGCTGAAAATAATTATGATTTAGAGCGCGCTGCTGTTTTACGCCATGGAACGATTCCGCAATTAGAAAAAGAACTTGCCGAATTGGAAGCAAAAAACCAAGCGGAAGGCGTTCGA
The DNA here is from genome assembly GCF_021496385.1 of Enterococcus gallinarum. Lineage (NCBI taxonomy): Bacteria > Bacillati > Bacillota > Bacilli > Lactobacillales > Enterococcaceae > Enterococcus > Enterococcus gallinarum. The sequence goes on along the minus strand of NZ_CP050816.1, from coordinate 2,293,577 downwards.
ATGGTGCAAGAATCTGTGACTGAAAACGAAATTGCACTAGTTGTTGGTCGCCTAACAGGCATTCCGGTTGCGAAATTGGTAGAAGGCGAACGGGAAAAACTACTGAAATTGAATGAAACACTCCATCAACGCGTGATTGGCCAAGACGAGGCAGTCGATGCAGTAAGTGATGCGGTGATCCGTTCCCGTGCAGGTCTCCAAGATCCGAATCGACCATTAGGTTCTTTCCTATTCTTAGGGCCAACAGGAGTCGGTAAGACCGAGTTAGCCAAAGCGTTAGCCGTCAATCTGTTTGATTCAGAAGATCATATGGTGCGGATTGACATGAGTGAGTACATGGAGAAACATTCTGTGTCACGTTTAGTCGGAGCACCTCCAGGTTATGTTGGTTTTGAAGAAGGTGGCCAACTGACAGAAGCTGTTCGCCGTAACCCTTATACGATCGTCTTATTGGATGAGATCGAAAAAGCCCATCCAGATGTTTTCAATATTTTATTGCAAGTATTGGATGACGGCCGATTGACGGATTCAAAAGGTCGAGTGGTAGATTTCAAGAACACGGTCTTGATCATGACGAGCAATATTGGCTCGCAAATACTATTAGATGGTGTGACTGGGGAAGGAACGATTCCAGAATCGGTGGCTGAAAATGTTCGTTCGCTATTACGCGGTCATTTTAAACCAGAGTTCTTGAACCGTATCGATGATACAATTTTGTTCACGCCACTAAGCCTAGCCAATGTTACAGGTATCGTGGATAAAATTATTGCTCAATTGTCTCAACGATTGGAAAATCAAGACATTCAGTTATCCATTACAGAAGAAGCCAAAAAATGGATCGCAGAGCATTCGTACGAACCCGCTTATGGCGCAAGACCATTGCGACGTTTCATTACACGGGAGGTAGAAACACCTCTGGCTAAAGAAATCGTTGCAGGACGTGTTCTGCCGAAAACAAAAGTGACGATAGAAGTGTTGAATGACCAGCTTGTTTTTGAAAATACACCGATAAGTGAATAAGAGATTTCTTAGTCATCTAACTTAAATGAGAAAAATAACCCTTGAATTACCTGAATGATAGACGGAATGATACTGTGGGAAAGACCTGAATAAAGTCTTCTGCCTATTCCGCTATTTTTCAGGTTTTTTCTTTTGAATAAAAAAATCATCATGTTATTATGCTACGTCAATGTGGTTTAAGAACTTCCTTTTTATTAAACAAAGATTGGTAAATTTCTCGTAAAAAAAAACTTTCGTAAAAAGATTTTACTTGCCGAAAAGGCAAATTAAACGTAAGATTGAGAAGTAAACGTAAAACGCAGGTCTATTTTCTAATGAAGGATCTACTGAGAAAATAGTTGAAGGAGCAAATAAAATAAGATGCAGAAATTTTTAAAAGAGAATTGGTTTATTCTCGCTTTTATTGTGGTGATTGTTGTCGTTCGATTGTTTATTTTAACGCCTGTCAAAGTCAGCGGGCATTCAATGGATCCGACTTTGGCTGATGGGCAACGCTTGATTGCTTCCAAGATTTCAAGTTATCAGCGGCAAGACGTGATTATTTGCGTAGAACCGGATGATACCAGTAAAATTGCGGTGAAACGCCTAATTGGTTTGCCTGGAGATAAAATCGAGATGAAAAATGACGTCCTGACAATCAATGGCAAAGAGTATCACGAAGAGTACTTAGAAGATTTTAAGAAGCAATTTGCGGATGATCAGTTGCAAAAGGAATATAGCTACCGGGAATTATTCCAGCAAATCGCGGCCAGTGCAACCCAATTCACTGAAGATTTCTCTATTACCGTCCCTAAGGGAAAATATTTTGTTATGGGAGACAATCGTCTGATTTCAAGAGATAGCCGTTCTTTCGGTGTGGTGGATGCCGATCAAATGCAAGGAAAAGTTATCTTGCGTTACTGGCCATTAAGTGAAATTTCATTATTTTAAAAGCACAGTAAAAAAGCATTCTTGCACAGGAGCGAGTCTTCACTCGAAACATGCAAGAATGCTTTTTTAAACGACCCAAGCTACTAGTGCAATCACGGAAAAGAACATTGTCCAAACGGCAATCGCCGCAGAAGCAATGAAAATGATTTTAATAGGCAGGGGTTGGACGAATTTTCGTGCATCTTTAGAAAAGGCATAGGTAATAGATGAAAAGATCATGCAGCACAAAAGAAAAAATACCGTCAAAATCATGGCGATCTCCTTACTGACTTCCAGGTCGACTTATTGTTAAATATTATAACAGACCTTTTGAGAATCGTGAAATCAAATACACTGCATTTCAGGCAATTCTTTTTGCAATTATTGGTATAAAGAGGACTCGTCCAATAACATAAATTATTAAATAACGTTTATTCCTTTATTAATGAAAGCGGGTTCAATGAATTTGGGAGATTTTTGCTAAAAAAAGATCATTGTCAAAATTAGTTTTTGCGAAATCATTCGGATAAAAAACTGTCTGAACTAATTTTATTAGTTCAGACAGTTGATAAAAATCACTGTTCAATTTTTTTGATACGATAGCTTTCAAAATAATCAGGCTTGCCTCGCCCTTGGAAGTAAGCAATCAATCCCATCAATACAGCTCCGATCGTGTTGGTCAAAAGATCACCCATCGTATCCATCAATGCCTCGCGGCCAATGAATGGGGTGCCTTCTAGCGTCGCATAGCGCTGCAGATTCATTCCACCAAGCGAATCGCAGATAAACTCCCAGAACTCCCAAAAAACACCACACAGGCCTGCAAAAGCAAATCCCATCAGAAGAAAAAGCCATGGAGAAACTTTTCGTACTGGAACATCTTTTAGGAACATACAGATCAGCCCATAACCAACTGCTGTCAGAACCATCGGACTAACTGTGTGCAGTACTTTATCCCAGAAGGAAATAATTTCAATCAGATGCAAAATCGTTCCCATAAAGACCGAGATCAACAGAAAGAACCAATAAAAGTAAATAGTCGCATTGGGAAGTTGAATACGGAACAGCTTTTTACTGAATTCAGGTACATAGATCAACAAAATACCTAGTAATGCTTGAACTAGAAAAATCAGTGCTTGCTGTTTAGGATAGACACCTTGAAAGAATTCCCAAACAGAAAATGCGAAAACAAGGAAGCCAAATAGTGTAAATAGTTTTAATAAACGTTTATAATTACCACCCATTTATTGTTCCTCCCCGAGATAGGCAGCCAAGCCTTCTAGTAAAGCAGTTTCTGAAGAATAGATCTCTCCATTCAGTTTGATCAAACCGACTGTATAGAGATTCAAATAATGAAACTGATTTTCGGCTACAGTTTTCAGTGCAGTAATCTTTTGCTGATTATCTGCTCCTTGTTGGCGACTGTCTGTATATAGCCCCAAGACAGGGATTTCTTTGGCAAAAGCCACGCCGATTTCTGAAGCTACGCCTGGATCGATCGTTAGACCATCTAATAATGCAATCATTAGGTCACTTTCCAATACTTTTTCTGTATCAGCTTGAGCTATCATTTTACTATCAGCATAAGCAGACTTATCATTAATGGATGCATTTTCTTGTGGCAAATAGATATCTGCTTGTGGATAGGTGCTTCGGATTTGATTGACTAGATCGGCATTATAAAGCAGATCACTTTTAGCAAAGAGGGGGGCTGCAAAGTAAATATTCATTTTCATTCTCCTTCATTTTATCAACATGATTAAAAATAGTCGCCAAAATAAGCTTCCATATCAGGAATAATAGTCTCCAATAACTGTAACGTATCCGAATCGGTATGGAGACGCTCGATTCGAGCCAAATACGCAGGTCTTCGATAATTCATCAGTACGCAAGTTAACGTTTGGATATCTAATTGGACCGCTTTTCCGATCGGATCATTCGAAACGATGACTTCACCTTTAGCATAGTTCAATCCAAAAATACCATTATTCCATTCAGCAACAGGATCGGAGACAACGAAATGAAAAGGCTGATCGAATGCTTTAAAGGGGAATTTTTTCAAAAACTCTGTTACGTCAACGATGCGTGCCATATAGTAAGGTTCGATCGTTTCTTTGATTTGGCTGTCTTCCAACAAGAAAGCCAAAGGTTCATTTTTATAAATATCGCCTTTGACCCAGTAGACCATAGAGAAATGAGCCGAGATAAAGTTCCATAATCCATTGCGGGCTTCTTGATTCAAGTAAAACATTTCTTTTACGTGAAAGACTTCTTCGGCGACCCAATAAAAAAGCACACCAGTGGGGTGACCACTTTTATTATAATAGACAGCTGCTGTTCGGCTTTCTTCGTTTTCGTAGCGCCAGTATTCTTCCCAGTGAAAAGCGGTCCGCTGTAATGCGCCATGATTTTCTCTTGAAAATTGATTATAGACAGTAAAAACGTCAGGATCATCTACCTCTTTTCGTTCAACGATCCCTGGAACTTCCACCGTTTTTGGTAACTGGGTATCACGTATTTTGAAGGTTAATTTATCTGACATCATCTCCCAGCCCTTACGACGATAATAAGGGACATTATAAGGATAGAGATAAGAGATCCATTGCTGATCTGCTCGCATCGTTTCAAGAGCGAGTTTGATCAAGTCTTTCATCAGTCCATGTCCCGCATATTCAGGGTAAGTTCCGACACCGGTCACGCCGCCCATTTTGTAAAGAGTTCCATGAATGTTCACTTCACAGGGATAGACAGCAATTTGTGAAACAAGCTGATCACCGTTGAACCACCCGAACACTTTAGATAATTCCAAGATTGGTCGTTTTGATTTGATCATTTCACGCTTGCTTTCATAACCGCTTTCCTCGATGTCCGACTCAGTGATTTGAAAAACATAGCTTAGAAGCTCATTGAACTGATCGACATCTTTTTCTTCTACTGGTCGAATATGCAAATCTTGATGAAAATTATTGTCCATTCTTTCAACTCCAATTTATTTACTAGCTATAGTATAGCAAAACCTGAACAAATTTGTTTAGATATCGGTCAAGAAAAATACTTTAATTATCAGCATTTCGTTGGTATAATAGAAAAGCTGACTAAAAGAAATGAGGAACGTATCCATGAATATAGAAGAAATGAAAAAACGACAGGAAAAGATTCGTAACTTTTCCATTATCGCTCATATTGACCACGGAAAGTCTACGCTAGCCGATCGGATTTTGGAACAAACTCATACGGTAACGTCCAGAGAAATGCAAAATCAATTATTAGACTCCATGGACTTAGAACGGGAACGGGGAATCACCATTAAATTGAATGCGGTTGAGTTGAATTATACCGCAAAAGATGGTGAAACCTATATTTTCCATCTGATCGACACACCAGGACACGTGGATTTCACTTATGAAGTATCGCGGAGTTTGGCTGCGTGTGAAGGTGCTGTATTGGTTGTGGATGCAGCTCAAGGGATTGAAGCTCAAACATTAGCCAATGTTTATTTGGCTCTGGACAACGACTTAGAGATCTTACCAGTCATCAATAAAATCGATCTGCCAGCAGCAGACCCAGAACGAGTACGTACAGAAATCGAAGACGTTATCGGTATTGATGCAAGTGAAGCGGTTTTAGCTAGTGCCAAAGCCGGAATTGGCATCGAAGATATCTTAGAACAAATTGTCGAATATGTACCGGCACCAGCTGGAGATATTGAAGCGCCATTGAAAGCATTGATCTTTGATTCTGTCTACGATTCTTATCGAGGGGTTGTTCTGAACGTCCGTATCATGGATGGGATGGTCAAACCTGGGGATAAAATTCAAATGATGAGTAATGGAAAAACCTTTGATGTCACCGAAGTTGGGGTGTTTTCACCTAAAGCGATCCAACGGGATGCATTGATGGTGGGAGATGTTGGTTATATCACAGCAGCTATCAAAACAGTGAAAGATACACAAGTAGGGGATACTGTGACACTAGCAAATAATCCAGCCCAAGAAGCTTTGGAAGGGTATCGTCAAATGAATCCAATGGTGTATTGTGGACTCTATCCAATCGATACTTCTCGTTACAATGATCTGCGGGAAGCATTAGAGAAGCTGCAATTGAATGATGCGGCACTCCAATTCGAGCCTGAAACTTCTCAAGCGCTAGGCTTTGGTTTCCGTTGTGGTTTCCTAGGTCTCTTGCATATGGATGTTGTTCAAGAGCGTTTAGAACGTGAGTTCAATTTGGAATTGATCACGACAGCGCCTTCTGTTATCTATCATGTCAACAAGACAGACGGAACAACCGTGACAGTCGATAATCCAGCAGATTTCCCTGAACCAGGTACTATTGAAAATGTCGAAGAACCTTTTGTCAAAGCACAAATCATGGTACCAAATGACTATGTAGGTGCAGTTATGGAACTCTCACAGCGTAAGCGGGGAGATTTTGTCACCATGGACTATCTAGATGATTATCGGGTCAATGTCGTCTATGAAATTCCATTATCTGAAATCGTCTTTGATTTCTTTGACAAACTGAAATCCAGCACAAAAGGTTACGCATCACTGGATTATGAAATGTCCGGTTACCGTACCAGCAAGTTAGTTAAAATGGACATCTTGTTGAACGCTGAAAAAGTCGATGCATTAAGCTTTATTGTTCACCGAGATTTTGCCTACGAACGCGGAAAAGCCATCGTAGAAAAATTGAAAAAACTCATCCCGCGTCAACAATTCGAAGTACCGATACAAGCAGCGATCGGCCAAAAAATCGTGGCTCGCTCCGATATCAAGGCTCTGCGCAAAAATGTTTTAGCGAAATGTTATGGTGGGGATGTTTCTCGTAAACGGAAACTCCTAGAGAAACAAAAAGAAGGTAAGAAACGCATGAAACAAATCGGTTCAGTAGAAGTTCCGCAGGAAGCCTTCATGGCCGTTCTGAAAATGGACGAGGATGAACCGAAGAAATAGCAAGGGATTTTTGAAAATGAATTAAGTTTTTCATGTCCAAAGATATATTTTGTCTACCATTTGCCTACGATTAGATTAGCTCGTAGGCAAATTTTTTTTACTTTATTTGCTGACCATTTAATAGAGTTAGGTGTAACTTGTTCACCATTTCCATTGTGCAAACAAATGACGTCAGCAGGAATTCAGAAGCTTGTAAAATAATTAGGGAAGCGAGCAGGAGTAGTAAACGTCCAGCCTCATAGTTTCAGACGTACTGCGGCAACTTTAGCAAGAAGACATGGAATACAGACTGAGACACAAAAGAACATAGAGAACAACTAAACTATTTAATTGGTACAATTAATATGTGGGCTTATATGCCAGAAAGATTTTCACCATCCATGTATGAGTCTCTTAACCTTTGTGAAGGTAAGTACAAAGTTTATCTGTATTCAACAAATCTGATTTGAAGATTCAATCAAAATGTTATTTTATGCCGATTCATTTATCCACCGAAATAGTTGACTTTGAAGCGGTCATAAAATAATGGACCCTAACCAGGTAGAGAATAATGCAGTTATCCATTCAGAATCTTTTCTTCTGTTATCAAATGGAGTATAGCCGTTATAAGAATAGTTATAATCAGTTTTCCATCCGCCAGAAGATGTTTGTTTTTTTCGGAGCACTTCCAACAGTGGGGAAACTTCTGGGCGATTAAAACTATTTGTTTTACTGACTATATAAACAAGATCCGTAAAGGAGAGCATATAACTTTGAGGAAACATAATGTCGGTAATATGAGCACTAATCGGTTGACGATTACTTAGGCGTTGGAACATATTGTGCTGTAACATATATTCTAATCCGATATGAATTAAATGATTTACCTCTTTATCTGGAACAGGAGAAAATTCAAGATAGGTATTTAATGCTCGAATTGTTTTACCTATACCAATATAACAAGGAACATTCTTCATACATCCGCCATGTTTACAAATACCACTGTAGGGCCAAGTAGTTTTCGTAACACGATCAAAAACTTGATAGTTTTTAATCCAATAAAGCGCATTTTGAGCCTCTGTAGATTGATGTAAACCAAGTCGGCAGTAAGCTTCAAAAATCATTGCATTGTAACAAGGAACAATATCATTAATTGATCCGGTGTAAGAAAAACCTTTGTCAGTGGATAAATTTTTATTAATAAAGAGCATTAAGTTTTGTGTGTGTTCTAGGTAAATTGAATTCGGTATTTCTGCTATTCCGATTAAATTCCAGATATAACTCAATAGATTTTTATGTTCAATACTCGTCAACTTTTCAATAAGCTTTGAGTCTGTTAATAGACGCATCACTTCTATATGAGTTTGGTTTTTGAGTAAATTTTTTTCTTTAAGCAATCGAAGTTTTAATGCAGTATCCATTCTTTACACCTGCTTTTTACTTAAATTATAGCAAATAAAAGATGTTTTAAAAGTCAGTTATCCGACGAAATAAAAAACTACATTCTAGTATCCAGGCTGAAACGTGTGAAACAGAAACGCTATTTGCCATGAATGGAACAGTGCTCAAAAAAATTAGTCGTGCAGAAGTGAGAAGAGGGGATATCTTTATCGTCGGAACTCCTGGGGCTTCTCATGGATCAGAAGGGCATACCGGTATTATTGGAACGGAATCCATACTGATAGTCATGATTCATACATGAGCACTCGATTAACGCATCATTTCTATCGAATTGTTACGATCGGCAATTCTGATGCAAATATTGACAACAGTGCTCAAATGATTAAATTGGCAATCGATGAGCAATGGGGACCACTTGTCACTCTACGTTTGCAAGAATACTACAATACAACTAGAGATAAAGTGATTAGTCATCAATACAAACAAAAGTACAATCAAAATATCTATTCCGCAGAATTTGATACTACTTTGATCGGATCCGACGTGATTCGTGCAATCCAGATGGGTCTCAAAGCAAGAGAATATTATTCTGGTGTAATTGATGGTCTATGTGGTGAAGCAACAATCAAAGCGATGCAAAAAGCATTAGGAACAACGGTTGATGGTATTATCAGTCCGCAATCCGATATGGTTAAGGCATTACAGAGAGCATTGAATAGCAATAAACTTCCATGGTAAACAAATAGCCCGCTTCGGCGGTCAATACATATGTTGCAGTAAAAAAACAAATCGTATATTAAATAAAAATTAATTTGAGAAAAATTTACTATTAATTTTTATATATTTCTTATAGACTAAAATAAAAAGATTCCATAAACAATTGGAGGGTTAAGAATGCTAATAATCATTTCTATTATATCCATTTTAGTAGCGGCTGTTTTAGCTTATTTTTTCTATGGTATTTTTGCAGTTCATATTGGTGAGATGCTAAGAATAAAAAAAGAAACAGGAATTCCGGTAACGGAGCAATTAAAAATTTTTTATTCACAATTAAAAGACAAAATAAAAAAGCAGTGATTTTCACTGCTTTTTTAGACTGTAGACTAAAAGCCTCTTCCTCCACCACCCATTTGGGTCCGACTAGATATAATTCTCCAAGGCTTAGTACCAATTTCCCATTGATGACCACGGTTGCCATTTACGGATTTTAATTGATTATGCATTCCATTTGCCACCATTGCATCCAAAGGGAGTCCTACAACTGCTCCATAAGCTTGGATAGCATAAATAGCTGCTCGTCCACCATACTTCCATGTTTTTACTATTGCTGAGTTTACTCCAATTGATATTCTTGTTTCTTTGCCAACCTTATAAGTTTTGATCCAAGAGCTACCTGTACGGAGCATATCTTGTCTTAGAGCGGCTTTGTATTTATCTTCGCCTAAAATACTCTTCACATTTATACCTGCAGATTCTGCTGCGTGGAATGCTTGTTGATTTGAGATGAAATAAAATTGTACATCTGTTTCTTCAACTTGTGCAGAAGTTGCTTGTTGAGCAGGGGGCACAGTAGTTGCTTTTGCTACACTAGGACCTGACAATAAAAAAGTTGAAAGGAGCGTGAAAATAGAAAAAGTGGTGACTGACAGTTTCTTCATAAAAATACCCTCTTTCTTTATTTTATTAGTACAAATATATTATAAAACGATGTAGATGTAAAATAAACGGCTAAAAACATGAATACAATATTTATTTATTGATTTATTAGTAGTGTCTTTAATCCTCATACAATTATATCTGCTATAGGAAGCCTAGGAAAACGCTTGTTTTCGAGGCTTCCTTTTGGTTTAATTTATTTAGCAGATATGAATCAGAAGAGGCGGAGTTTATGTAAAATATTATACAAGAAAGCACAATAAGAAATTTACCACAGTTTGATCCGAACACTAAATACTGGCTTGTAAGAGGCGAAGGCGGAATATTTTATGATGACTTTCTTATCAATAACTATATTGCGATAGGATGGAACGAAATTTCTGCAGAAGAAGTTGATCAGAACGTTTGGAATTCAGATACAATTAGGGCTAAATTGATAAGTGAAAATGGACTTGTGTTCAACTCTAGAAACAAAAGAAAAATGGGATCTGCTGCTAAGCAAATGATTAAGTTTCAAAATGAAATAAGGCCCGGACATATAATTTTAGTACCCTCGCAAAATTCCGAAAGATTTTCTGTAGGGGAAGTCGTGGGGGAAGTCTATTCTGAAGAAAAAGAATAGAAACTGCTTGCTTGTCCCTACGTAAAAAGAAGAAAAATAAAATGGATCGGTAAATTCAACAGATTTAAAGCAGATCCATTATTGCAAAAGGTAGTTTACGCTGCGCATACTGTATCTGATATTACACAATATAAAAGCTACATAAATAGAGCAACTTTTGATACTAGCGATTCTTAGAAGAGATCAACTGTCTCGCTTTTCATTTGTTTTGTAACGTGTACATATTTATCTAAAGTGGGTGAGATTCTTGAATGACCCAATTGCTTTTGAACAGCTTTCGGCTTTGTTCCTACTTTTAATAGCATAGTCGCATGAGTGTGTCTCAATGAATGATAATGGAAATCGAGAGCCAAATTTTTTTGACTTTATTTGCTGACCATTTAATAGAGTAAGGTGTAACTGGTTCACCATTTTCCTTTGTGCAACCAAATGACGTCAGCAGGAATTCAGAAGCTTGTAAAACGGTTAGGGGAGCGAGCAGGAGTAACAAACGTCCATGCTCATAGGTTCAGACGTACTACAGCAACTTTAGCAAGAATGCGTGGAATTCCGAATTTACGAGAACCCCACACTACTAAAACAAGCCGATGAATCGTAGACAATCCATTATTATAATTGACTGTTTTTGAGCTAAGTTAACTATCCTATACAATTACTGATAAGCAACAGGCTATGTTTCGCTAATTTGGGACAGGTCTAGTCGGTAAAGCTAGACCCAAAGACTTGCCAGACGAAGTCACACCAATTTATTCGCAAACAGCATGGTTTATACCAGCTCAAGATGTTGCGGTTGACTTGAAAGCTATATACGGTATTCCTCATGTAATTGTCCAAGGTACAGACTTCTATATTACCAAGTGACAGCCAACAGGTCCGTTCTTTTATCCTTCTTTGATGGATTTGATCGGTGAAGCGCCAGAAGTATACAAAGAGCATGCACAACGGAAGTTAATGGAATTAAAGTGTTAAAACGTGTGAAACAGAAACGCTATTTGCCATGAATGGAACAGTGCTCAAAAAAATTAGTCGTGCAGAAGTGAGAAGAGGGGGATATCTTTATCGTCGGAACTCCTGGGGCTTCTCATGGATCAGAAGGGCATACCGGTATTATTGGAACGGAATCCATACTGATAGTCATGATTCATACATGAGCACTCGATTAACGCATCATTTCTATCGAATTGTTACGATCGGCAATTTTGATGCAAACACTGACAACAGCACACAAATGATTAAATTGGCAATCGATGAGCAATGGGGACCACTTGTCACTCTACGTTTGCAAGAATACTACAATACAACTAGAGATAAAGTGATTAGTCATCAATACAAACAAAAGTACAATCAAAATATCTTTTCCGCAGAATTTGATACTACTTTGATCGGATCCGACATGATTCGTCCAATCCAGATGGGCCTCAAAGCAAGAGAATATTATTCTGGTGTAATTGATGGTCTATGTGGTGAAGCAACAATCAAAGCGATGCAAAAAGCATTAGGAATTACGGTTGACGGTACTATCAGTCCTGTTTCTAATATGGTTAAGGCCTTGCAACGAGCACTGAACAACAATAAGTTGCCATGGTAAACAAATAGCCCGCTCTTGTTGAGGGGGCTTGTACATAGATAACAAAGACAGTATTAAAACAGGCATTTTTTAGTTGTAAAATTGAGTTAGCACGCGAAGGATAAGCTGGATTTTTATTCTTCTGGGTAATCGAAGGGAATATTTGGATAAGCAAAATTTTCCCTAATTATTTTTTTGTTTCCCGTAGCATCTCCAGCTATCTCGTATACAAAACTTATTGTTTTTCTATTTGAATTATAGGAAAAGGTATAAATTAATTCGCAGTCTTCTAATTTAGGAGTGTAATTACTAGGTACTATTTCTTCGTTGTAGAATTTACCTGTCTCTTTGATTTTTTGTTTCCAAGTTTCATAATCTGATTTTGTGGTGATCTCCTCTTGAAATCCGTCAATAGAAAGGAGTCCGATGGAGTATTGTTCTCCATTCAAAATAATTATTTCATCATCAGGTATATTTATAGATTGGATATAATGAGCAATCTCCTCCTTACCTTTTGCCTCAATCGTTAACCCTTTTATAAAGAAAAATAACAGTAAACTAATGAATAAGATAAACGGAAAGAGTATTATTAGTATAAGCCACTTTGATTTTTTCCATATTCTTTTCATTCTAAGTCCTCCACTATAATCTAATAACTGCCCACTTTGTAAGGTTTGTACGAACTAGTAAATAAGTTAGGTAAAGCGCTTGGTGCAATAAAAGCAAGTCCTGATGCATATCCTTGTACGACAGGAGCGTTGCCACTGCCATACCAATACGCTTGAAAAACTAGTTTGGAACAATAGTTTGGATTGGTACTAAGTGTACCTGATCTAAGTAAATAATCGATTTTGCGATTTTTTTTGTAACCCCCTGAAGAATTCCAAAACGTTTTATCAGCATATGTTCCGCATTTATTAGCCATAGTTTTGTTAGGGACACGCCATATTTGTATAGGTTCATCTATTCTTGGTTTTACTTTTACCCCTTGTTCTCGGTTTCCCCACAACCAATTATTCTTATTGAACTGATTATTATTATTAGATATGCCTGTCAAAAACCAATTTACAGGATTATCTCCCCCAGTCATTTCAAGAATATAATTATCACTGGTCGCGATAGCAGCATGTCCAAATCCTCCACTATTCACAATAATGATGTCTCCCTTTCGAATATCACGCTTAAAACGATTGGCATTTTGTTCTTTTGTTGCTCTTTTTTCTCGCTTTGTTTCACTAGGTGAATGACCTTCACCATCTGGAAAAGCAGCATAGTTCATTATCTGAGCAAACCAGTCACTATAAGAGTGATAATCGGGAAATATATCTTTCATTTCTTCATAAGTTGTTTTATTTGCTTGATAATTTTCTTGAAAAGCTTTATAGGAATACAATTCTCGAGTAACTTTTCCTTCAGATATCCCTTTTTCATATAATTCTTTGATTTTCGTTACTTCTTGCTCTGCTAGTTCTGGCGAATTTGTTTGATCAGAATCATAGTTTACTTCGTTTTCATCTTCAATATCCCAAAGAGAAGTTTGAGATTCTTGCTCTGATGAAGCGGTCGTAGGGGGTGCTGTGTCGTATTCAAGTGAGTTTGTTACTATAGGATTAGAAATATCATTTGATGAAGCAGTTATGAAGGCGTTACTTGTATCAGTGGTAATAGGTTGATCCTTTGGATGTTCTTCTGAATAAGCGTTTACAATGAAGTTTAGACCAATGAATAACATAGAGAGAACGGAAAGACTTATAAATGATTTTTTCATTTAATTCACAACTTTCTATTTTTTAATTGTATATAAATTATTATCTGATTGGAAATTAACACTAATGGTGAAAAAAAACAACTTACGTTTTTGTCACCTGATTATTGATCAGAAGAAAAATAGTATTGTACTAAAAAACTTTTGCACTCAGAATCGAGTAGGGCCTTTCTTCATTGCTTCAAATTCAATCATAATCTTCGTTTTACTAATCACCGAATACTTCTTCGCAACAAACTACATTAGTTTTAATCATCTGTGAATTTATTTATCGATCTTTTTAATAAATAGTAATACCAAGATATCATTGGAATAAAAATAAAACTTAGTAGGTAAAAGAGGTAATTTTTTTGAATAAATAAAATAATCGTAGCAATAGAGAAGAACACTAGTAACACTAAGAATAGATTGATGGCCGTATTACATGTCTCTTAAAGTTTTTACTCATAACTTTCCTGCTTTCATTTTAGTGAAAGTATATCATTTTCCATAAATTCACTTGATGCTTTTTGAATTGTAGTGGGCTTTGTTTACAATAGAGACTTGTTAATTGATTCATATAACAAGTAATATTTTTTTAAAACATTTTTGCATACTTACTTATTGAAAACAATTTATAAAATCACTTTCATTTTATAAATAACTGGATTTTTATCAAATAAAAGTTCAAAATACTTATAGAATATAATAGGTTTTTTCATCAAAAAAGCTAGAGACTTCAGAATATTTTAGCGAAAACTCATTATTATCCCCATTTATTAACAATTCTGAGGAGTATACTGCTTCTGTTAAATGAAAACCACGAAAGAAAATTAACTGATTTCCCTAAGAATAGAGGAGAACATTTTAGCTCACATGAATGAATGCTAAGTGGATGCTTTCTTTGATGAGACAGCCTCCTAATGGTGTGTTTCTGTAGAATAGTTAAGTGTAAATCTGGTTACAAAATTTAAAAAGTGTTGAGGAGTCCACTATGCAAAAAATTTTTCCCAAAGTTCCTGCTGTTTCGAACAATAGTCGTTTGTTTGCTATTCTAATGGCTTTTTCAGGAGGAGCAATAGATGTCTATTGTCACAATTATTTCCATGGACTAGTTGCTACACAGACCGGAAATATAATATTGATGGCGTCGAATTTATCTCAAAATGATTGGCAGCAAATGCTTCCTAAAATCCTATCTATCATCATGTTCACAGTAGGTTTTTTATTAGGGATTCTTCTTAAACGGAGTAACTTCAGTGACTACTGGCGAAGTTACACCATGTTGCCTGCGATTTTATCTAGTTTTGTCATTCCATTATTACCTCAAGATCTTCAGCTTTTTAAAATTGGTATTCTTGCTTTCGGGAGTGGGTTTACTTATGCTGACGTTTAGCGGTACTCAAATTGAAGGAAATCCTTATACGATTATGATGACCTCGGGGAATTATCGTAAGATGCTTAACGAGTGGTACTTGTATTTGACCTCAAAAGATAAATCTTCCATGCAAAAACGGAATGCACACAACTATACTATAGTCGTTGTCTTTTTCATAGTTGGTGCATGTTTACTAGCCTTTATCAGCCAGTCTTTAAAAATGTATTCGATTTGGATAGTAACGATCACATTTACCATTTCTTTTTTTATTGAAATTTACCATGCCAAGAAGACGAATAAATAAAACGTCAAAGCAACATGTATGTTAAACAAGCTAAGTCTTATTTTTAAACATATGACCACTAAGTATTATTGATGAAAAGAGAAATTAGTGGATGAAATTCGTACAAAAGAACAAGTGAGATAGTTATGGCAATTGGGGAGTTTAAAAAAGCGCAAAATAATTTCTGTCTTTCTGGCTTTTCAAAAAGACTGTTGAACCAACTGATTATAAATACACTACCTAATTGATCAGATAAGGCACAAGATAATGTAATCGGGCCCGTATCAAATTTGTTAATAGGGTCTCACGAAAAGTTATATTTTTAAGTTTAATCTATTAGCTAGTGTCTCCAAGTATTTGCTTTTTGATGGATGAGCCATAGAGCCATAATAGTTTATCAGTTTTCTCTCAAAAGAGTCACATAATAACCAAAAAAGTAAATATTATTTACAGAATGATTATTGTGACTAAAAATCTCTCTTACACGGAATTAAGTAGGAGAGATTTTTACGTTCAATTCAATTTTTCCTTAGTTCGTTAATAATAGGTGATTATTACATTAATCTTTAGTATCGTTATCAAACAGTCGTCAAACTAAAGAAGTGTCATACTTCTTTAGTTTGACGACTGTTTGATAGCAAGCCGAATGATCCAGTATAAGACAAAGCCAATAAAACCATACCAAACAAAACTGAAAAGCCACATTTTGAACTTCTCCTTTTTCCTAAATTATACCACGATAAAAAATAGTCACATACAAATATTTAGAAAAGAGAAAAGAGGATAATTTGTCTTCATGTCTCTCCAAAGCACCATTGCTCATTAAAATAACTTCTCTTAAAAAAAATAATACTTAAAAATAAGGATTTTTCCATTTTGGGAAGATCTTTTTTGTCAAACAAAGCAACAAATATTCTTTTGATAATAAAATAATCTATGAATAAATTATTGATTCAAAGAAACGAGCATAGTATAATTAAGAAAATAAAAAATATATTTTTACTAATTTATTAATTGCTATTTAATCTGACTTAGGATAAGGTATTAAGCCATCATGATGGGTTTTAATATAAAGAAACGAAGGAGTGTGGAGATAGATGAACATGAAAAAATTTCGTAAGAGTCTTTTGTTTGTTGCGGGCTTATTTGTTGTTACTTTTGGTGGTCTTTTCTTCTCTGAAAATGCCTCTGCCACATCGACTTCTCAGGCAACATCCTGGGTAAATAGCTCTATTGGTAAATCTTATGATTTTGATGGCGTGTACGGGGCGCAATGCTTTGATTATATCAACAAGTATGCCTATGATCTATTTGGAACAAGTTTTTCGGGGGCTGGCGCAATTGATTTATTGAATACGGGTAATAAGAATGGTTTCAAAGTTATCAGAGATGGCGCTAATCTTTATCCTCAGACAGGAGATATTTTTATATATCAGGTATATGGCTCACCTTGGGGACATACAGGAATTGTTATTAATGCTGATAAGAATGGGATGACGGTAGCGGATCAAAACTTTAACAATGTTCAACGAGTTCAAAAGCATTATATTAAATACAATGACTCATGGGGTGTTATCAAAGGGTGGATCAGACCACCGTTCAACAATCAAAACAATCCGAATCCTACACCCAACCAAAGGCTAAAAGTTTATAAAGTAGATGATCTACAGCATATAAATGGGCTTTGGCAAATCAAATCCAATGATCTCGTACCGACTGGCTTTAATTGGACAGATAATGGGATTGCTGTAGGTGATGTGATTGAGGTTGATCGAAATGGGAACAAAACTAGCGATCAAGTGATTGAAAAAGGCAGCTATTTCGTTTTTGATTCAGCAAAAGTGATCAGTGCGACGAATGCCCAAAAAGGAACAGGTGGCTGGTTCTGGTCGAATGTTCATTTGAAAGATAGCGGGTCGATTTGGTTATCCGTATGGAATAAAAATGATTTACTCTATGGAAAAAAATAGCAAAATTAGCCGCCTTATCCTAGGCGGCTTTAAAATTTTGAAGATCATGATTAAAAATTTACGTTTGCTTATTTTTCTTGACATGGAACGCGTTTCATTGACTATAATCACCTTGAAGGGTGGTATAAAAATGACAATAAAAATGATCGCTGTTGACATGGACGGGACGTTCTTAAATGATGAAAAGAAATATAATGTCGTTCAATTCAATCAGATTTTTCAGGTCCTAGAAGAAAAGAAAATTAAATTTGTGGTAGCAAGTGGCAATCAGTATTTTCAGTTACGTTCCTTTTTTCCTTCTCATTATGAAAGAATGGCTTTTGTAGCAGAAAACGGCGCAAATATTTTAATTGGAAGGAAACATATTTATAATGCAGAAATCCCGTCTGAGAATATCAAGAATACATTGGCAATTCTTGAAAAATTACAACCGAAAAATTTGATTTTATGCGGCAAAAAAAGCGCTTATATTTCTGAAACGATATCAGACTCCGCGCTAAATGAAGCAAAATTTTATTATCCTGTACTAAAAAAAATCGCTAACCTATATGATATAGGTGATGAAGATGATGCGATTTTTAAGCTGGCTCTTTCATTTGATGAAGAGGACGCGAATGAAAAATTACACATTCTAAAAAAATCCTTAGCCGGTAGACTGATTCCAGTGTCAAGTGGACATGGAGACATCGATTTAATCCTCCCGGGAGTTCATAAATTGAACGGACTAAAAATTTTAGGAGAAAAGTGGGGAATCGGCTTAGACGAAATGGCAACATTCGGAGATAGCGGCAATGATTTAGAAATGATCAGGGGTGTCAAAAATAGTTTTGCTATGGAAAATGCGCAACAAAAGATTAAAGAAGCAGCGACAACTGTGATTGGAACGAATAACTCTGGTGCTGTTTTGGATACCATCCAATCTCTGATAAATTAGAATCAGAGACAATTTTTCTTGTTACAATCCATTCCATTTACAATAAAAAGTCATTAAGTGATACTTTTTGGGACTCAAAGTCAATGGACTAGAAGGTGAAGAAAAGTATCATGTGTTTAAAATAAAAAAAACTGTTTAAACAGACCAAAAAGGGTAAAAAGCTTGTAGTTTAGGGCTTTTTACCCTTTCCTTTTTTGGCATGAATCTTGCTTTTAATAGAGTGAGGTGAAGGATATGAAAAAAAAATTTTTAGTGGCAACACATGGAAAACTAGCCAGCGGTTTTCAAAATTCGTTGACAATATTAGCTGGTCGAGGCGCTGATCTTATCGTTGTTGATGCATATTTGACAAATGAGGATTATACGCCAATCATTACTGATTTTATCAACTCGATCAACGCTGATGAACAAGGCATTATCTTTACTGACCTGTATGGTGGTAGTGTCAATCAAACAGCGGTGACCGAGATGATGAGAAACAAGAAGGAGCAGATCTTTGTCATTTCTAACAGTAATTTGGCAATTATTTTATCACTAATTCTGACTCCTGAAAGTGAAATTTTCACTCACAATAGTATCAATGAAGCAATTAATGATTGTCAGGTTCGCTTAGTGTCCACTCAATTACCAGAGGAAGAAGCACTTTTTTAGATAAATAAGAAGAATTTATAGGAGGAAAAAAGATGATAACACAAATACGCGTAGATGATCGCCTGATCCATGGACAAGTGGCTGTCGTTTGGACAAAAGAATTGAATGCTCCCTTATTAGTTGTTGCCAACGATGAGGCAGCAAAAAATGAAGTGATGCAAATGACATTGAAAATGGCGGTGCCTAATGGAATGAAGTTATTGATTCGATCCGTCGAGGAGGCCATTCAACTATTTAATGATCCTAGAGGAGCTGATAAACGAATTTTTGTGATTGTAAACAGTGTGAAAGATGCCAACAAAATTGCTCAAAATGTTGCAACCGTTGAAACTGTAAACATTGCTAATGCTGGTCGATTCGACAAATCAGATAAAGCAACAAAGACGATGGTTTTTCCGAGTGTGCAATTAAATCCTGATGAGTTGGCTGCGGCAAGGGAATTGGTGCGTTTGGACCGTGTTACCTGTTATAACCAAGTTTTGCCGTCTAATCCGCAATTAAGTTTAAAAGATGCTTTAAAATAGGAGGGGAAAGAAATGTTAATGCATGCAACGATGGCAGCTCTGGCGGTCTTTATCTGTTTTGCCGGAAATTATTTGACTGGTCAAAGTATGTTGGAGCGCCCATTAGTGGTAGGGCTTGTAACTGGTATATTGATGGGAGATATGAAAACTGGAATTCTAATGGGTGCATCATTAGAGGCGGTCTTTTTAGGAAATGTAAATATTGGTGGGGTAATTGCTGCAGAACCGGTGACAGCGACAACGTTAGCAACAACTTTTGCAATTATTTCGAATGTGGAACAAAATGCAGCAATGACATTAGCGGTTCCTATCGGTATGCTAGCTGCATTCGTAGTGATGTTCTTAAAAAATGTATTCATGAATATCTTTGCTCCATCCTTGGATAAGGCGGCTCGCGAGGATAATCAAAGAATGATCGTGCTTTTGCATTATGGAACGTGGCTTATTTATTATTTGATTATCGCTTCTATCGCTTTTATTGGTATTTTAGTTGGCAGTGGTCCGGTCAATACATTTGTTGAAAATATTCCTCAAAATTTGATGAACGGGCTTAGTGCAGCAGGAGGTTTGTTGCCGGCTGTGGGATTTGCTATGTTGATGAAACTTTTGTGGGACAAGAAGCTGTCGGTCTTTTATATTTTAGGTTTTGTCCTAACCGCTTATTTGCAATTGCCGGCAGTTGCGGTTGCAGTTATTGGTGTAGTGATCTGCGTGGTCAGTGCGCAACGAGACTTAGAGATCCGCGACGTGAACAATGGAGGAAACAGTCGCCATGTTGGACCGATGACAAAAGCGGAAGAAGAGGAGGACTTTTTCGCATGAAATTTCAAGAGAATTTATCCAAAGAAGAAAAGAAAATGATGCGCTCCGTCTTTTGGCGTTCATGGACGATGAACGCCAGTCGTACAGGAGCAACGCAATACCACGCAGTAGGTGTGATCTATACGTTATTGCCAGTAATCAATCGTTTCTATCAATCGAAGGAAGAGCGTGCAGAGGCGATCGTCCGTCACACGACCTGGTTCAATGCAACGATGCATATCAACAATTTCATTATGGGATTAGTTGCATCTATGGAAAAACAAAATAGCGAAGATGACCAATTTGATCCGAGTTCGATCACAGCGGTAAAAGCTTCATTGATGGGACCTATTTCTGGGATCGGTGATTCTTTCTTTTGGGGCATTTTGCGGGTCATTGCAGCTGGAATCGGTATTTCACTCGCGGCGACTGGCTCACCATTAGGTGCTATCTTATTTCTAGTGATCTATAACGTTCCTGCCTTCTTGATTCACTATTATGCACTTTATAGCGGATACTCGGTTGGCGCTAGTTTTATTCAGCGGATGTATGAATCCGGTGGTATGAAGATTTTAACGAAAGCATCTAGCATGCTTGGTTTAATGATGATGGGTTCAATGACAGCATCCAACGTGAAGTTTAAAACCATTCTCGAAGTAAGCGTTGAAGGAAGTAAGGAAGCAATGAAGATCCAAGA
Source organism: Enterococcus gallinarum (assembly GCF_021496385.1). NCBI lineage: Bacteria > Bacillati > Bacillota > Bacilli > Lactobacillales > Enterococcaceae > Enterococcus > Enterococcus gallinarum. Next base: position 2,272,486 of record NZ_CP050816.1, on the reverse strand, counting down.
TTATTTGGATCAGTTATTTGTGGGGATTGTCCCATTAACAGTCACATTGATTGCTTTTTGGCTCTTACGGAAAAAAGTGAACGTCAACGCCGTGATGTTTGGGATTATGTTTCTTGGTATTATTTTGGGACTGTTAGGAATATGTTAGATAAGCAAGCTGTTTTTTTCGATATTGATGATACATTATTAGATAACTATTGCGCCTTCAAGGAGACGATCCAGGAATTCTTTCCTGGATCTCTGAATGAATTCGCTTTGAAACGGTTGTATCGGAACTTTCGCCAAAACAGTGAAAAGATCTATCAAAGCTACTTAGATGGAAACAGGAAGCACAAGGCTGATCGCTGGCGGTTAGTTCTTCAAACATTACAGCCAACTTCAATCGTTAATACTTCTGAGTTAGACGACTATTACCATCTACGCCAAGGAAAACAACTCCTATCAAAAGAGATGCAACTTCTTTTGCGAAGCTTAAAGAAAAGCGGAATCTTATGTGGCGTGCTGACCAATGGATTTACGTTGCAACAGCAGAATAAAATCGATCAATTGATGCTTAATCAATTTATTGATCCAAATTGGCAGTTTATCTCAGAAGAGATCGATGATGCGAAGCCCAATGTAAGCTGTTTTCAGAAAGTGGCAAAGCAATTACCAGAGCAAATACAACGAATCTATTATTTAGGAGACAGCTATTCGAATGATATTATCCCCGCTCAAATGGCAGGCTGGCGGCCAATCTGGCTAAATCGCTTTGGCGATAAGGGAGAATCAGCTATTATTCAAGCAAAAAATGCAGAAGAAGCTGTCGTTTTACTTTTGTCACAATTGCTTTCTAATCGGGTATAAATCGGGGAATCAATCAACGTTTTTAAAAAGTACAGGAATTTTTATCCCCTAACAAGAAAGTTTATAGCAGAACTAATTCTCTTACAGAGACGGAGTGACTTTTTTTCTTCTATGCTGTATTTTTTATGGGGGAGGTAAAGATATGCGAAAAGAAACACGAGAACAGATACTACAGCTAGTAGTACAAGAAAAGGCCATGACGACGCAAGAAATTGCCAACGCTATTGGGTTGAGTCGCTCAGCAACCAGCTTGTACTTAAATGAACTGCTAAATCAAAACATCGTAAGTAAAGTTGGAACGAAGCCTGTCTACTGGGAGCTTGTTTCAGATGACACTTTTGTGGAAGACGTCTTTTCTCAGTATATAGGCAGTACTGGTAGTGCAAAAAATGCCATTGAAAAGTGTAAGTCAGCCGTTTTATACCCTCCATTAGGATTGCCCTTGCTCTTACATGGGGCGAGCGGTGTAGGTAAAAGTTTTTTGGCGGAGTTGATTTTTGATTATCTTCAAATGAAAAAATATCCAGGCGCACAAAAGTTTTTGGTCTTTAATTGCGCTGATTACGCGAATAACCCCGAACTATTGTCTTCCATTCTATTTGGGCATACGCGAGGAGCTTTTACTGGAGCAGAAAAGGAAAAAAGCGGACTTTTAGCTTTGGCAGACAATGGGGTATTGTTTTTAGATGAAGTTCATCGACTCTCGCATGAGAATCAGGAGAAGCTTTTTCAATTTATGGATACCGGGAGATTTCGTCCAGTTGGCGAAGAAGCAGAGATGGTCCAAGCAAATGTGCGACTCTTATTTGCGACGACAGAAGCGCCTGAAGAAGTTTTACTGCCTACTTTTTATCGTCGAATTTCAGTAATTGTGGATTTACCTTCTTTTCATGAACGACCCATTTTCGAAAGAGTAGATTTGGTCACCCATTTATTTGAGCGGGAGGCAAAGCGCATCAAGAAAAGTATCGTCATTTCAAATGATGTTTTTTCTGAATTAACCCACCAAGAACTTCCAGGTAACATTGGCAGCTTGTCAAACCAGGTAAGAATGGATTGCGCCAATGCATTACGGATAGCGCCAAACAGTTCAACATTATTTATCGGATCGGACAAGGAACATACTATTCAAATCTCTTATCCACCATCACCAAAGGCAACTTCGGCCAATCTTCATCTTTTGAAGCAGAAACTGATTTCATTACTTGATATAAGTGATTTCATTGTTATGAAAGAAAAGTTACAAGATTTTGATAACAAGTATCTTGAACGAACTATATCCTGGATGAACGATAGTCTTTCAATAAACATTATCACTAGCATTCAACAGCAAAACCGATTAGTGATTGATAATGAGTCTTTGACAGAGGATGCTGCTTCCTTAGTTTGTCGGCTAATACAAGTATTACAAACCGAGACTACTACGAAAAAAATAACAGAGAAACGTCATCTTCTTTCAAAAGAATACCCAAGAACCTTGCTTTTATCAACAAATTTAACAAAGACATTACCCGATGAGATTCAACCAATAGCAAATTTTCTTCTGGCAGTGCTGCTTATTGGCAAAGTTACAGAAGATATTTACTATCAAGCGCTTCTTGTTGCTCATGGAAATACCACCGCTAGTAGCATCCAAGCTGTGGCAAATAAAATGTGCGGTGACTATGTTTTTGATGCCATTGATATGCCTTTGTCTTCTTCCGCAAGAGATATCGTTTTGAAAGTTAGCGATTGGCTATCAGAAAGAGATACTTCTGAAGGGGTTATCATGCTAGTAGATATGGGCTCATTGACACATTTGTATAAAAGTTTAAAACCTCAGATTCTTGGTGAACTATTAGTGATCAATAATTTAACCACCTCTTTCGCATTAGAGATCGGACAGCAGCTAATAAATGGGCATTTTTTTTACGAGATTGCCAAAACGGCAGAGCAGGATTTTGTTACGAATATTCAATATTTTGAAGGGTTTGCTGTAGAAAAGAATGTCATCATAGCCAGTATATCTGGCCGAGACGTCGCCAAACAAATCAAAGCCATTTGCGAGAAATATTTTAATCCTGATATCAAGCTGATTGTATTGAATTATAGTGAACTAGTGAATACATTAGAGCGCGCCTCATCAGAAGAAGGTTACTTGAAAGAAACCGCATTGATCGTAACCACTTCTTACCTAGATAATTCGGCGGCTGTTCCTAGTATCAACTTGATTGATGCACTAGATGAAGATGCAGAGGGACATTTGAATAAACAACTGAAAAACTTGATTCACCCAAGTAGCGTGCCATTATTAGTCAAAGAGTTCATCCATTTTTTCTCAAAAGAAGGACTGTCAGAAAAGCTAGAGTTCCTGAACCCTGATGTCATTATTCGTCAAGTAGAAGATGTGGTAGAGAAGTGCGAGAAAAGGTTCAACTTAAGATTGAATGCAAAAATGAAATTCAACTTGATGATGCATTTGGCGTTGATGGTGGAACGAACAATTCTTGGAGCCGAAGATTATCCTGTACCGGAAGACATCAATAAGTTAAAAATAAACCAGAAACCTTTTTATCAGAATGCACAGATGATTTTTTATACTCTAGAGCAATTTTATAAAATCAAAGTATCGACTTGGGAACTGTATATCGTGTATGAGATTTTGTTAGGATAAAGCTTGATAAAAATGATCAACTGAAACCTTTGAGAATATTCAACAGGTGTTTTTAACAAATTGCATAAAAACGAAAAAAGATCTGAGATGGTAGTTACCGTTCAGATCTTTTTTCTATGGGCTCAGCTATAGATAAAAGGAAAGAGCGTTCCCTTTAACCATTTTTGTTTATTATTTTATTAACAGCATTTTTTCAGCTCCCAAGAAAAACATTGCACTAGAAGCGACAAATTGTTCATGAGAGAATAAAAATATATGGTGATCCACTTTATATTAAAGAGAAAGTTTTAAATGCTCGCATCTCAGACTAATCGAAGTGTTGGATGATTGCGGTAGGTGGAACAATTACGGAACCAATGATAGCTATGATTTAAGAAATTTAGTTATGCAAAGTGATAATTAAAAGATTGTTGTATCAATTGGGAAATGGGAACGTGATGCTTGCCTCTTTGCACAATATGTGATTCTTTCCGACGAAAAGTAACGGATGTACCGATGAAAAATGGAATAACTAAAAAAGATGAAGGAGTATTGATATGAAAAAGAAAGCAAAAATCTATTGTTTACTAGTTCTGGTCGTATTTACAGCTGGATGTATCAGCAAAACTGAAATAGGATTTGCTGAAGAGAAAGGAACAATTTCTGCTAGTTCTGATAGTTCAGCTTTTATTGATTCATTCAAGAATGATTCATCCAAATGTTCAATAGCGGCATCGCAATGTCCAAATTCTGAGTCTTCATCTTCAAGTACTGAAGTTAAAACTAGTGACGAACAACCATCCAATGATAAAAAAACTCTAAATACAACTGAAGATTCGATATCAGAAGAACCAGATGCTGTTTATGAAGGTCCCTTAACCGCAAGTTTTGTTCTAGATACCTATACAACTGGCCAACGAACGTTAGACTTGGAATCAACTAATGCAGCTTTCTTAAAGAATTTTGATTCAGGAAAAGTTGGGAAAATTGTTGGCGGCAGTTTTTCAAAGAAAACAGAGATCGCCCCAACTACGATTGAGGCATTGACCACTGAAAGTACGCAAGTAAGTGGAACGGCTGAACCGAAAGCGGAAATTGTAATCAAAGTGAATGATAACGAAATCGCAAAAGGAACGGTCAACAAAAACGGAAAATATCTGCTGCCAATTCCACAACAAAAAGAAGGGACGAAAGTTGTTGCAGTGGCAACATTGAATGAATTATCATCCGATGCAAGTACAATAGTCAAATACGTTGGACCTCGCTTCGAAATACCAGATACCCTCGATTTCAAAGAGCAAGAAATTCCAGCTTCGGATGAGTTTGTGAATCTGCCAAGTAACCAAGAAATACGAGTGAATGATACTAGCAGTAAAAAGAAGGAATGGTTCCTGTCTGTTCGCGAAGAACAACCTCTGCAGAATAGTCACGGAGATCAGCTAAAACATCGATTGAGCATTGTTGAACAAGAACAGATAACTCAAATCAACTCAACGTACCAACCGGTTTTTGAAGGCAAAGGAGCTGCCAAGATTAAACTCGCAGAATGTATTCGAATGACGGTTCATCCGACAGATCAAAAAGGAACATATGAAGGACAATTAACTTGGACTTTGACAAATGGTCCTCAATAATAAAGTGATTTTCAAAACGAAAACAAAGCTTTTAACGTTTGTTCTTGTTATGCCGCCAAGAACGAACAATAAGTATTCATTTAAGCCGTCATAAGGATAAAAAGGAGATAAGAAACATGAAAGCAGCAGTGATTAAACACATTGGATCGCCGGAAAAAATAGAAATTTTAACGTTGCCAGATCCGAAAATTTCGCCAAATGAAGTTTTGATTGAAGTATGCGGTGTTGCTGTGAATCATGTCGATACCTTTATTCGTTCTGGAAGTTACCAAACACCCATTCCTTTGCCTTTTATTATTGGACGTGATGCAGTAGGAAAAGTCATTGATGCAGGTGAGAAAACCAGGAAGTTTAAAGTGGGAGAATGGGTTTGGACCAATAGCATGGGCTATGGAGGCCGTCAAGGAATTACCAGTACACTCGCTGCCATTCCAGAGGAGCGCTTGTTTCGCGTGCCGGAAAACTGTGATCCATTGCAACTTGTTGCTTCTGTACATTCAGCAGCCACTGCTGCTATTTTGCTGAAGGATGTACTAAATCTATCTGGTGAAAGAACACTATTGATTGAGGGAGGCGCGGGGCATTTAGGAAAGAAGTTGATTCAGATTGCTTGTGACTTAGGTGCTCATGTTTTAACAACGAGCCTTCCTGATTCCTTTGGTGGACTCCGAAGTTTAGGCACCCAAGAGTGTTACAGTTATCATACAGATGATCTAGTTCAGCTGATTCATCAAAAGCATCCTCAAGGGGTCGATTTTGTGATTGATACTTCTGGACAAGTCTCTTTACAAACAAACCTGGACTGCTTATCTGTTAATGGTGTCCTAGGACTCATCACAGCACCGATTCAACCAGCTGCTTTTTCCGTGCAGTCTTTCTATACCCAGAATAAACAAATCAAAGGATTTGTGATTAGTTTAGCTACAATTTCTCAACTTCAGTCTGCTGGGGAACAGATAAATCGCTATTTTGGTCAGGGAAAATTACTGGAAAACAATATTCTCATCAAACATTTTTCCGATGCCTCTTGGGCTCATTCGATCCTCGAAAGAAATGAGGAAAAACGTAAAATCGTTCTAATCCCTGGAGATGAACAATAAAGGAGGACTCTTTCAAATCCGATAATTCATACACGGTGCTAGTTGAAAACCGCTGTTTTTAAAATCTAAAGTAATCATTTTATTAGAAAGGACTGGTTTACATAAGAAAGTAAGCTGGTCTTTTTTATTTTGTCCCTACACGTTCATTTTTATTCGCTTCTCGCGAAATTTATTAAACTAGAAAAATTTTGCCTATCATGGGAAAATAATTTTTGGTCGATTTTGGACCCTAGTTTCTGTAATAAGTTGTACAAAGAGAAAATGACAATTTTTCATTAAAAGAGGTTATCAATTGACGTTTCTTAAAGATCGTCTCATCATATAATTAAGACATCACTGTTTATTCATAAAAGGTATAAAAATTAAAAGGCCTGATTCTAAAAAATTGTTGTGGGAACTTTCATGTCTTTAGATTGTAGATGAGGGTTATTTTTTTCCTCTCAAGAAGGTAATGGCGGACTTATCCGCTTCAGAAAGAAAACATTTCTTTCTAAAGCATTAGGAATTACAAGTCTGAACAAGTTAGCGGAAGAAATATTTTAAGAAATTCGTTTAAAAGGCGTGATTTTAACGGTTGGTGATAGTAAATGAAAAGGAAGTGGGTAGAATGGAATTAAAACAAATTTCTAAAACGATTGAGAACAAACCGATTTTGAACAATATCGACCTCGACGTTCGACCGGGAGAAATCGTTGGTTTGATCGGTCCGAATGGTGCGGGTAAGACCACCACGATGAAGATAATGAGCGGTTTAACGGTTAACTATACAGGGGAAGTGACTGGCGATGAACGAGTGGGGATGTTGATTGATGGACCAAAGTATTTTCCAAACAAGACAGCAAGAGAAAACTTATCTTATTTTCAGGCTATGTCTAATGATAGTTACCCGCTAGAATATATCGAATCGCTTTTTAACATGGAAGGCTATCAAAACAAAAAGGTAAAGAACTTCTCTTTAGGCATGAAGCAACGTCTAGGGATGGGAATCGCACTCATTAATAAGAATGATTTATTGATTCTGGATGAACCGATGAACGGTCTTGATCCAGATGGAATTCAAGCAACCATTGACACACTGAAACACCTTGCGAAAGATTTAAATCTCTCGATAATCATATCGAGCCATATTTTAAGAGACTTAGAGAAACTTTGTGACAGAGCTTATTTCATCAAGAATGGCGAAATTGTCTATCATGCGGAACTCGGCGCAAAAGAGCGTTATCAATTTGTTTTCTCAAAAGAAGACATAGTCAACGTTGAGAAATTGATCGGCCAAATTGGAGAATATGAACAATTGAATGAAACCTTTATCGTAGACGCTTCGGTAAGAGTTGAATTAATGAAATTACTTGTTCGTTTTGATTTATTTCCAACTGAAATAAAAAAATACCAATCAAATTTGGAAGAGCTGTATTTTTCAATGTAGGAAGGAGAAAGAATGATGAATGTATCCGTATTAACAAGAAAAGATATTCGAAGACGCGTCGTCTCTTTTGGCAGCAAGTATTTAATTGCAGTTAGCCTGGTTTGTTTAGCATTGCCATTCCTAAACTATTTCATGGGAGATCCTTTGGATTTCACTGATTATCTGAGCGCGGTTAACTTTATTTTCCCTATTTTATTGCCTATACTAGCTGTTAATTTCCTAATAGACGATCAAAACACGCATATTGGCGATTTCTTCTTTAAAACAAAGAAAGGCAGAAGAAACTATCTTCTTTCGCTTTTGCTCTCTGCATTTGCTCTAGGTATTGTGGCAGGAATGTTATTATTGATTTTTAGTTTAGTCTTTCAATTTGGCTTTCAAGTGACAGTTCCCTGGGAACCAGTTCTGCTTTCGATAGGGGCTTATCTCTTGTGTCCGCTTTTCTATTTGAGCATTGCGTTGATTTTAGCGTTTTTTGTTAAATACGAAGGGGTAACACTGATGACCATCACGATTTTATTGCTGATCCTGTTACCAATTTTGATCTCGATTGGTGCTGCCAATATCGGGCTTTCTTTTCTATTTGAGACACCATTGTATTTACTTAGTTTTTTAGGAGTAGGGTCCTTTGCAGCAATCGATCTTGTGTATACAGCGTTTATGATCCTTATTCTTTATCTGATAGCTAATTGGAGAATCAAAAAGATTGATTTCTAAATGGGGGCTTCAGCAAAAAACTTAGCGTGACAATATATGTTCATAGACGAATGAACATCAGTCTGTAAAAAGATTTTTTAAATGATTAATTTCAGTATTCGCCTACGTCCATAAGATATGTAGGTGATTTTTTTAAGTTCCAGAAGCTGTTATTTTTCTCTGACCTTACTTGATCGGCTAGAATGAAGAACTTCAGAGAATAGCAAATAATTCAAAAGATTTGAGGTGCGAACAATGCAAACTTTTTTAACAAAAACATCCTTGAAGAAAATCGTTCTACTAGATTATTTACTTGAACAGAACACTCCCTGTGAAATCGACGAATTAAAAAAGATCCTCCATGTAACAGATCGATCAATCTTAAATTATATAGACGAACTAACAGAATTATTCGAAAAATATGATAGCAAAATCTTGTTGCTGAATGATAATAATAAACGATTTCAAATCCAAAAAGAAGAAGATTTTCCGATATACACTATCTATCTTCATTTTTACAAAGCATCCTATAATTATCATTTGATTCAGTTCATGTACAATCACCCAGAAAAAACCTTGAAAGACTTTGCTGAAAAACAATTTACTAGTGTCTCGACTGTTCTTCGTTATGCGAAACTTCTTGAACAGTACTTTAATCGTTACCGAATACATTTCCATCCATATCGATTGCAATTAACTGCAGATGAGAGAAAAATCCGCAGCTTTTTCTATTACTTCTATTGGAATGCTACTAGAGAAAATGGTGACAAATGGCCTTTCCAAACAACTTTAAGCAAAATAGAGCATCTGATAAGTTCTTTTGAAAAAAACTATCAGATCACATTAGAACCTTTACAAAAAAGAGTCTTTTCTTATTGGCTGGCGATCAATTTAGAGCGAAGTCAAATCAAAAAGGTCGTTGTCACTGTTGATGATCAGTCAGTGATCCAAGCAGATCCTAATTTTGAGCGATTGCAAAAATGGAACAATCAGTCAGGTTTGTTTCTTGATGAAAATGAACTCTTTTTTCTTTATCAAGTAATTTATTCTTTTGGTATTATCGATGGAAATAGCCAATATGAAAATAGTTATGCTACTGTTCAAAAAAAACATCAAACCCGTTCTTATAAAATTGTTTTACATTTGGATAAAGTATTAAGAGAGATGTTTAAGTTTAATCTAGCAGTTGATGATCAAGAATTAATTTTTAATTTTATTGCGTTTCATGAGCGTAGTTCCTTTTTCTTTGGAAATACGGATCTTTTTTTTAATCGTTCCTACATCGATGAAGTAAAAGAAGAAAGCCCAAAGAAATATCGCATTATTGAAGAATTCCATCAGCGATTGACTGACACAACAGATCAAGATTTAGCACTTCTTTTGCAGAACTGGGAACAATTATTCTTAAATTATTATTTTATTCTCGATTACTACGATCTTTTCTCATTTTATATTGATCCGATAAAAATTTTAGTTCATGATGATTTGCATCATACTCACCGGCTGTGGTTGATGAATAAAATCAATGCGCTTTTCGGACATTCTTATACCTTTGCATTTTATGATTACCAAACAAATATTAGGGAGGTTGATTTAGTGATTTCAAATTACTACTTCAACACTGGTGAAATTCCATTGATTTTAATGAAAAACATTCCTACAGAGCGCAACTGGCGCCAACTTGGAGAAGTGTTATTTCAGTTAACAACTATCAAAGCAAGTTTGCGTTAAACGCAGATTTGCTTTTTTAAATCGTAATTTCTTCTCGAAACAAGAAAATTCTTGAACTAGAAAAAGCAATCCGGGCATGGCAAAATATTCTTAGATCTTAATTAGATCAATTATTATTTAGGAGGAATTACAAAATGAAAAAAACTTTGGTTGCTACAACCGCGCTAGGACTACTCGCACTTAGCGCAACAAGTATGACTGCTTTAGCAGACAGTCAAGAAAGTCCTTTGACAAGCATTACGAACAAAACTGACGTAACATTTACACCTGGATCAGGAGAAGATGTAGACCCAATCGTTCCTGATGATACCCATGATGACGATCCAAGCACAGGAGATACCGGTTCATTATCGATTCCTTTCGCTTCGAACATCACATTTGGTCAACATGAAGTCTCTCAAGGAGACGAAACGTACTTTGCATTGAACCAAAAACCACACGTACAAGTAAACGACACCCGGGGCGGAGCAAAAGGTTGGTCACTTGGTGTGACATTGAAACCATTTGTTGGTGAAAATGGGAACGAACTAACTGGAGCCAAAATGACATTGTCTAATGGTAAAGTTGTCACTAAAAACAACAAATCTCCTATGCCTAAGATGGCAGACACATCATTCGAATTGAATGAACAATACCAAGACTTAATGCTTGCTAAAGAAGGGCAAGGTGCTGGTGGCTTTGCTGCTGTTTTTGAAGGGGAAGACGGCAATAACCAAAACGTGAAGCTTTATGTTCCACGAGCAGGAGTTGAGGCACAAGCTTATACAGCAGATCTAACGTGGGTGTTAACTGATGCGCCAGCCTAAGAATCACGGAGGATGGGGAATAGCATTCTCCATCTTTTTTATTTTTTCTATTTTCTTCTTGTTAGGTACATCTCCCTTAAATGGCTTTGCTGAGGACGATTCGAAAACAGACAATAAAGTTTCTTTTGATGCACAAGCTGTTTTACCGGAAAATCAACAATCAGAAGCAAGTTATTACGATTTGAAAGTTGCTCCTGGAAGTTCACAAAAGTTAGTTCTTAAACTGCGAAATACCAGTACAAAGGACATCAAGGTCAATGTAGAAGCAAACAATGGAGTAACCAATCAGAATGGGGCAATTGACTATTCTAAACATGGGGAAAAACTTCTTGGAGGACCTTCTTTTGAAGAACTGATTTCAAAGTCACAAAAAATCTCCTTAAAACCGGAAGAAGAAAAAGATGTTACTTTTGAACTGAAAATTCCTAAAGCAGGGTTCGATGGAACTGTGCTAGGCGGATTTTATTGCTATGAAGACACGGAAGGAAAAGAAGAACAATCCAAAGGGTTTACTCTAAACAACAAATTTGCCTATACGATTGGAGCGAAATTGATTTGTTCTGGTAAAAAAGTGCAACCAGACTTTGCTTTGACAAAGGTTACGCCGGGTTTAGATAATGGCTATTTAACAGTTTTTGCTGACCTGGAGAATTCGCAACCTATACTCATGAGCAAATTGGATATGCATGCTACGGTCACTAAAAAAGGCCAAAAAGATGTGCTAAAAGAAATGAATAAAAAAGTCTCTTTTGCTCCTCGGACTAAATTCAGTCTGCCAATCAGCTGGAACAATGATCCATTAAAAAAAGGAACCTATGAATTAGTCATTGATTTGAAAAATGACGAAGGAAAAACATGGCAATTGAAGAAAGACTTTGAAATCAAGGGGAAAGATGAAGAACTTAACACGAAAGCAGTCGAAGTAAACAAAGAAAAAGACAACACCTTCATTTATGTGATTGCTGCACTGTTCTTAGTGATCATTCTGGTATTAGTCGGCTATATTTACAATATGAAACGTAAAAAGCAATAGAATGGGGGAAGAACAATGAAAAAAATCTTTAGTCTATTCTTATTGATGGTATTACTTGGGGGAGCAGTATCAGTATCAGCAAGTGAACAAGTCAAAAGCGAAGTAGGAATCTCTTTCTATCAGCCTACCAATAAAAATCAAGTAATCCCAATGGAAAAAGTAGCTGTTGGGGATAATGGTGTGGCTGTAGGACCTAAAACATTGCCAAAAACTGGAGAAGAAAGACCGTTTTTCTTACAAGGATTCGGTGTACTATTACTAGGCACAGCTATTACGCTTTACTTATTGAAGAAGAATCAGAAGGATAAAAGGGATGCTTTATGAGAAGATATAAGCATCTAATCTACTGGTTGATACTATTTTCCGGCATTTTTTTAGGTGCAGTTACAGCAGAAGCTGCACCAAGACCTTTAACTGATCTAGGCTACTTTCATTGGGCCAATCAATCAGTGACACCAGCTGAGAATACATTTGTCATGCACTACAATGATCGTTTGTCAGTTACACCTCTAGAAGGAAAAGCGAGTAAGAGTTTCATAGAAGTTAACCGAAATACGAATCGAAGTAAAGCATTAGTAAAAAATGTCGGCTTCTATAAAGGGCAAGAAGTTAATCTGATGATAACACTTGAAAGAAATAAAGGAAATCTAGATGGAGGATCGATTTATTTCACGAAAAAAGATTTTTTGCGAATCTATATTTATGGGGAAATGATCGTTAACTATGATTTTTTGGATAAAAACGGGAACCCACTATTTTTGGAAACAACTTTAAATTATTATGGCTTAAATCAAAATAAATATGTCGGCTTTTTGTCTCCAAGTTCTCTGATCAAAGGATTGTACGCCAACAATCCTACAAATGTCAGGTATGATGTTTGGGATGGAGGAGCAGATGATTATTGGGTATATTTCAAAAATCCAGCAGGCGGCGGGGAATGGGCAGTTGATCCAAGGCAAAGTTTTGAAATAACTACCAAGGCGATTTCTAGTATGAAATTTGTGATCCATAATAATGATGCCACTACTTCGTCGGTAAAGTATGATACCAAATTTTTAGCAAAACCAGAATTTCCTGCTGCATACGGCGTTCAATCATCTTTTAAAAAAGCAAATCAGGATGTCTACTTGAAAGCGCAGCAAACTATTCCAAATATAGAAAATTGGCAAAAAAATAATTCTATCCAAGTTTCTTTCAATTTAAAAGATATGTATGATACAAAACAATATTCCATCAGAAATGCCAAAGTCGTCAATTTTAGCGGGGAAGATGTGACAAAATATTTTACCATTGAAAATGTTTCAGATAGTGATGTTATCAGTTTTAAAATTAAAGATTTTAATTCCCCAGAGTTATATGATACTGTTTTGTCCTATTTTGTAGATCTAACATGGGAAGGTGCATCATCCCCAGTAAATGTTGACCTCGTCAAAGAGGGGAAGCTATCACTGCCGTTTAGCACTCAAACATTCCGAAATGAGCAAAAAATAGGAGAGCATCCTGGAGAATCTTTGGTGAATTATCTAGGGAAAGTGACTGTCCCTTTCCTAGATGAGAATGATAATATTTTGCAGGCGCCATTTGTTAAAGAGGGGATCGTTACAACCTCCTTTGATTTTTCTGATGAATATCCGCAAATAGAAGGGTACTATCCAATAAAAAGGACAGAAAAAGATAGAGGACTTTTTTTGCCAGATGAACAAGTGATTGCTCATTATTACAAAAAAGGACAACCTTTACACTTTGAACTTCTTAATAAAGAAAGTCCCCTACTGGTCTCAAGGTTTAACAACAAAAGGGAGTTAGCTATCCAATACTCTCAAGACCCTTCAAAAGAGAAAGCGTCAACTCTCTCTTTCGTTGCCAAGTATCAGGATGAAGAAAAAGTTGTAAAAGAAATTCCGTCTGCTCCTCAAAAAGGGGCTGCTAAAATTACCTTCGCATTTCCTGAAGAATGGATTGGTCATGAGGTTTCTTTTTACATGAAAGATACAGATGGTCAAGAATCGAATATGGAAACGCGGATCATCGAAAAGGAAAAAGGCCCTAGCTTATCTCTTCCCGATGAAATCAGTTTCGGTGAAGTTGCTATTCCTACAGAGGACAAAGTCGTCTTTCCAATTACTAAAGATAAGGCACAAATCGAAGATCATAGTAAGCTAGATCGAAGTCGCTGGAAAGTGAAAGTCAAAGAAGAACAACCACTTACGAACGAAGATCAAAAAATACTAGCTCAGCGTTTAATCATAAAAGGGAATAAGACGGACTGGCAAATCAATGCTGATAACCAAGAAATCTGGTCAGGAAGTGGAAGTGCTTCTTTTGATTTATCGAAAGATCTAAAATTGGCTGTCCATCCTTCTGATAATATAGGAAGCTATCATGGTTCTCTACGCTGGACCTTTGAAGATGCACCAGACTAGGTAATTTGAGCAACAAAATCCATCGCTAAATATTAGAGGAACATTGGCTCCTTAATAATTAGTGATGGTAGAGAAAAAAACTTTAAAATTTTGGTAAGACAACATTATTGACCCAGAGTCAGATAATGTTGTCTTGTTAATTTGCCTCAAGAAAAGGAGAATCAACAATCTTCTTGTGTTGATATGTCAGAATATCTTAGCGCTACAACTAAACGATCATCATTTAAGATCAGAATAGGTAGGTGACATGAAAAATTATAAATTTTTTTTGGTTCTTTTTTTAGCCGGGTTGCTTTTGAATTTGGGACTATCTATTCTAATCGATAGACCTTTCAAATGGTGGATAACTGGGGGGCTTATTTATAGGTTTTTCAGTTGCTTACCATGTTAGTTCAGAGAACAAAAAAACTACAGAGAAAGGTACTCCTAGTAAGTAAGATTACTATCGCAAGACCAAATGACTTTTTGCTAAAAAACTTGGTATTTTCACTTAGAAAGACTGGCACTTTACCAATAAGGAGTAATAGTTGTGTGAGATCATTTCTGATTCAACTAGTTCCATAAATTCTATAGAAAAAGGACTAGCTGTTTCGCTAGTCCTTTTTCTACGGAATTCTATTCCCAAGTTTGATTCATTTTGTCAGCATAAAAAGCAATCGCTTTGTGATAATCTCTGATATTTTGATCCGATGAAGTTTGTGCCAGCAGTTCTAATAAAATCTGATTGGATTGGCTGTATTGCTGAAGGTTAAATAGAGCCATCGCATAAAACACCTTTAGCGCATTATTAGTCGGGAATTTATCTTGTGCTTCACTTAAAACTTGTTCCGCTTTTTGATAGTTCCCTAAAGCCCGGTAAGTACTGCCTAATCCCAGGTAGGCTTCTTCCAGATCTGGCTCAGTCAATCCTAATTGAATCGCTCGTTCATAATAAGGCACCGCTTGAGATTCTTTTCCTAAGACATCAAAGCTCCAAGCAATTTGATAATTTAGATAGGCATTCTCAGGATTAGTTGGATAGATTTTTAGCAATAAGTCATTTGAATCTTGAAATTTTCCAGCTTTTCTTAACTGGATGGCTGTTTCGATTATATTCATTTGGTTTTCCATCATCTGTTATAAACACCCTTCGATTATATCCTTATTTCTGATAAGCCTCAAGCCAATGATGAGGCTGTAAGCTTCTCAATTCTGCAAATTCAATCCTGTCAACATCTTTTGTGGTCAATGCACACAACACATCACCACCCCAAAGAGCCAGCCGTTCTTGACATATGCCGCAGGGAGAAAGAATTTTGAAGGGAGCATTTTCGTCCTCTCGAACCAAACAGAGGGTATGGGTGATTCGTGCATTCATTTTAGCCGCTTCCAACATACAACCTAGTTCCATACACACACTGGAACCGGCATTCGGAAAGTCTGGCGAGATGCCAATTACTATTTCATCAGTATCTAAATAGGCACCGGCAACACCACCCCAACCTGTCGGATACCGCTGAAGTAACTCCGATTTAACCGTTTCAAAAAGTCTTGTTTCAGCTTTCATAAAAATCTCCTTTTCTTAATCGTGTCCTAGAAAAGCTTCTTTAGCGCTAAAAAGTAGAAGGGGACAAGCTTATGAAAGGAGAAATGCTTAGTTCGCCTCTACTTTTATGTGGCACTCTCTTTAAGTACTAAACCCATTTAAATAAGAAACTTCTAAAGAAAATCAAACAGGCAATGTTGCTGTTCGCCTTCTTTTATTAACTGGCTGTTCCGTATTCCCGATGCAGTTTACTGATTCTTTGTTTCTGCTTATCTGTCAGGTGCGGTAGGTTTTCTAACTTGGAGAACAGAGCAGGCAATGCCTCAAGAGGGGTAATTTGAGCAACACGCATCGCATTTTGAAGCATAATCAGCAAGTTGCTGATTTTTTCAGTTTCAATCATCCGCAGGTAATCGTCTTTGATATTTGAAAACTTATTCTCAACATCACAAGCAACTAAATGACTGACCAGATCATGGGCGATTCGTCGATGATAGGAGTTTTTATGGGCATGCAGTTGCCAAAAATCCTCCCAGTATGGATAAAAAAGTGTTGGTTCTAACAGAGAAGCTCGTTCAATAATCAAGTAACTATTGAAATAATAATTAATGTGATTCTTGCCATCAATGACATTTTTAACTAATTTTTCTCTTAACGAGTGGTCCAGCAAAGTGCTTTTTATATACGGTGTTGGGTCAAAACTTGTCGTATCAAATTTTGATTCAATCATTTCATAGGTAAACCGTTCCGAGTAAGTCATAACAGCGCTCCTTTATAAGTAGTTGAGAGAAGTGAATCACTATTGTGGATTACTATTATAGTATCAAAGAATGAAAAGAATTACTTAAAAAAATTGATCTTCTTCAATTAGCCCTTTTTGTTCTCTTTACTATTGAAGGATTTGATTGGAGATGACAAAAATGATAGTTACTGACTGGCATTTTTCGTGCTATATTGTGTAAACCCTATTAGTGAAAGAAGGAATTCTCGATGCCAGTCATCGCTATTTTAATTGATTTGATTACTTGTGCTAGCTACTTTTTTCAATTGCATTCCATACCGTCACAATCCTTGTACTTGTTGGGAATGATCTTACAAGTATTCTTTGCCCTCATTTTATTGATTATCGCTTTCACCTATAGCGGTAAAAAATTTGCTCGTATCCAGCCCCATCTTTTTTACCGGGTCGTTTCTATTAGGTATGGGATTATTTTGGTCTCTACATTCATCAACGGAGCAGTCCTGTTTTTGTATGTCCTGAATTACTTAGGTATCAATGATGTAGTCTTTTCCAACTTCTAATCAAGCAAAACAGTAAAAATCACAAAAAAAATCCACTCGTATAAAGTGGATTTTTTTTGTGATTTTCATTTAAATTAGGTGGCAGACGAAAAGGCAATTAGCACTTCGTCTTTTTATTTCGATCTTAGGAGAGATAAAACTCTTTCAACGTTTTCGCGATCATTTTTGCGATGGGATGGCCCTCGGTAAAGCTGGAAGACAGATAAATCGTACGAGAGAGCGGGAAATCATCCAAGGTGCGCAATACGAATGGGGCACTTTCTTTGTAGCCCCAGGTCACTTTAGGAAAGAAGGTGATCCCTAATCCCTGATTGATTAATGAACGCAATGTTGCCGGATCATCTGTGGTGGCGCCAATACTCAAAGCAATTTTCCTTGATTCAAATGCTTCATCAATAGTACGTCGTAATGGTGTATTCGATACCAGCATGATTAACGGCAAATCAACGATATCAGCGGTCAATAGCGCTGCTTTTTTCGCTAATGGATGATTTTTAGGAATGGCCAACAAAATCGGTTCGGTAAAAATGGGTAAATTCGTCATTCCAGTTTTCGGTTCAGAAGTAATGTAAAAGACCCGACCTTTTTCCTTTTCTGCTTTTCCGTGTTGTTTGATTGAAAGTTGAATATCTGGGTGCTTCTCAACAAAAGTTTTGACCAAATTGGGAATTGATACCGAGGCAACTTCAGAATAGATCGTGATGGAAGGAATGATTTCTTCATTAAGAGATCGAATCGCTTCTAATCCCTGGTCATATTGTTCCAGTGTTTTAGTGACATAAGGGTAAAATTCTTCCGCATACATCGTCAGTTCAATGTGACGGCCAGTATGATAGAACAAAGGCACGCCTAAATCACTTTCTAAATGTTTCATGGCCCGGCTCAATGCCGGTTGCGAAATATACAGTTCTTGCGCAGATTGAGTAATATTTTTAGATTCCGCGACTTTTTGGAAATAACGTAAATGTTCGAGGTTCATAGGACACTCCTTATTCCATACCTTTTTGTTATGGATACTCATCAAATTGGTATTTTTTATTATAACAAACTTTGACTAGAATAACAGTGTAAGAGAAATTGTTAAGGAGGTTCTTCATGAGTACAGGTTTCTTATTCCCAGGTCAAGGCAGTCAAACAAGCGACATGTTGCATGATGTACCAGATGATTACTTCATTCGCTTGGAACAAGCTACTGGCTATCAATTGAAAAAGGCATCGAACATTGAAAATGACACTGTCTACATTCAATTAGCTATGCTTGTCAAAGCTGCTTATTATACCGACCAGATCAAGAAAGCAGGCATTTATCCTGATTTGGTCGCAGGTCATTCAATCGGCGCTTTTTGCGCAGCATTGGCTAGTGAATGTCTGAGCTTTGAAAATACTGCCAGTCTGGTCTATCATCGAGCGACACTGATGAAAGAAGCGTATCCTACGGACTATGCGATGGGTGTAATCGTTGGGCTGACAAGATCAGAAGCGGAAAAGGTAGTTGCAGAAAGTTTTGACATCAATTTTCCCGTGTATCTATCTAATGAAAATTGCCCAATGCAACATACCTTATCTGGACATATCAAGGGTTTGCAGCAAGCATTAGACCATGCGAAAACGTATCATGCCCAGACCGCAAAGCTACTAGCAGTTCCTGTTCCATCTCATTGTGAATTGATGGACGAAACCGTCAAAAAGTTTGAGCCCTTCTTGCAGAACGTCACGATCAATTCGCCAGCTTGTCCTTATGTCAAAAATATTGACGGACGATTGACAACTGATCCAGCAGAGATCCGCAAAGATCTGTTACAAAATATTGCTCATCCAGTGCAATGGAACAAAATGATGGATGTCATAAAAGAAATGGGAACCGATATCGCTCTTGAATTTCCTCCCGGCAATACCTTAACAAAGCTGATTCATGCGAAATTTGGTGAAAACAAGGTGATCCGAACCATCAACTTGGACCAACACGGTATTGATGATGCCATATTCCTATATCAAAAATGGAGATGAACACAATGGAAAAACCAGCAAGAAACTGGGCCAGCAAACGCGAGCAAAAAGCCCAAACAATGAAAAAAATCGAACATTTGCTTGATGGAAAATATGTACCAACTGAAACCATTATCGAAGTGTTAGAAACGGTTATTCAACCAGGTGACAAAGTCGTTCTAGAAGGAGATAACCAAAAACAAGCAAGCTTCCTTTCAAAAAGTTTGGAACAAGTCAATACAGATAAAGTCAATCAATTGCATATGATCATGTCGAGTATTTCTCGTCCAGAACATTTAACTATTTTTGAAAAAGGCATCGCAGCAAAAATCGATTTTTCATACGCTGGTGCGCAAAGCACACGTGTCGCTCAAATGATCGAAGACGGCACAATGAAATTAGGCGATATTCATACTTATTTAGAATTATACGGACGTTTGTTCGTTGATTTGATTCCTAATGTCGTTCTTGTCGCTGCAGACAAAGCCGATAAACAAGGGAATCTTTATACAGGCTACAATACAGAAGAAACACCAACTATCGTTGAAGCTGCTGCTTTTAAAGATGGCATCGTCATCGTGCAAGTCAATGAAGTGGTAGACGAATTGCCACGGGTCGATATTCCAAGTGATTGGATCGACATCGTTGTCTTGGCTGATCAACCTTATCAATTAGAAGCATTATTTACTAGGGACCCTCAAAACATCACCGAATTACAAATCTTGATGGCAATGATGGCATTAAAAGGAATTTATGCCGAACATGAAGTTCAATCATTGAATCATGGGATTGGGTTCAACACTGCCGCGATCGAACTACTTTTACCAACCTATGGCGAAACGTTAGGAATCAAAGGGAAAGTTGCTAAAAACTGGGTCTTAAATCCACATCCAACAATGATTCCTGCTATTGAATCTGGTTGGGTCGAAAGCATTCACAGTTTTGGCGGCGAAGTAGGAATGGAAGAATATATTGCTGCTCGTCCAGATATTTTCTTTGTTGGGAAAGACGGTACGATGCGTAGTAACCGTGCTTTGTCGCAAACAGCTGGACAATATGCGGTTGATATGTTCATCGGTTCCACTCTGCAATTGGATTATGAAGGAAATTCTTCAACCGTAACCAAAGGACGTTTATCTGGTTTTGGCGGTGCGCCAAACATGGGTCATAACCCTGGCGGTCGTCGTCACTCAACACCGGCATGGCAATCATTGCGTGACGAAAAGGATCCATTAGGCAAAGGTCAAAAATTAGTTGTTCAAATGGTCGAAACTTACAGCTCAAACAAAAAACCTGTCTTTGTTGAAACACTAGATGCATTGGATGTTCAAAAACAAGCGGGATTAGCCAACGCCCCTGTAATGATCTACAGTGATGACACAACTCATATTGTGACCGAAGAAGGAATTGCTTACCTTTATAAAGCCACTTCTAAAGAACAAAAACAAGCAGCAATCGCAGCAATCGGCGGTGTCACCCCATTAGGTATAACGAGTACCAAAGAATCATTGGATCAATTGCGTGCTGCTGGCATTGTAAAATTACCAGAAGATCTTGGTATCAAACGCAGCGATGCGAAACGTTCATTACTAGCTGCGCAAACCGTGGATGATTTGATTGAATGGTCTGATGGCTTGTATCAACCACCTATGAAATTTAGAACTTGGTCATAAAGGAGAGAAGAATAAAATGGAACAATTAGCATATACCTATAAAACAACCAAACCCATCAAAGAAAAAATCCATGTTGGTGTGGTGGGTTCAGGCGATTTAGAAATTTTACTTTTTCCAACAAATAAAGCGGAAACTTCAGTGAAGATTTGTACCGGAAGTGACGGCTTTGGCGATGTTTGGCAAAATGTTTTGACACGCTTCTTTGAACGTTACCCAATCACCGCAGACATGGTTATCAATGACTTTGGTGCTACTCCTGGAGTTGTCTATCTTCGATTAACACAAGCAATGGAGGAACTTTCAGATGAAAAATAGTTTTGTTGAATTAAATGCCCGCGAACGTGTCAATGCGTTAGTTGATAATGGCCGTGAATTGATTGATCCCTTTGATCAAATGATCGCGCCTAATTTGGTCGCACAAGATATTGTTCCCCAAAGTGATGACGGGATCGTGGTTAGCCGCGGTAAAATTGCTGACAAAGAAGTTGTCGTTATTGCTATGGAAGGTAAATTCCAAGGTGGCGGTATCGGTGAAGTTTCCGGTGCGAAAATCATTGCCGCTTTGACCCATGTACTGGAAGAAAACCAAAACGGCCACGAAATCTATCCAATCATTGTATTGGATACTGGTGGTGTCCGTTTGCAAGAAGCCAATTACGGGTTGCTCTCGATTTCTGAAATTGGTAATTTGATCGTCGCTTTGAAAAAATATGTTCCAGTCATCGGCTTAGTTCCTGGTCGTGTTGGTTCATTTGGGGGGATGTCCATCACTTCAGCCTTAATGAGCTATTTGATTGCTACCAAAAAAGCCCGGATCGGTTTAAATGGACCAGAAGTGATTGAACAAGAAGCGGGTGTTCGCGAATTTGATTCCAGTGATAAAGACTTGATCTGGAACACGATCGGTGCCCGGCAACGGTTGAATGCGCAAATCGTTGATGAATTAGTAACAGATAGCGTTGAGGCAATCAAAGCAGCTGTGATTGCAGCAATCAACGAAAAGAAAGACAGCCATCGCAGCGAAAACGCCGACTTTTATCTTTCTTTGTTGGCAAAAATAGATTTATCCAAACCATTGGCGATTGACAAGTACAATCAAGCATTAGCCGCTCACAAATCAGCAGCTGTGAAGGAAATCAGCGTAACAGAAGGGACAGAAGATGCTGCTACAAGTGTTGGTTACGACTGGTTTGCGGCATTGACAGGGTTGAAACACCCAACTTCTACAAGTGCCACGGTTTATGCTGCAGCTTCAAACTTATTCAACGAAGATGCGGTTGTCACAGCCATTGTCCCAAATGCACAAAACCCAATGTACCGTGTTCGTAATGGGGAAGTTGGCTTGATCGAAGGTTTTGAAATGGCTCATGTCTTAGAAACCGTTTATCAAGAAGACAAAGAGAAGGCCGTGAAACGTCCGGTTGTTGTCGTGATCGACGTACCAAGTCAAGCTTACGGTTATAACGAAGAATTGATTGGAATCCACGTAGCCTTAGCAAATAGTGCTGCAGCTTATGCAAAATTGCGTCAAGCAGGTCATCCAGTGATTGGCTTTATCGCTGGGAATGCGATCTCTGGTGCATTCTTAGCCCATGGCTTACAATCTAGTCGCTTGATCGCTTTGAATAGTACCAATATCACTGTTCAAGCAATGTCTAAAGAAAGCGCCAGCCGTGTAACAAAACGGTCAATCGCAGCGATCGAAGCAGCAGCAGAAAAAGTGCCAAGTATTGCCTACGACATCAAAAATTATACGAAGCTTGGTGCGATTTTCACTTTCTTAGAATCAATTACGGATCAAGAAACCAGCGCTGCCCATGTCAATGCGGTGATCGATGCCATCAATGCAGCGATTCTTGATGTTCGTCAAACAAACGACACTATGTTGACCAACCGATACACCAACGAGATTGCTGTTAAAGGCGGTCGTTTAGAAACAAATAAAGTTTTTGCCCGTATGAATGAAGAATGGACTGATTAAACAATGAACTTTGCCCACGATATTGTATTGATCGATAACCAAGCGCTTGCTGATCTCGTTTTACCAGATTGGCTGCAACAAAGGGAAAAAATGTATGCGACTGTCCGTAGAGGCATTCCTCAAAGCCCACAACATATCCTTGTCGGTTTTCGAGGAACAAAACGGGAACAGCGCTTCGGCACCGAGATACTTTCCAAGTATGTGATGGCGACCATTCATCCATGGCAGCTGATTGCCAAAGAAAGTTTTCGCCAAAAAGACATTGCAGATTATCCTGTTTATCGCCAATATCGTGAGGCACAACGATTGTTGTGTGATTGTCAGTGGGGTGTGGGTGGCAGTTTGGGGTTTGAATTGGCTTCAGACCAAACCGCGATCAAAGTAACCAGTGACTTGGATCTCTTGCTTTATGCTGATTCTGCCACTCAACTTCCTTTACAACTCATTCAGGACAATAAAGATTTTTTCAATGATTTAGATATTCAAGTAATAACTAAAAAAGGCGGTTTTTCCTTAAAAGAATATTTGAGGAACCCCCAAAAGAAACTATTACTTAAGACAGACGAGGGGCCAAAACTCACCAACGAGATTTGGTAAATAGAAGAAAAGTGAGCGAAAACAATGTTCGAAAATAAAGAAATCAAAATCAATATCAGCGACTTCCTAAAAGTCTTTGCTGTGACCGCCGTTATGATGCAGACTGTTTTGAGTTTTGCTTTAGCAAATGTCCAAAACGAAAAAACCGCCGCCTTTATTGGTATATTTTATGTCATCGTGAAATACACCGCACCAATGTTTATTTTTGCAATTGTTTATAATATGGTAAAAACAAGCCAACATCTTTCTTATTGGGAATTTCTGAAAGAAAAATTCTTTGAATTAGTGGTTCCTTATCTGTTGTGGACGACTGCATACTTATGGCTCTTTCCAGCTGTTCAACAAGGTCAACCCTACACAGATACTGCTTCATTCTTATTGAAATATATTACCGGTGACGGCGCACCCCATCTATGGTATACCGTGATGATGCTTCAAATTCAATTATTGATGCCGTTTTTCGTATGGTTAGGCTACAAAGTCTTTTCAAACAAGAAAAATGTTTGGCCTGTCCTAATCGTTGCGACAGTTTTATATGTAGCTTGGTATTTATTCTATGATGTGCAAGTTTTTGCCGGACCTCATCATGACAACTGGTACTTATTGGATCGTTTCGTTGCTAGCTTTGTGATTTATGGTATTTATGGCGAAGCGGCATTGATGTATCATGAAGCCATTTACCGCTTTTTATATAAAATGCGCTATGCACTATTGCCAGTTGGCTTAGTATTAGCTTTATTTTCAGCTGATCATTTATTACACTTTAGCGGAGATCTTTCTTTCGCTCATGCACCTTATTTGAATACATTACAAAGTCTTTATAGCTTAGTGGTGATCTTCGGCGTCTTTATGTTAGGCTCAACTATGATCAAGAACAATGCACCACAGCTTCGTGCATTCAAATGGTTATCTGTATATGCGTACCGTACCTATTTAGCCAATGTATTTGTATTTCAAGTTATTCTAGTTTGTTTCAAAGATACACTATTACAATTGCCAACGGGAATCATGATTCTTGTTGCCTACTTAGCTACTGCCAGCTGCAGCTTTTTATTAAGCTATCTTCTGCATGTGATTTGGTCAGGGATCAAAGGACCATTTAGTAATTAATTCATAAAAAGAGGGGATCTTATGGAAGAACAATCTGCCTTCGCTACCTGTCATCAACTGGCAAAACTAGTTGAAAAAGCGCTGATCGATGAAGTGGAACTCTCACCCAAGCCAGGCTTAGTCGATCGTTTTACAACTGGTTCACATAGCGATATGAATCACGAACTATTTGTCTTATCTGCACAAACGCTGACACCATTTTTTGAAGAAATGGCGCTGGCTTCTTGGCAAAAAAAACCGAGCCAAGCCGTCAGAGAAGCGATCGCTGAGATTGGTCGCCGTGCTGAAACAGCCATGTTTGCAGCTACTGGTGGAGTCAATACCCATAAAGGGGCCATTTGGGCAATGGGATTGTTTATCAGTGTGATCAGTAGCCAATACAGCTGTGATCGTCAGTTGTTTTTACCAAAGATTTTTACAGAGATTCAACAACTGGTCGCTTATCCAGATCGTCGGATACAAGTTGCGGCTACTGGAAGTCACGGAAACAAAGTCAAACAAAAATATGGTTATACGGGTGCTTTTGGGGAAGCAGCAGCAGGTTTTCCTCATGTTCAAGTGGCATTATCTGATTTTTTGTCACGACAAATAAAAAATTCACCAGAAAAAAGACTCCATATGCTCCTAGCGATCATGGCCACTCTTGATGATACTTGTATTTTGTATCGCAGCGATCAACAAGTGCTGAACCATGTTCAACAGTTGGCAAAGCAAGCCAATAAACAGCCCATTCCTAGCGCCGCTTTTGAAGCATTGAACAACTATTGTCAACAGCAAAATGTTTCACCCGGCGGAAGTGCCGATTTATTAGCTGCCAGTTTCTTTCTGCTTTCTTTGAAAAACTTAACGAGTCAGAAACTTTATTTCACTACAGCAAAATAACATATTTATTCCATTCACAAGACTTTTAAAGAGATTGTTTCTTAAACTCTTTAAAAGTCTTTTTTTATCTGTTCAAAAAACGTGTTATTCAATCGAAATAAATAAAATATAAAAAGAGAAATAATTTATCCGAAAAACCTCTTTTAATTGTTTGCTTGGAGGTCGCTAAATTCTAAAAAAACTTTTTAAAGTCTTCTCAGATAACGGCGAATGTTGGACTTAAACATTTGTTTTAATTGTTATTTAAAAAGGATAGAAGAGGGGTTTGACACCTGAATTAAAAAATAGTAGTATCTAACGTGAATTGAATATGTTTCTTCGGGGCAGGGTGTGATTCCCGACCGACGGTGACAAGCAATGCTTGAAGTCCGTGACCCGCATTCGTGCGGTTGATCCAGTGAAACTCTGGAACCGACAGTTAAAGTCTGGATGGGAGAAGAAAAACTTACAAGAATATTGACGGGAGGAGTCTATCCTTTTGGTCATCGTTTCTTTGAGTTTGTCTAATCAAGACCTCGTGTACTTATGCACGAGGTCTTTTTATTTAAAGAAAGGAGGAATGTTTATGCATGAAACGTATATGAAGCGCGCCATATCCGAAGCACTAAAAGGCAAAGGACAAACCTTCACGAACCCTTTAGTCGGTGCTGTCATTGTGAAAGATGAGGAAATAATTGCTGTAGGCAGCCACATGGCTTATGGCCAGCCACATGCGGAAAAGAACGCCATCGATTCATGTAGTTCCCCCGAAAAACTAATTGATTCAACCATTTATGTGACCCTTGAGCCTTGCCACCATTACGGAAAACAGCCACCTTGTACAACTGCTATTCTACAAAGCGGCATCAAAAAAGTGGTAATTGGTCAATTGGATCCCAATCCGTTGGTATCTGGCAAGGGCAAAGCGTTTTTAGAATCACAAGGAATAGCAGTGATCACAGGTGTTTTAGAAAAGGAGGTACGTGAAATCAATCGCCACTATAATACGTATCACGAAGAGCAACGTCCTTTTGTGGCTTTAAAGCAAGCAACCACACTCGATGGAAAAATCGCTTTAGCTGGTCAGCGAACAAGGATAACCGGTGAAGCTGCATTGCGCCGGGTTCGTCAGGAACGTTCAGACTATCAGGCTATTTTGATAGGGAGCCGCACTGCCTTAATCGATAATCCTACTTTGCGGACAGAGGCTGCCTTTCCGACTTATCGAGTGGTCCTAGATCGTAAAGGAGAAACCTTGAAACAGCAACTAACTCTTTTTGAGGATACCAGTAGTCCTGTACTGGTCTTTACTACGAAAAAAGTCCAAACTGTTTTCTCAAATCACGTGAAAATCATTACCACGCCTTCACTGACTCTCTCGTTTGTCATGAAAGAATTGTATCGACGCAAGATTCAATCGGTTTATGTTGAAGGCGGAAGCAGCATTCATGATGCCTTTCTGGCGAATGGTTATTGGGACCAAGTTATCACCTATCTTTCGCCAAAACTTATCGGCGGCAATGGAACAGCGAGTTTTGCTAGTTCTCGAGAAGTGAATCAGATGTTTGCGCTAACGGAAGTCACTGTTGAACCGGTCGGAGAAGAGTTAAGGATCGTTGGAAGGAGGCAGGAAAATGTTTACCGGACTCATTCAAGAAAAGGGTAAGATCACACGGATCGTGCCTAGTGGTCGCACCATTGCATTGACTTGTCATGCTTCTGAAGCATTGTTAACGGATTATCGGGTTGGCGATAGTATGGCGATCAATGGCGTATGTTTGACAGCGATCAAGACTGGCAAACAAGAATTCACTGTCGAGATCATGCCGGAAACTTATCAACGAACCACCTTTTCGACCGCAAAAATCAATGACGAAGTCAATTTGGAACGAGCGTTAGCTTTCAACGGCCGCTTGGAAGGACACTTGGTGGCAGGTCATGTAGATACTACGACAACGCTGCTAGAAAAGCGTGTGTTGGAGAATGCGCTGATTCTGACATTTGCTTATCCCGACGAACTGAGAAATGAGATCATTCCACAGGGCTCTATCGCATTGAATGGGGTTAGTTTGACGATTATCGAGACCACACTGCGCTATTTCTCCGTTGGACTGATTCCTCATTCCAAAAATCAAACCAATCTGGGGCGACTTAACCGCGGTGAAGCAGTGAATGTTGAAACAGATCTATCAGGAAAATATGTCAAAGCCAATCAACTGATCCGTGGCGGAAGAAAGGAAATGTCCTATGAGTAAAAATAAAATCGAAACAGCACTAGACTATTTAAGAAATGGGCAATTAATTATTGTTGCTGATGATGACGACCGGGAAGCGGAAGGAGACCTTGTTGGGATCGCTAATCTAGCTACGATGGAAAGCGTGAATTTTATGACGAAATTTGCTCGAGGGTTGATTTGCGCACCTATCTCAGCTCAACTAGCTGACCGCTTGCAGCTAACTGAAATGGTCGCGCAAAATACGGATACTTTCAAAACAGCCTTCACTATAAGTGTCGATCACCGTTCAACGACAACAGGAATTTCTGCTGAAGAACGCGCGCGAACGATCCGAGCATTGGCTAATCCTCAAACTAAGGAAGAGGACTTTCAAAAACCAGGTCATATTTTCCCGTTGATCGGAAGGATAGGCGGGGTACTGGAAAGAAGGGGCCATACCGAGGCTGCATTGGATTTAGCAAAATTGACCAATCAAAGTGAAGCGGCCTATATTTGTGAGATTCTAAATGAGGATGGCACGATGGCTCGCCGCCCACAATTGGCTCAACTCGCGGAAAAATGGCAGCTGCCGATGATCACTATCGAAGAGTTAGCGACTTATATGGCAACAAGTCAGTTAACCGTTCAATTGCCAACCGCATTTGGATCCTTCGATTTAACCTTATTTGAAGATCAGCATCATCTTGAGCACTTAGTATTAGCAAAAGGGGATTTGACTAATCCCGCAAAACCATTATTGGTTCGTCTTCACTCAGAATGCTTGACCGGAGATGTTTTTGGATCCCAGCGGTGCGATTGCGGGGAACAACTACATGAAGCCATGCGTCAAATCGAAAAAGAAGGTACCGGAGCCATCTTGTATTTGCGTCAGGAAGGCCGAGGTATCGGCTTGAAACAGAAACTGCAGGCGTATCAATTACAGGAAAAAGGCTTGGATACGTATGAAGCCAATGTTGAATTAGGTTTTCGTCCAGATGAACGGGATTATGGTTTTGCGGCGATTATTCTGAAGTCTCTTGGCATCGATACGATTCGCTTGCTGACAAATAATCCAGAAAAAATCACCGAGTTAGAAGCTCATGGCATTCATGTTGCTGAAAGAATTCCGCTGGAAATAACTCCAGTTGCAGAAAATAATCGTTATCTTCAAACAAAAAAAGAAAAATTCCATCATTTATTATCACTTTGAGAAAGAAGGAGAGCACAACATGACACAATTTGAAGGAACATTTGACGGACAAGGAATGAAAGTAGGGATCGTGGTTGCGCGTTTTAACGAGTTTATTACGGCGAAACTTTTGAGTGGCGCCCAAGATAATTTGATACGGCATGGAGTAAAAGAAGAAGACATTGATGTTTACTGGGTACCCGGTGCCTTTGAAATTCCCTATATAACAAAAAAATTAGTCAACGTGAAGCAATACGATGGCTTGATCACACTGGGTGCAGTTATCCGCGGTGCGACTACCCATTATGAGCTTGTTAGCAATGAAGTCGCGAAAGGCGTGGCCCAAGTTGGATTAGCGGCAGACATTCCAGTCATGTTTGGCGTTCTAACTACAGAAACTATCGAACAAGCCATCGAGCGGGCCGGAACCAAAGCGGGCAATAAAGGTTCAGAAGCGGCGCAAGGATTGATCGAAATGATTTCATTGAACCGGGTGATTTAATGTTTTAAAGCCTGTCCGCGACTTTCTTATAGTTGCATTTATTTGCTAAAGGCATTCAATTTTTTCTGAAAAACTGCTATGATGAACAAAAAAAACTAGGGGCGAAACGAACGGATGCAAGAAGGAAAAAGACAAGTCAAAGCGATGGGAACGATCATTCAGCTTTGGATCCAACATGAAGATCCCACACCAATTTTGGAAGCAGCAGTCCAACAAATCAGAGCGTTTGAAAAACGGTTTAGTGCCAATGATCCTGCTTCAGATCTGATGAAAGTCAATCAAAACGCCGGAATTCAGCCGACCAAAGTAGCCAAAGACTTGTTTGCTTTGATCGCCTTAGCAAAAGAGCACAGCTTGCCAGAGGATAGTTTCTTGAACATCGCGATGGGACCCCTGATTCAGGAGTGGCGTATTGGTTTCTCAGATGCCAAAGTGCCGACTGCCGAAAAAGTGATGGAATTACTACAGGTGACCGATCCTCAACGAATCGAATTGGATAACAAACAGCAGAGCGTTGCCTTAGCTGCCGGTATGTCAATAGACCTAGGTGCTGTGGCCAAAGGCTATTTCGCAGATCAGCTGGCAGATTTTTTTAAGCAATCTGGTGTCAGTGCCGCTTTGATTGATCTGGGCGGGAATGTTGTTACCTTTGGTGAAACACCAAATCATGCGGATCACTTATGGCGTATCGGAATTCAGAATCCTTTTTTGCCAAGAGGAAATTTCGTGGCAGCCTTAAAAATCCGCGATCGTTCTATCGTAACCTCAGGGATCTATGAACGTTCCCACACCGTCGACGGTAAGACCTATCATCATATTTTCAATCGTAAAACCGGTTATCCGATAGAATCAGCGTTAGCAAGTATCACGATTATTTCCGATCGTTCAGTGGATGGCGAAATTTGGACCACACGTCTCTTTGGTAAAAAACCTGAAGAAATCATGAAACAACTCAGCCAACTCGATGGCATCACTGGATTAATCGTAACCCGACAAGGCCAATTGCTTTATCCCTCTACGCTACAACCACTGATTGAGTTACCTGAAACGAATCAAAAAGCCTAATTGAAACATACTCAAAGATAGAGACGAAACTGCCTTGACAAAGCAGCTTTCAGAGTCTGGTAAATGAAGTAAAATGAAGTATTTAAACTGGTGAAACAAGATAGCAGAACGACTGCGCCCCCTGGCAATTGCACGATCTTAAAGTGCCTGCTTAATCTGTTTAGCTCGTTTGACATACCATTACTTCTGACTCTTTCTTCTTTGAGTATGTTTTTTTTACTTTTGATGGCGGTTTTAGCGATCATACTTTTTCTAGAAAATAGCGAATCAAGTTTTGATCAGCTATCGATAACGGACGCTCTGCTTGATGAGCGATAAAATAATTTAACGTTAGCATTTCTTCAGGTATCGGATAAAGGTTGAAAGGCGTCATTGTCGCTGCTTGCAAGACACTTTCAGGAACGATGGCCAACCCGAGATTGTTTTCAGCAAGTGCTGCTGCAGTATAAATATTGCTGCTTTCTACGAGAATGGTTGGTTCAACTTTGTACTTTTTCAATAATTGATCAATTTGCCGACGAATCGCGGAGCCGCTTGTCGTCAATATCAACGGGCTTTGTAACAGTTCTTTCATTGAAACACTGTCTTGAGAGAGAAATTTTTTGTTTGCTTGATACAAAGGCGAAATAGGGGGGATGATCGCAAAATAATTTTCACTCTTTGTGGCGTAAGTCGTCAAATTAGGTGAAATAGTCTCCGGGTTCTGGCCAACAAAAAAATCCAATTGATTACTTAATAAACGTTTCTCATTGTGCTTTGGCAAATCTTCACGCAAAAAAACGGTCACATCCTGGTGTTCTGCCAAATAGTCAGGTAAAAAAAGTGGGAGCAAGAACGAGCCCAGACTGGGCAAGATACCCAATCGCAATGTTTTGGTTTCTGGTGATGTGTAGCGCAGTAACCGATGACGAAATTTCGCGGAAGCGGTTTCCAATGTTTCAAGGTATTGATAATAGATTTTACCGGCTTCAGTCAAATGCAAAACACCTGACTGACGAATAATGATGGCCGTTCCCAACTCTTGTTCGACTTTTTTGATGGCTTGCGTAAGATAAGGCTGAGAAATAAATAGGTCTTTCGCTGCTTTGGTATAGTTATTGTACTTTAGTAATGTGTCGATGTACTGCAGCATCAAATGGGAATCTTTAAGAGACATAGAAGTTGCTCCTTCCGTAGAAATATGTCTATTATAACAAAAAAGTTATCATAATATAATTAAATAAATATTTCACAAATGTGAATGGTCAGACTAAACTGTAGAAGTACTTAATTGGAACAAATAAATTGTCCTTCAGATCCTTCTATCGGAATGAAATCAGAGAGATTTAAGCTGAGTTTGACCATTTTTATCTTTCTAAGACGACTATTTGTACGATTAACTTTTGAAACAATTGATCTAAAAGCGAGTTATAATCGAATCAATTGTTAAATTTATCACATTTAGGAGAGATGAGTATGAAACTGATCGGAATCGTTGGCACTAACTCTGCACGTTCGACCAATCGCCAGTTATTGCAATTTATCCAAACCCATTTCAAAGATCAGGCAGAAATCGAGCTTTGCGAAATCAAAGATCTGCCAGCATTCAATGAACCAGAAGACAGAACAGCACCTGAAGCAGTTCGAGAATTAGCAGAAAAAATCGAGGCTGCTGATGGCGTGATTATCAGTACACCTGAATACGATCATTCCATTCCAGCAGTACTAAAAAGCATGATTGAATGGCTTTCTTATACGACCCGTCCCTTGATCGACAAACCAGTGATGATCACTGGTGCCTCACTTGGTGCTTTAGGTTCTTCCCGAGCGCAAGCACATCTTCGCCAAATTCTTGATGCACCGGAAGTCAAAGCACGAATCATGCCTAGTGCCGAATTTTTACTCGGTCATTCGATGCAATCCTTTGATGAAGAAGGATGCTTAAAAGATGAGGAAAAAGTCGCTGAATTAGAAGATTGCTTCAATGAATTCAAATTATTCGTGGAAATCACGAATCGTCTCGTCAGTGAATATTCGACTGCCAAAGAGCGCTCAAAGAAATTTTCTTGGGAACAGGTATAAGAAAGAGAGGAAATGTCCATGAAATTTGTCGGTATGATCGGTACAAATGCAAAGAAATCGACTAATCGCCAACTGGTGACATATATGCAACAAGCATTTGCCGATTTAGCAGAAATCGAAATTTTAGAAATTGATCAAGTTCCTATGTTCAATGAAACAGAGGATCAAACCAATAGTGAAGTCATTCAAACATTAAATCAAAAAATTTTGGCTGCCGATGGCGTGATTATCGCGACACCAGAACACAATCATTCCATACCATCCGCACTAAAAAGTGTCTTAGAGTGGTTGTCCTTCAATCTACACCCGTTTGATGGCAAACCAGTGATGATCGTGGGTGCTTCTTATGACGTCCAAGGTTCTTCACGGGCACAACTACACTTGCGTCAAATTCTTGATGCACCTGGTGTCAATGCAACGGTTATGCCTGGTAATGAATTTCTTTTAGGTCGTGCGCATCAAGCATTCGATGAAAATGGGCAGCTGAAAGATCAACGGACTGTTGACTTTTTGGAAAGCTGTTTTAGAAAATTCATTCGCTTTACAGAAGTTGCTAATATCTTGAATGTTCCCGAAGAAGTAGTTTATCAGCCTGGGAATTATACTGTCACGGCACCAGGACACAATGGTGATTTACCAATGGTGGTTACATTAAGTGAAGAACGGATCGAAGCAATCAATATCGATACTTCCGGTGAATCGGAAGGAATCGCAGATGTGGTCTTTGCGCGTGTTCCACAAGAAATCATTGAAGGCCAAACATTGAACGTCGATGCGATCTCAGGTGCTTCCGTTACCAGTAACGGTGTCGTTGATGGTGTCGCGAAAGCAGTGAAAATGGCTGGTGCAAACCCAGATGTTTTAAGAAAACGTCCTAAGGCAGCCAGTGCGCTAAAAACGGAAGATGAAACTTACACCACGGATATCATCGTTGTCGGTGGTGGTGGGGCAGGATTGAGTGCCGCAGCAAGTATCCTTCAAGAAGGCAAAGAGGTGATTTTAGTTGAAAAATACCCAGCCATCGGTGGAAATACCGTTCGCACGGGTGGACCAATGAATGCCGCAGATCCGGATTGGCAAAAAACATTTGCTGCGCTTCCAGGTGAACGGGCTGCGCTAGAAGAAATCATTGCCGTAGATGAAGCAACCATTGATGCAGAATACTTGGCTGATTTTCGATTGTTGAAAGAACAAATCACAACGTATTTACAAGCAACGACTCCAGAAAAAGAATTCTTATTTGACTCTGCCATCTGGCATCGTATCCAAACTTATTTAGGCGGCAAACGGACCGACTTAGAAGGAAATGTGATTTACGGTCAATATGACTTAGTAAAAATCCTAACTGATCGTGCACTAGAGTCTGTGAAATGGCTAGAAGAAATCGGCGTTGAATTTGATTACAAACATGTCGATATGCCAGTTGGAGCAAAATGGCGCCGAGGCCATAAACCATTGAAAAATGAAGGGTACGCTTTTGTTTCTGCCCTACACAATTTCGTCAATGAAAATGGTGGAAAAATTCTTACCGACACACCAGTCAAAGAATTGATCATCGAAGAGGGACAAGTCGTAGGGATCATTGGGGAAGGTCGCAATGGACAAAAAGTAACGATCCATGCCAAAGCAGTTATCTTAGCTTCTGGTGGCTTCGGTGCGAATACACAAATGCTGAAGCAGTACAACACATATTGGACTGAAATCGAAGATGACATCAAAACTTCCAATTCGCCGGCAATCACAGGGGATGGTATCAAACTAGGGGAAAGTGCCGGTGCGGATCTAGTTGGAATGGGCTTCTCACAAATGATGCCGGTATCTGATCCGAATACAGGAGCATTATTCAGCGGTCTGCAAGTACCTCCCGCAAACTTTGTGATGGTCAATCAAGAAGGCAAACGTTTCGTCAATGAATATGAAAGCCGTGATGTATTGACACAAGCAGCAATCGATAATGGTGGCCTATTCTATTTGATTGCTGATGAAGAAATCAAGAAAACAGCGTACAATACGTCCCAAGAAAAAATCGACAAACAAGTAGCTAACGGAACATTATTCCGCGCCGATACCCTTGAAGAATTAGCAGAACAAATTAATGTTGATCCAACCATCTTGAAAGAAACGATCACTGCATACAACGCCTATGTCGATGCAGGAAAAGATCCTGAATTTGGCAAAGATGTGTTTGATCTTAAAGTAACGACTGCTCCATTTTATGCAACTCCAAGAAAACCGGCAGTACATCACACCATGGGGGGGTTAAAGATCGATACACAAACCCATGTGTTATCAAAAGAAAATCAAGTGATCAAAGGTCTATATGCAGCTGGTGAAGTAGCAGGAGGAATCCATGCAGGAAATCGCCTTGGTGGTAACTCATTGACTGATATCTTTACCTTTGGACGGATCGCTGGTAAGACAGCAGTTGCAGAAAATCTTTAATAGGTTAAAAGAAATGTGCAGAAGAATCGCACTGCACATTTTCTTTCAAAACGTTATGTGAAATAAGTAACATGAGGTGTATTCATTCAATTTATTTAAACAAAACTATTTTTTGGGGGTAAAACATGGAAACAAAACTCAACCGTTGGCTAGTCTTGATTGCTTCAACTGCTGTTCTGTTATGTACAGGTGCCGTTTATGCATTTAGCGTTTTCGCTGGACCGCTTAGTCAACTAAAAAATTGGACAATGGAAGAAATCATGCTGGCATTTACAATCAATGCTGCTGTCGGACCTATCACAATGATTTTAGGAGGATTCTTGACCGACCGTGGATTGGCAAAATGGACGATTATTTTTGGTGGTTTATTATTTGCGCTAGGTTTCTTCTTAACTGGATTTGTGGAATCACCTGGGATGCTCTATCTAACTTATGGTGTGCTTTCAGGTCTTGGTCAAGGATTTGCTTATTCTGCTTGCTTAAGTAATACGATTCGTTTATTCCCAGACAAACGTGGACTTGCTTCAGGATTGATCACTGCAGGTATGGGCGGTGCAGCCATCATCGCCGCACCGATCGCGAATGCAATTATTGAATCAAGAGATGTGTTGACTGCTTTTCGTTTTATCGGTATTGGTTATATGATCGTCGTTGTAATGGCAAGTTTCTTTATCAAAAAAGCCCCTGCAGATTATCGTCCAGCAGGATGGGTCCCACAAACTTCTGCGGCTAAAGGAACCGCAGCAAATTATTCCTGGCAAGAGATGATGAAAACACCTGCTTTTTATTTGATTATTTTGATGCTCGGAGTTGGTGCATTTTCTGGTTTGATGATTGCTTCCAATGCTGCTGTGATTGGGCAGGAAATGTTCGGATTAACAGCTACAACAGCCGCTTTTTATGTTAGTCTATATTCTTTAAGCAATTGCTTAGGTCGAGTGATTTGGGGAACAGTTTCTGATAAGATTGGGCGCTCCAATACATTGATGATCATTTACGGTGTCGTTGCGTTATCTTTACTCGTTTTGACACTTTCAAGTGCAGCGATGATCTTTGCAGTGGGAATCATTGGGCTAGGACTCTGCTTTGGCGGAGTGATGGGGGTTTTCCCATCGATCGTAATGGAAAATTACGGACCAGCTAACCAAGGAGTCAACTATGGAATCGTCTTTGTTGGTTATTCTACTGCTGCTTTCTTTGGACCACGAGTAGCAGCAGGAATGGCTGCCAGCAACAATGGAGATTTTACAAACGCATTCTATACAGCAATTGCTTTGGCAGTCGTCGGCTTTATTTTGAATATTGCTTATGTTCAACTAAAAAAATCACATAACGTTTCAATCGCCAAATAAACAGCGCAGCATTGAAAAGGCTATAAGTCTCTATAAGAGGATAAATAATCAGTAGTACTAATATAGATATATGCGGATTGACAGACTTGATTGACCATGATCATGGTCAATGAACTTAGAAATGCTTTTACCGGTGACAGGAGTTAGTACGATTGATTGATCAGTTAGATGGAGTAGCTTTTCAAGTACTGAGAATAAAAAAGTGGTAAAGTCTTTAATTTCTTTTTTTTCATGTTCCAGTGCAAAAAGTGATTATACTATTTTTTCCCTAAGTGATAGGATATCAGGTAGAAAGATGATTTTATAGAAGGAAACTCGAATCAGCTGATTATTCATTTTTATACGATAGTCATAATATTCATGAAGGAATGAAAAAATAGATTTGGTAGTGTCAATACACGTCGCTTATCATAAAAAGGCAACGTGAATTTTAATAACCATCAGTAATAGAAGTGCTTGGGGAAGTCTTTTCTTTTGCTGATGGTTTTTTCACAGCGACATCGGATGTTTGACTAAAATAAGAATAAAGAAGGACACTAATCTGCTTTCCTAAGATTAGTGTCCTTCTTATCTTTCATTCAAGTTGGAAGTTAGCAATAATTTTCTGGCTGACCATTTCGGGTGACAACTCAGTATTATCGATTTTCATCGTTTTTACTTTTGGAAAAAGGGATGCCAATTCCGTCGAATGGCTTTCCAAACGGTATTTTTCATTAAAAGTAAGAAGTTCTTGATGCGAAAAAGCAAGATCCCGTTTTGACGGCTTCGCTTTTAAACGTGCTTCCTGACGGTTACGTGCGATGCGCTCCTCTAATTGCGCAACAAGTTCAACAAAATAAACCGGTTGTCCAGCGCTTAAAAAGATCTCAGAAATTTTGTGTAAAAAAGCAATATCTTCTTTCTGATCAAATCCCACTAAAACAGTAAATATGATTGTCTTAACTGTATTCTGTTCACCAGCCACAAATGCTTTGAAAAGTTCGATCCTAGTGGAATCAGACAACTTAAATGCCGCAGGCGTATACCCAAGATAATTGGCAAATAAATCAATAGTTTGATGATTAAATAGTAATTTACCATCAATTCTTTTTTCAAGTTCGCGACCGACAGTCATTTTTCCAACAGCCTGAGCACCAATCAAAACCAGTAATGGCATAGAAGCACCTCATTCTTTTAGACTTATTGTAACAGAATGTCAGGAAATAATGGATCCTATTTAGATGCGAAAGTCCAACTTTTCTCCCAATCCTGCTGAGCGAATCTTTTTGTTGCGTTTGGGCATTCAGCTATACTTAAGGCAGACTAGAATAGTGGAGGATGGAATATATGAATGAAATCATTCAAACGTTTAGCGAGCGAAAGGAGGAGTTGCTGCGGGCAATCTTTCAACACTTGGCCATTTCGCTGAGTGCGTTGATTTTAGCCATTTTAATTGCTATTCCATTAGCAATTCTGTTGAGCCAAAAGAAACGAATGGCAGAATTTGTTTTACAGATCACAAGTATTCTACAAACAATTCCATCATTGGCATTATTGGGTTTATTGATTCCTTTTGTTGGTATTGGTACCGTCCCCGCTCTAATAGCATTGGTAGTTTATGCGTTACTGCCCATTTTTCAAAACACGTATATTGGGCTTTCCGAAATCGATCCGTCGATTGAAGAAGCGGCGGATGCATTTGGTATGTCTCGCTTGCGAAAACTCTTCAAAGTTGAGTTACCTATTGCAATGCCTGTCATCATTTCTGGGGTACGTACAGCATTGGTGTTGATTATTGGAACGGCCACGTTGGCAGCATTGATTGGTGCTGGTGGATTGGGAACCTTTATTTTGTTAGGGATCGACCGTAATGATCCGAGTTTGACACTCATAGGGGCGGTTAGTTCGGCTCTATTAGCAATCTTATTCAGTGGACTGATTCGTTTTTTACAAAACCGCAGTATGAAAACCACACTGATCTCTTTAGGTGTTATCTTTCTTGGAATCGGCGGAATTCTTTTCGCACAGTATAATCCTATTTCAAATAAAACGGTAACGATTGCTGGTAAACTCGGTTCAGAACCAGATATCCTTATCAATATGTATCAAGCAGTGATCGAAGAAGAAGATCCTAGTTTAACCGTCGAGATCAAACCAAACTTTGGTAAAACAAGTTTCTTATTTAGCGCTCTTGAAAATGACCAGATTGATATTTATCCCGAGTTTACGGGAACAGTATTAGAAAGTCTAGTCAAAGTCCCAAAAAATACCCAAATAGATGGTTCTCCAGAATCAACTTATCAAGAAGCAACAAAACTGCTAAGTGACCAGTTTAATATGCGCCTGTTAGAGCCGATGACCTACGAAAACACCTATGCTTTAGCCATGCGTCGTGAACAAGCAGAAGAGTTGGGTATAACGAAGATTTCTGAATTAGTTGCTCATGAGTCAGAGCTTCGGGCTGGTTTTACTTTAGAGTTTATTGATCGGGAAGATGGCTATCGCGGGATCCAAAAACAGTACGGGCTGACTTTTGATTCTGTCCAAAGTATGGAACCGGCACTGCGCTATCAAGCGATCCAAAGCAAGGATGTCGATGTGATCGATGCTTATTCGACAGATAGTGAGATCAAACAATACGATCTCGTCGTTTTAGAAGATGATCGACAGCTCTTTCCACCTTATCAAGGAGCCGCATTGATGAAAGATGAGTTTGCTGCAGAACATCCGCAAGTCGTCAAAGCATTGGAAAAACTATCAGGAAAAATCACAGAGGACCAGATGATTGACATGAACTATCAAGTGAATGT
The DNA here is from genome assembly GCF_021496385.1 of Enterococcus gallinarum. Taxonomy (NCBI): domain Bacteria; kingdom Bacillati; phylum Bacillota; class Bacilli; order Lactobacillales; family Enterococcaceae; genus Enterococcus; species Enterococcus gallinarum. The sequence goes on along the minus strand of NZ_CP050816.1, from coordinate 2,233,507 downwards.
AGAAGGAAAACAACCGGCTGATGTTGCTCGTGAATTTCTAAAAAAAGAAAAGATTTTTGGGGAGGGAAACTAAATGGAACCAATTATCGAATTTAAACAAGTTGCCAAAGAATTTGAGGGGCAAGTCGTATTAAAAGAATTGGATCTCTCCATTCATCAAGGAGAAATCTTTGTCTTAGTAGGTCCCTCAGGAAGCGGAAAAACAACCTCCCTTAAAATGATCAATGGGCTGATCGAACCGACGGAAGGCAATGTTTACTTCAAACAAAAACGAGTGAAAGACTATCAACTCCAAAAGTTACGTTGGAAAATTGGTTACGTGTTGCAGCAAATTGCTTTGTTTCCAACGATGTCCGTCAAGGAGAATATTGAAATCATTCCAGAAATGCTCGGTTGGGATAAAAATCGTCGCAATCAACGTGTCGATGAACTACTCACTGAGGTTGGACTTGAACCAGAGACGTTCAAAAAACGGATGCCGGCTGAACTTTCAGGTGGTCAAAGTCAGCGGATCGGAATCTTGCGAGCGTTGGCTGCAGAACCAGACATCATCTTGATGGATGAACCTTTTAGCGCCCTTGATCCGATTTCTCGAACCAATCTTCAGGATCTCGTATTAGATTTGCATAAAAAATTAGGCAATACGATCGTCTTTGTTACCCATAATATGAATGAAGCCTTAAAATTGGGAGATCGAATCGGTGTGATGAATGAAGGCAGACTGGTACAATGTGATACGCCTGAAAAAATACGGACAGAGCCAAAAACGGATTTCGTTCGCGCCTTTTTTGACGAAACACAAGGAGCACAGCAAGAACAACGTCTTCAAGCGATTATTGATGCTGGTTACTACCAACAATCAACTACACAAGAGGGAATGTCCCTCGATGTGAAGGTCCCTCTTTCACAAGTATATGAAGTCTTGGCCAACCACGAACATTTGGTTGTTACAGAACAAGGACAAGCGATTGGTGAAGTTACCCGTACAGATATCTTTCATTTTCTAAGTCAGGAGGAGCAAGATGCAAAACTATGATGTAATCGTTGTGGGTGGTGGACCAGCCGGAACTGCTGCGGCCTATTCTTTCAGCGAGCAAGGGAAGACTGTCGCAATCGTTGAAGCCGATCTCTGGGGAGGAACTTGCCCCAACCGCGGGTGCGACCCCAAGAAGATTTTAATGAGTGCCGTTGAAGCAAAGGCGAAGGCTGCTCACTTAGCAGGAAAAGGGATCACTGGAGAGCTGGGTATTGACTGGAAAACTTTGATGGCTTTCAAGCGCAGTTACACGGACACTGTTCCCACACAGACGAAGCAGGGCTTAGTGGATACTGGAATCACGACCTATGAAGGAGAAGCGGAATTTATCGATGAACAAACGCTGCGGATTGGTTCAGAAATCGTTTCAGCTGATCAGTTCTTGATTGCTACAGGACAACGACCTGCGCTACTCCCGATTAAAGGACAAGAATATTTGCATACAAGCACCGATTTTCTTGCAATGGAAAAAATGCCCGCGAAAATCACTTTTTTAGGAGCGGGGTATGTTGCTTTTGAACTTGCGACAATCGCTCAAGCAGCAGGAGCAGAGGTACACATTATTCATCATAACGACAGACCACTGAAAGCATTTGATCAGGAATTGGTGAATGCCTTTATTGAGCAATTACAAAAGCAAGGAATTTTCTTTCATTTCAATGTAGAGATTGAAAGCATCAGCCAAATCAATGAAGGATACACGCTGCAAGGTACAGGCTTTGAGCTGGACACCGATTACGTGGTAAGTGCTGTTGGACGCATCCCAAATGTTGAATCCTTGCACTTAGAAAATGCAGGAGTTGATTATTCCAAACGCGGGATCAAAGTCAATGACTATTTACAAACATCGAACCCACGAGTTTTTGCCTGTGGAGATGTATTGGATAAGGAACAACCTAAACTGACGCCTGTTTCAAGTTTTGAAGCAAAATATGCGGTCGCTTCAATGAGCCAAAAAGGTTCTCGTTCTGCAATCACGTATCCCCTGATTCCTACAATCGTCTTTGGTGGGTTGAAATTGGCTCGGATCGGTCAAAGTGAAAAACAGCTCGCTCAAAATCTGCAGATCCATAGTGAAACAATCAACCTTGCCGATTGGTTTACGTACCGTCGCATCAACGATCCTGTTGCGATGCTTAAACTTGTTTACAATCAAGAGGGACAAATCATTGCGATTACCTGTCTTTCAAGTATCGCAGATGAATTGATTAATTTGTGCTGCTTGATTCTGGAAAAACAGCTCACTCACCAAGAAATTGAAGCGCTGATCTTTGCTTATCCAACTCCTGCAAGTGATTTGACTTACATCATTTAACGCTGGAAAACGATCGTGTCTCATAACGAATGCTTTTGAAAGAGTCTCTCCTTCAACTTTTCTGCTGATAAAACAGATCACCATGACAAGTTGAAGGGTGGGCTTTTTTGTGTTCATGTGTTCTACCTGTCTGTTGCTTACTTTCGTGAAAAAGTTTCAAAAGTTTCTTGACTTAAAGTGAAGGTGAAGCAGTATACTATCAAACAGAGAAGGGAGTTTTTTGATGTTATTAAAATCAATTACAGATCCAGCAGATTTAAAGAAGCTATCCGCTGCAGAACTACAACAAGTTAGTGAGGAAGCAAGAACCGTGTTATTAGAAAAAATCAGCCATCATGGAGGACATAACGGACCGAATTTGGGCGTTGTCGAAATGACAGTTGCTTTACACGCTGTCTTTGATTCTCCAAGAGATAAAATGATTTTTGATGTTTCTCACCAAACCTATATTCATAAAATGCTGACTGGGCGAGGTCAAGCCTTCTGGGATCCAGCGCATTATAGCGATGTCTCTGGTTATACCAATCCAAAAGAAAGTGACCATGACTTGTTTACAGTGGGGCATACATCCACGTCATTGTCTTTAGCAAATGGGGTTGCCAAAGCACGAGACTTAAAAAATGAAGAAGGGAACGTAATTGCGGTCATTGGTGACGGCTCGTTATCTGGTGGTCTGGCTTATGAAGGATTGAACAATATCGCGGAGACTGGAACAAACACTATCGTGATTGTAAATGATAACGACCAGTCGATTGCGGAAAACCACGGAGGTCTCTACAATAACTTACGAGCATTGCGAGATACGAATGGTCAAGCGGAAAACAATTTCTTTAAGTCATTAGGGTTTGACTACTATTATCTTGCTGATGGCAATGATCTGACAGCCTTGATGCATCTATTCAAACAAGTGAAAGACAGCGATCATCCTGTTGTCCTTCATATTCATACCGTTAAAGGAAAAGGCTTCAAATTTGCCGAAGAAAATCGCGAGAAATTCCATGCTGGTGGACCATTTAGTCTTGAAACAGGGGATTATCTTGCAAATTCTGGTGGAGAAACTTATTCAACGGTAACGACCGATTATCTTTTAGAAAAAATGGCACAGGATCCAACAGTCGTTGCAGTAAATGCTGGCACGCCGATGATCCTTTTTACCCCTGAACAACGAAAAATCGCCGGCAGTCAATTTGTTGACGTCGGGATCGCAGAGGAACATGCTGCAACCATGACTGCCGGTCTGGCAAAAAATGGGGCGAAACCCGTTTGGGCAGTTTTTTCAACCTTTATGCAACGAAGTTTTGACCAAATCTCACATGATTTGTCTTTGAACAATGTGGCGGGAACTATTTTAGTTTATGGCGCTTCAGCTTATGGCATGAATGATGAAAGCCATTTAGGGATCTTTGATATTCCATTTTTGAGTCATATTCCGAATCTTGTTTATCTTGCACCGACCAATAAGGAAGAATATTTAGCGATGCTGGATTGGTCTATTGACCAATCCCAACACCCGGTGGCAATTCGCGTTCCTGTCGGTCCATTAGAATCAGGTCGTGTCGATCAAACAGATTACAGTCAACTAAACAAAAATCAACTCATTCAAGCGGGCAGCAAAGTTGCCTTACTTGGTGTAGGAAATGCTCTTGGCCTGGCAAAAAAAGCAGCTGCCATGATAGAAACCGAGCTTGGGATCACACCTACGGTCATTAATCCTAGATTTATTTCTGGATTAGATACTGACACATTGTCTGGTTTAATTGCTACACATCAATTGTTGCTCACTCTTGAAGATGGCCTTCTTGAAGGAGGCTATGGACAAGCTGTCGCTAGTTATTTAGGAAAAGCTCCGATCAAAATTGTCAATTTTGGTTTAGATAAAGCCTTTCATGACCGTTATCAAGCAAATGAGTTGCTACAAGAAAATGGGTTGACCGTTGATGCCATTCTTCGAGAAGTTCGTCAAGAATTGTCTCTTTAGTCATAGTGAGCTAGTCGCATAGTGAGCGTCCTTTTAAGGAAAGCAGACAATTCGTCTAGGAGTAACAACTGATAAGAATAAATATAGAATCGTTTAAACTGCCCTTTGTTCGATACAAACAGAACAAAGGGCAGTTTTTGATAAAAAAAGCGTCTGCCTTAGTTTCCGCTAAGACAGACTGTAAATTATTATGTCAAGGTCTATTGTGTCATAGTAACCTTAAAACAACCATAAACTTTTCGAAAAAATAGGCATTTATCTTTTGAAAATAATCATCAGTCCTTCATTCACGATACTTGGTCCAGTTGCCACTGACAGCAGGCTGCTTTTGCTTTAGCATATGACTCTACCCACAATAGTCTTCTTAATTGATTTGAGTTGATAATTGCTTCAAAAAGTGGTTAGATTAATTGGGGAATGAAGTAACAGTCGTTGATTGACGACTTGAAAAAAGGAGCGTGTTCATGAATTACTACCATCGGTTTGTTGCCAATGTTCCATTAAGACGTTGGACAGTGCTGATCTTTCTTTGCGGGATCTTATTTCTGCTTCGCAGTATGATGACTATTATTTTATTAACCTTTATTTTTACTTATTTGATTTACAAACTGGTCCAGCTAATACGCAAGAAAGTGAATGTGTCAATCAAACTTCTTTCAATCGTGTTGTACTTGATCGTTGTCGCTTTGGTTTACTTAGTCATTACCAAGTATGCACCGATTCTTTTGAACCAATCCGCGCAACTGGTCAAGTCAGTGACCGATTTTTATCAAAAAGCAGACTCTAACAATGAGTTATTAGAGTATTTGCTACATTTGGTGCAAACAAGCGATTATGTCCAAAAAATCCAGAATGGAGTCGTCGTCGTCATCAATTATCTTTACAACTTCGGTGAATTGGCTTTGACTGTATTGATCTCTTTCTTATTGAGTTTTTTCTTTATGATTGACAACAAAAAAACAGTGGCATTTTCTCAGCTCTTTTTGCAAGGGAGTGCTTCCTGGTTTTTTGAGGATGTTTACTATCTCGCAAGGAAATTTACCCGCGCATTCGGAAGTGTGATCGAAACCCAGCTATTGATTGCTATCGTTAATACAGTGATCACAGTGCTTGCTTTAGCTGTCATGGGCTTTCCTCAGCTGTTAAGTTTGGCCATGATGATTTTCTTCTTAAGCTTGATTCCAGTAGCAGGAGTCATCATTTCTTGTATTCCATTAACTTTTATTGCCTATACGATTGGCGGACTCAATGATGTTGTCTATGTTTTATTAATCATTATTTTTGTTCATGCTCTCGAGTCCTATGTTCTCAATCCGCGGCTGATGTCCCATAAAACAGAGATTCCCATGTTCTATACGTTCATTGTTTTATATCTGGGTGAGCATCTCTTTGGTATCTGGGGTCTGATCGTGGGGATCCCACTATTTACTTTCTTATTAGATCTAATGAAAATCAAGCAAGTCCCATCAATCCGCAATGCACTAAAAAAAGTGAGTCGAGTGAAAAAGTGTAAATAAATGCCAACCAGTACTCAGATTAGAGGACTGAAGAAACGTCTAGAATGATTTATCTCAACTAGACGTTTCTTTTTATTTTCTGGTACACTGTCTGTGATAGCTTCACCAATTTAGTGATAGGAGAGAATCATGCAAAAAATATACCTTGTAGAAGATGATGCTACGATCGTTTCAGTACTGGCTGATTATTTAAGACAATGGGGATATGAGTGTTATCCCGCCAAAAAATTTGCTGAAATTTTGCAGGAATTTCGTGCGGTAAGTCCCGACTTGGTTCTTTTGGACATTTCTTTGCCTTATTACAACGGGTACCATTGGTGCCAAGAAATTCGTAACATTTCTGAAGTGCCAATCATTTTTCTTTCTTCAATGGATCAACAAATGAATCAAATCATGGCAATGAACATGGGAGCCGATGATTATCTAACAAAACCTTTTGATTTGGCGTTTGTTTTGGCTAAGATCCAAGCACTGTTGCGCCGCAGTTACCAATATACCCATCAACAAGTCCAGACGTTTTCATTAGGAGAAGTCACTTTTCATCCAATAGAAAATTTGCTGAAAAGTAAAACGGAATCTTTGCCGCTGTCGCCAAACGAATCTCGAATCCTTTCCTTACTCTTGCAACAGCAAGGGAAAATCGTTCCCAAAGAAACGATTATTGAAATGCTTTGGAATAGCGAAGAGTTTATTGATAATAATACATTAGCCGTTAACATGACCCGCTTGCGAAAGAAATTAAGTCAAACTGGATTGTCTGATTTGATTCAAACAGTGAAAAACAAAGGCTATTTGATTGAAAAGGAACAAGCCTATGATTAACTTAAAAGAGTATTTTTTGCTTTACGGCAAGCTCTATTTGTTTTTGATTTTGTTTAGTAGCGGTCTTTTAGGCTTGTTCTTTCTCCATGAGCTTCCTTTAGAGCCCTTCATCGATTATGTGATTTTCACGGGAGTGATTTTAGGTATTTTCTCTGTTTGGCAATATATGCGTTATCTACAAAAAAGACGTCAATTACAAAACTTATTAGCCAAGAAAATGATCACTGAAGCAGCTTTGGCTTTCATGCCGATTGCGCGAAACAGTATCGAAGAAGAATACCAGCAGCTAATCAAACGACAAGCTAAAGAAAAAACCGCCTCCGAGTATCAAGCAGCCTTGAAGAATGAAGAAATCTACGAAGACTTCGGATTATGGCTGCATCAGATCAAAACACCATTAGCAGCGATGGATTTGTTAGTGCAAAGTGATGGCCTATCGCCCACTGAAGTCAAAGCAGAACTATTTAAAGTAAATGATTATTTGCAGATGATGCTGAATTATTTACGACAAAACTTGAAAAATGATGACTTTGTTTTTGAACCGATTGTGTTAGCACCTCTCATTCACCAAGCAATCAAAAAATATGCCTTGTTTTTTTCAAAAAAAGACTTGCAACTGGATTTGGCTATCGACTTGACCGTTACTTCGGATCGAAAATGGCTGACTTTTATCTTTGAGCAGTTGCTTTTTAATAGCCTGAAGTATACAGAAAAAGGCGGAATCCGGATTTTTACCGAAAACAATTGTCTTTTGATTCAAGACACAGGGATCGGTATTCGTCAAGAAGATTTGCCGCGGGTTTTTGAAAAAGGTTATACAGGACAAAATGGACGCTTTCAACAGCGTGCTAGCGGATTAGGATTATATTTGAGCCAGCAAGCAGCAGAAAAAATCGGCTGTCAGCTAACGATTGACTCCGAAGTAGGGAAGGGAACTACGGTGACGATCCATTTTCCCACTAAAAATTTTATTTGAACGCAAACTTTCAACACTGTAAGTTTGCGTTTTTTATTGTAAGTCGCTTTTTTCTTCTAAACAGCTTATGCTAAAAAAGAAGGGGGAGAGAACAATGCCACTATTAAACATTCAACAAGTAAAAAAAGTGTATCAAAGTCAGTTGAACGGCCAGCCGGTCGAAGCATTGAAGAATATCACGTTTTCAGTAGAAGAAGGCGAATATGTCGCCATTATGGGAGAATCAGGATCTGGGAAAAGCACCCTACTGAACTTGATGGCCACGTTAGATCAACCGACAGCGGGAGAATTAGCGCTTAATGGTATCGATTTGACGACCATCAAAGAAAAAGACGCTGCAAGTTTTCGCCGAGATCATTTGGGCTTTGTTTTTCAAGATTTCAATTTATTGGATACTTTTTCTGTCAAAGACAATATCTTATTACCATTAGTCTTATCGAAAGTGTCGGTCAAACAAATGGACCAACGACTGCAACCATTAGTGCGAACACTGGGAATTACCGACTTGTTGCAACACTATCCCTATGAATTATCCGGCGGCCAGAAACAACGGGTAGCTGTCGCACGCGCGATTATCACAAAGCCGGATCTCTTACTAGCAGATGAACCAACTGGGGCGTTAGATTCAAAAACTTCCGATCAATTGCTGACGTTGTTTCAGCAAATCAATCAGAATGGACAAACGATCATCATGGTTACTCATAGTTCCATTGCTGCAAGCCGCGCGCAACGAGTATTATTCATCAAAGATGGTCACGTCTTCCATCAGCTTTATCGCGGGGAACGAACGAATAGCGCTTTTCTAGAAGCAATCTCGGAAACCATGACAGCTGTCTTTGCAAGGGAGGAGTAAGGAATGTTCTTTCAAAAAATCGCCTTTTCCAATTTGCGAAAAAACACCAAAGCTTATACTCCTTTTTTACTGTCCATGAGTCTTCTAGTTGCAGTGATAATGATGACACAAATCATTGTAAATAATCCAGGGATGAATAAACTGCCAAGCAGTCAAAGTGCTATTTTTATGTTTCGACTAGGAAATATCATTTTAATGGTTTTCGCCGCCATTTTTTCGTTTTACACCAATAACTTTTTGATCAAACAACGAAAAAAAGAATTTGGACTTTACAATGTTCTAGGATTAGGGAAACGAGAAATTGCGTTAGTGGTCTTTTGGGAACTTTTTTATAGCTGCCTCATCAGTCTGGCCGCAGGGCTAGTTGGAGGTCTTTTGTTTGCACGATTGGGGTTCTTGATTTTAAAAAGAATTCTAGAGGTGGGAGAATCCTTCGTCTTTGAACTTTCTGTAGAAAGTATCGGTCTTGTGATCCTTTACTTTTTGATGGTCTATGGCTGCCTTTTTCTATTCAATATGCTGCAAGTCCGGCGAACCAAGCCGATCGAACTGCTGCAAGGTAGTAAGCGCAATGAACAAGAGCCGCGAGCAAAAGGCTTTTTAGCCCTTCTAGGGATCATTTGTTTAGCGGTAGGGTATACGATTTCTGTCACAATCAAGTCGCCCATCAGCGCCTTGGCACTCTTTTTTGTCGCTGTGATTCTTGTGATCATCGCCACGTATCTGTTGTTTATTTCTGGCAGTATTAAAGCGTTGCAGTTTTTAAGAAAGCGATCCACTTATTATTATCAGACGACCCATTTCATCAATGTATCAACGATGCTTTATCGAATGAAACAAAATGCAGCAGGTCTAGCAAGTATTTGTATTTTGTCAACAATGGTTTTAGTGACTGTTGCCACAACAGCTAGTCTTTATTTCGGACAGAAGAATGTGGTGGAAACACGCTTTCCTTATGACTTTCAGATCGAGTCAGAGGCGAATCTGCAACAATTGAACCAAGCCATCGATAGTCTTGAAAATAAAGTAACGCTCAAAAACCGGAAACAAGTCACTGCTACTAGAGACTTACTTTTTACGGTTGAGGGAAACACACTTACTCCTTCAACAACTTTTGAAGATAACAGCGAGAATTTAGAAAAAGCGGTCTTTCTCACATTTGTTACTAGTACGGAGTACCAAAGAATCACAGGAAAAGAAGGACCAGAAAAAGATGAATTGTTGGTCTTTCCAGAAACTTGGACCCATCAAGCGTTGCCTAAAGAGCTGACGATCGATCATAGTCAGTTCACTCTTCGATCACTAACTGAGCTGCCACCTTTTACTCAAGTGGAGAATCCTGTTCAACAACTTGTGGTGGTAGTCGATGATACTTGGCTTTCTGAGAAATTAACTAGTTGGTATCAGGAAAAAGAATTCCTCATCTATCAACAACCAGTGATCACTACTGTTTTTGACTTCCAAGTGCCTGAAACCAGTGATCGAGAAACAATGGGCAAAGAGATACGAAAGGACCTTCAAGCAGCTGATCCGAATGCACGCATTGAATCAAAAGATCTCTTCCAAGTACAGACCAAAACGTTTACGGGAGGATTCTTTTTCTTAGGGTTGATTTTTGGACTGATCTTTATTTTGGCAGCTACATTAATCATCTATTACAAGCAAGTCTCTGAAGGAATAGAAGATAAAGAACGTTTTGAGATCTTACAGAAAGTTGGCTTAAGTCATAAAGAAGTCAAGCAAGTGATCCAACAACAAGTATTGATGATTTTTTCTTTTCCATTGGTAGCTGCGATCATCCACCTTGCATTCGCGTTTCCGATGATTCGCAAGCTGCTTTTGCTTTTCGGGTTGACCGACCGCAATCTGCTGATCAGTGTGACTGTTGTATCAGTTGCTCTTTTCGCAGTCATTTATCTGTTGGTATACCTTATCACAGCAAAAGTCTATTACCGACTTGTTGAACGAGAGCAATAATTGTTTGTCACTCACTAAGTTAAATTAGTTAAATTGAACAAAAAATACCCAAAGGAATAGAGCCCTCAGTGTTTGCATTACTGCAAAGACCTATCGTCAATGACAACGTCATGACTTGCTCTTTCCTCAGGGTATTTTTTTAAGAAAATTCTCTATGCTAGCTTCTCCGATTCACTTTCGATACGAATAAATGAAAACTAATCACCGAAGCACGAAAGGTAGCATCCAGATACCATAAAGCAGACATGCAACTAGAACACTGCCTAAAAAAGAATTTTCTGAATGCCACATAAATGCAAGTTCGATTGCAAAAAGAACGAGAAGAATAGCGACAGCAAGTACCGCAGACTGATCAGTAAACAACAACCAGCCATAAATAAGTATCAGACAGATAAGATAGAGAATGTACCATTTTCTTAACTTTCTTGGTAGATAACGAACATTGCCAATCATCTGATGCTCCTTTCAACAAATCCACTCTCGGAACTATTTGTTTTTCTTGATCGTCATGACTACTAACGGGATCGTTAATGTGATATACCCAATAATAGAGGCCACCAACAAATAAAATGGCATAGTTGAAATATTGAATAAGTTGGTCAGTAAAACAGCAACCACCATAGATACGAAATAGCAAATAAACAATTGTACAAAACGTTTGAGATTCATCGATTTTCCTCCACAACAAATTTTTGATTATTCCTGCAATATTGTAGTCAAGCTAAGGTTCTGAAAGTTAGGTTCTTCTGAAGTGATTTAGGGAAGAACTTCCTGCATGACATCCATCTGATCTGCAGGAACGTTGCCAGCATAGTTCGGCGTTGCTAGGGAAAGCACACCATCATGGTTGTAAAACAAATACATTGTACCATGGTAGTCTTTACGATCTTGGGTTCCACCCAGTATTTTACCGATTGAGATTTGTGTATTCACTTTGACTTCACGAATTTGATTCGTTCCTACACTAAAAACGCGAATTGTTTTTGTGGGAACCGTTGCGATTGTTGCTCGGTAGCGGCTAGTCACGGAATCATCGGGTGTAGAACTTTCAAAAGTAACTTCCTCTTTGCTCTGATCAATAGTAACAGTGTCAGGAACGTTGAATCCTTCAAAAGAAAATGTCAGGACATTGGATTGTTGTGACATATCTACTTGATAGGGATATGCGCTTGCTGTTTCTGGAGTCTTTGGTGACTCCGTCTCTGATACCGATTCACTGGTAGACCCACTAGCAGAAGCCCTCGTAACAGTTTTTGTATCTGAAAGAGAAGATTGCGATGATTCTACGGTTTCGCTAGGCATTTGTTTTTGGCTGCTCGAAGATGTGGTTGCTTCTTCTGGTACGTTTGCAGAACAGCCGCTTAATAGCAAGGATAGCAGCAATGGGACTAGTACCTTTCTTTTCATAAAACGGGTAAGACCTTCTCTCGTTAATTTTTGACTATTATAACATAATTATCGGACAAAAAATGATCTCTGATCAACAAACCCAATCAAATCACGATAGTACCAGTCTTTAAAAATCCCGATTCCAAAGACGATCCCCAAGACTAACCCAATAGCTAAAAGAATTAGTAAAAGATTGACGAATATCATCAATCGATAATTGAAATGCCAATTACTGATTATGTAATCTAAGGGATTTTTACGGTGGATTTTTTCAGTGATTGGAATTTTTTTGAGTGCAGGAATCGTGTCATGGAAATGTTGAAACAGTTGATAGTCTTTCTTTGTCAATACATCACTAAAAATATGGCTATCCGATTGAAAATCAAAGTAAGCCCAAAACATGATTTCCTCGTCTTCTGGTTTCTCAAAGCGATTCAGTTTACGCGTCTTCAAAGAAAATGCCGGAATCGAGGAGTAGGGGTAACTGAAATAGGTTTGATCATCTAAAAAGTCGATGATCACAAGAAAAAGGATCCGTTTTTCTGTAAAAACAAATAGACGATTACTCCGAGTATCATTGAACTGTGCGACATATTGCTTTGCTCTTTCTGTACGTGCATAAGACAAACCAGCTATCCCTTGATTACTGATTGCAAGGTTGCCTGAAGTTGAGAGAGGGAGATAGCCTTGAACTGTTTCGTCTTTATCTAAGAGTGATTGAATTTCAGTCATCAATTCTTGAAAAAAGATATATGTTTTGCCATTAGCTAAAAGACGATTTTTTTCATCTTGCGTTACTTCATTTCTGAGACGACGATTTTCTGAATCAACGATCTGTTTAAAATTCATCACGATTCATCCTTTCTTTCCAAATCTTTTTCAACAATTTTCTGCCGCGAGATAAGTGATTATAAATAGCTGTTGTCTGCAAATCCAGTTGTTGCGCGATCTCTTCTGGACTTTCTTGATAAAAATAATATAAAAGAAAAATTTGTTGATCGACTTGGGATAACTCTTCGAGCCAAATCAGAAATTCTTCTTCACTTAACGGGGATTCCGTAATAGCTAGCTCTTGATATTCTTCAATACTTTCTTGTTGAAATGCTTTATTTAACTTACGCTTGCGATCGATTCCGCGACTTCGAGTAATCAGCAAGATCCAAGTGATAAAACTACTTTTCTCAGGATCATAGGCCTCGATTTTTTGCCAGATTTCATAAAATACTTCATTTGCTACATCTGACCATTCACTTTGTTCATGAGGGGCTTGTAAGATTCGATGGATGGTCATAAGAATACTTGACCCGTAGCTATCAATTAGTTGTTCCAAGCCGGTATAATCTTTGTTCTTGATCAAATGAATCATTTGATGATCGTTCATTTTTTCACCTCTTTGTCTATTATACGGACGTCTCAACTGTTTTCTATCAGAGTTGTGAAAAATTCTTTTATCAACAAAAAAAGCTCCTGGTCAAGAGCTCTCATTGATCACCGGGAACGGATTCAGTCAAAGAAGTCGTGATTCGCTGACGTATGAGGTGATGTTTCTCTTCATCATAGGTATTCTGCGGACATGTCCAATATGTTGCTGGATATAGCCAAACAGGTTTTGAACGACGCACTTCGGTCTCCCAAGAATATCGTGGAAAAACGTGTGCATGAAGAAATTGATCCGTGTTGCCAAGAATATCGTAATTGACTCGCAGTGGCGAACAGGCGGCTAAAATGGCATCACCCAGCACACTCATCGAGACGAGAAATTCTTGTCTTTCTTCCAGTGATAAATCATTTAGGCTTCCGACTGATTTTTTAGGTAACAACACACAGTAGCCTGGTAAAAATTGGGTATCGCCAAAAACCGCAAAACCACCCGATAATTCCTTCATTAACATGGGATTTGTTCCATTTTGACAAGCTTTGATCCGATCATTGCGCCAATCCATCGAAATTCGCTCCTTTAACGAATTATTTTATCAGTAAACCAACGAAGTCTAAATCGTTGACAAAAATGATCCCACAAAAATGTACCAAAAAACGCACCCACGAAGTAGAGTGTCCATGAAGCAAGTTCAAAGGGATTTCCAAATAAAAGAGACATGATTCCACCGATAATAAAAAGATAAGTACCAATCAGAATCTTTCGCAAGGTAGAAGGTAACTGGCGAATGAAAAAGGAGAGTAGAATAAATATTAGGAAATTCATTAATTGCAGCACGTCTAACCAAGCGAAATGATGAACGATAACCTGTTTCATAAGATCTGCTCCCATAAAAATCAAAAAGAAAAAAAGCAGTTTTATCCAGGATGGTTGATGTTGTTCCATAAATCCACCTTCTCTTATAGTAATTATCTAGTTTTAAAATACATAATTAATTATAACATAAGATCAGCAACATTATAGAAAGATGATGAAAAGGAACTAGGAAATAAATTGCATAAATAAGGAAAGAAACTGATAAAAGCTAGTTGAGAAAAACGAATGAGTGGCTCCAAAAAACGCTTGTATGAGACCTTTTCGTCAAACTCGTTTGAACTTTCTCTCGAAAAGTATCAAGGAAACAAGAAGTGTTTTTTATTTACCAGTATAATATTATGTAAACAAGATTACCTATGACAGTCGCTCTTTAAGAGACTCTGTCATAGGTAATGGGGAGAAAAGACAATAAGTAATGAGTTTTAGTGGATATGTTTGGTAAGAAATACACGATCCATACCAGTCACAATCGGACTCGTACGATCTGATAGCTGATAACCGAGTGTTTGATAAAATGAAAGTAGGCGGGTTTCTTGCAAAATCGTACTTAGCTGCCATGTCTTAATAGACGAGAATCTAGCTTCGGCTAACTGAATGGCCATTTTACCAATCCCATGATTTTCATTAGCAGGCAAAATACAGATGGGGGCCACTCGTTCTACCAGCGCCGGGGCTTCTGATAGAACGATTCGTACAAAACCTACTGCTGATCCGTCGGCTTGGATCAAATAGAAATAATTATTCTCTCGTTGGTACTTTTTAGAGAAATTCTCATACGTTTCCAGATAAGGGGAGGTTTCTGTATCCTGATAGTGTTCAAACAACTGTTTAAAACTTTCTTTTTGTATCCGATACGCTATCGGTAATGTTTGGTAGGTAACTTTTTCTAACTGAATATCCATTGATCATTCTCTCTTTCATTGTTCAATTGACGACTCGTTAATAACCTTCTTACTTTTTACTGTCATGAAAATCGGGCCAAGCATTGATGCCGTCGCCTTCTTTTCGAGGAATCAAATGGATATGCAGATGATTAACGGATTGTTGGGCAGCAGCGCCATGGGCACTTAAGAAATTGATACCTTCAAAGTTACCAGATTTCACGCAATCTGTTGCCACCTTTTTTGCTGTCTTGGTAACTTGCACCCATATTTCTTCGTCACAAGCAAGAATAGAAGTTACATGTTGTTTCGGTATAACTAAGAGGTGACCGTCTACAGCGGGATTTTTAGGAAGAATCGCCATTGTCCATTGATTTTCATAAATGATTGTTGCAGGAAGCTGTCTGGCTGCGATCTGACAAAAAGGACATCTCATCGTTTTCTCCTTTTTGAATCAATCATAGTCTATTTGTTTCAAAATGATAAGCGCTTTGTTTCATTAGTTAATTAAGGAGACATACAAATCGGCGGCGAGAAGGATTCTTGCTTCCATCTAATCGTTTGTTTGACTATAATGGAACTATCATGAAAAATGGGGGCTTTAAACTATGCTAACAATTGCTTATATTGGCAATGGAAAAAGCACTAATCGCTATCACTTGCCGTTTGCTACTAAATTATCCGACAAAATCCACGTGAAAACAATCTATTCCCGAGTGATTCGCGATACTTGGGCAAAACTTCCTGGAACGACCTACACAACAGATATCAACGATATCTATGATGATCCAGCGATTCAATTAGTCGTTGTGACTACTCCTAACCATCTGCATTTTGAAACTGCCAAGGATGCATTGCTTCACGGAAAGAATGTATTGCTAGAGAAACCTTTTACTGAAACATATGCACAAGCTCAAGAACTTTTTGCTTTGGCTGCAGAAAAAGGACTGTTGATTCAATGTTATCAAAATCGCCGCTACGATTCTGACTTTCTGACTGTCCAAAAAGTTATTGAAAGTGGCGTTCTAGGGGATTTACTTGAAGTAGAAATGCACTATGACTATTATCGCCCCGAAATTCCAGAAAATACACAAGAATTCTCATTAAATAGTAGTTATCTTTATGGACATGCTTGTCATACCATCGATCAAGTGCTGTCTTATTTCGGCGAACCAGAGACATACCATTCAGAAGTTCGCCAACTTTTAGGTCCGAATCGCATGAACGATTATTTCGATCTGGACTTCTTCTATGGCCCTTTAAAGGTATCGATCAAATCAAGCTATTTCCGAATCAAAGAACGACCAAGCTTTGTCGTTTATGGTAAGAAAGGCATGTTTGTCAAACAAACCAAAGATCGCCAAGAAGAGCATTTAAAAATGTTTTATATGCCTGATCATGCGGACTTTGGAATTGATCTTCCTGAACATTATGGCTGTCTGACGTATTATGATGATGAAGGAATCTATCATGAGGAAAAAGTAGTTTCTGAAGTAGGGGACTATAGCCGTGTTTATGCCGGACTGTATGAAGCTATTATTAATGGAAAGCCTAAAACAGTCAAAGACGAAGAAACCCTAGTACAAATGAAGATTCTTGAAGACAGTATCCAAGCAGTTTATCCACGATAATTTCATTTCTGGTAATTCTCGTCAGAGAGCAGGCCAAAAGCCATCTGATTCTATTTTTTTAGAGACAGATGGCTTTTTTCAATTAGCGTTTTCTATTTTTTTGCTTAACAAAAGCGATATATTCTAAGATATCCGTGATTTCTTCCTCGGTCATATCTTTGATTTGATGGGCCACTCGCCGTTGATTTTCGTCATAATCCCATTCATCATATGAAACGGAATCACCAATCAATAAAGGCAATGGGACTGAGAGTGCTTTTGCCAATTTTTTTGCAGTATCCACATGGGGTGTCTTACGCTTACCATTTTCAAAGCGGGAAATTTGCGCTGCACTGACTCCAGATTTCAAAGCCAACTGATTGACGCCGAGCTGTTTTTCTTCTCGGAATTTTTTTAGATTTTCGCCAAAACTCATACCAACGCCTCACTTTTTTCTTCTACTCTTTTCATCATAAAGTCAAAAGAAAACAAATGCGATGAAAAGCCAGCGACTTCTTCAAAAACTGTTGTTCCAAGGGAATTTTTCATTTATAATATTACCTATAGGAAATAAACGCTTAGGTTTTTCAATTGTCCGTTGCTTTTGTCTTCTACCCCCTGGAGGAAAATATGATTAGAAGAGATCGGATCTTATTATTTATTGATGCTTATCAGCAAGAACAGAAACGAGCACCATCTATTCGAGAAATTTGTGCCCATGAAGGAATCAAATCAACTTCTCTCATTCACCGTCATCTACTTCGGATGGAAAATAGAGGCCTAATCACGAGAGAAAAATTTCCAAAATCACGCACATTGCGTTTAACAGAAGCAGGAAATAACTATTTGACAGAGTTACAAAAATCAAGGTACGAGCAAGCGCTATAAGGTTAACGTGTCGAATAGGGATGCTCTCAAAATAAAAAAGCCTATGGCTTTTTTATTTTGGTGCTCGATAACCAGCAGCTTTGGCTTCCGCAATCGTTTTGAACCATTCTTTTGGATTTGTCGTCTGTTCATAGCCTCTCGTACCTGGCAGATGATAAATGCCATTTTTTGACCCTTTGATCAGACCATTTCCCTTCGCATCTACATATTCTTTTTCATCTTCAGCAACATTCGATGTAGTATTTTTTGTCGAAGTGCTAGTCGCATCCGATGCTTCTTCAGAAAGCACACTTGTCCCATCTTGGTAATGGATCGTCACACCATCTTGAATATTGAATATATAAATATTGAAGCGGATCGTATTATCGCCAATCGATTGGGCTTGCATTTGAACGCCTCGTGCCACTAATTCATCACCGCGGTAAATAGGAGTCACCGAATAACGAACATAATGGCTGGGATCTTGTTCTAAATAGTATTTGATATCCATTTCATAGCGTAACATTTCGGGATTATTCAACTGTTGTGTACCTGTGATCAGATTTTTCCAGTTGGCATTTTCTCCCGCCAGAGCAAAGCCGATCAAATGAGTTCGATTATAAAGATAACCTTTTTTCAGCTTTTTATTGTGCCAGCCTGTAGGCGTGACACTAGAGATATCCCCGCGTTTTTCAGTAGGCATCAGGGATTGATTCAACATAGCTTCCGCAGAAGTGGCTCGATTTAAGTGATCGAGATCACCATATTTTTCCCATGCACCATTTTTTGTAGAGAGGGTATCTTGTGAGAAACAGGGGACATTGTTGTTGATAGTAATGGTTTGTGTCCCTTGATACGTCAATGCAGCGAGATTATTTGCTGACTGGGTTTCTTTTGTATGCGAATCTGATGCTTTAGAAGACTCCGACTGTTTCACCTGTATAGTAGATGAGTGTCCAGGTGATGAAGTGGGGTTCGGGTCTTTTTGGGTTTGCGTGTACAAGCTGATACCAAGTACAGCAGCAATCAAAAGACCACTGATTGTACCAAGAAGTTTCTTTGCCATGATTTTCTCCTAACATATGGTTTGCTCCTTTGTAAAATCGCGAGCGTAAGATGTGGTTGCGAGTTTCAATAAAGGAGGAAAAAATAAATATTCTGCTGCTATCATACCATTTTTTAAATAACAGTTGAAAAGAAAAAAACTTTTTTTACCAAATATTTCTTATATGAATAAATAGAAAAGAGAATATTATATAACGAATCATTCACAAAAGAACTAAGATTATTCACTAATGGGTAAAGGAGAATGGTCAAAAGTTAATGAACATAGGAAAGATAGGGCAAGAATGGGGATCTCAGAAGAAGATAGGAAGGAACAACGATAATAGTAGAACAGTGATACAAGGGGAGGCTTATTGCTTAATGAGCGAGGAGCTATCTTGCTTGAAAAAATCGTAGAGGATGAAGAGAGTTTAAAGGGGACTGTCTATCGTGTGAGTTTCAGCTTTTTCGTTTTAGTGGTTTTGAAGCCATTGACAGGGGATATTCAACGCTCCATAGTACTTCTTGCGGCTAATCATTATTGAGCCATAAAAGAAAAGCTAGTCTGACAATCGCAAGAAATGCTATACTAGGGATACATCAATCGATGAATTTACTCACGAAAGGGGAAATGTCATATGAATACTTATAATGGACGTCAAGATCATGGAGGTTTCCCTTTATAGAGTGGCACCTCCAAACATAAATGGAGGGAATTCATGGAAAATCAAGGAATTGTTATCTTTCAAGCGAAAGATCTGGCAAAAGTATTCTTGTCTTCAGGAGAAGAACGTTATGCCCGTGTCTCCGGAAAGTTTCGCCAGCAAGCAACAGCATTGAAAGACTATCCGATCGTAGGCGATCGGGTAATGGGGCATTGTTATGATCAAAATCAATTTTTGATTGATACCGTCTTGCCGCGAAAAAGTTTTTTACAGCGGAAAGTAGCTGGAAATCGACCAGACGAACAAGGAATCGCTGCTAATGTGACGACTGTCTTTCTTACAACAAGCGCCAATGAAGAGTTTAATCTCGCTCGCTTGGAGCGGTTCGTTACGATTGTTTGGAACAGTGGAGCCAATCCAGTCATTGTATTAACAAAAATCGATCAGATGGACACAACAGAAACAGAAGCAATCATCAACCAGCTGAAGCTGACATTCGCTTTGCCGGTTTTAGCTACCACCATCTACAAAGATGAGCGGACGCAATTCGAACCATTTTTGACGCCAGAAAGCGTGGTAGCCTTTATTGGTTCTTCAGGGGTTGGTAAATCTTCTTTACTCAATCAATTACTAGGAGACGAACGGCAGACAACCAAAGCCATTCGTGAAGAAGATGGGCGTGGTCGTCACACTACCACGAGTAGACATTTGTTCCGCTTGCCAAATGGGGCAATGGTCATCGATACTCCTGGCATGAGAGAAATCAGTTTGGAGACGGTTGCTGCGTCTTCATTAGATCGGCATTACCAGATGATTGAACTTTTAGCAGAAAAATGCCGCTTCAAAAATTGTCGTCATGAATCAGAGCCAAATTGTGCAGTCAAAGAAGCGTTAGCTTCTGGAGAACTCTCGCAAGATCTATTTAAACGTTACCGTAAAATGGAGAAAGAATTGGCCTATTTGAGACACAAAGAACACCTGCAAGCACGTAAAAAAAGAGAAAGATAGCAATACTAAAAGCGCTGTGACCTGAATGCTATATACATTTTGACTCGTTTTCCTAATCACATTAAGAAAGGGAGGTACCAAAATGGGATTCCTGCAAAAGAGCCACAGCGCTTTTTTTAGACTGAATTTAAATAAAAAAATCCGTCGGACAGGAATGCCCAACGGATCGAAGCAAACGATTTGCCCCTGCCAAGGTAGTCTCATTATACGTAATGGACCAATGAAACGCAATAATTATAGAATAGGACCACTTAAAAACTAACCTCGCAAAATTTTTTCAATTGTTTTTCCTCTGGCTAATTCATCAATCAATTTATCCAAGTATCGAATTTCTTGCATTAAAGGTTCCTTGATCTCTTCTACACGAACGCCGCAGATAACTCCTTTGATCATTTTTCTTTTCGGATTCAAGTCAGGCGCCTCTGCGAAGAAACGTTCCATTGAAACTTCTTCTGCTAATTGTCGGGACAGACCTTCTTTCGAATAACCAGTTAACCAAAAAATAATCTGATCCACTTCATCTCGGGTGCGATTTTTGCGCTCCGCCTTCTGTACATAGAGGGGATAGACACTTGCAAAAGACATGGTGTATATGCGCGGATTTCCCATTTTTTACCTCCGTTGAAAATGTTTTCTTGATCTATAGTATACCATGAATGAAAAGAAGAATGATTGGTTGGTATCTCACAGAAAAAAGATCAGAGAATGATCTGTCGATCTTCTTCACGAAACCCATAGACCTTTTGTCGTTCTTCACCGTCCCAATAGAGCAAAGGTAAGTTTTTGTGCAACATTAAACTCGTGTAAAGTTCTTTGATGGATAGTGGGGGACGATTAGGTTCAAAAAATAAAATCAAGTTCCCAGAAGCATCTTGTGCAATCGTCGTGAAAGGGACCAAGGTTTCCTTACGGCTTAAGTAAATTCCCTGATACTCTTGTTGTGTCGTTGTCGTTAATGCTGTCAGCAAATCCCGCGCTCTCATGAAAGAACCGCCTTTCCTCGTTGTTGAGACAATTGTTCGATGTCCATCATAATTTTCGTTTTCCCCCGAACAGCATATTTACGGACAATAAATTGCTTGCGCGCATTCCACTCGCCAACAGCCACCAAAGACATGCCTTCCGTGACATCTGCTAAAAAAGATAAGCTATGGCGATTGATCAAACAATTCGTCGTTCCTACTGTAAAACGGACGAGGGGAGAAGAAGTAAACGTCAGCAATCGAATCTTTGTCACTGTTCCTTTAATCGTTTGCATAGGGGAAACCTCCTTTAAAAAAATAGATTTGCACATTCCGTAAAAAACTTTCCGATTGTACGCTTGTCGTGGCTCATCGCCTACGATTCATTCATCCAGTGCGAACCATTTCGTCTCTTCGAAAAAGGAAATATGCCGGATCTCATCGTAATGTACTTTACGTCCATCAATATAAATGCCTAAAGAATCGTAGCTTTGGATCATGCCGACCACGTCAGGAGGGTAGAGACCGTCTTCATTGACTTCTTCACATTGGATCGCTACTGCTCGACTTTTGATCCTAGCTAAAGTCAACACTTCATTGATCTCTTCGCTAGTCATGGCTGGCTTTGCAGGCCACACAAAGTGACGCTGGCGCTCATCCTGTCCGACTTCTGTTGTATGTTCCGATAGAAAGAATCCCTGCCATTTTAATTTTTTCCGATCTTCGTAGGGTTGGAGCATGCCCATAAGAATCACCTCTCACCACTATAATACAAACATTCGTTCGCATTTGTAAAGCGAACAGTTCTTTAAATTTTGCCGCAAAAATAGAGAAGAGTGAGGGCGATCTTAAACTCAAACAGGACAGGGATGGATGGATACACTTTTTTAATGACTTTTATCAGCAAAATCTTTTTCCCGCAACTCACATCAGGTCAGTATTAAACCAACACGATAAAAAAACGCGTATCATAACAATATAAAAAAATAAAACAAAACAATCTATTTTATTTATATGTTGATAAGTAAAGATTGTTGAATTAAACAAGAATTAAATTTACAATAAAAATAACGCACAAACCAATAAAAATAAAAAGGATTGAGAAATAATATTATATGATAACGCTTTATTGCAAAACTAATTGTATTCAATGCAAAAAGACAAAATTATTTTTAGACGCTCATCGAATCCCATATATCGAAAAGAACATTGAAGAAAAAGAAGAATTTCGCGAAGAAGTGAAACTATACGGATTCCAGTCCGTACCAGTTTTAATCCCTAATGCCTCAACTGGTTTGAACCCGTGGTTTGGCTTTCGCCCAGATGAATTAAGAAAACTCAAACAGAAATGATCGTCGCAGCCGCCAGACACAACCACAGGAATGCATTTTATAGCAATCGATCGCTATTTTTTGAAGTAAACCCAAGAATTGATTTTAAGGAAATTAACTCAGCTTAATCTGATACCTGATAAACTTATAAACTTATAAACGAAACATATACAGCAACAGCAACAATTTTATGAAATCAAACAAATGAGTCACTTAGTAACAAACGAAAGATCTTAATGACGAGACCCAATCAAATGAAATCGATGTATTAAACTAGTGATCAGTGACAATACACCAAGACAATACATCAATTAGCAGCCAAATAAACACCAATGACAGGAAAATTGGCGAATCGCTGTTGATTTCAACATTCATAAGGGGAAAAAGACAGCGAGAGAGGGTCAAAATGCAAAAATCAAAAACATTTTGACCCGTCTTTTTCCAAATGCAACTTTGTATAATATATATTATGTAAACTAAAATAAATAATTTTTAAAGTTCTGAAAAAATCTGGTGAATTTACTTCTCCTCCCTCTGATTGAGCTGTATTTTTCCTTAAAAACAGCGATTTTTCTTAAAGTGAACCATTTTGAGTAAAAAATGAGTCTTTGCCGCGCAGATTGATGATTTTTATGTATTGAATGCCAGTATTGTACAGTTGGCTTCCTAAAACAAATTTTAGCGTGCTTCAGCTGCTTATTAGGATTTTTGATGCATGACTGATTGGTGATTTCAGTGATGATTGAACTGCAACCAAAATCTATGATTATAGCTGCAGTTAGATTTCAGCTCCTGAGAGAAACTTTTCTTTATATGACTGATGACATAACTAACAATCATGTAAAATGATAACGGCTGATTAATTCCAAGTGGTTCATGACAGCAGCTTTCCGCAAAACACCCATACCTGGAAACTTATCCTTTTTGTATGCTTCAAGTAATAACTCTAAGCCTGATGTTTGAGTTGGATAGATTTCTTCATGTTGCAAAACTTGTGACATGAGCTGTAGAAACTTTTCTTTTTGAGTTTCTAATGATTCGTCCGAAACAAAATGAGTGATTCGCAACTTCTGCTGCTGATCAATAAATAGCCAGTGTAAAACAATTGTTTTAGAGGGATAACTATGTGCATAATAGATTTTGCTGTCGATAGAAAAATCACTATAGCCGAAAAATCCTTGCTGCTCGTAGTGCTGATAAACGGTTGGTAACACTTCTTCTGGTACTTCCTGATAGAAGCTGTTTCTAGGCAGTCTAGTAAAAAAATCATGCATGAGAATCTTTGGTCCCTGGATTTTTTTCAATAAACGGAATTCTTGTCCAACTAAGATCGGTGTCTGATTTTTACTCCAGTCACTGGCCAACGCTGGAGCAGATCCATGAACAACCCAAAGGTCCGGCTGACAGTCAATGGTTTCAATTGGCTGATCGATGATATAGGCTTTAGCGTTAGGCAGTGTTTGTAATAAACGACTTCCTTCTTCCGTCAGAAAGTCCCCCGCCTGTGGATTGACGATAACAAAAAAAGGATGCGCTTTTTTCTGAAACAGCTCAACTGTATCCCAAAAAGTCTTGGATTGCCGGATAGGCTCAATGACGGGTTGAACTTCTAAAGACAGCTGTTCCATTTCTAATAGACTTTTTAATGCCAACAAGTCAAATTGTTTGCCGCGAAAATATGGATAATACATAGTGCTACTCCTTTTCTTGTGTCAAAAAACGCTGTTCCAATTCGAAATAAGCTTCTCGCGTTGCAGCCAGTTCTTCTTTTAGCGCTTCAATAGCTTGTAGCTGCGTATCTTCAATAAAACGGTCGTAGTAATTGACCCCGCCGCCAAATAAATCGTATTCTGGTTCCCTTTTCTTTAGTTCTTTGTACAATCGTTCCGTCGAGAAAACGCGCAAACCTCGTGCTGTTTGCTTGGCCTTCCCCACTTCTCGTGCTTGTGCAGAGATCAAACGATACAACAATGCGTTTTCGTTGACGAGTAAAGATTGCCGCTGCGGTTTTTTCTCGACGCTAAAATAACCAGGGCTCCCCTTTTCTTGATCAGCAAATGCATGGTAAACCAATACACCGATGGTAGCAGGAATCTCTTCCTTGACCTTTACATATAATGCATGCGGCAAAACAAAATAATTATAATGCCCAATAAATGACAGCTTCGCTTTTGAACGAAAATCCGCCAGGCTGACTTTTAATTCATAACAGCGCCATTCAAACAAATTTTCTGGTGTTAAGCGACAACTTAGAGTATCAACGATTCCTTGATCGTCCGGCATGATTACCTCTTCGATGACAATATCACTGTTTTCGCGACAGTAATAATAAAGGGCTTCTTCCATTTCAAGAGTCAACGTAGTTTTCATCTGACTAGACCCTCCTATTCACAACTTTCTCTCATTATAAAACATATGTTCGCATTTGTGAATAGGTTTTATAATGCAGTCCTGATTCTCTCCTATTCTTTGATTTTAAAGGTCTTCGGCGCGAAGCGAATGATTAGTACATATCCGACAAAAACATAGAGTAATAAGACCATTGAGACAACGATCGAGTAAGCAAATCCAGAAACATGCAGGCGCAGGTTGATATAGCTGATCCAATACAATACTCCACTGACAAATTTGTAGACCGGATTGACCACTCTCATATCTCCAGTAAAAGGTTGTAGCAAGTAATAGATAAATAATTCATGAAATGAGAACAATGCTGTCAAACTCGTCAATAATAAAAATAAGACCCCAATGAAATACCAGCTAGCTTGCAATCCATTTAGCAAGTCCCATAATAAGAAGCCGACAAAAATACTTCCCGCAAAGACTCCGTTGTAAAACATTGATTTGATAAAACGGTAATTAAACCCACTGAGGATCGTTTCTTTCTCCCGATAAAAAGGATAGTAAAGCATGGAGATGTCACAGTTAACAAAAACCATTTGGACGATTGCTTTTCCCAATGAACCAAAATACATAACTAAAAATAGCGCTGGCAGTAGTGCTGTCAGATCCTCTTCATTAGGATATGGAACAATCTTCAAAAAGGATAATAAAATCAATCCTAGAAATAGAATAGACACAATACCGACACGGTTCAGCAATTTTTTGCGCAACAGTTTACGGTATCTTTGAAAGAGCAATCCGTTGAGGTATTCTGATCCTTGCAAATGAGTGAGTGGCTTCTCCTGATCCAAAGAAAGTTTTTTCTGCATTTCAATCCCTTCATTGAGATATTGACTTGAATCTGAACTGATGGTTTCTAGCACACTAAATTGCTGATAGCTTTTTTCAACAGAATAAAGGAAAAAATCATTTTCTTGTGTAAAGTGTTTTAGGTAGTAAAAACAGCCAGTGCCGGCAATCAGAAAGAACGCCAAAAGTCCCAACCCGAATGTCATAGTTGGAATAATCTGTTGAAGCAATAAGCCGTAGAGCGACGCTAAAATCAGCATAGATATGGCTAGTCGCCAACCGATGCGCCAGCCACTGCCCCATTGCTTTTGGAATCCCCAGCGAATTAGACTGGCAGCTGCCACACAAGCAAAGCCAGCACCAAAGATACCAACGAGGGTCAGCCAACTATTGCCAGCAAAAAAGCTGTACAACAAAAATGCTGGTAGATAATAAATAATGGATTGGATCGTCTTAAAGAAAAGATTCATTCGCAAATACTGTCGTTTTGACACCATGAAGTAATCCGTGAATTCAATCGCTTTTTGATCTAATGTAAATGAGAACAAAGAAAAAAAATTGCTGGCTAGTGCAACGACCACTAGCCAAGTATAAAAACCAGCAATCATTATTTGTTCTTCAAACTGATCAAAAGAGCCAAATAAATTCTCCCAACCATGAAAAGCAACCAAGGCAATTGCATAATAAAAAAGCAGCCAAATAATTTTTGTGAAAAATGGCAAGATCAAGCGCAAGCTAAATAATACAGTAAAAAGCATTTTTTTGAGACCGTATTGCCCATAAAGATCATGGGGAAGATGTTTTCCAATCAAAGGAATTTTGGTCAAAAAATAGAGAAATCCATTCGCTTTCGTTGAAAAAATCGTCTCTTCATAAAGCCAATAAAGTTTAATCCATTGCAGCATCGGGCTCCCCCTCCGTCAGCAAAGTAACGATTTCTTTCTCAAAATCTGGTTCATGAATGTGAGAAGGATCAATCCCGGTCAATTGATGATTATTTAGTAGGACCACTTCATCACATAAATCTTGTGCAAGCTGTAAAATATGAGTGGAAAACAGTATGATCGAATCCTCTTTTGCTGATCGGATCATTTGTTTGATTTCATGGGCAGCTACAACATCGAAAGAGGTCAATGGTTCATCAAACAACATGATTGGTGGCTGCACCATCAAAGAAAGAAGCATTTGTACTTTGTTTTTCATGCCATGGGAATAATCTTTCATTAAACGATGCTGCTCTTCTGAAGAAATTCCTACAGACATTAAAAATTCTTCTGGAGAAAGCGACTGTTTGATGCGCTCCCGATTGACATCCATAAAAAAGCGCAAAAACTCAATCGCCGTCATAAAACCTGGCAGATGCGGTTGCGTGAATGTAAATCCGACATCTGTATTTTCATAGGTTCGTTGATTGCCGTCTTCAACTAAATAAATACTCCCGCTATCAACGGTCATATTCCGAGCGATACATTGGAATAACGTCGTTTTCCCTGCCCCATTGCGCCCTAAAATACCATAGATTTTTCCGGTTTCAAATTGATAATTTGCCTGATCAAAAATTTGTTTCTTGTCAAAGCTTTTGGAAATAGCATTGATCTCTAAAAACAAAAAAACACCCCTTCTCTTTAAAAACAAAGATTATTAACTAGAGATCCCGCTTGCAAGGTTTTCTAAGTGAAACGATTTACGTTGGTAGCCGTCATCATCTTAGC
Source organism: Enterococcus gallinarum (assembly GCF_021496385.1). Lineage (NCBI taxonomy): Bacteria > Bacillati > Bacillota > Bacilli > Lactobacillales > Enterococcaceae > Enterococcus > Enterococcus gallinarum. Next base: position 2,206,118 of record NZ_CP050816.1, on the reverse strand, counting down.
AAGCAAGTGCAAACGAGACTCGTTCATTTTTTTCTCATCGATAGAACATTATCCTTTCACATCAACTTACTTCATGGCGATTGACGATTTCAGGCAACCGGCTCCTGTAGCCAAGCCAACAGCCTAGGACCACTGCAAACCAATTAGTAAATGCCATGCCCAAGGTATCACTGAAGAACCGCTATTCAGTAATCCAGCAGGCAACTGATAAAAACTGGCTAAAATCATGAAAGGCTCGTTCAAAAACAATCCCACCTAATGAATCGCCAATCTAAAAAGCCAAACCAATCCCGTTCTAGGAAAAAAGAGTCTCCTCGATAACCATCAAATGAAGCGATTGTCCTACTAAAAATCGGATCGTCACGGATTTTTCCCCTTCGGAAAAAGGAATTGTTTGTAACATGAACGACTATATAGGAAAAAGATAACTGCCATGCCGATCCATAGAATACCGACCACCCCTAGGAAAATAAGGAGTAAAAAGAGCCAACTTTGAAAAGAACTGTCTTGTGAAGTCTGTTTTAAACGCCGTTCAAGAGCATACCAACGAAAAAAAGAATGTCCACTTTTCACAAAAAAATAAGAGCGAACTCACAAATGTAAATAGTCCATAACTCATCCACAATGTTCTTCTTCGAATGAAATAAGCTCCTGCAGTAGAGAAAGGATAGATATAACGCCAATTCAAAGTCATTGTTGTTCCTCCTTTGTGATCAGTTTAGCATACGAAGCAGAAATTGAAAACGTTCGTTTAATTTAGTTTACATATTCTTTTTATAAGAAACAAATAACATCCGCCTCCCACTTCTATGCAAGACGGATGTTATTTAAAAAGCAGCCGAATGAATCGTAATTTAGAAATAACGGCTGATCAGTGTTAGTAATTGTTTGGGAAATTCTTTAAGATTGCTGATATCGATATATCTTTCCGCGCCATAGATTTCTTTGATGACGTCTTTGTCTTGTCCGATGGCAGCGGACAAAAAGATGATTTCCTGGCGTTCATACTCTTCGATGACTGCTTGAATATCCGCTTTCGCCTTATTGCCCGTATAATCTGGCATCGCCTTTGGCTGACCATCACTAATCGTCAATAGTAATTTTGTCGTAGCAGATTGTTGGGAAAGTTTTTCAGCTAGTACCCGCAGCACTGCCCCATCACGATTGTTTTGTCGGGGTTGAAGAGACATCAGCTTTGCCGGCACATAATCAAAAGGTTCAGCAAATTCCTTATAAGAATAGAGAGAAGTCTTCTCTCGTACAGACAAATCGGCTGTGTCGCCATAAATCATCAGCGGAAGATCTAGGCGTTGTGCAAACGCACTCACTGCGAGTGCAGCTTGTTGTGCAGCGGTGATCCGTCCCTCCCGTACCATGGACCCTGATTCATCGATTCGTAAAGCGATCACTAATGAAGGCTGTTCATGAGGAGGATTTTTCTTATCAAATGTTCGAAAGTCGCCATAAGCAACACGACTTGCATCAAAGCGTGTCCCGCTATATTTTCCTTTGCCATAAGAAGAAGCTGCTTCATTTTCTAATAATTCAAGCAACTGTTTTGTTATTGTTTCAACCACCGGCAACAACGGTGCTAGAAGTTGCTGGGCTTTCTGAGAAGCATTTTCTTGGAGTTTTGGCCGATGCACAATCAATCCTTCTTTCGCATGGATAGATTGTTTTAGCGCTTGCCGCGCTTCTTGATTTGCTTGTTTTCTTACTTCTTTATCCAATTGCCTGAATTCTTCGATCGAAAGATGCTGACTGGAAGGTTCTTGAGCAGATTGTTCACTTCCTTTCTTTGTGTGTCCCTCATCAGACGAATGTTGGCTCTCTAAAGAGTCTCCATCTATAGTGTCTTGAGGCACCGCTTCCTGATCATCTTGGTTTGTTTCCTGTGTATCTAGCACCTCAGGTGTCTCCAGTGTTTCTGCTGTTTCTTCAGTACTAGCTGCTGTCCCCATCTGCAAGGATGCTTCTTCAATATTTCGCGCATCCGCCTCTTCAGCAGATACGATGCGTCCTTGTATTGGTTGTCGATGACTCATTTTCTGTCCTTGATACAAACGTCTTAGCTCTAAGAGCAATTCTGATTGATCGAGGGCTTCTTGCAGCAGGCGCAATTCGTCTGGATCTGTCGTTAACTTGTATAAGACTTTGACCGCTAACGTATTTAAAGGTGATTGCCCATTTTTAACCGTATTCAGCCAATAAAAATAAGATCGCATACCAGCCACACCCTTGATGGCATTTGCTCGTGCAGAAGTATCGAGAAGTCGAATAATCTCTGCCATTTTGCTAGCGATCGCTTGATCTTGAAAGCCAGTTTTAGCAAGTCCCCGTGCGACCATCACAGATAGTTCAGGAAGGTCCATTTTTTCCGCATGTTGCATCCGATCTCTAAGAGATTCATTCAATGGACGATTGCCCTGATAGTTCCGATTTGTTGTGATAATGACGACACAATCCGGATGGCGCCTGACAACGCCAGTTGGCAGATTCAGCATCCCATTTTGCTCCAATGCAGAGTTGAGAGCGACGAGTACCGAGGCATCCCGGATGACTGTTGGTTCTTGGATTTCTAATAGATACCCTTTTTCCATCGCACGAACGATTTCCGAAGGATAAAATTTATAATGAACGACATCGGTCGTATCTGTTTCTTCAATTCGTCGAATCAAGTCTGCTAATTTTTCTCGGGCACCCTCACTGGTGAGCGAATAGTGATCCGCAATCACTTGAATGACCTGATCTAAGCTATCACTCAAATAGATCGCTTCTAACAATTCACTGTCTTCTTCTTGATCTGTTGCTACGATCGGCAACAATGCACCAAAAACATCTGATTTATCCATATCAGCAAAACAGGTGATTTTGGTATAAGGCAATTGAAGATCATAGGAGAGAGCTTTGGCTAATTGCGTTTTTCCAGAGCCAGCATCTCCTTCCAATAAAACATTGAAAATCTTCATCTCTGGATCTTGCCAGTTTAGCTTGATTTCTTGAGCGATCCGCAGTTCTTCTTGACTTGTCTGATGACTCGCTGGTTTTTGCCAAATCATTTGCTGTTCTAACTTGCTGAACTGTCGACCTTCTGTCAAAGTAAAAGGGGTACGATTGATCCCCATGTAGATTCCTCCTTTCTTAATAGCCCAATTCGTTTAACAACCGACTTAAAATTCGAAAACGTTCACCGATCAATTCACCATCTTTTTGCAAGGCATCATAGAACAATAGAATATCCTCATCAATTTTAGGATTGTCTGTATCAACTTCTACTGTCATCCGATTTCCTTGCAGTCCAATAATATCGATGAGTGGGTTTTCTGGATCATAAAACTTTTCATGACGATAGGCATCTTGAAAATAGAGGCTAGATTGCGCGACAAGGATCGCTAAGTCAAGAATCCGTGATAATGGGAGTTCTTCTGATTGACGAGACCACTTTTCCCCCGTGTGCCGCCATACTTTCCCTGAGATATCTACTTTACCTCGATCATTCCATTGTGCCAGACCCAACGATAAGCCTTTCGCATCCGTATGAAGCGCATAGCGTCCGTCTACTGTATCATAGTCTTCAACTTTGATGACGGGTTTGTGTTTTAAGTTTTCTGGTATTTTCATTTTCCATCCTCCTGTTTAGTAATTTACTAAAGTAGTAATTGGATTAAGTATAGTCAGTGTGAATCAGATAAACAAGCAAGATGCTTTTAAAGCAAAAAAAATACCCATGTGACCAGAAACTAGCAAAAGGAATCCCTTGACAAGCTTCTAAGTAACATAGGTATTTTTATAAAAATCAAATAATTGCATAGGAATAAATAACTCACTTTTATTATTGCGCTGCGATGGCAATCCCAATCGCTTTTTCACCCAAATGAGAACCAATCACAGGACCAAAATGACCCACTTCGATTTCGGCATCAGGGTATTTCTTTTGCAGCTTCGCCTTTTCCTCTAAAGCCACAGACAAGTTATTGGCATGGATCACATAGAATTTCACTGGGTAAGCGATTTCTGATTCTCTTTGACCAATAATGTCTTCTGCGCGATTAAAAGCTTTTTTACTGGAACGAATCTTCTCATAAAGCACGATTTTTCCTTCGTCAAAAGTCAAGATCGGTTTGATTTTCAATAATCCGCCGATCAATGCAGCACCATTTGTTAAACGTCCACCTCGCACAAGATTGTTTAAGTCATCTACGATCAAATAAGCATACGTATTATCGCGGATGCGATCGATGTGGGTCACGATCTCTTCAATGGTTTTGCCTTGTTGGTTCAGATCCAATGCAGCTTCTACCATATGTCCCATTGGCATGCTGGTGATTTTAGAATCATAGGGAATAACCCGCGCGCCTTTGATATCATCTTTGATACCATATAACGTATTGATAAAGCCAGAAATGCCGCTAGAAAGGTGAATACTTAAGATCGTATCATAACCTTTCTGGGCAAGGGTTTCGTATAATGCAATCACTTCACCAAGGACAGGTTGAGAAGTTTTAGGAAATTCTTTACTGTTTTTCAGCAAAGAGTAATATTCATCTGGCTGAATGTCGATCCCTTCGTTATAGCTTTTTCCATCTAAAATAACAGGTATTGGGATAACGAACAAGTCAGCGTGATCCTGGATGCGTTCAGGCAAGTAAGCTGTACTGTCAGTAACAACGGCTAATTTCATTTCTTTTCCTCGTTTCAACATATTTCAAACGTCATTAATAATATAGCATAAACCAGTAAGCTTTCAAAACTCTTTTCAAAAAGTTTTCAGTTAAACTTACTGATTTAAGAAACTTTCGATGGCTTGTTTATTGGTATCAAAGTTGATGACCAGCACACTTCCTGCTTCATAGGTTGAGCCATACTGCCATGAATCATCGACAGGAACAGTTAAGCGATCAATGCCCCCTGCGCCTTTGGCAATCGAAAATGTGTTTCTCAGCAAGAAGCTAACTGGCAGATTAGTAGAAGCATACCCTAGGACTTTCCCTGCTGCGTATGGCAATTTAACGATGGATAAAGGATTTTTCATGGCATTAAACACAGCATCCATCACTTGTTGTTGTCGACGCACACGCCCAAAGTCGCCTTCTTCATCCATACGGAACCGCGCATATTGCAATAATTCTAAACCGTTCATATTCTGTTGCCCTTTCTTGATAGGGACTTCAAGGTTTTTACTCATATCTTTCTCAGCGTTGATCGGTACACCACTAGGAAAAAGGGTGTCAATCACTTTTTCGAAAGATTGAAAGTCTACTTTGACATAATAATTCGTTTGGATTCCGAAATTTTCAGCTAACGTTTGCCGAACTAACTCTGCCCCGCCAAATGCATAAGCTGCATTGATCTTGTTTTCTCCATATCCCGGAATCGTGACTAGCGTATCCCGCATGAAAGAAAGCAGCTTCGGTTTCTTTGAAGGGCCATCCAATTGCAGCACCATGATCGTGTCTGCACGACCAGTTTCGCCTTTACGGCTGTCGCTTCCTAAAAGCAAAATATTTTTTGCTCCGTTCGCAGATGCTACACCATTAAACGTTTCCGTCTCTGAGACTTGTGCATCGCTTTTGGCCACCTGCTGCCCTGCCACAAAAGCCACGATCGAGTAAGCAAGTACAAACACTAGCACATACAGGATGAAACGCAAAATTGGCCGTTTCTTACGTTTAGCTTCTTTTGATTTTACTTTCTGCTCTTGTTTCGCTGGCTTCTTGTTAACTGACTGACCATTGTTGCCGAAATCCTTTTGTTTACCAAAGGATTTTGGCTTGGTTTTTTTGCCAGTTAACAGATTCGGCCGCTGAAGGGTTGTTTTTTTTGACGAATGATTGCCAGAAGACCGCTTCTGACTTGTTTGGTCGTTCTCCCTTTGTTGTGCAAAATCGTTTTCTGCTGAATATTCTTCTTCCTTTTGAGGTCTTCTCACAGATTTTGTTTCTCGACGAGCAAAGATCGTTTCTTTATGAGCAGCTCGTTGCTCTTCTTTCGCTAATTGTTCATGCAATTTTTTGTTGCGGTCCATTCGACTCATAGGACAGTATCCTCCAAATAAAAAAAGCTTTTCTTTCTTATAAGAATACCTTACGAAAAAAAGAAAGAAAGCTATTTTTTTAAATTTTAAGATTTTCCTAGCAACTTTTTGATAGAAAGATGAAAAGCGGCTCATAAAATCTTGCTTGCTCTGTAACGTTCAACTTGAAAACCATTTCGTTGGTAAAAATCAGCCACTTGGTTTTTGGTCCAGAAATTCAGAGTGAGGGTTGCAAACTGCTTTTCTCGAGCAAAATCTGCGGCATGGGTTAATAAGGCTTCACCGACCCCTTGCTTCTGGTACGCATTTTCAACCGATAACGCTTCGATCTCAAGTCGACGTTGAGAGACCATCAGCGGTGTATCCGATAACTCAATCTCTTTTAGATGAATAAATCCGCAAGGTTGTTTTTGCCAGGCTACAAAAAAATGATGCGTTTCTGTGGCAAGCAAATCCTGTAACAAGTCGCGGAATGCCTCGTAGTCAAAGGATTTGAAAACGTTAGGTATCAATTGATGATGGACCTCTTGAACACTTTGATAAAGTTTAGCTAATAAATCAGCATCCTCGCAAGGACTGATTTTCCTCTCTTTCATTTCCTTCACCTATTTTCTTCACAGCATACGAACCTAGAAGATGGACATTACAATTTAACATCCTGATTTCTTCTAAGGCATTCTCAACCAAGGCCCAAGGCCGATTTAGCACTAAATCTATCACAAAAAAATATTCCCCTAGACTCGTTTTTAATGGTCGGGATTCGATTTTGCTCAAGTCAATGCCGCGCCAGCCAAAAGCGGCCAAAATCTGATGCAGACTACCTGGTCGATTGGTAGGCAAGGTCACATAGATCGTAGCTTTCGTTGCCTTATCATGGAAAACGCTCGATTCGTTTGTGTCTTTTTGCAAGATCCAAAAACGAGTTTGGTTGCTAGTCGTATCCTGGATATTTTTTTCCTGAATGAATAGACCATAAGCATGGGCTGCTTCTTTGGAAGCAATGGCTGCTACCGGCTCCGCTGGATGCTCTGCGACAAAGACGGCAGCAGCAGTCGTCGATGCCACCGCTTCAATAGGAACATCTGTAAAGTTATGTTGCAAAAACTCCGCACATTGGGCCAAAGCCTGTGGATGAGAAATGATTTTGGAAATCGGCTGTCCTGACTGAATGGTCAGTAGCTGATGGTTGATAGGCAAAATCACTTCTTGTTCAATGATCAGTTCCTTTTGTCGGAAAAGTGTATCGATTGTTGCATGAACCGAACCCTCTAATGAATTTTCATTGGGGACTACCGCTCGTTGGATGTCCCCTGCTACTAATGCTTGAATACATAATGGGATCGATCCAAAAGGAACCATTTCTTCATTTAAAAAAGATTCACAGGCGGCTCGATAAGTGAAGGAGTTTTTTGGGCCTAGATAACCAATCTTCATTTATTCACCTGCTTTTTGAATGATTTCAGTCACGATCTCTGCTGGAGATTTGCGGGTGGTATCGATCACTACTGTCGCACTTTCTTCGTATAGTGGCATTCTTGGACGATAAATATCAATGATTTCTGCCGGCGATTTCGAAACGACAAGCGGACGAATATTGACCGTATCCTTTTTCAACCGATTGAGCAATTCTTCTGGCTCCGTTTTTAAATAGACGACTTTCGGAAACTGCTGCAATAGTTGTCGATTTTCTTCTTTTAGGATGATGCCGCCACCAGTAGAGATCACTTGATCAAGTGTTAATGAATGAGTCAAAATCTCCGTTTCTTTTTCTCGAAAAGCGGCTTCCCCGTAACGATCAAAATAGTCTTGGATCGTCATGCCGATCGATTCAACGATCAGATCGTCAAAATCAACATGTGCCAACTGTAATCGTTCTGCTAACAAGCGACCAATAGTTGTTTTACCAGCACCCATAAAACCGATCAAAACGATTCCTTTCATTCAACATCACCTCCAGTTAATTGGCGGAGATCCTCAAAGAAGTGGGGGTAGGAGACCGCTACTGCTTCCGCCTGTTCTAATTCCACATCTTCTTGCGTCAATAAAGCAGCTACTTGCAGCATCATACCAATTCGATGATCGCCGCGACTGGACACGTTACCACCATGAAGGGGTGTCGGACCATTAATAATCAGTCCATCTTCCGTTGCCGTGATATCTGCTCCCAGTTTCGTTAATTCTTCTGCGGTCGCATCGATTCGGTTCGTCTCTTTGACTTTCAATTCTTCAGCATCACGAATCACCGTTTGGCCGACAGCTTGTGTAGCTAACAAAGCGATGATTGGTAATTCATCAATGAGTCTAGGAATGATCGCGCCTTGGATTTCGATTCCTTTTAATACAGAAGAACGAATAGTAATCGTAGCTGATTGATTGTTCTGATCGATCGCTGTCAGTGAAATCTGAGCACCCATTTGTTCCAGCACATCTAAAATTCCTGTTCGCGTCGGGTTAATCCCAACATTTTCTAGCGTGATTTCACTATTGGGTAAAACAGCTCCTGCGGTTAAGAAAAAAGCAGCTGAAGAAATATCACCTGGTACAATCACTTCTTGTCCAACAAAGGATTGAGGACCTGTAATTTGAATCTCCTTTCCTTTAACCGTGATCTCGCCGCCAAATTGACGAATCATTTCTTCCGTATGGTTGCGGCTCGGTTCTTTCTCGACGATTCGGGAGGTACCCTGTGCTTGCAATGCGGCAAAAAGTAACGCTGATTTGACCTGTGCACTAGCAACAGGCATTGAATAATCGATTGTGCTTAAATCGCGTGTACCTTGAATAGTAATCGGTGGAAACTCACTTTCATTGCTGCCGTTAAGTCTCGCACCCATTTGATTCAATGGCAACATCACTCGATTCATTGGTCGCTGATTCAACGAATCATCCCCCAGTAAAGTAGTCGTGAAAGGTTGCCCGGCTAAAATACCCATCATTAAACGAATCGTTGTGCCTGAATTTCCTACATCAATCGGACGGTCAGCAGCTTTCAAACCGCCAAACCCTTGACCAGTGATCGTGATCGTCTCGCCGTCATCTTGAATGGGGATTCCCAATTCTTGAAAAGCGTGAAGGGTACTAAGACAATCTTCCCCTCTTAAAAAATTACGAACCGTCGTCGTCCCTTCTGCTAATGCACCAAACATGATGCTGCGGTGAGAAATAGATTTATCTGAAGGGACTGTCAGTGTGCCTCTTAGGTGGTTAGCTTTAAGTAGTTTCATCATTGTTCTCCTATTTTATCCGACATTGATAGGTCGTATTTTCAGTGATCAGCTGCTGGGCTTGCTGCAGCTCTTTTTGACTTTTGAAAGAAATCTGCAAGACACCAAGTATATCTTCACGCGTCTCTAAAATTTTTAAATTGATCAATGAGAGATTGCCTGTGCTTAACAGCTGGGTGACCTCTGCTACCACACCCGGATGATCCGGAACATCGATCAATAGATCATAGAACGCTGGAATTGCTCCAGTTTGGTGGATAGGTAAATGGTCTCTTGTTTCTTTAGCATCTTCAAAAAAACGGAATATTGCTTTTTCATCTTTAGTCAGCAACCACTGTGATACTTGCTCCATTTGTTTTTGCCAGGTTGCGATTAGCTGCAAAAGCTCCTGTCGATTACTTAATAAAATATCCGTCCACATGCGGGGATCGGAAGAAGCAATGCGAGTGATGTCCCGAAACCCTCCTGCGGCTAGTTGCTGAGCCCTAGGCTGTGATTGATTAAACGTATTCGCCTGATTGACTAACCCGGAAGCAATAATATGAGGTAAATGACTTAGCATTCCAGTGATTTGATCATGCTCGTTTGGTGCCAATTCGACGTATTTTGCTCTGGTCCCTTGAAACAATCGCTGCAGTTCATTCATGCGGTTGCTAGTAGTCGGGGTGAAAATGTAGTAGGCATTTTCGAATAAATTCTCATCTGCTGCTAAAATACCCGATTTATGAGAGCCAGCCATAGGATGACCGCCAATAAAATCAAAGGAGAATTGCTGCGCAAATTGAACAATCTCTGCTTTTGTACTACCAGTATCCGTTACTAAGACATTTGACTTTAAAGTTACTCTTCCCAATTCAGCCAAATAAGCTTTCGTGATCTCCACTGGAAGTGCCAAAATGATGATATCTGATTGGATCGCTCCTTCAGTAAATGAAGCTGGCACGAAGTCAACAATCTGTGACTGTATGGCAATTTCGTTGGTCGATTCACAATGATCCCAACCAATCAGATAGCTGTCAGCAACAGCTTTTTTGATGCATTTTGCCAACGAAGCACCGATCAATCCTAGACCAGCGATCATGATTTTTTGTGACATTGGAATGTCCCTCGTTTCCTTTTTCTCAAGATATTTTTTTAGTAGTGGGATAAACTCCACTACTTTTAGTAATGAATTTTAGTAATGAAGCAAGTAGTCACGGTATTCTTGGACAGCTTTTTGTAATTCTTCAAAGGAGTCACTCGGAAATTTTTCGAGTATTTCATTGGCTACTACTGTAGCAACGACATTTTCACAAACCACACTGGCTGCAGGAACTGCCGTACTATCTGAACGTTCAACACTTGCTTTGTAGGGCTCTTTGCTATCGATATCAACGCTTTGCAACGGTTTGTATAATGTTGGAATGGGCTTCATCACTCCACGAACGACAATCGGTTCTCCATTTGTCATTCCTCCTTCAAATCCGCCCAAATTATTGCTGCGACGCGTGTATCCTTTTTGCTGATCCCAGAGGATTTCATCCATCACTTGCGAACCGGGTAAGACTCCTGCTTCAAATCCGACACCAAATTCAACACCTTTAAATGCATTGATACTAACCACGGCCTGCGCAATTTTGGCATCCAATTTTTTATCCCACTGCACATAGCTGCCTAGACCAGCGGGGACACCCCCGATTAGAACTTCTACGACGCCACCAATCGTATCCCCATTTCTCTTGGTTTGGTCGATCAATTGCTTGATTTCTTCTTCGACAGAAGGGTCCAACACCCGAACTTCAGATGCTTCGGAGCGCTCGGCAATTTCTTGAACAGTCAAACCATCAGGAATAGCTGCTTTGATGCCGCCAAGCATTGTCACATGGCCAGCCACTTCAATCCCTAATTCCTTTAAGATTTTTTTGGCAATTGCACCAATGGCCACTCGCATCGTTGTTTCCCGCGCAGAGGAACGCTCTAAGACGTTTCGCAAATCCTGATGACGGTATTTCATGCCTCCGACCAAGTCTGCATGTCCTGGTCTAGGCCGAGCCACTCGTCGTAATTTCCGATCTTTTTCAGGAACTTCCTCGATTGCCATCACTTTCGTCCAATTTTTCCAGTCTTTATTTTCCACAACCAATGTCACAGGCGACCCTAATGTTTTTCCATGTCGGATGCCGGAAGTAATACGGACTTGGTCTTTTTCAATCAGCATGCGACCGCCGCGGCCATAACCCGTTTGTCTTCTCGCTAGTTCGTGATTGATATCTGCTGCTGTTAAGGGTAATCCCGCTGGTAAACCTTCAATAATTGCGGTCAATTCAGGTCCGTGGGATTCACCTGCTGTAATATAACGCATCATCCGCCGCTTCCTCTCTTTTTTATAAATAATTTTTGATTTCTTCTGTAGGGATCGTAACGATCTTCGCTTGACCGATTTTTTCTAACAAAATAATCTTCAATTGGTTTCCTCGGGTCTTTTTATCATGAGTGATCGCTTGATACAACTGATCTTTGTCAACCGATTCTGACTGAGTAGGCAAATGAAACTTGCTGATCATTTCTATTAATTGGGCCGTAGTTCCTTTTGGAGATAATCCTATGGACTCCGCGTGTTGGGTGATCATCACCATGCCGATTGCTACTCCTGCACCATGGCTGATTTCAAACGCTGCTGTTTTTTCTAGCCCATGTCCGATGGTATGGCCGAAATTCAACATCAAGCGACTGCCATGATCGAAAGGGTCTTCCTCGACAACTTTTCGTTTGACCGTTAAAGCCGCGGTGATCACTTGTTCTGCATGGTCCAATAATGCCGTCTCATCTTGCAATTCGGCTAGTTTTTGCCATAACTGGTCATCAGCGATTGCTGCCGACTTAATGATCTCTGCAATTCCTTCTTGTACGCGATAAAGTGGTAATGATCGTAAGAGTTCTGGATCGATCAAAACACCAGCGGGTTGGGCAAAGGTTCCAACCAAATTTTTAGCATTTCCAGTATTGACAGCTGTTTTGCCGCCAATACTAGAATCTACTTGCGCCAATAAAGTCGTGGGAATCTGAAGAAAATGGATTCCTCGCATATAGGTCGAAGCCACGAAACCTGCTAAATCTCCGATTACTCCGCCGCCCAGCGCAATTATTCCATCGCTTCGGGTCAGCCCAAGTTCTGCTAAACGATCATAAAGAATCGTCGCTTGCTCAAGAGACTTGCTCTTTTCTCCCGCTGGAACAACAAGTAATTTTGCTGCAAATCCTTCATGAGTAAGCGCATCAATAATGACTTGTCCATAGATTGGGGAAACGTTACTATCCGTAATAACTGCGATCCTTTGAGGTTGCCAAAGTCCTTTGACCCATTTCCCTACTTCTTGAAAGGCACCTCGTTGAATGACAATATCATACGAATGTTCTGCTAAATTTATGTGTAACATCAAATGGTACACTCCTTTTTTTAGACTTCACAATGACTTGATTTCTTCTGAAATAGCTGTCACTCTCAGCTGAAAAACGACGATTATTTTTGCAGTGCTTTGATTTCTTTCATCGCTTTTTCCATGATATGGACTTCATTCATCATATTCATGTAGGTTTTTTCGTTCAATGATTGAGGACCATCAGACCAAGCATTTGCCGGATCTGGATGGATCTCAACGATCATGCCGTCTGCGCCCGCAGCAACCCCAGCTCTAGCCATTGGCGGAACTAGATCCCAGATACCCGTCCCATGACTAGGATCAACGATAATTGGGAAATGACTCAACTTTTTGATGATCGGTACAGCACTAAGGTCGAATGTATTCCGCGTTGCTGTTTCGTATGTTCGAATTCCCCGCTCAATGAAGATCACTTCACTTTTATCTTGAACAGCAATGTATTCTGCAGCATTCAACCATTCATCAATTGTTCCTGAGATTCCCCGCTTTAATCCAATAGGTTTTCCTGTTTTACCGACAGCCGCTAATAGTTTGAAATTCTGCATGTTACGAGCACCGATTTGCAAAATATCGCTGTATTCCGCAACCATATCGATATGTCCTTCGTCCATTACTTCAGTGATGACTTTCATCCCTGTTTCATCGGCAGCTTGACGGATGTATTTCAGCCCTTCTTCTTCCAGACCTTGGAAAGCGTAAGGAGAGGTCCGAGGTTTGAAAGCACCTCCTCGTAAGATTTGAGCACCGCCAGCTTTGGCGATCCGTGCACATTCACGGATTTGTTCTAATCCTTCGATCGAACATGGGCCAGCCATTGTTACGAAATGTCCATCTCCGATTTTGACACCATCAACATCAACTACCGTGTCCTGCGGATGAAATTCCCGCGAAGTCAATTTATACGTATTGGAAATACGAATTGCGTCTTCTACACCATCGTAGCTGCGAAAAGCGACATCTTGGATCAGACGCGTATCTCCTTTAAGTCCAATGACGATTTGTTCCTTCCCTTGATTGACCTGTACATCTAATCCTTCTTTTTTGATTCGTTTCACAACAACTTCTACTTGTTCTGCCGTGGCATTTGGTTTCATAATTACGATCATTTTTTCTTCCTACCTTCATAGTTATTAGTTTTTTTACATTTTTTCAATCAGTGTTTTAACTTTCTCAATCGGCATTTTTTTATCAGTCCATAGCTCAAAAGCCGCCGCGCCTTGGTAAAGCAACATACTTAACCCATTGGCTGTTTTTGCTCCCGCGGCTTTTGCTTCACGCAACAGCCGTGTTTCTCGCGGATTATAGATCACGTCATAAACTGCCAACGATTCTCGTAACATTCCGCGGTCTTTTAATGGGCTGGCATCTTCCTGCGGCTTCATTCCAACACCAGTCGCATTTACTAGCAATTGGCTCTCTTTGATCGCCAGACCCAATGCTTGCTGATCATCTAGATCACCAAGTGTGATGTTGCAGGTAGTAGCCGCCGCGATTTGTTGCAGCTTGCTTTCAATCACTGGATAAAATTCATCGTTTCGATTAAAAACATGAATGGTTTCTACCCCATCTAAGGCAGCTTGACTAATAATTGCTGTAGCAGCACCACCAGCGCCGATAACTGTCATGGTACCGCCAATAATCGAGACTTCGATGTCTCCTAGCGCTCGCATAAATCCAATCCCATCCGTATTGTGACCGATCAAATGACCTTTGTGGTTGACGATTGTATTGATAGCACCAATCAGTTCTGCGGCAGGAGATAATTCATCGACTAAAGGAACAGCTGCCATTTTGTGCGGCATCGATAAATTGACTCCTAACAAATCAAGCTGACGAATACTTTGGATACTTGCTGCTAAACTTTCTGGTTCAACATCAAAAGCTAGATAGACAGCATCCACTTTTTGATCTTCAAAAGAAAGATTATGCATGGCTGGCGAGATGCTGTGTTTGGCAGGTTTCGCAAACAACGCTGCTAAACGGGTGTGTCCAGTGATTAATTGGTTCATCCTATTCATTCCTTTCAACAAAAAAAGATGTCCACTGTAAATTGATAGAATCTACAGTGAACACCTTCAAACATTACATATCAGCTGATATGTGAATATAAAAAATAGCCACTATAGATTTTACGATCTACGTGGCTTTAAAGTCATTACGAAATGCCTTAGCCATCATAGATACAAACGAGTGTTTGTACCCATGTCTTTCATGAATACAAACCTATCTAAAATAGCTAAAGTAATATTTATTCAGTTGTGAGGGGTTCGCTTGCAATTGTTTCATGATTGTTCGCTCCAAACTGATGTAAGATTGTCCTAAGTATAGGTTGAACTTTGAAAGTTGTCAATGATTTTTTCTTATTTTTTTCATTTCACTGGTTTTCATTTATTTTTTTCTGCGATTTTCACTGGTAGATTCGGTTTTCTAAAGGTCGTCTTCAAAGAATAGTAATAGATCTTGCAAACGAAGCTGCGCTTTTTCTGCTGCGGATAAATCTTTCACGATCTGCCCTTTACGAAGCAAGATCAATCGGTTGCCATATTTTAGAGCATCTTCCATGCGATGAGTGATCATCAAGCAAGTCAACTGTTGTTGTTCCACTCGATCTGCAGTGATTTGCATCAACTGTTTAGACGTTTTCGGATCCAATGCCGCAGTATGCTCGTCTAAAAGCAGCAATTTTGGGGTCTGGATCGTTGCCATCAAGAGACTCAATGCTTGGCGTTGCCCACCAGATAAATTTCCTGTTGGTGTATCCAAATGTTGTTCGAGCCCGTTGCCCACTTCTTGACATAATTGATAATAAACATCTTTTTGTGCTTGTAATTGGCGCAAATGCAAATTCCTTTTCTGTCCACGACGTTGCGCCAACAATAGATTTTCAGCGACGGTCATTCGCGGCGCAGTGCCCATTTTAGGGTCTTGAAAGACTCTTGACAAGTAAGCAGCTCTTTTTTCTTCTGACAACTGCGTGACATCTTGGTCATCGATCAAGATCTGACCACTAGTAAGTGGCAGTGAACCGGATATACAATTAAACAATGTACTTTTTCCAGCACCATTGCCGCCGACTACAGTCACAAATTCCCCTGGTTGCAGTTTTAAATCTACTTTCTGTAAGAGCGTCTTCTTTTCATGAGGACCATTGCCAATGATTTTGGTTGCTTTATTGATCGTTAACATCATTCATCCTCCTTTTCGAAACCCGTCCGCAAGTGCAGTGCATTTTTGAATTGCGGGATCAACAGACAAAGCGTCAAGACCATCGCCGAAAAGATTTTTAAGTAAGTAGTATCAAAGCCAGCTCTGATCACAAATAGGATCAACAGCTGATAAATGATACTGCCCACAACAATCGCTACGAGCCGCTCCAATAATGTTAGTTCGCCAAATAATACTTCACCGATGATAATCGATGCTAACCCTATTACAATGACCCCGATTCCTTTACTAACATCTGCGTAACCATCATTTTGGGCGATCAATGCCCCAGATAATGCAATCACTCCATTGGAAACAACTAAGCCAATGATCTTCATAGTGTCTGTGTTGATCCCTAGTGATTTAGCCATATGCTCGTTGTCTCCTGTGGCAATATAGGCTTGCCCAAGATTGGTATGGAAAAAGAATAGCAAGATAGCCCCGATCACTAATACCATCACTAATCCGATCAACACAGTATCAAAGTAATTAGGCAAATTTAGCTTCGTGAAGAAATCTTGGATTTTTGGTTGATTCAATAGAGAAAGATTTGGCGAGCGCATCACAAACAGCATCACTGAATTTAGTCCCGACATCACAAGGATTCCAGCTAGAATTACTGGGATCTTGCCTTTCGTATATAAAAGACCAGTTACTAATCCGGCACACATCCCCGCACCTACCCCTAAAAGAGTAGCTACTATCGGTGAGACACCTTGCGTGATAGCAGTCACACAGACCGCGCCGCCAAGAGGAAAAGAGCCCTCAGTAGTCATATCTGGAAAATTTAAAATTCGATACGTCATAAAAATACCTAACCCAAGAATCCCCCAAAGGAATCCTTGCCCAATCGCTGAAACGATCATTTTTTTTCCTCCTCGTTACTTGTTTTTCTATCTGTCTTCCAAACCCCTGTCCTGACAACAAGAAGTTTCTGTCAGGACACATACTCCTTAAAAGCAATAGATTTTTTTCTTGTTTCTTTATGAAACGTTAGTTAGCATTGCTATAACCCTTTTAAGAGTAGCTGTTTCAATGGTTAGTCTGTGCTTGATGTTGTTTCGATCGCTTCGTCAGAAATGAGTCTGGCTTTTTCTTTGAGTGCTTCTGGAATAGTGATGCCAAGAAATTCAGCTTGCTTTTCATTAATGACCGTATCGCCATCTTTAAAAGTATAGATGGGGGTTGTTGCTGGATCAGATTCCCCTTTTAAGATCGCAGCTGCCATTTTACCTGATTGGACACCTAAGCTAAACTGATTTTGACCTACAGTCGCCAAGCCACCTTGTTGCACCATGGTTTCTGCTGAGGTGATGATTGGTGTTTTCGTTTTGTTTGCTTCTCCGACAACGGTCTGCATCGCATTGGCAATCGTATTATCTAATGGGATAAAAATGAAATCGACGGTTTCTGCCATCACCTGTACCGTCTGAGCAATTTCATTGCTTGAAGGAACTGCATATTTTTTTGACGTCAATCCATATTTTTCTGCGGCCGCTTCTGCTTCTGCTGCTTGATACTTGGAGTTATCCTCTGTTGAAGAATATAAGATACCAACTGATTTTGCCTCTGGCATCAATTCTTGGGCTAATTCAAACTGAGCAGCTACTGGTGTTTTATCTGATACTCCAGTGATATTTCCTCCAGGTTTATCCATATCAGCTACTAGATTGGCCCCAACCGGATCGGTCACTGCGCCTAAAACGATTGGCACATCCTTAGTAGTATTAGCCAATGCTTGAGCAGCAGGTGTTGCTATCCCTACTAATACATCAGCGCCTTTGTTCAGCAATTGCTGACTCATGGTCGCTAATTTACTTTGATCCGCTTGGCCATTTTGAAATTCGATTGTTAAATTATCCCCTTCGGTATAACCCGATTGTTTTAACCCTTCTTTGACGCCTCGAGTGATTTCGTCGAGCGCTTCATGACTGACAAATTGCAGAATACCCACCGTTTTGTGTTCTTTTTTTGCTGTTTGATCCGTAGGTTGTTCAGCGGATTCTCCTGTTTGTTTTGCTCCCATTTGGTACCCAAAAGCCGCCAATAAAAATCCAAAAATAACAATAACTGCAGCAATTAATCCTTTGTTTTTCATTTTTAACTCTCCTCGCTTCTTTCTCATTTTTTTGTTTATACTTGAGAACTAAAA
This sequence comes from Enterococcus gallinarum, assembly GCF_021496385.1. Classification (NCBI taxonomy): domain Bacteria; kingdom Bacillati; phylum Bacillota; class Bacilli; order Lactobacillales; family Enterococcaceae; genus Enterococcus; species Enterococcus gallinarum. The sequence continues at coordinate 2,188,085 of NZ_CP050816.1, read as the reverse complement.
AAAGCAACTGCCGACAATCCGGCAGTTGCTTCAAGCAAAAACCGCATAGACTAATCGTTCTATGCGGTGAAAGATTCATTTACCAGCATAGATACAGCACTTTAGAAGGTTCTCTAAAAAGTTGTATCTATGGATTGAGGACCACCAATACAACTATCTACGCCAGTTTTGCCATGAATTTGATTGCAATGCGTAAAATAGTCTCATATTAGCTCCTCCTTTTTCCATTTGTTTAACTTAGTTTAGCGTATTGATAAAAGAACGTCAATAACTTTTATTCAAATTGTCAGATTTTTTCTTACTCTGCTAATTTGCGAATATTCCACATTGGTAACCGATTCAATTCAGGAATAAATTCTTCTGCAGGATCTTTAAGTGATTGATAAGTAAACCGATTTTTCTCTTGTCCGTTTTCAAAGAAAACAAAGGTGATTTCATTTGCTTTTACACCGTAAGTATCTAAAAAAGACTGTGTATCATATACGATCGGATAATAGTACACGGATCGATTCATTTCACTCTCTTTATCATTAAACAATTGAAACACTTCTGCCAACTCTTCGCCATTCGGTTTACTAAACATCACAGAAATGGCTTTTGTGTCACGAATCGTCTGATCTGCTTCTGCATATTCTAATGGTTCGATCTTATCAGAAGGCAATTCTTCAAAAGCCATCTTGTGGATCAGCGATGTTTTGATCCTCGTTTGAGAAGTAATAATCACTACAGCAAATAGCACAGCAAGTAGAATACCCGTACCTAAATAATACATGGTCTTACGCTGATTTTGGTAGACACTTTGGACAAAAGCTTCCCAGCTTTCTCGCATCTTCTCTTTTACCAACTGAAAAAAATTCTCGAATCGCTCCATCCTAAACCCCGCCCTTTTCATCTGCCATCAACCTTATCTTTATACTAGCAAGATGTCTTGGGAGCGTCAAGAAACTTCCCATATAACTTCCCATATTAAGTAAAATTCGATAAGATAGAGAAAAAACCAAAGGAGTTAGTCATGGCTGATCTTGCTGAACTTTTAATGGATAATGCAATCCCCATTTTAGATTTAATCGTCGTTTGTCTGAATCTGCTTTCAATTTTAGTGCTTGTGTGGGGAGTTGTAAAAGCTGGTTTTGATTTTATTCGTTTTGAAATAAAAGCGAAAGACCGTATGAGTGCGGCCAGAGAAAACAATTTTATTCGAAATTTTCTCGGCAGTTATGTTTTGCTTGGTTTGGAGATCTTGATTGCTGCAGATATCATTGAGACCATCATCCATCCGACATTTGCCGATATCGTCCGATTAGCAGTAGTCGTAGTCATTCGAACAGTCATTTCCTATTTCTTGAATATGGAGATTGAAAAAGCCCTAAAGGATGCACAAAACAATAAAACGGACTCTTAGTGAATGCTTCAATATATCCTAAATCTGATGGGGTATGTCCTGCTTGGATCAGGATTGGTCTTTCTGGTTTCTTTTCGTTATAATAGAACTACTCGATTCAATCTGGATTCGTTAATTTTACTTACCTTTATCGGTCAAATGACTTAACCTCAAAAATTGAATGAGAAAAAAGTTTGATAAAACAGAAATGAGGGAAACAAATGTCCTTCGATGGCATCTTTACCCACTTGATGGTTCAGGAATTACAAAATGAACTCGTCAATGGTCGAGTGAATAAAATTCACCAGCCTTATGAGAACGAAGTGATCTTCGTGATCCGTTCTCAAGGGAAAAATCACAAATTATTGCTATCTGCCCATCCGAGCTATGCTCGGATTCAATGTACACAAGCTACCTATACCAACCCAGAAACACCTCCAACATTTTTGATGATGTTACGGAAGTATTTAGAAGGCGCAATCCTGGAAACGATTGAACAAGTTGCGAATGATCGAGTCGTTCATTTCCATTTTACTCGTCGTGACGAATTAGGCGATTTACAGAACTTTGTTTTGATCGTTGAATTGATGGGCAGACACAGCACGATTCTCTTAATGAATCGGGCAACCGGTAAAATCGTTGATACGATCAAGCACATTGGCCATTCGCAAAATACGTATCGTACCTTGCTGCCAGGGTCCCTTTATGTTGCTCCGCCAAAACAAGACACTGTTGATCCGTATACACTCAATCAAACAAAAGTCTTTGAAATGCTGTCTCGTCTAGAAGAATTGTCGCCCAAAGTCTTGCAGCAGACTTTTCAAGGATTTGGCAGGGATACGGCAGATGAGCTGGTATCTCGTCTGAAAGAACGGCCAAATGAAAAAGTAACCGTTTGGGAAGAATTTTTTGCCGAGCTAGCGGATCCTGTTCCTACCTACTTAAAATCCGGGAACAAAGAATTCTTTACTCCGGTCCCCTTTCATTCACTGATGGAACAAGCGGACTGGCAGGAAACTTACCAGAGTCTAAGCGAATTGCTTGATGCGTTTTATCATGAAAAAGCTGACCGTGACCGAGTAAAACAGCAAGGCAGTGAATTACTGAAAAAAATCGACAATGAGCTGAAGCGAAACAAGCACAAGCTAGAAAAAAGACAGCAAACTTTGCGAGAATCTGAGAATGCGGAAGAATTCCGTCAAAAAGGCGAGCTTTTAACGACTTTCATGGCGCAAGTCCCTCGCGGTGCAGGCGAAGTGGAATTAGCCAATTACTATGATGAGAACAAACCAATAAAAATTGCCTTAGATCCGGCCTTGACACCCAACCAGAACGCGCAAAAATATTTCCAGCGTTATCAAAAGCTGAAAAATGCTGTCAAACTGATTCATCAGCAAATTGCTGAAACAAAAGATGAGATCGCCTATTTGGAATCAGTTGAAGCACAGTTGGAAATTGCCGCACCGAAAGATCTTTTGACGATTCGCGAAGAACTTGCTGCCCAAGGATATGTCAAAAATCGAACGAAACAACGGAAAAAACAAACGCCCTCGCAACCGGAACGTTTTCTCTCTTCTGATGGAACGGAGATTCTGGTAGGCAAAAACAATCTGCAAAATGATCAGTTAACATTAAAAACGGCACGTAAAACAGATTATTGGCTCCATACGAAAAATATCCCCGGGTCTCATGTGATCATTCGGTCGGATTCACCTAGCGAAGAAACAATCTTGGAAGCCGCAGAATTAGCTGCCTACTTCTCGAAATACCGCCACTCCGCACAAGTACCTGTGGATTTGGTACAAGTCAAACATATTCGCAAACCAAATGGTGCAAAACCAGGCTTTGTGATTTATGAGAACCAGACGACTTATTATGTAACGCCTGAGGAAACAATTTTGGATTTAAAACAAAACTAACGCTGTTCTTTTGCTGATTTTCCAAAAAAATGGGCGAAGAACAAAAAAATGACCCGCTTACATGTCTCTAACACACAGCCTTCTCGTCAATCGCTGAGAATGGGTGGATAGAACAAATCCGTAAGCGGCTCATTTTTTATGGAAAAATACTTGGAATCGCTAAGAAGCTCTCGGACACATCAGCCAAGCCATTTCATCGAAACAACGCTAGTCCAGATGACTGATCAATGGAATCGATGCATTGTTGGTGGTTAAAAAGTATCATTTTGATCAATCATGCGCTTATTTTCAAAATCAAAATGATAGAGCTTTTCCCAGTGATTGATATTCAATGTCCCTTTCGTTAACCGAATGGCAAGAAAACAACAGCCTTGATCCGCTTCATCATTAACTTCATCGTACCAAACAAACGCCTTGCGAATTTTCTTTCTCAATTCCGCATTTTTTGGGTCCAAGACCCATCCTAGATTTTCTCCGAAGCCATTAGCGGTAAACCATTCGCCACAGACTGCGATAGAAACTTCGGGATTTTCTTTGATTTGCTGGATTTTGTTGGAGCTTTCATGGGTCGATACATAAAAGACACCATTCTCATAATAAGCATCGACATCCCGCACCATAGGACGAGGCAGCCCATTTTCACCGCAATTGCGCGCAATCGTTGCTAAAGAGATCAAATTGTCTTTGTCGTTACCAAACTTTTCTTCCAGTAATGTCAGGCCCTCTTCATAATTCATCATTTGTTTTTCCTCCTTGAAAATTTTCTCTTGTTTTAAAAGGAATCCATAATTCGACAATCATGATCTCCGCTTGCGATTGTCGATAAAGCTCAGGAAAAAAGCCATCCGCTATCAAACCGTGTTTTTTTAGCCAAAAACGAGTATACCTCATTGCCTTACCCATCCCGACGATCATTTGTGCTTTAGTCGTCTCAAAGCTGCAAACAACATAGTCACGGGCCGGTAATGTCCAGCTTGTCAGATGGCTCAGGTCTTTCTCATATCTTCCAGTGACAGATTCTGCCCCGACAAAATAACTGGAATGACCTGCTGGTGCCTCTCCTGGATAGGAAACACCAATGAGCGTCTCTGCTCGCAAAAATGGATGATTGGCGCAAGCGTGAAAAAAGTCTTGCCAAATCTTTTCAACTGGATCTACGCCGGTTCTTTCTCCTAGCATTTTGCCGTACTTGAAAGGATAATAACCAACGATACCATTGAAAACCCGCGGCTGATCCATTGTTTTCTGCTGTATTGCTAAGACGACCCCTTCACTGATCAACGGTTCCCCTTCCTCTACCACAATATGGCTCAGGGATAAATCTGGTTTATCGAAATTTTGTAATGGGAGCAACTGTTTCTGATAGTGTGAAGGTGAAATGCCATAAACTTCTTTAAACGATCGCGAAAAAGAAATAGGATTATTGAATCCAACCTCCAGCGCAACATCAATGATTCGCCGTTGCTGTTCTTGTAAATAGGTGGCTGCTACAGCCAAACGGCGTAACTTGATATACTCTCTGACTGAGGATTTGACTAATCGCGTGAATAAACGCTGATAATAAAACGGCGACAAAGCAGCAACTTTGGCTAACTCATCAATTTCGATTGTCTCAGCTAAATTTGCTTCAATATGGTCCAATGTTTTCTGTATGGCTTCCCATGCATGCATAGAAGTCTCCTTTCTCACACTATAAAACAACTAAAAGAAAAAAGCTTAACGGCCTCTGCTCTTTTTCCTAAAAAAGATTCGATTGTGCTTTTGTTCACAATAGTTGGTATTTTTAAAAGGATTTTCGTGTATTTTCCACTATTTTAGCATAATTCGGTCGCTATTGTCTGATGATCCCGGATTTAAACCAAAAAAAAAGACGAATAAATCGTCTTTTTTGTTGGCCATTAAAATTTATTTTCAGAACGACTATCTAGCGCCAAAAGGTTTGACAATCCGCTTTGTCTTCCATATTAAAACGGATAATGTCGAAGATCAGCTTTTCGTCAACCGGCTGATCCCATAAAATACGAAAAATGTTTTTTGTTTGTGAATAGCCACTTGCTTCAATGCGGGTATTGAACAAGGCCATCGTTTTCACTTCTGGCGAGACTGAGAAATGTTTCTTCGAACTGCTAATCCCCAAGATGAAGGTTCCATGATCCGTAAACATCGGCTGGTTCCAAGCAATTCGGGTCTGCAAATCCGGGAATTCAGTTAATATATGTTCAAATAATGGCTCCAGGACTTTTCGCTGTGCCTCTGACAATTCTTTTGTTAGGTACTCTTGAAACTGATCCATTTCGTAGCCTTCCTTTCGTTCGCTAGACCATCAGTAAAAGTAGATTGGTCGGTCTTTTCGATCCTGCAATGGACGATTATTGTTTTCCAAAACTTCTTCACGAAATTCCAGAATAAAGCGACGACTCATCTCGCCTACCCAGTCAAATACAAACCAGTTGATTGGACCTTTAGTTGGAGGAGTTGTCAAAGAACCTACATAGTGAAAATGGTGGGTCATTTCCGGTAAAAACATCGATGGGTCAAACCATTGGGTATGGTTTTTGAAATCCCAAATACTATCATCTTGCTGATTACAGATCCAGTTTAATTTATCTGTTAACCGGAACAAAATACCGACGACTAAGTTTTCTCCTTGTTCATTCATATGTACCAAATGAAATTCAAGTTCTTGCTGCTCATCATCGATGATATGCTCAGAAGGCATATGAAAATGAATATCCGTTAGGTAGTAATTGATGCCTTGAAAGGTCACGTAACTTTCTTTATTGTATGGAACAAAATGAATCGTATTTTTAAATTCTTTTTCAGTAAAGCGTTCCCGATGGTAATGGAAGCTTAAATCCTCATCGACAGGTTCCTCTGTATCGTCATGGTAAAGCGCAATGGGCGATTGCAATGGAAACTTCGCTCCTTCAGCATACCAGTCACACAATGTGTGCCAATACTCAGGACCATTCTCCCCAGAATAACTCCATGGAACATCCATATTTCTTTTCAATAAAACTGCCTCCCTATTGAAACTGGCTGCCTTTCAACTGCCAGATAACTTTTGATGAATCGTCTCAAATCGTATCAGAAAAAAGATAAAAATAAAACGAATATGCTCTTGGATCACTCCAGGCATATTCGTTGTTCTTATTTACCAGTCCAAGTTTGAGGTGACTGTTTCCATTGCTGCAGCAATGCAATATCTTCTTTTCCGATATAGTCCATCTCTAATGCAGTATCGATCATTGTTGAATAGTTGGTCAACGTCACTAATGGCAACTGGGCCTTTTCAAAGTTGGTTAATCCCTGCGGCAATTCATAGGTAAAGATCGCTGCCACCCCCAGAACATTTGCCCCTTCGCGAGCGGCTGCTTCGCAAGCTTCTAACACACTGCCGCCAGTAGAGATCAAATCTTCGATCACAACCATTTTCTGACCTTCTGTGATACGTCCTTCGATTTGGTTTCCTTTGCCATGATCTTTGGCTTTGCTGCGGATATAGACCATTGGCAAATCAAGAATATCTGCCACCCAAGCGGCATGTGGGATCCCAGCAGTAGCTGTACCCGCAATTACTTCGACGTCTGGAAAGTGTTCTTTGATTTGCGCAGCCAAACCACTGGCAATCGCTTTACGTACAGCAGGGTAACTCATTGTCATACGATTATCACAATAAATCGGGCTTTTGATGCCGCTTGCCCAAGTAAAGGGTTCATTTGGACGTAAAAATACTGCTTCAATCGTTAAAAGGTCTTTGGCAATTGCTTTACTGATTTCTGTCATTGAATAGCTTCCTTCCATGCTTGTTTAATTTCCTGGTAAGTATCAAAAGGTGTTGCAGATTGTGTGATTGGTCGACCGACAACAATCGCAGAAGAACCAATTTGTCTTGCTTTTGCTGGTGTGACGATTCGTTTTTGATCTCCGGCATCACTACCAGCCGGACGAATTCCTGGGGTTAAGCACATAAATTCAGGATTGGTAGCTACCTTGATGGCAGCAGCTTCTTGGGCGGAACAAACCACGCCAGCTAATCCTGCTTTTTCTGCACATTGAGCATAATGACGCACGCTTTCTTCTAAAGAAACAGAAATTAGCTGTTCTTGCTGCATTTGTTCTTCGCTAGTAGAAGTCAGCTGTGTGACAGCAATCAATAGCGGCACATTTTGGCCTTCCTTGGTTCCATTTTGCAGTCCCCGCTTTGCTGCTATCATCATCTCAATACCACCCGCCGCATGAACATTGGTGATCGCGACCCCAAGATTTGCCAAACGTGTCATGGCCCGCTCGACAGTATTGGGAATGTCGTGAAGTTTTAAGTCTAAGAAAATATCATGGCCTAAATCTTTTAACCAGCTGACGATTTCTGGTCCTTCTTGATAAAAGATTTCCATACCGACTTTGACGAATAATTTTTCTGTTTTAGGAAATTTCTCTAAAAAAAGCTCAATTTCTTTTTTGCTTGGAAAATCCAAAGCAATAATTGGTCGTTCAATCATCTTAATGCCCCTCTCTTACTTCCTTGATCAACTGTGCCAAAGATTCGATACCTAATTCTGCCATTCGTACAGGCAATTCTTCGATCAACTTGGGACAAATATAAGGATCGGTAAAATTTGCGGTACCAACTGCTACCGCACTCGCTCCAGCTAAATACATTTCTAACACATCATCAACCGTCATCACACCGCCCATGCCAATGATTGGCAACGAAGAAACTTGTGCCACTTGTTTGATCAAACGAATCGCCACTGGCTTGATGGCTGGGCCTGAGAGCCCCCCGGTCTGGTTGGCCAAAATAGGACGTCGTGTCTTCAAATCAATGCGCATACCCAATAACGTATTGATCATCGTGAAACCATCGGCACCCCCCGCCTCGATTGCTTTTGCAATGGGTACGATATCGGTCACATTTGGCGATAGTTTGACATAGATTGGCACTTGCGAAACTGCTTTGACCGCTTGGGTCAGTTCTTTCGCCACTTGAGGATCGGTACCAAAAGTAATACCACCATGTTTGACGTTTGGGCAGGAAACATTTAATTCAATGGCTTTTACATTCGGCGCTTGACTGATTTTTTGACAGACAGTGACATAATCTTCTTGAGTGGAACCAGCCACGTTTGCGATGATCGGCAGATCTGGATGCTTTTGCGCTAACTCTGGCAAAATGTCTTCCATGACTACTCGAAGGCCAGGATTTTGTAAGCCAATCGCATTCAACATGCCGCTTGGTGTTTCAGCCACTCGCGGTGTTGGATTGCCAAAGCGTGCTTCTGGGGTCGTGGCTTTGATCATGACGGCACCGAGCTGACTGATATCATAATACTTGTTGTATTCTGCGCCAAAACCAAAACAGCCACTAGCCGGCATTATGGGGTTTTTGAGAGACAACCCCGGTAATTCAACAGCTAAAACCACTTAAATAACCACCTTTCCAGCTTGAAAAACAGGGCCTTCGTCACAGACTTTGACACTTTTGGTCCCTGTTGGATCATCGGCTTTATGACAAACACAAGCATAACAAGCACCAATCCCGCAAGCCATGCGAGATTCCAATGAAAGTTGCACATTCGGACAGTCTTGGAAAAGTTGTTCAACCGTTTTTAACAAGCCATTGTTGCCGCAGGCAAAAACAGCCGCAGGTTTGCTATCGGCTGCTAACAATAGATTACCGACATTCCCTTGAACGCCATAGGTGCCATCATCCGTTGCGATTCGTGTATCCCCTAGAGCTTGAAACGCCTTTTCGTAATACATGACTTCCGAACTAGCAAATCCCAAAAAATGAATCGTCCGTACACCTTTTGCGACTAATTGTTTGGAAAGTTCGTAGAGTGGCGGAACTCCGATACCACCACCTACGATAAAAACAGTCTCATCTTTTTGTAAATCTTCGATATGAAAGCCATTCCCTAGAGGGCCTAAAACATCCAGTTGATCCCCGCTTTGCAGATGGGCAAACCGCTTGGTCCCCTCCCCTTCTGTCCGATAAATGATGCGACAACTTTGGCTTTCTTGATCGATCCAGCTAATACTGATTGGTCGTCTTAAGAGAAAGGCATCATCCGGCACTCGAATATGCAGAAATTGTCCCGGTGTGGTCATTTCTTGAACGAGAGCACCAGAGAGAGTCATCTCGTAGATTCGCGGTGCGAGCATTCGCTGTTTTGTAATGGTCATTCGTTCTTGTTTCATGAGCTGTTTTCCTTTCTGACTGCTAGATTGCTTTCGTTGAAAAACCTCTTGATTCCATTACTTGAAGAATGGCATCAGCGGTGTCTAACGAGGTGAAGAGCGGCACCCCATGCTCGACTGCTTCCCGGCGAATAATAAATCCGTCTTCAGTGGCTTTTTGCCGATTTTTGTCCATTGTATTGATCACCACTTGTGTCACGCCTTTTCTGATGAGATCAACGACAGTTTCATCTTCTGTTTCCGAGATTTTCGCTACCCGGGTGACTGGCAAGCCATAGCCTTCAAAGTAATCGGCTGTTCCTTTTGTCGCTAAGATCGAGAAGCCGATTTCGAAAAAGCGCGCAGCCAACACGGCGGCCTCTGCTTTGCTTTCATCCGCTACGGTAAAGAGAACTTTCCCGAATTCCGGAATATGCAAACCAGCTGCTTCAAAAGCTTTATATAAAGCTTTTTCTAAGTTTTTGTCTGAACCCATGACTTCACCGGTTGATTTCATTTCCGGACCTAAGTAAGTATCAACTTTTTGTAACTTGGTGAAAGAAAAGACCGGTGCTTTGATATGAACTTCGTTTGGTGTTGGATAAAGGCCATCACGGTAGCCCAGATCCGCCAATTTTTCTCCTAAAATCGCTTTTGTCGCGATCTGTGCCATAGGAATCTCTGTGACCTTGCTCAAAAATGGAACGGTTCGGCTGGCCCGAGGATTGACTTCAATGACGTAAACTTTTTCCTCGTGGATAACAAATTGAATATTCATCATTCCGACACAATTCAATCCCAATGCTAACCGTTTCGTATAGTCTTCGATGGTGGCAATCGTTGCGTCAGAAAGGTTTTGCGGTGGATAGACTGCCATCGAGTCACCTGAGTGGACCCCTGCTCGTTCGATATGTTCCATGATTCCCGGAATCAGAACCGTCGTGCCATCACAAATTGCGTCAACTTCACATTCTTTCCCTACTAAGTACCGATCGACTAAAACAGGATGTTCGGGAGAAGCTTTTACTGCATGCTTCATATAATCTTCCAGATCCGCTTGGTTCTCAACGATTTCCATTGCCCGACCACCTAAGACATAACTCGGACGAACAAGGACCGGATAACCGATGCGATTAGCGATCGCCACTGCTTCCGTGGTATTTGTAGCAGTATCTCCTGGGGGTTGCGGAATAGCTAATGCCTGTAGCGCTTGTTCAAAGAGATCACGGTTTTCAGCACGATCGAGGTCTTCGATACTCGTACCTAAGATGCTGACTCCTGCGGCAACTAATGGCTCCGCCAAATTGATCGCTGTTTGACCGCCAAATTGAACAATGACCCCAATTGGTTGTTCCAGTTCGATCACATGCAAGACGTCTTCTAGTGTCAATGGCTCAAAATACAATTTATCGGAAATCGAGAAGTCTGTCGAAACGGTTTCCGGATTGCTGTTCATAATAATGGCTTCATAGCCCGCAGCCTGAATTGCTTTGACCGAGTGTACTGTTGCATAATCGAATTCCACACCTTGACCGATGCGGATCGGCCCAGAACCTAAGACTAAAACAGATTCTTTTTCACTGCGAACACTCTCGTTCTCAAACTCATACGTACTATAAAAGTAAGGCGTTGCCGACTCAAACTCGGCAGCACAAGTGTCTACCATTTTGTAGACGGGAAGCAACTGATTTTCCTTACGGATGTCTCGAATCTCTTGTTCTGTCATCTGCCATAATTCAGCAATTTTTTTATCGGTAAAGCCGTTTTGCTTCGCTCGTTTTAATGTTGTAAAATCTTGGCTGTTGGCAGCAAGTTCTTGTTCGATTTCATAGATGTGCAGCATTTTATCCAAGAAGAAAAGATCGATTTTAGTCATTTCATTCAATTCTTCAATAGCATAGCCGCGGCGAATGGCTTCCATGACATAAAATAAGCGATCATCTTGCGCTTTGATCACCTTATCGATCAAGTCATTGTCTGAAAGCTGTTCTAATTCTTTCATTTCAATATGATGTGTGCCGATCTCCAATGAACGCACAGCCTTCAGCAAAGATTCCTCGATATTCCGACCGATAGCCATCACTTCACCGGTTGCTTTCATCTGTGTCCCTAAACGGCGTTCGCCGGACTCAAATTTGTCAAAGGGCCAACGAGGGATTTTGGCTACCACGTAATCCAATGCCGGTTCAAACTCGGCATAAGTTGTTTCTGTGACAGGGTTTTTCATTTCATCTAATGTCAACCCAACAGCAATCTTTGCTGCTAGCTTCGCAATCGGATAGCCAGTTGCTTTACTTGCTAAAGCAGACGAACGGGAAACCCGGGGATTGACTTCGATCACATAGTAATTAAAGCTGTGGGGATCAAGCGCTAATTGAACATTACAACCGCCCTCGATTTTCAATGCGCGAATGATTTTTAGAGAAGCATCACGCAACATTTGGTACTCATAATCGGAGAGTGTTTGACTCGGTGCAAAAACGATCGAATCACCTGTATGGATCCCGACAGGATCAAAGTTTTCCATGTTGCAGACAACGATCGCATTATCGGCTGAATCCCGCATGACTTCATATTCGATTTCCTTATAGCCGGCAATACTGCGTTCGATCAGACATTGCGTCACTGGTGACAGTTTTAGACCATTCTCAGCAATCACTCGCAATTCCTCTTCATTATTACACATACCGCCTCCAGTACCGCCAAGGGTAAAGGCTGGACGAACGATGATTGGATACCCAATCTTAGTTGCAAAAGTAACTGCTTCTTCCACTGTTGAAACGATCTCCGATTCAGGAATCGGTTGATTTAACTCTTCCATTAATTGCTTGAATAGATCACGGTCTTCTGCTTGATCAATCGCAGCTAATTTGGTTCCTAACAACTCGATTTCCAACTCATCCAAGATGCCTGAATTGGCTAATTCCATTGCCATATTCAAGCCGGTTTGACCGCCTAATGTTGGCAAGATCGCATCCGGACGTTCTTTCCTTAAAATCCGGGAGACAAATTCGAAAGTGATTGGCTCAATATAGACTTTGTCGGCAATTTCTTTATCAGTCATGATCGTTGCAGGGTTCGAGTTGACCAGCACAACTTCATAGCCTTCTTCTCGCAACGCTAAGCAGGCTTGCGTTCCTGCATAGTCAAATTCGGCTGCTTGGCCAATAATGATCGGTCCAGAACCGATAACCATGATTTTCTTAATATCTGTACGTTTTGGCATTTAGTTCTGCTCCTTCCATGCATCGATCATTTCTAAAAATTCATCAAACAAATGTACGCCATCATGAGGTCCCGGTGCAGCATCTGGATGATACTGAACACTAAATGCTGGGTAGCGACGATGACGGACACCTTCAATGGTTCCATCATTGACTTCCACATGAGTGATGATCAGTTTCTCTTGATCAATCGATGCTTCTGCTACTGCAAAACCGTGATTTTGTGAGGTGAAATCAATTCTTCCTGTAGCGATTTCTCGAACGGGATGGTTCAATCCTCGGTGACCGAATTTCATTTTGTAAGTATCAGCGCCATTAGCTAAAGCAAACAACTGATGTCCTAAACAGATACCGAAAATCGGTACTTTTCCTTGGATTTCTTGAATCATTTTGATGGCTTCAGGGAGGCTTTTCGGATCACCAGGTCCGTTGGTCAGCATGACACCATCTGGCGCGAGATCCAAAATTTCCTGTGCGGTGGTATTGTAGGGTAAAATCGTCAGATTACAATTTCGTTGAGAAAGTTCTCTTAGAATGCTGTGTTTCAAGCCAAAATCGATCACGACGATATTCCGTCCTGTTCCTGGACTTGGATAAGGCTTTGAAGTTGAAACTTGTGCCACTTGATTGGTGGGCAAAACGGCTGCTTTCAATTGATCAAAGGCATGAGCAAATTCATCATTGGCATCCACAATACTAGCTTTCATCGATCCAAATTGGCGGATTTTACGAGTCAAAGCCCGAGTATCGATTCCTGCGATTCCCGGAATGTTTTTGCGCTTTAGAAATTCGTCTAAGGTCAATTGTTTCCGCCAGTTGCTGGCTACACGAGCATGTTCTTTCACTACAACACCTTTACAAGTGGGAGCGATTGATTCATAGTCATCGCGATTAACACCGTAATTTCCCACCATTGGGTAGGTAAAGGTGATGATCTGACCGTTGAAACTTTGATCCGTAATGGTTTCTTGATACCCTGTCATACTAGTGGTAAAGACAATCTCGCCATAGACATTGATCTCTGCGCCAAATCCCTCACCTTCAAATAATGTGCCATCTTCCAAAATCAACCAGCGTTTCATAAAATCCCCCTACCTTTTTGCCAAACTAATTTTCCATTGACCAATGTATGGGTGGTATCCCCATATAATGGCCAGTTATTAAATGGTGTGTTTTTTCCTTTTGAAAGGAATTGATCCGAATCGACAGTATAAGATGTCTCTAGATCAAAAATCGCGAGATCTGCCGGAGCTCCCACCATTAATCTGCCAGCTTTCAATCCAAAGATTTCAGCAGGCTTCTCGGTCATCCAAGCCACCGCTTGTTGGAGTGTAAAGCGGCCCGTTTTGACAAAATGCGTATAAATCAATTGAAAAGCATATTCTGAACCGACGATTCCAAATGGTGCTTTTAAAAAACTTTGCATTTTTTCGTCATAGCCATGTGGCGCGTGGTCTGTTGCGATACAATCGATCGTCCCATCCAGTAATCCTTCGATCAATGCCTCGCGATCTGCTCTACCTCTAAGCGGCGGATTCATTTTCCAAAATCCTTCATCGCCAGGGATATCTTCATCGATCAAAAGCAAGTGATGGGGGGAAACTTCTGCCGTCACATGGATTCCTGCTTGTTTGGCTTCACGTATGACCCGCACACTTTCTTTTGTCGAAACATGGCAGACATGGTAATGGGCCCCGGTTTCTTCTGCCAGCAGTACATCCCGGGCAATTTGTGATGCTTCTGTGGCACTAAGAATCCCCGGCAAGCCTAATTCTGCTGCTCTCTTACCCGCATGCATCACACCGCCAAATAACAGAGAGTCATCTTCTGTATGCGCCACTAATGCCATTTGGTTTTTGGCCGCTTCTTTCATCGCCAAGTACATCGTACCAGCAGTTTGGACGCCAACGCCATCATTGGTGAATGCAAAAGCGCCGGCTTCTTTCAATGCTTTTTGATCCGTTAAAACTTCACTACGTAATTCTTCTGTGATCGGTGCATACTGCAAAACATGAACCACGGCGTCTTCTTGGATACGCTGGTAGACTTGTTGCAATTTTTCTGCGGTATCTGGCACAGGATTTAAATTTGGCATGGCACAAACCGTAGTGAAACCGCCACGAGCGGCTGCCATACTTCCTGTTTTGATCGTTTCTTTGTATTCAAATCCTGGCTCTCTGAAGTGAACATGAACATCCACTAATCCTGGAGTGATCAGTTGTTGCTTTGCATCGATCACTTGATCGAACCCTGTTTCTGAAAAAGTCGTTCCGATCGCTTGGATGATACCATCTTCGATCCAAATTTCTGCAGGGATACAATGATCACCGTCAGCGATGATCTTTCCGTTCTTAATGAGTGTTTTCATGTTGCTTCCTCCTCTATCTCTATTGGTCGCGTTTCTTATAATTAAGCTTTGCCATTCAATACCGCTTCTAAAATTGCCATCCGGACAAACACGCCATTCGTCATTTGCGTGACAATTCTTGAACGCAGCCCTTCAACTAATGGATCTGCCAGCTCAACATCACGATTGACTGGAGCCGGATGCATGATGATGGCATGGTCTTGCATTTTTGCTGCACGTTCCACTGTCAATCCATAATCCCGTAAGTAAGCCTCTTTTGAGAAACTTTCTGAGCCATCATGGCGTTCGTGTTGGACCCGAAGCATCATCATCACATCGACTTGATTCACTAATTCATCTAGAGGCAACCAGTGTCCATACACTTCAAATTCATTGTCATACCATTGTGGCGGGCCAGAAAAATACACTTTGGCGCCTAATCGTTTGAGCATTTGCATATTTGATTTGGCGACACGGGAATGGGTGATGTCTCCGACGATCGCTACTTTCAGTTGATCAAAGTGGCCAAATTCTTCATAGATCGTCATCAAGTCTAATAAGCATTGCGTGGGATGCTGTCCGCTGCCATCGCCTCCATTGATGATGCTGCATTGGATCGTTTTACTTTGGATCAGCTCGTCATAATAATTCTCGTCTCCGTGGCGGATTACAGCGACATCCACGCCTAGTGCTGACATTGTCAGCACGGTATCATAAAGGGTTTCGCCCTTTTGCACAGAACTCGTTGAGGAGTCAAATTCAATCACTTCAAGACCTAATTTCTTTTCGGCTACATCAAAACTTTTGTGGGTTCTGGTACTATTTTCAAAGAAAAGGTTCGTAGCAAAGTATTGTTCTTTTTGCGGCATCCATTTGGCCCCTCTTTTAAATTCCTGCCCTCTGCGGATAAGCCCCATCACTTCTCGATCTGTTAATGCTTCAACGGTCAAAAGATGCTTTAAACTGATTCTTTCTGATTGGATGATCATGAATAATACCTCCTAGTTTTTCCCTTTTAGTTGACGACTAGTTATTGTTCTTCACTGCGTGATGTTTCTGGCAAAATTAGATTTAAAATGATTCCTAAGACAGTTGCTAATGCCATGGCTGATAAGGTGAATGTTCCGACCGTAAAGACAAGGCCGCCGATTCCGATCACCAGAATCACAGAAGCAATGATCAAATTCTTTTTGCGGTCAAAATTGATTTTATTGTCGATCAAGATTTTCATCCCGCTTGCAGCAATGACACCGAACAATAGGAAGCTGATTCCAGAAATGACCGGATTTGGGATACTCAAGATCAAGGCACTCAATTTTCCGACAAAGCCTAACAAGACAGCCAAGACAGCCGCACCACCGATAACAAAGACACTGTGCACTCTCGTAATGGCCAAGACACCAATGTTTTCACCATAACTTGTCACAGGGGGTCCCCCAACGAATCCGGCAACGATTTGCGCAAAGCCGTCTCCCATCAATGTTTTGTTTAATCCTGGTTCTTCAAAAAAGTTACGCTTTGTTAGTTTATTCAAAACCATCAAATGGCCAATATGTTCTGTCATCGTGACAAAAGCGATAGGCGCCATCGTCGTGATCGCATTCAAATGTAGCGTTGGCTTGTATTGAACAAAGGGAATTTCGAAGCTTGGTAATGAGAACCAAGCAGCATCAATGATTGGCTGCACATCTACGATCCCAGCAGCTAAAGCTACTAAGTAACCACCAATGATCCCTAGTAAGATGGGGATCAAGCCAAGAAACCCTCGCAAAAACATGTTGAAGAAAATCGTCAATCCCAATGTAACCAATGCAACTAAGATAAATTTAAAATCATAGATGTCCCCATTGTACATTGCGTTTTGAGCGGCATTAGCAGCTAGTCCTAACCCGATAACCATGATCACAGGCCCTACGACGATCGGCGGCAAAATTTTATCCAGCCATGCAGCACCAATCTTTTTGATGATCAGAGAAACGATGATGTAAACCAGTCCTGTTGTAACAGCTCCTTGGGCGATTGCCGGGTAGCCGTCTGATTTCATCAACATTTGCATTGCAGCGATAAAAGCAAAGCTGCTCCCTAAGTATGCGGGAATCTTTCCTTTCGTCGTAACGAGGTAAACAAGTGTCCCCAAACCGGAACTTACTAAAGCGATACTTGGGTTGATCCCAACTAGGATCGGTACTAAAACAGTTGCTCCGAACATCGTGAATAAATGTTGAAGACTTAAGCCTAACCAAGGCAATGCCTTTGGGCGATCATTGATATCTAATACCACATCGGTATTGCGAAATTCTTGCTTTTCCATGTGTCTGTCACTCTTCTTCCTACTCGTTTTCTTTATTGATCATGATTCGATCAGAACCGTCAGATTCTTCCATTTCAACAATGATTTGTTCGCTTAATGCCGTTGGAATATTTTTCCCTACAAAATCTGCCCGAATCGGTAATTCTCGATGCCCCCGATCGACTAGTACGGCTAGTGAAATCCGGCGAGGACGACCGAAATCCATGATGGCATCTAATGCTGCCCGGATGGTGCGCCCTGTAAACAACACATCATCGATCAAGATGACTTCTTTGCCATCGATTGCTGTTGGAATGTCAGAAGAATGGATCTCAGGATCTTCATCTGATTTTTTATCGTCTCGATACAATGTGATATCCAGTTCGCCAACGGGGACTTCTACTCCTTCCAATTGTTTCAAGCGTTCAGCAATTCGTTGTGCGATATAGATTCCCCTAGTCTTGATTCCTACTAAGACTAGGTCATCAATCCCTCGGTTGCGTTCGATGATTTCATAAGTGATTCTGGTCAATGCTCGTTTCATTGTTACTGCATCTACTACTTCTTTGGTTGGCATTTCGTTCCCTCCTAATTTTGAACATAAAAAAACTCCTGCCTAGTGAGGCAGGAGTTATGTTTTCCGATCATACTTTCTGGCGCTGTATACAGCGATCCAGAATATGCGCAATCATCCAGCAAGTTTTCGATGCTCCAACGCGGGAGTCGTCTGCTTGCTCATTTCCTTCTTAGCCTCACGGGACTACACTTAAAGGAGCTATTTATTTGTTACACACACTATACAGTTCTTTGAAAAAAAAATCAATCATTTTTTCGCAATTTTTTTAAGGTTTCCTCAAAAAGTTCGGGTAATGGCGCTTCAAAAACCATTGATTCTCCAGTTGTCGGATGGGTAAATCCTAACAGTTTGGCGTGAAGGAATTGGCCATTGCCTTTCAAAGTCTTTTTAGGGCCATAAACAGGATCGCCGGCTAATGGAAAGCCAATGTATTGCATGTGGACCCGAATTTGATGGGTCCGACCCGTTTCCAACTGTAATTCGACTAAAGTAAATTGATCAAAACGTTCCAAAACTGTAAAATGTGTCACAGCCGGCTTACCATCTTCTTGCACTGCTTGCATCTTGCGATTCACTTTAGAACGGCCAATCGGTGCATTGATCGTGCCTTTTTCGTGAGAAATATTCCCATGGACCAGCGCAACATACTTCCGTAAAGAAGTTTTGTCTTTCAACTGTTTGGCTAACGCTTCATGGGCATGATCATTTTTGGCAATCATCAATAGCCCTGACGTATCCTTGTCGATACGATGAACAATTCCTGGTCGTACAACATCATTGATCGAAGATAAATCGGTCATATGATACAACAATGCATTGACCAGCGTTCCGTTAGGATGCCCTGCCGAAGGATGAACGACCATTCCTTGCGGTTTATTGATCACGGCAACATCTTGGTCTTGATACACAATCGTCAAAGGAATATCTTCAGGTTCCAGATCTAGGGACTCTGGTTCTGGTACTTGAATCACTAACTGGTCACCAGCTTTTACTTTGTAATTTGCACGAATTGGATCCCCTTGACAGGTGACCGCTCCTTCTTTTAACCATTGTTGAATTTGCGAACGGCTCGCTTCTAGACGATCTGCCAATACTTTATCGACACGCCCTTTTTCTTCATGGATTACTACTTCAATTTGATTATTCATTTATTTTCCCTTCACTTCATCATCAACTAACGCATAGATAAAAATCAATAACACGCCGATCACTAACGACATGTCTGCAATATTAAAAATCGGAAAATTGATAAAATCTAGCTGAAACATATCCACGACGTACCCCAAACGCAAGCGATCGATAAAATTTCCGATCGCTCCGGCTAAGATAAAGGATAGTCCCAATCGAAACCATATACTGCTTTTACGATGACGGATCAACAAATAAGTTACAACAATAACAGCGGCAACCGTGATGATCGTAAAGAAGGTCATCTTCCCTTCTAAGATACTCCATGCGGCACCGGTATTCCGAATATAAGTTAGTGAAAAGACATGGTCGATCAACGTTTGAACATCACCTAATTCAAAATTGCTGACGATCCAAAACTTCAACCACTGATCAAGTCCAACAATTATGGCACTTAGTAAAAAAAACAAAGCTATCATCTTTTTTCCACACTTTCTTCGTTAAAAATATCCCGCGGACGAACGATGCCTAATAAATTTCCATTAGGATCGCCATTTTTTGTGATTAATACCGCTTCAAGTAAAGCATTTTTATGGAACAGGTCTTCTACTTCAGTGACCGTTGTTGTCGCGGGTACAAACTGATAATTGGACTCTTTACCGTCTTTGATCAACAAGTCTTCTGCTTTACGCCCTTCTAATCGGATCTCTCCTTTTAGACTTTCTTGAGCAAACCAGTATCCTAACATACGTAAAGTGATCAACCCAACAAAACGTCCTTTGTCATAGAGTGGAAATTGTGAAAACCGCTTTTGAGCGACAATCTTCAAGATTTCTTTCAGCGCCAACGTTTTTTCAAAACCGGTCACTTTTTTACCAAACTTAGGTAAGACCGTTTCAGGCTGCAACAAGGCCTGTTCGATTTGTTGGATTCGTGTCACTACCCATTGATTTGGCTCGGCGATCACAAAATTTTCACCGATTTTTTCATGAACGATGGCGTTCCGCAATTGGGCCATCTGCAATAAATCTTCTTCGTATTTTTTGATGTCTCCTTGCTTCTGTTTTGAAAGACGGCGAACCATCTCTGAAAAACCCATGTTACGAGGATTACCCAAATCGTCCCTCAATTGTTTTTCGATTCGATTGAAACTACTCAAAAAAATATCTGCTCCGCTAGCCATTTGTTACCTCCTCAATTACATACGCTTGTTTGCTATAATAAAGACCTAAACATAGATAACCTGCTAAATAAAGAAAGATACCCGAAAGGATAATGGACAACTGTCCACTGCGAGTTAAAAACGCGATCATTAGAAACAGACCAATATAAAACAGCACATAAAAAGAAATCAGTCGCGGATTCATTTTTATTTCTAATGGAGTTTCTGCGTGTAAATCAGCCAACGCAATTTCTTTGCTTTTTAGGATGGAAAATCGGACAGACAATCGGTTGTCAGAATTGAGATTCAGCTCGACGGTCTCTTGATGATTGATTCTGGCGACTTTCTGACCATCCACTAGCAAATCCAGCGGACTCCCCATCGCGTAAAAGCCGGTATTTCGTATGATTTTACGTTTCATCGTTTTATACGCTCCAATTTTATCAGTATACTTTAATTTTCTTAGAAAGAAAACAGTCTTTTAAATGCACTACTGATTATATTATAACAAAAGACACGTCTCTTGCCTCTTGCTAATATTTAACTTTCAGTCTTTTAATAGATTGAAAATCCAAAAGCGGCAAATCATAAGATAAAAACGAGCGACTTTTATAGCCCTCTTTTTAAAACCATTCTTTTTATAGTCTCTCGTTTAAAAGAGCTTGATAACACTTTCCCCTTCCCGTTTCCTACTTTCGTTTCTAATGTTTCTAATGTTTCTAAGAGCAACGGATAAATAGGAATGCTGGAGATAACTATGGGAGACTTTTAGAAAACTTCACAAAAATGAAATATCCTCGCAGTCTCTTCAATTATTTCTTCCAATTTTTGAAAGTCAGAAGAAAAAGGGAGGTTTTATTCTCCTCCGAATCTCGCAGCCTATGTACAGCGTCAACAAAAAACGAACCAAACAAAACCTACTGAAAGACGACGAATCGCTCGCAAACAACACACCACACTTACAGATCACTATTGATTTGTAAGTGTGGTGTGTTATAAGAAATTGACTGAACTATTACTGGAGCCTTCGAGAATCTATTTCTTCATCCAGTATTCGCAGATGCGGAGAGAAAATAAGATTAAAAAAGGCCAGATACATTGCCGTCTGCATCGACATCCATATTCAATGCTGCTGGTTTCTTAGGCAGTCCAGGCATTGTCATAACAGTACCAGTCAAGGCAACAATAAAACCAGCGCCTAGTTTTGGTACAAATTCACGGATCGTAATCGAAAAATCAGCCGGTGCGCCTAAAAGCTGTGGATCATCACTAAAAGAGTACTGTGTTTTTGCCATACAAATCGGCAATTGATCCCAGCCATTTTTTTTGAAGACGTTCAATTGGCGCTGTGCCACACTTGAGAAGACCACATTTGATCCGCCATAAATCTCTTTGACGATCTTGGCAGCTTTAACAGAAAGGCTCTCTTCATTTTGGTAAAGCCTACGATAATTGCCGGGTTGTTCATCAATGGCAGTGACGACTTGCTGCGCCAAAAGTTCCCCCCCTGCGCCACCTTTCTCCCAAACTTGCGTCCGAGCGATTGGTACACCAATTTCCTTGCAGCATTGCTCCAACATTTGGATCTCAGCTTCGGTATCAGTGACAAATTCATTGATTGCAACAACAACTGGCAATTGATAGTTTTGCATGTTTCTCACGTGACGTTTCAAGTTGGCAAAACCCGCGACTAAAGCCGCTACATTTTCTTCTTTTAAATGTTCTTTATCTATCCCGCCGTGCATTTTTAAGGCGCGAATCGTTGCGACCACTACGACAGCGTCTGGTGCTTTAGAGAGATTGGGTGTTTTAATATCCAAAAACTTCTCTGCCCCGAGATCTGCGCCGAACCCCGCTTCAGTAACCGTGTATTCTCCTAAATGGAGAGCTGTTTCAGTGGCAATGACACTATTACAGCCATGGGCGATGTTGGCAAAAGGTCCCCCATGAATCAACGCAGGCGTTCCTTCGATGGTTTGAACCAAATTTGGTTTCAAGGCATCTTTCAACAATAAAGCTAATGCCCCCTGAACCTGCAAATCCTTGACGTAGATAGGTTGTTTATCATACGTATAACCAATCAAAATATTGCTCAAGCGCTCTTTCAAATTATCCAAATTCGTTGCTAGACACAAAATAGCCATAATCTCACTAGCAACGGTGATATCAAAGCCATCTTCTCTAGGTACTCCTTGCAGTGGTCCGCCTAGTCCGACGATCACTTGTCTTAATGCACGATCATTCAAATCCACGACACGTTTCCAAATGATCCGTCGCGGGTCGATCCCTAATTCATTTCCTTGTTGGATATGATTGTCCACCAACGCAGATAATGCATTATTCGCAGCAGTGATTGCGTGCATGTCCCCGGTAAAATGAAGATTGATGTCCTCCATCGGCAAGACTTGCGCTCTGCCTCCGCCAGTCGCACCACCCTTGATCCCCATGACTGGACCTAATGATGGTTCTCGTAAAGCAATCACGGTTTGTTTTCCAATACGGTTTAAGCCATCTGCCAATCCAATCGTGACTGTCGACTTTCCTTCTCCCGCAGGGGTTGGGTTAATCGCTGTGACTAAGATCAACTTGCCGGTGGGGCGTTCCGCGATTTCCTTGATTGCTGGCCAATCGATTTTTGCTTTATACTTCCCATATTGTTCTAGATCTTCTGCTTGTAATCCGATAGTTGCTGCAATATCAATAATCGGTTTAATTGTTGCTTCTTGTGCAATTTCGATATCTTTTTTCATCAGTAACCCTCTATTCCCGAACTATTATTCCTTATTCATTCATATTTGTTTGTCCTATTTCTATTATACCGTTTTTCATGAAGATTGAAACCCTGTTTTTCACTGGAATAAAAAAAGAGTCAGAATTATTTTTCTGACTCTTGTCTTTCAAGAATAGGCACTAGATTAACAAAGTGTGTCTGTAATACTTCAAGATCTTTTTTACGCATTACAAACGTATAGCTTCTTTCATTGGTCACGATTCTCAAATGATGATTCTCTATCCCAATGGCTTGGATTTTCTCGAGAGGAATAACTACTCGTTTCCAAAAGCGGGCATAGGTGATTTTGATGGTCTTCTCCGTCAAATAAAGGCGGCGCTGCAATCCTAACCAGACAAGAAATAGAAAAATCCCCAACACAAGATTGCTTTTCCAATAAGGGCGAGTATTTTCCAGTGCCAAAATCAAGCTGTAAAACAAAACGATCAGTGAACTGGACCAATAGATAATTGCGGTGGCTGGTTCTGGTTGCCAAAAATAGTTACGTTTCATAAATAATTTCCTCACGCGATCAATTTCTAGTATACTTATATCCATCATAACAGAAGGAGTCAACTCATGCTAAAAGTGTATCTCGATGCTTCAACCAAAGGAAACCCTGGACCTAGTGGCGGCGGTCTGTTGATTGTAGGGGAAGACCTGCATGAACAGCATGCCTTTGTACTACCCACGCTCACAAATCACCAAGCAGAATTTGCTGCGATGCATCATGCTCTTGAATTTCTTTTAACGAAAGAATGGCAAGACCAGACGATCATGCTTTATACAGACAGTAAAGTCGTCGCTCAAACAATCGACAAAAATTATACGAACAACCCCGATTTTCGGAAGTATTTAGAGGAAATCCAAGAGTTGCTGCCCTATTTCACTTTACTGATTGTCCAATGGATTCCCGAATCTCAAAACAAAGGTGCCGACCATCTGGCCCGTCAAGGGTTAGCTAAGGCTTTAAAATTACAGGATCGGCGATAACAAACGAGAAAAGTTTTGCTTGAAACGCAACCAGTAAGATTGTTTAGCCAGCATTTCATCTGTCAATAAAGTGGACTGCAGCATATCCTCTTCAAAAATCGTTTTTAATTGCGCCGTGACTTCTTGATCATAAACGAATGCATTGACTTCAAAATTCAACGCATAACTGCGAATGTCCTGATTTGTCGTGCCAAACGAGCAGATGGTATCATCCATCATAACAGTTTTGGCATGTAAAAATCCATTCTCATAGATATAGATTTTCGCTCCCCGGCGATGTAAATAGTTGGCATAGTGTTGGGTCGCTCGATAGATAAATGGATGATCCGGCATGCAGGGAATCATGATTCGAACATCTACACCTGAGTGGATGGCGATCTCCAAGGCATTCATCATACTGTCGTCAGGAATCAGATAAGGGGTTTGGATCCAAATCGATTTTTCAGCCGCCAAAATCATCTTGACGAAGCCGCCTTTAAGAATCTGCGTTTCCGTCTCAGGTCCGTCGGCCACGATTTGCATATCGACATGACCTGCCTCTTCTTTAGGCGGTAAAATGAAATAGCGATCTTCATATTCCAGTTGATCTGCTTCATTTCTAATCGAGGCATTCCAATCGCGGATAAAGATTTCCTGTAAGGTAAAACTAGCAGTTCCAACGATTCGCGCATGTGTATCCCGCCAATAACCAAATTTTGCTTTTTTACCTAAATATTGATCCCCTACATTAAACCCGCCGGTCCAGCCAATTTGGCCATCAATCACCACGATTTTGCGATGCAAATGGTAATTCAAACGTGTATTGCGAATCAAATTTTTTGAAGTAATAAAGGGCACGACCTTTCCGCCAGCGTCCATTAATGGCTGAAAGAATTTACGATTTGCTTTGGGAGAACCCCATGGATCGAATATTAGTCGAACTTCTACTCCTTGCTTGGCTTTTTCAATTAGGACATCAAGAAACTGCCCACCAATTTCATCATTAAAAAAAGAATAGTATTCCACATGAATATTGTCTTCAGCATTTTGCATATCTGAAAATAAGGCAGCAAATTTTTCCTTGCCGTCCGTATAAAATTGTACCTGATTGCCTTTTGTCAAAGGGGATTCATCTAAATTTTTAAAATACCGTTCCAATAGATGGTTGTCATCTGAGTATGGATGCTCTGGAAAGGAATAATTGTGGACTTTGATGATTTGATTTAATTCATTGATTCTGCTTTGATGGTGCTCACTGAATTTATAAATGATTTCTCCGTCGATTCCTCGACCACAAAACAAATACAACAAAAACCCAAAACCCGGGATAAAGACTAATGTCATCATCCAGGCAAAAACACTTGCAATTGATCGCGGTTTACGAAAGACCGTAATAAATGCCGCAACTGTATTGACAAACAGCAACGCCAAAAAGACGGTCGAAACCACACTCATATCCATTTTTATCATATTTTCCTCCTACAACAAATAAGTATGATCAAACGTGATCGCCACCTCATACGTGCCGATTTCATGCGTAATCTTTTGATAAATTTTATCTTGCAGTTCACGATCTGTGTAATTTCTTTGCTTTGGGATCACCAAATCAAAAGCAAACTGTTTTTCGTGAATCCGAAAGTCGTGCATCCTTAACTCTGGATCAATCGTCTCAACGATTTGTCTGACTTTTTCCCGCAACTGCCGGTACTGTTTATTTTGGATAGGGACAGGATCAAGATGACAAACCAATTCAACTTGAAGGTTCCTTTGAAAATCATGTTCGATCGCATCAATTACTTCATGGGCTTGGGACAAACTCCAGCTTTCATTGACTTCAATATGAACACTAGCAAAACGATTCTTGGGACCATAGTTATGAACGAGCAGATCATGGTACCCCAATATTGTTGGATAACGATCTAGTCGATCCTCCATCTCACGGATTTCAGCTTCTGTCGGACGTGCACCTAGCAGTTCATTGATAAAGGTACGGATCATCATGATACCACTAAATAAAATGTATAGCGCGATCAGCAAGCCAATATACCCATCCACCCGCCAACCGGTTCCCCATTCAATCAATGCAGAGAGCAAGACCGCAACTGTTGTGAGTACATCATTAAAACTATCTTGTCCGCTAGCTTGTAAGGTTGCAGAGTCAATTTTCTTCGCCAATTGACGGTACATGAGACCTTGCCAAAGCTTTAATCCGATTGACAAGATCAGCACAATAAACAACCATGGTGATAAACGGATCGGTTCAGGAGCAATGATTTTTTCAAAGGCATTTTTTAGAAACTGAAAACCAACAAATGTGATTAGTAAAGAAACCACAAAACCGCTAATGTATTCAAACCGTTCATGGCCGTAGGGATGCTCCCTATCCGCCGGCTTGGCAGCAATCCGAAAACCGATCAATGTCAAAAAGGAGGAGGCGGTGTCAGACAGACTATTGATAGCATCTGCCATGATCGAGACCGATTGTGCCGACAGTCCAATCAGAAACTTTGCGACAAAAAGAAGTGCATTTGAGAGCAATCCCAGATAGCTCGCAAGTTTACCGATCATGGTGCGATCAGTTGCGTTTCCTTTCATTCGCTTTAAAAAGAAGCGCAGCATAACATTCCCTCCAAGCGTAAATTCGTCTTTCTTATTTTACCCCGAATGAAATCAGTAAAACAACTAAAAGCATGTAAAAAACGTATTTTTCTAAAAATGAATGCTTCAGCTATTCCAAAATTTCTCTTTAATAAAATCCAATTTCTGCAAAAACAGAAAAAATACCCGAAGGAATCACGTTTCGATCCTCTACCGAACGTCTTATAAAAAGACGCGGCAGCTCTCTGACACACAATTCCAGTTCGGATATTTCTTGATGTTATACATTTTTTTATGATTTGCTGTTAAAGAATCAGTTTGCGGCTAACCAATTGGCTACTTCAGTTAATGCAGCGTCGATTCCTTCTGGTTGCTTCCCACCGGCTTGTGCCATATCTGGACGTCCGCCGCCACCGCCGCCGACTTTCGGTGCGATGTGCTTGATCAAATCTCCTGCTTTCAAGCCTTTCTCATTTGCCTGTGGCGTCATTGCAGCCAACAGATTAACTTTGCCATCGTTGGCTGTAGCAAGAACTAAAACATCCGATAATTCTTTTTGTTTCCATTGGTCTGCCAATTGGCGTAACTGATTCATATCTTTGACAGTTACTTTTGCAGCAATAAAACGAATCCCATTCACTTCTTTGACATCTTTGAAAACATCGCCAGCTTGTTGATTGGCTAGTTTGCTCGCCAGTGCTTGATTTTCTTTTTGCAGATCCCGCAGTTGTTGCTGTAATTGTTCTGTTTTGCTGACTACATCTTTGATTTGTGCCGATTTGACGATCCCTGCAATGGCTTTTAGCTGTGCTTCTCCTTCATGTAGCAATGCGTAAGCTTCTTGACTGGTCACTGCTTCAATCCGACGAACGCCAGCACCAATCCCGGATTCAGAAACAATTTTGAAAATACCGATATCTTCTGTATTGGCGACATGTGTGCCACCGCAAAGCTCGATAGACCAATCTGCGACATTGACTACGCGCACATCGTGGCCGTATTTTTCGCCAAAGAGAGCCATCGCCCCCATGCCTTTCGCTGTGTCGATGTCGGTTTCGATAGTTACGACTGGCAAAGCTTCCCAAATTTTCTGATTGACGATTTGTTCCATCTGACTTAATTCGTCTGCAGTCACTTGGCCAAAATGACTAAAGTCAAAACGCAAGTGTCCAGGTGCAACTAATGAGCCTGCTTGGTTTGCATGGCTACCTAGCACTTCTTTCAACGCTTTGTGCAATAAATGAGTGGCTGTGTGGTTTTTGATGATTTTGTTCCGACGGTGCTGATCAACTTGCAAGAAATAAGAAGCCCCTTCCGTCAAGTTGCCAGTTACCTTCGCAGTATGCAGAAACTGGCCATTTGGTGCTTTTTTTACATCAGTGATCTCCGCAACGATAGCACCAGATTGGTCAACGACAGTACCAGTGTCCGCTACTTGACCACCCATTTCTGCATAGAATGGTGTTTCTTTGAAGATCAGTTTGGCTTCACCAGTGGTTACTGTATCAAGCAGTTGTTCCTCTTGAATGATCACTAACAATTCGCTGTTGGCTTCAAGGCTTTCGTAGCCAACAAAACGGCTTTCGACTTTGATATCAGTCAAAAGAGCGGATTGAACACCCATAGAAAGCTCAGTCGATCGAGCAGAACGAGCCCGTGCCCGCTGTGCATCCATTTCTTTTTCAAAACCGGCATGATCAACTTTCAACCCTTCATCTTGAGCGACTTCTTCAGTCAATTCAACAGGGAATCCGTAAGTATCATACAACTTAAAGATATCGGCACCTGCTAATGTCTCTTGCCCATCTGCCTTCACTTTAGCAATGACTTGGTTCAAGATCTCTAATCCTTCATTGATGGTTTCATGGAACCGTTCTTCTTCATTACGGATTACTTTTTCGATAAACGCTTGTTGAGCCAATACTTCCGGATAATAACTCTCCATGATTTTTCCTACGATCGGAACAAGTTTATATAAAAAGGCTGAATCGATACCTAATTTCTTGCCATGCATGACGGCGCGGCGTAGCAAACGGCGCAACACGTATCCGCGTCCTTCGTTTGACGGTAGTGCACCATCGCCTATAGCAAAAGAAAGCGCGCGAATGTGGTCGGCGATCACTTTGAAGGAAATATCTGTTGCTTTGCTTTCGCCATATGCAAAATTGCCGCTCAATTCTTGAACCGCTTCGATGATCGGCATAAAGAGATCTGTTTCAAAGTTGGTTGGTGCATTTTGGATGATCGACACCATCCGTTCAAGCCCCATCCCCGTATCAATATTTTTATGTGGTAATGGTTCATACGTGCCATCTGCTTGATGATTGAACTCTGAAAAGACCAAATTCCAAATTTCCAAATAGCGTTCATTTTCACCGCCAGGATAATTCTCCGGATCATCTTCTGCGACATCGTTGAACTCAGGTCCGCGGTCATAAAAAATCTCTGAATCTGGTCCACAAGGTCCAGCACCGATGTCCCAGAAGTTGTCTTCGATCTCTACGATGTGTTCTGGAGTCAACCCGATTTCTTCGCGCCAAATTCGTTTTGCTTCTGTGTCTTTTGGATACACTGTGACATAAAGCTTTTCTGGATCAAAGGCCATCCATTCTGGAGAAGTCAAAAACTCCCACGCCCAATGGATTGCTTCATTTTTGAAGTAATCACCAATCGAAAAATTTCCTAACATTTCAAACATGGTGTGGTGACGTGCTGTCTTACCAACATTTTCGATATCGTTGGTCCGAATCGATTTTTGTGCATTGGTGATTCGCGGATTTTCTGGAACAACGGTACCGTCAAAATATTTTTTCAATGTTGCTACACCTGAGTTGATCCACAACAATGTTGGGTCATTTACAGGGACGAGTGATGCACTAGGCTCGATCGAATGTCCTTTTGATTGAAAGAAATCGAGAAACATTTGACGAACTTCGGCACTTGATAAGTGTTTCATATAGTTTTCCTACTTTCTAATGATAAAATCGCTTGGGAGCAAGGAATGCTTTTGTTCTTTGGTGACCTTTCTCTCTGATATCTGTTCATTCGACGAACTCGCTTCTGGGCAGTCAAACAAAAAAACACCACTGCAGAGCAAGGACGTAGCTACGCGGTACCACCTTACTTGCAATGATGTTGATCATTACCTCTCAGACTCGATAACGCAGAGCAGGCGTCAGCATTTCTACTGAATCAGATACCAAAGGGAGCGATCAATTAGGATTCTTGTTTTTCTCTCAGCTTTGAAAAACTTTCTGTAAAGAATGAACAAATCAACCATGTCCTTCGTCTTTAAAAGTATAAGGAAATGTTCACAAAAAGTCAATCCTCAAATCCGTTCTCGATCAATAATAACTGCTTTTCGGTAGCGGTATTTTTCAGGGTCCAACTGCTGGTTTGCTTGCAACATTTTGCGTGACCGATAATAACTAGCATAGGGCAATGTATCCAGTAATGGATTGCCGCACTCTGGCCAATCTTCCATCTTTAGAAATGAACTGTCAGTTAGCTCCCATCCATTGGCATACGGATAAATCAAGCCAAACATGTTCGGCTCAGCCAATGCTTTTTTGGTCAATTTGACACCATCCTCACAGGGTTTTTCATTGCCCCAACGAAATAAACGACGGGTCCCGGCGCCCACTGCATATTCCCACTGTTCTTCATTCATCAAATCATATCCCTGCTGTCCCAGCCAGTGCTGCAAGTCATTTTGGGTCATTCGTTGGTGGGTGTATACATGATAATTGCCAGACACTGGATGCAGTTCCGCAAAGTACTGATTTTCGGCACTGATTGTTCTTGGCATTTCCCACTGCAAACTTTCTTCAAAACTTCGCGGCTGCTGAAATGCCTGCCGTATCTCGGAACCAAAAGTTTCAAATTGATCAACATGACCATGGAATTCTCCCGTGACTGTATCTAGTTCTCCAATCAAACGAGTACCCGCCGGCAGCGCCATTTTTTGCACCAACATAGGTGGAATGGCTGCTTTGCGTAATGGGCTCGTCGACTCATTGACAAAATCTCCCCACTCCTCAGCGTTTGACAATCCATAGCCTTCGATCAAGCGGCTCAGCGATGGATTAAGAGTTTCTTGCCACATTTTGGACCAGCAGGTTATCGGCAATCCCTGAATGCCCAAGTCCCAGCCTAGAATTGTTTCAGAATTTCCAGGCACAAAGACGAAGGGTTCCTCATCAATCGTTAATTCAAAGGTCTCACACTTGATTCCTGCATAGCTTGTTTTAATAAAATGAACATCTGTAATTTCTTTCAATGGGCTGACAAAGTACATGACTACTTGCTGAAACACTTGGCTTTTGACTTCAGCAGTCAAATTTTTCCAATTCGTCCATTGCAATGCTTCGAAAAAATCCACGAGCTTTCCCCTTTCATCTGCTACAATCAATATAGATTGAGTATACCATGAATTGGGAGGAAAAATGATGCAGCTTTATTTTGGGCGGGAGGACTGGATTCAGCAGGCTGTTTTTGCACTTAGAAGATCTGTCTTTGTCGACGAACAAGGAATCGCTCCTGAATTAGAATTTGATCAAAAAGATCAGTTCTGCCATTATTTTCTACTGGCAGAAGGCCAAGTA
This sequence comes from Enterococcus gallinarum, assembly GCF_021496385.1. Classification (NCBI taxonomy): domain Bacteria; kingdom Bacillati; phylum Bacillota; class Bacilli; order Lactobacillales; family Enterococcaceae; genus Enterococcus; species Enterococcus gallinarum. The sequence goes on along the minus strand of NZ_CP050816.1, from coordinate 2,156,933 downwards.
CCAATTGCCACTATTCGCTATCAATCGTTGGATTCGCAAACGATTCAGCCTGATCGCTTTTGCGTGGCTAAAAACTATCGAAAGCAAGGGATAGGACGGCAGTTGTTAGCGGCCTATGAGCAAAAAGCGATCACCGATGGCTTTTGCTGGTCGGTTTTGTCTTCTGAAATTGCAGCAATCGGCTTTTATCAAAAATGCGGCTATGAGATCCTCTCTCCTCCTTTTGAAGAAGATGGAATCCTCTGTGTAAAAATGGGAAAAAATCTTTGCTAAAACGAAGGAACACCCAATAGCCATTGCTTGGCCGATGGGTGTTCCTTAAATTAGATACTGGAATTTTTTTTATTCTTGCGAGCAGAGCGATTCGACTGACGACGTTCGATCTTTCGTTTCTCTTTGTTTTTCTTATCAACAGCCCACTGAATTTTCTTCTTGTAGCCAGGTTTGATTTTTTTCTTTTTCTTCTTGACCAACCCAATCAATGTTGGGTCTAATTCGTCTCTTGATTTTTCACGTTTTTGTCGACGATTCCGATCATATGTTGCAACGATCTCCCCATTTTTGATTTCTTTTGGTTGGAATTTTACACCTAAATCTTCGATTGCTTGAATGGCTTGTTCGTCACTAGGATCATACAAAGTGATCGCTGTTCCAGCTAACTGATTACGTCCAGTACGTCCCACACGATGAATAAAGAAATCCAAATCCGCCGGAATCTCAGCATTGATTACATGCGAAACCCCCTCGATGTCAATCCCGCGAGCAGCTAAATCAGTTGCGACTACATATTGATACTCTAAATTTTGAACCTGACGCATCACACGTTTGCGTTCTCGCGGTGTGATATCGCCATGGATCTTGGCTACTTTCAGCCCTTTTTCTTTCAGATAGTCGGTTAATTCATCCACTCGGGATTTGGTATTGGCAAAAACAATCGCCAAATAAGGATGTCCCGTCGTTAGTAGTTGATAAACCAATTGATTCTTATCTTTTCCTTTAGTTGAGATCAACCAATTTTCAATGGATTCAGAGATGACTGCTTTCGGACGAATTTCTTCGATCAATGGATTTTCGAGATATTTTTTCAAAAATGGACGCAGCTTTTCTGGAATCGTTGCAGAGAAAACTAACATTTGCAGTTTTTCCGGCAATCGACTAGCAATTTGGTCCACTTCTTCCAAAAAGCCCATATCTAATGTCATATCTGCTTCATCAATGACAAAGGCTTGTGCCGTATGCACAGCCAGTGCTTGTTCATTGATCATATCTAGAATTCGTCCCGGTGTCCCGATAACAAGCTGCGGCTGCTGGTTTTGCAAACGGTCCATTTGTCGTTGTTTATCCGTGCCGCCTACAAAGTTGGTCACACGAATCTCTGGTTGCTGAAATTCTGCTAGTTGTTTTGCCGCTTGATAAATCTGCGTGGCTAATTCACGACTCGGTGCAGTGATAACTACTTGCACTTCATCTTTTTGCGGATCGATTTGATCCATCAAAGGAAGCAAAAATGTATGCGTCTTCCCACTTCCAGTTTGGGATTGTCCCACGACACTGCGACCTTTTTGGATCACAGGGATTAATTTTTCTTGAACTTCTGTTGGTGAAGTAAATTTCTTCTCCGCTAACGCTTCGTAAATAAATGGTTGAAATTTAAATGACTCAAAAGACATTCAAACACCTTCTTTCTATTGACATCTTTTGGATTATAACATATTTCCAGCTCAATTCCTAACCTTGTTTCGCTGGATCGTGCTTACTACATAAGTAGCCGTTCTTTTTTCGTAAAAGAATCGCGGTTGTTTTTTGAATGCTGCCCAAAGGATGTTGCAATAAAATCCAAGTTGGATCAAACCAAAAATCAACACAACCAACAAACTCACTAGGACGAGCATTTGATTAGTAGATTGAATAAAAGGCGTAAACAACACATTGATGCGTGTCGCACTAACATAGATCAGATAGAGCAATCCATAACGCTTAAAAATTGCTCTGAAACTGACACGGGAATGGTTTTCCTCCATCACTCGAATGCGAACAAGTTTTTTTCCTAGCGTTTGTCCATTGAGAATATAATTCAAAAGAATAAAGTAAAGAACTACTTCTAGTAAAAAATACCAATAATCATTCGTAAAGTCATCGATTTCTTTATTCACAGTCACTCTTAACAGAATCATAAGCATCCAAGCGAATAAATTCAATATTCCCCAATCGATCAGCCAAGCAACAAATCGGCGAGTAAACGTCACTCGATTATCTTTGGCATAAGATTCGGCATCCATCTCTTCACGGGTAGGCAACAGGAAGGTAAACAATGGCGTCACCAAAAAGCCAATGGTCCCGCCAAGGGTATTGACAAATAAATCATTGACGTCAAACAACCGATAAGGGCGCGGATAAATAAAGTATAATCCAGTTAACTGAGTCAATTCAAAGAACAGTGATAAGCCAAAGGTTGCCACAATCGTCTTCGGAAAAGACAATTTAAAGTAGTAGCGCATATAGACACCAAAAGGCAGTGTCAAAAAAAGATTGAATAATGGCTCTAAGACTACGTTTTGCTTCAAAGCCGGAAGATACGTAGTGGGATCATTGATTTGTAACACCGTTTGCTGCAAAAAATGCTGCCAGGAAGCACCTAACTGCCACTCCATTTTGGGACCGGTCATTTGAGCGACTTCTTCAATACTCGGCAACGGCAAAATGACCAAGAAATAGGCACAAAGCAGATAAAAAACAAATGAATAAAGTACAATTGCTCGTGAAAAAATAAATCGGCCAAATTTACGGTATTGGCGCACAAAAAATATCGACGAGATTGCAAGTGCCAAGAATGGAAATAACAGTAATGCAACCTTGATTGGCATAAGATAAGCTGACATAACATCCTCCTAAAAATCTATTTCCTTTTAATCTTACACTGTAATTCCCAAAACGTAAATTTTGGAGTATGATAAATAAAAGGAGGTTAAAAAACATGTTGAATCCTTATTTTGCTTTTGGTGTGCCATTTTTTCTTTTATTGCTCTATATCGGCTTTGCGCTTTTTCGCCGTTCTTCTCATATTCCTTATTTAGGGTTTGTACTCTTTATCATTGCTGGATTTATGAGTGTATTCAGTTTCCAAGTGATCCAACAGGCGCTGACAGAAGTAAATAAAACCAATGCTACTGCGGTAGAGCAGGTCCATGGCTATTCCCTCTACTTATTAGCTATTCCGTTGCTGATCGGTCTCTTGTTAGTGATCCGCAATATTTTTCGGGGTTATGCTAAAATCAAAAAAGTACGTCTCCAATCCAAATGAAAAAGATACAGTTTCACTTTATTCAAATGTTGACTGACAGGCGCTCTGAAAAACAAATGAATCCGTCAAACAAAACAATTATCCGAACGATAGCTGAATGATCAAGCGTACTTACATGCATGCGGACTTAAGTTAAGCGCATCGCATTCTTCATCGACTATCGTTCGGATATTTTTTTGTTTTGTGTTCTTCTGTTTTTCTTTAACCTACATACATTCATTGGGCATTTGCCCCTCTATTCTTACTCCTCGTCTAGAAAATCAGTCTCGGCCTGTGCAAGAAATTGCTCCTTGACTTCATCATCCAGTTGTTCCAAAAGATATTGCCAGTCGCTATTTGACAAAACGACCACATCCAAATCTTTTTCTTCGTCAATCAATTCGAGGTTGCTGTACTTATCACCCAGATCAAGAAATAAATCAGCGAGTGTTGCATCCTCAATGGTTAGGTATTCCGTTTTTTTCATCACCCATCACCTCAAAAATCAAAGAATTCGTAAAACAATATTTCAAACGATTGAATGGTTGTCATTTTTTGTAGCGTCAATAAATCCAAGCGGATAAACTCTTTTTCCACTAGAAAATAGTGATTGTCTTCTAATGCTTCTTCGATGAATGGCAGAATCTGTTCTTCATCTCCTTGCCGTTCCCTGGAAATACTAGAGATCTGATTAAATAAACGTTCATCTTGCAATAAAAAATACTCATCATCGTACCGGTAAATGGCAACTTGATAATTCCGGATGGGTAATGCTGCTCGAATGATAAAAAAACATTCCCCAGAATCAGAAAGTGCAGGTAATAATTCATTCGGTTTCAGCGCTTGTTTGTAATACATATCCATCCCTCCCCTTATTTATAATTATAGATAAATACAGAGGAAACACAAAGGAATCGAACTGAAGATTAAAAATTACTAAACATCCCATTCTCTATAAAATTCAGTTAAAAAGGTTGTCATAAAGTCTTTACGCCGCAGCGCTTCTTGTTTGCCAAAGTGTGTGTGCATTTTTTCAGACAATAAAAACAACTTTTCATAGAAATGATTGATCACGGTGGTCCCTTTTCGATAGTCAGCGTGGTTTGTGAACGTTTTCGGCGCTCGCTCTGATTCATGGATCGGATGCTGATGTGCACCGCCAAAGTAACTAGTACGCAAAATACCAATTGCGCCCAATGCATCTAAGCGATCCGCATCTTTCACGATTTGTCCTTCTAAAGAGGAGACTTGTGCCCCTGCCAATAACTCTTTTGAGAAAGAGAGATTCTCAATGATTGTAAATATATGACTGATTTGTTCTGCTGTGGCTCCAGCAGCGAGAAGGCATTGCTGCACTTCTTCTTTGGCTTTCACCACATCTTTCACCACCTTATCATCAATGGTATCGTGCAAAAATGCCGCTGCTTCCACAACGTAATCATCTACTTGCAGTTGATCTTCGGCAATGATCTGTTTAGCCATTGCGGCTACTCTCTTGACATGATCAAAGCCATGCCCTGTGTGATCAGTTCCCAAAATCAATTTGGCATATTCATAAATTGGTGCTATATCAGCCATTTTTTGAAACTCCTGTCTTTTTTATCTTGTTTCTATTGCTAGCATTCTGATTCAATCGTCCGATTCCATCAAAGTATCAGAACCTAAAGTCAATAAATACTATCGTCTAGCTACCTAGTTTGCCGTGCGTTTTTTTAAAGATGAGAAGAAGCCTTTCGAGTGAACGAAAGGCTTGCTCATTAGCGGATTTGATAAACAGAAAAATAAACCTTCCGCAGATAATCCAATAAATATTGCGGATTTAACAGTTCTCCTGTCGCATCCAGAATCAATTGATTTGGTTTTTTAGAAGCCCCGTATTGATGAATGTGCGTGGTCAACCATTGGCGGATCTCTGAATAATCATCAGAAGCCAATACAGCATCGACATCGATCTCTTTTTCCATTGCATGAAAAAGCTGTGCCGCATACATGTATCCTAAAGCGTATGATGGGAAATAGCCAAAACTTGACCCTGACCAATGAACGTCTTGCAAGATACCTTCTAAATCATTTTGCGGACGTACGCCTAAGTATTCTTCATATTTATCATTCCAAATAGTTGGCAGATCTTCCACATTCACTTCTTCATTGAAAATCATCTTCTCAATCTCGTAACGGATAATGATATGCAAAACATACGTCAGGCTATCTGCTTCGATCCGAATCAAACTTGCTTGGGTAAATTTTAATGCATTGTAGAAAGTCTCAAAGGAAACATCATCGAAAGTTCCTTCTGCACACTCTTGAAAATAAGGGTATTGTTTCTCCCAAAAGTTGCGATTGCTACCGATAATGATCTCATTGAATAAAGATTGCGATTCATGGATTCCCATGGATGCTCCTTCGTGGACCGGCGTTCCTTCAAATTTTTCATCAATGTTTTGTTCATACATGCCGTGGCCTGCTTCATGAATCACGCCGAATATTCCCATCGAAAAATCTTCTTCATTCCAACGAGTCGTCAAGCGAACATCATTGTGGTTAATGCCGGTCGCAAAAGGATGCACCGTATTGTCCAACCGCCCGCGAGAAAAATCATACCCTAAGTCTGTGATGACTTTCGAGATGAATTTCCGCTGTTGCGCCTCTGTCATTTTACGAGATAAGATCGTTGTATCTGGTGGAGTACCTTTTTCTAACTGGCGACGAATATCCATGATTCCATCACGAACTTGTGAAAACACATTATCCAAGATTTCAACGGTCATGTTCGGTTCATATTGATTCAAAAGAACATCATAATTTGTCCGTTCCTCTTTTTTCCAATAAGGGATCAGCTCTTTTGTCAAACGGATATTCTCAGCTAATGCTTCCTTGAATAAAGAGAAATCTTTCGCTTTGCGGGCTTGCGTCCAAGCAGTATGAGCTCTAGAAGTAGCAGCAGAAGCTGCGATCGCTAATTCATTAGGAACATTTTTTTGCAGCTCATATTCTTCTTTCACCAGCTGATAAGCTGCTTGACCAACTTCAGATAATTCATCAGGGTGCTGACCAAAATAAGTAATGGCTTCTTGGATCGTTGGTCCGACTTTCTTTTCGAAATACAAGCCATACAAGTAGCTGTCAACTTCACTGCGATATTCGCTGGCCTTTTCAGGCATTCCCGTCTGAGTATCCCAACCAAGGATTCCCATTGCTTGTGACAGCAAATCGAGCTCTTTTAATTCTTTTAGAAATTCTTGTTCTTTCATTCAACCGTCTCCTTTTTACGCGGTGGGCGACTGCCCCAATACTGGAAGAAATCCGTACGCAACGCACCATTATATAGTTTGCGTTTCTTGGTTGCTTTTTCACCATAGTGGGTCTCAAATGTAAGGTCACTGGTCAAAATGTATTTGCTCCAAGTTTTTAATGGCCGAAAGACTTCGCCCATTTCACGGTACAAGCGCTGTACCGTCTCTTCTTCTCCTAAACGTTCCCCATATGGTGGGTTGGCAACGATCACGCCGTATTCTTTGTCTGTTTTAAAATCTTTGACTGCTTGTTGTTTGAAGGTGATGGAATCACCTAGACCAATCTCTTCCGCGTTTGCTTTGGCGATTTCGATCATCCGTCCATTGATATCTGAGCCCATAATGTCCAGTTGGCTATCGTAATCGGCTGCTTCGTCTGCCTGAGCTCTTACAGTCTCAAATACTTCAGCTGGAACCCAATCCCATGTCTCACAGACAAAGGAGCGATTGAATCCAGGGGCAATATTATGTCCGATCAGTGCTGCTTCGATGCACAGTGTACCGGAACCGCATACAGGATCAACAAACGGTCGGTCTTTGCGCCAGTTGGTCAACATGACTAATGCTGCAGCCATATTTTCTTTTAAGGGTGCGCCCCCTTTTTCTAGTCGATAGCCACGTTTGAACAAACTCGGTCCTGTCGTATCGAGTGTAATCATGGCATGATCTTTCAACAAAGCAACTTCCAACTGAAAGAAAGCACCACTTTCAGTTAAAGGAACACTTGCAGGGCGATGATAAACTTCCCGTAATCGATTAACGATCGCTTTTTTTGTGATTGCCTGACAATCAGGCACACTGAATAACTTCGATTTGATCGATTTACCTGCCACAGGAAACTCTGCGTCTAGCGGCAGAAAGTCTTCCCAAGGTAATGCTTTGACTTGCTCAAATAATTCATCAAAGGTGTATACATCAAATTCTCCCACCACAATCTTAATGCGGTCAGCTGTGCGTAACCAGAGATTGGCGGTTGCAATGGTCTCCAACGTTCCTTTGAAACGAGCCCGTCCATTTTCTACTTGGCATTCAATGCCTAAATCTCGCAACTCCTTACCAACTAGCGCTTCTAACCCACTAGCAGCGGTTGCGACACAATCAAATACTTTTTCTGTCATAGATTTCTCCTTCTTGATATAAAAAAACCTTCCGTTGATGGAAGGATTCCCTGATCTGCTGTGATTTTCTATAAGCCATGTTCTGTCCACGTCTTCCTCAGGGAGAAGAAAACGTTGGGTAATTATCTATCTGCAATTACTTGCCTTTTTGCTCCGTTCATTTCCGTGCAAAAAGCGCCCCTACCATTGTTTGGGTTGCTCGCTCGAGGGGTTTACCGCGTTCCACCAAGACGGTTTCCCGTCTTGCTTCGTCACTGTGGCACTTTCAAGGATACTTTGGCATAGCTCGCGCCTTAGCCATTTTTCCTGCCGTTACTCTTTCAAGTACCCTAGCTTATTGTTTCGCTAGGCACGATCACTACAAGCATCTCAGCTTGTGCGAGCATGGACTTTCCTCAGCATAATCAAAGTTATGCCGCAATTACCCGAAAACCACAGCAATCAAATTGATTAGAATTGACGTGTTTTTTCGTTATCGTCTTCAAAATCAGCATTTGTGTAGTTGCTGTTGTATGAAGAGGAACGTGTAACTGGTTCTTCTTGATCCAATTTTTTGCCAAAAACTTCTTTTTCCAAATTAGACAAACGTTTCAAAATATCAAAATTTGTCACTGTTTGACTTTTTGGCGCTTCTTGTTGGACCCGTGATGCAATCGCTTGGTTCTTAGAAAGTTGATCGATTTTTGCATTCAAACGATCGTTTTCTTCTTGCAATGCTAAAATCTCTTTGTTGTAGCTCTCGTAGTCTTTGATGATATTGTCTAAAAATTCATCGACTTCCACTGGATCATAGCCGCGCATTTTTGTTTTAAATTCTTGTTGAAGAATATCCTTGGGACTAAAAATTAGATTTGCCATTATTTACACCTCATTGATTTTTCCAAATGATTTTCACTTTCTAGACCATTCTATCAAAAAACTCTCAGAAATCAAAGTAAATTACTATCAAATGTTGCGTTTTGCAGATCATCCATTGTAATTTGATCGATCTCGTAAGGATGATCCTCCCGATATTTCTTCGCATCTTTCAAAAAAAAGCTGGTTTTTCCAGGGAATTCTTCATCATAAAGCAGCAACGCACCATCTGTGTGTTCCAATAGAAACTGGGTATGATTTCTTAATTGGCTTGGTTCTTTGTAGGGTTGATGGCTAGTGGCATTCACATAATCAGCGCTCATTTGCACTCGCTGCAACATTTGCTGGTTCGCTTCATTCCAGTTTTCACCAAATCCTTGAAACGGATAAATGATCCCTAGTTTGATTTCTGGATAGTCTTTTTGCAAAAGCTCCACTACTTCTGCACACCACATTTCTGCTCCTAGATTGCCACTGATCAGCACCCATTCCAGTCCTTGTTCAATGTAAGAAAGCAAAGACATTTTTATTACTTTCTTAATAATTTTGATTTTGGGATCTTTTTCTTGAAATACACCAAGTTCAAAGCTGCGGTAGCCAGTAAAATATAAGGTTTTCATTGTTTAAGCAGTCATCTCTTTTCTTTCCAAACGTCTTTTTGGTATAATGATGCCTAGGAGTGTGAATAACATGGTCATTCGATACCCTAACGGTCAGTCTTCTGCTTATGATGGCGGTAAAAAACAAAAATTGCAAGAAAAAATAGCTCGGCCAAAAACTTTCGCGAACCGCGGAATGCGTTTTGAAGAAGCAATCAATCAAAGCAATGCCTATTATTTGAATCGTCAAGCAGCAGTCATTCATAAAAAACCTACACCTGTTCAGATCGTTAAGGTGGATTATCCCCGCCGCAGTGCAGCTGTGATTAAAGAAGCTTACTTCCGAGAAGCCTCTACCACGGACTATAATGGTGTTTATCGCGGATATTACTTGGATTTTGAAGCCAAAGAGACACAGAACAAAACCTCTTTCCCCTTCAAAAATTTTCATGAGCATCAGATTCAGCATATGGAAAACTGTCTGACGCAGCAAGGAGTCTGCTTTGTCTTGTTATGGTTCTCAAGCTTGCAACGCTGCTTTTTTTTGACGAGCAGCAACTTGATCACAGAGTGGCATCAACAAAAAACAACAGGTAAAAAATCGCTGCCTCTTGCCTATATAGAGAAAAACGGCATTGAGATCATCCCAGGAATCGCTCCGCGTATTCCTTATTTAAAAGCAGTAGATCAATTTTTGTCAATGAAGGAGAATGATTAGTATGGCGAAAGAATCGCAATCGAGAGCTTCTCGACATGATTCTAAGAAAGCGGCGGCTGCATATAAAGGCCCGAAACAAAAAAAGCCGAAAGGAAAACGAACGATTGGCAGTATTTTACTTCGTACCTTTATGGGGCTCTTCTTTTTAGGATGTCTCGGTCTCTTATCAGGGATGGGACTTTTTTGGTGGTACGCTAAAGATGCACCACCATTAGATGAGAAACAGCTCGATTCTGCTGCTTCTTCCAGGTTCTACGCCTCCAATGGAGATCTGATCCTCGATTTTGGTAGCGAGACCCGTGAAAAAATCACTGCGAATGAAATTCCGCAGCAATTGGAAGATGCGATTGTATCTGTAGAGGATCGTCGTTTCTATCAACACATTGGAGTAGACCCTATCCGTATCATTGGATCGGCATTGTCGAACGTGACGACTGGTGGCATGCAAGGTGGGAGCACCCTAACACAGCAATTGATCAAATTATCCTTCTTCTCTACTAGTGCAGAAGATCAGACGTTGCGAAGAAAAGCGCAAGAAGCTTGGATGGCCGTCAGACTGGAACAAACAAAATCCAAACAAGAAATCTTGACCTACTATATCAATAAAGTGTACATGTCTAACGGTGTCTATGGGATGCAGACAGCTGCCATGAAGTTCTATAACAAGACATTGGATCAACTAGATTTGGCTCAAACAGCATTAATCGCTGGATTACCAAACGCCCCTTCTGCTTATGATCCATATGCTCACCCAGACAAAGCTAAACAGCGACGAGATCTTGTTCTGTTAACCATGTATGAGAATGAAAAAATCACTAAAGACGAATATGAGGCAGCCAAAGCCGAAGATATTTCAGAAGGATTGCAAAAAAATCCGCAACGAAATAACGAATGGAAATATTATGACAATTACTTTAAAGAAGTGATTGATGAAGTAAAAGCAAAAACCGGCAAAGATGTCTATACGGATGGATTGGACATCTATACGAATCTTGATGTCAATACCCAAAAACGATTGTATGACATCGTTAATAGTGACGAATACATCAATTTCCCAGATGATAAAATGCAAGTAGCCGCTACTCTGGTAGATGTTAATAGTGGTAAAGTTGTCGCGCAAATCGGTGCTCGTCATGTGGAAGACGATGTTGTCTTAGGTAATAATTTAGCAGTCAACGTCACTCGTGACTTTGGCTCAACCGTTAAACCCCTGACAGACTATGGTCCAGCCTTCCAATTTTTACAAAATTCAACAGGCCGCATGATTTTGGACGAACCCTATAATTATGTGGGGACGAACACACCAATCTACAACTGGGATCGACAATATATGGGAAATATCACTTTGCGGACAGCACTGGCTCAATCGAGAAATGTTCCAGCAGCAAAGCTTTTTGAAGAAGTAGGTGCTGACAATATTTCTTCCTTCTTGAAAGGCCTAGGTATTGAATACAAAAACATTGAACAGTCCAATGCAATTTCCAGCAACACGTCAGAAATCGATGGCACCAAGTATGGGATCTCTAGCTTGAAAATGGCTGCTGCTTATGCTGCCTTTTCAAATGGCGGAACCTATTACGAACCGCAATATGTCAATAAGATCGTTTCGCAAGATGGAACAGTTGATGAAGACTCCTTCAAAGTGGAAGGTCAAAAAGCGATGGATGATACGACAGCCTATATGGTCACCGATATTCTGAAAGACGTGATTTCTGTCGGAACAGGAACCAACGCCCAAATCGATGGACTATACCAAGCTGGGAAAACCGGGACTTCCAACTATGATGACAATCAATTGGCCCAATTGGATACGTCAAACGGTGCTTACCCGGATATCACGTTTGCAGGTTATACCCCATCCTTTTCTTTAGCTGTTTGGACAGGATATAATGATAAAATGACGCCGATCACAGACAGCAGTACTCATGTTGCCTCAGATGTTTATCGGGAATTGATGCAATATGTCTCAGCCTCTGTTGAGAACCGCGACTGGAAAATGCCCGCAGATTTGACCCGGATCGGCAATGAGCTTTACATCAAAGGGACTTACCAGCAACCAAGTTCTAGCACAAGATCAACGATCAGCTCTTCTTCGCTTCCTGAATCAACACCAGAAAGCAGTTCTGAAATCGTTGAATCTAGCAGTTCAACGGAAGAATCGATTCCACCAGTTGAATCTTCTTCTGAAAGCTCACAATCTACACCGCCACCGTCAGAAAGTGAAAGCACACCATCGTCTTCTTCGGAGTCAAGTTCGACGCCATCATCTTCGTCGACTACTCCAGGGACAAATGAAACAAATCCTGAATAAAAAAAGTTCAGCCGCCTCTCATTGAGGTGGCTGAACTTTTTTTGCGCGCATCCGCAGTTGTCCTTCTTGGCACATTGTCAATAATGGGCAAACTTCACATTTTGGCGCTCTAGCTGTGCAATGGTATCGTCCAAAGAAAATCAGTGTGTGATGTGTTTTGACCCAAAGATCTTCTGGCACTTTTTTCATCAATGTTTGTTCTACTTCTAAGACATTCGCATCTAATCGGCAAATCCGTAAGCGCTTGGTTACTCGTTCGACGTGGGTATCCACAGCGATTGCCGGAATACCAAACGCATCGCCTAAAACAACGTTGGCTGTTTTTCTTCCGACCCCCGGTAATGACACTAATTCCTCGCGGGTTCTAGGTACTTGGCCATTGAATCGTTCGATAAGCTGGGACGCACAAGCCTTGATATTTTTTGCTTTGTTGCGATAAAGACCGATCGTCCGTATTTTCTCAATGATTTCCTCAACAGGGGCTGCTGCCAAGGCCTCAGGTGTCGGATAGGCAGCAAATAGTGTGGGGGTCACTTTATTGACCGACACATCCGTAGCCTGAGCACTTAAAATCACAGCAATCAACAGTTCAAACGGATTTTTGGAAATCAGTTCTCCGTGAGCGTCGGGGAACATTTGGTACATTTGTTCCAATGCGATCATAGTTTTTGCTTTACTGATCATGACAACTCTCCTTTATTCCCCTTCTAACCAATTATGCATAGGAATCTTAGGAACGGGTCCATTCGTTTGTTCCAAATTTTCTTTCTGCATAAACTGTTTTTTACGGCGTTTTTGTTCTTCTTCTACTTGTTCTTTCGAGGTAATATTTTTCCGTTCCCAAGAAAGTAAAATGCGATCAATATAATTCAAACTGTAAGCTTGATTCAAAACCGCCTCACGTAACGCAAATTGAATCAAATCCGGCTGGTATTTATCTTCTTCCAGCCATTGTGATATTCGCTGGTATTCGATTGCTGAAAGCGGACGGCCAAATTCGGACTCAAACATTTGATAAAGCGAACGTACTTTTGAATCATAGCTCTGCTTTTCCTCCTGCTGATTTTTTTGCCGCAAACAAACTTCCAGTCGTTCATAGATTCCAGAAAACTCATAGTAATCCACCATCTTCCCTGCTGAATCTTTCTTGGATTCGATGGCGATGATCTGTTTATTCAATAGCTCATTCAACCATTTATAGATTTCTTTTTGCTCACTTCCCATCCCCTTAGCAATCATTGCTAGATCAGGAAAATCATTGCCTTGTTCGTGGTAACGATACAACTGAAGCCATAATACAAATTCATCATTGGTTAAACCAAGGCTATGATAGTTTTCCAAAAGCAGATTGGAGACAGTTGTTTGCCCCTGGGCTAAATATTCTTGTAAAGAAATCATCTTATTGTCCTCTTTTCCCATCGTTACATAAAAACCATTTTCAATTTTATTTTGGCATCATCAAGAATAAAATCCATTCTCAACAAAAATGGGACTGCGCATATATACGACCGTCCCATTGACTCCTTTATTGTGCCACCACAGCAATGATCTCTACTTCCACCAATACATCCTTTGGTAAACGGGCCACTTCAACTGCTGAACGTGCAGGCAAATGTTCATGAAAAAGTGTGCTGTATGTATTATTGAATGGAACAAAATCATCCATGTTTTTTAAGAAACATGTTGTTTTGACGATTTCATCTGGTGTAATACCGGCGGCAGTTAAAATTGCCTCGATATTTTTGAGAACTTGCTGCGTCTGAACTTCGATAGTTGCTCCCACAACTTCTCCTGTAACAGGATCTAACGGCACTTGTCCGGAAGCAAACAAGAAACCATTAGCAATCCGTGCTTGTACATAAGGACCAATTGCTTGCGGTGCTTTATCCGTTGAAATAATTTTCATTCCTCTTCTCCTTTACACTCTGGACACAATCCATATACTTCTAAGCGATGGCTTTGGATTTTATATCCGGTCAGTTGGGAAGCGGCCATTTCGACATCTTCCAATCCAGGATAGTAAAAATCAGAAATCTTGCCGCAACGTTGACAAATTGCATGATAATGCGGCTCTGTCGTAAAGTCAAAGCGACTGGATGCATCGCCGTAGTTCATTTCTTTCACAAAACCGATCTCCGTAAACAGTCGCAGATTATTGTAGACTGTCGCTACACTAATACCGGGAAAGTGGACTTCGATCGCTCGGTAAATTTCTTCTGCGGTAGGATGTGATGCGTGGCTAGCCAAAAACTCAAGTATCGCAACCCTTTGTGGAGTGATACGGATATTTTCTTGTTTTAATTGTTTGATTGCCTCATCATATATCGTGTTCACAGGAGTTCCTCCAATTCTCTTATCTGTAATATCATACTATGTAGATGGTAAAAATTCAAACAGCTTTCTCTAAAAATTCTTAATCAACCACAAAACAAACACGAAAAATTCCACAGTCCTTAAGAAAAGGGGAGAAAAAGCAGGCATTCTGCCAATGCCCGCTTTCCTTGTTATTCTTCCACTTGATATAAAGCAGTCGATAGATAACGTTCTCCATTGTCCGGGACGATCGCTAAGACTTTTTTGCCTTTTCCCAGTTCTTTGGCAACTTTGAGTGCTGCATGGATCGCTGCTCCAGAAGAAATACCTACGAGCAAGCCCTCTTTACGGCCGACTTCTCTCGCTGTTGCCATCGCATCTTCACTTGATACGGCAATTGCTTGATCAAAGATCTCTGTATCAAGAACTTTAGGTACAAAGCCGGTTCCAATTCCTTGGATTTTGTGAGGACCAGGTTGTCCGCCTTCTAAGATAGCCGATTCTGCCGGTTCAACGCCATAGATTTTTAAGTCTGGATACACTCGTTTTAATTCTCGACCCGCACCAGTGATCGTGCCGCCTGTACCGATACCAGCGACAAAGGCATCTAATCCTTTTGATTCAAAGGCATTCTCTATTTCTTTCCCAGTTGTTTTCTCGTGAATCTCGGGATTTGCCGGATTTTCAAATTGCAGCGGCATAAAATAGCCCTCTTGTTCAGCCAATTCTTTGGCTTTATTGATTGAACCTGTGATTCCTTCTGAGCCTGGTGTCAAAATCAATTCAGCACCATAGGCTTGCATCAGCTTGCGCCGTTCGATACTCATGGTCTCAGGCATCACGATGACCACTCGGTACCCTTTCGCTGCACCGATCATCGCCAAGCCGATCCCAGTATTACCGGAAGTTGGTTCCACGATCGTATTGCCTGCTTTCAAAGAGCCGTCTTTTTCGGCTTTTTCGATCATGGCCAAAGCGATTCGGTCCTTCACGCTGCTCCCTGGATTATAAAACTCAAGTTTTACGTAGACATCAGCGGAATCCTCTCCCACCACCTTGTTTAATTTGACGATGGGCGTATGCCCAACTAGCTCGGTAACAGATTGATAAATCTTTGTCATTTGCAATCCCTCCAGTTCATATTCCTATTCTACCCAAAAAACGGCAGACTTGCGAACAAAAAGTTAGCGTTTTCCAAATATTTATGTTTTTTTCACAAAGAAAAAAACTTTTGCTTTGCTTCTTTTAGTTACTAAAAGAGAACAAAAACAAAAGTTTTTGTGAAATTTCATTTGGCGTTTAGCTAATAAATAGCGAAAATCAAACGATCAATTCCTGTCCTACGACGATCAAGTCACTGCTTAATCCATTGGCAGCCATGATTTGATCCACCGTTGTTCCAAAACGTGAAGCAATATCCCAAAGACTGTCGCCAGATGCTACGACATAACTTTGTCCCGTACTTTGTGTCGTTGTTGTCGTCGATGTGGATTGCGTTGTCGTTACAGAAGTCGTTGTGGCACCAGTACTTGGTGTATCAAAACGAGTTAGTTGATACGTTTCAATCAGCCAGTTTAATTTTTGTGCGTAACCTGGATCAGTGGCATAGCGTCCTGTCAGATAGCTGGTCGCATCGTAAAAAGAAGTCGTTTGACTTTTCCAGACCCCACTATAATGTGCTTTACCTGAAGTGAAGCTTGTACTTCTTAAAACGTTGGCGTGATCTTGAAAAGAC
Organism: Enterococcus gallinarum; assembly: GCF_021496385.1. NCBI lineage: Bacteria > Bacillati > Bacillota > Bacilli > Lactobacillales > Enterococcaceae > Enterococcus > Enterococcus gallinarum. The sequence continues at coordinate 2,140,711 of NZ_CP050816.1, read as the reverse complement.
TCCCAGTAGGAATTATATTGGCGGAATGGTTCATTCATTACGACCCATTGTCCATTGATATACTCATCTGTAGGCAAATAGACAGATTGCCCGTTATATGATCCTTTGACCCCAAAAAGATTGTAGTAAGGCGCATTGGATAATGTAGATGAGCCATAGCCACTTTCCAAAATGGCTTGCGCGATCATCACCGATGCATAAAGATCATTATTGGCCGCAACGTCTTGTGCTGACCAACCAATCTGTTCGATAAAACTAGCGATTCCTTGACTAGTGGCCTGATATTCACTTGCTTGGACCTGTTCCGGAAGTAGCGTGACCACCGCTGGTGACAATGCTAATCCAGCCCCAATAAAAGAAACCACTGCTCGTTTACTTGGTCGTGGCATCACTGCTTTTTGTTGGCGGATATGTCTTTCACTGCGGGTTTGATAATTTTTCATTCTTTTCCTCCATCGTCCCAATACTATTCAACAATATAGACATTATACGGAAAAAATTTTTTCTGTGCAACTTAAGCAACTCAATAGTTTTTTAAAAGTCTTTTCGCAAAAACATCTTGTTCTACCTAAAAACGAAAAGACTTTAAAAAAAACAAGCGAAATCAGCTGCGATTTCGCTTGTTTCTTACGCTTATTTGATCGATTGGAAAGTGGCAACCACATTTTCGACTGTAAAGCCGAACTCTTCCAATACTTTGTTTCCTGGAGCAGAAGCGCCAAAATGATCAATGGCGATGACTTTGCCTTTGCAGCCTAGGTAACGATCCCAACCAAATGGGGAAGCTGCTTCGATGGCAACCCGTTTTTTCACGGCTTTCGGCAAGACACTCTCCTTGTACTCTTCCGACTGTGCTTCAAACAAATCAAAGCTTGGCAGCGATACGACAGACACATCCACTCCAGCTTCTGCTAGTTTGGCTTGCGCTTCTACCGCTAGATTCACTTCTGAACCAGTAGCGATCAAGATGCCTTCTGGTGTCTCACCGGTTTGTTTTGAAAGGACATAGCCACCTTTAGCCACGTTTTCTTCGACACCACTTAGCGTCCCTGCTAACACTGGCAGGTTTTGACGGCTCAACACTAAGACCGTTGGTTTATTCGTCGTTTGCAAGGCGATCTTCCAAGCTGCCCGAGTTTCGTTGCCATCTGCTGGTCGGATCACTTGCACGTTTGGCATGCAGCGTACACTCGCCAATTGTTCGATTGGTTCGTGGGTCGGTCCGTCTTCACCAACAGCCACAGAATCATGGGTCAGAACATAGATGACTGGCGCATGTTGGAGAGCCGACAAGCGAACTGCTGGACGCAAGTAATCAACAAAGACGAAGAATGTCCCGCCATACACGCGTGTACCGCCATGAAGTTGGATCCCGTTCATGGCTGCGGCCATCGCAAACTCCCGCACACCGAACCAAATGTTGCGGCCTTCATATTGACCAGGTTCAAAATCTTTTTCCGCTGCGACCATCGTATTATTGGATCCGGATAGATCGGCCGATCCTCCCCATAGGCTTGGGATAGCTTTTGAAAGGGCTTGGATCATTTCTTTACTGGAAACACGACTCGCTTGTGAGCTGCCTACTTCATAAGTTGGCAGTTCTGCATCCCAATCTGCTGGTAGTTCGCCAGCCACTGCTTGTTCGAACTGTGCAGCTAATTCTGGATAAGCCGCTTTGTAAGCAGCGAATTTCTCGTTCCACTCCGCTTCGGCTTTTTGGCCTTCATCGATCATCGTTTCTTTGAAACGAGCCGCTACTTCTTCCGGCACGGTGAATTCAGGATACTCCCAGCCATAGATTGCTTTAGCGGCTGAAATACCTTCCGCACCTAATGGAGCACCATGGACAGCAGAGGTTCCTTGATTTGGGGCACCGTAACCGATGACTGTTTTGATTTCAATCAATGTCGGTTTCTCTGTTTCAGCTTTAGCTGCTTCAATGGCTTGTGAGATTGCCTCTAAGTCATTGCCGTCTTTGACCAACAAATGTTGCCAACCGTAAGCTTCAAAACGGGCACCAACGTTTTCTGTGAATGCTTTTGAAGTAGGGCCATCTAATGAGATATCATTGGAATCATATAAAACGATCAATTTGTCCAGCTTCATATGACCAGCCATTGAAGCTGCCTCTTGAGACACACCTTCCATCAAGTCGCCGTCGCCACATAATGCATACGTATAGTGGTCGATCACATTGTATTCATCCCGGTTGTATGTCGCCGCTAGATGTTCTTCCGCCATCGCCATCCCGACGGCCATTGCGATTCCTTGTCCTAATGGACCAGTCGTTGCTTCCACACCATCCGTATGCCCAACTTCTGGGTGTCCTGGTGTGCGGCTGCCCCACTGACGGAAATTTTTCAAGTCTTCCGTGGTTACTTGATACCCTGAAACATGCAGTAAGCTGTAAAGCAAAGCAGAACCATGTCCAGCAGACAAGACGAACCGGTCGCGGTCGATCCAGTTTCTAGAAGTGGTCGGATTAACTTTCAAATGCTTGGTCCACAAGGCATACGCCATTGGCGCTGCCCCCATTGGCAGACCGGGATGACCTGAATTTGCTTTTTGTACGGCTTCGATACTCAATGTACGAAGGGTGTTGACACCTAATTGATCGATTTTATCAAACAATGGTAATTCCTCCTAATTTAGGTTTTTTTTACCTTTATTACATCTCATATTATACGGGATTTCTTTCAGGATTTCAATAGGAATGAAAAGGAATTCATCTTTATCTGCCATGCAATCCTTTTTTCTTTTGAATTTCTTTTAATTTGTCTGGAGTGACATCTTGTCCTTCAGGATCGACGATTTTCATTCCTTCAATGTGGTGTCGCATTCCTCCACGAAAAGCTTGTAAATATTCTTCGCGAAGCTTTTGCTGTTCGATCGTTTCATCAGCAGATAGACCTTGCACTTTTTTCTTTTTGGCTAGCTCATTAATGCGGGCTAATTTTTCTTTGGATAACATTTCGACACCTCCTTTTCACTACTTTATCTTATACAAAACCTGACAAAAAAACAATAGCAACAAAAAGCGAACATTTGTTTGAATTGTCGTTTCTCCTATGGTACACTAAGACTATCAAATGAAAGAAGGTGTCAGTTTTGGCAAAACGAACAGAAAATCGACAAATCGAGATTCTTAAGTTTATTCATACACGAGTCACTGAAAAAGGCTATCCGCCGACTGTTCGCGAAATTGGCGAAGCCGTTCAGCTATCCTCTACTTCTACCGTCCACGGACATTTATCCAGGCTTGAAAAAAAAGGCTTGATTTTACGCGACCCAACAAAACCAAGAGCGATTGAATTGACTTCCTCCGGATTAGAAAAAATCGATGTGCAGCCAAACTCGATCCCAATGCTAGGAGTCGTTACGGCTGGTGAACCGATCTTAGCTGTAGAAGACGCCTCCGATTTTTTCCCGATACCGCCTGATTTAGCAAATAGCACCGGCAGTTTGTTCATGTTGACGATTCGCGGTGAAAGTATGATCAACGCTGGAATCTTAGACGGTGATCAAGTCATCGTTCGCAAACAGCAAAGTGCTCAAAACGGGGACATTGTCATTGCAATGACGGATGAAGATGAAGCCACCTGTAAGAGATTTTTCAAAGAACAGGATCACATCCGTTTGCAACCGGAAAACGATTACCTAGAACCTATCATCTTGCCAGATGTAACGATTTTAGGCTTAGTCGTTGGTCTCTACCGTCACTTACTTTAATCGATTCCTTAAATCTTCGATCCTTCGAAGATTTTTTTTATTTCCTCTTTACAAACCGAACAAACATTCGTATAATAGTTTTACAAACATAAGTTCGCATTTTTATAAGGAGTGAAAATAATGAAAGCAGTTCGTCGATTTGGTTTTATTTTGTGGGTGTTGTTAACAGGGATCATTATTGGTTATTTTGGCGTACTCAGTGCAGTTCTGATTTTTTGCCCTTTGATGATGCTGTGGTTCATGCTATGGGATGAAAAGAAATTCCGCCAAGCAGAACGAAAGAGAAACCAAACTTATTATCACGACCATGATTTTTATCATTACGAACAGTAGGTCGATTATTTCGGTGTTGCTGCCAAACAAACAAAAAAAAGCCAGATCAAAATTGATCTGGCTTTTTTCGATTAATATTCCATCAATGTTTTAATTTCGTATCCAGTGATTTTGTCTCTGCCTTGCAAGTCCATCAACTCGATCAGAAAAGCACAGCCAACTACGATGCCGCCTAATTTTTCCACAAGTTCGATCGTTGCTTTAATCGTGCCGCCGGTTGCAAGTAAATCATCACAAATCAATACCCGTTGGCCAGGTTTAATCGCATCTTCGTGTAACGTCAAAATATCCACGCCATATTCTTTCTGGTATGTTGCTTCAATCGTTTTTCGAGGTAGCTTGCCTTTTTTACGTACTGGCGCAAAACCAACACCCAGTTGATACGCCACGGGACAACCAACAATAAACCCACGAGCTTCAGGTCCAACCACCATGTCGATCCCTTTTTCCTGAGCGTACTCGACGATTTGCTGTGTTGCATAACGATAAGCTTCTCCATCAGCCATCAATGGAGAGATGTCGCGAAAGACAATTCCTTCTTGCGGATAATCCGGAATGCTGGCAATATAGTCTTTTAAATTCATGTTTTTTCCTCCTAAGATATCAACCATTTGCGAATCGTTGATAAATCACTCATTAGTAAGTCTTCTTCTGTTTTGATTTTTGCAAGTCGCTGTTGATACAACACACTCTCAGTAAGCGGCTTATTCTCTGGATCAGGGACTTTTTTCAAAACGCCATCTTTTATTGTAACAAATTTCAAATCAAAAAACACTTGAATCATAAAAATTAATAATTTTTCTGGAATTTGCAAGTAGTTAGCTACCATTGGCAGTTTATAGCGAATATCAATCCCATTCTGCTGATTGATCAGTTGAAACAAACGGCCGTATTGTTCTCTAGTCCCGACACCATCCAGATAAGCATCCTCTGTGGATACTAAAATCAAATAGATACGATTGACAGGTATTTCTTGAATGATTTTTCTCAAAAGCTCTTTCTCGCTAGGACAGTCTAGAAAAGCGAGTTGCGTATAATTTCCTGAACCAAAAAAAGCTGTCAAATCGTCTAACGTTTGATAAACATGAACGTTCGGACAAAATCGTTCTATCTCTGAAGGCAATTTATCCGAAAAAGCAATCCCTAATGTTTGGGCATCAAGGATCAACCCTTGCCGATTTTTCTTTGAACGCAAGTCGAACAGCTGTATGCCGCTGACTTCAAAATCTTCCAACATCAGCTGTGGTTTCTTCTTGCCGTTCCATTCATTGACAGATAATTGCCCCACAACGGCCAATCCTTCACTCTCAAATTCTACTAGCTGTGATCCAAAACCAAAACCGATCACGTCTAATTGACCATTTTCTCCATCTGTAAGACTGACTTTTAAATGCTGATTCTCTGTACCAATTTGTCGGCCATTATCAGCAGAAATATTCGTAATCAAAAACTTTGGGATTGGGTTGTCTGTACCAAAGGGAGCTAAAATTTTCAGCGACTCGATAAAATTTGTCGTAATTTCTGCTAAAGACAATTCTTCATCAATCGGTAACGGAATCCCGCTAGAAAGGTCGATTCGATTATCGACCACGTATTGATTCATACGTTCTTGGAGCATCGAAAGGTGATCAATAGGCACACTGAGCCCTACTGCCGCGTGGTGTCCACCAAAGCTGGTAAACATTTCACGCATTCCAGAGAGCATGTCAAATAGATTTAATGATGCAACGCTGCGCCCAGAACCTTTAGCAATACCGTTGCTTTTTTTGGTTAAAACAAGGACCGGCCTGCCAGTCTGTTGCATCAATTGTCCAGCAACGATCCCTAAGACACCTTCATGCCAATCATCTCCCACAATCAAATGGACTTGATTTGAATCGGAAAGCATGTTCTGAGCTTCTTTCAAAATCGTTTCCACATATTGCTTTCTTTGAAGATTGATCGTATCTAATTGGTTGGCTAACGATTGGGCTTCTTCTGGATCAAATGTCGACATAAGTGTTACCGCAGGATTGGCATCTTCCAAGCGTCCAATCGCATTCAAACGAGGTCCGATGGCAAAACCAATATCCGTTTCATTGATTGCCCGTTTCTTCAGACCACTCACTTCGATCAGTGCCGAGAGCCCCGCACGTTCGGTTTGCTGGATCATTTTTAATCCGTTAGTGACCAGAATGCGATTCTCACCAGTGAGCGACACCATGTCGGCGATCGTACCAATTGCCACGAGATCTAATAATTCGACTGGCACTTCTTCTAATAACGCAGTAGCGACTTTGAATGCGACTCCGACCCCCGCCAAATCTGGAAAAGGATAATTTCCTAATGGATGACGAGGATGAATGATGGCATACGCATCGGGTAATTCTGGTGGCAACTCATGGTGATCTGTAACGATAACATCTACCTGTGCTTCTTTGGCATAAGCCAATGCCTCATGACCAGATACACCATTATCAACAGTTATAATCAATTGCACACCAGCTGCGATTTTATCTTGATAAACGGAAAGATTGGGCCCGTAGCCATCGGTAAAGCGATTGGGCAGATAAAATTCAACATCCGCACCCAATAATTCCAGCGCTTCTTTTAAGACAGTCGTGCTCGTAATACCATCAGCATCGTAGTCTCCATAAATCAGAATACGCTCTTCATTCATGATCGCTGTCTGAATTCTATCGACGGCTTTTTCCATATCATAAAACAAAAATGGATCATGAAGTCCCTGCAAATCCGGTTCTAAAAAACTTTGCAAGTCTGCTGCTGTTCGAATATTCCGCTGCCATAATAATTGACCTATTAATGGTGACAAACCTCTTGCTTGGATCATTTCCTCGAAATCAGCTGATAATTCACTTTTTTGTGGTCTCAGCCAATGAAAGTTCGCGCGTTTCACACAATCACTCCTAACTTGGTAATTATAGCAAATATTTTGGAGAAAAGAAAAGCGTTGACCAAAAAAGCACTACCAGCTTCTCTCCTTTTTCTGTCCTATTTCTAGTACAATAAAAACGACATCCTTCGGTCGTTTATCGAAAGACCATCGAAGGATGTCGTTATTATTTCGCTCATTTGTTGCAAAAGAGTGGTGAGCCAATCTTGCGCCTCACTTCAGAGATTTACCGTTCTGGTTGGAGTCCCAAAACCCTCTTTTGAAGAACAAGAGTGCAAGCTTACCATTACTCTGGAAACGTATCTTGACGATTTTCTATAATTGGTGGTTCACCAGGCACAACTGCCGCAGTTTTTGCTTCTGCTTCAGCAATTTGTTGTTCCCTCAAGGCGAGGTCTGCTTGCTTGTTTGCATATTCCCGTTCTAATACCTCACGCTGTTCTTGCAGTTTTTCTTCATTATTTTGTTGAAAGTCAGCCAATTCTTTCCGTAATCTTTTTAATTCTTTCTTTTGTTGGAACATCGTACTAGTTGACACTAGTAAGATAATCAGTGCCCCCAACAAAGCCGCCCCAATGATAATCAAGATCAGAGGCGCTTTGATGCTAGTAAAGCCAAAATTGATTGGAACAGTCATATTATTGGCGACCGCAAAAAGGACGATCACTAAAACCAACAAAATACCTACGATTACTCGCCATTGATTTTTCATCAAAAACAACTCCTATTTTTTATTGAATAGACTTCCAGCCAAGTAGTCCCCAATAGCTGGGAATAGTGTGTAGAATTTTGCAGCTACTCCCATCACTTGTGGGCGATTGATCTCTCGTTTTGGATGAATCATCGCTTTAACGATGGTCTTTGCCAGTTTTGTTGGTTCAAGAACAAATGTCCCTAAAGAAGCTAAATAATTGCCACTAGGATCTGCTTGGTCAAAGAAGGCTGTTTCGATAGGCCCCGGATTGACAGTTGTCACATGGATGCCGAAAGGTTTCAACTCCAAACGCAACGCATTTGAAAAACCTAATACAGCAAATTTGGTTGCCGAATACACTGCAGTTTTTGGTGTAGCAATTTTCCCAGCCATCGATGCCACATTGATGATATGACCAGAGCGCTGATCGACCATTTCTAAAGCAATTTGCTGTGTTAAGACCATCATCCCTAATACGTTCACTTCAAACATATTGCGGATCGTTTCTGGTTTCATTTCTGTAAATTCTTGAAAAATACCAAAACCAGCATTGTTGACAAGAATGTCCACTTTTCCGACCTTTTCACGAATCGAAGCAATGACATTTTCGACACTTTCAGGGTCTGCAATATCCAATTGAAAGGCATAAGCTGGTTTGCCACTTAATGTCATACAATGTTCTTTGACTTTGTTGATCAACTGACTTCTACGGGCACAAATCACCACGATCGCACCGCGACGCGCTGCTTCATAACAGATTTGTTCCCCTAAGCCAGCAGATCCGCCAGTTACGACAATTACTTTATTTTCTAACAACATCTTGATCTCCTTTTTCTGCAAATGGGACATCGATGACATCGAAGTCTTTCACGATCACCGTATTAGGAAATACAGCTTTTGCTTCATTTGCCAGATTTGTAATATCTTTCCCAACATAGCGTGCACTAATGTGCGTCAAAAGCAATCGTTTTACCTGTGCTTGTTTGGCTACTTCAGCCGCCTGCACCGTTGTAGAATGAAAATAGGCGCGAGCCATTTTAGCTTCATCTTTATTGAAGGTACTTTCGTGAACCAGTACATCTGCATTTTCAGCCAATAAGATCGAATTGGCACAAAGGCGAGTATCTCCTAAAATCGTGACGGTACGTCCCTTTTTCGCTTCACCTACATAGTCGCCTCCGTTGATTTGTCGTCCATCTTCCAACGTGACGATTTCGCCTTTTTTCAGTCGACCAAAAACTGGACCCGGTTTGATTCCTAATGCAGTCAAAGCTTCTACCTGAAGCTCTCCTTGGTGACTCGCTTCTTCGACTCGATACCCAAAGCTTTCAATTCCGTGATCCAACCGACGGCAAGAAACGGTAAACTGTTTGTCCTTGAAGAGAATGCCTTCTTTTGTGATCTCATGAAAAACTAACGGGTAGCTCAATTTTGTTTGAGAAATTCTTAACACGGTCCGCACAAATTCTTCAATACCTATGGGCCCATAAATCTCTAACGGTGAAGCGCCCCCTTGAAAGGAGCGACTGCTGATCAATCCAGGCAATCCATAAATATGATCTCCATGTAAGTGAGTAATGAATATCTTTTCGATTTTCCGTGGGCGAATCGTAGAATGCAAAATCTGCATTTGTGTGCCTTCACCACAGTCAAACAACCAAACAGCATTGCGTTCATCAAGTAACCGCAGTGCTGTGCTTGTTACATTCCGATGTTTCGCTGGTACGCCTGCACCGGTACCTAAAAATTCTAATTCCATATACTTCTTTCCTTTCATCTTCCCCCAATTTTAGCGGAAACGAAGGTCAGATGCAATTTATAGTTTATTCCTGTTCTTCTTCAGATTGGGAATGAGACTTTTTCCAATCTTCTTGCGCTTGTGCTTTCGTTTTTTCTTCGACTTTTTTAGCCGTTTCAATTTCTGCTTCTACTTCATCATAGTCAAAGCGAGTAATTTCCCCACCTAATTGATTCATGATCAACTGATTTAGTGGACGATTGTCTTCCTCATCTGCAATCAACAATAAGCCAGTGTCGCCTACCCCAATTTGGGTGCTGACATGTTCAAACAGCAATTGTGCATTTTGGATTTCTTTGGCGTCTCGTGTCGCGCCAATCATACTACCGCCGAACCAGCCTAACATGATTCCTAATGGTCCTCCCAGAATTCCTACTAGCATCCCAATCATTCCACCAGTCGATGCTTTGTTATTACCGGTAAAGTCTAGAAAATCTTCGATCTTGAACTGGTGCGCACCGGATTCTGTATGAGTGATCACAGCCATTTGTTCTCCTTTGATTTTTCGTTCCATATGCATGCGTTTTACTTCAGAAAATGCTTGGAATGCTTCCGAGTTTGCGTTGAAATTCATTACAATCACACGTTTTGCCATAATTTTCGCTCCCTTTCTTTTCTTTATTTTACCAGTATCTTGTCTATTTGAAAAAGAAAACAAATAAAAAAACGAAGTCATCTCATAACTCCGCTTTTTTATAAAGATTCCCTAGTTGTATCAAGAGTTGTTCCTATTGATAGGATTAGGCGCTAACGCTTTAACTGTATCTAAAGCAGCAACTAAGCTTACTCAACTAATCTTATTCAACAAATTCAAACTCAAAATTACCGATGCGCACGATATCGCCATCTTTGGCTCCTCGCGCACGTAACGCTTCGTCTACTCCTAACCCGCGTAATTGACGGGCAAAACGCATGACTGTTTCATCATGATCAAAGTTAGTCATTTGGAAGAGTTTCTCAATCTTTTCACCACTCAAGATCCAAGTAGCATCTGGATCACGATCAATGGTAAATTCTGGTTCATCCGAATGGAACCCATATTGAACAACTTCTTCTTCGATTTCCTCATCATACAATAAGAATTCTGGTGTGACTTCTAATAAGTCTGCAGTTGCACTCAGTAAAGCATCAATTCCCTTACGAGTGACACCTGAAATTGGGAAAATCGGCAAAGGATCTGCGAATTCATCGGTTTGTTCTTTTGCTAATTGCTCTTTGAATTTCACCAGATTTTCTTCTGATTCTGGCATATCCATTTTATTCGCTACGATAATTTGCGGACGTTCAAGCAAGCGTAAGTTATGGGTTGCTAATTCTTGATTGATTGCTTGATAGTCTTCATACGGATCGCGCCCTTCCATCCCACTCATATCGATCACGTGCAAAATCACTCGTGTCCGTTCAATGTGTCGTAAAAACTGTGTACCTAATCCAACACCTTGCGATGCCCCTTCAATCAATCCAGGAAGATCGGCCACGGCAAAACTACGACCATCTGAAGTCGTTACCATCCCTAGATTAGGGACTAGCGTTGTAAAGTGATAGGCACCAATCTTCGGTCTTGCAGAAGAAATGACAGAAAGTAATGTAGATTTTCCTACGGATGGGAAACCAACCAAGCCGACATCAGCTAGTACTTTCAATTCCAATTCAATTTTTCTTTCTTGGCCAGGTTCGCCATTTTCAGCTAGTTCTGGCGCCGGATTCTTTGGAGAAGCAAAACGGATATTGCCACGACCGCCACGGCCGCCTTTGGCAATCGTCAACGTCTGTCCTTGCTCCAACAGATCTCCTAGCAAAGCACCTGTGTCTGCATCGCGGACAGTGGTTCCTTGGGGAACTTTGATATACGTATCTTCTGCTCCGCGGCCATGCATCCCTTTACTCATTCCGTTTTCACCTGGTTGTGCTTTAAAATGACGATTGAAACGGAAATCCATTAACGTACGCAAGCCTTCGTCGACAACTAAAATCACATCACCGCCGCGGCCACCATCCCCACCGGCTGGTCCGCCATCGGGAACGTATTTTTCTCTTCTAAATGCAACCATCCCGTCTCCGCCTTTACCAGCTTTGACATCGATTGTTACCTGATCTAAAAACATGGACATGTTATGTGCCCTCCATTCTCTCTTCTTACCTTCTAATAAACCAATTTGAATACAATTCATGCCATTTGCAGGCCAAAGTTCACCTTTAAGAAAGTCTATTTAATTGTAACGACCGCAAGGCCATTTGTCTATCTTTTCTGCCTCTTTTCCCAAAGAACTAGATAAAAAATTAAGGGTTTTTCTTTGACAGAATCTTGGTTTCGTAGCAGAATTTTAATTGTAAGATCAAAAAAAGAGGAGGAACAATAGATTATGACAGTAAAAGTGGGAATAAATGGATTCGGACGTATCGGTCGCTTGGCCTTCCGTCGAATCAAAGAAGTATCAGATGATATCGAAGTCGTGGCGATCAATGATTTGACGAGCCCAGTCATGCTAGCCCAGTTACTCCAGTTTGATTCAACTCATGGTACCTATCCAGGCACAGTCACTGCCACAGATGATGCGATCGTCGTTGATGGAGAAGAAACAAAAGTCTACGCAGAACCTGATGCCAGCAAAATTCCTTGGGTGAAAGAAAATGGCGTGGATATCGTTTTAGAATGTACAGGCTTTTATACATCTGAAGAAAAAGCACAAGCACACTTAGATGCCGGTGTAAAACGTGTCGTTATCTCTGCACCAGCAGGAAAAATGAAAACGATCGTTTACAATGTCAATAGTGATACACTTACTGCAGAGGACAAAATCATTTCAGCTGGTTCTTGTACAACCAATTGTTTAGCTCCAATGGCTTATTTCCTAAATGAAGAATTTGGGATCGAAGTAGGAACTATGACGACTGTCCATGCCTACACTTCTACTCAAATGCTTTTGGATGGCCCGGTACGGGGAGGCAACCTGCGAGCTGCGCGTTCAGCCGCTGATAATACGATCCCTCATTCAACAGGAGCAGCGAAAGCGATTGGTTTGGTCATTCCAGAACTAAATGGCAAACTTCAAGGACACGCACAACGGGTACCTGTTGTCGATGGATCTTTAACAGAATTGGTATCGATTCTGAAACAAAAAGTAACCGCAGAAGAAGTCAATGAAGCCATCAAGAAACACACGATCGACAATCCTTCTTTTGGCTACGATGACCGTGAAATCGTCTCTGGCGATGTTATCGGTACGACGCAAGGATCAATCTTTGACCCGACACAAACAGAAGTAACTACTGCAGGAGACTTCCAATTGGTCAAAACTGTTGCATGGTATGACAATGAATATGGTTTTACTTGCCAAATGATTCGTTTGTTAGAAAAATTTGCTAATTTATAAGCTACTCATTACAAAAAGAGCGAAGATCCGTAGATCTTCGCTCTTTTTTTGCTATTCTGGCAAGTGATCATACTTTTCAAGGAATGCCGCAATTTTTTCCTGGTAACGTTTTGGATCTTTCGTGTAGCTTTGGGCATGTTCCGCCCCTTTGACTACCCATTTTTCTTTTGGCGCATCTGTAGCAGCATAAACTTCTGCCAACATTGAATAAGGAACGAAAGTATCCGAATCACCATGGATGAAGAACATTGGACGAGTGTTCTTGTGCAGCTGTTTCACGGCATCTGCTTCGCCAAAGAAGTAACCAGCTCTTAGCTTGGTAACCAGACTAGTGACATTGATCAAAGGAAATGCTGGCAAACCAAATAATTGATCCAACTGATAGCTCAATTCCTCATTTACAGAAGCATAACCGCAGTCCTCAATGATCGCTGTTACGTTGGCAGGCAACTTTTCGCCACTGGTCATCATCACGGTAGCAGCTCCCATACTTACACCGTATAAAACAATGGATTCTTCCTTGCCGCTTTCTTTTAAGATTTGATCGATCCATTGGACATAATCTTTCCGTTCTGGCCATCCAAATCCTATATAATCGCCTTGGCTTTCTCCATGACCGCGGGCATCAGGAACCAATACGTTATATCCTAGATCATGGAACATCTTCGCATAAACTCCCATCGTCTCTGCGTTTCCCATATAACCATGGGCGACAATCACTGTTTTGTGCTGTGATTTTTGGGCAGGCAAGTAAATTCCGGACAACATCAATCCATCTGAGGATTCAAGTTGCCACATTTGACGATTTTCCGGAGCGGTAAACCACTCCTCCGCTTCAGGATTCGCATTGCTTTTGTCCGTTCCAGAGGTATCACCTTTTAAAAAATCTTTTTCTGATGGGACAACTGCGTAATTATAAAAATAATTTCCGGCATAGCCCAAGCCTGCTATCAAAAGCACTCCCACTAAAATGGCGATCTTCCAGCGTAGTTTCATTTTGTTCCTCCTCGACAACAAGTTTACATAATATAATTATTGGTTGATTATTTCAAGAAGCGCGCTTGAATCTGCTCCTTATTCAGGCGATATTTGAAATAAAGATGAAATCCGCCCGCCAACATCAACGTGATCCCATACACCCACATCTGATGCCAAAAATAAAATGTATTAATGACCGCAAAGACCCCTAAAACGGCAAAAAAACAGCCATATAAGCGCCAAAGAAAGCCATCAGTCCCTAATTTGGTAAAATATGTCTCCCATTCTTGACTGGTCATATGTTGTCGTTTCCGCTTTTGCTGGAAAATAGCAATCAGTAAGAAAATCGACAAAAAACCAGCCAGACGAATGGTAACGATAAATAACAATAACGTTTCAATAATAAAAAACACCGTTCTGGTTGCTCCCTCCTAAAAAACATTCTAGTACAAAATACCCCTTTTACTTTTGATTTGTCAATAGGACCAAAACGAAAAACAATCAAACTAACACTTCAACAAGCGCTACCAAGTGCTGCTATGTAAAGAGCAGAGAAGTAAAAAGTAAAGAAATTTTTGCTAGCAGGCGGCTCCTTTCAACAGTCCTCACCTTCTTACCATTAATCTCATCCACATGTAGAAACGTGCCTTTTTTTCCCCACTCTGCACGGACGAAAGCCATTAAACAAAAAGAACCGCTCAAAAAGAGCAGTTCTTTGGAAAAACAAAGCGTCTTATTCGTCTTTGCTGTCTTTTAGTTTAAAGCTTGACCATGGTTTCAAGAAATCCAGTAGAAACAGTTCATCTGCAGCAATTTTTCCTACGACATTGACACGGCCATCATTCTTCATTTCTTTCAATGCGATCTGAGTTTCACCTTTGTATTGCCCATAACCGACGTTATCGATCAAAATATCACCGCGAGTCATATCATGGGTATCATGTGCTGGGAATGGCTTATCTTTGTAGTAAATTCGAGTCATCGTCGACCGCAAAATATATTCTGAGCGATCCCCGCGATAACCATGAAGATTATCAAATAAACAGATGCGCTCGTCTTCTGTAATCCCTTCAGCAACATCTACTTTTAAGGTAGGATAGTCAGCGTTGAAGGCTTCTGCCATTGCAGCTAACTCTTTTTCTGATGCATAGGCATTTCCCACTGAAATATCATCGATTAATCCTGTCAAAACCAAATGTTTGACTTGAGTAGCGATTGGCAGATCACGATGATCTTCCAACGAACAAAGCCCATCTTGTGTTGGCCAAGGACCAAATGTTGCCTCGTGAGAATTCACAAAAGCCATTGTGTTCAAGTTGTAACGACGGAATTTTTCTGAGCAATACACAAAATGGTCATAACCCAAACCTGAATATCGATGAGGGTAAAAATTGTGAGAGCCTAATAAATTATTCGTATTTGGCGAATAACTCATGATATTGTCTACGTAGTTTGTCCCACTGCTCATATTGATCTCAATTTTAATGCCATAAGGATTACGCGTCATACGCGCTTCTTCGGCACCGGTAAAACCGATATCCAAACGGACACCATAAGCACCCATTTCATCAAAGAATGAAAGATCATCATATGAGATCTCTAATTGATCAAAGAGACCAGGATTGATGTCCACCATGACTTCCATTCCTAATTGATTGGCATAATCCACTACCTGCTTGAAATCTGCCAATACTTTTTCTTTATCATCTTCGATTTGCAGCAAACTTGTAAACACACGCTTAAAGCCGTATTTGTGTGCTAAATCAAGATAAGCCTTGTCTTTCTCAAACGTTGATCGTTCTGGATAAACTGAAATACCTAATTTTCCCATCCGTCAAACCTCCTAAAAATTCTATCCGTTTTTTGTTCATGAATCCTCTTTCATTATAGCAAACAACCGATAAGTGGTCTACACCTTTCCTATTGGTTTTAATAGATACCTGCTTTTCACTCCAGCTAAATTTTGATATGATAAAGACAGTCTAGTAATGAAAGGATCTTACTCAAATGAAAAAAATGATACTAACGTTGGCGGCAGCAACTAGCCTCTTTCTATTAACTGCCTGCAATGATACAACAACTACTTCTAGTTCTTCGGATAAAACAACCACATCAGAATCTGTAGACTTAAATTCTCTGGAACTGCCGCAGTTGTCCACTGAAGTAAAAGAAAATGAAGATCTTGTTGCACTTGAGACCACAGAAGGCACGATCAAAATCAAATTATTCCCAGAAATTGCACCAAAAGCTGTCGAAAACTTTATGACTCATGCCAAAAATGGCTACTACGATGGCTTGACTTTCCATCGAATCGTCGAAGATTTTATGATCCAAGGCGGCGACCCTAACGGTGACGGAACTGGTGGAGAAAGCATTTGGGGCAAAGGGTTTGGCGAGGAAATATCCAAACAGCTTTACCATATCCGCGGCGCGTTATCGATGGCAAAATCCAGCGCTCCCAACAGCCAAGGAAGTCAATTCTTTATTGTTCAAAACCATGATGATGTCTCTGATGGACGAGCAATCCAATTTTATCCTCAAAAAATCATTGACGCCTACAAAGATGGTGGTGCTCCGACACTAGATGGTAAGTACACAGTCTTTGGTCAGGTCATTGAAGGAATGGAGGTCGTAGACAAAATTGCCAAAGCCGAAACGACCGGTGAGGCGAATAGCAACGGAGAAGACTCTACGCCAAAAGATCCTGTCAAAATCAAATCCATCAAGATTTTACAAGAAGCTAAGTAAGCAAAAAAGACCAATGCCTTTGAAAATTTCCCTTAAAGGCACTGGTCTTTATTTTATTTTTGTTCTCCAACAATAAAGGTAAATTCACACTCCGCTGCTTTTTTTCCTTCCACAGTTGCCACAGCATTGGCTGTCCCTACAGAACCTTTGATTTTTGTAATCTCAAAAACAAGTTTCAAGGTATCGCCGGGAACAACTTTTTGACGGAATTTTGCTTTGTTGATCCCGCCAATATAAGCAGTTCTTCCCTGAAATTCATCCGATTTCAAAATCAAGATCGAACCTGCTTGTGCCAATGTTTCTAAAATCAACGCTCCTGGCATCACTGGATTTCCTGGAAAATGTCCTTGGAAAAAATCTTCATTGATCGTCACATTTTTCGTGGCAATGATCTTCTTCCCTGATTCAATCTCATCAACGTAATCGATATAAATGATCGGATAGCGATTTGGAATCAAGTCCATGACTTCTGTTTCTGTCAATAGTTTTTTCATGGGGTTCCCTTCCTTGCTTAAAAAAATATTATAGTTTGATTATCAAAGTATCATAGTTCTGATTTTTTCGCAACTAAATATTTATTAAGAAAAAAATAGTTTGACAATCAAACAATTATGAATAATAATTAGAAATCATGATAGTGGGACCCACTATCGATCGTCATTATTGATTATTATGCAAACTATTAAGGAGTGGAATTATGAGTTTCTTAACTGGAAAAAAAGTTGTCGTGATGGGCGTAGCCAACAAACGCAGTATCGCTTGGGGCTGTGCGCAAGCGCTAAAAGAACAAGGCGCTGAAGTCATCTATACGTATCAAAACGAACGCATGAAAAAACCTCTTGAACGGCTACTAGAGGAAAATGAGTATACGGTTGAATGTGATGTTGCAAATGATGAGAGTATCGCGAAAGCTTTTGAAACCATCAAAGACTATGCAGGCGAAATCCATGGCGTCGTCCATGCTGTCGCTTACGCCAACAAAGATGATCTTTCAGGTGATATTTTAAATATATCAAGAGATGGCTATGCACTAGCACAAGATATCAGCAGCTATTCATTGATCGCTGTTACTAAATATGCCAAACCCCTCTTGGCAGAAAATGCCGGAATCGTTACCTTGACCTATTTAGGTTCAGAACGTGCTGTACCCAACTATAACATGATGGGGATTGCTAAGGCTGCTCTCGAATCAAGCGTTCGCTATTTAGCTGCAGAATTATCCCCGCAAAAAATCCGGGTCAACGCCATCTCTGCAGGAGCAATCAAAACACTGGCTGTGACAGGTGTAAAAGATTATCAAAAGCTGATCCAATTATCTGAAGATCGTACTCCTGATCATGTTGGTGTGACCATCGAAGAAGTCGGCAACACATGTGCCTTTCTGATTAGTCCATTGTCTAGCGGTATCATCGGAGAAGTGATTTTTGTCGATAAAGGTGTTCACTTATCGTAATTCTATGATCACATGTACTCGTGCTCGTCTCTTGACTGGTCTATGCCAAGAGACGAGTTTTTGCTGTTTCTTTGCTAACTAATGATATTCCCTTATTTGTTCATCTTTTTATAAAAATTTAACAAGTGAATTTTGCATTTCTGTTTTTTCTCCTATAAAATAGACTTATTGATAGATGGAGGGATTTTATGTTACGACTTTTGACAGATGCTACAACGGATTCGACAGGATCCAGCTTGACGGAGCCTGCCGCAAAACAATTGAATGCCTTGCAGAAATGGTGGCAAAACATTGATTGGGAGGCTATTGTTGGTATCTTGATCCAAAAAGTTCTGATGCTGCTTTTTTTGATTATTTTATTTGGTATTTTGCTGAAAATCAGCAATTATGTCATCGAACGAATTTATCGTTCCTACGAGAAAAAAGGAACCTATAATGCCAGTCGAATCAACACGATCCATGCGCTGATCCGCAATATCGTCCACTATACATTAGGTTTCTTCTTTGTATATGCGTTATTGTCAACGATTGGCGTGCCTGTTGGTTCACTCTTAGCGGGGGCTGGGATTGCTGGGGTGGCACTGGGACTAGGTGCTCAAGGCTTTATGAATGATCTGATCACTGGTTTTTTTATCATTACTGAGCAACAAATCAATGTCGGCGATTATATCCGTTTGACGAATTTGTCATTAGAAGGAACAGTTACAGCTGTCGGTATTCGAACGGTTCAGTTAAAATCCGTGGATGGGACTGTCCATTATATCCCGAATCGGAATATCACTACGATCAGCAACACTTCACGAGCCAATATGCAAGTCGTTGTAGATGTGCGTATCTTGCCATCAGAGGGCTTAGATGATATCCGGTCGATCATTGACGAAGTCAATCAAACAGTGGCTGCTGCTCACGAGGAAGAGATCCAAACGAAACCAGCAATTTTTGGTGTTGTCGACCTTGGCAACAATAATTTTGCGATCCGGACAACGATGTATGTTACCAACGGAACTCAGTGGAAACTAAAAGAAGAGTTTTTAGCGGCTTCAATCGATGCACTGACTGCTAAAGGCTACACCATTCCTAGTGCGCCAATCATTGGCGTCAATTGACCGCTTAAACGTTAAAAGCACCCCGATGATTTTTTCGGGGTGCTTTTTTATACATTATTAGATGACTTGTAATTCGTCTGTAGGACTGGCCTCTTTTGAGATCAGCATATACCGTTTCTCTAATTCATGTGCTAGGTGATTGACAGATTTTAAGATTTCTTTTCGGGTAATGATTCCTACAAAGACATTTTCCTCATTGACGATGGGCAAAAATGCCTGATCCACTAAGAGATGAAGCATGTCTTCTAATTCGCCATCTTCTTTGATACAAGCCACATTGACTTCCATCACGTCTGCGGCCGTCAAGCCTTCTAAGTTGTCCATACTAAACCCAGTCAGGTCCATCATTCTTTCGACCACGTTCGATAAACTGATCAATCCAACAAGATGATCCTCACTATCTAGGACCGGAATCTTGGAATAGCCGACTTTCGATAAAACGAGTAACGCATGGTTTAATGGATGATTGTAAAGAACCGTTGCAACGTTTTCTGCAGGTACTAAAAAACTTTCTTGATTTTCTAATAATATTTTTTCTACTGTTTGACCAATCAATCTGAATGCCTCCATTTCACAGCTACTTTTCTATTTTACTAGAAAAATCAAAAAGATATCGTAAAACTGCTTATTTATAATGAATTTTTTACTTTTGATTTCGCTTTCTTAGCGCTCAAAAATAAAATGCAAATCAGCGATTTCATTAAACGTACGATCATAATATTGAACGATCCACTGCTTTTCAGTACTTTCTATGATGGCAAAACTTTTGATTTGAATAGGTCCCCGCGGTTGAGAAATACTGCCCGGATTCAAGAATAGTCGATGCCCCACCTTCTCACAGGCAATCTGGTGGGTGTGACCAAATACAGCAATTGACGCATCAGCTTGTTGTGCTTGAAGTCCGAGTGTTGTCACGCCAAAACGAACATCTGCCAAATGACCATGGGTCACATAAATCGTGTCGAGAGGCGTTTTGATAATCTTTGCATCCTCGTATTCCGGACTGTAATCACAATTTCCGCCAACCACTTGATAGGTTTGCCAAAGGGGATCGCTTGGTTGCAGTTCCGAATCTCCACAATGGATAAAGGTATCCACTTTCCCAGAAAATTCTGCTAGCAAATCAACGAGAATTTGACGATCGCCATGGTTATCGCTAACGATTAAATATTTCATGCTTGTTCTCCTTCCAACCACTCTTGCCATACATTGCGTAGTTTCGCGATGGCTTGACCACGATGACTCACTTGATTCTTTTCTTCTCCACTCATTTCAGCAGCCGTTTTATCTGAACCAACAGGGATAAACAATGGATCGTAGCCAAAACCGTTCTCTCCCCGAGGAATGCGGCCAATTCTGCCTGGCCAATCGGCAGCGACTACGAGACTTTCTTTGTCAGGAGCTGCAAAGACCAATGTACAATGGAATTGTGCTGTTCGTTGTTCATCTGGGATATCAGTTAATTCGTACAACAATTTGGCATTATTTGCAGCATCGCTTTTTTGTTCACCCGCAAAACGTGCCGAGTAAACACCGGGTCTACCACCTAATGCATCCACTTTTAAGCCCGAATCGTCCGCTAGAACAGGTCGCCCAAGAATTTTTGCAATCGTTTCTGCCTTCAGCCGAGCATTTTCTTCGAAAGTCGTTCCTGTTTCCTCAACATCAGGTAATGCGGGATAATCTTTCAATGTCCGAACGTCATAGCCAGCAGCACCAAAAACTGCGGTGAATTCTCGTGCTTTGCCAGGATTACCAGTGGCAATCACGATCGTCTTCTCAGGAATAACGTATTGGGGCTGTTCTTGGATCAGCAATGCTTCTTTTTGATAGGCAATCAGCTCTTCAATGGCTGTTTTGCCATAAATCAGCATTTCGTTCAATTGCTGACCATCAAATGTCGCTTCTTCCCCAGTTCCTTGAATCTCAATGAAACGGCCTGACTCTGTCATTACGAGATTCATATCTACAGCAGCCGCAGAATCTTCTTCGTAGTCTAAATCAGTGACACAAGTGTTATCAGGTAAAATTCCTACGCTGATGGCAGCAAGATGTTCTTTAATAGGATCTTCCGTTAGCTTATGGTTGGTCAATAATTGATCGATCGCCAATCGCAAAGCCACAAAAGCACCGGTGATACTAGCTGTTCGAGTGCCGCCATCCGCTTGGATGACATCACAATCGACTACAATGCTACGTTCACCTAACTTTTCCAAGTCTACCACTGCCCGTAACGAACGGGCGATCAGTCGCTGGATCTCCATTGTCCGACCAGACAGCTTTCCTTTTGCACTTTCTCGACGATTACGGGTATTCGTTGCTCGCGGCAGCATGCTGTATTCTGCCGTCACCCAGCCTTTCCCTGAGTCCCGTAAAAAAGGCGGCACTCGGTCTTCGATCGTTGCGGAACAAATAACTGTGGTATCACCAAATGAGATCACGACGGATCCTTCTGGATGTTTGAATACATTTGTTTTGATTTCTACTGGACGGATACTTCCCGCTTTTCTGCCATCATGGCGCATTTAATTTCCTCCTAATGTGATATGTTGCGAATGGACCGGTACATTCAACCATTCGTTCGCAATTTCATCAAATAATTTTGTTGAACCTGTCGTATAAAAAAAATATTCCGGTTCTTGGGTCATTTGGCTTGTATTGGCAATAGCAAAGTAGTCCAACAGCATGCTGACTTCACCCACTGTTTCTGCACCGGAATCAATCAGCTGGATCTGGCTCCCCATCTCGTTCTGGATCAAAGACCGCAACAAAGGATAATGAGTACAACCCAAAATCAACGTATCTAATTTCTTATTTTTGAGGGGGCGCAGTGTTTCGGCAACGATTTTTTTGGCAACCGATGATTGCGCTTGATTGCTTTCAACAATAGGCGCGAATTTGGGACAAGCCAAGCTAACTACCACAGAACGAGGTGATTTAAGCTTGATTGCTTCTTCATACGCATTGCTCTTAATAGTACCCGCAGTTCCAATGACACCGATCTGTTGGTTTTTTGTTGCTTTGACAGCAGCTCGAGAGCCAGGCAGTATGACTCCGATTACCGGAATCGATAATTTTTCTTTGATTTCTTCTAATGCGACAGCCGTAGCCGTATTACAAGCAATCACCAACATTTTGATGTTTTGCTGCAATAAAAATTCGGTCATCTGCCATGTATACTCGATGACTTGTTCTGCCGGACGCGGCCCATAGGGACAGCGTGCAGTATCACCAAGATAAATAATATGTTCATTGGGCAATTGCTTAATCGCTTCTTTAACAACGGTCAATCCGCCAACACCAGAATCGATAAAGCCAATGGGTTGTTTATTTGTCATAGTTGTCCATCCTTTTTAATGAAAGAAAGAAATTTGTCTAAGTTCCATTTTGGACTTTTTTTACTGATTTTTCAAGTATTGCTTTATCCAAGAAAGCAATGAACCTATTGCGGTCAAAAAAAGATCCGAAAACCTCCGATGCTCTGGCTACTCTCGTCCAAGGAAAGCAACTGCATGACATCAAAGGTCATTCGGATCTAGTAATCACTGTTTCTATGCAGCCTCAAGAAATCAGTAATTATACTGACGTGCTTCCAAGAAGCGAGAAAGCAGCGATAAGGCATAGCAGACGATGAAGTACAGCACAGTCATCGCAAGAAACATTGGCAATACATAATTGGTATTTTGTCCATAAATAATTCGAGCATGGTGAGTCAGTTCTGGAAGTGAAATAATCACTGCCAATGACGTATCTTTGATCAATGAGATCAATTGACTAACGATCGCAGGCAGCATGGCTTTAAAAGCTTGCGGCATCACAATGCTTCGCAACACTTGGACATAACTCAAACCGGTAGACAAACCAGCCTCCATTTGCCCTTTTGGTACGGCATTAAGCCCCGCTCGAAAAATCTCTGAGAGCATGGCAGATTCAAAAATCGTCAATGCCACAACTGCAGACCAGAAAATATTGAAACGAATACCGATCTGCGGCAATGCAAAGTACGTGAAGAAAATAATCAGCAGCAACGGCAGGTTTCGAATCACATCGATCACTACACCTAAAATCTTTGAAAAGAACGGAATGTTAGTGAAACGCAAGACTCCTGCAAGGCCGCCAATCAGAAAACTAAAGATGATCGATAAGACGGAGACTTCGATCGTTACTCGGAGACCGTCGATCAAAAACCGAAGATTGATGGCAGAAAAAGCTTCGAAAAATTCCATTTAGTGTCTCCTTTCTATGAGCGTACAGCCCAACGTCTTTCAAGATAAACCATTAAATAGGATAATGGTAATGTGATAATCAAATAAAAGATTCCGACAATAATATAGGTGTCGAAAGTATTAAAGGTTTCACTGGCAATCAAGTCACCTTGATACATAATGTCAAGACCAGCTACCATTGCTAAAATCGATGAATTTTTGACCAAGTTGATAAACTGATTTCCTAGTGGCGGAACAACGATTTTAAAAGCCTGCGGTAAAATAATGTAGCGCATGGCCTGGCTGTACGTGAATCCAGAGGACAAAGAAGCCTCCATCTGCCCTTTAGGAACTGTCTGGATTCCAGAACGAATCGTTTCTGCAATAAACGCAGACGTATAGATGGTCAAGCCGATCGTTCCCGCTTGAAATCCGTCAAAAGTCACCCAATACATCGGCACCACGACATAAAAGAACATCACGATGATCAACAAAGGAATATTTCGGAAAAACTCGACATACGCTTTAGCGATCCCTTTGACCCATCGATTGGTAGACAGCTGAAATATCGCCATCAATGTACCAATCACTAAACTAAAGAATAAAGCCAGTAAACTGGAGAAAATCGTATATTTGAAACCAGAGAAAAACTGGTCGCCGTAAGTTTGAAACAATTCAAGCATGCAAATTTCCTCCTTTAATCAACTTTCCCAGATGCATCATCAGGGAACCATTTCTGATAAATTTCATCATACGTACCGTCTTCATGCATTTCTTTCAATGCCTGGTTGACGGCTTTCAAGAAAGGCTCTTGTCCTTTATCGATAGCTATTCCGTAAGGTTCATTTGTAAATGTACCGCCAACTAAATGATAGTTGGGATTTTCACTGGCCATCCCCAATAAGATCGCATTATCTGTCGTCATCGCATCGCCTTGTCCTGACTGTAATGCAGTAAAGGCTTCGGCATAATTTTCTAACTCCAAGATTTTTGCTTCCGGCGCTGCCTTGCGGATATTGATCGCTGATGTCGATCCTTTGACGACTAAAACCGTCGTATTGGCATTTAAATCTTCGATTCCCTGAATCGGGCTATCTTTGGCTACTAATAAAGATTGTCCAGCATCGAAATAAACATCAGAAAAATCTACTTGTTTCTTCCGTTCATCCGTGATGGTCATCGTAGCGATGATTGCATCGATATTGCCATTTTTTAATAGCGGAATTCGAGTTTTTGATGTGACTTCGACAAAAATAGCACTTCCGTCACGTCCTAAAATATGCTCAGTAATTGCTTTAGCGATATCGATATCAAATCCGCGGACTTCAGCTGTCGCAATATCCATCAATCCAAATAATCGGGTATCATTCTTGACTCCCCAGATGATTTGGTTGCTTTCTTTGCTGCTCGCTAACACATCACGTTCTGCAGCACTTTGGCCTTTACAAGCAGAAAAGGTCATGAGCGCGAATACAAGGAGCAGCACTGTACTGATTTTTTTGCTCATAGCTACTTTCCTCCTAATGATTGGTTACCTTGCTTAAGAATTGTTTGGCCCGTTCGTCTCTTGGGTTTTCAAAGAAGCCATCGACGTCGCGACGATCTTCTAATACTTGGCCTTCTGCCATGAAAACGATCCGGTCGGCTACTTCACGGGCAAAACTCATCTCATGAGTCACCACGATCATGGACATGCCTTCACTGGCGATTTTTTTCATCACGTCTAAAACATCACCGATCATTTCTGGATCCAGTGCAGAAGTTGGCTCATCGAAAAGCAACATTTCTGGTGTCATGGCTAATCCTCGGGCAATAGCCACCCGCTGTTGTTGTCCGCCAGACAACATGGATGGATAAGAATCTTTTTTGTCCAGCATGCCTACACGGTTCAACAGTTTTTCGGCTAAGGCAATCGCTTCTTGTTCATTTTGTTTTAATACTTTAATGGGAGCCAAAGTGATGTTTTCTAACACGGTTTTATTGGGGTAAAGATTGAAATGCTGGAAGACCATTCCGATGTTTTTTCTAATCTCTGTCAATTTGACATCTTTACTGAAAAGATCTTTGCCATTGATCAGTAAGTGACCAGAAGAAATCGTTTCTAATCCATTGATTGTGCGAAGCATCGTGCTTTTTCCGGATCCTGAAGGACCAATCACAACAACGACTTCACCTTTTTCAAATTCAATATTTATGTTTTTTAATGCATGGAATTTGCCGTAGTACTTTTCCACGTCTTTAAATTCTATCATTGCCATTCATTCACACTCCAAGTCTATATTTAAAAATAAATGAGTAATTGAAAAGATTTGATTCATATTATAGCTCAAAATTTTTCTATTTGTAAAGGTAGTTTTAATTTCCACATCATCCCCAAAGAAAAACCTTCATTATTTTAACCTCATGTTAGGTTTTTGTCCATCGTTTTTTTTCGACCCTTAGTAGAACAAGTTGTTTCTTTTGGAAAAACAAGGTAAGATGAACTATATATTGAATTTAGAGGTGGATGAAACGTGAACACAATATTAACCGGAGACCGGCCTACAGGGCAACTTCATTTAGGGCATTATGTCGGCTCATTAAAAAAACGAGTGGAGATGCAAGACGACCCTAACAATCAACTTTATATCATGATCGCTGATATGCAAGCATTGACAGACAATGCCAAAAATCCACAGAAAGTGTCAGAAAATATCTTGCAAGTGGCACTTGACTATTTAGCGATTGGTCTCGATCCGACCCGCTCGACTTTATTTATTCAATCACAAATCCCTCAGTTATCGGAACTAACCATGTATTACTTGAATTTAGTCAGTGTGGCACGGGTTCGCCGCAATCCGACCGTCAAAGCCGAGATCGAACAAAAGAAATTTGGGGAAGGTGTCCCAACTGGATTCTTCATCTACCCTGTCTCACAAGCAGCAGATATCACTGCTTTCAAAGCCAACTTAGTTCCTGTCGGTGAAGATCAAAAACCAATGCTAGAACAAACACAAGAAATCGTTCATAGCTTTAATTCCATCTATAGTGACGTATTGGTGGAACCTAAAGCAGTTCTTCCGCCTAAAGGAATGGGACGTTTACCTGGTATCGATGGAAATGGTAAAATGAGCAAATCATTGAACAACGGAATCTATTTGGCAGACAATGCGGATATCGTTCAAAAGAAAGTCATGAGCATGTACACTGATCCAAATCATATCCATGTAGCAGATCCTGGCCAAGTCGAAGGCAATATGGTCTTCACTTATTTAGATGTCTTTGGCAAAGATTTAGAAAAAATTGCCGCATTGAAAGAGCACTATCGTCAAGGCGGTCTAGGCGATGTAAAAATCAAGCGCTATCTGATCGATGTCTTAGAAGAAGAATTTGCTCCGATCCGTCAGCGACGAGAAGAATTTGCTAAGGACCCGGCTGAAGTCATGAACCTCTTAAAAAAAGGCAGCGAAAAAGCAGAACAAGTCGCAGCACAAACCTTGGCAGAAGTGAAAGAAGCAATGGGGATCAACTACTTTGCATAAATATGAACAACCAACAAACCCACCAGTATGCTTGGTGGGTTTGTTTTTAATTACTATCTTTTATTTAAAGATCCCTAAATAAAAAAGCGAACTGCTCAACTACCATTGACATGTGAGCAAACACCATTCGAGAACATTTTTCTCAATCACGACAGAATCGCTTTCTATCAAAAAGAAGCTACCATCACGAGTAAGAACTTAGACCGGAAAATATTCCCCAGGATGACTTTGAAGCGAGAAAACGATCGGTGCATATAAGTAAGGAATAAATTTATACCCATTGATCAATGCGCGATACTCTTTTTCATTGACCCACTTTGCTTCAGCAACTTCTTCTTACTGCAAACAAAGTTCAGGGTTAGCGCCGGTCCATTGAACAAAATAGAGTTCATTCCAGCCTTCTTCAAATTTCACTGTTAAACGACTAGGGATTTTCTCTGAAGAAAGTGTCATCCCTAACTCTTCTAATAGTTCCCTTTCTGCCGCTTGATAACAGCTTTCACCAGCTTTGACGGTCCCGCCAGCAGGATAATCCCAATAACTAGGCCAGCCTTTTTTTGTGGATTGTCGTTTTTGAATCAGTAATTCTCCGGCTTCATTAAACAATAAAACAGACACCACAACTCGGTAGCCGTCATTAGGGACTGGCGTATCCCGCAACATCGTCGCAGCTGTTGGCTGCTTTTGTGCATCGTAAACCGTCAGTTGTTCCATCAATCGATCCTTTCTTCCATAAAATAAAACTGGAAAAGCAACTCTTCGAGCTGTGGTTATCCATGAGAATATTTACTCTATCCATTATAAAAAAAATTGTAGCATAGCAAGGGAGAACACCTTCCCCTGCAAATGCTACAATCTTGCTGATTCCTCAAGATCACTCTTTTTTTATGTCACTGTTTCCTATCACAGCAATGGGACTAACGAATTTCTACTTGTAGTGATTCTTCTAGCACACGTGTGATCTTCGACATTGCTTGATTGATTTCTTCATCTGTCAATGTCGCTTCAGGATTAGCAAAAGTCAATCGATAGGCCATTGATTTTTTATTGCTATCGATGTTCTTTCCTTGGTACACATCAAATAGATGAATGTCCGTCAAGAAACGGCCTGCTGCTTGTTCAATGGTTTGCAGGATTGTTTGGTTCGACGTCTTCTCATCCACCAACAGTGCAATATCCCGGTTAACTGATGGGAATTTCGAAACTGCTTGATAAATGAGCGCTGCATTTTCAGTTGCTAACAAACGATCCAAGTCCAATTCAGCAACATATGTCTCAGTCAGATCATAAGCTTTTGCTGTACTTGGATGGACTTGCCCTAGGTAACCGATCACTTCATCCTGTAAGAGGATAGCAGCGGCTCTGCCTGGATGAAGTTCTTTGATTGCTGTTGTCTTTTCATAAGTAATCTGATCCGTAAGAGAAAGACTTGCAAACAAGTTTTCCAAGATCCCTTTAATATGATAGAAATCGACTTTTTGTTCAGCTTCTTGCCAATCTTTTTCGGTGATGGCGCCAGTGATGGCTAGTCCTAGATGATTGTTTTCTGTTGGTAGCTCCCGAGGGTCATCACTTGTTTTGTAAAAGACGCGCCCCACTTCGTACAACGCAACATTGGCATTTTTGCGGGCCAAGTTATAGGCAATGTCGTCCAGCAGTCCTGAAAGTAGATTCATTCTTAAGACACCACGCTCTTCTGTCATTGGCCAATCCAGACGGGTAACCTGACTCTCTAACCAACAAAATTGACGGGCTTTTTCTTCGGTTGTCAATGCATAGCTGATAGCTTCACTCACACCATTTCCTTCTAGGAGTGTTCGTACTTTGCGAGTCAAGCGTTGTTCTTTGGTTAAGCTCCCCGCAACTGTCTCACCACTTGGAAGTGTCGATGGCAGACGGTCATAGCCATAGATACGGGCGACTTCTTCAATGATGTCAGCTTCGATCTGAATATCCCAACGTCTAGGTGGGACCACAACTTGATAGGTACCTTCATTTTCTTGGTAGCCAAAACCTAAGGCGTCAAAAATCTCATTGGCTTCGCCAATCGTGATTTGTGTTCCTAAGTAGCGATTGATCCGATCTAATGTGATCGTGACTTGAACATCCTTAGGAGTCACTTCAGCGCCTTTGACAGCACCTTGTAGAACTGTACCGCCAGCTAGCTCCGCAATCATAGCAGCGGCTGCATCACAAGCCTCCGAGATCGCAGCCTGATTGATGCCTTTTTCGAAACGGGAAGATGACTCACTGCGCAAATTGAATTTTTTAGACGTCAAACGAATCGCTAGTGGGTCAAACAAGGCGGCTTCTAAAGCAACAGTTGTGGTATCTTGTGTGATTTCTGAATCTAACCCACCCATGACACCAGCTAAAGCGACTGGTTCTTTTCCATTAGTGATCACAATGTTCTTATCATCTAGCGTTCGTGTCTCTCCGTCCAAAGTGACCAACGTTTCTTGCGGTTTGCCACGGCGAACGACGATTTCTTGGCTGCCCAATTTTTGATAATCGAATGCATGAAGGGGTTGTCCAAACAGCAGCAAAATATAGTTGGTAATATCAACGACATTGTTGATTGGTCGAATGCCTTCATTCATCAAACGGTTTTGCAACCATTGCGGACTTGGTGCAATCGTTACGTTTTCAATGATCCGAATTTGATAGGCTGGCGCATCCTTTTGATTTTCTACGCTGACTTTGATCTTGTCTGCGGCTTTCACAGCACTTTCATTCAGTTGAATGGTCTCAAATTTTGGTGTTTGTCGATAAATGGCTCCTACCTCGTAAGCGACCCCCCGCATACTTAAGGCATCGGCCCGGTTTGGAGTGATCGACAACTCGATGATGGCATCATCCATATCGAGATAGGGAAAGACTTCCTTCCCCACTTCGGCATCGGTAGGCAAGTAATAAATACCCTCCGCATATTCTTTAGGGATCACACTATCAGAATAGCCTAATTCCTGCAGCGAACAGATCATCCCATTGGATTGTTGTCCGCGCATCTTGCCTTTCTTGATTTTGACATTGCCCGCGATCCGTGAACCTGGGAGTGCCACAATCACTTTGATGCCGCTTTTGATATTCGGCGCACCGCAAACGATTTGTGATAATTCAGATTCACCGATATCTACTTGGCAGATCGATAAGTGATCTGAATCTGGATGTGGCACACATTCTTTGACTTCCCCAACAACGATTTTCTTCAATCCCGCTGCTGGCACTTCGATTCCTTCGACTTCGATCCCTGTGACTGACATTTTATCTGCCAGCTCGTTTGGTGAGATCTCAGAAAGGTCAAGATAGTCATTTAACCATTTGTAAGATACTAACATATTTATTCCCCCTTGAACTGACTGATGAAACGTACATCATTTTGATAGAAATTCCGAATGTCGTTGACGCCATAGCGCAACATCGCAACCCGGTCAGGTCCTAAACCAAATGCAAAACCTGAGTATTCTTTGGGATCGATCCCGGACATTTCCAATACATTCGGATGTACCATTCCAGCGCCTAAAATCTCGATCCAACCGGTGTGTTTGCAGACATTACAGCCGGCTCCCCCACATTTGAAACAGCTGACATCTACTTCTACTGAAGGCTCTGTAAATGGGAAGTAGCTTGGACGCAAACGAATGCTGCGATCAGCCCCGAACATTTTTTGCATCATGACTTCTAGTGTCCCTTTAAGATCACCCATCGTCACATTCTTATCGATTACCAGTCCTTCGATCTGATGGAACTGATGACTGTGAGTCGCGTCGTCGGTGTCTCTCCGGAATACTTTTCCTGGTGAAATCATTCGCAATGGCCCTTTGCTGAAATCATGTTTTTCCATGGTACGAGCTTGCACCGGTGAGGTGTGTGTCCGAATCAAGACTTCATCTGAAATATAAAAAGTATCTTGCATGTCTCTTGCTGGATGGTCTTTTGGCAAGTTCATTCGTTCAAAATTGTAGTGATCTTTTTCGACTTCGAATCCTTCAACCACTTGATAGCCCATCCCCACAAAAATATCTTCGATTTCTTCCATGATTTGCGTCAAGACATGACGGGTCCCTTGTGGCATCTGCTTGCCAGGCAACGTCACATCAATCGATTCTTCAGCCAATGCCTTTTCTAGTGCGGCTGCTTCTAATGAAGTTTTTGCTTCCTCAATCGCTTGTGTAATCGCATCCCGGATCTCATTGGCATAGCTGCCGACTTTTGGACGCTCTTCTGCTGACAACTCTTTCATTCCCCGCAAAACTTCCGTGATGGGTCCCTTTTTACCAAGGACATCCACACGAATTTGATTCAATTCATTGATTGAACGGCTTTCTTTGATCTTTGAAAGCGTTACTTCTTTCAATGACTCTAGTTTCTCTTGTAAAGACATGTTTTTCCTCCTTATTCTTTGTGAATAGCTGATAAGTCAAGACGAAAAAAAGACCCCGTTCCTAAAAAAGGAACGACGTCTCGTGTTACCATCCTCATTCGTGGACAAAGTCCACGCACTCACTTCTACTAACGACAGTAGGACTGCCGACTGATTCTTGTTCAGTAAGCTCCAGAAATGAAATTCATTTTTCGAATACAGAACTTGCTTTCAGTCTATGACAAGTCTCCCTTTCCTGTTTCAGCCAAACTACTAGTTTCCATCAACGCTTTTTAACTATTCGATTGACCTTAGTGTACCTAATTATTTGCCAGAAATCAACTGCATTCTTCTTCTCTGACCCAAGTTTCTGCCCAGCGCTTCACACTCATCATACTTTTTTCAAGTGCGACCCCTCTTGGTGTTAAACAGTAAAGATTGTCTTCTTTGCAGACGATTTCTTCACGTTCTAATTCTTTCAAGCGCTCCACCAATACCCGATCGCTCACTTGGGGGATTTTTTTGGCAAGATCCACAAACCGTTGTTTGCCATCTTCAAGAAGCACATCAATGATCAAGCCATTCCACTTTTTCCCTAGAATCGAAAAAGCTTTTTCAAATTTAGGACAAAGGGCGTAATCTGTTTCCACTTTTATCATTTTCTATCACCTCTGTGCATCATTATAGCACATCGCTTACGAATTGTAAGGAATCCCGTTCGAGGGCCTACCATTCGATTATTTTCTTAGCGGCTAGTAAAACCAGATATGTCTCAGTCACAGGTTTCTGCAAAGCTTGTTCTAACGCTTGGCAATACAGTTTTAGCTGTCCATAATACCGATCCCGCATGCGCTTTTCAATCTGTGCTTCACTGCCAAATACAGCATCCGTCTTAAAATCATACAAAATGATTCGATCTGGCAACTCCACATAGCCATCAATAATCCCGTGGATCAATAATTCGGCATCTGGTTCATCAAATCCTTCAAAAATAGTGGCAGCTTCTTTTAGCATTGAAAATGGCTGCTCCCGTTTTACCTGTGTTGCATACTTGATCAAAGTTTGCCCCACGGCTGTTTGATAGAACCACACGATGCTCCCTTGATCAATTTTGTCGGCAACATCTTTCGTAAAGAGCTGACGTTCAACCAATTCATCGATAAAAGCTGCTAAGGATGCTTCCGTCGGTACTTCAGTCAGCGGCAGCATTTGCATAACTAGATGCGTAGCACTCCCGATCGAAGCAGCTTGCGGTTTTTGTTCTTGTAAAAAACGCGGTTTAGCTAATTCAGTCTCAACATAACGAAAGCGCTGAGGTGCCAATTTTTGATCCGCGGAATGCCATTCCAGTAAAGTAATATCTTGATCGTCCGGATCATTATATAGACGTTTTAACTCTGAGACCGACTGATAGCTAGTGGTTTGAGTCGCTTTGCTGTAAGGATACTGATAGTCTAAACGGTTCAGCAATCTTTCTGGGGCTGTAGTACTTGGTGTCGGAGCCACAACTGCCTCTGTTGGCGGCTGCACCTGCAATTGCTGATCAATCTGATCCTGATTCCACCAATGGATCTGGAATCTTGCAGGATGATGGATCGTCATTTTTCGTTCACTGGCATCAGTAAAAAACTGCTCCATCTCTGGATGACGAATCAATGTCAAACCGACCCAATCCATTAGACTGCCTCTTGCAACTAAACGTAAAGCCGGGTCAAGGACTGTCTGACTTTGTGTCAACCCCGCTTGCCAAGCTTTAAAGGCTGCCTGCCGATCCTTATAAGAACCAACTAAATACAGTTTCTGCTCGGCCCGTGTCAATGCTACGTATAGTTTACGCATTTCTTCAGAGAGGGCTTTTTTCAAACGAACTTGTTTGATGGCTTGAAAAGGAATCGTTTCATATTTGATATTTTCCGAAGCATCGATATATTGGATACCTGCGCCAAGTTGTTCTTCAAAAATATAACGCTTTTGAAAGTCTTGGTAATTGAAAAATTTCGTTGTATCCAATAAGAAAACAACGGGAAACTCCAACCCTTTACTAGCATGGACAGTCATGACCCGCACAGCATTTTCAGCTGGCGTCGCCAACGGTTCTGCCAAATCTTTATCTTTTTCTTGCATTTTTTCAATAAACCGAATGAATTGATACAATCCTCGGAAACTGCTTTTCTCATATTTCTCTGCTCGGTGGATCAATGCAATCAAATTGGCATAGCGCTGTTGCCCTGCTGGCAAGCCAACCACGTAATCCAAGTAAGCCGTTGTATCATAAATATCCCATAATAAATCAGGGATCGGCAGTCTGCGAGCTGCTTCCCGCCAACGATTCAATTCGCTTAAAAAATCATCCACTCGTTTGCTTAAAGCGGAAACAGGCCCCTTTTGGTTGTCTTGATAAGTCAAGACCGCTTTGTAAAACTCACTGGTACGATCCGCTAGCCGAATCTCTGCTAGTTCGTCTTCCGTTAGCCCTACCATAGGTGAACGGAGAACAGCCACTAATGGAATGTCCTGATAAGGATTATCAATGATTTGCAACAATGCGATCATTGTTTGGATCTCTGTTGCTTGAAAATAGTTCTGGGCATCATTGACTTCCAGAGGAATCCCGAATTTTTTGAAAACATCTAAGATGACCAAATTATTTTTGCGGGTAGGAGTCAGTAAAACGATATCCTGATAAGTGACTGGACGTTCTTCCCGTCTTTTTTTATCATAGATCATAAATTGGGATTGGATCAGTTCTTGAATTTTGATTGCGGTGACGTGAAGTTCTCCTTCCGTTTTGTCTTCAATCAAATTCGTAGTACTTTCAGCTTCTTTTTCATAGAGCAAAAGTTCCGGAATGAATGCGTCGCTTTCAGGAAAACTCGGAAATCCCGGAACTAAAGCCGCTGCGTCATCATAAGGGATCTGTCCAACTTGTTCGTCCATCAATTGTTGAAAAACCAAGTTCGTAAAATCAAGCACTTCGCGGCGCGAACGGAAATTTTCTGCTAAAACGATTCTTCGTCCCCCGTTTTGATGTTCAAATGCCAAATATTTTTCTATAAACAAAGTGGGGTCTGCTAAGCGAAATGAATAGATCGATTGTTTGACATCCCCTACCATGAACATGTTTCCATGGTCTCCTGAAACTTGCCGAACCCAATACAGAATCGCTTCTTGCAGTCGATTGATATCCTGATACTCATCCACGAGCACTTCTTCAAATTTATCGCGGTAATAAACAGAAGCATCGCTGCCTGTGCCATCACCCAATAAGATTTTCAACGTGAAATGTTCTAAATCATTGAAATCCAACAACCCTTTTGCTAGCTTGCGGGCTTGAAAAGCAGTCAAAAACTCTTTGGTCATCTCTGCCATAGTCGCAACGATCGGTTCAGATAGTTGCAGCATTTGCAGCATGTCTGCTGGTGGATAAGGAAAATATCCTTTGAGTTGTTCTAATAGTTTTTTGGCATCATCCCGCAACGGTTTGATTTCCTGTGAAAGTTCTTTTTGTTCTTCTTTCCGATAGCTTGGGTAGCGATCAAAGGTCAAATGAGTCAAGCGATCATATAAGACGGATAGATCGTCTGTTGCCAGAACTCGTTGAATTTCTTGGACTTGAGAAATCTCTGCATGAACGAGTGCTGCTGCTTTTTCCATTAATGGTGACTGATCTGCAAATTGTTTGGCCGCTGCCAGCAAATGCTCTGCCGTTGCGGCAATTTCTACCAACGTCGGTTTGATTTGAGCCTGATAGAGGTGATTCTCCCCTAAATTGTCCGCGGCTTCATAATTTACCGCTAAACCGTCCAGCCACTTTTCTGGATCAGGGTTGGCGCGGGCAAAATCATAGAGTGACAAAATCAAATCACCAACCGTCTCATCGGAACGATCACTGGCGAAGTTTTCGGTTAATCGAAAGAAGGTTTCATCATTTGCTTCGTAGTGTGCATCTCGTAATTGTGTCCAGATTTCCTCTTTCAGCAGCAAAATCTCCGTTTCATCTGTCAGCATCCGAAATCCAGGATCCAAATCGATCAGATAATAAAAACGCCGAATGACCGTTAAACAAAAGGCATGTAGTGTTGAGATATTTGCGGTAGGTAATAATTGCAACTGCCGAACGAAATGTTGTCTTTTTTGCTCTTGGCTTTCTTGATTAATGGCCGTTTGCAGAGCTACTTGGATCCGTTCTTTCATTTCTCTTGCTGCTGCTTCGGTAAAGGTCACGATCAGCAATTCGTCGATCTGACTTCCTGCTTTTAATTTCTCGATCACACGTCGCACAAGGACGGTGGTCTTTCCTGATCCAGCTGAGGCAGAAACAAGGAGATTGTCTCCTTTATCAAAGATCGCTTGCCACTGAGTATCAGTAAATGTTTCATTTTGTGGTTTTAGAGGGATCTTAGTCATTCTCTTCCTCCTTTAATCGCTGTAAAACCTCTTCTTTCGATAAATTCTCTAGACGATGATAATTATTTTCTTGCAGCATCACATCGAAATCGCAAATACTGCGAAATGGGCAAAACTCACAGGCGCGCTTTTTGTCTTTCAGCTTATAAGACGGATTCAAGGCAATTTCGCCGCTGAGAAGTTTCTCCGCACCTTGCTGCATATTTTTGCGGTTGTGCTGCCTCAACAAGCGAATCTCTTCTTCAGTGTAAAACTTGTTTTTGGCTTGTGGTGTCTTTTGGTACGTCCCGCTTTTGTCTTTGCGAATCGGAAAAACTGCCGAATTGCTGCTGTTTGACAATTCATGATCCAAAAGTGGAAACAATGAGGGTTCATCCAGAAACAACCCATCATATTTGAATTGCTTCAACCGTTCCTCTTCAGAGGATTTTTGACCATCTAAGACTGGATCATGGACATGTAAATAATAAGCCCCAGCCGGGCGCACATTTTCTGTACCAACTAGCTGCACAGCATCATTCAGCGCAACGTCTAAATAAGTGATCAACTGCATTGCTAAGCCATAGTATGCTTCTGTCAAATCAAATTCACGACTGCTTGATTTGTAATCTACGACTGAAAGCCACTGCTCTTCTTCGGTTTTTGCTGCATCTACCCGATCGATTTTTCCTCGCACATGCAGTTTGCCCCCACTGCTTAAAGGCAGCTCGATGCCATTGATCCCTTGAGCGCCAGCGATCTGTCCAAACAGTACTTCGGTTTTTTGCGGTGAGAAGTGCATTTTTTGTCCTTGCTTCGTTAATGCCCAAGCTACTCGCTGAATCGTCTTACCTAGTTGATAACGAATAAAATTCATTCTGGCCGAACTGGACAATAATGTATAGCGGACTTCTCCAAAAATCTCTTGCAACACTTTTTCAACAAATTGGAGCCGTTGATCCATGGTCAACTGCGTCAATGAGATGTTCTCACTGATCAATACTTTGACAAAGCGATCGAGTGCATCATGGAAAAATTCACCAGTAATCGCTGAGTTAAGTCCATAGATTTCCCGCTCTTTCAAGCGTAGTCCATAACTGACAAAATATTTGTATTCACACTGGTAGAATGTCTCCAGTTGCGAGATCGAACTGTAGATGGATGGCCCATATAAAGCAACGGCTTTATCTTGAGACAACGGGACTGGAATGTTTTGATGGGTCTGGCTTTCAAATACTCTAAGGGCTAATTGCTTTTCAGGCGAATGCAATAAAGCCTGTTTGAATCGTTGCCACTGTGCCGGCAAATTCTGTCGTTCTTTTCTTGCCTGCTGACTTAGATTATTCAACTGATAGATTAATCCCCGATACGTGCCGACGTAGGCTTCTGGATCACTGGTTAAAGATAAGATGCCCCGGTCTTGTAAAGAAACATCTAACCATTCAAGCAGACGAGCCAGATATGGGGACAATTTGATATTTTGCTGGGTATCAAAATTGCATGCATAAGACAAATAGAGTTTATCCGTGGAAGACAATAAGATCGCATAAAAAAGAAACGGCTCTTTGGCGCTACTTTCGATAATCGTATCGCGTAGATATTTTTCTCCCGCAAACAATTGATTGAGATGTTGTCTTTCTTCGTTAGTCAACAATGTTTTATTTTCGATCCTTCTTGGCAACACCGTCTCATTCAATCCTGGTACGAAAGTGATTTTTGCTTGCCGAGGTCGTACTAGATCAAAACGATTAATATTGACTTGATCGATTGCTGTCGGAATTTTCCCGAAAGTCAGATTCTCCAAACCCGTCATCAATACTTCTTCAAAGAGTGACTGTTCGAAAGGATCATCGCCATAAATAGCCACAAATTCATCTAAAAGATCGATCAAAGCTTGCCATGTTTGTTCATGGTTGCGAGCTTGCTCTAGTTTTCCTTGTGAGATTGCTTGATCTCGCCAATGAATCAATTGCTGTTCAACACCTGCTGAAAGTAAAAATTGGTATAAAGCACCTGCAGCTTCCCGGTTCGTCTTTGTCTCTTGAATGTTTTTCAAGGAGCCAAAAATATCTTGACGGAAATAGCGGCGCAATTGATTCGTATAATCTGTCAATTCAGCGATGCCAGATGCGTTTTCTCCTGTCAATGTATAGTCCACTAAGAGCCAGTCTCTCTCACGGGTCCAATCTTTTCCTTGGAAGTTATGAGCCAGTGCTTGGTTTTCTGTAATGTCTACTAATTGTCGAAATGCATCCCGGGCAGCCAGCCAGTCTTCTTGTTGTTGGAATGCTGGTGGCAAATAAAGTTCCGTACGCAACAGTCGAAAAATGTCATTTAAACGAAAGCCATAATCTGCACAAGCAAAGAAGGCATTCAAGAATTCAACGAGCGGATGCTGAGCCATGAGTTGCTCTTCGTCAATATAAAACGGAATCTCATATTCTTTAAAAATCGTTGGAATATATTGATGGTAGATCTCTGGTTGCAGTGTCAAGACTTGAATGTCTCGATAACGCAGTTTTGCTCCTTTTTGCTCGCTGATCAATGCGCGGATTTTCGCAGCCATTTGCCGGACTTCTTCTTCAGGATTGCCAACTTTCCACATTTCTAGATACGGTGAAACTGGTTGCTGCTGCTGATAATGGAGCTGATTCTGGGTTTTACGCCAAAAGGATTCCACTTCATTGTATGCGGCAGCTTTCTCTAGTGTCACTTGCTGTGCTTCAGAAGGTGAAAGCTTTTGATCCAAATAAATGGCGACATTTTCCGTTCTAGCGTCAAGAAATAATTGATGGTAACTGCGGCCCGATTCATAGAACAAATCTAATGGTGAAGGTAATTCTTGGGGATATCCATGATCTAAAAGCAAATCGACAACGACGTGCCCTTGTTTCATCAATTCTTTTAATACACTCTGTTCTTGAGTTGAAAATGCTGAAAAACCACTGATGATAAATAATGATTCCGAAAGATCAGGCCGATCGTTCATTAATTCATTGGGTTTAGACCCTTGCTGCAGATAACGTGTTAGTAGTGCCAGCGGTTGTTCCACTTGCAGTTCCCGGGTCACCATTTCTAATTCGAAACGCTGAAAGATCAATGCGAGTTCGGAAAACTTTAACGCATCCTCTCCGTTGCTCCTATTCATCGTTCCACCGAGATGCAGATCTTCGGTTGCGATATTACTTGTCTGCATTTCTTGATAAAGAGACAACAGTTGTTGAATAAACCCAGGTTTATTGATTTCTCCTCGAAAAAGAATCAACTCCTCTTCCAAATCGAGAAGTATTTTGCGAAGGATCATGGTTGCACCGGTATCTGTAATGGCCGTTTTTGACAACCAGCCAGTTTGTTGAAGATAGAACCAGGCCAGACGGTGAAAACTATAGACTTGAGCTCGAATCGAGGCAAAATCTCCAGTGCCTTGTTTTAGCGCCTGCAGAATCTCTCTTTCTCGTTCAAACTTATTGTAGTTAGGGACAAGAAAAAAGACTTCTGTTTGTGGCTTTTCCAACCAAGCGTTAGCTGCGTCCAAAATCGCTTGTTCGTGATCGCAGCGTCCATCGCCTAGTATAAATCGTAAACTCATACGAAGACTCCTTTACTTTTATCGTCGCTTCTATCGTAAGTAAAGATCAACTCCTGCATCTACCAAACCTGCTCATGAAAAATAACAGTTTTGATGCTCTCTATTGATCCGTTGACAATTTTTCTTTCATTGTCTTCATAACAAATAGTATAACAAATTTTCTTTTAAAAAAAAGCTCTGAGCGAGTCGGACTTCCGCTTACTCAGAGTGTTGATTCGGAATGCTTCCGAAATCTTTAAGGGGCCAAAAAATAAATTTGACATCTCCTAATACGGCTGACTGATCAATCAAACCAATGGTCCGGCTGTCTTTAGAGATTCGGCGATTGTCCCCTAACACCAACAATTTTCCTTCTGGAATTTGTTCAACACCGAAATCAGCCATCGTAAAGTCAGAAGTCAGTGGATAACCATCGGTTAATTTTGAACGAAAAGCAGAAAGATAAGGCTCTTCATATGCTGCCCCATTGATGAATAAAGTGTCTTCACGGTATTCCACCACATCACCAGGTAATCCGATCACACGCTTAATGTAGTTTTTTCCCACCTCATCAGGTGCTTCAAATGTGATGATATCAAACCGGCTGATTTGGGTGTTTTTCATAGCGATCACACGCTCCCCATCATGCAATGTTGGATCCATAGAATCTCCTTTAACGATCACAGGGGTGAAGACGTATTGTCGCAACGAAAACAGTAACAGCCCAAACAGAGCAACGAACAAAACGGTTTTGAGGACCTCTTTTATTTGTACCAACAGCATCGTCCTCCTTTGTATGTAAACCTATTCAATTAAAACAATAAAGTTGATACTCAATTCTACCATATTCCCTTTATTTAAGGGTAAGACCCTGTTCTTCTTAAACAAAAAATAGCAAAACGTTCGGTCAGAAACCTAGCTTGCTTCCTGTATTCGGCGTACTCGAATTTTGCCAAAAAAATCAACTGGATAGTCCCTTAAACTAAAAAATTGACCGGGTCTCTTTGCTTTTGCAGTCAAAGGGGCCCGGCCAATTGATTCTCTCAATTTATATGATCGCTTAAAAAAATTCAATGACCTTTTGGCTCTTGATCAACTAGAATATCGATCGGTGTTCCTTCATTTAGATGCTCCGTCAAAAACAGGACCAATTCTTCCATTGGACGCTCGAATTTCAACAGTGGTCCTCGCATCCCTCTTCGAAAGAAATTCATTTTGATCCATTGGTCCTTGCTCTCCTGATACAGTACCACCCGATCCACTTCCTGATACAAGATCCCGCGAATATTTAGTGGATGAATAATGAATCGATCTTCAGCTAACCCTCTGCTATCAAAAACAAAACTTAAGAAAAGCAATCCAGATACGACCCCTCGCAAGCGGTTCTCAAAGGTTTCTTCCATAAAAAACATTGCTATAATGACCACCAATGAAAAGAAAGCAATTGCTGCTTTTCCGCCTTTACGGCTGGCTGCAACAATTTGAATGTCTTTGCGGACGACAGCGAGAAACAAATACAAGACGACCGTGAACAGACACATTAAAAGCGTTAATACACTCATAGTTTTCTCCATTCTTTGTTGTTTCATCTATCTTACCAAATAATTTGCTGCTTCAAAAGCAGAATTATCCTACAACGCGTTTCTATTTTCTATTTTGAAAGAAATCCGCTACAATAGTAAAAAAAGGAGGAACTGAACTTATGAATACTTTTTTCGAGAAAATCCAACGATACGATTTATTACGAGCGATTTTATTTTTGATTGCTGGATTGATTATTTTGATTGCTCCTCGCAGTGTCTTTAATACGATTGTCTATTTAGTTGCCGGATATGTTGCCTGCCTTGGGGTGATCAACCTCTATTCTAGTTACAAAGAAAAACGGCAAACCGGCTATGTGAATATGCAGATGACAACGGGGATCCTGCTTTTGATTGCCGCCGCAGCTATTCTCGTTTTTGCAAAGGGACTATTATCGATCGTACCATTCTTTTTGGGAATCATGATCACGATCAGTGGCTGTACGCGTTTGATGGCAAGCTTTAATCAAAAACGCAATGGCTTACCATTTATCACTGGTTTGCTTTTCAGTTTATTCGTGATTGTGGCAGGTATCATTCTTGTTTTCAATCCGTTTCAAACGTGGCTTTTGTTCTTCCAAATTTTTGGCGGAGTCTTGATTTTTATGGGGATCTCGGATTTAATCAATCATTTTCAAAGAAAACGTAGTTATTAAGATGAGAATGCGCTAAAAGAACAATTCTTTTGACATCTTCATGTAGACTTTTTGTTGCTTTGCTTTTACAATAGACTGTATCAACGAGAAATGATCAGTAAAAACGGAGCAAAAAACGCAGGAGGTACGACATGAAAAAAATCAAACAAGAAACAAAACATCCCAATGACGTCCCTGTGATTTTTTTGTATGACGATTTGGGAAATATCCAAAAAAAAATTTCAATCAACGAATGGCGGGATTTAAAAGCAAATTCCCAAAAAATCGAAGAATTTGAAATCAAGTTATACCGTGAAGCCATCACTTATTATACGCAAGAAGCGTATATGCAGGCAGCAGATCTATTGAAGTTTTTGATCAGCCAGACGGACTACACCCATTATGAATATGTGGAACGCTTGGCCAATATTTATCGAATCCAAAAGGACTTGATGCAAGAAAAACAATTGTTGCTAGCGGCTCGTTCTTCTATCAGGAACCTCGAGTTTTCAGAAGGCATCATCAAACGAATCGATCAGCGCTTAGCAAAAATCGACCAATTTCCTCGCTCTTCTGCAGCGTACAATCAATGACATTGTTTAATAAAAAAGCGAACGCTTATGCTGGATGGCCATTAAATCAGCATAAGCGTTTTTTGATTATTTTTTTGATGTATGGGCGACTGTCTCACTCATTGGTGCAAGCATGCGCAAGCTGTTGAATAAGACGAGTAATGTACTGCCTTCATGAGCAAAGACGCCTAACCCAATATTCATTTTGCCTAGCAAATTCAATACGATCAGTAATGCCACAATAAACATAGAGAAGAAAATATTTTGCCAAATAATCCGATCTAGTTTTTTTGCGGTCTTTAGTGCGTAGGTAAAGCGTGTTAGATCATTTTTCATGATCACCGCATCCCCCACTTCAATTGCAACATCCGATCCCTCTCCCATAGCAAAACCGATATCGGCCTGTACCAATGCAGGCGCATCATTGATACCATCTCCAACCATGACTGTCTGACCGTATTCATTTTGCAACTGCTGGATAATCTGAGCCTTATTTTCTGGCAGAACATTTGCAGCAACTTGATCTACTCCAAGCTGATCACCAATCGCTTGTCCAGCTGCTTGACTGTCTCCTGTGATCATGACTGTTCGAATACCAGATTGCTGCAGTTCATCTATGACCGCTTTAGATTGAGGATTCGGTAAGTCCATCAATGCGATCAGTCCAACTGGCTGATCATCCACCGAAAAAACAACCACCGTTTTGCCTGATTGTTCCAAGGTTTCTCGTTGCTCAGCAAATGATGAATGCGCAAACGTCGCCGCTGGCTTGCCAATTCGATAGGTTTTTCCCTCAACTACAGCCGTCAGACCGGAACCAATTTGGTTGTTAACGGAAAGTTCTAATGGTTGTGCCTTTTCTTGTTTCTCAAAATGCTCTACGATGGCAGCCGCTAATGGGTGATTTGCTTGCTTTTCCATGGCCAAGATCAGCGATACCCACTCTTGACGGTGCGCTTCAGTTGTTTCTTCAGCAAAGAAAACATCGGTCACTTGTGGTTGACCAATCGTTAATGTGCCAGTTTTGTCAAAGGCGGCTACTTTTGTTTGTCCCATATTTGCAAGATAAGAACTGCCTTTAAATAAGATGCCCCGTTTTGCTAAGTTTGAGATAGCAGACAAGCTAGCAGGTACTGCACTAGCGGCTAATGCACAGGGCGAAGCAGAGATCATCATCACTAGTCCCCGGTAAAAACTGGTTGACCAATCCCAACCAAAAAGAAAGGGTGCTGTCAAAATAAATAAGGGTACCAAAATCAAGACCGTTGTCACATAAAGCGGCTCGATTTTTTTGATGCGGGTTTCTGTTTTTGATTGATTGTTTTGTGCCGATTCCACAACAGAGAGTATTTTAGCAAAAACTGTCTCACTGCTGTCTTTTGTCACTTCCATCATAAAAGTGCCGTTACCGTTGATCGTACTTCCGAAAACTTCATCCCCAACAGTTTTTTCACGGGGAACACTTTCACCGTTGATGGAGGCTTCGTTGATGCTGCTGATTCCCGAGAGGATTTTACCGTCTGTTGCGATTTGGTCCCCTGGTAAAACTTGCAGCCTATCCCCTTTTTTGACTTGCTCTGCTGCAATTTTCTCAATGCTGCCATCTGCCTTAACCAGACGGGCTTCTGTCGGATTCAACTTCAAGAGGTTCGTGATTTCTTTGCGGCTTTGGCCCTCTGCATACTCTTCCAAAAAGTGAGCCCCGGCAAAAATCAGAATCAGCAAGGCAGCTTCATTGAAGTTGCCGATCAATACTGAACCAAAGGCAGCCAATGTCATTAATAAATGAACATTCGGTTTAAAGTGTCTGCTTTTGCGGGTATCTTTGATGGTGTCTTCGATCCCTTCCCAAATAATATGATACCCTGCTAAAAGAATAGCGGCACTGTATAATAAATCTTTAACGACCAATTGCGGTACCAATAAAGCAGCAATAAAAAGAATAACTCCTACTAAATAATTGCGTAACGGGGCGTTGCCATGGGAATGGCTTGCCTCTGCTGCATGAGTGTGTGGTGTTGAATGATTGCAAGAGTGGGTAGACATAAGAAAAGCCTCCTTCAAAGTTAGTGCATCATTTGCTTACAAATGAATATATGTTCATATCTACATTTTCATTATATATGAACGTACATTCATGTGTCAAGCATCAATTACTGCTTTTGTCAGCGATCCCATCATTGCACACCGATCCTTCGTTCTTGTCGCTCTTCAGGTGACAGGATCATTGTTTTTGTTTGCAAAAAAAGCCACAAAAAAAAAGACAGGCACAGAGGGCCTGTCTCTCACTACATCCTATTTTTGGTCGAATTTGTCTTTGACATCTTGTGCCATTGACTCAGATTTGTCTTTAAGATCTGCAATGATTTCTTTAGAATGCCCTGCTGCTTGATCAACAAAGCCTTCTGCTTTTTTTGTCGGATCATCCGTGATATCGCCTGCTGCCTCTTTGGCTTTACCAGCCACCTTGTCTGGAGTTCCAACCCCAATGGTAGAGGTCACAGAATTTTTCAAGTCCATTAGTACTTCTTTAGAAGCACCGACAACTTGATCCAATGTTCCTTCTGCTTGCATTTTTTCGTTGCCAACGACATTTCCCGCAACTTCTTTTGCTTTGCCTTTAACAGAATCTTTGTTGACAGTCATCTTCTGCATTTTATTATAAACTGCCAGACCAAAAGCCGCGCCAATCAAACCTACTACGAATCCAGATTTTTTCATATGTGTCTCCTCCAATTCTTTTATAGTTATTATTTTAACAGAAATCTGCTGAAATGCCTGTTTTCAAGCTTGCAGTCCTCGTTCTTTTACAGGTGCCATTTCCTCTAGAAGAACGTATTT
Organism: Enterococcus gallinarum; assembly: GCF_021496385.1. Classification (NCBI taxonomy): domain Bacteria; kingdom Bacillati; phylum Bacillota; class Bacilli; order Lactobacillales; family Enterococcaceae; genus Enterococcus; species Enterococcus gallinarum. The sequence goes on along the minus strand of NZ_CP050816.1, from coordinate 2,095,934 downwards.
CTGCTTAACTCCCTTTCTCTAAGCTACTTCAAACAAAAAGTTGCCTTTTTTAAACGTTAAGAAATGATATGTTTTCGCACGCTTTCTCTTTAAGTGCCATCAAAAATCCTTGTTTATTCGTGTGCTTCTTATTTATTCATTCTTTGTGTTCATTCCTTTTGTCTCGCCGTTTCAGATCTCTTTATTCTGTCTTTTTTTCTGTATCTTTTTTTCTGTGTCTTTTTTCTGTAAAAACTTTCTGCCATTCAATCGTGTAGTGATTCCTCTTCACCAGTTGTTTTATTCCGTGATTTGCGTTGCTAGGTGTTTTCCAGAATTGCCTTTCCTAGATAAATCGGGTAACATAGAAAAGAAGAATATTCGAGAATTTATTTTTCTCAGAAAGGATCGAATAATGAATGAAACACATGTAGGATTGTTAGTCAACAGTCGTGTTTTTCAAGAAACTCCGATGATGCTGACTGGAATCCAATTATTAGAAGACCATAAAATCATCAACTGTATTATTAAAGACCGTTACCTTTCTAGTTACGTTTTACGCTTACCTCTCAACAAGTACCAGCTAGAAGTCGAAGGCAAATGGAACAAACGTGAACAGTTAGTGATCAAACATATGAAAATCAAAAATATCGATGAATACATCAAAATTGTGGGAACCCCAGAATAAACGAACGGATCAATCCGCCAGCTTGGCGTTTGATCCGTTTTTGATTTTTCCTCTAAAATAAGTAGTCAGCTCGCCATCCGGGTAAACGTATCGATCAACTGTTGCTGCTCTTCTTTGATTCCGATCGCCATCGGTTTAATCAAAACCTTGATAGTTTTAGAAGGCGTCTGGATCAACACTTTTTTGTTCATGACACCAGTAATTTTCAATGTGGTGATCTCATGGATCAGCACGGTTTCCATGGCTTTTTGTTCAAAGTTCAAATCCAATTGAATCAAACTAATTTTTTCTTCATCAACAATTACGATATAATACTTTGGCAAAGGAATCGCCATTACTTTAGCTTCTTCAGCATAGCCAGCCAGTTTCCCATTGAATCTCGTCCGATATGCTTCTAGATCTTCTTTTTTTACGATCCACTTCATTGAAACCGCTCCCTTTCCAGTATAGGTTAAGAATACCCGATTTTGTAAGAGAACAACACAATTATGCTTGTAGCAGCATCTACAAGGAGAATCTTGCCAGATATCGATATAAAAACCAGTGTCATTGATCATTCTTTGAGACAGATCAATGACACTGGCAATGAATGCAATAAAGCGCTGAATCAGCAGATTGCACTAATGAATGAGCTTTTTAGCTGGATAATAACGGTGAAAAAGTCGTCGAAATATTGGCGCAAGTAGTCCATAAAAGAAGCCATTTCCAACAGCATGCAGCGTATCAAAACTTATTCCTTGCAGATAATAGCCCCAAAAGCTTGGTAAGCCTAGCAGATACACGCTGAGTAAGGAGACCACAAATCCATAAAGGAACCCTGCTAAAATACTAAAAATCACTTGCAAGATCAAGGAACGTTTAACGATTTGAACATGTCTTAACCCGCTCATCATGAGGATCACGACTGTATAACTTACTGCCTGAGCAATCGTCCAAATTCCCATCCCCATGTAAAAATTCGTAATCAAAAGGGATAGCAATGCGACGATCAGTCCTCTGACACAGCCTAAATAAAGAGCCACCAATAAGAAAATTGCGGTCATTGGTTGTACATTTGGCAGTGGTTGAAACAGTGTACGCCCCACCACTGATGCTGCTACTAGCAAAGCAAGATAAGCAATCTCTTGCACGGAAAAAGACATTTTTGTCGGTTTAAAATTTCTCATAGGTAAAAACGACTCGATCCTTTTCGGTAAGAGATGTATCTTTTGCGCCGGTATTGACCATCTCGTCATTGATCGTATAGGTCCAATAATAACCAGCCGCTTCATCTTGCGCCAATCCTTCAATACTGGTGATCATGCCTTTGTCTTCCACTAAATCAAAATTTTCCTTCATTATCTCCATTAAAGAGGTTCCTTCTTTGAATGACACCGTTTTGGCTGGTATTTGTTCAGGCTGCGCATCTGTCTTGTTCACAAATGAGATCTCAGCCGTCTGTTGCTTAACCACCGAGCTAGCTGTAGCTTGATTGCTGCCAGTCGTTGTTGTCTGGGTAGTAGCTTCAGAACAGCCGCTCAATCCAATCCCTGCCAGCCACAGCAAACTAAAAATAACGATTCGTTTCATTTTCTTCACTCCTTCTTTCCTATTTTACTAAAAGTCACACAGAAAGCGAACTAAATTTTAGTCGAAAGTTGATTGTCAATTTGTCTTTTACTCGCTATACTATGTTCAATTATCAACAAAATAATCTGAAGATCGGAGTTTTGTCAATGACACGCAAATCAGCTTCTTGTACAACCATGCTGGTAGGCAAAAACGCATCACTCGATGGCTCGACCCTCATTGCTCGCAATGAAGATGCCGGGGCAGTGTCTCTACCACAAAAATTTGTCGTAATCCAACCTGAACAACAGCCTGCTACGTTCCATGCTGTTTTAAGCGGGTGCAGTATTCCTTTACCGAAAGATCCCCTAAGGTATACTTCTACGCCTGAGGCAGATGAATCTCAAGGAGTCTGGGCTGCTTCAGGAATCAACAGCGCCAATGTCGCCATGACCGCCACAGAAACGATCACTACCAATGCGAGAGTTTTAGCTATCGATCCTTTGGTAACAGAAGGCATTGGAGAAGCAGATTTTGTCAGTATCGTGCTTCCCTATATCCGTTCTGCTCGAGAAGGAGTCTTACGCTTAGGCGAGTTACTAGAAACTTATGGTACCTATGAGTCTAATGGTTTGGCTTTTGCCGATCGAGAAGAAATCTGGTATATGGAAACGATTGGCGGACATCATTGGGCAGCGATCCGAATTCCTGATGATGCTTATGTGATCGCCCCGAATCGAATGAATATCGCTACCTTCGATTTTGATTCTCAAGATACTTTATTTTCCGACGATTTACCTGATATGATTGTCAGCAATCACTTAAATCCAGACTTTGAAGGAATCAATTTACGTCATATTTTCGGCAGTGCAACAGAAAAAGATACTCGTTATAACAACCCTAGAGCTTGGTATATCCAAAAACAGTTCAGCGAAACCGCGTCGGATCCGCTTGACCAAGATCTACCTTTCATTTGTCTTCCGAAAAAGAAAATCAGCGTGATGGATGTAAAGTGGGCGTTGAGCAGTCATTTTCAAAATACCCCTTATGATCCGTACGGGAATGGAACGGCTAGTGAGAGAACTCGCTTTCGTTCGATTGCTCTCAATCGCAATCAGCAAGTGCATATTCTCCAAGTGCGCAGTCACGTACCTGATGAAATTGCAGGCGTTCACTGGCTAGCTTTTGGTCCCAATACCTTCAATGGAGTGGTCCCTTTTTACAGCAATGTGAATGAGACCCCGAAAGGTTATTGTGATACCACCACTACTTACGATCCGGGAAATAGCTATTGGTTGACTAAAACATTAGCACTGATCGGGGATCAAGACTATGATCTATACAGCGATCTAGCAGAACGGTTTGAACAAACAATCATGGCAAATTGTTTAGCGATTCAACAGAAGATCGATCAGACAATCCCATTAACAAATCAGTTATTGGAAGAAGCCAACCGTGAAATGGCCCGGCTTTACTTATCACATGCCACTCAATTACTAGGAGAAATGGTGGAAAGAGGCAATACCAAAATGAAACTGCGTTTTTCTTTGACAGATTGATTCTCCTTTAACCGATTATTTACATGAAATTGACTAGAACTCAATATCTTGCCTGTATACTATAGCTACCAATTAATTTTCTTTTTGCTTTGCAGCACGGCTTTTTCTCTACTGTCGTGCTGCCCCCTTCTGAAAATAATTGGAATCTACCTTGGAGGTATCGAAATGAATAAAGAAGAATTTCGCACAGTCACCAATGAGGTCGTACAAGGAATCGTCATCGTCAAGAATGACAATCAAAATGTCTGGATCATTCAAGACAAAGAAGGCTATTTCCACGTAGTAAGCAAAACGGCGTAAATCACTCACTGAATCCTATCAAAAAGAACCCGTGCTGCGAAAAGTTATCTTTTCGTTTACCACAGGTTCTTTTTAACTAGCAGTGTCTTTTCTATGAAGAAGCAGATCAGCGGCAATAGTTCCCATTGACCCAAGCCATGCTAGTATTTTTGCATCAAGTTTTCAGTACCCTCTTGCCCATCACCATACACTGTCGATTGAATCGATGCAGTCGTATCAGCATGCTCTTTCCAATGCCCGAAAAAATACGTTCCGCATACTAAACTTGTTAGGAGCCCGATCCAGCCGTTGCTGAGCCATTCAACCAAAATCAGCAGTAAATAGATCAACTGCTGCGATTTTCTTGAAAGTTTCCGTAACAAGTACAGCCATTCTAGTAAAAAAACGACTAGCAACACGGTCACAAAAGTTTTTCCTACAAACCACAATTCCCACAAGCTCATGGTCTTCCCACCTTTGGATTGTCCTAGCAGCTCTAACGAAATGCTGCAACTGACTCATTTAGTTCTTAGGAAGATCTTAGACGAGAAACCTTAAACTAACCTAAAAGTCGGCCATATTTTTCGGGGATGATTTCCATTGATCCAAAACAACTATTAATAACAGATCTTAGCCAATCATGACCGTTTCATCCGGGAATTTGTATCCGGCTTCTCGGCGGTTGGCTTTTGTCATCAATGAAAAAGCAACCGTCATGATGCCTACACGACCAATAAACATCAATAAGATGATCAATAATTTACCAAATACAGAAAGATACGGAGTCAATCCCATTGTTAATCCAACTGTTCCAAAAGCCGAAAAAACTTCAAAAGCAATGTATTCCAGTCCAAACTGAGGATTCCCCGGCATCGATTCTGTGATGGATAATAAGAAGATGGCAATAAAGCAAAGACTCAGTGTTAAGAAAAAGAGCGTGAACGCCCGCGAAACAGCCGCCTCTTTGATCGTTCTGCCAAAAACTTCAGCTCGTTTGCGCCCTTTCAACAAACTACGAATCTTAATGATCAACACTGAGACCGTCGTGGTTTTCAGCCCTCCGGCAGTCGATCCAGAAGTACCGCCGATATACATGAGAATCATCGTCAACATTAACCCAGCCTGACTCATCTGGCCATAATCGATACTATAAAATCCAGCCGTTCGAGGGGTCACAGCAAGAAAAAATAACTGGAAAAAGCGACTAACAATGGAATCGCCTGATACGATACTGGAGTGATATTCGGTCACATAAAAACCAACCGTCCCTAAAATCAGCAAAACAATCATTGCCAACAAGGCAATACGGCTGTGCAACGAGCGTCTTTTTGAAGTAGCTAACAAGTCAAACCAGACCAGAAAGCCTAAGCCGCCGGCAATGATCAAAAGACTAATGACCCCTAAAACAAAAGGATCCGACTGAAAAGAGACCAGACTATTCCCAAAAAGATCAAATCCAGCATTACAAAAGGAAGAAATGGCGTGAAAAATACTAAACCATAGGCCTTGCTGCCAACCAAAGCGTGGCACAAAAGACAGAGCCAACAGGCAGATCCCTAAAAATTGAATCAAAAATGCGATGCGGATAATGTACCAAGCCAATTGAAATTCGCCAGACATTCGGTCAAGATTGAGGGATTCTCTTAGAATCATCCGAGTGCTTAAATTGACCCTTTTTTTTGCTAAGATATAAAAGAAAACTGGGATCGACATAAAACCGATCCCCCCAATTTCGATCAAGATCAAAAGAATCGCTTGTCCGCCCATATTATACTGTTCAGAAATGGAAAAAGTCGAAAGTCCTGTCACACAAATCGCGGAAGTTGCGGTAAACAATGCATCTAAGAAAGGCACACCTTGCCCATCATTTGTTACAACTGGTAACATAAGCAACCCAGTTCCCATCAAGATCAACATCATAAAGACCAGTGTAACCAGCTGCGGTGCACTGATTTTTTTGGACATTCTTTTTTTCATCTTTCTTTCCTACCTTTGTGCCAAGCAGATTTTCGACTGACGCGGCATTCACTTTGTTTTATTTTTTACCTTGATCATCCGAGTAACATTGGCGCGTTCATTTTCCTCAAGACGCATTTTGATCCCATAGATCGTCTCTTCCAATTCTGGTATCGTCAAATATTCTAGCGCATTGACCCGGCGGCGTGTTCGTTCTATCTCATCCGCCAGCAATTGACAGGTCTTTTCGATCTCTGTCAAAGACAATAGTTTAGGCAAGACATCGGTGAAACGTCCCATTGCCAGATCCAAAGGAACATTCGAGTTCACAAACCCATACTCGATCGGTGCCTGCATCACCACATCATCATAGTCGAATTGCATCACAGGCACTTCCACACTCATGATATTCTTGGTTGAGACATCAAGAGAAACTTCTGTTGCTGGCAAGATGAACATTTCTTCAATGTACTTTTCATTGATCGTGGCATTGGCTAGGCGAAAAGCCTTCATGGCACGATGTAATTGTGTTTCTACTTCTTTACGCAAAAGGTTGTTTTGTTTGATCAGTTCGATGAACTGACGCATCAACTCATCTTGTTTGTCTTTTAACAGTTTATGACCTCTTTTGGCAGTCGTCAACTGTTTGCTGAGGCGGCTTAGTTCCATGCGAGTTGGATTAACGGTTTGTCTGCTCATCTGCATCCTCTCCTTGTGGTAAAAACGCCTCTAGTAACGCATCGCTGATCCGTTTCAATTCTACTTTCGGCAGCATCGCCAACAGTTCCCACCCAAGATCCAACGTTTCTTCAATGGACCGATTTGTTTGATAACCTTGATCCAGGTATTCATTCTCAAAGCGTTCCGCAAACTTGGCATAGATTTTATCGACATCAGATAGTGCTGACTCCCCTAAAACGACTGCGAGTTCTTTGGCTTGCTTCCCTTGCGCATAAGCAGAGAAGAGTTGATTCATCGTTGATGCATGATCTTTACGAGTTTTGCCTTCACCTGTTCCCTTGTCCTTCAGCCGAGAAAGAGAAGGCAAGACATCAATCGGCGGCTGGATGCCGTTTTTGTATAACTCTCTTGAAAGAATGATTTGACCTTCTGTGATATAACCAGTCAAGTCAGGAATAGGATGGGTCTTGTCATCTTCTGGCATCGTCAATATAGGGATTTGGGTCACCGACCCTTTCACTCCCCGTAAGCGGCCAGCTCGCTCGTATAATGTGGAAAGATTCGTATAGAGGTAACCAGGATAGCCTCGGCGCCCAGGTACCTCACGACGGGCAGCTGATATTTCCCGCAACGCTTCACAGTAGTTGGTCATATCCGTCATGATAACTAAGACATGCATCCCTTTTTCATAAGCTAAATATTCGGCAGCTGTGAGAGCCATTCGCGGCGTAGCAATTCGCTCAATTGCCGGATCATTTGCCAAATTCATAAAGACAACAGACCGATCAATCGCTCCGGTTTGGCGAAAATCTTCCATGAAATATTCTGCTTCTTCAAACGTAATCCCGATACCTGCAAAAACAACCGCAAAGTCGTCCTCTGTGTCGAGCACTTGCGCTTGACGAGCGATTTGAGAAGCTAATTCTTTATGCGGCAGACCAGAACCAGAAAAAATCGGTAATTTTTGACCGCGAACAAGCGTATTCAAGTGATCGATAGAAGAGATGCCAGTTTGAATAAATTCATCTGGGTAATCTCGAGCCATCGGGTTGATTACTTCCCCATTGATGTCCATTCGTTTCTCAGCAATGATTTCTGAACCACCATCTTTGACTCGTCCTAACCCATCAAAAACCCGGCCAATCATTTCTTCAGAAACACCTAGCTCTAACGGATGTCCGAGGAAGCGCACACTGGATTCTCGTAAATTGATTCCGCCAGTACCTTCAAAGATTTGCACCAGTGCTTTATCTTCTTGAATTTCTATGACTTGACCTTGACGAATTTCACCATTTTGCAGACGTACTTCGATCAGCTCTTCATATTTCACTCCTGAGACACGATCGACCGCCATCAAAGGACCGACAACTTCCCCGATCGTTTTATATTCTTTGATCATCCGTACGATCTCCTTTCTGCAAGATTTCTTTCATCGTATCTTTTATCTCGCTTTCCAATTTGCGGATTCCTTCTAAATCATCTTCCGGAAGATATTTCATGCGAGCGATTTTATCTCGCAGACGTTCTGTTCCCTGATAGATTTCTGTCAAATAGGCGCCTAATTCTAAAGCTTTTTGACCTTCGTCATGAAACAGTAAAATGGTCTGCAGCATTTCAAATTGTTTTTCTCGAGAAGTGAAAGTATCAACAGCATCAAAGGCATTTTGTTGTAAAAAATCTTCTCGCAATGACTTCGTGATCTCTAACAGTAGTTGATCTTTATCCGATAAGGCATCAATCCCAACTAGACGCACAATTTCAGAAAGTTCAGCTTCTTTTTGCAGCATCCGCATAGCCGTAGTCACATTTTTCGACCACTCCACTTGCAACTGACGATCCAGATAAGCGCCCATTTCATTCTCATACAGGGAATAGCTTTTTAGCCAATCGATAGAGGGAAAGTGCCTTTTTTGAGCTAACGTGGCATCCAGCCCCCAGAAAACTTTCACCACTCGCAGGGTGTTTTGCGTGACAGGTTCGGAGATGTCCCCTCCAGATGGAGATACTGCACTAATGGCAGTTATGCTCCCTTCTTGTTCCGAGCCTAAACAAATCACTTTACCGGATCGTTCGTAATACTCGGCTAAGCGACTGCCCAAATAGGCAGGATAGCCTTCATCACCTGGCATCTCTTCCAAGCGACCGGACATTTCTCGCAACGCTTCCGCCCAACGAGATGTGGAATCGGCCATAATCGCTACAGAATACCCCATGTCTCTGAAATACTCCGCAATCGTGATTCCGGTATAGATAGAAGCTTCCCGAGCGGCAACCGGCATATTGGAAGTGTTCGCGATCAGTACAGTACGAGCCATCAAGGATTCGCCACTTCGTGGATCAATCAGTTCCGGAAATTCATTCATGACATCCGTCATTTCATTGCCCCGTTCTCCGCAGCCTACATAGACCACTAAGTCCACATCTGCCCATTTAGCAATTTGATGTTGGACCACTGTTTTTCCCGCACCGAAGGGGCCAGGGACCGCAGAGGCTCCCCCTTTTGCGATTGGAAAGAAAGTGTCGATCACTCGCTGCCCAGTGATCATTGGCTCTACCGGATTTAATTTCTGTTTGACTGGACGACTGTGCCGTACGGGCCACTTTTGCAACATCGAAAAGGAGCGTTCTCCTTTTGGTGTCTCAAGAATATAAACCGTTTCATCAATCGTAAAATCACCAGCAAAAACTTCTTTGACCCGTCCTGTAACGCCATTAGGCACCATAATTTTGTGGAGGAGCAATGGCGTCTCTTGGACGACCCCGATAACCATTCCTGGAGTAACTTCCGTTCCCACCGCAATGGTCGGTTCAAAGGTCCATTTTTTCTCATGATCCAATGCAGGCAGCTGGACCCCTCGTTTCAAAAAGTTACTTTGGGTCAGCTCCATAAATGTTTCTAATGGTCGTTGAATCCCGTCGAACATTTGAGACATAATTCCCGGTGCTAACTCAACAGACAGCGGTTCTCCTGTTGTTCGGACGGGTTCTCCTGGTCCGATACCTGACGTTTCTTCATAAACTTGGATCGAAGCGATCGTTCCTCTCATCTCGATGATTTCTCCAACAACCCCCAGATCACCGACATAACAAATATCTTCTAAACTTGCATGGCCCATATCTTTTGCTAAAACTAACGGACCTGACACTTTAATTATTGTTCCTGTTTCCACAACATCAGCTCCATTCTATAGTATGTTTTGCCCAACGGCTTTTTCGACATTTTCCTGGATCATTTTCAGCCCTACCCCTTGGGATCCATCGTAATCTGGGATCAAAATGATCGCTGGTGAAACTTGCTGTTGGTATTTGGCAATTTCTTCTGGAATCAATGCCGCACATTTTTCTGTTACGTAAATCACCGCATACTCTTCTTTCACTAAGCACTGAAAGGCACGAGTCACTTCCGCTTTTGCGATTGCGTAACACACTTGAAAGCCAAACAGCTGAAAAGGTAACACGGATTCTTTGCTGCCGATCACACCAATCTTAGCTGCCATAGTACCTCATCCTCTCTCTCAGTTCTTCTTCTGTGAAGCCACTGCGCTTTCCTACCAAAATCAGCCGCAAGTTCTGAATCTCCAATGTTTTGGCATTTAAAAACGCGAGTAATGGCATTGGTCCCAACGCTTCAGCAGCTACGAACTGCTGAGTAACTAAGTCATCTTTCACCAGTGCCAATGCAGCAAAATCGATCGTGGTCTCTTGTAATAGCGGCAGTAGCGCTTCTTGATAGCCAGTTTGTTTCAAAAAGGCGAGATAGTCAGTGAAGGAGGTTTCCGCAAAAGCGAGATAATCTTCTTTGGGAATACTTCCCACACTGACTAAAACAGCCGCCATAAAACTTTTTGATCTTTTTTGCAGCAAACAACGTGCAGCAATCGTGATATTCGTAAGATCGATTCCTGTGATCACCGCATGTGTCAGTGCTGGAATATTTATTTTTTCGGCTAGGCGTCGTTGCTCATGTAAAAAGCGGCGATCGTAAATAATATCGATCCCTTGCAAAACAGCAGAACCTTCTAAGTATTCCCTTACTGCTTGGATCGTTTCAATGACTTTAGACGGTATACTTTCCGAAGATCCTGTTTGGATGGCATTTCTTAGTTCATCGATCGTATAGAATCCATCTTCGATCAGTAAATTGCTATAATCTCTCCCTGTTACATCTTCTTTGGTCAATACCTTCAAATTATGAAAGGTATACGGCAGCATGATCAAACGAAGCACATCAGGATCTGGAACGTTTTCTGCTAATTCTTGTATGGTTGTCAGCATTTCTTGATCCAGATACCCCTCAAATTTTTCGGAAAAATCAGCGCCCAGATAACGTTGATAATTCGTTTGCTGCAAGATTGCCATTACTTGATCCATAGACTCTGCTGCAATCAGCTGCTGCCAATCTTGCATTTGAAGCAAGGTTGTCTCTTTGATCCGAATCAGTGGATTCAATTGATGATAGCTCGCCATAGCTTACCCTCCTTTTTGGATCACTTTCAGCCAATGTTCTCTCGTTTCATTTTTGTATTCTTCTAGTAAAGCTTGGTAGGTGAAATTGTAGAAAACTCCATTGTCTTCTACTATAAACCCTGCTTGCTCCAATGGTTTGCCCATCCTTGCAAGATAAGGCAACCTTTGATTGACAGCAGTCAACCAATCTTTTGTCAAACTTGCTGACTGTTGCTGTCCACAACGAAAGATTACTTCTCCCGAAACGGGTAATTGCATTAATGTATTTTCCGCCAGATGTTGGACTGTATCAGGCGCCAATCCATTCATTTTTTGATAAGCTGCCGCGAATAATGTCTCCAGTTCTTTATGAGCTTGTTTAATCCCTTCTTGTTTAGCTGCTTTTATTCGCCGATTCATGTCTTGCTGATAGTTTTTTTCGATTTGTTTTTTTGCTTCTGCTGAATGGCGCTTGATTTCTAGTTCTTTTTGGGACCAGGCAGCTGCAAAATCGGCATCGATCCTTGTTTTAGTGTCCGTTTCGATTACTTGCCGTTTTTCTTTTGCTTCCCGATCTAGTTCAGCAATCATTTTGTCGATGGCATCCATTGCCTCCATTGCTTGTCGCCTCCTTTAAATGGACCCTAATAGTAGGAAAGAAATAACGAAGCCTAAGATCGCGTACATTTCCACCATGACTGAGAACATAACTCCTTTGAAAAAGTGTTCCGGTTTTTTAGCTAAGATTTGAATCCCTGATGCGGCCACTCTTCCTTGTGCGATCCCAGAGAACAATCCGGTAAAAGCTACCGGCAATGAAGCCATCAAATAGGCCATTCCGGTCACCGTCGACATCTCTGCTGCCAAACTGCCGTAGATCATAAAGGCAATCACAAAACCATACAAACCTTGGGTTCCTGGCAGTAACTGTAGAATCAGTGCCTGCCCAAATTTCTCAGGTTGATTCGTTGTCAACGCCGCAGCTGCTTCCCCTGTCATTCCAACACCCTTTGCTGAACCAATTCCAGAAAAAATCGTTGCGATTCCCATTCCTATAATCGCAAATACCATTCCACCGTTGTTATTAATCAAGTAATCAATCATCTTTCTTTCCTCCGTTTTCTTTTTCAAAATCGACATATTTTTCACTCGGCTTAAAGGTGTCGAACGCCCGGCCGCCACCTGTAAAGAATTTGCCAAAAAATTCTACATATTGTAAACGCGCTGCATGCACGTAAGCACTTAGTAATGACAAAAAGATATTTAGCGCCTGTAAGATCACTAACAGAATGATCCCAACAGAAAATCGTGCTACCGGCGGCATATAGCCCACTAATAAATTAAAGGCAGCGGCGATACTGCCGCCAGAGATCCCTAACGCCATCAAACGACTATAGCTGACAAAATCGCCAATATAGCTTGTTACCCCATAGAGATCATAGATCCCCATGAAAAAACCGCCAACTTTGGACTTTCCTTTAATGATCGGCACAATCACGATCAGCAGCCCGCTAAGTCCTGCTATAATCAATCCTAATGTGACGAGTGCTGGGGCGGTAAAGAGCCAATTTCCAGCAGCAGCAACCAAAAGTCCCGCCAGCAAGCCTTGCCAAGAAAAGCCTTGATTGACAGCTGCTAAAAAATCTTTCTTGCGAATATTTTCCTTCGCGGCCAAATAAAGACCTGTAAACAATTGGATCCCTCCAAAAATCATGGATAATCCAAAAATAGCCATAAAGTCTTTCGCTGGCGATAACAAATGAAATGGCAAAGTCGCTCCGAAAAACGAGCCATAGATCAATCCCCAAATCATCGTAGGAACGGATAATGTTTGAAACAGCTTCATAAACCGTTTCGTCCCTTTAGGTAAACGGAAAAAGTGCAGGCCAATAGTGGTCACCAGTGCCATCAATCCGCCATAGCCCAAATCAGCAACCATCATCCCAAAGAAGACATAATAAAAAGGTGTCATCCAAGGCGTTGGGTCGATCTCATCATATTTAGGCAAACTATACATTTCCGTCAACATTTCAAATGGTTTGATAAACGAAGCATTTTGCAGTTTGACTGGAACTTGATTCGCAGTCAATTCTTCTAAGGTAGGTTCATTGAATGAGCAATAGACTTCGCCGTTAAAAGAATCTGCCAACTCTTTTTCAAGAGTCTGTTGATCTTGTTGCGCGACCCAGCCTCTCAAAACAGTATGATGTTTGCTAGTGACCAATCGTTTTCGTACCATTTTTCGTTGTTCTTTTGTCAAAAAATATTCTTCTGCTTGCTGCAAACAAGCAATCTTAGTTTTATACGTGCCAATCTGATTTGCCAGCTGTTTTCGCTGATCCGCTAGCTCTCGCAGTTTTGCCTGGGCCTCGTGCAACAGCACTTTTGGTTTTTTCAGACTGTCCGTATTTTCTTTTTTTACACTATATCGCTGAAAAACATTCTCAACTTCTGCAGAAAGCTTCTTCGGGTAAAGACAACTGAAATTTGTCTTTTTTGTATCCGAATAAATCATTTCCAGGTAAACAGCATCAAGTTGTTTGAGGGTCGCTGATATGGCTTCCCAATGAGAACTTTCAACACTGCCACAAAAGAAAGTGGCAAATGCCAACTCTTTTTCTTCGAGAGAAACATCCAGGTTTTGCCATTCCATTCCCCAGGTTTCTGATTGAGAAGCGGCTTGCATCGCTTCATGATTTTTTTGCCATTGCAACTGCAACTCTTCAATTTGTTCGACAAGCGTCAAGACAGTTTGCTCTTGAAAGGAGTCTTCAAATGCAGGCAGTTGTAAAGATTGGCGTTGCCACTCTCGTATTTTGCCGCTTCCGCCTTGTCGCCGAATGAACAAGATTGCTTCTTGGATCCTGCGAAGCGTCTCTGCGTAGCTAGTCGCTGTCTCTTGTTGATAATCAGCAAAAAATTCTTTGAGCCATGGTTGATTTTCTGCATTTTCAAAGACATCTTCAATCTCAACCATCTGTAAGCTTTGCAGTTTTTTCAATAACCGCTCTTGATGGTTTTCGGGCGCGATCAAGGTCAGCTTACTTAGTTTCGTGACTGCCATAAGTTTGGATCACTCCTTCAACGATCTGATCGACCACTTGTTCTTGACAGCGACGAACATTTTCTTGGAGATCTGCAATAAACTGTTGTTTCTCTGCTTCGATCTGTTCCGTCGTTTTTTGCAACGTTTGTTGTAATTGTTGTTCAAGTGCGGACTGTTCACGCAGACATGCTGCTCTCAATTCAAGTACACGCTGTTGTAGTTCCTCCTGCTTCTCTTCTTCGTAATCAGACAGCGCCCGTTGCAATTGCTGCATCTGCTGTTGATTATAGGCTTCTGCCTCTTGCAGGCGTTTCAGTGCCTCTTCCATCAAAATATCCCTCCTATTGTCAAAGTAAACAAGACAATTGAAAAATAGACACAAAAAAGGCATACCTCGTAAAGAAGTATGCCTTCAAAAAAAAGATCGGCACGCCTTCAAGAATGTTCTCCTCACCCCTTGGAGAACGTGATCCTTGAAGCATCGAAATGCTCAACCTTTGTCTGTCTTCTATTCAATTCACTAAACAGTATAGCAAAAAAAGACGGACGATTCAAGTCAGTAAAGATTTCACTGAACCAATAATGACTTTAGCCTCTCTCACATTTATCCTTCTAATTTAAAAGCAGAGTAGTTCCGTTTTTGGCAGAATTATGTTACATCTATAGGGAAAGGATTGATTTTCTTTATGATTAGAACATTAGTTATTGCCAGTCATCCGTCCTATGACGACTCTTTATCTCAACGTTTTTTTAGCGAAAGTGCCAAGATGCCTAATGTCAGTGTTCATATGCTTGACAAAGTTGCGGGGGATTTTGATTTAGAGATTGAGTTAGAACGATTGCAAACGATCGATCGTCTGATTTTCCAGTTCCCCCTTTATTGGTACCAAGTTCCTGCAAAAATGAAATGTTGGATCGATACGGTTTGGGAGGCAGCCAAACCCTACTTATTAAATAAAGAAATCGGCTTTGCGCTTTCTACAGGCGTTGCAGCCAAAGAATTTCAACTAGGTGGAAAAGAAGGAGCCAGTTTTTCTGAAATTTTGCGACCTCTAACTTTAATGGCACAAAAATACCAAATGACCATCTTACCGGTTCTCGTTCTCGATCAGTTGATGTATAAAACAGAAAAAGAGAAACGGCGATTTGTGATCGACTACCAGCAGCTGCTGACAATGGAAGCCCCCTTTTCATTTGCTGCCAAACAACAGTGGTTTATTCAAAGACTAGAAGCATTGACAGCTGAAAATCCAAAACTCGCTCCTCTTCTCGATCAACTTATCCAAAATCAGGAAACCTTACTTGAATTAGATGAAGCTCTTGCTGAAATGGAGGCTTACGAATGAATGAGGCATGGATCCACTCCTTGATTGAAGAACAAACCGCGGAGACACTCAATTATCATGAGAAAGCCTTCTTGCAAGAATTAGAAGCGCTTTTGACACAACAACAAACACGAATTCAACTGAAGCAAGGCGAGTTGGACAGTAAATTATGGAATCCCCAAGACTGGTAAGACCATTTTTGACAACATGAAACGCCCAACAATTGATTGCTAAGCCCAGTAAACGACGTGGCTGAATGAAACAGAAACTTGAAAAATCTAAGTGTTCTGCTAGCACGTCTCTGATTCCTATTTCAACTAACATCTACTAAATGGTGAAATCCCCCAAAGAGGTCGCTAGTCAGCTAACTCTTTGGGGAATTTCTATCTCAGGTGGGTGTATTGTTTGGAGTCAGTTCTTTTTGGTTGCTTCAATATACGCTTGTTGTAGTTTAGCAGTCACAGCCCCTTGCTGTCCAGTTCCCACCGGATGACCATCGATACCAACAATTGGCACGATTTCCCAGACAGAATTGGTAATAAAACACTCATCAAATTCTGCTAATCGATCAATCGCAACGGCTTCTTCCTTAATTGGTAGTTTCAATTCCTGACACAAGCTTAAAACTTTCATTTTTGTGATCCCAGGTAAAACCAGATTGCCATCCGGATGCGTATACACCGTTCCTTTGGAAACAAACCATAAATTTGAAGCGGAGGCTTCCGTAAAAAAGCCCTCTCGATGCAGTAGTGCTTCATCATAACCATTGGACCGAGCCTCCTCTAAAGAGAGCAGATTCCCCAAAAGGCTTAATGATTTGATGTCACAATGAAGCCAACGCTGGTCAGGGATTAATGTGGCTTGAAGACCATTACGCTGCATGTCCACTGGACGATGGAATGGAATAACATTTGCAGTAAGGACACTTTTTATCGTCCCTTGAGGAGGAAAAACATGATTTCGCGGACTTAAAACCCCTCTTGTCACTTGCAAATACACTTCTCCGTCAGTGATTCCCTCAATGTCGATCAATGAACGTAATCTGTCTTTGAGAATGGTGGTTTCATAAGGCAATGTCATTTTTATTTTAGCGGCACTGTTCTCTAGTCGCTGCAAGTGCTCTTCGGCCATGAACATTTTCCCTTGATAAATGCGAATAACTTCGTAGATTCCGTCTCCATACTGGTAGCCGCGGTCTTCGATATCGATTTGAACCTCTTGTCGATCAACGATCTCTTCATTCCATAAGACTTTCATGATAGCCTTCCCTCACTTTGCGATTTTATTAAAATTTTTTTTGGTAGATATAGGATAGGTCTTTACTATACCATTTTTCACCAATTTTTTTAAAGCCATTTTTTTCGTAAAAGCGCTGGTTTCTAAGGGAATATGCTGGTGTTTCTAGTATCCAGTAATCGACGGGAAATCGTTTTTCAAATAATTGCCAAGCAAGAGTCCCAGCCCCTTTACCAATAAAATCAGGGTCGAGACAAAAGTAGCAAATCTGGTGTTTACTAGGATTTGCCACAATCAAACCAATAATGCCATTTTCTTGCAGCAGGTAAAGACTGAGATCTGGATCTTGCTTCACTCGTTTCAATAATTCTCCATTATGATAGCCAGATGGACCGTCTCGTTTGTCTGCCCCCAAATGGCAGGCGGTATCTGCATCAAAAGAGGTCCGTATTATTTTTGCTAGTACAAAATCTTCTTTGTCCCCTGCATATTCAACGATTTTCATTTTCTTTTCCTTCTTGCTTTACATGTTTTTGCTGTTGATAATAGCGGGTCAACGTTCCTGCCATGGCCATCACGATCGAATAGACCGGCAGCGCAACGATCATTCCTACAAATCCTAATAAATTCCCGGCGATCAATAATAAGAAGACGGCAATGATAGGATGGATATGCAGCACTTTATTCATGACGATTGGTGAAACAACATACGACTCGCCAAATTGAATGATCGTAATGCCAATAACTAACAAGACTGCTGTTTTCATATCTTGACTCAGAGCAAACAAGAATGCTGGTGCCGCGCCGATAAAAGGACCAAAATACGGAATGATATCTAGAACACCACAGATTAAGCCTAGTAACAAGGCATTTTGCAAGCCTAAAAATGTAAAGATTAGATAGCTGAAGACGCCAACATACAAACAGACAAGTAGCTTTCCGCTAATATATGCTGAAGCAGCTTGATGAAAATCTTGACACAACTGCAGAATAAGAGAGCGAAATTTTTTTGGTGCTTTCGAGACCAAAAGATCAGGAACCTTATGTCCATCTTTAAACATATAAACCAATAGCAACGGAATCGTGAACAAAACAATCGCTGAATGAGAGACGATTGCTACCAAACTTGTCAGACTATTCGTAGCCCCAGTGATAAACTGAGCAGCGAGATTACTGATTTGGTTGATATCCAATGAATCTAACAGTGGACCAAATAATTCCTCAAAAGAAGAATGATCGATATTGTCAATGATTCTGTTGATGATGTAAGGAATCTGATTGATAAAACGTGCCATTTCGTTAATCAGTGCCGGACCGATCACCTGAATGATTAAATAAGCAGCAAAGAGGATTAGAAGCAATGTGACATAAAGAGCGAGATGTTGATTGCTGCTCCTTTTTTTGATCAAATTGAAAAAAGGCAAAAAGATATAAAAAATAAATACAGAAATCAAAACGGGTAAAAAGACACTAGCAAAAATGGCTTCTAGCGGGCGGAAGACAAACAGAATATTTGAATAGATCCATATGCCTAGTCCCACCAAACAAATAAACACAAGTACTGCAAATAATTTCGACTTTTTTAATAGCTCCAAAGAAAAACCTCCTGTTTTTTTGTTAAACAATCATTATTAGTTTAGCATATTCACTATGTCTTAACCGATTTTTTTGTCACAAAAACAAAATTTCAATAAAATTATTTCATTAATGTTATTAAATTTGACGTTTTCTGAGTTCCCGCTAGAAAAATGAAACAAGAGGTTTGCTAGAGACAAGTCCTTGCTACGATCAAAAAAACTAGTGGCATCAGTCTGATAAACCTTCGATCACAACAGTCAAGATCAGCCATTATAAGACGACATCCAGAGGACGGCTTCTTTAGTGATCGAGTGTGTCTTCTTGGTTAAGACTTATGCCACTAGTTTTTCCTACTTCTTTTCTTACTTATTTACCTACTTACTTCCCTACTTACTTCCCTACTTACTTCCCTACTTACTTCCCTGTTTACTTTCCTACTTCTTTTCCTATTATTTGTTAGGAAGATAGACCTTCACTAACTTTGTTAGCGGCATATAAAAAGGCGACCGCATGACTTTTCTCCACTGTTTGGAACCCGCAAGCTTCGTAGAAAGCCCGCGTTTTTTTCGTATCGTCAGTTAATAAAATTTTTTGACGAATTTTCGGGTAGTCTCCTACTATTTTTTTTAGTAACGTTTGCCCGATTCCCTGCCGCTGGAATTCTTTCAATACGAGTAAATCTTGGATATACAAAATCGTTTGCTGATCCGTTATTCCTCGCACCAAACCAACTAAGCGCTCTTTCTGCCAAGCAGTGATCACGTGGGATTGCTGAAGTGCTGCCCACAAGACTTCTGGTTCGCGAATATACAAGGACCAGCCAGCATCTTGATACAACGAAAGGACTTGTTGTGGGTCCTCTGGAAGGTGTTTGCTATAGTGAATCGTTGATGAATTGTTTTCTTTCTTTTGAATTGCTGTTCCTTGGCTGTTCTCTGAGACAGCTAGCCATTGGTTATACGAGAGGCTAGTAAAGTGTTCTTTTCTTTGTTCATTTAACAGAGGAACCTCGACT
This sequence comes from Enterococcus gallinarum, assembly GCF_021496385.1. Classification (NCBI taxonomy): domain Bacteria; kingdom Bacillati; phylum Bacillota; class Bacilli; order Lactobacillales; family Enterococcaceae; genus Enterococcus; species Enterococcus gallinarum. The sequence goes on along the minus strand of NZ_CP050816.1, from coordinate 2,076,598 downwards.
GTTTGAGTTAACTGATAGACAAAACCGCATTTCTGTTGGACGCGCCAAGATTGTTCATTACCATCATAATAGCCTGCCCAAACCGTTAGCTTCGGTTCCCTGGCAAACTGATCAGCAAGGATTGCAGTCAACGCCTCCACTGTATAGCCTTGTCCCCAGTAAGCTTTCCCGATCCAGTAGCCTACTTCAACTGCAGGCGGGAGCATAAATTCTTTGCTGATTGGCATAATACCAATACTGCCAATCGGCGTGCCATCTTTCAGACAAATAGCATAAGTCGTTTCATTCGTGTTAAAAACATCCGTAATAATTGTTTCGCTTTCTGCCACAGATTGATGCGGCGACCAGCCGGCTCTTGGGCCGATAGCAGGATCTTTTGCCAACTCAAACAACTCTTTGGCATCAGAATTCTGCCAATGTCTTAAAATTAAACGCGTTGTTTCTATCATCTCTTTCCCCTCTTTCGGACCTTTGCTGTGAGCATCCTATATATTTATTGCAATTCTAGCGCTATTTCTACCATTATTGGAAACACTTGTGTATTGTTGCAAAATAGCTTGATTTTTACTGAAAGTTATCTTCGCTAGCTTATTTCCTGCGATCAATTACGTTTGCGCGCCGTCGCCTTTCGCAAATGCTTGCCTTTCCTTCGCTTGTTTTCTTAATTTCTTTTGCGCTTTCTTCGATCCACGGTCGATATCTCGGTTAAATTTCCGTTCTGCAAATGAATGGAACAGACTCTCCAGGTTATACCCTGCTGGATATAATTCTTCTCTAGACATCAGAAGCTTGACTCTTCTAGTGGGAACGATAACCAATGATTCATCCAGCAAAATCTGTGCTTGATTGCTTTCTAAATAAGCATAAAACAAGCCCGTTTGATTTGTCTCTGTGTAAGAGATGCGATCGCCTTTTTTTAAAGTAGCCACGGATACTTGCTGTCGTTCTTTCTGGATGCCTTTAAATACTGCTTTTTCCGTTGGATACTGTTTCGTTTCTAAGTATCGTTGTGCTTTAGCAACGATTTCTTTAGAGACTGACATCTTTTCTGCGATCCAAAAGGCATTACTGGTACCCACAGCATCAGAAAGCAGCCGATATTTAGGTGTCAATGTTTCTGGATCAAAAGCCATTGCAGCCGTATGGAAATCTTGATGATCAATAGCAAACTGTTTGATTTCCCCATAGTGGGTAGTAGCGATCAAAAGCGCACCTGAATGATAGATGGCTTCCATGATCGCAATCGCTAAAGCAGCTCCTTCATTTGGCTCTGTTCCGCTGCCGATCTCATCCAGCAATACAATGCTTTGCCGTGAAGCATGCTTGACGATTTGGGCAATGTTGTTCATATGTCCCGAAAAGGTACTTAATGCGTTCGCTAAACTTTGTTGATCCCCAATATCCATCCACAGATTTTTCAAAAATGGAACCTGACTTCCCCCAGCATGTGAAGGAAAGAGACCATAGTGCGCCATCACACAAACCAGTGCCACAGTTTTTAACACCACTGTCTTCCCACCGGCATTGGGACCTGTGATCACCAGACAGCGAGCATCGTAACCAAGTTGTAATGACAGAGGAACTGCTGCTGCTCCTAACAATGGGTGTCGAACTTCCTGTAAGTCGATTACTTCTGCTTCATTGATTTCTAGCGGAACACCATGAATTTCACGACAGTATTTTGCTCGAGCAAAGATGATGTCCAATTCAACCAATACATCCAGACAGGTAAAAATCTCTGTTAAGTTTTCTGCAAGCAGTCCAGTCAATCCAGCTAAAATTTGATACTCCTCGGCAGTCTCCTCTGCTTTGGCCATTATCAAGCGATCATTCAAGCGAATCGCTGCTTCTGGTTCAATGAAAACTGTTGCCCGTTTATTGGAGCGTTCAATAATCTGCCCTTTGATCTGATGTTGAAATTCGGAGCGCACAGGTAGTGTGTAGCGGTCATTTTTTTGAATGATTCGTGCATCTTGTAATAGTCGTGGATCTTGCAAAAACTTTGAAAAGACTTTTTTCAATTCTGCTTCATGCTTGGCTATTTGTCCCCGGATTTTCCTAAGTTCACGACTTGCATCGGTGTCAATCCGGCCATTTCGGATTTTGTCAAAAATTGTTTGTGCGGTGTCTGAAAAATCCGTTAATCCTTGCGCATAGCCAGTAAGCCGCGGTGTCTGCCACTGGTTTTTTTCAAACATCTGACGGATCAATCGAAAAGACCGTAAAAAGTCTCCATAATCGATTAATTCTCTCGGCTCTAAAATCAAGCCTTTTTCGATTTTTGTCGTATGATGCAAAATATCAGACAGGCCCATGAATGGCACTTGTTGCCCAGAGCCTAAGAGGGCCATTGCTTCTTGTGTCTCCGCTAGTCTTTTTCTAGCGGAATGAATAGAAGAGGCCGGTTGTTGTTCGGCAAATCGTTGCTTGCCATAATCACTAAGGATTCGTTGACTAACAGTTGTTTTAATTGTGTCAAATTCAGTTTCTTGTGGGATATTCATATGAGGTCCTTTCTTGTGCCCGTGAAACGTCTCTCCTCCACGTTCAAAAAAAGTGTACAAAAAAGGTGACAGTTCCCCATCACCTGTTTTTATCAATAACGATTTTGATCGGTATCTGCAGGCACAACAAATAAACTTAGTATTGTTTATTTGTTTAAATTTGCTGGTTAGATACCTAAGACACTCATCAAGAGACCTCTTTCTTTTTTTGAACGATTTTCTTTATTTTAGTATATCTATGATCGAATTGTCAACATCATCTATTCTGCCGGTTCATTATGTGTTTGCATATCCAATTCAGAATGTAATCGCTGGATCGCTAGCTGTCGTTCCTCATCAGAGATTGCTTGGTAAGAAATCCCTGCTTCTCCTTGCAAGCCATCTCCCGTAAAGCCTGTCCCCTGTATTTGATAGAGATCAACTGTTGTTAGGGCAGTCTGGTAACTCGTTATTAATCGTGAGATCTGCTGAAAAGTGAGATCCGTTTGGCCGTTTTCTCCAACGATCGACATGAGCTCTTGGTACTGGAACAAACTTGACAGAGACAGCAATTCTTTAGCGAGGAGCTCAGTCACTTGTCGTTGTCGTCTCTGCCGGCCATAATCCCCTTCTGGATCATCTTTACGCATCCGAGTATACTGAAGTGCTGCCCAACCATCTAATTGAAGCTCCCCCTCTGGGTAATGAATTTTCTCAGCCGTAAACTCAAAATCGTTGTAAACTGTGATTCCGCCAATCGCATCTACAAGATCTGCCATGCCATCCATATTGATCGAGAAATAATGATGAATTGGGATCTGTAAAAATTGTTCGATCGAAGCGATCATCATTTCGGCGCCCCCAAATGAGTGGGCATGATTGATTTTATCTTTGAAACCTTTACCAACAATCTCTACATAAGCATCACGAGGAATACTTGTAATGGATGTCCGCTTATTTTTTGGATTCAATGTCACGATCATGATCGTGTTCGCACGATAGTCTGTTTTTCGCTTTGAATCATTTGCGATACCCAAAAGGAGCAGACTTAGGGGTTCTACCTCTTCAATTACTGTTGCTTCTCGCCCTTTAATCGGTGCGTGCATGGTTTGAACCGTTTGTTCTGCACGAAGAACGATGCGCAGCGCATAGACTGTTCCAACGGTCACAAGCAGTGTTAAACTAACCAAAAGCGTCAGCCAAACTTTCTTTCCATTCGTCATGGTCTTCTCCTTTGCTTGAATTTATCGGATAAATTGTTACTTTTACTCGTAAGAATCCTTTCAGTCCATTCATAAGTCATCAATGTGATCCCACTTGCTAAACAGATACTTGCGAGGGTATCGCTTGGGTAATGAACGCCTAAATAAAAGCGGGAAAATATTACTAAAAGAATGAAAGAGCCGCCGAGGATAGCCAACAGACCTTTTTTCTTAAACAAAAATCGAGTGAAAAGCAAACAGGTAGTCACCAGTGTAACAGCTAACAGGGTATGGCCACTGGGAAAGCTGTGTGAATCGCGAACCATCCCAGCTTCTAGGACTGGGCGTGGCCGCTGAATCAGCCATTTCATCACTTGACCGATACCACTCACTACAATCAGATTTCCTATTCCCCAGATTGCCCAAACTCGTTGCTGCTTTTTCCATAAATAGATGCCCAAAAGCAGAAATAAACCAGTTATTGGTAGGATCGTAGCAGTCGAAGCGATGGCCAACATGATTTGGTCTCCTAAAGCAGTGCGCATCTGAGGCAAATTCCAAAAGAGTCGGTCTATCCTTTGAAACCAGTGTGGCTGATGCAAGACTAGGATCGTCAATAAAAAAAACAATGCAATAAAGCTAAGACTGACCGTCATCCGACGAGTTCGATTGAACATTTTAGTAAACTCCTTTAATTTATTGGGAAAGTTTTTTTCGGGGCATACGCCTTCTCCAGCCCAAAAATAATGCCTAAAGAGAGACCAACTGCAATCAGCGAGGTCCCACCTTGACTCAGAAATGGTAGTGGAATACCCGTCAAAGGCAGTAATCCAATCGCCGCCCCGATATTTTCAAAAATTTGAAAAACCAAACCAAAAACAAACGTGATCGATAGATAGACCGAGGCTTTATTATTTGTCCGCAATGCTGCAAAAATGATCTGATAAATCAAATAAAAATAGAGAAAAATTACTAATGAACTGCCTAAAAATCCAAATGATTCTCCGATGACTGTAAAGATCATATCGGATTCACGCACAGGAACGTAGACAGGAATGTGCGTGTCACTTGCCCCGAGGAGACCACCTGAACCAATTGCCCACATACTTTGTACTTGTTGGTAAGCAATCGAGTCTTGATAAGCAAAAGGATCTGCCCAAGCTTTGACTCGATCCAATTGATAGGGTTTAAAATGCAATCGAAACAACATCGTATTCCCCCAATCAGTAAAGACTAATAGCAATAACAGTCCGCCAACCACAGCCAATACCGTAAAAATTGCTGTCAACAGTTTCCAATGGACACCGGAAATAACAAATAGTGCGCCGAGCATTACGATGAAAACCAAACTAGTACCAAAGTCCCGTTGCATATACATCAATAGAAAAGTCGGCAAACTATAAAGCACTATTTTTAGAATGTAGAAACAGTCAGATTTGATTGTTCGCTGAATCTGTCTTTTTTCATATAAGAGTGTGAGATACACCATAAACAATACAAAAGCCAATTTCATAATCTCAGAAGGCTGCAATGTGAAACTGCCGATCCGGATCCAACGTTTTGTATGGGTCAACTCAAACATGACGGGATCATAAAACCAGTACAATAATGTCATCAATCCTAGAGAAAGAACATAAAAGATGCCAGAGAACCGCAATAAAAAAGTCGTCGAAAGTAAACTGCCCGCAAACAATGCGATTGCGGCAATGATGCAAAAAAAGAGTTGCCGCACAACAACCGGTCCCGGATCAATGCCATCCAGCACACTGGCACCATATTGAACCGCAATACTCAATAAAAAAAGTAAGAAAACCGGTAGAATCAGTGCATAATTCACTTCATGTCGTTTGAAGTACTTCATTTGCTTCCCTCCCTCTTTCCAATTTGAGGCAAATACCAAAAGCAAACGAAAGAATAAAGTAACTGGAGCCACCATAACTAATAAATGGTAAAGGAACCCCTGTCATAGGCATTAACCCTAAGATACTTGCGATGTTGATACTTGTTTGCAATAACAACAATGTGGCAGTTCCTAATAGAATCAAGCCTATTTGTGAATCAATAGCTGTTGCCGAACGAATAAACAGGCGCAACACAATTAGAAATAATAATCCAATTACAAAAATCCCTACCAAAAGGCCAAGCTCCTCTACCAATACCGAAAAAATGAAGTCTGTCTCCGCAACGGGTAAGAACCCTTTTTTCGTGATGCTATTGCCTAAACCCAACCCGCTTAATCCGCCATTGAATAATGCATAATAGGAATGAATCATTTGGAAACCTTGACCATATGGGTCAGAAAATGGATCTCCAACAAGTTGGATCCGGTTGTATACATGCATGAAGAATTGTGGTAACCAGCCGTGTTGTCCTAAAAAGAGGACCGCACCTCCTAAAAGAAATAAACTGGAAATCAGTGCAGTAAATAGCAGGAATGTGACTTTGACTGGCACTTGAACAGTCGTGATCATAACAAAAGCCAAAAATAGTAAAATCATTACTCCTGCAACTTTAGGCTGCATTAGAACCAGCCCACAACATAGAAATAAGAGAAAGAGCGGCTTTTTTAATTCATTGAAAGATCGTTTGACCTTAAAATAGTTTGCCAAATAAAGAATCATACCGACATTTGTTATTTCTGAAGGTTGAAACTGAATGCCAAAAATCGAAATCCAGCGCTGAGCACCGTTAACTGATACCCCGAAAAATGGCAGGTAGGCCAACAGTAACATGACAATGCCAAAGGCCAATAGTCCCACCGCTAACTTTTTGCTTAACAAAATTTCGACGCGGGTTTTTTGAATCAAAAGAATCATTCCCCAACTCAACAGCAGAAAAATCAGCTGTCGCTGGAACAACGCGGCCGGTGCACCCCCAGCAGTCATCAACCGGTAAGAACTTGCACTATAAATCATTAAAAGACCGATGATACTCAACAGCAAATAAGCTGTGATAAGTAACCAATCGATCTTTCTCTTTTTACTCATATCGTCCACTCCTTCCCTTGGAGCAGGTGATTTCAGACGTTATTTATTTTATCCATTTACGTTTTGAAACATACTCAAGAAAAGAAAAAAAGCCAAACTTCTCTCAAGACGTTCGACTTCGCAAGCAATCTCATCGTCCGAGTTTTGGCACTATACAACGTAAAGAAGAAGCAAATTAGTAGTATTTATTTCTTCTTAGCTATTTTATGAAGAGCCTTAATCCGACAATTCCTGTTTTACACATTGGCGTCTTTCGACGTTTCTGCGCAATAGCTTATGTTTGTATAGGAGCCTCACCTAACAAGGTTATCCGTTATTTTTATTCATCCTGAATGTTACCTTTTGTTCCTCATGATGACAACTGAATTCCGCAATTTTGTGTTTTTCTTTAATTATTCTTAAACATCTTTAAGCAATTGACTAATTCCCCTGTTTTCTCACAGCTCATTGAATCGCTGCCTTTTTTAGTTAGAGATTTCTCGTTATTTTCAGGACAAAAAAACTGCAACAGCCATTTGCCATCGATCCATCGAGACCCAATCAACTGGCAACTATTTGACTGAAGTTCAGCCATCAGCTGCAATGATCATGGATCAAAAATGAATCAAATTGGTAAACGGCGTTGCAGTCATTCCTTGTACCTATTTAAAGGATCAGTCCGCATTTGATTATTGGCGAATCAAATAATCAAATGCGCCTAACGCTGCTGTTGCTCCTGAACCCATCGAAATAATAATTTGCTTGTAGGCACTGTCTGTACAATCACCGGCAGCAAAAACTCCAGCAAGATCTGTAGTTCCATGTTTGTCGACAATGATTTCATTGCGTTCATTCAAAGCCACTCGATCTTTCAGCCATTCTGTATTCGGCATCAAGCCAATCAAAATAAAGACGCCTTCCACAGCTAAAGTGGCTTCACGATTTGTCTGCCGATCCACATAAGTCAGCTGCTCCACATGATCGGAACCCGCAATTTCCTTGGTAGCAGCATTGGTGATGACCGTCACGTTTTCCAATGTTGCTAGTCGTTTTTGTAAAACAAGGTCTGCTTTTAATTCCGGCAAGAACTCCAATACATAGACATGTTTTGCCATACCTGCCAAATCAATCGCTGCTTCAATACCAGAATTACCGCCACCAATAACTGCCACTTCTTTACCAGCAAACAACGGACCATCGCAGTGAGGGCAATAAGCGACCCCTTTATTTTTAAACTCTTGCTCTCCCGGAACGTTAATGTTCCGCCACCGTGCACCAGTGGCAAGGATCGCTGTCTTTGTTTTCAAAACAGCACCATTCTCTAATTCCACTTCCACGAATTCATTTTTGCGGATATCTTTGGCACGTTGTCCTTTCATGACATCTACATTATACTCATTGACATGTTCTTCCACTTGACGCATTAATTTTGGTCCTTCTGTGTAAGGTGTACCGATCATGTTTTCGATTCCTAATGTTTCCATCACTTGACCACCGAAAGTTTCCACCACCATGCCTGTATTGATCCCTTTACGGGCAGCGTAGACAGCAGCACTTGCACCCGCTGGACCGCCCCCTACGACCAACACGTCAAACAGATCTTTATCTGCAAACGAGTCTTTGCTAGTCGGACCAGCAGCTTGTTCAAGTAATTGTTCGATCGTCTGACGACCGCTAGCGAATTCTTCCCCGTTCAAAAAGACGGTTGGTACGGCCATAATTTTTTTGGCATCTACTTCCGCTTTGAACATACCACCTTCGATCATCGTATGACTGATATTCGGATTCAAGACAGCCATGATATTCAACGCCTGTACGACATCCGGACAATTATGGCACGTCAGACTAACATATGTCTCAAAATGCAAAGGCTGAGAGATTTGTTTGATACGGTCTTGAATCGCTTGTTCGACCTTTGGCGCCCGGCCACTAACTTGCAATAAAGCTAAAATAAATGAAGTAAATTCATGCCCGAGTGGAAGACCTGCAAAAGCAATGCCACTGTCGATACCTGGTTGCATAATTGTAAAGCTGGGTGTCCGATCTGCAGTTACTTCTTCGATCGTAATACGTTCGGACATTTCTGCGATTTCTTCTAAGAAATCACGAACTTTTTGTGAGGCGTCATCAGTACCAAGACTAGCTGCGAAAACAATTTCAGATTCCAGCATTGCCAGATACTGTTTCAGTTGTTCTTTAATTCCATTATCTAAAGCCATGTCAACCTCCTATATTTTTCCAACTAGATCAAGACTTGGTGTTAAGGTGTCTTCTCCTTCTTTCCATTTAGCTGGGCAAACTTCACCTGGATGTGTCCGCACGTATTGGGCAGCACGAATTTTGTCGATCAATCCACTAGCATCGCGTCCAATTCCATCCGCATTGATTTCAACCGTTTGAACAACGCCATCAGGATCGATAATAAAAGTACCTCGTTGCGAAAGGCCACTTTCTTCATCCAGTACATCAAAAATACGAGAGATCGTGTGAGAAGGGTCAGCAACCATAATGTATTCGATCTTGCTGATTGCATCAGAGTGATCATGCCATGCTTTGTGGGTATAGTGAGTATCTGTCGAAACAGAATAAACTTCAGTTCCTAGTTCTTTCAATGCTGCATATTGACCTTGTAGATCTTCTAATTCCGTTGGACATACAAATGAAAAATCTGCTGGGTAAAAGCAAACCACATTCCATTTTCCTTTGAAATCTTCAGATGAAACGTCGATAAATTTTCCGTTGTGATAAGCTTGTGCTTCAAATGACTCAATTTCTTTTCCAATTAATGACATAGCGATTCCTCCAATTAGAATTATTATTTGAGAATAATCTCTCTTAATTATTAGTCTAAAGCCAGTGGAATTGCAATAGTCTCTTTGCATTTTTTTAAACAAAATGAATTTCTCCTCATAAATGAGCGTTTCACTTTCATTTTAAAATGATTTCTGGGAAAATAAATAGATTCACTTTTCTAACAATTATATACCAAAGGTCACTCATTCTCATTTACAAGGATATTTTCTCAATAGCTTTAAGTCACTTTTCACTTTGTCAAGTTCATCAAAGTGAAAAGTTTTTATTTGTCCAAACCGATAAGAAAAACACCTGAAGGACTCCTCTTCTGCCCTAGCAGAACCTCGGATCTTTCAGATGTTTATCAAAAACTATTTCAAGAAATTCCTTAGCGCTTATTTTTCTGATGAGGCAAAAAGAAATCTTGAAAAACCCCACCCAAGATGAAGATCACCCATGAATAGGCCCAGCTTCCTGTTGAAAATGACCAGAGGAAGTAAACTACCACGATCACTGGCCAATAGACCGTATTAAAAAAACGAACTTTTCCTGCGGATTCTCCATAAATGTGTTGCGCTGCCCGTGGTCCCGGTTCATCTTCATTAGAAATAAAGTAAACGCCATCGGCCATTTTGGCAAATCCTGTGCGGATGATACTGACATAGACGATAAAGAATACTCCTAATGCAACTGCCGCAAAAAACAGTCCTAAAGCTAAACCACTGGGAATGTAAAGAATAGCTTCCATCAAGAAAAAGGGCGTCACCGACAGAATACATGCAGAAATTCCTAGCACCAGACCAAATCGAAAACTCTTTTCATAATCTTCCAATTGCTTCCGCGCCTCTTGTTTTACTTCTTGATCAAATGGACGATCGTTTAATTTTCGTTTTGATGCAGAATAGTTCAAGCCGGAGGTAATAATAAAGCCCACGCCCAATGCAACAAACATGAACATGACTAATAGTCCTAAGCCACTATTGATTTCATTGGCAAAAAAGAGAAATATTCCAAGAGAAGCGATACATAACGCAATACCTAAAGAAAGTGAGAAGGCAAAACGGCGAATCTTCCCCCAAAAATCAAAGGCTTCATCGATTGTAATAGCATCTAACCAGGCTTCTTCTGCAGTATCTTCTGACTGCGCTACTTGCAGTTCTTGAAGCAACTCATCAATTGATCCAAATTCACTGATCACAGCCCCGATTGCTTCATGCTCGCTTTTTCCTTGTTCAATCAATTCATGGTAATGGTCTTCCATGATCGCAGCCAAATCCTCTTTGGCTTTCTTTGTTTCTGGCGTGGTGGGTACATTCAAAAACAAACTATCTAAATAATCCCGGATGGTTTTCATTTTGCTCCTCCTTGTAAAAAGCGCTCAACAACAATTTTTGTTTGCTGCCACTCTTGTTTTTTTACTTCTAAAAATTCTCTTCCTGCCTCACTGATTTGATAATAGGTGCGTTTCTTTCCATGAGTCACTTCTCCAGGATACGAGCGGATCAATCCCTGTTTTTCCAAACGTGTGAATGCAGAATACAATGTTGTTTCCTTAATGATATAGAGCGAATCTGTTTTTTCACGTATCTGTTTTGAAATGTCGTATCCATAGGAATCATCTTTGGAAAGAATCGATAAGATGATTGCATCATTGTATCCCCGAATTCCATCGCTGGATATCACTCGATCCCCTCCTTAAAATTACTTTACCTGTCGTAATAATTATAAATCAATTACTACGACAGGTAAAGTAAATCTGTGATTCTTTTTTTAAATCAGTCTTGAGACCGAGAAACACCCGCTAACGGTTGAACATCAATTACCGGTAAAAACACTTCATCAAATTTTATGAAACTCCCACCTTCTGTTAAAACTTTGATCTGCTGTCCTTCTCGAAGCTGCCAACTGTCGCTGCTTTCGAAATAATACAGACCAAAATCTGATGAATAACGTGATTCCGCGTTTTTCTTCGTCTGAAAACATGCATACCCATCCTCATAGACTTTCATGACCGTCCCTTCGACCCATTCCTTTTGAGGCGGGAAAAAAATCATCTTTACGCAGATTATCCAAAGCGCAAGTAAACCCGCACCGAACAAATAGTTTTTGTGCCCCGGTTTGGAGGGCCAATAATAGGAAATGAAAACCAGCAACAAAATAGCTAATCCGCTGCCCATTAAGACTGCCCCCCACTTTGGCGCGAGCCCCACCTCTGTTTGTAATGTAATTTTTTCTGCCAAAGTCAATAGCTCAAAGTCTGCGATCGGGATCAGGTTTACCCGAAGAAATAATCCCCCTATTAACAGTACTAAACCTAAGGCAGCCGCCAGCAAATATTTGTGCATTTCGGAATCCGCTCCTTCCCTTTGAACCTAGCATACCTGAAAAAAACTAAATTTGGTTTAAATTGAATAAATTGTTTTCAATACAAAAACAGTTGCGAACATCCAACATTCGCAACTGTTTCTCATTTAAGCCATCCTTATCCGATAACAAGCCTTTAATCTTTTGCAGCAGCCGGTTCAACATCAGACAACATAATGTCCAATGATTCGATCCCAGATCCTGCTAAATACCAAACTTGCGGATTTAATTCGATCACTTTCCCGTTTTTTCCAGCAGTTGTTTGCTGAACCAATTCATTTTCAGTCAACGTACTCTGGCTTGTATCCCCACCGATTGCTTTTGTACGATCAATAACAAAAATAATATCGGGATTTTTTTCCAGTAAATATTCATAAGAAATATTCTGCCCATGAGTCGATGCTTCTAATGTATCATCGACTGGCGTAAACCCAAATGTATCATAAACAATGCTGTATCTTGATCCCAAACCAAAGGCAGAAAGACTACCTTCATTCATCATGACAACTAATGCTTTTTCCTTGCTGGCTTCTGCAGTTTCAGAAAGATTCGCGATTCTTGTTTGCAGAGCAGTCAACTGTTTCTTGGCTTCCTCTTCTTTTCCGAAGATTTGGGCAATAGTTTGAATGTTGTTATCGATCGATGACCAAGTGTTTTCGTTGTCTACACTTAGAAAAATCGTTGGTGCAATTGCTTCCAGATCTTTTTGAAAGTCTCTTTGGCGGCCAGAGATAATGATCAAATCAGGTTGGATCTGATTGATTTTTTCTAAGTCAGGTTCTTTGATACCACCTGCAGAATCAACCGCAGCATAACTCTTTAAATAGTCAGGCATATTGCTCGTAGCAGCTCCTACAACACGATCTCCTACGCCTAAAGCATCCATTGTATCAAGTGCACTGTTATCGAAAACAACGACTTTTTTTGGTGAAAATGGCACAGTCACTTTCCCATTACTATCTGTCACTTCGATTTCGGCAGGCGCCGCTGCAGCCGTTGAGGCACTTGTTGACTCTCCTTTTTCTTGCGAGCCGCATCCTGCTAACCCCGTGATCATTACCAATACAGCCAAACTAAATACTATTTTTTTCATATACTCCTCCTATGGTCTCTTAATTAAAATAATAACAAAAGCGCTGTCCATCCACTTCGACTATCTTAACTTCTAAGTCATAAAGTTCTTTTAAAACAGGCTCTTGGATCACTTCTGCAACTGTGCCTGTTTTGAACAGACTTCCTTCTTTCATCGCTACGATATGGTCTGCATATCTGGCAGCAAAGTTGATGTCATGCAATACGATCAATACGGTTTTCCCATGATCTTTGACTAATTTCTCCAATAAGTGCATCAACTGATTGGCATGTTTCAAATCCAAATTATTCAGCGGTTCATCCAAAAGGATATACTCGGTATCTTGGGAAAGAATCATCGCCAAATAGACCCGTTGAAGCTGCCCACCAGATAATGCATGGATCGAGCGTTGCCGAAATGATTCTAAAGATAAAAGTGCTAATGATTCTGAAATGATTTGTTCATCTTCTGGCGTTGATCGTCCCCGATTATAGGGAAACCGACCAAAAGACACCAGTTCTTCTACGGTCATATCAACCGTAAAACCGTTACTCTGTTGCAAAAAAGCGAGATTCTTAGCTAATTCTTTCGAACGCCATTGTCGAATCTCCTTTTCTTTGAAATAAACTTCTCCAGTAGTCTGCTCCAACATGCGGCTGATAATCGAAAGCAATGTACTTTTTCCGGCACCATTTGGACCAATAAAGGCAATCAATTGATTGTCCGGCAACTGCAAGGACAAATCAGTCAACACGCGCTTGTCTTGATAACTCTTTTCGATTCCTTTTGTTTCAATCATTGTCCTTTCCTTTCTTTGACTAGTTTTCCTAAAAAGAAGATTCCGCCTAAAAATTGAATCACTGTATTGATCGTTGTGTTCCATTGAAAGACTTGCTCAACAAAAAATTGGCCGCCGACTAGTAATAAAAACCCTAAAAGTGCTGATCCAACAAACAATGTGCCATGTTTATATGTTGGAAATAACTGATAGGCAATCGTTGCCACGACAAATCCTAAAAAGACGGATGGTCCTACTAAAGCAGTAGCAGTCCCCGATAATAAAGACAGCAAGAAAAGACAACTCTTCTGGATCATTGAAACCGATAGGCCTAAACTTTTTGCATTTCGAACACCCAAGACCATAACATTCAATTCTGGAATCAATAGCGATAATCCAATCAGCCCAATTAAAATAATTCCAGCAGCCAGTAATAAATGCTGACTATTGACATTGCTAAAACTTGCAAATAGACGCCCTTGCAACAAATCATATTCATTGGGATCCATGATGACTTGAAGAAATGAACTGATACTAGTGAACATAGTACCGCTGATCATTCCCGCCATCAGTAATAGAAACAATTGATTATTGGCTTTTTTATAAAAGGTCTGAATGATGACACTGCTTAATGTCCCGGTAGCTAAAATCGAAAACAAAAAAACGAAAGGTGTTTCCTGACTCAACATGCGGATTCCTCCTAAGAAGAAAAATAGTATCGTCTGGATCAGCACATATAATTGATCCAATCCTAAGATACCGGGAGTCAGATACCGATTTTGTGTCAGTGTTTGTAAAGTGATCGTGCTAAACGAGACAGCTATTGCTACTAAGCCAAAGGCCACTATTCGCTTTCCCCGTAATTGCAGTGCGAAGGACCAATTGCCATATGTATTGTAGGTAAGGTATGCGCCAACAGCTATCCCGATGAGTATGAACAAGAACATATAACGCCGGATAATTCTCATACCATTTTTCTCCTCATCATTAAGACTAGAAAGCTAATACCGCCAATCGTTCCTGCTACAACGCTGACCGGCAATTCATATGGGGCTATTAAAATCCTTGCTAGCAAATCACACAAGAGCAAAAAGGCACTGCCGGAAAAACTGATCAGAAAAAGGTTGTTTCGAACATGGTCTCCTGCAAATAAAGCAACGATATTAGGGATGATCACACCAAGGAATGGTACACTGCCTACTAAAAGCAAGACCACACTACTGGCAAAAGCAACCAGTGCAAATACGAGCAAGCGTAAAACGTGGTAGTTGATGCCAAGATTTTTTGCAGCTGTCTCTCCTAACCCGGCAATCGTTATTTCATAAGCAAGGAAATACAAAAGAGCAAAAACTGGTAGTGTCAGATAAATCAATTCATAATTGCCCTCGATCACGGTAGCAAAGTTCCCCTGTAACCAGGAAGAAACATTTTGCACAAGTTGAAAGCGGTACGCAAGAAAGGAACTGACTGCGCCAATCACATTCCCGAACATCACACCCGTTAAAGGCAAAACCATCGGATCTTTCTTAGGGATCAAGCGACTTAGCCATAAAAATAGCAAAACCCCCGCATAAGAAAATAAGAAAGCAGCGGTTGTTCGCAGGAGTCCAGATGCATTGGGCAGCCATAACATGACGATCAAGATCCCTAGGCGGGCACTGTCAGTCAAACCGATCACGTCTGCTGCAACAAATTTATTTTGCATCAGATGCTGAATGATTTTTCCACATAAGCTCATGACAGCCCCTGCAAGCAAGAGACTAATCGTACGAGGAACGCGTACTTTCAGCAATATCATCCAATGACTCTCTTCTCCTGCCATTAAACCAGCTAGAGACATGTCATGTGCGCCCACAAATAAAGACCCAGTGATCAACAAGAGAAGCAAAATGGCCAGACTCATTTTTCTCATATACTAACCCTTTCTAATGAGAACGATTCTCATTCTCTCTAGTTAGTTTAAGCGATTCCGCTTTTAATGACAAGGCTTTTTGCAAAAAAAAAGATAAACCTACTCTTAACGTAGGTTTATCGAATAAAAAAACTTTTAATATATAACACATTTAATTCACATGAGATTTCAAGAGACCTTCGATGGCCAATTGATTCAAAAAGTGCAGCGGAAAAGATATCGTTGGATTGAAAAAGTAATCCATCGTAGCCAATTGATCAAGAGTCATGTAAGATGTGATCAACGTAGAGACCGTATTGATGATCTCCAAACTGCCGCGATCGCTTGTAATGATCTGCCCTCCCATGATTACTCGTGTTTCCTTGTCAAATACCAGTTTCAATGTCACTTCAAAATTATTTTCTACTTCGAAAAACGTACGTGCATGGAACGTACGTGTGACAGAATCGACGTCAAAGCCATAATAAGGTGCTTCCGTTTCATTGATTCCAGAGCTGCTCACAAAATATCCAAAGAGCTTGCTGACCACTGTGCGCTGCATTTTGGGAAAAGGGATTTTTTTTGCAGACAAAATATTTGTTGCCGCGACGATACCGGTTCTATACGCATTGGTCACCAGCGGTACATAGAGTGAACTGTCTGAATGATTGAATGGGATCGAGACTAAGTCGCCGACAGCATAAATGCTTGGATCGGAAGTTTGCAAGAATTCATTGGTGTCGATCGTCCCATCTGGGTTCAACTTCAGAAAGTCAGCGACCAGGTCAACATTCGGTCTTGGATTGACTGCATAGACAACGATATCCGCTGGCAAAAAAGTCCCATTGGCAAGTTCAATTCCCGCCAGCTCTCCGTTCGTAGTTTGTTTTGCTGCGACCACGCTGCTGTTCAGATAGATTTGTAAATTTTCTGGAAAACGTTCGATCAAAATCTGAGAAATCTCTTGGTCGAAGTAGCGGAAAAGCAAAGTATCCATCCGATCAATCAAGAAGACCTCTTTATCCTGTCCACTTAGTGATTCCGCTAATTCAAAACCTATCAGACCGGCACCCACAATGGCCACTTTCTTGGCTTCCTGTACTTTGCTTAGAGCTGCTCGAGACTGGGCAATCGTTTTGTATGTGGTAATGTGCTCTTTGACTTCTTCCGTAAAAGCATTCCGAAAATTACTAGACCCCATAGCTAAAATCAAATAATCATATGAGATCGTGTCTTTTTCGACACAACTAGCCGTTGATGTTTCAAAAGAAACGTTTTTTTCTGCCGCTGCAATCTTTACGACGCGGCTATTGAGCATCACATTGATCCCTTCTGACAGTAATTCACTGGCAGTAGCAGTGCGGGAATCTTCTAGACGCTCAATATATCCCTCTAATACTAAGTTCAAACTGCTAGCGATATAGCCCAATACATTGGATTTTTCAATGATGATCACTTCAATTTTATCATCCATCTGTTTTAAATGGCGGGCTGCTGCTATACCAGCATGAGAGCCTCCAATAATGACAATCCTCATAACTTCTCCAACTCACTTTCAAGATTTTCCCTTCGAATTTCATCAATCACTTGATGCAGCCGTTGCTCTTCAAAACGATCGATCACACCTGTCAAGACCAGGAGCTTTTTGTAGTGATAGTTTTCGGCAATCTGCGGTTGATCCACAATCAGCAGATCATAATCGGTTGCTTGTGCAGTTTCCACCTGCATGTAAGGATACCCAGAAAGCTGTTTGGCCAAAAACCGCCGCAAAACATCCGTACGCAATTGATTTTGAGACAGCAGAACACCGATTTTCAGCTCTTTTTGTTGTTTCTCTTGCAACCATTCAATAACAAACGACAAATCATGGATGAGCTTTCTCTGTTTCTCCTCAGAAAAAGGCCCAGTGGCTTGTGCCAATGTTTCAACTGCTTGATTCGCTACTTCCGTGATGGTTCCCCGCAAAAAATGCGGAGGAAAATCGGCAAATGAAGTCAATGCACCCTTCAAGTAGCGTGCTCTAAGAACGATGATTGCTAAAAAACGACTGATTTCTGGATAATGAACCTGTATATCAAGAGATTCATCCGCAAAAGTTTTCATCAATACTTGACTCTCAGCGGCTAAATCAAGCATAAATTCCGAATCAGTGTCCTGCTGGTGATCCATGACTACTAATCCTTCCATCATCAAAAACAAATAGAGGTAAACAGCTTCGTAGTCACTCCACGAAATGGCAAAACGGCTGAGATAACGTCCTAAAATATTTCGTAGCACTTGAAAAGTAGGATCATTTTCTACTTGTTTTAAGAGGCCTTTCGATGACTCATGTTGCTGAGAACTCCTAAAATCGAAACGGGCTTCCATCAAACCAAACCATAAGACCAATTTCCAATTATTCCGTGGATCAATTGATAAGCCAAGTTGCTGTTCAATCACCCGAATCAAGTTTCGAATAGCTGGACTCTTAAAGGTTTCATTGATTTTTGCTAACGGATAACTCTGCGAAAAAAACGAATAAAAGAAAAAGCGGATTTGGCACTCATCGCCGATCAGTTTCTTATTTTTCAATTGAAGACTAAATTCCTCCAACAAGTGATTGATCGATTTGAAATGACGAAAAAGCGAGGCCTCGCTAAGCGTCAAATCCAACATGAGTTTCGTTGTCGATCCTTCGCGATGGAAAAAGAGATATTCAATAATTTGAAAATCCACCGCTTCTGATAAATACGCATAAAAAAAATGCTGAATAGAAAAATCAAGCGGTAATGTTAAATGCAAACGATCATTCTCTTTTGTTTCTAACAATGCCTCTGCATGGAAAACAGAAAGATTGTCACTCAAATGCTGAATCTCCTTTTGGAGCGTCGGTGAAGAAATGGATAACTTATTTGCAAGAGTTTTATAGGAAATTTCTGAACCATGCTGAAAGAAGATGGTCAGTATCTGAAAATGGACTTGCTGATTTTTTTCTAATAGTTGCATCAAATTCATCGATTCTGCTCCTTTTTCAGTCTAGTTCTAATTTCCCAATAAACGCTTCGTTTGTCAACCATATTGAGCGATAGGATTTCACAGTATATGTCAAAACCGAGAATATTTCTTTGCTTCTCTAAAAGAGTCCATGGTAAAATTTGAAAGAAAGGAGCACGCATGTTAAAAAAAATATTCTTCTTTTTCCAAAGCGATTTATTATTTACGATTTCTTTCTTTTTGGCGCTTGTTGCGAGCTCATTTGGACGTTTTGATGTCCACTTTATTGATTTTCAAGTGATTTTGACCTTGTTTGGTCTCATGCTGACTATTAATGGGCTTGAAAAAGCGGGTTTGTTGAATTTCATTGGTCAACGTTTGCTCTCTAAGAGTCATTCTCTCCGAGCACTGATTCGAACGATTGTTTTATTAAGTTTTTTCAGCTCGATGGTACTAACGAACGATGTGGCGATCCTGACTTTACTACCTATGTATCTTCTGATCACCAAAGGCATTCAGGAACAAAAAAGCGTTCTTCTCGGCGCAGTTTACCTGATTGTAGCCGCTAATTTAGGCAGCAGTTTATTTCCCTTTGGGAATCCGCAAAATCTCTTCTTGTTTTCTTTTTATAATTTACCTTTGACTACTTTTTTGCAAACGACAGGTATGATGGTTGTCCTATCATTAACTCTGTTAGTAGGATCCATTCAATTATTGCCAGCATCCCCTCTCATCATCAAAAAAACCACGCATCTTTTTGAGAAAAAATACACGGTACTTTATCTTGGTTTAATGGCACTGATGATTTTGGGAATCTTTCATGTCGTTCCTTTCGTCCTCTCGGCATCGATCGTAGCATTCGTGGTCTATTTTTTTCAAAAAGAGCTCTTTCGTTCAGTGGATTACCGTCTCTTAGTCACATTCGCTTGTTTCTTTGTGATTATCGGAAATATCAACGAACAAGACAAGTTGATTGAAATGATCCAACCCTTCTTCCAAAAAGAACAACAAGCCTTTTTAGGCAGCATCACCCTTTCTCAGGTGATTTCCAATGTCCCAGCAGCGATTCTGATTGCTCCTTTTACAACCTACAAGAAAGCTGTTTTGTTGGGGGTAAATGTGGGTGGCTTGGGCACATTGATTGCTTCGTTAGCGAATTTGATTGGTTACAAATTGATCAAGCAAGCTCTCCCTCAAGAACAAAAAAGATTCCATCACAAGTTCTATATGGTGAATATTCTTTACTTATTCATAATCGGTTCAATCGGCTATCTCTATTTAGGGATAGGCTAATAGGCACTAGTAGGCAAGCAGCTGTCCCTGAATATACAGGACAACTGCTTGCCTTCAAACGATTAGGAGCTCATAATCGATCTCCGTCTTACTAATTGCTTTTTTCTTTTCTCCAAAAAGGGAACGGCTTAGCTGCAGCAATTCTGACTGTGGAATATCCTGTTGAAAATAGCGGTAAAAAAATTCCCGATCAATGATTTCTTCATAAGCATAAGAAAAAAGATGAGTAGAAAAACGGATTTGTTCTTCCAGAAGCCATTTCTTATAGACAGAAAGTAGCTTTTCATCTTTGGGATCGTTCTGTTCCAGTGGTTGAAAGATATTTTCTTTGGTCCGAACGATCCGCAAAATCAATAAGCGACGACTTTTTTCTACCAGAGAAATCAGCTGATCTTTCTCGGTCAACGCTGGATTCATTGCAGTAAATATCAAGGGATAGGTGGTCTTATCAGCAAGAAACTCTGCTTGTGTTTGCAGTCGAAAGTCTACTTTTTGTTGAGGATCTTTTACATAACGTCTAGCTGCTTTCAACATTTCCACTGAAAAATCAATGGCCAGATAACGCTTTGTATCAGGTAAAATCGCTGGAATATAGCGGCCACTTCCCGCAGCTAAATCAACAAAAGAGCTTATTGGCAAAATTCCGTTTGTCTTTAAAAATGTTGCTAGATCCTCAGCAATCGTTAATTGTGATTCTTGCTGGATCTCTGCATATTCTGCCGCAAAATCATCCCAAAATTCTTGTTCCTCACTCATGGAATCCTCCGGAGATGACTACCTTCCCTGGACTGCCTTTTTCTACTAATGCGGTTGCTTCAATCAAATTTTCGATCGTCAGGCCTGTTTCAAAACAGGTGGTGATCGTAGAATGGATTTTTTGTTCATTGACTAGATCAACAATTTTTTTTAAGATCGCTCCTTGACTAGCCAAATCCACTTGATAATCGGTTTTTGCAAACATATATTCCCAGTAAAAGTCCACTCCGATATTTTTAAATGGGTTAAGATCTAATGGACCGCGCGTATTAACGATCATTCCGATTTTACCAAATGGGCGGATCAATTGAGCAAATTGATCGATGTAATCGGAAATGTCATAAAAGACAGCAATATAGTCAAAGGTGGTTTCAACCTGATCTTGTAGCGGGTAATGGTAATCGAGTGGGTGCGCTACCCCATTTTTATCTAGCCATTCATGATTTGTGGGGCTGGCAGTGCCATATACTTCAAGCCCGGACCAATGTGCCAGCTGGGCGGCAATCGATCCCACTCCACCACTTGCATTGATGATCAATAGTTTTCCTTGATTGGCTTTTTCTTTAGGAATCAACCCAAATTTCTCAAATAGAAGTTCCCAGGCAGTGATACTTGTTAAAGGCAATGCTGCCCATTCCGCTAAATTTTCTAAAGAGACTTTCGCTACTAAGCGTGCATCCACCGCTTGATATTTCTGGTTCGCCCCGTCTCGCTGTGTTGTTCCACTGTACATCACCGGGTCGCCCACTTGAAATTCTGTGACCTGATCGCCAACTTTTTCAATGATTCCGCAAGCATCATATCCTTGGATCACGAAATGACCAGATTTTGTCGTCGTTTGGCGACGCTTCGCATCAATGGGATTGACCGATACGGCTTCAACTTTTATCAATAGATCATTTGCTCCTATTGAAGGCATGTCCAAGTCTTTCGTTTGAAAAACATTGCTGTTATCTAAAGGCATTCCCTCATAAAATCCGATCGCACGATTCAACATTACATCATTCTCCTCTCCTAAAAAAAGCTAAAATAACCTTAATGATTATTTTAGCTCTTATGCTTGTTTAATGCGAATAACTAGGTACTACTAATGGAACTAAAAATTCGTAAGAAGTGAAGAAATCTAACAAGGAACGTTTTCTTCGATCTGAATCAATAAACAAATGGGTCCGATCATCAGCCATCCGAATCGTCAAGCGTTGTTTTTTATCTAAGAAGATCTCATAGTCTTCATACTCTGCTTTGACAAAATCATAGTCTTGATTTTCCATCGTAGTAATAAAGATTTGGTCCAAAATGTCTGTTGTGATCGGAAACTCAGTCTCTAAATCCACTGCAAGTTCTTGCGTATTATCAATGAGACTTGGTGAAACCATAAATGAAGATGCGCGAAAATGAGTTAAGAGTAAATTTATATCGTAATTAAACAGTGACAATTGATTGACCGTAAATATTTTATCTGTATACCATTGCCGCAATAGATATAAGATTTGATGGTCGTTGACCCGCACTTCTCGTGTGTCAGAATAAATCGTGAGTAGCGGCAAGTACTGTGATTCATATTGAGAATTGATCGGATTTAATTTAAAATATAAATCCATTGCTTTTTCCTCATTCAATTGAAACTTCACCAAGAAGTGCTTTGTTTTCCAAACATCGTAGTTGTCGGTTGGCATCAATCCAATCGATCGCAAGGGTTTCAAGAATTCATAAGCATAGTATTCCAGTAACGTCTTTTTAGCGATAATTGAAATATCCTGGTTGCCAATGATCAATGTTTGGTAGTGATGACATAATTCATCAAAATCAGCTTCCATAATGGCTTTGCGTAAGCGCAAATCTGCTAATTCATTTTCTGCTTGTTCAATTAAGCTTTCAATTCTTTGGTGATCACTTTCTTTCGTTTCATAGTATTCATCATAAGGTTCTCCAGGTGCTTCAGGTATTTCAAGCTCTGCAGACTCTGTAGAGTCAATGATTAGCCTTTCGCTATGGCCTTCTTCAGCAGATTGTTGGTACAAGTCTTCCTGATCAATTGCCGTTGCTTCAAGCTCATCCGATTCTATTTCAACTGTTTTTAGTTCATCAGCGGCGGTTGCCCACTCATTTGTTTCCATTATTTCCAGTTCGCTCTTTGACGTAGCTGTTTCGCGAATCCCATCTTCTGTTTGTTCTTTCATTAGGGGCGTTTTTTCTTCCTCATTATTCATCTGCGATCGACTCCTCTCCTAGATAGCTCATTAAGAAAGCTTGCAATCGTTCGTTCATCTCTTGCAACGAACCAAAATAGTGATCGATTTGACGAAATTCTTTTTCGACGATTGCCTTTTTTAAGCGCAAGGCGTGATATTGCTGCATTAATCGTTCTTTTTCAAGAAGCACGTCTTGTTCGTTTTGGGAATAGCGAGACCATTCTTTTTGTTTCGCTTCTACTTTTTTTCGTTCTTGGACTAATGCTTCTAATTCCTCATCGATTTTTCCGCGATTAAAAAATCCTTTTGATTCTGACAACTCGTTTTCACTACGCTTAATGCAATCGATCTCCTCTTGCAGTTTTTGAATCTCGGATTGAGCCGCAATGGCTTTGGCGTCTAAATTATCCATCTGTTGTTCAATGGCTGTCAGCATATCACGATTGCCGCGTTGAAATTTACGCCACTCATCATCAATAGCAGGAATCACAAAGATTTCTGGAACACTGGCATCAATGCCAATTGTCGGACGTTCATGGTAGTATTCACCTATTTTATAATAATGAACCGTAGGTGAAATTCGATCGGCATGTATCATGAATGGAAAAGTAGCGACAAAACTGTCATGGATTTTCCGCGCCAGCAACTCATCGATTTCATGATTTTGATTGGATGTTTCTTTCAATTCTTTGTGCAGGCGGCCATTGTAGATTCGATAAATCTCCGGAATGTCTTCCTTTTCAATCGCTGTTTCGAACGCTTGCAGGTCTTGAAGCATCTGACCAATATTTTTTGAAGCGACTTCTTTGATTTCTGTAAATGGAACTGCCGACGACGTTTCGTTACGTTCATTGTCTACTGGATCCTGTTCTTTTTTAAGCTCCTCAGTCATACTATCCCTCCTAAAAACTCTTCATAAACAGTGTATCATTTTTTCGCAAAAAAAGTTATTTTAAGTCACCTAAATTTTTTGCACCATGTTTTTGGCAGACTCATCGCTGATCCCGTTACTTTTAAACAAAAAAAACCTTATATCAAATATTTGATATAAGGTTAACTTGCGTGGCGACGTCCTACTCTCACAAAGGGAAACCCTTCACTACAATCGGCGCTAAGAAGCTTAACTTCTGTGTTCGGCATGGTTACAGGTGTATCCTTCTCGCTATCGCCACCACACTATTCAATTGAGTAAGTATTGCTCACTCAAAACTGGATCGAAGAATCAAAACCCTTCCGAGTTTCCTTGCTTTTTTCAATCGTGGTTAAGTCCTCGATCGATTAGTATCAGTCCGCTCCAACCATCACTGGCCTTCCACTTCTGACCTATCTACCTGATCATCTCTCAGGGATCTTACTTTCTTAAAGAAATGGGAAATCTCATCTTGAGGTGGGCTTCACACTTAGATGCTTTCAGCGTTTATCCCTTCCCTACATAGCTACCCAGCGATGCCTCTGGCGAGACAACTGGTACACCAGCGGTAAGTCCATCCCGGTCCTCTCGTACTAAGGACAGCTCCTCTCAAATTTCCAACGCCCGCGACGGATAGGGACCGAACTGTCTCACGACGTTCTGAACCCAGCTCGCGTGCCGCTTTAATGGGCGAACAGCCCAACCCTTGGGACCGACTACAGCCCCAGGATGCGACGAGCCGACATCGAGGTGCCAAACCTCCCCGTCGATGTGGACTCTTGGGGGAGATAAGCCTGTTATCCCCAGGGTAGCTTTTATCCGTTGAGCGATGGCCCTTCCATGCGGAACCACCGGATCACTAAGCCCGACTTTCGTCCCTGCTCGAGTTGTAGCTCTCGCAGTCAAGCTCCCTTCTGCCTTTACACTCTTCGAATGATTTCCAACCATTCTGAGGGAACCTTTGGGCGCCTCCGTTACCTTTTAGGAGGCGACCGCCCCAGTCAAACTGCCCATCTGACACTGTCTCCCAGCCCGATAAGGGCTGCGGGTTAGAGTGGCCATAACGCAAGGGTAGTATCCCACCATTGCCTCCATCGAAACTGGCGTCCCGATCTCTACGGCTCCTACCTATCCTGTACATGCGGTACAGACACTCAATATCAAACTACAGTAAAGCTCCATGGGGTCTTTCCGTCCTGTCGCGGGTAACCTGTCTTCACAGGTACTAAAATTTCACCGAGTCTCTCGTTGAGACAGTGCCCAAATCGTTACGCCTTTCGTGCGGGTCGGAACTTACCCGACAAGGAATTTCGCTACCTTAGGACCGTTATAGTTACGGCCGCCGTTTACTGGGGCTTCAATTCGTACCTTCGCTTACGCTAAGCACTCCTCTTAACCTTCCAGCACCGGGCAGGCGTCAGCCCCTATACGTCATCTTTCGATTTTGCAGAGACCTGTGTTTTTGATAAACAGTCGCTTGGGCCTATTCACTGCGGCTGCTCGTTAGAGCAGCACCCTTCTCCCGAAGTTACGGGGTCATTTTGCCGAGTTCCTTAACGAGAGTTCTCTCGCTCACCTTAGGATGCTCTCCTCGACTACCTGTGTCGGTTTGCGGTACGGGCCATTGTTTTCTCACTAGAAGCTTTTCTTGGCAGTGTGACATCAGAAGCTTCGGTACTATTATTTCCCTCCTCATCACAGCTTGTCCTTGAAAGCAGAAGCATTTGACTCCCACTAAGACTCACTGCTTGAACAGACATATCCATCAGTCTGCACTTCTTAGCCTCCTGCGTCCCTCCATTGCTCAAACAAAAACAACGGGTACAGGAATATCAACCTGTTGTCCATCGCCTACGCCTGTCGGCCTCGGCTTAGGTCCCGACTAACCCTGGGCGGACGAGCCTTCCCCAGGAAACCTTAGTCATACGGTGGACAGGATTCTCACCTGTCTTTCGCTACTCATACCGGCATTCTCACTTCTAAGCGCTCCAGTAGTCCTCACGATCTACCTTCAACGCCCTTAGAACGCTCTCCTACCAATGCACCTTATGGTGCACTCCACAGCTTCGGTAAACTATTTAGCCCCGGTACATTTTCGGCGCAGGGTCACTCGACTAGTGAGCTATTACGCACTTTAAATGGTGGCTGCTTCTAAGCCAACATCCTAGTTGTCTGTGCAACCCCACATCCTTTCCACTTAATAGTTATTTGGGGACCTTAGCTGGTGGTCTGGGCTGTTTCCTTTCGACTATGGATCTTATCACTCACAGTCTGACTCCCGGATATGAATGAATGGCATTCGAGTTTATCTGAATTCGGTAACCCGAGATGGGCCCCTAGTCCAAACAGTGCTCTACCTCCATCATTCTCAATTCCGAGGCTAGCCCTAAAGCTATTTCGGAGAGAACCAGCTATCTCCAAGTTCGTTTGGAATTTCTCCGCTACCCACACCTCATCCCCGCACTTTTCAACGTACGTGGGTTCGGTCCTCCAGTGCGTTTTACCGCACCTTCAACCTGGACATGGGTAGATCACATGGTTTCGGGTCTACGACAACATACTCATTCGCCCTATTCAGACTCGCTTTCGCTGCGGCTCCGTCTCTTCAACTTAACCTCGCATGCTATCGTAACTCGCCGGTTCATTCTACAAAGGCACGCTATCACCCATTAACGGGCTCTAACTTGTTGTAGGCACACGGTTTCAGGATCTATTTCACTCCCCTTCCGGGGTGCTTTTCACCTTTCCCTCACGGTACTGGTTCACTATCGGTCACTAGTATTTAGCCTTGGGAGATGGTCCTCCCGGATTCCGACGGAATTCCTCGTGTTCCGCCGTACTCAGGATCCTCCTAGGTGTGAGCCAGATTTCATCTACGGGGTTTTTACCCTCTTTGACATACTTTTCCAAGTATTTCGACTATCTGTTTCAACTACCATATCGGAGTCCTACAACCCCAACAAGCAAGCTTGTTGGTTTGGGCTTTTCCCGTTTCGCTCGCCGCTACTCAGGGAATCGAATTTTCTTTCTCTTCCTGCAGGTACTTAGATGTTTCAGTTCTCTGCGTCTACCTCACAGCTGCTATGTATTCACAACTGTGTAACATCCTATAAAAGATGCTGGGTTCCCCCATTCGGAAATCTCTGGATCATAGCTTACTTACAGCTCCCCAAAGCATATCGGTGTTAGTCCCGTCCTTCATCGGCTCCTAGTGCCAAGGCATCCACCGTGCGCCCTTATTCACTTAACCTTTGACCTTACGGTCGGTGTTGAGTACTTCTTCTAGCGATAGAAGGTTGCTCAAGAAAATAAGCGTTGAACTTATTAAAAAACTCTTTAACTTGTCAACTCGGTGTGTGTTACTTGTTTTGATTTTCTTCGATATCCAGTTTTCAATGAACAAACTATTTTGAGAGTAAACCTCTCAAAACTGAACAAAGGCAAACGATGTGTAGTCTTCCGTATTATTCCTTAGAAAGGAGATCCAGCCGCACCTTCCGATACGGCTACCTTGTTACGACTTCACCCCAATCATCTATCCCACCTTAGGCGGCTGGCTCAAAAGGTTACCTCACCGACTTCGGGTGTTACAAACTCTCGTGGTGTGACGGGCGGTGTGTACAAGGCCCGAACGTATTCACCGCGGCGTGCTGATCCGCGATTACTAGCGATTCCGGCTTCATGTAGGCGAGTTGCAGCCTACAATCCGAACTGAGAGAAGCTTTAAGAGATTAGCTTAGCCTCGCGACTTCGCAACTCGTTGTACTTCCCATTGTAGCACGTGTGTAGCCCAGGTCATAAGGGGCATGATGATTTGACGTCATCCCCACCTTCCTCCGGTTTGTCACCGGCAGTCTCGCTAGAGTGCCCAACTAAATGATGGCAACTAACAATAAGGGTTGCGCTCGTTGGGACTTAACCCAACATCTCACGACACGAGCTGACGACAACCATGCACCACCTGTCACTTTGCCCCCGAAGGGGAAGCTCTATCTCTAGAGTGGTCAAAGGATGTCAAGACCTGGTAAGGTTCTTCGCGTTGCTTCGAATTAAACCACATGCTCCACCGCTTGTGCGGGCCCCCGTCAATTCCTTTGAGTTTCAACCTTGCGGTCGTACTCCCCAGGCGGAGTGCTTAATGCGTTTGCTGCAGCACTGAAGGGCGGAAACCCTCCAACACTTAGCACTCATCGTTTACGGCGTGGACTACCAGGGTATCTAATCCTGTTCTCCCCACGCTTTCGAGCCTCAGCGTCAGTTACAGACCAGAGAGCCGCCTTCGCCACTGGTGTTCCTCCATATATCTACGCATTTCACCGCTACACATGGAATTCCACTCCTCTTCTGCACTCAAGTCTCCCAGTTTCCAATGACCCTCCCCGGTTGAGCCGGGGCTTTCACATCAGACTTAAGAAACCGCCTGCGCTCGCTTTACGCCCAATAAATCCGGACAACGCTTGCCACCTACGTATTACCGCGGCTGCTGGCACGTAGTTAGCCGTGGCTTTCTGGTTAGATACCGTCAAGGGATGAACGTTCTACTCTCATCCTTGTTCTTCTCTAACAACAGAGTTTTACGATCCGAAAACCTTCTTCACTCACGCGGCGTTGCTCGGTCAGACTTTCGTCCATTGCCGAAGATTCCCTACTGCTGCCTCCCGTAGGAGTCTGGGCCGTGTCTCAGTCCCAGTGTGGCCGATCACCCTCTCAGGTCGGCTATGCATCGCGGCCTTGGTGAGCCGTTACCTCACCAACTAGCTAATGCACCGCGGGTCCATCCATCAGTGACGCAAAAGCGCCTTTCAACTTTCTTCCATGCGGAAAATAGTGTTATACGGTATTAGCACCTGTTTCCAAGTGTTATCCCCTTCTGATGGGCAGGTTACCCACGTGTTACTCACCCGTTCGCCACTCTTTTTCTTTCGGTGGAGCAAGCTCCGGTGAAAGAAAAAGCGTTCGACTTGCATGTATTAGGCACGCCGCCAGCGTTCGTCCTGAGCCAGGATCAAACTCTCATAATGATTTGTTTGAACGATCCATAGGATCGTTAAGCTCAAATAAAATTAACTTTGCTAGCTATTGCTTGCATGTATTTTGCTTCATAAATGAAGCGCCCTACACATTGGTTCGTTTGCTTGCTTTGTTCAGTTTTCAAAGGTCTACTGCGCTGCGTTAGCAACTTTTAAATCATATCAGATCAACAAGTGAATGTCAACTCTTTTTTAAAAGTTTTTTTTCGAAAGTGTTTATTCAACAACTTCCTGTGCGTCATCAGCGACTCCATTAGAATAACAAATGAATTGTTATTTGTCAACAACTTTTTTCAATCTTTTTTGTTGCTGCATCAGCATCAAATTGATTTTTTAAATTTGCGACTTCGTTATAATATCATCTGTTTCTGTTTTGGTCAAGCCCTTTTTCCAAAAAGTTTTTTTGAAAGGTTTTGACTGTCGGCGTGTTTTGCCAACGTTCACTACTTTATCATTAAGCGTATGAAAGAGCAAGTGTTTTTCTGAAATACTTTCAATTATTTTTGAAAAAGAAAAACTGCCTAAAATAGGCAGTTTAATCAATGTCCCGAGTCCGAAAACGAATCTGATCGTTTTCATCACGTCTCAAGACTGTTTCTTCTTTCAAATAACTAAAGGATCTCTCCTTGAGCTCAGGATTTTCCAACATTTCTTCATATCCTGTGAATATGTCTTGGATATACTTTTTATAGGCTTTTTTCTTTTTGATACGTTTTTTCATTCGGCACCGTCCTTTACGTGCTCTATCTTAGCAATTGTGGCAGAAGTTGACAACCGAATTTTTACGATTCGCTAGAGTTTTTGGTCGAAATTTTATTTTGGGGCAATATAACTGACACTTTGCGAATAAGCAAGCTCATTGGGAATGATTCGATAAGAAATCGTTTTGCCATCAATAACGTTGCCCTCTGATATTAAAATGCCATCTTTGCCAACCGCTTCCACAAAGGCGACATGTCCATATTGTGTGCTAGAGCCAGCAGTGCCTGGGCTAAAACTGATCAGATAGCCTGCTTTTGGAGTAGCCGCCGTTTTATAGCCTAAACGTTTTGCGGTTGCTCCCCATTCTCCACCATTCCCCATGTATTCATCCACACTGCCGCCCAATTGCTTGACCCGATTGTAAGCATACCAAGTACATTGTCCGACTGGATAAGAACCTGAGGTATTATAATTTACACCGTTATAATCAGGAAACACCAACAGCTGCCGATACTCTTTGGGAATCGCTTCTTTTGATTGCAGGACAACGCCGCTGCCAGCTTTGGCTTCATCATATTTCGTTAATTCATAGACAGCAATCAATGAATTCAGTTTATTGTTGTAGCTCGTATCCGTTGCATAACGTCCCGTTAAATATTCAGTCGCTTGCAGGTAGTTTTTTGCTTCAGAACGCCAAACCTTTTTGTAAAAATCAGCATTCCCACTAATTCCTGTCCGCAGTAAATGAACGTAATCCTTTAACGACTCCTTGTATCCTGTATAGGCACGAAAAGCAGCTTGGATCGTATAAAATTCTCCGGTCCCATTATCCTCAGCTGTCATCATAGAAACGGAACGACTACCGGAAGTTCCTTTGATTCCAAACAAATTATAATACGGGGGAGAAGCAAGGCCACTCTGACCAGATCCGCTTTCCAAAATTGCCTGTGCAATCATAACCGACGCATACACACCATAAGTTAAGCCTAGTTCCCGAGCATCTTCTGCAATTGCCGCAACAAATGCTTCTGTTTGCGGATTCTTGCGAAAATCATAGCTAGCCGCATACTTAGCGATTAGTGATTGTCCATGAGGTGTTACTTTTTGCGAGTCAGAAAAATGAACCACTACATCTGGTTTGTTTACCTGATCTTCTTGGATCAATTGTTTTGTTTCCGCAGTACTATTCTGTTTATCAGTAATAGTATAAATGCGTACGCCATTGTTTTCTGTCGCCGCTTTTTCTTCCTTGACTATTTGTTCTGCTTGGGGTTGATCTGCCATGATCAGTTTATCCTGTCCAAGGTAAATTGCTGCTTTGACTAATTGCTGACCGTCTTTCCAAAACAAAAGATCTCCAGGTACGGCTTTTTCAAGTGATGTTTGCTTTCCTACCCGGCTGAGCTGATCATAAGTTTCGATCCCTTTTATATCAAAAACGCCACGATAAACAGCAATAGGCAACGAAAGATTATTAAATCCAGTACCCTGCGCATCTTTTTCATATGGTTTGCCTAGTTGATTCAACGCTTCTGAAATCAGCGCTGCGGATCGTTCATTTGCTAACTGATTCAACAACGGCAAGATATAGCCATTCAAATTAGAATCAGTTGGGGTGGTAACCAATTTATCTGATAAATCAACTGTCTGGGAAGAATCTGCTATAGGCTGATTGGATGGCGGCAATTGGCTGACTGAAGAACGTGTGTCGAATGTCTTTGGTTCCGAAGAACTTTGGGTGGAATTTGCTGTCGTATCATTTGGCTTTGATGAATGACTGGTTCCTGATGGCCTTTCGGTAGTAGAAGACGTACTAGGCGTTGTAGAATCCTTAGTTGAATCCGTTGTCGACGCACTGCTACTTGAGGAAGATGTCTCACTTTCAGACGTACTTGTACTTTCACTTGTTTCCTCAGTCGTTTCACTAGAAGACGATGGTTCAGTAGAATGACTTTCATCAATGGATTCTTCTGTTTCCATACTTTGACTGCTTGATGCCGTTTCGAAAGAATCGGCTGTTCGGTCTTCAGATGGTTCTGAGGGTTCATTTGATTCGGCTGAGATTGATGAGCCTGAATCGACTATTGCTGATTCTGCGTTATTCTCTAAGACAGTCAATGCTTCAACCGCAGGCACCCCTTGTCCAAGGGTGATCAATAGAGCCGCTAGCATTGCCAACGCCTTACGCATACTTTTTCTTTTTTTCATTGGATTCTCCTCCATTGTTTACTCAAATCAACTTTACCATATGCACAATATTAAAATAAAGTGATAACTCTCTATTTTTATACATTTAATTAATTTCGTCTATTCGGAATAAAAATAAACAAAAAGATAGCAAGCCCTGCATAATAAAGCTACGCAAAACTTGCTATCTTTCTTTCCGTCATGATCAATCTTTCAAAAAACATCTTACTTTATGAGCTAAACACGCTGCCCAAATTCGACCTGAACCCGCTAAGGGAATTAAGGAATTAGTATGGCTCAGCCATTCCGCTTATGGTCTGGCAATTACAGCAGATATTACTATATTCACCCAATCAATTAGATTAATTTCTGATAGGCCAGTCGTTCACCGTGTGGAATAGGGAAAACAACTTGCCCACGATATTGATAACCACAGGTTTCGATCACTTTCTGCATTCCAATATTTGCTTGATAGGTATCAATCCGTAAATCATGGATCCCTTTTGCTACCGCTTCTTCCTCTAGCGCTTTTAGTAAATGTGCACTCAATTGTTTGCCTCTAAAATGGTCACTGACTACGACACGATGGATTGATGCATAAGGCCCATCCCCTGACCAACTACCTTCGATTATCGCAGTATAAACGGGATCGACCCCTTTGACTAAAGCGGCAGAAGCAGCAATTTGATCGTCATATAACAAGAGATAACTTTCTTGTTTATTGATATCTTCTTTGATTTTTTCACGAGTGGGACCATAGCCATTTTGCCATTGAGGTGAGCCTTGTTTTTTTAAGGATTGTATGCCCATCTCAAAGAGAGCCATCATTTCCGGCAAATCAGAGAGCGTCGCTTTTCTAAACTGGATCATGCCATTCCTCCTTCAGCAGCAATTTGCTAATCGGCTACAATGAGCGAAGTTTACCGCGAAATTCATCGATCGATGTGTAGCCTTTGGCAGTCATAATTTCTGTCAATTCTTTTTTCAGACGGGCAAAAATCGCTGGTCCCTCTTTTTGTAATTCCGTTCCGATTTGTAACATCGTCGCTCCGCATAACAAATGCTCAAATGCATCTTGTCCAGAACGAATGCCGCCAGTTCCGATTACATTGATTTCTGGTTTTAGTCGGGTCGCGAAAGCCCGAACATTGGCGAGTGCTGTTGGTTTGACATACTCGCCACCGATACCGCCAAAGCCTTCTTTAGGCTTGATCACTACTGCTTCTGTTTCTGGGTCTATATATAGACCATTACCAATACTATTGATAGAATTGATGTATGTTAAAGGGAATTTATTCAAAATTTCAGCCATTTGATCAAAGTGCGCCAGGTCAAAATAAGGCGGTAATTTCACGCCTAAAGGCTTCGTGAAGAAACTAAAAACTTGCTCTAAAATTTGTTCTGTCAATGGAAAATCATAAGCAACTTGTGGCTTTCCTGGGACATTCGGGCAAGAAAGATTCAACTCTGTGATACCACGAAAGTTGCTAGCTTCAATCTTTCTTAGAAGTTCAATATTTTCTTCAACACTCATGCCTGCAACAGAAAAGAAGAAAGGTGCTTCAGGAGCGATTGCTTCTTGTTTCTCTAAAGCAAAATTCAAATAATAGTCTAAGCCTTTATTTGGTAATCCCATTGAATTGATACTTCCTAAAGCGAGATCCACATATCTCGGTTCGGGATTTCCTTCTCGCGGTGCTAAAGTGGCACTTTTTGTAACAAAAGAACCGGCTTCTGATGCTGCAAGTTCCTCCAAATCCGTAGTGGTCATACAGTGAACGCCGGAAGCATTCATAAAGGGATTGTCGTAGGTGAATTCACCAAATTTAGTCGTTAACATTGTTCGTCTCCTTTCTTCATTGAAAATAGTTTACCTTTCTAGTTTGCAAAATGCAATTGCCGTTTTAGGTTTCGTCATTATTTTATTTGTAGCAATTCTCTATTCGCTGAGATCCTTGAAAAAAAGACAATCAGTCTTCATCAAATTACCGCTCAAAATTCTTTTACAATTTAGGTACGTACCCTCTTTTAGAGCCGCTCGATCAATTCTCTTTGCATTTTTCCTAGTGTGACTATTTTCTTTAGTATGCGAAAACGCCATTTTTTATTTTGGACTGTAAAACGCCAAACAACGTCTAACCCATTGAACCCTTGACTTAATTGCTCATTGATTAGATCTTTTCTGGCGTAAGCCATGTGATCAATGACTTTTGTTTGAAAAAAGTTCAAAAATAAAATGATTACTTGGCGATCATTCACAAGTAAAATCGTTTTGCTGCTTATACTTTCTATACTTTGTGATTCGGCAAAACCAATACTCATATCTCCTTCATTATAGGGAGCCGCTAGGCGAGAGAGTTTTTTCTTTGTTAATAGCATAGGCCGGATTCCTTTTCTTTAGTTATCGATCATTATTTTATCATTTTTTACAAAAATGGTCTCTGAAACGACAAGCAGTCGTCGCACGAAAATCGTTCATTTCGCTAAATTCAGTCTCACTTTTCTTTTACTATAAAGCTTCCTGTTTAACAGGGGTATGGGGTCGCGTTTCCTTATTGAAAATGCAACAGATACTAATAAAAAATTGTTTAACTAAAAAACTCCTTTACTAACTTATCTTAAAAGTTAATAAAAGAGTTCCAAAATTTCTACGGATTATTTAGAGAATGAAATGTACTTATACATCCATACTATTTCAAACGACTTACGAAACTAACAGCCGCTGCTTTGGAATCAGCAAATCCCCTAGCGAATCCCCAACGCGATCCGTGCATAACGGCTCATTTTATCGGTCGTCCAAGCGGGATACCAGACTAATTTTACTTCTGGATTTTTGACTTCTGGAATGTCGCTTAATGCTTCATGAATTTGTTCGGTCAAAACGTCGGCTAATGGGCAACCCATAGTGGTCAATGTCATTTTAATAACTGTATCGCCTGTTTCCCCGACAAATTCGATTTCATATATTAAACCAAGATTGACAATGTCAATCCCTAATTCTGGGTCAATAACTGTTTCTAACGCTGCTAAGACACGTTCTTTGATTGCTTCGCTTTCTGCTTCAGTATAAGGCATAGTCGAAACCTCCTTTGATGATCTGTTCAAATCATAACTTGTTTTAATCCCTTTGTAAATGGCACTTTCGCTTTCGTTTTCCTTAGGGACGATTCTTTTTGTTAACTTTCAATTCTGGAAAGACTCCGGTTGTTTTGAATGTACGCTGTTCATCGTCTGTTGCAAAACGTCCTGTGATCGATTGAGTGGGAACAAAGTTGATAAATGCATTCTCATCCGCTTCTAAAACAGCTTGTTCCAAATCATAGATTTCGTAACGAGTAACTACCATCATAATCATATTTCCAGGAACACCAGAATATCCTCCTACAGATGGCAACAATGTCATACCGCGAAACACATGTTTCGAAATATTCTTGCCGACAGATTCCGCTTTGGTGGTGATGATCAATGCCGTAACTTTTTGATGACTTGTATGAAGCATATCCACCACATAACTCATAGCAAAAATGGAAATGATCGTGTACAAGGCGCTCTCCCATGAGAAAATAAACCCTGATAGCATAACAATGATGCCATTAAGCATAAACATATATTTGCCGACAGTCTTACCTGTCGTTTTTGATAAGATCAATGAGAGGATGTCCATTCCTCCCGTTGTGAAACCCATTTTTAACGAATAAGCGACTCCAACACCAAGTAATACGCCGCCAATCAACGAATTCACGAGGATATTGTTTGTGATTTCTCCTTGAGGCAAAATCATCGTTATTAAAGAGACCACTACAACGTTAATAAAACTCATCCAAGTGGAAGCTTTGCCTAGTTTGATAAAGCCTAAAATAAAGATTGGCACATTCAAAAGCAAAATAAAGAGACCGGTACTAAGATGCAAGCCGAATTGTTCCCACCCGACTGCTACGATCAACTGGGCAACACCATTCATCCCTGCAGAAAGTACTTTTGCAGGAATCAAAAAGAAATTCAACGCGATCGCTGCAGTCAATCCTGACAACAAAATAACCCCGATTTTTTTCAGTCTTTCCGACTGCTGATGTTTCGTCCATAATTTACTCACAATGCCATTTCTCCTTCACAAAAAATCTCCTTCCAAAGAATAGCAGTTTGTGTCTAAAATTGAAACTATTATTTGCAAAAATTTAGTTTCTCTCCCCTCTTTTTTCTGACTCATGGTAAAATCAAAGAAAAATAGAAAGGATGATCTTTGTGGCAAAAGAAGCAAGTTTCGATGTTGTATCTGAAATCAATACAGAAGAAGTAAAAAATGCCATCCAACTAGCAGAAAAAGAATTAAAAAATCGATTTGACTTTAAAGGTTCGACAGTTGAAATTAAAATGGATGGCAATAAATTAACAATCGTGGGAGACGATGAATTCAAACTTGAACAAATCAAAGATGTGTTAAGCAGCAAACTCATCAAACGAAGTGTTCCGACAAAAAATATCCAATTCTCACAGACTGAACATGCACTTGGCGCCAAAGCCCGTCAGACTGCAGAATTGATCAACGGCATTGATAAAGAACAGGCGAAAAAAATTACGACCGCCATCAAAAATGCAAAATTGAAAGTTAAAACGCAGATTCAAGACAATCAGATTCGTGTCACTGGTAAAAGCCGTGACGATTTACAAGAAGTCATCCAGCTGCTGCGCAAGCTTGAATTACCGATCGATTTACAATTCACAAATTATCGTTGACTTCTCTCTGTACCGATCGCAAACCGCATGTACGGTCTACGATCGGTGCTGAGAGTCTTTTTGTTTTTGCCAGAAATGGTCCATTGCTTTGCTAAGCTGCTCTGGTCGAAAGCAGGTTTGGGCGTGTTGCCAATGCAATGGAAACAGTTGCTGGTAAGCCGTTGTATGAAAACGCTGATCCAGCAACAGGATCACGCCTTGATCCCTAGAATCACGAATGACACGTCCCGCTGCTTGCAGAACTTTGTTCATTCCAGGCAGCCGATAGGCATAGGCAAAACCAGCATGTTTTTTTTCTTCATAATAGTCCCGAATCAGTTCTTGTTCGTGATTGATTTGCGGCAATCCGACACCAACAATCGCCGTTCCGATCAGACGAGTTCCCTTCAAGTCGATGCCTTCCGAAAAAATTCCGCCCAATACGCAAAATCCTATCAACGAAGTTTTTTCTTCAGCGTCCGCCGTGTCGTATTTGAATTCCGCTAAAAAATTTTCTCGTTCCGTTTCATTCATAGCTGTATCCTGTACGAGCATCTTAATAGTCGGATACGCGTGATGAAATGCTTCTGCTACTTCGTCCAAATACTGGTAAGAAGGAAAGAAAACCATATAATTGCCTGACTTTGCGTGAACCATTCGATAAAGGGCATCTACGATCGCTGGCAGACTGGCTGTCCGTTGCCGGTAAGTCGTCTGGATGTAATTTGCGATCAGGATTTTTTGATTTGCAGGATCAAATGGACTTGGCAGTCGATAGCGTAATGCTTTTTCTCCGCCTCCCAGCACTTCCTGGTAATAATCAAGAGGCGTGAAACTGGCTGAAAACAACAAGCTGGCTTTTCCTTTGTCTAACACTTGCTGTAGAAAAGGAGCCGGTTCAATGCAAAATTGACGAAGAGTCAGCTCATATCGAGTGACCTCTACTGTTGTTTCATAATGATCGTCATAGAATTCAGCAATTTTCAAAAAGTGATTCACTTCAAAATAACTTTGCAGCACCGCTTCCTGAGCCGTATGTTCAGGGTTAGCTGGCAGCCATTCTTTCATAAGCTCAGCTAGCTTTGCTAATTGCTTGTTCATCGTTTCATGGGGTTCTTTTTGATGATGGTACTCCCAATGATCCGTCTCAGCGATTTTTTCAATCGCAGAGAATTCTTTCTCCACTTTATTCAATGCTCGACGAAGCTTTTGTTGATCCATTGGCAGTTGTTTTCTAAGATCTTTAAACGTGCTGCGACGAATCTCTGCTGAATACATCTCTTTTGAACGATTGACGAGATTATGGGTTTCATCGATCAAGAAAAAGTAATCTTCTTCTGGTTCCTCAAAAAAGCGTCGGAGATAAACAGTCGGGTCAAACAGATAGTTATAATCACCAATAATGACATCACAAAACACACTGACATCCAGCGAAAGTTCGAAGGGACAGACGGTATGCTTTTTTCCATACGTTTCAATCACTTCTCGTGTGATTTGATTTTCATGATGAAGCAGATCCCATAGCGCTTCATTGATTCGGTTATAATAGCCATTCGCATATGGGCAATGTTCCGGCGTACAATTCCGTTCATCTAAAAAGCAAATCTTATCCTTGGCAGTGAGGGTCACACTTTTTGTTTCACTGCCGTTATCCGCCAACTTGCTTAAAGCATCTTCAGCTACTTGGCGAGTGATCGTTTTTGCCGTCAAATAAAACAAACGATCGCCATCCCCTTCTCCTAATACTTTTAGTGCAGGAAAAAGAGTCGATATGGTTTTTCCAGTACCTGTTGGCGCTTCAGCAAACAATCGCTTGCCGTTTTTTAACGTCTTATAAGCGGCAGCAGCCAATTCCCGTTGCCCTTTTCGATACGTTTCGAAAGGAAATTTTAA
Source organism: Enterococcus gallinarum (assembly GCF_021496385.1). Taxonomy (NCBI): domain Bacteria; kingdom Bacillati; phylum Bacillota; class Bacilli; order Lactobacillales; family Enterococcaceae; genus Enterococcus; species Enterococcus gallinarum. The sequence goes on along the minus strand of NZ_CP050816.1, from coordinate 2,038,400 downwards.
CAGTTGTAGTGAAGTATTTCTAACACGGCGCCAATTTTCCTGAAAAACCAGCCATTTATGATATTCATTGATCAAGTGGGTATAAAATTCAGTAAGTTCTTCCACTGTAAAATGGCGACGGACGCGGGTGATCAGCTGCTCCGTCGTCTGGTAATAGGTTAGTTGGACTTCAATTTCCGTCAACTTTTCTTCTTGAAGGTAAATATAAGCATAAACCATCCCTTGAGCAAAAAATAAATCGATTTGATCCTCAGGAAGATCTTCAAAGTAGGGTTCTGACGTTTTGATCTCATCGATTACCCAACATTGTTTCTCTTCGTCATAGAATAAGCCGTCTGCACGTCCTTCGATAGTCAACGTGTCCTTTTCGATCTCGCTTTCTATTTTGAAGAAGACTTCCTTTTGATAGGCATCGCCGGCTTCTTTTTGCAATCGTCGATGGATACGAGCGCCTTCTTGAGCAGTATGGTTACTGACTTTGCGACTATCGATATCGCCACGGCGCAAAATAAATTCAACGATTTTTCGGACAGCAATTTTTCCTTTATACACGTGATCACCTTCTCGGAGCTATTATATCGGAAGCTTCACTGATTTTAAAGCGAACAAAAAAAGCCTGCAGGATTTGCAGTCTTTTTCACATTTTCTTAAAAAATGCCTACAATGGTTACAGCATATCAAAAACAACCTCTCTTCTTGCCTAATGATGTGTTTTAATTCTTGGCATTATCGCAATCGAAAGTTGTCTCAATCGACTTGTCACTTTCTTGTGGCATCTATTTCTCTTAAACTTCTTATACTGTTCTGATTTTCAGGCATTTCTCATTAGTATCCGTCACTGATCCACTTGAACTTCATAGCGCACATTGTTCTCATCGTAGGCACGATTGGTTGCTTCATCATACTGAAATTTTAATTCCAACCCATGGGCTCGTAAAAATAAATATTTTCCATCGATGGAAAACGAAGCCCCATGTAAGGTCGTCTCGTAGATTTCAAAGGGATCATCTTTTAAGCGAAGATTCGCGGAAGCAAAATTTTTTTCAAAGTCTGCTTGGATCGTTTCATTTCTTTTTTTGAGTGCCGAACCACTCAACGTTTCATCACTGCTACTTTCTGTCATAGGCAAGTATTGTTTGACGATGGTCAATTCTTCTCCTTGCAGATCATAGACACCTTGGCTTTGCGGAAATTGACTGCTTTCTTCTTGAATCAGCATCAAGTCGACATTCTCGGCATTTGTGGAGCTGAGCTTGGTCGCAGTAGCTGTCGTAGGTTCGCTCGTTTTGATTGCTTGATTTTCTTGCCCACAGCTTGCGAGTAACAAGCTGCAAAAGAATGAGCATAAAACTAGACATACTTTCTTATTCATGTTACCGCCTCCACTATTTCCATAATTAAGGTTTTTTAAATTAATTACAGTATAACAGTGTATTTTTTTTACGGAGGTTTCTTAGAAAATTTTTCGGGATAGTTTTTTAAAAACGACCCTATTTTTAATCAAACTGCCGTTTTTTGCAGATTTTTTTAATCTCATTTTCTCTTTGGTTTCTTCCACCAGCGCAAGAAGAGCCATTTTACGCTCTTTTGCTTTTTCCTAAATAAAGAGCAAAACTGTGAATCTTTAAAAAGCTTTTTTTGTTTCCTTGAATACTTTAGGCTATACTAAAAGAAGAAACAGAGGAGGTTAAAATATGAAAATCATTGGCTTAGTCACCGGCCCTGTTCAAGAGAATTGTTACTTGGTTTGGCAAGATGGGCATTTATTAATCATTGATCCGGGAGCAGAGGCTGAACGAATCATTGCTGAAATCGAAAAAACAGAAGCAAAGCCTAGTGCAATCTTATTGACCCATACTCATTATGACCATATCGGTGCAGTGGATCACTTAAGAGACTATTACAGTATCCCAGTTTATGTCAGTCCATTAGAACAAGATTGGTTAGGAGATCCTCTAAAAAATCTTTCTGGTCGCCATCCTGACTTAGGCGGTATTACTGCACGTCCTGCAGAGCATGAATTGGCGTTAAAAGATTATCAAATTGACGGCATCTCTTTTCGCGTTGTGGCAACTCCGGGACATTCCATTGGGAGTGTCAGCTTTATTTTTGATGATTTTGTCGTTTCAGGAGATGCCCTTTTTAAAGGCAGTATTGGACGTACGGATCTACCAACTGGTAATTTGGAACAATTATTAACGAGTATCCAATCTGAGTTGTTTATTCTGCCCAACCAATTAACTGTTTATCCAGGGCATGGTGAGCCAACGACGATTGAAAACGAAAAACGGACAAATCCATTTTTTAGATAAATGTAAAAGGAGGAAACGATATGGCAAGAACAGAATTATATGTCGTGCGACACGGTAAGACAATGTTCAATACATTACAGCGCGTTCAGGGATGGTGTGATACTCCATTGACCCGCACAGGTGAACAAGGAATCCATTATCTTGGGCTTGGTCTCCGGGAGATCGATTTTGTGGAAGCAGTATCCAGTGATAGTGGTCGTGCTATCGAAACCATGCGCTTGATCTTGGGCGAGCATTTACGTGGGCCTCAGATTCCTTATCATATTGATAAACGAATCAGAGAATGGTGTTTTGGGTCTTTAGAAGGGGCTTATGATGCAGAAATGTGGGGCGTCATTCCTCGTGTGTTGGATTTCCCTGATTATGATAATATGATTGCTAGCCATGTCAGCTTTGAGGCTGTTGCCAATGCGATTCATCGTGCGGACACAGCGAATTGGGCCGAATCCTTTGATGAATTGACTGAACGGGTCAAAACCGGCTTTGAAGACATCGCGTATCGGGTTGAGAAAAAAGGCGGCGGCAATGCGTTAGTTGTGTCCCATGGTCTAACGATCGCCTTCTTGCTGCATTTGATCAATAACGAAAACAACGTGCGTATGGACATCGATAATGGTTCGGTTACCCGACTGATTTATGAAAATGGTGAATTCACAATTGCGGAAGTGGGCAACACTGAATATATCAAGAAAGGACTTGCCCTTTCACAAGATCTCCTCGCTTGATTTTCTTGCAATAATGAATCAACAAAAGTAAGAGTAGTTTTTTGCTGAAAAGATCCTCGGCTTGACGATTTTTTCAGCAAGAAAAACTGCTCTTTTTTTAGGAAGTGTTTGGTATTTTTTCCTAGAACAGGTATACTATGTAATGTATTTCACCATACAAGAAAGGACTGAACAAATGTTTTTTGCGAATTTTATTAAAGCCATCCTTTTCGGGATCATTGAAGGCATTACCGAATGGCTTCCCATCAGTAGTACCGGTCACTTGATCCTTGCTGATGAATTTATTGGGTTGAAAGTAAGCCCGGAATTTATGGCGATGTTCAACGTCGTGATCCAGTTAGGAGCGATTCTGGCGGTTGTTTACCTCTATTTCCATAAATTAAACCCATTTTCACCCACCAAAAATGCATTGGAAAAGAGAGACACTTGGACACTCTGGTCGAAAGTGATCATTGCTGTCTTACCATCTGTCATCATTGGTTTGCCACTGGACGATTGGTTAGACGCTCACTTCTATAATTTCCTCTCTGTTTCGATCGTTCTGATCATCTACGGGATCGGCTTCATCGTCGTTGAGAAAAGAAACAAAAACAAAGAACCAAAATGTACCGATTTGAACAAGTTCACTTATAAAGCTGCACTAATTGTCGGGATGTTTCAAGTATTAGCATTGATTCCCGGAACATCACGCTCTGGCGCTACGATTCTTGGAGGAATCATGATTGGTGCCTCCCGCTTTGTCGCAACAGAATTTTCATTCTTCTTAGGTATCCCTACCATGTTCGGTGCAAGTGCCTTAAAAATATTTAAATTTCTGAAAGATGGAAATGCTTTTGACTTGCAAGGAACAGTTATCTTATTAACTGGAACGATCGTTTCCTTTATCGTTTCCGTGTTAGCCATCCGCTTCTTGATGAATTATATCAAACGAAACGATTTCACTTTCTTTGGTTGGTATCGTATCGTACTTGGTGCGGTTTTGATCGTTTACTGGTTAGTATCTTTATAATAAAAACACTGCGATGTCCTTTTGGACATCGCAGTGTTTTTAGCTAAATTAGGTATTTTTGATGACCATGCCGTCAATAATATCGACAGCACCTTCTGTGTCGTTGATGATTGTTTCAAAGCGGTCATAAATGTCTTTCCATTTAATGATTTCTAAGACATCTTTTTCATCGGTGAAAAGGGCCTTTTTCAATTTAGAGTACAAAAGGTCCGCTTCAGACTCGATACGATTGACATCATTGATCATTTGACGTAGCGTCTTTGAATTTTTGAATTTAGGAAACTCTTTTAATGCCGTCTGCACACCTTGTGTGGCCTGTTCGATCATGACAGCGAAATCAGCTGTTTCCGGACGTAATGACTTGATCACAAGATTTTCAAATAAATAAGTCAAGCCCATGATGCCATCTAAAATATCGTCCAAGCGTTCAGAAATGATCAAAATATCTTCTCGATCGATCGGTGTGATAAAAGAATCATATAATTCATTGGTCAATTCTGCGATCACTTGATCGCCTTCTTTTTCTAATGCGTGAATTTCTGCTGCTGCTTCAGTTAACGCTGCTTCTGAATAATCATTTATCAGAACTGAAAAACGTTTTGCCGCTAAATGACCATTGGTTGCCAGCTGCTCCATCGCTGCAAAATAATCAAAACTTTTTTTTCGTGCCATTCTTCTCTCTCCTTACAAAATCACAAGTAATACTTTTACCATTACATAGGCAATCAAGCCACAGCCTGGGAAAGTCAAGATCCAAGCATAAATCATTTCTTTCACGATGCGCCAGTCAACGCTGGAAAAGCGACGTGATGCGCCAACACCCATGATGGCAGTTGTTTTTGTATGTGTCGTCGAAACGGGAATCCCAAACACGGAAGATAAGAACAAGCAGATTGCCGCTGTTAAGTCAGCCGAAAAACCTTGATATTTATCCAGTTTGACCATGTCCATGCCGACAGATTTAATGATTTTCATCCCACCGACAGAGGTTCCGATTCCCATAGTAAGAGAACATAACGCCATTACCCACAAAGGGATCGTAAAGCCGTTGCCGCTTTTTTCTACAAGGTTATTGTAGTAAAGACCTAGCATAAAGACCCCCATAAACTTTTGACCGTCTTGTGCGCCATGCAAAAAAGCGTTTGCTCCAGCTGCGACCGCTTGCCCGATCGTAAAAACTTTATTTGCTTTACGACGAGAAGTTCCCCGGAAGAGCCAAACGATCAATTTGGTGATGATAAACCCACCAATGAACCCCATCAATGTTGAGACCACCAGCCCTATCAGTACTTTGACCCATTCTTGTCCGTTTACTGCATGTAATCCGCCCAGTGCCATTGCTGCTCCTGTAAGTCCAGCAATCAATGCATGGGATTCACTGGTTGGAATACCGAAGTACCAAGCCGCAACCGTCCAGACGACGATTGAAAAAAGTGCAGCAGCTAAAGCGATTTGTGCAACATGAAAGCCGCCAGCAGTATCAAAGCTGACAATGTTACTGATGGTTTCAGCAACTTGCGCATTGAAATACGTCATCACTAAGACCCCAAGGAAATTCATCACTACCGCCATTCCAATAGCGACATTTGGACGTAGGACCCTCGTAGAGACTGCGGTGGCAATTGCATTTGGAGCATCCGTCCACCCATTGACGAAAATAACGCCTAACGAGAGCACGATGGTTATAACTAAAGCCATATTCACATTTATACACCTCATTTAAAAATTCCGAAGTAATCATAGCATAGAAAGTGAACAAAGTGTAAACTTTTTGTAAGTATTCATTAAAAAATATGTAAAGGATTAAAATAATAATATAGAACAAGAAAAAATAGCTGGCAAAAGCACCTTTTTTTGTGTTAAGTAAAATTTCTTTACAACTTTTATTGCAAATGAAACTTGCATTAGGTATAATGACTAGTGTTGATTTATACGTTTCAAACGTATAAGAACTTATTTTTGGAGGTGAAATACATGCCAAACATTGAATCTGCAATCAAACGTGTTCGCACAAGCGAAGCGGCTAATGCTAAGAATTCATCTCAAGTAAGCACAATGCGCACAGCAATCAAAAAATTTGATCTAGCTGTTGAAGCTGGTGCTGATAACGTAGATGCGTTATATAAAGATGCTGTTAAAGCAATCGATATGGCTGAGACTAAAGGATTGATCCACAAGAACAAAGCTAGTCGTGACAAATCTCGTTTAAGTAAAAAAATTGCGAAATAAGCAAATTAAAGCCGAAGCAATCAAATGATTGCTTCGGCTTTCTTTTACCCTTGTCTTTTACCATGCTTTAAAACGAACAATTGAAACAGAAATTCTTTATCGATTTGACCACTTTTCACCAAATAATCATTCTCAATCAATTCATGATAAAGGGCTGCTAATTGCTTTTCATTGAACTTTCTTGCCTGCTGCATCGCTAACTTGACCCGATAGGGATGGATTTTTAGTGTCTCAGCAATATTTGCCTGTTGATAGCCGACCTTCATCAGAATCGACGCTTGTAAAAGCAAGCGTACTTGTCCAATCAAAATTGCATTGATTTTAATGGTCTCTTCCCCTTGTAACAACAAGTCATCATACAACCGCCAGGCATCCGCTACTTTTCCTTGTAACACATCATTAGTCAATTCAAAAACATTGTGTTCTAAGGTTTTAGGAATCAATTGCTGAACGATTTCTTTTGTGATCTTCGCATCTTTTCCTGCATACAAGCGTAATTTTTGCAACTCCTGCATCGCTTTTGATAAATGGAGATCAGTCAACCGCAGGAACAGTTCAAAAGCTTCTCTAGTCATTTCAATACCATCGTTTGTCAATGTCTGTTGCAAGTACCGACGAACATCCGCTTCTTTCATTGGTGCCACATCGATGATGATCCCTGCTTTTTTCAACTGCTTCGTGATTTTCTTTCGTTCATCCAGCTTATCATATTCGGCAAAAATCACCAAGACAGCCGTGTCCATTGGATTTTTTAAATACAGCAAAAAATCATCAAGGTCATGTTCTGGAACATTGGCTTTTTTTTCTGCTGTTAGAAAAAAAGGCCGCTCCATAAAGATCAATCGCTGATCACCGAAAAACGGCAACGATTGCGCTTCTTGAATCACCAAATCCAAAGGCTCTCTTTCCATATCAAAAGAAGCAAAATTCAAGTCATCTTTTGAAACTTCAAAACGCGTCAAAAATGCTTGACGTACTTGTTCTTGTAAAAATTTTTCTGTGCCTGTCACTAAATAGATAGGTTGCAGAGATTTCGTCCGAATCTCTTGCAACGCTTTTTGCAGTTCCATAGATTCCCCCGCTTTCTTTTCCATCCTATCATCATTCTAATCGATAGTCTAGCCATGTTTCTAGCTGTTGGACACGATGCCAATTTGACCAGCTGAAGCGGATCATCCCCTGCTGATCTGTTCTCAAGATGCTTCTTCCTTCCATCACTTCCAAAACTTCAGAATGTGGATGTCCATAGCGATTGTCTTTGCCACAAGAAATGATGCCGATTTTGGGTGAAAGGCTCTCGATAAAACGAGCAGAAGTGGAGGTACGACTGCCATGATGCCCTAGCTTTACCACTTCTGCCTGGAGATGAGGGTACTGTTGAATCAACTTTTCTTCCCCTTTTTGATCTAAATCACCGGTAAATAAAAAGCGCCACTTCTCAATTTCAGCCTTCAAAACTAAAGAATCTTCATTTTCACCTTGCCCAGACTCAGGAGCTAAAACAGTGATAGCAAGGTCGCGACCAATGGTTTCACCCACTTTTGTCCAGTGAACAGTTCCTTGCGGAAGCTGCTTGATTAACGCGGCAATCTGAGGATGGTGTTCACTTCCAGGAACTAGGTATATTTTTTTGACAGGGATTGCTGTCATTAATGCCAATGCATCACCTAGATGGTCCGTGTCTCCATGAGTCAAAAAAAGCCCATCGATTTGCCTGACTCCCTCGCCTTTTAAAAATGGAATCAATGAGGCGTGTGCATTTTCTTGATACGCGCGTTGCTGCCACGCCTCTTTAGGAAAAGATAAACTGCCGCCGGTATCAATCACATACACTTCCCGGTTAAAGGCTGTTTGTAGGACAATACTATCACCTTGCCCAACATCGACAAATGTAACGGCAGCAGGGACAAAAAGACGCTGTAAAAGTAGCGGTAAAAACAAACTGACTAAGAAACAAAAAAAGAACTGATGTCGCTGATACAAAAATAAACCAAGAAGACTACAGAAAATAGCAAGTTCTATGGGAATCCTTCCAGTCGTGAGGGCAAATCTTCCAAGAAAAAAGACGATTTCCTCTATTCCATGCAAAAGTGTTTCACTCCAACTATCCAGATAGGGTATTTTTGGTATCAAAAGACTTACGGCAAAAAGAGCAAAACAGCTAGGTAAGATAAAACGTTGAAACAACGGAAGCAAAAGAAGAGTAAAAATCCCACCCAACAAAGGAAATTCATAGAATAAGTGCATCAGCAGCGGCGCTGCCAATAACGGCAAAAACTGAGAACGGATCACTGAGGAAACCTGTACGTTTCTTTGCATGAGCAATAAAAAAGTCATCAAAAAACATAGCTGCCCGGACGTTTGCAGAAAAACTTTTGGGTCGATCATAAGTGTTAGAAAAAGCACGATACCGTAACGATCACAGGCTGAAAGGTGACAGGAAAACAGTCGCAAAAGAACGGTCATCCCATAAGCGAGAACAGCTCGAATCACGCTGATAGAACCACCAAATAAAATGGCGGCTATCAGGATAATTGGCAAAAGAGGAAGCAGCATCTCCTCTCTGGTGAGCTTTCCTCGTCTCAGACCTCGTTCTAACCAGTAGAAAAAGAAAGACACATGCAGTCCGGACACAGTAAAAAAGTGCAGCAAGCCACTGCTACTGAATAATTGACGGATCTCTTGAAACTCATGATCTTTATACCCAAATAACAATGCGTTTATATAAGATGCCAGCTTCTCAGGGAAAAACTGCTTCACGTGAGTCACTGCAGCTGCTCGCCACCTGTAGATCGAAGAAATCCCGGCAGTTTGTTTGCTTGCGAGAATCTCAGTAATCGTCAATGTGCCTAAGAAGTTCCTGCTAGCCAAATAAAATGAGTAATCAAAGGCATGTTTGTTTCGGATTGGCTCTGCTATCTTGAAATTTCCATGGACTCTTAGTGATTTCTGCCAATTTTGTCGGCTGAGCCATTGGTCTTTTTCGGAAAGAGAAGAAACTTGGTAACGCCCCATCACTTTACCTTCAAGCAGTTTCCCTTCAAATGTCACTAAATCACCATTAACTTTGATCGTATCAGAATAGATAAGAACCTCAGCAGTTAACGATCCTTCTTCCAACTGACGATTTTGAAAACTGACCATACGTCCCCCTATCAATACACTGCCAAGACAACAAAGTGTCAATAAAGCAACTTGTTTTTTTATCAGTAGTCCCAGAAGAAGATAACTTGCGATAATAAATAAAAGAACAGATTTCAAATAGAAACCTGTTACCCAGCAACCAATGATCACTCCAACAAAAAGGAAATGGTCACGGCATGTTTGTGTGTGTAGCCCCATTCAAGGCACCAAAAGATAATTTTTCAAAATATGCTGGATCAAGTTCAACTTGGTGGACGGTAGCACCAACTTGTTGAATCAAATCTAGAGCATATTGATTATTGCGGTAGTCATTCAGATAATGAATTTTCTTGACGCCTGCCTGCAAAATCGCCTTCGTACAAGGCAAACATGGAAAGTGTGTCACATAAATCTCGGCATTGTCGGTTGAAACACCTAGCTTGGCGCATTGCAGTAATGCGTTCATTTCTGCATGGATCGTGCGGATACAATGTCCGTCAACCACATAGCAGCCTTCATCAATACAATGAACGTCTCCACTAACTGAGCCATTGTAGCCGCCGGCAATAATCCGTCGGTCCTTGACTAGTGTCGCCCCCACCTCTAACCGAGAGCATGTACTTCTAAGAGAAAGTAAAACAGCTTGAGCCATAAAATACTGGTCCCATGGGATTCGTTTATTTCCTTCTATCGATCGGTTTTGAGAATTAACCCATTGATTCTTTTTATTCAGATCGCTTGTCATCTGCGTACCTCCTTTTTCTATTTTTCCGATTGCGAAATAATAGTACACAATTTTTTATAATATACTATACCCCCACTGATTAATCTAGGGGCTAATGAATTTTAGTGTCTTTTTCTCCATTCACTTCTGCTTGTTTTTCCTACTGCTACCGTCAGTCAAACAGTTCTCAAAATGACTCCACTACCTGCTGGGTATTGTTTTTGATTAAGGGACTGGGAATAAAACTGCTTGTTATTTTCTTTGATGCTACTAATATTTGATGCTACTAACGGATGGAACGAAAGATCCTAACTTTACTCTTCCCAGGTATAATAGTTTTTTCGCCTTTTCTCTCTTTCTTCTTCCGATTCCTCCCTTTCATTGAAACACTTGCCTAACGCAAATTTTTCATAAAACCTTTGTAGCAACACCATCTGCCTATTTCTAGTTTTTCAGGGGTACATAAAATAATACGCCTTTCGAGTGCTCTTGCTTTTTTTTAACAGCAAAATACACGGTTCTTTTTTATTTCCAGCTTTTTTTCTTTTTCACTTTTGTTTTCAGAAAAAACTTGGAAATTTTCTTACCCAAAAAGTTTTATACTTCGTTTTGTAAGAAAAGAGGTGGACACACAATGAACAGAAGCATACATCAGCTTTCTCCTCCGAGATAACAGCGCCAAAAAGATATTAGACTTAGAAAGAAGCGATTTGATGAACGAGAAAAAATTATCTTTATTTGGTTTTTTCGCACTAACAGCCTCGATGGTCCTGACTGTGTACGAGTACCCAACTTTTGCCACGTCACAACTTCATTTGGTTTTCTTCTTATTATTAGGAGGTATCCTCTGGTTTTTGCCTGTTGCACTCTGCGCGGCAGAAATGTCGACGGTAAAAGGCTGGCAGAACGGTGGGATATTTAGTTGGGTCAGTGAAACATTAGGCGAACGGTTTGGCTTTGCAGCGATCTTCTTTCAGTGGTTTCAGATTACTGTCGGGTTTGTTACGATGATTTACTTCATCTTAGGGGCACTTTCTTATGTGCTGAATTTTCCCGCCCTCAACAATGATCCATTGATGAAGTACATCGGTTTGCTGATTATTTTTTGGCTCTTAACGTTTTCTCAGTTAGGTGGAACCAAAAGAACAGCAAAAATTGCAAAAGCAGGATTTGTTATCGGGATCGTCATTCCCTCTATCCTCTTATTTGTGCTAGCAGCAGCTTATTTCATCGGTGGAAATCCTATTCAAATACCCCTGAGTGAAAAAGCATTTATCCCTGACTTTTCAAAAGTTTCTACTCTCGTGGTATTTGTCTCTTTTATTTTGGCTTATATGGGTGTGGAGGCCTCTGCTTCCCACATTAATGAACTAAAAAATCCGCAAAAAAATTATCCACTAGCAATGATTTTGCTAGTCATTCTTGCCATTGCATTAGACGCTATTGGCGGCTTCTCTGTTGCTGCGGTCATTCCGCAAAAAGAATTATCTCTCAGTGCCGGAGTGATTCAAACCTTTGAATCGTTGTTGCTTCACTTCAATCCGCATCTTGGTTGGCTAGTGAAGTTAATCGCACTAATGATTGCCTTTGGTGTCATGGGTGAGGTCAGCTCATGGGTCGTTGGCCCATCAAGAGGTATGTTTGCAGCGGCACAACGAGGATTACTGCCGACTTTTTTACGAAAGCACAACAAACATGGCGTCCCTGTTCCGCTAATCATGATTCAAGGAATCATCGTTTCAATATGGGGGGCTGTTCTAACGTTTGGCGGCGGTGGAAACAACTTATCTTTCTTGGTAGCTATTTCGCTGACAGTAGTGATTTATTTGATTGGTTATTTGCTGTTTTTCTTGGGCTATTTTGTTCTGCTTTTTAAGAAAAAAGATCTTCCTCGTACCTATAATGTTCCAGGAAAAACAATCGGAAAAACAATAATCGCAGGATTAGGGCTCATCATGTCGCTGCTCGCAATATTCGTTTCGTTCTTCCCACCTTCTTCGATTCCTGCCAGTGAAGACAGAACTTACCAAGTCATCTTGTTGATTAGTTTCATCGTTACTTTATTGTTACCATTCATTCTCTATGAACTTCATGACAAACGTGGCAAAGAAGCTCAAATCGACGAACCGGTTCATATGAAAACAGGAGATGTGAACCCTGCCACTTATCCAAGCGCTCGAGGAGAACACCACATCGTTCAAAACGAGAAGTATACAATCAAACATTAACCGTATTTTTTATCTATTAGGAGGAATTATCATGTTATATGGAAAAGAAAACCGCGAAGAAGCAGACTATTTGGAACCAATTTTTGGAGCTGTTTGTGAAGGAGAAGATTTACCGAAATACAAACTAAATCCGCAATCTGTTGAACCTAGAATGGCCTATCAGCTCGTACAAGATCAGCTACTTGATGAAGGAAATGCCCGTTTGAATTTAGCTACATTCTGTCAAACCTATATGGAACCGGAAGCAGTTAAGCTGATGACACAAACTCTAGAAAAAAATGCCATCGACAAATCTGAGTATCCACGAACAGCAGAAATTGAAAATCGCTGTGTGAATATCATTGCAGATTTGTGGCATGCAAGCAAAGAAGAAAAATTCATGGGCACTTCTACCATTGGTTCTTCAGAAGCCTGTATGTTAGGTGGGATGGCAATGAAATTTGCTTGGCGTAATCGGGCGGAAAAACTCGGTCTCGATCTAAATGCTCATAAACCTAATTTAGTGATTTCAAGCGGTTATCAAGTTTGTTGGGAAAAATTTTGTGTCTACTGGGATATCGAGATGAGAGAAGTCCCCATGGATGAAAACCATTTGTCGATCAATCTTGATAAAGTGATGGACTATGTTGATGAATATACGATCGGCATCGTTGGCATTCTAGGAATTACCTATACAGGACGCTATGACGACATTAAAGGATTGAATGAACTTGTTGAACAATACAACCAAACAACGGACTATAAAGTCTACATTCATGTGGATGCTGCTTCTGGTGGTCTCTATACCCCTTTTACTGAACCGGATCTCGTCTGGGACTTTCAATTACCAAATGTCATATCAATCAACACATCCGGTCATAAATACGGTCTCGTTTATCCGGGTGTGGGTTGGGTACTTTGGCGCGATCAATCTTACTTGCCTCAAGAACTTGTATTTAAAGTCAGCTATTTGGGCGGTGAGTTACCAACCATGGCCATCAACTTCTCCCATAGTGCTGCTCAGTTGATCGGACAATACTATAATTTTGTGCGTTATGGTTTTGATGGTTACAAAGCGATTCATGACAAGACCCATAAAGTTGCTCTTTATTTGGCAAAAGAAATCGAAAAAACCGGTCTATTCGAAATGATCAATGATGGCGCTCAACTTCCGATCGTCTGCTACAAATTGAAAGACGATCCAAAACGGGAATGGACGTTGTATGACTTAGCAGACCGTTTACTCATGAAAGGTTGGCAAGTTCCAGCTTATCCATTACCAGCCAATTTAGACGACCAAATCATCCAACGATTGGTCATTCGTGCAGACTTTGGTATGAATATGGCCCACGATTATATTCAAGACATGAAAGAAGCTCTACTGGCACTTGATCAGGCTCATCTGGTTTATCATAAAAAACAAGAAATCAAAACCTACGGCTTTACTCATTAAAAAGGCCAACACGTTCTAGCAAGAAACTTCCCCAAAATCATTAGAGCTCTCAACGTTACTTCTATTGCGGAACTGTCCCAAGTAGTGCCATTCGCTTGCACTACTTTAGTTCAAAGAGAGGGATTGCGCACGGCTGTGCGCAATCCCTCTCTTTGTATCAATAATTACCTTTTTCAGTCTTTTCAATTACTCTTTGTTGCAAAGATTTCCTCGACTCGTTGATATAGTGTCTGATTGATAGCTAAGATAACAGAGGAAACAGTGCTGAAAGTCACCGGATAAATTTTAGTATTTTTCGTTTGAAGTGTTTCTTGGTAAAGAGAAGCATCACACAAAATCATTCGTTTGGTACAAAAAAAGACATCATCCACCACATCAGTTAATTGGTGATAGATCATATTGCTTATGGTAAAGTGCTCATCTAACATTTCTTCTAACTGTTGGCGATAATACAAGTATTTAAAATCAGAAGGTGCAACAATATACACTTCCAAATGTTCAGTTTTTTCAGCATCAGGAAGCAAACTTAGTAAAATCGTCAATTTACGAACCAGATTGTCATTCCATCGAATCATCTGCTGGTTTTGGTTTGCCCATAACCCAAGGCTCTCCATTATTTGATCAAACATTTCCCTCTCACTTGGGTAGAGAAAGAATAGACGATCCGTTTGAAAGATCTGCATGTCCCCCCAAGCGGAACGAAGAAACGGTAGTAACGCTTTTTCGAACAACAAATGATTTTTCTCGGATATTCCTAGTCGGTTTTGTAATAAATGCGTGAGTTCCAACATCTCCGGACAGCGATGAATGTGATTACGATAAACGACTTCAAAATCTCTTTGCAACAGCTCCAGATTATTGCACTGATACTTGCGTGAATTAAAAAGTGAATAGATGTAAAATTCTTCGTCCTCATTGCTACACAAAGAAACTACAAGTTCATTAAGACCTTGCTGTAATAATTGAAATAGCGGTGTCTGTCGTGCCATCTCCTTGTCCCTTGATGCAAAACAAATAGGAGCTATTCGGCTTCTTGCTAATCCGATGTGGATCCCTAAATGAATGATTTGACGTTCGTCTTCAGGATAAGAACGCAGAAAAAAACGTTGTTCCACGAATTGGATCAGTTCTTCACAAGCCTGCTCAATAAAAGACTGATTTTTTTCAGGACGTTTTCCTAAATAGTTCATTACAGCCAATAGAAGATAGCGGAAGTCTTTCTCGGGGATCTCGACCTCCTCTTGCTCTTCATTTAAATAGCCCATTTCCTCAAAAAATCTCCATAAGTCTGTCCGAATGGTATAAACCTTGCTTAATGAAATAAACACCTCTTCCGATATTTTTTGCCAACTTCTCTCTCCAATCAAAAATTGATAGAGAACTTGTAAAAAATAGGATCCTTGATAAATGGTTTGAGTAAGCTCTGATAAGGAAGATCCGGCAGTAAAAACCACTTGATATGTATGCTTCTCGTGAGTGGCGGTAGCAATGCGTTCTTTCAGTAAAAGCAGAATTTTATCAATGT
Organism: Enterococcus gallinarum; assembly: GCF_021496385.1. Lineage (NCBI taxonomy): Bacteria > Bacillati > Bacillota > Bacilli > Lactobacillales > Enterococcaceae > Enterococcus > Enterococcus gallinarum. The sequence continues at coordinate 2,023,093 of NZ_CP050816.1, read as the reverse complement.
CATTGATAATGGTCGCAGGACAGACATCCAGCTGTTCGGCTAAACGGTCAATAAGCACGCTTTCCTTCTCATACAACTGCTCGCAAAGATAGACTTGACGAATCACGCATTTTTCTATATACCTTTCCAGCATAGGCTCGCTCCTTTCCCGAGTTTATTACGTCCGTTATTATAAACTATCAGGAAATAGGAAGAAATGAAATTGATAGCATTCTGAGGAAAAGTTTAGGCAAAAAAATTGTTTTCAAAATTATTTTTAATTTTCTCTTGGGAAAAATGAAGAATTTTTCATGTAATCGGTATAGCTTACCTTTAGCAAATCTTTTCCTGCTGAAATAAACAAATGGATTACACAGTGAGAAAAGGTCTACTTTGTATTCTCACTATAAATTCCTTAGATCCCTTAGCATTCGATACAACATATAGTTGTATCGATTGACTCTTTTTGAGCAAAAGATTAATTTTTACAACCACCGGCCGTCTGCGACAGAGTGTGTTTTTGTTAGCATAATACGTCGCGATACTGACTTGTTTCACCCGATCGCTCTACTAAATAAAAATGACTTCTCTACTTACCTTATACCCCTTATACCCCTTATACCTTATACCCCCTGTACTCCCTATACCCCCTACAACGAAACAGAAAAGCCACTGAATCGCGAGCTTATTCTCTTATTCTTTCTCTTATTTTTCATCGCACCTTGATCAACCCTTCCAAAGCCTCATAAGTTTTAGTGCCAATACCAGAAACTTCTTTCACTTCTTCCACGGTTTTAAAAAAACCCTTTTCTTCACGGTAAGCGATGATTGCCTCTGCCTTTTTCGCGCCAATGCCTGGAAGCTCTTGTAACTGGCTGCTATCTGCTGTATTTAAATCGATCTGGTTCTGAGCAAGTGTTTCTTCTGTTCTATTGTCAGCGTAGACTACCGGATCATCTAAATGAGGAACGATTACTAATTGTTGATCTGACAATTCTTGGGCAAAATTCATGACTTTTTCATTTCCTTCATCAGTGACCCCGCCCGCTAATTGGATCAGCTCATACAGTCGAGCTCCACTAGGTAAGGTGTAAATACCCGGATTTCGGATTTCTCCTTTGATATCTACAACGATCTGGTCCAATGACTCTTTCCTACTCTCTGATTCGAAAATTGGTGAAGACTCTTCTGCTTCGGGCCATTTTGGCTCATTCGGGGTAAAAAACAAACCAAACAGAAAAAGAATGACCAACAGCGCGCTCAAGGATAAATGCCAATATTTTTTCCCAAAATCCACCCACTTGTCCATAATGAATCACCTCAAAAAGAAGTACGCAAAAAAAGTCTTGATTGCTCAAGACTTGATAATTTCTTCGATTTCTTTCATGGAATGAACGACATGGTCTGCATCCAAATCAGTTAGCAATCCTTCAATATCATAGAACATCGTTTGCACCCCTGCCCCTCGTCCAGCCAGCACATCCATCGCACGATCACCGATCATTACAGTCGTTGTTTTGTCCAATTGATATTTTTCCACTAAATAATTCAAAGACGTTGGGTCCGGCTTGCGGGGAAAATTATTCTCCGGTCCCACGATCTCTACGATCAAATGGTCAAGATTTTCTTTCATTAAAAGTTCTTTCGTTGAAACAACGTCACGATGGGTCAAAATATAATTCTTGCCGCCATGGTCTACTACTGCTTGTAAAGCTTCTTTCGTTCCCGGAAATGAAACGGGTAGCCGCTCATCTAGTGCTTCATATGCTTTAAAACGAGCGCTAAAATCAATGAAATCCAATTGATATTTCTCAGCTACTTGTTTTGATGACGATGCTTTCAAGATGCGATAAATTTCTCTCGAATCGGGATCAAATCCAGCGTCTTTCAATGTTTTAAGAAACGCCTCTAACATGATTGGGTAACTGTCAAACAATGTGCCGTCAAAGTCCCAAATATACGAATGATACATGTACAACCCTCATTTTCTAAAAATAAGCTGAAATGTTTCCGTGAAAAAGATGTTTTTTTCAGCAACTTTACAAAGTTTATCACAAAAGTCCGCCTTTGTCTTTAGATCAAAAGGCAAAGTGGTTGAGACAGAAGTGATTAGTTGCAAGAAATTACGGCTTATTACTGCAAAAGCCACCGCTTACCGTGCGTTCGAAAAAAGAGCTATGACAACCTTTTGTCACAGCCCTTAAAAATTACCAGCTTCCGGAAATTCCGCCCCCATTACTGGACCCACCGCCAAAGCCACCGAAATCACTATCCGAGCTTTTACTCTCTGTGATGACCTGTTCTTGTCGCGTGACATGATTGATGAGTAACAAATAAACTAAAGATTGATCCATAGTGGTTGGATTGTATTCACGACGAGCATTATTCAATAGTTCTGAACGATCTTCCCCCGAAAAATCACCTACTTGTTTTTGTAGATCTGGATGATTTTTATATACTTCATGGAGATCGATAGTAAACAAAGCATCCGTTTTAACAGAATCAATCAAGCTAGCTATTTCCTGAGAACTCGTCTGCACCATTTCAGGATACGTCTTTTCCTTCGTAAGCAGCATAGCCAAATAATCGTTGTTGCGACTACGCCGCTGAATTTCTTCTTCCGCCAACTGCTGAATCTCTTTTTTATACTGTGGAATCAAATAAGCATTTTCTGCAAGAATATCTCCAGTTAAATCATAATCTCGTAATTGTTCCTTGAGTTGCCGCTGCAATTGTGTTTCATAGGTTCGCAATGTGTCATGGCCTTGGGCTAACTCTTGCCCAAAGATCTTCAAATTTTTATGATCTTTCATATATTCTTGCACGAATTGATCGGCCAACTGCGGATTTTTCAATGCTTGTTGAATCATTTGGTTTCTAGCTGGTTGCGGACTGATTCTTTCAAACTCAGCTAATTGCCTCGGAATAACTTCACTAAGCAGGTACATTTTTAACGCCTTCAAACACTCTCCAGCAACAATATAGTGATTGAAGGTCTGATAATTCCTTCTTTTACTTGCCCATCTGTAAAAAGCCTTTTCATCAAACGCTGGATCCGAATGAATATGAGGAGGAATCACATTGGCTGCTTGAAAGCTTTTCTTCGTTTGGCGCTTGCGCCAGCCTATCACTCCGCTAATAGCTGCAATAACCAATGCACTAACTGAACTAACAAGTTGCCAAAACAGCAACCAAAATTTCTTTGACTCTGCGGCTTCTCGGGCCTTTTTTTCTGCCAGTAGCTGTTGCCCATCCGCATAAATTTTGTTCAGACCAACCGTTTCGTCCGCTGTTTTCATTTCCTCATAGACGCGATCAGAAGCATTTAAAACAGCTTGATCATAGTCTTCATCACGCAAAAGATCTTTTGTATCTTCATCGATCAGGTCATCATCTGACAAATCAGAAAAAATATACGTTAAGCCATCCCCATAGCCTAAACGAAATTCCCGGTCCTCGATGGCAAACACGAAGACTAAGCCATTGTTATACGCGGATTGACCAAAACTGTATTCATCAAATAACTGATTGGTTACTGTCTCAATCGATTGGCCGTCTAAGTTTTTAAGCGTGACAACAGCGTATTCTGGACTTCCTTGCAACGTTTGGAACCTCTCTTGGTTTAATTGATTGATTTTTGCGATTGTCTCTGCTGAGAGGACCCCTGCATTATCCTTCACAAAACTTTGACCAAATACTTTTTGGGGAACAAGTAGCACGAACATGACGATCACTACCAGTATGGAGCTGCCCACTACCCTCTTTTTCATTCTTGACACCCCTATCTGTATAAAATTACGTTAATTGTATATTATTTCCAGATGATCAGCATAGGGCTAAAGCCTTAGATCACAAAGAAGAAACTGCGAACTAAGTGCTACACTAAACAAAATGTCCGATTTTTTTACTAGCATCCCCTCCAAAATACCATTAGGTCTTTATGAGCGAATGTTCGAAAAGTAATCACCTTTTCGTCCAATCGAGAGCATTTGATTTTGTGTGTTCCTTATATCGCAGTTTCAGAAGATGATCAGTTTTTGAAAGAATGAATCGGCGCAGGAATTCGGCCGCCTCGCTGAATAAAGTCAGCAGATTTAGCTGGATTAACTTTCATAACAGGTGCTGTGCCTAGTAAACCACCAAATTCGATGCGGTCTCCTACTTGTTTTTCTTTAGCCGGAATGATACGTACCGCCGTTGTTTTATGGTTGATGACGCCGATTGCTGCTTCATCAGCAATCATCGCAGCAATCGTTTCTGCAGTAGTATCTCCAGGAATTGCGATCATGTCTAAGCCCACCGAGCAAATTGCTGTCATCGCTTCTAACTTTTCTAGATTCAACAAACCACTTTCAACTGCTTTGATCATGCCTGCATCTTCTGAAACCGGGATGAAAGCACCCGATAAACCACCAACATGATTGCAGGCCATGACGCCGCCTTTTTTGACGGCGTCGTTCAATAACGCCAATGCAGCCGTTGTCCCGTGAGTTCCAACGGATTCCAGACCCATTTCTTCCAAGATGAGCGCCACACTATCCCCTACAGCCGGAGTAGGTGCTAAAGAAAGATCGACGATCCCAAAAGGAACCCCTAAACGCTCGGAAGCTACCCGACCTACGAGTTGCCCCATACGGGTTATTTTGAAAGCCGTTTTTTTGACTGTTTCTGCAACGACGTCAAAAGATTCTCCTTTGACTTTTTCAAGCGCACGCTTGACCACTCCAGGACCGCTGACGCCTACATTAATCTCGACATCTGCTTCTCCGACACCGTGAAAAGCACCGGCCATAAACGGGTTGTCTTCCACTGCGTTAGCAAAAACAACTAATTTTGCACACCCCATGTCTGAGGCTTCAGCCGTTTGTTTGACTGTTTCCCCCATTAACCGAACAGCATCCATATTGATTCCAGCTTTGGTTGATCCAATATTGACCGAAGAACAGACAAAGTTCGTTGCTGCCAGCGCTTCTGGAATCGATTGGATCAATGCTAAATCACCGCCTTGATACCCTTTTTCAACCAGAGCACTGTAGCCACCGATGAAATTGACCCCTACTGTCTCAGCTGCCCGATCCAATGTTTTAGCTACCTTCACACAGTCTTGTGGCGTCGGTTGACTGGCTGCCACAACAATGGCAATCGGGGTAACAGAGATTCGCTTGTTGATGATTGGAATACCATATTCTGTTTCGATTTGTTCGCCAACTCGCACCAAGTTCTTGGCTTTTGTCGTAATTTTTTGATAGATTTTTTCGCACATCTGATCGATATCGGCATCGATACAGTCTAAAAGAGAGATTCCCATTGTAATGGTACGAATATCAAGATTTTCTTCTTCAACCATGCGAATGGTTTCTAGTATTTGATTGATTTCCATAGAAGCCCTCCTATAATTTATGCATGGTATCAAAAATTTCTTGGTTTTGAATACTGATTTTAACACCTAGTGTTTCGCCTTTGGTATGCAATTGCTCACGAATCGTTTCAAAATCTGCATTTGCCTCCATCGATAATAACATCATCATCGTAAAGTATTCTTCCATGATGGTTTGTGAAACATCGAGGATATTGATGTCTAATTCTGCCAATAGTTGGCTAACCCCTGCGATGATCCCTACCTTGTCTTTTCCAATAACGGTCAATACTGCTTTCATAAGAGCCCGCCTTTCATAAAATTTTTCTTATTATAGCATAAGAAAACCGCACTTTCGATGAAACTTCATACGAAAGCGCGGTTTTTAGTAATAATGTTCGTCTTTATCCCAGCCGTTCTTGTAAAACAGCTTGTGAATCAAAGGTATAAATGATTGGCTCTGCATTGGGGACATCGATTTTGTCGACTTCTTCTTCAGGTACATTCTCCAAATACTTCACTAAAGCCCGCAAACTATTGCCATGGCCTGTGATCAAGACATTTTTTCCTGATCGAATGAAGGGAACAACATCATCCGACCAAAAAGGGGTGATCCTTTCAACGACCATTCCTAGGTTTTCTCCTTTAGGAATCAAGCGTGGATCTAAGTCGTCATAACGACGATCAAAATGATTTTCTGAAACATACAGCGGCGGTTCATTATACCCTCGTCGCCACTTTTGGACTTGACCTTTTCCATAACGAGCAACCATTTCATCTTTATTGACACCGACTAACTGTCCGTAATGTCTTTCATTCAACCGCCATGTCTTATAGGTAGGTACCCACAATTGAGCGCTTGCTTCCAAAACAGTGTTGCAGGTGATGATGGTTCGCTGAAGATAAGAAGCAAATGCTACATCAAAAGAAATACCCAATTCTTTGATTTTTTCTCCCGCTTGCCAAGCCTGTTCCCGACCCTTTGCTGTCAAGGCCACATCCAGCCAGCCCGTCCAATAGTTTTCAAAATTTGCTTCGCTTTCGCCATGCCGTATCAATACTACCTTCACTTGAACGCCTCCTCTTTGATTCATTATCTCAAGAAAAAAGCAAAATGTCTTGGGCAAAGTTCACAGAGACATCCTTTTTTATCTGAGTATACAAAAAGGCTAGGCATAAGTTGAGCCAGACCCGATCTTTAAGGAACAACTGTCCTCTCGTAAATCTTTCTGACTGTTTTTACTTATGCCCTAGCCTCATACGTGCATGGGTCTGTTCTTAAAATTTGGAGAAATTAATCAAGAATCGTTACTTGAACGGTCCGACGGCCCCATTGTTCGCATTGTGCATTTGTTGGGAAATGCACGTCGATGATATTTCCCTTGATCGCACCACCGGTATCGCTGGCGATGGCTTCTCCATAACCTTCAACATAAAGTCTTGTGCCTAGAGGGATCACAGATGGGTCCACCGCAACTGCCATCGGATTTTCCAACAAGTTTTGGCCGGTAGCTGTCACAGTTCCGCCGCCTAAAACATCTGCTGGATCAGAACTATATGCTGTTGCTTCCATCGTCATCGTTGTTCCAGAATAGCTGCTTGCTGCAGATTCAGATTGGTTTTCTTTGGCAGATTGGTCTTCTGCTTGTGTGGTTTCTTTTGCAGGTTGTTCACTTGCTTGGTTATCTGATGATACTTTTTTGTCGGTGTCAATAATCAGAGTTGTACCATCGTAGATGATGTTAGGATCTTTCAGTTTGTTGTCTTTTGCAATTTGATCAATATGATCTAAATTACCAAAGTATTTTAAAGAAAGACCAGATAATGTGTCATCAGATTTCACCACATGTTTGATTTCGTCTGCGTTAGCAGTTGTACTTAATGCAGCAAAACCAGCAATTGTGGCTGTAGTTAATACGAATGTTTTAATTGATTTCATAAATTTTATTTCCCTCGCTCTATGTAAGTTTTCGTCGTAACGACTTGATAAATAATAGCAAGATACGTTAAGTCCTTGGTAACAGTTCGATGACGAAATATTTCACTTTGATAAAAGAAATTAAATAACGCACCAAATAAAAAGCAGAAAGACTTAAAACCTTGCTAAATAAAGCTTTAATAATAAACAGAAGATCGATTAACTGTTACAAGATTCTTTTAAGCTAATCATAAAAGCCGAATGAATCTTAAATATTTTCATAATTTCCGGAAATTTTCTGAAATAAATTTTCTTATATTACAAATTTGTAAAAAACAATTCAACCTGTAAACTTATAGAAAACACTGTTTTTTCTGAAAACTCAAATATATTTCGTGATTTTTCCAAGAAAGGGATTGACTTCCCACAAAGGTATGATACGATATTTCTAACGTTTGTTGTATTTTTATACATAATTCAGGCTATTATTGTATTTTAAAACAAAAAAAGGAGTAATTGAATGAAAAAGATGTGTAAATGGTTCGCTTCAACAATGATACTGATCGTCCTGTTCTTTTGTGTTACCACAAAACTGGTACACGCTGAAACAACAGATCCCGTCTATGAAAAAATAAAACAAAATGGCGCATTGATCGTTGGCTTATCTGCGGATTATGCCCCCTATGAATTTCATACCACGATTGATGGCAAAGACGAAATTGTCGGCTTTGATCTATCAATTGCCAAAAAAATCGCTGATGATCTAGGTGTCGATCTTAAAATTGAAGAATTAGGTTTCGATGCGCTGTTAGGAGCATTAAAAACTGGAAAAATCGATCTTGTCATTTCGGGGATGGCTGCTACCGATGAACGTAAAAAGGAAGTCAACTTTTCTGACACTTATATGGAAGTCCAACAAAAAGTGATTGTTCGAAAAGAAGATCAGAACCGGTTTCAATCAACAGCAGATTTCAACGGTGTAGCTGTCGGTGCTCAAAAACAAACCACACAAGAAGAATTAGCTAAAAATGAGTTGTCCGGCTCACTTGTAACCTCTTTGCAAAAAGTTCCGGATCTGATCACAAATTTAAACTCAAAAAAAGTGGATGCTGTTGTGATGGAAGGTCCTGTGGCGGAAGCCTATGTTCAATCAAATGATAACTTAGCAATTGCCGACGATGTGGTCTTTGAGAAAGGTACGAAAGAAACAGCAATTGCTATTTCAAAAGAGGCGCCGCTGCTCCTGGAAAAAATCAATGCTTCCATCAAGACGATTGTCGATAACGATCTATTGAGTCAATATCAAGATGAAGCCTATGCTCTAATGTTCAATGAAGAAACAGGAGCACCTGAAGAAGGCTTCTTTAGCAAATATCTGCCCTTTTATCTCTCAGGAGCCGGTTATACTATTTTTTTAGCCTTTGTCGGTGTACTCTTTGGCTCGATTGCTGGTAGTCTACTGGCATTTATGAAACTTTCTGCGTCAAAAATTTTGCGTTGGATTGCGATTGTTTATATTGAATACGTGAGAGGTACCCCGCTCTTAGTACAGATCTTTATCGTTTATTTTGGGACTGGCGTACTAGGTCTGGATTTATCCAAATTAACGGCAGGTTGTATCGCTCTTGCACTTAATAGTGCCGCCTATGTGGCTGAAATCATTCGTGCGGGGATCAATGCGGTCAACAAAGGTCAGTTGGAGGCAGCCCGTTCATTAGGAATGAATCAAGTTCAAGCGATGCGCTTCATTATTTTTCCGCAAGCCATCAAGAACATTTTACCTGCTCTCGGCAATGAATTTGTGACAGTCATCAAAGAGTCTTCTGTTGTCTCTGTCATTGGTGTCTCCGAATTGATCTTCCAAACAGGGGTCGTCCAAGGTGCCAGTTTCAAACCTTTCCTACCATACGTGATTGTTTCCTTGATTTATTTTGTCTTGACTTTTGCTCTTTCACGATTACTAGGAGTTGCAGAAAGGAGAATGAAAACAAGTGATTAGCGTAAAAAAACTTTTAAAAAATTTTGGTGCGACAGAAGTTCTGAAAGAGATCGATCTTGAAATCTCCACGGGTGAAGTCGTTGTGATCATTGGACCTTCTGGAAGCGGCAAAAGTACTTTTCTGCGTTGTTTGAATCTTTTAGAACAACCTACCAGTGGTCAAATCGAATTTGAAGGAAACGATCTTTTGGCTAAAGAGATTGTGATCGATCAAATTCGTCAAAAAATGGGTATGGTATTCCAAAACTTTAATCTGTTTCCTCATAAAACAGTTTTGGAGAACATCACCATCAGCCCCATAAAAGTAAAAAAACAAGATCAAGAGACCGCTGAGAAAAAAGCCTACGCACTTTTGGAACAAGTTGGATTAGCAGACAAAGCGACTAGCTATCCTGCAAGTTTATCTGGTGGGCAACAGCAGCGAGTAGCTATTGCTCGTGCGTTGGCTATGGATCCAGATGTGATGCTTTTTGATGAACCGACTTCTGCACTTGATCCGGAGATGGTTGGTGAAGTATTAGCGGTGATGCAGGCACTCGCCGAGAAAGGCATGACGATGGTCGTTGTGACTCATGAGATGGGCTTTGCCAAGCAAGTAGCGGATCGCGTGATCTTCATGGCTGACGGTATCATTCAAGAACAAGGAACACCTGAAGCGATCTTTGACCATCCGCAAAATAGCCGCACACAAGATTTTTTAAGAAAAGTACTATAAAAAATGGAGATGAACCTATGAAACAGTCGATGATTGCACAACGATTTCAAACACCCGAAGAAAATCTACTAATGGACATTGCAACGATTGCCAAGAAAACACCAAATTTGATAGATCTGTCCATCGGCGATCCTGATTTGATTACTGACAAGTCGATCATTGCTGCCGCTTTTACGGACGTCAAAAATGGACATACAAAATACACGGCTTCTGATGGCAGTGCCGATTTTATTCAAGCTGTTGTCGATTTTTATCAGACCCATTATGGATTGACTTTCTCCAACGATCAAGTACGGGCCTCAGTTGGTGCGTTACATGGCATGTATCTTGCTTTGTGCGCGATCTTGGATCCTGGAGATGAAGTAATTATCCATGAGCCTTACTTTTCTCCTTATAAGCAGCAAGTTGAAATGGCTGGCGGAAGCCCAGTTTTCATCCCTACCTTTGAAAAAGATGGTTTTCAGATCGCTATTGATGTATTAAAAGCAGCGATTACCGACAAAACAAAAGCCATTATCATTAATTCTCCCAACAATCCCACTGGTGCTGTCTTTTCGCCGACAACTTTTAAAGCAATTGCTGAAGTTGCCGAAGAAAATGATTTGTTGATCTTGTCAGATGAAGTGTACGAAGCCTTTTGTTTTATGGAAGAGTTTGTTCCTATGGCCACTTTTGCGCCTGAGCGGACGATTACTTTTAGCAGTTTTTCAAAAGCTTTTGCTATGACTGGCTGGCGGATTGGTTACATGATCGCTCCTTTATCCATCAATCAGACAGCCAAGTTGATTAATGAAAGTATTGCTTATTCTGCTCCTACCCCCTCACAACGAGCGGGAATCTATGCGTTGAATCACTACGACGAACTTGTTCCAGCAGTCGTGGAAACCTTCAAAAAACGGCTAAGTTACATTCAGCAACGAGTCGCTACTATTCCTTTTCTTTCTTTGTCTCCTGTCAAAGGAAGTATGTATGCCTTCATCAACATAGAAAAAACTGGCTTGGATTCTGTTACTTTCGTTGAAAAACTTTTAAAAGATACTAGCGTGCTAATGATTCCCGGTAAAGCTTTTGGTGAGACGACTGGTGATCATTATGTCCGTTTAGCTGCTACGCAATCAATGCCAATGCTAAAAGAAGCCTTTGATCGCATTGAGCAGTTCACTTTTTAATCAACAAAAAATCCCTCTGCTCCAAGAGAGTGAATCACTCCCAAAAGTTAGCTTTTATGGCTAACTTTTGGCGAATGGTTCAATCACTCTAGTTGCAGAGGGATTTTTTTATTCTTTTTTTGCTTCTTCAATCAGTTTTGCTATTGCTTCTTTTTGATATTCTGCAGTGAATTGACTGATTTTTGCTTTTTGTTCCGCCGCATCCATTGTTGGGTCAGCCATCAAAGCGGCTTGCATCTTCTCTTGAACAAAAGTTTTTGCTTCTGTTTTCATCGCTTCTTGTTGGTTTTCAACAAGACTGGCTAGTTTTTTCGCTTGATCAACAGTTAAGAGAGTCCAAGAATCTGGAAGAGAGAACGTATTCTTTTCACGAATAAACTCTTCATCATTCCCAGCTATTCCAAACAAGAAACGATAAAAATCATTTTTATACGTCCAACGGGTTGTTTTCGTTTCTTTTTGTGCCGATTTGGCATCTTCGACGACATGATTCGTCACATGGTCCATTCTTGTTTGTTTTGGTTTCTTTTGCGACTCATCTGTGCGGTACAAATAGATTTTCTCAGTTCCATCACCCAAAGGTTGATACAACAGCATTGGCAACTGATCATTGTCACTGCTTGAAACTAACGGCTGTGTAGTCGTTGTGGTGGTTTTTTCCATCCCAAAATGTGCGGATAGATTGGCCATCATTGCTGTTAAGCTTAAGACAAAAACCAAACCAAAGAGAAGTGAAATAACAGTTTGGACTTTATTTTTGGCAAAAACATTTAATAACGCAAAGGCAATTACACTGATGACGACAATCACTAACATCATTTGCCGTCACCTCCTTTAAGAACAGTCAACTGAGGCTCTTTTTTCTTCAATGCAAAGGCAATCAAAAAGCCTAAAAAGCCAAAGACAACAGCGACATAAAAAGCAGCATGATAACCAGAAAGCGTTGCTTCGATCGCTTTTTCTTTGTAAGCAAGCGGTGTTGCCTTCAACAAGCCATCACTTGGAAGATTTCCTTTGGTTACATTTGATAAGACACTGATCAAAATCGCCGTTCCAATTGAGCTGGCAACTTGACGGAAAGTATTATTAACTGCTGTACCATGACTGATCAAGTTTCCTGGCAAAGCATTCATACCAGAAGTAGTAACTGGCATCATAACCATGGAAATCCCAAACATACGAATCGCATAAAGAATGACGATATGCAAGATCGGTGTGTCTTTTGTTAAAAAGGCAAAAGGCAATGTTGCAGCAGTCAAAATGAACATACCGGTAATAGCTAAACGCTTTGCCCCATACTTATCAAAAATTGCCCCAGTGATCGGCATCATCGCCCCCATTACCAATGCCCCAGGTAAAAGCATCAAACCAGAATGAAAGGCAGATTCTCCCCGAATATTTTGGATATATAAAGGCAAGACCATTTCTGCGCCCACCATGGCCATATTGGTCACACCTGAAAGAATGGCCGCTAATGTGAATGTTTTCGATGAAAAGACGCGTAATTCCAAAAATGGATGCTCGATGTGCAATTGTCGCCAAGCAAAAAAGGCGATAAACAAGACCCCAACTACTAAGAAACTAATGACCTCCACGCTTCCCCAGCCCTTGTCTCCGACACTGGAAAAACCATACAACAATGTTCCGAAACCGATGGTTGAAAGAATGGCAGAAAAAATATCAATTTTCGGATGAGACAGCTCGATAACACTCTTCATCAAGAAGACAGCTAAGATCAATACTAAAATAACGATTGGAATGACCATTCCAAACAAATAGCGCCAAGTATAGTGGTCAATGATCCAGCCGGATAGTGTTGGGCCTAAAGCTGGTGCCAACCCAATAACGATCCCCGACATTCCCATTGCAGAACCGCGTTTTTCTGGCGGAAAGATCGATAACATGATATTTTGCAACAACGGCATGGAGATACCAACACCGGCAGCTTGAATCAAACGACCTAATAGTAAGATCGAAAAATTAGGTGCTGCAAAACAAGCAATTGTACCAATCAAGAAAATCGTCATGGCAGTTAAATACAAATTTTTCGAATTGAATTTATTAATCAGCCAAGCGGTAATTGGAATCATGATCCCATTAACAAGCAAGAATCCGGTCGTCAACCATTGAACATCAGAAGCCGTAATATCGAAGGCATTCATCAAGGTTGGAAAGGCAGTCGTCAGTAATGTTTGATTCAATACTGTACAAAACGTACCAATCAGCAAAACGACAACCAATAAAGAACGATTGTACGGTTTACCGTATATATCTAAAGGACGATTATTTGTCATATTTCACACTCTTTTCACAAAATTTTTCAACAGCACTATACACTTTAAAACTTTCTCACTTATTTGTCAACCTACTTGACACAAAAGTAAAACAAGTTACAATATAAACAAATACCTTTACAAGAATGGAGAAAGCATGTCTCAAACCTTTCGTAAATTATTAGAAAATGACAATTTGCTGGTAGGGATCAGCGAGCTGAGCCAAATGTGTGAAGTCTCCCCGCGACAGTTACGCTACTGGGAACAAAAAGGATTGATCGAATCGGTCCCTCAAGAAGAGAATGCCCCACGTAAATATCGATTGCCTACGGTAATCAAAGTTGAATTGATCAAACGTTTCCTCGATGAAGGATTCACTTTGACAAAAGCCGTAGAAAAAGCAGAGGAAAAAATTCGGATCGCTCACCATATTCGCAAAGTCTTTACCGGGGTCCTGCAAAATTTGGAAGTAGTCGATGATCGATTCACGATCATCAGTCTTGGACCCATCAATGAATCCAATCAAATTCTGCATATTATTCATGACGATGTTTCCAATCAATTAAACTATGAATTATTACCGGAAAACCAACCCTTGACTATTGATAAATACCAACAACAATAACAGACTTTCAATGATCGAAAAAAGGATTGTCCCAGGCCCTCTTCTAGGCTTGCGACAATCCTTTTTTTCATTGTTGTTCGTAACGCTGAATTTTGCCGTCTAATCGACTCAATGTCTCTTTTAATTCCTCGAAACGTTGGCGTAGATTTTCACGTTCCTCGATCAATAGTTGTTTGCGAGCTTCTTTCGTTCTTTCCCCTTGCTGATACAAATCATTGTATTCAATCAAAGATTCCACTGATAAACCGGCGCTGCGCATGCATTTAATAAAATCAATCCATTGGATATCTTCTTCTGAATAATCCCGTACGCCATTGCTGGTACGTTTGATTTGCGGCAATAAGCCCACCCGCTCGTAATACCTTAAAGTTACAGGGGTCAATGAAACGATTTTTGCTACTTCTGAAATAGTCATTCGACTACACTCCTTTAATGACTTTGTTGTCCTCTTATGTGGCTGTGCCATAAGTCTTCTAGTAACACTATCCGAAACTATTATTGCTTCTGCGGTGCAGGGACTCTTCGCCGCAAAAGTAGGAGTCTAGAGCAATAGCATAGGAATCGGTTTAACTTGTTGAATGATGACTTATGACACAGTCCCGTCAAGCGATCGTTTTGACGATTTTTGCTGGTGTGCCAGCTACGACCACATTGGCAGGAACGTCTTTGGTTACCGTCGCATCTGCTGCCACGATGGCATTTTCTCCTACCGTTACTCCCGGTAAAATCGTCGCATTTGCACCAATCCATGCATTTTTCTTGATGACAATAGGTGCCACCCATAACCCACGACGCTTCTTCGGATCAGTCAGATGGTTGACAGTTATCAGACGAGCACCAGGTCCGATCAATACATGGTCTTTAATAAAAATACCACCTAAGTCAACAAAAGTCACATTAATATTAAGATAGACATTCCGACCAAATTGGATATGTCGTCCATAATCTGTATAAAAGGGCGTATTGACTGTTACGGACGCATCAATCTTTTCACCAGTGATCTGCTCGAGATACGCTCTGATTTTGTCAGCTGAATGGTACCCTTGATTCATTTCTCGAACCATCCGCTCATTGTATTCTTTGTATTGGTGGATTCGTTGAAAAATTGGTGCGTCTGCTAAAAGTTCACGATTGACTAGTTGTTGTTGAAAAGCACGATCCATATTTATTGCCTCATTTCATTCAAAGTTGTTGACTTTAGCATACTCCGTTAAAATAAAGATAACTAATACTTAATATGAATATAGAATAATTCCTTAAAGTTATAATACAAATAATCAAACGGAGGACGAGGAGATGGAACTACGTGTGATCAACTATTTTTTGGCGGTGGTCCGAGAAGGCACCATTACCAGAGCTGCCCAAACATTGCACCTATCCCAACCTACCCTTTCTAAGCAATTACAAGAATTAGAAGCTGAGTTAGGAACCAGGTTATTTGAAAGAGGTAGCCGAGAAATTCGATTGACAGATGAAGGTCGCTATTTCTACGAACGAGCCAAGGAGATCCAGCAATTGGTATCTACGACGAAGGCCAATCTTACTACGAAAGAACATATCAGCGGTGAGCTTACGATTGGCGGTGGCGAAACAGAAGCCTTTCGTTTGCTGGCTGAAATCATCACCGCTTTCCAAAAAAAACATCCTGCCGTCCTCACGCATATCTATAGTGGGAACGCAGATGATGTATTAGACAGAATCAATCGTGGATTGCTCGATTTTGGCTTAGTGATCGATCCTGTCGACAAGCAAAAATATGAGTATCTTCAGCTGCCCCATCAAGATCACTGGGGATTGTTACTCCGGGAAGATCACCCATTGGCGACTAAATCAGCGATTTCTGCATCCGATCTAGCGAAGGTCCCTCTTCTTGTTTCTCGTCAAACACAGGTGAACCAACAGTTGACAGATTGGCTGGGACAGTCGATTTCAGCGCACCAAATCGTAGGTACGTACAATTTGCTCTACAATGCTTCTCTTTTGGTTCAAAGTGGAGCTGGCTGTGCCTTATGTTTGGCGGGAATCGTGAATACCAAAGGAACTCCCTTAACTTTTATCCCATTGTCCCCTGCTTTCACCGCCAGAGTGAATCTTATTTGGAAAAAGCATCAGACATTTTCTCAAGCTGCTCAAGTATTTCTGTCAAAGGTTCAAGAAACATTTTCTTCTAAAAAAAATTAAACACTTACCTTTTGTTCTTCTGACCCATTCTTTCTGGTCACTTTCCCTATATTTTATTACTGAAACTTTTTTCTTGCCTTAAAGTCCAGGTGAAGTAGTATGCTAGATTTAGTACAAAAAGAAAGAAGGAAATAACATGATGAATGAAACATTTACGCTATCAAATGGTGTGTCGATTCCTAAAATTGGTTATGGTACATGGATGATTGAAGATAGTAAAGCGGCTGAAGCTGTAAAAAAAGCGATTGAAGTCGGTTATCGCCATATTGACACTGCCCAAGCATATCAAAATGAACGTGGGGTTGGTGAAGGCATTCGCTCGTCTGGCATCAATCGCCAAGAATTATTCGTAACGACGAAATTGGCAGCTGAAATCAAAAATTACGCTGAAGCCACAGATGCAATCAACGCCTCATTGGATCGTTTAGGATTGGATTACATTGATTTGATGATCATTCATAGTCCGAAACCATGGGCTGCCTTCCAAGAGGATGAGCATTACTTTGAAGGAAATGTCGCCGCTTGGCAAGCGCTGGAAGATGCCTACAAAGAAGGAAAAATCCGGGCAATTGGGGTCTCAAATTTTGAAAAAGCAGACTTACAAAACTTATTTGATTACGGTACGATCAAACCAATGGTCAATCAAATTTTAGCCCATATTGGTCATACCCCCTTCGACTTGATCGACTATTGTCAAAAAAATCATCTGCTTGTGGAGGCTTACTCTCCGATTGCTCATGGAGAAATGATGGCAAATCATGAAATTACCGCTATGGCTGAAAAATATCACGTTTCAGTACCGCAGCTAGCGATTCGCTATTGCCTCCAACTAGATCTCCTTCCTTTACCAAAAACAGTATCCATGGAACATATGAAGAACAACGCTGATGTGTCTTTTGCAATTTCAGAAGAAGATATGACTCACTTAAAAGGAATCACTATGAATGATTATGGCTCGAACAATGAGATTCCTGTGTTCAAACGGGCCGCTACAAAATAATTGCAACGAAAGATCGCTTTTCCAGAAACAGCTCTGCCTTGGTGCTGATGTTTTTGGAAAAGTTTTTTGTTTAAAAACTTAAGTTACCAAGTAGTTGCTGCAGTTGTTGTGGCTATAGTCGCTGTTTTTGACCTTCACTTTTAAGAAAGACTGCCTGCTGAAAGCAGAAATAATCGGTTTTCACAGGGATCTTTGGCCATTGACTCATTCAGAGAGAAATCATTTACAAGAGCTATTTTTCCATGCTATAGTCCCTTTGAAGACCCTCGATCGAATTTCAGATTGAAGGCTATTGCTAGTCAGTTGATTGATAATTAGGAGGCAACGTCCATGAACAAAACAGAATTTTTACAAGCAATATCTGGTGGCTTGATCGTTTCTTGTCAAGCTCTGCCAGGGGAACCCTTTTATACCGAAGAAGGTGGCGTGATCCCTCTTTTTGCGGTGGCAGCTCAAGAAGCAGGTGCGGTCGGAATTCGTGCCAACTCTGTACGAGACATCCAGCAAATCAAAGAAAAAGTGTCCTTGCCAATCATCGGTATCATAAAAAGAGACTACCTACCTGAAGAACCGTTCATCACTGCTACGATGCGCGAAGTAGATGAATTAGTTGCAACCGATGTCGAAGTCATTGCGCTGGATTGTACTTTGCGAAAAAGGCACGATGGTCTAACCATCAATGCATTTATCAAAAAAATCAAAGAAAAGTATCCTGACCAGCTGCTGATGGCAGATATTGCGACTTTTGAAGAAGGCCGCAATGCTTACCAAGCTGGGGTCGATTTTGTTGGCACAACATTAGCGGGTTATACCAAAGACCGTGAGCCAACAAATGGACCCGACCTCGAACTGATCCAACAACTTGTCGCTGAACAGTTGCCCGTCATCGCTGAAGGAAGAATTCATTCTCCTGAACAAGCCAAACAAGTTCAGCGTCTAGGGGTTGCAGGTATCGTGGTAGGCGGTGCGATTACCCGCCCCAAAGAAATCGCGGCTCGTTTTATCACAGAATTATCCAATTAGTTTCATAAAGAATCGCATACTTCTAGGGCTTCTAGCGAACAAGCCTCTGATGGCTGAATAAGGGTACCATGATTTTAGATGCATCTGACACAGGTGCATCTTTTTTTGCAGGTATTC
Organism: Enterococcus gallinarum; assembly: GCF_021496385.1. Lineage (NCBI taxonomy): Bacteria > Bacillati > Bacillota > Bacilli > Lactobacillales > Enterococcaceae > Enterococcus > Enterococcus gallinarum. The sequence goes on along the minus strand of NZ_CP050816.1, from coordinate 2,004,738 downwards.
TATTCTTTGTACTATTTTTCCTCTGTTGAATTTGATTGCTGATAACCGGGAGTTTCCCTTGTGAGTCGAGTCACATTTTTTGTTGTCTTTTTTAGAATACTTTATACTGAAAGAAAGAGGAGAAAGTGAGTGAAGAAAATGACAAAAATCAATGCAGGTGTCGCCATGGTAAAAGTCTTTGAGGCTTGGGGGATCGATCACATTTATGGCATTCCCGGCGGTTCATTTAATTCCACAATGGATGCACTATACCAAGAACGCGAATCCGTTCGCTATATCCAAGTTCGCCATGAAGAAGCAGGTGCTCTCGCCGCCGCTGCTGATGCCAAACTAACTGGTAAAGTCGGGGCTGTCTTTGGCTCAGCAGGCCCTGGAGCTACCCACCTAATCAATGGATTGTATGATGCTCAAATGGATAATGTGCCCGTAGTAGCATTACTCGGTCAAGTGGCATCAAGTTCAATGAATTACAATGATTTCCAAGAAATGAATGAAAATCCGATGTTTGCGGATGTCAGCATCTACAATCGAACGGTCATGTCCCCTGAAAGTCTACCACACGTGGTAGATGAAGCTATCAAGGCTGCCTATAAATTTCGGGGCGTCGCTGTCGTGACGATTCCCGTTGATTTTGGCTTTAAAGAGATTGAAGCCCAAGAGATCGCCACAGCCAAAAACCATAAAACTGGGGTGATCCTACCTAATGAAGCAGACTTAAAAGCTGCCCTCCCCTATTTTGAACAAGCAAAAAAACCCGTTCTTTATATTGGACAAGGGGTATTCGGCGGATTTCCAGCGATCAAAGAATTTTCCGAGTTCTTTTCAATGCCAGTTGCGGCTTCTGTTTTGGCGAAAGGAATCGTTCCTGATATGTATAAGAATTTTCTTGGCTTTGCCGGAAGAGTTGCCACAAAACCTGCGAACGAAGCACTAGCCGAAGCGGATCTGATTGTCTTCGTGGGGAGCGATTTTCCATTTGGTCGTCGTTTCTTTAATCCGAAAGCCAATTTTGTTCAAGTTGACATTGACTCCTCGAAATTTGGGCGTCGGCACAACACAGATGTCTCAGTGTTAGGCGATGGGATCACTGCGTTGAATCAATGGGTCACCCTAGGAACCGAACGACCAGCAGACCAATGGCTGGCAGTAAATCAAGAAAACATTGTTCGCTGGCATGCTTGGCGCCATCACTTTGACACCAATCAACAAGCTCCTCTTCGTCCAGAACCGATCTTCAAAGAAATTAACCGCATTGCCGAGCCGAATGCGATTTTCGTCAGTGATGTCGGAAATGTGACGATCAACAGTATTCGACATTTAGACATGACAGGAGAACAGCGTTTTACCACTTCTGGCTGGTTCGCTACGATGGGGAACGGTGTTCCAGGAGGAATTGCCGCCCAATTGAGTTTCCCCGATCGCCAAGTCTTTACATTGAGTGGGGATGGCGGTTTCGCCATGCAAATGCAGGATATTTTGACCCAAGTCAAATACCAATTACCAATCATCAATATCGTCTTCTCTAATGATTCTTTTGGATTTATTGAAGCAGAACAAGAGGATACCGAACAAAAGAAATTTGGAGTCTTTCTAGAAGGCGCAGACTTTGGGAAAGTTGGGGAAGCACTTGGTGCAAAAGGATATACCATCACTCGTTACGAAGACCTAACACCTGCTTTTGATGCAGCAAAAACCAGCAACGGCCCTGTAGTTATTGATATCAAGATCGAAAATGCTCGTCCACTTCCTGTAGAGGAATTGAAATTGGATCCAGAAAAATTTTCGGCAGCTGAAATCGCCGCCTTTAAAGAAAAATACCAAGTCCAAGAAATGCCTACTTTGAGAGAACTGCTTAAAGGTAATTAGCATAAAGCTATGCCCTAAGAAACAAAAAAGACCGAACAATCAATCTGACACTTCCAATGTTTTTCGCGGAAGTTGTCAGGCATTGTTTGGTCTTTCTTTTTTGTGTTTTAGATCACAAATCTGATTGGTTTGACTCCCTTTGCAAATCAATCAAGAAACAGTCTGGAAAAACGTTCGCAATTCTTGCTTTCTTGCAGCTGAAATCTGCGTTTTAGGAATTCCTTGTATTGCTCCCTCAATCCCATAGAGCATGTGTAGACAAGCCCCGGGATCCCGTTGGGTACGAATACGCATAAAAATGGTTTCTGCTGTTGCAGACTTCATTTTCTCCACCGAATCGATGCCAATCGCATGCAAGTGTTCGGCAAGAACCTTTCCTACATTCGGTATTTTTTGTAATTCTTCCATGATACGCCTCCTCTCAACGATGTTTCTGCAGTTTTATATTTATTGCACAAATCTTGTTTGATTGTTACCCTATATTCCTTCACAAATCTGCATTAATTTGATGGGCAGAAAAAGGAAGCTTCATCAGAAACAATAAGACTTTTTTCATTTTATCCCTCCTCTTCATTTTAGCGAATTGTCCCCTAAAATGTAACCCTACCGTTTACTTCTTTAGCAACATCGCGATTGTTTCACTCTCTTTCGTATAGCTTTCGCCACAAACGTTGCTATAAAGCTGATACTCTTTAAATCCAACCGCAGCCAGTTCGGCAGCCAATGAGTGCTCTGTAAAACAACTAGTCCACACATTGTAAGTTATCTGATCCTCTTGAGTGATCACCATTGTTTGATCTAGCCAAACAAAGTTGGGATATTTACTGGTCTTATTCAATGCAAGATAGGAGTTCTCGCTCCAAAAGCCAGCTCCTTCTGAGTAGTCCCATGATTGCTGCACTACAGTCTGATCATATTTCGTTGCACTAAAGACATCTAGCAAGAATTTTCCGCCAGGCTTCAACCAGCGATAAATGTTTGCTGCCAGCAGATGTCGATCGTTTGCAGATAATGCACCAAAGTCGCAATAGATCATCACGATCAAATCAAAAGTTTCTGTCAATTCCATCTCAAGGTAGTCTTGTTTTAGGTAGGAAATAGGCAACTGTTTTTTTCGTGCAGACTCTTTTGCATAGTCGATCGACCGCTTTGAGAAATCTACCCCTGTTACTTGATAGCCAGATTCAGCAAACAATTCTGAATAGAGCCCTGGTCCACACCCTAGATCAAGAAGGGTTGGATAATCTGCTGGTGGAACTTTTTGACAGATCCAGCTAGCAGATTTTTTGATAAAGGACCGATTTCGACTGGCCCCATCTATACTCGGATCCAAATGATTTTCTAGCATTTTCTGAGAAATATAGTCATCTGTCCAGAATGGGGTATCGGTTTGTTGATAGATTTTTGGCTGTTTAATGAAGTCTTTCATTTTGTTTCGCATTTTTCTGCTCCTTTGATTGATTATTTGTGTAACTGAATAGTTTTCTTTAGTCCTCCTTTTGCATGATTACTATAAAAGAATAAAAAAAAGCGATGGTTACCCATCGCTTCCGTGAAAAGAGAAGTTAGAGTAAGATAAAATCAATAGCTAGGCAACTTAAATAAACCTACAAAAGCGGTTATTTTTAGCCTGTTCAATTGATTTTATTTACTCTTTTCCAGTCATACCTATAGCACTGATTGTGTACTATCAGCTATGCCGAATTTCATCACCTGTTCATTCAATTATGACTATACTTTACCACATTAAAGCAGTTGCAGCAAACCCTTTCACGATTTTGCGTTCAACGTTACGAGCATATGCGATTAAGAAAATGGCCATACGTTTAAGTGATTTTTTTAAGTTTTTGATCAACGACTTGATAGACCTCATTAGCAACTTGATCAACAAATAATTGATCATGAGAAGTAAATATAACTGTTCCAAGATAATCCCTCATTAGTTTTTCCAGGGCTTCAATCGTAGGAAGATCAATAAAATTAGTTGGTTCATCCAAAATGAGAACATTTGCTGGTTTAACAAAAAGCAGCGCAATTTGAACTCGTGTCGCTTCTCCTCCGCTCAAATTTTTTACGGGCTTTAAAATTTCTGTTTGATAAAAACCAAGGTTATGCAAAATACTTCTGACAAATGATTCAGAATAATCGGTTTGTTTCATTAAATAAACAAGAATTGATTCCGATTCAGTCATTTTATAGGACAATTGTTGGTAACTAGCAAAAACTACCTTAGGAGATAAGACAATTCCTTTACCATCATTTAAAATATGATTCAATAAAGTCGTTTTTCCACAACCATTTGCACCTACAATCGCGATACGCTTTCCTAATCCAAATTGAAAATCACAATCATCAAACAAAACTCTCTGTTCATATTGAATTGAAACGTTGTCTCCTTTTATAGGATAAGGATTATGAATTTCTATGCCTTTTGGTGCTGGAAAAATAATTTGTCTCGGCTCAGTCAATGAATGATGCTCACCTAAATGATCCAAACGGCTTTTCATTGCCTTTGCTGTTTTATGAAGATTCTTTTGAATTGTATCCTTTTGTTTGGATGATGCCAATCGATCAGGACGACTATTTTTCTGCTGCATTTTTTTAGAAACTTTACTAATCTTTTCAGCTTGCTGAAGTTTACTTTCAATCGCCGCTTCCAAGCGCTTCTTTTCTTTCAAGTGACTTTCAAGCGCATGTTTTTGATGCAGTAATTCCATTTCCTTTTGCTGTTTATACGCATCAAAGTTTCCGTGATATTCCCGTACACACCCCTGATCAATTTCCCAAATTTTCGTTGCTAATTGGTTCAAGAAAAACCGATCATGACTGACAAAAAGCAATGTACCATAGTAATGCCTCAACTCCTCAATAAGCAATGAAATACTTTTCTGATCCAGATGGGTGGTAGGTTCATCCAACAAAAGACCCATTTCATAGTTCGATAGTGTTCGAACCAATCGTGACTTTGCGGCTTCCCCACCGCTCCAGCTATCCATTGAATGTTTTGGTAACGAAAAGCGGCTCATGATTTCCCAGTCAACGGATGAAAAATCGTAAGAATCCTCGATCCCTCCAATTTGGGCAAAATAATTAAAGGTCGTGGTTGTCTGAATCGTGCCACTATCAGGCTGGATTTCTCCAGTAATTAATTTTAACAGTGTTGACTTTCCTTCACCATTTCTACCAATGATCCCGATTCGTTCTCCATGATAGGCGGATAACGCCTCAATTGACAAGACTTCTTTAGCGCCATATTGTTTTTTGATCTGTTTGAATTGGACTGTTAATGTTTCCATGAATGATCTCCCTCTCTCGTCTAGGAAAAAGGAAAACACAAAAAAGGCATAGCCTGGCGCTATCCCTTCATAAATAATTGGAAAAGTAGACACTCATCCCTTGAAATCGCGATCACCTAGACTTTTGAATAGTATTAAATTAACGATTCAAAAGATCGATCCACAATTTCATTGCCGCTGTCATGACTTTTCCTCCTTCAGTAAATGATTTCCTTAAGTATAGCAGATCCGAAAATACTTGTACAGAAAGGTTCGCATGAGTTCGCTGGAAGTCCCTTACACCAGTGTGTCCTATAATTTCAGCGGAAGATCTGTCATCCTGCGAGCTCATGGGATCGTCTGCTAATCAAATCATTCCTTCGTAATCACTTGATACATTTTCGCGATATCCTCGGCTGCCATCGTGACTTTAGATTTTTCGATCAATACATTCTTCCCTGTCATAATATAAGAAGGCAATAAGCGGATCTTTCCATAGTAGATTTCAGTCTGGCGTATTTTATAAGTTGCAACGGAGGGAATCGCATTCTTTTTTTGCTGCTTTTTGGCGATTTGATTGAAGGCTTTTTTGGCGACATCCCCCATTAGCATAATCACTTCAATATTTGGAAATAATGACAACTCTTTTTCTAATAGCGGTAGATTTTCAGTGATCGTTTGTGTTTCAATTGTCGTCGTGTGTTTTGGCGTTTTGATCGCATTGGTCAAATAAATCCCTAAATCCAATAAGTCATGGGCAGAATCTACATAGATCCCAGCTTGTTGAAACAACGGCAACGTCGTAGAAAGATAAGCGCCATCTGTTGCCCCATAAAAATCATCTGTTGGATCTAGGGGAACGACTTCATTGATCAATACTGCTTTAATGGTTTTCGGATCGACTTCAATATCATTCAAAAAAATACTTTTTTCTGCTCCAGCCATCAATGCCTCTTTCACATTCATTTTCTCACTCCGTTCCTATTCTCTTTTCCTTAATCATACAAAAGGAAAGCGGCGAAGTCGAGGAGTACTTTGTGTTGAGAAAATCAGTCGGTACCCCTCTCTAAAAGAGACAAAAAACTGCGTAAGGAGGATTTCCTTACGCAGTTATACTCAATGAGTCGCGCTCATTTATTACTTATTGAAAATCTTTGGTCCTTTACGCATATTCTTGCGATCATTTTTTGGTGTGTCCATTTGTTTCGAACGGCCACCACCTTGTTTCTTTTTGATCAGTTCAAGCATTTTTTCTTTTTGGTTCACTATTTCCACCTCGTTTTCCCCAGACCCTCTCTTATCTGATAAAACAAATCACTTTGATAAAAGAATTTAGCATCCTGATTAAATCTACTTGGATTTTGACCGTTTGTCAATCGTTGATTGCACAATCTACTGAAATTCAGAAGGTTTGCACTGATTTATTGGCAGATGTGAGGTCCCCTTCGCGGGAAACGGATGGTAAAGCTGCTTTTGAATAAAAGTCTCTTTCTTTAAAGATCTGCTAACTGATCTTGGTCAAGCAGCCACACCGTTCGCTTATTGCGGCGGATCCATTGTTTCTCTTCAAAGCGTTTTAATTTTCTTGAAAGAGTTTCGGGTGTGGTTCCTAAAAACAACGCCAGCTCCTTCATTTTCATAGGCAGCACAACTTGATCTGATTCGGCAACTTTTGCTAGATCTAGTAGATAAGTTGCTAATCGTTCATCAACTTTTTCCATCATCAGAAAGCGTGCTTGCTGCTCGACTTTTAGCATTTTTTGCGCATTTATTTCTAATAATTTCAAACTTAGCTGGGGGTAATCCAGCAACAGCTGCGTAAAATCTCGCTGTTTGAGAACACAAACTTCTGTTTTCTCCAACGCTTCTCCAAACAATAGTTCGTTTCGAACACCAAATAGTTGTTTCTCTCCCTCATAGCCACCGGGTTCAATGACACGCAGGACTTGCTCTTTGCCATTAGCGGAAAGCTGATAGACCTTCAAGCTTCCACGAGCAACGATCACTAACTGATCAGCACTGGTTGGGGTAAATATCAGTTCCCCTTTTTCCTTAATGTGATGTGTAACCAGCATGTGAATCACTCGTTGATCCGTTTCATCTAAATGATTGAACAATGGCACTAATGAAACACACATATGATCCTTTGCCATGGAAATCCTCTCCTATTCGCTACCAGTTTCCCCGTAAAATTGTCCTATCCAAGGAATCAATGGCCTTGCAATCACGCAGAAAATTCTTTAGAAAACTCAAAAACTCAGTCCTGCCGAACTTCTTTTATAGAATGTCTCAAACAGCAACAACAGCTGCGATTGCTCAACAGCCATGCATGTTAACACGCGACGTTTCTTTTTTAATGTACCACTTTTTTTGAGCATCGTACACCCACCAATTAGCACTAGTGTTGACATAAATTTCTGGAAGTTTACTACTTGATGCACCCATTCAAGGATTCCTTCTTCATCAATACTGTTGAGACTAAATCTCCTTGTTGAAGCCTACCCGACTGCTTTGAAATAAGCCATTAATCCCGTGATCGTCTAACGGCTAAATCTATACACGAAAAAATAATTAACGATAGTAATAGAAAAGATCCATTATCCCTTTCCTATTAACTTCCTTCGGCTTCATTCCTTTGTTTCAAGTAATATCAAGCCAACTCTTTTAGTTGAATCCCTTCAACGACATAACCTAGCGTTTCGATCACTTGTTGGATTTCTTGCGGAGTGATGATTTCTGGTTGAAATTCTACTTTCACTTTACTGGCATTGAACAGAACATTCACTTTTGTTACACCAGACTGGCGACTCAACCCTTGTTCGATTTTTTGCATACAAGATGGACAAGTTAAGGTTTGTAATTGAATAATTGATTTCATGACTATTCCTCCTTTATTGATAGTCTTATTTTAATTCTTCTTGTGTCACTAATAATTGATTTGTATCAAGTTTTGACTTATTTGGTTTCGCCAGCAAGCGCATCGCGTTCAAGACAACAAGCAAAATACTTAACTCATGGAAAAACATCCCGCTGGCCATATAGATGAAGCCAAAGACCAAACCTACTAACAAGAATAAAACAGTTCCTAACGCAATCAGAATGTTTTCTTTCATCTTTCTGACGGTTCTTTTCGTTAGTTGATAGGCATAATTTAGTTGCTCGATCCGTGATTGAATCAATACAATATCAGAGGTTTCGACTGCCACATCTGTCCCATTGCCCATCGCAATCCCAATATCAGCAAGTGCAATTGAAGGACTATCATTGATGCCATCTCCCACGAAAGCAACTATTTCCCCTTTTTTCTGTAAATGTCGAATAAAGTCCGCTTTTTCTTCAGGTAAAAGCTCACCATGAATCTCTGTTAACCCTAACGTGTGGCCAATCAAATTTGCGGTGTGTTGATGGTCTCCAGTCAGCATGATCAGCCGTTTTATGCCGCTTTTTCTCAGTGCATGAATCGTTTCTGACGCCCCTGAACGAATCGCATCTTTGATACCAAATAATTGAGTCAATTGCTGATCACACGCTACTAAAACGATTGAATGACCCTGTCCTCGTAATTCATCTTCCTGCCGTTGTACCTCCATCGATAGCTCGATCCCTTGTTCAATCATAAATTGTCTGTTACCGATCAACACATCATGGCCATTTGCAACCGCCTGTACACCGCGTCCCTTATGGATCTTCGTCTGCTCCACATGGACTGCTTCCCAACTTTCCCCGACAGTTCTTGTATACTGAAGTATCGCTTGACCTAATGGATGATCGGATTCTGCTTCTACGGCTGCCGTTAAGACTAAATCGTCTTTATCGGTAAAAATCTTTGCGGCAGTCACACTTGGCTTGCCTTCAGTCAATGTCCCTGTTTTATCAAAAACAATCGTATCGACACGGCTGAAAGTAGCCATGACTTCGCTGCCTTTAATCAGTACTCCATTCTTGGCACCATTCCCGATCCCCGCAACATTGGCGACCGGAACACCGATAATAAGCGCTCCGGGGCATCCTAGCACCAGTAGCGTGATCGCTAGACGAATCTCTTTAGTAATCAAGCCTATGAGAACAGCCAGCACCAAAATCAGAGGTGTATAATAGGTGGCAAAACGGTCAATCAAACGTTCGGCAGCTGATTTGCTATCTTGTGCCTCTTCAACGAGTTCAATGATTTTACCAAATGTCGTCTCTTCTCCAACTTTTTGAGCTTGGATTTTTAATGTACCGTTTTCGAGAATCGTTCCTGCAAAAACCATTGCGCCTACTGCTTTTCTAACAAGTTCAGCTTCTCCTGTCACTGTTGCTTCTTTTAAGTAGCCCGATCCTTCAACAATCATGCCATCCACTGGCACTTGAGCACCTGCTTTCACCAGCAAGCGATCCCCCACTTTGACTTCTTCAATTGCTACTTCTGCCGTCTTTTCAACGGCGTCTTCATTCGCTGAGGGGATATATTTCCAGGCTTTTGCCGGCGACATATTGATGAGAGATTGAATTGCTGATCGCGTATGGGCTAACGTTTTTTGTTCAAGAACATGACCAAACAAAAAAAGAAAGGTCACAATAGCTGATTCATTGTATTCCCCAATAAAAAGGGCGCCCAGCACTGCCACAGTCACTAATAAGTCAATACTAAGGACTTTCACTTTTGCCGCTTGATAAGCTTGGATAGCAATGGGAAGACCACCAATAACAGAAGCAATAAACAAGCAACTCTCATAGAGTACCTGCTGCTGCAATAAATATTTCCCACCAAATGCAGTGACGATCAGACAACCGCTGATTATTGTCAGCAACACTTGGTTTGCTTGTATCTTTTTTTGGATCTTCAATGTCTCCACTCCTTTTTTGTTTGTAGGGATGATTCAGCGCTAGTTTAACGAAAAGGAGCGAAAAACAAATTGATTTGTATCAAGAAAAAAAGAGCTGCAACATAAGTAGCAACTCGAGGATACTGAATGGCACGATACATCGTGCAAGCCAAAGAGACCTGCTGGATCCTAGTCCTTATTGGGGGGCCTCGGTTGAAAACATATGTTACACCTCTTAAAGGGTGAGTTAGAATGCTTGTAAATTAAAAGTGATCGTATCAGCTTTTTTCAAAAACAGCTCTTGGGCACCTTTATCACTCATTTCATCATTGACTGTATAGACCCAAAATACATTGTTCTTTTGATCTTGACTCATTCCATCGATCGAAGTGATAAAGCCATCTTTTTCTTCAATCGTAAAGTTTTCTTTCATTACTTTCAGTAGTGATTCATTTTCTTGAAAAGCAACTTCTTTTGAGGTGACTTCCTCACCTTTATTCGTGATAACAATCGTAGCTGTTAATTGTTTCTGATCAACAGAACGTTCTGTGCTTTCTGCACTTTGTGCATTTTGGGTATTTTCTGAAGATGTACGCGTATTTCCTTGACAGCCACTAGTGACAAATAATCCGCCTAACAACACGGTTACGACTAACAATTTTTTCATTTATTTATTCCTTCCCGACATACGTCATTAAAATCTACTCTTTTATCCATCGAAAAACATACTAAATTTTTACTGAAACACAGGTATATCCCTTATCTCTTCAATCACTAATGATCTATTTTTACAAACCACATTTCAATTGAATTTTACAATTGGTACATGTACTACAACCGCCAATTTCTTCTATTGTTCCTTCATGACAGATGGGACAAATGTCACCAGAAATCACTGGTTCATTCGTTTGGGTGGTAAATTGATCTTCTGCTGGTTCTACTTGAGTGTTTATTTCATTGTCGATTGCTTCCAAAGTCAATACTTGTGAGTCACGGCTGCCATCCACGTATACAGTACCGCCTTTGGCACCACCATCGTAGAGATCCATATAGACTTTCGCCACCTGACTTACAGAATACCCTTTCGGTGCATTGACAGTTTTTGAAATCGAACTATCCACCCAGCGTTGAATCGCACATTGAACACCAACATGTTCTTCTGGGGACAGTTCCATTGCTGAAATGAAGAAGTCTGGCAGCTGATCTTTGGCTTGTTCCGGATGATTCGCAAGATATTCTTCAACGATTGCTGCATTGATCTCAATAAATTTGCCTAATCTGCCACTTCTAAAATAGGAGAAGGAGTAGTAAGGCTCTAATCCTGTTGACACACCGGTCATCGTTCCCGTCGATCCTGTTGGTGCGACAGTCAAAAGATGTGAGTTGCGAATCCCAAATTGCATCACCCCTTCACGAATATGGGCTGGCATTTTTTTCATATACCCTGTGTCAATAAACTTCTCTCGTAATGCTTGTGTCTCTTGATCATCTTTCCCAATCAAAAATGGAAAACTGCCCTTTTCTTTTGCTAAATCAATGGAGGCTTCATAGGCGGTGATAGCAATCGTCTCAAAAATCTGATCGACTAATTGATTGCCTTCTGCTGAACCATAAGTTTTCTCACAATAGATCAGTAGATCGGCTAAGCCCATGATGCCAAGTCCAACACGTCTTTCACCTTTCGCTTGGCGCTCATTTTTATCAAAGAAGTAAGGGGTCGCATCAATGACATTATCTTGAAAACGAACCGCGGTTTTAACCGTTTCTCTTAATTTAGCAAAATCAACTGTCCCCGTTTGATGATCGGCCATGTTTGCCAAATTGACTGCTGCTAGATTACATACAGCATAAGGTGTTAACGGCTGTTCACCACAAGGATTCGTCGCAACCACTTTTTGCCCATAGGCTGTAGCATTGGTCATTTTATTGGCATTATCGATAAAGAAGATACCGGGTTCAGCTGAGTACGTGGCACAAAAAGTGATCAAATTCCACAATTCACGAGCCCTGATCCTTTGATAGGTTTTTACTTTATGACCGGCGGCTTCCCATTCTCGCACATCTCCGACTTCTGCCCACTTTGCATCGTATTCCGCCATTTCTTCTTCGGAATAATTATCGATATCTGGGAAACGCAGCGCATACCAATCGTCTTTCTTTACTGCATCCATGAATTCTTCTGTCAAACAAACAGAAATATTCGCTCCAGTCAGGAAGTCGCTGTTTTTAACCGTATAACTTCCTCCATGCCGTAGCTTTTCTTTTGCTGTCTTGATCATTTCATTTTGCTCGGTATCTGATGATTCTGGAAGCTGAGCAATATGGGTATACATTTTTTCTTCCATTTTTGACAAAGGATCAAAATGAAGTTTTTCATTGATTAACTGTTTGATGGTGTCATTTTTCAATGTTTTGTTTAACTGCAGCAATACTGCAGGATTCTGGATTTTAGAAATAATGAACGCCAAAATGTCTGGATGCCAGTCAGCCATCATGATCATCTGTGCGCCGCGACGACTTCCCCCTTGCTCGACCAGATTCGTCAAATTGGCTAAGTCATTCAACCAAGAGACGGCACCAGAGGATCGCCCGCTGACACCATGGACCACACAAGCTTTTGGCCGTAAGGTTGAACCATTAGTACCAACTCCTCCGCCCCGACTCATAATCTCCATCACTTCTTGTCTGTGTACAGCGATTCCTTTACGAGAGTCGTGAATGAAAGGCATCACAAAGCAATTGAAATAGGTAACTTGAGAATTAGTACCAGCGCCATAAAGGACTCGACCTGCCGGAATCAGATTTTGTTCGGCAATTTGCTGATAAAACTGCTCAAGAAACAACTCCTGCTCTAACTCTTTATCGGAAATCCCTCTAGCGACTCGGCGAGCGATTTGTTCGAAATAAAGTTCCAGTGGTTTTTCGATCTCATTTTTCCGTCGTTTAACAAGACCACTAACTTGTTCAGCAGTATTTTCTATAGCTGAGCGATACTCTTCTTCAACCTCTATGGAGACCATGTCGTCATCAATAGACTTTACCCATCCGATGCCTCGAGCAGGATATTGAGGATCTTCTTTTGTGGTTAAAATAACCAAATCACCCTTATCTAATGTTTGGTGGTTTTGATCCTTGAAAGAATAGCGATCGAGCATGATCAAGCGAGAAATTCCTTCAAATGTGTTCGTCATATCAGTAGTGATTGCTGAGACTTCTGGGAACATATGAATGTCCTCGTTTAGCTTGCTTATCGTTTGTTTACTGTATTTCATTTTTTGTGCCACCTTCCCATACTCAACATATTGTGTCCGAAATTCATTATCACACTACATAATGTGTTTTTCAATCTTGAAATTTATTTTTTTTCATGTATAATGAGAATGATTATCAATTAGAAAGACGGCGATTTCGATGTTCCAGCCTCATAGCCATATATTTTCCGTTCAAAAAATTTCTTTATTAGCACTCCTTACTGCGTCTTGTATCGTTGGACGCTTATTTTTTGTCTGGATCCCCAACGTTCAGCCCATGAGTGCTATTTTATTTTTATTAGCCCTGGCAGGCAGTTTGTCTGATGCTTTGATCGTTGCTTTATTGAGTTTGCTTGGTACAAATATCTACTTAGGGATGGGGCCTTGGACGATCAGCCAATTTGTAGCACTGGCTGCTATGATTACTTTTTTTCATCTGGGAGGAAAAATATCTCTCATAAAGCAAAGCCGCTTAACCCAAGCACTTCTAGCGTTCATTTGTGGTATTCTATACGGTTTGATCGTTTCTATGATGGAAGTTTGGCTTTATCAGTTTCCTTCTTTTACAGCCTATTATCTTCAAGGCTTCGTATTTGATTTGTTTCATGCTAGCGGAAACTTCCTGTTTTATTTGATCTTATTCCCCGTATTTGAGCGAATGATGCCCGCATTAAATAAATGGAGAAAATAGAAAAGCCTAATCTTTGCTCGAACCATCACCAAATTAGGAGCACTTACCAACTCTTTTGTCAAAGAAACGTGAAGCGGATTCGTCAAAAAAAATCTTTTTACCAAGTTAGCCTAGGCTTCTTAACAAGGTAAAAAGATTTTTATTGTTTGAAGAGAACTTTCTGATTCACTGTTCCTGTTTTATCCTATTTTTCTGTTGTGGGTAGTCAAGGCGATGCAACTGATAGAGTGCGTCTTCTTCCGTTTTGACTAACGAAAAATTCAGTTTTTCTAAAAGTTTTATCGAAGCTAGATTTCCAGGCGCTACCTCTGCTTTTACTGATTGAACACCTTGATCAAACAGCCACTGTATCGTCGCTTGAATCACTTCTGAGCCGTATCCTTTTTGAGACTCCTGAGGATGGATCGTGTAACCGATCCAGAAAAAATCTGCTTCATTTTTTAAATAGATATCACCGATCAGCCGTTCATCTAAAGTGTGCACAACTGCTAAATTTTTGCCTTCAGAAAAACTTTTTGTATGCAGCAGTTCTTTGATATACGCAGCTTTTTCCATGTTTTTGAAACCTTGGTACTTCATCCACTCTAAATCATTTCTATAGGTCATAACTGTTGGGATATCTTCGATCCTAAAATCACGGATAAAACAACGTGATGTGCAAAAATACATGATACCCCTCCTCATTGCATCTTGACCCTTATCTCAAGTAGAGAGTCAACTGACGTTTTGCTTATTGAAAATAGACTCGCTAGTTCCTTGATCTTGGGTGAACAAAAATTTTTTCGTAAGAAAGAACCTTGACTTTCTTTTGATTCATTTGAGCAATGGTTTCTTTAGTGGGCCGAAAACCTAACGATCGCCAAAATTTACCCGCTGGTTGATTATTCAATAAAACGGCCAAGGCTAGTTTCGTCATCCCTTCAGAAAGAAGAATTTCTTCTAATTTATGAACGATTGCTTTCCCGTGTCCTTGCCTCTTTTCATTGATCAACAATAATCCAATATAAGCGGTTTGCTCTTCTGGATAGTCAACTAAGTAGTCAAGGATCGCCACCGGCTTTGTATCCTTTCTAACTAAAAAAAAGCGTTTATTTTCTTTCTTTACTGATTCAGGCTTATCTACCATATCTTGTTTTAATAACTGCAAGGAAGCCACATCATCCGTTAAAGAAAAATACGGCTGATTATTTAAATAGATGGAAACAGCTTCCTGTTCATTTGCGTCAGTCACTCTCTCGAAAGTAAACATTGGTCAACTCCTTTAAAACTTTTTCTTTTGTGATTGTCTCAAGTCATTTTCTTGTCTGTTCTATGCTTGATGTGCTGCAGTCTGCTGCGGTTGGCAGCCAGCAACGAAATACATTTCAATGGGATTTTTCCGTAACTTCTTTCTCTCTTTTTAGGATTGCTGTCAAATCTGCGAGATATTTCTCCTGTTGCTTCTTCAAATATCTTTTAGCAAATGGTTTCAAATAAAACTTCTTCAGCGTTACCTCTTCCGTAAAGATCATATCTGTCTGAGCACCTGATTTGGTGAATTTTCCTTGCCAACGCCCTCGCATATTTGTGTTTTCCATCGTAAATGAATACAACGTGAAAGGCTCTTTGTCGATAATCGTAAATGTTGTGGGATACCCGCTTTTTGTGTATTCGATAAACTGCCTTTCATTGATCACCTCAATTTTACTTAAATCACTTCGCCAGGAATAGTCCTGAAGATTGGTGACAATTTGCCAGATCTTTTGGATATCCTGATCAATACTGGCACGAATCGTTGCCTTGACCATAGAGTTCCTCCGTTATCGTTAATTTGTGTTGGTATCTGTCCAAGAAATGCTCATTCGTTCAACGTTCTTTTAAGAAGATTCTCATGGAACGCAGTCGCCGCTCCTTTCCATTCGTCCCTTCAATAAGTGAAGGGCTCAGACTATTTCTGTCAGGACAAATGGCTTCACATACGTTTCTACAAAGTCGACCCGATCAAGGACCGTAGGTTTGAAATACGCGGTTACAGCAATAACCAGTTTGTTTTTCGAATCAACGTAAATGACATTGCCGCTATTGCCAATTGCTGAATAGACATTCTGCTTTGGGTCTAGTATCCACCATAAATACCCATAGTGCATCTGCTGAAATTGGATTAGAGCTGGCTGCGTTGGTGTACTCATTTCTGCGATCCATTCAGCAGAGACAATTTGTTTTCCTTTGTGTCGGCCTTGGTTCAAGCAGAGTTCGCCAATTTTCGCCATATCGCTGGCTGACAAGCACAAACCATAACCAGCTGTACCAACACCCAATGGATCACAAAACCAAACCGGCTCCTTTGGCTCTTTTCCGATAGTGAACTGCTTGTGTTCTGCTGCTGTTTCGGCATGGTAATTGTGATGTCGACTAACGCCGATGGGTTCAAATAAATAGCTGTTTGCAAAATCAACCGTGGTCATTTTTGTTGCTTGGCATAATAAACCAGTCAAAATATGCAGACAAACTGTTCGATAATCAAATTGATTCGTCAACCCTTTTCTTCCACCCAAAAAGTCTAAAGAAGCTTTCGTCCAATCTTGGCTAGTACAGACTTTTGTCCAAGGATCTCCTTTTCCTTTATAAGGTGCCTGCATGGTGAGTAAGTGTTTGATGGTCACGTCATAGATCGTTTTTTCTCCTCGTTTCACGCTATAATCAGGAAAATAATCAAGGACTTTATCTTCAATACTATAAATTTTTCCCTGATCGATGGCGATTCCGATCAACAACGATACTACGCTTTTTGTCGCCGACATCACATGGCAAGCATCATTTCTCTGATAATGATTCCATTCATCTGAATAGACTTCTTCGTGGTTCTTGTAAGCAACAATTTGACAAATATTTGGCTGGGTACTCGTAATCAACTCATGCAATTCTGCTTTTTTCATCATCATTCTCCTTTCAAGAATAAGCATAAATCCATTAAAAATAGATTACAAGGCTCCTTCTTCGGAGAATTAAAATTTTCAGAATAGTTTTGCATTCAATTGATTTCTTCCATGCTTTGAAAAAAGCGACACTCAAAGTCAATTTATGACCAATAGAACCCAGTAACTAGAGAACACTACCTAAACCTTTCACAATGAGTTTAAGAGCGGAATCAGCCAATAATCGACAGGACTTTCTTTGATCACATGTCAACAATTTTTCTTACAGTATTGGCTGTTCGGATGGTCAGTTGATCCTTTACCTTTGGCTTTGCGGTCTTTGCCCACCAATTTGTTTTTTGATGTTCTTTGCGAATAAAGGACCAAAAGACAATGTCTTTATAAGGATACACTCTTTCAAAGTCCGCTTTTGGTTCACCAATCTCAGTCAGTAAAACTTCAAAAGACAATGGCTTCATCATAAATATGACGTTGTCATAAATTTCTTTGTTCTCATCTCCCCACCATTCAGGAGCATTTGCTAATAATTCTTTTAGTTCGGCTTGTAAAATCACATGAATGGGAATGTCTAACTCAAAGCCGAGCTTGATCCTTGTTCTCATTTTATTGGCTAAAATCTGTGGGTCCTCTCTGTTACTGGAAAAGATAACATTGCCACTGTTTAGATAAGTGACAACATCTGTAAATTCGTCTTTCTTTAATTCTTCTTTTAATTCAGACATACTCAACTTATTTTTCCCGCCGACATTGATTCCCCTTAATAAAGCAACATATCGATCCATTCTTCTGACTCCTTTACCAGGTTCACTTTCGTTTCTGCACCAAGAATACTTTTAAAGAAAAGTTCTTTTCGTCTCTAGTCCACTTCAACACACCTATTTACTTCTAGATAAAAAGCATAGTTTTCATAACTGCCTTGCTTTTCAACATTCATTCTGAAAGATCTTTGAAATAAAGCCCAGTTCCTTCATCCAATTCAAAGCCGTTTTTTTCCAACACAGCGATTGAAACTTGATTTTCTGGCACTGGATCTGCGATGATTCGACGAGCCTGTTCATGGCTCATGATATGGATGACGAGTGCTTTGATCAGCATATTTCCAAATCCTTTTTTGAGATACGTCTCTTCCCCAATGAAATAATCAATGCCAAATGTTCCAGCCGGCTCATGTTCCCATGGATACCCTTTAACGGTCCTTTCACACACGTAATATTGGCAGAATCCGATGGGCTTATCATCAAGAAGGACGATAAAATGATGGATATAATCAAATTCTCCTGTTTCATTTCTGATTTCCGTCAACCAATCTTCTGCCGAACCAAGCCATTTCTTGATATATTCTTTTCTTAACCAGCGATCGACTAGTTCGATCTCATTGGTCAATGGACGAAGTGTCAAACAAGTTTCTGTCATTTTCTTGCCTCCTGTTCTGCTGAATTGCCAAAAATGCTATGCTAAGTTGGTTAATATTTCTTGATAACGTTTCGTTGCTAATTGACTGGCCTGTCCCTTTTTACAAAAATTCATCTTTCCTAACTTCGGCACAACACGTTCTACAATGACTTTGCCCTCTACTAATTTTGTTTCAAATTGGTGTAACGCTTCCAAAAAGCGCTCATCTCGTTTCGCATAAGGGTAAAAGGACAAAACATACAGATAATAAAAGAGATTATATCCCCTAAAAGGATATTCCGTCTGCATAAACAGCGTGCCAATGCCATAATGACAAGGACTGATTGGCTTTTTCAGTCTCCAATGCGTCAACAGAAACTCGATCGCAGGATGGATAACCGCTTGATTCTTTGCGAATGGACTATAGCGAAAAGCATCTAATACCGTTAAAGTCGTCATCGGTGTAGAATACTCCGTTTCAGGTCCTCGACCAAAGCTATACTTGTTGCATTTCCAACCCCCATCTTCTTGCTGTGTGGAAATAAAATAGTCGAAGGTCTTAAGAAGCCGTTGATCTTCCGCATAACCGAGAACACAAAGGTTCCTTAGGGCTAACGCCGTATGGCAAGGATACAGCCCACCAGATGGGGAAGTTTTGAAACGGCCATCTTCTCTCCAAGTGCTGAAAATCAGCTCCGCTGTTTCTGTTAGGATCGCATCCTGGGGAGACACTCCCAGTTCAAGTAAGTACATTGGACTTTCCAACGTGGTAAACGGAGCCCCTTTCAATAATTTTCGGTCCTCAGTCGTCCAGTAATCGGCGCCATTGTCGTATCGATGTGCGATAATCTCTTCTATGTCTTCCAAATAAAGTTTATCCATAGACTTCTCCTCTGCCTAAATTAGACTGCAAGCAAATATAAACTGGATTTCCTGTAAAAAAACTTAGTAGCACGTCTCTAGCAACTCTCCTTGTTTCTCTGGTCAATCCTGTTCGAAGAAAACCCGATAAGCATTCGTTTTGCAGGATTTTTGTCATTTTTTCAACCGAATGTCTTGAACGGTGAGTGAAAAACTATCGCATTGATTTTCCTCAAGTTTACTATTTCCCTGTTTGAAAGTAAAATGGAGAATGAATCAATCATCTACTTCAGAAGTTGCCAATTTTGATTAAATTGGTTTGCCTTTGAAAACAAAAAGACGACTCTTTTGCAGAGACGTCTTTAACAATCCATTCAATCCACATGTAAGATGAATCATCCACCTCATTAAGTGTATGTCTTTATCGGTTTAACTTTCCTTCTCAACTAACTTTCTTACATAAGTTACCAACGGTTCAATAGCGGTTCTATCACTAAAATCGACCGTCTGTCCATATGTTTCGATCAATGCTTTGTTTTCCGAAGTAAGTTCAGCATCAGGTACTTTTTTTAACGAGTTTATTATCACTTTTAACAGCAGTTTATTTGCCATGCTTAATTGTGTATAATCGATTCCGCCTCGAAAATGAAAAATACCTTCAGGAATGCTTTTTAATTTTTGAAGACTCTTATCTAAATCAGCATAATCCGTACCGACGGGATCGCTCAGACCAACTGTAAATACAACCAGATGATCGAAAAGGTTTCGTTTCAGTAAATCAACACCACTGATTTTCCCAGCATAAATAGGACCGCCAAAAATGACAAATGAATATTTACGAAATTCTACGTCTTTGGCTTTTTTCCCGTCGATAAGTGCTGCGTTCAACTCTTCTGCAATCCATCTGGCATATTTTTCTGTCATCCCATGTTTGGAAAAGTGCACAACAGCTAGGTTATCCTTCATCATGATCCATCTCCTTGATTATGCGTTCCAGATTCTCTATCATCTTTAGTGTGACTTGAGAAGCAATTGCCAATTCATTGTCTGTTATTCCTGTAAAAACTTTATCTCGAAAATCTTGACTTTCTTTTTCACTTTGTTTTGCCAACTGTTGTCCTTTTTTTGTCACGAAAACTTCTTTGACCCGCTTATCCTGGGCACTTTGATTAACTGATACAAGTCCTTCTTTTTCCATTGTGTCGAGCATCTTGGCAATATTTTGTCTTGTTGTATTCATCGTACTCGCTAATTCATTGACGCTAGGTACACTCACTTTAGAAAGTTCTCTAAGATTCATTAGTAAAAACCATTGTTTCGTGGTTAATCCAGTGACAGATTTGTCTCCTGCAAATTGGAGCTTGTTCGCTAGGATAAATGTTCCGCCAAATAATAGATGTCTAGGATTTTCTGGGGCCTTCATCAGCATTTCCCTTTCTTAATAGGTAATAGGTTACCTATATTATATGCAACCTATTGCTTATTATCAAGATTAAGTTGTTGCTTTTAGGACATTTCGGTACAAGGAAAGAATGAAATAATCAGCAATGATTTCACCTATTATTTGAAAGAACTGAGTGTTCAAAAAAAGCGGTAATTACTGTAATCGATACAGTTATTTGATAATTTTATTGATCTAGTTTTTAAAAAAAAACCTTGCCTAGAAAATAGGTCAAGGTTGGAAAAATTGGGAGGCATGTTTCAACAATTCATTTTTTATATCTTCAAAAGTTTGATTCAAGTCCAGTGTCACTACACTAATCGGATAGCCATTTAATTCATAGTGATGGTTTGGCTGATGTTCCTCTATCGTTTTAGCATAGAGGAGCATGCCTCCTACTACTTCACCATCTTTTGAAATCCAGTTATTAACGTAAGTGAAAATTTGATAAAGATTAGCAGTCTTTTGCTTTGCATCGCTCCCAATAAATCTGGTCGCCATATTCTCAGAATAAAACTTTGTATCCACAATTAAGGTCTTAGCACCATCACTCAAAACAATGTCAGTTTGCATATTCGGCAAAGCTTCAATGAAACCATCCCCTACTATCCATGGAATTTGTGGGTGTGTCACTTTGTAGCAGGTATCACGTTTATAGAAAGCAAATACAAATTTTTCGTAGAGTGACGATAATCGCTGTTCATCTTTCATTTCTCTTATCCATTGCTCTTCATTCGACTCATCCAAGAGTAACTCTTCATACAAATATCTACAGACATCAATAAGAAACTGATAACGTATATTTTGTCGATTATATTCAACTTTCTTCCAAAGTCTAAGTGATAGCTCAATGTCTGTTACATCGGAAAAATATGGTAATAACCCAAAGAAAAATCTCTTATCTGGCTTTGAAATATCTGGTAATTTATAGAGATATTGAATTGTTGCCTTTAAAATCTGATTTAGAAGCACATCCTCAGAGAACACATCGTATAGAACTACTAATTTTTTATCCACCAGGGCATTTTGCTTGATGGAAGAACCAATATCAATTTTCCCCTTGATGACTGTTGTCCTATCAGTTTCTTGAACGTAATCTTTAATTAGACCACCTCGAATTAAAACAGGAAGACCGATTTTCAAAATCTCAATGTATAAACCTTTCACGTTATCAAACTGCTCAACATTCATTCGTTGATATTCTGATAGTCCAATTGTTTGGTAAGCATAAGACAGCATGTAATAGATATTTCGAATCGGTATCTTAGAGTTTTTTTCCATCATAAGCATTCCTTAACTTATTCGCCCAGCTCTCAGCTTTATCTTCATCATCAAACCAATACTCATAGAGTTGAGGAATAATTTCATATTCTACTACTTCAATAAGTCTTGATTCTGCGTCTATGGAAAATGCATCACCAACAAAATAGCTATGACCGATTTGGAAACCTTTACCAAGCTCAGCTATAATGGTTTTATTTAGAGATATGATTATTTCTATTACTTTGATCATCTTAATCGGTGAACCAATATTATTGATATATTCAGTGAACGTTGAATTTTCAAAAGCTGGTGCTATATCATAAAAAGAAAATCTACGTCTCAATGCATAATCCAGCAATGCTAGACTTCTGTCGGCTGTATTCATCATACCAATAATATAAAGATTGGCCGGTACTGAAAATTTTTCATTTGAATAGAGCAGATTGACTGATTTGCCGCGTTTGTCAGTCTCAATTAACATCATGAGTTCTCCTAGAATCTTACTCATGTTCCCACGGTTTATTTCATCAATGATGAAAAAGTAGTCTCTTTCAGGATCACGAGAAGCTTTACGTGCAAATTTAACAAATGGTCCTTGTTTCAATTCAAAACCATCACTATCCACTTTGGGGCGATATCCTTCAATAAAATCTTCGTAACTATAGCTCTGATGGAATTGAATCATTTGAATCCGCGAATCATCTTTCTCTTCCATCATTAGATATGCCAATCTGTCAGCGATAAAAGTTTTTCCTACTCCGGGAGCACCTTTCAAAATCAAATTTTTCTTATTTTGTAAAACTGATTGAAGCTTTCCAAGAGCATGTTCATCAATGTATACTTCTGAAAGAAAATCTTCTCTGGAATATGATTCATTCTCTCTAGCTGATGGTCTTGATTCCACATATCGAATATAATAGTCAATAGAACTTCCTGATACACCCTTGTATCTGTCGTAGGTTTCATCATTAAGAACCGTTTCCTTGATATTCTTTAACGCTTCGGTATCAGTTTCACCGAAAATAATCACTGTAAACGTAACTTCAATACTTTTGAGAGAAGAAATCTTTTGACTGATAGTTTTATCATTTAATAATTCTCCATTTTGCTGTACCTGTTGCGAAAGCCAAACTTTGAATTCATTAATTAAATGTAACTTTTCATCAATTGGCTCTCCATTGATGTGCTGATCCAAGTAAACAATAAAATCAGGATAATTATTGAGGTTAGTCAGCATTTTTTGTGAAACTTGGTCGCTTAAGTTCCATGACCCCTTATTCGTCCAGTCTATATTGTGACGATGCTTATATTTTGAAACATTGCTATCAAAGTAGTAATCTCCATTAACAACACCTTTTCCAACAATATGGTTACCATTTGTTTTTGCATAAACAATGTCACCAGGCTTAATTTCTCTGTAGAAGTCCCAAATCTCTTTTGCTTCATTTAATGAATTTTTTTTATCTTTCCGATGTTCTGAGATAGCCTTCTGGATGTCAAGTCTATTCTCATATTGATTTAAATCTTCAAGAAAGTCCCAATCAAACCCTATGATTTCCGATTGAAAAAGTTCTTGCCAAAGATTAGCGTCATCGCCTGGAACATAGAGCCAGTAATTCACACTGTCATCAACTTGACCATCTAAGCTCGAAGACTTTTGTTCTCTCTTCGGGTAAATCTTTTCTGGATTTTCAGTATAGTACAAAAACTTTAGATATGATCTCAAGATTGTTCCTAACTGCGCTATACCACCATAATTAGTCGGTTGGCTTCGATTCCCATTGTCATAATCCATTTGTGCATAATGACGTTTAAAGGATTCGTTGATCTTTACAAATTCCTTAGTGTATTTTTTCCTTTTCCCTTTCATCAGTTCTAATAATGAACTGTCCTTATCTCCAGTAATCTTCTGATATACTTCTTTAAACTCATCATATGTCTCGTAGTAAAAAAAATTTTCAAAATAGCTGTTACTTAATTCAAATTTGCTCAACAATAACCCAAGTTTTTCAAGATACGGTGTGTACCAGATCCCAGTTTTCTCACCTAGGTTATCTTTTGCCCAGTCCCTAAAAAGTTGTTTACGTATTTCCATTGAATTGCCCATCTAATCCACCTCACCAGAACAAATAAAAGTATCTTCAATTATATCACGGAAAATTTTTTTGTTGTATATCATCCAAAACTGTTATGAATACTAAAAATTTTGTTCACGCACCCAGCTATACCATTCTCCAACTTATTTCCTAATCTATATCTTTTCACCTTATCAATCTGTTTCTCCAAACTAAAACAAAGAGCCAGAACCAAAATGTCCCAACTCTCAGTATATCATATCTCACTCTATCTATTTTCAAGACGTGTCAACAAGACCACACATTCCACATGAGTGGTTTGTGGGAATAGATCAACTGGCTGGACTTGTTTTGTCACATAGCCTTCTTCTGCAAATAGCGCTAGGTCACGTGCTAGTGTGGCTGGGTTGCAAGAAATATAGACAATGCGCTCTGGCTTAACCGCAGCCGTTGTCTCGATAAAGCTAGCTTCTAGACCTTTTCTTGGCGGATCGACAAAGACAACAGTTGGCTGAATGCCTTCACGTAACCATTGAGGCATAATCTTCTCCGCTTTGCCTACAAAGTAATGAACATTTTCTAAGCCATTTCTCGCAGCATTTGCTTTGGCATCTTCGACCGCTTCAGCAAGAACTTCCATTCCGAGAACTTCTTGGACACGATCAGCTAAGCTGATTCCGATGGTTCCAATGCCGGCATACGCATCCACGACAATGTCATCCGGCTGTAGATCTGCTAATTCAAACGCTTTTTGATACAGCACTTCTGTTTGGGCCGTATTGACTTGGTAGAATGATTTGGCAGAGATTTGGAACGTCTTATCGAACAATTGATCATCAATCGAAGCTTTCCCATAAAGGATTTTCTCCGCATCACCCATGATGACATTGGTTTTTTCTTCATTGATATTTTGAATCACCGATACTACTTCAGGAAGCTCTTCATGAATGACTTCAGCAATCTCTTCTCCTTTGAAAAACTTCGCTTTTCGTGTGACTAAAACGACCATCATTTCTCCCGAGTGGTGTCCGCGACGGATCACAACGTGCCGTAAAAAGCCTTCGTGAGCTTCTTCGTTGTAGGCTTTGACGTTAAAACGCTGCAAAATGTTCCGCACGGTTACGATTGCTTGATCGATCGCCGGATCTTGGATATAGAAATCTTCGATTGGTACCAGGGTATGACTATTTTTGCGGTAAAAACCAGTAGTCAACTGCCCTTTGATTTTTTGAACGGGAATCTGCGCTTTGTTACGGTAGCCAAAAGGTTGTTCCATGCCGATCGTAGGCAATACCTCAACTTGCGGCATTTTCGCGACTTTTGCTAAAACATTCTCTACTTGTTGTTGTTTGAATACCAATTGCTTTTCGTACTTCAGATGACTCAAAGGTGCGATACCGGTTCGCAATAAATCTTTATTAGGCAGTTCTTGACGATCTGGACTCGTTTGTAACAGTTTCATCACTTTGGCAAAACCAAATTTATTGCCAACTTTCAACACTTTGACTAACGCACGTTCGCCGGGTAATGTGTTTTCAATAAAAAGTAAATAGCCATCGACTTTGGCGATGCCGTTTCCTTCATGGGAAAGGTCTAAAATATCGACCTCAAATTCCTGGTTCTTCTTAACAGGATAATTTTTCATAGGTTTCTCCTTTGTGCTTGCTTTTCTCATTTTAAAAAGGAATCGCTGAAATTGCAAGCGCTGTTTATTTCGATGATGGCTCTTCGCCAACATTTTGAACAAAAAACATCCGAAGGACAGAATCGGCTGATTGCTTTTAGGCTCTGCGGCGAAGAGCCGCTGCACCACAAGAGCAATTCCTTTTCCATCCTTCGGAAAATCATCTACACGAGAAGCCTTAGACTTCCTTAGGTGTTTTATTTATCAGCTGTTTTTCTTTTTCTGTGATTTTTCCCGTTCGCTCTTGTTCAAGATTTGTTTTCTCAAACGAATGCTTTCTGGGGTTACTTCACAGTATTCATCATCGTTCAAGAATTCCAATGATTCTTCCAAAGAAAGAATGCGAGGTTTCTTGATAACGGATGTTTGGTCTTTGTTTGCTGAACGAACGTTAGTCATTTGTTTTGCTTTCGTGATATTAACGGTTAAGTCTTTGTCACGAGAGTTTTCACCAATGATCATTCCTTCGTATACTTCGGTACCTGGTTCAACAAAAACAGTTCCCCGTTCTTCAATACTCATGATCGAGTAAGTCGTTGCTTTACCTGTATCGATAGAAACCAGTGCCCCTTGATGACGACCACCGATTTGACCTTGGATCATTGGCAAATATTGATCGAAGGTGTGGTGCATGATGCCGTAACCGCGAGTCATAGATAAGAATTCTGTCGTATAACCGATCAATCCTCGAGCAGGTGCCAAGAAAATGATCCGCACTTGTCCATTTCCTGTATTGATCATGTCTTGCATTTCTGCTTTACGCATGCCCAATGATTCGATGACTGATCCCATGTATTCTTCCGGTGTATCGATTTGAACACGTTCAAATGGTTCACATTTCACACCATCAATTTCACGTTCAATGACTTCTGGACGAGAAACTTGCAATTCAAAGCCTTCACGACGCATATTTTCGATCAAGATCGACAAATGAAGTTCTCCACGGCCAGAAACGATCCATGAGTCAGGTCCAATTGGATCAACACGCAATGACACATCTGTTTGCAATTGAGCCATCAAGCGCTCTTCGATTTTACGTGCTGTAACGAATTTTCCTTCACGACCAGCAAAAGGAGAATTGTTCACGATGAATGTCATTTGTAATGTTGGTTCATCAATATGCAGTACAGGTAATGAATCTTGGTGATCAATTGGTGTCACTGTTTCACCAACGAAGATATCTTCCATTCCGGAAACCGCGATCAAATCACCGGCTTTGGCTTCTTGGATCTCTAAACGTTTCAAACCAAAGAAACCGAAAAGTTTCGTTACACGGAATTTTTTGACTTCTCCATTTAATTTCATCAATGCAACTTGGTCGCCGACTTTGATTGATCCGCGGAAGACACGGCCAATTCCGATACGTCCAACATAATCATTATAATCAAGCAATGATACTTGGAATTGCAAAGGTTCGTCACTGTTGTCGATTGGTGCTGGAATGTGTTCAATGATCGTATCGAACAATGGCGCCATCGTTTTTTGCTGATCAGCTGGATCGTCTGATGCACTAGATGTACCGTTGATTGCAGAAGCGTAAATGACTGGGAAATCTAATTGGTCGTCATCTGCCCCTAATTCAATAAATAATTCCAACACTTCATCGACAACGTGTTCTGGACGAGCAGATGGTTTATCAATTTTGTTTACAACAACGATTGGCACTAAATGTTGTTCCAACGCTTTTTTCAATACAAAACGTGTTTGCGGCATCGTTCCTTCATACGCATCAACAACTAAGACAACACCGTCGACCATTTTCATGATTCGTTCCACTTCTCCACCGAAGTCCGCGTGTCCTGGGGTATCCATGATGTTGATTTTTGTGCCATTGTATTCAACGGCCGTATTTTTTGCTAAGATCGTGATACCACGTTCTTTCTCGATCGCATTTGAATCCATCGCCCGTTCTTGTAATTGGGTATGGCTATCTAACGTTTGGGATTGTTTCAATAATTCATCAACTAATGTAGTTTTTCCGTGGTCAACGTGGGCAATAATAGCGACGTTGCGGATATCATTTCTAATATTCAATTTATAAACTCCTTTTTTGGTGACATTGCACTCGACAAGCCATTATACCAGAATTTCTTTCTGAAATATAGTGCAAAGTTTTCATTTTTACAGAAAAAAACAGATACCCGTAGATATCTGCTCGTCATTTATTGATTTGCGATCGTCAATAATTCTTGAAATGCTGTTGGTGTGCCACCAATAAACAATTCTCGACCATCTAGAGCAAGTTCCTCTCCGGTGATATTCGCCATCTTCAAACCTAATGTTTCCATTAAGATACCGCCAGGGGCATAGTCCCATGGCGCTAGGTTGGAAATATAGCCTGCGCGCTGACCTAAGACCAGCGCATTCAATTCGATGCCCGCACAACCGGTCATCCGTACACCTAGTGCCCGTTCACTCATTTCGACTTCATGATGACGATTATGCATCAACATGGGCGCATTTAATCCGATCAATCCTTCCTCTAAAGCGATATCTTTCGGCGGATCGATTTTTTTTCCGTTGCAAAAGACCCCAATTTCCGGACCACCCCAAAGAAATTCATTTTTCATGACATTATAAACAAAGCCAAAACGTCCTTGGCCTTCTTCATATACAGCAATCATGATACAGAAATTCTCTTTTTCCAACACGAAATTCATGGTTCCGTCAATAGGATCAATGATAAATACTCGTCCACTAAAATCTGAAAGTCGATCTAAACCATTTTCTTCCCCTAGAATTTTTGCTTCTGGGTCAAAGGCTTGAATCTTCTCAATTAGAAAATCCTGCGTCGCCTTATCCAGTTCAGTCACCAAATCTTTCCGACCTGATTTTGTTTCAACGATCAGAGACTCTTTATTTAGGTTTTCTTTGATTTTTTCCCCTGCTGCAATCATCCAGCTATGGATTTCACTAACGATTTCTTGCATGGTTGATTTCTACTCCTTCATTTTCAGTTTACCGCTTGTCGTCTTGGCCGCTTGAACCGTTCGATACAATGAGTATCCGCTCAAGTCTTCGAAATCTCTGCCTAAACGGCGCTCTTCCCCAATACTTGGCACAACTTTCTTAAACTGCTGATAAGCTTCTAAAAACTCCGCTGCCGGGATCCCTTTCTCGTAGGCTTGTTCTAAGCGATCCCATAGATTCATTACAATAACCATTTCATCTGTTGACCAGTCCAGATCTAGAGGATATTGATAATCACGCATTTTAATCACCCCTATTCGTCCTATTCAGTGTACCATAAAAATACAAATTGGTCAGAGACTCTGTCGCAAAATAAAAGAGGACACCTCTCAGTGAGAGTGCACCCTCTATAAAAAAATGAATGAATGTTTTGAAGAAGACCCCATAATGCCCAGGCCATATCGCCTTTTACAGACTTAATCGAGCTTAGTCCTAGCTCTAACTAAAATACGAGATACCTTAACTCATTCTACGTTGGTTCATTTAGATAGTTGTGCTAGAACTTCAGTAAAGTCTTTAACATAATAGCGTAGGTTTTTTCTTCCCTTAATAAGGATCGTATGTCCCTCGTTTTCCAAAGCGCTTTTTTGTTTCTCGATTCCGCCTGGATACTTAGGGTTTAACTCCCCATTCGCTTTTAATGTCCGCCAGAAAGGAATTTTATCTGTTTTTCTTTGTTCACTAGCCCATGCTGCGATGGAAACAAAAATACCCGCGGTGATTGGATCTGTGAAATCGGCGCCATACCTTTCTGCCAGAAACTCGCGAATCTTACTAATCGTCATCACTTGGCCTAATGGGATACGCCCCATGATTTGATTGTAATCCACTGGAGGAGCCAAAAGCATTCTCTTTCCCCCATATTTCTCAATACTCTTTTCATCTGTGATTTGCTTGATTTTCGGCATTCCTTTCGTCTCATGGAGCATCTTATTGAAATCTTTCTTTTTTTCATCGACCATACTAGTCCCTCCTTTACTTTCAAAGTACCGCCTTCTAAATCAAACTGCAATGAGAAGCTTCAAATTATTTTGAAAAAGCATGCAAAAATAAAAAATTCTTGATGATCTGAACGGATTTCCACCAATTCACGCTGATATAAAACTTTGTATATTCTGTGCCCCATTGCCATGGAATAGGTAAAGAACCATCTTCTAGCTGGTTCTCTGAGATTTTAGCGGCTTCTTGCTGACAAAGTTCTTTATCAAAAATGGTGAGCAGTTGTTCTTTCGAGAAAAAAAGTCCGATGGTTTGCTGGTGTAAGAAGTAAACCATTCTTCTGGGGCTTTCGAGACGGTTTGACGAATTTGTTGGCACAACACTTCTTGAAAATTTATGTTCTCCAAAAGAGGTTGATCATGTGTTTTTTTACAATAGTTTAGCATTTCCAAATAAACGACTAACGTATGCCTATCATCGTTGTCTCATTGAGAAAGCTATCAATGGCGGTTTGAAGGATTCCCTCCGCTTGTTGAGATAAACCAGTATATTCCACACGGATGATCATACCAGCAAAACTCACGGTGGGATTATTAGCCGGCACACCTACAGGACTCTCCTATCAGATGGCATGGGAGTAAAAAGCAGTCGAAGGTACTTGGTTCCGCCATTTCCCTTCAGAAAAATCTTTCCCACTGGACAAGTACCTCAAGATCCCCTGTATTATAGGATTTTTAGCATCAAGGCAATTGATCTCTCGTAAAATACTGCAGGCAGCTCACGCCGCAATCGGGGTGCTGTTGGGTTTCCAATTGTCTGGCTCTAAGCCGTGACCAAAGCCGCCATCCTCGTTTTGATAGACCTCTAACATCTGTATAACATTCTCCCGGCTACCGTCTTCAAAATGAATCTGCCAGCGTGCAAGTTCCAATGGACGTGCATTTTGATAAATAGATTGTCTAGCTTTTTCAAAAGGTTCCCTATTTTCACGCTCCTATTCAGTCTTGTTCAGATCTGTTCAGACTTGTTAAGGCTTGCTAAGACTTGCTAAGACTTATTGGTTACTTTGATTATGACCTAATTTATTATTCGTTACAACGCTGACACTACTAGAACTATCCCTTCATTGATCTTCTATTTTCTTTAACGACTGCTTTTTTACTCTTGCGGCTACACTTTACAGATAAATGCTAGTCGTCTTTCTTGAAAAGCATTCTTTTGGTGTTTCCTTTTCCTTGATGTTACAGTAAGAATAGCAAGAATAAAGGAGGATTTCATTTGCGCTTAGAAAATAAAAAAATCATCGCGTTAGTCGACAATGATTTCGAGGATTTAGAGCTTTGGTACCCTGTTCACCGTTTGCGAGAAGAAGGCGCTCAAGTGGATTTAGTTGGCGAAGAAGCCCATAAAAGCTATAAAGGAAAATACGGAGTTCCTGCAGAATCCGCGTTTGCTTTTGACGACATCCATGTGGCTGATTATGATGCCATCTTAGTCCCTGGCGGTTGGGCACCGGATAAACTGCGCCGATTCCCACAAGTCATTTCTTTTGTTCAAGCAATGGACAAAGAAGAAAAAGTCATTGGTCAAATATGTCATGCCGGCTGGGTCTTGATTTCCGCGAATATATTGCAAGGAAGAAAAGTGACTAGCACCCCTGGCATAAAAGACGATATGACAAACGCCGGAGCTACTTGGGTGGATACACCAGTTATCACCGACGGTCACATCGTTTCTAGCCGTAGACCACCTGACCTGCCCGATTATATGCGGGAATTCATCGCTGTTTTAGAAAAGAAATAACCCGGCTAGGCTGATTCACTTTAACGAAAAAGAGTGGCGATGATTGTTCGCCACTCTTTTTCGTTATCATTTTTGAACATTGCTCTAGCTATTTTTGTCATTCCTTGTCTGCTATTCGGAAAGATCGGAAATAGCAGAGGCCTTTGGCAGCTTACGGATCCCCCATAGCGTCAATAACGCTCCAATCAAAGCAAAGCACGTGCCGCACAATAACATCTGCCAGACACCGAAGTTCTGTAAAAGGCTGCCGCCTAAGATATTCCCCAGCACACCGCCTAATGTCGTCGCAATAATGATCAGCGTTTGTCCAAATACCCGATCTTCATCTGCCAATACATGATTGAAGAGATAAGCAGACGCTGGGATAAATAAAGCAAAACTAAAGCCCTGCAATAGGTGTGTCATTTCCATCATAACAATCGTGCTGGTAAGCAACATCATTACTCCTCTGACTGCAAATGCGATACTAGAAAACAAAAGCCAAAACTTGCTGGACTTTCTTTTGACCAAACGTTCGAAGAATATCATTCCTGGCAACTCGCATAATGCAGCAATCATTAATGAAATTCCTACTTCTTTGCTGCCGCCTCCGATCGAAGCAAAAATCTGTGCCAAGAAGCTATTGATCATTGTGTGAAAGCTGAACAGAAAGCTGAATCCTATGAATAACAAAAGTAAAAAAGGATATTTTTTTCCTAACCCACCCGAATGCTTCTCTTCTATCTTCAACGGCAGAACCCTTGTCTTCACTGTGGGCAGCAAAAGTAAGAGGACAAAAAACAGTCCTGCTTCTACTAATGCCATTATTGGGAGAAGCGCAGCCGAATAGCTCGCCAACAACTGCCCTAATAAGAAAGAGGTTGCGGCATATCCTAGTGAACCGCCTGCTCTCGAAAAACCAAAATTAATCCCATAGCCGGTGTTCACATACTCAAATGCAAGAGCATTGATAAATGACTGCATGGAAACTAGCACGATTGCACCAATGATAAAACTGATAATCGTCAGTGCTGGCAGTAATAACCCTACTAGAAGAGCGATAATCAGGCTCAGTGTCATCCCTTTTAGGACAGCAATCAAGGGAATCCTTTTTCTTTTAATGATCACTTGACTGATGAAAGGCTGAAGCGCGGCTGAAAAAATATTGATAAGTGCTAAGATCCCACCGATTTTTGCTGGATCGATCTTAAAATAAATCAGAAATAATGTGGCAAATCCATAAATTGAACAAAACATCATCCAATAAAGAAATTGCAGACTTGTATAATAGAGACGAATCGTTTTCCCACCCAATTGTTTACGCATACAATCCCCGCCTTCATCCGTTTTAGATAGCAACTTAATATAGCATAATTCAGACAGATTTGCTACAGCAATCAAGTAGGCAATCGCCAGTATTTTATGCCATTCACTGATACTTGATCCCATAAAAAAACTCGCTCATCGAAAGGATGAACGAGTCTTCTATCATTAAATATGGATTGGTAAGCCTAATGCCAACTCAGCAGCATCCATGGTGATCTCACCTAAAGATGGATGTGGGTGGATCGTTAACGCGATATCTTCTGCGTTCATACCTGATTCGATTGCAAGAGCCAATTCTGAAACCATGTCACTTGCACCTAAACCAGCGATTTGCGCACCGATGATCACATTGTCTTCTACTGTTGTTACTAAGCGGATAAATCCTTCTGTTTTACCAAGAGACAATGCACGACCATTTCCAGAGAATGGGAATTTGTAAGCTTTCGCTTCAATTCCAGCATCTTTTGCATCTTTGATCGTCATACCGACAGAAGCTAATTCTGGATCAGTAAAGGCAACCGCTGGCATTGCTTTATAATCAACAGCAACTTTTTTACCAGAAATGGCTTCAGCAGCAATTTTTGCTTCATAACTTGCTTTATGAGCAAGTGCTGCACCAGGTACGATATCTCCGATTGCAAAGATGTTTGATACGTTCGTACGGCCTTGTTTGTCGACTGTGATCAATCCACGTTCGCCAACTTCAACACCGGCTTGCTCTAAGCCCATGTCATCTGTATTCGGACGTCGACCAACTGTAACCATCACATAGTCAGCTGTCACTGATTCTTCTTTGCCATCAACAGCGTATTTAACCGTTACACTATCGCCATTATCAACAGCTTCTTTAGCCATTGCATTAGTAACGATCGTTACACCTTTTTTAGCGAAGTCTTCTTCAACTAATTTAACCATATCTTTTTCATAAGTTGGCAAAATTTGAGGAGAACCTTCAAGAATCGTTACTTCTGCTCCAAGGTTTGCATAAGCAGCACCAAGTTCAGAACCGATGACACCGCCACCGATAACAACGAATTTTTTAGGCACTTCTTTCAATGCCAATCCGCCAGTAGAATCAAGCACACGTCCACCGAATTTGAAACCAGGGATTTCAATTGGGCGAGAACCTGTCGCGATGATTGCATTGTTGAAAGAATAAGTTTGAGCTGAATCAGGATGAATCACACGTAATGTGTGATCATCAACAAAGAAAGCTTCCCCTTCAATTGTTTCAACTTTGTGTTTTTTCAATAGGAAGCCAACACCTGAAGTCAATGTTTTCACAACTTTGTTGTCTTTCCATTCTTGTGTTTTAGCAAAATCAAGTGATACGTTTTCGCTTGTTACACCAAACATTGTCGAATCTAGTGATTCTTGGTAATGATGTCCTGCTGCAATCAATGCTTTTGAAGGGATACAACCAACGTTCAAACAAACACCGCCAATGTATTCTCTTTCAATGATCGCAACTTTTTGTCCCATTTCCGCTGCGCGGATGGCAGCTACATAGCCGCCAGGTCCCGCACCGATTACAACTGTATCTAATTCAACAGCAAAATCTCCAACTACCATTTGTTAATCATCCTTCCATCATTAATAGCTCTGGATCAGCTAATAGACGTTTGATATTATTCATTGCTTGTTGCGCTGTTGCACCATCAACGATTCGGTGGTCAAAGCTCAATGAAAGTTTCATTACGCGGCCGACAACGATTTCGCCCTCAGCATTGACGATTGGTTGTTGCGCGATTGTACCAACACCCAAGATAGCTACTTCAGGGTAGTTGATTACTGGTGTGAACCAGCCACCGCCTACAGAACCAATGTTACTGATAGTGATCGTTCCGTTGCGCATGTCATCTGCAGAAAGTTTACCGTCATGAGCAAGTTTAGCTTTTTCGTTGATTTCATCAGCGATAGCAAACATTCCTTTGCGGTCTGCATCTTTGACATTTGGTACATATAACCCATGATCCGTATCCGTAGCAATACCGATATTGTAGTAGTTTTTGTACACAATTTCTTGTTTTGCATCATCGATTGAAGCATTCAAGATAGGGAATTTTTTGACTGTAGCAGTCAATGCTTTTACAACATATGGCAAGAAAGTAAGTTTTGTGCCATTGGCAGCAGCAACTTCTTTAAATTTCTTACGATTATCCCAAAGATTTGTTACTTCTACTTCATCATGCAATGTTACATGAGGTGCTGTATGTTTGCTGTTGACCATTGCTTTCGCAATTGCTTTACGTGTCGGAGTTAATGCTACACGTTCTTCTAAATCACCCAAGTTAGACTTGAAGGCTTTAGCTGGTGCTGCTGGTTTGCTTTCAGCTGCTGGTGCTTGCGCTTCTTCTTTTGCTGGAGCTGCTGCTTCTGCAGTTGCTGAAGCTCCGCCACCAGATAGGAAGTTCTCAATGTCTTCTTTTGTCACGCGGCCACCTTTGCCAGTTGCAGTTACTTGTGTGATGTCGACATCTTTTTCACGAGCAAATTGACGGACAGAAGGCATTGCTAATACACGTTTGTTTGGATCAGCAGCTTCAACGACACTTGCTGAGCCAGAAGTTTCAACTTTTTCTGGCGCTGCAGTTGGCGCTGCAGAACTAGCAGCTGGTGCACTGTTGTGTCCTGGAGCATCGATTTCTACTAATACGTCACCAACATTGGCAACTGTTCCTTCTGATACAAGGATATTTTTTACAGTGCCTGTGACTGGAGATGGGATTTCTTCAACTGATTTGTCGTTTTGAACTTCCAATAAAGTATCATCTTCATTGATGGTGTCGCCAGCTTTAACGAACCATTTTACGATTTCGCCTTCTGCAATTCCTTCACCGATATCTGGTAATTTGAATTGGAATACGCCTTCGCCTTCTGAAGAACCAGCAGATGCAGCTTCCGTTGTTGGAACAGCAGCTGGTTGTGCAGGAGTTTGGGCTTGCGCTGCCACACCTGCATCTCCTTCATTGTCTTCATGGCCAGGTGCATCGATTTCTACTAATACATCACCAACATTGGCAACTGTTCCTTCTGATACAAGGATATTTTTTACAGTACCTGTGACTGGAGATGGGATTTCTTCAACTGATTTGTCATTTTGAACTTCCAATAAAGTGTCATCTTCATTGATGGTATCGCCGGGTTTAACGAACCATTTTACGATTTCGCCTTCTGCGATCCCTTCACCGATATCCGGTAATTTAAATTGAAATGCCATTTTCTATTCTTCCCTTCTTCAACTATTAAAAGTTCACGATTTCTTTCACTTTGTCTTCGATATCTTTAGCATTTGGCAACCAGATATTTTCTGCTTGACCGAATGGGAAGATTGTATCTGGAGCAGATACACGTCCAATTGGTGCTTCTAATGAAAGAACCGCACGTTCAGAAATTTCAGAAACGACTTGAGCGCCTACGCCTGCTTGTTTTTGAGCTTCTTGAACAACAACCACACGACCTGTTTTTTCAACAGATTTAATGATTGTTTCCACATCAAGAGGAGCAACTGTACGCAAATCGATAATTTCAGCATTGATGTTTTCTTTTGCTAAGTTATCCGCTGCTTTGATTGCTTCACGAACCATTGCACCATAAGTGATGATCGATACGTCTGTTCCTTCACGAGTCACCGCTGCTTTATCCAATGGAACTTCATACGCTTCTTCTGGCACTTCTTCACGGAATGAACGGTAAAGTTTCATATGTTCTAAGAAAACAACAGGATCATTGCTGCGAATAGAAGCAATTAACAATCCTTTTGCATCGTATGGGTTTGATGGAATCACGACACGGATACCTGGTGATTGAGCAATCAATCCTTCCAAGTTATCTGAGTGCAATTCTGGTGTATGCACACCACCACCAAATGGTGAACGAATCGTAATTGGCAAGTTGCGTGTGCCGCCCATACGGTAGCGAGTACGTGCCATTTGTCCAACGATTTCATCAAATGTTTCAAAAACGAATCCGAAGAATTGAATTTCTGGAACTGGAC
Source organism: Enterococcus gallinarum (assembly GCF_021496385.1). NCBI lineage: Bacteria > Bacillati > Bacillota > Bacilli > Lactobacillales > Enterococcaceae > Enterococcus > Enterococcus gallinarum. The sequence continues at coordinate 1,968,202 of NZ_CP050816.1, read as the reverse complement.
GGAAACCTTCTAGTGCTAAACCAAAAGCTAAACCGCCGATACCAGATTCAGCAAGAGGGGTATCGAAAACACGATCTTCACCGAATTTTTCTTGTAAACCTTCTGTTGCCCGGAAAACCCCGCCGTTTTTACCGACGTCTTCACCAAAGACTAAAATTTCTTTGTCGTTTTCCATTTCAACAGCTAAGGCATCTGTAATTGCTTGAATCATTGTTTTTTGTGCCATGACTATTTCGACTCCTTCGCTTCGTAAGTTGCAATTTGTTCTTTAATGTTTTGAGGTTGTACTTCAAACATATTTTTCAAGAAATCTGAAACTTTTTGTTTAGGTACACGGTCAGCTTCAGCGATTGCAGCTTTGATTTCTTCTTTAGTTTGTTCAATGATTTGTTCTTCTTTTTCTTCAGACCATAGTCCTTTTTCAGTCAAGTACGTACGGAAGCGAACCAATGGGTCTTTTTGTTGCCATTCGCTGTCCATATCTTTTGAACGGTAACGCGTTGGGTCATCCCCTGATAATGTGTGTGGACCATAACGGTAAGTCAATGTTTCAATCAAAACTGGTCCATTGCCATTTGCTGCCCATTCACGAGCTGCTTTTGAGACAGTGTAAACTGCTAATGGATCCATACCATCCACTTGGATTCCTGGGATACCAGCTGCAGCTGCTTTTTGAGCTAATGTTGGCGCAGCACTTTGAACTTCACGAGGTGTTGAAATCGCAAAACCGTTGTTTTGGATGTAGAATACAGCGTTTGCATGGTAAGCGCCAGCAAAGTTGATTGCTTCATAGAAGTCCCCTTGTGAAGAACCGCCATCACCTGTATAAGTGAAGACAACATTTTTCTTGTTGCGCTTTTTCAGACCAAGAGCTACACCAGCAGCTTGCACGTATTGCGCACCGATAATGATTTGTGGTGGTAAAGCTTGCAAGTCTTCTGGATAAAGGTTTCCAGCTACGTGTCCGCGAGACCATAAGAACGCTTCTTTCAATGGAAGGCCGTGTTGGATCAATTGAGGGACATCACGGTAACCAGGTAAAAGCACATCTTCTTTTTCAAATGCAAAATGACTTGCTAATTGACTTGCTTCTTGACCAGCTGTTGGCGCGAAGAAACCTAGACGACCTTGACGGTTTAACGCAGTAGAGCGTTGGTCTAATACACGGGACCATACCATGCGAGTCATCAACTCGACTAATTCGTCGTCACTTAGATCAGGTACTAAATCTGGATTTACGATTTTTCCGTCTTTATCTAATGCTTGATAAGTTGGAAAATCTGCATTGACTTGCTCCAAAATTGCTTGGAAATCAAGTGCTTTTTGTTTTTTTGCCATCTTGACACACTTTCCTCTCTGATATAAAAATTCACTTTCGAATGTAACAGGGATAAAATCTGTATCATCGAAAAATCATTTACTACTATAAATTATCATTTAAACGAGAATAAGACAAGTGAAAAGGTATTTTTTTTTAATAAAACGATTCCCATTAGACCAACTCTTAAGAAACGATTAGTGAAAACAATCACATTTAAGCAATCGCTTTCTTGCTTTGCTCCTTATTAAATTCTTTTTTTCTTTTAAGAATAGTACAGACTTCGCCTTTTAACTAAACAGAAACGTAACACCTCGAGGACTTTCCCTTGTGAATGTTCCGACTTAGTAAAATTAGTTTTTTTTGATAATGAGAAAAAAATAATACAGAAGAGAATAAAAAAGAAACAGATAGCATAAAAGTTAAAATCTTTTATGACTATCCGTTTCTTTTCTCAGATCCACTCTTTTGTATAATGGATATAGATTCTCTTAGCTACTTCTACGCTTACCAGGTAGGCAAGAATAATGCCGACAAACCATGGCCAGTAAGAAGATGGTAGCGCTGCAAAATCAAAGACTGTGTGCAGCGGCGACAAGATAATACCGAAACCCACCAAAATCGCAAGAACGCTTGACAGTAAGACTGCTGGCGATGCGATACTTTGGAAAAATGGCAGTTTACGCGTCCGGACCATATGCACGACTAATGTTTGCGTCACAAGACCGATCATGAACCAGCCGGCTTGGAACAGCGCTTGTTCTTGAATGGTATTTGCTTGGAACACATGCCACATCACGAAGAATGTCAAGATATCAAAAATACTGCTGACTGGTCCAATGCTTACGGTGAATTTCAATAAGCCTCTGACTTGCCACTTGACTGGTTTTTCTAGTTCTTCCACATCCACATTATCCCAAGGAATAGTCAACTGTGCCATATCATAGACTAGATTTTGCACCAGCAATTGAATAGAAAGCATTGGCAAGAAAGGCAAGAATGCACTAGCGACAAGAATCGAAAAAACATTCCCAAAGTTTGAACTCAATGTCATCTTGATGTATTTCATCATGTTTGTGAAAACTTTACGGCCTTCAATGACGCCTTTATCTAACACATTCAAGCTTTTTTCTAATAAAATGATCGAACTTGCGTCTTTGGTAATGTCTGCGGCCGTATCTACAGAAATACCGACATCAGCAGCCCGCAGTGCAGGCGCATCATTGATTCCATCTCCCATAAATCCGACAGTATGACCATCGGCTTGCAGCGACTGAATGATGCGTGACTTTTGCATAGGATTCAACTTAGCAAATAGATTGACCGCTTCTGCTTTTTCAGCCAATTCTTCATCAGAGAGACGATCAACGTCTATCCCTAGAAGATAGTCGTTCACTTCGATCCCCACATCTTTACACACCTTTTGCGCCACGATCGCATTGTCACCAGTCAAAACTTTCACGTTGACACCATGACCATGTAATGAAGCAATAGCTGTTTTTGCGGACTCTTTCGCTGGGTCTAAAAAGCCCATGAATCCGATCATGATCATATCTTGTTCATCTTCAACTGTGTAGACGGCTTCTGCGTGAGCATCTCGCTTGATTGCTACTGTTAGGACACGCATGCCCTGTTTGTTCAAGCGGTGATTTACCTCACGAAGTTTTTCTCTTAATTCATCTGTCAATTCCAGAACTTGTCCGTTGACTTCCACGTATTTGCAGACTTTCTCCATTTCCTCAGCAGCACCTTTTGTGACCATGATCTGGTGCCCATCTGCTTTGACAACCACTGTTAAACGCCGGCGGGAAAAGTCAAAGGGGATTTCATCCACTTTGATGACTTCTTGATAAGGCGCTTGGCGCTCTGTATCTTCGAAGTAGTTCAATACCGCAATATCCATCAAATTTTTCCAACCTGTTTGATAGTAGGAATTCAAATAGGTCATATCCAACACTTGTTGGTCTTCTTTACCAAACGGATTCAGATGCTGCACTAATACGACGCGATCTTCAGTGATCGTGCCGGTTTTATCCGTACATAAAACGTCCATACTGCCCAAGTTTTGAATCGAAGGCAATTCTTTGACGATCACTTTTTCTTTAGCTAACGACATGGCACCTTTTGCCAAATTACTTGTGACGATCATTGGCAACATTTCCGGAGTCAAGCCAACAGCTACAGCGATTGCGAAGAAAAGGGCTTCTCCCCAGTCGCCTTTTGTCAATCCATTGATCAAAAAGACGATGGGAAACAAAACCATTACCATTCGCAGCAACAATTTACTGACTTTCGTCAAACCATCCTCAAAAGTAGTCTTTCCTCGTTTTGACGTTGCATTTTTGGCAATATCACCAAAAAAAGTACTTTGACCGGTTTTTAAAATAATTGCTTTACCTTGTCCACTAAGGACATCCGTTCCCATGAAAACCAAATCTTGCATATCTAATGCGGAAATCGTTTCTTTAGAATCTTTGATCCCAGCATCGACAAATTTTTCCACCGGCATAGATTCTCCGGTCAGAGAAGATTGATTGATAAATAAATCTTTTGTCCAAATCAAAATAGCATCTGCCGGAATCATATCCCCGGTTGCCAATGTCACGATGTCTCCTGGTACGACTTCATCCATCGGAATCTCGATCGTTTCGCCGTCTCGAGTGACAGAACATGTATTTTCAATTAATTCTTTTAAGGCCAAACTTGCTTTTTGCGAACGATATTCTTGCACGAATGTGATCGTAACACTTGCTAAGATCATGATTCCCATCACGACCACTGCTTCATAATCACCTGTGAAAAAAGAAATGACCATCAGCAAAGCCAAAACTAATACAAAAGGATCTTTGAAAGCACTTAAAAACATCAGCCAAGCAGGTGTTGGTTTTTGTGCATCTACTTGGTTTGGTCCATATTCTTCCAGACGTTCTGCTGCATCCTCTTTTGATAGTCCATTAAACGAAGTCCGCATTTCCATCAGCAACTCTCTTTCCGAAAGTTGTGCAAGTAATTTTAATTCTTGATCTTTAGATAATTTTTTTAACATCTTCTTTTCCTCCTATAACTAGGAGTTGCATTTGCTACCCCTAGCATTCTTTTTATTGTTCCTCTGGGGACTGGGGTATTCCATGTTCATCTTCCTCTCTGTTTATCAAGCAAGAAACTCTGGATCATGCAGAAGTGTTGGTCAAAAATAAAGGCAGTCAGCAATTGTCTTGCAGCACCTCATAAAGGTCTGTATGTATCAGCTAAAATAAAGGCATCAGTGACCATTAACACAAAAAACGCATGCTCCCAATAAGCATGCGTAAAAAACTCATGATCATTGTAGAGCTTTAGCACTATAGGGCGTAGATAACTTGACGTTATCAGCTGCTTTGGGTTTAACCTTCACGATTAGACCTGTCCTACCAACTAAGCATCTCTCGATACTTTTGCGGCAGCAGCTTGTGTCCATATAGGAGCCTCACCTAACAATTATTTATTTCTATCCTCACTATAGTCTATCTAATTATATAGGTCAACCATTATGTGAAAATACTTTTGTTATTTTTCAATTCCATTTTCAGTTTTTGGATCATTGGATCGAAGGATCTGCCATTCCGGACAGACGGTAATATTGAGCCAATACTTCTTTGATTCGCTGACTTGCTTTACCATCACCATAAGGATTTTCAGCATGCGCCATTGCGGTATATGCAGCGTGATCCTGCAACAACTGCTTCGTTGCTTGATACACATCCTCTTCCCCTGTACCGACCAATTTCAACGTTCCTGCCGCAATGCCTTCTGGACGTTCAGTTGTGTCCCGCAACACCAATACAGGAACACCGAGAGAAGGGGCTTCTTCCTGGACACCGCCGGAATCAGTTAGAATCAATGTGCTTTGGTTGGCAAAATTGTGAAAATCGATGACATCTAAAGGTTCAATCAATGTAACATTCTCTAAAGCACCCAGAGTTTCTTGAGCAATTTCTCGAACTTTGGGATTTTTATGCATCGGAAAAACGACTGAGACTTCTGGAAACTCGCCTGCGATTCGAGCCAATGCCTGAAAAACATTCTTCATCGGCTGACCTAAATTCTCTCTGCGGTGCATCGTCAACAAAATCTTTCGCTGTTTTTTGTCTGTTAGTGTAGGATGCTGATAGTCTTGAGAAACAGTGTAGCGCATGGCATCAATCGCGGTATTGCCAGTGACAAAGATGGCTTCTGGATCATGATTTTCCGCAAGTAGATTTTCTTTACTTTGAAGCGTTGGAGCAAAGTAAAGATCCGCTAGCACATCGATGAGTTGCCGGTTGGCTTCTTCCGGATAGGGTGATCGTTTATTCCACGTCCGCAAACCAGCTTCAACATGACCGATCGGAATCTGAGCGTAAAAAGCTGCGGTTGCTGCGGCATATGCCGTTGTTGTGTCACCATGAACAAGCACAATTGACGGTTTTTCTTGGTGGAGAATCGGTTCTAATTCCAGCAAGACTTTTGTAGTGATGCCGGTCAATGTCTGTCCCAATGTCATGATATCCAAGTCGTAATCAGGTTCGATCTCAAAAACCTCTAATACTTGATCTAACATCTCGCGATGTTGGGCTGTCACCACGACAATTGATTGAAATCGAGGATCAGCCTCTAATTCTTTTACCAAAGGCGCCATCTTGATGGCTTCCGGTCTTGTCCCAAAAACGGACATTACTTTGATAGTCAAACACTCACCTGCTTCTTTCTGCATGTTTACTTTATTGTTATTGCTCTTACTCACTTAGTCAACTGAATATCCGCTTTTAGCTCAGAATATTTTTTTAGTTTTTTTTCATCATTTCTTCTATTATAACGAAAGATTAAGAAAAACCAAATAGTCGATAGAGATGATTCCACAAAAAGCAGAAGGTCAGCGCTGAAAATAAAAAAACCAAAAGACTTGTTGCCCTCAGCAGCAAGTGATAAGAATGTTTTCCTATCGCTTGCTGCAAGACCAAGAAATCTTTTGGATCGAACTTTTATTCATGCCACTGTCAATTCTACAGCCGAAGCAACTTAAATTGTATCGCCATTGAAAATCGAGTTTTTCACGATCACATAATCAACTTTTCGAATCGATTCGAGGTCTTTGCCACCGGCATAGGAGATCGATGATTGTAGATCTTGCTGCATCTCAACCAAAGTATCTTTCAAAGAACCTTTGTAAGGGATCCAGATTTTTTTCCCTTCGACGTTTTTCTTTTCCCCTTTTTGGAATTCAGAAGCAGAGCCAAAGTATTCTTTTAAAACGACACCATTTTCGACTTTTGTTTCCCCAGGAGATTCTTCATGTCCAGCAAACAATGAACCAATCATGACCATCGTTGCCCCAAAACGAACAGATTTTGCGATATCTCCATGGGTGCGGATTCCCCCATCGGCGATAATCGGCTTGCGAGCTGCTTTTGCACACCAGCGTAATGCAGCTAATTGCCACCCACCAGTTCCAAAACCAGTTTTGATTTTAGTGATACAAACTTTCCCTGGTCCGATCCCAACTTTCGTTGCATCCGCGCCGGCATTTTCCAATTCTCGGACCGCTTCAGGTGTACCAACGTTCCCTGCGATCACAAAAGCATCTGGTAAATGTTTTTTGATATGTTGGATCATATTGATGACAGCATTGGAATGTCCATGGGCAATATCGATCGTAATGTAATCAGGCACCAGTCCTTCAGCAGCCAATGTTTCGACAAAAGTATACTCATAGTCTTTGACACCGACACTGATCGAAGAGATCAGGCCTTTTTCCTTCATTTTTTTGATAAAAGGAATGCGGGCTGCTTCGTCAAAACGATGCATAATATAAAAATAGCCGTTTTCAGCTAAAAATTCTGCGATTGATTCATCAATGATCGTTTGCATATTTGCAGGAACGACCGGCATTTTAAATGAATGTTTGCCTAAAGTAACCGTCGTATCACATTCTGAACGGCTATTCACGATACATTTATTAGGGATCAATTGTATATCTTCGTAATCAAAAACTTTCATGTCAAACATAAAAATATCCTCCAAATCTTGATAAGAGTGAAGCAAGCATCAAATGGCTGTCGCCTATTTTTAATGCCCACAACAATTTAAACCAGCTCACTCATAAATACAAGTGTTTTAGAATCTTTTTTTTAAAAAGCAACAGGAATGTTCGTCTTTTACGAACATTCCTGAGATAGTTTCCATTAAATAAAGGGTTTCTTCTTTTTTTTAAGGTAAAATATTGCCAGCTGCCAAATATACTTCATACCATTCTTGGCGTGTCAACACAATCGTAGATGCCTTAGCGATCTCTTCGATACGATGCGGCGTCATCGTGCCTGCGATCACCTGCATATTTGGTTATTTGGACACATAAAAAAGCCCCCTACTCAAAAGAGTAAGGGGTGTTTGTTTACCATGGAAGCTTATTGTTGTTCAATGCTCGTTGTAATGCTTTGACCATGTTAGAAGTCGGGCTGATAATTCCATCAACCGTTGTCTTCAAGGCTCGTTGCATAGCTTTAATCATTTCTGTTCCGCACAATCCATCGATCGCACCTTTGTATAAACCTTTTGCTTTCAACCGTTTCTGCCATGTACGAATCAGGGTTGAACCTTTAAGCGTATTATCAAATTGCGCCGCATAAAGGTTCTTGTTGCACACTTGTCGATACTGATGGCTGATTTCATCATCTGGTGTGATACCTTCGTACTGCATCGCTTTATTGGCAGTGCTTGGTCCAAACATACCGTCTTCTGAGATTTTATTGGTGTTTGGTTTTACAGATGGTGTGCTAGGTTTAGCTGCTGAATTAGAACCGCTAGTCTTGCCAAACGCCGCATCTTTGAAACGTTCCAGCTCACTTGGCTTTGCTACCCATGGAGCTGGACAGTTCTTGCCAGTAACATCATAGTGGCGCCAAATCTTATTCCGAGTGATATTTGGATATTTTGCAATCAGTTCTTTAACGGCTTTAACGGTGTTCTGGAATGTTTTTTCAGTGATATTTCCATTTCTATCCAAGCACATCTCCACGCCAATAGCGCCATAATTAGCATTACCGATTTGTGAATACAAAGGCTTGTAGATAGATCCATCAGAATTGTATCTAACCGTATCGTTTGCGTGGTAAGCGACCTCATCTAATGGAATGATACAAATAGCTTCATTGTCATCCACAAACAAATGAGCGGATGCATAAACGCCATTCAGATTATTGAAGTAGTCTTTGTGATTTCGGGCAGTACCACCGTTGTTAGCCGTGTAATGCATGATAATTCCTTTGATTCCGTAGTTCTTGATCCCTGGACGAGAAAACTTATTGATTCTGATATATTCGTATTTGATGAAACTCATTTATATCATCCTTTCTACATTAAAAAAGAGCAGCCAATGGCTACTCCTTTTTTTCTGTGAACTCTTGTCCGTCACCGTAATCGGGTTCCGATTTGTTGCCTTTAATAAACCCAGCGCCTAAGTCATAGAATCCGCCTGCTGCCAATCCTGACAAGAATCCTGCCCAACCAAACACAATCAATTGATCTGGTACCATTGTAGCGGCGTATACAATCCCGACTGCTGTCCCTAGCAAAATGTTAATGACTGGCAACAATTTGTTATCTGGAATCATTTTCTTTACTAATCCTGTCACTCCCATAACCGTTCCTGTAATTACTGTTGCTGCCGTTAAAATATGTTCCATGTTAAATTCCACCTTTCAATATTGCATTTTCATTTTTCAATTCTTCGTTCTCGTCTTCTAACTCTTCAACCAGTTTTTGATAGTAAGCAATTTCCTTCTCATACTTATTTTTGATATCTGAAATTTCTGCTTCGAGTTTATCGACTTTCTTCTCTAACTTATCTACCATCTCCTGATACTTTCTGTAGAGAACATCGGCATTTTCGGTATTGGTCTTTTCGAGATTTGCTTTGTTAGAATATTTAGTTCCTAAATAGGTGATATACCCACCGCCAAGAGCCACAATGATCGTAGTCAAGTTGATGTCTCCCACAGTATCAGTCCTCCTTGATGGCAATTCCCATCGCAAGGAATGCCATTGCCAAGGATAAAATGCCGATTGTATTTGGTGGTGCAGATAAAACAAAAGACACCCCGAAGAGTGTCCAAAAGAATGTTAGTAGTACTAGCACTGTATGCTTTAATTTCTTGTTATTGATCACAATTCCCAATATTTTGAGAAAACCCAATATCATAAACACTGCGCTGATTGCTCGATAATCGAACAGTTCGTCAACCAACTGATATACTCTGTACTCTTGCAAAATTTCAGGGTGCAAAAGCAACTGCAAACCGTATAAAACCGAAACGATACTGAGAACTAAACTATCCCATTTGAGGATAATTATATTTTTCATATGCCACCTACTTTCCTAAAATAAAATCCACAACACGATTAGCCAAAAAAGCAGACAACCAAGAATGATTGTCCGCTAGATAATATTTTTATTAATATAAACCTAATGCCTTCCTAGCCTTATCAAACATAATAGTCATGCCCGATTCATTAGGATGCAAGCCGTCTGATGTGAAATTTGCTGCGCTGACGTGGTTAAAGCCCGCCTTTGCAAAATCTAGAATATCAGCCCCAAATGATTCTCCTATCTTCCGAATGCGATCATTGTAAGAGGCCAAAGTATCCCCGTTAGCATTTGTGCGAGGATATGGACCACGTGAATTTATCGGAATAGTAGCGCAATAGACTTTTGCCGTGGGATATTTATTCACTACTTTGTTTAATAATATTCCGTATGCTTCTCCGAAGGTTGTTGTTACGTTAGGTAATGCGCTAGTCCCGTCAAAAGTCCCAATAGGCACATTATTGTTGAAATCATTAACACCCATATAAACAATAATTATATCTGGATTGTCAGTTTGACTGTCCAAAAGCTCAGCTCTCGTTATACCGGCTGAATCAGTGCCTCCTGTAGTCGTGACGCGACTGCCCGACCATGAATTATTAACCAACAATTCAAGCTTGCCAGAAGACTTATCAATCAACTTCTTCCACCAAGTCAAATTCACATCTTTAATAGCTCCTGATGAAGGATAAAACGCAACGTTTCCAGTGGGAATATATCCTGCGTAAGTGGTTATGGAATCGCCTAAAAAACTTATTTTCTTAGTAATGGCATCAACTGCTTTTGTTGTCACAACTGATACAGGCGTCCCGGGGAAAGAATATGCAGTCGTTGTCAAAACGAACATACCGATAAACACATGGCTTTTAATTATTTGTTCTCGAAACGGTTTGTAATTTGGACCTCCACGATCCTCCATATATTTGGCACTATAGAAACTGAACATATCTTTAGCTGAATAAACAGCGCCTTGGTCTCTGCGCACAAACACATATACATACGGCCCCTCTGTGACGCCACCTATAGCAGCTTGAATTTCATCGAATGTATAAGTGAACCCTTGTGCTGGGATTGAGATTCCAGCTCCTCCATAAATCCATTTGTAATTCGATCCCCACGTTGCAAAACAAGGAATTGCTTTAACTTTAAATTCTTTTTTTTCGTAATCGATCGTTAAAACGTCTTCGGAGTGTGGAACTGACACTAGCCAACCTTTATCGTATGTATAGGTTATTTTCGAAAAATTACCTATTTCTAACGATTGTCTAGTATTTTTATATCCAGGAGAGACTTTTACTGAAACTTCTCCCCCGTTTGCTTTAGCTGTGTCTCGTATACTCATAGAAAAATACTTAGCACCCACAGGAACTGTGTATGTACTAAGTTGATCCGTTATGGTCCAAATATCCCCCCTAACAAATTGACTAGCAGAACTGTCTGCAAAAAAGGTTATAAACACTGGGCCTGTGTCTGAGTTCCCAACTTTGCCGTTTCGATATATGATATCACCATCATTGACCGCAGTTAGCTTTGTTCTTCCCCAGTAAGGTTGATAACCAACTTCTCCCTTTTTTACTATTTTCCCATCATTTACGCTGTAATATTCATCGGCAATATACGTATCAACTAAATTTACGAAATCAGGAGTAAGGAAATCGGTTTTTTTGATTGTTACAGCACCATCTACTACATTAGTCGTATTGACAGCGTCCTTACCAACAACAGCAACACTTCCGCCTGTCATCGATTCTTTAACTTCTTGTGACAGCATTGGTAATGTAACTTGTTCATTTCCACCCTTGTCGACCTTGGACATTCCTAAATAACTAATATCCGTTCTAAATTTGTTTGAATCAGCCAGAATTGCTACCAAAGCACTAAACTCTGCTTTTTGCGCAATCCCAACAGCTTCACCAGCTAGTCGCTGCACCGTCAATTCAAACTCTTTTAACTGGGTCGTTTTCCCATTTTGCAAAATTTGAATACTAGCGAACACTTTGCCCGGAGTCAACATGTTTTGCGGATATTCAATTCTAAAAATACTATTTGATTTATCAACTACAGAAAACGCTGATAAGTCAGTTATCCCGCTTGCTTCATTATGCCAATTAAGGTTTAAAGTCAGGCCCGGCACTTCGCCAACACTTCCGTTGTTAGTGACCTGAACAGTAAGTGTACGACCTTTATAGTCCCCCTGAGAAACGAACTGCTTCTGCACAAAGCTATCATTCGCTCTATCAATCACTAAATCGACATCTCTAAATTGATCTAGTTCCAAATCCATCACTCCTAAAAATTAATGTGTTCTCTTGGATTAATAAAATCACTGTTGGATGGCCAAGGCCCGTTTGTAAAAAATTGAAAATGCAAGTGCGGACCAGTGCTTGGCCCTGTTGTCCCCATGTTTCCGATTTGTTGCCCTTGTTTTACGGTGTCTCCAACTGAAACTCGCAATTGACTTTGGTGTGCGTATCCTGTGTAAAGTCCGTCAGAGTGCTTAATAACAACATAGTTTCCATACCAATCAGGGTAGCTTCCAGCTATAACCACTTCGCCAGCAGCAGATGCGTAAATTGGCGTAGTAGCATTTCCGTTTACAAGGTCAATCCCGTTATGCAATTCATATGATCCAGTAATTGGATGGTATCTGTAGCCGAACTCACTCGTCACTGTTACTGGCTTACTAATCGGTACCACATATCCTGAACTTTCATTTACTTTCACATATTGTCGGATCATCGCCGCATAATGGAAGTTACCACCATTAACATATAGATACGTTCTGCCATCTGCTTGAGACACTGCGTTCACGTATGGATAGGTTGCACCAGTTGTATTCCCTAGCGAAGGAGCAACAACTGTTCTTGAATAAACCTCAGCCAAATCAGTGGTATTTACTCCTCCTCTGTTTGAGAGCCAAGGGATATAGGCACTTCCGAAGTTGTACCCTTGCATTACTCCCCAAATGTCTACGTTTTGATCCTGACCGTTTTTAATTTGTTGAGCTAGATGTTTACACCCTTGTTTTACCGACGCTTCACCTGTAAGATAACCGGGACCAGGATAGCCTGCTGATTCAGAAGACTGCATGATATCATCTGTGCCGTCTGTACCAGGATTTTCTACCATTATCAGAGCATAAGCTAAGCCGATATAATCCGAGATACCGTATAGTTTCGTATACTTTTCAAGCCAAGCAACGATATTCGCATTGCCGGTTATGTTACTGCCGATATTAATTGGATCATATGTTGCGCCACCGGGACCAACACCACCGCCAGAACCGCCGGGGTAAACTTGTTGACCGTTGATTTTTAAGTCACCTCGCACGTCCATATTTCCTGACAAAGTAATATCGCCAATGATACGAATGTTAGGATCTATAATGTACATACCTTTGCCATTTCCAAGTATCATTCCAGTTCCTGTTTTAGCAGATAAAGCAATATAATCTCCATCACCATCGGAACGGATGATGAGTGCTTTTCCATCCATGGTAACAGGCCCATCTTGATCAACTAAATCAGGGAAAGGCTCGCCAGCTGTACCGATAGTTCCTATTGACTTCGATCCGCTCCAGAATTCCATCCCTCTTTTGGTCAATTCCATTATTTTTTTGCCGTCATTTTCTACACGAAGTGTTCCTGAAATTAATTTAAGAGTATCACCCAGCTTATTAAATGAGGTTTCAAAAATATTGGCTAATATTGTGCCCGTTTGGATAAAGTCAGCATTGAATTTACCGTCAATTGTCCAAGCGGTCTTAAACGGGCTAGTATAGAAATCTCCATCTATAAACCCGATTCCATCTGAGTTAGCAACTAAGAAATGGCTTGAAGTTTGAATAGAATCACCGTCCATCCATACCATTTGAAATGGCTGACGACTTTCTCCTCGTTGAGGATGATTGGCAGGATAATCAGATGGGGACATCAAAATAACCGCACCGCCATGAGCGCCACGGATGATGTCTGATTGCCATTTGCTGATTTCAGTCGAATCATAGAACGTCATCTTAGTTTCAGCCAGATTGGTTACACTATTTTGAACACTTGCTGCTTGCCTAGTACTCGACGTGTTCAAGTTATCGCCTAAACCGCATTCTACGTTGTTCCTGATACGATCGATTTTGACGCTGAAAACACGAGTTTTGTAGTGATAGTTCTTGTCTGATCGGTGGATGGTTACTGTGTTACCAATTGAATCCCCACCTAGCACAGAAGTTTTGAATTGAATCAGCGGACGCGAGTATTCTACGAGATTCTCATAGGTCGCTTGCAGCAACTCTCTAGGATCTTCTATATCTTCCAATATTAGAACAGTTTCGCGTTTACGCTTGCTTCCGTTCTTCATCGGTATGCCGTAAAGTGCTGTCATTTCAGGATATTCAAGCCAATTCTGCCCTTTAGGTTTATCTAACGGGTTACCATTCGACTTTTTCCATTCGATGTTAGTGAATTCAATTCTTCGTCCGTAGCCGTCCCCGACCTCTTCACCTTTACCCCGTCCGATAATCGAGGTATATAGTTGCGATCGATCTCTCTGACGCACGACTTCAAGCGCATTTGATCCATATACGAATCGTTTATTACTAAATATGCCAATCTGCTTATAAATTTCTATCCATTTATCTGTGATTTTGTTTCCATCAATTTTACATTTGAAAACAATCTCGCAGCCGAATGTCTGCAGTTGCTTTAATGCATCTTTAACGCTTAAGTAGTAAAACGTTCCTGAAATTGCAGGCAGCGTCGGATCAACATAACCCACACGCCACTCAGCATTTGTATAGCTAAGAATCTGTTCTGCTACTTGTTTGATGCTTCGATTGCTAGGGCGCATATCAAGAACGATAAAGGAATGCAATTCATCTACCGCAAAGTTAACCCCTGTAAAGCTTAAACGTCCTCTAGGGTCGCTATCAGCGGTTATTTTGTACATCGAGAACGAATCATCATTTTCACGAACAGCCATAAAAGCAGCGTCTCGAATTTTCTTATCATCCAATACGCTAACGCTCAAAGTATCGTTCATCAGCTCGCTTTTATCAGCAGTGATTTCTTTCGACTGTATGGACTCAATGATTTTGCTTTCTCCGCACACTTTTAGCAGTTCTTGTTCGTCATTTAGAAAATAAATACTTTCGCTCATAGCGCCACCACCCGATAAAGGACTTCAAGAGATCCATTGTTTGTCTTAACGACATCCCCTTTTTTGATATAGAAATCTTCAAGCTGTCCGCCAGCCCAATCTAAGATATTTGTTTTGTCTACACCGTTCACATACACACTACCTTCTTTGTTTCGAAACTCAATTACATCCCCTGCAACAATGCTAGCACCTGTAATTGACATAGAAAGTGAGCCGTTGGTTACTTTAACGCTTGTTGGTGCGCTCAATTTAACTCTTACGATGTCTGGGACAATCGTGTATGGAATGTACGTGGCAATTTTGCCATCTGATTTATATTGCTTTGTATACTTTCTTGGATCAGCACAATAGATATCAAAACTTGAAACGATTCTGTTTGTGTCACCTGCGACGGTATTAGCAGATGAAAACCGACCGTGATAGGTGTAGTCTAATTCATCGTTGAATTGAATCGGAACATCTTTTGTTTTGTACAAATACCACTTCAGCAGATCAAATTTCTTTTGTAGCGCTTCTGGATCTTTATCTTCAAGTTTGTACTTCACTGTCAGTGTTCGCGAAGGCAAAGTTTGGTTAGTGATAATGCTGCCAACTTGTGTAGATTCTGATTCAATGCCAACAGATATCATTTCCCTGCCTTCAACTGACAACGTTTGATAGCCATCGATAACACCCTCTAGTAGAATGCTGTCGTAATACATAGCGGAAGTAGGAATGTACTCCGGTATGTATCGTTCGTTTTTTTGCGTGTCCATAAACGGATACATTCTGTTTTCCATTTCCTACCTCCTAAAATTGCATGTTTAAGTTAATCTCGTTGCCTTGAGCTTGACTTATGTCGTCAAGGAAGGCAGAAAATTCGCTATTACCGATTCGGACGTTAAATTGAGCTGGCTTGCTATTCGTTCCGTAGCTGACTTCGTGTTGGACTTGCGTTTGAATCTGGCTATTGACTGCCGATATACGATTGCCAATATCCATATTCGATGCACGGTCTGCAATTTGCGAAGATGCGCGATCAACATAGCGAGCGCCGTCTAACATACCTTCAGCTAAACCTTGTGAAGTGAACATACCCAACTCAGCCATGACACGAGAGGGTGAGTGAATATTTAGGATGTCCTTGATTTTTCCAGTAATTGATCCCGCGATATCTTTCACAGCGTTTTTTACATCCTCGATTTTGCTTGTTATACCATTAATCAATCCGTTGATAATATCTTTCCCGATTTGTAGTAAATCGATTTGACGAATTTTATCAAATGTATTTTTTACTGATTCCACGGCATTGCTAACCCCTGTTTTGAGATCTTCCCAAGCTTGTGCAGCGCCTTTTACAATATTTTTCGCAGTATTTACTACCGCATCCTTCGTATTTTCCCAAACGTCTGCGACACCTTGTTTGATTGATTTCCAAGTGTTAATAGCATTTTCTTTTGTAGATTGCCATAAGTCAGCAAAATATTGTTTGACAGAGTTCCACAGATCGATAGCACCTTGTTTCATATTTTGCCATGTTTCAGCGACTGCTGTTTTAGTGCTTTCCCAGCTATCTATAGCAGTCTGTTTGATGTTTTGCCATGTTTCCACAAAGTAAGCGACTATACCGTTAAATACGTTCACAGCTGTTTCGGAGATCGTTGTCCAAATATATGATAATGCGGCTTTGATACCGGTCCATACGTTTAAGAAAGCCATCTTTGTATTTAACAAAAAACTGTCAAAAATTGCTTGAATTGAACTCCAAATGTTTGTGCCAGCTTCTAGAATATTATTCCAGACCGCGATCATGTTGTTCTTAGCTTCTTCCCATCCGCCAGAAATCATTGAAGTAACAAACAATACAGGAGCCAAGATGATGTTTTTTAAAATCTCGAACATTTGGCCTGCAATCTTACCTAGGTTTTCCCATAGTGTTGATAGGAATAGCGACATATGGATAAACGCATTGCGAATTCCATAAATTAATACGCCAAATCTACTCATGATGGCATCTTTTATACTGTCTACAATTGAAGAAATTGTTGTTTTGATACCGTTCCACAAATCAGCAAACCAATCTGTAACGCTATTCCATGCAGACACAACACTGTCTACCGCATCATTAAATACTTGCTTTGTACCTTCCCACATTGCAGCAGCTGAATCTTTGATACCTTGCCATAAATCAGCAAACCATTGTTTGGTATCGGTCCACGCTTGTTTAACACTCTCTACGGCGTTCTTAGCGCCTTCTACCATACTTGCCCATGATTCTTTAACCCATTCAATAGCAACGCCTACCGCTTCTTTTATAGCTTCCCACATACCGATAAAGAAGTTTCGAAACTCTTCACTCGTGTTCCAGAAGTAAATGAACGCGGCTACTGCTGCTACTATTGCCGCTACTAATAAGATAATCGGGTTCGCTGCTATAATTCCAAACAAGGACTTCAATGGGCTCATAAGTCCAGAAATCACTTTACCGAGCTTAGGGAAATCCGACCTTATGATTGCCAATCCGATTTTAAAGTCTTGAAGTTTAAGTATGAAAGCGCCAACTACCAACAACACTGGTCCAATCGCTGCAGCTAATAAACCAAATGTAATGATAGCCGTCTGCATCCACTTAGGAGCAGAAACAAACTTCTCAGCTAATCCACCAATATAATCAGCTACTGCACTGATTGCTGGCGCTAGAATATCCTGAATGACGATCGCTGCAGATTCAAATGCACCCAACATCTGTTCGATAGATGAATTCATGTTGTCTTGCATCGTTCTTGCCATTTCGTCGGCGGCGCCATCTGATTCTTCTAAAGACTTAGTTAAGCTTCCTAGTGAATCGGGTCCTTTGTCGATAAGCGCCATCATACCTGACAGTGATTCTTGTCCATACAATGTAACCAACGCTTGGTTTTTCTGTTCTTGAGTCATTCCCTCAAATGAATTTGATAGAATTCCAATTTGGTCTTGCAGTGAGATCATATTACCTTCGCTGTCGTAAAAAGAAATACCTAGCTCGTCCATTGTTTCACGCATGGCTTTTGTAGGTTTAGAAATCCTAGATAGCGCCCCACGTAATGTAGTCCCAGCCTGGGAGCCTTTCACACCCGCGTCACTCATAATACCTATCGCTGCAGCCGTTTCTTCTATAGATAATCCCATAGCGTTTGCTACAGGCGCGATATATTTCATCGCTTCACCCATGTCAGCCACTTCTGCGTTGGTATCGGCTGCGGCACGAGCAAACACATCTGCGATATGTCCTGATTGATCTGCTTCTAAACCAAACCCACGTAATGCAGTAGCCGCATTTTCAGAGGCTAACGCCACATCTCCACCGGAAACTGCTGCCAAGTCAAGAAGACCAGGCATTGCAGCCATTATTTCTTGCGCATCAAAACCGGCCGAAGCTAAGTTTTCCATGCCGTCTGCAGATTCTTTTGCACTGAAAGCAGTTTTAGCGCCCAAATCAATAGCCTGATCTCTTAATTCTTCAAATGCATCGCCAGTTGCGCCAGATATTGCTTTAACACGGCTCATTTGTTCCTCAAAATCACCGCCGACTTTGACTGCGGCAGTTGTCATCCCTAAAATAGGAAGAGTGACTGCCTTAGTCATCGTCTTACCAGTAGATGTCATAATACCACCTACAGTTGACATAGTGCTTTTGGTGTTATCTTGGAACTCTTTTACTTGATCCATAGCGGCGCTAAAGGTTGAGCCAAAATTACTATCCGTTGCTTTTAAATAAGCTTCTACACTAAATTGTTCTATTTTAAGCCCTCCTTTCTCAAGAATTGGCTTTCATCATTAAGCCTTTCAGCTTGTTGTCTTGTATAATTGGAGTCTCATCTTCTTCAATTCCGAGTATTCTCTTTTCATTTCCTTCATAGTCGAAGAATTCTTTGAAATCATTAAATACATGAACCATTTTTGGCTTCTTAGCAGTACCGATATTCTTTTCAGCCTTCACTTGACGATTGACCCATGCTTTCCAGTGAATATCTCTCTCAACATCAAGTCTTCGTAAGGCATAAGCCGTCATACGCAGTTCGTATTCCCAAATCGTCATACGCTCGATCTCACGGATATCGTTCATGCCAAGTTTTCTCAAAGCGTTCAAGAATATTTCTTCATACGTTTCTTCGGATGATTTCTTTACCCTTGCTGTTCCACTTTGGCCATCCGCTGCTTGAAGTTTTTCGAAGCGAGCTTCCCCGCGTTAGAATCCGCAATCGCCTTGAGTACTTGATCGAACAAAGCTTCGATATCTTCAACATCATCGATATAATCATCTAGTTGATCCAAAGTAACTCGCTCATCTTCCGTTTTATTGGCCAATTCCAAAATTTTGGCTAGTGTGTTAGTATTACCAGAATTAAGTTCCGGCAATACTCTAGCGGTCAGTCCGATGCCAAATTCCATATTGTCTTGTTTGACCGGCATATGTTTGTCAATCTCACGAATAAACTTTGTACCAAATTTAAAACCGTATGTTTTCTTGTCGATTACTAATTCCATTGATTCATCCTCCTAAAAATAAAAAGCACTCAATCAAGAGTGCTTAACCTTCTGGTGTTGCTTTCACAGTGTCAGTAAACACATACTGGACAACTTCAGCTTGTTCATCAGTTAAAGTTGCATATCCTTTTTGCTGGCGACCAAACACGCCGAATTCAAGAGATAATTCAACCGAATCTTCTGCGTTAGCCGATTCGCCGAAGCTTGTTAAGTACGCACGGGAGTATTTCGCTTTATACTTATCTGCATTCTCTCCTGTCCCTTTTTCAGCTTTATCAATTTCCCAAACTTCAACAATTTCCCCATCATCGAAAGCTTGATCCATTTCTTCAATGTGCGCATCGCCTTTAGCAGCAATAGAAGTTGCGGTCAGCGTGTACTCGATATCTGCCAATGTAAGAATCGGGCCATCCTTAGTCGCTGTAGAATCCGCACTTCGCGATTTGCTGTTCTCGTGTTCTGTTTGAAAAGCTAATTTCCAAGCCGCTTCTAGCTCTTTTTTGCTTAAAAGTCGATAAAGTAAGATTTTATCTTTTCCTTGTTTAGCTTCTGCCATTTGTATCTCTCCTATCTCATTCTAAATTCAAGCGATATAATCGCCCTTTTAAGTGGTGTGTTTGTGGAAGTGTCATCTCCCATTTGAATATCGCTAGCTTGTACGTTAAGCGCCCAAGCATAGCCCTCTGTGGCCTTGATTTGTAACGCTTGATTGAACAGTGCTGAAGCCATATCAGACACCTGTTTGCGTTTTTTCTGCAATCCCCAAACGGAAATTGTCAAATTGACTGTTCCTTTGACATCTGATTTATTCGGGCTGTGGACCGTTTGAGAACTTTCCAGTTCAACGAACGGATATTCAACTTCATTCAATGGTTTGTAATCATAGGTCTTGTATCCAAGCGCCAAGCTTCTAGCAAACATTTCATCAAATAATGATTGATCTCTTGTTTTAATCATTTGAACAACCTCTGCATATCTTTCATAAAGATCGCTTTCTGCACGTTAAATGCGGGCCCGATGAATGCCTGTTTTGCCATAAATCTTGTGCCATATTCAAGATAAGCCGCATATTCAGCCATCGGCGTGACTTTCCCTTGCAGCCCATCATCTTCAAGTTTCATGACGATCGAGCGTCTTAAGAACCCTGTATCAACTGGGGCTTTTTGTTGCGCAAGCTTGGCCATGTCGGCAGTATTCGTTTTAACAACCCTTTGCACGTCTTTGAGCGTGGCGGCTTCTCGCAAATGTTTGAGTAGTTCATCCACACCTTTGTAACCCAATGAAACTTTCACTTTGCAGCCACCTCCTGGACGATAATGCTATTTCTTAATGCTGGAGTTCTCGTGGTGACATCTTTATACGTTTTTCCTTCGTACAAAATGCGATCATACTCTGGAACAACAAAAAGAGGCATGGTTCTGATAACCTTTGCCCCTTGTCGTATATCTCCAAAAATAGACATACTCCTATCTGTTCCAACATCCGTTACGTTAACGTTCGCTGTCGTCCGAATAGGCGCCGATTCTACCCACTCTCCCAAGTCTGGATCGTAATGGCTACCTAATCCATCTTTCTCGAAAGTAACTTCATCTAAAAATCTCATATGAAGTAAATCCCCCCTCGCTTGGGCTTGTATAAGTCTTCATCGTCTTTTCTTTTAAAGGAATCAATCTCCGATTCGTATTCAGAAAAATCCGAATCAGGGAATGCCATAGATAGTCCTTCTTGAGAGTATGAGGACATCCCTTCCTGTCCAACTCGGTTGAAACGTTTGTTGGTTACATCGAAAACAATGTACTCTAATGAATCTGGTATAACAGAAACGCCTAGCAATGACGCTAAGCGCTCTCTAGTTCGTTTCTCGATAACTTCTAGCTTATCATCTGTAGAACCGCTTAGAAGCTTCTTAACGTCATCTTTAATTGCCATTCGTATCTATCCTTCCTACGGTTCAGTCAGAGTCAAAACGTGAGTATCCGTATGTGAACCATCTTCCGTTTTGATTGTTGTCGTGTATTCACCAGCAGGCACAGTTTCAGTCCAGGTAATATTACCGCTAGAAGAAACCGCCAAACCAGTTGTTGCTGGCGCAATCGAATATGTCACAGTTTTATTTGTTGCGTTCTGTGGCGCAACAGTGGCTGTTAGTTGTCTGTTACCGGCAGTCCCCGCAACTGCACTTGATGTTTTAGGCGATACTGTAACGCCTGTAACGGGGACTGTTACTCCCCCGCCGGTTGGATCTTCCCGAATGCTTCATCTTTAACGATCATGAAACCAACATCCATTGTCGCACGCATAGCAACTAATTCTTGCTCAAACAAGTTAACTGGCGTACCGTCTTCGTTTGTAAGAGTTGAAAGTTGAGCGTCTTCAGAGATTTTGAACGAGATGTTGTATGGAATACCGTAGAACATGTAGTTAAAGTCACCTGCATACAATTCTCCTTTTGCCAAAGCTTTCAAATCAACCACTGGCAATCCATCAATAGTGTTAGCCACACGATCGTATATGAATTCAACATTTGTGCCAACTGTTTGGGCTGCAGAGCGAAGTTCCGTACGATTTTTCCGGTTAGAGATAAATGCGTTTGGCTCGAATTCGTTTTCGCCAAGCACATCTTCTAACGCTAAAATATTTTCGTAATTAAGAGGACCTTTGATCACGTTATCAGCCGCAACTACTGATTCTTCTAATGATTGTGGAAACGGATTGTCTGTATTCAACAACGCAGCAGCATCAAATTTTTTGTAGAAAGCTTCCGCAATCTTAGGTTGCATAACAGTGAAAAAGTCTGACATTTTGTATTTCAAGTATTCCCGAGAAACTGGAATGATAACGCCGAGTTTTTTAGCGACCATAGTTGCTTGCAACCATTTAGGTTTAGACGTTTTGATCTTTTCACCTTCGCCAACCCAGTATGCGCCAGGACCTTCAGCAAAATATTCGAATTTCTTTTCTTTGTCCGTCATTTCTTCGTACTTGGCCAACTGCATGATCTTTGAGTTTTCCATGATTTCATTAACAATAAGCGTGTTGTACTTGTCAGGGATCTTGCCTTCTTTTATTTCATAAACTGTCACATTATCTGGATTCCAAGTCTGAGCAAAGTATTGCAAATTCATATTCATTAATCGTTTGTTTTTCATTTAGTATTTCCTCCTATTTGATGATTCTGTTTTTAGCAGCCAATTCAGCCACAGTTTGTTTAGTGTTCTTATCAGCGGAAAACTGTCCGCCTTCACCCGGTGTAGATTGACGAGCATTTTCTTTTTTGATCTGAGATGCAAAATTAGTAATAACTGCAACAGCCTTTTTAGTAGCTTCTGCATCTTCTGAGACAATCAATCCGAGTAGTTCATCATCTTGTGGCAATCCTGCGCCTGAGAGCATCTTAGAAGCTTCTGACTTCATTTCGTTTAAAGTCTGTCCACGTTTCAGTTCAGCGATTTCGGCTTCTTTTTGCTCCAATTCATGTTGCAGTTTTTCTTCCGCATTCATTTTTGCGAACTTCTTAGCTTCTTCTTTTTTCGCTTCTGCTTCTTGTTCCCAACTTGCACGAGCCTTCTTAGTTTCAGCAGCAACAATTTTCGCTAATTCGTCACGAGAAAATGTTTTACCAGTTTCTTCTCCCTTCGGCTTATCCTCTGGTGGTGTAGTTTGTTCCGCCGGCGGTGTATCATTGCCACCATCTGGATTTTCAGAAAAGAATTGAAGTTGCATAGGCATTAATAAACGTTTTTTCATGATTATTCCTCCACGGTTACGCCGCTACCCGATAATTTAACTAGTTACGCCAGTCAGTCGGAACAGCTTTCTCTTTAGTGCCTGTAAGCAGTAAGAAGGCATAATAAAAAGCCGTTAGCGAATGGGCTAGCGACTTAATTACAAATAATAAACAATGGGTTCTTCTTGATCTTCATATAATCTCATTCCATCATGAATGCCATCGTTCTGAAGTTCTTTTTCAAGTACTTCATCTGGAAGTTTATTGAGAAACTCTTTAAGTTCCTTAAGTGATTTGAATTCTATATCAATATCGATTTTTGGTTCCAACTCGCGTTCCTCCTCAACTCGTTTCAATGTCTTTGTTATAGTGTCTAAACCATTAAATATAGTTGACAATATTTTTTTATTCTATATACTATCTGCCAAAGGAGGGATAACTATGAATGAAAAAGTGATTGAACTGTTAACTTCAATGAATGAAAAGCTTGATTTAATCGCAGGTAGTCTTAATGAAATCGAAAGTGATTCAGAAACTACAAGAATCAATACAGGGAAGAGTAACGAAATTTTAGATTTGATCCAAGAAAACGTTCTTACGATTAAAGATTTGACAACTGATCCAGACAGTCATATTGAATAAAGCACTAAAAAGAAGCCGTTAGTTCTAAGCTATCGGCTTTTGTATTTGGTTTGTATGTTTTTTAGTCTCCTTAAATTGATATGTTTCTTGAATATTGTCTAGTCCGTCAATGATTCCATAGAATTTCAAAGTGACTTCTGATACACCATCAACGCTTGATTCAATTTTAATATCCGTTAACCCGTTAATCTTTGTGCCGTCAACGAATAAGCCGTTGCTGATTGATACTTTGTTTAGTTTTGACATGGTTGATCCTCCTTAATCCGTTTCAATATATTTGTATAACTGATTGCCGTTACCAAAATTTCTAATTTCAAAACCTTCCCGTTGCAAAAACCTTTTGTATATCCTCGCTCTGCGATTGTCTTCCCAATGGACTTGGATATAAGTGGGGAGAGGGTTGCTTAATGAATGCTTGGCGTATTCCTCAAATTCCCTAATCTTTCTTACAGCCCACACAAAAGGATAGATGCCGTCTTTACCTGTCTGATGCAAAGTATTACCGCTAATCTGCTTACGCTTGTGATACACATTCAGGTAAACATTCGCCACCGCAATATTGTATAACTCGTAAAGGCAAAATTCGATTTGCACAGTCATACCGCTTGGTAACCGCTCTTTGTCCATGATAATAATGTCGCCATCCTCGTCCTTGAAATCAGTGAATGTCATAAAATCAAAGCCCTCTTTCTTTAAGCGACTTCTCAAATGCATCACGATCAACATAAGGTGCTGTACTGCATCGGCAGAAAGGATGCATGTTTGGTGCATTTGTTCCTGGTTCCATTTCATCAACATCAAATACTTTTCCATTAAGCGGTAAACACAGACGACACGCTGAAGGCTCAGAAATGAATGTGTACTTAGTAATATCAGCATCACGATAACTTCGCTCTTGGATGCCGATCTGCACTCTAGTTGTTTCCGTAACCATCAAACGCTCAGTATTGAATCGAGTGTTCTCTCTACCTTTTTCGGTAAGGAATCTCGTTAATTCAGATGCCAACTGTTTGGGGTTACGGCCCATCGTCACACTTCGAACAAGCAACTTATCCAAATCTGCTTTTAATTCCGCTTGGTACATCCATAGCCGTTCGCTAAACGTTGCAAATCCATCTGCTCGAAACGAGCTGTTAATCACTTGCTCCACTAATTTGGCATAACCACTTTTAGCGATTGTCATTTCTAAGATGCCCGCTTGACGTTGCAATTCTTTCAAACCAGCACTGGTAAGCTCTCCTGAGAAGTACTTGTCCATATCGTTAAACGTGGCTATCAGCTCAAGTCCAATATTTGCTTTCAGTAATTCCAAGCGATTGACACGCATCGTTAGGTTGTATAGCTTCAATTCCTTGTTTGCTGTAGGCGAGAAGTCTTTCTCTTTGACATACTTCTTAGCCTTGCGAGCAAATGCTTTTACATCCATTTCGCTAGCACGCTTCATTGCTTCACTACGAGTGATTTTCTGTCCGTTGGAAAAACTATCCCACTGCGCATCTATCTCTTTCTGTATCGCATCCTGTGCGTATTGTAGACGCTTCTTGATCTCGTTCATGCGTTTCTTGTCATCTTTAATCTGTTGCTCTTGCCAAGCTTTCTCACGCTTGATGAAGTAATCTTGTGATTTCACTTAATCACTCCTATCCTGCATTGAAATCAGATAACACAATACCTTTTTTCGAAGGCAGAACCTCTTCAACAGTCGCTTGTTCTCTTGGAATAACCAGCCCTTTTTCATAAGCGATTTGAATTGCTTCTTCTTCGTTACCGGCTACCACAACATGGCCTAAATATTCATCCCACCAATTGCCATCCCAAAGCAGACAAGCTTCTTTTGAAGCATATACTTTATAGATTTTCATTGCTGTTCACTCCTTACCAGCTAATTCTGACTAACTCAATTTTTTTATCAATCGAATGCTTGTCCTCGTAATCCTCAACAGTAAAGCCGCCATCTTGAAACTCTTTGCGAATATCATCCGTGATTACGTCTTTGCCATAAAAAACTTCGTTACGTCCTTTTTGCATAGCTTCAGCAATAGCTTCCTTGATATTCTCGCTATCCTTCTTCTGATACTCGTTCATCATCTGTTCTTTTAGATTCATTATTATTACCTCTCAATACGTAGGAATTATATTCAGCCATAAGACAAACATTGTTAGTATTTTAATTGCCACCAAAATGAAACCAGCAACAATAACGATTGTGAAATACCATAAAGCGGCCCACTTGATGAAATCAAGAATTGACTCATAATCGCGTTTAAGTTTTTTCTTCATCTTCCTAAACCTCCGTACCGCTTTCTTCGTCGCTATCAAACACACCTCTGTCTGCTGGCGATTCTGCATTCACACGTTTTAGCTCTGCATTTACATCTGGAACAAATGAAGCAAGTCCGAGGATAGTCTCTTGGCTCAACTCCGCTCCTGCGTCAACAAGCGCTTTAAGCTCTTCTAGAATCGCTTTAGGTAGATTAGGTGTAAATGTAATACGCATACCTTTCAGGTCAGAGTTTTCCAATTCTGC
Source organism: Enterococcus gallinarum (assembly GCF_021496385.1). Classification (NCBI taxonomy): domain Bacteria; kingdom Bacillati; phylum Bacillota; class Bacilli; order Lactobacillales; family Enterococcaceae; genus Enterococcus; species Enterococcus gallinarum. The sequence goes on along the minus strand of NZ_CP050816.1, from coordinate 1,941,951 downwards.
GATGCTTGATTTAAGGTTAAATAAAAGACGATAGCGTCGCATCAGGCCTTTTTTAAAGAGCCGTTGCTTCACTGCCGTCATCTGTTCGAATCCGAATAGTTTATATTTCATTGCTTCCCCGGATTGCACACCTGAGAAGTTGTCATCTGTTAGATCAGGGACCATCGAAATCTCGTGGATATCTTTCCTCACACGATCTTTATAAGCTTCTACGCCATTTACATCATATTGCTTATAAATATAGCCAGCTGTCACAGATGTTTTATTGCCGTTGATATCTGTGCCAGACTCAAGAAGCAACACGTTTGCATCCTTTTGCTTAACTGCATCATCAGTTGTTAAACCAGACGCTTGGATATCTCCGCTAATCACTAGAAGTGCATCGTTTAAGTCTGTCATGTAGTTTGCTGTATCGGACTGACCTGCATCATACAAATCCATTAGCGAGAGAGTATCTTCGTATAAACCCATTCTGAAACGATTTGGCGAGTACTCAGTAATAGGAACTTCTTTCATTTCGTGAGGTTCTTCTTCTGGGTTTTCAAGCGAGATAGAGTGCAGAGAAGTTTCTTTGAAATAAATAGTTTTATCCGATGTGTAAATAATCGGCTGAATGAATTGTTTGTCAGCGTTTTTTGAAAATCTCGTTTTAGGATATCTCACCGCCAGTATAGGCTCACGCTTTACAGTTGTGTCATAGACAACAAACGTCTCAAACACATTTGCTAAATCTACATAGTCGATATCGTCTTTGTCTCGGTAACTGATTTCATAAGCTCTGCCATATTTATCCATGTCTAACCAAAGCTCGCCATTCAAACCATCAATATCATTATTCGTGTTGAATTCGTCAATTTGCTTTTGCTGATCGCCATTATCGATTTGAACCTTAATCGGATTGCCTGTGTTGTAACCTACATCAAACGTACATAAAACCTTGCCGAAGTTGTGGGCAGAGCGATGATCCGCTTTTTCCTTTTCCTTACGTCTTCGGTTTTTCATGATGTTGGTGTTTCTTGCTTTGTAATAATCATCTAATACTTCAAGTCTTGGGACTTGGTATTGATGGTGATGTTGGATCATTCCTGCTAAAGTGTCCAAATCAGCGAGCAAGTCTTCTGCAGAACTAAACCGATAATGGATATTCGATTCTACTTCAAAGCTGACATAGTTAACATTCACATCAGCAGACGCTCTGCTATCAACGTCATATTCAAATTCATTTACTTTATCCATTCCTCACACTCCTTACAAGCCTAACTTCTTAATCATATTTATTTTTTTCTTCACATCCGCCTTTTTGTAGGCAAATCCTATTTTTTCTCTAACTGGTAAAAACCCATATTGACTAGCGTTGATAGTATGGTCGTTTTTATCTTCTGGCTTATCTCCATCCCAGGCATAGGTGTTCATTTCATGTATATGAACATTGCAATGATCAACTACCAAATAGTTTGGCGCCTTCCCATCGGAATTTATCCAACCCAGCATCAAATTAATACGATCAACAATCTTCATTCTCTTGTCTGATCCAGTGAATGTGTAAACGTTTGGGTTCTTTCTCTTTAGCTTTGCTATTTCTGTCAAAGTTGCCTGATCTGCGTTGTCTACATAAACTATTTTGGCTAATCCCCATTTTTTACGGCATCTTTCGAGAAATTGGAAGAGATTTAAAGCGATGTCACTTGGAGAGAAAGGAATCTTTTCATCTTTGTTGTTCTTTACTTCCTCTTCCAGTACAATCAACTCTCCGTCTCTTGTAATACCTTGAAATATAAATGATATTGTGTCCTCGGACTGTGCCGAGTAGGAAGTATCTACGCCACACGAAAAGTGTATGTATTCTTTCGCAGCTGCTTCTTGTTGGGATATAACGTTATTCCTATATTCAAAATTAGAGAATACTAGCCCTTCAGCACGCCCTCTAACACCAAGTATTTTATTTTTGTACAATTTAGTGCCAACCGGAACAGCCGATATGATTTTTTCTTTCTTAGCTTGTGTTAGTCCGTCATTATGATTAAAACCAAAAAACCAGTGAACCCAGCCCTTCTTAGGACTCGCATTCAACTGGTCGTTAATTTCTTTAGGCGCATCATTTTTAAACTTGTCCAATGGTCGTGAATGGTTGATGTACTCATGATAGATTGGTAACTCTGGATCATCTGGGTTCAATGTTGCCATGACATAATCAGCACGCATAAATATTTCTCGCACATACTCCATATCCGCAATATTGATTTCGTCTATATACAAACAACCGTACTGCCCACCAAGAACTTTCTTCCACCTAGCCTTATTGTCATATCCCAAGACGTAAATAATCTTCTCGCCTTTAGATGTCTGATAGCGTAAATGTGGAAGGCTATGATCTTTATTGCCTTTCGAATGATAGGATACTAAATCGCCAAAAATATCAATAATACCTAATTCAGCTTGTATGATATTTTTCTCTATTGTTCCCAAGTCCAAACCACTGATAATGTGAAGCTTTCTGTCTGAACTCGCTACACGAAAAAGAAATTTAACGGCTCCTACAGTTGTCTTCCCAGCAGCGGTGGTGCCTTCAAGGAATTCAACGTCAGTTTCATATTTCAAGAACTCCTTATACTTAGCAGAAAGTTTTAAATCAGCCATCGTTATCACTCAATTGAGTAAGAATGCTATCTAGTTTATCTGTTCTGATATGACCGCTAATTTCAGTTTCTTGCTTATCGGTATAGATACCAGCAATCGTTAATAACATTTTTCTATCCTGATGACCTTTTTCAGTTAATGCAAAATTATATGCCGCATTCAAAACATTAGCAGCTTTCCCTTTGATTAGCGCCATAGTCGTTTTGTTTACCAAATCGACAAACTCTTGTTTCTTCATTGCGTCATAGTATTTATTTCGACTAACACCAGCGAGATTACACAACTCTTGGACTGACTTGCCGACATTCTCAGCGTTCAACAAGACTTCTAATAGTTTTTTCTCAGCTGGTGTAGGCGTGTATTTGTCATTTTCTGTCATGCAACCTCACCTCTTCACCATTTGTTATACGGAACAAAAACTTTATCTTTCTGGAACTCAATCAATGTGATTGGCAAATCAAATTCCGAGAAACAAAGCAAAGTCCGTTTGAATATCTTTTCCGCAATTACGCAAACTCTAACATTTTCTAATTTAGATCCCAGTACACTTTTGTATAGTAAAGCTTGTCCAATTGCTTTAACTTGTTCGTTTGTTGATGTATGTGGATACTTCTTATTTATCTTTTTTACTTCAAAAACAGTACAACTATCATCAGCGTGCCTGCAAATAATATCGACGATGATTTGATTGTTATCAAACCTTATTTGTTTTTGTTGACACACTAAAACTACCGGCGGCAAGCCCATGCCACTACAAATTTCATCTATATGTTCCACAATATGATTTTCGTATTCTTTTTCAGTTCCTTCAAAATGGTACATTATCGGTTTGTTTACTTCTTCCATTACCCATTCAGAAACTTTTGCCATGACCTCACCTTCTTTCTAAAAATTATTCAGCGCTATTTTCGTATACGACATTCCCGTAGTTTTTCATAATCAACATCGCGCCTTCACGCTCATACTGCTTAATGAATTCTTCAACGTTTGTTTTTGTACGGGATACTACTGAGATTTTTAATCCGTTAATTATTGAATTTTCTATCGATGTTCCAACACGGATAATCTCCACATTAACATAGTTCCCGCTCCACACAGGTTTAATATCATTGCTAATCAACTTACCATCTTTATCCAGAATAGGGTTCTCTGTAAAGTATCTGTCGTTCTCTCCCTCAATCGCCTTTTTATACGCTTCAGCAAATTCAGGTTCTACATCAACCATTAATAACGCTTCATAGAATTTCATATTCCAAACCTCCTTAACCATTAGGTTGTATTATTTGATCGGATGAATTCCATAGCTATCAAGAACGATCATACTGCCGTCTGTATATTCAAAGAACATTTTGTCTCTTTCATGGAAAACTTTACAGATGAATTTCTTATTGCGTTTAGGGTCTAAATATCTCGGTCTATATACCACATCCATACCTCCTTAACCTCTCCACGATATGTGGATCACTCTTCCAACCATGCCCAATGTATATCAACCTATGCCGCTCAATATACTCGTCATCAAACTGCCCATAGCATTCAAGCAACGTGTGCTTTGGTTTCAACTCCGCTTGTCGGATGTTCTTATGCCTGAGTATTCCTACTGATAATTGGATGTAATAGTAATGCATATCAGTCACCCCAACTCATAGATTACTTTCAGCTTGTCTGCTGAATACTCAAAGGCCTGTGTGCTCTTATAGTTCATTGTGTAACCATTCTCCGACTCATACTGATCGTTAGGTTTTATTGTTCCTAACTGCCGATGAATAACTCCTTTAAGGTTTTGAGCTTCCATTGAGTGATAATGCCCTTGGTGAATCTCAAGCCAACTACTTTTGCTCCATACGTCTCGAAACTCGGTAGCGAATAGCATAGGATAATCGCCCTTCTTGCCGAAGTGTCCATGAGTGAGCATAATGCCTACATTGTCTAGCTGATATGCGATCCTTGGTAGGTTGTGTTTGTTTACCGTTACTTGTGGATAAAGTGTCTCTAAGTACATTAGAAACAAATACTCAAAGTCACTGTGATTACCGCTGGCAAATTCAATCCGCACCTCTGAACTTTTTCTTAATGATTCATCAATCAGCGTAATGAAGAATGTTTTAGCCAACTCAATTGCTTCGACCATATCCACATCTTCAAGTTGGGTACCTTTGATTGTTTGGCTTGCCTTCATAGCGTTTGAGTGAAAGATGTCCCCCAACACTTCTATAACGATTGTCTTATAGCCTTTATTTATGATTGCTAATACATCGGATAGATAGGTTTCAAACTTCCGTTCCGACAAAATAGGGAAATGCAAATCAGCCAACGGTATGACTAGATTGCGCTTCCCTTTGATAATTGGTTGAATTGTAATCGGCCTAGTACTTTGCAGCAGTTTAGTAGCCAACGCTTGAATGCTCACTGCTGCCCTCGGCTTAACAACTATCTTTGATTGATAAAGCTGTATAAGTCCATCTACTTGGTTGTTCTGTTCCCAGATGTTGTTAGTCGCTTGGACCAGTTCCCAGTTATCGGGATCGTATCCGTGCGCTTGTAATACATAATCAGGATTCTTTGACTGCTCTTCAGTCATACGCAACTTGATAAGATTTGTCTGAGTACCATCTGATTTGATTTCTGTAGATACTACATTCTTCTTAGTCTTATCGGTTTGCTTAACACGCATATTCTTTTCGCTCGGTGGCAAACCCAACCTGGCACGTTTACTTCTAACGCTTGGCCATGAGAATTCTTCGCCGAACTCCTCTGACAGCATTGGCGCTATCTCTATATTTGTTAGTCCTTCATTTGCCAATTCCGACAATCGTTTGACCTGTTGTTCCGTCCATTTAGCAATCTCTGCCACCTCGCTTTTCTGCAAAATAAAAAGCCACTCGCAATGAGTGACTAATAAAACTCTCATATCAGATACACGTCTGCCACAAGGGAATGAGAGTATTGACTTAAATTTAAAGCAACCTACATCTCGGTTCTTCCGAGCACCATTCCTCCCGCGTCTCCACATCATCCTCGGTTGCTACGTCACTGGAGTGGTACTGCCCCACTCACGATTATCTAACATAATCAGAATTGCATAGCTCCTTAATAGGTTTCTGCTTATCCTTCACGTCTTCTACTTCCGCCACAGTGACTGCAACCATTACCTAGCTTAGGTTGCTATATACACGATACTAGGTCGCTCGCTTGTTCCGTTTCCGCGGAAAAGCTATGATATCGCCCACATAATAATTTTTACGTATCAAAAGGAGGTTGAATGCCGTTGTGCTTTTGGACGATATCTTACTAATACCATTATAATTCATTATTTCAATGGTTGCTGTTGCTTAATTGTTGCTTTTAGCCTTGATAACATAGTCTTTTTTGAATTGAACTTTTTTCAAAATGGCTGAATGATGTTTTCGGATATACTGGTACGTGTAACCAAGTTCATCTGCAATTTCTTGTAGGGTCAGCCCTTCAACATATTTCATACGCAATATGTGTTGCTCAATTCCTTTGAAAGAGTAAATAACCTTTCTCAGATCAAAGCGGTAATTCATTTGCACTGCCAGCTCATACTCCAAATTATCTATAATATCCTCTAATTTACTAGCCTTCGATTCTTTTACCAAAGAATATCTTCCCAAGTCATTGGGGTTCTTCCATCTATCAAGTTCTTCTTTGTATGTTTCAAGTTCCCAATCAAGCAAAGCAATTTTTTGTTCCCACTCTTGATATTTACTAAGCCATTCGTACAATCACTTGCCCTCCTCGACCAGAACGCCTTCCCAAGCTTTCAGGGTTCGTTCAAATAAGTTATCCGTAAAATTCATTTCTCCATTCTCAAACACCAATTTATAACCGCCATCGATCTTATATGCGGTGTATACTTCGCCAACCAAGCAATAGCGCCCTTCGCTTTCAAAACTATCGATACAAATAAAATGTCTGTCTTTCATTTTATTCCCCTCCTTATTGTCTTCCTTACCAAAAATCACGCTTGCGAATACAGAAGCTATTACAGCTACAAATATCAAAACTGCTTCTGTCATTTTTGTGCCTTCTCAATTTCCCGCTCTAGCCAATCATCTTTCGTTGCTAGCAAGGTACCTTCTTTGGAGTAATATTCATTGATCAATCTTGCTGGATTTTCTTTGGTTCCCTCACCTTCAAACGAAACCACATGAATAACTTCCATCATTTTAACTTCACGAACATGATTTGATTTCTTAGGTAGTACCATTTTCATCCTCCTGCTTCCATCGCATCCCTAACTAACGGATCGTTAATAATAATCTTGTACTTCATCTGCTCATGCTGCGGCTGTTGTTCTAACTGCTCAATTTGTTCCTGCTGGTCCACTATTGTATAGGATAAACAACTCAGTGCCAGGACAGTTAGGACCGTTATGATAATTGCTTGGCTACGATTCATTGGCTTTCTCCTGTTCCAAATCAACGTAAGGTAACTCACCTTCCATCGTTATTTTCGGTCTATCATAGTAAGTGTTGCTTATTTCAACTTTTACCCATTCCACCAACAGTATTTCATTACCCAAGTAGTTGGGTACTTTGCTTTTTATCAGTATGAATCCATGCTTTTTCGCTATCCAACAAGCTAATTTTAAGAGCATCACTCTTCCTCCTGTTCCAAAGCCCATTGGCTGAACGCTTGGAAAACACCTGATTGCTGCGGATTAGACAGGTCGTTTAGCGCATCGATTACATCAAGGTTCATAAACCGATTTTCTGATTCATCAAACAAAACTGACAGTGTGCCAAAGATTGATAATTCCGGATTCTTAGTCTGTTCTTCTTTCAACCACTCCAATACCATCTGCTGATTCTCGTTGAGTTGCGGTTGATCGTGATCTTCAACGATGTCAACAATATCGTCCCAATTTACCCAATAATCAAAGTTCGAGTAATTGAGTACAGCGCTGCTTCCTTGAATTCGTTCTTCTTTCAATCTTTTTATTAATCCACTCATGATCATTCCTCGCTTTCTGCTATTTCGTCGTTTAATCAACTCGCTCTACATGTGATTGACATATTTGTATTCACACTAATTCGGATTTCTCCTTACAAATATTTTTTAGTTATCTCCAACACTTTCATAACAGTTTCTAGCGGAATAGCATGGTTACTATCTAGATTGTGAACTATCTCTGGATATACATCATCATCTTGAATCCATAAAACCATTTGCTTTTTTCTATCGTTGAAATCAATAGTTATATTATCTGTAGACATTTGGAATGTAATATTGCTGTCTAGATCGTATAAGTCCATGCTAAAGTTTACCAAGTTATTGAACATTTCTTACTCCTTTCTTAGTTGGTTATTTTGGTGGATCACTTACTAACTCATAATCTTTTTTGCTGAAAAAGTAATAGTCTTGCACCTTGTACAATCCATTGTCTTGAAAAACTCCCGCCTTTTCAGGATCATCTGTCAGAACAGACCAAGAATCTGTCACATACCGCCATGGCTGCCATGGTTTAAGCAAAGGTTTCACTAATACTCTAACTTTTGTTGTGGCCATCACTGCGCTCCTTCCCAAGTTTGTAATTTTGGTGAATTACTGACTTCATTTTTAAGACCGTGCTTCATAAAAGCTAACCTTGTTTCTAATCGCTTAATGATGTAGTTATTGATACTAGTAAAGTTTTCATAGATGAATTCTTCTTCTTCGGAACCCTCTTCTACTTCACACTCACCTAAATAGTCTTCAGGATAAATATCCGATTTGCTCTTTTTCAACATTTCTTCGATAAGCTCGACATCAATTTTCATAATTTTTCCTCCTAGTTGGTAATTTCTTCCGATTACTGACTCAATATCTCCACCATAGCACCTGCGAAATTGCCCTTCTTCAAAGGTATCTGCAATCTGCATGCTCGATCCAATGTCCATTTGTTCAGCCCTGACATCTCTGCGGCTTCACGCTGTGTGCTGAATTCTTTGACTTTACCATCTGGAAAAGTAAATCTGACTGGCGTTGAGTTGTATCTATTCTGCTTTTGTCGATCGTAACTCTTTCCCCACAAAGCCTTTCTCAAAACTCTGATTTCGTCTTCATCAGCACCTGGCGTATTAACTAACCTTTCCAACCGATACAAATCTTCTTTGTTAGTCATCATTCCACCCTCTTCATATTTCGCAATTTAACTACTGTCCGATCGCTGCCAAACGTCACAATAGCTGAGTTCTCAAGCACTTTGACACACACTGCTTTGAAAGGTTTTGTAAAACGTTCGGTCACGCACCAATACTCGATGCCTGCTTTTACTCTCCGTTGCTTTCTGACCACTCGTGGCGGTGGGCTATACTTACCGTCTTGAACGCCTGTTACTGTGTCTGCTAGTTTCACGCTTTACTCCTCCGTTCCATTTCCTCGGCTAGCATTCTTGCTGCTTGAGCAATCTCTCGACATGGCTGTCGATTACTTTCTTTCTCCATACTAGGTCCTTATCCGACATGTTTCTGATTTGGATTTGAGTTGGTGTCATCTGCTCACCTCTCAAAATGGAAGGTCTTGACTATCGATATCAATTGACGAGTTGCCAAACGGGTCTGAATCATCGTTGTTGCGGTTTTGTTGGTTGCGAGTGTAATTATTCTTTTGACTATTTGAAACGCCGCTACCTTGTGTATTTTGGCTAGAATCGGCATTCTTGCTTTCTAACAACTGGAAGTTGTCCGCAATCACTTCGGTGACATAGACTTTTTGTCCTTGTTGGTTATCGTAAGAACGAGTTTGAATCCGCCCTGTTACTCCGATCAATACGCCTTTTTTCGCATAGTTCGTTAATGTTTCAGCTGGCTTTCTCCAAATAACACAATTGATGAAATCCGCTTCCCGCTCTCCGCTCTGATTTGTGAAGTTGCGATTCACAGCTAATGTGAAGGTGGCTACCGCTGTTCCGTTGCCTGTGTATTTCAAATCCGGATCTTTCGTTAGTCTTCCGACCAAAGTTAAATTGTTTATCATTTTTCTTCCTCCTTACGATTTTGAGAAACTTCGATCAAAAGAATAGGTGAAGCTTCTGGACCGTCATAGCTTAATGCGGCTTCAAGAGTAGTTACATCGTATTCAGCAATATGCGGATATTTCTGTAATACCTCTTTAACTGCCAGTGTAGCTGTGTACGTTTCGCCTAGAACCTCAATATCAACCCAATCCTCTTTACTTAACACGCTTAATAATTGGTGTAGTTTCATTTTTCTTCCTCCTGTCCCAAAGTCCATTTGCTGAATGCTTGGAAAACACCATTTTGCTGCGGATTAGATAGGTTGTTTAGTGCATCGATTACATCAAGATTCATAAACCGATTTTCTGATTCATCAAACAAAACCGAAAGTGTGCCAAAAATTGTTAATTCTGGATTCTTAGTCTGCTCTTCTTTCAACCACTCCAACACAATCTGCTGATTCTCGTTGAGTTGCGGTTGATCGTGATCTTCAACGATGTCAACAATATCGTCCCAATTTACCCAATAATCAAAGTTCGAGTAATTGAGTACAGCGCTACTTCCTTGAATTCGTTCTTCTTTCAAACGTTTTAATAATCTGTTCACATTGCTTCCTCCAATTCAATTTCAATCCTCGGACAATCCTTATCCACTTCAAACCGATGCTCAAAGTTGGCAATCTCGCCCCAACCATCATTTGCGATCACTCTTGCTTCAATCATTCCGTCCAAGATAAACTTGATCCCAAACGCAATGTTGTCTTTATCCTTGCGCTTATTTTTGCAGTACCAAGTGATTTTCAAGTTGATCGGCGTTGTCACTCTCAGCCCTTCCGCTTTCGCCATCAGAAAAGCATAACAACATTTTTCTGTGTTCTCCTTTTTCAACTTAGCACCTGCATAGCGGTTCGTCCGCTGGCTATTGATGAATTTATTCAGGTCCGTCAGCTCTCCTGGTATCGTAATAATCAGAACATTCCCCTCGCTTTCAAGTATCGTTGTGCGATTTGTTCTTTCGTTTCATTGCCCTGCATGATAGGATGTCCTTTTTCTTCTTCTTCTGCAACTTCGATTGCTACCCATTTTGCTTCCTCGGCCTTATCTAGCATTCCGCATTGCTCAAAAGTCTTGACTTGCGATTCAATCGTTCTAACCAATTCCGATCGCACAAGGCCGTTTTCTTTGAAGATAGCCAGATATGTTTGTCCGTCCATCAACCTCTCCATTCGTCAAAGTCTACTGAGAAATCCATATATTTCTTGTCGAAGATAAACGGTGCTACACCTGTCATCCCTTCTCGATTTTTAGCCACATCACACCGTATCTTGCGTTCTTCTTTTCATCAGCTGATAGCAGTAACACAACATTGGCATCTTGTTCAAGTGAGCCTGATTCTTTTAGGTCGCTAAGAATCGGACGTTTATTTTCTCTGTTCATTACCGCCCTACTTAACTGAGCTAGCAGTACAATTGTGATTCCATAATCAGTTGTCAGTTTCTTCAACTCTCGTGTAACCTCGTTCATTACTTGCCGTTCATTTTTGCGTGTATCATTGACAGTTATCAGCCCTGCATAGTCTACAAACACTACATACCGTTTGTCGCTTAATCGCTGTTTGATGGCATACTTGATATCGTTTAAATTGGAATATTCCGAAGTGTACACTCGCATATCAAATCTGTTCTTCATATCCTCGTATGATTTTGTGGCTCTCACTTTATTTTCATCAGATAATTTATTGTTGTCTACGAACAACATAGAGTTGATTCTTGTTTCTTTCGAGATAAGCCGCTTGATCAATTCGTTTTGACTCATTTCAAAAGTGAAGAAATCACACTGCACATTGTCATTGTCTGAAAATAGTCTATGCATAATGTTCAATGCGAAAGCTGTTTTGCCTGCACCTGGTCTACCAGCCAAGACAATTAGCTTTCCTCCTGTAATACCTCCTCCAAGAAATGCATCAAAGGTTTGTAAGTTGTCATAACTTCACTTGGTTTATCCAAGCTATCTGTAAATTCTGCGAAAGCTTTGTCCAACTTGCCATCAGACTTAATATGGTTCACGTCACGCTTTTCTTCTAGCAATCTGGATAACTTATCCCCATCTGTCTTAGAAAGCGTCTCAGCGTATTTTATGGACGCTGAGTGCAACTTGCGATCAAGATAATCATTGTGTATGATCCTTGCTAGTTCTCTTTCGATTCCAAGCTGATTCGCAGAATTTTTTAGGATGTCTAATTCATCTGCTGTTCCTGTTTTGAAGTAGTCGATGGTTCGCATTTCCCGATGGACCTGTTCAGTGGTGTATTTCATTCCTCGTAGTCTTGTCATAGCTTCGACAATCAGTTTGCACTGAGGACTTTCAAACCATTCTGAATCGATATCAATATTGGTAATGATTGATGGATTGTTAGTTATCTCAGCAACTAATCTAAGTTCATTGTTCATATGCTTCTAACAACCTCCTTTGTGATTCAGCAATTTCATCGGAGATTGAAGAATTAACTTGTGGACGATACTCATTCAAATAATCATCAAACTTATTTCCAAAGAGTGTTGCTGGTCTTAGGTACTTATTCATTTCTTGGTTGTTCAACCATTGGTTTGTTTTCACATCAATTACTTTTTTGAAATCATCTAATCGTTGGCCTTCATTCCATCTTGCTTTGATCAGGTCTTTCCATTTTTGAGTAACTTTGAATGATTTACTTGTTGCTTCGTTCAAGTATTTGATGATGTCGCTATATGGTATTTTCTCTTTATCTATATCTCTTTCTTTATCTAATTCTTTATCTATATCTGTTGCGTTACTCTCCGTTACTTCCGCGTTACCACTAACGTTAGCGGTAACGTTACCTAACGTTAGTTGTCTTTGTTTCTTTGTACCTAGCCTGACGTATTCTATTCTGTTCCTTACCTTCTCCAAACCCTCAATAGACTGGTATTCTTCCCAATTTTTGATAAACAAAATATCTTGATATCTTGTTATCATTGAGTATTTTTCAAGAGTAATTAAGGCAAATTGAACAAATTCAATATTGAAATCAAAGTCTGCAGCTAAGTCTTCCTCTTGATAAGGCATAGTATCCGTTAGGAATATCCTCCGCTTTGGTTGCTCTCCCCTGCTCTAGCTAAGAGGAATACCCAAAACAAGATAACCTTGTCGCCTTCTGGAAGCTTTCTGATACGCTTAATCTTTTTGTTGTCTGGTAAACCAGTGCTAAGCTTAATCCAACTTATTTCAGCCAAGTTCTTAACCTCCGATCCTCAACTTTTTAATCTCGTCTTGATTCAATTTGATGCCTATAACGTGATACTTCTTCTTAAACTCCGTAATTCCCATTTGGTGCTTCTCGGTATGGTGAGTTCTACAAAGCGCTGCAAAAGTAAATTCTGTGTGATCTACTTCTTTCCGCTTTCGTCTTCCCAAAGCTTTGTCAAAGTGATCGATGTCAGCGTTCTTTTTACCACAAATGCAGCAGGTCCTGTTCGTCACACATTTATAGAAAAGTACTGTTCATTTTGTGGCGGAACCTCGTATCCATCTTTGAAAGGGATATCTCCATCGAAGATAAAGTCGAGTACCAAATCAGCCAGCAAAGATACATCATCCACTGTATTCGTGGAAATATTTTTCAAACTAATATTTTTGCCTGTTAAAACCGAAATTGCCAGTAAAATATATTTTTTAAGTCGTCAAATGGTTGTCCAGTGTATCTGTAAATATCATTCATGAGAGAAAACACAAACGCTCTCTGCTCGACTGTGAACCCTCGTGGATCTTTGATGAATAGTTCCGCTTGTCGCTCGCCGTCATATCCATCAAATATTGTTTTGAGACGTGCGATATTTAGTTCATCTTTGAGTTCTAGCGTCAGGCGATTGCCTTCAACTTTTATTATTTTTGCTAGATACGAAAGGTTGTTCATTCAAATCACTTCTTACTTTTTTTCTTTTCATATCCATTAACCCATCCGGTTAAGGTGTTCATCACTAACCCAAAATCATATCCGGTGAACTCTTCAGGAGCTTTCTTCGCATTTACACCGTTTGTCATTTTTGCTTGTTCTAAGAACGCAAGTTTCGGTTGCTCTGTTAATTCTTCTAGCTTTCCTAACTGAATGTGTATGGCTTCGATTTGTTCAGGGCTTGCTGGAATACGTTTTAGAATTTCTTTTTGAAACACATCAGGATCCACGTCATCCGCAGGAATATTAAACTCTTTCATAAAGAACGTTTTTTCTGCATATGTTAAAGCTTGTCCGTATGCATACGAAGAATTTTCATCATCAGCAATTGCCGAGAATGTTACCTCTTCTCTTTCAGATGGATTGTCACCATTGATCCACGTATACTTCATATCGAGCGTTACAAGATAGCTAAATATATCTTTCTTAGTTTTCTCGTTTACACCTATCTTTTGTCTTTCAATAGTTTTATTTACTACTTCTGTTTTGAGATAAATATTCAGTTCGTTCATATGAGTATTGAACTCTGTCAATACTGTTTCAGAACTTACCACTGAAAATTTGATATATTGCTTTTGTTCTTTCTTGATATAAGGAACTTTTTTTCGTAGTTGGATCAACTTCTCAACTAAGGTAGTTTCGCTCACTTAAACTCCTCCTGTCTTTGCTTCAGCCAATCTTTACCACTGATAATTTTCATCGTGTCCATCCTCAGTGATTTTGGTCCATATTCATCAACTATAAGTAAGAAATTCTCTTGCTGTACGACATATTTAGCAAGCGTGCCATTTTTGTTTTCTCGATAACCTATAAACATCCAATCCGATTCATGAACAATCGTTCCGTTATCGTCCTCATTCCAATGTGCTGACAGGTCTACTTCTTCCTCGTTGTCGTCTAAAGAATGGATATTAGGCATCACATGACTGCTTTCGTCTTGCATCAGGCTGTCGTAATTTGTTGCGATATAATCTGACATCTTCCCACTCCTCTCGATTTGTGGTAAACTTAGGTAAATATTTTCGTAAGACTCTATGCTTGGCGGCCGGAGTCTTTTTGTATGCATAAGGTATTTAGTTAGATGTTGGATGAGTCTAAATATTTGTCTGTCGTCAAGATAGATAGCCACGGTTTCTTTGTCCTGTTTATTTTGTGCTATCAACACTAACTCTCCGTGTATGTCATGAAGTGAAAGCTGCGATTCGTTTCTTTGCACTTTGTCCGATACACGTAAGATTTCACCATGCAATCCTCCGTTTCTTCATCCGTTCAATATTCTGCCTTGACTGAATCAACGGCTTGTTATACTTTTACCGGCGGTCAGCAATGATTTTTCCGATACGGAGTGCTTCAGCTCTGGTCATACTATTTAACCCCCATGATCCAAATCAGAGTTAACAAAAGTACAATGTTTAACCAAATGCTCAAATATGAAATTGCTTGGAGTTGGCGTGCTTTGTAAAAGTAGTTTCTATTTAGACTGGCTAACCATTTTTTATTCATGCTGACTCCTCCTTAAAGTATCGATCGATCAAAGCGAGTGCTTCTTCTTTTGTTGAGACGGTATGCTGCATTGTTGACCCACTATCTTCCTCAACTGATATAGTGATTCTTTTAATCATTTCCCCAACTCCCCTACTTTTTGATCCGTATACTGCCGTAACTCGCTCACACGCTGTTCTAACTGCTCCTTGTCGTTTTGCACTGTGTTCAGTTGTTGGCGCAAGCTATCGGCTTCCTGTTGCTTTGTAGCGATCTCCTGTTGCTTTTGTTCGATCTCTCGCTGCTTGGCTTCAATTTCCTTCTGCTTGTCCGATTTGATTTGCTCAATTTCTGCCTTCAGCTGCTCCTGTGTGCGAGTGTTGTTGGATAGCTGTGATTCGAGTTCTGACACACGTTGTGATTTGGTTTGGCCGTATTGCAGCACTGTGTTGAAGTTTGCCTTGATTGTGTCCAAGTCCTGAAATGCGTTGCTTGCTGCGTAGCCGATAACTCCGCTGCCTAGTGCTAGTCCGATGATTGCTGTTGTTTTTGCTAGTTTATTTTTCAATGTGTTTGCTCCTTTGGTATAATTGTTTAAAAACTGGTGGTGTTATTAATGCAATTGATTCAACTGTTACCTTCGCGCTTATTGTTGCCGTTATTTCACTGATATCTCCGATGATTACGACTTATCTAAGTAACAAACACGATCTAAAAGTCAATGAAATAAAGTTTAAACAAAAGAAATACGAGCAAAACGATCTATATGTTAAAAGAATGTTTGATAACTTTGTTCAATCTTTTGGAGAAGTTATGGAATATCCTCAAGCGAACAATCAGAAAAGATTCGGCAAGTATTATTTCAGTTGCCTGAACTATGTTCCTAAGAAAGATTATGAAACCTTTGTTGAATTCTATGATATTTATAAAAGTTCAAACGATGAAGTTACGGTTGAATTCTTCACGTTAAGAATCCTTCCTATCACGCGTTCAATTATAAAAAGCTATGAAAATAGTGAAACCAATGCAAATCCCGAGAGCGTACCACTTATAAAAAGAATTTTCGGGAAATAGTTTTTTCATTAGCGCATTACAAATGAAAGCTACAGAATAGACTATCAAGCATAGTATTTGTTCCACCCTAGCCCCTCCTTCCGCGTGGGGTTATTTTTCATCCAATACTCCAGTTGCGATCGGCCACTTCATCAATACCCGACAAATCTGCAATAGCATAGATATGCTCTTTCATCAGCTCTTGAAAGTCCTCGTAAGTTGCTGGCTTTCCGTCTACTTGTAAATTCGATGATTCGGCATACTCCATTGCACTTTTTAGCGCATCTTTGACGTTCTCAAATTCCATTATTTCTCCTCCAATTCCAAAACGTTCAATACTGCAGGCGTTGCTTGCAAATCTGCCAGACTAAAGTGTTCGTAGGTTAGTACATTTAAATAAGCTAAAGCTTCGTCGTAATCAACTCGTTTAATTGATGTGTAACGGACAACGTTCATGCGTTTTTAAGCTTAGAGTGGATGCGGCTCATGAACATCCCTTTCCAAGCTTTAAATAGATTGCCGCTGTATGTTTTACCTTGGCGCTTTTGATGTTCTTCGGTTAAGCTAATGGCAAGTTTGTTGACAATTGAACGCAATTCCTTTGCTCTTCATAGGTGATAGTGACTTGCTCAGACATTTTTTCATATAATGAGCGGCTTTCACTGACGTGCTCTTTTACTTCGTCTTTCAGCTCAATCATTTCTTCTTTGACATTTCCCATTTCACGCAACAAACTTACCAGCGCTTCACTTTGTTTGCCTTGTGTTTCCAATGTGTGGATCAATGCGATCGTGTTGTTTTTAGTTAATTGATTACCCATGCTACTTCTCCTCCGATTTCTTGTTTGATTTGTTTTAATAGTTTTTCAACTCTGGAAATTGAATCCGTGAGTTTTTGCTTTGTCTCATCGTTCGCACCAGCGATTGCTTGCGAATCGTATACCGTTACCGCTTGTTCTTTAACAAATTGATTCATATTGATAATGAGTTTATGAACACTGATATCGGCATCACGTTGTAGACGTTTTAGGTGTGCTTGTTCTAGTTCATCATTTTCAACCTTCGCTTTTTCTTGCAACGCTTTTTCGGAATCCGCTATCCGTTGTTTCAAAGCTTCCTGTTCAGCTTTAAGCGATTGATTTTCTTTGGTGATTTCATCAATAATCTTTGTAGATTGCTTAAGCTGCTGATAGTCGTCTGGAACCTTCTCGACAATGACTTCTTTTTCAACTACTTCCGTTTCTTGCTCATTCAGATCATCAATCATCTGTGCTTGTAGTTTAATTTGCTCATCCTTTGCTTTTAGCTGTTTCTCAAGCTCTCGATATTCTTTGGTGGTTTTTATATCGCCTGAGAGCACCATTTCTACCGCTTCTGGTTTAGCTGACGGTTTGGATATTTCTGTTTTGAGTGTGGTTGGTAGTTCTTGGAACATTTCGATTTGTTCGTATTCGTGCATTTGATGCACAAATTTAGCTTGATTGATATAGTTGTAAACAGTTCTCTTTTTTAAGCCGATTGATGTGAACCACTTTTCGAAGGTACCTGTTTTATAACTTGCCAGCTTTTCTTGTGCTTCTATAAGTTTTTCTCCTAACTGGATGGAACTGTTTAGAACGATTGACTGTAGCTCTTGTTCTTTTACTTTTAAAAATTGAGCCGTGGTATCATCTACTATTGAATAGTCAAAATTTGTTGAAACTTCATTCAATGTCATTCTCCTTTCTTTGGTATAATTTCCTTATCAGTGTGACAGGCTGAAATAATGATAAGGAGGTGGAGCTTATGTCTTTAACGAATGAACAACGCGCTCATGATTTAGCAATCGCTTCATTAGAGATAATGTACGATCAAGAAAAAACTAAATTGCTAAGCATTGCGAAAAACGAGTCAAGACGAGGAAATGATATTACGGTAGATATCGATTTTGATCCCTATATCGAGTATCAAAAGTTATACGGTTTGATAATCAAAGAAATCAACAAAGACTTTTAGACAGGTTTACCAGCAATTTTCAAACCGCCAGTAAATTTTAGCTGCTCATTATCGCTAAGTATTCCTTCACCCGTCTGCGGATCATATTCTATTTTCGATTCTGGATGTTTGCGCTTAGTCTGCTCCTTGCTACTCACAATAGTTTGGAGCATTTTTGCTATTTCTTCTGGTGTTGCTTTGATTGTGATTTCCATTTTGGTTCCTCCTTCATCATCTTCAAAACCGATTGAACCGCTTTTTTCTGAACTTCCAAAGGAATCTTTTCCCCTTCTTTCATGTGAGTGCCATCTTGCCAGACACAGTGGACTTTGATTCCATTGGGGTATATTGTTGTTGTCATTAGGCAGCCTCCTTTAAAACAATTCGATATTTGGCAAAATGTCGCGTTCTTTCAAAAAGTTGTATAGGAACAAATGACCTTTTTGTGTCCACTTCATAATTGGCTTTAGATTGTCCGTTCCTTGTACTGGCACCATTTCGATATGTGTGTATCCTTCGTTTTGATACTTCGCATACAGCAGCCACGCCTTACCTTGTCGGTATTGGATGCCAAAATCATGCAGCAACTTGTTCATTTGCATTGCGCTCATGCCATAGTTTTTAGCGATAAAACTGATTGGCGTAACGCTTTTATTTGCTAGGATAATGTCGTGATAATTTACCTTTGGTTGCATTTCAGCTACCTTTTGTTCTGCAACCAATCGTAATGTGCGTTCTTCTTTGAGCTTCGTTGCTACTTCGATCAGCAAGTCTGGATTGTTTAGTAGGTCGTCTGTTGCGTACATGCCGTGCTTTCGGATTTGAGGTAGGACTTCGCTCGTTACCCAACGTTTGAACTTCTTGGCTGATGGGAGCTTGGATTTTAGGATTAAGCTGTATAGTCCGGATTCGTTGATGATTGTCATATTACGGTTTTGACCTGATGCACTAATTTGGTGCGTCAGCTTATCTTCATCATCTACATGGCGATTCACATCTCGACTACCGTTTTGGTACCCCAGCACTTCTGCCACATCTTTTCCGACAAAATAAGGTTCATCATTAATCAATAACGTTCTGATTTCTTCTTTTTCCTCAAAAGCGAAAATTTGTAAGTTTGTCATTTAAATTGCCTCCTTTTTATTTTCGTTCTTTATTGGGAACGTTTGTTGTAAAAAAAATTTCGAGTTGGCTTTTTTCAAAACCTAAAATACTAGCCATTTTAGCTAACTCGTCAGCGCCGATTGATACAATGCCGTTTTCACGTTTTGCGTATGGTGTTCTTGACGACCAACCCATCAAATTAGCCATTTCATCTTGTGTCAAACCTTTTGCGATTCTCTCAGCTTTCAATCTTCTTAAATCGACTGTCATACTTCTCAACTCCTTTCGTTCTCTTTTGAGTACACTATCAATATAACAACCTCGTTCTCTTTTGTCAACAATAATTACAAAAATAAAAGCAAAAAGTTTTTTTAAGAGAACTTATTGTATTCTTTTGGGAACGGTGGTATAATAAACTTACATTATATAGGAGGTGAAAAAAATGAGATCGAATGATGAAATAATTGACTTATTAAATCAATTAAAAGAAGAGAAAAATTTATCTGTAAGTGAAATCGCTCGAAGGGTTGGAATGGCTAAGTCGGCAGTATCGAGGTATTTCAATAAAACTAGAGAATTTCCTTTAAACAGAGTTGATGATTTTGCCAGAGCGTTAGGTGTGAAACCTGAATATATTTTAGGGTTAGATTTTGAAAAACCTAATAACTTAATTTTTCCTGATAAAATTTCATATATCCCTCTTTTAGGTAATATTGCCGCAGGAGCACCAATAACGGCAGAGCAGAATATCGAAGAGTACATTCCAGTCGTAACATCATCTTTGCCTAGCGGAGATATTATCGCATTGCATATTTCTGGCGATAGTATGAGCCCAGGCATACCAAATGGTGCTAACGTATTGATAAGGCTACAAGAAGAAGTTGAAGATGGAGAAATCGCAGCAGTTCAAATAAATGGGGATTCAGAAGCTACACTAAAAAGAATAAAAAGACAAGACAACTTAGTTATGTTGGTAGCTGATAATCCTAAATACTCACCGATAGTAATAACAGCAGAAAACCCAGCAAAAGTTATCGGAAAAGCTGTACAAGTTATTTACAACCTATAAAAAAATACCCCAGTCGTAGTTGGCGCTGCGGCTAGGGTTAGTATTTAATATCAAAATAATTATATCAAAGAAATGAGGAGTTTAAAATGGCTTTGGATGTGAATAACAAAAAAATATCTAAACAGTTGAGATTCGCGCAAGAGCATTTAGATCCAGGGGAAAAGCTCATGGAGGGAGTTTTTGGTGTTTATGAAACCAAATCATTGGGGAGCGATACAGTTAAAAACGGAATTTTATTAGCTACAAACAAACGATTGTTCTTCTACGGAAAACGAACTTTTGGTTTTGATAGCGAGTCTTTTCCGTATTCAAATATATCGTCGATAGAATTTGGTAAAAAAGCAATGGGTTATACTTTATCGTTTTATGCGTCGGGCAACAAAGTTAATATGAAATGGATTAATGTTGGAGACGTCGCTGCTTTCGTTGAATATGTAAAAAATAGAATGGACGAAAAAAATAGTCGTAAAACTAATGCACCAGCTAAAACTTCTGCAGTCGAACAAGTTAAAGAAATGAAAGAGCTTTTAGATATGGGAATAATCTCTTTAGATGAATTTGAAACGAAGAAAAAAGAGTTATTAGGTCTGTAAAAAACAAGACACGCCCTCCCCTCACAGAATGGCGTGCTAAGCAATAAACGATAGGCTTATTCCCTATGCCTATTTTAACAATAAATAGGAGTTGATACAATGAAAAAAGCGGGCTTATATATTCGAGTTTCCACTCCTCAACAAGAAAAAGAAGGATACTCGATCGAAGCACAAACGGAAAAACTCAACGCTTACGCAGTAGCAAAAGATTATAAAGTGTTCAAGACCTATACAGATGCGGCTTTTTCTGGCGCTAAGCTTGAACGGCCAGCGCTTAATGAAATGATCGAAGATATCGAAAACAATAAAATAGATGTCGTCATCGTTTACAAGCTTGACCGCCTATCACGTAGCCAAAAGAACACTATGTATTTGATCGAAGATGTATTTCTAAAAAACAACGTTGACTTCATCAGTATGCAAGAAAGTTTTGATACTACTACCTCTTTCGGTCGTGCAATGATCGGAATTCTTTCAGTTTTCGCCCAATTGGAGCGTGATAACATTACTGAACGCATGTCAATGGGGAAACTCGAACGTGTGAAGCGTGGTTATTACATGGGCGGCGGTAATGTTCCATTTGGGTATGAGTACAATCAAATTACAGGCGAATTAGAAATACAAGAAACACAAGCATTAGCTGTTAAACGAATGTTTGAACTTTTTTTAAGTGGACAAGCGATAAATAAGATTGTTTCTGTGTTGAAAAAAGAATTCCCCGTTTTTGAAGATAGCTTCATGGACTCTACCGTCAGAAGAAGGCTTCAATCTCATTATTATTGCGGAAAACAGAAATATCAAAACAAAGTATATGATGCTAAACACGAACCAATCGTTTCTACAAAAGATTTCAACAAAGTTCAGCGTTTAATTAGCAATAGACCTCACAGCAATGCGTTTAACCACAGTTATTTATTTTCGGGATTAATTATATGCCACAAGTGCGGAAAGCCTTACAATGGATATGAGAGCGTTAGAACCGCCAACGGGAAAAAATATAAACATAAGTATTATCGTTGCTCGTGCAGGACTTACAAGCATAAGCAAAAATACGGTTGGACTTGCTCAGGCAAATCTTATCGATGCGATTTTTTGGACGCAGCGATTATGAGTGAAATAAAAAAAAGAGCAGAAAGTTCTAAGTTTGCTTTAAAAGAAGATAATAACGAAATAGATAATAAACCTATCATTAGAGAAATCGCCCGACTTAACGCTCAACAATCAAAGTTATTAGATTTATATCTATCAGATAAAATATCCACAAATATCTTAGATAATAAAACCGATGAGCTCAAAGAGAAAATAGAAAAATTAGAATCACAGTTGAATCAGACGGTGAGTAAAAAAGATAAAGAAGAGTTTGAAAAATCATTAGAAGAGTTAGTTGATAGATTTGAAGAAATGGATTTCTCTACCAGACGGAGCTTGATAGAAAATATTATTGAGAAGATCGAGGTTGTTGACGATGAAATTACTATATACTTTTATGTGACCATTTAAGCAATCACCTGCATATTTGCTGGGTGCCGTAGAATCCAAGCAGATGCGATTCCTGTCGCAGTCGTTTGATACTTCTCAGCCAATTCTTCTAGTTTTGCATTCAGTTCTGGGAATTTCTCATTTCCGATGAAGACACCTTCAAAGAATCCATATTGGTATGGCGACCACGCTTGGATCGTCATATCATTCAGCCGAGAATACTCAAGAATGCCGCCATCATGATCGACACTGCCGCTATCCGTCATATTGACATGGATGCCTCGATCGATCATTCCAGTATGCATGATGCCAAATTGCAATTGATTGGCCAGCAATGGTTGAGAGACATATTTTTTCAACAATTCGATTTGACCAGGATTTTGATTGCTGACTCCAAAATACTTAACTTTTCCCGCTTTTTCCAGCTCGTCGAAAGCAGCAGCGACTTCTTCGGGCTCCACTAACGTATCCGGGCGATGCAACAGCAACGCGTCAAGATAATCCATTTTCAAGCGTTTCAAACTGCCTTCAACGGATTTAATAATGTGTTCTTTCGAAAAATCGAACATTTTCCCTGGGACGATACCACATTTCGATTGAATGAAAAGATCTTCCCTTTTATATTCGGTTTGTGCAAGGGCATCTGCAAAAATACTTTCGCATTCGCCACCGCCATAGATATCTGCATGATCAAAGAAAGTAATACCATTCTCGATTGCTGTCGTCAGTACAGCTACAGGATCTTTTGCATTATTGATTCGCATCAATCCCAAAATGACACTTGAAACTTCTAAATCGGTTGAACCAAATTTAATTTTTTTCACGTATTTTTCCTCCTCTGTTTGCTCTTCTATTTTAGCATATCCGTTTGAAAACGCTACCTCTTTTTAAGAAAAAAAGATCGCTGTTCTCTCATCAGCGATCTTTTGTTTAAACGATGGAACCAAAGAGAAGTTGCGGTTACTTTAATGCTTTGGCACCGATATCTTTTCGATAAAACATCTTGTTCAAAGGCATTTTTGCTAGCGCTTGGTAAACTCTCTTTTGCGCTTCCTCCAAAGAAGCACCTTGCCCTTCCGCTAAAAATACTCGCCCGCCTGCTGCCACCAATTCTCCTGCTCTTTCAGCAACCCCTGCATAAAACAGTTGAACATCTTCAGCCGCTTTTTGCGGAATGATCATTCCCTGTTGATAGGTTTCTGGATACCCTTCAGCCGCCACGACCACACCAACAGAAAACTGCTGATTCCAAGTAATTTCCGGCTGTCTTCCATTGAGCAATGCATCAATAATCTGAGCTAACCCACTCGTTAGCCGACTCAAAACGACTTGCGTCTCTGGATCTCCAAAACGAGCATTGAATTCAATCACTTTAGGTCCTTCAACTGTGGCAATCAGCCCCGCATATAAAATACCCGTAAAGGGTGTTCCTTGATCAATCATTCCTGTAGCAGCCGGGATCAAAACCGTCTCGATTGCTTGATCGATCATTGACTGAGGAATTTGCGGAACAGGAGAGTAAGCTCCCATTCCACCAGTATTCGGTCCTTCATCCCCATCAAACGCTCGTTTATGATCTTGCGCAATCACCATGGGATAAACTTGCTCTTCATGAACAAAAGCCAGCAGCGAAAACTCTTCTCCTTCCAGAAAATCTTCGATCACAACTTTGGCACCACTTTGACCAAATTTTTGTTCTTCCAACATTTCTTCTACCGCAGCCAGTGCCTGATCCACTGTTGCTGCGACAACGACCCCTTTTCCAGCAGCTAAACCGTCTGCTTTGATTACGATTGGGGCACCTTTTTCTTGGATATACGCTTTCGCTTTTTCACTATCTACAAAAGACTGGTATTCAGCGGTTGGAATCTGATATTTTGCCATCAATTCTTTGGCAAATTCCTTCGAACCTTCAATCATCGCCGCTGCTTTATTTGGGCCAAAAATGTTCAATCCTGCAGCTTGGAAATCATCAACGATGCCATTAAGCAAAGGAACTTCAGGGCCTACAAAGGTCCAATCGATGGCCATCTCTTTTGCAAACGCGATCAAGCTTTGATGGTCTGTTTCAGGGATAGCAACTACCTGAATGCCATCGCTGACCATGCCCGGATTCCCTTTCGCGCAGTAGACTGTTTCTACGATCGGATCTGCGAGTAATTTCTTGGCGATTGCATGTTCCCTACCACCACTACCAATAACTAAAAGCTTCATCTGCTCCTCCTGAATTTAATGTCTTTTAATGTCTAAAATGCCGAACGCCAGTAAAGATCATCGCTACTCCGTATTGATCTGCCATTTCGATAGACGCTTGGTCTTTAATACTGCCTCCAGGTTGAATGATCGCCTTGATTCCCCGTTTTGCAGCATATTCCACGCTATCATCCATTGGGAAGAACGCATCGCTAGCTAAAACTGCATCCGTTAATTTTCCAGCTTCAGCAGCTTGTTCAATGGCGATTTTTACAGAACCCACGCGATTCATTTGGCCAGCACCAATTCCAACTGTTTGATATTGGTTCGCTAAAACGATGGCATTTGATTTGACATGTTTTACCGCTTTCCAAGCAAAAGCCATTGCTTCCAACTCATTCTTGCTAGGCTGACGTTTCGTTACGACCGTCCAATCCTTAGGAGATTCTGCTAATGTATCTTGTTCTTGAACTAATAAACCACCTAATACAGAGACCATTTCTGTTTCGACAGGATTTGCTACAAAATCTAACGTCATCAAGCGAATGTTTTTCTTCTTCGTCAAAATATCCAGCGCCGCTGGTTCAAAAGCAGGCGCAATCACGATCTCAAGAAATATTTGATGCAGTGCCGCAGCTGTTGCTTCATCAACGGGGCGATTCAATACGATGATTCCTCCAAAAATCGAAACTGGATCTGCTTCGTATGCCCGTTCAAAAGCGTCAAAAATCGTCGTCGCTGTTCCGATACCACAAGGATTCATATGTTTAAGAGCGACTGCAGTGGGTTCCGTAAATTCTTTTGCGATTCGCAAAGCGGCATCCGCATCTTTGATGTTGTTGTAGGACAATTCTTTGCCGTGAAGTTGTTTTGCACTAGCGATCGAATAAGGAACTGGCAATGCATCTTGATAAAAAGCAGCAGTTTGATGGCTATTTTCTCCGTAGCGCAACGTTTGTTTCAATTCATACGTCAGTGTCAACTTCTCCGGTTCAGATTCTTCAACTGCTTTTGTCAAATAATCGGCGATCAAGGCGTCATAAGCTGCTGTATGGCGAAATACTTTAGCCGCTAAGCGTTTGCGCGTGGCAAGCTGCGTCTGACCGGTTTCCGTCAATTCATCTAGAATGAGGGGATAATCTTTAGGATCAACGATCACTGTCACTGCAGCAAAGTTTTTTGCAGCGGAGCGCAGCATGCTTGGTCCACCGATATCGATATTCTCAATGGCTTGCTCTTCTGTCACATCCGCTTGGGCAATCGTTTCCTTAAAAGGATAAAGGTTGACAACAACCAGATTGATCGGCGCAATGTCATGTTTTTCCATTGCTGCTAAATGTTCAGGCAGGTCCCGGCGACCCAGCAAACCACCGTGGATCTTTGGATGCAATGTTTTGACACGTCCGTCCATCATTTCGGGAAATCCTGTGACCGTTTCTATCGCAATCGGTTCAAGACCAGCCGCTTCCAGAGCAGATTTTGTCCCTCCTGTCGAAATGATTTCGTAGCCGTTTTGTACTAAATTTTTGGCAAAAGATACGATCCCTTGTTTATCTGACACACTGATCAACGCTCTTTTTTTCACGATTGATGGTCTCCTTTATGAATGATTTCAGCTATGACCGCTGGATAGACTCGATGCTCTAATTGATGGATCTTTGCTTCTAAGCTTTCTAATGTATCTTCCGATTCGATACGTACCACTTCTTGCGCAATGATCGGCCCCGTATCGATACCACTGTCAACGTAATGAATGGTGATCCCAGTCACCTTCACTCCATAATGAAAGGCATCGGCAATACCGGATTTTCCAGGAAAACTAGGCAGCAATGAGGGATGCAGATTGATGATTCTATTGGGAAAAGCGGCTAGCAACGTAGGTCCAACGATCCGCATATAGCCTGCCAAAACGATCAGCTCAATCGAATGTTCCGCCAACTCGTTCAACAGTGCGGCTTCGAACGCTGCTTTCGAAGGAAATTTCTGCGGGGATAACTGCAATGTCGGTACCCCCGCGTCTTTAGCCCGTTCCAAGACAAATGCGGCGGCATTATCTGAGAACAGCAGCGCTAATGTAGCCCCTTTGAGTTCTTCTCCTCTAATCGCATCGGCAATTGCGGTAAAATTACTGCCGTTTCCTGATGCAAAAACAGCGATCCTCATAGCGGATCTCCTTGTAAAAGAACCGCATGTTCTTGAGCCTCCGTTACTTTACCAATAACGTAAGCTGCTTCATTCTGCTCGTTTAACAAAGCTAGCACTTGTTCTTTCTTCTCTGGTGCAACAGCAAGAACCATCCCAATCCCCATATTGAAGATCTCATACATTTCATGGGCCGGGATTTTTCCATAAGAAGCTAGAGCCTCAAAAATCGGCAGTTGCGGCCACGTTCCCAGTGTGATTTCTGCTGTTGTCTGCGGCGGCAACATCCGGGGAATATTCTCGATAAAGCCGCCACCCGTGATATGCGAGATACCGTCAATTAATTGTTTTTCAAGTAACGGCAGTACAGCGGATACGTAGATTCTCGTTGGTGTTAACAATTCTTCTCCGAGAGTTTTTCCGCCTAATTCCGGCAACTTCTCTGCCATTTGAAAACCTTGCTGTTCAAAAAAGATCTTGCGAACCAATGAATACCCGTTTGAATGGATACCAGAAGCAGGCAGCCCGATCAGAAAATGTCCCGGTTCAATCGATGCTCCCGTGATCAGACGAGATTTTTCAACAATTCCCACCGCAAAACCAGCCAAGTCATAGTCCTCTTCCGAGTACATCCCTGGCATTTCTGCTGTTTCACCGCCTATCAGAGCCGCTCCCGACTGAACGCAGCCCTCTGCAACCCCGGCGATAATTTGTTCGATTTTTTCGGGATCATTCTTGCCCACTGCGACATAATCCAAAAAATAGATCGGTTCTGCTCCTTGAGCGACAATATCATTGACACACATCGCAACACAATCGATTCCAATCGTTTGGTGTTGATTTTGTTGGATCGCTACTAATAATTTCGTTCCTACACCATCAGTACCGGATACCAGCACTGGTTCTTTCAGCGGATAGTTTGACAAGTCAAAACAGCCGCCAAAACCACCGATGGCACCCATTACACCTAACCGTTCTGTTCTTTTGACATGTTTTTTGATTCGATCAACGACTTCATACCCGGCGTTCACATCAACACCAGCCTTTGCATAAGCATTTGCCACTTTGAGTTCCTCCTGTACCATTTATTCGAGCGACGCTAAATAGCTTTCTTCATAATCATAAAGCGGTGTAGGATAATCACCATTGAAATAGGCCATGCACAATCCAGAATAGGGGGCATCTAAATCTAACCCGATTGCTTCGATCAAGCCAGTCTCACTGAGAAAAGCCAACGAATCGGCACCGATCGTTTGGCGAATTTCTTCGACACTTTGCCGAGCAGCGATCAGTTCTTTCCGCGTCTGAATATCGATTCCGTAAAAACAAGGATATCTTAATGGCGG
This sequence comes from Enterococcus gallinarum, assembly GCF_021496385.1. Lineage (NCBI taxonomy): Bacteria > Bacillati > Bacillota > Bacilli > Lactobacillales > Enterococcaceae > Enterococcus > Enterococcus gallinarum. The sequence goes on along the minus strand of NZ_CP050816.1, from coordinate 1,913,950 downwards.
TGAAGCAATCCGAACGTGAACTTCTTTGGCACCGGCTTCTTTTAACAATTGAACGATTCGTCGGCTAGTAGTGCCGCGAACGATCGAGTCATCCACCATGATCACTTTTTTTCCTTCAACCACACCCCGGACGGCAGATAGCTTCATCCGAACGCCTTGTTCCCGTAATTCTTGAGTGGGCTGGATAAATGTTCGTGCAATGTATTGATTTTTGACTAATCCTAATTCGTAAGGAATGCCAGATTCTTCTGCAAACCCGCTGGCGGCCGATAAGGATGAGTTCGGTACACCGATCACCATATCTGCTTCGATCGGTGCTTCTTGGGCAAGATTACGTCCCATATTTTTTCGTGCAGTATGGACATTGACGCCGGCAATATTCGAATCTGGTCGTGCAAAATAAATGAATTCCATTGAGCAAATCGCTGGTTGGACTTCTTCCGTATATGTTTCAACACGGTAGCCCGCTTGATCCACAATGACAACTTCCCCAGGACAGATATCTCGAACAAATTCAGCTCCGATCACTTCTAAAGCACAAGTCTCTGAAGCAATCACATAAGCACCATTGACCATTTTTCCTAACGAGAGTGGCCGAAATCCATTTGGATCAAGAGCAGCGATCATCGCATCTTCTGTCAGCAAAAGATAGGCAAATCCACCTTTCACTTGATTCAGCGCTTCTTTGATGCGATCCAACAAATTCGCTTGACCACTGCGGCGAATCAGATGCATCAAAATTTCGGTATCTGAATTTGAATGAAAAATGGCTCCTTCAGACTCAAGTGATTTCCGCAAACTCTTGGCATTGGTTAAGTTCCCGTTGTGCGCCAACCCAATCTGCTGATCAAAAAACTTAAAAAGAAAAGGTTGGATATTATCGACGCTGCCATTGCCTGCAGTAGCATAGCGAACATGTCCGATTGCTGCTTCACCTGTCAATCGTTGAAGAAGTCGTTCATCGGAAAAAACTTCTGCTAATAAGCCAAGATCCCGATGTCCGGCAAGTTTGCCTTGCTGATTTGCGACGATCCCAGCGCCTTCTTGTCCCCGATGCTGTAAACTGTGCAAGCCAAAATAAGTAACTCGGGCAGCATCAGGGTGACCCCAGACACCAAAAACCCCGCATTCTTCATTCAAGCTTTTTACTTCAATAGACATGGAATTGCTTCCTCCCATTTCTTACATGCTAAGGCTGTTTCCACTACGATCATTCCACCGCTACCTTGGATTTTTAGTTGCGGTTCTGCTGTAACTTTTCCGATGAGACAAGCGCTATCACCTGCCAAAGCTTCAAAAGCGGTTTGATTTTCTGGAGCAATGGACAGCACAAATCGCGATTGTGTTTCTGAAAAAAGCCAAGATTGCGGCAAATCTAGTTGAACAGATATACCGACATTCTTCTTAAACGCAGATTCAGCTAATGCAACAGCTAATCCGCCTTCTGCACAGTCATGGGCACTTTTTACAAGTCCAGCCTGGATCGCAGATAAGACGATTTCCTGATTCTGTTTTTCTTCTAATAGATCAAATGCCATCAAACGGCCATTGATCGACCCATTTTGTAATTTTTGGAGTTCACTGCCGTTAAAGTCGGCCTTCGTTTCTCCAATCAAATAAATCAAATCCTCCGGTGTCTGGAAATGTTGTGTGGTGATATGTTCGACCTTTTCAATCAGCCCTACCATACCAATCACTGGTGTTGGATAGATTGCCTGCCCGTTGGTTTCATTGTACAGCGAAACATTACCTGAAATAACAGGAGTTTCTAGAATTTCACAAGCTTTGGCAATCCCTTCTGCCGATGTCCATAACTCCCAAAAGCCTTCTGGTTTATCCGGCGAGCCATAGTTGAGACAGTCTGTGATCGCTAGTGGTCGTCCCCCAGAAGCAACAATATTGCGAGCTGCTTCTGCTACAGCAATCTGTCCGCCTCGTTCAGGATCAAGGTACAAGTAGCGAGCATTACAGTCCGTGGTCATAGCTAAAGCTTTGTTGGTCCCTTTGATCCGCAGGACTGCAGCGTCACTTCCTGGGCCAACAACGGTATTGGTTCTCACTTGAGAATCATAGGTTTCAAAAATCGATTTTTTTGAAGCAATCGTGGGTTGCTGCAACAATTGTAAAAAGACTGCTGTTGCATCATCAATGACTGGTTCAAAATCAGGCTGTTGACGAAATGCTTGGATTCTAGCAGGTTCTGCTTTTTCTTTATGATAAGTTGGCGCATCTTCTGCCAAAGCATCAACAGGTAAATTGGCAACTTCTTTTCCCTGATGGTACAAGCGATACGCGCCATCATCGGTTACTTCACCAATCACTACCGCTTCCAATCCGTATTTTTGAAACAACGCTTCAACTTCTGCTTCATGTCCTTGTTTCACACAGATCAGCATCCGCTCCTGAGATTCTGATAGCATCATTTCATAAGGTGTCATACCAGTTTCTCGTTGCGGTACATCATCTAAATAAAGTTTTAATCCTGAACCAGCTTTTGAAGCCATTTCAGAACTGGAAGAAACGAGACCGGCTGCCCCCATGTCCTGAATACCGATCAAACTGTCTGAATGTTCAAGGATCAGCTCAAGACAAGCTTCTAATAACAATTTTTCCATGAAGGGGTCTCCTACTTGGACAGCCGAGCGCTGCTGTTCTTCTCCCTCCACGAACTCCTCGGAAGCAAATGTTGCACCATGGATCCCGTCTCTACCTGTTTTTGCTCCCACATACATGATTATGTTACCGACGCCTTTGGCCTGTCCTTTTTGAATATCTTTGTGGTCGATCAAACCGACACACATCGCATTGACCAATGGATTCCCTTCGTAACAGGCATCGAAGGCAACTTCACCACCGACTGTAGGGATTCCGATACAATTTCCATAGCCGCTGATTCCTGCCACGACTTCTTCTAAAAGGTATTTGGTCCGCTCATTCGTCAATTCGCCAAAACGCAACGAATCTAGGATCGCGATGGGCCGCGCCCCCATACTGAAAATATCACGAATAATCCCACCGACGCCGGTTGCGGCGCCTTCATAAGGCTCCACGGCCGAAGGATGGTTATGACTTTCTGCTTTAAAGACAACTGCTTGGCCATCACCAATATCGACGATTCCCGCTCCTTCGCCTGGTCCTTGTAAAACTTGCGGGCCTTCGGTTGGAAATTTGCGCAAGACCGGCTTGGAATTTTTATAGGAACAATGTTCGCTCCACATTACTGAAAAGAGACCCGTTTCTGTATAATTAGGTAGTCGACCTAATATTTCTTCTGAAATCATTTGGTATTCTTCATCAGTGAGCCCCCATTGTTGATAAAGCTTGGTTTCTTTGATTTCCTGTGGTGTTGGCTCTGCTATGATTGCTTTATTCATGTACTGGCACCTTCCCGAAATTTTTCAATAAAGACGCAAAGAACTTCTTGCCATCCTTTGAGCCAAGCAACTCTTCCATTGCCCGCTCAGGATGGGGCATCATCCCTAAAACATTGCCTGCCTTGTTGCAAATGCCGGCAATACCATGTAAACTCCCGTTAACGTTATCCACATAACGGAAGACAATCTGGTTATTGGCTTCCAGTTCCTGGTAGGTTTGTTCGTCGCAATAGTAATTTCCTTCTCCATGAGCGACAGGGATCGTGATCCGTTCATCTTGCTGGTATTCAGAGGTAAAAGGCGTCTGGTTATTGACTTGCAACTGTACCGGCTTGCAAATAAAGTGCAGCGATTCATTTCTGCGTAAAACCCCTGGCAGCAAGCCAGCTTCTGTCAAGATCTGGAAGCCATTGCACGTACCAAAGACCGGTTTTCCTTCTTCTGCAAAACGAATGACTTCTGCCATAATATTCGAGAAACGTGCGATGGCTCCGCAGCGAAGGTAATCCCCGTAGGAGAAACCTCCTGGAAGCAATACACCATCAAAGCCAGCTAACGAGGTCTCGTCATGCCACACATATTCGGCTTCTGCGCCCATCACATCTTTGATGGCATACATTAAATCGACATCACAATTCGAACCAGGAAAAACGATTACTGCAAATTTCATTGTTCCTTATCCTCCATCTCAATGATTTCATAACGATAAGTCTCCATATTGACATTTGCCAGTAACTTGTCACAAACTTCTTCAATTTCTGCCGCTACTGATTCTTTGTTGCTGTCTGTAACTTTGATCTCAAAATATTTCCCAATACGTATTTCAGAGACATTTTGATACCCCAAACGATGAACCGCTCCTTTGACTGCTTCTCCTTGAGGATCCAAGACCGACTCTTTATAAGTGACATAAACTTTGACTAAATACATGAACTATACTCCTTTTCTAAGCGATTTAATACTTCTTGATAAACAGGAATCAGATCCCCGATTTCACGACGATAGACATCTTTATCCAAATGTTCTTTCGTTGTCAGATCCCATAAGCGACAAGTATCCGGCGAAATCTCATCCGCTAAAAGAATTTTCCCATCACTTTTTCCGACTTCAATTTTAAAGTCGACCAAGTGGATCTTAATCTTCTCAAAGAGTTGGCACAATGCGGTGTTGATTTGTCGAGCAAGCATTTTGATTTGAGCAACTTCCTCAGGGGTGGCGATTCCCAAATAACGAATGTGATCTTCATTGATGAAAGGATCGTCTAAGCGGTCTTCTTTGTAATAAAATTCAATAATCGGAAAAGGCAGCTGCTCCCCTTCAGCAATTCCCAGGCGCTTAGAAAAGCTGCCGGCAGCCGTATTACGGACGACGATTTCCAACGGGATCATTTCAACTTCACAAACTAATTGTTCGTGTTTAGACAATATTTTGATAAAATGACTTGGAATACCCTGCTTTTCTAATTCTTGAAAAATAAGACTGGTAATCTGATTATTCAGCGCTCCTTTTCCTGAAACTGCATCTTTCTTCAATCCATTCAACGCGGTAGCCTGATCGAGATACTCCACACGGAGCTCTTCATCTTTGTTAGTCTTGAAGAGTTTCTTTGCTTTCCCTTCGTAAATCAATTCTTCTTGCACCACCGGACACCTCACAAAAGTTAGTTTTTTCACATAGATTTTTAGTCTCTTCTTGTTGTTTTCTATTCTAACAACGCAAAGAATAAGGGTCAACAAAATAATGTACATTAACAACTAATTTTTCTTTAAACGTTCGTGTTTAACTTAAAATCATTTTTTGTTCTGCTGATTTCCGACTTGTTCACACGCTATAAAGCGTTTACATTTATTTTTTTTCATGTTATATTGATTTTGTGAATACTGGTATCTCCAAGGAGGAATTGATTCATGTGGTCACTGAAAAATCAAGCGCAACGATTTATCGCTCATTTATCGGACAGCGACAGAAAACAGCTACATAATGAACTACTTGCCGTTCAACAAGTGTTGACCGCAAATCAAATGACATCTTTTTATTTATTCAGTCCATTCAAAAAACATGCCCGGCCTCATTATTCCGAACATCGAAAACGGGTACTCCAATATAAAAACGGATTAAACGAAGAATTGATTATCCATCAAATCCATCAGCAGACTTTCTTTAAACACACCTATTGTTTCCGTATTTATTTCAATATGGAAGAAATGCAAACTGCCTTTTTGGATGTCTTGCTAAACTTACTCAATGAGGAAAAGACTTTCACTCCTTTAAAACCTAATTTTATAAATAGTTAAACACACTCTTAAAAAACGCCTAAATTGCGATTTTAAGGGTGTTTTTTTGCTATACTATCTCTTAGAATACAAGAAAGGAATTTTACTCTATGTTATTTACTAATAAAAGCTTTCACGTCTTCCAAGCTTCGAGCTTGGAAGAACGAATGCAGGAAATTCGTAAAGAGATCCAACCGATTTTTCAGCAAATTGGTGAAAAAGTCTGCCCTTTTTTCACAGAAAAGCTAGACACTCCTTTTTATCTGCATATCGCACAGCACCGACGGCGAAGTGTCTATCCTCCAGAAGAAACTTGGGCAGCTTTTGGACCAAACAAGCGAGGTTATAAGATGGATGCCCACTTCCAGATCGGTATTACTCGTGAGTATGCTTTTGTCTGGTTAAGTGTGATTGATCAGCCGAAAAACCAACAGCAAATCGCTCGCTGCTGGTCAGAGAAACCGGCACTGTTTGAAACTCTACCTCAAGATTTTGTCCTCTCTCTGGATCATACGCAATATGGCTATCAGCCGATCCGAGAATGGCCCGCTGCTCTAGAGCGGCTGACTACTGTAAAAAAAAGCGAATTACAGATTGGCAAAGTCTATCTCAAAGATCAGATTTCTACGCTCACTATGGAGCAACTGTTAGCAGATTATTGCTTGCTGCTGCCGCTTTATCGGAATCGCGAAGAGTTACCGATACTTAACCAAGAAGGGAATTAAGAAAAATGGAACGACAAAATCGCCGCTCTCAAAATCAACCACCAAAAAAACGGAAGACTTTACTGATTGTTCTTCCTCTGCTCTTATTGCTTGTAGTAGGTGGCTTTTTCGGCTATCGCTATTATGACAAACAGCAACGACAAAATCAGGCAGAGAAAGTCGTCCACTCATTCATTGAGAACCTTTCAAAAAACAAATTCGACAAATTACCATCCTTGATTCTTTCTGATAGCGCAGAAAGAAATGGTTATACCAATGATCAAGTAGCAGAAAAATATCAAACAATTTTCAGCGGAATTGATGCTGCCAACATCAAGGGTTCCAAAATCACTTTAAGCGATGATGTCAAAGATGCAGATTATCAGTTTACGTATCAGTTATCTCTCACTACTAGCTTGGGGGAAATCAAAGATCTGAATTATTCCGGAACCATCAAATTTGAAAAAGATCAGCCAAAAATCGATTGGGCTCCAAACCTGATTTTCCCTGACATGGCTGGACAAGATAAAGTAAGTATTTCTGTTGATGAGGCTGTTCGAGGTGAAATAGTGGATCGCAACAAAACACCACTGGCTGCTAATGGCACCTTGTACCAGCTTGGGGTGATTCCCGGACAATTAGGAGATGGAGAGGATAAAGAGTCAAGAATCAAAGCGATCGCTAAGCAGTTTGACCTGACTGAGAAAGCGATCCAGCAAGCATTGGATCAATCTTGGGTGCAAGACGATTACTTTGTTCCTTTGAAAATCGTGGAACCCACAGCTGATCTCCCAACCGGTGCAAGCATTCAAGAAACCGCGGGCAGAACCTATCCATTAGGTGAAGCCGCTGCACAATTGATTGGTTATGTAGGAGACATTACGGCTGAAGATGTTGAAAAAGATGATACATTAGCCAGCAATGGAAAAATTGGCCGCTCTGGTCTCGAGGCAGCTTTTGACAAAGAACTTCGAGGAAAAAACGGTGGTAAGATAGCGATCACCGATGAAAAAGGCACAGAGCGAAAAGCATTGATCGAAACGAAAAAAACTGACGGCAAAACGATTCAACTCACGATCGATGCCAAAGCACAGAAAATCGCTTTTGATTCCCTTAAGGATCAGGCTGGTTCTACCGTGGTCACTGAACCAACCACAGGGGATCTGCTCGTTCTAGCTAGTTCTCCAAGTTTTGATCCCAATAAAATGACCAACGGAATTTCACAAGAGGACTATGATGCTTACCAAAACAACAAAGATCTACCATTTATCAGCCGCTTTGCAACTGGTTATGCTCCAGGTTCAACCTTTAAAACAATCACAGCAGCCATCGGTTTAGACAATGGAACGATCAATCCAGAAACCGTCCTTTCAATCAACGGATTGAAATGGCAAAAAGATAGCTCTTGGGGAGATTACTTCGTGACTCGGGTCAGCGATGTCGCATCCGTTAACTTGCGTAACGCTCTCGTCTATTCGGATAATATCTATATGGCTCAACAAACATTGGCGATGGGTGAAGACAAATTCCGTGCTGGTTTGGAGAAATTTATTTTCGGTGAAGAATTGGACTTGCCGATTGCCATGAACCCTGCACAAATCAGCAATGACAAATCCTTCAATTCTGAGATTTTGCTGGCAGACACTGGCTATGGCCAGGGAGAATTGTTGATCAATCCAATTCAACAAGCAGCGATGTACTCTGTTTTCGCCAATCAAGGATCTCTGGTTTATCCACGATTAGTGATGGGTGCAGAAACAAAGACGAAAAAAGAGTTGATTTCACCAGAGACGATTTCACTGATCAATGAGGATTTGAAAGCTGTCGTTACCGATGAGAATGGGACAGCCCATTCCCTAGCAGCTCTCGGTTTGCCTCTTGCTGCCAAAACTGGAACAGCTGAGATCAAGGAGAAACAAGATGAGAAAGGACAGGAAAATAGCTTCTTATTTGCTTTCGATGCCCAGAATCAAAAGTATTTGATGGTGTCCATGCTAGAAGATCGGCAAGAAAACTCTTCTGCTACAGCATTAGCCCCAGATCTTTTGTCTTATCTTTCCGAAAACTATAACTAAATAATAAAACTACCCCAAAAGGCACGCTGCTTACTGAAGCAGCGTGCCTTTTGTTTTTTTTTTTGGGTTTATTCCCTATTCACCTAAACCTACGCGCGCAAAAATCGTATCCACTTGCTTTAAATGATGATGATAATCAAATGCATCATCCAAGTCTTTTTCACTTAACGTAGACATAATGGTTTGGTCAGCTTCTAACAATGGTCGAAAATCCCGTTGTTCGTCCCAAGCTTGTGCCGTCTTCGGCTGAACAAGATCATATGCCTGTTCTCGAGTCATGCCATGATCGATCAATTTCAACATAACACGTTGACTATAGATCAAGCCAAAAGTCGCATTCATATTACGTTTCATATTTTCTGGGAAAACAGTCAGATTTTTGACGATCGTTCCAAAACGATTGAGCATATAATCAATCAAAATCGTTGTATCCGGGATAATAATCCGTTCAGCAGAAGAGTGAGAGATATCACGTTCATGCCAAAGAGAAACATTTTCATACGCCGTCACCATATGACCGCGGATCACTCGTGCTAATCCCGCCATATTTTCTGAACCAATAGGATTGCGTTTGTGCGGCATTGCGGAAGACCCTTTTTGCCCTTTAGCAAAAAACTCTTCAACTTCTCTTGTTTCTGATTTTTGCAATCCACGGATTTCTGTCGCAAATTTTTCAATGCTTGTTGCAATCAGTGCCATGGAAGCAAAATATTCTGCATGGAGATCTCGCGGCAACACTTGCGTAGAGATTTCTTGAGGACGAATCCCCAACTTGTTACATACATATTCTTCAACAAATGGCGGAATGTTGGCAAATGTTCCTACTGCGCCGCTGATTTTCCCAGCTTCAACTCCAGCCGCCGCTCGTTCGAAACGTTCAATATTGCGTTTCATTTCAGAATACCACAAGGCAAGCTTCAACCCAAATGTCGTCGGTTCGGCATGCACCCCATGGGTCCGTCCCATCATGACAGTATATTTGTGTTCTTTTGCTTTTTCACCAATGATAGCTGTGAATGTTTCTAGATCTTTACGGATTAAGTCATTCGCTTGCTTCATCAAGTAACCATAAGCCGTATCTACCACATCAGTAGAAGTCAGCCCATAGTGGACCCACTTACTTTCGTCACCAAGCGATTCAGAGACAGCCCGGGTGAATGCGACCACATCATGGCGTGTCTGTGCTTCAATCTCTAAGATACGGTCGATATCGAAAGTTGCCTTCTCTCTAATTTTTTCCACATCTTCTTTGGGAATCTCACCAAGCTCGGCCCACGCCTCATCAGCTAAGATTTCGACTTCTAGCCATGCTTGGTATCGATTTTGATCTGTCCAAATTTTGCCCATCTCAGGTCTTGTATAACGTTCTAACATGCGTTACTCTCCTTTAATCCCAAATATTCGTTTGATAGATTTCTTCCAATGAAGCAGTAATGTCTTCGGTCAACAACGTAATGTGTCCCATTTTCCGACCGCTCTTTGCTTCTTCTTTGCCATAATAATGGAATTGCCAATCTGGCTTATGAGCAATCAGGTCATATGTTTCAATGAGTTCATCACCTAAGATGTTCACCATGACCGCATCACTCAACAGTTTAACCTCTGCAAGCGGCCAACCGCAGATCCCACGTACATGGGCATCAAACTGGCTCATAGAACAAGCTTCAATCGAGTAATGGCCTGAATTATGTGGGCGTGGTGCCAACTCATTCACATATAGTCCGCCGCTTTTCGTTAAGAACAGCTCGATCGCTAAAACACCGCGTAAATCAAGGGCTTGCGCAATCACACGCGCGATCCGTTCTGCTTCCTCCGCTACCTCAGAATCGATTCGAGCAGGTGCAATCGTTTGATGCAAGATATTGTTGCGGTGGATATTTTCAACCACTGGGAAAGTGGTGATTTCACGACCATTACCTGCCACCATGATCGAGAGTTCTTTTTCGTAAGGGATCCATGCTTCTAATTCACAAGTTCCTTCCCGCAAAAGATTCATCGAAGGCGCTAAATCAGCTGTGCTGTATAAAACATATTGCCCTTTGCCATCATAGCCTCCTCGAGTCGTTTTCAATACACAAGGATAGCCGATACTCTCGATGGCATCTTGAATATCGGTAGGACTGATGATTGTCGCATAAGGTGCAATAACAATATTATTGGCTTCTAAGAAAGATTTTTCTAACAAGCGATCTTGGGTGATTGCCAATAGATCAGTTCCCTGGGGAATATTTGCATAGGGCAAAATCGAATTCAAAGCCTCTACGCTGACATTCTCAAATTCATAAGTAATCACGTCAGAACGCCGCGCCATTTCTTCCAGTGCAAAGACATCGTCATAAGCAGCAACAATATGCCAGTCAGCTACTTGTGCTGTCGGACAATTGGCTGTTGGATCCAGCACGCCGACACGGAAACCCATTTTTTTGGCACTCATTGCCATCATACGCCCCAATTGTCCGCCGCCAACGATTCCGATCGTCGCATTGGGCATCAAAGGTTTAATCAAGTTGATCACTACTTTCCACTACTTTTTCTTTCAACGTCTTTCTTCGTTGATCCAACTTTTCCGCTATTCCTAAATCATACATGGAAAGCATCTGAGCTGCAAGTAGTCCCGCGTTGATTGCACCAGCTTTTCCAATCGCTGTCGTTGCCACAGGAACGCCTCCCGGCATCTGTACGATGGAAAGTAACGAATCCAATCCATTTAATGTTCGTGATTGGACGGGTACGCCAATCACGGGTAACGTTGTTTTTGCAGCGACCATACCTGGCAGATGAGCGGCACCGCCAGCACCAGCAATGATTACTTTCAGCCCTTTTTCTCTTGCATTTTCGGCAAAGGAAAACATCAAGTCCGGTGTCCGATGAGCCGAAACAACCTTTTTGATATAGGGAATCCCAAGCTCCTCTAAAATCTCACAACTGTGTTTCATCGTCTCCCAATCCGACGTACTGCCCATAATGACTGCTACTTGTTCCATAAGACAACTCCCTTCGATTATTCACTTAAATACTAGCAAGTGACATCCATAAAGTCAAAAGAAAATCGAACTATAGAAAAAACACGAGATATATTGTTCGTCTTTTATCAAAAGATCATTTCTTCTCTCTAAAACAAAAAAAGCATCCTGTTGACCAGAATGCTTTCGTAAATCAAACTTCGCTAAATTCTCCTGATTCGACCGCTTCTTTTATTGGTAAGCCATTGAATAAAAGATTCAAGATAATCGCAGTCATGCTGCTCATAACAATTCCGTTACCAGTAAACATTTGCAAGGTTTCAGGTAAGCGGCTAAATAAAGTTGGCATAATGTTGAACCCTAAACCGAATCCCAGTGAAACAGCGATAATCAGCAAATTTTTGTCATTTGAATAGTCGACTTTCGACAACATTTTCATCCCTTGGACAGCCACCATGCCGAACATGACTAACATCCCGCCACCCAATACAGCTTCAGGAATGATTTGCGCCAAAGCACCAACTTTCGGAAACAAACCTAATATAATCAAAAAGACCGCAGAGAAATAAATCGGTTTACGGGTTTTGATACCAGATAACTGTACGAGCCCTACATTTTGTGAGAAGCCCGTATAAGGGAATGTGTTGAAGATTCCGCCCAGAATCACTGCTAACCCTTCAGCCCGATAACCTTTTTTCAATGATTCTGATGAAACAGGTTGTCCTGTAATATCTCCCAGTGCAAAATAGACCCCCGTAGACTCCACCATACTAACGATTGAAATAATGATCATCAATAAAATCGACCAAATATCAAAGGTTGGTAACCCAAAGTAAAACGGCTGCGGCAAATGAAAGACAGGCGCGTGAGAAATCGCGGATAAATCAACTAACCCTAAGACAGCTGCTAGCAAAGTTCCGCCGATCAAACCGATCAAAACAGCAATCGAACGAAGAAATCCTTTGGCAAAAATCTGAATACCAATAATTAATGCAATCGTGACAAAACCTAAGAGTAAATTGTCTGGTGCGCCAAAGGAAGCTGCGGCAGCATCCCCACCACCGATTTTGGTAATGGCAACGGGGATCAACGTCAAACCAATCACTGTAATGACAGTTCCCGTAACCAATGGCGGAAACAAGACTTTGATTTTTGAGAAGACACCGGAGATCAAAACAACAAAAATACCAGAAGCAATAATGGCTCCATAAATGGCACCGATCCCTGACTTAGTTCCGATCAAAATCAATGGTGAAACAGCTTGGATGGCACAGCCCAAGACAACCGGCAATCCGATCCCGAAGAAACGGGTGACGGTCAATTGCAGCAATGTTGCTACCCCGCACATAAAAATATCAATGGAAATCAAATAAGTCATTTGGGCTTCATTAAATCCTAACCCGGTTCCAATCAATAGTGGTACTGCGACAGCACCCGCATACATCGCGAGCAAGTGCTGCAACCCTAAGACAGCAGAGCGTCCATTTTGTTCGTTCATTAAGCGTCACCCTCCAAGAAAGTTGCTTTACCCTCGGATAAGGAAGCGATCCGCGCGAGAGAAACAACAGGAATCGACATTTCTTCAAGCAATGCTCGTCCAGATTGGAAGGATTTTTCAATGACGATTCCGATACCAGCAACCGTTGCACCGGCTTGCTGGCACAATTCGATCAATCCTTTTGCTGCTTGGCCATTTGCTAAAAAGTCATCGATGATCAATACATTGTCTTCCGCAGACAAAAATTTCCGAGAAATCGATACTTGACTCGTGACTTGCTTGGTAAAGGAATAAACCGAGGCTGTCAATAATTCTTCGTCCATTGTCAGACTTTTGGCTTTACGGGCAAAAATCATTGGCACACCTAATGTTTGTGCCGTAAATAAAGCTGGTGCAATCCCTGAAGCTTCGATAGTCACTACTTTAGTAATCTGCTCTGCTTGAAATCGTTTGGCAAATGTCGTGCCGATTTCCTGCATTAATTCCGGATCCACTTGGTGCGTTAAAAAACTATCAACTTTCAGAACGCCATCACCTAAAACATTTCCGTCTTTTTCGATCCGTTCGATCAACTTTTTCATCCTATACCTCTTTCCTTTCCATTTAGGCCTATCAACAAAAAAACACCTTTTTTGCTAAAGCAAAAAAGGTGCATCAATGGCACTTTTTTTACTTATAGTCCGATATTTACGGTATCGGGTAGAGACTGTCGACCTTATTACGACGATATACAAGTTAAATTTTATGAATGATAGGTTCGATTATGCCGAAGATTGATTAAAAAGGCAAGTTTAGAAAACTCTTCCAAAATAAGAATGTTCTCATTTTATTTCTCAACGCTCACTAATCAGGTTTTTCCATTTCCCGATAGTGCTGCATTTTTTTGCTGAATAACTCTCCATTGGAAGGTGGTGTATAGGTGATTGCATTGGCGCCTGCTTCGATCGTTTCTAAAATACTTTCATCTGTAGGGCCTCCAGTAGCGATGATTGGCAATTCAGGATACCGCTCGCGAAAATAACGAACAGTCTCAGCGGTTTTTTTTCCAGCACTGATATTGATCACTTTGACACCTAACTTCAATTTTTCATCAATTTTGGTATATTTACTAGTTACGGTACTGATCACAGGAATATCAATGACCTTACAGACCTGCTCCACAGTTTTCAGTGGTGTCGGACCATTTAGCACCACACCAATGGAACCTTGCGCTTCTGCAAACATGCTCATATAAGAAGAACGAAATCCTTGAGTCAAACCTCCTCCGACCCCCGAAAATACGGGAATATCAGCTGCCTCGATAATCGCTTTGGTAATCGCAGGGTGCGGGGTAAAGGGATAGACGGCAATCACCGCATCTGCATTGGTATTGCGGATGATTGCAATATCTGTAGTAAAAATGATCGAGCGGATCTGTTTGCCAAAAATTTGAATCCCGCTTGCTTGTCTGATAACTTTAGGAACTTTCACGATATCTTTTCGCAGTTCCGTTGTGATCTTTGGCATGTATTTTTCTTCCATGGGCACCCACTTCTTTCCGTCTATTGGTCGTATTGATTTAAATGATAGGTTTCAATTACACGAATGATTTTCTCTGCATAATCCGGATCTGTGGCATAACCAGCTTCTTGCAATGCTTTGGCAGCTGTTTTGTAGTCTGTTGCCGACAAAACATTTACATAGAGCGCTGGATTCCAGTCTACGCCATTGACAAAGAGCATCGTGTGGTCATCCATGGACTCTTCCCACGAATCATAGACTCGAAAATCGCCTTGGATCGTTACCCACTGCTCATTATAAAACTCTTGGGTATCTAATGTCACTTTTTTACTATGTCCAAATGCTTTGATTCCAAAAAGATTATTGTATTCACTAGCTAGTGTACTTTTGCCCCAATCAGACTCCAAGATGGCTTGCCCTAAAATAATGCTCGGTAAAATACCGTACCCCTTTTGCAATTCCTGTGCATGAGGTGCAATGCGATCAATAAATTCTTGCTGAGTCATTTCTTCACTATCCTCTTGTTTCGGCAAGGGATCGGCTAAACTGTTCATTGAAAAAATAAAAGCAAGTCCAATCAAGAGGATACCTAAAAAGACAAACGGCAGTCGAGTCTTCGTTGTTTTGCGTCGTTTACTCATTTTCTTCCTCCTGTTCTTTTACTTGCTCTAGAAATTCTTCCAGAGTCAGTTGATGTTTTTCAATATATGTAGCAGTTTCTACACCAACATAGCGTAAATGCCAAGGTTCATAATCGATCTGAGTAATGGCCTGCTTTCCTTCTGGGTAACGAATGATAAAGCCGTATTCCCGGGCATGCGCTTGCAGCCACTTGCCGCCATCTGTCTCACCAAATCGGTGGTCCAATACGGTTTCTGGATAAGAATCATACCATTGTCGATCAACTACGTCTACGGCTAAACCCGTATGGTGTTCACTGTAACCTGGTTCTGTCATCGTTCGTTTGGTTGTTTCGATTGCCTTCTCTTTGCTTTGTCCTTGACTCATCAGCATCGTGACATTCTGATCAAAAACAGCCTTTTGCGAGGCGATGGAGCGAAAGGCGGAGATCATCACTAAAGGATGACCAGCTTTTTCTGCGGCAGCTTTTAATTTTTCATAGTCAGAAACGATTCGTTTGTCCACGAGATAGCCATTGGTTAATTTTGCTAATCCCCCCGTATCGATTTCAGTTCCTTTATTCAGGGGGCCCACTAAAACAAGCGCCCAATCATCTAAAGATATTTTGGGAAAATCTTTACTCTTCTGAGAGACTCTTGCTTGTTCTTTTTCACTGCTAGACGCCACTGTCTGACTACTTGCGATTGTTTCGCTGCTCGCTGAATGTTCCTGCTGCAGACTAGCTACCAAACTAATTAATAGAAAGCCAGCAGCAGCTAAGATACCTAAATATTTTTTCAAAAAAACCCTACCTTTAATTATATGTCTCTTCTAAATTCTCTTTGACCCATGCCAACAACTCAATTTTCTCATTCTTGATTTGTTGTTGGACAAAAGCAGGCAGACGGAAGTTCAAAATGTCGTCATAGCCCCATTCATCATACGTAATACTGACTCTTAAATCAAGGTATTGGGTACTTTCTTCAGATTGTGTTAATAATTCCACTTTTGCCAAATCATTTGAAAGCCACGTGCGTGCAATCTGTGTCTTCATTTTCTTGAATTCAGCTACCGCACTTGTTCTCTTTTCGGGATAGATCACCGTTTGACGAACAATTTTTTGAATCAGCATCCATTCATAATCAGAGAACAGCAATTTGATTTTCTGATTTTCAGCAGGTGTCAAACTCGCTGTCCCATTTTTCCAAGCCTCCCATTGTTCTCGATCGATTCCAAGCTGCGTTTCATAGAAACGAGCTTCCGTAGAATATTGTTCAATAACTGTACTTAAAATAATTGCAATAGACACGTTATGCATCATACATCCCTCCTGTATCTATTTTACTGAAAGCTGGACATAAATGGAACTTTTAACTTTGGCTTTGCAATATTTTTAAGATTCACTAAGTTTTGTTATACTAAAAACGAAGGAGCTGATAGAAAATGAAAAAATATCGTTGGGGCATAATTGGCCTTGGAGACATCGCCACACAATTTGCCGCTGGATTTGCAAGCGATGCTAGCGATTTGTACGGTGTCTGTGCCCGCCGTTACTCAAAAGTCAAAGCATTTGCGGAACGTTTCTCGATTCCTCAGGCTTATGAATCTGCTGAAGCAATGTTGGCTGATCCATCGATCGATATCGTCTATATTGCGGTACCAAATGATATCCACCATCACTACATCATGGCAGCACTGGCAGCAGGGAAACACGTTCTTTGCGAAAAAGCGATCACTACAAGTGGCGATGAACTTGCTGAAGAACTGGCCTTAGCCAAAGAAAAAGGATTGGTTTTAGAAGAGGCGATAACCATCTACAACATGCCGCTTTATCACCGTCTAAAAGAAATCGTAGCCTCTGGCAAACTAGGAAAATTAAAAATGATTCAAGCACCTTTTGGCAGTTACAAGGATCCTGATCCTCAAAATCGTTTTTTCAATCCTGATTTAGGCGGCGGTGCACTGCTTGACATTGGTACTTACGCCGTCTCTTTTGCCCGCTTTTTCATGAGTGAGTCACCAAAGGTAGAATTCAGCAGCATGAAGCCTTTTGAAACCGGCGTTGATGAACAATCCGTGACGATTTTGCGTAACCCAGCTGATGAAATGGCCAGTGTGACCCTAACTTTCCAAGCTAAAATGCCAAAAACAGGAATCGTTGCTTTTGAAGAAGGCTATATCACAGTCGAAGAATATCCGCGGGCTGATAAAGCAACCATCCACTATCGTGATGGCTCCAATGAGTTTATTGAAACAGGCGATACGACCCAAGCACTAAATTACGAAATCGCCAATATGATTAAAACTATTGAAGGGACTTCTAAAGGATCGATCCATCTAACAAGCGACGTCATTGCCGTCTTAGACCAGATGCAACAATTTTGGAAGCAAACAAAATAAAACAATTGACTGCCCAGCGAATCAAATCGCTGGGCAGTCGTATTCTTTCCTTTTCTTAATGATCCCGTTCAGCAAATTCGGCTTTGATTTCAATAAAACGTTTAAACGACTGCAAAAATTGAAACAATTGCGCGCGATTTTCAAACTCCTCGCGATTTCTAGGCAGCGGTTTTTGTCGATAATCTTGATACAACTCTTCGATCCTTAGCAAAAGGTCTTCGCCGTCGTTAGCTTCATCAAATGTTTCTGCGGTATACAGCAGCAAGGCACGAAATTTCTCTGTATAAACTTCTTCTACCCAAATGGATCGCAAGAGACCAATCATTTCTGTCAACAAACGAACTTGCGCACGCCGCATCGCAAAATACGCTTCATAGTAACTATTCTTTTGGCTCCATTGGTTTTCTTGATGAACCTGTGCTTTTTCTTGTCCTTGTCGAATCTTTGCCAATAATGATTGACATTGCCCTTGCAAGGTCAATCGAGAAGGTTGATTTAAGTGTTCAGACATATCTTTTAAAAGTCTTTTAAACGTCTTTTCTGTTTCTTGCTGCAATTCTTTCAGTTCTTTTTCTCCATCTGGCATATAAAGATTAAATACTAATGCAAAGCCAACTCCGAGAATCATGAGCAAGAATTCATTGACGATCAAGCGCCAAGCAAAGGATTCTTCCAGTAAATAGTGCGTTACTAAGACTGAATTGACCACGATGCCATCTGTCAATGAAAAACGGACAGCCATTGGGATGAACAAAAACAAAAAGAGCACAAACCCTAAAGGATTATATCCCAGAAGCGAAAAACTGCAAGATGCCAGAATTGTCGCCAGTGCCAGTGAGATCAAGCGTCCAATGCCCGTATAAAGCGATGTTTTCTTTGTGTTGCCTACGCTCAAAATCGCAATGATCCCTGCGGCTGGCGCATATAATAACCCAATCGCTTGAGCCACTGCCATCGATAAACCCGAAGCAATCGCTGTCTTGACTGTTCTCATTCCAATTTTCATTCTGCACCTCCTTTCAAAGTATACTAAACAAAAAAGGATTTCACTAGAATTTATCGGTTATTTTGGTTATGATTAAAGAAAAGGAGGAAATCGATCATGCAATTTGGCCGCTTTCGTCTAGGGATGCGAACGATAAAAACCGCAATTGCTGTCATGTTGTGTATCTTGCTGTTTCGATTTTTGAATCGCGGACAGCCTTTGATCGCTGCCCTTTCCGCTGTCTTCTCACTACGTCAAGATTTAACAACGACCCTTTCTTTTGGGAAATCACGAGTTTTAGGAAATTCGATCGGTGGGGCTACTGCCATCATCTACTTCTTCATGAAACAATATTTCCACAATGATTTTTTGATCGAGTTATTGGTGCTCCCCGCTTTAGTGGCCTTCATTATCGTTCTTTCGGATGGGATCAATAATAATTCCGGTATTATTTCTGGAATTGCTACGATGTTATTGATCACTCTTAGTGTTCCACAAGGAGAGTCTTTTATTTTTGCATTAGATCGCGTATTAGACACTTTTATTGGTACGCTGATTGCGATCTTCATCAATTTTGTCTTGAGGCCTCCCGAAAAAGAAAAACAAGCAGAAATCAAAGAAGACTTGGTTGTATTGAAGGAAAGAGAAACGGAATTGAAAACTATGCTGGAAGATGTTCAAGAAGAAATCTCCAAGCAGCAAGAACAAAAATAAACGCCCTCTCACTACTTAGCTTTTTACGTATCAAGACAGCTTGTGAGGAAGGCGTTTTTGCTGTTTTCTTTTGTTGGGCAAGAAAAATTTGATCTACCTTCCAGCTATTGATGAAATCGATAAAACAATTAAACGTTTTTACAAAAAAAGCACAGATCACCAAATTGGCGATCTGTGTCTTTTTTCTGCTTAAGCTTCGTACCGGCAAACACCATCTAAAAATGTCGCTTGCAGATTCATTTGAGGGTCCAACACGATAAAGTCAGCTGCCCGACCTTTCTTGATCATGCCGCATTTGTCGTCGATTTTACAACTGATTGCTGGCACTAGACTTGCCATCATGATTGCTTCTTGCGGGGTAGCAATCTCCCACTCAACAACATTTTTGATGGCTTCTTTTAATTTCAAAATACTTCCGGCCAAGTTTCCTTCTTTTAGACGAGCTGTTCCATCTTTTACGACAACAGGGAATTCTCCAAGAATATAATCTCCATCCGGCATACCTCCTGCCATCATACAGTCGGTGATCAAAGCAACATGGTCATGCCCGGCTTTTTCCATCAAGATCTCAGCCGCTTGCGGATGAACATGATATCCATCACAGATCAATTCAGAGAATACTTCTTTTAATGATAGCAATGCTCCTACCATCCCTGGTTCACGGTGATTTAGTCCTCTCATTCCGTTATAGGCATGAACAAAAACACTGGCTCCTGCTTCAACAGCAGCTTCAGCTTCCTGTAAAGTCCCATTACTATGACCTAAGGCAACCACAACACCTTCTTCTGTCACTTGAGACACAAAATCGGTAACGCCTTTACGTTCAGGAGCTAAGGCAATTTTTTTGATAATCCCACCAGAAGCTTCCTGCCATTCGTGGAATGTATCGATGTCTGGATCACCAAAATAGATTGGATTTTGAGCACCTTTGTGTTCTTCAGTAAAGAAAGGTCCTTCAAAATAAATCCCTTGGATTTTCGCACCGGTAACAGAATCTTTCACTTGTCCGACAGTTTCTGCTACATCTCTTAGACGTTCTTTGCTGGAAGTCAATGTCGTCGGCAAGAAAGAAGTTACACCACAAGACAATAAGCCTTCTGACATAGCTTTGATCCCTTCTGCATCGTTGTCCATGACATCGTGGTTCATGAACCCATGGATATGGGTATCTACGAGTCCTGGAGCTATCCATTGCCCAGAATAATCAGTTACTTCCGCATCTTCCGGTACTTCATTGACGATATCGCCAAATTTGCCGTCAATGATCTCCAGATAACCTGCCCCATGAACAGCTGACTTCAAAAAGAATTTGTCCGCATAAATATATGTTTTCATCTTGATCGCTCCTTATTTCTTTTCTTCCTTAAAATTACTCTTATTTGAGTAAGAAGTCAAGAAAGGTCTACACCATTTCTCGATGAATTTCGAATATCGACGACCGCTTGATAAAGAGCAAAACTTTCATCGGCTGCTTGCTGATTGTCAAGAGCGACAAAGACATGGCCTTTCAGTTCAAATAATTCTTCTAAAAAATAGAAACTGTTCTTTTCTCTGGCAAGATCGATACCTTCTTCTAGAATTTGTAAAGCAGTGGTGAATTCTTCTTGTTTCGCTAAAAAAACTGCATAGTTGTAGAATACTTTGGTCAAGGTTGTGGTCATCCGTTCTGCCGGCAGCACTTGCACCCCATGGTAACTTTTTTCTAGATGAAAACGTGCTTCTTCTAATTGCTGCATATCATTATACACTCGCCCCATACAACTTAAGAGTCGAATCTCCATCACAGAGATATTGATTTTATCTTGCTGATAAGAGTAGGATAAGCCTTTTTTAAGGCTTTCAATCGCTGCTTCATAATCTTGGAACAAGAAATATTCGCAACTCCCTAAAAAGTAATAGTACATTTGCATGTCTGCGTCCAAATATAGATAGTCCATGATCGTTTTATCCTGCAGTTTGGTCAATAACTCTTGGTACTCTTTATGAACAAAATGGCTTTCCATTTGAGCGAACACTTGATTCGTTCGATTGATCTCTTCAGCATGGAGCATCATTACTTGATCTAAGGTAACGCCTAATCGTTGACAGATTTGATGCATGACCAATACATTCGGTAATTCTTCATTATTTTCGATCCGGCTCAAAACACTTTGTGAACAGATATCTTCTGCCAACATCTTTTGTGTCATCTTGCGCTGTTTGCGGAACGTGCGAATGATTTGGCCAAAGGATTCTTGTGAATTTGCCATGACTCTCCTCCAACTTTTTCAACATTAAAAAAAATGCGAATTCGCATTTTTAATTTTCTTCATTTTAGCACATAATAGCAAAAAGGAAAGCAATTCCAACAATATCTTGGTATTTTTTAACAATTTAAAACGAGGTGTTTCTATGACGATTAACAGCACCATTACCTTCACTTGGGAAGGCAAGGTCTATGCAGGAAAAGTCGAAAGAGAATATGAAAATTCGGTTCTTGTGCAAGTGACAGACCCTAGCGAAGAAATGCTGGAAAAATTCAATGATCGAATGATCATCAGTAAAAAAAAATGTCAGCAGACTGCTGACTAAGCATATGCAATAAGCGCTATGATTTTAAGATATTCGATCAATCAAAAAAACGAGCAGTTGGATCTGGTCCGATGCCTTGCTACAAGGTACAGGATAAGGAGCCAACTGTTTGTTTTTTTTACTATTGTTCATTCCTACTATTGCTTACTTATTTTTGCTGATAAGTGGCTAAAAACTCCCGCATCTTTTCGGTCGTTGCTTTCAAATCATCCATATTCGGTAAATAAACGATTCGGAAATGATCTGGTTCTTGCCAATTAAATCCGCCCCCGTGCACTAATAGCACATGGTGCTCATGCAGAAAATCCAACACAAACTGTTCATCATTCTTAATATTGAAGCGTTTGACATCGATCTTAGGGAAAATATAAAATGCCGCTTTAGGTTTAACAGCTGATAAACCAGGAATGTCATTCAATGCTTGATAAATATACTCTCTTTGCTCATAGATCCTTCCTCCTGGAAGCAGCAGTTCATCCGAACTTTGATAGCCACCTAACGCCGTCTGAATGATCTGCTGAGAAAGAACATTTGAACAAAGCCTCATAGAGGAAAGCATATTCAAGCCCTCAATATAATCTTTAACGTTTCTCTTATCCCCGCTAAGGACCATCCAGCCAACCCGGAATCCGGCTACACGATGTGATTTAGACAATCCACCAAGAGTCACAACAAAGCGATCCGGAGCTAATGTAGCGATTGGGACGTGAACATAATCATCCATTACTAACCGATCATAGATTTCGTCAGAAAAAATAATCAAGTCATGGTCGCGAGCCACATCAACAATTTGCTGCAATACTTCTTTTGGATAGACAGCACCTGTAGGATTATTAGGGTTGATGATCACGATGGCTTTCGTTTTACTTGTGATTTTTGAACGAATATCTTCAATATCTGGGTTCCAGTCAGATTGTTCATCGCAAATATAGTGTACAGGTTTTCCACCAGCTAAAGAGATCGATGCCGTCCATAAAGGATAATCAGGCATCGGCACCAACACTTCATCGCCATTATTACATAGCCCTTGCATACACATGGTGATCAGTTCTGATACACCATTTCCGGTATAAATATCATTGATCGTCACATTTGGAAACTTTTGTAATTGATAATATTGCTCGATGGCTTTGCGGGCTGAAAAAATTCCTTTAGAATCAGAGTAGCCTTCAGACTCCCGCACATTCATAATCAAGTCACGGACGATCTCATTTGGCGCTTCAAAACCAAATGGTGCCGGATTACCTGTATTCAATTTCAAGATGCTGATGCCTTCTTCTTGCATCCGTTCTGCTTCTTCTAGGACTGGTCCCCGGACATCATAACTTACGCCTTCTAGTTTTGATGACTTTTCAAATTTTCTCATTCGAATTCTCCTTTGACAGTAGAATCAATGCAAATTACCTTGGTTCTAGTGATATTCTTTTTTAAAAGATTGCATTTATTATAGCAAAAAGTTTAGAAAAAAAACGGTCAAATTGACAGAACTTTACGACTTTTAAATAAATTCTTTTCTAAAAGAAACGAATGAACGCTCTTTTATTGCCTAGCCGTTCATTCGTTTTTGTTCAGTCATTCTCTGGAAAGAATTTTAAATAGCGTTCAGCTAATGCGAGATGGCCAATTGAAAATTCTGTAAAACCAGCTTCAATAAAGCGTTGCGGCAGCTGAGGATCACTGATTTCGATTAAATAGACTTGTTCTTGAAGATCGATTGTCAATGTTGTTAATTCGGGAAATGAAACCAAAAACTCTGGATCTTTTGCTTTTAAATAAATTGGTTCATCTACTAAAGAATTCTTTCCCAGGTATTCATGGATAATCTTGCCATCTTTCAAAAACAAAACGCGATCTGCATAACTATCCAAATTGGTCAAAATATGGGAAGCAATCAGGATCGATTTCTTTTTCTCCCGCAACCCTTTTAAAACGTTAGAAATCAATTCCACATTGGTCGGATCCAACCCATTCATGACTTCGTCCATCAACATATAGGGCGTGTCTGTCACGATCTGCATCGCAAAACACAGTCTTTGACGCATCCCCAACGAATAGGTTCCAACCGGCCGCTTGATATAGTCAGTCATTCTTAATTGATTCACGGTTTGATCAATCAGCGCTTCCTCTGATCGCCACATTCGTTGATAAAGTTTTAAATGTTCTAATCCGCTGAGATCATTATATAGATCGTTCTGATCAGGGAAAAAAGAGATTTTCTGGTGAGCTGCCATTTCTGACTTCTTGGACGTGTAAAGCTGTGTTTGATCGAGAAAGATCTCCCCACTAGTCGGCTGAACAAAATTCATCAATACATTGAGTAGTGTTGATTTTCCAGTACCGTTCGGCGCCACTAAGCCGACGATTTCTCCAGGATGAAAGGCCAACGTTAAATCATCCAAAACATTTCGTTTAAATGTCACAGTTACGTTTTTCATTGCTAACATTTCCAAACCTCCTAAACAAGCTTAAATTGCTTCTGCTGTACACGAACAAAAAGACCGATCTCGATCAGCAGCCACACTACACCAAAAAGCAGCAGTCCTTTCGCAAGGACAAACTCAGAGGACCCAAAATAAAAACGGCTGAATCCTGAAAGGATCTGACCATAATTTTGATACAAATAGGCATCATTTGATTTATCCAAGAATGCACTAAACCAGCGTCTCTGAAAAATAAGTGGACTAATCAAGCCAAAACCAGCAAGAAAGAGATTGGCTAATTCTGAGCGCCAAAGTGTGCTAAGCAAGAGAATGCCTCGGATATAGATCAATTGCAGCACGATTCCTACCCCCATACACTGAAGTAAGAAAACTCCAACAGGGCGTGTATAAAAAACATCGGCAGAAGAAATAGGATAACGGGCATCAAAGGATGAAGACAAGATACTGACGGGTAGGTCCAATGAGCCAAAGCCGAATTGGCAGCCGACACCGATCCAAATCAAAACGAGTGTACTGATCATCATCAGTGTTGACACAATAAACAGTGCCGCTGTCTTCGCCCAAAGAATCTCATCTACCGTCACCGGCAAAGATAAGAATAAGCTTTTGTGTCGACGATCTTTGGTCAGACTATCGATTGCCAAAAAGATCGTCACGCCAAGAAAGAGAAACGGCAAGTAATTCGTAAATGCCCGCTGAACAGATTGGATACCCGTTTTTTGTTCCAACACATACTTGGAAAGCTTTTTGTTTGGTAATTGGCTGGCACTTTCCATCCATTTTGCAGTGGAGGCATAGCCGTATTTCCCATCATAAGCCGCATAATAGTTCTGATAAGTATAATAGTCAGGCGTGAAGAAAATTGTTTCATCATCGGTATATTGGAGACTCAGCTGATACCATTGGCTCGTTGCTTTGGCATACTTTTGCCAATCATTGGCAGCTAGGGAAGTTAATCGTAAGCTATCTGCTTGATTCCATGGCTCGAACATCGCTACTGCCATGGCGGCGGACCAATGATCTGAGGGATTTTCTGCTTGTTCATCCAAAAAGGATTGTCTAGTCAAATACCGCTGTTCAATTTCATTTTTGTCTATTCGCTCAATTGGCCGATAGGTGCGATCACGAAAACTGTATACGCCAGCAACGATTACTAACAAGCACCATAGCCCGATCGTTTTTTTACTTTTGATTAATTGTTGTAGTTCAAAGAGAAAATAATTTTTCATTATATGACTCCTTTCGCTAGCCAGTTTTTCTTATCTGCGATCAACAAGAAGGCGACCGCTCCCACCCCCCATAAGAAAAGAAGGATGAAAGCTGTCCCTAACCCGACTGTCGATTGCGATCTGACTGCAAACTCACCTGTGAGGATCTTTTGCAAATCAAAAACAGCAAAAGGGGAATATTTACTGGATGGTGTACTAGCTATTGTACCGAGACCATAGCAAAGACAAAGGAGAAAAAAAGAAACATAGCGATTTGGAATCAAAACATTGGCCACAAAGCCCAGTAATTCTGTCACAATAATCAAACTTGTCAAAAGCACGAGTACCAATAGAAAGTATTGCCAGAAAGGTACGGCATGCCAAGTATGATGATAATAGACAGCCGTTGGATAGTGCCAATCCCCCCATCGTCCGATCACCGACATGGCCGCAGTGATTCCTAGAAGCAACAGGCTGATCGTTGCCAGATGACCAATCATCTTTACCCCGACTTTACTGATCATCCTTATAGGGAAGACTTGTGGATAGGAATGGATCAGAGAAAAATGGCGCTTTTCTTCCAGCAAATTATCGCTAGCAAAAAATGCCAGGAATAAAAAGCCAAATCCCAATAACACTTGAATAGTCAACGCAACAGCAGTCTGCGCATTGTCAACAGTAAGAAAAGGAGCTTTTTCCTGTTCTTCTAATTGCGCTGCTACCACTTTATTTTGCTGCAATTGCCAGATAGATGGTAAAAAGGCTTTATCTGGTAAAGCGGTTTCCCATAATTGCAGCTGAATTGTTACAATCTCTTCACTGGTCCGATTGAAACGAGGAAATTCTTCCATGATTAGATTCGAGGCTTGCCGATTAGATAATGTGTTGTTTGCCAGCAGCAGTTGATAGGTTTCTTGCTTGTCCTGAGATTCATTTGGATAATTCTGATAATTGTCTACAAGCCGTAATGCTTGCGCTTTTTGCATAGTGATTTCTGCCTGTACATTCACTGGTTCCATGAATGTAAGATAAAAAGCGAGCCCCACACCAATCAAGAACGCTGCCATCATCGTAAACAAAAAACGGCGCTGCCGAATCGATTTAGCCAGCAGATTTTTAAAGTAGTTCATTTATCAATCTCCTTAAAGCTCCAAAGTTATTTTCTCATTATACCAGATTCTGCCACTTAAATATTTTTTTTCAATAAAAAGCGAGAAAAATGCCCTTTTATAAATCCCTAAAATAGCATTGACAAACGTGAAGATAATCGGTAACATGTTTTTTAGACGTGATGGCTGCAATCAGCTGTCAGTCTACAAAAACAATAAGCAGACGTGGTGGAACGGCAGACACGCACGCTTGAGGGGCGTGTGAGCTTAGCTCGTGTGGGTTCAAATCCCATCGTCTGCATCGTACCGGCAAATTACTTCGGTAATTTGCTTTTTTTGTATTTCCAGTTCAATTAGTTGTATGCAATTGTTATTTATAAATCTATGACAAAAACACAACTAGGACGAAATTGCCGTCCTAGTTATGTGGTTTTGTCATTTTCGGTTATACTGTTTCTAAGTATTTCTTCTATTTGTCTATACGTAGAGTCAAACACATAGAAGATTGCATGGAAATTCTATCTTGATCAAAGGAGCGAGAACATGTCTGATGAACGATGGCTGCAATTGAGGAGACGCCGAAAAATCGAATTGTATCTTTGCTTGATCGTGGTTATGCCGATGGTCTACGGATTATGGTTCAATCTAATTTTTCTTATCAGATATACGACTTTACTTTTTTGCATTGCAGTACTCACGGCTCTCTATGAGTTGCTCAAACTTCTCTATGATAAAAGAAACCAAAAAAAAGAAACTAGAGTCAGCAAATAATTGCTTTTCATTTAGACCGTCGTTAGTCAGATCTCACTAATTAACAGCACTCGATTGACCAGTAAAAAAGAATGAACTTGTCTATAAAAAGACACAGACAACCGAGCTGTTTTGGTTTAAACATTGTTTGGTAAATACGTGCAGGACACTTTCTTGATCCTTTAGTATTTTTACACCATTCTCATCGATCTCCCCCTTAACATATACGTACGAATAAAATCATAAAAAAGGAGAAATAAGATGAAAAAAATCTGTTTCGTTTTGACTGCAAGTAATGGGCTCAGTTATACCACATTGTCACCAGCGTTCTTTTTTGCAGATTATTCTGAGCTTAAGAATTATTTCGTCAATGATTATGATGTCTCAATCAATTATTTCCGCGATAAAGACCAAGTGGATTATTTGGTTGTACCTGATCCATTTGTCCCGTTTGACAACGAAAATGATCTGCCGATCATCAATGTCCCAGCCAACTATTTTGTTACAAAAGACTATAAACAAATAAAAAACACACTAGCTGCGTTTTTTATTAACAATCCCTAACTATACCAGAACAATAGCTACGGTTTTGAGCCAATCAATCGATTACAGGAGTTCATATTGAAAAATCAAATAAAGCTACATTATTACCCAAAAGTTTGGGCATCTTTACTCTATTTACTACTGATTTTTTTGGCACTATTTGCCTATTTATCAAAATATCTAGATATAACCTTTTTTACAGCGATTTACCCCGACTTTTATTTACACATTTCCAATTTCTCTATTAGCTTGATCATTGGTCTGTTAGGGTATTTTTGGTTATTGATGGGCGTCAAATTCACCTATACTCTCGGATTGACTATTTTCTTGCTGATTGCCAATTTATTAAGCGAAACGGTATTAGGCGTTATGAATACCCCCGATCCCCTAGACATGTTTTTTGGATTTGTTGGTACCCTGATTGCTGCTGTTCTACTGTGGGTGATCTCTAAATTTGGTCTCAAACTTGCAGCCGAAGAATCTCAGTAACTTTCTGCTTATGAATCTTTGGAAAAATAATTTGGTAACGAGACGCTTACTTGCTCTTTATCAAGCAAATGGGTTTATTTTGACAACTAATGGCAGAATCAGCCTGTAAAAAGCAGCTTCTGCTCACTGACAGACGCTCGATCCATGCGCATGACGAAAGCTCTTTGCTCCTCAATTCTTTATGAGAAATTTTTTCAGATCTGTTTTCAGATTTCGATCACTAAAGTTAACGACCTAACGACCTACACTAGCAGCTACGCTGCTTTTTTGTTACTCTCTCTATCTTTCATGCGATTGAATAGGCATTTTAAAACTTATACTTATGATATAGTAATAAAAAAGAGACTAGGAGTTGATCGTATTGGATCCTTTTGAATCTGTTGCTGCAAAACTGACCGACTTGAACATTTCCTTTGAAGTGATCGAACACCCGCCTGCAAGTACAACTGCGGAAGCAGACAGCTATATTGCTGGAATTGATGGGGTTCGAACAAAATCGATGTTTTTAACCAATAAAAAAAAGACCGCCTATTATCTCCTAATAATGGACGATCAAAAACGGCTTGAT
Source organism: Enterococcus gallinarum (assembly GCF_021496385.1). Classification (NCBI taxonomy): domain Bacteria; kingdom Bacillati; phylum Bacillota; class Bacilli; order Lactobacillales; family Enterococcaceae; genus Enterococcus; species Enterococcus gallinarum. The sequence continues at coordinate 1,885,164 of NZ_CP050816.1, read as the reverse complement.
CTAAATCTGCTCAAAGAAATCACTGGTGAATCACGAGTCAAATTAGCTTCTCCTGATCTTTTGAGGAAAAAAATGCACTTGCCACCTGGCGTTGTCTCCATATTTGGGCTCTTAAACAATTCGGAGCGAGATATTCAGATTTTCTTTGAGCGCGAAATCACTAAAGAACCACGAATGAGTTTCCATCCTAATACAAATACCAAGACGATCTTCCTTGCTACCAAGGATGTATTCAACTTTTTAACGGTCAATGGCTTTTCTTATCAGATCATAGATATCTCCTGATTTTCATGGGGTTGTGCTGGAATCAGTCCGCACAGCCCTGATACTTTTTACTGGCATCTATTTTGTCAAACCCGCCAGTCACCCCTCATCAATGTGCACAAAACTTGCTGCCCGGCAAACTATCATCTAAAAGGTATTTTTTGCTTCACATCCGCAACTGACTTTCAAAAACAAAAAAGGACCCGCTGACGGGTCCCCGCTTATTTTTTTGTCATTGATACTTTCATTAATTGATGTTTCCAGACGGATTGGACGCCATATAATCCAATCGCAAGAATACCAATCAATGCCAAGTAAGCAAATTTCGCCATTGGATCGATGCCATAATTAGTCATAAATGGGTCTTGAACAAATAGTACCAGCAAACTAGTTAAAATCAATGAAACCCATAGCGTATTCATCAGATGCCACCATTTCATGTTCCTGCACTCCTTTTTTGATATGCCAAGTATCTCATAAAGCCGATCTTTCCCCATCCGTCTTTAGACTGAAACTGCTATCAAGGATTCAAAAACATCAAAAGCTATCATTTTTACCTAGTATTCCATTTTGACTTGGATGCCATTTGGATCCAATAAAGCCAAACGCCTACTTGATTCAAGAGTAAGGGATACATTTTCCTTCTCAAGATGCGTGAGCAATGACTCAAAGGCTTCTTTGTCTGGGAGCACAAAGGTATAATAAGCCAATCCTAGATCATTGTCTGCCATAGGAGTCACACCTTTGCCCATCCAAGTATTCGAGCCAATATGGTGATGATAATCTCCTGCCGCAAAAAATTTTGCTTGGTTCCCAAAATTATTTTTTAAGCTCAGTCCTACGACTTGGGTATAAAAAGTTTCTGTCTGGGCTAAATCAGCAACTTTTAAATGAACATGTCCCACAATAGTGCCTGTGGGGAAACTTGATTGTTGGCTGTCTGCTGCTGCGACAACCCCCTCTGCATCCATTTCTTTTGTAATTCCAACAATTTCGCCATCTTCTCGAATATCCCATTCAGATTTTGGTTTATCACGATACACTTCAATCCCATTTCCCTCGGGATCTGTTAAGTACAATGCTTCGCTGTAGCCATGATCACTGGCGCCATCGATCGGTGCATTGCTTTGCAAATAATGGATCAGTGTATTGCCTAAATCTTTGCGAGTCGGCAAAAGGAAAGCGATATGAAACAGTCCTGTTTTCCTTGTGAGAGGCAATGGATTTTCGACTTTGATCAATTCAAGCAGTATTTTCTCTGTCGTACCTAAGCGAGCTGTCTGCTGATTTTTTTCGATCAATGATAGTCCGATCACTTGAGTATAAAAAGCAATCATTTTTTCTAAGTTGGCTACTTTTAAGACAACTTTCCCAATTTGAGTCTGTTCATGAAGTTGAAATTCTGGAATAATCACCGTCATTGTTTCTGCTCCTTTTCTCATCTCGAATGGATGACTTGTTACTTTAATAATAACACTAACTTAAAGTAAGTAAAGAGATTTGCTTGACTAGCAGAATTCTTCATTTTTTGCCAAAACACGCATCCTTCTCCCGAAGCGATCGGTGGCTGTCTCAATTTGTTGATAGCCCAATTTTTCATACAAACCTGTCAGCTGAGTGACAATATAGATCGTATCAAAACCGATCTGATGCAAGCGCCGTTCTGCAGCAGATACCAATTGCTGACTAAGATGATTGCCGCGATAGCTGGGAGCAACATACACGGTCGCAATAAAAGGAGCGACTTGAAGAGGGACAATATCCTCTTTGACGATCGTACAAAATCCAGCTAATTGATTGTGGGCAACAGCCACAAAAACGCCTTCCCAGTCGTTATAGCTTCTCTGACGCATCTTATTTGCTACAAATGCAGCAGCTTTCCAATCGACGCTGGCAATTTGATCCGCATAAGCCAACCAGTTTGGTTGATCTTTTTGCAAAAATTTAATTTCCATTTCAAAAATCCTTCCTTATTGAAATTAAGCAGCATTCGCATTATTTTACCACTTTCGGCTTGATAATTGTTTTTTCGGAAACCCCTTTTGGCGTAGTTGGCTTCTCTAATATAATAAGTTCTTATAAAGCACAGACGATATAAAACGGCTGGCAAGCCCCCTCTAGGCTGCCAGCCGTTTTTATATCTGATTTATTTTCTGATCCATCAATACGCATTATTGTAGATTCAGAACTGTTGATTGTTATTGAGTATGGTGGTCCAGAGTGGTTTGTCCTATGAACTAAAATTTTAAAACACCGTACTTTCACCATGTTTTCTCTCACCAAATTCCCAAATATCGATTGCTCCACCTGCATAGCCCTCAGCGATCAATGTTTCTAAAAAACTTTCTGGCTGCAAATAGTGACTGCTACTGCGTAATTCTTCTTTGCCAATAGAAAAACTGCCTCCATGAGAGTGGTTGAAAAGAACAAACGGCACTAGCTTTTTCTCATAAGGATAGGCAAAAATAAGCCGACACTGGTTCTTGTTAATTGAGTTCTAACAAAAACTTTTCGAGACAATCGTTTTCTCATAAAAGAACTTTCTTACAAGAACTATTGGTTCCTTTCTATGAAATGATCCAAACCTTTGCAACGTTTGCCGCTGTTTCACGAAAAATCACCATGAAGCACGAGAGGCTTACCATTTTCTTGGGAACGGTCAACTTCAATCCCCTGGCTATTCTCGATATGGAAGGCATGTTCAACATCGACTAATTCTAAACGGTCAAAATGAACATTTTTAGCACAGCCAATATAGAATCCTTGACTGGTCATCTCTTCCATTCCAGTCATCATAGCTGGTTTTCCGGGTATGGGCTCTTTTGCCATGGAAATTGCTACTTCATGAAACGAGATATCTGAAATGAATTGTTCAGATAAACCATAAATAAAACCAGCAGCAGCATGAACATTTCGCGCGGAGATATTGGCAAAATGAATTCTCCTAAACTGAGGAGTCTCCTCAGAGATTGGGTAAGGATTTTTATCCCAAACATACTTTTCTTTTCCTTTGGGACCACAAAAATAATACAAATTCAGCGTAAATGGGCAAATCACATTGTCCATAATTAGGTTGTTCACTCGAATATCCTCAATAACCCCGCCGCGTCCTCTACGAGATTTCAAACGAATGCCGCGATCGGTGTCTTGGAATATACAATTTGAGATGGTCACATTGCGAATATCTCCGCTCATTTCGCTTCCTAAAACGACCCCACCATGACCATGGAGCATTTGACAGTTGCTGATCGTGATATTTTCACAGGAAACGCGTTCTTTTGTCTCTTCTGTTCCTGATTTAATGGCAATACAATCATCCCCTACATCGATCAAACAATTGCTGATACGAACATTCTTGCAAGACTCAGGATCAATGCCATCAGTATTTGGCGAATCTGCAGGATTTTTGATCTTAATATTATCCACAGTGATGTCTTGGCATAAGATTGGATTGACTGTCCAGCTAGGAGAATTAACCAAACTAACATCTCGCAATGTGATTTGCTGACAGGAATCAAAACTGATCAGTTTTGGTCGCGGATATTCTAGCTGCTCTGGATGATTGCGAAAGACATCCCACCATTTCTGACCTTGACCATCTATCGTGCCAAAACCTGTGATTGCAATATTTTCGGCACCGTCGGCATAGATACAAGAAGCATAGACTTCCCGTTTCACCCCTTCCCAACGCGAAACCACCACTGGATACTCTTTGGGATCATCCGAGAATCGAAGAACAGCTCCCGGTTGTAGATGGAGTTCAACATTACTTTTTAACATCAGTGAACCTGTTGGATACACACCCGAGGCAAACATCAGCCTCCCTCCTCCTGCCTGATGAAGCTGATCGATATACCCTTGGATTGTTGCTGTCACTGACTTTTCATTTAAATAATCGTTGATGTCAATACTAATTTCCATTCTTTTCTCCTTCCTTCTTTAAAGGTTCTATTAAAAGGCTAGTTTGCACAGCTGTGCAAATCCTTTAAAGCGATCTGAATTTTTTGATCGAGATTTCCTTTGACTTGCTGAACGAAATTTTGCTGATTTTGGACCAATGTTTTCTGAATATCCTTATACGTGCGATGATAAATGAAACTTCCAAACCCTATTATTAAAACGCTCCCAATTATAGAAAATGGAAGGAAAATGTTATAAAAAAAGGTTGAATGTTTCTGAATAGCCCCTACCCTTTTCATGGGATTCCTCCTGGAATTACTGACAAAATCATTTCTTAAGATATGTCCATTCTAGCATAAAAAAATTCACATAAACACAGGTCTATAGAAAAAAGTTAACGTGTGCATTATTGATATATTGACATTCCTCTCTTTAGGATATATGCTAAAACCAATGAGAAAGTCGAGGGATACATATGGTCACTATCAAAGATATTGCAAAAATCGCAGGCGTCTCCCATACCACGGTTTCAAGAGCGTTAAATGACAGTCCACTAATCAAGCCAGCCACAAAAAAGAAAATTGGTGACATTGCGCGTTCTTTAAATTATACGCCGAATGTCAATGCCAAAAGTCTAGTCAATCAGAAGTCGTATATTATTGGCCTTTACTTTTCTAATTTGTCGGCAGGTACATCGGATCGCTTTTTGGTTGAAGTGATCAAGGGAATCAATACCACCCTACCGCCAGAGTATCGCTTAGCGGTCCACGATATGACGACCCTTACCAGTCCAGTTGAGGACTTGCCAAGGATGGATGGCATCATCGTTATGAGTCAAAGCGATCAAGATGACACTTTCATCGAAGAAATCAGTCACTTAGATTTGCCAGTGGTCGTTCTCAATCGGCAAATTGATAGACCATCATTTTTAAATGTCACAAGCAATGATGCGCAAGGCGTTTATCAAGCCATTGACTACGCGATTCAGTTAGGCTATAAGAAAGTTGCGATCATTGAAGGCAAGCCAACTTTTCGTTCCAGTATAGAGCGTAAGACAGGTTTCATGCGGGCTCTTACTGAGCACGGGCTAGCGTTTCCAACAGAATACGCTGTCACTGGAGACTATTCTATCGAGAGCGGTCGAAAATGTGCCAAACAATTACTGGAACTTGCAGAGCCGCCAGAAGTGATTTTCTGTTCCAACGATGACATGGCCATTGGCGCAATCAACACTTGTCTTGAATATGGCCTTGCAATCCCTGCCGATATCGCCATTATTGGATTTGACAATGTCCCGTTTTCAAAATATACGAATCCCCCGTTGACAACCATTAGCAAGCCCGTTTTTGAAATGAGTCAGCTTGGGGCACAACTGCTTCTAGATTCAATCAACGGTTCTGTTTCACAAAAACAATACCTTTTAGATACAGAACTAACAATCAGAGATTCCCTCTAGCATTCGCTTCTTGAATGCTTTTGGCTGTTGCCAAAAATGTTAACGTGTGCAAAATGGCAGACGTTCATTATAAATCAATGAATATTGGAGGTTACAATGAAAAAAATAACTGAAATGACTCATCCTACTCGCAAGTCGGAAAAAGTGATTCAATTCGGCGAAGGAAACTTTATGCGAGGCTTTTTTAACTGGCAGCTACAGCAGATGAATAAGCAAGGTCTCTTCAATGGCAGCGCTGTAGTAGTCCAACCAATTCAACAAGGTCTAGGATCTCTATTGGCGGAGCAGAATCATTTGTATACGGTAATTTTAGAAGGATTAGCAGACGGCCGTACTGTCCAAACCTCTGAGATCATCACGACGATTAGCCGCGTATTGAATCCCTATGAACAATGGCAGGATTATTTAGCTCTAGCTGAAATTGATGACTTGGACATCATTGTTTCCAATACGACTGAAGCAGGAATTGCCTTTGATCCTCAAGATAAACGGACAGATATGCCGCCAAAAAGTTTTCCGGCTAAATTAACTGCGCTGCTCTATCAACGATACCAAGCGAATAAATCAGGTTACACGATCATTCCCTGTGAGTTGATCGATCGAAATGGGAAAAAATTAAAAGCGTGTATCCAACAATATTGCTCACTGTGGCAACTAGAGGACAGCTTTCATACTTGGTTAGAAAATGAAAACACTTTCTGCTGTAGTTTAGTCGACCGAATCGTTCCCGGCTACCCCCAATCAAAAGCAGAGGAGTTGAATCAATTACACGGGTATGAGGACCGTTTGATGGTCACTGCCGAACCATTCATGTTGTGGGTGATCGAAGACCCATCGCATACCGTATCTCAGAAACTTCCATTGCCAGCTGCAGGTTTGAATGTAATCTTTACTGAAGACCTAACCCCCTATCGTGAACGGAAGGTGCATCTTTTGAATGGCCCTCATACAGCCATGGTCCCTCTGGCCCTTCTAGCTGGTTTGGCAACGGTTGAAGAGGTGATGCTTGATCCTGATTTTACATGCTTCATTGATGAGCTATTCAATGAAGAACTGATTCCTATGCTAGACCTGCCGCAAGAAGAATTGATCCAGTATGCGGAACAGATCAAAGAACGGTTTAAAAATCCTTATGTTCATCATCAACTGCAGTCGATCGCCTTGAATAGCGTCTCAAAATTTAAAGCACGTCTCTTGCCGTTGTTGCTCCGTCATCATCAGCAACAGTTACTGCCGCCAAGAATCATTGCATCATTAGCCGGACTGATTTACTTGTATTTAACGACCGATTGTCAAGACGATGAAGCTGTGCTAGCTCTCTTTGAAAAGGCTCGGGCCCTCGACTCTTCTGAACAAGTCAGTTTTATTCTAGGACAAGAAAAGTTATGGGGAGTGGATTTGAGCGTGTTCAACAAAGAAGTTTCACAAATGGTAGTGCTACTTTCAAACAAGGGTTCTCGACACCTCGTTGACTCATTAAAAAATGAGCCGACTCAAAAAAAGGCGGAATGATTATGACAGAAATAAAAAACAAAACCGATTTTCTCAAATTGCATCCAAAAGACAATGTTGCGGTTGCTCTGCATGCAATCACGAAAGAGACACAGCTTACATTTGAAGGGCGATCCTATAGTTTTACAGAGGAGATTCCTCAAGGTCACAAGATCGCACTTATTGATTTGAATAAAGGCGATCACGTCATCAAGTATGGTTACCCTATTGGTCATCTTTTGTCCGATGTAAAAGCTGGACAGTGGCTACATACCCACAATGTCAAGACCAATCTTTCAGGAACGCTGGCTTATACCTATGAGCCGAACCTACAACCAGTAGTGTATCCAAAAAGCCAATTGACTTTTAAAGGCTACCGGAGAAAAAATGGCAAAGTCGGGATTCGTAATGATTTGTATGTCGTACCCACGGTGGGCTGTATCAATGGAATCGCTGAGATCATCGTCGAAAATTTCAAACAAAGTCATCCCGACTTAGGAACTTTTGACTCGATCACGATTCTCAAACATCCTTACGGGTGTTCGCAATTAGGGCAAGATCACCAAAACACCCGGCAAATTTTGATTGATGCTGTGCAACACCCAAATGCTGGTGGGGTGCTCGTTTTCGGACTCGGATGTGAGAACAATACGGTCGCTGAATTTAAAGAAAAGCTAGGTGATTATGACACAGATCGTGTCAAATTCTTAGTCGCTCAAGAAAGCCAAGATGAAATCGAAGCGGGTGAAGCATTATTGCACGAATTGCTGCAAGCAGCCAAAGATGATCGACGTGAAGACGTTCCGTTGAGTGAGTTAAAAGTTGGCTTAAAATGCGGCGGCTCAGATGGGTTTTCTGGTATCACTGCCAACCCGTTATTAGGAGCATTTTCAGATTTCTTGGTTTCTCAAGGTGGCAGCACTGTGTTGACGGAAGTACCGGAAATGTTTGGTGCCGAGCAAGTATTGATGTCTCGTGCCAAAGACCAAGCAACTTTTGAAAAGATTCTTCATCTGATCAATGACTTTAAAGATTATTTTCTTTCGTATGGCGAACCTGTTTATGAGAATCCTTCTCCAGGCAATAAAGCGGGTGGAATCACCACATTGGAAGATAAGTCTTTAGGCTGCACGCAAAAATCCGGCACCTCTGCGGTCGTCGACGTCTTGAAATACGGAGATAAAATCCGCGAAAGCGGTCTCAGTCTTCTTGAAGGACCTGGTAATGACCTAGTGGCTGCTTCTGCTCTCGCTTCGGCTGATTGTCAGTTGGTCTTATTTACGACAGGACGAGGAACCCCCTTTGGTGCCTTTGTCCCTACGATGAAAGTTGCCACCAACCAAGAATTATTCGAGAAGAAACCCCATTGGATGGATTTCAATGCAGGTCGGTTATTATATGAACCAATGGAAGACGTTCTCGCTGATTTTATTCAAGCGATCATTGCGGTCGCTAGTGGGACCAAAACCCGTAATGAAGCAAATAATGTTCGAGAAATCGCCATCTTCAAGAATGGTGTCACTTTATAAACGAAGAAAAGAGGAAGCCAATGTTTTTAAATGATGATTTTTTACTAACAAATGACTTTGCCAAAGATTTGTATCATCAATACGCCAAGAAAATGCCTATCATTGACTACCATTGCCATTTAGATCCCCAAGAGATTTATGATGATCATCCTTTCCGAAATATCACCGAAGCTTGGTTGGCCGGTGACCACTACAAATGGCGGTTGATGCGGGCATGTGGAGTAGATGAATCGTTGATTACTGGCGAAGCAGCGGATTATGACAAATTTATTGCTTGGTGCCAGACAGTTCCTAAAATTATCGGCAACCCCCTTTACGTCTGGACCCACTTGGAGTTAAAACGTTTCTTTGGTGTCGATCTGATGATTAATGAAGAAAACGCGCCAGAAATCTGGCAAATCGTCAACCAAAAATTGCAATCAAAGACCTTTAGCAGAAGAGACATCATCGCCAACAGCAATGTGCAACTCATTTGTACTACCGATGATCCGACAGATTCACTAGCATTTCATCGCAAATTGGCTAACGAAGAAAGCCGCTTTCGGGTATTACCAACCTTTCGTCCTGATAAAGCCTTAAATATCCAACAAAGTGGATTTAACGACTATATCGATCAATTAGCAACAGTTGTTGGCCACAGGATCGATAGCTATGAAGACTTGTTAACAGCACTTGACTGCCGAATTACTTTTTTTCACCAAATGAATTGTCGCTTATCCGATCACGCATTGGATCACTTGCATTTCCTAGAAAACAGCGTGTCTCCTCAAGCTATCTTTGAAAAAGCGAGAAATCAGGAAATCATTACAGAAGCAGAAGCAGCAGTCTATCGCTCTGCCCTCTTGCTTCATTTATTTGAACAATATCACAACCATGGCTGGACAATGCAACTGCATCTTCATGCTTATAGAAACTGCAACACGAATATGCTCAATCAATTGGGACCTGACACAGGTTATGACGGCATCAACGATCAGCCGATCACTAGCCCACTTCAAGCATTACTGGATGCTGCGGAGAGGAAAGAGGCTCTTCCGCAAACGATTTTGTATTCATTGAATCCAAATGATTATGATGTGCTGGTAGCGCTGATGGGCTGTTATCAAAAAGAAGGCAACAACAAACTGCAACTCGGTTCTGGCTGGTGGTACAACGATACCCGTGCCGGCATGCGTCGGCAATTGACGAAGTTTGCAGATGGTAGCGTGTTAGCAAATTTTGTTGGTATGCTGACTGATTCCCGTAGTTTTCTTTCGTATACCAGACATGAATATTTCCGAAGAGTTTTTTGTGAATGGTTGGGAGAACTCATTCTTCGCGGCGAAGCACCAAGTGATACCAGACAGTTAAAAGAATTTGTTGAAGGCATCTGTTACCAAAATGCAGCGGATTATTTTGATTTTTAGAGGTGGATGATGGTTAAACTAATTATTGCCGGTGACTCAACTGCTGCAACTAAAATGACTGACAAGCGTTCGGAAACTGGCTGGGGTGAAAAATACCAACCTTCCTCTCCCCAGAGGTTACGGTCATTAATTTAGCTATGAATGGACGTTCAACCAAAAGCTTCATTCAAGAAAAACGCCTGCTGCACGCAGAGCAACTACTTGCTCCCGGAGACTATTTCTTGATTCGGTTTGGCCACAACGACCAGAAAACAGATCCTGAACGAGGAACGACGCCAAAAGAACATCAAGAAAATTTAGCACAGTTTATTGCTGTTGCACAAAAAAGCAAGCAAATCCAGTTTTACTGACTTCTATCACTCGCTTGAAGTTCCATCAGCATAATGACTTGAATCCCCTAGCCGTGGGACCTTATCCAGAAGCTATGAGAGATTTTGCTGCTGCCTTTGAGATTCCTTGTCTGGATATATTCACGATGACGCAAAACTATTTTTCCACATTTGCAACTAGGCAAGCTCGCCAGTATTTTTTGCATCTTTCAAAAAACGAATATCCGAATTATCCCGAAGGTATCAGTGACAATACTCACTTGAATGATCAAGGGGCTTTAATCGTTGCTCGCTTGATTTGTCAAGCAATCAAAGAAGCGAATCTTTCTCTCAGCAGTGAGATATTGCTGTAATTCGGTTAGAATTCTTTGTTTACCAATCAACAACAAGCAACGTGTTTCCAAAGGGAGAAAAACACGTTGCTTGTTTATTTCAGCTATGTGAATGTCGCAGCCTTAGTGAATTAAGGGCTTGTTTCTTACTTTGTTTTATTATGAAAAAAGGTTGGACTTTACGGATAGAAAATTTTTTTACTGAGGCGCATCTTCAAACATCCAAACCAGCGAGCCGTGATACTCCCCGACATGATCCGTTGGTCGCAATAACAGCTTCAATCGATTCTCAGCTAATGTGGCGGATCCACTGCCTTCCCAGACCGGCTGTGCTTTGTCCGACAAGAGAATATCCTCTGTTTTATCAACAAAAATCAGCGCATCTCGCAGCTCTTGTTGCTGACTGTTTTTAAGCGGCGTATCGATTTTTACTTTCACTGTCCATTTGCTTTTTTCTAAGCGACTGTTATCTTCCACTTTGATTGGCTGACTTTCAGCAAAAAGATACTGATTAAAAGCTGGAATAGGGTGTGTTCCAAAAGATAAGACTGCCGGCACTTGCAGCCTTGGTCCTGACTCAGGAACAAACACGCGAGTTTCTGCTGCTGATTGATCCCCCTCTTTATTCTCTAGATATAATTTTACCTCTTTATTAAGCCATTCTTCTGGTACTTCGAAAACGACCGAGTCTTCCGTTTGTGTATTTCCCACATCATAGTTTCTTAGCACCTGTTTTTTCTCTCCATATTGGGCAACAACTTGGACGCTTTGATGGCTGTCATGGGAAAGGTCATAAGATAACTTGACTTCTTTAGAAAAGCGTGGAATCACGATTCTTTGTTGTCGGTCTTTTAATGTAAAGAGTAGTGGGACACCTTTTTTGTAATGATGGAAAACTTCTTGAGAACCTGGCATGACAATGATGTGGTCTTTTTCTTCTCGGATCGGATAGTAACCAGTAATGGTGGGATAGAACGAAGATAAATCAACAGAATGGGTGATCAGCCCTCTGATTTCCCCCGAATCTAAGAGCGGTTGATTGTTTTCATCAACAAAATTGATCTTCACTTCGTTATAGTAGTAAATGGACGCAGAAAGTTTTCCGATTAACTGTTCACCATCACCAATATCTTCATAAAGAATTGGTTGAAGTTGAAAACAGTCATTCTCGATCAGTGCAGGATCGACCGGTTGTTCTGCACTTCCAGTGAAGGTGTGGTGAATGATAAACTGATAACTATTGTCATAAAAGGCCCGGTTTTTTAGTGTAGAAGCTTTTGCATGAACAAGCAAATTCCCCTCATCATCGATGGTCTGGTCAAACCAATTTGTTCGATCCGTTCCAGAAAAATCTTTAATCTCGACTCCTTTTAATTGAAACTGATTTTGATCTGGATTTTCGATTCTGTAAGATAAAGTTGTTCGAGAATTGTTTGTTTCAGTGTAAGGAACTGTTTGTTGGAAACGAGTGATCACTTCATTGTTTTCGATGTTCTGAGTGGCTAGTGTTTGTGGATAGGCATAAGGAAATTCAACTGCTGGGAAAAAAACGGATAAATACTTTAATTCAGATTTATATGTTTCCCCTCGTCTCGTATCATTGTTTTTGACAGTAAATTGAAACTTTGAGATAGGTTTTGTTGTGATAGCAAGTTTGCAAGCATCGTCTGCCCAATTGCCGGCTCCGCCTTTCCCTTTTAAAGTCAATATTCCTTGATCATCTTCGCTGTATGTGATAGTAGAATAGGAAGCGGCAAAAATATGATCTATAACCTCAGCTGCTTGATGAATTCGAATGTCTTTCCATTTATTTAACCCCATTTCATTAAAAGTCGTTTTTAGTGTAACTGGTTCCAGCTTTTCGTTGAGAAATTCATAAGTGACTTCTGCGATTCCGCTTGGCCATATTTGTAATCTTAAAAAATCGCTGTCTGTAAGCAACATATCTGTACCAGAAGGCTGCAGCATCTTCACTGTTACTCTAATGTTTATCCGTTGACCATGATAATACCCAACATTTCGTATCAAGGCAGAACTTTCTTTTACAGAATCAAGTCCAGTGACAATTCTTTCATTTGTCACTACGCCAGATAGCTTGTCGATAGTGGTAGCATCCCCTTTTCTCATAATAAAAGCATTATCTGCAGGAATCTTCTCGGTTAAAGCGTTGCGATAATAAGAGGAATCTGTGATCGAGCCCTCCGTTTGGGCAGCTGCCTTTTGCGTACTAACAAAGACACTACAAATAAATAGCATTGCTACTAGAAACCATTTTTTCATCTTAATCCTCCTAATTTAATTTGTTCTTTCTATCAATTGATTTAGTGGAAAATCGATAGAACCCCTAATTTATTTACTCATATCCACTGACAATTGAATAGTCTAAAAAATTTATCAAATAAAGAAAAAAACTAGAGCAAAGCTGCAAGAAAACTAACTGTTGGTTCTTTAGTAAGCGGCTCCCCCCTTCTTCTTGATCGAACTTGGCTAGAACCACGATCCGCCTTCTCAGAGAAGAGGTTCTTCCATTCATTTTTTTATCGGAAAATTCGACAAAGAAAACCCCTACTCTTTGCAAAATCCATTGAGGATGTGCGAAGAATAGGAGCTTTTTTGATTGCTAAGTTCGCCTGTTTTAGAAATCAGGAACTTAGGAGGATTACTCAGGCTGTTTGCCAATATAAGCCAAAATACCACCGTCCACATAGAGAACATGTCCGTTAACAAAATTAGAAGCGTCAGAAGCCAAGAAGACAGCAGGACCGGCTAAGTCTACGGGCTCTCCCCAACGCGCTGCTGGCGTTTTTGCCACAATGAACTGATCAAAGGGATGACGAGATCCGTCTGGTTGGATTTCTCTTAATGGTGCAGTTTGCGGTGTCGCGATATAACCAGGGCCAATGCCGTTACACTGAATGTTTGCTTCACCAAACTCAGAACAAATGTTTTTGGTTAGCATTTTAAGCCCACCTTTAGCAGCTGCATAACCAGCAACGGTTTCGCGGCCAAGTTCACTCATCATAGAACAAATATTGATAATTTTGCCATGTCCTTTTTTGATCATGGAAGGCAAAACGGCTTTAGAAACGATGAATGGCGCATTCAAATCAACATCAACTACCTGACGGAAATCAGCGGCTGACATCTCCAACATTGGGATCCGTTTGATGATCCCTGCATTGTTGACTAAGATATCAATGACACCTACTTCTTCCTCTATGGTTTTGACCATTTCATTGACTGCTTCTTCATCGGTGACATCACAGACATAGCCATGGGCTTTGATGCCGGCTGCTTGATAATTTTTTAAGCCTTCATCGACTGATTCTTGTGTTAAATTATTAAAGACGATCGTTGCACCAGCTGCTGCCAAAGATTGGGCGATCGTAAAGCCAATCCCATAAACTGCGCCGGTAACTAATGCAATCTTGCCATCTAAACGAAAGTGATCCATTGAAAAATCCATCTTCATCCTTCTTTCTTTTATTATTTCAACTCATCCATGGGAACCATGTCCATATCTGTGTATGTGATGTTCTCCCCGCACATTGCCCAAATAAAGGAATAGTTGCTTGTTCCGACTCCAGAATGGATCGACCAACTTGGGGAAATGACTGCTTGCTCTTCTGCGACTACTAAATGTTTGGTTTCATCTGGTTTACCCATCATATGGAAAACTTTTGTGTCCTCATTGGCGAAATCAAAATAAACATAGGCTTCCATACGGCGTTCATGGGTATGACAAGGCATCGTATTCCAAGCGCTACCTGGTTCTAAGATCGTATACCCCATTTGCAGCTGGCAACTTTCACACACATTCGGATGAATATACTGATAAATCTTCCGTTCATTCAGCGTCAAGCCTTCACCTGTTTCCATTGGTTTGACCTGATCGATACTGATTTTTACATTCGGGTATTGATGATGTGCCGGTACACTGGATACATAGAATTTCGCCGGATCATTTGGATCTTTTGAAGAAAAGACTACATGTTTCGTTTCTTTTCCGATATAGTATCCGTCTTGCTTTTTCATGTCTTCTTTGGTGCCGTCAATTTCAATGGTTCCTGCACCGCCAATATTGATCACACCTAGTTCACGGCGTTCCAAAAAGTATTCTACGCCTAACTCTTTGCTCAATTGAATCTCTAATGGTTGATCCGTAGGCGTTACTCCGCCAAAGATCATGCGATCATTATGGGTATAAGTCAACTGGATCGTTCCGGGTACAAAAATTTTCTCTACCAAAAATTCATTGCGTAATTGTTCGGTACTATAGTGTCGAATATCTGCTGGGCTGTGTGTATAACGGGTTTCCATTTCTTGCATGCTGGTTCCTCCTAGCGAATGATTTTTCCAGATCCGGCTGCTAAAAATTCAGCTACTTCCGCTTCTGTAAATTGATTACAATCTCCATGAATCGTGTGCTTTAATGCAGATGCTGCGGTAGCAAAGTCAATGGTTTCCTGAGAGGAATACCCACTTAGAATGCCATGCAGGACGCCTGCACAAAAAGCATCCCCTCCGCCTACTCGATCAACAATAGGATCGATGTGGTGTTCTTGAGAAGCTGCATATTGGCCGTTATGCCAAAGAGTACCCATCAATGTATTAGCACTGGCGGAAAGCACTTCTCGTTTTGTCGAATAAAACAGTTCAATATTCGGATAACGCTGGTTCATTTGTTGGTAATAATACAGCAACTCATTTCCTTGCCCTGTATAGGCTGGAATCTCCATAAAAACTTGTGCATCCAACTTGCCCGCCGAACAATAATCGACCAAAGGAAGGATTTCCTTTAGAAAGGCGGCGGCTTCATTTGTCGTCCACAGTTTGCCACGATAATTGATATCGAAACTGATTTTGCAACCTGCTTTTTTCGCACGCTTAACAAGTGAAAGGGTCAAATCCCGCCACGTCTCGGATAACGCTGGTGTAATGCCGGATACATGGAAAAGTGCGACATCTTTAAAGATCGCTTCTGACCATTCATTGGTCTTGATTTCCGCAAAACTTGACCCTGCACGGTCATAAATGACTTTTGCTGCACGTTCTCCTACACCAGATTCCATATAGTAAGTACCCAGCCGGGGACCACCGCTTAGAAGCAGACTGCAATCCACTCCGTAATTGCGTAAATGATGGGTAACAGCTTTTCCGAGATCATTTGCCGGGACTTTACTTGCAAAAGAGACGTCGTGCCCATAGTTAGCTAAAGAGATAGCAACATTTGCTTCACCACCGCCATAGTGTGCAGCAAAATGTCCGCTTTGCTCCAAGCGTACACCAGAACTAGTCGATAAGCGCAACATAATCTCGCCTAAGGTAATAATTCTAGTCATCTCAGTTACCTCGAATGTCATTTAACTTGGCCACATATTGTGAAGCAACCGCTGTCACTTTCTCGAAATCACCACTAGCAGCTGGCGCTAACAAATTACCACCGACACCAACAGCGACCACTCCGGCATTGAACCACTCAGACATATTTTCCAAGCTGACTCCGCCAGTAGGCATAATATTCAGTTGGGGCAATGGTGCTTTGAAAGCGGAAATGATACTAGGACCATAGGCACTTCCTGGAAACAGCTTGATGATGTCTGCGCCTGATTTCAAGGCTTCTTTCATTTCAGTGATCGTCATACAGCCTGGCAAATAAGGTACTTGATACAAATTACAAATCTCAGCTGTATCGCGATCAAATGTCGGACTGACGATATACTCTGCGCCAGCCATAATCGCTAAGCGGGCAGTCACTGCGTCAAGTACCGTGCCAGCTCCTATGATCACTTCTTGGTCCTCTTGATAGTCATTGACTAACTCTGCAATCACTTCAGCAGCTTGCGGAACCGTGAAGGTCAATTCAATTCCTTTAATACCGCCTCGGACGATAGCACGACTAGCTTCCAGCGCTTCTTGCCTTGTAGTGCCTCGAACGACTGCAACGATTCCACAGGCTTTTAACTTTGATAATCGCTCTACTTTTTTCATAAACCCCTCCGTTCTTAATTTCCTATTTGGAAATTAAGTTTTATTATAAAGAAATCTTATCTTTATTATACCTGGTCTTTTTTCTTTTGCAAGGGGTTTCCAAAAGTATTTCAAATGGCTGCTTCGATTTTATCTTTTGTGGCACGTATTTCTTGAAGCAATGTTTGTTTATAGCTCTCGGTCAATCGGTATTTTGGCAGACTGACTGAGAAAGCACCGACAATTTCCTCATCTTTCAAAAGAGCCGCGCCGATACAAAAAATCTCTTTCTCCATTTCTTCATCATCAAAAGCGATCTTCAGCTGACGCACTTCTCTTAACTCTTGATTTAATTTAAGAACATTCGTGATGGTGTTCTCAGTATAAGGTTGTAAAGGTGTTTCATCTAAATAAGCTTCATAGCTTGTCTCATCGAATTCTGCCAATACAGCTTTCCCCATCGCTGAGCTATATAAAGGTCTTGAAATTCCCACCTTCGACGACATGCGAATAGTTTGATTTTGAGGTTCCAGTTTATTGACATACAAGATTTCATTCGCTGTCAAAACCCCCAAATGGATGGTCTCATCGGCTTTTTCCTGCAATTCTTCCAAAAATGGCAGACTGATCTCTACCAAGTCAAGTTCTTGAATATTTTTATTGGCATATTTGACGAGTTTAGATCCTAAGCGGTATTCTTTTTGCTTGTCCTTTGCAACATAGCCGATCAGCTGTAATGTTTCGAGAATCTTTAACGCGGTTGAATTGGTTAAGTCTGTAGCAGCTGCAATCTCTTGCAACGATTTGTTGGGTTCTTCCGCAAGATAATCCATGATTTTCGCGGCTTTAATCAAAACAGTCCCATAGGGTTTCGTCATTTGTATTCCACCTTTGTTTTTTCTATATAAGAAATTATAATCTCTTATAATGAAATAAACAACCAAACTTATCCATCTTCTCTTGCGAAGACGGTATAAGAAGGTTGTTTAAAAAAAGGATAAAGAAAAAAGTTTTACTTTCTGTTTCTCTTCATTGTATGATGATATTACCACGAAAAGGAGCAATAGCATGGACTTAAATGTATTGACCAAAGGAAAAAAAATTTCCGAAAGCGAGCAGCACATCCTCACTTATTTGGTGTCTCATACGGACAAAATCGAAGGCGTCCCTTTGCGAAAAATCGCGCAAGAGCTTTATACTTCTCCAGCAACACTGGTGCGATTAGCACAAAAATTAGGTTTTTCCGGCTATTTGGAATTACTTTATTTCTTAAAAAATCGGCTGAATCGTCAAATGACCACTGAAGCAGCCATTGACTATCAGATCAACACAGAAGGCATTGCAGCCTCTATTGATGCGATCAAAGAAATTTATGCTCAAAACAATGATAAATTCATTACCATTTATGCCACTGGCTTTTCTGGTATCATAGCAGAATACCTTCATAAAAAAATGTTGGTTAATGGTATTAAAACTTTACTGGTGAGTGCTTCTGATTCCGGCGGTATCATTAGTAATAATATCGACAACATCAGTATGCTGATCACGATTTCTAAATCGGGGGAGACACAGAAAGTGCTAGAAAAAATGCAACTAGCGAATGACCATCAAATCCCCACTGTCCTTTTTTGCGGCAATGGTGAACACCGAGCCCATCAACTAGCAAATTTTTCTTTTGGTGTCACTGATGAACGACCATATGATACGCAGAACATCCAATATACGAGTTTTTACGGAAAGCTTTTACTGCTAATGGAGTACCTCGTAGAGGCATTTACTGCCGAAATCAACTAAAAGAGTCCGGGGCTTCAACATATGGAATAGCCAAAAAAATCTAAGATCACCCCTGCTATCTGGCTGGCCCGCTTTGCATCTACTCGATAAATGAAGCCATTCAGTTGCTTTCAGGTCGTTCAATCTTGTTGTTCAATCTTGTTGTTCAATCTCGCTGATACTTCAGCCGCAACCTTTTCTGCTAGTCAAAATAATGTTCAGCGAGCGACGCGTAGGCAGCGCTCGTTTTTTGATTCGGCGTAATGGTCTGCAAGTGGTCTCTTGCTGCCAAACGATGACCAAAATAAAGATCATAAAGACCAAAAATTGGTTCGTTTGCCGGTGACAAATAACATGTCACGCCCAAGATATCAGCTGTTAATTGTGCAATGGCTTTCGATTGGAAAACGCCACCGCTGATCGTCACTTCATCGGTAATTGCTGCCATTTCTTTTAAAACACCAATATTCAACAACATCCCCTCAATTGCTCCACGAATCATATCTGCCCGAGTATGTTGAATCGTCAAACCATGATAAGACGCCTTGATATCAGATGTCCAATAAGGAGCCCGTTCCCCATTGATAAACGGAAAAAAGCGCAGACCATGGCTGCCGATTGTGGTTTCTTCAATGATTCTTGGGAGACTTTCATAGAAAGTGTCAGGATCTTGTGCCAATGTTTCTTTGATCCAAGCAAGGACGCACCCCCCATTATTCGACGGAGCACCAATGACATATTGACCTTCTTTAAGGTAATAACAAAAATTTTGCCGCTGATCGAACACCAGTTGATCCGTCACCTTTCGAACAGCAGCACTAGTGCCGATCGTCAGACTATTTTTGATTCCAGTCGATACATACCCTGCATAAGCCGCCAAACAGCCATCACTGGCGCCGCACATGATCTCTACTGTTTCATTCAATCCATAGCGAGCGGCAGCGGACGCAGCAATAGGAAACCGATCGGTCGTGTCACAGATTGGCGCAAACTGTTCAATGGAAAGGTCCAAATAGTGAAGAATCTCTTGACTCCAATTTTTTTCTTCAAGGGAGTAGAGGCCTGTTGCCGATGCAGTACTTCGGTCGATCCAAGGAGCTCCGGTAAATAAAAGCATCACCAATTCTTTCAGCCCATACCATTTTGTCTTGCCATCAAAACCGCCAGCGGATTTGAAGTGAAGCAACTTAGCAAATGGCGACATCGCATGGATCGGTGTCCCAGTCTGCCGATAAAACGATTCTGACAATGAGGATTGACGAAACTCTGCAATCACTTGGCTAGCCTGATTATCTGACCAAATATAGATTTCTTCAAATTTCTCATTTATCACTGGCATTAGACTATGCATCGCTGTACTGAACCCAATCGCTGTTATTTGCTCTCGTAAAGAGGAGGGAATCTCCGTGATCCCTTTCAAAAGTACAGCTATAATTTCTGACGCAGACTGTGTGCGACCTTTTTCTGTTTTGGTATAAATAGGAAAAGAACGTTGATAAATGATTTTCCGTTCTTCCAACAAACCGATTTTTATTGCCGTCGTTCCAATATCAATCCCTAAAAACATTCCTCTCGCTCCCTTATCTCTGCTAATTCATTTCTATTTTAGCATACTTAAAAAAGATCCCCGCAAAAAGACCATTGCTCATCTCCCTTTGAATTCTTGACAAACATTTAGAATGTCAGTGATTCCAGCAAAAAAATCCGAATGATTGACAAGAGGGTTGGCAAACATCCAGCTTGCAGCCATCAACTACTGCACCACAGATGCACTCCCTCTCGTTTATCATTCAGATCCTCTATCTCCTCTGTCATCCTCAGACTTTTTAGTGAGCACTAATTGTTGTAAGGTTTTTCAAAGTGACATCTTTTGATCAGAAATGTTTCTCAGCATGTGAAACATTTTAGTGGAGTCCCGGCCAATAATCACCATTTTCTGAGACCAGATCATCTAAGAGATCTTTGGCTACTTTTGCGCTAGGAATGGTTTTGGAAAGGGTTAACGCCTGCCACATTTTTTGGTAACTCTTTTCCACATATGCCTCCACCACTAATTTTTCCACAGTGACTTGTTGGAACATCAAGGCTTGTTGGAAAGATGGTATCTTGCCTTGTGCCAAAGCTTCTGGTCCATCAGAGCCAACAATACAAGGAACTTCCACCATGGCATCATCAGGAAAGTTAGCGATTGCCCCGTTATTCTCAACAATCATGACCATTCGTTCATGCGTATTGAACGCAATTGCTCGTGCCAGATCCACAATAAAGGTTGCATGAGCATCGATTTCAAATGCGATACCCTCTGCCGATCCTTGTTCGATGATTTTTTTCGCATGGTCGAAGACTCGCTTTTCTCTTCCTTCCATGACCTCATTCGAACGCGTATATTCGGGATGCTCTTTCATATGATCATAAACGTAATCTGGGTATAAGTAATATTTTAAATACGTATTTGGCAAATACTCTGGTGTCAGAGCCAAAAGATCTTTGGCTTTTTTGTGGGTTTCTTGCCAACTAGGATCTGTATGTTGGGTGTCCACTTCAACTTGAGTGAGATAGCCATTCTGTGCAACATATTCCCTGATTTGTTGGATGTATTCGTTGCCTTCTTTGTCCTTGATGCTGGTCCACCAGCCAAAATGATTCAAGCCAAAATAACGAACTTCTAAGTCTGCTGGATTTTTATCAATAATTTGCGACATCCGTCGCAAGGTGCCCACTGGCATATCGCAAATATTCAACACTTTTGCGTCAGGTCGCAACACGCGGCAAGCTTCGGCGACAATCGCTGCCGGATTCGAATAATTTAACATCCAGCAATCTGGCGAATACGTTTCCATATAATCAATGATTTCCAACATTCCGGTGATACTGCGCATACCATAAGCGATACCGCCAGGTCCGCAAGTCTCTTGACCGAACACACCATGGCGTAGAGGAACCTTCTCGTCTTTTTCCCGCATGTCATATTTGCCTACTCGAATATGAGCCATACAAAAGTCAGCACCAGTAAAAGCTGCTTGCGGATCCGTCGTATAAGAAAATTCGATCTGTGGCGCCTGTTCTTTTAATAAGATCGTCAATGCTTCACCTAAAGTTCTTTGTCGCGCTTCATCATTATCATAAAGTGTCAGCTTTCTCAATGGGAAGCGGTTTTGATTATCTAACAGCATCATCACGATCCCTGGTGTGAAGGTACTTCCTCCACCGGCAATCACTACTGAAAAATTCTTCATCATTCAATCTCTCCTTCTCGTCCAAGAAACTTTTCTAATTCTTCTCGTACTTTTGGTACAGTCAATCCATAAACAACATGGACATTCTCACCATTCTTGATAACGCCTTTGGCTTGGGTTTCTTCTTTTAGCAATGTCTCATCCACTAGTTCTGGATTTTTTAGTTTCAAACGCAATCGTGTGTAACAGTTGTCAATCGTTTTAATATTACTGTCTCCACCTAAACCTTTCGTGATCAATGCTGAAATCGAGTCCGTTGGTACAGATGAAGGGATTACTCCTGCCGTCACTCCAACACCAGCTCCTGCTAACCGTTTCTCTTTGTACTCTTTTTTTGAATACAATTTTGTTTCATTCCCTTCATCTTCCCGACCGACTGTTTTCAAATTCATTTTGGTAATCAAAAAGCGGAAAAGAGCATAATAGAGAAAGAAAAATACTACGCCAACGGCGATATAGATGGGCCAGCGAGTCTTTTCAATCCCTAACGGCAAGTTATACAAAAGGAAATCAATAAAGCCATTCGGACCAATCGCTCTTGAGCCAAAAATATTCAAAGCAACCATACTCAGTCCACTTAATGAGGAATGGATCACGAACAAAACTGGCGCAACGAACATAAACGAAAATTCGATCGGTTCCGTTACCCCAGCAATAAAGGAAGTCACCACTGCTGGGATCAAAATAGCTTTGACCTTGACTCTATTCTCTGGTTTTGCGGTCTGATACATAGCTAGACAGGCACCAAGCAAGCCAAACATTTTTGAAATTCCTCGTGCATCCCAGATGACACTTTGCGAGAGAACCTTTACTGCCGGATCCGCAATTTCTGCAAAGTAAATGTTACGGGCTCCTTCAAAGACTTGACCACCGACTTCAGCGACTCCTCCAAGTGATGTATAGAGAAATGGCGTATAGATCAGATGATGGAGTCCAGTTGGAATCAATAATCTTTCTAGCGTCCCATACAAGAAGATGCCGAAGTTTCCTGTTTCTTGAATGATTCCACCTAAGCCATCAATACCCGTTTGAATCACTGGCCATACGATCGAAGACAGAATGGCCAACAAAACGACGACTGGAATCAAAATGATAAACACAAAACGAGCACCACCATATACCTGAAAGGCGTTATTGAACGTGGTATCGATGAAACGATTATGAATCAATGCAACAATAATTCCTAAAATGATTCCTAAAAAAACACCCATGTCTAAAACTTGAATCCCTAAGACCAGTGCTTGTCCTGATCCTTGAAGTGCATCTGCCGCTACTAGCATCCCTCGAAGTTCCAAGAATTTATTCATGGCATATAAGAATACCAGATAGCCTAATAACGCTGTAAAACCGGCTTCTGCCTTTTTCTTTTTGGCAAGACCAAGAGCGATCCCTACACAAAATATGATGCCGAGATTCGTCAAAATCGGTAGGAGCGAAGCAGATAATATACTCCCAAAACCAGTTGTGATCGGATTATCCAAAAATGGGAAACGCTCAATCAAACGAACATTTGTGAAAACATTACCAATTGCGATCAAGATTCCGGCAATCGGCAATATCAGTACCGGAACAAACATGGCTTTCGAAAACTTCTGCATCGCATCCATCACTTTTTCTTTCATTGATGAGACTCCTTTACTTTTTTATCGGTAGGTTTATTATAGGGAAGTTTGGCGTCCATTGGAACAGGAACCGCTTTCAAATCAACCTGTTGCAAAGATTGGAATGCGTTTCAGCATTCTAACAAACTCCGCACAAGAAAAATAAAAAAGCGAACCTCGAATTGGCTCGCTTGAGATAACGTGATAGACGATTTTTTGATCATAACGGCTTCACAAAAAACAATTCCAACGGCTGTTCAAAACCTGGTACGTCCATAAGCAACCCACCGGCATCTTTGTAGCCACATTTTCGATAGAAATGCTGACCGCTCTCATCAGACTGAGTAGAGGTCATACACATCCCATACCCTTGTTTCCGCATTTCTGCTTCCCAAAGGCGGAGGAAGTGCCTTCCTCTCCCTTTTCTCTGCTGGGATTCGTTGACCACCAGCATGGTACAAAAGGGAATGGTATCCCAAAACAATTGGTAGCGAAGAATCCCCACAGGTTCTTCCTCATCGGTCAAGATCAACGCCTGTTGATCTTGGAACTTTTTTGCTAATCCTGCTTTTGACAAATGATTATCTAGCTCTAGCCAGAATGTCGTATCCCTTTTTTGCGCATAACGAATCTTCAGCATCTTGGTTTCTCCTTGTTTTTTCCTGAATCGTAAAGCAGCACTATTTTTCTGTTGTTTCTCGGTATTCTTTCAACACAGCCAGAAACGCATCACCGTATTTATCTAACTTGTTTTGACCAACACCTTTGATCTGTAGAAATTCGATAGGAGTTTTAGGCTGCTGCTCCGCAAGTTCCCGCAATGTCTTGTCCGAAAAGACGACATACGGCGGCAAGTTTTGTTCTTGTGCGAGCGTCAATCGCAGGGAACGTAATTGGTCAAACAATTCGTCATCGACGACCAATTGACGTACTTTGGCTTGTTTCCGGTAAACCTTTGCCTTGCCTAAAAGAACCTCTACACCGGCAGCTGACACACTGAGCAGGGGGTATTGTCCTTCCGAAGGGACTAAATAGCCTGATGCGGTTAAGTAGTCAATGAGTTGATTGACTTCTTTTTGTGACCAATCTTTCAACAAACCATAGGTTGGCAATTTTTCAAATCCCCATTGGGTGACTTTCTGATCTGCTGATCCGGTCAACACTTTCCCCACTAACGCTTTGCCAAAACGTTCACCCATTCGTTTCACACAGGACAACACTTTTTGCGTCTCAACGGTGATATCTACCTGTTCTCGTTCATCTAAGCAATTGCTGCAGCGGCCACAATCGGGACCGTCTTCCCCAAAATACCGCAATATGTAACGTTGAAGACACATTTGTGTATGCCCATATTGACTCATTTCTCTCAACTTGAGGTATTCATTTTGACGATACTGAATATCGGACTCAGATTGATCGATAAAAAACTGCTGAATCTGCAAATCCTGCGGAGCGTATAATAAAATGGCTTCGCTAGGTTCACCATCTCGTCCGGCACGTCCGGCTTCTTGATAATAAGATTCTAAATTACCGGGGATTTGGGCGTGGATCACAAAGCGCACATTGCTTTTGTTGATTCCCATACCAAAAGCATTGGTTGCTACCATCACTTGAAGACGATCAAAAAGAAAATCTTCTTGGTTTTGCGTACGTTCTTCTTCAGTTAATCCGCCATGATAGCGTCCAGCATTGATAGATTGTTGTTTCAATAAACGATAGATTCGTTCGACTTCTTTGCGTGTGCTGGCATAAATAATCCCTGATTGCCCTTTGTTCATCTTTAAATAGGTCAGCAAATAAGTATCTTTCTGCTCTTTGATAACTTCAAAAGATAGATTTTCGCGAGCAAAACCCGTTTTCACTTGGTTCTCTGGTGGAATCAGCAACAGTCGTTCAATATCTTGGGCAACTTTTGGCGTTGCTGTAGCTGTCAATGCCACCACCGTTGGCCGCTGATCAAAACTATGGATCGTTTCCGCTAAGCGTAAATAGCTAGGACGAAAATCATGTCCCCATTGTGAAATACAGTGGGCTTCATCAACAGCGAGTAGGGATATAGGAACATAGCGCAGCAATTCGCGAAAATGATCTGATTCCAAACGCTCTGGAGCGACATACAGGAGTTTGATTTCTCCTTTCGATGCTTGCCTTAACCGTTGGTTGATTTCCGGAGCTGATAAGGTACTATTGATATAAGCGGCCGGGATACCCATGTCATTCAATGCATCTACTTGATCTTTCATCAATGAAATCAATGGTGAAATAACTAATGTCAGACCGTCTAACAATAAAGCCGGGAGCTGATAACATACAGATTTTCCTCCGCCAGTCGGCATGATGCCTAAAACATTTTGATGAGAAAGAATGGCATTGATGATTGATTCTTGACCTTCCCGAAAGCTGGTATAACCGAATTTATCTCTTAAAACTTGATTGATTGATTGCATAATATCCTCTTTTCCATGTCCATTATACGAGAAAATCCAGTCATTTGAAATGGGAACAGTTTGGGAATCACTTTCGACAGGAACTTTCAGTCTTTGATTTTTTGAGAAAAATATGGAACAATGATTGAAACAAAAAAGGAGTTTGCAGTTTTATGGAAAAAATCGTAATTATCGGTGGCGGCATCATTGGGATGACCTTAGCAAATTATCTAGATACGACGAAGTACCAAGTGACCGTGGTTGACGACCCTACGGGACAAGCTACTAAAGCGAGTGCCGGGATCATTTCCCCCTGGCTTTCGAAACGGCGAAACAAACGATGGTATCAATTAGCTAAAGATGGGGCTGCTTTTTTCGAAAAATTGGCACAAGATTTCTCACTGACCACAGATATTTATCAACGCTCAGGTACATTGATCATTCGCCCAGAAAATCAGTTGGCAGCATTAGCGGAACTGGCGGAGGAACGGCGCAAAGAGGCACCGGAAATCGGTCAAATCACCTGTCTTTCTCCTGCTGAAACGCAGCAAGCTTTACCTTTGCTCAAACCACTCCCGGCTTTGAAAATTTCCGGAGGAGGTCGACTAGATGGCGCTGCTTATCTAGCGTTCCTAGAAGAACGGGCCCGTACCAATGGGGTCGTTTTCATCCAAGGGAAGGCTAGACTTTATAAAGAAAAAAATTGGGTCGTTTCTACTACATACGCAGAAATTCCAGCGGATCATGTTTGTTTAACCGCCGGACCAGGATTAGGCCAACTGTTAGAACACTTGAACTACCACGTCGATGTTCGTCCCCAAAAAGGACAGCTGCTCTCCTTTGAAACGACAGCGTCAGCAAAAGATTGGCCAGTGGCGATGTTAGAAGGCGAAGGCGATTTGATTCCTTTTGCGAATGGGAAGATCCTTTTAGGAGCGACTCACGAAAATGATGGCGGTTGGGATCTGACTCCCACTGAAGCAGCAAAGCAACAATTGCTGACTGGCATCGGTTCATTTTTGGCAGCCCCCGAGAAATTGTTTGCTGCGCCAATGACAGTTCGCGTAGGAACACGGGCCTATACTTCTGACTTTGCGCCATTTTTTGGACTGCTTCCCAGTGAGCCAGGATTAGTGGTCGCCAGCGGACTGGGGTCTTCTGGATTAACCACAGGTCCCTATATCGGTTATTTACTGGCTGAATATTTTAATCAAGGTCAGAACCCTTCTGAAAAGCAAAAACTTTTTGAGAAATATAGTAAACCTATAGCTGCCTATATTACTCAACGTCACTGATGGTAAAAAAAGGAGCTGTGACAAAAGTCTTGTCGCAGCTCTTTCTTTCGAACAATTGGACAGAATATGCCGCAGCTGTTTTTGCCAGGTGCATCTCCCCTCTTGTTAAACCTCTTTTTTTCTTGAATTTAAGCGTTTAAAATTACCTTTTCTAATAGGGCACCGGCTTGATGATTTCCTTCAAGACCGATCGTTCCTGAAAATTGTTGGACACGTTCCATGTTCGTGATTAGGACGATGACCATCGTTTCTTTGCCTTGTTGTTCGATATAAGGCAAGTCCATCGCTGCTAGTTTCGATTGTGGGGTTACTTGCTCTCCTACTTTTACGAATACTTCAAAGCCTTTGCCATCAAGAGAAACTGTATCGATTCCCATATGGACTAGAACTTCCACACCATTCGATGTGGTGATTCCCACCGCATGTTTGGAAGGGAAAACCGAAGTGACTTCACCACTGACTGGCGAATAGATTTGGCCGTCTTTAGAGTGAATGGCATACCCTTCACCCATCATTTTTGTTGAAAACACTTCGTCGGGTACATCTTCCAATGGAATGTATTCTCCTTGCGTTACAGCATGTAAATCAAGTTCGTTGGTGAAGGTTTCTGTTTCTGCTTGATTAGGGACTAGGAAATAAGTCAGAGCAAAAGAGGAACCGATCGCCAAGACAATGCCTAGGACCGCATAGATAAAGTATTCACCAATATAAGCCGGCAAACTAAAGATACTGGATAAAATATAGCCATAGATCCTTACGCCAAAAAAGCTGATGAACGCTGATGCAATCGAACTACCGATGGTAGCTGCTAAAAATGCTTTTTTATATTTTGATAAAATCCCAAACAATGCTGGCTCAGTGATGCCCAGCAATCCTGACACAGCTGAGGACAAAATGATTGATTTTTCTTCTTTTGATCTTACTTTAAAGTAGATCGCTGCGGTTGCGCCGGTGATCGCCATATTTGCCATGAACATCATTGGCATCAACATATCATACCCTTGATTGGCAAAGTTTTGTAATGCGATTGGCGTCATTGCATGGTGTAATCCGGTAAAGATCGCAATTGGACGAATAGCACCTACAACAATTCCTGCCAATACAGGAGAAATCGTAAACAAGCCAGCTACACCATCTGCAAGCAAATTGCCTAAATGAATACTGATTGGACCAATAACTGTCAGTGTAATCAGTCCAGCCACAAACAAGGAAATCGTCGGTGTAAAGACGGTCCGCAGAACTTGCGGCAATACCTTGTCTACCAAGCGATAAATGTAGCTTAATGCTAAAACAGCAAAAATGATTGGAATAACGGTACCCGCATAATTGAAAACGGGAACTGGTAAAACCCCAAACAGTCGAAAGGCCGAAATATTGCCTTCAGCAACTGCATTCGTCATCGTTGGAAATTGTAATGTTGCAGCAATGGCGATTGCCAAGTATTGATTCGTTTTAAAGATGCGCGCAGCAGAAGCAGCAACAAAAAATGGCAAGAAGGTAAATACGCCGCTGGCGATCATATCAATGACTAAATACGTATCTGTTTGATTGGAAATCACATTTAAGGCAACCAATCCTGCCATCAACCCTTTAATCATTCCTGCCCCAGCGATTGCTGGAACAATTGGTCCGAATACACCGGAGACTGTATCCATAAACAACGAGACAGCGCCTTTTTTCTCTGAAGACTCTTGACTCTTTTCATCCAAACCAAGTTCTTTGGCTAATGGAGCATAATAATCCGCTACATCTGTACCGATCACCACTTGGAGCTGATTGCTTTGATATTTCGTTCCCACCACTTTAGGTATTTTTTCTAAAGCAGTATAGTCAACTTTCTTTTCATCCTTCAAATCAAAACGAAGCCGCGTCATACAATGCCAAGCATTATTGATATTCTCGGATCCACCAACATCTTTTATGATCTGTTTTACGATGTCTTCTTTCATCATCATTTTTTCCTCCTGTTGTTTGCTAACGGACTTGAATCTTGAGGCGCCTTTTCAAGTGGGTCCGTTTTCACACACATAGTAGCATGGCTGCACCCGCTTGTAAAACCAGTCCTTTTATTAAAAAAACCGACTAAAAAGGCTATGTATCAACAAATAAATAAGAATCTATCTAAAATTGGACTGGTTTTATGAGCCATAGTCATCTTTTTTTGGACCAAATTGACAGCGGTTGCTCTGCGTGTTTCAATGGCTATATCAACTAGATACAAAAATTGGAGTGAATAAAATGACACCAACGATCATCACCGACGTCAAATCCTTTGCGATCAAACCTGATCGCCATAACCTTGTTGTCGTTAAAGTAGAAACCAATAAAGGAATTTCCGGACTAGGCTGTAGTACGTTTCAATTTCGTCCTTTAGCAGTCAAAACAGTCGTTGACGAATATTTACGTCCCCTTCTGATGGGTAGAGACGCGAATGAAATCGAAGACATCTGGCAAGTCATGAATGTCAATTCCTATTGGCGCAACGGTCCAATCACAAACAATGCCATCTCTGGTGTTGATATGGCATTATGGGATATCAAGGGACAGTTAGCTGATATGCCTCTGTATCAACTGCTGGGGGGAAAAGCAAGAACCGCGATCCCTGCTTATACTCATGCGGTAGCAGATAATTTAGACGATCTCTATCACGAAATCGATCGTTTTTTGGCAGCCGGCTATCGCTATATTCGTTGCCAGCTCGGGTTCTATGGCGGGAATCCAAGCCAGTTGCAAACACCCGAAGAACCAATCTCCGGCTCTTACTTTGATCAGACAGATTATATGGAAACGACTTTGAAGATGTTCGCAGCGATCAAAGAAAAATATGGCAACCAATTTCAAATGCTGCATGATGTTCATGAACGCCTCCATCCGAATCAAGCCATTCAGTTTGCCAAAGCAGCAGAACCTTATCAGCTCTTTTTCTTGGAAGATATTCTGCCGCCTGACCAAAATCACTGGCTGACACAATTACGCAGTCAGTCAGCAACCCCCATTGCAACAGGTGAATTGTTCAATAATCCAATGGAATGGCAAGAACTAGTCAAAAATCGGCAGATCGATTTCATGCGGGCTCATGTATCACAGATTGGCGGCATTACGCCAGCATTGAAGCTAGCTCATTTTTGCGATGCGATGGGGGTTCGAATTGCCTGGCATACGCCTTCTGATATCAGTCCAGTCGGCTTGGCAGTCAATACGCATTTGAATATCCATCTGCACAATGCCGCGATCCAAGAAACGATCGAGTTGCCGGCAAATACCCAATCCGTGTTTGTTGGCAGTCCCCAACCCAAAGGCGGCTTCTTCTATCCAATGGAAAAAAGCGGGATCGGTATTACATTTGATGAAGAAGCTGCGGCTGATTTTCCGGTCGTTTACCGCCCCCATGAGTGGACACAAAGCAGAACGCCGGATGGTACACTAATCACACCTTAAATAATAATCCTAAAAAACTCAGCAGCCTGACTCAAATTGTTGAATCAGAGCTCTGAGTTTTTTTGATTTATCGTCTAGGAAATTTGTGGCTCTTCCTCTGCCGATCAATCGATGCGTGAACGATGGATTTCTCGATCGAAAGGTCGAATATAGGTGACTGCATAGTCGATGGCGACGATGTTGCTGAATTCATAGACCCGCCCATCTTCCAAAATTGCCCGATTCGTGATTTGCATCGCTGGGGTCCCCCGTTTGCACAGCAAGATTGCCGACTGGGCCATTGAAGTCGCAATCGGGGTATAACTGCTGATGTAGTGGGAAATCCGATATCCGCAACTCTCAACATAGCGCTGAATTGAATGTTCTACTACCTCTTGAGTGACATTAGGAAATAATCCTACCGGTAGCTTCGACGTTTCTAGCTGTTCAATCTTATAATTGACGATTCGCACCCGTTCAAAGGTCCAAACTTCTTCATTGTCTGCTAACTGAAAGATTTTTTGTTCATCTGGGGTAGCGGGTGCTTTACTCAAAGAAATCATTTTGGAGTGGATCCGATCGTAAGGAGTCCGTGTCAAGGAATTAAAGATCATGGGATTTTTGACCCACTTCTCATGGATAAAGATTCCCGATCCTTGGACCACACGAACGATGCCGATTTCTTCTAAATTTTTGATTGCTTGTTGAATCGTAAAGCGGGAAACGCCATAATTTCTGGCAAGTTCTCTTTGATTCGGTAATTTTCCTTCAATAAATTCTTCCTGATAAATTTTACTAAGTAAATCTTGAACGATAAATTCTCGTTTTTTCATAAAAACTCCCCTCACTTGCTCTCAGCTGTCGCCAGAACAGATAGCCCATCTTCTAGAGCGATTGAAAGATGCACCTCACAGCAGATAGAGCATCGTCGCTTGTCCAGTATCATTACGAACTATTGTACTCGAATGTACTCGAAAATCAATCTGTTGAATCATTGGCTCTAGAGTTAAAAAAATAGAATCTGTATCAAACCAGGCGTGTCGCCACAGAAATGAGTATTTCTATATCAGCTAGCTTGATGTAGTTCATGAATGGTCAACACCTTAATCAAACAAGGATCAATCAAAAAAGATGTCACGAACTGTTAAACAGATTCGTCACACCATCGTATGAATCGATTATTGCACTTATTCCGAGAAAAAAATTAGTCGGACGGATCAGATTCCCAGTAATCCCGGAGTTCTTCATTGATTGTTTCAACATTCACTGATTCTCTTTGTTCCTCTGGTTGCTCTTCGTTTGGCACATCACCAACCGCTTTTAGACAATCAGGCGTGACTGTTTCACCTGCTTCAGCAGCCGTCAGTATTTTCTCGATTTTTATTTTGTGGGTCCAGTCAGCACCCATGTCATAAATGTAGGTCAGTGTTTGGCAGGTTTGGAAATCATGGTCGATCACTAATGCATTTGTAGGTTCCGTGTTCGGCACATCGATTGAATTATTGCCGGCAAGAAAAAGGTAGAGCTGTGAATCCTGCCATTGAAAAGCAATTTGGATCATATTATGGAGTTGTTCATAACTAATGCCTGCAGGAATGAGCATCCTTCGCCAAATCGGCGGCTTGAAACCTTCCAAATCAATACGGATTTGATATGCAGCGATTCTTTCTTCGCTAGCTTCAGGAACTTTTTTTATTGGAAAAGGGACGATTTTTGGCGATCGTTGATTTTCATAGGGATGTTCGATCGGAACCAAATCATGATCTTCCGGTTCGACATCATGAAGCATCTCTAGCATTGCCGCTTTCTTTTCTGAAGACCAGAAATGCGGTTTTGACATGCGAGAGTAAAACACAGGCTGTTTTTCTGCAAGAACAAAGATAATCTCTTGGTATTGCTCTTTTGTGATGTGCTGTTCTTTATACATGCAATAATAAAAATCTTCAATAGCTAATTTAGCAAAGGGGAGGAAATTCAAATCATAAGGAATCTCTTGAGGCATCATTTCCGTATAGACCCATTCGACAAACTCTTTGTCTGTCAGCATTCTTTTATTCGTCTTTTGTTCTGCACAAAAAATCAAATAAAAAACCGGATCTAAGTAATGATCTAAATCATCATTACTGACAACACTCGGACCGCCGAACAACGCGACATGATCCATCATGTGATCGATTACTTTTGCTAA
This sequence comes from Enterococcus gallinarum, assembly GCF_021496385.1. Lineage (NCBI taxonomy): Bacteria > Bacillati > Bacillota > Bacilli > Lactobacillales > Enterococcaceae > Enterococcus > Enterococcus gallinarum. Next base: position 1,852,551 of record NZ_CP050816.1, on the reverse strand, counting down.
TTTTTTCAATGTTTTTTCCAAAAAAATACCGCTCCTTTCTATCAGTTTAACTTTGACGAAAAGAGCAGTAATTGTCAATCTTTTTTTTAATGAGCAAGCATTTCCTGTGCAATTTCTAATCCAGACAGATCAGTCGGATAGAACGTTGGCCAATGATCCATTTCCGACAATAATGCTTCTTGACTTTCATTGCCAAAATAAAGGTGAAAATGATGGGAATCAGTTGGTGCAATCGAGTGATCGCTAAATTGAATATATTTGAAGGCTGCATCGTTATCTTTTGATTCAAACAAATAACGGACGCCGCGATTCCCTGCTTGGTAATTCAAGATCTTTTTGCCTACATATTGATAGGTTGCTTTCTTGGTTGTGCCATCTTCAAAGGTAAATGCCATCGTATCTCCTGTGATCGTAATTTCTGCAACATCTGTTTGGTAGCCAGTTGTATAATAGTCTTTGTATTCCTCGGCCGTCATGCTTTTATTCTGTTTTGCTTTGTAGTCAAAAACTTGATCCAGCGTGCCGTCTGTCAAATAAGGATAGACCGATTGCCACTGTCCCTTCCAGTCCGTGAGTGAGCGGTCTTGAACATCTGCGTCGTCGAAATACCCATTATAAACGGTTTTTTCTTTCTCTGCTTCTTTCACTTCTTTCTCATTGGCTTGTGAAGTAGTCAGCATCAATGCGTCTCGGTTTTGTTCCATGATGGAAATGTAATCTTCCCCACGATCCATTTGTTCCTGTGTCAATCCTTCCAGCGGATTCAAAACGGATAAATCGACACCAGCTTCTGTTGCCAGTGTTTTGGCAATACTGTCTTTGGCATTTTCTTCAAAGTAAATCGTCTTGATCCCGGTATCTTCTACAAAATGCTTCAACTCAGCAATACGTGCCGCTGAAGGCTCTTCATTGGGAGACAGTCCGGCAATCGGAACTTGTGTCAGTCCGTATTCCAAAGCGAGGTAGCCAAAAGCAGCATGCTGGGTGACAAAATGCGTTTGCTTGGCATTCTTAAATGCTGACTGATAAGAATCATCCAATGACTGCAATTTTTCTAAATAGGCCGCAGCATTCCTTTCAAAAGCAGCTTTCTTTTCTGGATAAGCCCTGCTTAGCTGATCACGAATGCTTGCTACTTGTTTGATTGCAAGGCTTGGTGCTAGCCAGACATGAGGATCTAATTCATGAGAGTGCCCTTCTTCATGATCGTGCTCGTGATCGTGGTCATGCTCTTCATCACCCGGCAGCAACACCATCCCCTCCGTAGCTTTCACAACGGTGACATCTCCTTCTTTCAATGTAGATTCAATGGCAGGAACCCACATTTCCATGTTCTCATTATTGTAAACAAAGACATCCGCTTCTTGGATTTTTGCCATATCTTTAGCCGATGGTTCATAATCATGTGAGTCTGTTCCTGCCGGCATCAACAATTCGACATTGCCTTCATTTCCCACCACATTGCGAGTAAAATCATACATAGGATAAAAACTAGCGAGGACTTGAATCGTTGGATCACTTGATTGTTCTGTCTGTTCATTCGCTGATTCCTTTGTCACACTGCAAGCAGCCAACCCTAGAGCCAAAAGCGAAATACCTGTTATTTTTAAAAATTTCTTCATCTCTTTACCAGCACCCCTTTTTGATTTAGCAAAACGACCATTTCTCCTAAAAAAACATCAGAGAGCCTGTTACGATTTACTTTACACAAATCGTAACACTTACGTTTTACTTTCGATTATTTACTTTACACAAGGGAAAACAATCTGTCAACACCTAAAAAGATGTTTTTTTATATGTCTATTCTTTCATATCTGCAGTGATTCATTTGTCTTTTTGCTCGCGCTGTCTGACTTGTTCTTTCAAATCGTCTGTGCTACACTCAGAAAGTAATTGAATCGAATTATCCACTAGGGGCGCTTTATGCTGAGATAGACAGTTTGTCTGGTCCCTTTGAACCTGATTTGGTTAATACCAACGTAGGGAAGTGGTTGCGCAGCTTATTTCGCGTTCCCATTTTTCTGTCTACCCGTGGATAGAAAAGGAGGAACGCTTTTTTTGTAGACAGAAAATCATTCGAAAGGAAGAATACTATGGAAAATTGTTCAATGAATCAAATCGATATCACGGGATGCCGCATCAGTCTTTATCCAATGAAAGATGATTTTGCCTCTCACATTCTTCGAAGCATCAAAGAGACCGATACCACAGCCGTTTGGCAGCAGACAGATCTTTTCAGTACACTCTACCGTGGTGAAGCTGCCAGTGTGATTGATGCGGCAGTAGCTCTTTTTGTCAATGCCTATGACCCAAAAACACATTTGGTCGGTGAGTTCACTTTTTCGAAAGGCTGTCCAGGAGATCTGGCTGGTGATGCCTTTCTCAGCGGCAAGCATGAACGGCCAAATCATCAGCAAATTACTGCAAAAGGTACGTTCATCGTTCAGTGCAAATATTCTTTTTATGTCTTTGGACGTGAAGATTATATGGAAGAAATTGCGCATATCGTCTCGTTGGCGGATGCCATGGGCTTACAACCGCAATCGGCCCATTACGTGACGCTGCTATCTGGCACAGCCGCTCAATTATTCGCCTATTTTGAACAAGCACTGGCCTATGCACACGAAAAGCTGCCTCATTATGTTCTTGAAGGAACCGTTTCAGTCAATAGTCCCTCGTTGAAGGAGGCCTCTTTGCATGAGTAAGTGGCAATTAAAGGATGTGATCATGGTAGGCATCGTTTCTCTCGTATTCGGTGTCGTTTATTTAGGGGCCGTTCACTTGGGGGTTTTACTCAGCACCTTGTTAACTCCATTTGGCCTCGCCATTCTAGCGAATGAATTTCTCTTTGGGATTTGGTTTATGGCGTCTGCATTTGCCGGTTACGTACTAAGAAAACCAGGTGCAGCCACGATTACTGAAATGATCGCCGCTTTGTTGGAGGTTTTCATGGGTAACTTTTATGGTCCAATTATCTTTGTCAGCGGCTTTCTTCAAGGAATCGGCACAGAGGCTGGCTTTGCCGCTTTTCGCTATCGAAAATTCGGCTGGTCTTCTTTGATCCTGGGAGCTTTGGGAGCGACTGTCACCAGTTTTATTTGGGGCATGATCCGTTCCAGCTTTCTTGATTTAAAGTGGCAATTACTGCTGACTATTTTCGTGATCCGTCTGCTTTCCGCGCTCCTTTTTTCAGCTGTCCTTGTTAAAGTGGTTTGTGATCACTTAGCAAAAATGGGGGTTTTGAATAGCTATCCGATTGCTCAACATACTCGCTTCAAACAAAGCCGTGTGAAAGAATGAGTTTAGCACTAGACTCCTGTGTCTTTACGATTGATGAGCAAAAACTTACCGCTACCTTTGAATTAGCTCCTGGGGAAATCAAAGGGATCTATGGTCCTTCTGGTTCAGGAAAAAGTACGTTTTTTCGCTTATTAGCCGGTTTGTCGGATCAAGGGTTCGAATCTGGACACTATGTGATCGATGAGAAAGATTTTACTGATTTATCCCCTGTACAACGGATTGCATCCGTTAGTTTGATGTTTCAAAATCCCGATACGCAGTTTTGTATGCGAACTCCCCGAGAAGAGCTGTTATTTTGTTTGGAAAACAGAGCCATTCCATTAAACGAAATGACTCGTCGTATTGAGACAGCACTCGATTTTTGCGAGATTCGTCATTTAGAAGATCGAGTGCTGACAACCCTCTCAGGTGGGGAGAAACAACTAGTAGCGTTAGCATGCTGTCTTGTTTTAGAAAGCCGCTATCTTCTATTAGATGAACCTTTCGCTAATCTCGATTCGCTGACCGCCCAATCATTGATTGAAAAATTAACAGAAATTCAACAAAAAAAGAAAATCGGAATTCTTTTAATCGACCATCAAGTAGCACCGGTCGCTGACTGGGTGCAGGAATGGCTCCTATTAACAGATGCTTTTCAGTCGGTTCCTTCTCAGTTGCTTTTAGAGCAAGAAGAGCAGCTAAGACAAACTATGATTAAACCGTCCCCCACTCCTATTGAGCCGCAGCCCCTCTTGCGGTTTGTAAATTTTCGTTTGCCAATTGGCAGACATTCTCTGCTGATCAAAGACGAAGTCTTTTCGACCGGAGAACGAATAGGCATCACAGGAAAAAGCGGGATAGGAAAATCAACCTTTTTTAAAGCCCTGTTGCAGCAAGTTCCCTATGATGGAACAATCTATTACCAAGAGCAATGCTTGACCTCTCGCAGTCGTCCTTTTGATCGGATGAGCTGGGTCATGCAAAACCCGCAGGATCAGTTTCTAGCTTCCTCCGTGGCACAAGAATTAGCTAATGGTCAAGAAAGAGAGGATCTCTCTGAAAAGCTGAACCAATTGGGACTATGGGAGAAACAGGAAGATTCTCCTTTCCTATTAAGCCAAGGACAACAACGGCGATTAGCTGTTGCCTGTTTGATCGATCGTGAAATCCCGATTTTGCTTGTTGATGAGCCAACCTATGGACAAGATTTGCGGCAGTCTTGGCAATTGATGTCGTTATTGGCAGACAAAGCGGCCAGCGGTACACTGGTCTTCATCATTAGCCATGATTTGCGCCTTCTGTCAGATTTTTGTGACCGAACATTCGATTTCAATCATTTTGTAAAGGAGTCTTCCAATGAAGTACCGAAACCCAACAGTCAAGCTGCTGACTTTATCCGCGCTGGCTTTGCTCGTCTCTTTTCAAAATAATTTGTTGCTAAATAGCAGTTTGACTTTATTTTTCTTGTTGCTGCTCTTGGTTTATCTGCCTCTGAAAAAATTGCTCAAGTTACTTTTTCTCTTGTCTTTAAGTGCAGTCGGGATCTTTTTTACCGGGCTATTATTTTTTCAAGAAGGTCAAAACGGCAGCACGACAGCGGCATATGCCTATGGCATTCGTCTCGCCAGTCGCGTTTATTGTTTTGGGACATTAGGAAGTGTCTTTGCCGCTACGACCTCACTAACAGAGCTGATCTATTCTTTACAACAGCAACTTCGCTTGCCTCCTGTTTTTGCTTATGGCTTAATGGCAGCCTTTCATATGGCACCTATGATTCCTAAAGAGTACCGCAACATCCAGTTTAGTCTGAAATCTCGAGGAATCACTTATTCCAAACTATCCTTAAAACCACTGATTCCACTGATGGTCAAATCGATCCGCTGGTCAGAACTTCTAGCTGCAGCCATGGAATCTCGCGGATTTGTCGGTGATGCACCTCGAACCTATGCAGTGAATTATTTAGTCACCCTTAAGGATTGGTTGTTTGGACTTGGACTTCTTGGCGCTGGATTGATCCTTACCTTGCTTCCAGTATGAAGCTAAAAAAAGGGATAGAATAAACAACAAATCTGATTCTAAACAAAAAGATACCGCAAACAGGACAGCACTTGCTGAACTTGTTTGCGGTATTTGTTATTGATTAGTGGAACTTACATTACCATTCGTTTCCCTTGTTTGATCTGAGAAATCATCACCAAAAAAGTGGTTGCTGTAATATAAATGGTGAAAACCAAATAAAGCTTTTTTACAATAGAAACAGTTTCACTCGTGACTAGATGACCGATTCGAGGCAAATGGAACAAAGGTTGGCCAAGTAATTGACTTTTTCTGATTTTGGTCGTTTCCATGTGGTCTTGATTGTCTCCGATCGTATACATCACTTGCTCATTTTGATCAATTGCAGCAATTCGCCGCGTGTATATTTGTTCCCCTTGATTCACAAAATAAGTGATTGCATCGCCGACAATCAAATTTTCTGCATCCACACTTTTAACAAATAATAAACTTCCAGAGGAATATGTTGGTTCCATTGCATCACTCTTCACAATAGCGATGCGTAACCCTAACATTTTTGGAATAACAATCATGAGTAAAGAAAGAAGCATAATAATTAATGTTGTAAAAGAAAGAAGGATACTTGTTTTAGAAATTTTTTTCATCACAGTTCTCCTTTATTTTTGATATTTTTGTATATTACGTTTATATTATAACGATTAATGATTTTTTTTAAATAATATGAGTCCGCTTTTTTAAATGATTTTTTTATTAGTTATTTTATTATTTCTGGTATAACACCCATTATCATTTGACTTAATCAATTGTTTTGTTTTATTCTAGACGTGAATAAAAAACAGGAGAATTCATATATGTTTAAAAAAAATAACAAACTAAACTTGAAGAATGCAATTCCCTTCTTAACGATTTCTGCTTTTTCTCTGGGAATTATCTTGTTCTATATTTCTGCTCTGATTAATCCAGTGATCAGTCTTCCTTCTATTGAAAAACAGGAAGATTGGCTGTATTATTCTGCAGCAGAACCAGAAACAACTTTCGACAGTAACTATGTGAATTTTTTGCCTAATATTCCTACCAATGAAAATTTGGTAATGGAACGTAAAATCACCAATGAGCACTACTACCCGACATTGCTGTTGGTGGGCGATCATCAGAAAATGACGGTTTATTTAAATGATAAACTTTTATATACCAATAAAAAAGAAGTAGCAGATGGTCTTGTGAATCCTGGGAAAACCCTCTCTTTTGTCACCTTGCCAGAAAATTACCAAGGCCAAACACTACGTATCTATGTATCTAGTCCTTTCAAAAATTATTCAGGATATCCCGCTGAGGTCTTTCTTGGTTCTTCAAACGCTTTAGTCAGTTATGTCTTTCGTCATTCGATTCCCAATATTTTTATGCTTCTTCTGACAGGTTTTATCAGCTTGCTTAATTTGATTTATGTAGGGATTAAATTAGTTAAGAAACGAAAATTACTCGTTTCGAAATTATTATTCAGTGCTTTTGCACTGTCAGCTGGACTAGAAGCCGGTTTTGGCGATATTCTTGGAGGGTTGCTCTTTAACCCCACCATAAATTCAGTGATGTTGAATGTCTTATCGATCATTACCCCAATGTTCTTGATCGGCTTTTATTTATCGAAAATGGAAGTTCTTCAACAGAAGTACAAGATTTGGGTGATCTTCCATGGCATTTGTGGTGCAGCAGCCATTTTATCTGTCTTTTCCCATCAACTCCACTTGCCGGAGATTATGGATTATATCCATTTACTGAATATTTTTAGCACTTTTGTGACATCCTTTGCTGCCATCTATGAAGCGGTTAAAAAGAATCAATTTTTTGTTCTTTGTTCTCCCTGGATCGTTTTATCCGCGATTGGTCACTGCTTTATCTACATTCAAGATGTCCTAAACAGCGATCAATCAAAAATCAATTGGAATACGATTTTCTTCGTACTCTTGATTATTGTCTGCTGGTGCTATGATTTGCTGCGTTTGTTTTTCTATAATGAGGGGAAAACAAAAAAACAGGATATCGCAGGACTCAAGATTCGCTTGTATGAAGAACAACAACCGATAATTCAACAACAAATCAATCAATGGCAACAAGCTTTTCTCGGTTTTCGCAAACAGTTGAATACTGCAAAAGTCATGCTGGAAGACAACAGTTTGCTGGGAGCTTTTGATCAAATCAACCTAATCGAGCAGACGCTAGAAGAATCCTGTCCAATCAAAAGTGAAGATCATTCTCTAACAACCCTGCTATTGACAAGCTATCAGCAATTGACTCAGCAAAAAAGCATTGAATTCTCTTATGATGTGGATATTCCCGCAATCAAAGAACTAGCTGAAGAAGATTTTCTACAATTATTTGCTCATTTAATGGACTATGCAATTCGGGAAACGTATCTACTCAAAGATCGCGCCCTGCGGAAGATTCATCTAAGTGCTATCAAACAGCAGAATCAGTTGTTCGTCAGCTGTCAGTTTCCAACTTTGGCTACTTCGGAAAAAGAAGCCATACCGAATATTGAAACCTTTGAAGAAGAAAACTATTTTGATCTTCAGATTATTGAAAAACTGACCCAGCAAAATTTTGGGTCTTGCTCGGTCTTACATGAGGAACAAGCCACTCGTTTTTCTCTGACATTTTCTTCAGATGGGTTGCCAGATTTCCTAGAGCTAGTCAGTAATGAATAACAAAATGACAAAAAAAGCTTGCTTTTTTCCGAGTTTCGATTTAGCATGAATGTAAGATTTGGATCAGTATTCTTATGATGGTTAAAGAGAGTTGGAGCAAGCTGGAAATCCAATACCCGCTAATAAGAAGAACCTGCCAATGGTAGTGACCGCAAAACGGTCGGTGTGAAGACCTTATCCTTCATGAGTTGGACTAGCAATAGTCAACAAAGGTGGTACCGCGAAATCCAAGCATTTCGTCCTTTTTATAGGACGGAATGCTTTTTTATTTTTTAAGGAGGAAAAACAATGACACAAAAAAATGATTTTACAGAATGGTACATTCAGACCATTCAAAAAGCCGAATTGATGGCTTATTCGCCAGTTAAAGGATCAATCATCTTCCGTCCTGATGGCTTTGAGCTATGGGAACATATTCAAGAAGAATTTAATCGCTTTTTAAAAGCAGAAGGCATTCGCAATGCGTATTTCCCAATGCTGATCCCCCAAAGTTTTTTCATGAAAGAAGCGGATCACATTGAAGGATTTGCTCCTGAATTGCCTTGGGTGACAGAAGTCGGTAATGAAAAATTAGAAGAACCATTAGCATTGCGTCCTACTTCTGAAACTATGATCGGTTCAGCCTTTTCTGATTGGATCAATTCTTACCGTGATCTACCATATGAAATCAATCAATGGGCCAATGTTTTTCGTTGGGAAAAGAAAACACTGCCTTTTCTCCGCACTTCTGAATTCTTATGGCAAGAAGGACATACCGCCCATGAAGATGAAGCAGATGCAAGAAAGCGGACGTTAGGAATTTTGGATGAATATGCACGTCTTTGCGAAGAATTTTTAGCCATTCCAGTGTACAAAGGACAAAAAACACCTTCTGAACGTTTTGCTGGCGCGGTGGATACCTACTCCATCGAAGCCATGATGAAAGATGGAAAAGCTGTCCAAGCCGGTACGAGCCATTATATGGGGACGAAATTTGCAGAAGCTTTCGATATTACTTATTTATCGAAAGAAAACAAACATACCTATGCACATACAACTTCTTGGGGTGTTTCTACACGTTTGTTAGGCGCATTGATCATGACTCACGGTGATGAAAACGGATTGGTTTTCCCACCAACGATCGCCCCTACGCAAATCGTCTTGATGCCAGTCGGACCTTGGAAGAAAAATCCTGCCATTTTAGAAAAATTGGAAGAGTTGTTTGCATCTTTCAAAGCCAAAGGTATTCGTGTTCGCTTAGACGATTCTGACAATTCGCCAGGTTACAAATTTAACGAGTGGGAATTAAAGGGCGCTTGCTTACGAATCGAATGTGGTCCAAGAGATTTAGAAAATGGGCATGTAATGGTCAAAGTCCGTGATCTTGCCGAAAAACAAACCGTAGCATTTGATGACCTTGCTGATTTCGTGGATCAGCAATTGGCTGCGATGACACCACGTTTGCTTGAAGCAGCTCGTAACAGAAACAAAGAGAACGAGTATTACGATATCGAAACACTGGAAGAGTTAAAAGCACATATCGAAACCTGCAAAAAAGAAGATAAAGTCACTGGTTTTGTCTTAATTGGTTGGGACGGGACAGAAGAAACTGAAGCCAAGATCAAAGAAGAAACTGGCTTTACTACCAGAAATATCCCATTTGAAGCTCCTATGGAAAAAACAGTTGACATCGTCAGCGGGAAACCTGCTAAACACACCGTTTGGATTGCCCGAGCTTACTAAGCAAAGAGCAAAAAGAAAAAAGCGCAGCCCGTAAAAAAAACGGCATGTTCACTAAGAGAAAAAGCAGCCACAGATCGTAGGATCTGTGGCTGCTTTTTCTTAGTGCATTTCAGTTATTCTATAGATTTTCGTTATATCCACATCTTTTTTTGATTTGCTGGAAAATCAATAAACTAATTCCAACAAATCCTTAGGGGTAATATTGCCAAAATATTTTTTGACATCAATTTGATCAATCACATCTTTCAATGCAGATTTATCATAGCGGGTGCCGATAAAAGCTTGTTCAACGTCAGCAATATCTCCTAATCCAAAGAAATCTCCATAAATCTTTGCTTCTGTAATCTTGCCTTCTTGAACGTTAAAGCGAACTTCGATCGATCCAATTGGAAATCGTTTGCGGCGTTCAATATCAAACGCAGGAGATTTCCCGTAATTCCAATCCCAGTTTCGATAATACTTGTCGGAAATTTCATTGATTTTGACCCAATCTTCCTCAGTCAATGTATAGGTCTTGACTTGGTCGACTGAATCCACACCAAAAATCTTCAAAAGAATCTCTTCACGAAACGCTTCGGTCGTCATATCTTGTTTGTCTTTTGGTAAGAAAGGTTTGATATTCGTCACGCGAGAACGAATCGATTTGATCCCTTTTGATTCGATTTTATCTTTGCGCACTTTCAACGCATTGACCACTTCATTAATGTCACTGTCAAACATGATGGTCCCATGAGCAAACATTCGACCATTGGTGGCGTACATTGCATTCCCAGAGAACTTCATATCATCAATGACTAGGTCGTTGCGGCCTTTTAATTGTGCCCCTTCGACGCCCATTTCATGAAGCGCCTGAACAATTGGTTTCGTCAATTTTTCGAAATCACGGAATGAATTACCGTCATCCGGCATGATAAAGCTAAAATTCAAGTTTCCAAAATCATGATAGACAGCCCCACCGCCACTAAAACGGCGAACCACATGGATTCCATGAGCATCGACATAGTCTTTATTGATTTCTTCGATCGTATTTTGATTTCGTCCAATAATAATCGACGGCTCATTGATATAAAACAGCAGGATCGGTTCATCCACCTTCATTTCCTGCAGCAAAAAGATCTCAATGGCTAGGTTGATTCTTGGGTCGTTGTTTTCATTTGGTACAAAAAGCATCTGCTACTCCTCCTCGGGTTTAAATCTCAAAGATTTTTTGAACTGCTGCCAATTCAACCGGTATCCCGTTGGCCGCCGCTGCTGCCTCTTCTTTCAGTTGCTCCAGATCACCATGCTGTGGCAGATGAGTCAAAACCAGTTTTTTGACCTTCGCTGCGGCAGCAATTTCTCCAGACTCTTGAGAAGTAAAATGAGCTTTGTGGCGTTCATTCCCTGCAAAGAGGTAGGTATCTGCTAAAAATAAGTCGGCATCTTTGGCAAAATCGACAAAACTTTCTAAGTAGCCGGAATCGCCTGTGAATACAAATATTTTACCTGTACTATTCTCCACAAAGCGCATGGCATAACAAGTTACAGGATGAATCGTCTTCATAAATGTAACAGAAAACGGTCCCAATTCCAACTGTTTTGTTTGTAAATAATCATGCCCTTCTGTAACTCCCGCCATGGTCAACTCATTGAAATGAATACTGTCTTCTCCATGCCCATAAATGGGCAATACGTTCCGCTCTGCTTGCTTAGGAAATAGCTGCCAATAATACTGTAAGACACCCAGATCTGCGATATGATCGTGATGGTAATGACTCAAAATCACAGCATCCAATGCTAACGGATCCAAGATTTTTTCCAATTGAATCAGTGTCGTGCTGCCAGCATCCAGCAACAAATGATATCCCTCAGACTCTAATAAATAGCCAGTAGTTCCCTCACCCTTATAGGGATATGCGCCTAAACATCCTAAAACTGTTAGTTTCATACTTCCGCCTCCTTATCCCTATGCTATCACAAAAGCATTGGATTACTCAAAAATAAACAGCAAAAACGGCTGCGACATCTGGAGCTCATTAGCAAAAGAAATCGATGATTTTCTCTCTCATTGCTGCATTGAGTCACCCAACGTCACAACCGTGGATCATATCTTTACAAGAGGTGTTCTTTAGCTAAGAACGCGATCATTTTCTTTTTCGATCAACGCTTGATAAAAGGCGGCATTCGCAGTGTTTGCGTAGGCCAGCGCCCAAAATAGACCGATAACAAAAGCAAACAAACCTAAAACCATCCATCCTAATAAAGAAATCTGCAGCAAAATATACTGACCGATATGATTCTTCATTAAATGCCAAGCTCCTTTTATCGCTTGTAGCGTCGTCATTTCTGGATGGTCGTATCGTACATAGATCGCAAACTGAAATAATCCGCTTATGATCTGGGAGACAAATAAGAAAAGGACCACAGAAATAAGAAAACTGATGATGAAGGAAATCGACGAACGGAAGAGACTCCAGTCAACAGTGATCCGACTGTTGACATTCAAGACTAAATCAAGGTACTGATTCATTCCGCCAACAACTAAATGGGGTAAAAACGTCACAAAACTAATCAGATAATTTACGAGAGCATTCACCAAATTCAGCAATAGAAAAGGTACGTAATAACGCTTGTCATAAACAAGAAAAATATCCGACACATGGATCTCCCGCTGACGAATCAAGAACAGTGCCATGATATTTAAACTTATCGTCAATGCGAAAAAAACAAAGTATTCCAAAATATAATCAATGATTGTTTCTCGTGTCTGTTGAAAGGTATGGTTTGTCAATGACAGCACCAAACTGCTAACCATGCTTTGAATGGCTATCGTAGCAATAAAGGCTAAAATATACCGCCCCCACATGCCCTTTAATGCACGTGATGCCATGGAGCGGATCTCACTATTTTTTCTCATCCTCTACTCCTTCTAATAGCTTCGTAATTCTTTCACGGTTTTGTCATCTAAGCGACGAACAACTTCTGTTACTAATTTTACTGTATTTAAGTAGTCATCTTCATGAATGACAGAAGTATGGGAATGCAAGTAGCGCACTGGAACTGTAATCGCGATCGATGGTACACCATCACGGGTCAGATGCATTTGACCGGCATCTGTTCCCCCACCGGTGATCACCGTATATTGGAAAGGAATCTCTAATTCTTCCGCAACATTGATCACAAAATTCAAGAGTTTCTTATGAGGGATCATCGATGCATCAAAAATCAAAACTTGCGGCCCCTTGCCCAAGACAGAATCTGCTTCTTTTGGAGTCATTCCTGGCGTATCACCAGCTGTCCCCGTATCAAGAGCAATCGCGATGTCTGGATTCACTAGGTGCGTACTTGTTCGTGCGCCACGCAATCCTACTTCTTCCATGACATCACTGCCAGCAAACAAGCAATTTGGATGCCCTTCAGCAGCCAACGTTTCCAACACACGCAAAGAAACTGCTGTTCCAATACGATTATCCCACGCTTTAGCTAGCAAAAACTTACTGTCATTCATCCGTTTGTATTGGATATATGGCGTAATCATATCTCCAGGACGTACGCCCCAATCTTTTGCTTCTTCCTCACTAGAAGCACCGATATCAATGAACATGTCTTTGATATCATAAGGCTTGTTGCGAACTTCCGGCGTCAACACATGAGGTGGTTTAGAACCGATTACACCATGAACCAATTTGCCAGCTTGCGTTTTGATTTCTACTTCTTGTGCCAGCATCACTTGGCCCCACCAGCCGCCTAATGTTTGAAACTCGATGAAACCTTTATCGGTGATCTTTGTCACCATAAAGCCAACTTCATCCATATGTCCGGAAATAAAAACTTTAGGTCCGCCGCCATCCCCTACATGTTTGGCAATCACGCTTCCTAACCCATCGTAAAAAATATCTTCGGCAAAGTCTTTCGCATATGCTTTGAAGACTTCCCGTACTTCTTCTTCATTCCCCGGAACACCACGGGCAGTTGTCAGATCAATCAGTAATTGCTCTTCTTTTTTATCCATCCTATCTACTCCTCTACTCATTTATCCCTTAAATTATACCATTCCTCGTGTCTTGTACCAGCTCAAAATTGAAAAAAATCTGACAGCTTACTCTTCAATGATCCGTAAGCATAACTTAACTGTAATCAAATAAGCAATAAAGAATACGACGGCTGCAACACCTGCAAACAGATGTGCCACCCAATACCCTGGACTCACGATGATTTGCGTCAGCGTGTTGATTGCGAATGCGGCATGTAAAATCGCGAGTAATGTACCTGGCATGAAAACCCAAAAATTCTGCCAGTAGACGATCGAACGAATTTCTTTTTTGCTATAACCGAGTGTACGCAATAAACGATAATTTCTTTTTTCCCGCTCCGTATTAGAAAATTGCCGTACAATCAAACTGCTAGACGTAGTGATCAAAACGATTACCCCGACAAATAAAGAAACGAACAAAATAATACCGCCTTGCCGTCTAATGGCCCGCATATTCGGATAGCGATTGGCGAAGTTCAAGCGATAACCAGTAATAAACTCCTTCGATGATTGTTGCTTCTCTGAGATCTCCGTTTGCAGCTGATACTTGACATGGCCTTTGTCCTGTCTTCGCTTGTAATAAAACGGATAGGTCCATTCGACTGAAAGTTGATCATCTAACACCCGAGTTAATTGCTCTTGATTCTCCGTTTGAACATTGAAATAAGTCAATCGATAGTCAAATCCCGACATGTCCTGAAAATCCTTGTCATTGACGACTAATACATTGGGTAAGGTGTAACGCAACGCAATATCACCAAAATAATCTTGATACGTGTTGTCTAAGAGGAGTTTTTTACCATTTTCCAGCGCAATATTTTTTTGGTAAGTTCTCAAGTTGTATGCAATATCATAATCATCATCAAACAAAACAGCAGTATTTTCTCCTAAAGAAACCGCAGGTGCATCCGGCACCAATCGACGAAATGCTCGGTAATCGGATAAAGAAAGCGCATTGACCAATACGGTTTCTTGTCCTGTACTTATCGGATTGGCCAAGTATTTCGCGTTGATGTTTAACGGCACGATACGAAAAGTGAGCGTCTGCTCCGCGACGACCTGACTCTGATTTTCCAGAATCACTTGCTTTAACTCTTCCGCATTTTCTGCTGCGACTTGAAAATCGACGGGATAATCACGATTGGTCGCCTGATAATTCAAGGAAATCACCCCCATCGTGCCACCAATCAAAGAAATCGCGATCGCAGTAATGATCGTCAGTAATGAAAAACTTTTCCATGTCCGCTGCAAATAAGCCCGGATATTGTTGAATGCAATCAAGCGTGTGCCTTTGCTGATTTTTTTGCGGGGGAGCGTTAAGACATGCAACAACATTGGCAATGTGCAGTCAAAGAACAAATACGTCGCTGTGATACAGCAAAATAAAATCAGCAATGGAATCCATAAAACAGCAGTATAATCTTCTGTATAATTAATATAGCGCTCCAGTGTCGTTCGTAGCGTCAGAGCTAAGTAATAGCCGATCCCTAACAGAAGCAAACCGATGATCCCCATTGCCATCCGAAATGGGCGACACTTCATTTTGCTCACTGGCAGTGTATAGTTGTTCTTCGCTAGATCAATCAAAGGATTCTGCCAGACAAACAAAACCACTTGACCACTCAAAACTACCATGGCAAGCAAAAATACCCACACGGTAGTCAAAATCGAACGAGGCGAATTAAAAAAATGACTAGTGATGGATAGTCCCATCACTCGAATCAAGATCATTGAGAAAAATTTCGAAAATATAATCCCCATGAAAATGCCCACAACAAGGGAAAAAAGATTTAGGAGGAACGTTTCTCTCAGCAGCAGCCAGCTTAACTTTGCTCTGCGCAAACCCAGGAGCTGATAAACACTGATCTCTTTTTGCCGTTGATTCAAGAAGAAATGATTGGCACTTAGCATAAAAAAAAGCACCACAACAGCAACGATCGTACTACCAAAACCTAATACGCCATCGATGCGAATGTCTTGCTGCACTCGTTGAGTCAGCAAACGGTCATTCATCATAGCACTAAATGAATAAAAAATCATGACTGCCGTCATCATGCACACAAAGTAAACGACATAATTGCGAAACTGCTGCAAAAAACTGCGCCAGCCAATTTTATAGAGCATGGCGATCCCCGCCTCCAATCGTCGCTTGCATATCGATGATTTTTTCGAAAAACTCTTTGCGGGACCCTTTTTTGACTACCTCTGCAAAAAAGACACCATCTCTAATAAACAAAATCCGATTGCAATAACTTGCAGTGAAAGGATCGTGGGTCACCATGAGAATCGTCATATCTTCTTGCAGATTGATTTCAGCTAAATAACGCAACAGCTCTGTCGCCGCTTTTGAGTCTAAGGATCCCGTGGGTTCATCTGCAAACAACACGGAAGGACGGCTGATGATTGCTCTGGCGGCGGCCACCCGTTGCTTTTGACCGACCGATAGTTCTTCTGGGTAGCGGTCTAACAAATGAGCGATTCCCAATAAGTTCGCCAGATGTGCCAATCGCCGGTCAACTTCATTGACCGAAAGACGGTCGATCGCCAGTGGTAAGATAATGTTGTCTTTGGCAGTCAACGTGTCTAGTAAATTAAAATCTTGAAAAATAAAGCCGATTTCTTTTCGGCGAAAATCGCTTAGCTCATTTTCTGACAAGCGGGTGATTTCTTGTCCTCCGATTGCAACAGAACCTAGACTCGGACGTAAGATGGAGGAAAGGATATTCATCAGTGTCGTCTTTCCAGCACCACTTGGTCCCATGATCCCCACAAATTCCCCTTGATCAACGGAAAAAGAAAGATTGTCTAGGACTTTGGTTTGATTGAAGCGGGTTCCATAGGTTTTTGTCAGGTGCTTCACATCGATCATTTTTTTCATGCAAATTCTCCTTGATCTATTTCTACTTTTCTTCATATTTTCTTTATGGTAGCATATTTTCTTCTCTATCGCCCCTGCTTCGTTTTTACACATAAAAATTTTTTACAATTTTTATTCATTTTGTGAAACGTGAAACATGCAAGTCCTTGTTATCATCAAGTTTTTATTGAAAACCGCTTTTGAATATACACTACATATTGTGCATAATGAATTATTTAGCGAATAAAAGCCACTATATATAGTTGCCGAAAACCATATTTTGTTTTATGATATTGGAGAAGATAAGGAGTGATAGTAATGATGGACTTAAAGAGAAATACTGAACAAAGCGGGGGTAGCCATCCTCAATTAACCCAATTGAAGATCGTGAAACGTGATGGTCGCTTAGTAGATTTCGATGACCAAAAAATTTACGATGCATTAGTAAAAGCCCAAAGAAAAGTTAAAGGAGAACTATCTCCCCTCGATCATGAACGGATTTTAGAAATCGTAGAAGGAATCGATCATGAGATCGCCGAACGGTTTACCAAAAACGTTAAAATTTATGAAATCCAAAACATCGTTGAGCATATTTTATTAGCAAAAAATGAATATGCATTGGCCGAAGAGTATATCAACTATCGGACACGTCGCGATTTTGAACGCAGCAAAGCGACGGATATCAACTTTACGATCAATAAATTAATGAATAAAGATCAAACAGTGGTCAACGAAAATGCCAATAAAGACAGCAATGTCTTCAATACTCAAAGAGACTTGACTGCAGGGATCGTAGGGAAATCCATCGGCTTGAAAATGCTGCCCCCTCATGTGGCGAACGCCCATCAAAAAGGTGATATCCATTATCATGATTTAGATTATCATCCTTATACTCCGATGACTAACTGCTGTCTAATCGATTTCAAAGGCATGCTGAACAATGGTTTCAAAATCGGAAACGCAGAAGTCGAATCACCAAAATCGATTCAAACGGCGACAGCTCAGATCTCTCAAATCATTGCCAATGTGGCATCTAGTCAATATGGCGGTTGTTCTGCAGACCGGACGGATGAATTACTTGCACCTTTTGCTGAATTGAACTATCAAAAACACTTGCAAGATGCGCGTGAATGGATCGACGGCGAGGATCGCCAAGAAGCTTACGCGAAGAACAAGACAAGAAAAGACATTTACGATGCGATGCAAAGTTTGGAATATGAGATCAATACTTTGTTTACTTCAAATGGACAGACACCTTTCACTTCCTTAGGCTTTGGTCTGGGAACAAACTGGTTTGAGCGAGAAATCCAACGTGCAATCTTACAGATCCGGATCAACGGACTTGGCAGCGAAAAACGGACAGCAATCTTTCCGAAGCTGATTTTCAGTATCAAACGCGGCGTAAATCTGGAACCCACAGATCCAAACTACGACATCAAAGAATTGGCTCTGGAATGCGCAACGAAACGGATGTATCCAGATGTCTTGAATTATGACAAGTTGATTGAATTGACGGGTAGTTTCAAAGTACCGATGGGCTGCCGTTCTTTCTTGCAAGGCTGGAAAGATGAACATGGCGAAGAAGTCAATGTAGGACGGATGAACCTCGGGGTCGTAACATTGAATATTCCCCGCATTGCCCTAGAAGCTAACGGAGATCGCGACAAATTCTGGTCTCTTCTGGAGCAGCGTCTGCAAATCGTCAAAGATGCGCTTGTTTACCGAGTAGAACGTTGCAAAGAAGCGAGTCCGGCAAATGCACCAATCCTATACATGTATGGCGCATTCGGCAAACGCCTCGATCGCAAAGACAGTGTCAACGAGTTGTTCAAAAATAAACGTGCTACTGTTTCCTTAGGGTATATTGGATTGTATGAAGCAGCTGCTGCTTTCTTTGGTGGTGAGTGGGAAAATGATCCTGAAGCAAAAGAATTCACGTTAGCCATCGTGAAAGAGTTAAAAGCCCATGCAGATGCTTGGGGCGATGAATACGGCTATCATTTTAGCGTCTATTCCACACCAAGCGAAAGCTTGACCGATCGCTTCTGTCGTTTAGATACAGAAAAATTCGGCATCGTTGAAGACATCACAGATAAAGAATATTACACAAATAGCTTCCACTATGATGTCCGCAAAAATCCAACGCCATTTGAAAAGTTGGATTTTGAAAAAGACTATCCAAAGTATTGTTCGGGCGGCTTTATTCATTATTGTGAATACCCAGTTCTGCAACAAAATCCCAAAGCTCTTGAAGCAGTTTGGAATTATGCGTATGATCGTGTCGCTTATCTAGGAACCAACACTCCGATCGATCATTGTTATGAATGCGGATATGAAGGTGATTTCAATCCAACTGAACGCGGCTTCGAATGTCCACAATGTGGCAATCACGATCCAAAGAGTTGTGACGTCGTCAAACGAACATGCGGTTACCTAGGAAATCCTCAAGCTCGACCAATGGTTCACGGTCGTCACAAAGAAATTTCCGCTCGTGTCAAACATATGAAAAATAATGACTGAAACAAGTGTCCCCTACGCGACTAAAGCGTAAGCAAATTCTGCTTCTTTCTAACTGACAACTGTTGGTCAGGAGTCCGCAGAAAACGAGTGCTGGAATTGCTCGCGCATTTGTGCTTTCTAATGGTTTTTGCTACAGTCGCGAAGGACATTTTTATCGAATAATCGAATAGTTAGAAAGAAGTTTTGCACATGAGAAATCCTCGCCCCAAAGAATGGCAAGCAAAAGAGTATAGTCAAAATCATATTGCAGATTATAAAGCCTTCAACTTTGTTGACGGCGAAGGTATCCGCAATAGCCTGTATGTCAGTGGTTGTTTATTTGCTTGCGAAGGCTGTTTCAATAAAGCAGTCCAAAATTTCCGCTATGGCACCCCATTCACAGCAGAACTCGAAGAACAGATCATTGAAGATTTGCGGCACGATTATGTTCAGGGACTAACACTATTGGGCGGCGAACCTTTTTTGAATACTGAAGTATGTCTGCAAGTGGTAAACAGAGTCCGTTCCGAGTTCGGTCATGGCAAAGATATTTGGAGCTGGTCTGGTTACACCTTCGAGGAACTACTGTTGGAAACAGAAGATAAGCTTGAGTTGCTGTCTCGCATCGATATCCTAGTTGATGGCCGTTTCGAATTGAGCAAACGCAACTTGAATCTGCAATTTCGCGGTAGCAGCAATCAACGGATCATTGATGTTCCTAAATCCCTAGCACTAGGCGAAGCGGTGATTTGGGACAAATGCAAAGACGCAGAAAAAAGCTATGAACAAATCAAAAAGAGTATTTGACGACTTGAATAAACTTCAGTTTTCAAACTGATACAAAAGATAAAAGGGACTGTGACATAAGTCATCATCCAACAAGTTAAACCGAATAATAGTCTGTTGCTGGATAGATTCCTCTGACTTTTGCGACGAGGAGTCCCTGCACCGCAGGAGCAATAATAATTAATGTTCGGATAGTATTACTTGTAGGAGACTTATGGCACAGTCCCTTTTATTTTGATCATAAAACACACCATCATTACAAATGTTTGCTTGCTTCTTTGATACTTAACGGAGCTAACTGATCTTTGTGCGTTAACAGAAAAGCCTGCACCCACTCAGGGTTTGTTTTAGCATAATCGCGCAAACTCCAGCCAATCGCTTTATTGATAAAGAATTCATCGCTACCTAAATTATTTAAAAGGATCGTCTCTAAAAGCTCGCGATCGGTTTTTTCTTTTCTAAGCAGTTGGTGGTCAATGGCGATGCGCCGGAGCCATAAATTTTCTGCTTTGCTCCAAGCAAGCATCTTTTGGCTCAATTCCGGGTAGGTCATAGTCAGCCCACCAACAACTTTATTCAAGCCATCAACAGTATCCCACCAAGACTTTTGAAGGACTAATTCACTTATTTTCTCCAGTTCGTCTGGTTGGAGGACCGACTGCATCGTTACCAGATAGTCGATAGCTACATATTGCATTTCACGATAAGGTAGTTGCCAACAGGTTTCAACAAATGCCCAATCGATGGCGGCCTTTTTCATTGCAGCAAAATAAGGTCTTTGTATTTGTTTGCGTACAGGTGACGGAATCCCTAAAAAGTCAAATTGGTTCCGCATGTACGCCCGCATTTGAACTTTTCGTGCTGGATTTTCTTGCGCCATGAATTCCTCTAGTAACGCTTTCCATTGACTGTTTGTCGTCATTATGCGCCTCCATATATTTTATTCTGTTTCCCACAAAGGCAATACGATATTTTCATAAGCTAATGGATCAAGATTCGTAACTGTGATCCCCAATAAGCGGATCCCTTTTTCGATTCCTAGAATCTCCTCCCAAATCAAACTAGCTTGTGAAAAAATAGCTTCTTTCTTGTGCATATACTCTGGCAACGTGACCCGTTTTGTGATGGTGGAGTAATCGGCATAACGCACTTTCAACACCACAGTCTTTCCGTGTTTTTGCGTACGTTTCAATGATCTTTCTACTTCTTCTGCCAGGTTTCTTAGCTGACTGATGACTTGATCTTCTGTGGTTAACGCATTGCCATACGTATGTTCTTTTCCGACTGATTTGCGTTCTCTCGTCACACTGACCGGAGAATCATGGATTCCTCGAACTTTCCGGTATAATGAGTAGCCCATTTTTCCAAATTCTTGGATCAATGCCATTTCGCTCCACTCATAAAGGTCAGATCCTTTATAAATCCCTAATTCATGCATTCTCGGCACTGTCTTCTTACCGATACCATGAAATTTGTCAATCGGTAATTTTTTTAAAAAGACCACGGCATCTTCCGGCATCACTACCGTCAACCCCCGGGGTTTGTGAAAATCCGAAGATAATTTGGCTAAAAACTTATTGTAGCTGACACCTGCTGAACAAGTAAGCTGGGTCGTCTGCCAAATGTCTTGCTGGATCATGCGAGCAATTTTGATCGCTGAAGGACAGTTGATCTTGTTGACGGTCACATCCAGATAAGCCTCATCGATAGAAACCGGTTCAATCACATCGGTATAGCGCCCAAAGATCTCTCGGACTTGCTGAGAAATTTCGCGGTATTTCTGATGGTTGCCAGGTATAAAGACGGCATGAGGACACAATTCAAAGGCTTTTTGCGCACTCATTGCAGAATGGATCCCATACTGACGTGCTTTATAATTGGCAGTCGTGACGACACCTCTACCCCCAGTATCACTTGGGTGGCGGGCAATCACTAAGGGATGCTTAGCCAATTCAGGATTGTCTCTTTCTTCTACTGATGCAAAAAAGGCATCCATATCGATATGGATGATTTTCCGAGACGTATCGTTTTTTAACGGAAAACGCAACTCAGCCATCTTCACCACTCCATTCTCCTCTATTATAAACGAACAGAAGTTCCCTATCAAGAGGCTCATTCTAAGCATCGGCGATTGTTGCAAACAAAAAGAATCCCTGTAAAAAAGACAGAAATTCTTTTTGCTTCCTGTTATGATTTAAGACTTCAAATTTGGTTCGCTTCGTTAAAAACGTCTAGACTTACAGCGCCGATGGGCCTCGTTCATTGGTTCGGATTCGTACTGCTTCTTCGATTGGGTAAATAAAAATTTTACCATCACCTACTTCACCTGTATGGCAGATAGACAAAATCAGTTCAATGATTGCTTCAACCTCTTCATCTGCAACAACAAAACTCGCCTTTACTTTAGGCAAAAGTGTCGTAATCACTGCTTGTCCCCGAACAAATTCTTTGACCCCTTTTTGATTACCACAGCCCAATACTTGACTCACCGTCATTCCAGCCATATCTATTTGATCAAGAGCTGCCTTTAATTCTTCTAATTTTTCTTGTCGAATAATCGCTTCTACTTTTTTCATCTGCATTCCTCCATCTATGAATCCAGCCCCATGAACGTTGGATAAGCTGTTTCATCATGTTCACTGCGATCCATTCCAATAGCTTCTTCTTGTTCTGTGACCCGAATCGGTAGCACGCGTTTGATCACATGGATCAATAGAAAGGATATGCCCCCGGCAAAAAGAATCGTAAATACGATACTAATGATCTGCGCAATGAACAATTCTGTTCCACCATAGAGCAACCCAGTTTGATGATTGACAGCAGGATCAGCGAAAATCCCCGTCATGATTCCACCAAAGATTCCGCCAATCCCATGACAACCAAAAGCATCCAAAGCGTCATCCAGACCTAAGCGATGCTTGATGACCGAAATAAAGTAATAACAAAACGGACTCACTAATGCACCGATCACAAAGGATGACCAAAGGGAAACAAAACCTGCGCCAGGAGTAATTGCTACCAGACCCACGACAGCTCCGGTACAAGCTCCGACAATGGTTGGCTTCCCTAATAGAACTTTTTCAATCAACATCCAGGAGAGCATCGCAGCTGCGGCTGCCGTATTGGTCGTTAACAACGCTTGAATGGCGATCCCGTCAGCAGCTAATGCTGATCCAGCATTGAAGCCAAACCAGCCAAACCATAGCAACCCTGCACCTAATACGACAAATGGAATATTATGGGGACGATACTCCGTTTGATGAAACTCGCGTCTCTTACCCACGACTAATGCTAGCACGAGACCGCTGATTCCTGAACTAATATGGACAACGTTGCCTCCTGCAAAATCAATCGAACCGATAGCATCTAAGAAGCCGCCACCCCAAACCATATGGGCCATCGGAAAGTAAACCAAAAACAGCCAGCAGCCAATAAATAAGAAAACAGCTGAAAAACGCATTCGTCCTACGACTGATCCGGTAATGATCGCTGTTGTGATTAGTGCAAACATCATTTGAAAAGCCGCAAACAATCCTTCAGGAATCCCTTCTCCGTCCGTCATGGAAACTTGCTGGAAAAATAACTTATCGATGTTGCCGATAAAGGCACCGGTACCACTGAAAGAAAGCGAATACCCAGCCGCCACCCACAGAACTGAAGCTAGTCCCATGGTGCAAATCACCATCATCATTGTATTCAAGATATTTTTTCGCCTTTCCAATCCACCATAAAAAAAAGCTAGCGCAGGAGTCATTAAAAAAACCATCCCACTGCAAACCAAAATAAACCCACTATTGCCTGTTCCCATTCCAATCACTCCCTTTTATGTTAGATATCCTACCATCATATTCAGGAGATCGCTAGTGTTTTTTTAAATTTTTGCAATTATTCTGAAAAAAGCTCACTTTATATGTTATGAAATCTAACATTCGCAATTTGACTGATGGCTTTCTTGGGTAATGGCGATCAAAACGACGCATAAAAAGTCACATTATCCGTCAAAGGCTTAAAGCCATTCTTTTTATAAAAATCGGCAGCTGGCATCTTTTCTTCTGTATCTAATAGTATCGTGGGAATGCCTTTTTTGACCAACTCTTCTTTGATCATTTCTAAAAAAGCAGAGCCGAAACCTTTCCCTTGATGCTTGCCAGCAATTAAAAAGGTATCGATGACATATTCTTTTCCTTGGTACCACGGCTTAATAAAGCCTAACGAGTACCCTATCTTTTCATTGGTCAATGAGTCCGTTAGAAAATAGCCAATATAAGTATTCATCGCCATCATGGATGACACATATTCTGTAATTTGAGGAACGGTCAGTTGATCATTCCATGGCTCCGCTGAAAAGACTGCAATATACATTTCAACAGCTTCCTTTAAATCTTTTTCTGTTAGCTCACGCATGCTTAAGTTGGTTGTCATTTCGTTTCCCACTTCCTTTAACAATTCATTGTCAGTTCAATCGAATGACGAACCATCATTCATCGATTCGTTTTGCATACCCATTGCCATAACTGGTATAGCGGCGGGCTTGGTTGATTTTCATTTTTTTCTGAATCTCTCCGTCTAGATCAATCGATAAGATCTCCGCTAAACCGAGAAGGTAGATGGCTACATCTGCCAATTCTTCCCCCACATTTTGTTTTTTGCGATAAGCATCAAAAGCTTCAGCCACTTCACCATATAATGACAAAAATTCCTTTTCAATATTGGTGACATTAAATTGATGATCGATTTTGTTTTGATAGATCGCTTTTTGCATGTCTCGTATGTTCATCTTTTTCTCCTTTTTAAACTAGTATATCATGTCCTTTTGTGACGGTTTCACTCAATCATCCATGCCACTAAAAATGAAACTCATTATTCAAAAAAACCGATGCACAGGCATCGGTTAAGCGTCTAAGTGATAGGCATGATAGACCGTTTGTTTTTTTACTTGATTGCGTTTCGCCACTTCCTTGATAGCCTCCTTAGAAGACATCCCGGTCTCCATCAGAGCTGTTACTTGCTCTTTAAGGCTTCCGTCATAAACGATTTCGACAGAGTCCGTCGATCCCTCAACCAAAAGGCAGCACTCTCCTTTGACTGTATTTTCCCCTAGATAGTCCAACAGTTCCTTTAAAGAACCTCGCAAGTATTCCTCGTGGATTTTTGTCAACTCTCGACAGATGACTGCAGAACGTTCTGCACCAAAAACAGTAATCATATTTTCGATCGTCGCTGCCAAGCGGTAAGGTGATTCATAAAAGATCATCGTAGCCGGCTGGTTCGCCAGCTCAGCCAATGCTTCTTTTTGCTCTTTCTTTTTTCGAGGTAAGAAGCCATAAAAAAGATTGGGCTGCGGAGACAAACCAGAAGCGATCAAAGCAGTCAATCCTGCTGTAGGACCAGGCAAGGCAATCACTGGAATATCAGCTGCAATGCACGCTTTGACTAATTCATGACCAGGGTCACTGATCGATGGCATCCCTGCGTCACTACATTGTGCAATTATTTTTCCAGCTAGCAATTGATCGATGAGTTGCGGCACACGTTCCTTGAAATTGTGTTCATGCAAACTTCGTTGCGGTGTCGTTATTTCAAAATGGTTCAACAATTTTTGGGTATTCCTAGTATCTTCGCTGGCAATCAAATCGGCTTCCCCTAAAATTTTGACACAACGAACGGTCATGTCTTCCAAATTTCCGATTGGTGTCGGCACTAAATAAAGCGTTCCATTCGATTGTTTATAGCTTTGTTGTTTCTGCATACTTTCCCTACTTTCAAAAAAAGACCAGCAACCTGCGCTGGTCATTTCCTATTATCGTCCGCTTTCTCGATAGATCACTTCAAGACAAAAAGCACACGGTTCATCATGTTCTCTTCTAGATCCATATAAGTCATAACAAACATGGAATCCTTCTTCGTATATCTTTTCCAAATTCATTCGCGATTTGGACAATTCTTGTTTGACCGATTCTGCGGGCGCTTCGGCCACTTGATTCAATTCACGGATATGTTCCCGTAAACGTTGATTTTCTAATTCTAGCGTCGTATTTTTTTCAACGATTTCTTGCAAAGACTGTTTCATTTCTGCTAAGTTATTCAACGAATTTTGCAGTTCATTTTCTAACTGATTCAATCCATCATAAATCGATCGCTTGTCCATGCTCATTATGGTCACCTACTTATTTTGTCACTAGTTCTTCATATTCATAGTCTATGGGCGTTTGTCGATCGTACAAGCGGACTTTGATAATGCGCTGCAATAAATCCAGACCGACTACTTTTCCTTTTCCATCCGGAGTCTCAACTTCTTTGCCGCGATCCGGTAATTCTCGTTTTGCTTGTTCATATTCATCATTCTCATACTTCAAACAGCACATCAAACGACCACACAACCCGGAAATTTTCGTCGGATTCAAAGACAGCCCTTGATCTTTGGCCATCTTGATCGAGACAGGGATAAAATCGCCTAAGAACGTCGAACAGCAGAGCTTGCGGCCGCATGGACCAATTCCGCCGATCGCCTTTGCTTCATCTCGTACACCGATTTGTCGCAACTCGATCCTTGTATGAAAATGACTCGCCAAATCTTTGACTAGTTCGCGGAAATCAACTCGACCATCCGCTGTAAAATAATACAGCATCTTTGACCGCTCAAATGTATATTCTGCCCTAACAAGTTTCATAGGTAAATTGTGCGCTCGAATCTTCTGCTTGCCAATGATCAGCGCTTCTTCAGCATCTTGACGATTTTTCTTTTCTTTCTCGATATCTTTAGGCGTGGCCTGTCTAATGATTGGCTTTATGTCATAAGGCAAATCTTGCGAATCGATCAACTGCTTAGGAATCGCGACGGTCGCCATAAACTTTGCTTCTTGTGATTCAACGATCACTCGTTCCCCCGACGTGTAATCTCGCTTCTCAGGCGCATAAAAATAGATTTGTCCCGCAGCGCGAAAGCGTACACCGACTACTTCTATCATAACATTGCTCCCCCTTTAGGGTACTGTTATGCCATAGATGATCTTCACTGAAAATTGTTCAGCAACGCCTTGAAAAGCTACATTCGCTTGCAGTTTCTTTTGGGCTTGCAAGGCAGCTTCGATGGCAAGATTGATCTCTTTTCCCCATAAGCCTTGTGCCAATAACTGGTCTCGTTCTTCCTGCAAATAAAATAACAGAATCGAAAAAATAACTCTCTGCTGTTCTTTTTCTTTTGCTAAAGCGAGCAGCTTTTTTTGAACGAAAATAAACGCTTGCGGATCTTTCTTCAAGAGATACTTCACCCATTGTGCAACAGCATCCTTAGTTTCATTAAACCATTCCTCTTGGGAGATTTCAACTGCTTTATGATAACTATTTGTCAAGTAACTCAAAAGACGGCTACTCTCTTGAGAAAGTCCTTCTTTTTGCAGCTTTGTCTGCAATTTGTCTTTCGCCAATGGTGAAAAATGAATGATTTGACAACGGGACTGGATCGTCGGCAAGATCCGTCCAACACTTTCCGTTTCTAAAATCGCTAAGAAATTCCCTACAGGTTCTTCCAAAAATTTCAGTAAACTATTTGCTGCACTTGTATTCATTTTTTCTGATTGCGAAAGAAGAAAGATTTTCAAGCGACTTTCGAAGCCGCTCTTAGAAAATTCTTCTTGCAATTGACGAATTTGATCTACTTTGATCGTCTGTCCATCTGGTTCCACCATGAGTACGTCCGGGTGCTCCCCTTGAGCGATCCGCAAACAATTACTGCAAGATCCGCAAGGTTCATCTGATTGAACATTCGTACAAAAGAGACGTTTCGCCAGCCACAAACTCATCTCATGTTTGCCCGTTCCTGCATCGCCTTCAAAAAGATAAGCATGGGCAATCCGCCCATGCTCGACACTTTTCTTCAGTTGGGCAAAAACCAGAGGTTGATATTCTTGTAAAAAAAGTTCCTCCATGGTCTGCTCCTTTTTAGTATTGATGGAAGCCATCGACTGGTAGAACAAAAACCGTTGCACCGCCAACTTCTACTTCCACTGGATAAGGTACTTGCCCATCAAGTGAGATGTCTAACGACATTGGTGTGGAAACATATTGTTTTCTAGACTGACAGGTTTTCTTGATCAGTTCCAATGCGTCTTGGACCCGCTCATCCTCAAGACCAATAATAAATGTACTGTTGCCGGCTTTTAAGAATCCGCCGGTAGATGAAAGTTTCGTAGCGCGAATGTTGGCATCGATGAATTCATTTGCTAATCGGTTGCTGTCTTTGTCTTGCACGATTGCCATAATCAATTTCATGAGATCATCTCCTTATTATTGTCGTCAGCGATCACATTGTTTTGAAGTAGGAAGGATATGCTTCAACGATTGCTGAAAAACTTGTCTCAACGACATCTTGTAATCCCATTCTAGCATCAACCTTATGGATGCGTACAGGATTTTCTTCTGCCAGCTTCAAATAAGCATGACGAACTCGTTGGTGAAATTCTAATCCTTCCGCGTCCAAGCGATCCAACTGATGAGCCCGATGCTCTTGAATCCTTCTTAAACCTGTATCCGAATCGACATCCAAATACAAGGTGAAGTCAGGCTCCGTGCCTTCGGTGGCAAATTCATTGATACGTGCAATCTCAGGAATACCGATCCGGCGCCCTGCCCCTTGATAAGCTAAAGAACTGTCTACAAATCGATCACAGATCACGATTTTGCCTTCATTCAATGCTGGTAAAATCACTTGGATCAAATGTTGGCGTCTTGCAGCAGCATACAGCAATGCTTCAGTCCGTTCATCCATCTCAGAATTTTTGGGATCCAGTATGATCCGCCGAATTTTTTCTGCGATTTTTACACCGCCTGGTTCTCTCGTTTTAACAATGTCTCGTTTGGCTTCTAGCTGCAAACGAGGATATAGTTCTTCTAAAACACTGGTTTTGCCAGCGCCATCTGGTCCTTCAATGGTTATGAACAGTCCACTCACCCTTGTTGCCTCCAATTTCTTATAATTCACGTCTTCCTTCCACTGCTTTAAGCAATGTCACTTCGTCCGCATATTCAATATCGCTGCCGACAGATAAGCCGTGAGCCAACCGCGTCACTTTGATCCCCGCTGGTTTGATCAGTCGGGAAAGATAGATCGCGGTAGCTTCGCCTTCTGTCGTGGCGTTCGTAGCAATGATCACTTCTTTCACTTGGTCATCATGCAGGCGCTGAATCAAAGGAGCAATATTGATATCTTCTGGTCCAGTCCCTTCCATTGGAGACAGAACACCATGCAAAACATGATAGAGTCCATGGTACTCACGAACTTTTTCTAACGCCATGACATCCTTTGGTTCTTCTACTACTAAGATCGTGCCTTTATCTCGTGAAGGGTCACTGCAGATCTCACAGGGATCTCCTTCTGTAATGTTTCCGCAAATACTGCAAAAATGCAGATCACGTTTGACGCTCAACAGTGATTTAGCAAACTCATTGACGACTTCATCTTTCATATCGATCGTATAAAAAGCCAATCTAGTTGCTGTTTTTTGTCCGATACCTGGCAGCTTCATGTAGCTGTCGATTAATCGTGCGATCGGTTCTGGATACTGCACGCCACATTTCTCCTTTTATAAACCGGGGATTCCTTTAGTGTATTTACCCATAGTCCGTTCGGTTTCTTTTTCAATTTTAGTTAATCCATCATTTACTGCCAAGATCAGCATATCTTGTAACATGTCGACATCTTCCGGATCGACGATTGCTTGATCGATCGAAAGATCGCGTAATTTTTTATCACCTGTAAAAGTTGCCTTCACATAGCCATTTGTTGACTCGCCGATAAATTCTTTACTGTTTAGGGCTTCTTGTTCTTTTACCATCTCTTTTTGCATTTTTTGTACTTGCTTCATCATGCCTTGCATATTTCCCATGCCTCGCATCATTGTTCTTCACTCCAATTCTCTCAATTTTCTTCGATGCTCGCCAATTCACCAAAAAGCTCTTGGGCTTTGGTAACGACGACTTCATTTTCAGGTTCTTCCGTAGTTGGTTCTGGTTCAGCTTCCCCTTCATCTAATTCGCCTGTATTGAAGGTTTGTCCGCCAGCAATAAATTCTTGTCGTAAGATTGGCCAGCTTTCTTTCGTGATAAACACGGCTTGCGGTGCATAATCAGAAATCATTCGTGAAATTTGATTATGCAATGTCAGCTGCAAGTCTTGGTCATTAGCTGCCCGTTGACAGACAATCTCATAATCAAAGGCAATCACTACACCAGATGCACTGGCTGCTTTTGCTTCGCTCGCGTGGAGCATTGCTCGTTGTGTCACCGACAATGACATCAACAGATCATCCCAAATGTTCCGCACATTTGCGAGATCTTTTTTTGTGGCTTCTTTCAAGACTTGAAAGACCCGTTCTTTCGGCACTCGGAAAGTGCTGCTATTTTTGGTCTTCTTGGCAGGTGGATTGACCGGTTCACTGCTGGCCGCCGATGGGTTTTCTTGTAGTTTTCGTACTTCTGACTGCAGCTTCTGAATTTCTTGACGAAGCTGCTGAACTTCTTGATTCGACACCGAAACTTCTCCTGAAGCTGGCAATCTCCTCTGATTTGCTAGTTTAACAACTGCTACTTCCAAATAAATGGTCGGATTATTGGTAAATCGCACCTCGTTTTGCGTCTCATTCAAAACAGTGATCCAATGGTAGATTTGATCTGCAGTAGCTGCCTGAGCTAAAGCTTTGAAGCCTGGTGTGATCTGCAGTGATTTTTCTTCTAATAATTGTGGTGCCTGCTGATATAAGAGCAAGTCACGACAATAGACCAGCAAGTTCTCCAACAACCGCCGTGCTTCTTTGCCCGAAGACAGCAGCTGGCGCAATGTCTCTAATGCATCTGGTACTGCTTGGTCTTCGCAAAATTGCATCAAACGGTCCATCATCTCATAAGACAAACTGCCGGTTACTTCTAATGCGTCTTGAGTCGTGACTTTGCCATCACTAAAGGCAATAGCTTGGTCAGCAATGCTTAACGCATCCCGCATCCCACCTTCTGCGGCTCGTGCGATCACTTGCAAGGCTTCTTCTTCATAGGCAATTTGACTGCCGTCTAAAACTGTCTTTAGATGATCAACGATATCTTGCGTATTGATTCGCTTAAAATCAAATCGTTGCGTTCGAGAAATGATCGTTGCAGGAATCTTGTGCGGCTCTGTCGTCGCCAAAATAAACACTACATTTTTTCGTGGTTCTTCTAACGTCTTCAGTAACGCGTTGAAGGCGCCGGTCGACAACATATGAACTTCATCCACGATATATACTTTATATTCAGCTTGTGTTGGTGCATAATTTGCACGGTCTCGGATAAAGCGGATCTCTTCGACCCCATTGTTGCTGGCTGCGTCTATTTCGATAACGTCTTCTTGCGTACCAGCTGTGATCGAACGGCACATCTCGCATTCATTGCAGGGCTCTCCATTGACTTGGTTTGGACAATTGATTGCTTTTGCAAAGATTTTGGCAGCACTCGTTTTTCCTGTTCCCCGAGGACCGGTAAATAAATAAGCATGCGAAATTTGATTTTGCTCGATCGCATTTTTCAAGGTTTGCGTAATTGCTTTTTGTCCAACGACATCCTCGAACCGTTGGGATCGCCATACACGGTACAATGCTTGATAGGCCATATTTTTCCTCACTCTTTTCAAAATTCGCTATTATCTATTATACGTAATATTTACAAAAAAAACTACCTTGAGTTGCCTATCTGCTGAAAAAGAAATGATTTTTTAAGGGAGCAATCTTTTAATAAAAATCCGCACATCCTAGAGAACGATACTTTGAAAAAAGTATTGTTTTATAGACGATTTTTTATTCAACTTTTGCCTACACTTCTACAACTTTGGTCTAATACATAGAAAATACGGAGCTATGGTATAATGAATGTACATTCATCCATTGGATGATGAAAATTTGTAAGGAGGACTGAAAATGGGTATTATCAAAGCTGCAACAAGCACGATTGGCGGAGGTCTTGCCGACCAATGGCTAGAGGTCTTCGAACCTGACAATATGGGCGACACGACAGTGATGACTAAAGGTGTGAAGGTACGGCGCAATGACAAACGCGGTTCGAACCGAAAAGGAACGGAGGATGTCATAACAGATGGATCTGTAATCCACGTCTACCCTAATATGATGATGCTGCTGGTCGATGGTGGAAAAATCATTGATTATACAGCAGAGGAAGGCTACTATACCGTCAAAAATGACTTGGCTCCTTCCATGTTCAACGGTTCCTTAAAGGATGCCATCTCTGAAACGTTTAATCGCTTCAAATTTGGTGGCGTAACACCTCAAAAACAACAAGTTTTCTATATCAATTTGCAGGAAATCAAAGGAATCCGCTTCGGGACTTCTTCTCCATTAAATTATTTTGACAACTTTTATAATGCAGAATTATTCCTAAGAGCCCATGGAAATTACTCATTGCGAATTACTGATCCGATCTTATTCTACACCAACGCGATTCCAAAAAATAAAACACAAGTTGACATCAATGACATTAACGAACAATATTTAGCAGAGTTTCTGACTGCTTTACAGACAGCCATCAACAAAATGTCAGCGGATGGCGAGCGCATCTCCTATGTTCCATCAAAAAGTATGGAATTAAGCAAATACATGGGTGAGGTTTTAGACGACAGTTGGCGCGAACTGCGAGGAATGGAAATCGTTTCAGTCGCTGTTGCAAGCATCTCTTATACGGATGATTCAGTGAAACTGATCAACATGCGTAATCAAGGTGCCATGTTGGGTGACCCAAATGTTCGTGAAGGGTATGTTCAAGGTTCGATCGCACGTGGGATGGAATCCGCAGGTAGTAATGCTGCCGGTGCAACAACCGGATTTGTTGGTATGGGCATGGGGATGAACACAACTGGCGGTTACTTGAATCAAGCAGCTCAAAACAATCAGCAACAAATCCAGCAAAACCAAGAAAATCAGCAGAAACAAAACAATGGCGATAGTTGGGACTGCCCTCAGTGTGGAACAAGCAATACGGGTAAGTTCTGCAGCAATTGCGGTACAGCAAAACCTACAGGAACCCCAAGTTTACAAATGAAATGTTCAGAATGTAGTGAAATAATTGATTTAGCAAATGGAATCCCGAAATTCTGTCCCAACTGCGGCAAGCCATTTAAGGGAGTTCCTTTAGACTAAATGAAGGAGGAACTTAAATGGATGTCATTACGCATAAATGCCCCAACTGCGGCGGTGCGCTAACCTTTGATCCTGGTGATCAAAAATTCCACTGCCCCTTCTGTTTGAGTATTTTTACAGAAGCAGAAGTAACAGCCTTTGAACAAAAACAAAAAGAAGCCCAACTTGCAGATGGGACTGCGCCGGAAAATCAGCCGATCACTGATGATACGGAACCGGCGCTAAAAGAAGCTATCACAGAAAAAACCGAAGAAAAGGCGGCCCAAATGGACTTGTTCCTTTGTCCTAACTGCGGCGCAGAGATCGTCACTGATGCTACGACAGCAGCTACTTACTGTTATTTCTGCCACAATCCAGTCGTCCTTTCCGGCCGTCTTTCTGGAGAATTCTTACCTAACAAAGTTTTACCTTTTGCAATCGAAAAAGAAGAAGCAACCGCTAAATTTCTGGAATGGGCACAAAAAAAATGGTTCGTACCAAGAGACTTCTTCGATCAAGCGCAAGTTGAAAAATTGACCGGTGTTTATTTCCCTTACTGGAGGATCGATGCCGAACTAGATGGCCAACTATCTGGAACTGGAACTTCTTTAAGAATTTGGCGTGTCGGCGAGATCGAATATACAGAACACAAACAATTTGCTGTTTCCAGACGCGGAAAAATGCGTATCAATGAACTGATCAAAAACGCTTTATCCAAGAATGTCCAACAAAAAATGGTTACCGGGGTCCAGCCTTTCCCATTGGATAAGGCCGTTGACTTTCGCAGCCAGTATCTGGCAGGATTTCAAGCAGAAAAACGCGACATTGAGTATCAAGCACTTAAGAATGAAGTACAACAGGAACTTTCCGGTTATGCTGAAAACCTCCTAAGCAGTACCGTTAATGGGTACACTAGCTTCAATCGGACCCAGCGGGACATTGAGATCACGAAAGAGACCAATCATTACGTACTGCTGCCGGTCTGGCTTGTCACCTATCGGGCAGATGATCCAAATAAGAACGTCTTTTATTATGCGATGAATGGCCAAACCGGTAAAGTCAGCGGTGTCTTGCCCATCAGTTACAAACGCTTAGGATTTACGAGTGCAGCGATTTTTGCTGTGATTGCGATTCTAGGGATGATTGGAGGATATTTCTTATGAGAAAATTTTCCTGTTTTTTCCTAATGGTTGCCGGATTTCTGCTGACAACGGTCACTGGCGTGGCAGCAGAAAACACTGTTTCCGACGACGCTGGGCTTTTTACTCCCTCTGAAATCCAGAGTTTAAGCGAACAAGCCGATCAGTTGAATGAGAAAATCAAAGGTGAAGTCTTTATCGCAACGACAAATAACGGCATTGATGATATTGAATACACCACCGACCGTTTTCTCGCGGATCGTATCGGGAATGATCAGAATGGCTCAGCATTGATGATCGATATGGGCAACCGTAATCTTCATGTGTCCACCTCAGGAAATATGCTCGATTATATCAACGACGCTCGTCTTGATGATATGTTGGATAATATTTATGATCAGATGACGGCGGGTAATTACTATCAAGCCGCCCGGGTCTACTTGGAGAATGCAGCCAGCTATGTAGAAGCGGGGGTTCCCGGCGGTCACTATCATGTGGATCGTGAGACAGGCAAGATCACTTATTATAAAGTGCTGACCCCTTTAGAAATCGGCATTAGCTTATTGGTAGCTGCAGTGATCAGTATTGCTTTTTTCATCATTGTCAAATCAAGATACCAATTAAAAATGGGTGGATACAAATACCCTTACCAAGAAAAATCCAGCATCAAATTGACTCAAAAAGAAGATCGTCTGGTCAACTCCTTCGTAACGACTCGCCGAATCCCACGTCCACCTAAAAATAATGGCGGCGGCGGTTTTGGCGGTGGCACCACTACTCATTCTTCCGGCGGCGGAACATTTGGCGGCGGCGGTCGCAGTTTTTAGTAAACGTTTCTTCTCCTCTGAAAACTGGATCGAAAACGGACTAAAAAAGATGATCTTCAGATGACTAGTTGGTCTGAGATCATCTTTTTTTAAATGATTTCTTTAAAAACAGAGAAATCGATATTCCCGCCTGAAACGATTGCGACTGTTCGTTTGCCTTTCAGCAAATGATCGATTTGTCCGCTTAGGATAGCAGCCGTACTCAGAGCACCTGCCCCTTCAGCAATCACTTTTTCTTTTAAAGCCAAATAATGGATAGCAGTTTCGATATCTTTCTCTTCAACTAAAACGGTTTCATCTATGCGCGAGCGCAACGTTTCATAAGTCAATTCTCCAGCCAAAGCCACATCGCACCCATCTGCCAATGTCTTACTGCTGCGATTGGCTATCAGTTCTTGTCGCCATATAGAGGAAATCATCCCATGCACTTGATAAGATTGAACACCAATAATATTAGTTTCCGAGCGTAATTGTTTGATTGCTAACGCAATGCCTGCGATCAAGCCGCCTCCACCGATCGGTACGATGACATTATCCACATTAGGCAAATCTTGTAAAATCTCTAACCCAATCGTTCCTTGCCCTTCCATTACCGCTCGATCATCAAAGGGGGAGACAAAGACCTCACCGCTACGTGACATCGCTTCCAAAGTAATTTGTTTTGTATCGTCGAATGTCTCTCCTGCTAAGATTACTTCAGCGCCATAATTTCTCGTTGCTTCTATTTTTGTCTTCGCTGCTTGAAGCGGCATAAAGATCCGTACATGTATCCCTAGCAGGGCGCCTGCTAGTGCAACACCTTGCGCATGATTACCTGCTGAACAAGCAATTACCCCTCTTTTTTTCTCTTCCTCTGTCAATGTTGCTAATTTGTTGTAGGCCCCTCGCGCCTTAAAGGATCCTGTACGCTGCAGATTCTCTAGTTTCAGATAAATTTCTCCTGCCTTTTCTGCGCTAAGAATATTGCTTGGTGCGGCAGGTGTATGGATCATGATTGGTGCCAGTCGCTGATAAGCATCCAGGACACCTTGGATTTCAGAAACCGCTTCTTTGATCACCGAAAGTCCTCCTAATCGATTTTTTTCTACCCTTATTGAAGCATATCTGTTCCGTAAATACAATCTAAAGTGCTCGACGTTCTGCCAAAATCCTTCCCCCTTTTTATCAACAACTGCAGAGCTCCAGATAGGCTTGAAAAAAAAATCTGTGAATATAAAGCCTCTAGTAATAAGCTTTCATCATGATGTTAGAAATGAAAATCATTGCGATGAATTTTCAGAAAATAATGACTTGATGGGCGTTCCATGCTATACTAGGAAAAATTAAAAAAGGAAGTGACTCTATGCAAATCGATTGGGAAAATTTAGGGTTTTCGTATATTAAAACCCCTTGGCGCTTTGTCGCAAAATGGAAAAATGGCTCTTGGGAACAAGGAGCATTGACTGAAGATAATATTCTGCATATTCATGAAGGTTCTCCAGCATTGCATTACGGTCAGCAATGCTTTGAAGGCTTGAAGGCGTATCGACGACCAGATGGCGGGATCAACTTGTTTCGTCCAGATGAGAATAGTAAACGATTGAATCGAAGCGCTCGTCGCTTGCGTATGCCGTTCGTTCCCGAAGAGATGTTCCTCGATGCGGTCAATCAAGTGGTCAAAGCAAACCAAGAATTTGTACCGCCTTACGGTACCGGGGCTACTCTATATTTACGGCCGCTATTGATTGGTGTAGGCGAGAATATCGGCGTTGCACCTGCGCCAGAATACTTGTTTATTATTTTTTGCATGCCGGTCGGATCATATTTCAAAGGCGAGCTGGCCCCAACGAACTTTATTGTTTCAGATTATGATCGTGCAGCACCAAATGGTACCGGCGCTGCAAAAGTAGGCGGAAATTATGCTGCCAGCTTATTACCAGGATACGAAGCCCATGAACGGAATTTTTCAGATTGCATTTATTTAGACCCTGAAACACATACAAAAATTGAGGAAGTGGGGTCCGCTAACTTCTTTGGGATCACGGCCGAAAATGAATTCGTGACACCAAAATCGCCATCAATTTTGCCAAGTATCACCAAATATTCTCTCCTTTATCTTGCAGAACATGCTTTAGGATTAATACCTGTCGAAGGAGATGTGTATGTGGATCAACTGGATCGCTTTGTTGAAGCAGGCGCTTGTGGAACCGCTGCGGTTATTTCACCTATTGGCGGAATCCAAAATGGAGAGTCTTTCCATGTGTTTTACAGTGAAACGGAGGTCGGTCCTAAAACTCGTGCGCTATACGATGAATTGACGGGTATCCAATTTGGTGAGCGCAAGGCTCCAGCTGGCTGGATTTTTGATGTTCCTCTTGATTAATCAATGAACTGATTGGGAGAATCAAAAAAATTTATAGAGCTCCCCTCTTTGCTCTCACGCCTGAAAGCACCCAAAACAATTAAAGAATGGCGCATTTTTTTTTCGTTTTGACAGGAGCCTTTTCTTAAAATAATTGCTCTCTCGTCAGTCAATTGTTACAATCAAAGGCAAGGGGGAATTATGATGGCAAAACGCTTAATTTTTTCATTGATTGCTACGGTCATCTATTTGGTCGTATCCAATATTGGGAATCTTTTTTTTGGGATCAGTCGTACCTTTAGTTGGACAACTACTTTATGGGAAGCATTATTCTTTTTTATCTTCATTTTTCTTGTTCAGCAATTTCGCAAAAAATAAACAAGCCTAAGTCAGTGGCGCTCAGCGCTAGTCTTAGGCTTGTTTTTTTTGCAACTGTTCCTCTAATTCAGATAGCCTTAGCCGTCAGAACTAAAAAGATATTCTCAAAAATATCTTTCCAAACGGCCAAAAATAAATGTTATCTATTAAACTTATCTGATACAATGAAATAAAAATAACAAAGTAATTACTAAATGTCAAAGCTCCATATTGTTAAAGAAAGTCGTGGTGGCGGCTGAGGGTGCAGATGCATCGGGTTGTTATTCTTTTTGATCTTCGGAAGTTTAATCCTCTCAGTTCTTCCCTATCTAATGATTTTTCTTGTGATAACAGGAATTATTTTTGCCATGATTTATATTTCTAAAAATAAAAGACGCTTAGCAAAGACAGAAAGAAGAAGCGGAACTTGATGAAAGAGAACGTAGACTCAAATTAGAACGTCGGCATTTTTTATACTGCCAAAATAAAGTCAGAACTTGGCTCATAGGTAAACTATTTTCATTTCCTATACTTGACTAAGAAGGTCCCCCCTCCTTTTAGGAATAAACAACTATCATCAAGTGCAAACAAAATGAGCCCAATGGATAAATACTAACTGATACTTACAAAAACGAAAGAGTTTTATTAGCTTATTAGATTTCAAAACATTCGTTACTCCTATATTCTCGAATATATATTAAAGGAGGTTTTTTCTATGGCAAATTCAGAGACACATTACCACTGGTTCTATCCTATGCTATTAATCACTTATGGAATAGGACTCTATTTATCTTTAATGCAAGTCACAGGATTTTTCATTTTAAAAAAAGGAATAGTCGATCCTGAAATACCTGGGTTTGATTTTATTTATCAATTTTCGAATACTATTTCCAAATTT
The DNA here is from genome assembly GCF_021496385.1 of Enterococcus gallinarum. Taxonomy (NCBI): domain Bacteria; kingdom Bacillati; phylum Bacillota; class Bacilli; order Lactobacillales; family Enterococcaceae; genus Enterococcus; species Enterococcus gallinarum. The sequence goes on along the minus strand of NZ_CP050816.1, from coordinate 1,813,965 downwards.
TTCCCCTTAGAGACAGAGCCAATGTATTTGGGAATCATAATAGCCATCATTTTAATTTCTCTCACCATACCACTTTATTGTTTTATTAAAAATATTGAACGTCACTTTTCAGGTTGGCTATTAGCACTAAATCTTCTTCTTTCTACTCCTACACTGCTACTAATTTTCATGGGTACAGCAATGAATATGTGATCGAAAAATACCATCAGTTTGTTCATTTGAATTACGTTGGGCTTAAAACTACAAGCTCTTCAAAGAACACACGAAATCTCGGCCCGCACGAAAAAATGAAAAGCAAATTACAAAATGAAGAAAAGAGGATAAACAATGATAGAAACAGATTATTCTTATAGCAGCCAACTCTTGGAATTATACTCAAAAGATATAGATGACTATGGAAGTGAATCCTTCTCACTCGGATACATTTTGCAAGATCTTGGTTCATTTATCTTATTTATGTCTATCAGTGAAACTGGAACACTGGACAGTATTCAGATTAGAAGTAAAAAGTATTTAGTAAAAATTATTGACGACTCAGCCTACATTAGAATGTACGAATTTTTTGTAAGTTATAATAAAATCAACAAATCATTTGATAACTATGATCTTGGTTCTATAATTAATTTAGAAAAAATAAAAACTATCGATGACTTACTCACAAATAATTTAGTTCTCAAAAAAAGCGTAACTGTGATACATTCTAATGACGAGAGCGTCTTTACCGGAAAAATCAATCTTTTAGATTCAAAAAAACTAGTACTTTCTATAATAGATTACGAAAGCATCACAAAGACGAACAAAAAAACAATAAATATAGATGATTTGATTTGCATTGACATCGTCAGCGTGGAAAACTTTCTCTTGGATAAGTATATCGAAACAAATCATCTTTAAAGAGCCAAATCAAAAAGATTAGGTCGGATCATATTTTGTGCTGGTGTAAAATCGAGGTTGATTTTTACCAACATTTTTTTTAGTCTTCAATCAAAAAGAAACTCAAAATTACTAAAATCTAGTCGGCAAAAATATTCCCCAATCAATGTGGTTTCTCAATGGATATACTCTAATAAAACTCATTTAGACTCAAGAAATTATTTTTGTAGCAAAAAGCTACCCAACCCCACTGAGTTCCAATAGCATTCAAAAAAAGCTTTGGAAGAAAAGGGGTTAAAAGCAATTGGTCACGGATTTCGTCATCCACACTGTTATTTACTCTTTGAAACTGCCTTATCAATGCAAAAAGTGAGATCACGTCTCGGACACTCTGATATTCAGACAACGATAAACATCTATGCTCATCTAACAAAAGAGCTCTTTGCAGAAAAATTTGCATGCTACCTTCGTTTCTAAATATATGGTCAAAAGGATGGTCAAAAAACAAAAAAAGAGCTAGAACCCTTACTTAAAAGGAATTCTAGCTCAAAAAAATCAAAAATGATTATTTAACTGTTACTGAAGCGCCAACTTCTTCTAAAGCAGCTTTCAATGCTTCAGCTTCGTCTTTAGAGATGCCTTCTTTAACTGCTGAAGGAGCTCCGTCAACTACAGCTTTAGCTTCTTTCAAGCCTAAACCAGTTGCTTCACGAACTGCTTTGATAACTTTAACTTTTTGGTCGCCAGCTGCAGTCAATTCTACAGTGAATTCAGTTTGTTCTTCAGCAGCACCAGCGTCGCCAGCTCCACCAGCTACAGCTACAGGAGCAGCAGCAGATACGCCAAATTCTTCTTCGATAGCTTTAATTAAGTCGTTTAATTCTAAGATTGTCGCGCCTTTTAGCTCTTCGACAATGTTTTCAATGTTCAATGCCATTTTGTTTTCCTCCATTTAATTAGATAGTTTAGTTTATAGTGTGATTATGCGGCAATTAAGCTGCATCTTCTTCTTTTTCGGCCACTGCTTTGACAGCGTAAGCCACGTTGCGGATAGGTGCTTGTAGCACAGATAGCAACATTGAAAGAAGTCCTTCGCGGTTTGGCAATTTTGCCAATGCTGTGATTTCTTCCAAAGAAGAAACTTTGCCTTCGATGATACCGCCTTTGATTTCTAATGCTTTAGCCTCTTTAGCAAAATCGTTCATGATTTTTGCAGGTGCGACAACGTCTTCGTTACTGAACGCTACAGCAGTTGGGCCAGTGAATACTTCACCAAGACCTTCTAGACCAGCTTGTTCAGCAGCACGTGAAAGGATAGAATTTTTGATAACTTTCATTTCAACGTTTGCGTCGCGTAATTGTTTACGTAGACGAGTTACTTCGTCAACAGTCAATCCACGGTAGTCAACGACTACTACAGATGCGGCTGCTTTGAATTTTTCACTCACTTCATCCACAATTGCGGCTTTTTTAGCGATAGCTGCTTCACTCATTTTAAATTTCACCTCCTGATTTTGATGGAAGAGTTTCAAGAAAACATTTCTGTCTTCATTTGTCTTTATCAAGAGATAAAAACAAAAAAACTCTATGCCACCGTAGACATAGAGGGACTATTGAAGTTTCTCAATAAACGTCCTCGGTAGGAAATTAAGACTGACGTCACCTACTGTCTTCGGTACAGTTAAACTTTTAACCTTGACTACCTTACCATAGATAAGGCAGTCAAGTCAACAAAAGTTTTGTTTTTTATTCAAATTAGAAAGAAGCTTGATCTACATGGATACCAGGTCCGAAAGTTGTCGTTACAGAAATGTTTTTCATGTATTGACCTTTCGCTGCAGATGGTTTAGCTTTTACTAAAGTTTCGTGGATTGTTTTGAAGTTTTCAACTAATTTGTCATCTTCAAATGAAACTTTACCGATTGGTACATGAACGTTACCAGCTTTGTCAACACGGTAAGTCACTTTACCAGCTTTTACTTCGTTAACAGCTTTTGTTACGTCCATTGTAACTGTACCAGTTTTAGGGTTTGGCATTAAACCTTTAGGACCTAAAACACGACCAAGTTTACCGACAGTTGCCATCATATCTGGTGTTGCAACAACAACATCAAAATCGAACCATCCGCCTTGGATTTTTTGAACCATGTCGTCGTCTCCAACGAAATCAGCACCAGCTGCTTCTGCTTCTTTGGCTTTTTCACCTTTCGCAAAAACTAACACTGTTTGTGTTTTACCAGTACCGTTTGGTAGTACGACCGCACCACGGATTTGTTGGTCCGCTTTTTTAGGATCGACATTTAGTTTGTAAGCAACTTCAACCGTTGCGTCGAATTTTGCAATATTTGTTTCTTTTGCCAAAGCTACTGCTTCTTCAACTGAATAAGCTTTTGCAGCGTCAACTTTTTTCAATGCTTCTTGCATTTTTTTGCTTTTTTTAGCCATTTTGTTTCCTCCTTGATGTGGTTATAACGGTAGAACCTCCCACGTGTCCCATATTTTTCAATATAGAGCCGACTGAGAAGCTACTTCCTTAGGGTCTGTAAAAATTATTCTACAGTGATCCCCATGCTTCGTGCAGTTCCTTCAACCATGCGCATAGCTGCTTCAACGTCAGCTGCGTTTAGGTCTTCCATTTTCAATTCAGCGATTTCTTTTACTTGATCGCGTGAAACTTTTGCAACTTTGTTTTTGTTTGGTTCGCCTGAACCTTTTTCAACGTTTGCTGCTTTTTTCAACAATACTGCTGCTGGTGGTGTTTTTGTAACGAATGTGAATGAACGGTCTTCGTATACAGAGATCACTACTGGAATGATCAAGCCTGCTTGATCAGCTGTACGTGCATTGAATTCTTTTGTGAATCCCATGATATTGATACCCGCTTGACCTAGTGCAGGACCTACTGGCGGAGCTGGTGTTGCTTTACCTGCAGGAATTTGCAATTTAACGATTTTTTCTACTTTTTTTGCCACGAGACATACCTCCTTGAGTCCGTGATGTGGTTAATTGGAGATCCATATTTCTCCTCCCACTTTAGTGAATCATGTGCGCACACAAAAAACGTGTGAATAATGCACACTGAGATATTATAGCATCTCAAAAGAAATTTGCAAGAACTCTTGGCGAATTTTTTTGCTTTTTATGGAGAAAATCGGTAAAACAAAAAAAAGATTAAAAAAATCCCATACAGTTCCACTCATTGCTCTATTTCTCCATATTTTATGCTAAACTACATCTGGATTTCTCCCATCAATTAAATGAGGTGAATAGAATGGAACCTTTAAAATACCGAAGTGTCTTTGATATTATTGGACCAATTATGGTTGGACCCAGCAGTTCCCATACCGCAGGTGCTGCTCGAATTGGCAAAATCGTGCGCCACATCTTTGGCGAACAGCCTGACAGTGTCGATATCCTTTTGTATGAGTCCTTCGCGAAAACTTATCGCGGCCACGGAACAGATATTGCACTTGTCGGCGGTTTGTTAGGAATGGAGCCCGATGATCAGCGCCTTGCTGACTCATTAAAGTTAGCCTATGAGCAAGGTCTAGAAGTACTCTTTGTTCCGAAAAACGAAAAAGCCGAACATCCGAATATGGTCAAAATGATTTTAAAAAAAGGTGACCGCAAAATGTCCGTTACCGGCATTTCAATCGGCGGTGGGAATATACAAATTTCTGAATTGAATGGTTTTAAAATCTCATTGACTTTAGGTACCCCTACCTATGTCATCGTTCATCAAGATGTTCCCGGAATGGTCGCACGTGTCACGAATCTACTTTCTGAGGCACAAATCAATATTGGTACGATGACTGTTACCCGAGAGTCCAAAGGAGAAAAAGCCATTATGATCATTGAAGTGGATGAACGAAATGATCAATTGGCACAACAAATCAAAGCACTGCCCCACGTTTATAGTGCGGCTTATTTCGATTAAAGGAGGATTCGTCATGTTTTATACGATTGAAGATCTTGTTCTTCAAAGCAAAAATTATGCATCGATTGCAGAGATGATGATTGCGGTCGAATGCGAAAACTCAGGGCGCACTCGCGAGCAAGTCATTGCACTAATGGACAAAAACCTGACGGTCATGGAACAATCCGTTGCCGAGGGCGTTGCTGGAGTGACCTCTGTGACGGGATTAACCGGTGGCGATGCCACACGAATGAATGATTATATACAGGCTGGTGATTTTCTAAGTGGTGAGACGATCTTGCAAGCCGTTCAAAATGCCATTGCTGTCAATGAAGTCAATGCCAAAATGGGATTGATTTGTGCCACTCCTACAGCTGGGAGTGCCGGTGTTGTCTCTGGTGTGCTGATGGCTGTTCGCGATCGTTTGCAGCTGTCTCGTTCTCAACAAATCGATTTCCTCTTTACTGCCGGAGCCTTCGGACTAGTCATTGCGAACAATGCTTCGATATCCGGAGCAGAAGGCGGTTGTCAAGCAGAGGTTGGTTCTGCCAGTGCCATGGCAGCAGCAGCCCTCGTCTGTGCTAAGGGTGGGAGCGGACATCAAGCTGCTCAAGCAGTAGCCATTACACTAAAGAATATGATGGGATTGATTTGTGATCCTGTCGCTGGGTTAGTCGAAGTTCCTTGCGTGAAGCGAAATGCTCTCGGTTCCTCACAAGCATTTATTTCTGCTGATATGGCTTTAGCAGGAATCGAAAGTGTGATTCCTCCGGATGAAGTCGTCCACGCGATGTACCAAGTAGGACGGCAAATGCCAAGTATTTTTAAAGAAACAGCCGAGGGCGGGTTGGCCACAACGCCTACAGCACAACGTCTACAAGCGCAAATTTTAGATGCCGCTGAACACTAAAAGATGTAAGAGTCTCAATAAATAACATATCCGAATGATCATTAGATAGCTCCCGCGGCTCTGCAGGTCCTCGTTACCTATGCACGAGAAGAATAAGCGATCTCCGATCATTCGGATATTTTTGTCTATTTGCTACTACTAAAAAAAACAGATAGAACTTATATCAAAGTTATTCTTACAGCCTTTTGACGACTATCAGTTATTTCTCCCATAAAAAAGCAGCAATGTCTTCATCTACTTCTTGATTTTCATGCAGCTGACTATGCTGTGCCTGTGATCCTTTAATGATTTTTTCAGTCACAGAATAGCCATTCGCTGCCAATAAGTGGTTGATCGCCAAGGCACTTGTGGTCGGCACAGTGCCGTCCGATAGCTCTTCATCAGATAATTGCCCAGCAATCAGCTCAATCGGGAGTCGATGCCCCCCTTGCTTCAATAGTCCTTGAAATTCCTGGTAGCGTGGAGAAGCCTCCGTTGGTCCGTTTGTCACTAAATCAGTGATAGTCTGCCGTGAACTCGTATCAATAAATTCATTGAAAGGCGCCCCGATCGCTATAAATTTAGCTACTTTTGGCAATGCGGGATCCAGTGCTTCAGCCCCAGCTGCACTCAGCTCTCCAAATGTTGTGAGATAGCGAAAACCACTAACTCCCCCCATGGAATGTCCGACTAAATTTACTTGCTCTATTCCTTCCTTTTTCAGATAAAGCAACGCTTGTCGGATCCATTCTGCTTGATTCCATTCATTATTTTGATTGTCAGCGAACAAGACCTGAATGGTTGGATTTACAGCTTTTTTAGAAAGCACTCCTTCCGTTGAAACTGTCCCATCTGGTGAAATTGTTAGAACCATTTCATTGCTCACCCAATCTTTTTGGGCAAAACGCTGTATCATCCCTCCAAATGATGCGGGACCTCCTTGATAACCATGAATAAAGAGTGTTGGCGTGGTCGTTTTCTGAACGGGTTCGGTGGTTGATGTTTCTGCCGAAGCAGTCGTTGTCTCCGTTGGCTTCTGTGTACTTTTTTGTGCTGAAACATTTGAGTGAGTTGCTGCTTGACAGCCGCTAAGCAAAACAACCAGACATAGAAATAGCCATTTTTTCATTTACAGTCCCTCCAAATCGGGTCTAGTATAATCCCTTTTGAAACAAGAAACAAGCAATAGCTAATGTTTACTCTTTATTCAAGAACACTTCATTCTTTACTCGTTGCTTGGTAGGTTACCTTTTCTTTGCCTCCGGACTGTTTCTTCCGTTTAAAAATCGAGGTGTCCGCGATTTGTGAAAAAAAATCGAGCAATGGAATGATCATCATCGCAACGAGCCCTCCGGAAAAGCCATTATTGTACAGATTCAATCCACCATGAAGCACATCGATATTCAAAACCATCGACGTATGAATGAATCCCACGATCATCCCCCCTTTCCACCCGTAAGCATTAGTCACCGCACAGAGCATCATTGCAAAAATAGCCGCTGTAACGGTTACTGTTTCAGTCATTGCGTAGATATTCATTGTATTTGCTAATAGCACACCGGCAAATAAGGGCAGCGCGTTAAAGACATGGGCACCACAAGCAGAAAAACCAATGACACAAAACATCGCACCTGCAATGGGACCATTGAGGTTGACACCTAGCATACTCACATAACTCATTAACAGCAATCCCATTAACCCCATATTAATCATCGTATTATAAACGCCACTTTCACGTAAAATATCGTATTCGATTTTGCCGCTATGAGACCATATTGCCCGCATGTTCAACCGCTTGCGTTTAACAGCCATTGCTAACCCATAGCCAATCATTAATAAAGACAGCGACACCATCATAATAACCAGTGGAAGATTGGAGCCTTTAGAAACGATTGCTCGCAATTCGATATCAAAACCAAACATTCGGCAAATTCCTGCGACCATCGTACACAACATGCCAGAAGTAAAGCCGGCACTATAGATACTGACTTTTTTAAATAATGCTTGAAAATGCAGTGCTAAAGGAACCATGATCAATCCAGTCAAAACACCGATCAAATAACCGATGAAGCTACCGAAATAAGCGGGAAGTGAGTCATTGAATGCAAAAAAACTAACGATGGGTGAAACGGAGGAACCGTACAAAGCAATGAGAAGATATTTTTTGAGGGGTTGATTCATTAAATAGGAATAGAGACGAACACCTAAGAAGATTGGAATAAAATTGAACAGATTTTTGCCAAACAAACCATACCCCGTAACCATAAAGACGGCTGATATCATTCCTCCAGTAACCGGAACTCGGTAATGGTAACAGACCGCGATCGCAACAAAAGTCATGATCGACGCATTGAACAGTGCGCCACCTACAGAAGTCAGCGCAACGTAATCCGTTACTAAATGGCTTTCCGAGAACATGATTGTAAGCATTTCACGAAACACTTTTTGAGGTTCCATAAAGATCACGGCAGAAAGCAGCAAAAACAAATTAAAAGCAAACAACAAACTATAACCATTATGTACGGAAATCACACCTCTTTTTTCCAAATGTTGGTCAAAAAAATGGCGTTGACAAATCGATGCGAGAATTTTCTTCATAGGACCCCCTTTTTATAAAACGCTTTCTTTTCGTGAGATAAAAACAGCGGGCCAATAACGGTCCGCTATCACCAATTTTCAATTTTATTTTACCTTATTTTGACAAAAAACACTACAGTTTTATACTTAGATTTTATCTACTTGTTCAAAATCCAATTCTGTACTTGTTTCTCGACCAAACATATCAATATTGACTTTTAGTTTTTGTTTTTCTTCGTCGATCTCAGCGACTTGTCCTTCTAATCCAGAGAATGCACCTTCGATGATTTTAACTGTTTCACCAATCTCCACTTCCAATTCAACTGTTCGAGTGCTCATACCGATTGAACGTAAGATAGAGTTGATTTCTTCTTGTAAAAGCGGAGCTGGTTTGCTTCCTGCTCCATGAGAGCCGACAAAACCAGTCACTCCTGGTGTATTACGAACAACATACCATGATTGATCCGTCATGACCATTTCGACGAGGACATAACCTGGAAAAGTTTTGTGAACGATCTCTTTCTTTTTCCCATTCTTTTCTTCCGTTTCGACTTCTTCTGGTACGACAACACGAAAGATGTAATCGCCCATCCCCATGCTTTGCGCCCGTGATTCCAAGTTCGCTTTCACCTTGTTTTCATAGCCGGAGTAAGTATGCAAGACATACCAATTTTTTTCAAAAGATTCCATTGTATTCGGTCTCCCTATCTTTTTGTAAAATAAAAAAACCTCAGTTGCACCGAAGTTTTTCCTCGAATCAATTATACCACGATTTGTTTTACTTGACTAGTTGCTGATAAACCAGCAGCATTTATTTCAAAATCAAATCAAAAACAGTTTGAATCAGCGTATCCATCACAAAAAACATCACTGCAAAAATAATTGTCGTTTGGATCACAACAAAAGTATCTCTGCGTAATTGCTTTCTTGATGGCCAAGAAACATTTTTCATTTCAGCAAAAACATTTTTCATAAAGTTCATCAAGATTCCTCCTTACTTCGTTTCACGATGTAGCGTGTATTGATTGCAGTATTTGCAAAATTTGTTAATTTCAAGGCGATCGCCTTTTTTTCCTTCACTGACTGATTTCGAATAGTTGCGGGATCCGCAGACAGAACAAGCCAAAGCTGCTTTTTTTGTTGCCATTTCTGATGTCCTCCCCCTTTATACAAAGTTTTCCAAAGTTAAAAATACCATTTTTCAGTGAAAGTGTCAATTTTAGATTTTGACACGCAAAAATATAGTTTCCGCTGATTTTATGGTATTATAGAGATGTGAATTGGGTATTTGGGAGGGAATTGTTATGTTACTAAAAACAATGGTTTACAAAAAACGCGACTTAACTACGATCAAAGAAACAGCTACTTTAGAAGAAGCCTTGGAAATTTTAGAAGATTCTGGCTATCGCTGTGTACCGATCTTAGATGAATCCGGCAAAATCTTCCGGGGAAACATCTATAAAATGCACATCTATCGTCACAAATCGAATGGTGGAGATATGACATTACCAGTGACACACCTGCTTAAAAACGCGACAAAATTTATTTATGTCAATTCTTCATTTTTTAAAGTCTTTTTCACGATCAAAGAGTTGCCATACATTGCCGTATTAGATGAAAACAATGAGTTCTATGGGATTTTGACCCACAGTTCATTATTGAATATGCTGTCTCAATCTTGGAATGTCGAACAAGGAAGCTACGTGCTGACTATCGCATCAACTGGCACACAAGGCGATTTAGCGATCATTTCAAAAATCATCGCGAAATACAGCAGTATTGCCAGCTGTATCACATTGGACATCGGCAAGGATGAATTTATTCGTCGGACATTGATTACTTTACCAGCGAATACGTCAAAAGAGCTGTGCGATAAGATCATTTATCAGTTAGAGGCAAAAAACTTCAAAGTTGTTGAAATTGAAGATTTGAATGCAGAATAACAAAAAAGATCATCTCTACCAAAACCTACGGTAGAGATGATCTTTTTTTATTTGTTTTTTGGGAACCATCAAAGCAAAAAACAAATGATTGATTAAAATCGCTTATCGAAGCGAACACCTGTATTCACGATATACATTATAGGCGCTGTGATTGTCATGATAATCAACTCACTTAGCGCTGTTGTACCAAAGGTCGCCCAAAATGGTAATGCGAGAGTCAGATGCAGCATGATTGCAATCAAGAACATGCTCAACGAGAAGAAAATCGTATTAAGCGCTAAACGGACAAAGACATTCGGAACTTTCTTTTGCAATAGCGCCGTTGCTGACAATGCAAGCAAGGTTTGGCCTCCACCAAAGACGACGTCCAAAATTCCCATACCAAAAAATAAATTGTACAATACAACTCCGCCAAAAACACCCCACATCAGTTTTCTGTTAAAGACTACCAGATGATTCAGCCCTTCTGAGACACGAAATTGAATGGCACCAGAAGCCACTGGGGCGACTAAGACTGTCACTGCAACATACAGTGCCATGATCAAACCGTTCGCGACGACAACTCGCAACCGCTGGTTTGATAAAGTGGATGATTTATCCATTTGATCCCTTCTTTCTCCGAGTTTTGATTACGCGGGATGGTTGATGAACCGCGATGCGTTACGCACAAATAATTATTATACAGAAGATTACTGATTTATCAAGCTTACATTATTGATTTGGTTCTTATTGATTTCCATTGTCCAATTAAATTGGAGAATTCATGTGGATGTTTTGTGGATGAAAGTCTAAAAACCTATTTTCCCCCAAGCTGTTCTTCAGTAACAAGGTCGTACAATCTCCTTCTAAAGCAACCCACTTGTCAAATAGCAAAGTGTTAAAACCAACAAAAAAAGAAAGAGGAACGATCTATCTATCAGCGAGGCTAAAAAAGATACCGGAAATGACTAGAATATTTTAAATACATAACCATTAAAACGGTGGTTCTGCTTTGAATAGGAATCTTCCAGCAAAACAGGCCAAAGACGAGCATTGAGTATTTATTTGCTCGCAATTCATTCTGTTCTTCCTCTCCTACTAATTCTCATTGTCCTCCTTACAATTTTGTTTGCTTATTCTCAGCCTTTAGATTGATTTATTTCATTATTCATAGATGTAATCTATTCCTCGAAAGGAATGATTTTATATGAAAAAACTATTATCTTTTACTGTAGTAACCCTTCTTCTGATGGGTGGAGGCTGGTTCTGGTATGAGCAATCTTATGGAACGACAGATTACTACACTAAGATAACTTCGAAAGGGGAACGCGTTTCGATTGGTAGAGGTAGCGGGAGAGAACACTTTAGATACAAGTACAACTTAGCTAGCTATACATCAGACAATAATGAAAAAGATGTGTCTTTTAATTCCTATGGAGACAAGCCGCTAAAAGAGAATGCATACCTTGTATTACATGTAAATAATCATAAAGGAGTAATGGGATGGGAAGAAGTCTCGCCTAATGATGTTCCATCAGCTATATTGAATAAACTTGGATAAAGAACTCAAAGAGACGGACATCCGTCTCTTTATTCGTCAAACCAACTTCATGTAAACTTGATGTCTGCGAATCGTTCAATTGTTCATTTTCCTCTAAGTACCTGTTTGCTTATGAGGGGAATCGTACACCTTCATTGTTCATCGACTTAATGGCTAATAAGTTCAAAAGTGCTATCTTTTGATATCTTTAAATTTATCTAAAGATAGTGACAAAGACCATGTAAGCGGTTGCTTCTATCCGTTTTCGTGCTATACTATAAGTGTAAGGAGCAAGGATTCCCAGTAAAGCAGACGATGAAGGATCTGCAAGAAAAGAATTGTTGTCAACTTAGAAAAACAGACAAAGGATGTGGGAATTTGAGTTACTCCTTACTAATTGAATAGGATTCGGCGAATGTGAGCAATACGGATGTGATCATAGTGGACATAAGAACCTTAGATCACAAAAACAACAGCGAAAATAGTAGCTTGTTGTTACGTACCTTTCGTCGAATCTATTTTTTTGTCAAAAAATAGTTAAGCATCACTAGCCAAACTTGTCAGCAATCGTGCTATAATAAACAGCATTGATTTTAGATTAGATGGAGCATTTATTGTATGAAATATTATTATCATTTTGTTGTTAACCCTGAAGCAGGCAGTGGACGTGGCCTAAAAGTAGCCAAAAAAATTGAAGCAATCGTCAAGAAGCGGCGTTTTCCCCATCAGTTCTACTATACAGAATATGCCGGGCAAGAACAGGAACTTACTACTTCTTTACTGGCACAAGTATTGTTGCCATGGGATGACATCTATCGAGAAAATTCAGAAATGCTTTACCCCTTACTGGTGGTGATCGGTGGCGATGGCACCTTACATCAAGTAGTTTCCTCCCTTCAAGAATCAGAAAAAAATATTCCACTAGGCTACATTCCGGCAGGATCAGGGAATGACTTTGCCAGAGGAATGCGTTTACCTAAGGAACCAGAGCAAGTATTTTGGAAAATCGCTGGGACCGCTACTCCTCAATCGGTTACGATCATCAAGTATCATGATCAAATCCAAGATGAAACTGGGTTCGCAATCAACAATATCGGTATTGGATTAGATGCATCGATCGTTTACGCAGCAAATCATTCTGCTGCGAAATCAAACTTAAACAAGTTCAATTTAGGTTCATTTGCCTACTTGTCTGCAGTAGTGAATGTCTTGTTCCGGCAAAAAGGATTTCCCATCCTGGTAGAAACCAATGGAAAACAATTGAATTTTACAAAGGCTTTCTTGTGCACAACGACAAATCACCCCTACTTCGGTGGCGGTGTGGCGATCGCACCTACAGCAAACCTCAACGAAGATAAGATCGATTTCGTTCTCGTTGAGCGAGTCGCTTTGTTCAAAATTTTTTGGCTTTTAGCCTTACTAACCCGCAAGAAACAAATGAGATCTCGCTACTTCCATCATTTATCTACGAATAAGCTCCGAATCGTCTCCACAGTACCACAGCATGGTCAAGAAGACGGCGAAGAAATGGGTAAGCGGCCATTTGATATCACCATAACCACTACCAAACAATTGATATGGAGTTAGAAATAGTGAGAGAAGAAAAAACGATGCAGCTGTTGAGTCAGCGGCATCATTTTTTTATGACTCATGCAACCCTTTTTTGATTAAACCAGCGGCTGTCTTTTTTCAAAACGAACTGTATTATCAAAAAGGCACAGGCAAATAAGACCAATATCAAGCAGTTCAACCAGAATTTCGTAATGAAATCCGCATTCACTGAGAGGGTGTTCCCAATCAATTGATTGTTTTGTACAAACCAATAAGTCGGTGTAAAAGAAGCGATCTTACTAATAAAGTCTGGTAAAAAATCTGATGAAACAAAAACTCCCCCTAAAAAACAGCTTCCCATAATATACACATTCGAAATTCCATTCAACGCCTCACTATTTTTGACAAATGACGTAACACACGTTGAAAATGTGACAATCGGCAAGAAAAAACACAAAAGATTAATCACTAGATAGCCGGTCATGACGGACCACGTGCTACGAGTAAATAGGAGTAATCCCGCTGTAAAACAACTAGTCAGAAGCAGTGAATACCCCAACATACCAATAGAAACGGCTCGGTTCAACCGCCGTGTTGATAAAGGAGATACTTGATTGCGATTCCGGATTTCTTTCCGATTGAACACTAGATTGACCACTCCATAGCCACTAAAAATAGAAAGAAACAAACCGTAAGCAAGTGCATTGAATACTAAGCTGCCGAATTGCTGGTTCATCCGTTCACTGTATCCACGACTAATCGTTACTTCGCCATTTGCGGCCAAAGTAGATTGCGTATTTTTCAATGCCTCTTCCCTATTGCCAGTTACATGATAAAAAGCCGTATAAGTCGACAAAAAGGTATCTACTTGCCCTTCAATCAATGTTTTAGCAAAAGCATCGGGACGAGATTGTGCATCGATTGCTGACGGTACACCTGCTTCAATATTCGTAGTAAAATCTTTAGGCAAAAATAAAACATAGTCGATTTTTCCAAAATACAGCGCATCATCAATCGATTTTTGGCTCTTATCAGACAATTCCACAACCGTTTGTTCTTCTTTTAAATAGTCAATCAGTGCTTTACTTAATGCGGAGTTGTCTTCTGTAACAATGGTCATTGTCCCCCGATCCAATTTTGCATCCGGTGCTGCTGTATTTTGCGCATAGAAGAAGGTGATGATCACAGTTACAATGACTGCAATCAACAAATTTGTTTTGTTCGCTTTTAAAATTTTCAAAACGGCTTTATACAGCGACATATTGAACCCTCCTTTCAAACATTAGATTACTAAAGGCTAAGATAACCATAAAGGCTACTAACCAGAAAAGATTCAAATAGAAATCCTCTAGTGAGCGATAAAAATAGAGCTGATAGAAACTCTCACTAATTAAGTTGACAAGATTCAGTTTTCCTAGCACCGGAATGTGCAGATCGATCCAGTATTTGATATCTTGGGAGCCCATCATACCAGCAAAAAAACTCATCGCCATTGTAACAGCCACACCCAATCCTTCTTTTTGTGCCAGCCCCATATTAGGAAACAAATTCCCAACCAAATTCCCTAATAATAATGCATTCAATGCACCCAAAGCGGATAGGACGAATAACCACTGCCAGCGGTTTCCGAAGTCGACTTGATAAATAAAATGAAAAACACTTAGAATCGCTAAAACTTCTAAGAAAAATATCGTGAATCCAGCAAGGATATTTGCTGAAAAAACCAGCAATCGGTTTCGAGGGATGATCGAAAGGCGAATCCCTTTGGAAGACTGATTTGCTTGCTGGTCTTGGGCGTTTCTGACCCCCCACATGAATCCATACAAAATAGCCATTCCCACCAAGGTAAAGAAATAAAAACTTTTGATACTCATGTTTCTAGTCTGATTTTCTTGCTGAACAAAAGATTCTCCAACTAGAAAAGATGTGAGCTGGTCTTCTGTCAAAGTAGAGTCAATTGCCACCAACTTATTAGCCAGGTCAGTATTTTGTAAAAATCGGTCCATCATGTTTTTTAGAATGGTTTGAGAAAGACCGGTACGTGCAATAGCCAATTGGATCGATGACTGTTCAAAGGAATAATATCCAGCAAGATCCCCTGCATCTAATCGTTTTTCAGCCTCTTGAGGAGAGACTTCTTGTAGTGAAAACAATGGTTCTCCACCAGACTTTGTTTGCTTCAAAACATTCATAAATGCGACTTGCTGAGTCAGTTGTCCCTCATTTGTTTTCTGATTTTGTTCTTCTTTGATAATCCCAACGGGAATCGTTTCGATCGTTCCCGCTTGATCAATCTCGCTAAATGCTACAGAAAACATCAACCCTAATAAAATCGGGAAGATCAATGTCCAAAATAGTAAGGAATTATTACGAACTAAAACGTTCAAGCGATACCGATATAAGTGTCCAAACATAATCTCCCTCCTAGTCTCTTAATTCTTTACCGGTAATTTCCAGAAACACATCGTTTAATGTTGCTTCTCCTGTGTGAATCTTAGTAAATGCGATATGTTCATCCTCCAAATAGCTTAGTACTGGTAAAAGAATCTCTTTCATCTTTTTGGCTGTGATCGTCAAACGCTCTTTATCATAGGCAGTTTCAAGAACTTGAGGCAATGACTTGATAAATTCGATCGCTGTATCTGGAAGTAAAGGGATATCGATCACAAGATTTTCCGTACTTCGAACCATGTCCTTCAACTCTTCTTTTGTTCCTTTCGCGATGACTTGTCCCTGATCCATGATCACAATCTGATCACAAAGTATTTCGACTTCCTCCATATAATGAGTCGTATAAACAATTGTTGCACCTTGCTGATTCAACTTTTTGATACTGTCCAAAATTTTGTTCCGACTTTGGGGATCCACGGCAACAGTTGGTTCATCAAGAAAAATCAGTTGTGGTTTATGGGCAATGCCGCAAGCAATGTTTAAACGCCGTTTCAAGCCACCACTTAATTGTTTTGGATAGAATCCTTTGAACTCTTCTAATCCCACAAGCGAAATGACTTCCTCGATCAATAGTTTCCGCTTCTTCTTGTCAGCAACATACAGACCACAGAAGTAATCAACATTGTCGTAGACAGTCAACTCTTCAAATACAGCGATATCTTGCGGAACGACGCCAATTTTTTGCTTTATTTCATAACTTGTCGGTGTCATTTTATTTCCAAACAATTTAATAGTCCCTTTATCAAAAGATAATAAGGACAACATACAGTTGATAGCTGTTGATTTGCCGCTTCCATTAGGTCCTAAAAGCCCGAGAACTTCACCTTCCCTGACTTGCAAATTAAAATGATTCAATGCGAGAAAATCACCATAACGTTTTACCAAGTTATCAATTTCAATAATCATCGAAAAAACTCCTTTCCAAACACTTCTTATTCTGACTATAATAAAAAGCGAAAAGAATAACTAGTGAGGATACGCCAAAACAAAAATGACATTTGTCATTATTTAGGAGCCAGATATGAATAAACCATTGTCGATTAATGAGGTTGTTTTTTATTTTCTTCTCTGTGGAGGGCTAATGTCCCTGAATGGCTTCCAAGCCCTAGACTTAATCTATCTTTTGACGACAATCATCTTAAGTGGTCTCTGTCTGCTGTTCAAAAAAGGAACGTGGCTGGCATTGGGCATTTTGATAGGTCTTAGTTTGGTTTGGCCAATTTATAGCTATTTTTTCCCATGCGTCTTTCGTTCAGCCCAGATTGGTGAAAAGCAAGAAAAGATCCTCCTGCTCATTCTTTGTATACTCTTATTTTCCTTGGTTCCTTCTTGGCCGATACGGATTATACTGATGCTTTTGGTCTACTCTGCTTCTTACTTGCGAAACGATAGTTTTGAATTTCATTCGTTACAAAAAAAATTCAACTCGACTCAAGATGCCAATTGGGAAAATGAGAGCCGATTGCGTGAGCAAAACGACTACCTTAAAAGCTCTCAAGAAACAGAAGTCGCCTTACAGATCGCTGAAGAGCGGAATCGAATCGCTCGTGATATCCATGATAATGTTGGTCATCTGCTTTCAAGTGCCATCTTACAATTAGGTGCCATTCAAGCAATTAATCAAAATAAGCAACTTCACTTACCATTGGATCAATTGAACCGAACCATGAACTTGGGTATGGACCGCATCCGAGAAAGTGTTCACGATTTACATCATCACTCGCTTCCTTTTCCACAAGCATTAGATCTTTTGCTATCAGACTTTCAATTTTGTACAGTTGAGGTAATAGGAACACCGCCAAGTATTCTCTCTCAAACACAACAAACTGTCCTAATCACGATCATAAAAGAAGCCTTGACCAACGTCATGAAGCACAGTCAAGCAACAAAAGTGACTTGCGATTTTAAACAACTACCTGCTTTTCATCGATTACAAATCAAGAATGACAAACCAAAGGATAGGCTCAATCACACCCACGGGATCGGTTTGCAGACGATGCGCCAGCGAATCAACCAGGTAAACGGACAACTCCATGCCCTTGAAAAAGAGAATTTATTTCAACTTACGATTATTTTACCTAAGGAGGAGGACCAATGATCCAAGTAGTAATCATCGATGACGATCCCCTAGTTACCGCATCATTAAAAACCATCTTGGAAGTTTCAAACGAAATTGAGGTAACAGGCATTGGTCATTGTGCCAAAGAAGCAGTTGCATTGTACGAAGAAAGAAAACCTGCGATTATACTAACAGATATTCGGATGCCCGATGGGACTGGATTAGATGCTGCTCGCAAGATTTTAACCCGGGATCCGAATGCCGTCATTTTACTCTTAACTACTTTTGATGATGATGCCTATATACGAGAAGCTTTGGATCTCGGAGTCAAAGGCTATCTCATCAAGCAAAATCTTTCGGCTATTGTACCCTCTATCAAAGCTGCATACAATGGCCAAGCAGTGTTTGGCGCTGAAATCGTCACGAAGTTTCCTACACTGTTAAAAAATAATGACTCTTATTTGACTACTCATTTCTCAGAACGAGAAAAAATGATCTTGAAGGAAATTGCCACTGGAAAAAACAATAAAGAAATTGCGCAAGCGTTGTTTCTCAGCGAAGGAACGGTCCGCAATTATATCAGTAAGTTATTAGAAAAATTAGAACTTCGGGATCGTACCCAGTTAGCCATTTATTATTACCAGCATTTACAATAAAAAACACGTAAGAGGCAATCTCCTCTTACGCGTTTTTTTGATTTCAGCCTTAAATGCTTCCTGAACTATTCGGATTGGTTGGGTTAGTCGGATTTGTGTTTGGTGCCCAAACTGGCGGAACTTTGTCTAATTTTTTCTCTAACCCGGTTTCCTCTCCTTGCTCGTTTTCGGCATCTGGACTTTCATCAAGTTTGTATTCTTTCTCCAACTCATCCAATTTCTTGAAGTTATTGCTGGATTCTTTTGCTAATTTTTCTAATTTGTCATCTGTTTCTTTCGCCATTTGAAAACGCCTCCTTTTGGTATTAGCTTAGCATGTTTCGCTAAAAAACCAAAAGAAAGCGCTCATTTTCATTAACTGTAAAAAATTCTTTTTTAAGAGACGAGAAAATCATATGGAGAAAGATTTTCCATCCCAATCATTGGATCAACCACATTTTTTTGAACCATTTCGATTGTCAATTCTCTCGAAAGCGGTTCTTTTGAGATAGTTCCTTCCGGTAGTGTTTCTTCGATGATGGATTCACTCGGTGTTGTGGCAAACAAATCAAGTTCCTGTTTCTGAACCGACTGCTTACTGCTCACCGGCTCACGGGCAGTATCTGTTTTCTTTTCACTTTTCATTGTGGCTGTTGTCTGTGAGTTAGACTCTGAGAAAGGATCATCTGCTTCTTCAAACTGTGCCAACCTTTGACGTTGCAAAGGTGTCATCTCGTCGCTGCCGTTGATCCGCTCTTGCAAGGTAGTCAGTCGAGTGGCGGACTCATGTGTCACACATGTTTGATAAGCTTGGGGCTCTCCTAATAAAATCAACAGCTCTTTGCTGCGGGTCACTGCCGTATAGAGTAAATTTCGTTGCAGCATTCGTTGGTATTGATGAACCATCGGCATGATCACCATTTTGAACTCGCTTCCTTGCGCTTTATGGATCGAGCAGCAATAGGATAATGTGATTTTATTCCATTCATTTCGCTTATAGGTAACTTCTGTGGCATCGAATTGGATCACTAATTCGTCCACTTTGTCTTCTGACTGTTTGGCAGGAATAATGCCGACGATTTGTCCCATATCCCCATTGAAAACATTGTCTTCTGGCGAATTGACCAGCTGCAAAACTTTATCTCCGATCCGGTAGACTGTTTCATTCCAAGTGACTTCTTTTTTGGTCCCATCGTTTGGATTAAAGATTTCCTGCATCATCTTGTTTAGTGCATCGATCCCTGCTGCTCCGCGGTACATTGGCGCTAGAACTTGAATGTCTTGCGGTGTGAAGCCTTTCGCTTTCGCCCGTTGCACGATTTGTGCGATCAACGGTTCAATTTTGTAAGCATCACAAGCAAAGAAAGAGCGATCTCTTTGATTTTGGGTAAAGTCTGCAGGCAGTTGCCCATTTTTTATCGCATGAGCCAATGGAATGATGCTTGACCCATCTCCTTGACGATAGATCTCGGTCAATTCTTGTTTTGGAATCTGTTCGATTTCTAAAAGATCATGCAGCACTTGTCCCGGTCCTACTGAAGGCAGTTGGTCTTTGTCGCCAACAAAAATAACTTGCATATTTGTAGGGATCGATTTGAACAATGTATTAGCCAACCACGTATCCACCATCGACATTTCATCAACAATCAACAAACCGCCTTCAAGTTCTTTCGCAGCGACACTAGGCGTCTTCTCACGGCCGTTAAGCCCAAGCAAACGATGAATCGTCCCACTGGGAAGTCCCGTCGTCTCATTCATCCGTTTGGCTGCCCTACCTGTAGGAGCTGCCAACAAGATGGGGAAGATTTCTTCCGTGTATTTTGCGGGATCTAAATCAAGATCATTCAATTCAGCAAATAATTGAACGATCCCATTGATTACTGTCGTTTTCCCTGTTCCAGGTCCGCCAGTCAAAATAAATAATGGGGAATGGATGGCTTCTTTGATGGCTTCTTCTTGGGAAGATCCATAGACGATCCCTAATCGCTTCTCGATTTTTCGCAGTGTTTTTTCAACTGTTTTTTTGGGGTAGTTGATTTCTTTTTTGCGAGCTAATAATCGTTGGATCGAATTGGCGATCCCCCACTCTGAAAAATAGAGACTGTTTTCATACAACTTCGTTTCTTCTTGTTGGATCTTGCCTTCTTCTACCAATCCAATAATCGTATTTGCCAAGTCATCCGGTGGAATTTCGATGGGTCGACTCGTTTCCAACAACCGAAGTGTTTGCTCGAGCAAATCTTGTGCGTGAATATACGTGTTCCCAGTCTGTAAAGATTGGGCAAAAATCTGGTGCAAAACTGCCGCACGATAGCGCTGGGGCGAGGTGGCTTCAATTCCTAATTGATCGGCGATGTTATCTGCCCGTTTGAAGCCAATCCCTTCAATATCTTCGACTAATTGATAAGGATTTTCTTGGATGATCTCTAATGCTTCATTTTTGTATGCTTGGTAAATGGCAAAAGAAAGCTGACTACCAAATCCATAGCGGCTTAACCCAACGATCACTTGATCCATCCCATGATTGAGTCGAACCGTATCAAGAATCATTTTTCGCTTGCTTTCATTCAATCCAGGAATTTGCTCCAACAATACCGGGTCCTCTAACATGCGATCGATCGCCTGATCTCCTAGAAGCCCCACAATTTTTTCAGCCGTCTTCTTACCGATACCAGGAAACTTCTCTCCTGAAAGATAATTGATCAGACCTTGCTCTGATGTAGGTTGTTCTTGCTGATAGCTGTCCACTTTTAATTGGACGCCATATTTAGGATGATTGACTAACTCACCGTAGAATCGGTAACTCTCCTCTTCTTGGATCTCACCAAAGCTCCCAGTGACGACGATCTCAGATTCTTTGTAATCCGCATTATTTTCTGTCACTTTGACTAAAAGTACCTTATAGAAATTGCTAGGATTTTGAAAAAAGATCGCGGCAACATGGCCGACAAAAAATGTTCTTTCTGGATTCACGACGCCGCTCCTTTCACCTATAGTAAGGCATCTAAACTGTCTTGATTTTCTAGAAAACTTGCATCATTCCAACAGGTCATCTCAAAAGGCAATTGTTTATCTGCTCCTGTCTCTAAAATGGTCAAGCTATTATTAACAAGACCACCTTGTTCCCGCAATTGTGCCAATTCTTTTCCGGTCAACCATTGGATAGCTGCCGTCAATGAGGCCCCATGACCGACAAAAAGTAACGGACCATTGTGGGCTTGCACAGCAGTCATCACCACTGTTTCAATGCGCTTCAGGGCATCTTCGATGGGCTCTCCTTGAAATATCGTTGGGTCATAACGGTCAAGATGGTGGCGCAAATCAGCCAGTTCTTGCGGGTATTTTGCCTGCATTTCATCAATGAACTGCCCTTCTAAATCGCCTAGTCCAAGTTCACGTAATCCTTCTGTATAAACAATCTCGACTGGTTGCTTTAATCTTTCCACTATCCCTTGTGCGGTTGTACGGGCACGTAACGAGGTACTTGAATAGATTTTTTCAAAAGGAACATTTGCGATTGCGTAACCCAAAAGCTGGATCTCCTGATAACTTTCAGGCAACAATGGTGAATCGCCCATCATTCCTTGAAATCGTCGTGCTTGATTCCATTCTGTTTTGCCATGACGAGTAAAATATAATTGCATCGAACAAGTCTCTCCTATCGATTGTATCTAATCTAATTTGTCATTATCGTAGTGATGAGTCAATTCTAGCTCTGGAAACCCTTGTTGCCGTAAAGCTTCATAAATAATCAACGCGGCAGTGTTAGATAAATTCAATGATCGGACATGGGCATCATTCATTGGAATTCGTAAACATTTGTCCGCATGTTCGCGCATGAATGTTTCAGGCAATCCAGTTGTTTCCTTCCCAAAAAGGAAAAATTGGTCTTCATGAGTCGTATAATCTACTTCAGAATAGACACGATTGGCAAACTTAGAGATCAGGTACAGTGGACGATCACCTAAAAAGGACATAAATGCCGCTAAATCTTTGTGATAAGTAATATGAACATCATGCCAGTAATCAAGTCCAGCACGCTTCAAATGCTTGTCATCTGTTGAAAAGCCTAATGGCTCAATTAGGTGTAAATGTGTATTGGTGGCCGCGCAAGTCCGAGCGATATTGCCGGTATTGGCAGGAATTTGTGGTTCAAATAAAACAATGTGATTCATCTGGTAAGACTCCTTTCAATTGGTTCGAGCCAATTGTCTCTCAATAGATTCTATAGTACCATATTTTAACGAAAATCGTTTTGCGAACTTCTATCTGATTTACTGAAACTTTGAGCATAAAAAAAAACGTACCAACTCGGTGTCAATCACTGCGAGTCGTTACGTTAGTGAAGCTCTTTTCACTAACTTTTATCAGAACAGGAACCTGATAAAAACCAATGAAAAATGACTTGAGAACAATATATCACTCCCATGACATGATTGCAAGGGTAAATAACAAAAAAGTTCAAAAATTTTTCAAGAAACTTTCGCGACTAACAACTCAATATCGACTGTTATTTCGTGTAACGGGTTTTCCCGAACTTTTGCTATTTGCTCGTTTGACGCACCCCACTCCAATGGCGACATCGCCAACAAGTCCAGTCGCCGGTCTTCTGGGATTGAGAATGGATAACAAATCCGTTCTCGGCTCGCTTGCGGATATTTTGCAAAAAATTTATCAACGACACGTTCATTAGAATAGACTTGTTTTGCAGAATCATCTGGATAAAAAGCTTGCCGCAGCTCTTTAAGGTAGCCTGCTGCTGGCACAACTTTGATCACTTGTCCGCCCGGCTTCAAGATGCGGTCGAATTCCTGATAATTGGAAGGCGAAAATAAATTCAAAATCGTATCAAAACTAGCGGGGGCAAAAGGAAGATTCGTGAGATCTGCGACACACCAAAAGGCAGAAGCAGCATGATTGGTTGCCAAATAGACGCCTTCCTTGGCAATGTCAAATCCTACTGCCGTTTTTTCTTGTCCGGCTAATAATTGGGCAAAAAAGCTGCCTTCCCCACAACCAATATCTAAAATGTTTTCGGATTGTTCAATCTGGTGGGAGATGGCCTCTAAGACTGGACGATACATCCCACTTTGGATCATCCGACTTCGAGGAACAAACATTCCTTGATCATACTCCGTTTTCACAGGATGATCCAAAAAAAATAAAGAACCCTTTTTTGAAAGATCAAAACGATGACGATTCAGACAAATCAGTCCACTCTCATTGGCAAAGACCTGCTGATGACACAATGGACACTCAAATAAGTCGCTATGGGCCTCAAGAAAAAGTCGCCCACGATCGATTTTTTTTAACATATCAAATCCCTCTTCTCTTTCTTACTTTAGCATAGACTTATGGTAAAATGCTAGTATAGAATAACAGCTGAAAAACGGAGGGAAACAGATGTTAAAAGAATTTTGTGCCGAAAATTATACGATGATCCCATTAGCGATCGGCCGAGGAGCAAAACGGATCGAGTTATGCGACAATTTGGCTGTCGGCGGGACCACACCTAGCACGGGTGTGATTGAAGAAGCACTGAGTTACGCTGGTGAAAAAAGTGTACCGATCATGACAATGATTCGACCAAGAGGCGGTGATTTTGTTTATAATGACATCGAGTTAAAAATCATGCACACCGATTTGATCGAAGCCAAGAAATTAGGAACTGATGGTGTGGTCTTTGGCTGTCTGACACCGAACGGCTGGCTCGATGAGGAAGCACTGGAACTTCTGATTGATACAGCTGAAGGATTACAGATCACTTTTCACATGGCATTTGATGCCATTCCGGAATCTCGCCAATTTGAAGCCATTGATTGGCTTGCTGATCACGGCGTCCACCGCATCCTCACACATGGCGGGCCAGCAGGAACAGCTATCGAAGAGAACTTAGAACGGTTAAAAGCATTGATCGACTATGCAGGAGACCGCTTGATTATTTTACCAGGTGCAGGTATTTCATACAAGAATGCCCAGTCAATTGCCGATCAGCTTGGTGTCTCTGAACTCCACGGAACGAAAATCGTTGATTTGACAGATCATTAAGCAAAAAAAGACATTCGCTGATAAACGAATGTCTTTTTTGCGCAAAGCCTACTACCATTTATCATATCGCCTGCAACAAATCGTACTGTGATTGGTACAAGTGATGATAGAGCCCTTTTAAGGCCATCAGCTGGTCGTGATTGCCCGATTCAGCAATTTTTCCTCCAGCGACATAAAAAATACGGTCGGAATTTTTGATCGTTGACAGGCGATGGGCAATAATGAAGGACGTCCTGCCT
Source organism: Enterococcus gallinarum (assembly GCF_021496385.1). Lineage (NCBI taxonomy): Bacteria > Bacillati > Bacillota > Bacilli > Lactobacillales > Enterococcaceae > Enterococcus > Enterococcus gallinarum. The sequence goes on along the minus strand of NZ_CP050816.1, from coordinate 1,789,265 downwards.
TCCAGAAGTTTTAAAAGCCCTTCTTGCAGCAGCTCTTCAGTCTTTGTATCAATACTTGAAGTTGCTTCGTCTAGAATCAATATCTTTGGATCTGCCAGTAATGCTCGGGCAAAGGAAATTAACTGGCGTTGCCCTGCGGATAACGTACTTCCTCGCTCTTCAACAACTGTGTGGTAACCATCTTTCAACTCCTTGATAAACTCGTGGGCTCGAACGATTTTTGCAGCTTCGATGATTTCTTCTTCGGTTGCTGCCAGATTTCCATAACGAATATTTTCCATGATCGTCCCCGAGAAAATAAAAGTATCCTGCAGCATGACACCCATTTGTGAGCGCAATGATTCCAAGGTCACATCCCGAACGTCATAACCGTCAACTTTGACACTGCCTTCATTCACATCATAAAACCGACTCAACAAGTTGATGATCGTCGTTTTACCTGCGCCGGTAGGACCAACTAACGCAATACTTTCTCCTGCCTGAATCTGGAAGTTAACATCAGACAAGATATTTTTGCCTTCTTCGTAACGGAAAGTCACATGATTGAAAGCCACTTCCCCTTTGATGCTCGGCAATTCTATCGCATCAGCTTTATCTTCAATATCCGGTACTTCATCCATCGTCTCAAAGATCCGTTCAAGGTACGCCGTTGCCGTGATCAGTGAATTATAAAAATTTCCGATATTGATTACTGGATTCCAAAAATTATTGATGTAACTAATAAAAGCAATCAACGTGCCAGTACTGACATCAACACCGATTTGACGAATACCAACAAAGTAAATCAGACAAGTAGTGATCACAGAGATGTTTTGCACCCCTGGCCACATCAAAAATTGGACTCTGACAGCTTTCATCCAAGATGTACGGTAATCATTGCTGACTTCTTCAAAAATTTGGGCATTTTCTTCTTCACGGGCGAAGGATTGAGTGATCTTGATACCAGCGATACTTTCGTGAATATACGCATTTAGATTCGACTGTTTGTTGCTTAAAACTTGATAAGCTTTGCGCTGTTTATTTTTAATCACCATGACCATCACGAACAAGATCGGTAAGAGTGCCAATGAATACAATGTCAGTTTGACGTCGATGACTAACATGAAAATCAGTGTGATCACTACATTGAAAATATCGGAGATCAGATTGATCAGTCCATTGCTTAACAGATCGCTCAGTGTATTGATATAGTTGACCACACGGATCAAAATCTTTCCATGAGGCCGCGTATCAAAATAGGAAAAAGGCAAGCGCTGTAAATGTTCAAAGATATCGTAACGCATGTCTTTCAAGACGTCTTGGCCAATATTCGTAATATGATAAATCCGGTAACGCATGCACAGACCAATGATCAGCAGTGTCACAACAAACGCAGCACCGATCAAAAACAGCTGCATTTTATTCTGGTCAGGAATAGCTGAATCGATCGCAATTTTTGTAAATACCGGAGCAAGCATTCCCGCCAAATTGGCTAAGATGATCGTAAAGAGGACTTTACCGATACTCGCTTTATAAGGGACGACATAGCGGGCCAATCGTTTAAAGTCTTTCCAACTGAACTCCTGTTCCAGTTCTTCATCCACATCAAATTTATTGCGCGCCATTGTCGTCACCTCCAGTCAATCCCAATTGTTTTTGGTATACCTCGAAGTATCTGCCTTTTTTGGCAACTAGTTCTTCGTGGGTTCCCTGCTCGATCACGCGTCCTTTTTCCATCATCAGAATTTGATCTGCTTCACGGACAGAAGAGATCCGATGAGCAATGATGAAAGTCGTTTTTTCTCCAGTTAGTTTGGTTAGCTCTTGTTGGATCTTGGATTCTGTCTCCATGTCAACCGCTGAAGTGGTATCATCAAGAATCAAGATCGATGGATCTTTCGCCAAAGCCCGTGCCAATGAAATACGTTGTTTTTGGCCACCGGATAAGCCTACTCCCCGCTCACCGACGATGGTTTCATAACCTTGAGGCATTCGGGAAATAAAGGTGTCGGCATCCGCTACCACCGCCATTTGCCGGATAAAGTTTTCGTCTGCCAACGGATTTCCAAAAGCGATATTGTCAGAGATCGTGTTAGAAAACAAGAATACATCTTGCATGACCATTGAAATGTTCTCCCGCATTTGGCGGACCGGATATTCTTTCGCATTTTTGCCATCAATCAGCACTTCACCCTCAGTAGGATCATAAAACCGGCCTACAAGATTGACCAATGTTGTTTTACCAGAGCCGGTTTCACCTAAAATCCCTAACGTTTGCCCAGGTCCTATTTTAAAGCTAACATCTTCCAAAACATTTTGATCCGGATCATCGGAAAAATGAAAGGAAACATGTTTAAATTCCACAAAGCCTTTGATTGGTTCCAAGGCTTTCTTTTCATGGACAGGAATTTTTGACTCTTGTGCGAGCATTTGACGAATCTTGATACAGGCGGCAGAAAAACGTTGAACATCATTGATCAGCCAGCCACTCATTCGCATCGGGTTATTCAACATCCATAGGTACCCGTTGAATGCCACTAGATCACCTAATGTCATGTCTCCATTGATCACAAAGATTCCTCCTAAGACCAAAGCAATGACATTCAAACTTCCGGCTAATCCATCCAACCAAGGCAAATAGGTTCGGGATACTTCGGCAGAAGCCATGTTGCGGGTCTTGAAATCTTGGTTGTACGCTTTAAACTTGTCGATCTCATAATTTTCTCTGGCAAATGCTTTGACGACGCGATTACCACCAATATTTTCTTCTACCATCGAATTCAACCGAGAAAAGCTTTCCCTAATCTCAAAGAACAATGGATGAGCTTTTTTTGACATTTGATTCGTTAATAGAAAGATGATTGGCGTCACAGCGACTAAAGCAAGCATCAATTTCCAGTCAATAAAACTCATGACCACTACGGCTGAGAAAAACCACAAAAAACATTCGGCTATATTATAGGTCACCCAAGAAACAAAGTGTCGAATAGCATCGGTATCCCCTGTCATACGCGCCATAATATCCCCAACTCGCGTATGATTAAAGAAGTCAAAATCCAGTTCTTGCAGTTTGTGATACAAATCTTCTCGTAAATGATAGAGCGTGTTTTGTCCAACTCGTTCAAATAATAGTTGATACGCATAGCGGACAATGGTTCGGATCACTGTCGTTGCGATCATAATCAGTAATAATGGAATCAATAAGTGCGTTTGCTGCTGATTGATCACATCATCGATCACCATTCCCCCTAGATATGGATTGACGACGATCAACGCAGCATTAATAAGTAAAAACAGGATTGCTAAAATGATTCGGCCACGATTTTTTTTCGCATATCGCCAGATCCATTGTGTGTTACTCATCTAATTCCCCCTCTCGTTGTTAAGCTTAGCGATTTACTAGGCGATTAAAATGGTTTTTCTTACTCATTTTGATGTAAAATATTACTAAGAAGCCGTCGACCTGAAATTACCAGGTTCTGACACCATTGGAGTGATAAATGAATGAATCTAGTAAATCCCAGAACCTTTAATCCCGAAATTATCTACTTGTTTGATCCTTGGACACAGTCTGAAAGTCATGGAGAAATGCATCACCATGATTTCTTGGAAATCAGTATCGTTTTGGAAGGAGAAAGCAATTATTATTTTGAAGAGGCGCCAGCTACTAAAATCAAGGCAGGCAGTATCATGTTGTTTAACCCTGGTGTCAATCATTGTGAGTTTCAGGAGTCAGGGACTTGTTCCCACCAACTGCATATTGGCTTAAAGAATATTTCTTTAGAAGGATTCAAACGCAACTTTTTCCCCAACAAGCAACCGTTACTGGATTTAGGAAAATACCACCACCAAGTTTTAGATAAAGCGTGGCAGCTCGTTCGGGAGAGTAATGAGGAGCAAGATGAATTCCAATTAATGCAAAAAGCATTGATCATCGAGATGCTGGTCTATATATTAAGAGGCTTAAACGACAAACGTCTGAATGTGGTGCCCTATCTCACGAAAAGCCAACGCCGCCACCAACAAATCGTTAACTACACCATCTACTTTTTAGAGAACCACTATAAAGAAGAAATCACTTTAGAAAAGCTCGCACAAGATCAGTTTCTCAGTCCAACCTATCTTTCAAAAGTTTTTAAAGAGGCTACTGGAGTCAGCCCAATCAATTATTTAATCGAGATCCGGCTAAAACGTGCGAGAGATATGCTGACAAACGAGAAACTCACGATCAAAGAAGTCGCTTCTGCTGTTGGTTATCAAGACGCGTATCACTTTAGCAAGTCTTTTAAAAAACTTTTTGGCGTTTCTCCTTCGTCAGTCATTCCCAAGTTGCAAAAATAAATTTACCATCATGGTCCCATCATCGATACGAATAAGACAAAAAAGCGAGGCGTCTCTTATAGAAAAGAGGCGCCTCGCTTTTGATGAATGGATCTACTTTGATTGAAAGGAATACCTAGGTTTTTCAACGAATAAAATAGTTCATAAATAAGCTAGCAATGTTGAAATAAATCAAGACACTAGTCAAATCACTAAGTGTCGTAATGAATGGACCACTGGCAACGGCTGGATCAAAGCCTAATTTATCCATTAACATTGGAATCAGACTTCCTGCGAGATTCGCTACCGTAATGGCACACATCATCGCCATTCCAATAACAAAACCTAAGATCGGGTTTTGTTTCCAGACAGCCACGATCGCAAAAATTGTTAAACCGGTGACAGCACCAGTCACTAACCCTGTGAGGACTTCACCGATCACCGTTCGCATGAAGCTTTTTTCTTTATCATCTGATATGGCCAAACGGCGGACCGCAACCGCTAAAGATTGCGTACCGGCATTCCCTGCTGTACCAGTGATCAATGAAATAAAAACGGCTAAAATACTTGCTTCACTTACAAGCTCTTCATAATGACTGATCAAGCTTGCTGTTGCCATCCCCAAGAAAAGCAATGTGATCAGCCATGGCAAGCGTCGTGAAGAGGCTTTGAGGGGATTTTCACTGACTTCTTCCACGTTGACCCCGGCTAATCCGGAATAGTCACTGGCAGCTTCATCATCGATTACGTCAATGATGTCATCGACAGTTACGATCCCTAATAAATGGTCATCGTAATCTGTAACTGGCAAAGCTAGAAAGTCATAATCCCGGAATGTCTGAGCTACATCTTCCTGATCATCCCCCACATGCACGGACATGACCCGTTCATTCAAAATATCTGCAATCATCGTATCATCATCATTGATGATCAAATCCCGCAAAGAGATTACTCCGACCAGTTTGTTGTCCGTATCGACGACATAAATATAGTAAATCGTTTCGGCGACATCTGCTGCATTTTTTAGGACATACATTGCGGATCGTACCGTTTGATTGGCCACGATCGAAACAAACTCTGTCGTCATCAATGAACCAGCTGTCTCATCTTCATAATGCAGGAGCTCTTTGATTTCACTAGCATCTTCTGCCGGCATCAAACTCAAATATTTTGCTACTTGCTTCTTATCTAACGTATTCAGAAGATCGACGGCATTGTCGGTATACATCTCTGCTAGCATGTCAGCCGCATAGCCGGGACGCATTTCCGAAAGATACTCTGTCATATGTTCATCATCTTCTTCGATCACGTCAAACATATCCGCCAATTCTTTGGGTGAAAGGTACGTATAAACGATTTGGCGCTGCGACTCATCGAGAGATTGGTAGAATTGTCCCTGCTCATAAATATGCAGATCCAAAAACACTTCACGAAATTTTTGGATATCTGTTTCATTCAACGCCTGAGTCAGCTGCTCAAAGCGCTCATTAAGTTCTTGATTTTCATCCAATCTCTTCACCTCTTTTATTCACTCATTGCTTGTTTGATTGATGCCATATCTGCCGGCAAGTCTGCTTTAAAATGCAGCGATTTGCCGCTGAAAGGATGGGTAAAAGCCAATTCGCAACAATGAAGGGCCTGACGATCAATGCCAAGATCCATCGCACCGCCATAAAGTTCATCTCCCAGTAATGGACAATGGATGGCAGCAAAATGAACGCGAATCTGATGGGTACGACCGGTATGAAGAAGAATCGTAACCACAGCAACTTGCTGATCCTTTTTCGTCAACCAATATTCCGTACGTGCGGATTTCCCTTCCAAACTTGTTTTTCGTTTTAATAATGAACTGAGATCTCGTGCAATCGGATAAGTGATTTCTCCGTGAGAAGCCAATTCTTGAATCTGTCCCGCAACGATTGCTTGATATTTTTTTATCAATTGCTTTTGCCGCAGCTGAACATCTAACTTCGCATGGGCAAAGCCATGCTTGGCAAACAACATCAATCCAGATGTATCCCGATCTAAGCGAGTGACCACATGAATGACCTGATCTTGATAACCTTGCTGTTTATAATAAGCTTTGACACGATTAGCCATCGTCCCATTAGGATGATATTGAGCCGGGATCGAGGCAATGCCTGCTGGTTTGTTTACAATCAAAAGATGCTGGTCTTCATAAACGATCTCGATTGGCGTCTCATCTAATAAGACCGTTTCATGTTCACCTTCGTCTGGGATCACAATGGTTACCGTATCATTTTGCACCAAAGAATACAAGACATTTTGTCTTTGGTCATTAACAAAAATCTTGCCTCCTTGAAACTTGATTTTTGCCAACAATCCTTTAGAAATCCCTTGCTCTTTCAAAAAGTATTTTAACTGTTGCGGCTCTTGCCGCTCATAATGATAAGTAAATTCCATAACTGTTAAATTTCTCCAATAAACGCATCTTTGACACGGTTCCAAAAGTGCATATGCCGATAGGAGGCAAAGTGGATCCGTTCGTCTGCAATACGATAATAAATCGCATCGATTTCTTCCTGTTCAATCGTAAATTGATCAATGGTCACTAGATAGTCCGTACTAGCTTGTAGTTTGACTTTGACCCACTCATGATCTCCGACAATGATCGGTGACCCTAACGTTCGGAAAACACGATTGTTTAAAGAAGCGATTTCTGCTAGTTGAAAAGCATTGATACTTGGATGCAATACTGCCCCTCCCACGCTTTTGTTGTAAGCTGTTGAGCCTGTAGGTGTCGAAATCGATAAGCCATCTCCACGAAATTTCTCAAAAAGATCTTCTTTGATTGAAATATCAGCTACCATTGTCCGATTTCCCCGCTTGATCGTTGATTCATTCAATGCAAGAAAATGTTTGTCTGATTTCCCATTGGTATAAGTGATGCGGACATCAAGCAAAGGATAGCTCACACTCTTTTGACGATCATTGCACAACGTATCGACCAATTCTTCCAATTCATAGTCTCGCCAGTCGGTATAAAACCCAAGGTGTCCTGTATGGACCCCCAAAAAACGAACCTCTGCTAAGCGATGACTGAACAAGTGAAACGCAGACAACAGTGTCCCGTCTCCGCCCACTGAAATAACCAATTCTGGGTTCTCTTGGTCAATCGTATTGTCAGACTGGGCCAACAATTCTGTTAATCGCTTTGTGACAAGCATCGACTTTTCTTCTTGATTGTTGATAATTGCTACTTTGATCCCTGTCATGCTTCATCCCCCTGCCGCTGTTCCTTATGATTGCCTTTCCCATGTGAAAACAGCCGTTGCGCTTCTTGGATTTCTTCGCGAATATTCGACATCTCCTCATCTAATTGGTAGGCAGCTTCTGCAGACCGACGCAGGCGCTCGCTGATTTCATCTGGAAATTCTCCTTGATATTTATAATTCAGTGAATGCTCGATCGTTGCCCAGAAGTTCATCGCTAATGTACGAATCTGGATCTCTGCTAAAATGATCTTTTCACCATCGATCAATTGGACAGGATACTCGATCACTAAATGATAGGAACGATAGCCGCTCGCTTTTTTATTTGTAATATAATCTCTTTCAATAATTACCTTCATATCATGTCGGGTGCGCAAAAGATCAACTACTTGATGGATGTCTTCAACAAACTGACACATGATCCTCAAGCCGGCAATATCTGACATTTCTTCTTCTAAACGATCCAAAGGGATTCCCCGCAATTTGCTTTTAGTTAAAATACTATCGACTGGTTTTACACGACCCGTGACAAATTCGATCGGCACGTGTTTATTTTGTTCTCGATATTGTTTGCGGATTCCCCGCAACTTTACTTTTAGTTCTGAGACGGCTTGTTCATATGGTGCCAAAAAATCTTCCCAATCTCGAATCATTTCTATCCCTCGATTCTTTTCATAACATACGGTTCTATTTTACCACAATCTTAAAGGAAAACAGAATGTTCAATCGGTGCCACCTGCAAGAAAAATAACAGAGCTCTTTTTTGCTTCAACTCTCCCAAGGGTTTTCATTTGACTTATTGCCCATCGTTATGTAAACTTGATGGACTGTAAGGAAAGAGGAAAACAATGACACATCAAGTAGAAATCGAATTTAAAACATTGTTGACTCGTGAAGAATATCAGAGAGTCATTGCCTTCTATCAGCTTGATCGCTCCGCCTTTCATACCCAAACAAATCTTTATTTTGATACATTGGATCATCAATTAAAACAAAAAAAGTTTGGTTTGCGGATTCGGACGACGGAAGATAAAGCAGAATTAACGCTTAAATCACCTCTTAAAGAAGGGTTATTGGAAACGACCGATATCCTTTCGTTAGGTGAAGCAGCTGATTTGCGTGAGAATCAAAGAATCTTATTTACCGGTGCGGTTGCCGATCGCTTGATCCAAGAGCAAATTGATCCGGCAGCTGTGAAACCTTTTGCTGAGTTGACGACTCGTCGAGCAGAATTCAGCGTAACAGAAGGTTTACTTGCTTTAGATGAAAGCTGGTATGGCCAATCCCATGACTATGAGCTCGAACTGGAAGTCTCAGAGGCTTCTTCAGGAAAACGAGCATTTTTGTCTTTGCTTGATCGCCTGCATATCAGTTATCGTCCAGCAAAAAATAAAATTATTCGTGCCTTAGAAGAGAAGTTGTCAAAAAAAGAGTATGAATAGTTCTCATTAGGCATTTCTCATTTATAATAATTTCTGTTATATTTAATATATACAAAAGAAAAAGAATCTTAATTGGGGAGAGATTCAGATGATCGAGATTTATTTGTTTGTGAATCCGATAGGTCCAATTTGTTATCAATCCGAGTTGACCTTGTTGGACGCACTGAGTGATCAAAGAAAAAAAATACAATTGCATATATTACCAATCATGAATTTACACACTGTGGGGATTTCAATGGATTACCTTTCAATGGATCGATCCGATCTAGGATTGCGTAATCAACAAACCAGTCAAATCTATGAGGCTTCATTGGACTACAAAGCAGCTCAGCTTCAAGGTCGAAAAATCGCCCGCGACTTTTTACTTAAACTTCAATGTCAAGTAGGCGTAAATAAAGAACCTTATTCCTTCGAATTAGTCAAACAGATTTTCGCTGAAACAAACGGCGATCTTGACATGTTTTTAGAAGATCGCAAGTCTGATTTGATCAAGCAGAATTTCGCATCCGACCAAAGTGTTGCTCGCGAAATGGGCATTACGATGTCTCCTTCGGCTGTAGTGTATAATTTCGGTTGTGAACGAGATTATGGTGTCTTATTAGAAGGAATGGAAGCTCTTAGAAATATTCCACACCTTTGCCGAACAGATCAGGAAAACTATCGTTTATTCTATCAAAAGAAAGATATCAGGGATGCTGATGTTCCTCGTATCGACTCGTTGAATCGACGACTTGTCTTGCTTTAAACAATCAATAAAACATCCAAACGCTGATCGAGTCACCCTCGTTTTGGTGGTCTCCTATTAATAAGAGACCGTCAAAGGGTGGATCCATCGTTTGGATGTTTTTTCTATTCAGTCCTATCAGAATTTTTCTTTGAAGGATCTTTTTTAGAAAGCTCTTTTTTATCTGTAGGGTCTTGATCCGGCAATTCGGTCTGCTCTAATTCGGTCTGCTTCTCTTTGTGGGCAGATACAGCTTCTTTCGTGACAACTTCCCGTTTTTTCTTGCTATTATCCAAGCGACGGGCAAAAATTTCTTCCTTGTCCATTCCAAAGGCCCCCTTTCCTCTTTCATTTCTATCGTAACATGGAAATACTTTTGCTTCTTGCAATTTGCTTACTCATAAAAAAAGATTTTCTCACTTTAAAGTTTAAATTGAGGTTTCTGTTGACAAGCAAATCCTTCCTATACTTACTTTTTTTCTAGGCGTCACCGTCAAAATAAGGCAATCAACCTGTTGCTAAAAAAAGCCACTGACGATCGATCAACGATCCTTCAGTGGCTAAGACAGTCTTGCTTATGCTTCTAATTCCTTGACTAATGCTTCCAATTCATCCAACCGTTGTTCAAAGACTTTCATCGCGTCTTTGATATAATCTGCTTTAGTCATATCAACTCCAGCTTTTTTCATCACTTCAATTGGATAGTCGCTGTTGCCTGCTTTTAGATAGGTCAAATATTTCGTTAAGGCATCAGGCTCTCCTGTTAAAATTTTCTTAGCTAGTGCAGAAGCTGCCGAAAAGCCTGTTGCGTATTGATAGACATAGTAATTGTAGTAAAAATGCGGGATACGTGACCACTCTAGACTGATCTCAGGATCTTTTTCTACAGAAGGACCGTAGTATTTAGCATTCAGCTCACCATAGCTGTCACTCAAAAATTCACTAGTCAATGGCGTTCCATTGGCATCTTCTACGTGCATAAAGTGTTCAAACTCAGCAAATTGTGTCTGACGGAAAATCGTTCCTTTAAATCCATCCAGAAAATGATTCAAGACATAGGCTTTTACGCGAGGATCAGTTTCGGTTTGCAACATGTATTCTGTCAAGATGTTCTCGTTAGTTGTTGAAGCAATTTCCGCCAAGAAAATAGAATAATCGCCATAAACATAAGGTTGATTGTTGCGAGTAAAATAACTGTGGACACTGTGACCCATCTCATGCACCAATGTGAACAATTGATCCAAACGATCATTCCAGTTCATCAAAATATAGGGTAATGTGTCGTACGCGCCAGATGAATAGGCGCCACTGCGTTTGCCTTTATTTTCGACAACATCGATCCAGCGATTTTCAAACGCTTCGTTTACCACGGCTAAATATTCTTCACCTAGAGGTTTTAAAGCATCTTTGGCTTTTGCGACAGCTTCTTCATAGCTATAGCGAATCGGAGCTTCCCCTAGAATTGGTGTATAGACATCATACATATGCAAAGTATCAACAGCCAATAAGCGTTTTCTTAACTCCATGTAACGATGCAGCAGCGGCAAATGTTCATTCACGACAGCTACCAAGGTGTCATAGACACTTTCCGGGATGTGGTTGGCACTTAATGCAGCTTGTCGAGCAGACTCATAGTGGCGTGCTTTAGCTTTAAAGTTATGGGCTTTGATATTGGTACTTAATGTTTGGGCAAATGTATTACGGAACTGCTCATAGACACCATACAACCCTTTAAAGGCAGCTTCCCGTACGGAACGGTCGGTATTTTCCATCAATTGACCATAAACACCATGAGATAATTGAACTTTCTCTCCATTCTCGTCTTCAACGATCGGAAATTCTAAATCGGCATTGTTTAATACGGAAAAAATATTTCCAGAAGCGCCGAATATTTCTCCTGCACCTGCTAGTAAAGCTTCTTGTTCAGCCGGCAAAACATGGGGACGGTTATTGACAGTTTTTTCAATAAGATGGCGGTAAATGGCCAATTCCGGCTCTTGGTCGAAATAACCCCAAATAGTTGCATCATCCATTGAAAGCAATTCAGGATCAAACCAGGCAATCGCTTCACTTACTTGAGCAACAAGGTTGCTGGCTTTTGCATAAAGCCCTTGATAGGTTGTGTTGGCTGTATCTTGATCATTTTTCAGATGACTGTATACATAGAGTTTTTCCAGTTTACGGGAGATCGCTAACACATATTCTAATGCTTCCTTGAAAGCTGCTGGTCCTTGTGATAATGTCCCTTTGAAATCATCAGCCTGCTTCAACTCAGCCACGATCTCTTGGAACGCTTCTTCAAATGCCCCATCATCGGCATAGATCTTTGTAAGGTCCCATGTTAATGCTTCCGGTAGATCCGCACGATCTGGTAATTGTTTTGTTTCTGACATATTCTTCACTCCTTTACATACTAAAATAATCTTAACATACTTTTGGCGGGAACCAAGCTAAGAGAATCAAAAAGGTTGAATTTTCTGGAAATCAGAACATTCTTGATAAATACGTTTCAATAGTAGCCCTTGATCAATCATAGGAAACAACCAGTTCCAATTCATTTTGCGCAACTGATTCAGCCAGTGAGAAAAATTCCGGTTTGCGTTTTGATGAAATAAAAAACGCAGGACTAAAATTCGATGTTCCAACAAAAAACCATAATCACTGGGATGATAGCACCAATGCGGCAGATTGCCGATATGTCCTCCGAGAGGGTAAAGGAGTGCTTGAAGACTGAGGATCTGTTTTTGCTGTTGCATCAGCTTGTGTAATAACCAGACTCGGTAAGCTTCCGGCTGCCACCTTTGATGGTATGTTCGACAGGACTTTCTAGAATAATTGTTTAGCGATGGGCAGCAGCCGATAGGTTCTCCTTTTCGAAAATAACGTCTACGAAAAGAAACACCCCACTTATAATGCCAATTGATCTCGTATATGAGACCAACGCGTTGCTCTTGTGTATCTATGATCCACAAATAAAACCCCGGTTGCTCCGCAAAACGGCAACAGGCCTTTTGCAAAACGGTCCATCGATGGTGGAGTTGCGGTTGTAGATGTTTGCCTAGAAGCCACCAAGGAGAATAGTTATAGGCAAGATACTTCTCTGTTCGTTGGACAAAGCGGCTCCAAGACAAAGCCGAACACTGTACTTCAATCGCTGTTTTGCCCACAAGAAGATCCGGTCGCTGCTGCAAATCCGGCAAGTAAGCTTCTATTTCGATCGTTTCATCTGTTAGCCATTCGTAGAGGAGCTCCTTTGCTGACAAATGTTCCTCTGTCTCTCCTTCACTAAACACTTCGCAGTTAGCCGCAGCATAATGAGCGAAATGATGGCGTTTCAGGAGGCCTTTCCTTAAGTGCACCGGTCCATGACATCCTGGACAATAAAAGGGTTCTGAATCTTTCTTCGCCTGATCAGCTTTGATCCGCTGCTGCTGGTTGTCATACGCAATAATCATCTTCTCACCTCAAAAAGAAATACGCAAAAAAGCGAGAAAATGATTGTAGCCATTTTCTCGCTTTTACGATTATAAGTGAACATTAGACATTTTTGAAGTAGTAACGGGTCAATTCCAATGCGTCATGCTCCATAATGATTTTTCCATACTCTGCCAAAACCTCTGAAGTGACTTGTGTCCGGTTAGCAAATTCCATTAAATAAGCCAGTGCATTCTCAACTTCGATGTCTGTCGTATCGTTATCCATAAATTGGACTTCTAGATAGTAACGGTCATTCATTTGATAAAGATTCGTGGTCACTGAATCCAAATACACTTCGGACGCTAATTGAACCATTGCTTCAAAGCTGTTCAATTCAAAAATAAAACGATTGCCTAACTCCGGCTGGGACTCTGTCTCTTGTAATTGTGACGCGACATGCTTCTTCAACATATCCGTAATGTCCTCAGTTGAACCATCGCTCATATCATCAAAGTTTTCCATTCCTTCAGGCGGTAGGTTTTTGCTGATAAACAATTCTAAGCCATCCCCTTTAGGTAAGACTTGAAAGGTCACCGCTTCACTGCCTTTAAATTCTTCATCAATATCTACTTCTTCTAATATGCTATAAAAAAAGTTTTCAATCTCATTGTGATTTCCAAGAAGGTCAAGAAAAGTGATGCCCCTAGCAGCTAAATCTTCGCTCTTGATCAGTACACGAATCGTATTTTCATTGATATGTTCCATTTCCATATTAGCTACACCTCACTTTTGCTAATCACTATAGGTTCATTTTAACGAAACCTGTTGAAAAGTAAAGAGAAAACGCATATCCTCTTAAGAAAATCCTAAAATGCCAAAAAAAGAGATCAGCTTTTCATTCACTGATCTCATAACTATTTGATTTTTATAAGCCTGCCATCAATTGTGCTTGACGTAGTTCTAGTTGACGAACATCTCTTGGCAAGAAACGACGGATTTCATCTTCATTAAAACCAACTTGGAGTCGTTTTTCATCAATCATGATCGGACGACGCAATAATCCTGGGTTCTCTTGTACAAGTGTCAATAAATCTTTTAGCGGCAGGTCATCTAGATCCATGTTCAATTTTTGAAAAACTTTGGATCTTGTAGAGATAATTTCTTCTGTACCATCTTCTGTCATTTGTAAGATTGCTTTTAATTCAGAAATATTTAAAGGTTCTGAGAAAATATTTCTTTCAACAAAAGGAATCTCATGCTCTTGCAACCACGCACGAGCTTTGCGACAAGATGTGCAACTTGGGGAAGTATATAGTGTCAACAACGTGCATCTCTCCTTTTTTAAATTCCATTCGCAAGTTCTGTTGTCTTGCTTGATTTTAATTATACAGAACTATTTTAAAAAAATCTAGTGTAAATTTTGTATTTTTTAATAAAACTCTCAAGTTATATTAAAAGAGAAACCTCTCAAACAAAAGCTTTCACAAACTTTACATCAATTTAAATGAGAAAAATCAAATTTTTTTTTAATTTCATTTCTTTTGTATAACAGTGTGTCAAAATTGTATCATGAACCATAGATTTATTTAAATCACTCTAGTGATTTAATTCTATCGTTTTTTAATTTTGATAAAATATTCGATAATATCTGACTCCTCTATACAAGTTTCTTTCTATAATACTAGTACTCTCTCATTGGTCTTTACCAATCTTTTTTTACACCTAAAACTCGTTAAAGACTTACAAACAAAGAAAAGAACTTGTTATTAAAAGATTTCAAAAAAACGGAAATCTGTATTATCACGTATTCTATTCCAAGTCATTAGTGGCTCATTATGAGTGAAAAATCATTTCATCGGCAACGAATATGACAAATGTTACAAACAAAGAAAGCGTTTGATAAGTAAATCCTAACAAATCTCTTTGAAGAAATCAGCGATATCCACTGAATATGTTTATTTGCATATAGACGAAAAAAGCGATCGAAGTCGCTTTTTTCGTCTAATTTTTGAACTGGGCATCATATAATGCTTTGTAATGTCCCCCTGTTGCTAACAGTTGCTCGTGGGTTCCTTCTTCCAAGATCCCTTTATCGCTGACAACAATGATCCTTGTCGCATGTTTGATGGTAGCCAAACGATGGGCAATAATCAATGTGGTCCGTCCATCAGCTAATGAGTTCAATGATTCTTGAATCACTTGTTCTGTTTCTGTATCCAACGCAGAGGTCGCTTCATCTAAGATCAAGATTGGCGGATTTTTTAGAAACATTCGGGCAATCGCTACCCGTTGCTTTTGACCACCAGAAAGTTTGACCCCGCGTTCTCCAATGACTGTTTCCAATCCTTCAGGCATTTGGTCGATTACTTGTTCTAAATGAGCGAGTTTCACGGCTTGAGCAATTTCTTCTTCTGACGCATCCAATTTCCCATAAGCAATGTTTTCTCGAATCGTTCCCGGGAACAAGAAAACATCTTGCTGAACAGTTCCGATCTGGCCCCGTAGTGAGGCAAGCGTCATGTCTTGGATATTGATTCCGTCAATCGTGATCTGACCCTCAGTTACTTCATAAAACCGCGGCAGTAAATTGCAAAGCGTTGTTTTTCCAGAACCGCTTTGTCCCACAAAAGCGACAGTCTCGCCGGATTGAATCGTTAGATCAATATGGTTCAATACCTTCGTCGCATCTGCATAAGCAAAGGAAACATCTTGATAAACGATATCGCCTTTTAGTGCGTGTACATCGATGGCATTTGGCTTATCTTGAATCGCCGGTCTCTTGTCCAGCTCTTCTGTCAGGCGTTTGAAGCCAGCAAATCCTTTCGGATAGCTTTCAATCATGGTATTGACCTTTTCGATTGGCCGAACAAAGACATTGGATAACAAGATAAATCCAACAAACTGTCCATTCGTCAATTCCCCTTTGATCACGTAATAGGCCCCAAAAATCAAGGCAAACAAATTGATCAGTCGAATCAGAAAGTAATTATAGGCAGAACTGATTGCCATCACTTTATAAAAGACGATTTTTGAACGACGATAAAGGCCGCTCAGACCGTCAAATCGTTGATGTTCAAACGTCTCATTGGCAAAAGACTGAGTCACGCGAATGCCGCTGACTGCTGCTTCTACCCCAGCATTGAATTCACCTAGATTGTCATAGATCTCTGTATTGACTTTCGTCATTTTCTTATTGAAGAAAACCAGTGCAATCGTAATCAATGGAATCAGTGCAAAAGTAGCAAGTGCAAGTTGAACATGCATATTGAGCATCAGCAAGAATGAACCGATCAATGTCATGATCGTAATAAAGACGTCCTCGGGACCGTGGTGAGCAACTTCTGATATTTCAAACAAGTCAGTCGTTAGCCGACTGATCAAACGTCCAGTTTTTTGATTGTCATAATATTCAAAAGACTGTGTCTGTAAGTGTCGGAATAATTCTTGACGCATATCTGTCTCGATATTGACACCCAATTTATGGCCATAAAAGACCACGATATATTGCAAGATCGTATTGACCAGATAAAATAAAAATAGCCCCAAACAAGCGAGCAAAATCAGCCGAAAATTGTTCTGCGGCATAATCTTGTCGATCACTTGATTCACGGCAACTGGAAAAACCAATTCAAGCAGCCCTGCAAAGACAGCACAAGTAAAATCTAAGACAAACAATGACCGGTATGGCCGATAATAGCTAAAAAACCTTTTTAACACACTTCCTCCTCCTTTTCATTAATCTACATTATAAGCAAGTCTTTCTGGAAAAGCAAAATGAGAAATCGATTGAAAAGGGTAAAATTCACTCAAATTTGAAAAAGCGATGAGACCAAGGATTTCTAAAATTAGTAAATAAAACCTTTATTTATCAAGCTTTAAGCCCTTTTTTTCTCTCAAGATATCCGCTATTATATGTTCGAAAACAAAATGAAAATTTTCACTACATTTGAAAGGCGTGTCTCTTTTGCTTAATGCGATAATCTTTGATGTCGATGATACTTTATACGATCAACAACAACCATTTCGAAATGCGGTTACAACCATCATACCTGAAGTAGCAACAACAGATCTCCATCCTCTTTATATTCGTTTTCGCGTACATAGCGATGACCATTTTGGAAAAGTCATCTCAAAAGAATGGACATTAGAAGAATTTCGTACCTTTAGACTATGTCAATCGCTGATTGATTTAGGCTACTCTCCTTTATCAAATGATGCTAGCCGATTGTTTCAAGCGACTTACGAGACAGAGCTAGACAACATCCAACTTCATCCAGCCGTAGAAGAAACTCTCAATACCTTGGCTTCATTACCTATCAAGCTTGGAATCATTACCAATGGCCCAACAGATCACCAACAAAAGAAAATCGATCAATTGGAATTGACTCGCTGGATCCATCCAGAATACATGCTGATTTCTCAAGCAACAGGGTACCAAAAACCGGATATTGAACTTTTTCAGCTTGCTGAAGAACGGTTTGATTTAGATCCCTCACGGACATTATACGTGGGAGATAACTTTGACAATGATGTCTTTGGCTGTAAACAAGC
The DNA here is from genome assembly GCF_021496385.1 of Enterococcus gallinarum. Lineage (NCBI taxonomy): Bacteria > Bacillati > Bacillota > Bacilli > Lactobacillales > Enterococcaceae > Enterococcus > Enterococcus gallinarum. The sequence goes on along the minus strand of NZ_CP050816.1, from coordinate 1,771,599 downwards.
GGGATGGCAAGCCCTTTGGCTGAATCATCGCCGACGCCAAGCTCCCGAAATCAAAAATTGTCACCCTGACTGTACGTTAACTGCTTTTGAAGAGCTGACAGAGGGTATCTTATCCTTTACAGATGCAGTTGTGATGGCTCGCTAAAAACTAAGAGACAGCTATAGATGCAAATCTTCGCATCCTAGCTGTCTCTTGCTTTCGTATCAAGGGTTTTGTTTTCGCTGAATCTATTCTTCACCAATGCTTAAAATCAAGCGAATATCTTCTTCCGTCATTTGGTTCAGCTGGGCTTCATTCCCTTGGATGACTTTTTGGAATAGTTCCCGCTTTTCTTGTTGCAAAGCATCCATTCGTTCTTCAATGGTTCCTTCAGCGATCATTCGCCAAACTTCCACAACCTTTTTCTGACCGATTCGATGTGCCCGGCCAGCGGCTTGTTCTTCCACTGCAGGATTCCACCATAAGTCATATAAAATGACCGTATCCGCCCCTGTCAGATTCAATCCAGTTCCGCCGGCTTTTAATGAGATCAAAAAGACATCTTTTTCTCCACTATTAAAAGCATCGACCATACTCAAACGGTCTTGAGGAGGAGTGCTTCCTCGTAAATAGAAGGTTTCAATTCCTTCTTGAGCAAGTTCTTCTTCAATGATCGAAAGCATGCTTGTAAACTGTGAGAATAAGAGCACACGGCGGCCGTTTTCTTTTGCTGCTTGAATCAGGTCTTTGACCTGTTCTAGCTTGCCTGATGTGCCTTCGTAATCTTCCACAAACAATCGCGGATCGCAGCAGATTTGACGCAAACGAGTAAGGCCAGCCAAGATGCTGATACGATTTTTGCGAAATGCTGCTGTATCCATTTGTGCGATTTCTTCCCGCATTTGGCGCAAATACGCAAGGTAGATTTTTTTCTGCTCTTCTGTCAGTACACTATAATAATTCGTTTCTAACTTCTCTGGCAGATCTTGAAGAACGGATTTTTTATCGCGTCGCAATATGAATGGCTTGATCATTTTTGCGATCTCTTGTGTCGTCAATTCTTTGTAGCGTTGTTTATTTGGGAAAAATCCCGGCATGATCATCTCAAATAAGGACCACAACTCTTCAAGATTATTCTCGATGGGTGTCCCACTCAATGCAAATCGATGGGGAACATTTAAAGAACGCAATGCTTGTGCTGTTTTGGTTCCGCTGTTTTTGACCATTTGCGCCTCATCCAAGATCAAATACGCTAAACCTAATTCTTGGTACTGGTCGATGTCCTGCCGTAAGCTGGCATAAGATGTGATGCGGACATCTGCCGGCAGCTGTAATTGGCTGCCGCGTTCCTCCCGAGAACCACTGATCACCACCGACTGGATCGTTGGTGCAAAGCGTTTGATTTCTTGCTGCCAATTATACGTCAAACTCGCAGGTGCAACGATCAGAGCATTCAACTGTTGCTTCTCTTGCTTTTCAGACAACAAGTAGCTGATTGTTTGAACTGTCTTCCCTAATCCCATTTCGTCTGCAAGTATGCCGCCAAATTGATACTGACTCAGCATCTTCAGCCAACGAAATCCGACTTCCTGATAGTGTCTTAATTGCGCTTGGAGCTGTTGAGGCAATAGTGCAGCAAATTTTTCTGGATGAATCAAATCTGTCGTCATTTGTTTGAATCCTTGACTAAAAGTTGCTTGGTCAGCTAGTTCTTCTTGCAAATACAATCCTTGATTCAACGGAACTTGTAACGTACCTGACTGAGATACAAAGGCTGTCCGTAATTTTTTCAGCGCGGCGCTTGCTTCTTGAAAGGCTTCTGTTTCCAGTGAAAGAACTTGCCCATTTTCTGTCGTGTAAAAACGATCAGCCTGCAACAAACTCCGCAAGACAGCATCGATCTCCGATTCAGCGATCCCGCTGACATCAAAGTGAATATCCAGCCAGGAACCATTTTCTTCAATTTCGATCGTTGGACGGTACTGCTGTGCATCTAAGTAAAGTTCCCGCAATTTTTTGCCGATACGTACTTCTCCTAGTTGACGCAGTAAAGGAATTTCACGAGTGAAAAAGGCAAACAATTCTTCCCCTTCCGGTAGCGCTTTGAACCAATTTTTGGTACTTTTTTGATACTTCATTCTTTCAACTACTTGTTCGATCCGCTTTTCCTGTGGGTAATCCCTTAAAATCTCTGGATGGGCCTCAGGAATCACTTGATGCTTTTCGTCAGTCGAAAAAGTCACTTCGCCATAATTGAAATCAATTTGCAAATCGATCTGACCTTTGATTTTACGCAGTGAAAAAACAACGGCTAACGGACTCTCTTGGATCTCTGCTCCGACCTCTTTTGTGATCTCTACCGTGCCGATCTTGCGTAAATGAGGCAAAACTTGCATAAACAAGTTGGACAGTTCCGCTTTTGGATAAATGATCGTTGGTTCTTCAAAGCGTTTGAATAATTGCTGCATCGTCAAATAGACTTCTTTTTGGTCCATCGTCAATTCAACGATCGTATCGCCTTGAAGGCCCCAATTGTAATAGCTCAGCAAGTGATCAAAATCCCTCGTCAAAGATAACGGAAATTGACCGTGTTCTTTTTGAACACGAAAATGCAGCGGCTTGCCTTCAGAAAAAGTCACTTGACGAAGTTTAGCGTTGCCAATCGTTAACTGCATATAAGCAGCGTTCATTTTCTCTAATAGTTCTTTCCCGTATTCAACTGGCAATAGCAAATACTTTTTGTCTAGTTTGCCTTTCACTTGGATGCCAGCTTGTCCAATCAGCTGCTGTGTCTGAGCAATGCCTAGTAAGCGGATCAGAATATCATTGTTGGTTTGGTCAAATGCTTCACTCGTTAAAAGAAACTCTGTTTGTTTGTTCGCCAGATAGCTCTTTTTTTCTTGATAGACTTGCAAAAATTTATAGATATTTTTGACGACATATGTCTTTGAAGTTCCCCGTTGACCGACTTTTAGTGAAATCCCTAGAACATCCATCTCCTGGTGGTAAGGGTTCGTGGTCAGATTTTCGACACGATATTCAATTTGCAAAGGAGTGATCGTCCGCTGTCCAGACTGCAATCGATTGAATCCCTGAGAAAACATCTCCGAAGCCGAAAATGCGGCTTTTGCTGGCTTTTTTTCTTCTGTGATTTGTCTTGTTTTACCTTGCTTTCGTAAATAAAGTTCAACAGCTATAGTGTGTTTACAATAGTGATGTTCTTCCCAATAGGGGCATTGGCAATAATCGATCTCTTTAGCCGTCGCATCAAGATCGACTAAATATAGCTCACTTCCCAAGACTTCCGCATGCCATACCTTTCTCTCTGGATCTGGAATAACCGATAGGACGCGACCTTCATTTAGATAGGTCCGACCTCTTTCAATGACTTTTTCTGGAATACTCCATTTCATATGCTTCTGATTCCTCCTTTCTCTAAAGTTTTGTACGAATTTTGCTTTGTCCACTGCCATCTGTTTGAACAACGACTTGCTGCAAGATTCGCTCTCTTAATTCTCTTACATGACTAATGATCCCAATCATCCGCCCTTCATTTTCAATCATTTCTAATGCTTCCATCGCCATTTCCAACGATTCTTCATCTAATGAGCCAAATCCTTCGTCAATAAACAACGCCTCGATCTCGATGCCTCCCGAACGATTTTGGATCACATCAGCTAATGAGATAGCCAATGCCAATGCGGCAATAAAACTTTCACCACCCGATAAGGTATGTGCTCGCCGAAGACTGCCAGCATTATCATCATAGATATCGATCTCCAACCCTGTCGAGCTTCGATAGCTCCCCACTTTGTCTGCCAACTCGAATTGATAACGTCCTCTTGTCAACCGAGCTAGGCGAACATTCGCCACTTCTAAGATCTCTGTTAAAAATCGTTGCAGAACATAGCGTTCCAAACTGGTCTTCTTTTCATTTTCTCCATTGATGACTTCTGATAGTTGCTGTAAATGGCTGATTTTTTCTAATTGCTTGGTGTTTTGTTGATAGATTATCTGCAATTCTTCAAGTAATCGCTGATTTTGCTTGATTTGTTCTTTTCCTCGGATTACTTGTTCTTGTAATTGTTCTACCGCTGTTTCAGACTGGTCTACTTGTTCTTGCAAGACTTCCAAGTCAGGCACAGCTTTGTTTTGCAAAAATTGTGCCAGTTCAAGCTGTCGCTGTTGAACAAAACGTTGTTGTTGTTCATAGGTTTTTATCGTACTGCGTAGCTCCTGGCGTTCCTCAAGATCATTGAGCAGACTGCGCATCTGTTGTTCGGTATATGCCGCAGGCAAGACTTCTTCCAAGCGTTCTTGGGCTAGCTGAGCAGCTTGTTGCTTGTCGGCTAGAAACTGTTGCAGATTTCGTTGCTGCTCTGTCAGGATCGTATACTGTTCCTTCAAACGTTGCTCTTCCAACTGATCCGCTTCAATCAGAGCTGCTAAACGAGACGATTGTGCTGCTAGTTGCTCCTGTTCCTCGTTCAACTGCTCCAGAGATACTCCCTCCGTTTGCTCTTTTAGTGAGGACAGCTTTCCTTCTTCCAAACGTAAAGCGTCACTAGCAGTCTTGAGACTTGCTTCAAGTGCTGTCAATTCTTCTGTAAGATGTTGGCTGTTTGCTTGGACCTCTGTCAATTTCTGACTGTCTAGAGCAAATTGCTCTTTCAACTGCTGATTGATTTGTTGGCATTTGAAATAGGTGGTGGCAATTTCCTTTTCAGTCAATCCTTCTGCCAGCAATGGATCAGCTGGTTCCTTGCCAACTCCTTCTTTCAGGACTGTTTGACCTAGCATATTTTCCATCAACGGCTGGAGGATTTCTCGCAGTGTCTGATACGTTGTCTGTTGTTTTTCCTTCAACGCGCTCATTTTTTGTTTAATTGTTTGAAACTGGTCATTGACTTGTTCTAGCAGCAGCAAGTTCGTCGAACGGTCTTCACCAACTTGTTGCAGCTGATTCTCCAAAGATTCAAGTTGCTGCTCGCTATCAATGATTTCTTCATTACTATACTCTGTATGTTTTTGAGCAGCGGGGTGTTCAAAAGAGCCACAGACCGGACAAGGTTCCCCCTCCACCAATAAGAGACTTAAACGAGCAATCTGCATCTTGGCATTTCGACTTTTTTCTTGCACCAATTTTTCAGTTAACTCATCATATTTACTTACTAACTGCTGCTGCTCCTCTTGCAATTTCCGCTGCTGGTCTGTTAGTTGCTGTTGGGTATCAGTCAGCTGCTGCTCCTCTTTTTTCAACATCTGCCATTGGTACAATAGATTTTCTCCACGAACCAGTTGGACTTCCTGTACTTGGTAGATCGAATGCTTTTGGATTTCTTCTTTTAATCCTTGCTCCTGCTTCATAGCAAGATTTTGCTGTTCTTTCAGATGCTGCGCTTGTTTTTCCTGTTGAGTCACCGTTTCCTGCAAAGAAGCGACCTGTTTTTCTTGTTGCTGAACTTGCTCGGCTAATGGTTTTAACTGTGCCAGTATTTGTAAACGTTGCTTAGCTGCCGTATGTTCGTCCTTTCGATCTACCTGAACTTCTCGGCTTTTGTCCCATATCTCTTGAGACTCTTGCCATTGTTCTAATGATTGCTGATTGAATGTAAGTTGTTGAATAGCCTGTGCTACTTCAGCTGTCCGCTCATCTTTTTGGCGTAAGATTTCTTGATGCTCACTCGCCCAATCTAGCTGCTGCAGCCGCAGCTTATCGTCTAAAATTTGACTTTCTTTCGCAGCTAGATTCGCTGCCTGTTGGCTGAGTTCCTGTTGCTCGGCAAGTGCTTTATGGATTTCTTTTGCCAAATAAAAAGCTTCCTGTGCGGTCTTTTTCTCTTGCTCCGCTTGGGATTTTTTTGCTTCAATTGTTTGCTGATGACTTCGTTGTTTCTCAAGATCTGTCTGCCAGTACGCTAATGTCTCAACCAACGAAACCGGAGCAGCCGGTTCGGTCCACTCAAAGCGTGTGACCAAATGATCCGCTGCCGTTTGTTGTTTTTCAATTTGTTTGGTTTGCTTTTTGACCTGTTCTTTCAGCCATTCATTGAAGCGCTGATACATTTCCGTTCCAAAAATATTCCGCAAAACTTTTTCTTTTTCATTACTGCTGGCGATCAAAAAATTGCGAAATTCTCCTTGAGGCAGCAAAATGATTTGGAAGAATTGTTTGGCATCCAATTGCAGCAGATCTTTGATGAAGATATCTACTTCATTTTTTTTGCTGATTTGTTTGCGCTCTTTTCCTTGCTGATCATAGATCGTCAACCGTACCTTAGCTGCTTGATTCGTGACTCCATCGCCGCGTTTTTTGGCTAAGACTTGTTCGGGACGTCGTTCGATCTCATAGTGCAAATGTTGATGGTCAAAGGAAAAACGGACACTCGTCTCTTCTGTGGGGGAAGCGAATGTCGAACGCATTTCTTTACCGGACCGCAAATTTCCGGAAGTTTCTCCAAATAATGCAAATGTCATTCCATCAAAGATCGTCGTCTTGCCAGCCCCGGTTTTCCCGCTGACTAGAAACAAACCACCTTCTTGAAAGTCGCCAAAATCCAGTTCCTCATGAATGTAGGGACCAAAGTTTTTCATGATTAATTTTCTTGGCTGCATGACTGCTCTCGCTCCTTCTCTCCACCCGCTGTCAAACCTGTGAGCCATTTTTGCTGCTGCTCATTTAACGGTTCTCCAGTCATTTCTTTATAAAAATGGGCGATCACCCGTTGCGGATCCTCCTCATCGGCTAATGTCAAATTTTTCTTGCTGACGATTCGCCCACTTTGCCGCTCCACAGATAAAATTCGAGGATAGACCCGCCGTAATTGATTCATCATATTAGGAATTACGGCTCGATCCGTTAACGTGAAGTGTAAGAAGGCCTCTCGATCCACTTGCCGATAAAAGGCAGGATCAAGCAATGTTTCAAAAGAAGCAGTGTATTGCTGAAGATCTCTTTTCGGCCGCAACGGATAAAAATGCCGCTGGTCCTTTTGAGTATCTACGATATAAACACCTTTCTCATTGGTTATTTCAGACAATGAAAATTTCAACGGAGACCCGCTATAACGGATTCGTTCATGATTTAGCGCAGTATTTGCATGAAGATGTCCTAAGGCGACATAGTCAAACCCTTCAAAAGCCGTTGTCGGTACACTATCCAATCCGCCTACTTGAATTTTGGTTTCCGAATCCGTCTGGCTTGAACCAGCTACAAAAAAGTGAGTCACCAAGACTTGTTTTTTCGTAGAATCAAAATACTGCTTCATCTCTTGAAGGACCCGAGTCACCCCTTCTGCGATCGTTGTGATTTTTTCATCAAAAAACAAACGCGCTTCGATCGGTTCAAAATAAGGTAACAAGAAAAACTGGGTGTCAGAAAATTCAATCGGCTCAATACTTTCTTCAATGGAGGTCGTTAGGTAAAATTGCGTATTTTTGAACCATGGACTGCCAGTTTCAAGTCGTGTCGGACTATCGTGATTACCAGAAATCGCTAGTAAAGGAAACTTTTTTTCTAAATTGATTTTCGCTATTTTCTCATTTAAACATTTCACTGCGTCAACGGCTGGCACCGTGCGATCATAAAGATCCCCAGCAATGATAATTGCATCTACTGATTGTTCTTCCGCCAGATCAATTATCTGGTCAATAATGTAACTTTGATCTTCGAGAAGATCATAGCCGTGTAATTTTTTACCTATGTGCCAATCTGCTGTATGTAAAAACCGCATATACCCACCCTCTTAAAAATATCCTTCCCATCATTATACCACTTTACGATTATGAATTGAATGTATCAACGTGATCTTCTCGTTCCCAGACAATTGAGTCCTTCTTTTTCCAAACGGGTTCTCACACTGATTTGTCAAATTAATGAAATTAAATTTCCTTTTACAAAAAAATCATTGAAATGCAATTACACATACACTACAATAAAGACGAGGTTGAAACCGAATACATTTCCGCCCAAGTTCATCTAATTTGGTTTCGACAAACACAAAAGAAAGGAGGAGAAACAATGCTTGGAATTGGACTCATGTCTGGAACTAGTTTAGATGGTGTTGATGCCGCATTAGTAGAAATCGATAATCATTCACAGCCATCTATTCGTCTGTTGCATCTGACGACTACTGCTTTTTCCCCCGAGCTGCGCCAAAGAATAAAACAAGCCTGTGACCCGGAGGACTCTTCTGTTTCCTTGATCTGTCAGTTAAATGTTGAGCTAGGCTATGCCTTTCTCGCTGCTTGTCGTCAGGTCTGCCAAGAAACAGCAGTAACCGAAACTAGCATTGACTTTGTTGCTAGCCACGGACAAACTATTTGGCATGCACCCTCGGAAAACCCGCTTGTTTCCAGTACGTTTCAAATTGGAGAGCCGTCAATCATTGCCTACGGACTCGGAACAACTGTGGTTGCCGATTTCCGCGCGATGGATATGGCTGCTGGTGGACAAGGAGCACCGCTTGTACCTTATACTGATTATCTCTTGTATCGTTCCCCTGATAAAACCCGCTTATTGCAAAATATCGGTGGGATTGGAAATGTGACGGTCCTGCCGAAAAATGGCACATTAAGTGATCTTGTCGCCTTCGATACTGGTCCTGGAAATATGATCATCGATGAACTGATGCATCAATTATTCCAACTTCCTTACGATGCTGAAGGAAGGATTGCTCAACAGGGAACCATTATTCCTAAATTGCAAACACAATTAAGAAATCATTCCTATTTCGATCAAGCACCCCCTAAGAGCACTGGACGGGAACTATTTGGTCAAGCATTCAGTGATCAACTATTAGCAGATTTTTCTGCAGAAAAACCAGCAGACTTAATAGCAACAGTGACCGATTTTACTGCCTACTCGATTGCCGAGAGCTATCGGCGCTTCGTTTTCCCACTTGTTGAAAGCGGACCCATTGAAGTGATTTTAGCAGGCGGCGGCGCGCATAATTCAACACTAAAAAAAATGCTGGTCAACTACTTACCCGTTGAGATTACAGTGATTACCCAAAATGATTTAGGTTGGTCCAATGATGCGAAAGAAGCTATGGCATTTGCCCTTTTAGGATACGAGACCTTACAGGGACATAAAAATAATGCTCCTGCCGCGACTGGTGCCAAACAATCCGTGATTCTGGGAAAGATCATCCCAAATCCATTTGGTCCCATAGGAGAGCGGAATCACCCAACATAACTTTATCAATTCAACCATATGAACGTTTTCACAGGAGGTTAAAAAATGTTAGATAAATTTACACAGTTCATTGAACGTCACCTGGCTGGACCAATGGAAAAACTGGGGAGTCAACGGCATTTACGGGCGGTCCGCGATGGGATCGTCTCTACTTTGCCACTGATTATCGTCAGCTCATTTTTTATGATTTTGGCTTTTCCTCCCCTGCCACAAGACTGGGGAATCTATCAATTTCTTTCGAGCCATGCGACCACGATCTTGCTTCCTTACCGCATGACGATGTACATTATGAGTTTATATGCCGCATTCGGGATCGGCTTTAGCTTAGCCCGTTCCTATAAACTCGATGGTCTCTCTGGTGGTATCTTAGCCACCACAGCTTTTTTATTGACTTTCACGCCAATAAATATTCCCCCCGAAGCTTTGGAGGCTGCTGGTACAGCCGGATTTGTTTTACCAATGGCAAACTTGGGCAGTGCCGGGATGTTCGTAGCGATCATTACATCGATTTTAGCTGTGGAGATTTATCGTTTGACGGATAAATCTAAATTTAAAATCACGATGCCGGAACAAGTCCCTCCTGCTGTTGCTCGTTCTTTTGAAGCTTTAACGCCAACATTGATCATTATTTTAGGTATGGGGGCAATCACCTATTACATTGGCTTTGACTGGCATACCATCGTAGCAAAAGTTGTTGATCCTCTAGTTAGCGCAGCCGATAGCTTGCCAAGTGTCTTATTGATCACTTTCTTAACGACATTCTTTTGGTCCTTTGGGATCCATGGTGCCTCGATCGTTGGTTCACTGGCACGGCCGTTATGGCTGCAATTATTGGAAGGCAACACCACTGCGTTAGCTTCTGGCGATGTGATTCCCAACATTGCTGCTGAGCCATTCTACCAATGGTTCATTTGGATCGGCGGCGCAGGGTCAACCATCGGTCTGGCGATCTTGCTTGCTTTTCGTACAAAATCCGAATTCGGATCAAAACTAGGAAAAACCGCATTGATCCCTGCTATTTTCAATATCAATGAGCCGCTGATTTTTGGGACGCCTATCGTCTTGAATCCAATTTTGATTCCGCCATTTATCATTGCACCATTAGTCAATGGTGTAATTGCCTGGGTAGCCACCTCGGCTGGTTTAGTCAACAAAGTGACCGTCAATGCCCCTTGGACATTGCCAGGACCAATTGGTGCCTTTCTTGCAACAGGCGGTGACTGGCGAGCAATCGTCTTAAACATTCTTTTGATTGTACTTTCCATCCTCATTTATTATCCATTTGTAAAAATCTATGACAAAAATGAATTGGAAAAGGAAAATCAACCAGTCACTGAATAACTCTTGATGAGCTAAAAAAGGAGCCTCTGTCTAACAGAGACTCCTTTTTAAAATTTTTTTGAGCATACCAATAAGGAGCTGCTTTTCCTAGGTAAGAAGCACGAAGCAACCCTACTTTAGAAATTAGAAATAAGACTATGTTTTAACGCAGTGTTACTATTCTAACAATCATTAAGGGAAATTATTATCTTTCCCTTAATGCACCTTTAAGAAATTTACAAACTATTTATATAAGATATCTATTCATTTTATTCAATAGGCAAATTGTGCTGTTTCAAGAAAGATAGCTTATCCCAGTAGCCTCTTTGAAATAAAATTTTATTATTTACTATTTGAAAAAAACCGCAACCTCTCAAACCTAATGGGTCACGCCACTCTAAAATTGCCCATTGTCCATCTTCGAAAATGTTTTCAACGATACAAACCATTTCTGCGTTAGAGAAGTCTTGTTCAAACATTTTCTTTATAGCCTCTTTTCCAATAACTGGCTCATTGGCAACCTGATGGTTTATTGCATTGTCATCATATAATTCTGAAATAATTTCTACATCCGCATGATTAAATGCGTCAACCCATTGGCAAAGTATTTCTTTTGGCTTCATATCATTTTACCTCCTCGATGTGTAAAAATCTTCATTTTAATTTGCACTATAAAACAAGTATCTAATTGTATTTATATATTCTACTTTCACAAATAATTTTTGAACATCTGAAATCAAAGAATTACTATTTGCCCTAATAGGCCCTCTAAACCTGTAACTAATCCCTTGTTATTGATTATCTTATAGCATATCCTCAAAAAATTATCAAGTTCAATATTTATTTAAAACACAGTCAAAAATAAAAGAAGAAACGCATCAGCGTTCCTTCTCTTCTACTTCATAAACAAAATTCGGATCTATTTCTTGGTCGAGCTTTGTAAAAGCACCTTGAATGCGGCGTTCCACTTCTGCTAACCCTTCTTTATCCATTTTCTTGATATCACTGATATCGATCGCCTCCCCAAAACGAACGGTTACTCGTCGACGTTTAAATAAATCTTTTAGCGTTAAGGGACCTTGATAAACAGAAGGAACGATTTTTACCTTCGCCATTTTGGCGATCAGTGCCATGCCACCCTTCAGCGCGGTCGAATGTCTTGTTCCGCTAGGAAACATAATGAGACTCAGATCTGTATCTTTTAAGATTTTCACCGGTGTTTTGACAGCACTCGGCCCTGGTTTGTCACGCTTTACCGGAAAAGCATTCGCATGAATCAAAATAAAGCGCAAGATTGGATTCTTAAACAATTCTTCTTTTGCCATAAAGCTGAACTTTTTGGGACGAGCAGCCACCGCCAGATACAACGGATCCCACCAGGTACGGTGAGGTGCAACCAATATGTAATTTTCATTTTGCGGCAAAGCCTCTTTGTTTTGATATCGGGCGTTCCCGTTGATCAAAAACAAAATGACCCGAACCACGCCTCGCATAAAGCTAAAAAACATACTCACTTTCCTTTCCAGTTTCTTTTATAAGTATGCAAAAAAACGCTTCAAATGACAAGCCTTTTTTGTCGTTTCCGATTATTCTTAATCGTAGTATAATACAAAGGAAATGAATTAGAACAGGAGTATGCTTTCATGTTGCAATCAAACGAACGCATAGATCAATTATATGCGGAAGATATCAAAATCATCCAAAGCAGCGAGGTCTTTTCTTTCTCCCTCGATGCCGTCTTGCTAGCTAACTTCCCAACGATTCCCAAACGGGGACGAATCGTTGATCTGTGTGCTGGAAATGGTGCAGTCGGCTTGTTTATCAGCCGTAAAACTTCGGCTCATATTTACCAGATCGAGCTGCAGGATCGGCTGGCTGATATGGCCCAACGCAGTGTAAGCTTGAATGGGCTTGAGGAACAAATAACGGTTTACCCAATGGATTTAAAAAACATCTTTACCAAAATCAAACCGGACTCGGTGGATCTCTTGGTCTGTAATCCGCCCTATTTCAAAAATGTTCCCACTGCTGTTAAAAATCCCAATCCTTATCTGGCGATTGCTCGCCATGAAATCGAGACCACATTAGACGAGGTGGTCTACACAGCCAGTAAAGCGCTGAAAATGAATGGGCGCTTTGCTATGGTTCACCGACCTGATCGTTTTTTGGATATTTTAGACTGCATGAGAAAATATCGAATCGCACCCAAACGTGTCCGTTTCGTCTATCCCAAAGCAGGGAAAGACGCGAATATCCTATTGATCGAGGGCATCAAGGATGGTAAAGCTGATGGTTTCAAGATTGCCTCACCGCTGATCACTTATCATGCGGATGGGAGCTACAGTGAGGAAGTGAGTCGGATGCTTTATGGCAGCTGATACGCATTACTTCTATGTATTGCTCTGTAAAGACAATACCTTTTACGGTGGTTATACCACAGATTTGATACGCCGCCTGCATCAACACAATCAAGGCATTGGAGCAAAGTACACTCATCCAGCTAGTCGTCGCCCCTTACAAATGATCCATGCGGAAAGTTTTGCTACCCGTAGTGAAGCCACAAAAGCGGAAGCTGCCTTTAAAAAACTGGTGCGCAAACACAAAGAACGTTATTTGACTGAACAGAAAGAAAAAAATGTTTTGAATGCTCAATCTTCAATGGGAAGTAAAGACATCACAAAAGGATAGATGAATCGGATGATTCACCTATCCTTTTGTCTCATGTAATGACATTTTTTATTGGTTTCCAGGGACTGCCCAAGCTGTTTGACTTTTGCCAAACTCTTTTGGCAAGATCCCATCAATGGATTCATAGACTAACTCTTTTTTGCTCTCAGGCAAAACGATGGCTGTTAAATAATTGTTTGTTTCTGTAAAAAAACCGATGTCTGCAAAAGCGGACTCAATCAGATGGTATTGGACACCTTGCAGCTCAGCTTGTTCTTGTTTCGCAAAGATTGGCTCTTGGCGCAAATAGTAATACTGTTCTCCTAGTTTGAAATACACAGAGTTGTGCGCAATACCCAGAAATTGGATTTCTCGGCTAACCGGTTCTGCTTGATAGATCCCCAGAGAAGGAATGGCTTCACTTTGGATTCGCTGATAAGCCGCCAACGTGCTCTGATCATAATATTTATATCCGATAAAGCGTTTTTCCCGATCGCGGATATTTGGCGTAATTTGTGCATTGTCATTTTTAAAGTCGTGAAAAAAATGATCTCCTAACAAGAAACCGCCGCCGCAAAGCAACAAAACTACGACAGGCAGCCAGATCAAACCCTGCCGCCGGTTCTCCCGATACAACAAAAGGATCAGCAAAAGTAAAAGCGCCACTAATCCAACGACTAATAAAACCGGAACGATTGAATAATAAAAAAACTCACTTTTAAGCCACATTTCTGCTGACATGAATGCAATCATCGTCTACTCCTTTTCAGTTCAAATAAGCACCTATCATCAACCCAATAAAACTAGCCGTCAATCCTACAATGTACGTACTGAAAAAATAAAGATAAAAGTACTGGCGATTGGTCTTTAGCAATGTAAATAATTCAATCGTCATTGTTGAAAAAGTAGTATAACCGCCCATGATCCCTGTTCCAAGCAAAAGATACAAGTGTTGATCAATCTGAAGACCGGCAAGAATCCCTAGTATCAACGCACCAGATAAATTAATCAGCAAAGTGGCTTTGGGAAAAGGATGTGGTCTTCGTTCAAAATAACGATTGATACCATAACGCAGGACAGCGCCCATGGCTGCACCAATTCCTACAACGATATATGCCATACTTACACCTGCTTTCTAACGAGGGCTTCGCCTAACCAGACAAAAAATAACCCGCCGCAAATCGACAGGATCAAATACCCCGCCGCTAACCCATAGGCTTGCTTTTGCAGCAACTGCACCGTGTCAAGTGCAAAGGATGAAAAAGTCGTCAAAGCACCGCAAAATCCGGTCCCCATGCCCAAGATCAAACGTCCATTCAATTGTCTTTTCGTCATGATCTGCTTGACTAAAAAGCTAAAAATAAAACAGCCAATAAAATTAGCCAGTAATGTGCCTAAAGGGAAGATGCCCCAAGACGGCAATTCCGAAGCAAGAAAATAGCGTGCCATGCCGCCAAAAAATGCAAAAAATGCCACAACAAGTACATTCATGTTGATCCTTCTTTCTAAAAGAAAAAGAACCAAGTTCATAAAACCTTGGCTCTTCTAGAAAATGATTATTTCGCGCGTTTGATGTACGTACCTTCAGAAGTATTGATTTCTAGAGATTCGCCTTCTTCGATAAAGTCAGGTACATTGACGACCAAACCTGTTTCCATCGTTGCTGGTTTACCTGAGCCAGTCACAGTCGCACCTTTGATTGACGGTTGTGTTTCAACAACTTTCAAGATGACTGATGATGGTAATTGAACCCCAATCACTTCACTGCCGAAGAATTGGATCTTCACTTCCATGTTTTCCAGAATGTATTTCATTTCTTCTTCTACAACTTCAACCGGAATTTCATATTGTTCATAGGTTTCCAAGTCCATGAAGAACGCTGTATCGTCCATAGTATACAAATATTGAACAGCTTTCGTATCAATATGAGCTTTTTCAAATTTTTCTTCTGGACGGAATGTTGTATCATAGGTTGAACCTGAACGAACATCGCGCAATTTCATACGCATGACTGTATTCCCTTTACCAGGTTTATGATGGCTGGCTTCTAATACCTTGATTAGTTTGCCGTCTTGCACGAATGTCATTCCTGCTCTTAAATCACTTGCATTGATCATAATGGTTTATTCTCCTTCGTCTTAGATAATCCTTGTCTATTGTATCAAAAAAACTGGCTTTGTTCTACAAAAATCAGTCTTGTGATCGGACAAGTTTTCGCCGTTTCTCCATATAATGAGGATCATACTCATCCGTTTCAATATAAATATACATTTTTTTATCCGGCATGAAGCTGCGGATCTTTGCTTCGATCTCGTTAATGATTTGATAACCGATCTCCTCTTGTTTTGCTGTGATATCAATTTTGGCAGCGACTAAGATTTCCGCAGGACCTAAATGAACGGTTTTGATATCCAATAATCGATCGACATCTGGACGATCAAAGGCTTCTTTGATCAGTACAAGATCTCTTTTCGTCACGCTTTCGCCAATCAATAAACTGTAAAATTCTCGTGCCAAAAAGATAGCAGCAATCATCAACAAAATACCGATCAGCAAGCCACTGAAAGCATCAAAAAACGCATTGCCAGTGACCATTGTCAAGATCGTTCCACCCATTGCCAAAATCAAGCCAATCACTGCACAAAAGTCTTCGGTAAAGATAATCAAGATCTCACTATGGCGACTTTCTTTCAAAAACCGATAAATAGGCTGCTTTTCTACGTTCAAGGTCCGAATTTCTTTGATCGCGATCCACAAAGAACTACCTTCTACAACTAAACCGAAAAGCAAAATACCAATCACTAGCCAAGTATTACCAACTTCATGAGCAGGATGCAGCAGCTTTTCAAAAGCTTCCATTACACCTAGAGCGCCCCCACCAAAAAACAGCATCATCGCTACGATCGTACTAAAGAAGTATTTCGCGCGTCCTTCGCCAAATTGGTGAAGTTCACTTTGCCCTTTCGTTGCTCGTTTATCACCGATCAACAGAAAGATTTGATTGCTGCAATCGACCACGCTGTGAATACTTTCATTCAACATCGCCGCACTGCCGCTCAATGCGTAGCCGACAAACTTGCTGATGGCAACTAAAATATTCGAGATGAGTGCTGCTATCACCGCCATCATGCCGTTTGCTTGTTTTTCCATTCAAATTCGCTTCCTTCCAAACCAAATTCTTGCCTATTATATCTCAAAAAAGGACCGTCGCACAGGAGAGAAAAAGAGCTATTCCTTTTTTTGTTCTTTTTTGACCCGAGCTTCTCTCCGACTGATTTTCTTCGTCCAAAAGCCGCCAGAAATATATTTGGGCTCATAGCTAATGATAAAGGCCCGTTCTTCGATTTGTTTGATTTTTTGAAACAGTTTCTTCTCGCTTTTGCGTTGTGAGAGAATTTCAAGGATCAATCGCGGACCTTCTAATTCTTCTCCGTAACTTTGAGTAACACCATATCCTTCTTGGCGTAAAATTTTTGGCAAATTCTTTTCTTCATCTGTATTCGTCGGTAAAATCACCGTGACCATCGTATAGCCTAAAGCTAGCTGATCTTCGATTTTGATTCCAACACTAACTCCTGCGGCGTAACCTAATGCATAAAACAGTAGGTTCAATGGATTGTCTAAGCGATCCAATACCATCGACAATCCTAATATATAAATCGTGATCTCGACCATACTGACCAGCGGTGCAATCAGCCGATACCCTTTCATCGTCAATAAAAAACGAATTGTATTCAATGTGACATAAGCCATATTGATAAAGAAGATCATCGCTAACATTTGCAAATCAATTTCCATCCCGTATCCCTCCTCTTTTAAGAATAGCAAATGCTTCTCAAAAGTGAAAATAATTGAGAAGTTGCCATCTGTTAGTCACCGTTTTCTTTCAACAAATAAAAACAAGGAGGACAGCTGCCGCTTCTTTAACGGAAATTGTCGCTTCAGCTTTCTTGATATTTTTTGAAAAGACTAGCGGTATTCTGAAGCACAAAACAACTATCCAAATCACAGATGATAGCGACTGGTTTTGTCAGCTTACTTCATCCAGCAAGCTAGCGCCACAGCTTCATCTACAATTCAGATAGTTGCTTTCTTTGTTGTTTAAATCATTATCCTTGTTTTATTAACGAATAACTCCCAACTGCTTGTTGAGCGAGAGATTCTCACGAGTGCCTTTGCTTATTTCAGTTGTCCTACTCATCAAGAGCGAAAGTAGCCATTTTTATTGCTTTCTGACTGCCCCTCTTCGATCATTCCTTCTAAGGAACGATCCAGAACAGCTCGCTTATCGCCGTTTTTTTTGTTCATGCCGCGAAATTCCCGCCGTGTCATGCCTACAGATTGCGGTCGATTGAACTTTCTGACCGTGGGATCATCGCCTTCTTTTACTTGGTAGGCTGCTGGCTCAGTATCAAAGAGCAAATAGGATTCGCGGGGTTTCTCCATTGAATCCATCAGTTCTTGTGAAGTGATCTCTTCTTTTTCTTGTTCAGGGATGATCGATGCAGGAATGTATTTGGGAACAAAATAAGATCGCCCAGAATACTCTTTCTTGGTCGGTGTTGGCGTTTCAGCCCGTTCTGCTTTACTCGTCACTTTATAAGAAGCACGTCGTTGATCATTGCCAAAAAGATTTGTTTTGCCGGTAGGTGTACTTTCCTGCAAAGGTCGTTTTCCATAGCTTGGTAAATTTGCCCGATGTTGCGCTAATTCTTCTTTTTGCCGCACACTATGACCGTAATTGGGGTGACTGGAAGGAACTTTCCGACGCAATGAGTGAGCAGAATCCTTTTCTTTGCTGCTCGTGCTAGGTTGATCCTTGATTTCTGTCAAAATCCAATCATCAGACTGACTGAAAACTTCCTTGTGTTCGGACTGCAGCTTTACACCTTCTTGATCATCATATGCTGGAAAACGGAAATGTTTGCGTTTCACATCTAAATAATTTGCCAATTCACTCATCCTCTGGTTGCGATTTTTTATAATCATATCATATTTCAGTGAATAATTCACGAAAGCTGTGGTGCCTTTTGGGAATATTCAATGACCAAGTGCAATAGATTATTACGTCAGACTAGCTGAATTTGGCTCTTTGACATGTGCATACAATGGTTCGATCTGCCAAATGTCATCAGCATAATTTTGAACCGTATAATCTGCGGAAAATTTGCCGGCATTCGCAATATTCATCAAGCTGATCGCTTGCCAGCGCTGTTGGTCTTTATAAGCTAAATCCACGCGATATTGGGCATCACAATAAGATTTGAAGTCTTTCAACAAGAAGTATTCATCATTATATTTTAATAGTGAATCAAACACTTCCCGACCTTCTCTTTCTATATTTGGGATCGTTCCGTCAATAAATGCATTCACAACTCGTTGCAGCACAGGATCTTCTTCATAAAACGCATACGCAGAATAGTTTTGTTGGGCATAATAAGCATAGACCTCTTCTTCTGTTAATCCAAAAATGGCAATGTTCTCATCTCCGATTGCATCTCGAATCTCAATGTTCGCGCCATCCAATGTCGCGATCGTGACTGCCCCATTCAACATCAGCTTCATGTTGCTAGTACCGGAAGCTTCTTTTGATGCTAAGGAAATTTGCTCACTGACATCTGCTGCGGGAATGATCCGCTCAGCCAATGTGACATTGTAGTTTTCCAAAAAGACGACTTTCAGCTTATCATTGATTGTCGGATCATGATTGATCAGGTTAGCTACTTCATTGATCACTTTAATAATGGCTTTCGCATAATGATAACTAGGTGCGGCCTTCGCTCCAAAAATAAATACCCGCGGATGAATCGGTGCCTGAGGGTCATCTTTCAAGTCAAAGTAAAGTTTCAAAATATGCATCACATTCAGCAATTGTCGTTTATACGCATGGAGCCGCTTGATTTGGACATCAAATATCGCGGTTGGATCAACTTCGATCCCGGTTGTCTGCTGAATATATTCAGCTAACGCTTGTTTGTTGGTCAGTTTTGCATCTGCTAGACGTTGCAATACTGTTGGATCTTCTTGGTAATTTTTCAATAATTGCAAGTCTTGTGGGTTATGGCGCCAACTTTTGCCGATAGTCATATCAAGCACCTTTGATAAAGGTTGATTGGCTAACTGCATCCAACGACGTTGTGCGATCCCATTGGTTTTATTATTGAACCGTTCTGGGAATATCAAATAAAAATCATGTAGGACAACGGATTTCAACAGATCAGAATGAAGCTTTGCGACACCATTGACACTATGGCTGCCAATAATCGCTAAATGCGCCATATGGACTTGGCCATCAATAATAATACGCGTCCGATTAAGAAGGGCAGCTTCGTGAACCTCTGCATACTCTTCAAGATAACGACGATCAATTTCTTCAATGATTTGGTAATTCCGAGGAATAACTTCTTTGAATAGATCAATCGGCCATTTTTCTAAAGCTTCAGCCATAATCGTATGGTTGGTATAGCTCATGACTTTCACTGTGATTGCCCATGCTTGTTCCCATGGCAAATCATGATCATCTAACAATAACCGCATCAATTCGGATACACATAATGCAGGGTGGGTATCATTGATATGAATAGCAATTTTTTCACTCATCATCGTTAGCGGATGATTCAATTTTAAATAGTAGCGAACAATACTTTGAATGCCTGCTGAGACAAAGAAATATTCTTGCATAAGTCGAGTCTTCTTGCCTCGTTCATTAGAATCATCTGGATACAAGACAGCGGTCAGATCTTCTAGAGAACGACGAGATTCAATGGTTGCATAGTTGGCTTCTTCCGCTGCAGGAACCTCAACGCTCCACAAACGTAATGTATTGATCATATCATTTTGATAGCCAACCATTCCGGTATCATAAGGAACCGCACGCCAAACATACCCACCATGCCGTTCAGGACGCAGCCTCCCATTCTCGTCTTCAATCAAGTACACTTCGCCGCCATATTGGATATCCACGGCTTTACTCTCCTTTCGAACCTCCCAGACATTTCCGGCACGTAACCAGTCGTCAGGCAGCTCTACTTGATGCCCATCTACAAACTTTTGTTTAAAAAGGCCATAATTATAACGGATGCCGTTCCCATTTCCTGGCAACCCTAATGAAGCCAAAGAATCCATGAAACAAGAAGCTAATCGTCCCAGTCCACCATTTCCTAATGCCATATCTTTTTCAACTTCAGCAACTTCATCTAATGAAAAGGATAACTCTTCGAAGAGCTCTTCCGCAGTATCCAGCAACCCTAAATTCAGTAGATTACTTTTCAACAGTTTTCCAGGTAAAAATTCGATTGAGAAATAATACGCCTGTTTCTGCTGTTCAACGAGCAGATTTTTTCGTGTCTGGCTCCAATCATTCGCGTAGCAGCTCTTGACCACGTTAGCTAAAGCTAAAAACAATTCTTGCGGTGAAGCTTCTGCGATCTCGATCGAAAAAATATCTTTCAACCGGGTTTCTAATAATTCTTGCAAGGTAGCTTTCTCCATTACAATTCACTCCTTTATGACTATCAATTTGTATGAAAAAGGACAGAAGCACCAATCGCCCTTGTCGCTAGGTCGTTCTGTCAAACCCGCTCTACTTTCAGACTAATGAATACTTCTGTCTTATACTTGATTATACTTTGATCGCTTGGTAGAGATCAATATATTGATTGGAACTAATGTCCCAGCTAAAATCTTTATTCATGGCTTGTGCTTGCAAAGATTTCCACGTCTGCTGGTCGTCTTGATAAAGCAGGATTCCTTGTTTCACTGCATTCATCAAATAAAATGACGTGAACTCTTGGAAACCAAATCCGGTGCCTTGATGAGTGATTGGATTGTATGAATCTACCGTATCTTTTAGTCCGCCAATCTCATGCACGACTGGCAATGTCCCGTAACGCATGGCGATCATTTGTGAAAGCCCGCAAGGTTCAAAAGCAGAAGGCATCAAGAACAGATCCGCTCCGGCATACATTTTTTGCGCCAGTCCAATATCAAAAGAAATCACCGCAGCACATTTTTCTGGATATTTTGCAGCAAAGTAACGGAATCCTTCTTCAAATTCCGGTTCTCCCGTTCCTAACAGCGCAAATTGAACATCAAATTGCAATAAGTTTTCCATTTCTGGCATTACAAGATGAAAACCTTTTTGTGTAGTCAAGCGGCTGACCACTGTGATAAGAGGAACATCACGCGCTGGCAGCCCCAGCATCTTTTGCAATTCTTGCTTGTTTGCAGCTTTACCGGACATTTCATCGGAAGTAAAATGATAGGGCAGCAATGGATCTGTTGCGGGATCGTTGGTTTCATAATCGATTCCGTTCAATATTCCTTGCAGTTTCCCAGATTCCATTCTTAGAATGACTTCAAGTCCGCAACCAAATTCTGGTGTTTTGATTTCCTCACTATAAGAAGGACTGACTGTTGTGATACGATCTGCGTATAAAATACCTGCTTTCATGAAATTCAAACAGTCATTTAATCGTAATGTCCCGTCATCGTAACGCTCTGTCCCCATGCCAAACAAGTCCGGTAAAATATCTTTGCTATACCATCCTTGAAAGCCAATGTTATGAATCGTCAAAACGGTGCGGATATTCTGATAAGCATTGATCCAATGATATTTTTCTTTCAGAAGAAAAGGAATCATTGCTGTATGGTAATCATTCACATGAATCACGTCAGGAATAAAATCGATTCTCTCCATCATTTCGATAGTTGCTAGTTGAAAGAAGGCAAAACGTTCGCCATCATCATAATAATCGTATAAATTATCACGACCAAAATAGTACAGATTATCGATAAAATAGTAGGTAACACGATTGAGAACTAGTTTCTTCAACCCACAATATTGCTTACGCCAACCCACATTGACTTCAAATGAAAAACAATCTTCCAGCTGTTCTTGATAGTCGGCTGACATTTTAGTAAAGAATGGCAGAACCACGACTGTTTCTACCCCTTTTTTGACAAGTTCTTTGGGCAATGCACCCACGACATCCCCTAGTCCACCTGTCTTGAAAAATGGCGCGCATTCTGCTGCGGCAAATAGTACCTTCATGCCGTTGCTCCTCCAATTAGATCTTCAGTGACATGGGTATTTTTTTTGACGACGATCGGTGCGTCACTGGTTCCTCTAACTTTGACACCTTCTGCGATCACAACATTTTTATCGAGAATAGCATAGGAAACTTCAGCACCTTCCTTGATTTCATTATTCCCAAAAATGATCGTGTCTTTGACATGGGCATTCGGATGAATCGTTGTTCTGCGGGCAACAAGTGACCGTTCGACAGATCCTTCTACGATACAACCAGAAGCAAAGTGACTATTTTTGACATCCGAAGTCTCAGCGTAATAGGTTGGCACTTCATTCTTCAGCTTGGTGTAGATCTTTTGATTTGAGTAAAGCAATGAGGTAAATTTGTGGACATCTAACATATCCATGTTGGTTTGGTAATAGGATTGAATATCATAAATATTGCTTAAATAACCAGTATATTCATACAAGCTAGTATTTTCGATAGAGATTCGTTCCCGCAAGAAACGACCTAGGTCTGGAGTAGCACCTACAGCTTGTCCTTCTTTTAAAGCTTGGATCAGGCGGTCTGTTTTGATGATGAAGATATCAGTGCAAAGATTGACCATACTTTCTGTCTCGCATTTCTTCGCTTGGACAGCTTCATTCAAATGGCCTTCTTCGTCAACTGAAAAGATCAAGTCGTTGTCACTTACGTTATCACTGCTGATTCGTTTATAAACGACCGTCATTTCTTTATTCTGTAACTGGTGGATTTTCAGCAACGCCCGCAAATCGATGTTGCATAAAATATTGCTGCCCATATAAACCGTATGCTCTGATTTAGATTTTTCCAAATAATCGATCACGTTATAGTAATACTCTTGACCAGCAGCTTGCTGTTTTAATGAGTCTTGGAACAAATGAATGAAGAAACGGTTTTGAACACCATCTAGGTTCCATTCTTTCCCGCCACCGATATGGTCAAATACGGATTGTGTTTCTCCTTCATTAAAAATCATATACACTTGTTTGATATTTGCATTTTCAATACTTGACAAGTTGAAATCAAGCAAACGATATTTACAATCAAACAATAGCGTCGACAACGGACGACTTTCCGTTAAGGGCATCAGTTCTTTGTAGCGGTGCAGATTGCCTAAAATGGCACACATTTTATTAGTTCTCATCAATCGTCACTCCTATCACTTCAGAATAACCAACAACAGCAATTTCATCTGTTCCGTCTATGACTGCATCATCACCGATCACTGCATTTTCTCCAATGATCGCGCGTTTTAGTGTTACATTTTTCCCAATGACTGCTCCAGGCATGACCACACTATCTGTGATCTTGGTTCCTTCTTTGACTTGAACATTTTCTGATAAAATACTATGTTCAATATCTCCAGCAACATAGCAACCATCCATGATCAACGAATTTTTTGCAGAACCTGTTTCTGTAATGAAATGAGGAGGAGCAATCGGATTTTTTGAGAAGACTTGCCAATTTTTATCACGGATTCCCAGTTCCATCTGTGGATCGATAAATTCCATATTAGCTTCCCAAAGAGAATCAATGGTACCCACGTCTTTCCAATAGCCTGAAAAACGATAAGCAAATACATTGTCGCCACTTTCCAAGTAAGATGGAATCACGTGTTTCCCAAAGTCGACCATTTCGCCGTCTTTTGTATAATTGCTTAACAGTACGCTGCGTAAGCGAGCCCAGTCAAAGATATAGATTCCCATTGAAGCTAAGTTACTTTTTGGCTCTGCTGGTTTTTCATCAAATTCAATGATCCGGTCATTTTTATCTGTGTTCATGATACCAAAGCGGGAAGCGTCTTTCATTGGCACTTCTAGCACTGCAACAGTAAGAGACGCATCGTTTTCTTTGTGTTTTTCCAGCATTTCTTCGTAATCCATCTTGTAGATATGGTCACCGGATAATACTAATACATATTGAGGGTCCATTTCATCAATGTAGGCAATGTTTTGATAGATCGCATGAGCTGTTCCTTCAAACCATTTTCCACCTTCAGAATTTGAGTAGGGTTGTAAAATCGTCACTCCGGTATTGATACCATCTAACCCCCAACTTGATCCGTTTCCAATGTGACTGTTCAATGCCAAAGGTTGATACTGTGTCACCACACCAACATTCTTAATCCCTGAATTGACACAATTACTTAATGTAAAATCGATAATACGATACCGACCACCAAAAGGTACTGCAGGTTTCGCAATATTTTTGGTCAACTTCCCTAAACGTGTGCCTTGTCCTCCTGCGAGGATCATCGCTAACATCTCTGTTTTCATTTTCTTGAGCCGCTAAAAAGCCAATCTCTTTCACGATGCCGGTGTTATTTTCGATATGAATGCTTTTCTTTCAAAAAGCCTTCTTTTCGATATCACCTTTCACGTTATCACTTCGATTGGACTTTCGAGCCAGCTCCTCCCCCCTTTCATTTTTTCCTGCGTTTGATTTGAATCTTTTCTGGTTTTATAATCAATGCCCCAAGTGCTGGCAAAATTGTTTTGATTTGATAAGGATATTCTTTGAATGGAATCGCTTCTGTTTGTTGGTCTTGATTATTCTGGGTCCAAGTCCCGCCAAAACTATCGCGTTCGGTATTCAATACTTCACGGTAGGTCCCTTCATACGGAACGCCAATGGCGAAATCGTGGCGTTCAACAGGTGTCAAATTCAATACAACGATCACGAAATCTTTTTTGGTTTTACCTTGTCGCAAATAGGTCAATGTTGTTTCCGCTAAATTATCAGCATCAATGACTACCAGCGATTCTTCTTTATCTTCGATTTCCCACAATGAGCGCTCCTGTTTATACAGTTCATTTAGTGTCTTTGTAAATTGCTGCATACGCTGATTTAGTTCATCTGATAAATCGACCCATTCAAGCCCGTGATCATATTTCCATTCCAAAAATTGTCCCCACTCACTGCCCATAAACAGCAGTTTCTTCCCTGGATGGGTCATCATGTAGGTATACAAATTTCTTAATTGTGAAAATTGCTTGTAACGATCTCCCCACATTTTGTGCATTAAGCTACGTTTGCCATGGACGACTTCGTCATGGGAAAGGGGTAATATATAGTTTTCATTCATGCGGTACATGAATGAAAAAGACAACAAACTCAAATGATCCTTACGGAAGATTGGATCCATTTGGTAAAAACGCAGGACATCGTTCATCCAGCCCAGATTCCATTTATAATCAAATCCAAGAGCCCCTTCTTCAATCAGGCCTGTAACTTTCGTTTCTGAGGTACTTTCCTCAGCGATCATCATCACTTCTGGATGCGCCAGTTTCACGACTGCATTTAATTTCTGCAAGAAGTAATAACCTTCATAATTTCGATTGCCCCCCTCATGATTTGGTTGCCAAACACCCTGGTCGTAGTCTCGGTAGATCATGTTCGAAACCGCATCCACGCGAATCCCATCGATGTGATAAAATTCGATCCAAAAAAGGGCACTGGATAGCAAGAAACTTTGTACTTGTGGTTTGCCTAAATCAAAATTGATTGCTCCCCAACGAACATTTTTTGCACGATCGGCATCTTGATATTCAAATGTCGGCGTTCCATCATAGTAAGCCAAACAATCATCATTGACACAAAAATGGCCCGGCACCCAGTCAACTAGGACACCGATATTTTCCAAGTGACAGGCTTCAACAAAATCTTGAAATTCTTCTGGTGTGCCGTAATAAGCGCTGAGCGCAAAATAGCCAATCAATTGATAACCCCACGATGTGCCTAATGGATGTTCCATCAATGGCATAAATTCAATATGGGTGTAGCCCATTTGTTTGAGGTAAGGAATGAGTTCATCTTTTAATTCAGAAAAACGATAAGGGGTTCCATCTGCGTGGTGTTTCCAAGAACTTGCATGGACTTCATAAATATTAAGTGGTCGTTTAAATTGATTTTGACGCTTTTTGCGGCCTTGCCACAAACCATCACGCCATTTTTTTGCCGGCACCGTGTACAAGACAGCAGCCGTTCCAGGTCGTTCTTCGAAATAAATTGCATATGGATCAATTTTCATGATTTCACGGCCGTCGGCTTGCTTGACCTTGAATTTATAATGCTGTCCTTCTTGAGGCTGATTGGTGGTAATTTCCCAAATCCCCGATTCGGAGCGTTTCGTCATCGGCAAAGAGTCATCCCATTGATTGAAATCACCTACTAGCCAGACATTTTGCGCATTTGGCGCCCAGACACGAAAAACATAGCCTGCTTTCATACGATGTGCACCTAAAAGATGCTGTGAATAAAAATTTTCACCGGTCGTAAACTGCTTCTCTGCTGTAATCATTTGCTCATTTTCCACTCGTATGTCAAACCTCCTCTTAGATCAACCCTATTTTTTCAGCCAATCAATCTTCCATCTAAAAACAGAATATTAGGAAGATCACTGGGAAAATAGTTCAGGGTAGATGGCTTTAATTTAGCATTGCTGCTCCTATATGTAGAATAGCATAAATTAAAGATCTCGTAACGTAAAAGCCTTGGCGATTGCCGGAATAGAACAATTCCTATTCCTGATTCGTTGTATTTCGATCCTCTGCTTATAATCAAAAGATTTAAGGCAGAAAAAAAACAGCTTGAACACGATTGGTTCAACCTGTTTCAGTGCTGCTTCTTTTTTTGGAAACAAAAGCGACATAAGAAGCGACACTTACTTGAAACAAACCGACGATCAAAAATAAAGCAAACAAAAATGGATGGAATTGAACTTTCATCTGGAAAGCCGTTATGACCGCAGCGATCCCAATTCCGGCTGAAAGATAAGGCCAAGAACGAAAAGACCAGAAGCTGGCAACTGTTGTATATAAACTACAGATGCCCAATAAAAAAAGCCTTGTGACCACATCAAAGACTGTGTCTGAAAAATGTATATTCTCTGAAAAAATTTGATTTGCATTAAATGTGTTAGGAACTTTTAAAATAAATAAAAGTGCCGACACCATACTAAGAATAAAAATAAACACATGGCTACTTGCAAAGACGATTCTTTGATTTGATTTCACCTGAGACTCACAACCTTTGATTAATCCATTCAGAGACAGGCATGACCTTTCTCTCGATCCTAAAAAGGATCATGCCCGCCAAAGTTCTTTCACTTGTCCATCTGTATATACTTTATACACTTTTTCATATTGCTTATTCATTGATTGACAGGCAATCAAAAAGTATTTTCCATCCCCGTCAAACTCAAGATCTCCTAATGCTTTCAAAGATACTGATTCTGTCTGTCCTAATTTATTCGTCAAAAAACGAACAGCTTGGGCCGGAGTCAATAAATAGTTTTTCATTAACAACCAGTCGATCACGATTGGTACGATTGTATTTGCTTGACATTCATTTTTTTGTTTAAGTGCAAAAATTAATTCTCCATCAGAAAAGCGGCTTTCTTCAATACCGGCTTCGCAAAGTTCTTTTCGTGCATGCTCAATTTCCGCCATCGAAACAAAAGTGATCATCTCTGCTTTGCTTCTTGTTTCTTCAATCACTTCTGTATGAAATGCTTTGATTCCTTCCAATTTTTACGCCCCCTTTCAAAATTCTAAAGTTATCATACCACCTCAAATGAGAACAATCAATTAATACGCTCGTTATTTTCTAATCATTTTCAAATAATAAAAAATGCAAAAAAAGAAAGAAAACGTTATCCCAAAGAGGGTTTTAACGAATTCTTTCTTTTTTATCTTTTGTGTTTCTGAACGTTTATTAAAATTTTATCATTTCCGTGATGAGAATTGTTTGCGGATTAGATGTTTTTCCAAGATAATCTGCTAAAAATGTACGCCGATCAAATTCGGACAATCCTTCCATCGATGACCCATTCTGCTCAGTGAGAAACGCAGGATCAACAACAGGAAGATCAAAGCCCTGTTCTGACTGAAGAATATTTCCTTCTATGAGGGATGTCAGAAAAATACTTGGCCGGATTTTTCGCTGTTTTGCCACCCGTTCAAAAATGACACTGATTTGATCCAAGTAATAGGCCTCATCAACATCCCCTAGCAAATACAAAAGCTTCTGATAGATTGGCAATGACAGTAGTTGTCGATTTGCTGCAAAAAAAGCGGGAATCGTTGCTGGCCATTTTTCTTGGGAAAGAGAAATAAGCTGGAAAGACTCATGGATTAGCCGATAAATGAATCCTTGTACCACCCCTTCCTCACAAGCATAGAAAAAGCGTTGGTCACTCATGATTTCCGCTTGTAAAATGAACGCCAACTGTTCTGAAATTATCGTATTAGGTAGTTGCCAACGTTCACGACTCTTCTGCTGATCTTGTGTGGAATAGATAGGAAATGCCACTTGATAGCGACGATCCTTACGGTTAATGATCCCAGCATCGATCAACTGATCAAGTATTTTTTCAAAATTTTTCTCTGGAAAATTTTGTTTTAATTCTCTTAAGATTGGTGGTTTTTGTTGTTTTTTCAAGAAAAGAATCAGTTTTAAGAACAACTCTGAATCAATAATTTTCTGAATTCCTTGATAATGACTACTATAAAAAAATTCCATGTCTTTCGCTCTCTTTCCATTCCCAGTAGAAGGGCCGTCTTCCCATTCAAAAATAGCCGGACAATCTTAAGCTTCCCTGCTAGCCAAAAACCTTTCATTATTACAGTGAAAGGACTGCAGTTGCTGATTGTCCGACAAATTCAAATGTTCATCTTTTTTGCCCGTATTATCCTGTCAGCTATTAGTTATTAAAGCTTTCAGTTAATTGCGGCACAACTTGTTTTTTACGAGAAACAACCCCAGGTAAGAATGCACGATTTGCTGTCAAGACAACGTTAAACGCCGCTTCAACCGGTGCAGTTGGCTCTCCAATCACTAGCAATTCAGAATTGCTGTTCAAAATATCAGTAACGACTAATAAGTACAAGTCATAGCCTTTTGCCTGATTTTCGGCCTTCATTGCTGTTTCTAGCTCTTCTTGGCGGCTAAACACTTCATTCAAATCCACTGTATTTACTTGACCGATACGAATGTTTTTTCCACCCATCGGAAAACTTTTTGCATCTAGATCCAACAACTCAGCAGCCGTTTTGGTTGTTAAATTTGTTCCAGCTTTCAACATATCCAGACCGTACGCATCTAAATCCACATTAGCAATTGCTGCTAACTCTTTTGCAGCGGCGATATCTTCCTCAGTACATGTAGGTGACTTGAACAACAATGTATCTGAAACGATCGCTGACAACATGATTCCGGCAATAGCTGCGGGAATCTCTACATTTGCCTCACGGTATAATTTCAACACGATCGTACTCGTACAGCCAACAGGTTCTGCACGGTAGTAGAGAGGGTTTGCAGTTTCAAAATTGGCGATACGATGATGGTCAACTACAGCTAAAATGGCAGCTTCTGCTATCCCTTCTGCACTTTGTTGAAACTCATTATGATCCACAAGCATCACTTCTGAACCAGCCTCAATCTGCTCAATCACACGCGGGGCTTCAAGTTCAAAATGAGACAAAGCAAATTGCGTTTCTTCGTTTGGTGTTCCCAGAGCAACTGCTTCGGTATCTTTTCCTAATTCCTTTTGCAAGTGCGCAAAAGCAATTGCTGCTCCAATAGCATCTGTATCAGGATTTTGGTGTCCAAATACTAATATTTTCGACATAATGATCGCTCCTAATTCATTCATTTTCCACTTTCTAATGATAGCAAAAAATAGGAAAGAATCAATAGTTATCTTCTTTACGCTTGTTAACGGGTAAGATAACCTTTATAGTCATCGACATGAAGCAACTCTTTTGCATTTTTCACGCGATCTTGTGTTGGCGGCTCAATTCCTTCCAGTGGATACTTCAGCCCTAATTCATCCCATTTATATTTACCCATTGTGTGATAAGGTAAAATCTCTACTTTATCTACATTATTCAGCGTCTTGATAAACGCATCTAAACGGATCAAAAACTCATCATAATCACTTCTGAATGGCACCAGCACGTGACGGATCCAGACTGGCTTATTGATTTCTGAAAGGTATTTTGCCATTTCTAAGATGTTGTCGTTGGATTGTGTGGTCAGCTTCTTATGAGCATCATTATCAATATGCTTGATATCAAATAATAGTAAATCAGTGACAGTCATCAACTCTTGAAATTTGCTAAAAAAAGGTTCTTCCCGAGTAAAAGGTTTTCCGCACGTATCTAAGGTGGTGTTCACCCCTGCAGCTTTGGCTTTCCGGAAAAGATCGATCAAGAAGTCCAACTGAAGCAATGGTTCTCCGCCACTAACAGTCAGCCCACCTTTTTCTCCCCAAAATTCTCGATATTTGAGTGCTTCTTCCAGTACGTCATCTGTCGTCCGTTCGATACCGGCACCGATTTTCCAAGTATCTGGATTATGACAAAACTCACAACGCATCCGGCATCCTTGCATAAAGACAATAAAGCGAATACCTGGTCCGTCCACTGATCCGAAACTTTCTGTTGAATGAATATGTCCTGTTACTGACATGTTGCTCTTCCTTTCTTGAAGAAACTAAAAATAAAGTTGCATCGTTTTATTCCATTGATTCCTCGCCCATACTCGCAGTGAGGCAATAGTTTGATGAACAAACTACGCTTGTCATCATCTGCTCTGCTTCACAGTCGCAGTGATTCCCTTCGGCTTTGTTACTACGGTCTCTTCGTTCCCCGTATTCATCATCTGCTCTGCTTCGCAGTCGCAGTGATTCCCTTCGGCTTTGTTGCTACGGTCTCTTCGTTCCCCGTATTCACCATCTGCTCTGCTTCGCAGTCGCAGTGATTCCCTTCGGCTTTGGTTACTATGGTCTCTTCGTTCCCCGTATTCATCATCTGCTCTGCTTCGCAGTCGCAGTGATTCCCTTCGGACTTTGGTTACTACGGTCTCTTCGTTCCCCGTATTCATCATCTGCTCTGCTTCGCAGTCGCAGTGATTCCCTTCGGACTTTGATTACTACGGTCTCTTCGTTCCCCGTATTCATCATCTGCTCTGCTTCGCAGTCGCAGTGATTCCCTTCGGACTTCGGTTACTACGGTCTCTTCGTTCCCCGTATTCATCATCTGCTCTGCTTCGCAGTCGCAGTGATTCATAACAATAGCGGCGGAATGTTCCATCCGCCGCCTTTTTTTTGCTATTACATTGCTTCGTGCATGGTACGAGCGATAACGTCATCTTGTTGTTCTTTTGTCAACTTGATGAAGTTAACTGCATAACCTGATACACGAATTGTTAATTGTGGGTATTTTTCTGGATGCGCTTGTGCATCAAGCAATGTGTCGCGGTTGAATACATTGATATTCAAGTGGTGACCACCTTTTGCTGCATAACCATCCAACATAGTTGCTAGGTTTTCTTGCTGTGTTTCGTCGTCACGTCCTAATGCTTTAGGTACGATTGAGAATGTATTTGAAATACCATCTAATGAATAGTCATATGGCAATTTCGCAACAGATGAAAGACTAGCCAACGCACCGTGTGTATCGCGGCCGTGCATTGGGTTCGCACCTGGGGCAAATGGCGCACCAGCGCGGCGTCCGTCAGGAGTGTTCCCTGTTTTCTTACCATAAACGACGTTTGAAGTGATCGTTAAGATCGATGTTGTATGTTTTGAGTTACGGTAAGTTTT
Source organism: Enterococcus gallinarum (assembly GCF_021496385.1). NCBI lineage: Bacteria > Bacillati > Bacillota > Bacilli > Lactobacillales > Enterococcaceae > Enterococcus > Enterococcus gallinarum. The sequence goes on along the minus strand of NZ_CP050816.1, from coordinate 1,739,773 downwards.
TGTGCGTTTTACTTTCTTCATGAAAGTTTTCAATAGGTTAACAGCAATATCGTCTACGCGATCATCGTTGTTTCCATATTTAGGATAGTCGCCTTCGATTTCGTAATCTTCAACGATGCCGTTTTCGTCACGAATTGTGCGGACTTTCGCATATTTGATAGCAGATAATGAGTCAACTGCTACAGAGAATCCTGCGATACCAGTAGCCATCGTACGCAAGATATCTGTATCTTGTAAGGCCATTTCAATTCGTTCATAAGAATATTTATCATGCATGTAGTGGATAATGTTCAATGTATTGACATACAAATCACAAATCCAGTCCATCATTGTGTCATATTTTTCCATTACTTCATTGTAATCAAGATATTCTGAAGTGATTGGTTGGAATTTAGGTCCCACTTGCGCTTTTGATTTTTCGTCGACCCCGCCATTGATTGCATACAACAACGTTTTCGCCAAGTTCGCACGAGCACCGAAGAATTGCATTTGTTTACCAATGCGCATAGCAGATACACAACATGCGATTCCATAGTCATCGCCCCAATGTCCACGCATTACATCATCGTTTTCATATTGGATTGCTGATGTTTGGATAGACATTTTCGCACAGAATGTTTTGAAGTTGTGTGGCAAGCGTGTTGACCACAAAACAGTCAAGTTTGGTTCTGGAGCTGGTCCCAAGTTTGCTAGTGTGTGCAAGAAACGGAAGCTGTTTTTAGTTACCATGTGGCGTCCGTCTTCACCCATCCCGGCGATTGATTCTGTAACCCATGTTGGGTCACCAGAGAATAATGCATTGTATTCAGGTGTACGAGCAAATTTCACTAGACGAAGTTTCATTACGAAATGGTCAACGATTTCTTGTGCTTCTTCTTCTGTGATCACGCCATTTTTAAGGTCGCGTTCTACATAGATATCCAAGAAAGTTGACGTACGTCCTAGAGACATTGCTGCTCCGTTTTGTTCTTTGATGGCTGCTAGATAGCCTAAATATAACCATTGGAATGCTTCTCTTGCAGTTTGTGCAGGTTGAGAAATATCAAACCCGTAGATTGTACCAAGTTCTTTCAATTCGCTTAATGCGCGAATTTGTTCACTTAATTCTTCACGTTGGCGAATGATATCGTCTGACATCGTGCCATTGCCGCAATACAACAAGTCTTGTTGTTTTTCTTTGATCAAGTAATCCACACCATACAATGCTACGCGACGGTAGTCACCGATGATACGACCACGACCATAAGCATCAGGAAGTCCAGTGATAACACCAGAACGGCGTGCAGCTCTGATTTCAGGAGTGTACGCATCAAATACACCTTGGTTGTGTGTTTTACGGTAGTCACGGAAGATGTGAGAAACTTCAGAATCAATTTCATACCCATAAGATTCTGCTGATTGTTCTGACATTCGGATACCGCCGAACGGTTGCAAGCTGCGTTTGAAAGGTTTGTCTGTTTGGAACCCGACAACTGTTTCTAACTCTTTGTTCAAATAGCCCGGGCCGTGAGAAGTAATCGTTGAAACGATTTTAGTATCCATGTCTAAAACGCCGCCAGCGTCACGTTCTTGCTTGTTCAAGTCCATAACTTGATCCCAAAGCTTTGTAGTTGCTTCAGTTGGGCCAGCTAAAAATTCGTCTGTTCCGTCATAAGGTGTGTAGTTTTCTTGGATGAAGTCGCGTACGTTAACTTCTTCTTTCCAAGTTTTTCCTTTAAATCCATTCCATTGTTCCATTTGATGGACCTCCTTAAATTTTCTGTTCACTAAGTGTAACAGCTTTACGTGAATAGTATAACACAAAGCGTTTGCATTGCAAGCATTTACAAGAATTATTTTTAACAAAATTAGCTATTAAAACATAAAATGCAACGAAACAGCTTTTAAATCAACGTTTTTTAAATGTGAATTTTTTATTAAAGTCCTTTTTTTGAAAATGTGAAAAATTAATTATATAGAAAAAAACACGCGTCTGTATTGGTACAGATGCGTGTTTTACATTTAACTTATAGTACAGAATCTTCTTGAATCGCAGGATCAATCACTCGAGCAACTTCATGGATCAAGCCACCGGATTTTTCATCGGTAACAAAGGACCCATTCGATGTCCGGTCATTGATTGGGATTTGATTCGTCTCGATCTCGATCATTTGCCCCTTTTGAGTAGTCAAAATCAGGGATTGGTTTTCACCGCTTCCCATATAAACAATCCGATGAGGATTTTTCTTTAACTCTCTGAGAACCATCAGTCCTCGTTTCGCTCGTCCTAACTGACTGATTTCTTGAGCCAGCATTCGTTTGACCGCCCCTCGCTGAGTGACCATGATTACAGGCGTATCTCCTTCCGAGTAAACCAATAATCCATTGACGATCTGATCATCTTCTTTAAGATTCATCGCTTTGACTCCAGCAGCTTTTGGTCCTACAACAGGCACTTCGGCTAATGGATAGCGTAGGCCAAAAGCACGATAACTAACTAGAAAGACATCCAAGGGCTCATTTTGATCCGCTAAATACACGTTGACAAGTTCATCGGCCTCATCTTTTAGTTTCATCATAGTCAATGGCCGACTCTTGTACGTACGCCAAGGTTCAAATTCTGTCATTCTTGTTTGTTTAATCATACCGTTTTTGCTAATCAGCACGAAATTCTTTTGCGGATCAAGTTCTTGATAGGTGAATACAGCTAAAATGGTTTCTTCGGTCGCTAGATTCATTACTGTTTGCGAAATATGTTCCCCTAGATCTTTCCATTTGAGATCCGGCAACTCATGAATGGGGCGATAAATGACGTTCCCTTTATTGGTCACCAGCAACAAATGATCCAATGTGCTTGCTTGCCCGCTATAAAGCAGTGCATCGCCTTCTTTCATGCCTAACTCTTCTGGCTTAGAAGCGCCATAAGACCGCAAGCTGCTGCGTTTGACATAGCCATCTGTCGTAACAGTTACCACAACATCTTCTTGGGCGACAAGTACTTGGGTCTCGATTTTGATTTCTTGGATCTCTGCTTCAATCTCGGTCAACCGATCAGAGTGGTATTTCTTCTTGATTTCTCTTAGCTCTTTTTTGATGACTTTTAATAATTCCGTTTCTTCATTCAAAATTTTCGTCAATTCGCGAATCGTTTCAGCTAATTCTTGGGCTTCTGCCTGTAATTGCGTGATATCTGTATTAGTCAAGCGATACAATTGCAATGTTACAATGGCTTCTGCCTGTTCTTCTGTAAACCCATGCTGAACGACCAGATTATTTTTTGCATCTTTTTTGTCTTTACTGCTGCGGATTGTCGCGATCACTTCATCGAGGATCGAAAGAGCCTTCATCAACCCATCAACGATGTGCTGACGTTTCTGCGCTTTCTTCAGCTCATAGCGGCTCCGCTTAGCAATGACTTCCCGACGGTGTTTCACATAACTTTCTAAGATATGTTTCAACCCGACTTGCTGCGGCCGCATTTCATCGATGGCTACCATGTTGAAATTGTAGTTGATTTGCAGTTCCGTATTTTTAAATAGATAGTTCAAAATTCCTTGAGCATTGGCATCTTTTTTCAGCTCAACCACAATTTGCAAACCGGTACGGTCCGTTTCGTCCCGGACCTCGGCAATCCCATCGATTTTTTTGTTTAAACGAATCTCATCCATTTTTTTGACCAGATTCGCTTTATTGACTTCGTAAGGAATCTCATTGATGACAATTTGCTGTTTGCCGCCTTTGATATCTTCGATTCTAGTCTTTGAACGTAAGATCACTTTCCCGCGACCTGTTTCATATGCCTTCTTGATTTCTTCTTTTCCTTGTAAGATGCCGCCAGTTGGGAAATCTGGACCTGGAATGAATTCCATCAATTTATCCAATGAGGCGTTCGGGTGATCAATCAAATAAATCGTTCCGTCAATGACTTCACTTAAATTGTGTGTGGGAATTTCAGTTGCATAACCGGCAGAGATCCCTGTCGACCCGTTGACCAGCAGATTGGGATATTTTGCTGGCAAAACAGTTGGTTCCTTTTCGGTATCGTCAAAATTCCAAACTAACTCAACGGTATCTTTTTCAATATCCTTCAATAATTCTCCGCTTAATTCAGACAAACGGGCTTCTGTATAACGCATAGCTGCTGGCGGATCACCATCCATACTCCCGTTGTTCCCGTGCATTTCGATCAGGATTTGTCTTAATTTCCAGTCTTGACTCATACGGACCATGGCTTCATAAATACTGGAATCTCCATGGGGATGAAAATTCCCCATGATATTCCCTACAGATTTTGCGGACTTACGAAATCCTTTGTCATAAGTATTTCCATCTTGATTCATGGCAAACAAAATTCGTCGCTGAACGGGCTTTAGGCCATCTCGAATATCCGGTAATGCCCGTTCTTGGATAATATATTTAGAGTATCTGCCGAAACGGTCCCCCATCACTTCTTCTAATGTTAATTCTTGTATATTGTTTTTATGTTCCAAGAGATCCCCTCCTAATCCTCAGACAAGCTGATTGCTGAAATTTGCTCAGCTTCTTGTAATTTTTCTTCGACCAATCCAGGGATCGTCTCTTCTTTTTTCTCTAAAATACTGCCGTCTTCTTCCAAGCTGAATTGGACATGGCTTTCGATCCACTTCCGCCGCGGTTCTACTTTATCACCCATCAATGTAGTAACCCGTCGTTCCGCTTGTGCCGCATCATCGATTCGAACACGGATCAATGTTCTTGTTTCTGGGTCCATCGTTGTCTCCCAAAGTTGATCTGCATTCATCTCACCTAACCCTTTGTACCGTTGCAGCATATAGCCTTTACCAATTTTTTTGGTCACCGCGTTTAATTCGTCATCTGTCCAGGCATATTCAACTACGGCTTTTTTGCCTAGGCCTTTTGAAACTTTGTACAAAGGCGGCAATGCAATATAAACTTTGCCAGCTTCGATCAATGGTTTCATATAGCGATAAAAGAAGGTCAGCAACAAGACTTGGATATGAGCACCATCTGTATCTGCATCGGTCATGATGATCACTTTGTCATAATTGCAGTCTTCGATCGAAAATTCTGGACCAACGCCTGCGCCGATCGTGTAGATCATAGTATTGATTTCTTCATTTTTCAAAATGTCTTGCATTTTGGCTTTCTCGGTATTGATGACTTTTCCACGTAACGGAAGAATTGCTTGAAACTTACGGTCTCGGCCTTGTTTGGCTGATCCACCAGCCGAGTCTCCTTCGACTAAGTACAACTCATTTTTTTTCGGATTACGAGACTGGGCTGGTGTCAATTTTCCAGATAACAACGATTCGCCCTTTTTGCGTTTTTTCCCACTGCGGCTTTCTTCTCGTGCTTTCCGAGCAGCTTCCCGCGCTTCCCGAGCCTTGATGGCTTTACGGACAAGCATTTGGCTCATCTCGCTATTTTCTTGCAAGTAATAACCCAGTTGTTCACCAATCACATTGTCTACCGCATTTCGTGCGATCGGCGTTCCTAGTTTTTCTTTTGTTTGACCTTCAAATTGAAGCAGATTCTCTGGTACCCGAATCGACAGAACTGCCGCTAAACCTTCCCGAAAATCACTGCCTTCCAGATTTTTGTCCTTTTCTTTCAGCAGGCCGACCTTTCGAGCATATTCATTGAAAGCTTTAGTCATAGAGATCTTCATTCCCACTTCATGGGTACCGCCGTCTTTCGTACGCACGTTATTTACAAATGATAGGACATTTTCGGAATACCCATCATTATATTGGAAAGCAACTTCCACTTCGATTGCTTCTTTTGTGCCAGAAAAATACACAACAGGCGTCAATGTATCTTTTTCTTCGTTTAAATAATCAACAAACTCTTTGATTCCTTCTTCAAATAAAAAGACCTCTTGCTGCAATTCAGCCCGCTCATCTGTTAGGGTGATTTTCACTCCTCTTAATAAGAAAGCTGATTCTCGCAATCGTTCTGCTAACGTGTCATAAGAAAATTTCGTTGTTGTAAAAATCGTGTCATCCGGCTTGAAACGTACGGTTGTTCCAGTTGCTTTCCGCGTCTTTCCGATTTTTTTCAATGTACCGTCAGGTTTGCCACCATCTTTGAATTTCTCTTGGTATTCGATACCATCTCGTACGATAGAAACTTCTAGCCAGCTTGATAGCGCATTTACGACACTGGCACCCACTCCGTGGAGTCCGCCTGATGTCTTATAGCCCCCTTGGCCAAATTTGCCGCCAGCATGCAGTACAGTAAAGATGACTTCGACTGTTGGGATTCCTGAAGCATGCATTCCCACCGGCATTCCACGACCATTGTCTCGCACACTGATACTATTGTCTTTGTGGATAGTGACATCAATTTCATTCCCGAATCCTGATAGTGCTTCGTCGACCGCATTATCAACGATTTCGTAGACCAAATGGTGCAAGCCTCGGCCGTCAGTCGATCCGATATACATACCAGGTCGCTTTCTCACTGCCTCCAAGCCTTCTAGGACTTGTATCGAGGCATCATTATACTCTGTGGTTTTCTTTGCCAAAGCCACCGCTCCTTTAACTAAATTAAGTGGGTTTCCGCGGAAACCCAACATGAATGATTCGCAAAAAAAATCTTAACATAAAATCGGCTTTTTTCAAGCGAACATTTTTCTAAACTATCTTATCCTTTTTCCTACCGTTCGACAAGGCAAAGTCACTTTTAGCTTTTGGATGATCCATCTATCATTGCTCGTTTATCCATAGCTTCAGTATTTTCTTATTGTTGCTGCGACGGTTTCATGCTAAAATTGCTCTAGACTTTCAAGGAAAGTGGGTTATCATGAAGACGATTCTGTTACTATTTATTGCTTATTTGCTCGGTTCGATTCCCTCTGGTGTCTGGATCGGTCAGCTATTCTTCAAAAAAGACATTCGCCAATTTGGCAGCGGGAATACAGGAACTACGAATACCTTTCGTGTTCTTGGCAAATCAGCTGGCGTCATTGTTTTATTGATGGATATTCTGAAAGGTACCTTGGCTACTTGTTTGCCGGCGATCTTTTCAGTCACAACAATCAATCCTCTTTGGTTTGGTGTTTGTGCTATTCTAGGTCACACGTTTCCAATTTTTGCCAAGTTCAAAGGCGGGAAAGCGGTGGCGACCAGCGCAGGCATGCTTTTAGGCTACAATCCAATTTTCTTCATTTATTCAGCGCTTATTTTTGTGATTTGTTTGTTCATAACCAGCATGGTCAGCCTGACAAGTATGATTGCAGCCTGCTTGATCACTTTGTCGACAATCCTATTGCCTTATGTCGCACCAATGATTTTACCAAAACAAAATTGGTTATTGACGTGTATCGCAATTGGTGTCACCTGTTTTATTTTTATCCGTCATCGTGAAAATATCAAGCGGATCAAAGACGGCACAGAGAGCCGTATCTCTTTTGGTCTTAATAAAAAAGAATAGGAGAAGCTGGGAAAAGTCATTCATGACTTTCGTCCCAGCTTCTTTTTTTCTTATTCACATAGGCTTACTTAACTGTGATCGAATATTTCGTTTCAAATTGCTCGTTGGCTGCCAAGCGTTGGATTCCTGTTTTTTCATGTAGTTCGCCACTAGTCTCTAAGGTATCTGCAATACCTACCCATGGCTCAATACATAAAAAAGGAGATTCTACTGGATAAGTCGTCCAAAAGCCAACGTAAGGCATATTATTATAGCTCAATGTCACACTGTGAGGAGATTTTTCACTGCGGATCGAAAATGAATTCAACCCTTTCGTTTCATAAATCAAGGCATCGTTCTTAAACATCTCATGAGTCAACCGTAGATCAGTGTTCGTTTGTCCCAATGTCCGCTGCTCCAGATCGATATAATTGCCTACCAACGGCAATTTTACACGAGATTTCTTAGGTGAGAATGTGAGATAAAAATCTTCAAATACATTATCCTCTCCTAACGGTACATTGAATGCAGGATGACCACCGATAGAGAAGAACATGTCTTCCTGACTATCATTTACGACTTGATACTTGACTACAAGACCGTCTCCACCTAATTCGTAACTAACAAACAACTGAAAATCAAAGGGATAGTTGCTCTTTGTCTCCTCACTGCTAGCTAGTAGTAAACGAACATAATCTACTTTGTGCTCCACGACTTCAAACATCATGTCTCGAGCAAAACCATGCCGTGGCAGATGATACGTTTCACCTTTGTAGCGGTATTGATTGTCCTTCAACGCACCCACTATCGGAAATAAGATTGGTGCATGCTTTCCCCAATGTGCAGGATCAGCTTGCCAAATATATTCTAAGTTGGTATTCACATCAATCAAACTTTGCAGTTCGGCTCCTTTTTCGGCAATTGTTGCCTGCAAATGCCCTGCGCTGATCGTAACTGTCATATCGCCATCTCCTAATATTGATGTTTGTTCAATTCCTCTTTGAAACGACTATTCAACACTTTTAAATAAGTTCCTTTCATTCCCAAGGAACGTGACTCAATAATACCTGCTGATTCCAGTTTGCGCAATGCATTTACAATAACAGAACGTGTAATACCGATTCGATCCGCAATACTAGAAGCGGTCAAACGTCCTTCATCCCCTTCTAATGCTTCAAAAATCGCTTGGACAGCTTTCAATTCGCTGTATGACAGTGTATTGATCGCCATTTGTACGGCAGTCGCACTACGAACGTCTTCTTCGATATTGCGGGATTTTTGATAAAGAAACTGCATGCCAACTACAGTTGCACTGTATTCTGCTAAGACTAGATCATCGTCATCGAACGTTTTTTCGATCCGAGACAAAATGATCGTGCCCAACCGTTCGCCTGCACCATAAATGGGCACGATTGTTGTTAAACCATTCGGATATAACTCCCGCATCTCAATAGGAAAAGCAGTCATATCGTTGCTGATGGGAACATTTGCTTCTGTCGAAGATAAATTATCTACTAAACTTGTATAATTTTTAGGAAACTGTTTTTCTACAAACATCTTTTTGATACGTTCATTGTTGACATCATGCGTCTCAACGAATCCCAACACACTACCGTCACTACTGATAATATAAGCATTGCTATCGAGTATGTCACCTAAAATAACCGCCATTTTATCATAAGGCAAATCAGATGCCAGATTGAAGGTATTTTTTTGTTGCAGTAATTCATTGATTTGTCGTGTCTTTTCTAAAAGTGTTTTCATTGGTTCTCTCCCTTTATAAAATATACCGGCTTAGGTCTTCATCTTTGGCAATAGAAGCAAGTTTGTCTTCAACGTACGCTTCTGTAATAGTGATTTCTCCCATTTGCATGTCGGATGCTTCAAACAATAAGTCTTCAAGTAACTTTTCTAGAATTGTGTGTAAGCGACGGGCGCCAATGTTATCTGTATCGCGATTCACTTGAAAGGCAATTTCCGCAATTTTTTGGATTGCTTCCAGCGTAAAAGTGACTGTCACATTCTCTGTTCCCAACAAGGCAATATACTGCTTGATCAAAGCATTGTTTGGCTCCGTCAGGATCTTGACAAAGTCTTCTTTCGTTAAATCATCAAGTTCTACACGAATCGGGAAGCGTCCTTGTAATTCAGGGATCAAATCACTTGGTTTTGACAAATGAAAGGCACCTGAAGCAATGAATAGGATATGGTCGGTTTGTAAAGGGCCGTATTTCGTGTTGACTTGTGATCCTTCTACGATCGGTAAAATATCCCGTTGCACACCTTCACGAGAAACTTCGCCTGATTGTTGCGATTTTGATGTGATCTTATCGATTTCATCAAGGAAGATGATCCCGCTAGATTCGGCTAAACGCAATGCCGCACTATGGATATCCGCATCATTCACTAATTTTGAAGATTCCTCTTGGATCAATAATTCTCGAGCTTCTTTTACCGTTACTGTCCGTTCGATTTTCTTTTGCGGTTTCAATGCACCTAATGTTTCATTCAAATCGATCCCCATTTGTTCCAATCCATTGTTCATCATTGGTGACTGTGTTTTTGGTTCATCCACCTGGATCGTTACTTCACGATTGTCCAATAAGCCTTTTTCTAATTGCTCATAAATGGCTTGACGGTTGCTGCGGATTTCGTCCGTCAGTTCTTCTTTTGGTTCTTCTGCCTGCTGCCCAGGATTGAACATATTCATCATTTGTTCATATGGATTCGCAGATTTCTTTTGCTCTTTTTTGATTCCAGGTACCAGTACTTTAACCAGTCGACGATTGGCTTTCTTTTCTGCCTGCAGCCGAACGTTTTTGTATTGCTCTTTTTTTACGATCTGGATGGCATTTTCCACAAGATCCCGAATCATTGATTCCACGTCACGTCCGACATAACCGACTTCGGTGAACTTAGTTGCTTCTAATTTAACGAAAGGCGCATCAACGATCTTCGCTAATCGACGAGCAATTTCTGTTTTTCCGACACCAGTCGGTCCGATCATTAAAATATTCTTCGGCGTCACATCTTGCTGCATTTTCTCATCCAACTGGAGACGACGGTAGCGATTACGTAAAGCTACTGCAACAGATTTCTTGGCACTAGTTTGGCCAACAATGTATTGATCTAATTCTTTGACGATTTCTTTTGGTGATATATTTTGATTTGTCATAGCTTCATCCCTCTTTAAAACTCTTCAACAATAATGTTGTGATTGGTAAAGACACAAATATCAGCGGCGATATTCAATGCTCCTTCAGCAATTTCTTTTGCAGAAAGATCACCGCCGTAACGTTTCATCGCTCTAGCTGCAGCGAGTGCATAATTGCCGCCAGAACCGATAGCCAAAATCCCTTCATCTGGTGAAATGACTTCTCCTGTCCCAGAAACCAAGAGCATTTCTTCCTGATTCATCACGATCAGCATTGCTTCTAGTTTCTGCATCGATTGCTGTGTCCGCCATTCTTGTGCTAACTCAACAGCAGCACGTTGTAAGTTGCCGTTGTATTCATTGAGTTTTCCTTCAAATTTTTCTTCCAGTGTGAAAGCATCTGCCACACTTCCAGCAAATCCAACTACGACTTCACCGTTATAGATTCGGCGTACTTTGCGTGCCGTCCCCTTCATGACGACTTGTTCTCCCATTGTTACTTGACCATCTCCGGCCATTGCGAATTTGCCATCTTTTTCAACAGCACAAATCGTTGTTGAATGAAAAGGTGATTTCATAATTCTTTCCTCCTGTCGCCAATTTTTAAGCTCTTGGATGAAATTGGCGGTAATTTTTTTGCAAGCTATCTTTTGTGACATGGGCATAGATCTGCGTCGTAGATAAGTTGGCATGGCCTAACAATTCTTGAACGGTCCGCATATCAGCCCCGTGATTTAATAAGTGAGTGGCAAATGTGTGCCTCAACATGTGGGGGTGGATCTTGCTGTCCAAACTACTTTTGCGAATGATTTGATTCAACACATACTCAATCCCCGTCGCTGTGATTCCGTCACCTAAATGATTGACGAAAACAATCTCATGCCGTTTGTGGTGTTTCTCCATCAACTGTTGGCGTCCAGCTGAGACATAGTCTCGCAACGCTTCTTGCGCATAGCTGCCAAAAGGAACATAACGATCCTTGTTTCCTTTCCCATGGATCAACAATACACCATTCTCCCAATCAACGTCTGACAAGGTTAGGTTGCTGCATTCGCTGACCCGCAGTCCGGATCCATACAGGATCTCCAACAAAGCTCGATTTCGTTGCTGCAAAGGTTCGTGCCCTTTTACACTTTCAAAAAGTGCCTCCATTTCTTTTTCATAAAAAAAACGCGGTAATTTTGCGTTCTTTTTCTTTAAGTGAATATAAGCGAATGGATTTTCTTTAATGACTTCGTGTTTCGTTAAAAAGTGATAGAACGACCGCAAACTGGCCATTTTACGGCTGATCGAATTGCGACTGTAATTGCGCTCATTCAAAAAACTAAGGTATACTCTGACGTCACGGTGATCAATGGCAAGAAAGTCTTCATTGCCAGACTCTTTTAAAAAACGAAAGAAATCCTCCATGTCTTCTTGGTAAGCAGACTTGGTCTTATCAGAATAGCCTCGTTCAACAATTAGATAACGAAAAAAATCATTTTGAAGTTCGTTCTCCGGCAAACTAATCCCCCATTTCATGACTCGAAATAACTGTATCATAGAGTTTTAAAAAAAACAAACGAATTGTCAGAATTTAACCAATATTTCAAAGTTTAGACATAATTATGAAAATTCTTTAAGGGAGAATTTAGAAAAGATCCGCAGGTTTCTCGAAGCTTTTTTTGATTGTTATGATTTACACGAAAACTTGCGAAGGATTTGCCCCAAATTCAACTTGGCATATGCTTTGCCTACAGTTGCTTCTCACTGTGAACTAAGTAGAACTTGCGTTCCACTCTTTCCAGAGTCAGCCGTAGAAAATTCTATCAAGGTTGCTACCCTCGCTTTGCTCGCCGCTGCTCATCATCAACTCTGCCTTGCTTCGCAAGCCACTCGTTGTGATTCGCAGCAAAAACGCACTCGTTTGAGTGCGTTGTTTGGGTTATTCGATTGGTTGGGTGTCATTGTCTGTGTTTGGTTGATTTTCTACTGGCTTTTGGCTTTCGATGGCTGCTACTAACTCTTTGTTTCCTTGTTTAGTAGACATGGTTTGATTAATGAGATTGACTAAATCGAGGCCAGTTGTTTCTTTGATAGTATCAAATGTCCGTGCCAAGCCGGCTTCTCCCATGTCGTGGAGTCCGTCGTTGCCTCCAAAGCTGACCACTTTATCGATGTTGCTAAGTGGCGCATTAACTTCTTTGGCAATTTCAGGCAATACTTTGATGAATTCCATCAAAATACCTGCTTCATTCAGTTTAGTTAAAGCAATCGCCATTTTTTCGCGACTTTCGGCTTCTGCTTGACCGACTTTAGCGATTCTTTCAGCATCTGCCGAACCGAGTTTTTCGATTCTCTCTGCTTCTGCTTGGGCAGCTAGTTTCACTTTTTCAGCCTCTGCTTGGGCACGAGCAATTTCTCTTGCTTTATCTGCCAAGGCATTTTGTTCTACAACATATTTATCGGCTTCTGCTTTTTTACGGACTGTAGCATTCAATTCTTTTTCCGTCAGTTCAGCTTGCTTTTCTTGGATCTCGATGTTCTTTTCTTGTTCGATCAATTGGACTTTCATTTTTTCGCCCACAGCAATCTGTTCTGCTTTAGCATCTGCTACTTCCCGTTCTTGTTTGTATTGTGCTTGTTTCAATGCCATATCTTTCGTTGCTTCTGCGATTTCCGTTTGGCGACGAATTTCCTCGTGCTGTGCCAACTGTTCATTTTCGGCTTGCTTGATTCGTGTTTCTCTTAATGCATTTGATTCTGCAACTTCTGCATTCTTCTTCACTTCAGCAATCTGCGGTCGTCCTAAGGCATCTAAGTAGCCGTTACTGTCACTAACATCTTTGATCGTAAATGAAACGATCTCTAATCCCATTTTTTTCAAGTCGGTAGATGCGACTTCTTGCACTTGTTCCGCAAAATCATCTCGATTTTTGTAAATTGCTTCAACGGTCATTGTCCCTAGAATCGCCCGCAAGTGGCCTTCCAGTACTTCTTGTGCTTCATCTTCCAACTCGCCGGTTGATTTGCCTAAGTATTGTTCGGCAGCTGTTTTGATCGATTCCGTACTGTTACCAACTTTAACTAAAACCGTCGCGCTTGCTTTGATCGGTACCCCTTGTTCGGTATAAACTTCTGGTGTGCCAATTTCAAGTTTATGCGTCAGTAAACTCAATTTATGTGCTTTTTGAACAATTGGGATCACGAATGTTCCGCTATTTTTTAAAATCTTGATGCCTTCTTTACCTAAAAATGACCCCGTTACGATCAACGCTTCATCTGGCTTGCCGATTCGGTAACGAATCATTAAAAATGCGATCAATAACACGACTAAAACGATGATCCATAAAATTGGATTACTTAAAAAATCTAATGCATTCCCTGTATCTAACATTTTCCAACACTCCCTATTCAATAAAATTGTGGTTTTCTACCACTAAAGCAATACCTTTTTTGTCAAAATCAACAATAATCACTTTGGTTCCGACTGGTAATTCTCGCTTTTCCCGAATATCCTCTTCTTTATAGAACTTTGCCGGATAAACAGAACGCGCTGTCTTACTGCCAATCTCCATCACTTCACCGAGGGTATTTCCGACGATCTTTTCTGTCAATTCACCAATCAAAAAATCTTCATGACCAAGAACATTGCTGCGATTTTTATCTGTCAATCGATTGAAAAGCCACATAAACGGGCCTAGCAACAAACTGAAAAGCAGAAAAACGGCAAATATCAAAACAAATAGTACAATCAGCCAGCCCACTATTTGAATATAAGATGGAAACTGCTGCAGATATTCTTGAAGCAATGTGACCCATTCCCCAATCACGATCGTCACCACCTTCGCTATTGTTACTGTTAATCATATGATAACCGCTACCAAGTTTCAAGACAATTCAAAAAAAAACTTTCTCAACAATTTCTCGTGAGAAAGTTTTCGACAATTAATTTGCAACTGTTTCTTTGGCAGCCTCTAAAGCTGTAAGCGCACGATTAGCCAATGCCTCATAACGGGATTTTTTATCTTTGATTCGTTCGGGCAGTTCAGGAAGCAAGCCAAAATTGGCATTCATTGGTTGGAAATGTTTGCCTTCTGCATGCGTAATGTAATACGCCATGCTGCCGATTGTTGTTTCCTGCGGAAAGATGATTGGTTCTTCCCCTTTTGCAAGTTTTGCTGCATTGATTCCAGCTACTAGACCGCTAGCCGCACTTTCAACATACCCTTCTACTCCTGTCATTTGACCAGCAAAAAACAAGTCATCACGTTTGCGAGATTGATAGGTTTGTTGCAGAAGTTCTGGCGAGTTCATAAAACTATTCCGATGCATTACACCATAGCGGACAAATTCAGCTTGCTCTAAACCAGGGATCATCCGAAAGACCCGTTTTTGTTCTCCCCATTTTAGATGCGTTTGGAAACCTACAATGTTGTACAACGAGGCAGCAGCGTTATCTTGACGCAATTGGATCACTGCATAAGGCCGTTTGCCTGTCTTAGGATCTTCCAAACCAACAGGTTTCATTGGTCCAAACAACATCGTCTTTGGACCACGAGAGGCCATCACTTCAATTGGCATACAGCCTTCAAAGAATTTCTCTTTTTCAAACTCTTTCAAAGGAGCGACTTCGGCATTTACCAAGGCTTCACGAAAGGCATAAAATTCTTCTTCGTTCATCGGACAATTCAGGTATGCTGCTTCTCCTTTGTCGTATCGTGATTTCAAGTAAACTTTATCCATATCAATAGTTGATTTATCAATGATTGGCGCCGCGGCATCATAGAAATAGAAGCCTTCCGACCCATTGAATGCTTGAATCGCCTTGGATAACGGTTCTGAAGTCAATGGTCCAGTAGCGATTACCGTAATTCCTTCTGGGATTTCGGTGATCTCTTCTTCGATCACTGTTACCAACGGATGTTCTTTCACCCGCTTTGTAACTAATTCAGAAAAATCGTCCCGATCAACGGCTAGTGCACCACCAGCCGGAACCGCTGTCTGATCGGCCGAAGAGATAATAACCGAATTCAAGCGGCGCATTTCTTCTTTCAAAACACCTACTGCATTGGTTAAATTGTTTCCTCTAAGAGAATTTGTACAAACAAGTTCCGCAAAATTATTCGTATGATGGGCTTCTGTCGTTTTCTTAGGACGCATTTCATACAAATTGACAGCCACTCCTGCCTCAGCAGCTTGCCAAGCAGCTTCGCTTCCTGCTAATCCAGCACCAATTACATTGATTTTTTTCATACTTCGTCTCCTTTATAGTAAAAGAGTCTGTGCCAAAAGTCATCAAAACAAAAAATAACCCTTACATTGGCAGATGCTGATCTTCAGATCACCGTTTGTCTCTGCTTATTTTTTATTCTATTCCTTGTGTCACAGCTCTGTTTTTTGAAAAGGAACGCAGAAGTCTGCTGTCTCTCAGCAGATACTTCTTGCGCTCACTTCATTTTTTTATTGAGAGGTCAAAAACGATCGATAGCTTACTTTTGAACATCTTCCTCATAATCACCTTTGATACAAACGACTTGCTTGCCGCCTTTGACTTTCTTTTCAACCAAATAGTTGTCACATTTTGGACAGTTTCTGCCTACTGGTTTATCCCATGACGTAAAGTCACATTCTGGATAACGTGTGCAGCCAAAGAAAATTCGGTTCTTCTTGGATTTTCTTTCAACAACTTGTCCTTGGTGACAAACTGGACATTCCACTCCGATTTCTTTGACGATCGGTTTTGTATTTCGACAATCTGGAAAATTGCTACAAGCATAAAATTTTCCATAACGACCTAGCTTGATGACCATTGGATGACCGCAAATATCGCAATCGAAGCCAGCGGGTTCATCTTTTATCTGGATTTTCTCAATATTTTCTTCCGCATTGGATAATTCTTTTTCAAATGGTCGATAGAATTGGTCCACGACTTTGATCCATTCTTGTTTGCCCGCTTCAATACTGTCTAAGCTGCTTTCCATCTCGGCTGTGAAATGGGTATCGACGATTTGAGGGAAGAATTCCTCGATCAACGAATTAACGATTTCTCCCAATTCAGTTGGTTCAAAACGTTTTTGAGTTAATTTAACGTAATAGCGCCGTTGGATCGTTTCTAAAGTTGGTGCATAAGTCGATGGACGCCCTACACCATTTTCTTCTAAAGTTTTGATCAACGTTGCTTCGCTAAAACGAGCAGGTGGTTGTGTGAAGTGTTGTTTTGGTTCGATAGAGATCGACTGAACAACGTCCCCTTCATTTAATTCCGGCAAAATATTCTCTTTGTCTTCTTTGCCGTCATCTCGTCCCTCAACATACACTTGCATGAATCCTTTAAATTTGATTTTGGATCCGTTAGCTATGAATATGACGCCATTCTGCTGTAGCGTCACTTTCATTGTATCCAAAATCGCAGGGGTCATTTGGCTGGCTACAAAACGAGACCAAATCAAGCGATAGAGTTTCAACTGATCTTTGTCCAAGTACTTTTCCATTTCTTCTGGTGTACGCATGACGCTTGTAGGACGTACAGCCTCGTGGGCATCTTGCGCCCCTTGCGCATTCTTGATTTTCTTGCCACCATGAGCTGAAAAAGCTGAGCCATAGGTTGTTTCGATGAATTCCGCCGCTTCTCCTTTAGCTGTATCCGCGATCCGTGTAGAATCGGTACGCATATAGGTGATCAACCCCACCGTTCCTTGCTTGCCTAATGGGATTCCTTCATAAAGCTGTTGGGCTACCATCATTGTTTTACGTGTACGGAAATTCAATTTGCGGGCTGCCTCTTGTTGAAGACTGCTGGTTGTAAAAGGAGCCGAAGGATTGCGTTTTCGTTCTTTCTTTTCTACCTTGGTCACTTGGTAATCTTTGCCATCTAAACGATCGGTCACTTCTTTGATGCTTTCAGCGTTTGGTAGTTTTTTCTTTTTACCATCTAGCCCCCAGAAAGCCGCCTTGAACTTTTTCGTTGCTTTTTTAAAGTTGCCATCGATACTCCAGTATTCTTCAGGTATAAACTCGCGGATTTCTTTTTCGCGATCAATGATGATTTTCAATGCTACTGACTGAACACGGCCCGCACTCAATCCTTTTTTGACTTTGCGCCATAAAATTGGACTGATCGAATAACCTACCAGACGGTCCAACACCCGACGAGCTTGCTGCGCATCTACTAAATCGACATCAATCGTACGAGGTTCTTTGAACGCAGCTTTAACTGCATCTTTTGTGATTTCATTAAAAACGACCCGGTTCTTTTCTTTTAAATCTAGTCCTAGCAAGAAAGCTAAATGCCAAGCAATAGCTTCCCCTTCTCTATCCGGGTCACTTGCGAGATAAACTTTTTCTGCTTTTTTAGCTGCAGAACGAAGGCTCTTGATGACATCGCCTTTGCCGCGAATCGAGATGTAATGAGGTTCATAGTCATTTTCGACGTCAATGCCCATTTTGCTTTTCGGCAAATCACGAATATGTCCAACACTCGCAACAACTTTATAGTTGCGCCCGAGGTATTTTTCAATGGTTTTCGCCTTTGCTGGCGACTCCACGATCACTAGATATTTATATGCCATATAAAAAATGGCTCCTTCCTTCATTTTTTCCTACTATAATATATTCGGCAAACAATCCACTTGCTTTCCAAACATCCAAATCGTAGCTTATCATAGCTTTCAGAAAAAGTTTTGTCAAGAAAGGATCATCATAAGTTCAAAAGCCTAAGGCAATTCTTCTAAGATATCTTCTGCTGTCAGCGTGCATTTTGCTCCATCTTGAATCAACTGATGACACCCCTTTGATCGATCGGTCAAAGCTTCTCCAGGCACGGCAAATACATCCTTCCCATTTTCTAAAGCCAACTGTGCAGTAATCAAAGAGCCACTCTTTTCTTTGGCTTCAATCACACAAACTGCCTGTGCGATTCCCGCAATCAGTCGATTCCGCATGGGAAAATGATGTTTATGCGGCAATGTTCCTCGCGAATATTCACTAACCAGCAAATGTTCCTGCTTGATCTGAGAATAAAGACGTTGCGAACTCTTAGGATAACACTGATCCAGTCCCGTTCCTATAACTGCAATGGTTTGTCCACCACTTTCAATCGCTGCTTCATGGGCGAAACTATCTAATCCCTGGGCAAGGCCGCTAACGATCAAGTACTTCTTTTTCACTAGTTCCGGAATGATTTTTCTACAAATCTGCTGACCGTAGCTTGTCGCTTGTCTAGCACCGACAACAGCCAGTGAAGGCTTTTGGAGTAATGCCAGATTCCCTTCGTAAAAGAGGATCAATGGTGGATCAGCGATTTTTCTCAGTGCAGGTGGGTAGTCTTTTGAAAAAAAGGTGATAAATGACTGGTCGGCCATTTTTTCCGCTAAGTCACTCTCTGTCAACTGATGCCACGACTGTTGAAAACGACGAATATTGCGTGTGATCCCTGTCATTTGAATAACTTCTTCAGCCGTTATAGTCCAATTTTCTTGTGCGAGGCAGCCTTTGACCACCTGCCACTGACTTTGAATACCGACTCCTTGTACAAATGACAAGCGAAGGAGGATTTTATCGAAGGGCGTACATTCCTGAAAGTACATAAAACAACCTCATTTCTAAAGAATCTCACTAATAAGATTCGTAAAAATGAGGCTGTTTGATGAATTATTTTACATACTGTTTTACTGGTGCAAACGTTTTGCGATGGATAGGACAAATCCCATGGGTAGCTAATCCTTCTAAATGGGTTTTCGTACCGTAACCAGCATTTTGATCAAATCCATAATGAGGAAAAACACCATGATAATCTTTCATTAAATTATCCCGAAATACCTTAGCCATGATACTTGCAGCAGCGATAGAGATCGACCGCGCATCCCCTTTGATCAGACTGGTCTGAGGAATATCGGTATCAAGCGTCATAGCGTCCACCAATAAATGCTCTGGTGTAATCGATAAGTCAGCTAGCGCTCGTTTCATCGCATTCTTACTGGCTTGATAAATGTTCACACGATCTATTTCCTCATGATCTGCAATACCGATGCCAATCGCTACCGCTTTATTTTGGATCTCAATAAATAATTCTTCTCTTTTTTTCGCAGAAAGTTGTTTCGAATCATTCAAGCCAATGATCCCGCAATTCTTCGGTAAAACCACTGCCGCGGCAACTACAGGCCCAGCTAACGGTCCCCGGCCGACTTCATCTAAACCGGCAACAAACCGAAGCCCTTTCTGATAGAGTTCTTGTTCAAATACAGACATTTCTGCATATTTTTCTTGCATTTGTCGCTGTTTACGCTGCTGATTTTGATACTTGGTAATCAGCTTTTGGACACCAGAGCGTTCGTCTGCCATCAGTTGAGTCACATAAGCCGGGTCAACCTCCTCGGCAAATAGTCGCTCTTTGATAGTTTTAATCGGCTCTTTCATCTTTTTCACCTAACTCCTCGTAACGATCTAATGTGTACCTTCCCAGCTTCCCTTGTCGAATATCAAAAACGACTAATTCACTACCGCGATCATAATTGTCTTTGTAGCCACGTTTTTCAGTGATCTTCATCAATAGTTCTGGTGCTAGACATTGTTCTTCTTCCGCAGAAAGTGAATAACGCTGAGCAATTCTTCCTTCATAGTAGCGAGCAAAAAAGTCTAACCCAAACAAAGCAATATCATCTAAATGGATGAGTTGATCTTTGATAGCGCCAGTCAAAGCTAATTTTTTGCCAATCTCAGGATCTTCAAATTTAGGCCAGAGAATTCCTGGTGTATCCAGCAATTCCAATTCTGTACCAAAACGCAACCATTGTTGCCCTTTGGTAACACCTGGTTTATTCCCAGTCTGAGCAATTTTTTTGCCGACTAAGCGATTCATCAATGTTGATTTTCCTACATTAGGAATCCCAATGACCATTGCTCTTATCGGACGTGGTTTGAGCCCACGAGCTTTGTCACGAGC
The DNA here is from genome assembly GCF_021496385.1 of Enterococcus gallinarum. Classification (NCBI taxonomy): domain Bacteria; kingdom Bacillati; phylum Bacillota; class Bacilli; order Lactobacillales; family Enterococcaceae; genus Enterococcus; species Enterococcus gallinarum. Next base: position 1,719,305 of record NZ_CP050816.1, on the reverse strand, counting down.
AATTTTTTCTTGCAGAACTTCCTTTGCTTTAGGAACGATCATTTTGATTCCTTGACTATCCTGAGCATTGATCGCCATGGCTAAGAAACCTTGTTTTCTAAAATAGCCTTCCCAGAGTTTTGTTTGCTGAGGGTCAGCCAAGTCTGCTTTATTGATCAAGATCAAGCGTGGCTTTTGTTGTAAAATTTGATCCAGCATGGGGTTTCTTGAAGAAATGGGGAGACGAGCATCTACAAGTTCAAACACGATGTCGACAAATTTTAGTTTTTCGCTTACTTCACGTTTTGCTTTGGCCATGTGGCCTGGAAACCATTGAATGGTACTCATAATTAATTTCCTTTCATACCAGTCTTTTTCAGACATTGTTTTGGCTTTCTCTTAAAAGTATCGGACGAATCGAGAAAATTTCCTGATTGCCGAGTATCCTACGCATTTTAACACGAATTGGTTTAATTGGAAATACTACCTGCCAATCACCTGCAACTATACCTATGAGACGCGTATTGTAGTGGTGATTTGCTCATTCAACCTGCTCTTACAGTCCAGCAAATATCCAAAGAATGGCCAAAAACTGCCCAACTACGCTGACTATTCTGTTATATGCCATTATTTGGCTGATTCCACAGCCTTTCCTTGTTAATTCATTCACTAGAATCACTTGGCAGACTAATTTAAAAATGCCATAAGGGGATTTGGCCCACGGCTCAATTCATTCTGTCACTCAGTGTCAGTCCAAGAGAACTTGCTGGCTTGTGAAAGTAGCTAAAATCAGGAAAAAGTAGCCAAAAGTAGTCAAAAGTAGCTAAAAGTAGCTAAAAGTAGCTAGCTGAGTGTCAGGATGTAGGAAGCCAACTTTTTTTGAGAAAAAGACCAATTTTCCGCCTAGTTAAAATTATACTTCATTTTACGTCTTTTACTCAAATCATCTTATCAATTTTGAAGAAAAAATGCCAAAAGTCTGACAGAATTACAACACTGTAAAAAATTTTATCGTTATTTCTAGAACATTTTTTTCACATTTGCTCAAGCAAGCGGCTACCTCGTTTGAATATATAAGTAATAGAAATAAAACGAAATGCAGCTATGTATCGTAGCTAAGTACTAAGATCAACAAAATCGAAAAGATCAAACTTTTTTGAAACCAAGAGGTTCCCATCGCTCATACTGATTTATGAAAACAATGAAAACAAAAAAATCTAGAAAGAATTTACTTCTTTCTAGATCGCCATCATTTCTTATTAAAGTGCGTATCGATACAAGTTTTGATGAAAAAAAATACAAATGAAATGAATAGAAAACTAATTTTTACTCATGATTCTCCCTTTTGATACTCTCACCGTTGGAGTTAATGACTTGCCGATACCACTCAAAGGAATCTTTTTTCTTACGCATATAGGACCCTGTTCCATCATCTTGTTTGTCGACATAGATAAATCCATAGCGTTTTTTCATCTCACCTGTCGTAGCACTGACTAAATCGATCGGCGCCCACGTTAGATAACCGATACAGTCTACCTGATCCTCTTCAACTGACAGCAACAATTGCTCGACATGTCTGTGCAAGTAATCAATGCGATACGCATCGTGAACATGCCCATCTTCTGCGATTTCATCCACTGCACCTAGTCCGTTTTCAGTAATCATGATTGGTAATCCGTATTTTCGATAAGTGTAATTTAACAAATACCGCATGCCAATCGGATCAATCGTCCATCCCCACTTACTGCTTTCCAAATAAGGATTTTGCAGACCGCCAAATAAAGCACTTTTTCCTTCCGATGCACCTTCATATTCTGCGACAGAAGACGCATAGTAATTCATGCCAATAAAATCAATTTTGCCCTCAGCAAACACTTTTTTATCTGACTCAGAGATCACGATTTTTATGCCTTGATCTGCATATTCTTCCAGTTTGTATTGGGGAAACAGACCATTGCACATTGCATCGATCTGATAGAAGTCACGATCCATTTGTTTATAGGCATTTAGAACATTGACGGGATCACAATTTGCTGGATAGACTGGCTCGATACCAAAAACACAGCCAATTTGGAAGTTTTCATCAATTTCATGTCCCATTTTGACAGCAGCACAACTTGCAAGCGTCATATTGTAGCCAATCATGGCTAATGTCTGGGCCTTAGCATCGATTTCAGAGTACTTTAATCCGGCAATGATATAGGTAAAGATATCACTAGCCTCACTTTGAGGATCGATATGGTTCATCTCATTAAATGTGGCCCAGTATCTGACTTTTCCTTTGAATGATTCAAACATCGTGCGACAAAAGCGCAAATAGAAATCAACGACTTTGCGATTTGTCCATGAACCATATTCTGTCACTAGATGAATCGGCATTTCGAAGTGATAGAGCGTAATGATCGGTTCGATACCATGTTTTAATAGCGTGTCAACGACTCGTTGATAAAAATCGATACCGGCTTGATTTGGTTCTGCTTCGTTCCCTTTAGGATAAATTCTTGACCAGTCGATAGAAATCCGCAATGCCTTGAATCCCATTTCCGCAAACAAAGCAATATCTTCTTGATAACGATGATAAAAATCGATGCCTGTATGAGAAGGATAAACCTTATTAGCAAGAAGTTCTTTATCGATCTCACGAGGCTGTTCATAGCTGCCTACTGTGACATAGTCCATAATAGCTGGGCCTTTGCCATCTTCCTGCCAAGCACCTTCACATTGATGAGCGGCAATGCTGCCGCCCCATAAAAAATCATTTCTTAACTTCATCTGCTCACCTTTTCTATCTTCTTTATTACGGTTTCTATTGCAAGACAATATTTAGTAAATCATCCGACTTTACCAACTGGTTATTGGATGTTGGGATCACATCAAGAAAATCATTCGTATTCGTAATGACCACAATAGTCGTTGGATCATACCCGGCTTCACGAACTTTTTCAAAATCTACTTCACCGATTGGTTGTCCTGTCCTCACACGATCACCTTGCTTCACATTCATCGTAAAATACTTGCCTTCTAACGAAACAGTGTCGATACCAATATGGATCAAGACCTCAACGCCTTGGTCACTGCGAAGACCAATCGCGTGTTTGGTAGGAAAGACTGTTAGCACTTCCCCATCGATTGGCGAATGAATCACATGACTTATAGGTTTGATACCGATTCCTTTCCCTAAAGCACCAGTTGAAAAAGCTTGGTCATTGATTTCATTGAGGGGAACCACTTCTCCTTCCACTACACTTTTTAAAGCAGTAGAACGAATCATTTCAGAAGATACAGGTTGTTCTTTCTCTTTAACCGCCGGTACTTCATCACTTTCTACTGGAATCCCTAACATATAGGCTGCGATAGTCGCACCAATAAAACTGATCGCAACCGCTGCCACCATTAACCAAAGATTCATGAAGTCGCCTTCGCCAATATAGGCAGGTAATCCAAATAATCCCCAAGCAATTGAATAAGCTTTGACACCTGTTAAACCGGCGAACAGTCCCCCTAAACCTCCACCGATCATCACAGCAATAAACGGACGACGGAATTTAACGAATACACCATAGATGGCTGGTTCGGTAACTCCTAAAATGGCGGATAAAGTCACGGTCCCAAATAGTTGTTTTTGTTTCAAGTTGCGAGCACGCAAGAAGTATCCAAGCATTGCTCCGCCGACAGCGATGTCAGAGATTGTACATGATGAGATAAACGCTGGATCATATCCATTCGCTGCAATCAATGAAGCCACAACAGGCATAATGAAATTGCCGGCGCCTAACATAATGATGAATGGCTGTAATGCAGAATAGAGCATCATCACAAACCAGCTACCTATCGTGTCCATCAATAGATTGAAGAAGCCAATGATGCCTTCCCCAATATAAAACCCTAATGGACCAAAAACCAGGAGTGTGGCTGGCAAAGTAATCAGCATGATCACTAAAGGAGACATAAAGTACTGCAAACTTTTAGGAATGACTTTTTTGGCAAACTTTGTTACATAGCCCATGAACCATACTGCTAATAAAATCGGGATAAAGCTATTTGAATAAGTGATCTGTGGTAACCCAATACCAAATAAACTCAATCCCGAAACATTGTTGATCGGTTCAGATAAAATGGTTGCTGCTAAAGCCACTGCTAGATAAGGGCTGGCGCCTAATCGTTTGGCACAGCTCATCGCCATTAAAATAGGTAAGAAATAAAAAACAGCCGACCGTAATGCATCAAAAATTTGATACGTTGAGCTATCTGTCGAAATCAAACCGGTTAATGAAATAATTGAAAGAAATGCGGCTAATAAACCTGCACAGATGATTGGTTCTAAAATGGGATTCATTGATTCCGAAATCACATCTAGCATCGCCTTGATCGGATTTTTCTTCGTTTTTGGCTGGTCTGCTTCGTCTCCTGACATTCCCAGTTGGTCAATTAAATCTTTGTAAACATCGTTTACATGGGTTCCTACGATAATTTGATAAGCAACATTGTTGCTTACCACATCAATAACCCCTTCCAGCTCTTGCAATTTTTTTGTATCTGCTTTTGAGCGATCTTTTAAAGTAAAACGAAGACGAGTCATGCAGTGCACAACAGCTTGAATATTGGCTTTTCCGCCAACTAATTTGATGATTTGCTCGTTGAAATCATGGTATTGATTCATGTCATTCTCCTCTTTCTGTTACACGATTGATGTGGATCATTAAGTAGGTGTACTCTTCTTGTGTCAGGTAACTGTTGAACTTTCCTTTGACATAGATCTCAATTTTTTCAACCGCGGCAAATGCTTCCGGATACATTGCTTTCACTTGTTTATAAAGTTGAGACTCATTGTCGGAATAGGTCTGGTTGTTCCGCAATCGTTCGATGAAATACTGGAGATGGGTCACAAGACGCATATAATTCATGCTATTTTCATCTAAAGTAATCGTAAAATGATATTTGATAATATTCAGCATATCCCGCAACGTTTCCATATCAGCTAATTGTTCATCAAACTTTGCTTTCGTTTCCTGCAAGTTAACAAAATGTAAGGCAATGGCAACGGCTTCATCTTCAGGAAAATCGACTTGAAAGGTTTGATTGATCCTTTCCAAGGCTTCTAACCCAATTTTGTAATAACTGGGATAGAATTTTTTTACCTCCCAAGTCAATGGACTCCTCAAATATTGATCTTTTTTTGCCCGTTTCAATGCAAAGGATAAATGATCTAACAAAGCTAAATAAAGATAATCATTGGCACTTTTGCCGATTTCTTTTTCTCCATATTGTACGAGCTCGTTTACAAGCAGGATCAATTGATCATCGGCGCGAGATAAGAGGTAGCTAAAATGCTCTAATCGATCTTGGCTATCTAAGACAAAGGTCTTCTCTACTTCAGAGTCAGAAATATGTTGGCCAACTTTTTTCTTGAATGCGACTCCTGTTAAGTAGATGATCGACTCATGCCCTCCTCTATCCACTAAGGCAACATTATTATTGATAATCTTTTTAACTTTCATTCGTTTCTCCTTTCCAGAAAAAAGAACTCAGAATAAATATCAAATAAACTTTACAAAAGAAAGTGTACTTGATATATATTCTGAGTTCTGCCTGATCGTCTCAGTAACATAACTCAAGAAACAGCTGCGGCGCTATTTCTCGTTCCTTTTTCTAACTTACAGCCAAAGTATATCAGCTTAAAATGGCACTGTCAACGCTTACTTATAAAATTATTTCTTGCTTGTTCGTTTCAATAGAATAACGAAAAACAACAAAGTAAGTGTTAAATAATTATGTAAAGGACATGACACAACAACAGCATTTTATTATCAAGCAAAGGATCCAACAACATTGATTTCTGCAGAAAAATACTAGCTGCTATTAAAAACATCATCTACTCATATATTTTGAAAGTAGCGATACCTACGCAAAAATATGAATAAATGATGTTTTTGTTTTTCATTATATAAAGCGCATATGGGTTAGTGGGTAATAAACAAAACGGGCATTTCCTAAAATCGCATCTCCAGAAATGGCACCAAATGATCGGCTGTCTTTAGAGGCACGACGATTGTCACCTATCACGAAATAGCTGTCTTTCCCCAGCTTTTCAACGCCCAACAATGACTGTAGATCAAAGTCATTCGTATAAGAGACATTTTCGTGATCATTCTTTCGATTTTTCACTAGGAAATTCTCATCTACCGGCTGATCATTAACATATAGTTGATCATTTTCGTAACGAATGGATTCACCAGGCAATCCAATCACTCGCTTAATATAGGTGGAACCATCCGGCATTTGAAAAACGACGACATCAAATCGCTTGATGGGTGAGATTTTCTCGATCAAAACCATATCCCCCTGTCTTAAGGTACCTTCCATTGAATTTCCGCCTACCGGTACAGGGATCAGCAAGAATGCACGAATCAGGAATGCAGAGGCCAATGCAATAATCGCGTATTTAATGATGAACCAAAAGCGATCGATCCAGATTTTTCTTCGCTGCATGATGTCCCTCCTCTTTTACTTTGTTACTACTTTGATAATAACTCGACAGCTTTCAAATAAGCATGATCTTCTTGTTTTAATTGATCCGTCACAGCTTTCTCAATTGCTTGTGCTGTTTCTGCATTCACTTTCCCTGTCACTTCCAGCTCAGCTTTTTGCTGAACGGCTTGAACGGCTGATACGGTGGTTTGGTCAAATGTATCTCCGGTGGTCTGATAACCTAGTGCAGAAAGAAACTGATTCAACCGATCAACTGCTTCTGAGCTTTGCCCTTCTTTCAATTCTTTGTCTCTTGGTAATGGAGCTAAATAGGCATACTCAGGAAAATCTGCTTGATGATCTGGCATTACACCTTGCTCATTGACCCATTCTTCATTTGGCGTCAGCCACTTCATGACCGTCATCTTTAGCTCACTATTGTCTCCTAATTCTTTTACATTTTGTACAGTTCCTTTACCAAAGGTTTCTGTACCGACAACTGGTATATCTGCGGATTCTTGCAACGCAGCTGCAAAAATTTCTGCGGCCGATGCACTGCCGCCATCAACCAAAACGACAACCGGTTCTGTGACTTTGAATCCTTCATCAAGAGCAGCACTTGCCTTCGTTTCACTTATGACACCACTATCATCTGCAAACTTAACGATCGTTTTTCCATCTTCTAAAAACATGCTAGCCATGATCTGTACTTGATCTAAAAGCCCACCAGGATTTTGCCGGACATCCAGAATAAATGATTTTGCTCCTTTCTTTCTCAGTGACTCAATTCCTTCTTTTAATTCGGAGGCAGTACTTTCACCAAAAGTCGTAATTTCGATTTTCCCGATTTTTTTCTCACTATCAAGGTCTGTATGAACAGTATCCACTGGAATCGTATCTCGTGTAATCGATACGTCAAAGGTCTCTTTTTCCCGTTGGATCGTCAACTTGACTGTGGTCCCTTTTTTGCCACGAATGTTGTTTACGACCTCTGTTAATGACAGGCCTTTCGTTTCTTTCCCATCCACTTTCAAAATACGATCGTTTAGACGCAAACCGTTTTTCTCAGCTGGGGAGTTCTTGATAGGGGCTTGTGCCACTTCTGGATAGTCGTTGACAAGGGTAAGGGTGGCGCCAATTCCTTCAAAACTGCTTGATAAAGACTGATCCAATTCATTGGCTGCTGATTCACTAAGATACGTTGTATAAGGATCACCTAATGCATCGGTCATTCCTTTTAATGCCCCTTCGACCAAGACATCCTCATCTACTTCTTGGTAATAATTGGCACGAATTTGATCAAAAAGCGTTTGAACTTTTTCCAGTTCATTTGATGTCGCCACTGTGGGCTGATTCTGTGGGGATTGTGTTGCAGCCGTACTTTTTTGCCAAATGTAGACACCGCCTCCCGAGAGGATCGCGACACAAATCAGTGAGATCACATAACGGTGAAAAGAAACATTTTTCATAGAAAGACACCTTTCTGTCCATTAATTTTTTAGCCTCTAGTGTAAAAAGAGAGGAAGTTTCCACTCCACTCTCTCTTATTTATTATCCTCCACATACTGTTCCCAAATACGATCAAAAATATCCATAGAAGGCAAATAATCGACGTTCAATTCTAAATAAGAAGAAACTTCATCATAATCGTCGGTATGTTTTGGGAATTGAATATCATGACTTGCATGTGTCGCAAAGATCTGTGCCTCATCAGTATGACTAGGCCCTTTGATGGCCATTAAATAAGTATAAAAACTTTTACGCATGCGTATTCTCCCAGTGATCCTCAAGAAAAGCTGCTCGTCTCGCATGATTGCGAGCAAAATTTTCAGGATGCTTTTTGTAGTATTCTTGATGCTCTTCTTCTGCCAAATAAAAAGGTTGTGCAGGTTCGATACTCGTTACGATTGGGGCATTAAAGCGACCCGATGCTTGCAAAGCGGCTTTGCTTGCTTCTGCTTTTTGTTTTTGTTCCTCATTGAAATAGAAGATGACTGGTCGGTAATTGTCTCCTCGATCTTCAAACTGCCCAAAAGCATCCGTGGGATCCGTCTGTTGCCAATAAATAGTCAATAATTCCTCAAAACTGATTTTTTCTGGATCAAAAATGATCTCAATAGCCTCTGTATGACCGGTTTTATGACTTTTTACTTCCTCGTAGGTCGGGTCAACCGTGTGTCCAGCCGTATACCCGGAAAAGATGGACTGTACTCCTTCTAACTCATCAAAAGGCTGAATCATACACCAGAAACACCCTCCCGCAAAAATTGCTCGTTCCATTATTTGTCCTCCGTTTCTGCTGGCAGATAGAGACTCATTTGGATCTCATCATCTACTAGATTGATTTTATTCGCTTTGATAAACAAGCCGTTTTGCATGCGGAATTGATCCAAGCGAATCAAAATAATTTGTTCATCCGCATTGACCTCGATCCACTCTGGAAACTTGAAGCTGCGCTTGATCATTTTTAACACTTCACTGGTCGGCAGATCTAAAGTACCAATTGATAAACTTTTGGCTTTTAACTGAACATTGCCTTCTTCGGTGACATAAGGATCAAAGTATAAGTAAAATGTGATTGGAAAGTTCAGCACTTTAAATTGACCTGTCAGTAGTGCCTCATTTCTCAACTCGAAATTGTATTTTACTTCTTGATCTTTCTGAAAATCAGTTAAATAGAAATCGATCAATTGATTGACTTGACTCTTATTACTGTTGATGGTCAAAACAGGATTACCGTCTCGTTTGACTAGTTCTGCACTTTCTGAGATCCCAGATTCACGTTGTTGAAACACCCGTGAAGCAAAAAAGACAGTTGTTCCCAACAGAATGCCTACTAAAACTAGAAAAGCAATTTTCCAGTAATTCATTTTTTTGATTGGACTTTTTTTATCCACATCATTAGTTTCTTGTTTCATTATTTTTCCTCCTTCATCAGCCAAACATTTTGGGTTTTGATTAATTCATCACGAACAGCATTCGCCATTAGCTGATACCCTAGATTGTTTGGATGGAAACGATCCCCATCATACAGTACATTGTTGGTCACTTTTGTTCCCCCAGTTTCTGAAGTACCGGTCATACCGTTGGTGGTGGAAGTTGTGGTATCCGAAGTTTCTGCTGATCCTGAAGCGCCTGCTTCAGAAGAATCCGTATCTGCGATCCCAACTTCGTCACTTAGTCCTTGGTATAGCAAGTCATTGATTGGGATAAAATAAGCATTTTGCTGTTGTTTGACAAATGTTTCTGTTGCTTTGTTCCAATTATCAATAATCGTTTGCATATCAGTAATTTCTGGAAAATTTAAATAAAAAGGATTATATATCCCTAACACATAAATGGGTGCTGTTTCATTCAGTTGACGAATCTGCTCAAACATCTCTACTAATCGTTCTTGATAGTCGGCCATGGGTTTGGTAAAAGAATCGACACTCAAACCAAAAAAATTAGTTTGAATCACTTTTAATACATCATTCCCGCCGACGGTCAATGTAATCAAGTCAGCCTTCTTTAGGTCACTGCGCAATTCTTTGTCTTTGTTCACTCGTTTCAGGATTTGATCGCTGCGCTCTCCAGCAATTCCATAGTTCGTCGTCACAACATTTGCTAAATGATACCGATCTTGCAAATCGGCTGCAACGATGGGCACAAATCCTCCTTGTTGCGTCTCATCACCGACTCCTTCAGTCAGCGAATCGCCTAAGGCCATGTAATTGATCACATTTTTGGTCTTTCCCTCTTCTGCCGTTCTCGCAACTGGTGTGAGCAATGGTTGCGCTTTTGGAATCAAAAAATGACCGAGCATTCCAGTACCTAAAGCTACGATCAATACAACTGAAAGATAAATTGCTACTTTTTTCCACTTCACGGATCTTCAATCTCCTAACCTATAATCTAAGCTATTTTATCAAAATTCTCATTAAATTCATAGTCGAAATGTTTTGATTGACGAGAAACTCAATCAACGAAGAGCAGCGAAGTATGAAGCAATTTCTACCCATCTGCTTGATTCGAGTCCCGCTTCATCAACTGCTCGGCTACTCATTGTACTCATTGTTTCGTCTGCAGTTGCTTCTAAACTTACATTAAAAAGAATGTAAAAGTCATTTTTCGAGTGACAACCATAATGATTCTTTTCAAGGTCGCGCTCGCTTGGCTCGCCATTGCTCATCATCAACTCTGTCTTGCTTCGCAAGCCAATCATTGTGATTCTTTTCAAGGTCGCGCTCGTTTGGCTCGCCGTTGCTCACCATCTGCTCTGTCACTCTTCGTGTGCCAGTCTTTGTGATTCTTTTCAAGGTCGCGCTCGCTTGGCTCGCCGTTGCTCATCATCAATTCTGTCTTGCTTCGCAAGCCAATCATTGTGATTCTTTTCAAGGTTACTACGCTCGCTCAGCTCGCCGTTGCTCACCATCAATTCTGTCTTGCTTCGCAAGCCAATCATTGTGATTCTTTTCAAGGTTACTACGCTCGCTCAGCTCGCCGTTGCTCACCATCAATTCTGTCTTGCTTCGCAAGCCAATCATTGTGATTCTTTTCAAGGTCGCGCTCGTTTGGCTCGCCGTTGCTCACCATCTGCTCTGTCACTCTCCGTGTGCCAGTCTTTGTGATTCTTTTCAAGGTTACTACGCTCGCTCAGCTCGCCGTTGCTCATCATCAATTCTGTCTTGCTTCGCAAGCCAATCATTGTGATTCGCAGCAAAAAGCGATTCGTGTTTACGAATCGCTTGGATACTGTCATTAAAATTATTCGGTGTAATACGTAATGGCGAATGCGCCTTTGCCGGTATGGGTAGCGATGATTGGGGTGGTATGAAGTAGTGGAATATTCATTTCTGGAAAGAGTTGTTGCAATTCTTTTTTGAATTGTTCTGTGATCTCTAACCCCTCTGCATGAGAGATCCCTATTTGTTTCACATTCGGCATGCGTTTCAATTCGTCTTTCAATTCTTCAAACCACTTATTAAATGTTTTTACACCGCGTCCTTTTACGATTGGAATCAATTCTGAATGGTCGAAATCCATAATCACTTTCATATTTAATAAACTGGATAATAACCCTTTGGCACGACTGATTCGACCGCCTTTTACCAGATTTTCTAATGTAGAGACACCAATAAATAATTTGGTATTTTCTCGAACTTTGTCAACTTCCGGCAAAACTTCAGCTAATGTCTTGCCTTCTTGTGCTAATTGAGCTGCCCGAATCACTTGGAACGACAATGCTTGATCTGTCGTATCACTATCGATCACTGTCACATTTGCTTTCGACAAATTACTTGCTTGTCTGGCAGCTTCGACAGTTCCACTCAGACCCTTCGTCATATGTATCGATAAAACGTCACTACCATCTTTTCCTAATTCATCGAACAGTTCCACAAAATGGCCAATCGGTGGTTGGCTCGTTTTTGGAAGTTCTTTTGCTTGTGCCATCATTTGCATGAATCGTTCTCCGGGCAATGAATCATCATCCGGATAAACCATCCCATCGATCATTACAGATAACGGAACTACATGGATATTCAATTGGTCTCGAACGGTTGGCTCCATCGTACAGGAGGAATCCGTTACAACTTTAAGCTTTGCCATCATACATTCACTCTCTCTTTAAATCAAGTCTCTTTTCGTGGTAAAATAACCATAGACCATTTATAATCAGTATAACAGAGAGAAAAAATTTTTTCATCTTATTTAAATTCGAAGGGAAGGTGCTTGATGGATCATATGAAATTTACACGACGCTACTTGATTCTGAATGAGGTACTCAATGCGGTGACCCATGGTATCGGATTTGGATTAAGTATAGCTGGACTCGTTATTCTTTTGATTAAAGGGGCTCGATTAGATTCCCCTATTCACATCATTTCCTATGCGATTTATGGCTCTATGATGATTTTGTTATTCTTATTCTCTACGCTCTTCCATAGTTTGATGTTCACGCGAGCAAAAAAAGTTTTCCAAGTCTTTGATCACGCCTCGATTTTTTTATTGATCGCAGGCAGTTATACGCCGTTTTGCTTGCTGAGTATTCAAGGTTGGTTGGGCTGGACACTTTTCATTTTGATTTGGTTGTTAGCCATCAGCGGGATCGTTTATAAGTCACTCACACTGCATAAAAAAGAGACGGTTTCAAAAATATCCACACTAATTTATATTATTATGGGCTGGCTCTGCGTGATTGCATTTAAACCATTGATTGCTTCACTGGGTTTTTGGGGTACCTTTCTGTTAGCAAGCGGTGGTGTCTCTTATACCGTCGGCGCATTATTCTACAGTATCAAATCCGTACGCTTCATGCATGTGGTTTGGCATTTGTTTGTTATGCTCGGAGCTGGACTAATGTATTTTTCCGTTCTTTGGTTTACATGATCCAACCCGCTTTTACTTAAATAAGGCAGCTGCTACAACCATATGTTGTAACAGCTGCCTTATTTATTTTTTCTGCTTACTATAAAACTCAAACCGGTGCGGATAGATGTTCTTTTCATCCACTACGCCTTCTATGACTTTATCCAAATGCCAGTTTGACCAATCGATCTCAGGAAAGTAGACATCTCCGGTAAATGTCTCGTCGATCACTGTTCGATACAACTGATCGCAATCTTCGATCATCGATTCGAAAACTCCAGAACCCCCAGTTAGAAACACAGGATGATCTTGCTGTGCAGTATAATCCAAGACTTCTTGTCGATCATGCATAACTAATACGCCTTCTGCTTCATATGCTGTGTCACTGGTCAAAACGATTGTTGTTCGATTTGGCAATACTTTTTTCTTCATGCCCTCAAACGTTTTTCGCCCCATAATGAGCGAATTTCCAGTAGTTTGTTCTTTGAAGAATTTCAGATCGTTTGGCAAATGCCATGGCAATGTGCCGTTTTCTCCAATCAAACCATTTTTGTCTTGTGCCCAAAGTGCAATCAACATGTTTCAAAACTCCCTTTCTAGATAAAGTGAATCTGCAATAGCCGCTGCAATCTGCAGCCTTCTCATTAATTGATAAGCAGGCTGTGCTTGCAGATGATCGGTATTTCTTTCTTTATAACACAAGCCTTCGCACGCTTGATAAAAAATATGCCCTCCATGCTGCTTCACTTTGGTTGGCCATTCGCCATCTGTCCATCTTGAAGAATCTGCGGATACTAGTAAAGGAATCAATTCCGCAGAAAACAAGACACTGCCGGCGGTAATATCAAGACCCTTGATATGAAAAACTTCCGCTGCAATTTCATTGACCAGCTTTTCTGTCCGCTGCCAAGCAGTTGGATGGCTTAGGAAGGCTTTCTTTGTACGTCCTAATATACAGAAAGTGTTCGTAGGAAATGGCTGACAGCTCAAAGCTGACAGTTCATCTGGGTATTCCTCACACCAAGTGATCAAACGATCAAAATCACATAATTGAAAGGAAGCGAGTTGCGGAAATGCCTTTCCAGCGCGTGCCACAGCTTGTCGACGTGCTGGACCAGCACCGACTGCTGGCAATTCAAAGAGATAGATCTGGGGCGGCAGCTGCCATAAATACCGCTTGATTTCAGGTTTCGTTACTTCAGAAACTGCTAAAATGACTTGCGAAAAATAAGAACGAAGGATCGTAATTGTTTTTTCTACGTCTGATAATGAAATGGTATCTTTTGACGTAATATGCAGCGTTGCGACGATTCCCCGCTGTAAATCGTTTATCATCTATCTTCTCACTCCCAACTGTAATAAGTTAGACAGCGATCGGTGCCTTGATCGTGGGATGCGGATCGTAGCCTTCAATCGTGATATCTCCCATCTCAAAGTCAAAAATCGATTGTTTCTCAGGATTTAAGTGCAACGTAGGTGCAGAACGAATTGTTCGGGAAAGCTGCTCTTTCATTTGTTCCATATGATTGCTATACAGATGGGCATCCCCTAAAGTATGGATAAATTCGCCGACTTGGAGTCCTGTCTCGTGAGCGATCAAGTGAGTCAATAACGCATAGCTAGCAATATTGAAAGGCACCCCCAAAAAAACATCAGCACTTCGTTGATAAAGCTGACAACTTAGACGACCTTCATGAACATAAAACTGAAACATGGTATGGCAAGGAGGCAGCGCCATCGTCGGCACATCTTCTGGATTCCATGCGGAAACAATCAAGCGCCGAGAATCTGGCGTTGTTTTGATCATTTCAATCACTTCTTTGATCTGATCAATAAATTCCCCTTTAGTAGTTTCCCAATGACGCCATTGATACCCGTAAACATGACCTAGATCACCAAATTTTTCTGCAAATGCTTCGTCATTTAAAATACGTTCGCAAAATTTTTGCAATTCCTCTTGATAGCTGGCATTGAATTCTTCATCAATTAATGAGCGACGGCCAAAATCAGTCATATCAGGACCTGTATAGTCCTCACTTTTAATATACCGCTCAAAAGCCCATTCATCCCAAATGTGATTCTTATGTTGCAGTAAGAATCGAATATTGGTATCTCCTTTAAGAAACCAGAGTAACTCGCTTTTGATCAGACCAAAAGGTACGCGCTTGGTTGTCAATAATGGAAATCCTTGAGAGAGGTCAAATCGCATTTGATGACCAAAAATACTTTTGGTTCCAGTCCCTGTGCGATCCCCTTTGACATTTCCCGTTTCTAAAATTTTTTTCCCTAAGTCAAGATATGCTTGTTCCATAATGGGCCTCCTTATTAGTCGTCTGAAAACTCGCTTAAATATTCCCAGCGTGTCATTTTTTCTTCTAACAATTGTTCTGTTTCTGTAAGTTCTGCTTGGAGCTGCTGTAATTTCGTAAAGTCATCCCCCTGCTGATTCATCGCTTCAGTTAGTGCGTCGACTCGTTCTTCTAACAGAGCAATCTCATCTTCGATCGTTGCCCATTCTTTTTGTTCCATGTAGCTTAGTTTCTTTTTGACTGGCTTTTCGGAAACAAATTTGCTGTGTAGCCCTTTGTCAGGTTGTGAGGCTGCAGTTTTCTTTGTGCCCTGTTTCGTTGCTGTCTTTTGTAAATATTCGTTTATCGAACCATAAAAGCGAAGAATTTGCGCATTGCCTTCAAAAATAAGTAATTTTTCAGCAACTTTATCTAAAAAGTAACGGTCATGAGAAACTGTAATTACGGCACCAGGAAATGATTCAAGATAGTTCTCCAAAACAGTTAATGTATCAATATCCAAATCATTCGTTGGCTCATCCAACAATAGAACATTTGGTTGACCAATCAATAATTTCAATAAGAATAGGCGGCGTTTTTCACCACCAGATAATTTACCGATCTTTGTTCCATGCATGAAACGGGGGAACAAAAATTGTTCCAGCATTTCCGCTACACTGACATGGGCACCATCTGTTTTTTCTACTTCTTCTGCTGCCTCTTGTAAATAAGCAATCATTCGCTGTTCCGGATCCATCGTCTCATTGGTTTGCGTATAATAAGCTAATTTGACGGTTGAGCCAATAATCCGTGTTCCTGAATCTAATGAGAGACGTCCCGCCAACACATTCAGCAAGGTTGATTTACCTGCACCATTCTCACCAGTAATGCCTAAACGTTCTCGCGACTGAATCAATAAATCAAATTGAGATAGAATTGGTTTGCCTTCAATTGCATAACTACCTTCTTTGATTTCCAACACTTGCTTACCTAAACGTGAGGTCGCAACATCAATCTGCACTTCTCCATTCCGTTTGACTTGGTTCATATTCTCTTTCAAATCGTCGAAACGATCGATTCGCGCTTGTTGCTTAGTCGTTCTCGCTTTGGCGCCTGTCCGAATCCATGCCAGCTCGTGCTTATATAACTGTTGCCGTTTTTCTTCTTGGGTTTCTTCAATACGTTCTCTTTCCGCTCTGGCTAATAAATAGTCCTCATAATTTCCTTGATATTCATAAAGTTTACCAAAAGAGAGTTCAAACACGCGATTGGCTACCCGGTCAAGAAAATAGCGATCATGAGTGACCATCATCAGTGCGCCGCGATAGTTTTTCAAATAGCCTTCTAGCCATTGGATAGCTTCATAGTCAAGATGGTTCGTCGGCTCATCCAACAATAGTAAATCCGGTTCATCGATCAACACTTGCGCTAACCCCACTCGTTTTTTTTGCCCACCTGAAAGTTCATTGACTGGTTGTTTTAAATCTGAAATCCCTAATTTCTGCAAAATGATTTTTGCCGTTGTATCCGTATTCCAAGCATCTGTTTTATTCATAGCTTCTTCTGCTCTGCTGTAGGCAGCTTGCACTGTAGGATCTGAGCCATTTTGTTCCAGCTGAATCAAAGCTTTCTCATAGTCACGAACGGTTTTGATTAATGGACTTGTTCCTTGGAAGACCGCATCAACAACCGATAATTCTTCTTTTAATTGACTTTCTTGCGCCAAAAAGCCGATTCGATAATCTTGTGGTTTAAAAACAGAGGGACGGTCGCCATCTCCGGCTTCAATTCCAGCCAAGATCGTCAGTAAACTTGATTTGCCTGTCCCATTGACACCAATCAAGCCAATCCGGTCTTTCTCATGTATCAGAAAAGAAAGCTGATCAAATAATGTTTTATCGCCGTAAGTTTTTGTAAGCTCACTTACTTTTAATTCTTTCACAGAATCCCTCCTGAGATCTATTTTTCTTCGCCCATTGTACCACATAAGCATGACAGGGTCTTTAAGAAAAAAGAAAAAAACAACCGCTCCATCTCAACCCTGAGACGAAGAAGTTGTTGTTTTATCTACGAAACATTCGCTGTTTCGGCTGTTCATCTGCGCGAGCCATCGCATAAGATTCCAAGAGATTTACGTTGCGTCGATATTCGTTTGCAGAGATCGTTGGAATTTTTTCGGCTACCTCATATTCATCGATCGTTTTTCGTTCTAAATAATAGCCTCGTAAAACTTTTTTGACAAAAATCGGTTCTTGTTCAATCATGATAGTCTCAATGAAGTTATTATGCTCAAAACGCTTTAAGCTCATTTCCCTTTGACGTATAAAGAAGTTGATCAAAGATGAATCGTAGACATCTTCTAAGTTGCTTAGACTATGAAAAATATAATCACTGTTTTTGATATAGATTTTTTGTACTTCTGATATATCTCTTTGTTTCAATGCATCCTTCAGCTGCTGCTGGCGCTGCCAAAACAGCTTGGGATGAAAAATGATCCGTACAAAACGTTGAATGATCAAAAGCCAAAAACTGAAAAAAGACAAGAACTGTTTTGCTAACGAATGCTGCTGCTGCGAAATGAACCGGGAATAAAAGCGATACCCATTGGAGCTAACCTCACCTTTTCGGTAGGCTTCATCCAAACCATCCTGTTCAATGGATAGAATCAATCCTTGAATTTCCTGTATCTCTTGCTTTTCAGAATCAGTTAAACTATTGCGATACAATTCCCAGCGTCGATTTTCATAAGTATTGATTACTGCATCTGTCGCTAAGCGCTCTTTGGCATCCGTAGTTTCTTTCTCTTCTTCTTCCAAGATCTGGATGACTTCTTCTAAAATCAGCAACTGATTGAAATCAACAGATTCGGCAGCTTCACCATCTGCCAAATAAGGCAAGACAAGTACACTGATCACTAAAGTCGCTAAGATGACACAAGCCGTCAAAAATAAGAGCAAACTGCGGGCTTCAAATTGGTCACCGTTGATCGTTACAGGCAAGATAAAAATTGCCGCTAAGCTGACCGTTCCTTTGACCCCTCCAAAGGTCAACAAAGCTACTTGCTTCAAGTCCACGATTTTTTTTGATTGTAAAAACTGATAATAAAAAAGAAGGAATAAGAAACGAATGAAGAAGATAACGAGTGTTACTACTACGATGGTCAAGACTAAATGACCATTTGCATAAGAATTGCTTTCCCAAATGGGTGAAAATACTTGCGAAAGTTCAATCCCTAAAAATAAAAAAACAAGGGCGTTCAACGTAAATACAATTGTTGACCACGTACTTTCAGAGATATTGGCTAGTTCCGCATCGAACAAAGAGACTCGTCGTCTTCTTTGTGCTTGCGCTACACCGGCAACAACTGCCGCAATGATACCAGATACTCCAACCATTTCTGCAATCAAGTAGGCTGCAAAAGGCAATAGTAGTTCGATCAACAGATAAACAGTGACATCTTGGGCAGATATTTTTTCAATAAAGCGAATGATCCGCCGTTTTAGCCAAACGATCAAGTAACCAATCAAGCCGCCGCCAATACTCGAAAAAAGCAATTGAAAGCCAGCCCCCATAACAGAAAAGCTACCAGTGACTAAAGCAACGATAGCAAATTGGAGCGCTGTTACCCCGGAAGCATCATTCAAAAGACCTTCGCCTTCTAAAATATGCATGATGTTCTTGGAAATTTTTAAGCGTTTCGCTAAAGATGAGACGGCTACCGCATCTGTTGGTCCTAAGGCAGCGCCAAAAGCATAACAAGCAGCCAAAGGAATCGATGGCATCAGCCAATGCAGTGTCGTTCCCACTGCAAATAAGGTCAGCAAAACACCGCCAAAGGCCAGAAACAAAACGATCTTACTGTTCTTCAAGATTTCCGGAACATCGGCTCGTTCTCCTTCTCGAAACAATAGCGGTCCAATGATCATCACTAGAAACATCTCTGGTTCAAATGCGATTTCTTGTCCCATTTCAGTCAATCCTAGCAGAATGCCTAAGATAATCTGAATGAAGAAAATCGGTACTGATGGCAGTATTTTGCTGACAATATTTGAAAAGGTCACGAGGATCGCGATGATGATGATAAGTTCAATAAATTCCATCCATTATCCTCTTTTCTTTCGAATTGCGATTAATAACTCAAGAAAATGTTCTTTTTTCATGAGAATCTTATGATCGAGCTGATTCAACTCCTTTTCATTTTTTTCGATTTCACATTGAATCCGTCTTGATTCTAGACGAAATAATTCATGTTTCATGCGTTCAAATTTGCGAAACAGCAATGGATTCTTCCGTTGCAAATATTCGCGGATTTCTTTTTTTTCTGCTGGTGAGAACTCCCCTAGGCGTTCCATCAATTCTTGTTTCGTTAAACATTGCTTCGTCATGATAGCCCCCTGCAATTCTAGTCAATTATAATAGAAGTCAGTTAAAATGAAAAATGATTGAAACCAATCCTGCTTTTTCATTTCTTGTTGACCGAGAGTATTCTATGCCATTCAACCAAAAATAGCAAGACCCACTTACTAAAAAAGAGGTTTCTCTCCGAATTATTGATAATCTCTTAATAATTCCGATAGAAAGTATTTTGCTATAAAAAAAGTTGATGAACCGTCCTTCACTGATTTGGAAAATCATCAGCGAACGAACCGTTCATCAACTTCCTCTTACTCATTCAACGATTATGCCTTGCTTATTTCATATATAAATCATAGTAAGCATCCATGATTTCTTTCACGATTTTTACGTTTGGATGCGAAGTAGTTGAAGATTTAACCTGTGGTAAAACCACTGCAACTGCTACATCTGCATCATCACTTGGTCCATAAGCAACAATATTTAGGTTGACCAGATTGATGGTTTTGCCATTTTCATCGACAATCGGTGTCTCCGCAGTACCCGTTTTCGCAGAAAGTTCCATTTTAGCAGAAGCTAGTCCTGTTGCTGTAGCCCAAGCATCTGTTCCGTGAACGGCATCATAAAATCCATTTTGAATGATTTTCATCTGATCAGTAGTTAAACCAACTTCGTTCAAAACGGTAGGTTCTACCGCTGATTTCAAGCTTCCTAAACCACCGGTTTCATCATTCCCATAGATACCCGAAACGATATGTGGCTGCAATCGTTGGCCGCCATTGGCCACAGTTGCTGCATATTGAGCCAATTGTAATGTCGTATAGGTATCAAACTGTCCGAAGGCTAAGTCCAGGATCTTACCGCCATCACTGACCGTATCTAATTTGTCGACAGGTGTGCTGATCCCTGTTGCTTCGCCAGGAAGATCGATCCCTGTTTTCGTCCCCATCCCAAAAGAGGCAAAGGCTGTACGCAGCTTACTGTAGGCTTCTGTTTGACGATCAACTGTTGGAATTGAAATTCCAGGCTGATACTCAATGCCCATCAAGCGTAAAGCAACCTGCATCATGTAGGAGTTGGAAGAAACTTCTAAGGCTTGTTCAGCTGACAAATTGCGGTTGTTTGCTCCTGTCGGGTTAAAGATCGAAGCTTTGACATCAGAGCCGATGCGGATTGGTTGGTCATATAAGACTTCATTCCCATTCAAGACACCATTTTCCCAACCAGCTGCTAACGTACCACCTTTGACTACAGACCCTGGAACAAAAGCATTGATGAAGGTTCCGATTGCATTCTCTTGCAATTTGCTTGATTCTGCCTCATGTTGATAACCTGACATTGCCAAAATCCCGCCAGTTTTAGGATTGATCGCAACAGCATAGACTCCAGGCGAGTATTCTGCAGCTCCTGAATCCATCAAAGACTTAAAGTTATCTTGTAAGATTTCATCAACTTCTTTTTGGAACTTGGCATCTAGCGTCAGTACAAGATTATCTCCCTTAGAGCCCGCATAGATTTCTTTTTGGCTTTCAATATTATTGCTATTGTCTAATGTGATTTGAGACTTTGATTTTGATCCTTGAAGGACTTCTTCATATTGCTTCTCTAAATAGCTTCGTCCTACACGATCATTACGAGCATACCCTTTCGCTAGATATTCATCCAAGTTTTCTTCAGGGATCCCTTGTTCTTCTGTTGTCACAGTTCCGATCAAACTTGCCAATGAACTGCCTTCAACAATTTTTCTAGTCCAGTCTGTGCCGGTCGAAACTCCGGGAAGTTCGGTCATATTCTCAGCCACAATTGCTAGTTCTTCATCAGATACATCAGAATTTTTTAAATAAACAGTGCTTAAAGATTGTGCACTATTCATTCGTTTAAAAATGGAAGCTACTTTTAACTGATCATCATTAAAGGCAATATCCTCATCCGTTACTTTATCGACAGTTGCCGCATACTGTTCAGAAGCCCCGAGCGCTTTTTGCTTGGAACTTAATTGATCTTGCGCTTTCTTCAAATTTTCAGGATCTGCCAACCAAAAATCTTTCAGGTCCCGCTCTGTCAGATTCTTATCGATTGGAATATCGATCAATGTAGCTAGTTTTTGTGCAGTCTTCAATAAATCTTCAGCTGTCATCTTATTTCCTCTTGTAAAGGTAATGGCTGCATTGGCTTGATTTTTGACAAGCGGTTTGCCAGATGCATCATAAATCATTCCTCGTGGAGAGCTGCCATTGACTTCTACCACGGATGAAGCTTTCAATTGCTTCTCAATATTATCACCATTCACGATTTGTAAATAACCTAATTGCACGATCAACGCAACAAAAAGACCAAAAATCACAAAAAAGAGAAAATTCAATCGAAAGGGAACATGGGATTTGCGATAAGATTTTGTCTTAGGCTCCTCAGGCCCTTTTCGTATATTCTTAATGACTTTATCTTTTAGATTCTTCATCTCTTCTATCCTCTCATTACAAACTGCTTACCGTCTTATTTTACCAAAAATTTTCAATATAAACAGAAGAAATCAAAATTATCCAAGTATCCTTAGAGAAAATTATAAGAATTCGTTCTCATCCACTGTAATGTTTCACAGTTACGCAAAAAGATTTTTTTGTTGAGAAAAAATCTGCTACACTTTAAGCTTTCTTAATCTTTTCCAATTTTAATCCCGTGAAACACATTTTTCTAACTTCCATCTGTGGAAAAGTAAAAAGCAAACGATCAATGACCGTTTGCTTTGGTTTTCATTATTAATATCCAGAGTAATCGCCAGTATCTTCCTGATACCCGGCTTCATCATCATAAATGTCTGACGGTTCACCTAGATTCTCATTTGAGTTTTCTTCACTATTGTAATTCGTATCGTCGTACAATTGATAGTTTGTATAACCATCAGTATGTTCATCTCCTTGAGACAAAGTCTCGCTGGTAGGAAGATTCAGTTGTTCTTTCAATTTATTTTGCATTTCCAGCAATTGATTGATACCTAATAATTGGTAATAGACCCCATTCATCATTTGGCCTTCACCTTGCAATTGTTCTTGATCGATTGTCGTGAACGCAGGCAAATAATTGGTAGCGATATCCATCATGTCATCCCAAGTCAAATCTGTTTTTGAATTCTTTTCAACAGCTTTTAATATTTTTTGATAATTGCTGACGCCATCCAAGCTCATTACTTTTTTAACGATCTTAGTGACAACTTCTCTTTGCCGTTTTTGACGTCCAATGTCTCCTTCCGGATCTTGTTTTCGCATGCGTGCATAGGCAAGACCGGTTTTCCCATCTAAAGTAATGGTTCCTTTAGGCACATGCACCCCTTCCAGAGTAAAATCGATTTTATTAGTGACTTCGATGCCTCCAACTGCATCGATCAAATCCCGCATACCTTGCATGTTAATCGTAACATAATGGTCAATAGGAATGTCTAACAGATTTTCAACGGAATCCATCGACATTGCTTCGCCACCAAAGGCATATGCATGGTTCAGCTTATCCAACGTGCCATACCCAACAAT
This sequence comes from Enterococcus gallinarum, assembly GCF_021496385.1. NCBI lineage: Bacteria > Bacillati > Bacillota > Bacilli > Lactobacillales > Enterococcaceae > Enterococcus > Enterococcus gallinarum. The sequence goes on along the minus strand of NZ_CP050816.1, from coordinate 1,696,345 downwards.
TTGAGTGTAGATATCACGGTCAAGACTAACGATCGTTGATTGTTTCTTGGCAGGATTAACCGTAACGACCATCATACTATCTGAACGCCCTTGTTCGGTTCTCCCCAACGCTCCAGTATCAATCCCAAGCAAAAGAATCGAAAAGGGTTCTCTATCTTCAATACTTACTGCCGTTTCACGTTTTTTCGTCTTACGATCCGCACTTTGCGTAATATTATTGAACGTTTTATTCGTATCATCGTATACTTTCATTCCATAGACAGTGACACCGACAATACTTACTGCCACCAAGCCCAACAATCCTAAAATTACTTTTTGATATAAACGCATCCTACACCTCTATCACAACATTATTAGGTAATCGTTTAAATTTTGCCACAATTTTACAAATTCAGCAATCTTGCTTCTGTTTTATTACAGAATCTTAACACGATTGCAACAAAAATGAAACGATAAAGAATTTGTTATTTTAACTTTTAACGGCGTACATCCCTATTCATTAACACATCTAAAAAAACTATCCTAAGGAAAGTAAGAGACTCGCTTTAACAGACCCTTCATTCCTTCGGATAGTTTTTTGTATTAATTGAAAAATAGTTTTTTTATACTTAAATATAATCCACAAATCGCGCTCTAAACTTCATGTGTAGATGACTACCTAATATCAATAAAGTCAGAGTTACACCCCAAAATATCAAAGTGTAGGTCGTTTTTTCCCAAACCCAACCACGTGATAAAAAGGCATCTCTAAAGCCTTCAATCAAATAATAAAAGGGATTCAAACGTAATAGCTTAATTAACCATTCCGGCATATTTCGATTATTGATATCCCAAATTGGTCCTGAAACATAAAACAACAAACGCAACACTGATTGTAAGAAAATATGATAGTCACGTATCAATACTGTAATGGTCGCATTTAATAATCCGAAAGCAAATAAGAAAATAACCATCGCAATAAAGTAATAAATAAATTGCAACCAATAAACGGACGGTGTTACTCCCGCCCATAAGAGCGAGCCAATCACAATAGCTACCATAGGGATATAAGATGACAAGTTACTGATAATATTGATTGACGGCAAGATACTTACTGGAAATTTCATTTTGGCTACCATACCAACTTGTCGGTGAATACTATTGGACGCTCCAAGTACCGAAGAATTGATATAAAACCAAGCTGTGATCCCAATCAACATCCAAATAATAAATGGTACGCCATCTACTTTCCGATTACCATTGACTCCTAGCCCAAAGACTAAATAATAGATGCCAATTTGAATCGCAGGGTTCAAGATTTGCCATGCAAGACCAAGATAGTGGCTTTGATAGGTTGCTTTGTCCTCGTATCGAGACATACGGAAAATAATTCCCGCATGATTAAATTGTTCTTTTATTACTGCAGCAATTTCTTTCACTAAACTCTTCCTTTTCTATCTAAACTAAATAAAGAAATAGTTATCTTTACTTGAAAACTTGTACAATTGCATCAACTGGATGCTTTAGCGCATAGCTAATGGATCTGCCACTGAAAGAAACAAGAGAGCAAAACAGTGTTCCTACTATCGCAAGAGTCAAAAGTCCTTTAGTTGGAATCGTCATCTTCTCACCTAAAGGAGTTCGTTTAAGGTTCTTCTGAATCATTTGTTCAGATAGATGCTGCTCTTTCAGCAAGCTATCATCTTGGCTTTTTTCAGCTAATTTTTCTAGATTAAATGCCTTTTGATTTTCTTTGTATTTATCTTGGTAAGCTTTTTGTTCTTTTTTCGGTTGCTTCTTGAACCAGTCGATAAACTTGCGATATTCCGCCATTACTTCCTCAGTCGGACCAAACATGCGCAAATCGCCGTAATGCATCCAGATTGTACGGTCACATAATTTTTCAACTTGTCCTAAAGCATGGCTGACAAAGAAAATAGTCTTGCCGGACTCTTTGAATTCCATGATTTTATCCACACATTTTTGATAAAAAGTTTCGTCTCCAACAGATAAAGCTTCATCAATGATCAAAATATCTGGATCATTATGAACAGCAATGGCAAACCCTAAACGTGACTTCATCCCACTGGAATAGCTTTTTACAGGTTGATTAATAAAATCACCTAAATCGGCAAATGCTACGATTTCATCCATTTTTTTATCGATTTCTTTATTGGTCATTCCAGACATCAATGCTTTTAGACGAATATTTTCTAAACCTGTCAATTGATATTTTAATCCGGCTCCAATTGCGATAATCGACGTATCGCCATTGACTTCCATTGTGCCTGATGTTGGAGGAATAATGCCACTGATCACATTTGAAAGCGTTGATTTTCCAGAACCATTTATCCCAATGATCCCTACAGACTCTCCTGCACGCACTTCAAAACTAACGCCTTTTAATGCCCAAAAACGCGGAACATTTCGATGATAAAATTTGAATAATGCTTTCACTTTGTCTGATTTCTTTTTGTATAGGTCATATTCCTTTGTAACCAAAGTACTACGAACTTTTATTTCTTTTTCCACTTTCTTCATCCATTCTCAAAGAAATTCTATTCATTTGCTACAACTCAAGCTACATCATATCATATTTTCCTCTAAGACAAAATAAACAACGAAAAACATCTAATAAATTTTAAGAAAAAAACGGAAATAGTGTACAAAAAAAGGCACCATTTAAAGATACCTTTTATGCTTTAAGTATTAATTATTTATTTTTAAGTCTTTTTTGATCTGTGTCGTTGATATTTCAGGCGTTCTAGCTAAATAAACAACTTCGGCATCTGTTTCTTCTTGAATGAAATCAAATTTACCAGCCCAATCATCACCCATGACAAAAGTATCCACGTGGTACTCTTTGACGTCAGAAACTTTTTGTTCCCAGTTTTTTTCAGGAATAACTAAATCAACATAGCGAATAGCCTCTAATAACTGTTTACGTTTTTCATAAGAAAAGTAGCATTTCTTCTGTTTTTCATCCCAATTGAACTCGTCCGTAGACAATGCCACGATCAAATAGTCTCCTTGTTCTTTTGCTCGGCGCAATAAATTGATATGACCATAATGGAGCAAATCAAATGTCCCATACGTAATTACTCGTTTCATCAAATATCCCTCATTTTTAATCTATTTACAATACACTGAAGATAACAAATTTGGCCGAAAATAGCAAATTAAAAAAAGCTGAGGTCCCCCTCAGCTTGTTCTAGTTTAGATTTTCGTGACTTCTGCCGCTTGCGGTCCTCGGGCGCCTTCGACAATCGAAAACTCGACTTCTTGACCTTCTTCTAAAGACTTAAAGCCATCTCCTTGGATCGCAGAAAAATGAACAAAGACATCATCTCCGCCATCAACTGTAATAAACCCAAAACCTTTTTCATTATTGAACCATTTTACTTTTCCATGTTCCATGCGTGTAAATCCTCCAGTAATTAAAATAAGACGCTTCCGTCTTCAATATTATAGCTGAAAATGAAAGCGTTAGCAATATGTTTCAAAAAATAAAACTACCCCCAACGAATCAAAGGTAGCAGTGAGAACTTATGGTTAACACGAAGCTGATGCTAAGATGCAACGTGCTTTCTTTTATCGTTGGGATAGTTTTATTCTGATTAAAAATAATTCCCTTACTTAATGATTATTTTGCTTTCGCATAAAAATCATTTACTTTATCCCAATTAACAACACTCCAGAAAGCATTGATATAATCAGGGCGTACATTTTTGTATTTCAAGTAGTAGGCATGTTCCCAAACATCTAAGCCTAAAACTGGCGTTTGACCGTCCATTAATGGTGAATCTTGGTTCGCAGTTGAAGTGATCGCTAATTTACCATCTTTGATGACTAACCAAGCCCAGCCAGAACCAAAGCGGCCAGTTGCTGCTGTTTTGAATTCTTCTTTGAAATCAGCAAAGCTGCCAAATGTTTCTTCGATGGCTTCTTTGATGGCTCCTGTTGGTTCACCACCAGCATTTGGTGCCAAGATTTCCCAGAAAAAGCTGTGATTTGCATGACCACCACCGTTATTACGGACAGCTGTTTTGATGTCTTCAGGCACCGAATCAAAATCAGCAAGTAATTCTTCAACTGATTTTTCACCTAATTCAGGATGTTTTTCAATTGCTGCATTCAAATTTGTGACGTAAGTATTGTGATGCTTGTCATGATGCAAATGCATCGTTTCTTCATCAATGTAAGGTTCTAATGCATCATAAGCATAAGGTAAATCTGGTAATGTGTAAGACATAAAAAATTCCTCCTCAGTGATAGTGATTACATAAGTAACATTATCAGATAAAAAGTGGTTCATCAAAACATATGCTTACTTTTTATCAACTTTTTTTGGTGCAAAAATCAGAAACTTGCTGAAAACATAGTTTGCTAGGACGACAACGATTTGTGTAACAAGCTTAGCGATAAAATCACCGGTTCCTAGTACGCTAATCAATAGATACATACAAGCCATATCCAATCCCAGCGAAAGGACTCTGAAGAAAAGAAACTTCCAAAAGGCAAGCCACGATTCTTTTTTTGTTTCACTTTTTGCTTCAAAGACCCAAATCTTATTCGTGAAGAATGCGAACAACACAGAAGCTGCCCAAGAAATCACATTAGCAATCATATAATGAAAATCAAAGATTTCTCTAAAGAGAAAATAAACAACTAAATTGACCAAAGTAGTTAATCCACCAAAAATTAAATACGTTAACGGCTCCCATAATTTTTTTTCTTGTAGTTTATTTTTCACATTTTTTAAACTTTCCATACTCGATCTCCAATTCTACTCATTAATCAGCAAAGAACACTTTAGAGATAATCGGACTTTTCTGTCATAAGTCCTTGTGTTCTGTTGCTGCCTTCGTTACAATTATTTTTAGTTACATAAAAGGAGTTAAACAAATGACAATCATACAAATGCTAAAAAGTGCATTTATTCGAATCCCAAATCTCAAATATGTAAAAGACGCTGCTTTTTCAAAAGTGATTCTTTTTCTACTTGGAGCTACCGTTATTTTAGCCGTACCAATCACTTTGCAAGTCAATGATATCTTTCAGGATTTCCAGCGAGATAGTCAAAAAATTGCGCAAAAAATCCCCAATTTTTCGATTGAAAATGGTCAATTAACAACGAATGGACAAGGAGAAGGGTTTATCTATCAAACCGACTCTATCATTTTTACTTTCGACCCTGAAGGAAAACGCAACGCTACCGATATTGCTTCAGATGCCACTGCAAATGTGTTGAGTGTGGGACTATTAAAAAAAGAAATTGTTGTCAGTTTCCCTGGAACAGGACTTTCCACATCATTCTTAGATACAAATCAATTAAAATTTTCTTATAATGAACCAGCATTTAAAAATTTAGATGGCAAAAAGATTCGGGAAACTCTGAGCAGCAATCAAATTCCTTGGTGGCTACAACTTATTGTTTTCTTAGTAGCGCTCTACCCTACATTTTTAAATTTATTAATCACATTGATCATGGGTACATTTATTGCAACTATCTATACAAAACTAAAACTTTTTTCTTACAGCTTTTTTGAAAACCTTAAGATACTAATCGTTAGTGCTGCTTTACCAACAATTTTGAGTGTGCTGATCCAACTATTCGTACCAAATTTTGATGGGACAACATTTATCTTATTCGCAGCACTGTTTCTATTCACTCAAGGCGTCAAAGGTTCGCCTAAAATCCAATTAAAAAGCTAGTAACTATCCAACCATGCATAGATCTTTGCGCATGGTTTTTTCTTCGTTCTTTGATACACTAAAATAAAGGAGGAACAAATATGACTAAATATATTTTATCTAGCAGAGAATTTCGTGATGAATTTATCACACAAATTCATGAAATCAGTGATGAATATCAGTTTATCCACTATGATGAAGCAACTTCCATCGACTGGTCAAATGTTGCAATCACGATTGGTTGGAAAGAAGAATGGGCCGGAAAGTTACTGGCTAATGCTTCTCTTGAATGGGTCCAAGCCATTTCAGCCGGTGTGGATACCCTACCTCTAGCACAGTTTGCCCAAAAGAACATCTTACTTTCTAATGGTAGCGGCATTCATGCACAATCGATCACTGATCATTTAATTGCTTTATTATTCATGGAATCCAGAGGAATTTTTACCGCCATCAAAAAACAGGCTGAAAGACAATGGCAGCCCAATGGTATTCCTTATTCATTATTATCTGATAAAGAAATACTGATCGCAGGTACAGGTAAAATTGGGCAGGCTTTAGCAAAGGCCTTAAATTTTTTTGGCACCCAACCTGTCGGCATAAATACAACGGGGCATGCCGTTGATGGTTTCAAGGAAACTTATCCACTTGAAGAGTTGATTGAACAAAGTCAGAAAGCTGATTGTGTGATCAATATCTTACCATTGACACCTGAAACTACAAGAATCTATAATAACCATTTTTTTAATAGTATGAAATCATCCGCTTCTTTTTATAATGTTGGGCGTGGACCTAGTGTAGATACTGTAGCGTTGACAGAAGCCCTCCGCCAAAAAGAAATCGCATTTGCGGCTCTTGATGTTTTTGAAGAAGAACCTTTACCCGCAAATGACCCGCTATGGACACTGGAAAATGTGTTGATCACCCCGCATATTTCCGGGTTGACCCCACATTTTCAAAAAGCATTCATGGCCATCTTTATGGATAACTTCCGCAATTTTATCCACGAGAAAAAATTGGTTCGAAATCAAGTCGATGTAACAAAAGGGTATTGATCATCAACCAGCGCTGCTTTTTTAATCCCAAAAATTATTTTTGATCTTTTTCTGTCTCCTTTAAAATGTAAAGGGGACGTTTTTTCGTTTCCAGAAAAATTTTTCCAATATATTTTCCAATAATACCTAGACAAAGCAATTGCAAACCACCAACAAACAATACGATACAAACTAAAGAAGGCCAGCCTGAGGTAGGATCACCAAAAATAAAAGTACGAATAATTATGAATAGCAGTGCAATTCCAGAAGCTAGACAAGACAACGCGCCAACAAAAGAAGCAATATTTAATGGCGTATCAGAAAAATTGACGATGCCATCAATCGAGTACTTGAATAAACTCCAGAATGACCAAGAAGTTTCTCCAGCTACTCTTTCACGATTTTCGTAGGCAATGTATTCTGTATCAAAACCTACCCAACTAAAGATTCCTTTGGAGAACCGATTGTATTCAGAAAGTTCTAAAACTGCATCCACCATATTCCGACGCATTAAACGGAAATCTCGTGCGCCATTGACCATATGTGCCTCACCAATTTTGTTGATCAATGCATAAAAGGCTTCTGAAAAGAAACTACGAACTTTAGGCTCTCCTTTGCGATCGGCTCTGCGCGTTCCAACACAGTCTAATTGTTTTGTGTTGAGCAAGTCAAACATCTGAGGCAAAAGGCTTGGAGGATCTTGTAAATCTGCATCCATTACGGTAACAAAATCCCCTTTTGCTGCTTTTAAGCCAGCATACAAGGCTGCTTCTTTTCCAAAATTACGTGAAAACGAAAGGTACCGCACACTTTCTGGATGCTCTTGATGCAGCTTGCGCATCACTGCGAGTGTTTGATCGGATGACCCATCATTGATAAACAAATATTCAAAAGGCATGCCTACCTGATCTTTTACTTTTTCAGTCTCTTCAAAAAAAAGTGGTAAGCTACTCTCTTCATTAAAGCAAGGTACGATAATTGATAACATGGTTTCATCTCCTAACGAACAGGTCTATGATCAAAGCTAGCGATATGGAATCCACTAAACTTCAGTCATAGACTCATACTGTTGCATTGTATCTTTATTTTAGTTAATTGTTTTCAGTAAAACTATATTTAGGTTCATCTAGCTTTTCATCGTAGTCGACTTGCAGATCATACCCTTTGAAGAACCACTCGTCAGCCTCCTCAATAAAAAAAAGCATGTCTGAAACTGTCTTTTGAACGATAGGATTTTCAGGTTTATCTACTGACATTCCTACTGAAAAACCATCATGGATCTGAGTTTTCCCATAGATTTTACCAAAAAAGCGAACGCCGCTTCCTTGGTCGACTGTCAGTTCTTTTTTGAACCAATCAATTGCGGCATCTGTAATAGTTATATTCATCATTTTTCACTCCTAATCATTCATATGTTCATCAAGAATATCCACATCATCCGTGTTCCCAATCACGAGTAGATTATCATTCTCACGCACGATCGAATCAGCTGCGGGAGACACGATCACTTGTCCAGGTCCTCGACGAATAGCAACAACGGTCAATCCATATTTTTGACGAAAATTCAAATCAAGTAAGGACCTATTAAAGAAACGCGGATTTGAGACACGAATCTCCGCCAGCGAAAATTCATCTGAAAGCTCAATATAATCCAAGATATTTTTTGATACTAGATTGTGAGCGATACGAATCCCCATATCCCGTTCTGGGTGGACAACTCGATCAGCACCAAGCTTCTCAAGAACCCGAGCATGATATTCATTTTGCGCCTTTGCTAAAACGTTCGGTACCCCCATCTCTTTGACCATCAAAGTCACAAGAATACTTGCTTGGATATCTTCACCGATTGCTACGATCACATGGTCGAAATTACGAATTCCTAATGAGCGCAACGTCATTTCATCCTGTGCATTGCCCACTACCGCATGGGTAGCAATATTCATATACTCATTGACCCGATCCTCATTGCTGTCAATGGCTAATACTTCTTGTCCGGATTCTATCAATGTTCGACAAATACTGCCGCCGAACCTTCCAAGACCAATAATCGCGTAATTCTGCTTCACATTAAACGCTCCTTTACCTTACAAATCCTACTCTAGTATATCAAAAACCTCCTCAACTGACTATGAGGAGGTACCCTTATGATGAGATTCTTATTTTGTCAAGCCATGCTTAAAGGCATAAATGGTTGCTTGTGTTCGATCTTCCACTTCTAGTTTCGACAATATATTTGATACATGAGTTTTAACCGTTTTGAGTGTAATAAACAACTCATCTGCGATCTCCTGATTACTTTTCCCTTCAGCAATCAAAAGCAGCACTTCTTTTTCTCGATTTGTCAGATCATCATGTAAAATCGGCGTACGATTTGTTAAACGATCCATCATTTTCGTTGTTACTTCCGGTTCCAACACCCGCTCGCCTCTTTGAGTCGCACGAATGGCATCCGCAATTTCATGTGCAGTGGATGTTTTTAACAAATAACCGGCAGCACCAGCTTCAATTGCAGGATATACTTTCTCGTCATCAATAAAACTAGTAACTATGATGATTTTTGCTTCCGGCCAATCTGCTAGAATGGCTTTGGTTGCCTCAATGCCATCCATTTCATCCATCACTAAATCCATCAAGATGACATCGGGACGTAAAGACAATGCCTTTTCGTAGCCGATTTTGCCGTTTTCAGCTTCTCCAATCACCTCTATATCTTCTTGAATGGATAAGTAGGAAGAAACCCCCAAACGTACCATTTCGTGGTCATCTACTAACAAAACGTTGATCATTTTTATGCCTCCTTAAGCAGCGGGATTTTTATTTCAATACTTGTTCCTTGATTTTTAAAACTGATAATCTTTAATGTGCCGCCAACGGCACTGATTCGCTCACGGATATTCATCAGTCCATAACTGCCAGCTTTTTGATTGTCGACATCGAATCCTACACCATCGTCGATCACGCGCAACAGCACGTTGTGTTCAATATGATTCAAGTAGACTTCAAGTTCATCCGCTTTGGCATGACGCAGTGTATTCGATAGTAATTCTTGAATCACTCGAAATAATTGGTCTTCTATAGAGCTTGGCATAGTAAACTCTTCAATATCCCATTTCAAGGATATCTTAATTTTTGTTTCCAATTCTTTTAATAATTGCTCGATTCCTTGTTTGAGGCTTTTCCCTTCCAATGTGACCGGACGCAGATGTAACAATAACGCTCGCATCTCAGACTGCGAAGCATTGATGATGTCCGTTACCATAGCCAACTGCTTCTTTTGCATTTCTGGGGCATCGTCCCGGATAGCTTGTTCGTTCAATGCGGACATCATCATCATTGCGGCAAATAATTGTTGTGAAACTGAATCATGCAATTCTCGGGCCAAACGATGTCGTTCGGCTTCAAGGATTTCTTCTTTTGTACTGCCATCCACTAGCTGCGGCCGAGCATTTAATTGTTGAAGCTCACTTGACATATCTTTCATTTTGACCTGTAATTTCCTGATGTCTCGATCGACATCTTCAATCAACCGATTTTCTTGCGCATGAGGGATAGGTGTGTCAAGTAGTGGACTATCAATATCTCCATTTGAAAGCAATCGCAGCTTCTCTTCGATTGGCCCGTATTGGCGGTTTCTGAAAAGAGAAATCAATAGAAAGACAGCCAGGCCCACCATCAGCGAAACAACTAATAAATGAAAAATGATCGGTATAAAGAATAGTTTGATCTGAAAGACTTCTAGCAGCCAATTCTTCTTTCCACTAGCATAAAGATACGAAAAAAGAATCAAGATCATCATCAAAAAACTAGTGACCGCACTATAAAAAGCGATCATTCCTCGAGAAAATTTAGCAATCATACCCGAATCACCTCGATATCCCCAATCAAAGTGTTCGTTAAAATTTTTAGTCGGCGGGTGTTTTCTTCATAATCCGGACTGTAGATCGTAACTTTCTCATTCTTCAGACCTGTTGACTCGCCTTCGAAAATCACTGTACCGATAAAGGTGCTGTGTTCCATTTTGATAGCAACCCCAGCAGGGACTAAAATTCTCGTGCGACCGAATCCCTTACGGACGATTACGATATTTTCTTTTTTCGGCAACAATGTGTTTCCCAAGTCAATGATCGTATCTCCAGAAAAGATGTCGATATTGATATCATCCCATTCATAAACTTGATTACCGATCCGCTCATTGCCGATCCATTGTTGTTTCGTTTTATGAGGATGAAACTGCTTTGGTTCTTCTGTTTCTAAAATGATCATTTGTTTTTTGCGCCAAAATGTGTTTTTTGTAAAATCTACACCAGTGATTTCCACACCTTTCAATCCAATAAAAAGGATCGCAAAAATCAACATCAGCCACAAAGCCGGACTATTTAAAAGACTGATAAAGATGGCGATACCACCGGTAACCATCAAAAAATTATTAAAATTTGTTTTACGTTCTCTGCGAGAAACAAAGTAGATCGTCACAACACCTAAAATCAATAAAATCAATAACGGTGGATTCGATAAAATTTGCCAGACCGCAAATAGAAATAATAATGCTTCTACGACAAAGAAAAAACGCCAAGGGCTTTTCATGTAAGCTCCTCCTCCCAATGATTCTATTTTATCATAACGGATTCTTCGATGGCATACATCCGTCGCGAGTCCGAAAAAAGATCCTGATTGGTCCTTTTCTCTTTGAGAAAGTGATCATCAGGATCTTCTGCTTATACTTTTACGAAAAAATCAGCTTTTTTTCACTTCTGTGATTTTCACCAGCATATCTCCGCCTGGTGTTGAAATTGTTACTTCATCATTGATTTTTTTACCAATCAATGCACGAGCGATCGGTGAATCGTTTGAGATTTTACCAGAAAATGGATCCGCTTCTGCACTCCCAACAATTGTATATTCTTCTTCATCTCCATCAGGTAATTCAATGAACGTGACGGTTTTTCCGATCGATACTTCATCATTGTCTACGCCTTCATTATCAATGATCTCAGCAAAACGGATCATATTTTCTAATGTTGTGATACGACCTTCTACAAAGGCTTGTTCATCTTTTGCGGATTCGTATTCAGAGTTCTCAGAAAGATCTCCAAAGCTGCGGGCAACTTTGATTCTTTCAATGATTTCTCCACGTTTGACTGTCTTTAATTCTTCTAATTCCTGCTCTAATTTTTCTTTTCCTTCTAATGTCATTGGGTATACTTTTTCTACCATTTTAATTTCTCCTTTTAACTTCGTATCAACTGCAAAAGGTAATCTTTTGCGAATAGTCCACAAAAGATTACCATGGTTTTTTTTAAATGTAAACTAATATCCTAATAAAAATTAATTCGAAGTATTGTTTACATATTTTTCAACTAAACGCATATGTTCATCATAGGTTTCAGCAAAATAGACTTCTTGCGTATTGATGTCTGCCACAAAATAATAGTAATTATTTGGTGTTGGTTCCAACACTGCTTTGATAGATTGCTCACTTGGATTATTGAATGGTCCTGGACCATATCCTGTGTTGACATACAAATTGTATGGTGAGTCTACTTGAGTATCTTCGTAAGTTACCAACTCTTTATGCTCGCCTAACGCATAGAGAATAGAAATATCTGACTGCAATGGCATATCCACTGCCAGACGGTTAAAGAAGACTTGGGCAATGTTCTTACGGTCATCTTCTTTACTACCTTCTTTTTCGACAAGAGAAGCCAAGGTCAACACTTCTTGCACTGTCATTTCTTTTTCTGCGATCTGATCGTAATATTTAGACATAACAGTATTTGTTTTATCAATCATTTGGGTCACAACTTCTTCTAAAGTGTTTCCTTTATAATAGTCATAAGTTGCCGGGAAGAGATATCCTTCTAACTTGTATCGAACGCCTTCTGCTTTTGCTGCGCTATCCAACAACTCTGGATATGCTTCATGCATTTTATTAAAGAAGGTGTCATCTTTCATTAAAGCTAAGAAATCATCTTTCGAGATACTTGTTGCTTTGGCAAGCGCATCTCCGATTTGGTCTATATCATACCCTTCAGGAATCGTCACTTTCGCATCTGATGTCACTGACCCTTCTCCTTGCTGTAACTGGGCACTAATTTCATCCAGAGTCATACTTGGAGAAAACTGATAATTACCAGCTTGGAAACCAGTCAGATTATTAAATTTCGTATAATAATTAAAGATCATACCACTTTTGATGATCTTATCTTTTTCTAAAATCTCGCCAATCATTTTATTTGATGATCCGCTTGGAATCTCAACAGCAACTTTTTCTGTTTTTTCTGGATCTAACGGCTGCAATCCTGAAGTAACATATCGATAGACTGAAAAACCAAGGACGCCGCCAATAACGATTAATGCGATTACAACAATTGTGACGATGCGATTGACGATACGGTCTTCTCTTTTCCGCTGTAACTTACGAACGGTATCTGACTTTTCATCTAAACCAGCTTCTTCCCTTTTAGGAGCTGAGCGCTTCGCTTTTTGAGCGTTTTTTTGAACAGTTTTATTTTTGGCTTGGCCCTTTTGGGTACTGCTCTGCTTTTTTGTACTGCGGGTCGCAGAGCGACTTTCTATAGGTTCCTCAACAGATGATCGTTTTTGTTCAGACGATTCGTTGGTTTGAGGTTTTTTCAAAGCACCTAAAACTTCGTCTTTGAAGGACTTCTCTTCTGGATGTTGTTTACTCAAAACAACTCCTCCTAACTTTCGTAATACTGACTTGTACCATTATACACGAAAGTTAGGAGGAGTGGAATAGAATTTACTTTTTCTATATTTCAAACAAAATTAATTTTGAGTTGCCCGATTTACATTGATAAAAAGCAAGTTACCATTTAAATTTACTTCTTACTTAATTTTTGCAGTAAAATACAAATTGAAGAAAGGATAAAAACGACACCAGAGATTACCATTGATAAAATAATATATCGTGGTGTATCATACGAGATTTTGAGTATATTTTCTCCTTTTTTTGAATCAACAATAATTGTTCCAATATCAGTTAATTTAGGGTTGATTTTTTTCTCGCTTATTCCATCTCTGACTATCGTATCTCTATATTTTACTATTGGGACATTAATGCTTTCTACAGAATTCCCAGTCCATGAAACAACTATTTGTCCGTTCACAACGCTTTTCTTGAAATTATGGTTTGGATAAATAATATAAGACCAATATTTTGAATACGGGTCGAATTGTTCAAAATTACTATTCGATACTTTCTTTTTTACAGGTAGGTAATCAGAAGTTCCCTTCCGTACTAGATCAAGTACTTCACCTGTGTTTTTACTTTTTATAGCGTTTCGTAAAGTTTCACTGGATACATTCCCTGCTTTTTTATTAGGAGACGCTAATACATTCTCTGATTTCCAACTTTCCATTCTTTCATAAACTCTATTTTGAGCTATAGAAACAGAAAATAAAGTAAGTACCCCCAATACAATAATAAAGTTTTTGCCCTTACTTTTTTCTATATTCATTCCCAATGCAAGTATTAAAAATATAGTAGGAATAACAATGAGCCTCGAAGGAAATTGTAGAAACGTTTCTAGAGGAGAAAATTTTTGAGAGAGCAAACTCCAAGGAAAAAATTGACTTGATAAGAGTAAAAATAAGCTGCCTATTATTGTTAAAAATTTATTTATTTTACCAATGCTATTCCAATACAAGGCTGAAAAACAAATTTGTGTAAAAAATAATAGAGAAAAAACAATACCAATATTAGCTTGTCCCGTCCCAACATTTGGAAGAAAATAGACTGCATTTTCCATCAAATCAATTGGAACAGTTTGTAATAAATAATTACTATTAAATAAATATAACATGCCAATCCAAACATTTAAACTTAACAGTATCGCAAGAATGATAGCAGCAAATAATTTTATAGCAAATATTTTCTTTTTATCCGTTTTAAAAAAACCATAACAGACAAAAGGTAATAATATAACTGTCGCCAGTAAAGAAGAAAAAAGATGGACCTGAAGGAGTATTCCCATGCTAAATCCTAAACCAAAAAAAGAAAATTGATTCTGTTTATTAACTAGCATCTCTATACCATAGTAAACAACAAAAGGAACAAGCATATTCCCTACTCCTGTGAAAGAGCCAGCAATATTCCAAGAAGCAATAAAATAGGTTGACATGTATAAAATACCCGATAAAACTGCAATTAAATCTCCTAGGGAAAGCTTTTTAGCAATTCTATAAATACCCAAAGCACCTATAATATTAATAAAAAAGGAGGTTATTAATTGAAATTTCACCCAACTTTCTGTAATCAACAAGATACCACCAAGTAAATAAGCCATCGCTGGACCATATAATGCGTTTACTATTCTTGCAGATTGTTGAAAGGAAAATAAAGAAATAAAATAATTATATTCTCCTGTTTTCATTTGCATCATTGTTTCATAAATTCGATTCATATGGAAAATGGAGTCTACTCCCAGTACATATCCTTTTACATATATTTGTGCACTTTGAATCAATAGAGATACTATTGCAAAAATGAAAATTACTCCTAAATATTTCAAAAACTTATCTTGTTTTAAAAACTTTTTCATAATAAATAAACTCCCTGCATTAACTGACTACAATCCTATTGATACTTATTAAGATATAATCACAAACAAATAAAGAAATCTCATTAAAATATTTCAACAAATGTTTTAATGAGAAATCAATTACACATGAGCAAAAATAGAAAATAAACAGAAACTATTTCAGTTCGGTTGATAAGTATTTTGCTATTCCTTCATCTAAACTATAATTAGGTGAAAACCCAATTTTCTTAAGTTTTGATATATCTGCAACCGAATCCTTAATATCACCTTTTCTAGACTCTTCAAACTGAATTATAGGCTTGATATTCATTTCGGATTCATATATACCAAGTACATCGTTAATCGAACTAGGAGCGCCAGTCCCTACATTAAACACTTCTCCTAGTGCTTCTTCTTTTTCTGATACCAATTTTAGAGCTTGCAAAACATCCTCAACATAGACAAAGTCTCTAGTTTGACTCCCATCTCCAAAAATTGTAAACACATCTTTTTCATTATTTCTTATTTTTTTGAAATGATTCGTTATAATAGACAACACTCCTGAGTATGGAGAAGAAGGATTTTGATTTGGACCATAAACATTAAAAAATCGTACAGCACTTGTCGGTAACCCATACAGAGTATTATAAAGTAATACATATTGTTCCGACGAGTATTTGTCAATTGCATACGGAGACAACGGCTTTATTCTCGAAATCTCTGATTTAGGTAAGACTTGATCGTCTCCATAAACAGCCGCAGAAGAAGCAAAAACAAACCTTTTTAGATTTTTCTGGGTCTCTTTTGCTAATTCCAGTAAGTCAAGTGTAGCCTCCATATTAACTTGGTGTGTTTCAAATGGTCTCTCTATCGAATCGGCAACACTTGCAACTGCAGCTAGATGGAAAATATAATCAAACTGATATTCAGCAAATAATTTATTTACAAAATCTCGGTTTCTTACATCTTTTTCAAAGAACGTGATTTTAGGACTGCTATTAAGATTTTCTCTTTTTCCCATCGATAAGTTATCAATGACCACTATTTCATTGTTATTTTTTTCTAAATTATTTACTAATGTTGAGCCTATAAAGCCGGCACCGCCTGTAACAAGATATCTCATTGCTTATACCTCCTCAATTTGTTTATAAAACATCTTGATCGCATTTTTATTATATTCTTGTGCATTGAAAGTAGCTGGTTGGACTTTTTCATTATATGCCTTTATAAGCATATTTTCTATGCCTTCAACGTTATTACTTTGGGCCAAAATTCCTAATCTACCATTTTGTAATACAAATTGTGTAGCCGGTATATTTGTAGCTCCTACTGGAACTCCCAAGGCCATTGCTTCTAGCAAAACCATAGGTTGTCCTTCATATTCCGAAGTTAGAATAAAAAATTGAGCTTCAGATAGTAACTGAAAAGGATTTTTCTCATGCCCCATTAAAAAAACTTTGTCAGCTATATTTAAAGATTTTATTTGATCAATTAGCTCTTGTCTTAAAGGTCCATCACCTAAAATATAAAGTCGAGCATTGTCAACGGAAGTGACAAATCGATTAAAGGCTTCAATTAACTCAGCTTGTCTTTTTTCTGGAGATAGCCGCCCCATGGTAACGATATTAAAATTTTCTTGTTGAGGATACAGCACAAAATTTCCTAATAAATCAACTTTTCCGAAGCTTTTAATCACTTTAATCTTAGACTCTTCCACAAAAATATCTGTATTCGTTTTGAAATATATGCCTAGTGTTGTAATGCACTTCTCTGTTAATAAAACTTCTTTTGTCGTTACTTCAATAGTTTTTTGTTCCTCTAATGAAGAAAACGCATAGTCTGATATTATTTGTGCTTTCAATAATATATTTTCAGTTGAAACAATGTGAAATCCATCAATTATTAATAAATTTTTCTCATTTACCCAACCGATAAACTTATTTCGATCCCAAAGACGATAGTACCAACCGTTCTGATTTTGAATTTTCATAGTATACTTCAAAATTTTTCCGTTGATTATATTGATGTCTTCTTTTTCATAATCCTTTGTTAAGGCGCTTTTCCATGGATCATTACTTGGAAGTGCAATGATTCTAGCAAACCCTTCTTCATAGACAGTTTCAAGAGTTCTGTTATTTAAAGTTCTTAGACGGTTTCTATTCGATAAATGATTCTTCATTTTTCTAAGCATTAAGTTACTGTTGATAGGATTTAGAACAGATTTCTCAATCCAGCCCAAATCCTTAGAATCTATTTGTATGTGAACATATACTTGATCTGTACTCAAATAAGCTTCTTTAGTAACTTTAACAATCAAGTAGCGATAATCCCATATTTTCCCGACTACTCTTGCTTCCTCAATCGTGGGAAGGTCTTTCCATAGGATTCTACGTTTATTTCGTTTTACGTAGCAAAAATAATCGACGTTCTCTATACTCACTATTTCTGGCAACCGTATAATGACATCTTTTGAAGAAGTCCATCCAACAAAAATATTATTAATCAAAATCTTATATCTGATTTCATCTGCGAACTTAACCTGAGCTACTGATCTTAACAAATCAGTCGACTTAATTATCTGACTTTTACTTTCTAAATCAAAAGGAGATTTAAATATTTCTATTGATTCTCTTATATTAACTAAATCTGTATTACTTTCAAGAATATTAATTTCTTCATTCAGCTCTTTGCTTGTTGAAAAAAGTTTTTCCGTATCTAGAGTATTTAATGCGTAAGTAAACTTATCTTTGTCTACAAATTTTGATAATTTAGCCTGATTTACTTCTTGCATAATAGGTGACACAGTGATTAACTTATCAAAATTTTTGTATTGATAAAACAACCTTAATAGGTTCATCTCATGAATGCGTACTCCATTAACTGTACGATTTTTATCTTCTAGCATATCACTATGGAGATAACAAAGTTTTTTATCTGAATCAGCCGCCAAAATGTACTTTGACCAAAAGAAACTATACCCGCTGAAATCGATTGCTACATCAAATTTTTGATTAGAGAAAATTCGAGAAGCCTCTCTCTTGAGCCCATCCCACGGAAGTAAGCTTGAGTTTTTTTCAGATGGCTTTTCATTATACCTTGCTACTAATTTCTGTTCTTTGTTACTTAGCATAGCATATCCTGGCTTGAACAAAAATCTTGCCTCATCAGGAATAGCGTGGATATTAGAAATACTTTCTGAAGAATGAGGATAGCCTGAGAAACAAGTAACATCATATTCTGAATAATCGATATTTTTTAGTAAATTGATTAAACTTGATGTTATTCCATTATTTTTCATTCCTCCCACATAAAACAACAATTTCTTTTTATTATTTCTTGAAACTATGCTTTCACCCAAATTTAGCTCATGTTTATCAAAAATATATGAAATAATTCTGTGTGTTACATTTCCATCCTCGTATTTTAGAAATTCGCTTTTGAGAGCTTCATAATTTTGTCTATATTCTTTCTGCACTCTATCAATACTTTTTATATAATTAATAATTTCGAAAATTGTCGTAGCAACCGGACCAGGTAATTTATCTTCACTAATATATAGCCCTCTATCATTTTCATAAAGATCCTTATCCCAACAATAAAATAGAATTGGTTTATCAGTCAGCATAAAGTCAAAAAATATACTAGAATAGTCTGTCACCAATAGATCAATAGCCACCATTAATTCATTTGGATCATAAGAATCTGGTACTAAAAACCCACGAAACTCATCAATTTCTTTCGCTGCATCATAAATAAACGGATGTACCTTAACAAGTAAGTTATATTCACTTCCAATGTGACTTTGTAAAAACTTAGATTCACTAATTATTTGATTCAACTCAGAAGTAGGGTTATTTACGTCTTTTCCCTTCCAAGTAGGACAATATAGAACTGTTTTTTTGTCAAGGTTAACATTCAATGATAGCTCTTTTAATTTCTTTACTTCTGATTCGAGTGTAGTTTTATGCATTAAGTCAATTCTTGGATAGCCTGCTTCTAAAATCTCACCTTGATACAATCCGTCCAATTTAAAGCTGTTCAAATACATATTAGTTGTATGTCTATTTGGACTAATTAAGTAATTTGAAAAAAGAAAATTTCTGATAACATTTTGCGGACCGGCTGGATTAGAATCTTTGATATCAAATCCCATTTTTTTTAGTGGAGTACCATGCCAAGTATTAATTACTACCTGATCTTTCCTAGGTATAAAAAAAGATTGAAAAGTAGCGTTTGTAATTAAAAATTTACTCTCATAAAGATATTTTACGTATTCTTGTGTGTTTCTCTCCACAAAAAGCACATTTGTTTGTTCTTGATAGAAATCGATTATATTCTCCCAATTATCTACTGCTGGATCAAAGCTCCAAACATGAGTATATTCTTTATATCTTTCATGATTCATCATATATTCAAAGATTGCTTTTGGGGAGTCAACCATATTTTTTCCATCTCTGGATTCATAAAAAATCATTTTTGAGTCTTGTTCACAAAATTCATAATACTCCGCTGCCCAGGTGGCTAGCTGAAAAGATAAATTATTTTTTTTTCTAACCTTAGCTAATATATTCAATCCAAACACCTTTCTCTTTAAAAACAATTTCTCTCTACAAGTGCAATATTCGGCTACTAAAAGGATTTTTTTTCTTCATGTAAATGTTGCAAATTTTGAAAAACTCTTTGACAAGCTCTTCTATCACGAAATTGGTAAATATCATTTTTAACAATTTTTTTGAATTCTTTTTCCATTTTATAATGTTCAATCTTTTTGAATAATTCATTCAATAGCTCTTCTTCTTTATTGACTATCTTTCCAGGTAAAAAATCTGGCTCTAATGGATCAAAATTTCTCTGTTCAACAAGTTGATTATCAAACTGATAATACAATACTGGTTTATATAAAATTGAGAAATCAAGCCCTACACTTGAATAATCAGTTATTAATATTCCATGATTTTTTAACATGTTTTGGACGGTATGTTCTCCAGCTTCAACAACTTGAACAAATCTAGATTCAAACAAATGATTATACTTCTGAAAATTATTATGCAAGTATAAATTAACAGTCAAATCCCGTTTATTAACTTCATTTTCAAAAAACCAATTATTTATTAACGAATTAAAGGCTTTGAAGAAAGATGTCTTTTTAAATTCTTCATCCGATAAATTCTCCTGCCCCTTTCTCCAAGAAGGCATGATTAAGATCTTTTTTTTATTAATAATAGTTTTGACCTGATTAAAAGGTTCAAGTAAATAATCAAACCTTGGAAGACCAGTTAAGATAATATCTCCCTCAGGATAATACAATTCATCCCTAACTATATTAAATTCTCTTTTTGATGAAACAACAAATTTATTAATTAGTTCGGGATTTGTTTTTTTCCCATACATATATTCTAAATTTCGCACACCTATAATACCATGTTGTAGAAATATATTATAAAAACTCTTTATCTTTCTCTCAATAGTACTTGTCAATACTGGGGCTGCATAATTTGGGGTATGCGTATGAGCGAGATAACTGGCTTGAAAGAGTTTTTCGATATGTTCCTTACTTTTATAAAACAAGACATTGGACATATATTTATTTAATTCCAGTAAATCTTTCGAGTCTTTAGTAATGATATAGTACGGAATAAACTCTTTCTGTTTATCCATCAGATATTTAAAAAACGCCAAACCATTTTCCTGTGCTTTATGTGGATACTCCATAATTAAAATAATATTGTTTTTATCGGATGATTTAGATAACATATGATCGTTTTCAAGGCTCTTCAAGAAAGTGAATTCTTCATTATTTAATATACCAAATCTAGCAGAAACTTTATTTTTTGCATTTTCAAAAAATCTTATCATTATCTTTTTGCTCTCTGAAAAGTTTAGCCATATCTCATTATTCTTTATTGAAGGAATACTTATTTGTGCCATATATGACGTTAAAGGAATAATTTTTGATTGAATAGTAAATCCAAAATCAATAACATCATAATTGTACTGGTCATAATGAATAGTTCCAGTAACTTTTTTTATTGCTTCTACAATATCATAAGTCACAGAGAAACTATTAATAAAGGTACTGTTTTCTCCTTTTCTACTATTTATATACTTGGTTTCTATCGTATGAGTAGCTTGCTTCTGTCTATTGATAGTTACAATATTTAATTTATCGATTGGTATACACTTTGTAACAACTTGAAAATTTAATATCAAGTTCTGTTTTTTTTGCATCCTGATATCAGTTATTTGAGCATTCTGGATGTAACTCTTAGCTGAAGGAAATTGATTCCATATAAATCTTATTTTGTTGTCTAAAGTGAGGTATATATAAATTTCAGTATTATAAATTTTCATTTTTGGAGAATTTATAAATGAAATATCAAAATCATCTACTGAAATTTGCTCCTTTTTTATTCCGTAATAAATAAAAACCCTATCCTCTTGTTTTTCTTTCATCAAACTAGCAATATCTTTACCTGTGATTTTCCAAGTAAAATCGTCTACTTTTATGAATCTAATCTCATTTTTTCCTTTTGCAATAACTAGTTTAACAAAATTAAACGTTCTAGAGATAAAATAGCATTCGTCTTTTTCTGTTCTTATTTCAATTTTATGCATAATAGTACTCACCTAACTTTATCCATCAATTTCCATATAAAAATTTGTAATTGCCTTCGTATTGTAATCATTAGGATCAAATTTTATTATCTGTTCTATCATTGGTATTTCTCTTTGTATAGCTTGTGCAATATCCTCTGCAGAAAATCCTTCAATGTAGGTCGTAGAATACTCTCCCAAAACTGAAACATTTGCAGGGATATTTGTAGCTAGAACAGGAAGTTTTAACGTTAAAGCCTCTAATAAGACCATAGGTTGCCCTTCATAGATTGAAGGAAAAACAAACAAATCACATTGTTTCATAATTGAAAAAGGATCTTCTTGATGTCCTAACAGAAAGACATGTTCTTCAAGCTCAAGTTTTTTGATTAGTTGCTTCATCTCAAGTTTCAAAGGACCTTCTCCTAAAATATACAAACGTACATTTTTTTGATCTTTAATAATTTGCTTGATAGCCTTGATTAAATTGATTTGATTTTTTTCTGGTGATAATCTGCCCATATTAACTAAATTGATAGAGTCAGATGAGATGGTAGGACCGCTTATCCTCTTCTGATTCTTGGCTCTTTCATCAATTAAGTTACTTTGAATTTCCATTGAGTTGACTCTTGCTTCCTCAATGTTTTTTGCTTCAATCCATATTCTATTTCCTTCTGCTGAATTAGTGCAATAGTAATCCTTCTGATTAATTGTTGCTTTTTTTGTAAATAAAGCTACATCGTCTTTTTCAAACATAATGGCTACTTGTTCGCTTCCAGCAATTGGCTCTGGTTCAGTCCATCCAATTGTTGTTTTATATTTGAATTGACCTTGAATAAATATAGACTGAAACTTATCTAACACAATTGTTTTTTCTTTGACATTTTTATTCAAAAAATAATTTTTTAAAGCCTTTAGATGAAACGTTTGATGAAAATTTGAAAGACAATTTTTGTTAATCCAGCCGATTTCTCCATTGCTATTTTCAATGTAGCAGTAGCTGGTGTCATTAATTTTCTGCTCTTTACTAATATAAGCATACGTATTATTTAAATATTTAAGTGGTGAGCGAATACTATTCAAATCACTCATTGAATAATAAATCATTTCATCATTGCTGCAGTTAATTGTAGCAATCATTGAGCGGTTTTCTATTATTGTTTCTTCCTTTTGGATACCTTTGTTAGAAGCCTGAATAAATCTTTTTTCAATCCAACCTGTATAAATGCCATTCACTGTAATTTTTGCATACTCTTTCATATTATAAAAAGTTGATGCAAGTACATAAATTTCGTCATCTTCTGTAATTGTTTTGGAAAAATATACTCCTTTTTCCAGCAGTGATAGGCTTGTATATACTTGATAGGTTTTAGCGGCAATGATGTTTCCTGTAAATCTAAAATTAGATATTTCTTGATTATTGGCGTTTGGATTACTACTATCTACAGATCCACTTGTCATGATCTTAGATATATCAATCGTATTTGTCGTGTAACCAATTTGTCCATCCGTGATAAATTCTTTTAAATTCTTTCTGTTAATTTCCATGGTCTCTTTTGAAACACTAAGAATACGATCGAACAAGTAATAAATGGAAAAGACTGCAGGTAGATTTTTTTTATGCGGAGCCTTTCCATTAATGATTTTTTTTGAATCACTTAATAAATCATTATGTTGAAAAATAATTCTCTTATTACTGTTCATGAATGCAATCAATTTTGCCCAGAAAAAGCTATACCCACTAAAATCAATTGCAACATCAAACGCAATATTTCCTACAATCCTCGCAGCCTCTCTTTTATAAGCTTTCTCTGGTAGCAAGAAGCGCCACCCTTTCTTCAATGAAAAGAGCTGAATAAAATAATCTCTGATTAATTCATTTCTAGTAAAAAGTGAATTTCCTGGACGAAATAGCATTCGAACATTTTTATTGATCTTATTTAAGTTTTTTATTTCTTCACTGGAAACAGGTTTATTCAGAATAATAGAAATATCATACTTGCTATAATCTATATTGTTACTTAGATTAATAAAACTTGTTGTGATTCCATTATTTTTCATGCCACCAGGATAAATAATAAGTTTTTTCAGATCATTTCTAAGAAGTATCTCCTTAATTTTTTTTGATTTCCTTTTTTTGAAAATCCTTTCAACATAACGCTTAGTTACATTACCATCTTGGTAATTGCAAATTTTCTCTTTCATTAAACGATAATTTTGTCTATATTGATCCACAAAAATATCTTTTTTTTCTATCAGGTCAATAAGCTCATCGACTGTCTCAGCAACAGGTCCGGGTAATACACTTTCTG
Source organism: Enterococcus gallinarum (assembly GCF_021496385.1). NCBI lineage: Bacteria > Bacillati > Bacillota > Bacilli > Lactobacillales > Enterococcaceae > Enterococcus > Enterococcus gallinarum. Next base: position 1,672,192 of record NZ_CP050816.1, on the reverse strand, counting down.
GGAGATACATTCCTCTATCCGCTTCATACAAATCTCTGTCCCAAACATAAAAAATAATAGGTTTGTCTGTAACCAAAAAATCAAAAAAGATGCTAGAGTAGTCAGTGATCAATAAATCAACAATTGATAATACCTCATTTGGATCCAAACTATCTGGAATCAAAATATGTTTGATTCGCTCATTTCTGCTTAATGTCTTGTAAATATAAGGATGTACCTTGACCAATACATTATATTTTCCCTTAAAATAGTCTTTTAAAAGATAGGTTTCTCTTATAATTTGTTCTTCATCATTTGAGGGATTTAATATAGAAGATCCTTTCCATGTTGGCGTATATAAAATAGTTGGCAAATTATCATCAAAAACGAGGTTTAACTCATCTAATTCTTCTTTGATGACTTCTCGTTGAATAGAATTAGTGCAATCTATTCGAGGGTAGCCTCCTTCTAAAATCACTCCAGGAAAAATTCCGTCTAATCGATAGCTTTTTGAAAAAATTTCAGTTGTGTGAGCATTCGGCGATAGAATATAATCAGCCATTAAAAAATTTCTTACAACATTTTGCGAATGAGCAGGATTTCCTGGGATATCAAATCCCATATATTTTAAAGGTGTCCCATGCCAAGTATTTATGTAAATTTGCTCTTTTTTCTTAACAAAGAAAGATTGAAAAGTAGCATTGTTCACTAAATATTCTGCAGACGCAAGCCATTTCAAATATTCTTTTGAGTTTCTCACTACAAAATCAACATTCTTATAAGAAGCTTTTATTTTATTAACAGTAGGATAATCTAAATCATTGATTACCCACACATGGTGATAATGAGCGAAGTCGGGATCATTCACTAAATACTTAAAAATTGCAAAAGGAGAGTCTACAATTGATTGACCATCCCTGACTTCATATAGTATCGTATTTTTCTTTATATCGATTGTACTTAATTTTGCATAAAACGACGCTATACTACCATTTTTTGAAACAAAACTGTTTAATACTTTGTTAATCAGCAACTTAATATTCCCTACTGCACTCATATAGTATCCCCTTAATTACTTGCCTTGATCAATTCTGCCACTTTTAGAGAAGCTTCTCCATTTTCCCAAGAGCAAAATTTATTATAAAATTCTAGATATTTTTTATCATTGAGATTTTTTTTACTGGTTTCTGTATAAAAGTTTTTTATCGCATTATAGAATGATGTTTCATCTTTACAAATTGGTCCAGGTAAACTATCATAATCAAAATAAAATCCACGAACCTCATTCTCATAATGAACCAAATCATAGGCATAAAATATCATTGGTTTCTTTAATATCGCAAAGTCAAACATAACTGATGAATAATCTGTTATTAAGCAATCAGCAATCAGAAACAAATCATTTATATCCTCATCAACACAGACCCTAACTTGATTTTCATACCCATCTATATCTATTGAATCTTTTACTAAATAATGCGGTCTGATAATTAGCAAATCTTCTTTATCAAGAAGTTGTATCATTTTTTCTAATTTGAAAGGCATGTTAAACTTGTAATTCCCCTGGGAAATAAAATAATCATCTCGCCAAGTTGGTGCATATAGAAAAACGTTGCCTCGTTTTTCTCCTAGGAGTTCTTTTTTCAGTTGGTTGACTATAAACTCATTATTTGCTTGCACTAAACGATCGTTCCTAGGATATCCGATATCTAAAAAATTATTTTCGAAAGCAAATGCATGTTTAAATATCTCTTTTGAGTATTCATTAGGTGCGACTAAATAATCCCAACGCTTACTTTCTTTGATAAAGCTATCTTGATAGGATTTAGTATTTGTACCAGGCATGACAACATTTTTGATATCTAATCCTAATTTTTTCAAAGGGGTCCCATGCCATGTTTGAAAATAGACTGTTTGCTTATTTTTTTTAAACCAGTTTGACATTCGTGCATTAAAAATCCAAAAACCCGCCCTTGAAGCTACCCATAACCATTTCATTGAATAGCGAGAAAGAAAATTCATTTCTGGATACATAGCTTTTGCTTCTAATAGATTTGCTTTTTTTATTCCCCAATAAAGATTCCAGTTTGCAAACTCTTCGTCTTGAACCATAGCATTATAAATCGCTAAAGGATTATCTGAAGGGATATTCCCGTTAAAACTTTCAAATAAAACTATTTTTTTATTTACTGGAAAGATTGCTGTGACTATATTGAATAACGTTCGATAAATAAAACTAATAATTTGTTTTATCATTTCTATGCACCATCTTCCAATAAATACTTTTCGCCATAAATACTGGCAACTGTAGAATTCTTCCAATCCTCTTTGGATTGCTCAAAGAACGGTACAACCATTCTAAATGACAATTAATAAAAAAAGCAGGAGCTCTTTTTACGTGACCGCTTAAAACATCAAAACTCCCCCCAACATCTTGAAAAACTGATGCTTCAAGCGCATTTGTATTTTTAGCCAACCATTTCTCTTGCCGAGGAAACCCCAACGCTACAAAAAGAAAATCAGGTTGAGCAGCATTTATTTGATCAACTAAGATTCCATCGTCCATCTTAGTATATCCGTCCACTGCGCCTGCAACAATCAAATCTGGGTATTGCTGATTGATGTTCTTAACTGCATCAGAAAGGACTTCTGGCTTTGCTCCATAAAAAAAAGCACTTTTCTTATGAGTATTTGCGTAATCCAATAATTTCAACATTAAATCGTAACCAGTGACTCTTTCCTTGATTTTTCCACCAGTTAATTTCGAAACTAAGACTACGCCAATCCCGTCAGGTATGCGATGTGTACTATGATTGATAAATCGCACGATTTCAGGAAATTTATTGCTTTCAGTGATGATTTGCGGGTTTACACTTACAATAGTCATTTTACGATTACTATTGATATAATTTGGTAAATCATTGATTACATCCTCATAGGTAATTTGATCCACAAAAATTCCCATTATCTCTTCAGTTTTCATATTGTTCATCAATCCATTCAAATAAATAGTTCATTGCATTTCCAGAAACAAACGTATTCCACTTCGCATTAAAATCCACTAAGTCCTGTTTTTCGGAGGACATTATTTCTTCAAATAATCCAGCTGGCGTTTTCACGATTGAAGAATCCAGAGTATCTTTGAAGGCCTCTTGTATCCCCACAAGATCATCATATAATTCATAGTCATAACAAAAATAAATTATTTTTCCATTTGGATTCGCTAATGAAAATTCAAATGGAACTGAGGAATAATCCGTGATCAGACAATCTGCAACAATAAGTAAATTTTTTAGATCATGTTGCATTTCATCAATAAAATAAGATGGATATTTCTTAGCCAAGCTTTTTAATTTTTTATCATGGGGATGGGCATGGATATAGAATACCCATTCATCACCAATTTGTTCTTCAATTTGCTCGAGGTCCAACGGAAGCTCATAGTCGTTTTCTCTATAGGTTGGAACATAGAGAGCAATTTTTTTATTAGTCCCTTTTGATAAAATATTCTTTTCTTTAAGAATGTTTTTTTCGTTCCGATTGAAATAATAATCCGTCATGGGATAACCGAATTTTAAAAAGATAGGATCGATATTGTAACTTTCAGCAAAAATTTCAGCCATTGTCGGAGAACTTACTACAAAATGCGTAAACGTATCATATACTTTTTGATAACGTTGTTGATCCTTAGCAGTTGCTTTCTTAGCATATTGGGCTTGCAAACCAAATTTTTTGATTGCCCCATTTGCATGCCATATTTGAACAACTTTTGTTTGTTCATCAAAAGACATCCCCCCCAGAAAGGCGAAATAATTATCACATATAATCATTTGCGACGCTTTAATAATCGGGATGATTCTAGTACACAAGATATAAAATGACTGCAGAGGATAGCAGTCGATTCTTTCTTGATTAAATCGTTTAATCGTTTCTTGCGCATTGCTGGTATAACAAATAACCAAACGATTACCGTATCTTTCAACTAAAGCATCCAAAACATAGGTACTTGTGGATGGAAAACTTAACAAAAAGACGATTTTATTGTTTTTAGGACGTCTCCTTAGTGAAAAAAGTTTAACTAAGGACAAGTAAACGATTTTTGAAAACGAAATTGCAATTTGTTTAATCATAAATAACCTCTATTTATTTACATTAGTTCTTATTTTACCTGATAATAAGCAAAAAGAAAATAAATGTAACAAAACCGTTATATTTCAATAAAAGTTACACCTTCCGGCATATGGTGATCTTTTAATAAATCCAAAAACTCGCACCTTCATTCCCCTAAGATTCCTTGCTTCCTTTTACCAAAAAAAGCCAGCTTCCTACCCAGAAGCTGGCTTTTAATATCCCCTATGGATAAATACGATTCAATAAGCGTGGGAATGGAATGGCTTCACGCACGTGTTCGATACCTGATAGCCATGTAACGGTCCGTTCAAGACCTAGACCAAAACCGGTATGTGGAACTGAGCCATACTTGCGAAGATCTAAATACCAAGAGTATTCATTTTCATCTAATCCGTGGTTACGGATTTGTTCTAGCAAGAATTCATAATCTGTAGCCCGTTCTGAGCCACCGATGATCTCCCCATAGCCTTCTGGTGCAATCATATCTGCACAGATCACGACATCATCTCTTGTTGGATGTGGTTTCATATAGAAAGGTTTGATGGCTTTTGGATAGTTAAGAATAAAGACTGGTTGATCAAATGAGTTTGCAATAAATGTTTCGTGTGGCGAACCAAAATCGTCACCCCATTGAATGTCCTCAAAGCCATTTTTTTGCAATAGTTCTACGGCATCATCATAAGAAATACGAGGGAATGGTAATTTCGTATACTTTTCAAGAATGGCACGATCTCTGCCTAAAACATCTAATGCATAATCACAGTTGTCCAAAACGCTTTGTACAAGGAAAGCAACGTATTGTTCTTGTACTTCCAAGCTTTCTTCTTGATGCATGAAAGCCATTTCCGGTTCGATCATCCAGAATTCGATTAGATGACGACGCGTTTTAGACTTTTCTGCACGGAAAGTCGGTCCGAATGAAAAGACTTTACCAAATGCCATCGCTGCAGCTTCCATATATAATTGACCAGATTGAGATAGATATGCTTTTTGATCAAAATAGTTGGTTTCAAAAAGATCCGTTGTTCCTTCCGGTGCAGACCCTGTCAAAATTGGTGGATCAATTTTGATAAAGCCATTATTATTGAAAAATTCATAGGTAGCACGAATCACTTCGTTACGGATCTGCATGATGGCATGTTGTTTTGAAGAACGTAGCCATAAATGGCGATGATCCATCAAGAAGTCGGTGCCGTGCTCTTTCGGTGTGATTGGGTATTCATGGCTTTCGCCCACTACTTCAATGCCGCTGATGCCGATTTCGTAGCCAAATTTCGAACGGCTATCTTCACGAATCTCACCAGTTACTAGAACTGCCGTTTCTTGATTTAAATTTTTGGCAAGCTGAAAGACTTCTTCGCCCACTTCAGTTTTTACCACGATACCTTGAAAATATGCGGTACCGTCACGTAATTGCAGAAAGGCAATTTTTCCACTTGATCGTTTGTTTGCGACCCAAGCACCAATCTGTACTGTTTCGCCAACATGTTTTTTTGCATCTAAAATTTGAATAGATTCCACACGTTTCTCTCCAATCTGATAATAAGGGTTCCATAAAGCATTTTAAGCTTTTCGGCTTTTCTTTTCAACAAAATCCTGCAAACGTTTTGCGGCTTCTTCCAAGGTTGCCCAATCGGTTGCATAGCTGATCCGTAAATTGTCTGGTGCACCAAACCCAGCACCAGTAACGACTGCTACTCCGGTCTCTTCCAGAATTGCTTCCACAAAATTATTGATGTCTTCATATCCGCACATATTCATTGCTTCCCTGACGTTTGGGAAAAGGTAAAAAGCGCCTTGCGGTTTTACTAATTGAAAACCTGGAATGGCTGCAACAATCGGATAGATTTTATTTAATCGGTCTTCGAATTGCTGACGCATGATTTCAATGGAGTCTTGATTCCCTGACAGTGCTTCAACAGCAGCATATTGACTGACAGCTGTAGGATTGCTAGTTGCTTGAGAAGCAATATCCGTCATCGCTTGAATGATTGTTGGATCGCCAACGGCAAATCCAATCCGCCAACCAGTCATGGCATATGTTTTTGAGACACCATTAATGATGATCGTTTGCTTACGAATAGCCTCAGACAAGCTAGCAATCGGCGTAAAGGAGTGGCCATTGTAAATCAAACGACCATAGATATCATCAGAAACAATCAAAATATGATGTTCAACTGCCCAATCTCCAATAGCCTGTAGTTCTTCTTTCGAATAAATTGCTCCTGTTGGATTGGAAGGCGAATTCAAAATAATGGCTTTAGTCTTAGCTGTTCTAACAGCTTCTAGTTGAGAAACCGTTACTTTAAATTGCTCAGTTTCCGCAGCATAGACGAAGACTGGTTGCCCTCCTGCTAGTTTCACTTGCTCTGCATAGCTGACCCAATATGGCACAGGAATAATCACCTCATCTGCTGGATCGATCACTGCTTGAAACAACGCATAAAGCGCAAATTTAGCGCCATCTGTTACGATCACTTGGTTGGTGTCATACGTTACGCCATAAAACTCCTGCAGATAGCGTAGGATGGCTTCTTTTAGCTCAGGGATCCCAGCTGTCGGGGTATAAAAACTTGCCTTCCCATTTTCAATGGCTTGGATAGCGGCTTGACGAATATTCTCAGGAGTAATAAAGTCGGGTTCTCCTACCGTCAAACTCAATACGTCAACGCCTTGCGCTTTTAACGCCTTAGCCTTGGCAGCTGCAGCTAATGTAACTGAGGGCTCTACTTGATACGCTCGTTTGGAGAGTGTCATGTCAACCATCCTTTCTCTAAATCAAATATTATTGATGGCATTGATTTCCTTGCCGTCTTTAAAACCTAGCAAATAATAATGAAGTTCGCCAGAAGCATCTTTCGTCATGATTTCCCAAGCAGCTTGCTCTTTAAACAATCCTAAAGTAGCTTTCTGGATCGTTTCTTCTGGATGCTTTTCGGCAACCAATTGACGAGCGGCTTCTTCCGTTAGACCATCTGATTGTTTAAAAACTGACACTTTTTCACCGCTTTTAGGAATAATGACGACGATTTTATTTTCTTTATCATCTGTACCAACTAAACTAAAAGAAGAGGCTTGACGATTAAACCAATAAAATTGATCGACCTCTTTCAAATCCGTATACTTTTGAGCAATTTCGATTGCTTCATTGCGTGCCTGTCGCATCGGACGAGTCGAACGGATGTAGAAAATCGATGAGAATATGATAACGATCAATAAAAAAACGATCGCACCCAGTAAAATCATCACACGGCGTTGTTCTTTGTCTTTCGTTTTCACTCGTTATCCTCCATAAAAATAATATGCTCTATTATAGCAGATTTCAGCTATCTTTTAAGAAAAATGTTTTTTTGGTGTTTCTTCTGCTCCAGAATCAAAAAACGCCCGTATGTCCTCGGTCATTTCTTGTGGTGTAGCTTCTTTGACCGGCAGATTTTTTGGCAAACCTTTAAGTATTCGCTTGCCATACTTCGTAGAAAGAATCCGACGATCAAGAACCACCATTACTCCTTGATCATTTTCCGACCGAATCAGACGTCCCAACGCCTGACGCATTCGGATAATTGCTTTTGGCAATGCATCTTCCTTGAAAGGATCAATGCCTTCCGATGCTAAAAAAGCATGACGTGCTTGAACAAGCGGCCGTTTGGGATTCTCAAATGGTAAGCGCGTCACAACCGCGATTTTGAGCGCTTGACCGGGTAAATCGATGCCTTCCCAAAAACTATCTGTTCCAAAAAGAATCCCATTTTCCGCCAGTAAAAAGCGCTTGATGATTTTCTCGCGACTACCGCCAGTCCCTTGTGCTACAAGTTCTCGTCCTTGTTCCAAGGCTTTTTTATGCAGTTTTTCATAGACCCGTTTCAATGTTTCATGAGCAGTGAATAATACAAGTGTTGGCTGCAAATTTTCAAATAGCAACGGTGTTAATGCATCGGCCAAATATTGCGCGTATTCTTCATTCGTTGCTTGCTGAATCGAGATTCCTTGTTTGACAATAAACAGGCGTGCTTGCTTTTCATAATCATAAAATGCCGGAATCGTTTTGACCGTCACTTCAGGAATGCCTAATCGGTGAGCAAAGTAAGATTTGTTACCAGGAATTTTCAATGTACCGCCTAAATAAAGAATATGTTTGTACCTTGAATACCATTTGCTTTCGATAATTTGATTTCCCTGCAGGTCTGCCACTTCAATAATCGCTGCAGCAGTCCCTGCTTTTTTCTTGATCCAATGGACATACCGAGGTTGCCAATTCATCAGCCACGATTGAACCGTCGCTGCCTGTACCTCCATATCATGGAAATAATCGAACAAGCGGGCAATCAGGATGCGCTCCCGAGCCAATCGCCGTTCTTCTGTCGCCATGAAGGTTGTCTGCAATCGCTGTTGGATTTCTAAAATTTCTTTATAATACAAATGAATTTTTTGATGGAGACGATCTTGCTGCAAGCTGCCATCGTAAAGATCCTTGCGTTGGACAAGTGTCAGTTCTTCCCCATCGATCACGAGTGTTTCAAAATAGGCTTCTAGCGTATCGATAATCAATTTGATGGCATCGATATACAATGAAAATAAATGGGAAAGATCGAATTCTTCAGCGACGAGTTGCTTGATCTCTTCAAACAAACCTTCTTCATTCAATTGCAAAAATTGTCGTTTGAACTGTTGGGAATCAAAGGAATTTTGCGAATATCTTTCGGCAATCTCCGGCAAATGCTGGACTTCATCGATCAGCAGAAAGTCACTCGTTGGTAGTAGTGGATACTGTCGCCGATTTTCCTGCATCAAAAATGCATGGTTGACAATCAGTACATTGCTTTGTGTCATCTTATTATAGAGATGGCGCACAAAATCCTGCTCATAAAAAGCTTGATTCTTTGCCAAAAAATCCACCCCTCGATGACGGATTTCCAAAAACAGCGGATGATCAAGACGCACAAGATTCAATTCATCAAAATCTCCGGTCTCAGTTTTGGTCAGCCAAACTAAAAGTCCCATCTGGTACTGGGCATACTGTTTTTGTTCAAGCGGTTGTTCTAATGTTGCTTTGAACCGCTGGAGATCAATGTAGTGTTGATGGCTTTTCACAACAGTTGCCTGCAACGGTTGTTCCAGTACTTGATTGACTAATGGGATGTCTTTAGCCAATATCTGATTCTGTAGCAAAATCGACGTGGTACTGACGATTAATGGATTTTTTGGAGTAGCTAAGTAGCTTGCAGGAAATAAGTACCCGATGGTTTTTCCCATGCCGGTTTCTGCCTCAATGATCAGATTTTTTTCTTCATGAGAAAAGTGATCATAAACAGCATTCATCAACCGCGCTTGTTGTTTTCGATAACTGAGGCGACCATCAAAACATTTGATCTTATCCGCTTTAACTTTAGGATACTCTCCTTGAAAATAGCTTGATTCAAACAATGGCACACTCTTTTTTCGCAGAACCAATCCATCGATTTCTTCCAAATGTTCAGGAAGCGGCTCTTCGGTACGTTCACTGACGATCCGCTGAATATATTGACTGGTCTGCATCCCCATTTGACCGCTCAACTGGGCGATTTGCTTTAAAGTCACCCATGGCAGTTCACGCATGATCGATTCGATGTACAGCAATAATGCCGCGGTCACTTCCGCATCGCTATCCGCCTGATGTGGATTCTCATGAACAAATCCGATACTTTCAGCCAGATCTCCCAAACGAAAGCTGCTTTCTGTCGGCAAAAAAACTTGCGCCAATTCCACGGTATCGATTCCTGGAATCTCAAGGGGCGGCATCCCGCATCGGATTAATTCTTGACTTAAGAAATGATAGTCAAAATAAATATTATGAGCCACAAAGACTGTTTGTGTTAACAAATTATAAATCGTATGAGCAACATCTTCGAAATACGGTGCTCGTTTCACTTGTTGATTGGTGATATGAGTCAAATTCTGGATCTGCTTTGATATTCTTCGATCCGGATTGATATCTGTCGCAAATCGATTAATGACCTGACCATCTTGGATCAAAACACAGCCAAATTGGATGATTCGATCAATGGCAGGATCAGTCCCCGTTGTTTCAAGGTCGACCACAGCGTATATGGGTTTCATTTCGCTTCCTCCTTACGCACTTCTTGCATTATACTACAAAATCTTTGCCTCTTACATCTGTTTTAGCCAATAACGAGGAAATCAAATTTTGAGATCAATCAGACGAGAAGCTTGATTTTAGGACTAAAGTCCTCATACGTTCATCCTATCAAAAATCAATGGACCATCCGTATCTTTCGACAAAGGTCAGGAACTTTTTTATAATTTAATTAAGAAGGAGGCGTTTAAATGAAACGGTTTGAAAATAAAAGGGTTATCGTGACGGGTGCAGCATCCGGCATTGGCAAAGCAGTTGCCCAGCAATTTCTGGATCAAGGAGCAGTCGTTGGTCTATTAGACATTGATGAAACAGAATTGAAGGCATTTGTAGAAGCCACTGAAGGTCAATCGATTTATCGTGTGGTTGATGTATCAAAAGGAGAAGAGCTCTTACAGGCAGTCACAGCGTTGGCACAAGAGTTGGGTGGTGTCGATATTCTCCACGTTAATGCAGGGATCAATGGAACCTGGACCCCTATCGAAGAGCTTTCACTAGATGATTGGGATACGACCATTACAACGAATCTTCGCAGTACTTTTGTCACAGTTAAAGCAGCAATTCCTTTTTTAAAAATCAACGGCGGCAGTATCGTGATCACAAGTTCGGTTAACGGCAACCGAATTTTCAAAAATTTCGGCGCTAGTGCCTACAGCACATCTAAGGCTGGTCAAGTTGCTTTCATGAAAATGGCGGCACTCGAGCTTTCCGGCTACAACATCCGAGTCAATGCGATTTGTCCAGGAGCGATTTCAACAAATATTGATGAGAATACGGCTATCGAAGAGGCTGTTGAAAAAATCAAAATCCCAATCGTCTTTCCGGAACGGGAACGTCCTTTGCGTCAGGAGACTGGTATTCCAGAACAAGTAGCTAACCTCGTGCTGTTTCTTTCCTCTGAAGATGCAGGAAACATTTCGGGTACAGAAGTCTATGTTGATGGAGCAGAATCATTGTTATAATAAAAATAGCCTGTGAAACAAGTCTTCAAAAACATACAAGATACTAAGAGCAGAGGAGGAACTTATCGACGGATGAGTTTCTCCTCTGCTCTTAGTATGTTTTTTTCATAGGTAAACTTGTTTCACAGACCATTTCAATTTTTGATTAGGTTTGCGATTTCTTCTAGAAAATTTTCTTTTCCATAGAAATCTGCATTCAATAGTTCTGGAAAGACCGCTTCAAAGAAGTAAGACACACTAGGACGGTGATTAAAATTTTTGACCGTCATTACTGCTTCGCGAAACATTTCTTTGTAGACTTTATCTGGATTGCTTTTTGAAATTTCTTCAAAAGATTCATAAAGCAAATCAATTTTATCTGCGATCGCCAACAATTGGCCTTCCAGGGAATCATCTTTACCATCCGCTAATCTACGACGATAAATCGGCTGAAATGATTCTGGAATCTCTTCTTCGATGAATGTATCTGTCATCTTTTCTTCTACTGTCGAAAGCATTTGCCGCAATTCTTTATTTGCATATTTGACAGGCGTTTTGATGTCTCCAATGAATCGTTCAGTATAATCATGATTTAATGCTTTTTCATAGAGAATCTGCCAATCGATCGTATTTCCCGCCTGCTCTTCAATATCAGCCAATGTCTGGGCAATCATTGCGACTCGAAAAGAATGCGCCGCGACGCTATGTTCTGTAAACTTAAAGAACCCCGGCGCCCGTTGAATCTTTTCCAAATTCGCCAGTCCCAAAATAAATTCATTCAGTCCCATCCTGAGTCCCCCTTTTTTCAAGTATAACAAATACAGAAAATGCAAACAAATTTAGACTCTACCTTCTTTTGAATGAAAGCACAAAAAAAGAGCAGCTAGGCTGCTCTGATAGGCAATAATTAAGCTTTGTTTACGTTAGTAGCTTGTGGTCCACGTTGTCCGTCTTCGATATCGAAAGTAACAGCTTGACCTTCTTCTAAAGTTTTGAAGCCTTCACCTTGGATAGCTGAAAAGTGAACGAATACGTCGTTTCCGTTTTCTGCAGTGATGAAACCAAAACCTTTGTCTGAGTTAAACCATTTTACTGTACCTGTTTCCATAATAAAAATCCTCCTTGTGTTAAAACACATATTTTGCAATTACTTGTATATGGTGAAAATGTGGGAGATGTTTTAAAATGAAACAAGCTACCATAAATTACCGTAACAAAAACTACACTTCGTATTATAGCACAGTTTTTGCTTCTTGACTATCGCAAACTTAAAAAAAATGAAAACGCAATTATTTCTTAACTTTCTCCACAAAGAAGGCTCTTTTTTAGAGAAAAAGCCTGTGACATATGTTCTACAACAAAGGGACTAATCCGAAAAATTCTACGATTGCTCCTACAGTTTGTAAGTTCTAGTAGCAACTATACAAGGGATACGCAATCCTGGTAAATCGTTCAGATTATTCTTCTTGTTGTTTATGTCACAGGCTAATTTATTCAACTGGTGCTTTACGGATATTTAGGAAACTAGTACCGCAAGATCGCAGTCAAACTTTTCTCATCCGGCGCATCTTTTTGCTCCAATATAGAGACTTCTCCACTGTTTTCCAACACATTTTTGGCCAATGTATTCAGCACTTGCCGACGATCATACTCAGTATCCGGGTCTTCTCCGAAGCCATCCACTAAATTTGAAGTGGCGATAAAGAGCTGCGCGATCCGTCCTTCTTTCGCTGCTGGTACGATGTCCACTAATTGATCCATAAATTTGCGGTCAAGCAGTTTGTTGTAAGAAGCTACTTCATTCTGCATCAGATCGTCCATCAATTTTTGCGCACACTCGGCAATTTGTTGTGGGGATAATGAAGCAGGCGATGACGCAATACAAGCATCTTTTTTGAAGTAACTTGTTTTTGCAATCTTCTTAAATAATGTTTGATTTTCAGGGAGTGCAAAAAGATAAAGCGGTAAATTTTCCTCATTTGGAAATTCATTTTTAAAATAATTGTCTACAGCTTGGTAGTAATTGACATGATCGATCTCAACCTCTTCGTCTTTAGCACTGAAGCCGTGGTAGGCAACGCCTTCACCAGAACTGTTTGGTGCACCTTGTGCACTGTAATTGAAATCTCCACCACCGCTGATTTCTTCACCAAGAGCAGTCTCAATGTCAACAGGAGCGTCTTCAGGCAATGCCACTTCAGTGACTTGCTTGTTTTCAACATGGTATACTTTCATGGAATCCCGATTCAATGCAAGTAAATAAAAGGCATAATTGAATTGGGCATTTTTGATGATCGCCAACAGGTAAGGTGTATCTCCGACATAGTATTGATCATCCACGGGAATACTCAAGCGATGGATCAATGTTTCTTCTGCTGTTAAGATCACTGCCACACTTTTGGTGCTGCTGCGCCAAAATGCCTGATCAGCAAGCAGAGTCTCAATTTTTTCCTGGAATTTGTTCCATGAGTGGTCGGGATATCTCTTCTCAAATCGGCGTTTTGCTTCTTTAGCAAAATTTTTGAATTTGATTTGATCTTTCTCAACATTTTGGTGACCTACGTGAGTATTTAGCATGATCGTGACAAATGGTCCATTGATTCCGTCAGTTGTTAATTGCGACAAAAAAGCTTTCCCAAATTTTACCATTCAACATTACCTCCTACTTGATCGGTTACACCTAAAGTGTACCATGCCTATTTTTATCCATAAAGCAAAACGATTGCATAAATCGGGTTTCTATTCCTCATCTTCCCTTATCCCGCAACAAAAATAACTATGACTTAGGGTTGCAGGAAGATGAATTTACAGGTAAAATGGGATTGTTGTGTTCCCTTAGTTAAATGGATATAACAAGTCCCTCCTAAGGATTAGTTGCTGGTTCGATTCCGGCAGGGAACGTTGAAAGAACCTGTTAAACTCTTGCTGGACAAGAGTTTTTTTGCTTATCAGATAAAAAAATCTTAGCTGCAACAGAACACTTGTCTAAGAAGCAAGTTAAAACCAAAGATGATAAAACAGATCTGGTCCATCAGCTGTCCGTATCACTGCTCTCATTTCTTAAAGGATTCCTACCTAAAACGCGAGGGGACCATCAGGTATTTTGCTGGTTGGACGACTCGATAAATCAGAAATAGTCTTCTAATATTGGTTTTCCTATTGGAAGATTAGACTTGATGCAGTTTATTGCTGCATTATCTGCCACTAATTGTTCCAAGAAAACCATTGTATCAACTGTTTGGTATCCCATAAATAACTGGACAAAACGCTGCACGGTTGTTTTTACTATTGGTTGTTGCGTCTGCGTTACTTTTTCGATTGAATGCTGACCGTCCTTGATAGAGATTTCATAAATCCCATTGTTCCAAGGCGCATATTTATCTTCTTGGATCTCAATAGCAAAAGCTCCATTTAGCTGATAAGTAAAGGGATATTGCGTCAAAAAGCGATGAACATCGACTACTCGCGCCATCATATCCGGTCTCACCTGATAGTGTGCTATTGGTTTGGCAGCAATTGCCTGGCGAATATCATTGTCATAACCTGGTTGATAAATGATTCGGGCAACAGAATCGGCATGAGAGACAATCAATCGATTCAATCCGTGATAAGCCTCAATATTTAAGTAACCCCACTCTTCAATGATGAATTTGCCTTCTTGAATCGTATAAACTAGATAACCGGTATTATTCCCAGCTTCATCGCGGTAAATGGCAAATGTATACGGCTTACGATACGTAAATTTGATCGTTTCCCACCAATCTGCTCGCAGCAATCCGCCTTTTTTATGTCTTGGCATAGCATGATAAATATCGTGGATCACACTTTTAGCCTCTGACCATGGCAGACGCTGAATCGAACCTGTTACTTTGGGACTATCGGCCCATTCATGAGCAGTAACGTCATAGACCATACGTTCAAAGACGTATTCATACCCATAGCGACGATAAAAGGGAAAAGAAAAAGGTGCTAAATAGGAAAGGACAATTCCCTGCTCATAACAATCTTCCAAGATGCGGCGCATGATGCGGTCGATTCTTCCCTGACTTCGATATTCTGGATATGACGCAACAAAACCGATTCCTGCCATCGGATAGCTTGTTCCATGAAAATCAATGGCAAAAGGTGTGGCCATGATTTGACTAGCCAACTTTCCTTGATAATCATACGAACCATAGTTCCATGAATTCTCTGCTAGTAAGCGATAACGCTCCTTATTTTTCTCACTTAATTCCCATTGGAAAGCATAAGCCACTAAATCCAAAACTTCTTGTGGGCCTGCTTCATCCATTCTACGTACATCACTCATCCGATTTCCTCCTATTACCTACCTGGAAAACACAAAAAAGGCGTCACAGGACCCCTTTAATATGATTCTTCCATCATAACCAGCATTTTTTTGAATTGTTTTCTTTTAAAATAACCTAGAATCGTTCCAAGCAGCATATCATTCATTTGTTGCAAAATACCGAATGACTTCATCGTTTCCGTATAAATTACCTTTGTCTGCTTTTCATTTATCGTTTCCAGCTCATAGCGAACGACAAACTCATTTTTGGTTGTCTCTGTCCGAAACTGATAGACTTGATTCTCAATGACTTCTTCAATTTTGATTTTTGCACGGCTGGAAGCTGAAAATTCCTTGACGTACTCATATCCGGCTAACTGTTTGCGGGAAACCGTTTTGCCTGTTGCCTTGCGGATATCAAATATCACTGAGTCGATTATTTTATCGAAAAAGACTGGACTTGGAACGTTCAATGTTTTTTCAATTTTCATTTAGACTGTCCTCCATTTGATTGATCAGCTTTTTTCTTGCCTTTCATAAACAACAAACCGCCGCCTATCAGCAAAGCAATTCCAGTAGTAAAACTGAAAATGTCTAAACGCATATTGCTTGGGTTCATGCTATACAAAATCACAAGCAACCCGATACTGCACAAAAATAAGCCGTTTTTTATCATTTTGATTCATCCCTATCTATTTAATCGTCCCTGACATCAGTTGTATTACGACATCAAACAGCGGTTGCTTGAAAGTATAGCACAGATCCCCATGGTTGGGCCTTAATCAATTCTTTCGCTTTTTTAGCTGCTGCTTCTGCATCGTCAGCTGTGGTAGTAAAAATCAATTTGATCCCTTGTTTTTCTTTAAATGTGTAAGACACACCGTCTTCATTGTATCCTTCTAATAATTCTTTGATTGCATCTTGCTGCATAGCACTTGCGATTGAGATCATTTTTTATTCCTCCTCGAGCAGTTTTCTTGCTGCTGTTTTCTATCTGTATTCTAAATGAATGAAAAGAAGAACTGCTACCTCAACTATGAAGCGATAGCAGTTCCTCTCGATTAAAGGGCTATTCGCCTAATTTTGGATCAATTTTATTTGCTGAGATAACAAATGGCGCCCAGATGAAGAAGGTGACCACCATACATACTAAAGTGACGATTGGCGCACGCCAGTCTGCACCGGTTGCTAAGAATGATAATAACATTGGCGGCACAACCCAAGTTACTTGTTGAGAAACTGGTGAGACTAATCCCCAGTAAGTAGCTAACCAACCAATTGTTGTAGCAACAAGTGGTGCAATAATGAATGGAATGAACATGATCGCATTCAATACGATTGGCAAACCAAACATGACTGGTTCGTTGATATTGAAGATACCAGGTCCAATTGATAATTTGGCAACTGTCAGATAGTCTGCACGTTTAGAGAAAACTAAGATGGCGATCAAAAGAACGATCGTTCCACCTGAACCACCAAACCATGCAAATGCATCGAATGATCCACGAACCCACATATACGCTTTTCCATCTTCAATGGCTGCTAATACCGCGCTTGTTCCAGTTTTTCCATCATATCCTTTTTGGAAAATATCAATATTGATCAACTGTGCTTGTCCCCAGATACCTTCCAAAACTGGTGCTAATACGTTTGGACCATGGATACCAAAGAACCAGAAGATTTGCACAAAAACAGTAACGATCAGGACTGCACCTATTCCTTGAGAAAGACCCAAGAATGGTTCAGCAATATATTTCTGAACAAGGTCGATAATCAATTGTCCATCCGTCAATTGTCCAACAATAAAGTTAATAATAGCAATAACATACAAAGCGATTGTTGCCGGTAAGATTGCGGCAAAAGCT
The DNA here is from genome assembly GCF_021496385.1 of Enterococcus gallinarum. Lineage (NCBI taxonomy): Bacteria > Bacillati > Bacillota > Bacilli > Lactobacillales > Enterococcaceae > Enterococcus > Enterococcus gallinarum. The sequence continues at coordinate 1,654,855 of NZ_CP050816.1, read as the reverse complement.
TTCGAAACTGCTGGTGGAACGGAATCCGGCATTTTGATTGTAATATTGGCTAACATTAATTTACAGAAAATGATGACTGAGATTGCTCCCATGATCATTACAGTAAAGTATGCATTCCCATTTAGATGGTTTAAATTCAACCAGCCCCAGCCGCCAGCTGTAATTCCTTCAGCTGTTGCTGACCAACCAGTTGTTGCTGTACCAGCATTGATTTCATCCATCAAATTTGCAGGAACTGTCGTCGCAACAGATGTGCTATATGAAAAAGCGATTCCTTGGATCAGTGTCGCCATTCCGACGATCCCACCGGCAAGGTCATTGACGCGGTATGCTCGGGCTAAGTTATACCCCCAAGAAAAAGCAAAAACCAATCCAGCTACAGCTAGTGTACCATTCCAAACAAACCCATTAATACTAATAATTTCACGTATAACTGGAATTGTACTTGCATCATAACTAGGCCAAAACTGTGGCGGCAGATCGCGAATGATCGCATTGATCATTACAGCGATCGAACCAGCCATTGTCGCGGGCATTGTTCCAATAAACGCATCACGCAACGCTACTAAGTGCTTTTGAGCACCGATCTTCGCTGCTACGGGGAGAATGTATTTCTCCATCCAACTCGTTAATCCATCCATTTTTATGTCCTCCTATAAGTTCTATTCGCCAAAGAAGATTTTTCTAAGAGATAAAATCAACAAATAACTACTTCTATCCGTTCAAAGATTATTCGTTACTCATACGTCGATAAATATCAATGATTTCTTTCGCTAGATCTGTAAATGCGATTGATGTCATTAGATGGTCTTGCGAATGAACCGTCAACAAGGTCACTGTCATATGGTTTCCTTGCGCTTCTTGTGTCAACAAACCAGTTTGTGAGTGGTGTGCTTCTACTAAAGATGCTTCAGCATCCGCAATCTTTTGGTCTGCCAATTCAAAATTTCCTTCTTTGGCTGCCGCAATTGCCTCCATTGCATCACTTTTCGCATTTCCGCCATACATGATCAAACCCATAATGGCTTCCAAATTTTGCTCGTCCATCAAAAAAATCCTCCTCTTACTTCACTACTTCATTAAGCTTTCTGCTTGTGCTAAAACTTTTTCGCCATTCATCATGCCATAATCAGCCATGTTGATGACTTCTAAAGGAATCCCTTTAGGTGCTAATTTTTGTTCAAACTGTGATTTCATAAAACGTACTTGTGGGCCTAACAATAGAACATCCACCGGTTTTGATTCTAAATGTTGGTCTGCTTCTGAAGCGGAAACTGCAAAAATATCTGCGTCCATTCCTTTTGCTTCAGCTGCTTTTTGCATTTTTGTTACCAACAAACTAGTACTCATGCCAGCAGAACATACGAGCATAATCGTTTTTTTCGCCATCATTGTCACTCCTTTCTAAATTATTATTTACACTTAACTATAAAGCAAAAAGCGTGCCAAAATAAAAAAAGTGCAAACCTTGATTTAACAATGGTCTGCACCAATTTAACGCTTACACACTTTTACTTTTTCTCATTACACACTAATATTGTGTGCGGATTCATGATGATTTTTTATTTCATTTTCTAAGAACATCTGTGTGAGATACGCAATCTCATCTTCAGAGATCTTGATTTGATAATTTTTTTCGATTTGCAGCAAGTTCGTTCGCAACACATCGGTCTCGATTCGATACCGCTTTTGGAAGTTTGCTAAATCCTTAAATGCTCGGGAAGGTTCCTTTTTCAAATTGCTCTCCACAAGAAAAGCAAGGTGGATCACTAACCCGGCATCTACAGTCGGTTCTAGTGTCACATGCAGCTGATTCTGAACCTGATGGACGATTCGTTGCAAGCTCTCGATCAAATGGTAGACAGACCCGACATGCGTAAGGGTATTTTCAAGAGAGCGTACAATTTTCTCGATGGGAACTTCATCAGAAACAATTCGCTTCAGCACATTCAACCGTTCGTCATCAAAGACATCATAAGCCGAAAAGAAAGGAATGTTTTGATAATCGATATCTACTGTGCCAGCGATGGCTTTGATCTCATATTCTTCTAGCAACCCATCGATGTGTTTCTTGAAGGTTTCTTTCTCAATAAATTGCATTTGAATAATTTCGACCTTCTCTTGATCGACGACCGGATAGATGCGCTGATACAGCTTGGCAGCGACACCTTCTCCCGTAAAGCACGTAACGATTACTGCCTTTTTATTGCCTTTGGCTTCCCGAACCGTGCGGAATTGCTCTTGAACGATCGTCTCAAAGGAACGCTGGATGTTTTGATAGATATCCTCGAGACTGCGTCCACTCTCTGCCATGCGCAAAGCTTCCAGCACGATCATCGTACTGGACATGGAGATTGCTTTCGTCCGAATGCCCGTTTCTTCATAAATAAGTGTTGCAAAAGAGTTCAATGATCCCATATCAGTGAGAAGCAATAGACCATTACTTAATTTATCTTTATTCTTAGAAACATAGGCCAGTAACTTTTCATACATGGCGCCCACTTCTGTATCCAATGACATATTCATTGCATAACCGCTAGTGGTTTCCAATAGCTCCTGTGCGGTTTCCAGCATACTGCTAGCTGTTGCTCTTCCATGCATCAAGACGACGACTTCTACCTTCTCAAGCGGCATGATCTGTTTTTTCACCTGAATAGCTAGAAACATACTAATAAAGCCAATTTCATCGAAGGGAATCTCCACGTGTCGTTCCTCTTCAATAATAGTTGATAGATCCATCGCCACTTGAAACTCTGATTTCAGATTTTTCCGAATCGTATTTAAGTCTGGATGAACGATCATGTGGCCTTCTTTTACGCGTTCTAATGTACTTTGAAGATGAAGTGCAAAGGCAAAACGTGCTTTTTCATTGTATGTACGATCCAATTTTTGCTCAGCGATATCATAAAGCTGATTGGTCAGTTTCCAAATATCTTCTGGAATCAACTCTTTGTGAACGGGATTTTGCGTCAGCTCTTCTACATACATTTCAAAATAGGCATCCACATCCTTGGAAATCAGATTTTCCAGATCGATCGTTGCAACACCTGTCTCGATCAAGCTGCTGACTTTCTCTTCAATCTCATTGTAAACCTGCATATTTCTTTGAGGATCTTGTGACCAAACAACATCTTGATCCCCAGGCTCGAAACTCAAAAAATCGCCTTTGCCTTCTAAAAATCGATCGAGACGTTCCGACATTTCTTTGATTTTCAACAATCCTTTTTGGACTTGCAGTGAACAATCTTCTTTACGAATCAATAAATGCTTTTTGCCGTAGGTCCGATAATGGAGGAAAGCTTTGGCACAGACTAATTTCAAATCACGTTTGATTTGACCGATATTGCCTTCTGCTTCATACAGCATAAAGGCCAAAATCGCATCTCGCTCAACGTCGATCCGTTGATTGAGCCGAGTTGCTTCTTGCTTGATAAATAAGGAGATGATTTCATATCGTTCATCCAGTGAACGACTCTCCACATTCGGCAAAGTGATGGCCATTGGAATCCTTCGGTTGAATGTCGTCAAAAATGTTTCTGAAGATTCTGTTGTAGCACCGATGATCTGCACAGAAGCTTCATACACTTGATTGCTTTCACCCAGAGGACGATAGACTCCCTTGTCGATAAAGGTAAAGAGCATTTCCTGGCCTTCCGGCGGCAAACGATGAATCTCATCCAGAAACAAAATACCGCCATCGGCTTTCGCCATTAGTCCGGGACTATCTTCCGCAGCGCCAGTGTATGCTCCTTTGCGGATCCCAAAGATATGACCAAATAGCAATTGGGGATTTTGCGCATAGTCCGCACAATTAAACGCAACAAATGGGGCATCTTTTTTCAGCATTTTTGATTCCACAGCGAAATGATACATACACTCCGCAAATAATGATTTCCCGGTCCCGGTTTCGCCGAATATAATAGTATGCAGTCCACGGGGCGGATATAGAATGGCCGCTTTCGCCTGTTGGATACTGACTTTCAAAGAAGCTTGAACGCCCACCAGACTTTCAAAACTAACCTCGGAGGACACATCCACATGAACTTCCTCATTCAATGGTTCATAGATTACTGGCCGACCAGCACGCTTGCTGATTTTATTTTCTTTAAATAATTCACTGAGATAACGGCTTGCATTACTGCGATCGATTTGTAAAATCTCCGCAACCTCTAAGGCTGTCAGACCTTGTTTGTGCAGTTCGATCGTCTGAAAGATTTCTTCTTTCCTTGAATTCACGAAAATGCCTCCTCAATATTACACACTAGTAATTAACCACCGTTAATGGTAACACAAAAAGACGCTCAATGGCGTCTTTTGCCTTTATCTTTTTGGTTTTTTTGCTTTTTCTTCGTTTTCTTTGGCATAGTGTGTAATTTTTCAGAAGTTTTTCTGGAATTTTTCTGCACACTCTGCTCTTTTTTAGGTTCACTTTTAACTTCCGGACGCTCTGTGTGAAGCGCACCTCCATGCAAGAAAACTTCTTGCAGCGTTACATCCAGCTGTGCGGCAATTTTCTTTAGATCCTTTAATGTATGGTCTTGGACGATCGTGATCACTGTTCCCTCATTTCCCATCCGTCCCACACGACCTGCTCGGTGAAGATAAGATTCTTTCTCTTGTGGAACCTCGGTGTTGACCACATACCCCAGCTGATCGACATCCAATCCTCTGGCAGCAACATCTGTCGTTAGTAATTCACAAATCTTTCCCTGACGGAACCCATCAAGCGAAGCACGGCGGGTCAGTTTGTTCTGGTCTGAAGCAAGGGAGGCGACTGGCAAACCATGAAAGAGCAGTTTTTCTTCAGCATTACCTAATGCACTTAATTCATTGAAAAAAATCAATCCTTGAAAATCTGGTAAGTAAGCCAACCGGCGCAAAGCATCCACTAGTTTACGACTCGGGTAATTCAAATAATAATGATGGATCATCCCTTTGCTCTGGTCTTCCTCTGTCACATCAATGACCTGTGGTGTTTCAAAAGCCAGTTCTTGAATTTCTTTTAGAACCTCATTGGCAGTTGCAGAGAAGAAACTGCGAGTCGCCTGTTTTGGAATAAGCGTCAAGATTTTGCTAGCGAGCCCAAAGGCCCCTTCTTTCAGTAATTGATCCACTTCATCCAAGACTATCCCGTGAATCTGTTGCGTTTTGACTTTTTTTAATTTGATCAATTCCAATACTCGTCCTGGTGTCCCCACCAAAACTTCTGGTTTGGCCTTCAACTTTTCAATTTGTCGCTTAGTATTTGCGCCGCCAATCAGTGGTAAAACCTGCAAATCTAAAAGCTGGGCCCAATCTCGTGCGACCTGTGTGACCTGCATGGCCAGTTCTTGGGAAGAGGTCAAAATCAGGAGCTGATTGCCTTCACCAACTTTTACAGTTTCCAATAAAGGTAGTAAATAGGCCAATGTTTTCCCTGAACCTGTCGGCGAAACGCCTACTACTGATTGTCCTGATTTCAAGAAGGGGTAAACCCGTTCTTGAATCAGTGATGGCGCAGAAAAGCCGCTGCTTTGCCATTTTTCTTGCCAAACTTCTGCTAAATAAGTTGCTGTCATACATTCCATTCCTTACTCTTTGTCTGTGTCAAAGGATATTTCTGCGTGTTTTCTCATGAGATAGATCGCTTCATTGACATCACGAGCTAATTCGATCCATTCTTCATAGCGCGCACCCAATTGGGGATCTGCTTTATTTTCGATGACTTCTGCAAAATCTGCAGCTTCTTCGACCATCGGATTTGCCTGCGCAGTCACCGGTAATACCGTTTCATTATTTGTACGGTCATAAAATACCGCTTGTTCAATGGCATTGACTGCATTTAGTTCCAGTGTTCCATTTTCAAAATATATTTCTGATTTCAAGTCAGAGTTGCCGATTTTTCCAGTTTGAATGGTTACGTCAAAAGTTTCATAACGTAAAATGATCGTACCGATCCCATCGACTCCTGTCACGATTTTCCGGGCAAAATAATAAACATTTTGTGGTCTGCCAAACCAAGCTAGTGCTGCATAAACGGGATAAACACCCAGATCTACCAATGCGCCGCCAGAAAAATGGGGAGAAAAAATATTTGGCTCCTCTCCTGCTAACACTGCATCATACCGTGAAGAGTATTTCATATAGGTAAAGTTTGCACCAATGATATTGCCATGTTCAGTTAAGACAGACGCAATGGTGTCAAAACTTTTCTCATGAATGTTGCGCGCTGCTTCAAAAAATAAAACTTGATTTTCATTGGCCAATTCAATGATCTCAGCCATTTCTGATGGTGTCGAAAAGGCAGGTTTTTCGACGATCACATTTTTTCCTGACAAAATCCCTTGTTTTGCTTGTTCAAAATGCAAACTGTTGGGAGATGCAATATATACCGTATCTAATTCTTCTAGTTGAAAGAAAGCCGTTAAATCATCTACACAAGTCACTTCTCCGTATTTCTCTGCAAAAGACTGAGCAGTCGCCAGTTTTCTAGAATAGACAGCCGTTAGATGGTAGCGTCCCGTTTCATGTGCAGCTTGTACAAATTGATCCGTGATCCAATTTGTACCGATTATCCCTAAATGAATCATTCATATTCCCTCTTTTCTTATAAGTTTGGGTCTTCAAAAGCAGCCGTAAGATCAAAAGGTACTGCTTTATTAATGGAAATGCTGGTTTCATCCACAAGACAATTATACGCGAAAACTTGGATTCCGTCTGCAATTGCTTGTCCGATTTTTTTTGCTAGCTCTGGTTGCATGGCACGATGGATCGTCGCGACATCAATGTCTTCAAATTGGACGACAAACAATACCGCGGCATAGTACCCTTCTTTCTTGGCATCTATCAGTTCACTTACATGTTTCAATCCGCGACTGGTGGGCGCATCTGGAAAAGCACCCACTCGTTTGTTTTCCAAAGTCATCCCTTTGATTTCTATAAAGCCCTTTTCTCCGACATCTGTTTCAAAATAAAAATCAAACTTTGAACGGTGATACGTCACTTCTCTCTTTAGTAAAGTTAGATTGCCTGTGATCTGCGGTAAAAGAATCGTTCCGTCCAATAAGGATTCATAGGCCAAACGGTTTGGGACTTGACTGTCGATATTGATCCATTGGTCGCCCTTTTTTACTGCGATCAAATCATAATTAGTTTTTCTCTTTGGACTATTCCAGTATTGCAAAGTGACTAACGCACCAGCAACAAGTACCTCTTTTCCTCGACCAGTATTTTTGACGTGAACGATTACTTCCTCCCCTGACATCAATCGACAGCGGGCAATAAAGCGATTTTCCCGAATAATAAATATCGCTAAGTGACTATTTGGATATTCCATCTTTTTCCCTCTCCATTAATACCTCGGCCTTAAAACAGCCGGACTTCCTTAAATAAACGCTAAATCAGTTGATCTAGTAATTGATGATGTTCTGATTCTCAGTGAAAGACTCTCTTTCAATTAAAGTAGGAGAAAGCAGAAAACTTTCTATCTGATTTTACCATAAGCTATGGAACAATGCTTTGGGTCAGCATCATTGCTGCAGCTATCCGCTGCCGCTGCAATTTTCTGGTATTTTCTGAGGGCTGTAAGATTTTGATAAATGGATTATACGGTCAATTAAAAACTTTTAAAGTTCCGACCAAAGTAGGAGGATTTCTTTGTTCCCCATGGTATACTAGTTCCATCATAGGTAGGAATGGATGTGAAAATGTGAAAAAACGTTCACTGTTGATTGGTCTGTCACTTTTGACCGGTGTTGCCAGTTCGCTCATATTAAGAAAAGAAAAGCAAAAAACTGAGCCCCGCCAACAATTCGTGGGGAAATGGCAGTTCACTTCAAAAATGAAAGACACTGTATCCATTGAGATCACAGAGGAGCATTCACTGACAATTGATGGGAAACATTCGCCTACTGTGATCGTTGAGCTGACCCCATCAAGATTGGTTTTACTAGATTCATTGGGTTACCATTTGATCATTGAACAAAAGGACCAGCGCTTCACCCTTTATGATGAAGCAGAAGATTGGCAATATCCTTTGACAAAGATCGAATGATTTCTTCAAAGTTTCTTCATTATTTATTCTTGATTTCCTCTGAAAATGCTCAGACTTTCTACCAGCATTTTTAGACGGTTCATGCTATGATAGTAATAAGAAGTGGTTGAACAAGGTGTTCCGTTGAGTGATAGATGATCGTTCATAGATTAAGGTGTAGGTTCGATTCCTACCTTCCACATTAATTAAAAACAGAAAGAAGGGATTTCTATGTTAGCGACGTTTGTTTCACTTTTTTCAATCTTTGGTTTAGCCGCATTACTTGGAGGAACGCTGTTTCTTGCCCGCCAATTGATGCAGCAAGAAACAAGAGCAGTGAAAGTACCTGTAAAAGTGCAAAGTGAGGATCCCCGAAATCATATTCGCCGATAGTTTTATTAGATAAAAAAACTGCTTTTCTTTGTTCGTTAAAGAAAAGCTTTTTTTTGTGTCTAAAAATAACTGTTGTTTCAAGACAAAGCGATCACTGGTGTGATTCGGCAAGAAGAAAAAAGCTGGTTCTTACGAATTTTTGAACTTTCTGCTAGAGTATTGCAACTCAAGAAACTCTTTGTTAAACTTTTGATTTAGATACAGAAACGAAGGAGTTTACCTATGCAGAAATTATCCAAAATCTGGTATTCATTGATTGCGGGTCTAGCAACCCTCTTTTTTATTGCCGGAATACCATTGATCTCCCACGCTGAGGAGACTACATTTACCGCTGAAGAAATCAAAAACTTTTCTATCGATGCAAAAGCTGCTTTTTCAGTGGATTTCGATACAGGCAAGATTTTATATGACCAAGAGGGAGAAACCCCGATGGGCATCGCCTCAGTGACAAAAATCATTAGTCTGTATCTAGTAGCAGAACAAGTCAAGGAAGGCAAATTGACTTGGGAAGACCCTGTTGAAATCTCACAATATGCAGCCGACCTCAGTGTCACACCTGACTTGTCCAATGTTCCTTTGCATCGTGATGTTCAATACACCGTTAAAGACCTTTATGAAGCGAGCTACATTCAATCAGCTAATGCTGCGGTCGTTGCCCTAGCAGAGAAAATTGCCGGGTCGGAGCCAGCCTTTGTCGATCAAATGAAAGACAAACTCACTGAATGGGGAATCACAGATGCTAAGATTGTCAATGCTTCCGGACTGAATAACACCTATCTGGGAGAAAACCTTTACCCTGGTTCCACTTCCACTGATGAAAATGAATTATCTGCAAAAGATGTCGCTATCGTAGCGAGACATTTGCTCCAAGACTTCCCAGAAGTATTAGAAGTCACCAGCACGGTTACCAAAACATTTGGTGAAGGTTCCTACTCACCAGTTGAGATGGTCAACTGGAACTGGATGCTACCTGGTTTCATCAACGCCAAAGATGGTGTTGACGGTTTGAAAACCGGAACCACTGATTTAGCAGGTGCTTGCTTTGTTGGAACGGCTGTGCGAGATGGCCAGCGTATTATCACCGTAGTGTTGAACGTCAACGGTCATGCTGAGAATCCTAGTGTACGTTTCACCGAAACAGGCAAACTGATGGATTACTCATTTGATGCGTGGGAGCAAGTTCCTATTCTATCTGCTGGTGATCAGTTAGCAGATACAAAAACGGTCGCTGTTAAAAACGGCAAAGAACTTACTGTTCCCATAGCGGTAAAAAATGATCTTTCTGTTTGGGTACGTAAAGATATGGATCCAAAAGACTTCACCACAACAATCGATTATAACAAAACAATGAACGAAGAAACCGTCTCTGCACCAGTTGCCAAAGCAACGGATTTAGGAAAAGTAACAGCAACGATTCCTGCAGATACATTAGGTTATATGGATGGTAGTAAAGAAGTCCCTACTACTGAGCTGATCACTACTAAAGCCGTTGAAAAAGCAAATATTTTTGTTATCGGCTGGCGATCAGTTGCCAATTTCTTTACAAATCTCTTTTAATCAAAAATAAACTTCCAGTGTTTGGCGTTGCCGGTAAGACCGGTGATCACTAAAACACTGGAAGTTTTTTGTTAAGAGAGTAACTCTTCTTTGGTCACAACAGGCGCAATCGGTTCAATAGGAAAATACAGTTCTACTTCCCCTTCTTGAAAATTAGGCAGGTAGTGTTCCTGAATAGCTGCTGCCAGTTGAACATTATTTTCTGGAAGAACTTCTCTCAACATCTTCTCTGTCATCATGTTTAGATTGGATTCATTTGTTTTTACGACCATGTATTCCATCTCTGGCATTTGCCAACGGACCCAATCTACTGGTGGAAAATTATCCGTAGTGACTTGGACACCCGCAAGGTAACGTCCTGTCTCTTGCCATGGTTCCAGCCAGTTCTCTCCGTCACTCATCAATCCCCAGAACTGCAGATCTTCCGCTTCTTGATCGGCTAGCAAAAACTCGATTTCTTCAAAATCTTTCGTTGCAAGATCCCATAGTGCCGGTACCCATGAAGGGCCTTCTTCAGCAAGACCTTTCCCTTCTTTTCCGACAACATAAAACGCTGGGAGTGTTACTCGGATCACTTCACCTAATTCCATGCTTGTGCCTCCTTCTTTCTTCTCTATCCATTGTAGCGAATTCAAGAAAATTCAGCAACTTTGACCACATCTGCAAGCTTTTTCTTCGAAAATTAGGTATACTGTTCTTAGATTTAAAGGAGTGAAAAGAATGGATTTTACACAAATTGGGCTTTTCAGTATCGCTTATATCTTAGGAGCGATTTTTGTTTTTTGGTACCGCAAGAAAAAAGATGACCCAGATATCTTTTTCTTCGAGTGTTGTTGGACGATTGCCGCTTTATTGGCCTATTTGTCCATTTCGGAATTACGTACTGGCAGTTTTTTTATCTTAGCCCCGCTTAGTTTGGCCGGATTATTTTTATATTCCTATTTTAAAAACAAGCATCGTTTAGTGAATGGTTTGCTTTTTAATGTCTTCATCTTGACCTTTGGGATTTATTTGCTCGTTAATCTTTATCGGACAGAAGATATTTTAGTCGGTGGGATTTTAGCTGTTGCATTAGTTGGCTTTCTATTCGTTTTTCTTTTTGGTTTGTATGGATTGATTATTTTCCTCTATTGGAATTCAATCGTCGTTTTACGCCGAGAATCCCACTCATTGGCCAACCTGTTGACATTGGTTTTAGCTATCGTTTTAACGATCTTGTTGGTATCGGATTCCTTTTTACATGCCTTACCAAGTTGGGTCAGTGTTTTATTTACAATTTTTCCGGCATCGCTGCTTTATTTTTTTGTGGTTTTTCTTAACTTTTTGTCGATCTCGGTTATTTATCAATTCAATCATCCCCGCTATGACCAGGACTTCATTATAGTTTTAGGGGCAGGTCTCCTTAATGGCGAGAAAGTTTCTCCATTATTAGCCCAACGGATCGATAAAGCCATCGCATTTTATCATCTTCAATTTCGTGCGAAGAAAACAGCCCCTCGTCTTTTGATGTCCGGTGGTCAAGGCAGCGACGAAAAAATTCCTGAAGCAGTGGCCATGAAAGAATATGCCGTTTCTCAAGGAATCCCTGAAAGTGAAATCTTAGTGGAAGCCAATTCGACAACGACTTACGAAAATATGAAATTCTCCAAAGAAATCATGGATTCGTTACGTCCAGAAGGATATCACGCAATCTTTGCTTCCAATAACTATCATATTTTCCGGGCAGGGATGTACGCCGACCAAGCGCATGTCAAAGCAGATGGGATTGGCTCACACACAGCCTTCTATTACTTGCCGAATGCTTTTTTACGAGAATATATCGCCATTTTGTTCATGCACAAAAAAAGACATGCGTTAGCTATAGGCGGAATTGCAATCATCATCTTATTGATGACTATTCTCGAATTTTTCTTTGGAAACTAGCGTAAGTATGCCCTTTGAATGGAATCATGAGCACCACGATCCAATTGTTTCACCACCATACAAAAAAAGCGCCTGGAATCTGATAAATCACTACAGATTCTAGGCGCTTGCCTGTTTTATTAGAGATGTGTTGGTCGTTGTTTATGCCAAAACCGTTGTTGCCATTTTGCTTTCATGGCTTGAGTCATTGGTTCTGATGCTTCCTTCACCGCACAATATTTATCCACCATGGTTACGATATAACTTTCTTTATATCGGGGTGGTGCAATGGTTGCTCCCCACATATGTTTCAAAATAATGTCCCGCTCGAGATCACTTAATTCAGTAATTTTCTCTGCGTTTTTAACGGCAATTCGCGGATGCATATAGGCATGTGTTCCTTCATCGAATTTGGTTGTACGCCAATCATAATAGAAAAGGTCATGCAATAATCCAGCCCGAGCTGTTGCACGAGCATTGCCGCCCCATTTTTTTGCCAATTTATAACTGTAATAAGAAACGCTGATCGAATGTTCTAAACGTGTGGAACTCATATGTTGAACATAATTGGCTAATTTTTTTACAGCTTCTGTCTCTAACAAATCTGCTACATAAGACATATACTCGCTATCTTCTTGCCATTTTTCTGTCATAGATTTATGCCTGCCACCTTTTTGATACTGCTTATTTCTTACAAATAGAAGTATAGCATCTGCTCAGACAGAATTCTAGGAGAATCCAAAGAGTTGCTTTGAGTTTAACAGTTCCTTAAAAAAGTCTAACTGACAAAAAAGTACATCAAAATACCGGCAGCAATAGCTACATTCAGTGATTCTGCTTGCCCATAGATAGGAATATAGACATTTTGATCGGTCAACCCTAAAATATCTGGATGGACGCCTTGTCCTTCGTTCCCTAAAATAAACGCAGCTGTTCCTTTCTTAGATAACTCCGTATAAGAAACCGCCTCTTTATTCAATTCAGTCCCGTAAATAGCAGTCCCTTGGGCTTTTAATTTTTGGATGAATGCTGGCACATCCCCTTCAAGGATCGGTAAATGAAAGTTGCTGCCTTGCATACTACGCAAGACTTTTGTGCTGTAACGATCAGCTGTGCCTGTTCCTAAAAAGACCCCAGCAAAACCCGCAGCATCGGCTGTACGAATCATGGTCCCAACATTCCCTGGATCCTGGACATTATCTAAAATCAGCCAATTTCCATGAATCGTTTCTTGAACCGTCTCTTTTTCGATCACTGCAAAGATCCCTTGGGGTGTCGGTAAATCTGATAGAAAAGCAGCTACTTCATCGGAGATACGAAATACTTTGTCTTGATAGTCTTTTAATTGATTGCCGGTTTCTTGGATTCCTTTATCAGTAACAAATAGATAATTGATCGGTGCCGATGCTGCAATGGCTTCTTGTACCAAATGCCAACCGTCGATTATATACTTATTGGTTTGATTGCGGTATTTTTTTTGTGCGAGTTTTTTGACCTCTTTGATCAATGTATTTTTTTTTGAAAGAATTTCCCTCATCCTGTTCACCTCGCCTCATTATAGCATGAGTCAAAGGATGAAACTTGTTCTTTCGTTAGAAAAACGCTATCATATACCATAGAGGTTGACTGAAACGAGGGGTGATTTGATGAAAAAAATACGCATTCAAGTTCAAGGCCGAGTCCAAGGAGTCGGTTTTCGTTACACGACAAAATTGTTAGCGGACCGGATGGGGATCCAAGGATCCGTCAAAAATGAATCTGATGGCTCAGTAACGATCGAAGCTATCGGCGAAGAGAAACAGGTAGACGCTTTTGTTGAAGCAGTCAAAGATTCACCGTCTCCTTCTGGTAAAGTGACAAGTACAAAGATCCAAGAAGATCCTTCTATCAAGGAAAGAACAAGTTTTGATGTTGAATATGGTTACTAAATCTACGACGAAAGATTGATTTTTCAATGAATTTCCTTTTGTACATTGAAATAGTCGGTCTTTTTTAGTATAGTTATTTTTGTCTAAATTTATAGTGAAGAGGAAGAAAAGAATGTCAAAAATGAATAAATGGCTGCTCTCGTCTGGATTGTTAGGACTTTTACTGACTTTATCCGGATGTGTCAGCACAAACTCTGATGGAACACCGAATGAAAACGGCATGATCTATCGTTTCTTAGTGAAACCATTAGGTAATTTGATCACCATGCTGGTAGAAAACTTCGATTGGTCTTATGGTTGGGCAATTATCGCTGTGACAATCGTTGTACGCCTTATTATCTTACCGCTTGGGATCCATCAATCGAAGAAAACGATGATCCAAAGTGAAAAAATGCAGTTCTTGAAACCGCAGGTAGATATCGCACAAGCCAACTTGAAAAAAGCGACCACTCGTGAAGAGCAAATGCAAGCACAAGCAGACATGCAAAAAATTTATTCTGAAAATAATGTCAGCATGTTTGGCGGAATCGGTTGCTTGCCGCTGCTGATTCAGATGCCAATATTTTCAGCTTTATATTTTACTGCTCGTTACACACAAGGGATTCAAAATTCGGAATTCTTTGGGATTTCCTTAGGACAACCAAGTTTCCTATTTGTAGCCATTGCTGGTATTTCGTATCTCATACAAGGATATATTTCAACCATTGGAATCCCAGAAGAACAGAAAAAAACGATGAAAACAATGTTGATCGTTTCGCCATTGATGATTGTCTTCATGTCATTAAGTGCACCTGCTGGTGTAACGTTGTACTGGGTTGTCGGCGGGGTCTTCAGCTGCCTGCAAACCTTTATTACAAATGTCATCATGAAACCTAAGATTCGTGCGCAAGTTGAAGCAGAAATGAAAGCCAATCCGCCTAAAACGGTCGTGACGCCTCGGAAAGATGTCACTCCTACGCAGCAGACGCAGCCTACAACGCCAAAAAACTTGAATCATAAAAATGCAAAAGGCCGTAATGCCGGCAAACAACAACGAAAATAAATTTAGAACTATGACCGACTCTTCTCGGTCATAGTTTTTTTGATTGCTTTTTTAGGGTATTCTTTTCTGATTGAATTGATTATGGAATCAAGATTCGCTATAGTGAAAGAGAGGTGAGTTCATGTTCCAAGCATATAGCAATATTTTTGTGATTTTTAGTTTGATGTTTATTGGCTACTGGTTGTCTTTTAAGCAATGGTTCTCAAATCGTACAGCAGATACCTTTTCAAAACTTGTTTTGAATCTCTCACTGCCGGCAAGTATGTTTTTGAATATCATCAAGAATTTTACCCGCGATGAATTCCTTTCACTGTTTTCTGGAATGATCATTCCATTATTATCCATTGTCATTACTTATGGGATCAGTAAACTTTGGCAGCGTGTCTTTCAAGTAGCTCCCACTCATCATGGATCCTTCTCCACCATGTTTACTTTTTCCAATACAATTTTTATTGGATTACCGATCAACCTGGCTATTTTTGGCGAAAAGGCTGTTCCTTATGTCTTGCTTTATTATATTGTCAACACTAGTTTGTTTTGGACGGTTGGGATCTATGAAATCGCTCGAGACAGCCCTAGTTTCGAAGAAGCAAAAGTCTCCTTTCACCCTTTAGTTGTGTTGAAAAAAATCTTCTCTCCTGCATTGATTGGGTTTATTATTGGATTGATCTGGATGCTCTTCGATTTTCCTTTACCGAAATTTATTGCAGGCCTAGGAGGCTATCTTTCTGAGTTGACCACGCCTCTATCCATGTTCATCATTGGGATCATCGTTTACTATAGTGGTATCAAGAATTTACGTATGACCAAGGATCTTGCCGGTGTCCTCGCAGGTCGTTTTCTCCTCTCTCCATTGATCGTGTGGCTGATTGGTCAATGGATACAGGTTCCTTCATTGATGCTGCAAGTCTTTATCATCCAAGCATCGATGCCTGTTCAAAATTCTGTGCCGATCCTGGTTAGAAATTACCAGGGAGATGAAGAGTTTGCTGCTTCTTCATTAGGCTACTCCGTTTTGATTTATATGATTTACATTCCATTATTGTTGATGGTTTTATTATGACATGCAGCAAAAGTGTCGATGTATAAAAACAAAAAAACGATTCGAGGACCTATCATTTCTGAGAAAGATAGTGCCTGCGAATCGTTTTTATAGTTGATAATAAATTTCTTCTTTATAGCATATCAAACAACGACAATTGATTTTCATCCGGTAAATCTTTCAAGACACCATTGTCTGTCATATATTCGATTAATGTTTTGGAAACTTTTCCTCGATTGGCCAGATCTTCTTTGGACAAGAACGGACCATCTTTCCGGGCCTCACAGATTTGTTTGGCTACGTTTAGACCTAAACTTGGTACAGCTCGAAATGGTGCGAT
Source organism: Enterococcus gallinarum (assembly GCF_021496385.1). NCBI lineage: Bacteria > Bacillati > Bacillota > Bacilli > Lactobacillales > Enterococcaceae > Enterococcus > Enterococcus gallinarum. The sequence continues at coordinate 1,638,640 of NZ_CP050816.1, read as the reverse complement.
CAGCTTGTTGCCATCGATCACAAAATTCTCAGCATCCGATTTATATAAATCGATCATGCCAAATTCATAGCCTCTTTCCAACATTTCATTGGCCAATTCTAAAACAGTCAGCAAGTTTTTTTCTTTTGTCGATGCATCCATGCCTTTGTCATTGATTTCTTGCATCCGCTCTTTTACCGCTTCTTTGCCTTTTGACATGGCGATCAAATCAAAGTCGTCCGCACGAACAGAGAAATAGGCACAGTAATACAGAATTGGGAAATATACTTTGAAGTAAGCGACCCGCAATGCCATCAATACATAGGCTGCCGCATGGGCTTTGGGGAACATATACTTGATCTTAGAACAAGAATCGATATACCATTCAGGGACATTATTTTCCCGCATCGCTTGCAGATACGTATCTCGCAAATCATCCGGGATCTTGTTCCATTGTCCTTTACGAACCGTCTCCATGATTTTGAAAGCCATACCGTCATCTAATCCTGCATGAATCAGATAGACCATGATGTCATCCCGACAACCAATGACTTCTGCCAAGTTGGCATCACCGCGCCGAATCAGTTCCTCGGCATTTCCCAGCCAAACATCCGTTCCGTGGGAAAGCCCTGAAATCTGCAACAGCTCTGCGAAGGTGGACGGATGGGTCTGTTCCAACATCCCCCGTACGAAACGGGTCCCAAATTCAGGAATCCCTAAAGTACCAGTTTTAGAATAAATTTGCTCTTCTGTTACACCTAAAACATCCGTTCCGCCAAAAATACGCATAACTTCTGGATCATCGGTAGGGATCGTTTTTGGATCAATTCCAGATAAGTCCTGTAACATCCGAATCACTGTCGGATCATCATGTCCTAAAATATCCAGTTTCAAAATATTGTCATGGATCGAGTGGAAATCAAAGTGTGTCGTCTTCCATTCAGAATTCATATCATCGGCTGGGTATTGAATCGGTGTGAAATCATAGACATCCATATAATCGGGGATTACAATGATCCCCCCTGGATGCTGTCCGGTGGTGCGCTTCACTCCGGTAGCCCCTTTGGCCAATCGGTCCACTTCTGCTGCACGATAATGAAGATTGTGATCCCGCTCAAACCCTTTTACAAAACCGAATGCGGTTTTGTCTGCTACCGTACCGATCGTTCCTGCACGGTAAACATAATCTTCTCCGAAAAGAACCTTTGTATAATTGTGCGCTTCGGGCTGGTATTCCCCAGAGAAGTTCAAATCGATATCGGGGACTTTATCTCCATGGAAACCTAAGAAGGTTTCAAACGGAATGTCATGACCGTCCTTGTTTAGTCGGGTGCCGCATTTCGGACATTTTTTTTCTGGCATATCATAGCCAGAACCATAAGACCCGTCCTCATAAAACTCCGAGTACTGACAGTCTGGGCAATAATAATGAGGAGCTAATGGATTCACTTCAGTGATCCCCGTCATCGTTGCGACAAAACTGGAACCGACAGATCCCCGCGAGCCCACCAAGTAGCCATCTTCATTGCTCTTGTGTACCAGTTTTTGGGAGATCAGGTAAATCACGGAGAAGCCATTTCCGATAATGGAATCTAATTCTTTTTTCAATCGCTTTTCAACGATCTCAGGCAAAGGATCCCCATATAATTCTTTGGCACGATTGTAACTTAGATCTGTGATTTCTTGTTCGGAACCTGGGATTTTTGGCGTATACAAATCATCCTTGACTGGAATGACCTTTTCACACATATCCGCAATTTTGTTGGGGTTCGTCACGACGATTTCTTTGGCTGTATCTGGGCCTAAAAATTGAAAAGCGGTCAGCATCTCATCTGTCGTCCGAAAGTGAACAGCTGGGAGACTATGGCGATTCAGAGGATTGGCTCCCCCCATTGAATTGATCAAAATCTTACGATAGATCGCATCTTCTTCATTCAAATAATGTACATTCCCTGTAGCTACCACCACTTTGCCTAATTCGTTGCCAATCTCGATCAAATTGCGAATAATGTCTTCTAGGTCTGATTCATTCTTAACAAGTTCGGTCTCAATCAAATGAGCGTAAACTTCTTTGGGCATGACTTCAATATAATCGTAGAACTCTGCTAATTTACGGGCAGCATCCACCCCTTTTTGCATCATGGCGACAAAGACTTCTCCCTTGTCACAGGCGGTTCCTACAAGTAATCCTTCCCGCAGCTTCACCAATTCCGAGCGAGGAATTCTTGGGACTTTGTCATGGAAATATTTCACGTTCGACATCGAGATCAATTTAAATAAATTTTTTAATCCGGCTTGCGTCTTCGCCAAGATCGTCGCATGGAATGGTCGCGCCGCTTTGAAGGAGTTCTCTCCTCCCACATGGCGGTTCAAGTCTTCATGCAGCAGCATGCCATGCTTTTCCATCGCTTCTTTGACAAAGATCCAAGCTAAATGGCCCGTGGCTTCCGCATCATAGATCGCTCGGTGATGCTGTTCTAAGCTGACGCCGAATTTTTTAGATAAGACGCCTAGACCAAAACGTTTGAACTCAGGATATAAGTAACGTGCCAGTTCTAATGTATCAATAACCGGATTTTCGGCTTCTGGAATCCCATATTTTCGATAACTCGTATTTAAAAAGCCCATATCGAAAGAAGCATTGTGGGCAACCAAGATTGCTCCTTCAGAAAACTCTCTAAAGAGTCGCAATACTTCTTCTTCTGATTTAGAACCGCGAACCATTTCATCGGTGATCCCTGTAAGCTCTACGGTGGTGCGAGACAATGGGTGTCCTGGATCAATGAATTCATCAAATGAGCCTTCCACATTGCCTTTATGCATGCGGACAGCCGCTAATTCGATAATTGTATCATAAACGGCAGATAGCCCCGTCGTTTCCACGTCAAACACAATATACGTGGCATCCGTCAAAGGAACTGGTTTAGGATTATAAGCTACTGCAACGCCATCATCAACGATATTGGCTTCAACCCCATATAAAATCTTAACACCAGCTTTTTCACCCGCATGATGGGCATCTGGGAAAGCTTGCGCGCCACCATGGTCCGTAATAGCGATCGCCTTATGTCCCCATTTTCCAGCTTGTGCAACTAAATCACTGATATTATTCGTGGCATCCATCGTACTCATATTTGAATGAAGATGGAGTTCCACCCGTTTTTCTCCTTCAGGTGCATAGTCTTTCCGAATCTCGTGTTTTACCTCAATCAAGTCTTGAGCATTCATAACAAGATCTCGCATAAAGGTATCTTCCTGCACGCTTCCGCGAACTTTTACCCAGCTGCCTTTGGCGATTGCCTCAAAGATTTGTTCATCTTTTTCATTATTGGAGAACTTTTTGACACTGAAAGATGACGTATAATCCGTGATTTTCAGAATCAAGATCTTCCGCTTTGAACGTAATTCCCGAACTTCTTTATCAAAGACATATCCTTGGATCGTCACACGGCGTTCTTCCTCAATGATATTAATCATTGGGGTAACGGGTTCATCGGCTGGAATATTCCTTCCCAATGCAATCGGACCGTCAAATTCAACAGCTTTCACTTCTTTTTTCCGCTGTTCATGGGCGATCAAGTTCTCAGCAGCCTGTAATTGGAAAGCAGCAGTCTGTTCTTCTTTACGAGCTTCCAATTCTTTTAAAGCTTCTTCTGCTTGTTCGGCATCCATTTCAGGAATGATACGAAATTTTTGAAAACCAAATGTTTGATAGTTTTCTTCAATGATTGGTAAATATTGTTGCTGCAAAATCGCGATTACCGCTTCATTGGTAACAGGCAGGATCACTTTTTTCTCATTCACTACCGGTAGCTGATTCTTAATGACTTGCTGTACTAGTGGACGATCACAGTTTTGATTTGCGAGTGCTAATGGCCAGTACTCTTGGATCAGTTGTTGATCGAAGGCATTATCCTTGGCTTCAATGATCATTCGCACCGCAGCGATTTCCTTAAAGGCCAGTTCCAAATGTTGTTTGAACGATTGATACACCATAACGGGTAGCAATGTATCAAACTGCAAGTAAAATGTCCAAGCTTTTGACTGGCGATGGACCACGACTTGTTTGATTTGAGCGGTCTGTATCAAAGGATGTTGGCGTAAATTAGGACCAGCATTGATTTGCTCTAATAAAATCTCAAAGGTCTCTCTTTCTTTTGACAATTGACCATCCTCCTTTTTCTCAGTATTAATTAGTATACCTCTTTTTCTTTTGTCTTTCATTAAAAAATCGAGAAAGGGCTCCCCCTTCCTCGATTTTTGTCACGGATCATTCAGATGCAGTCAACAAGATCGTTAATGTCGTAGCCACTTCCTCTTTACGAACTTCAACGGTTGCATTTGTGTGTTTGATTTTTATTTCGACAATCCCTTCTGTCGCTTTGTTGCCAATGGTCAATCGAATCGGACAGCCTATCAAATCCGCATCCGCAAATTTGACACCAGCACGTTCGTTGCGATCATCTACTAAAACTTCATAACCGACAGCAAGCATCGCTTGCTCTACTTCCTCGCACAAAGCAGTTTGATACGAGTCTTCCATTGTGGTTTGAATAATATGGATATCATAGGGTGCAATCTCTTTCGGCCAATCGATTCCCTCTTCATTGCCGTGCTGTTCAACGATTGTTGATAGAAGACGAGATACACCGATGCCATAACACCCCATCATGACTGGCGTCTCCTGACCGTTCTCATCGACAACTGTCGCACCAAGTCTTTCACTGTATTTGGTTCCTAGCTTGAAAATGTGGCCAACTTCGATTCCTCGTGTGAAAGTTAGGACCCCTTTGCCATCTGGAGAAGGATCACCTTCTTGCACCAATCGAAAATCAGCAAATGCCAATGGGGAAAAATCTCGTCCTACATTTGCGTTTTGATAGTAATGGCCCGGTTGATTTCCAAAGACGATCACATTTGCTAAATCTTGTACATGCTGATCAGCATATAAGCGGACATTTTCCGGCAGCGCAATGGGACTGATTGCTTCAGTTTGCAGATGACAACGTAATTCTTCTGGTGTAGCTATTTTCAATTGATCGGCTTCTAGAAAATTTTTGACTTTTGCTTCGTTCAATTGATGATCGCCACGTAGAAGAATCATGACCGGTTCTCCATCAGCAAACAAAAGAAAGGACTGAACGATCTTAGTCAAGTCACTCTCACAAGCTGCAGCTACTTCTTCCAGAGAATAAGATGGATCAACCTGCAACTCTGCGCGCTCAAGAAAGGTTTCGTGAGATTTCTTTGATACATACAAACTTGTGGCCATTTTCCAATTCGCCACGTAGTCGCTTTCCGTTGAGTAGCAAATTAGTTCTTCACCAATCTGCGACAGTGCCATGAATTCTTTGGAATCATGCCCTCCCATCAGACCGTTATCACCAATCACTGCGCGATACTCCAGACCACAACGCTGCAAAATCGCGTGATAGGCTGCTTCATACCGACGATAAGTCGTATCTAAACTTGACTCATCGACATGAAATGAGTAGCCGTCTTGCATGATGAATTCGCGACTGCGAATCAAACCGAAGCGCGGACGTTGTTCGTCTCGGTATTTTGACTGAATCTGATACAAACTGATCGGCAGACGTTTGTAGGAAGAGATCTCACTTTTGATCAATTCCGTAAAAGGCTCTTCATGGGTTGGCCCCAAGACATACTCCCGCTCGTTTCGATCTGTTAACTGATACAGTGAGCGCCCATAAAGCCCATCTCGCCCAGTACTTTGCCATAGTTCCAAGGGCAATAAAACTGGCATCGTCATTTCTACTGCATCAATTTTGGCTAATTCTTCCCGCATCAATTTTTTGATTTTCTCCAACACCCGCTGGGCTAAAGGCAAATACATGTAGATGCCTGCTGCCACTTGCCGAATATAACCGGCTCTAACTAAAAGTTGATGACTCAATGTTTCCGCATCACTTGGTATTTCCCGCAATGTCGGAATAAACAGTTTCGACTGCTTCATTTTTTTCTCCTTTGCTGCAAACACTTTGCTATACCATACACCCTGCTTGGCCCATATCAGCTGCTTCCTCTAATCAAAAGAAAAAGCGCTGAATATCATTCCAAGTCACTAACACCATCAGCAACATCAAAAAACCAAACCCAATTAACGTGATGATTCCTTCTTTTTCTTGACTGATCGGTTTACCTCGGACACCTTCAAGAATGTTCAAAACGAGTTTGCCGCCATCCAACCCTGGAATAGGCAACAAATTAAAGATTCCTAAGTTGATGGAGATCGCCGCCATCATCATGACGACAGAGGCTACCCCTTGTGAGGCTGCTTGTGAGGACAATTGGAAAATGGCCACCGGACCGCCTAATTTGTCCAGATCTGGTTGTACGATCAAATTACCGACAGCTCGGAAAATCAGTAAAGCATTGTTGAAGGTCAATTTCAAGCCACCTAATAGCTTGTCACCAAGACTTGTTTTCAAGCCAGGACTGATTCCCATAAATCCTACTTTTTCTCCTTCAGCAGATTTCCCTTCTGGCGTTGCTTCAATCGTTAATGTATCACTTCCCCGCTTCACTTCAAGGGGGATCTTCGTGTCAGGATAATTTTGGATCTCACTGCTCAATTCCTGCCAGTTGGATACTGTCTTGCCATTGACTGCTAAGATCTCATCGCCATCTTTCAAGCCTGCCTCAGCGGCTGGCGAACCATTTTGGATACCAGAGATGCTGGTCGTATTCACATCTTGTACACCACCCTGTGCAAACACTAACCCTGTGAATAAAACAAAAGCTAAGATGAAGTTATTCATCGGTCCAGCAAAATTGGTCAACATTCGCTGCCAAAGTTTCGCTGACTGAAATTGAACATCTTTCGGTGCAATCCTTACTTCAACACCGTCTTCATGAATAATGGTTGCATCATGATCGACCGCATAAGCGACTTTTTCTTGTTCATTTCCATTGATGTACCCTGCAATCGTCAACTTTTCTTCGAGATCAAAGTCTACCACTTCCATCGGAATCGCATGAGGCAACTGCACCTTTTTGCTAGTATTGATCTTGATGACTTTTCCATCCTTGTCTTGCACAAGTGAGATCGGCATACCTGGTGTCAGCTCTGTCTCATCTTCGCCCCAGCCTGCCATTTGAACATAGCCACCTAATGGTAACATTCGAATCGTGTAAGTCGTTCCATCTTTTCCTTGATGGGCAAAAAGCTTTGGACCCATTCCAATGGCAAATTCCCGAACTAAAATCCCTGCACGTTTGGCAAAGAAGTAGTGTCCAAATTCGTGGATTACGACCACAACAGAAAATATGATAATAAACACAAGAATCGTTTTCATTCTGTTTCCTCGCTTTCACTGTTCCCTCTTGCTAAAGGGGAAACCTTTCTTTATTTTATCACACCCACACCTAATGAGGAACTTCCGGCGTTATTGTAACAAGAATTTAAAGAACCAAGCTCTAACACGCATAAAAAGACTGTGGCTCTTTCTCACAACACATTCCTTAACAGGAAGAGTGTTCTTTTTTCCTTACCCTCGCATTCTTCACAGGGGTCCGTCAAAAAAGCTTCGACCGCCAAGTAGTCGAGAACTAAAAAACCTCTAAATGTCTGGTCCCGTGAAAACAGGCTTCATTTAGAGGTTGAAATAAGGTTAAAATGAGGTTAAAAAGTGTCTTCTTTCTGCGGAGCTGATCAAACAAATTAATGACCTAGCACTTATCTAGTCAAGCAAGTGATTATTGCTCGTTTATCTAGACTAACTAAATGATTGCTTTAGAAAACACCTAATAAGTACATGATTGGAAAAACAAACAGCATACTATCAAAACGATCAAGAATCCCGCCGTGGCCAGGCAAAATATTGCCTGAATCTTTTACTCCGTAGTGTCGCTTGATAGCTGATTCGACAAGGTCACCAAACTGACCAGCAATCGAAAAAATAATCGTCAATACGATCATGATCAGACTTCCATGGCCAAAGTAATCGTTGCCTGGGAATGCCAACAAATAAAGAGCTGCCACAACGACTGCCGAAACAATTCCGCCCAATGCCCCTTCAACGGTCTTGTTCGGTGAGATCTCCGGCCATAGCTTATGTGCGCCGAATCGGCGGCCAACCATATAAGCACCAATATCTGTCGCCCAAACAATAAACAAGCCAAAAATCAGCACAACTAATCCGTTTGGTACTAATCTAGCCGTCAAGAAACGTTCAAAGCCGACACCCACATACAGACTGACTAAAACGGGGAAACCTGCTTCATCAATGGTGTACATATTTTTGGAAACGACAGCGATCCCTAGCAACAACAAGACAATCAGATAAAACAAAGCACTTTTATCTGTATTTGCTGGTAAGAAAGCAAACCAAGGATCTTTAGGTAAGACTAAGATCACAGCCCCAAGAATCGATAACACCCCTTCAAAACTGAGAACCGCTAATCCTTTCATCCGAAATAATTCAAACACACCAATTCCGGCAAGTAAAGCTGCCGTCAACTCGATGGCTATTCCACCGACATAAATAACTGGTAAAAAAAATGCTAATGCCACCACTGCGGTGATCACACGTTGTTTCACTTTTTGTCCTCCTTCTTGTTCAACCCGCCAAAACGCCGATTTCGCTGTTGAAAACTGCCGATGGCAGCTTCTAACAATTGGGCATCAAAGTCAGGCCATAATGCTTTAGTGAAAAAGAGCTCGCTATAAGCAATTTGCCAAAGAAGAAAATTACTGATCCGTTCTTCACCACTCGTTCGAATCACCAATTCAGGATCGCGAAGTGCAGCAGGCAAGAAGCCAGTCATGAGATGCTGGTCCATCATTTCTTCGGTGATTTCTACCGTCTCCTGTGTGTGGTCTAGTTCTTCATACAGCTTTTGGATCGCCTGCAGCATTTCAGCACGACTGCCATAGTTCAAAGCGAAATTCAGGACCATTCCTGTATTCTCCTTGGTCTGTTCGATGGCACGATTGACAGCATCTTGAGTGTGAGCAGGCAAATATTCAGTAAAGCCCATCACATGGACCTTCACATTTTCTTTGATCAGCTCTGGTACAAACGTGTCAAAAAAATCAACTGGCAATTGCATCAAGTAATCGACTTCTTCATTTGGTCGTTTCCAATTTTCCGTTGAGAATGCGTACAATGTCAAGACTTTGACTCCAAGCCGCGAGGCATGGGTCGTGATCGTCTTCACTGTCTCCATCCCTTCTTTGTGCCCTGCCACCCGCGGTAAACGCCGATTCTGAGCCCAGCGGCCATTTCCGTCCATAATGATCGCGATATGCTGAGGCACAGGTAATGCCGGATCAAGTTCGTATTCAGTTTCTTCCTTAACATATTTGTCTTTTTGTGGAAAAAAACGCAACATATGATTCGCTCCTCTTCCATTTCGTAAAATTCATCTTTTTCATTATAACAATAATCATATTTCTTGCCTATGAAAAGTAAAAAAAGAAATCTATATTAAAGAAAAACAAAAACATTTTCTCTTTGTTAGGAATAAAAAAAGGGCGCTTGTGCGCCCCTGCTTCTTATACTTCTAATAATTCTTGTTCTTTTTCAGCTGCGATCTGATCGATTTCTTTAATACTGTTGTCTGTCAATGTTTGAACTTCTTTTTCTGATTCTCTTAAATCATCGACCGTGATATCGCCAGATTTTTCTTGCTTCTTGTAAGCATCCATCGCATCACGACGGATATTACGGACAGCAATTTTCGCATTCTCCGCTTCTTTTTTCACATCTTTTGCCAATTCTTTCCGGCGCTCTTCCGTCAATTGCGGAATGACTAAACGGATTACTGTACCATCGTTAGCAGGTGTGATACCGATGTCGCTTTGCATGATCGCTTTTTCGACTTCTTGGATCATTGTTTTGTCGAAAGGCGTAATCATCAAAATACGCGCTTCAGGAATCGTGATTGATGCCATTTGATTTAGTGGTGTTGGAACACCATAGTAGGTTACCATCACACGGTCTAAAATACTTGCGTTCGCACGGCCAGCACGAATTTGTCCTAACTCGCGCTGCAAGTTTTCTGCTGCTTTTTTCATTTTATCTTTTGCTTCTGTTAAAATTTTGTCAGCCATTCTATTTCCCCCTTACTGTCGTTCCAATATGTTCTCCTAAGATTGCACGGCGAATATTTCCTTGTTCATTTAAATTAAAGACAACTAACGGAATATCATTATCCATGCTTAATGAGCTTGCAGTGGAATCCATGACTTGCAATCCTTTCGAAATCACTTCTAGATGCGTAAGCTCTTCAAACTTCACTGCACTTTGATCGATTTTTGGATCTGCTGAGTAGACACCATCGACGTTATTTTTTGCCATCAAGATCACATCTGCATTGATTTCAGCTGCTCTTAAGGCAGCCGTAGTATCTGTTGAGAAATAAGGATTCCCTGTGCCGCCAGCAAAGATCACTACACGCCCTTTTTCTAGATGACGTTCTGCCCGACGGCGAATATAAGGTTCTGCGATTTGGCGCATTTCGATCGATGTTTGGACGCGAGTCGGTACGCCAGCGTTCTCAAGAGTGTCTTGCAACGCCAATGCATTCATGACAGTTGCCAACATTCCCATGTAGTCTGCTTGCGCTCGTTCCATGCCCATTTGTGCACCGATCTGACCACGCCAAATGTTACCGCCGCCTACTACGATCGCCATTTCAACACCAAGTTCATGGACTTCTTTGATCTCTTTGACGATTTCTTGGATCGTTGGCGGTTTGATACCAAATCCTTCATCCCCTGCCAATGCTTCGCCGCTCAATTTTAACACAACACGTTGATATTTTGGTTTACCCATGATGATTCCTCCGTACATTCTCCAATACTATTGTAGCATATTGGCGCCATTCTGTTTGAATTTGTGCAATTTTTTTGAAAATCGGTTTTTGCTTAAAAAAAGGGAGCGCACTTCCATGCGTTCCCATCTGTTCGAGGAACAGAATTATTTTTTGACTTGGCTCATAACTTCTTCTACAAAGTTATCTTCGCGTTTTTCGATACCTTCGCCGACTTCAAAACGAACAAATGATTTCACTGTTGCGCCTTTTGAAGCAACAAATTTTTCAACAGTCATGTCAGGATCTTTAACGAATGGTTGGTCAACCAAAGCGATTTCTGCTTTGAATTTTTTCAAACGGCCTTCAACCATTTTTTCAACGATGTTAGCTGGTTTGCCTTCGTTCAATGCTTGTTCAGTCAAAACTTGTTTTTCGTGATCCAATTCTTCTTGTGAGATTTGAGATTCATTCACATAGCGAGGATTGATTGCAGCAACGTGCATAGCGACATCTTTTGCAACTGATTCGTCTGTTGTTCCTTCAAGAACAGTCAAGACAGCGATACGTCCGCCCATGTGCAAGTAGCCACCGAAAGCAGAGTTGTCATCTTTTTCAACAACTTCAAAACGACGGAAGCTGATTTTTTCACCGATAACTTGAGTTGCTTCGATCAATGCTGCTTCCATTTTACCTTTTGATGTTTCCAACTGCAAAGCAGCTTCCATGTCAGCAGGTTTGTTTGCAGCGATTACTTCTGCGATTTCTTTAACTAAATCTTGGAACATTTCGTTTTTAGAAACGAAGTCTGTTTCAGAGTTTACTTCAACGATTGCAGCAGCATTCCCGTTGATAGCAACAGATGCCAATCCTTCAGCAGCAATCCGATCATTTTTCTTTGCAGCTTTAGCCATTCCTTTTTCACGTAATAGATCAACGGCTTTTTCGATATCTCCTTCGACTTCAACTAAGGCACGTTTTGCATCCATCATACCTACACCAGTCATGTCGCGCAATTCTTTTACTAATTTAGCTGTTACTTCTGCCATTTTTTGTTTTCCTCCTAAATGTCATTTAACAAGCCTGAACTTGCCTTTTAAAAAAGCTGTTTCAAAGGAGAGTGAGGCTTGGCGCCTAGCCTTTGAAACAGCTCCATCATTTCTTATTCAGCTGATACATTGTCGCCTTCGACAACATCAACGATTTCTTCGATTGAAGTAGCATTTTCTGTTGATTCAGCAGAAAAATCTTCTTCAACTACTTGGTCTTCGCCTTGGTTGCCTTCGATAAATGCATCTGCCATTTTAGCAGTGATCAATTTAACGGCACGAATCGCATCGTCGTTTGATGGGATAACTACGTCGATCTCATCTGGATCACAGTTTGTATCAACCATCGCTACGATTGGGATATTTAATTTACGTGCTTCTTGGATCGCAATGCGTTCTTTGCGTGGGTCAACAACGTACATTACATCTGGAATTCTTGGCATATCAGCGATACCGCCTAAGAATTTTTCAAGACGTTCGCGTTCTTTGTTCAAACCAACGACTTCTTTTTTAGGAAGGACATCAAATGTGCCATCTTCTTCCATTTTGTTGATTTGTTTCAAGCGAGCAACACGTTTTTGGATAGTTTCCCAGTTCGTCAATGTTCCACCTAACCAACGATGGTTTACGTAGTATTGACCTGAACGGATAGCTTCTTCTTTGATTGCTTCTTGGGCTTGTTTTTTTGTTCCTACGAACAAAGCAACTCCGCCTTCTTCAGCAACGTTTTTCATGTAGTCGTATGCTGCATCTACTAACTTAACAGTTTTTTGTAAGTCGATGATGTAGATACCGTTTCTTTCTGTGAAGATATATTTCTTCATTTTTGGGTTCCAGCGACGTGTTTGGTGTCCAAAGTGTACGCCGGCTTCTAGCAATTGTTTCATTGAGATTACTGCCATGATGTGTTTCCTCCAATTTGGTTTTTGATTTCCTCTCTTGCTCTTTAGCTCTTCGAAGAACTGATTATCAGCACCGCTTCGCAGATGGAACAAGATGTGGATTTGCGGAGTCAAAAAACTCACGCCTTAAACAGTATACAGTAGCTACTAAAGAATTGCAACTGCTTTTCCTCATAAACCTAGCTGTTTACTTTTACATTTTTTTCTTACAAACAACGGGTGTTCAGTCTGACTAAAGCCTAGGTTTTTAATCCTTTTTCTGCTATGATAATGCTGAAGAATTCAATTAAAGGAGTCTATTTATGCGTAAATCCGACCGGCATTTATTGATCAAACAGATTATTGCAGAACATAGTGTGGGAACTCAAGAAGAACTGTTGCAGTTGCTCGAAGCACAAGGAGTAACCGCTACGCAGGCAACGATCTCCCGCGATATCCGTGATCTAAAAATTGTCAAACAGCCTGATGAGACTGGACAAACAAAATTTGTTCTCTTTCAAGGAATGAATACTCAAGAAAATGAAAAAGCGGAAGAACAACGGCTGATTCACATGCTGGAAGATGTCGTCACCAAAGTGGATCGTGTTCAATTTATGACGCTAATCAATACGATCCCTGACAATGCACCTTTATTGGCAGCGGCTTTAGATGAAGTTTCGATGCCTGAGAAAGTTTGTTCTCTCGCCGGCTTTGATACAGTAGCCGTTATTTCCCGTACAAATGAAGATGCCATCAAGCTGACTGAATATATCAAGTCCCATGCTATTCTCTAAAGAATCGAAAAAAAGATACCAGCGGCAAGCATATAGGCTGCCGTTGGTATCTTTTTTTTTATTTACATTTTATCAGGTGCATGTAATCCTAACAGACGCAAATCTTCTTTTAACAAGACTGTTACAGCGTAAACCAATGCCAATCGAGCATCTTTTTGCGCATCTTCTGCTAAAATCTTGACATTTGCATAGTATTTATTGAAGGCTTGCGCTAATTTGATCGCATGTTTAGCAATCACTGATGGCTCATATTTATCTGCAGCCTGTAAGATAGTTTCTGGGTAGCGTTGGATCAACTTGATCACTTCCCAGCTCTCTGCATCATTCAAAGCAAGAGCTTGCGCATTGGCAGGATCAAATTGTGCTTTTTCTAAAATGCTCATCGCCCGTGCATGAGAATATTGGACGTAAGGTCCGGTTTCTCCTTCAAAACGAACGACTTCTTCCAATGTGAAATCGAAGTTGTTCAGGCGATCATTTTTTAAATCATGAAAGACGACCGCACCGACACCCACTTGTTTTGCCACTTCATCTTTGTTCGCTAAGCCTGGATTTTTTTCTGTGATTTGTTCTTTCGCAGATTCGATGGCTTCATTCAATACTTCTTCTAATAAAACGATTTTTCCTTTACGAGTAGACAGCTTCTTACCATCTTTGGTGATCAAACCAAATGGGATGTGGTGCATATCATCTGACCAATCGAAGCCCATTTCTTTAAGAACTGCTTTCAATTGCTTAAAATGATAGCTTTGTTCGTTACCGACAACATACAGAGACTTAGCAAAGTTATAAGTCCGTTTGCGGTACAATGCTGCCGCCATATCCCGAGTGATATATAATGTTGCGCCGTCAGATTTGCGGATCAACGCTGGATTGAGATCATAGGCAGTCAAATCAACGATTTCTGCGCCTTGGTCTTCTTGTAATAAATGTTTTTCTTCCAAAAGTTCAACGACTTCCGTCATTTTATCATTGTAGAAGGCTTCCCCATTCAATGAATCAAAACTTACTTCCAGCATGTCATAGATTTTGTTGAACTCTTGCAATGACTCATCGCGGAACCATTGCCATAATTCGGTTGCTTCTTGATCACCGTCTTCTAGCTTCTTGAACCATGCCCGAGCTTCATCTTCCAACGCTTTATCATTTTCTGCTTGTTCATGGAATTCAACATATAAACGCAAGAGTTCATTGATTGGTTCTTTTTTAACTGCTTCTTCAGAACCCCATTTTTTATAGGCGACGATCAATTTCCCAAATTGAGTTCCCCAGTCTCCTAAATGATTGATCCGAATTGGCTGATAACCGATTTTTTCAAGAATAAAGCCAATCGAATTACCGATCACCGTCGAACGCAAATGGCCCATGGAGATTGGTTTCGCAATGTTTGGTGAAGACATATCAATCGGAACCGCCTGCTGATTGCCAATTGATTGATCTCCATAATGATTTTTTTCCTTCAAGACGGTTTGTAAGACGTGTTCGCTGATCACTTCTTTATTCATAAAAAAGTTCAAGTATGGACCCACGACTTCGATTTTTTCAAAAGAAGCTGGATCAATTTTTTCCGCCAGCTCGCTAGCGATCTGTTGCGGTGCTTTGCGATAGACTTTGGCTAAAGCAAAGGCAGGAAAAGCAACGTCTCCGTGTTCAGCAGTTTTAGGATTTTCTAACAATTGACTGACTTGTTCTAAAGTCAAATCTTCTTTGACAGCGGCATAAATAGCTTGTGCAACGATTTGTTTATTATTCATTTTCTTTCCCTCCATTTGTTTCGATACGAAAGCAATGCCCAGCGAATGTACATGCGGAACAACTAAAAAAAGCCTCTAGTGCATCACATGCACTAGAGACGAGATTTCCCGCGGTACCACTCTATTTGTCCTTTAAGGAATGATTCTTAAAAGACCTACTTATTTCTGATAACGGCAGAATTCCGTTTGCTAGGCAAAATCTCACAAGTGCGCTTCACTTTCTTGATTGTTCGGCTCACACCTTCCCGAACTCGCTGAAAAACAAAAGCTACTCTTCTTGCTCATCGATTATCTACTATTTTGTTCCCAGAAAGTATAACAAAAAATAATCGGTTTGGCTAGCCGGTTTTTCGCCTTTGCATGGATTTCGCTAGTTAAACCTTTGGAATAAAAAGATCTCCTAGGGTGACAGCCATAATGGCTTTGATAGAGTGAAGGCGATTTTCTGCTTGATCGAACTGGCGCGCTTGCTTGCTGTGAAAAACGTCATTCGTCACTTCCATCTCCTTCAAGCCAAAATCAGCAGCGATTTTGGCCCCATATTTAGTTTGTGTATCATGAAAAGCTGGTAAACAATGGAGGAAAATGGCTTGTTCATTATTGGTTTTTTTCATTAATTCGGCATTTACTTGGTAAGGCATCAGCAAGTCGATTCGTTCTTTAAATTTTGCTTCTTCTCCCATTGAAACCCATACATCGGTATAAACGACGTCTGCTCCTGCTACAGCTGCCACATCATCTGTAATCAAAATTTCGGCTTGTGATGCTTGGGCAAATTGCTCTGCCAGCTCGATGACTTGCTGTTCCGGCTGTAATTCTTTTGGTGCGATGATTCGAATAGCAACACCGAGAATCCCGCTAGTCACAAGTAAGGATTGCGCAACGTTATTTCTTCCATCGCCGCAGTAAGCGATCGTCAGACCTTCAAGACTGCCAAAATTTTCTTGAATCGTCATAAAGTCTGCGATCATCTGTGTCGGGTGCCACATGTCAGACAATCCATTCCAGACAGGTACACCAGAATATTTCGCCAAGTCTTCAACGATTCTTTGGCTAAATCCTCGATATTCGATCCCATCAAACATCCGACCAAATACTTTTGCAGAGTCCTCAACAGATTCTTTTGATCCCATCTGGATATCGTTTGCTCCTAAAAATTCCGGATGCGCTCCTAGATCAACGGCAGCAACGGTAAAGGCAGCTCGTGTTCGAGTAGAATTTTTTTCAAACAAAAGAGCGATATTTTTTCCTTCCAAATAACGATGCGGGATATTCTTTTGCTTTAATTCTTTTACATGTAATGAAAAATCGATCAGATACTGCAATTCATCTCTGGTGAAATCTTTTTCTGCTAAAAAACTGCGACCTTTAAAAACGGATTTCATTTCTTTTGCACCCTTTCTTGCCTATGTTTTTAGCCAGTATACATCTTTTCTAATTTTCATTCAATATATACAAGTTTTACGTATTTTTAATCAATTTTATCCAAATAATTAACCAAAAGACCGTGGGCTGCCATTCGGATTCGTATCCCGATGACGCCACGGTCTTCTCTGTAATGTTGAGCAGAAAATGCTTGATTATTTCATTTCATGACCAAAACTTAGGCTTGGCACAGCATTCAAAGATAGTGGGGCAAACTGTTTTTTTTCTAACAAGATATGCCCAAAGGCCCCGATCATTGCCGCATTATCGCCACATAAACGCAAAGGTGGGATAATCAAGTCAATCTCAGGCAGGGCAGTCATTGCTTCATCTAGTGCCTGACGCAGGCCTTGGTTTGCAGCAACGCCACCTGCAACAATCAATTGGTTAACAGGATAAGTCTTGCAGGCGCGAATCGTCTTAGTGACCAAAACCTCTACGACACTTGCTTGAAAACTAGCAGCAAGGTTGGCTTCGTCCAATGTTTCTCCTCGTTGCTGCGCATTATGGACAAAATTAATAAAGGCACTCTTTAATCCGCTAAAACTAAAATCAAAATTGTCTTCATGAATCATTGCTCTGGGAAAATGGTACGTGTCCTCACCTAAATGCGCCAAACGATCGATTTCTTTTCCGCTAGGATAAGAAAGTTCTAAGACTCGTCCCACCTTGTCATATGCTTCTCCTGCAGCATCGTCACGTGTCTCGCCAATAATCTCAAAGGAACCATCTTCTGTCATATAAACTAGCTCCGTATGACCACCGCTCACTAGCAAGGCAAGCAATGGAAAGGTCAGAGGTTTGACAAAACGGGCCGCATAGATATGCCCCGCCATATGATTGACTGGCAACAAGGGTAATCCATGCGCCCAGGCAAACGCTTTGGCTGCCGAAAGACCGATCAGCAACGCCCCCACTAAGCCTGGACCGTACGTGACCGCTACAGCGGATAAGTCTTCTGGTGTCACTTCTGCTTGTTTCAGTGCCTCTTCTAAACAAAGAGTAATCTGCTCCACATGATGTCGACTAGCTACTTCTGGGACAACGCCACCAAAACGTTGATGACTTTTAATTTGAGAAGCCACGATATTGCTTAAAATCGTGTCCCCGTTCTTTATGACAGCGACACTTGTTTCGTCGCAGCTGCTTTCAATGGCTAAAATCAATTCATTCATTTGATTGATGCTGGCCTC
The DNA here is from genome assembly GCF_021496385.1 of Enterococcus gallinarum. Taxonomy (NCBI): domain Bacteria; kingdom Bacillati; phylum Bacillota; class Bacilli; order Lactobacillales; family Enterococcaceae; genus Enterococcus; species Enterococcus gallinarum. Next base: position 1,620,789 of record NZ_CP050816.1, on the reverse strand, counting down.
ACTTTCTTTTCCATGATCAATGCATCCTCTTGAGGATGACTATAATAATTTTTGCGCCGCCCAATGATTTCAAAACCCATTCGCAGGTATAAGGCTTGTGCTGGAAAATTACGGACCCGCACTTCTAGAAAAATCCTTTCGACGCCAGCAGATTGACAAGACTGAATAACAGCTTGCAGCAAGAGTTTCCCCAATCCCTGTCCTTTTTTTTCCGGTAAGACTGCGAGATTAAAGATTTCAGCTTCGTCTAAAACCCGACGGTAACTAACAAATGCCTCCATTGGCTGGAGTACTAAATAGTGACTGTCAACAGCAGCCAAATCCTGCTTGAATTGTTCACAAGTCCAGGGAGAGCCATCTTGGTAACTCGCTTCTGCCAATTGCCATAACAGCTCTTCACTTTTTGCAGGCAACTCTTCTTTATTCAACAGTTTATTCATTTAAAAATTTCACCATATCCAATGCATCTTCATTTCCTTCTGTATAGTAGGCAGTTTTGATCGCTCGCGAGACAAAGCCCAGCTGTCGATAAAGCCGCTGAGCGTCACGATTACTTAAACGCACTTCTAACGAAATTCGGTCACATTTGTTTTTTCGCGCATACTGTTCGATTTCAGTCAACAAAAAAGAGCCGACACCTCGGCCTTGATATTCAGGTATAACAGCAATATTGGTAATATGAGCATCTTCTCCCAACAAACGAACGCCCGCAAAACCGATCATGCGCTCATTTTGTAAGATACACAAGTACAAATGCTTAAATCGCGAATAAATCTCTGAAAGAAACGCGCTCTTGGTCCAAGGCAGCTCCCCGGCATACACCAATCGTTCCACTTGCAGTAACTCTTTGATATCTTCGCCGACGATTTCACGAATCACATACGTTTCATCCTGAATCGTTTTCGTCTGTTCCGGGTATTGAACTTTACGAAAAAGGGTCAGCTTTCCTTTGAAAGATTTAAATTTTTTCAACATACGTATCCGCTCCTGGAGTATGAGATGCCAACCACTTTTCTTCCGCTTCAACAAGTTTCAAATACTCTGGCACAAAATCATGGATCGACGAAACGGGTTCCTCTGTTTCACTTAATTCTGCCAACACGACGCCATTCGGATAATTCCACAAAGAAACGTGATTGATCTGTGCAGACGGCATTGCTTCAGTGATTTGCGGGGCAAATTTTGCAGCATCAGCGCCAACAAAAAGTACCTCTGTGTGCAACTCAGCTAATGCATGCAACAATGTCGGTAATGCCACATGCTGGTCAGGGATCACTGACTGCAGCTTCCCTTCCTGCCAACGATAGCCACCAGCATAGACATTGTTGCGACGTGCGTCAAATAATGGCACGATCACTTTCAAAACCCCAACACAATTCGCAGCTATGTTCTTCAAACTCGACACGCCCACCAATGGGATATGTAATGTATCGGCTAATGTTTTAGCGGTCGTGACACCGATCCGCAATCCTGTATAAGATCCCGGACCTTGGGCAACTGCGATTCGCTCTAACTGCTGCGGCAATACCCCCACAGATTGCATCAATAAATCGATTGCCGGCATCAATGCACTGCTGTGATTTTTGATAGCCATCGTCTGACTTTGTCCTAGGATCTCCTGACCATCCATGACTGCAATGGCCAATGTTTGATTTGATGTATCGATCGCTAATGTTTTCATTGCTTTTTCTCCCCAATCAAAAAACTCACTCATATTTTACCATATTCTGATAAAATGCCAAACTTTGCTTATTTGCTTTCATAGGTGCATGGTTACTGGTGAACTAAAAAAATGGCCAAAGAATCTATGGCAGCCGCGACAGTTTCTAACTGCGACGGAAAACTGTTCCATTACTGGAGACTTTTTCCCATAGATTCTCAGGACATTTCTATTTGTTGCAGATGAACTTTCCCATCATTGATTCGTAGATTGACGTTTAATCAACTCCGTTGCGATAGTGACCTTTCGCGGAACAGGAGCTGGATTCTTGATGATCTCAAGTAGTGTGGTTACAGCCAACTCTCCCATCCACTCCGTATGAACTTTGATTGTCGAAAGGGTTGGAAAAACATACTTGGCAACACTGACATCGTTAAAGCCGATCAAGGAGATATCTTCTGGCACACGAATCTTTTCTTCCTGCAGTGCCCGCAGTGCTCCGATGGCTAAAGCATCGCTGGAAGCAAATAACGCAGTAGGCAGTGGCAAGGCGTCTTGCAAGAACTGTTTCATTGCCTGATATCCATCTTCGACAGTAAACGCTGCTGCAATGTGATACCCTTCGTCATAAAGACGCAAGCGTGTCAGTCGTTCCTTGAATAGCGTCAGCCGCGGATCTTCAATTTCTTGTCGACTTCCTTTTGTAAATTCAATACCAGATAAGATACCGATTTTTTGATGTCCTTTAGCAACAAAATGATCAATGACCAAATCCACTGCTTGCTGAAAATCGACTACCAATGAATCCACTCCAGCCGACAGCCCGTCAAAATCAACGAGTAGCAGATGAGGCTGCGTCTTTTTTAATTGTGCGATCTGCTGGGCATCAAATTTTCCTAAAGCAATCGTTCCATCTACTTGGGTCTCACTGATAGAAGCAAACGATTCTTTTAACAAGCGAATCCCCAATTCTTCCGTCTTGTTCTCAATCCCAAGCCGAATAGCTAAATAGTAAAGATCGGCCAGTTCTTCTTCGGTATCAAACCACTGAATCAAACGAATCCGACCGTTTTCGACTTGGCTTTTCTTTTTATGTTTTGTATAGTTCAGTGCTTCGGCGGTTTTGAATATTTTTTCTTTGGTTTCTGAACTGACGGCTAACTCACTGTCATAATTGAGGACACGAGAAACAGTCGCTGGTGAAACGCCTGCCTGTTCAGCAATATCTTTAATTGTAGCCATTCCCGCGCCTCCATTCTTTCAAATTCATCTCAATAACTTCAAAGTTTATTGATAAAACGCATGAATGCAGCCTGACCGGATGCATCTCGCTTGAAAACCCCTGCGTATTCCAAAACTTTTGCAAAAATCCCACCAACTTCTTGATAAACAATCTCTGTTACATTCTCCTCAGTGATGGTGTAGGTTTCCTTCATCTCTTGTGCCCACGGAATATGATAAGCAGCAATTTGATTTGGCTGATCAAGAAGATAGGCCCTCACTTCTTCTAACTCCGTTGCTAAACGTGGAGGCAAGACCGCTAATCCCATCACCTCGATTAACCCAATGTTTTCTTTTTTGATATGCTGAACATCTTTATGAGGATGAAAAATACCATCAGGATGTTCGTCAGAAACATTGTTATCCCGAAGAACAAGATCCATTTCAAAGTATTCGCCCTGTTTTCGAGCAATTGGTGTGATGGTGTGGTGCGGTGTGCCATCTTCTGAACAAGCATTGATCGAAACGGAAGGATCTGAGTACTCTTTCCATTGTGCCAAAATATAATCAGAAGCAGCAGCCACTTTTTGCTTGTCTCGACCTTGAATCCGAATAACCGAAAGCGGCCATTTAACGATTCCCACCGTTAGCTCGTCAAAACCAGTTAGTTTGAATGTTTTCTCAATGGGTGCTTTTGCCATCGCAAATGTATGCCGTCCACCTTGATAATGATCGTGGGACAAGATCGATCCGCCTACGATTGGCAAATCAGCATTTGAACCGACAAAATAGTGAGGCAGAACCTCAATGATTTGCAATAGACGATCAAAGGTTTTGCGCGTGATCTTCATCGGACGATGCTCTAAAGACAAAAAGATGGAATGCTCATTGTAATAAGCGTACGGAGAGTACTGAAGCCCCCACGCTTCGCCGTCCAGATTCATCCGAATAATGCGATGATTTGTTCGAGCCGGGTAATTCAGCCGCCCTTTATAACCTTCATTTTCCAAACAAAGCAGACATTTAGGATAATCGATCGCTGCTGCTGCTCGCTGCGCAGCGATTTCTTTCGGATCTTTTTCGGGTTTGGATAGATTGATCGTGATCTCTAATTCTCCATACTCGGTCATTACCGGAAAAACAATATTTTTCTTGATGGCTCGAGTCTTGATGTAATCATTTTGCTGACATAAATGGTAAAAATAATCCGTTGCCTCTTGTGGGTCTTTTGCATAGTGCTGGGCAAAGAAAGCATTGACCACAGAAGGCGGTGGCGTCAAGAAATCCATCAATTGCGTTTCAAGGATTTCGGTTTCAGCAAGTGCCTCGCCGATCACCTGATTTTTTTTTGCTTGAGTGACCAATTGATCCATCAATACCACGGCTGATTCTTCGACCGGTCGTACAGTAGCTGATTCAAAGGCTTCTTCACCAATCATACCAAGGATCCTATTTTGTAAATAAATACGATCCATTTCCATCCAACCACCAGCCTGGATCGCTAATGTCACGAAATCACAGATTGTTTGACTGAGCGTCATTTTGTTGCCTCCTAGTCTTGATAACCTTCTGGATGGCTAACGTGCCAATTCCAAGCTGTTTCAATTATTTGTTTCACATCAGTGTAACTAGGTTCCCAACCTAACACCGCTTTTGCTTTATCACTAGAAGCGACCAATGTTCCCGGATCTCCGGCACGTCGCGGTGCTACTTTCGCTGGAATATCTTTTTGCGTAACAGTACGCGCTGCATCCAACATTTCTTTGACTGAGTAGCCATTGTTGCTGCCAAGATTGAAAACATTGCTAGGATTGCCTTTTTTCAAATATTCTAATGCTAAAATGTGGGCGTTGCATAGATCTTCTACGTGTACGTAGTCTCTGATACAAGTTCCATCTGGCGTATCATAGTCATCACCGAAAATTGCTAGCTCCTGACGCTGACCTAAAGCGACTTGCAAGATGATTGGAACTAAGTGAGTCTCAGGATCATGGTCTTCCCCGATTGAAGCATCTGACTTAGCTCCTGCAACATTAAAGTAGCGTAAAGCGACGTATTTCATGCCGTAAGCTTCATCACACCAACGCATCATTTTTTCCATCATGAGTTTGCTTTCCCCATAAGGATTTTTGGGATTTGTAGGTGTTTCTTCTGTGATTGGGCTTTGTTCTGGCTCGCCATAAGTCGCTGCAGTAGAAGAAAAGACAATATGATCAACGTTGTTGTCTTTCATTACTTCTAATAATACCTGCATCCCATACACATTGTTGTTGAAGTATTTCAACGGTTTCTCAACTGATTCACCGACAAGAGAGCTTGCGGCAAAATGGATCACGCCATCAATCGTTTCTTTCTCAAAAACGCTTTGCAAAAATGCTTTGTCTCGAATATCTCCTTCGTAGAAAACAGCCTCTGGATGGATCGCTTGACGATGACCTGTTAAAAGGTTATCCACGACAACGGCTTGGTATCCTTTCGTAATCAATTGATCAACTGCATGAGAGCCGATATATCCGGCGCCACCTAATACTAAAATAGCCATTCTTAATCATCCTTTTCTTTCATTTATTCAATGAATCCGTCTTACATTCTACAGTTTTCGCGCGCCATCATCAATGCTTGCTTGGTAAATATCTGTCTCATAGCCGATTTTTTCACGATAGCTTTCTTTGACAGCCGTTGCAAATGCTTCCCACTCGCTTTTTTTCACCAAAGCAATTGCACAACCACCAAATCCAGCCCCTGTCATTCGGGCTCCCAAAACTGCTGGCTGTTCTTGTGCCGCTGCCACCAAAGTGTCTAACTCGATACCCGTAACTTCATAATCATCTCTTAAAGAAGCATGAGAAGCATCTAACAGATGACCAAAAGATTCTAAATCTCCCGCTTCTAATGCCGCTTTAGCTTTTAAGGTACGCTGATTCTCAGTTACAGCATGTTTTGCGCGCTTGATCAAGGTTGGATCTTCAATCAGTGAAGTATGTGCAAAGAACGTTGCTTCGTCCAATTCACCAAGCGATTGGATTTTCAGTTTCGTTTGAAGTCGTTTTAATGCTTCTTCACACTCCCCACGGCGCTCGTTGTATTTTGAATCTGCCAATTCCCGCCGCTTGTTTGTATTCATGATAGCTACGACATAGTCCCCAAATTCTGCAGGTACAAGGTCATAAGCTAAAGTGTTGGTATCTAGCAGTAATGCATGGTCTTTTTTTCCCATTCCTATAGCAAATTGATCCATGATACCTGAATTAACCCCAATAAATTCATTCTCAACTTTTTTCCCTGTCAAAATCAACTCTAAACGTTCGATCGCCAATCCGAACAAATCATCAAGAATCACTCCTGTCAATAATTCAATGGAGGCTGAAGAAGACAAGCCGGCACCATTAGGAATATTGCCATAAAAAGCGATTTCAATACCAGAGTCGATTGCATGACCCGCTGCTTTCAAATAGCGAATCACACCTTTAGGGTAATTGGTCCAGTCGTCTTCTTTGCGGTACTCCAAATCGTCTAAGGAAAAAGTGATGATCCCCTTTTCAGGGAAGTTTTCCGAATAAAGACGTATTTGCTTATCTGCCCGTTTTCGTGCTACACCATACGTTCCTATCGTGATAGAGGCTGGAAAGACATACCCGCCATTATAATCTGTATGTTCCCCGATCAAGTTGATTCGTCCTGGTGCAAAATACGATCCTGTGCCTTTTTCACCGAATTTTTCTGCAAAAATTTGTTGTAGCTGTTCCATCTTTTTCGCTCCTTCATTTTATTTAGTAAATTTATTATAAAATATTTACTAAATTTTATCAATACTTTACTCGCGATACAAGGGCTTATTTTTGATATTTTTGTACTTTTGTTTCATAATAGAAATAAATAGATAAAGGCGAGGTGGAGAAGAATGAAACGATTTCTTTCAGGTTTCTTAGTTGGTACAGTAGCAACTATCGCAGCAGCTGCTAGCGTAGTTATGACTGTCAAAAAACAAGTGATCGATCCAATTGACGAACAACAAGCACTAAATGAAGAAAAAAGGAAACGAGCTATGCGTAAAAGTGTCTCTCGTTAATACAAAAACTGCCATTGAAGATTTTACTTCAATGGCAGTTTTTTCAATTCTTCAGCTAATACAACCGCTTGATTATGTGTTTCATCTTTTGCACCATAAACCAATGTCACGGTTTTATGGTCTTTTACTATTTGCTGCAATGCACTAAAGGCATCATCGGCTGGCTTCTTTTTTAGTTCTGCTAGGTATCTTTGACAAAACGCATCAAAGCGCTCTGGATCATGACCAAACCATTTACGCAATTCCGTACTAGGTGCAACTTCTTTCAACCAAGAATCAATCGCCGCCACTTCTTTTTTGACGCCTCTTGGCCAGATTCGATCAACAAGGACTCGATAACCATCTGTTGGTGCTGCAGCCTCGTATACACGTTTTACTTTAATCATTTCCTTCCACTCCTTTGAATCTACCTTAACACATTCTTTCAAAAAAAAGACCGAGTCCATGATGACAAGATTCTCAGTTACAGCTGCTGAATGGTTTCTAACGATTCATTCTCGCGCCTCTTAGGAACATCTTGTTTGATCATTGATCTCAGTCTTTTGATTGATTAACTAGTTTTCTTTTTCGTTTTTCCGCTCCAGCCTTCATAGCCTTCTTTTAGAATGTAAATTTCTTTAAACCCTTCTTTGCGAAGTTTATTCGCAGCACGGATACTTAGAGATTTACGGGTATCATATAAGTAGATGGGCTGATCTTTCCGAAATGCGCTAAACGAATTGGTTAATACCGTAAATGGGATATTTCGTGCACCTAAGATATGACCGGCATCGAACTCGTTTTTCTCCCGCACATCGATCACTTGTGCTTTTTTCATGCCATTTTTAAATTCTTCTTCGGAAATGATTTTGGCTGATCGTCTTCCCATAATTTGGAAGTACGCCCAATTCAATGCGATTGCCAATAAAATCAATCCTAAAATAATATTAATCCAGTTCCAAACAGACATCTTACCTATTCCTCTCTACTTTGCAAATTGTAATGCTAATGACGCAGCGCCGATCACACCAGCATCATTCCCTAACTCAGCTAATTTGATTTCCGTGCTTTCCGTTACTTGCGGGAATGTGAATTCTGCAAAGTAAGCTGCTACACGACTACGTAAAAATTCACCTGCTGCTGAGACACCGCCACCCAGTACAATACTTGAAGGATTCAGTGTATTGCCCAAGTTTCCACAAGCAAGGCCTAAATAGAAGCAGACTTTATCTACTACCATCAATGCAAACGGATCTTTCGCTTGGGCCGCTTCAAAAATATCTTTGCTGGAAATATCTTCGCCATTATCCAGATTTTTTTTCAATTCAGAATCGCCAGCATACTCTTCCGCCAAATGTCTTGCTACCCGAACGACACCCGTCGCACTTGACACGGTCTCTAAACAACCACGCTTCCCACAAGTACATTCAAATCCTTCTGGATCTACTGTAATATGCCCGATTTCTCCTGCACAGCCTGCTACACCATGCAAAAGTTGTCCTTCCATGATGATTCCACCGCCAACACCTGTACCGAGGGTGATAAAGATCACATCGGGATTGTTGTCACCTGCGCCTTTCCAGCGTTCGCCTAACGCAGCAACATTGGCATCGTTATCGATAGCAAAAGGAATCCCTGTCCCTTTTTCAATCGCTTCTTTGACAGGTTGCAACGTTTTCCAATTCAAATTGTAAGCACCGATAACTGTTCCTTTTTTGCGATCGACACTTCCTGGAGTCCCCATACCGATCCCAATGAAGTCTTCTGCTTTCATGCCATACAAATCCAGACGATGATTGATTGATGCAATGATCTCTGGTACGATGTGAGAACCCTCATCAAGAATATTGGTATCGATGCTCCATTTTTGTTGAATCTCTCCTTCAGAAGTCAACACAGCAAACTTGACTGTTGTTCCTCCTAGATCAATCCCGATGATTTTTTTGTCCATCACTTATTTTCCTCCCGGCTTTCTTCAATCCGATGTTCACGCTTTAAAATGCGCCAAGCGGTCAAATAGGTATCTCGATCGATCAAACGGCTGTCATAAAGATTTTTGACTTCCATCTGGATCAACTCGATATCATAGATTCGCTTGCCAACATAAATATAGACACCAAATTGTTTCAATAGTTGTTGTACGTCATATAACGTTTCCATAAACACACTTCCTGCTTATTATACAAGTATTTGATACTTTTTTAAACCATATATCACAAAAACTGCCAGTAAAAAAAGAAAAACAATGGCGGAAAGAATGCGGGTATGAATCGAATATTTCCCGAAGTTCTTTGGTAAAGCCAATGCATTGCCTAAGATGAATCCTCCTAAGATTCCTCCGACATGTCCCCAAATATCAATCGATTGATCAAATAGACCAAATACGAAATTCAAGACAACGAACAATGCAAATTGACGAACCATCGCTTGGATCTGGTAATCATTCTTAAAGTGGAGTCCCAGAATCAGAAAAGCACCAAACAGACCAAACAATGACGTGCTCGCACCTGCAGATTGGACACCGGCCTGATTAAAGGCAAAACTCATCGCGTTCCCCATAACCCCACTCATCAAATACAAAATGAAGAAACGAGCATGACCGTAGATCGCTTCCACCTGTTGACCCATAAAATAAAGAATAACAGAATTCACTGCAAAATGAGCGAGACCAAAGTGAATGAAAATCGGCGTTACAAAACGCCAATACTCGTTCATGTAAGCAACATAAGGGCCAAACATCACCCCCATCACTTGAGTCATCGGACTAATATAGCCGATAATAAAGACTAACGTCTGGATGGCTAAAAACGTATAAGTAAAGATTGGACGATTAAGCCAGCGTTTCATTTGTTTATTCATTGTCTACTCCTTTTTCTCCGAAAGAAACTTTATCAGTGATTATTTTCTGGACCGGAATATCAAAAGAATCAGGTTGCCACCGGACATCAAATTGTTCTGCAAAAACCAATGACACAGTTTTCCCTTGGAAATCTGCCAGAAACCGATCATAATAACCGCCGCCAAAACCAATCCGATATCCCTCATGAGAAAAAATCAAACCAGGAACGATCAAAAGATCCAGGTCCAATGCATCGATTTTTTTTTGAGAAAGAGGCTCTTCTACCCCAAAACTGGAAAGCTGATATTCAGTCTGTGGTTCCACTTGATAAAAGTGAAGTTTCTTTCTCACAGAACGTGGCACAGCAATTTGTTTACCAGAGTGAAATCCGCGCTCAAAAATCGGCTTTGTATCAAATTCAAACGGCAATGACCGAATCACGCCAATGGATTCTGCTTCGAGCCACTCTTTGGAAGCAAACAACAAAGACTGAATGATCTGCTCTTTGGTTTGCTTTGTTCGTGGATCCAGTTGCTTGAGTCGGGTTAGCCCTTGTTCACGCAAAATTTTTTTATCCATAATTAACCAACTCCTACTCCGAATAGTACCAAAAACCGGACTCAAATAGCAAACGCAATCGTGAAAAAATTCTCACGACTGCGTTTTTTGACGAATCAGCAAAAACAAAAAGTACGGAGCACCAATGATCGCAATCACGATACCAGCAGGAATTTCGCCACTTTGAAGTAAAAGACGGCCGACTGTGTCGCTGACTAGCACCAAAATAGCACCAATCATTCCCGCTGCTATCAATGCCCAACGAGATTCTTTGCCAATCAATCGTTTAGCGATATGGGGCGCCAATAAACCAATAAAAGATAAGTTTCCAGTATAGCCAACACTGCTTGCGGCCAGGCCAATCGCTACGAACAACAAACCGGTGCGCAAAAGATTTAGGGGAACACCTAAACTGATCGCCTGTTCTTCTCCAAAACCCAGTAAATTGATCAAAGGTGTAATCATGAATGCCAACAATCCTAGAATCAAGAACCAAGGCAACAAACTTAGTACTTGCGTCCACGAAGTTCCCCAGATAGTCCCCGAAAGCCATGCCGTAACAAAACTATATCGTTCTTTTGACAATTGAACAGTCAATAATAACGACGCAGAAGCAAGTCCAGCATTAACAGCAATTCCAGATAATAAAATTCGCTCCATTGAAAGCAGCTGCCGCTGTTTATAAGCGATAGCATAGACTAGCAGTGCAGCTAATAGTCCGCCAATCATACCAATTAGTGGTAACAGCTGGGAGCCCTGGGCATAAAAGCCTAAGTAGAGCATGACACATAAGCCAGCTCCATTATTGATTCCTAAAATACTTGCATCCGCCAACTCATTTCTGGTTACTCCCTGTAACAAAAAACCTGAGAAGCCAAACGCACTTCCAGCAATCAGTGCCAGTACTGCTCGAGGAAGTCGGAAATCGAAGAATATCAATGACTGGCTAGCTGTTAGAGTTTGCTGCCAAAGAGCGAGCCAGAGATCAAAAGAAAAGAACGTCTTTCCCACCATGATACTGCCACAAAACGCCAGAAGAACCAAAACAAAAAGGAAACCGATTTTTTTCTTCATAGCTGTTCCCTCCGAATCTTCACTAATAAGAAAGGAACCCCAATCAAAGCCATCATGATTCCAAAAGGCGTTTCAAAAGGTGGCTGAATGATTCGTCCTACCCAATCTGCTAAGATTACCAATATTCCCCCCGCCACTATTGTCAAAGGTAAGATCATTTGATAATTTTTGCCAATCAGTCCGCGAATCACATGAGGGACTATCAATCCAATAAAGCTGACCGGTCCCACCAGTGAAACAGCCATCCCAGCTAATAGAACAACTACGGCTAAAGAAACAAGTCGAATCCGTTCAGGATGTTTGCCTAAAGAGATTGCCGTCTCATCTCCCATAGCCAGCAAATTCAAAGATTTTCCGAGTCCTAGGATGATGAAGAGCGCCACCAGATAAATAGGGGTGATCACTTGTAATTGTGTCCACGTTACATTTGCTGCACCGCCAATAAACCAAAAGGCCAAGTCTTGATTCAAATCAAATTGTAAAGATAATACTTGACTAATCGCAGAAAAAAAAGAACTCAATGCAACACCTGCTAGAATCAATCCAGTCGGCGTCATACCGATCCTTGAATACTTCGTCAACAAAAATAAAAAAGAAGTAGCTAGAAAAGCGCCTAAGAAAGAAAACAACGCTGCCTGATTCGGTTGTAGTGAGGGAAACAAGATAAATGCAACGGCTAATCCGACTGCAGCCCCACTATTGATTCCTAGTAAACCGCTATCTGCTAGCGAATTTTTGGTGACTCCTTGCATGATGGCACCAGTTACAGCAAAACTGCTGCCAACAATAAACGAAGCACAGATCCGCGGCAAACGGATATTTCTAAGCACTTGATGGGTTTGATTTTCTGGATCAAATGCGTAAAAGGCCTCTTTAATAGTTATTAAGGGAATATCAGCTGCCCCTTGCGTCAATGCCAGAAAAAACACAGCGACCAATAATCCGCTTAGAACAAGCAAAAGAATTGTAAATTTTTTCATGTGTTGGCTCCTAATTCATAGGTCAAAAGCAACGGTTTCGAACTATTGGGAAACGTACCTAAAACAGCTTCGATAGCGAACAATTGTTGGAGCCATGAATGGGTCAAAACTTCTTCTGGTGTCCCCCAAGTCATTAATTGACCTTCTTTTAAGGCAAAAATATAATCAGAAAATCGAGATGCATGATTCAGATCGTGAATCGACATAATGATCGTTTTCCCATATTTTTCATTGATTCGTTTTAACAATAACAGTACTTCTAGTTGATGTGCCGGATCTAAAAAAGTCGTCGGTTCATCTAAGATAACAATCTCTGTATCTTGTGCCAAAGCCATAGCGATCCAAACCCGCTGTTTCTGACCTCCTGAAAGCGTATGGATACTAGCATCCGCTAGTTCGGTCAAATCTGTCGCAGCTAATGCCCATTCAATGGCTTGATAATCTTTTGCGGTCAACCGACCTAGCCCTTTTTGATAAGGAAAACGACCATAAGAAACGATCTCTCGAATGGTTAATCCGATGGAAGAATCACTGACTTGTGACAACAAAGCAATCTGGCTTGCGACTTCCTTCGTTTTGATCGTTTGTAGATTCTGTTCATTTAGATAAACTTCCCCTTCCATAGGTAGCAGGATTCGGGCTAATGCTTTTAGAAAAGTCGACTTGCCACTCCCATTAGGTCCAATCAAACCAATGATCTTCCCTTCTGGGATGTCGATTGTTATCTTTTGCACAATTTTTTGTTTTTGATAGCCGACAGTCAAATCGACCGTGCGTAAGTTTGCCATATCTTTCCCTCAAAATTCTATTGATAATGATTATCAATTATGACGGTTTTCCTTCTATCCGTCAATGCTTCAAAGCAAAAAACCAGGGATTGACAAATCACTTTTTCTTCGTGATAATGACAAAAAGAAAGTGAGAATGATTCTCATTTATCCCATAAGGAGGAACCTAATGAAAAAACGAACCCTAAAAACACTTTTTTGGCTGTCTTGTACCCTAGTCAGCTTAACAGCATTGAGTGCTTGTTCAGCTAATTCCAATAATACCAAGTCATCTTCCTCAGCTGAGACGGCAACGCTGAAAGATGCGGCTGGACATGAAGTAACAATCCCCGATAATCCAAAGCGAATCATCGGCAGTTATTTAGAAGATTACTTAGTAGCCTTGAACGTCACACCAGTAGCACAATGGACTGTTGGTAATAACAGTGATCAAGGCTATTTGCAAGAGAAACTAAGTGATGTACCAAGGATCAGCTACGACTTGCCCTATGAGGACGTCTTAAGTTATGAACCAGACTTGTTGCTGATCGACAGCAATACGATGGTTGAAGGGGATAAATATGCACAATACAGCAAAATCGCCCCTACTTATGTAGTCAAAAATGGTGAAAATGTCTCTTGGCGAGACCGTTTGACAGATATCGCAAAAGTTCTTCATAAAGAAGATCAAGCAAAAACAGTAGAAAAAGACTATGATGACTTAGTAAAAACAACTAAGCAAGAATTTTCAGGTAAAATCAATGGGAAGTCGGTGGCTGTTCTCTGGGTCACCAACAATTCTGCTTTTATGGTTGCTGACGATCGTTCCAGCGGTCAGCTCCTCTATCATGAACTAGGATTCTCCGTACCGCCACTTGTTTCTGAGATCAGTAAAACAGCGACAGCTGACTGGTCTGCCGTTTCTTTGGAGAAATTAGCTGAATTAGATGCTGATTACCTGATTCTAGTAAACAGCGATCAAGGAGCCGACTTTTTTAAAGACCAAGTTTGGCAAAATCTTAAAGCGGTCAAAGAAGGAAATCTTTGGGAGTTTGGACCTGAATCCAGCTGGCTGTATAACGGACCGATTGCTTATACAAAAATGATCGAAGACGTGAAAAATAAATTGGATGAAAATGGTTGATTTCATTCAAAAAATCGTCAAGTAAAATTACTTAACAAATTTCATTAAACTACTAGCATTCCTTTGCCAAACATGCTATTATATTTTAGTCTGAGAGAAATCTTAGAGGATTCTTGAATATATGGGAGGGAAAAACATGCGCGTAAACATCACATTAGAGTGCACTTCTTGTAAAGAACGCAACTACTTAACAAACAAAAACAAACGTAACAATCCTGATCGTTTGGAAAAGAAAAAATATTGCCCACGTGAAAGAAAAGTTACTTTACACCGTGAAACAAAATAATTCATTTTAAGTCGACTGCGCTTGCTGATAAATAAGCATTGCAGTCGGCTTTTTATTTTTGTGCTATACCCATATGTTCACTTTAAAATAGATAGATGACAAAATCGTAACTTGTTTTTAATTGTTAATAATGCTATTTTTTAACTACAGACTAAATATGCGTATAAATAATAATACAGCAAGGGAAAGTATAGAATCAAAGAAAGTTTTGCTTACCCCAATATTCCCTTTGATTACCTAGAAAATTAAGATCCCCTTTTTTTATCTCTCAAAAGATGACCTTATTCTTTACGTGACAAGTATTTTTCCCAATTCCAACAATCATTCTGATAAAATCGTTTTTTCCGCTAGAACTTCTTCTTTGAACCAAGTCATTTGGTCTTGAAAATTAATCGTCCCATCTCGAATATAATCTGCTTGTGGAGAAACAATTTCTTCGTGCATCAAAAAAAGCGGTCGCGCTTCCTCTAGATACCCCGTGACCCAATTAATAATTTTCTCTGGCTGTTGTTGAAAGTCTCTAATGATTAGTCTACCCAAGACAATATCCAGAGGTGTTCTTAAATAAATGACCTTGTCGATAGCAGGTGCGAGTTGCTGATGGACATACCCAAACGGAAAATCGATCAAGATCAGCGCACAGTGGTGAATGATTTGTTTTAGGTCATTTATCAATGGTTGAATATCAAATTGATTGATTGCTTCGTAGGGTTCTTTTAACAGAGCCTCAGAGGATGGTGCAGAAGGCAATGCATCGATACTATAATCATCAAAAGATAAAACTGCTGTACCGGGACATAGATTGGCGACCTTTTGGATAAAGGTGGTTTTCCCTGAAGCAGTCACTCCACTAACAACGATAACTCTTGCTTTTTTCATCTGTTTCTCCTTTGTTTTCATTTTCTGTTTAAGTCTTGCGACACATCTAGCTGTTTCTTCTAAGCGTAAAGTAGTTTTGATGCAATACCAAACAGGTGTTTAAAAATTTACTAATTCATATAGATTTTTTTTACATTACTCCGGAAATAAGGTAACTTATCATATAAAGGAGCGTGATCGTGTGAAGGTAGACAAAATCGAATACAAACGAGTAATCAATGATGCCGGACATCTTGAATATGATCTTTTGCAGTATCTTGAAAAAAATCGCGAGAGTGCTTCTCCGGAAATCAAACGTACTGAGATCGATTACTTGATCGATCATGATATTCAACACCGCATCATCCAAAATGCTCGTAAAAGCTTGCTTGGAGACAAAATCATACTTAAAGATGCCATCAGTCAAGACTATCTTTTATTAAAAAAATATACCGACTTTTTTCGCACTTATCAGTGATTGTAATGAAAAAGCAGAACCAGAGAGAAGCTCTCAGTTCTGCTTTTTTTTATTCTTCAAAATGTTCTTGGTAAACGTCTTCGACTGTTTGGTTTGGATCAATCACAATATAAAGGCTTTTTGTTTTTTCACTGATTTTTGTTGATTGATAAACGTTATCTAATCCTTCAGTATCTTTGTCTTTGTATGGGAAGTACACAAGATCAGGTGTTCCATTACGGTAAAGAATTTCCATTCGTTCAATATCTTCGTATTTCAAAGCGCGGGCGAACATGCCTAATTCCAATCCACCTAAATTGATATCATGTGTTGCAACATGATCCCCTTCTTGGAAGATTTCAATTTTGAATCCTGCACATGGATGGATCTCAACAAATTCGCTTCCGTGGATGCGGCCAAAACTAGTAGTGATTTGCTTGATCCACAAATCTCCAATATAACGGCGCTCAATCGTCCATGTTTCTCCATTACGGAAATAAAATTTCAATGCTTTCATTTCTCTTGCCATGACATAACGCTCCTTTTTTTTAATAATACATTTCAATTTTAACACATTGTCTGCTAAGGAGCACAAATTAACTTTCTTTCTCGCTCACTTTTTTTAAAAAACCTTCGATATCGACCGCCGCTCGATGATGCGTACCTGTCGCTAGCAGTTGATCGTTTTCATAGACACGAAAAGTAAACTCATACGTCTTTTCATTCGAGATCTCTTCACAGCATACCTGAACGGTTGCACCGATTCCTGAAGCCGCCCGGTGCTCGATCGTAAATTGTGTTCCTACTGTTGTCTTACCAGACGCTATACGCGATTCCAATGCTTCAAAACAGACAGCTTCTACCATGGCAGCCAAACGAGGGGTCGCTAAGACAGGCAGTCCTCCCGATCCAACTGCAAGAGCTGTATCTTCCTCGGTAACCAAAAATTCTTTTTCGATCATTGTTTTCTCACCTGCTTATTTATAGGTTATTTAATACGATTGTTTTGGCAAAAGCCAATAATGCTTTCTCTTCATTTGCGACTCGTTTCTCAATCACCGCTTTTTCGGCAGCTGCTAGCACTTCTTTCATCCAAGGACCGCCGGATTGGTCAAAGTGGCTCAGCAAGTCGCGCCCATTGATGGCCAAGTCTTTAAGTGAATGGATTGGCAACGCCTGGTAGCGAGCTTGACTAACAGAGGGATCTACCTCTTGTCCATAATAGTACAGCAATTCTTCTGATAGTCGAGCGGCCTCGCTGCCCAGATGGTACAATGCTTCATCACTAAACGGCCCTGCTTTCCGCAGCAATACTCCCTCGAATAACGATTGGACCATCCGAATCAATTCATTGGAACACTTCCATTGCTTCAAAAAAGGACGAACTTCTGCTGTAGAAAGTCCAATCTGGTCAATCAATAGTGTCCAGGCAGAAGCTTCATTGTTCAATGGTCTCTCCGGTAAATCAGCCATTCGCAACAGAGCTTCACCGGCTTGTTTCAGTCCTGGACAATAGAGATAACATTCAGTCGCTACAAAAGCCTTTAAAGCTGAATTGCGATGTGCCCCTAACAGCAATTTGACGAACTCAATGGTGATTCTCTCCACGGATATTTTTGCCAATAGCTGATGATTGTCATAAATTGCCTCAAATGTTCGTGGTTCCAATGTAAAGCCCAGTTGACTGACAAAGCGTAAGCCCCGCATCATACGTAGTGCATCTTCATGAAATCGTTCGTGCGGCTGACCCACTGCTCGCAGAATTTTCTGTTGCAAGTCTGCCAGTCCATCAAACAAATCAATGATTTCACCATCTTTTTTCAGAGCAAAAGCGTTGATTGTAAAATCTCTGCGCTTCAAATCTTCAGCCAAAGAGCGCACAAAAGCAACTTTGTCTGGCCGACGGAAATCTTGATAGGCTTCTTCTGTCCGAAAAGTCGTGATCTCATATTGTTCATTTTCCCATAAAACAAGGACTGTTCCGTGCTCGATACCCAAATCGATGGTACGAGGAAAAAGTTCTTTGATCTCAGCTGGAAAGGCACTTGTTGCAATATCTACATCATGGATTGGCTGTCCTAAGATTGTATCTCTGACACTTCCTCCCACAAAGTAGGCATCAAACCCGGCTGCTTCGATTCTTTGCAATACAGGGATTGCTTGTTCAAATTCTTGTGGTAACTTAGTCAGCTTCATTCATTTTCCCATCTTTTCTTTCAAAGCGATACGCATCTCTGCGGTTGAACTTTTTCATATTGGATTCAAAAACTTCCGTCAAATCGATACCCATGGAATTTGCCATAATCATGGTGACAAAAAGGACATCACCTAGTTCTTCAGCAACTGTTTTCTCGACTTCCGTCTTCTTCTTGGCCTTTTCCCCATAGTGATGATTGACTTCCCTTGCCAACTCGCCGACTTCTTCAGTAAGTCGGGCCATCTGTGCTAAAGGGCTGAAATACCCCGCCTTGAATTGTTGGATATAGGCATCGACTTCTTCTTGCATCTCATATAGTGAACGTTTTTCTGTCATCCTCTTCACCCTTTCTTTCACATTTTAGCAAAAGAAAACGCACCTGCCTAGATAGAGGATCGACTTGCTCATATTGTTTAATGCCAAATTTCGTGCTAAATTGGTACTTGTGAGATTTAGAAATGGGGGAAACAGGATGCGATCTTTTTTTTCGTGGCGGACAGTCCGCGATATTGCCTTAATTGTTCTAGGAACGAGTGTCTATGGTTTTGGTCTCGTCTATTTAAATATACCTAATGATTTAGCTGAAGGCGGCGTCACCGGGATCACGTTGATCATGCGCGCATTGTGGGGCATCAATCCCGCTTACAGTACACTGATTTTGAATATCCCAATCATTTTGCTAGGAGGTAAGATTCTTGGCAGACGTTCGCTAGTCTATACAGTGATTGGAACCTTTGGTCTTTCATTTTGGTTAGGTTTCTGGCAGACGGTTCCATTATTGATCGATCTGCAGCATGACTTACTGATCGTTGCGTTACTCGCAGGACTAATTGCAGGGATCGGCAGTGGTGTTGTTTATAAAGTTGGTGGGACAACAGGTGGCGTGGATGTATTAGCCCGGATCCTAGAAAAGAACTTTGGGATCACGATTGGTCGTTCTCTCTTGATCTTTGATGTTTTCGTTCTATTGCTTTCCTTAACCTATATCGATTTGAAACGCATGATGTACACGCTAATCTTTTCCTATGTTTTCGCTCGCGTGATTGATTCGATCCTAGATGGCGGCTATTCAGCAAAAGGGATCATTGTTATCAGTAATCATAGTGAAGAAATTGCCCCTGTCTTAATGAATGAATTGGAACGAGGCGTCACCTTTTTAAATGGGGAAGGAGCCTATTCCGGTGGTAACAAACGGATCATTTATATGGTAGTAAGCGGCCGGGAAATTTCAGAGGTCAAACGGATCGTTGCCGACTTCGATCAACAAGCGTTCGTATCGGTGATCAATGTCCATGAAGTCGAAGGGGAAGGCTTCACTTATTTACGTCCTAAATCACGATTTTTGCAACGCAAGGCAGCAAAATCAAAAGGATAACCCCATTCTTCCATCCTATCTAATTATAAAGAAAAAACCGCAAGAAACTTGATTTCTCCCGCACACTGTTGCAAACGACGAACGCTCGGTACTGGGAGTCCTCTTCTTTCTTGCGGTTCTTTTCTGTTCCACTAGTTTTTATTACTTCACATCGCGCTTTTTAATAGCTTTATTAATGACTTTTTTCTTTTTGATCGAGTTTGAAGCGGTTGACTTCATCCGATAATTCCAAAAAAGCATCCCGATCCCCATTTTCCAAAGCAAGATCGATTTGGCGGTATAATTTCTCAATTTTTAGCTGCATAGCTTCTTTGTCAAGATATTCTGTCACATTTTTTTGTACTTCTTCGTCAACATGGTCATTCCACCGTTCAAAAGGATTGTCCTCCAGAACAGCTAAATAAAGTGGTTTTTCCCAAGGATTTGGAAAGATACATTCTAAATAAAGCGGCTGTTTCCAATTCATCCTGATTTCGTGAAAAATTTGATCGATATCATAAAAGGTTTGATTCTGGATCGTCAACACAAATGGCTCGCCGCCAATCTCTGTACTGCGAACACTCAACCCCCGATCTGTCTGCATCGCCCCTTCAACAATATGAACATTTGTCAAAATGGCTTCATGATTTGCTAGGTAGTTCAGAACCCAAGAAACTTCTCGTCGGCTGAATGATACAGTAGAAACTAACCAATTGAGAAATTTTTTCTTTTCTTGTACATTGATGTTCATTTCCCTCACCTATCTTTCTAATAGATCCTCCACGATCGATTGCACTTCCAGATCACCAGGTTCGTGAGCCAGATAATGCCTCAGTAAAGGTAGAGCTTCTGATAATCGTCCTTCTTCTCTTAAGAACAATCCATATTCTTTCATAAAAGCTGGTTCATGCTGCAATCCTTCATTCGCTTGTTCATAGAACCTCGCTGCTTGGTCAAACTCTTCTAACGCGTTATAAGCCTGTGCTAAATTCCATAGAGCATGGGGTTGTTCATTGTCTTCCATCTTCTCGATAGCCAACACAGCTTCTTGCCAACGCTCTTCATTCAAATAAAGATTACTCAGTGTAAGCAGGGTTTCATCTTCTTTTTCCCCCGTCTCAAGGGCTTTTAATAAGAAGGATTCGGCTGCTTCGCTGTCATGCAACCGATACGCATTTTCTGATGCAAAATGATAAAAATCCACTTGAAATGGATCTTCATGGATTCCTTCTTCAATGACAGTTTGTGCCTCTTCCAGTTGCTCTTCTTCTTGTAATGCTTCTGCTAAATAGAGATACAAGGAACGGTATTGCGGATTCAGTGCCCGCAACTGCTGCAAATATCGAATCGCATGCTCATTTTCTTTTAATTGTAAGTAAACTAAAGCGGTTTGGAATAGACGGTCATCTGTTTGATCCTCAGCTAGACTTGCTTCCAGATATTCGATGGCTTCTTCAAATTTCCCAGCCATACTCAATGCGGCTCCGGTCCGTTCCAATAAGGAAATACCTGTGATTTCCTGGATATTTTCCTTTAGTAATCCTTGATAAAACTCTGCCGCTTCTTGATAACGGTCGGTTGAAAAATACAATTCCGCTAGTGCAAAACGAATCAGCGATTCTTTGGGCAGCAGCTTTTGGGCTTCCAATAATTTTGCTTCACTGACTTCGGGGATCCCAATCAATTGATAGAGATCAGCACTGATCAATAACGCTCGTGGATAAAAAGAGCTTTGCGGTGTGATCCGATCTAGATAATCAAAAGCTTCGTCGATTTGATCATTTTCCATAGCAATTTCTGCTAACGATAGCAACCATTCTTCATTTTCGGGGTCACGTTCTTGCAGTGTATCAAATACTTCTCTTGCTTCTTCTAAAAAGCCGATTTGGATCAATTCTTCTCCTAATTCGGCTAAGACTTCATTTTGATCTGATTGCAGGGCTTTTGCAAAATTCAATTGCGCATCAGCTAAATTCTCGGCTGCTAATGCCTGTAACATTTTTTCACTGTATGTTTCCATCTAAGTTCCTCTTATCTGATTGATTATTGTTTGGTAAGCGCTCATTGTCTGGACGAGATCCTCTTCTAATGCGCTGGTTCTGCCCCCTATTGTACCAATTTCTGATAAAAAAAGCAGTTTTTTCTCTTTTTTCTGTAACAGCAGAACTTGCTGAAAATAGTCGCTTAAAGATAGTTGGTCAGGCAATACTAAAGGAAACCCTAGTTGGTCAAGCCACAAGCAAAGCTTATCTAATTTGACTGCTAACTGCTGTTGTTGAACATTCCAGATTAAGTGAAAGAGTAGGCCATAAAAAAGTTTCATTGCATCAGACAGCAAATGTCCATTTTCAGTCTTATAAAAAGCATCTGTAAAGACTTGTCCATATTCTTCAAGTGCTGCACCGTTTGCTTGATAGGCTTGGATCACCCGATCTGTATATGCTGCAAACGAACGATTGTTTACTTGTTTTTCTGTCAGAAACGTGCGAAAGAGTTCCCGCAGAAAAGCTTGATCCGTGAGCAGTCCGCAACGAATCAATACAAGTAAGTCCACCAACTTCCCATCTTTTTGTTTTTCAGCAATCGTTTGATCGTATACGACCACTTGCGGTACATTGGGACTTTGCAAAACAGGAATATCTGGTTTCTTAACAATGATCGCAGATTCTTTGACACTTTTAGCTAACGCCCGTAAAGACACCGGGATCAACCAAAGATCGCTAGTCAGAATCGACGTGTAGTGAATAAAACTGCTTAACGCCAGCACACCTTCATTGCCGAAACCCACGATCAAATAGTTCTCCTGTTTCGAAAAGCGGCTTAGGAAGGACATAAAGGCCTGAAATTCCGTAAAATTATTGCAATACATTTGATTGGTACAAATATACCAGCTGACTTCTTTGGGTAAAAACAAACGGGTTAGTTTTTCAGAGAAACGATCATAATACCGCTGGTTTGTGAGAATGATGACTTGATCATTGGAAATTTCCTGCGTCCGTAAAACAGCATTCAATGTTTCCCCATACAAGATTTGCGTCTGCTGTTCTTTTCTAGAAAAGACAAATTCCATACATCCGCCCCCCATCTACGATTTGTTACTTCTATTATAACAAGAATCAACCATTTCACCTACTAACTAGCGAAAGGATGAGGGAAAGTCATGGATTTGAAATCAAAAAACAAACGACCTCTTTTTTTAAAAAAGGTCGTTTGTTTCGTAACGCTTGGTTCATAAAATCAAACAAGAAGAGTATAGAGAGATTGATTGTCCCGCAAATCAATATATTGTGGATCAAATCTTGACATTCGCGCCAGTAGTGGGGGCAGATCTTCCTGCCTTTTTAGCAGAATCCCTAACAGTACTGGTCCTGTTCCGCGATTGATTTTTTTGGTGTATTCAAATCGAGTGATATCATCCGTAGGACCCAAAATATTGCTAACAAATTCTTTCAACGCCCCAGGTCTTTGAGGAAAATTGACCACAAAATAATGTTTTAAGCCTTGATAAATCAAGGACTTTTCCTCAATCTCTGCCATTCGAGTACTATCGTTATTGCCGCCGCTGATAATACAAACAACGGTTTTCCCTTTAATCTCTTCTTTGATCAATTCCAGAGCGGCGACACTCAGTGCTCCCGCTGGTTCTGCCACAACTGCTTGTTTACTGTATAAGTCCAAGATAGTTTGGCAAATTAAACCCTCATCTACCGCTACTAATCGATCGACGTACTGGGCTGCATGCTGGTAGGTCAATTGACCGACTTTTTTGACAGCTGCTCCATCTACAAATTTATCGATCTGCTCTAATGTGGTCGGACCATGATTATCAAAAGCCGCCTGCATCGAAGCGGCGCCTAGAGGTTCAGCACCAACCATTGAGATTGTAGGCTGTTTTGCTTTCAAATAAGTTGCAACACCACTGATCAACCCGCCACCGCCAATTGCTGCCACAACATAATCGATAGAATAATTGCGCTGCTTTGCTTCTGCCATCAGTTCAACTGCCAATGTTCCTTGGCCTGCAATAATGGCGGGATCATCAAAGGGATCAATAAACGCCATTTGATGGTCTTCGGCATAGTGTTGGGCTGCCTCGGCGGAAGCATCGAAGGTATCACCGACAAGTTCGATACGAACAAAATCACCGCCAAAAAACAAAACTTGCGCTACTTTTTGTTGCGGTGTCGTCGTCGGCATAAAGATAACCGCCGGCACTTTCAATTCATGACAGGTATAGGCGACCCCTTGGGCATGATTGCCGGCACTTGCACAGACAACCCCCCGCTTCAGTATAGCCGGATCTTGCTGTGCGATTGCATAATATGCCCCCCGCAATTTAAACGATCGGACCTTCTGAAGATCCTCTCGTTTCAGTAAGACAGTCGCTTGATACTTCTCGGATAAAAACCGATCATGCTGTAAAGGAGTCTTTGAAACGACTGATTGCAAGCTTTCATGTGCTTGTTCTATTTGATCGACAGATACCAGCAATCACTGTTCCTCCTTAATCTTTCGTAACAAAAGGCATCATTTTTCTTAATTCTGACCCAACTTTTTCGATTGGATGATTCCCGTTTTGTTCCCGCATTTTTTTGAATTCCGGAAAACCAGCTTGATTATCCGCAATAAAACCTTTGGCAAACGTGCCGTTTTGAATATCTTTCAAGACATTCTTCATATTGGCTTTTGTTTGTTCGGTAATGATTCGTGAACCAGAGACATAATCCCCATATTCTGCTGTATTGGAGATTGAATCACGCATCTTGGCGAATCCTCCTTCATAAATCAAGTCAACAATCAGTTTCATTTCGTGACAAACTTCAAAATAGGCTAGTTCTGGCTGATAGCCGGCTTCTACCAGCGTTTCAAACCCAGCCTCGATCATACTTGTCAGTCCGCCACATAATACGGCTTGTTCCCCAAACAAGTCTGTTTCCGTCTCTTCCTTGAACGTTGTTTCTAGTACGCCGACTCTTGTAGCCCCGATTCCTTTGGCATAGGACAAGGCTGTCTCTTGTGCATTGCCAGTAGCATCTTGATAAACAGCAAACAACGCAGGGACAGCAAATCCTTCGCTAAAGGTCCGGCGCACCAAATGGCCTGGTCCTTTAGGTGCCACCAGGAAGACATCCACCTCTTTTGGAGGCGTGATGACCTCAAAATGAATATTAAAGCCATGAGCAAAGGCTAATGCATCCCCTGCAGAAAGATTAGGCGCAATTTCCTTCTCGTAAAGTTCTCCTTGGATCTCATCAGGAGCTAAGATCATCACAACATTTGCTTGTTGTACAGCTTCAGAAACTGGAAGCACGGTAAATCCATCATTCTTTGCGTTCTCAGCTGATTTTCCTGCACGAATCCCGATCACGACGTCGTGCCCTGTATCCCGTAAATTCTGTGCATGGGCATGTCCTTGAGAACCGTAACCAATGATTGCAATAGTCTTATCTCCTAAATTGTCTGTCACTTCGTTATAATATACTTTTACCATGTATGCTTCCCTCCGAAATCTTTTTTTATTAAAAGCAACTGTTCTTGCATTTAACCTCTAGTGAAACCTGTCACACCGGTACGAGCCATTTGCTTGATTCCATAAGGCCGCAACACGTCGATACAGGCTGCTACTTTCTCTGAGTCTCCCGCTACTTGAACCACGATAGTCTTCAATGCAACATCAACGATGTGGGCTCGAAATGGTTCGATCACAGCTTGGATCTCCGAACGTGTAGTCGTTGGCGCGTTCACTTTGATCAGCACTAATTCCCGTTCAATATGGGGGTCTTCTGTAATATCTGAAACTTTTAAGACATCGATTTGCTTATTCAATTGCTTTATCACTTGTTCTGTCTCCAGTGGGTTTTCTGCGTTGATAATGATCGTCATTCGCGAAAATTCCGGCTGTTCGGTGGTCCCAACTGAAATACTTTCGATATTCACCTGACGACGATTCAACACACTGGTGACGCGGCTTAAAACACCAGCTTCGTTATGCACGATGGCAGCAAGGATACGTTTCATAGTCTTTTAAACTCCTATCATCTCATGATTGGCTTTTCCTGGTGGAATCATTGGCAGCACATGTTCCGTTGGCGAGATCAGTACCTCGATTAGTCGTGCACCAGGTTCTAGCAATGCATTGGCCAAATCGATGGTCAATTGATCTGGGGTTTCGATCCGCACACTATTGATGCCATATGCTTCTGCTAATTGGCCAAAATTTGGCTGTTTAGCAAATACAGAAGCAGAACGGCGTTCATTATGAAACGTTTCTTGCCATTGCCGTACCATCCCGAGAGAGCGGTTATTCATCAAAATGAATTTGACATCCAGACCATAATCATTTAGCAGAGCAAACTCTTGGTTGGTCATTTGGAAACCGCCATCGCCTACAAAAACGACTATCGTTTTTTCAGGACAAGCAAATTTTGCCCCTATGCCTGCGGGGATGCCATACCCCATTGTCCCTAAACCTCCGCTAGTGATCAGCTGTTTGGGAAATCGGAAAGGATAATATTGAGCGACCCACATTTGGTGTTGACCAACATCGGTAACAATAACGGCTTCCCCTTTCGTCAAGCGTCCCACTTCTTCAATCAATTTTTGCGGCTTGATTTCCTTTGTTTCCTCGCGGTCATACCGATAAGGATGTTCTTTTTTCCGTTTTTGACAACGATTGAGCCATTCCTTGCAATCTAATTCCTCCGCAGGATAGCGCAGCAACTGGGTCAAAGCTGCTTTCGCATCCGCCACGATCGGAATGGTTGTTTGAACGACTTTTCCGATTTCTGCAGGATCAATATCGATATGAGCAATGATTGCCTGTTGTCCAAATTGACTGCCGGCTGTTGCTAATCGGTCATCAAAACGTGAGCCAATATTGATGATCAAATCCGCTTCAGATAATGCCATATTCGCAGCATACGTGCCATGCATGCCCCCCATTCCTAAGAATAAGGGATGATCTGCTGGCACCAATCCAAGACCTAAGAGCGTGGTTACGATCGGCAAATGATGGGTTTCGACAAACAGACGCAATTCTTCGGCTGCATTGGCGGCACATACCCCTGCTCCCGCCAAGACAACTGGACGTTTTGCTTGTTTTAAACAATTCATCAATTTCTCGATTTGCAAAATAGATGGAAAGAGGGTGGGTTGATAGCTTTTTCGCTCAATCGGCAGTTCAATGACTGCGGCTGTCCGCTGAAGCGTGACATCTTTTGGCAAGTCGATCACCACTGGACCTTTTCTACCCGTGGTAGCGATATGAAAAGCTTCTGCGATCACTCGCGGCAAATCATCGACATGTCTAACTTGGTAATTATGTTTAGTGATCGGTAATGTGATCCCTAGAATATCCGCCTCTTGAAAAGCATCTTTGCCAATACCGGCTGTTGCTACTTGACCGGTGATCACCACTAATGGAACGGAATCACTCATGGCATCAGCGATGCCTGTTACCACATTGGTTGCTCCTGGTCCACTAGTCACTAGGACAACGCCGGCTTTCCCGGTGGCTTTGGCATACCCTTCTGCAGCGTGGACAGCACCTTGTTCGTGACGCGCTAAAATATTCGGAATCGCAGCATCGTAGAGTTGGTCATATAAAGGCAAGACAGCACCGCCAGGGTATCCGAAAATCAGTTCTACTGCTTGTTTCTGCAAACTATCGACTAACACTTCTGCACCGGTCCTAGTTACTTCATTCAACTGGATATTCTCCATTAAACTTCCTCCTCGCTGATTTTCATGATCGCCCCGGTATTTGCTGATGTGACTAATGCCGTATAACGTGCCAGCCAGCCTTTCTTCACTTTAGCCCGAAACTTCGGACGTGTTTGTGCACGCAGCATTAATTCTTCCTCTGAGACTAATACTTCCAATGAGCGATTTTGCAGATCAATCACGATGTCATCTCCATCACGGATCAAAGAGATCGGTCCACCGGCTGCCGCCTCAGGAGAGATATGCCCAACTGCGATCCCTCTCGTGGCTCCTGAAAAGCGTCCATCTGTGATCAGTGCAACCTCTTTGCCTAACCCTCGTCCAACAATACTCGAAGTCGGCGCCAACATTTCTGGCATCCCGGGACCTCCTTTAGGTCCTTCATAGCGGATCACCACGACATGCCCTTTTTGGACCGTATGATTGTCGATCGCAGCTACTGCCTCATCATGAGAATCGAAACAAATTGCTTTTCCTTTAAAAAGCTGAATGCTTGGGTCAACACCCCCCACTTTGATGACACTTCCTTGAGGCGCAAGATTGCCGTAAAGGATCGATAAGCCGCCGACAGGGCTGTACGGATTCTCCTTTGGATGAATCACTTCTTCATTTTTGATTGTCGCCTGAGCGACATTTTCCCGCAAGGTTCTGCCTGTGACTGTCAGCCGATCTGGATGGATCGCCCCCTTGATATCGACCAATTGCCGTATAATGGCAGAGACGCCGCCAGCCGTATGGACATCGTGCATGGAATAAGCGGAAGATGGCGCAATTTTTGAGAGATAAGGAACTCGTTCGGCAATCTCATTGACCCGCCTCAAGTCATAATCGATCTCCCCTTCGTTCGCAATAGCTAATGTATGCAAGACGGTATTGGTAGAGCCCCCCATAGCCATATCAAGCGCAAACGCATCATCGATGGCTTCTTCTGTTACGATATCCCGGGGCTTGACTTGATTCTTCACTAGATCCATCAGATGGAATGCCGCTTTGCGAACAAGTTCCCGTCGTTCTTGCGAAACTGCCAGAATCGTCCCATTTCCTGGTAATGCCAATCCTAAAATCTCCAAAAGACAGTTCATAGAATTGGCTGTGAACATGCCGGCACAGGAACCACAGGTGGGACAGGCATTTTTTTCCATGAATTCAAAATCTGCCTGTGACATTTTGCCCTCTTTAAAGGCGCCTACTGCTTCGAACATGGAAGATAATGTCGTCTGATGGCCCCTAGGATCAATCCCGGCTTTCATAGGTCCCCCAGAGCAGAAAATTGCTGGCACATTGGTACGCATAGCTGCCAAGATCATCCCAGGCGTAATTTTATCGCAGTTGGGGATGTAAAAAACACCATCGAACCAATGGGCATTGATGACTGTTTCAGCTGAGTCAGCAATCAGTTCACGACTTGGCAATGAGTAACGCATCCCGATATGTCCCATGGCGATTCCATCATCTACCCCAATTGTATTGAATTCAAAAGGGATCCCCCCGGCTTCTCGAATGGCTTCTTTGGCAATATCTGCCAGTTCTCGCAGATGGACGTGACCAGGTACGATATCGATATACGAGTTGCAAATGGCAATAAAAGGCTTATTCATATCTTGGATATTTTTTACTTGTCCTGTTGCATAAAGCAAACTCCTTGCTGGAGCTGCTTCAATGCCTTTTTTTATCTGATCACTTCTCAATTCCATCATCTCCCGCCTATTTCATAAAAAAAAGCACCCCGGTTTATAATAAACTGGGATGCTTTGCCAGAATCCCATTTTACTTACGCAAATAGGACTCAAACAAACGGATAAATTTTGCTTCCGTGTTCTAAGTCCTGGTCTCAATAATAATGACTAATAAATATTGATTAAAATTGCGCATAAAAAATGGCTCCTTCATTAAAATATTTGCTGTTTTCTTGTAATTGTTTAATAATATAGCGCGAAAAAAAATTCTTGTCAATGAATTTTCTGAATTTTTTTGCAATTGATCCGATAAATGTACTTTTAGTAGACGGATCTACATTGGATTTTTGATGAAAAATAGGGATAAGTAAATTTATGTACAAAAAAACCCTTGATTACTCAAGGGTTTGGAAGACTCAATTATTTCACTGCGTCTTTAAGAGCTTTACCTGGTTTGAATGCAGGTACTTTGCTAGCAGGGATCTTGATTTCTTCACCAGTTTGTGGGTTACGTCCTTTGCGTTCTGCACGAGAACGAACTTCAAAGTTACCAAAGCCGATCAATTGAACTTTTTCACCGTTAGCTAAAGCGTCTTGAATTGTTGAGAAGACAGCGTCTACTGCTGCTGTAGCGTCTTTCTTTGTCAAGTCAGTAGCTGCTGCAACTTTTTCGATTAATTCTGCTTTATTTGCCATGGATGGTTTCACCTCCTGATTATTTTTTTGATGTCATACATCAACAAAAATCTTGAGTGGTCCAAGTTTTTTGTCAAATATTGATATCCATCAATATTCTGATATAACGTTATCATAAGAACGTTGTAATATCAAGGATTTTAACGTTTTTACTACTGTTTTTTTTAGGATTTATCGTTTTTCTGTCAAAAGAATAGAATTCTTTGTCAAAAGCAGCAAAGTATGATAAAATCGCTATTTTCGTCTTCTTGGAATGATTCGAATCGGAGTTCCTTCAAAAGTAAATGCTTTCCGGATCTGATTCTCTAAAAAGCGCGCATAAGAAAAATGCATCAACTCTTCTTCATTAACAAAAATAACAAATGTTGGTGGCTTGACCGCAACTTGTGTCGCATAAAAAATCTTCAATCGTTTTCCTTTATCCGTTGGCGTTGGATTGATGGCTACTGCATCCATGATCACATCATTCAATAATGCAGAAGGGATACGCATGTTTTGATTCATGCTGACTTCTTCGATCAAAGCTGGCAACTGATTCAACCGCTGTTTCGTTGCCGCTGATACAAAGATGATCGGGGCATAATCTAAGTATTGAAACTCATCACGAATCTCCGCTTCAAAGTCTCGCATGGTATTGGTTTCTTTTTTTAGCAGATCCCATTTATTGACAACTAGGATGATCCCACGGCCAGCTTCATGAGCATAGCCAGCGATTCGTTTGTCCTGTTCACGAATTCCTTCTTCCGCATTCAAGACCATTAGAACCACATCGGAACGTTCGATGGCACGCATCGCTCGCATGACACTGTATTTCTCTGTTGATTCGTAAACTTTTCCTTTTTTACGCATTCCTGCAGTATCAATCATAGTGAACTCTTGCCCATTTTCACTTGTAAAATGAGTATCGATCGCATCCCGGGTCGTTCCTTCAATATCCGAAACGATGACACGTTCTTCACCTAAAATCGCATTGATTAACGAAGATTTCCCAACATTTGGTCGCCCAATCAAACTAAATTTGATGATCGATTCATCCTCTTCCTCTGCTTCTTCTGTAAAATGCTTAACGGCTTCATCAAGCACATCTCCGATCCCTAATCCATGACTGCCGGATATTGGATACGGATCACCTAATCCTAATGTATAGAATTCATAAATATCTGCACGCATTTCTGGATTGTCGACTTTATTGACCGCTAGAATCACAGGCTTATTGCTCTTATACAAAAGGCGAGCAACAAGTTCATCTGCATCCGTCACACCTTCTCTGGCACTCGTAATGAAGACGATCACATCTGCTTCATCGATCGCAATTTCTGCTTGATGTTTGATTTGATCCATAAACGGCTCATCGCCTAAGTCGATTCCACCTGTATCGATAATACTGAACTCTCGACCTAACCATTCACCTGTTGCATAAATTCGGTCTCTCGTCACACCCGGAGTATCCTCAACGATCGAGATTCGTTCTCCGGCAATCCGGTTGAAAATAGTCGATTTCCCGACATTCGGACGTCCGACGATCGCAATTGTTGGATTTGACATTTTTTACCCTCCATTTATAAGAAGCGAACTGCTGAATACAGCTGCTTCTGCTTTTCAATCTTTCTTAGTTTACCTAATGCATCACTAACTTGCAAGTCTTGATGACAAACAAAAAAGCAGCTTATAACAAATTCAAAAAACGAATCGTTATAAGCTGCTAGGCTAGATTATTCTTCGTCGTTATCTTTCAACGCATCGCCCAAGATATCACCCATGGTAAAACCAGTGGATTCTTCTGGTAATTCATAGTCATCTTCTGCAGGCGCTTCTTCCGCTTCCTCGGCTTTTTCTAGTGCTTTGATGCTCAAAGCAATCCGATGATCGGTTGGATTCACTTCAAGAACTTTCACTTGCACTTGATCACCTTCATGCAACACTTCATGAGGCGTTGCAATATGTTTATGTGAGATTTGCGAAATGTGGATCAATCCTTCTACACCAGGGAAGACTTCCACAAAAGCACCAAAACTAGTTAGTCGTTTTACTACACCATCTAAAACACTACCAACGGGTGCTTGTTCTTCGATATTGCTCCAAGGTCCAGGCAATGTATCTTTGATCGATAACGATACGCGTTCTTTATTTGGATCAACGGATAAGACACGGACATTGACAGTATCACCAACAGATAAAACATCACTCGGTTTGCCTACATGGGCATGAGAAATTTCTGAAACGTGTACTAAACCATCAATTCCACCCAAGTCAACGAAAGCCCCAAAATCGGTCAATCGTGCAACTTTCCCTTCGATTTCTTGACCTTCATAAAGATCAGCTAGCAAGGCTTCTTTTTGTTTCTCTTTTTCAGCCTCAACCACTGCTTTATGGGATAAAATCAAGCGGTTCTCAGAAGGTTCGATCTCAACAATCTTAAAGGTGAGTGTCTTGCCTTTATAATCTTCAAAATCAGCTACAAAGTGGTCCTCAACCATCGAAGCTGGCACAAATCCGCGTACGCCAACATCAACAACTAAGCCACCTTTGACTACATTTGTTACAGGCGCTTCAATGATCTTACCTGCTTGGAAATCTTTTTCGATATCTTCCCAAACTTTCTTCGCGTCTAAACGACGTTTTGAAAGTAGATAGCTGCCGTTTTCTTTATCTTTACCGATTGCAGAAATAACAACTAACTCTAAAACATCGCCCACTTTGACTACTTCATTGATATCCTCAACAGGCAATGTAGACAATTCTTTTGCTGGAACGACTCCTTCTACACCTGCTCCTTCGATGCCAACGATCGCTTGTTTGTCTTCGATGGCTAAAACTTCACCTTTGACAATATCGCCAACGTTCACTTCTTGGAAGTTATCCAAAGCAGCTTCCATTGATTCATTCCCATTTTCCACTTGATTATTTTCAAATTCTGTCATGTCTTGTGTCCTCCTAACCAACAATTGTACGTAAATGCACTACATCCCTTAGTTTAAATTAGAATGCCAAAAAAATAAAGCGATTTCGCTTATTTTCACAAAAAACTGTCAATAATTGTTCTCAAAAAACGTTTCCTTCACTATTTTGCTTCAAAATCACTGTTTCATACAAAAAAAACTGGCCCCTCCGACCTAAAAACCCCAGAGTTCGAACAATATTTCTACGCGAAAATTCCGATATTTAATGAAATTTCTCATGAGAATCGTTCGGTTCTGTTTTTTTAGGTCGACTAGCGCCAGTGGTTGATTATTCCATTTTTTGATCAACGATTTGCTGAATCGCTGCAACGACTTCTGTAATGGACATTCCTGTCGTATCAATGCGAACTGCATCATCGGCTTGTTTCAAGGGAGAGATTTCTCGATGAGAATCTAAATAATCCCTTTGCTCGATTTCTTTTTTTAATGTGTCAAAGGAGGTGGTGATTCCTTTTTGCTGGTTCTCTTTGTATCTTCTTTCTGCTCGTTCTTCTACACTCGCCACGAGAAAAACCTTTACTTCCGCTTGAGGTAAGACTGCGGTGCCAATGTCGCGGCCGTCCATTACAACACCGCCATTTTCAGCAATTTTTTGTTGCTGTTGGACCAGTTTTTCCCGAACTTTTTGATAAGCAGAAACTTTGGAAACAGCGTTGGTTACCTCGGGCTGGCGAATCTCTTCTGTCACTTTTGTTCCATCTACAAAAACATCTTGTCCTGTCTCAGTTGGCGCAAAAGTGATTGGATAAGTATCGATCAATGCCACAAGCCCGCTTTCATCTTCTAATGAACACCCTGTTTTAAGAGCTAAATAAGTGATACTACGGTACATTGCCCCTGTATCCGTATAAACATATCCATAATGCTGAGCTAAAATTTTTGCCACTGTACTTTTGCCCGATGAAGCTGGACCATCGATGGCAATATTGATTTTTTTCATTTGTTACTCCTTCTCAACAACTACCGATCAACGGCCTTTTAACTTTCAAGAAAAAAAACCGCCAAAGCGGTTTTTTATTTAATTCGTAATGTATCGCCTGGGTAAAGCATGAAATTACTTGGATCGATCCCGTTTAATTGATACAAAGTCTCGACAGAAATACCTGTACGTGCTGCTACTTGTTCTGGACCTTCACCAGCTTGAACAGTCGTATATTGCTCTGTTCCTTGGTTGGTTTCTCCCTGATTCGCTGCACCTTGATTCGTCGTTCCTTGGTCTGCATTTCCCTGATTGTTCTGGGTGTTGTTTCCTTCTGCTTCACTGTTCGCTGGCTCTTCAGACTCACTGCTTTCAGATGAGGAAGAAGATGATGATGACGATGACGAACTACTGCTGGAAGTAGATGATTCACTGACTTTTGTCGATGACTCAACAGTCGATGATTCTGTGCTGGCAACTGTACTGCTACTTGTTGATGAGGCAACAGTCGCTGTATCATTTGAGCGGTTTAAGACCCAAATCCCCGCGCCAACAGGAATTGCAACGATCAAGAAAAGTAAAACTAAGACGATCGTCAAAAAGAGTGAATTCCCGCGTTTTTGTTTCCGCTGTTGTGATCGTGAGGCAGAATCTTCATATTCTGTATCATAAATTGGTTGTTCCCACGGCTCTTGATTTTCTGAATTATAGTTTTTGTCTTTCTTGCTCACTCGTATTACCTCCTAATATCCTTCCGATGTATTATAACATAGCTTGAATCGAACTGTCTTTTAAAAAACGATTCAATTTGTTTCTTTAAAAATTTTTAGTAAACGTTCCTGCCACGAGTTCTTTCTTTGCGGCTTGAATTCCTTTTGGTCAAGCCGAATTTCAATACCATCGATATCACAACACTGGTCAAGCGGTTGTTTTTCTTCGTCAAAATGAGCCAATAAAAAACACCGTCGACAACTAGTACAGTGAATGTATTCGAGCATCGTTTTTAGCTGCTGCTTTTTTTCCCACTCATTTTGCTTTAAAATAGCAAACCATTTGTTGGCACCATACTCATTGATTTTTGCTTGCCATTTTTCCTGCAATGGGGAAAGCATCAAAGATTGCGGCGTCATTTCCAGCTGTTCTCTTTCTGCACTTAGTTCCTTTTGAAAGAAATAATGGATGGTTTCGTCTCCAGGACGATAGAGTAAGATCGCATAGCTTTGCTTGCCATCTCGACCTGCTCGGCCAATTTCTTGACTATAGTTTTCTAACGAATCCGGCAGATCATAATGGATCACAAAGCGAATATCTTGTTTATTGATCCCCATTCCAAAAGCATTTGTGGCGATCAATAACTGCAGCTCGTTCCGACTAAACTGCTGCTGAAGGACTTTACGCTGATCACTGGCTAATCCACCGTGATAATACCCCACAGAATACTTGCCGCGTAATTTTTGATAAAGTTCTTCCACCTTGTTTCTAGTGGCACAATAAATAATTCCCGCACCTGACAATTGCTGCAAGTAATGCATTAAAAGCGTGTCTTTTTCTTCGCCGCTTTTATCAACGATCAGTCCAATATTTTTGCGATCCATTCCATAGCGAAAAACTTGATGCGTTTTTCCTAAAAGGTTTTGTTGAATATCTCGTGCCACCTGTTCGGTTGCCGTGGCAGTCAAAGCCAGAGTCGTTGGTGCTTTTAATTGTTGTTTGACCGCAGCTAGCTGAAGGTATTCTGGTCGAAAATCGATCCCCCACTGAGAAACACAGTGTGCCTCATCTACGACCAGCAATGCGATTCTACTATTTGCCAATGCTTGGAGAATCGTCTTTTGAACAAGCATCTCGGGACTAATAAATAGAAATTTATACTGCTGTAGATGGCTAAGAACAAATTTTCGTTCAGCGAATGATAAGAGACTGTTAAAAGCGATCGCTCGTCTCTCACCATTTTTTTGCAAACTATACACTTGATCTTCCATCAAAGAAAGCAATGGTGATACGATTACTACCAACCCTTCCAGCAAATAACCCGGCAGTTGATAGCATAAGCTTTTGCCGTTACCAGTGGGCATGATTGCTAATGTATCCTGATGATTCAGAACCGATTGGATCACTTCTTTTTGACCTGTCCGAAAATGGGAATGACCAAAATAGTGTTTGAGCGCCTGTTCTAACATAGGATCCCTCGCTTTTGTGCAATTTGATTGATTCGGATACTTAAAAAATCCAGCGGCACTTCTTTTTGAAGAATGTGATAAGGCAATTTCCATGACAATGGAGGGAACTGCTGCTTTGTGGCAAAATAGTGATAAGGAAACTGATCATCGATGATCGCCCATTCGATCAAGTGATCGTTGACTGTTCCTCGCTTGATCTGTCTAAGTGCCATGATTTCCTCAATCGACTTCCCGCTGAGAAATAAGCGACGGGTCTTCAGCATGCTTTGGTTGAGGTTTTCTTGATAAAACGGGTTTAACCCTGCTGCTAAAAGAGGAGATTGCTTCTTTGCCACTGATAAAAAGCAGTGGATCGCTGCCGCTGGAAAAAACTGATTCCAAGGCATTTTTTGGTAGTTATCTGGTAACAGCTGAAAAAAAGTCTGACCAATTTGCTCAGGTCCTGTCAACGTCCCTGCCAAAAAGTCGGCAAATTCTCCCGGAATCTGCTCGAAGACTGTCCAAAGCTCAGTAAACAACGCCTGCTTCAATTTTGGATGCTGCCGAATCAGCTGCCGAACCGGTTCTGTGAACATAGGAGTGTTCTCCACAGGAATATATCGATTACTGATTTCTTGAAAAGCAGCCGCTTGAACAAGCAGCTGTACCAAGCGCCACATCTGTTCCCCCCGGCGACCGAATTGAAAATAATTTAAATGACGGCAGAGTGTCTCTACTTCAGTAAGCGTTGCAGGTGCAACTGTCTGGAGAAACCCTTTTTCATCTGCTACAAGTTGTTTGGCAGCAATCAGCGCCGTGATTCTTTTATTAAATTCATCCTCTTCAAGATTCGGCATTGCTTGAAAGTAACCTAAGCGATCATAAAAAAAAGCATAACTCAATACTGAACTCGTTCGTTTGCCGTAAAGTATTTGATAAATGGTTGACGGACGCAACTTGTCAGAATGATGAAACAACGCTAAAATAAAAGCATCCATATGTCTATACTTACCTCCAGAAAGGAAACAATTCCATGTCTCAACGCTGCAAAATCATTCCTGAGCGCTGTATCGCTTGTGGACTATGCGCGGTCTGTGCCCCTGATATTTTTGATTATGATGAAGATGGTATCGTCTTATTTGCTCAAGAACCAGCCGCTCGGCAACAGTTTATCATAGAAGATCAGCAAGAAAAAGTCTTAGCTGCATATAAAAAGTGTCCTACTCGGGCGATACTGTTAGAAAAATAAAAAGATCGCGTTTGCTCAAAAGCAACACACGATCTTTTTTATTATTTTCCAACTGGTGAATGTTGCGGTTGTTTACGAGCCAACCAAGGCAACAACTTCGCATGAAGGATCAAGAAGACCCCACTGACGATAACTCCTTTGATCAAGTTAAAAGGAATAATACCGATGCTGACATAACGCGCTAATGACATGCCAAGGAATTGATCTGCTGTAACACCAAAGAAGCGCAGGTACAATGGTGTGATGACATATAGATTGGCAATACTCATAAAAGCAGTTAATGCGAGGATTCCTGTGACCACTCCCACGAATTTATTTTTCGCATGGATCCCTTTACGGAAAAAGTAGTACATTGGCAAAGTAAAGACACAGGATGCCAAGAAACTTGCCGTGTCTCCCACGAGATCTGCTGGTGAAAAACCAGATAGAAACAAGTGTAAGAGAGAACGTAGAAACGCGGTTGCCACGCCAGCAAAAGGACCGAATAAAAACATGACGATCATTACTGGAATATCGCTAAAATCGATTTTCAAAAAGCTAAACGCCGGGATGATGGGAAACGCAATAAACTGTAAGACTGTTCCCATTGCTGCACACATTGCTATTGTTACCATTTTTCTTGTTTTGTTGTTCATTAATACAAATCCTCCTAAGTTCAGGATTCCTCTTCAAACGAACCTATTAAATTTCCTTGATTCCTTACTTGTCGGCGCCAGACAAAGTAAAAAATGCCCTCTTTTCCACAGGGAAAAAGAGGGCATTTGAAAAACCATAGGCAAATCAAATACGCTCTATCTTCTTTATCCAGACTTTACTGTCGGTATCGGAATTTCACCGATTCAGCTACTTCAAAAGAAGTAGGTCGTGGACTATCACCACCGGTCGGGAATTGCACCCTGCCCCTGAAGACGAACCTTTTATTTATAATACATGTTTCATTATACACAAAAATTCTCGATTGACAAATTTTTTAAGCATCTTTTGCTGTGTACTGGTTATTTCACTTGGTTTTTTAATTCATTGACTTCTTTTTTCGTCAACTCCCGATACTCTCCAGGGCGCAACCCAGCTAATGTCAACGAACCATACATTTCCCGTTTCAATTTTTGGACCGGTAAACCAACTGCTTTAAGCATATTTTTCACTTGATGATTACGGCCTTCATGAATCGTCAATTGGACGATACTTGTTTGAGTAGCAGCGTCTGTCGACAAAATCTCAAAGCGAGCAGGTGCGGTTTTCTTGCCTTCGATCCGAATTCCTCTAGACAAGGGCAATAGTTGTTTTTTATCAGCGATTCCTTTCACTTTTGCCACATAGACTTTATCCACTTCATGTTTTGGATGCATCAGTTTTTGTGAAAGATCGCCGTCATTGGTCAGCAATAATAAACCTGAAGTATCATAATCCAACCGTCCGATTGGGTAGAGACGTTCTGGAACTTCAGTAAAAAAGTCTAAAACAACTTTCCTTTTTTTATCGTCAGTTACTGCTGAGATTACGCCACGTGGTTTATAGAGCATATAGTAGACGGGCGATTCTTGTTCAATTGGGACACCGTCAACTTCCACGCGATCTTTGGCACTCACCTGTACTCCTAGTTCCTTAACAATTTGACCATTGACACTGACACGACCTGCCACAATCAACTCTTCTGCTTTTCTGCGAGAAGTGATTCCAGCATGTGCGATTACTTTTTGCAAACGTTCCATTATGAGTCTCCTTCTTGTTTGTAACGATCATAAAAAAGATCCACTGGTCCATCTTCTTCGAGTTCGTCTTCCATTGCTTGAATATCAGGTAATTCGGCTAATGATTTCAAGCCAAAGTAATCCATGAAGTATTCAGTGGTTCCATATAAAATTGCTCGACCTGGTCCATCAACACGGCCTTTTTCCTCGATCAATCGTTTTGCGACTAATTTCTGTACGGAGCCGCTGGACTGGACCCCACGAATCTCTTCTACTTCGATTCGTGTGATCGGTTGCTTGTAGGCAATGATCGACAATGTCTCTAACGCAGCTTGCGAAAGAGAGTTGCCCATTGGCGATTCTGCGTATTTCTTTAATAACGGTGCGACTTCTTTCTTTGTGGACAAAACAAAATGATTCCCAACTTCTAAAATATGCAAGGCTGAATCTTCATTTTCTTCATAACGCTGATTCAATTCTTGCAAGTACTGATAGACAGCCGCAGTTTTGCTATTGACTAAGTAGCTTAATTCTTCTAATCCGATCCCTTCATCTCCTACGACAAAGAGAATCGCTTCTATTTCACTATATTTACTCATCTGTTTTACCTGCTGGGTAAAGCAAGATCGATTCATAGTTTCCTTCTTGCTCTACTCGAATATATCCTTTTTTCATTAATTCTAATAATGCCATGAAAGTGGTAACGACTTCTGTTTTGCTGTAATTGGTGAAAAAAGAATCAAAACGTCGTCCCTTTTTGGCATTTCGTTGCTGCATTTCCAATTGGATCGTCGCCATTTTTTCATCAATGGTACTTTCATCTGGTGTGATCTTTGTCTCCAGTACTTTCCGACTCTTTTTCTTTTCAAGCATTTTATGAAAAGCCAAGAATAAATCGATCGTGTTGAACCGGTTGGCTGCCAATTCATCACTTTTTTCTTTATAGGCATCGACATCCATCGGATCTTTCGTAAAGTATAAACTTCGTTCTTCCGCTTTTTCGGATAATTGTTCGGCTGCGTATTTGTATTTACGGTATTCCAATAGCTGAGCAACCAGCATATCCCTTGGATCTTCTTCATAAGGATCGTTTTCTTCAATCAAGATCTCTTGTTTTGGCAGCAGCATCTGGCTTTTGATTGCCATCAGTGTAGCAGCCATCACCAAGTATTCTCCGGCAACCTCTAACTCTAAACTTTTCATTGCATGAATATATTGCATATATTGTTCGGTGATCGCTGCAATTGGAATATCATAGACATCGATCTCCAATTTTTGGATCAGATGCAGCAACAGATCCAACGGTCCCTCAAAGACATCTAGTTTGATATTGATTTCTTCCATGTCTTCCTCTATTTCTAGGCACGAGGAAAGTGCTGCTTATACACTTCCGTCATCCTTTTTTTCGTAATATGAGTATAGATCTGTGTCGTGGATATATCTGCATGCCCTAATAATTCTTGAACGGTACGCAAATCGGCACCATTTTCCAATAAATGGGTGGCAAAACTATGCCTTAGCGTATGTGGCGTCACATTTTTTGTAATGCCTGCCTTGCGCACGAGGGCCTTTAAGTTTTTCCAGATTCCTTGACGAGAAAGTTGTTTTCCATGATTATTGACAAAAAGATGACTCTCTTCTGGATGTTTCCGAGTCAAAAAAGGGCGTGCTTCTTCCAAGTAAGTTTCGATCCACTGAATCGCCAGATCTCCTAAAGGAACGATTCGTTCCTTGTCACCTTTCCCTGTCGTCTGCAACAGACCCATGCTTAAATGAAGGTCTTTCAGTTGCAACCCGATCAGTTCACTGACCCGAAGGCCGGTAGCATACATCACTTCTAAAATCGCACGATCGCGGATTCCCAACACTTCTTTGGTATCCGGTGTCTCGATCAAGCGCTCAACCTCAGAAAGGCTCAATGTATCAGGCAGTTTCTGTTGTTTTTTTGGGGAATCGATGTGCTGCATAGGATCATGATCCGTAAAGCGTTCTTGACGGAGAAATTGATGAAACCTTCTCAAGCTTGATACCATTCGAATAATGGTCGCCGAGGATTTCCCTGATTGCTGCAATTGCTGCAAAAAAGAGAGGATCAAGACACGATCCACCGCCTGCCAATCTTTGATGTGCTGTTCCGTCAAAAATGTAAGGTACTGCTCTAGGTCGCGCTCATAACTTTTACGGGTATTTTGGGATAGCCCCCGCTCAATCGTCAGATAATGCAAATAATCGATGATCTGTTCTTTCATACACGTCCCCCCTACTTTCAACCTCTTTATCATAACAAATTAAAGCTTGATATGATAGTAGTTCAACCACAAAAAAAGCTGAGGAGCAATTACGCTTCACTCAACTTCGCTGCATTTTTTGTCTGACACTTCTGACACACTCCATGAAAAGTCAATCGGTGGTCTTTTACTAGAAAATGGTATTTTTTCTCTACGATGTCTTCGACACCTGTCAGCAGATCTTCTTCTACTTCTTCGATACTGCCACACTCTAAACAAAGCAGATGGTGATGGAAATGCTTTGCTCCTTCTTTGCGCAGATCGTAACGAGAAACACCGTCATTGAAACTCACCTTGTCCACGATTTTTAGATCAGTTAAGATTTCTAATGTACGATACACTGTAGCTAGTCCGATTTCTGGACTTTTTTTGCGCACAAAAAAGAAAATTTCTTCTGCAGATAAATGATCTTTCTCATTCTCCAAAAGAACCAACAAGGTAGCTTCTCGTTGTGGAGTCAATTTAAATCCTGATTCATGAAGTTGTTTTTTTGTCTTCTTTAAAGCAGCAGTTGTATTCATACAGGCCTCCATACATCGCTAATTTATAACGATTCTAATCTAAGAGACGTCAACTCTTAGATAATATTGTAATCATTATAAATTAGAATGAGAAAAGATACAAGCATTCTCAATTGGATTTTTCGACTTTGATGGTGAAGCCGTCTTTTTGTTCCACTAAACGCTGTTTCATCAAGGTACCGATCGCCCGCTTGAATTGGCCTTTACTGATACCGAATGTCTGCAGAATCTCTTCTGGTGTCGATTTATCAGTAAAAGGAATACGATGATCTGCAGCTCGATCCAAGAATGTCATGATCATAGCGGCATCATTTGAAATTGCTTCATAAGCACGAGGCTTCAATGATAAATTCAGAACACCATCCGGGCGAACACCAATTACTCGTCCTGAGACAACTTCTCCTAAACGTGGTTCTTGGTATCTTTCGGAAGGATGGATAAAGCCAATGTAGAAATCATCTGTGAGCAAGTAAGTTCCCGCAAGTTTCAAGCGATAGACTGTCCCTGTAATGTCAGCATTCTTCAACGTCTCTGAACCACGTTTACTCAATGCTTTAAAAATCTTTTCATCCGCTAAAGAAGCCCAGATTCGATCCTTTTCATCCACTGTCAAGCTGACCATCAAGCGATCGCCTTTCTTTGGCCAAAGTTCCCGCATTGTTGGTAATTCATCTAATGATACCACCATATCTTTATCTTTGAGACCAATATCGACAAAGACGCCTAGATCTCGACGACTGTCCGTGACAGTTCCGAAAGCATAATGTCCTTGGCGGCTTTTAGGAATCTCCGTAGTGATTACGAGTTCTTGTTTTTGATTCTGATAACCAAAACCCTCCACAGCTTCTCCAAGATGGTGCTCTCCTTCTGCTTTTGATAAGCGAAAAGTCAGACCATTTTTTTGTACAAAGTAATTTTGATCATTCTCATCAATGATCAATCCGCTAAAAACGGATGCCAATAAGTCTTTCATTTTTTCTCTCCTTAGAAATGATTTACTAGAAAAAGAATCGAATCGCCGCCATCGTGATAACGCCTGTAACAACGATCTTCATCAAATCTTTTGTATAATAACCGACCACTAGCGCTGGTAAACAAGCAACGGTTTCTTTGACTTTAAGCAATGGAAATTGTCCTTCACGAAAAACCAACAGATTTTGAACAAGCAGCGCCCCAAGAATACAAAGGGGCAAGTAGCTTAGAAAGATCGTGAATCTTTCAGGAAAAACTAATTTCTTCGAAAATAAAAAGGGCAGCACCCGAGGTATCCAAGTAACGACACCACAAGCTATCATCAGTATAACAAAATCAATCATGATGTGTCACCGTCCCTATCAAACATCCAATCAAAGTGGCAGCAATCACGGCTACTTCAGCTGTTGAAATTCGCATAAAAAGGACCAATGAAATTACCACAGCGGCTAGCACCAGCACCGTCTGCTTGGTCTTCTTTTTTAAAGGCAACTCTACTTGAAAAAGGAATAAGCCAACAAACATAGCCACTAGTGCAAAGTCCAGTCCTAATGCTTCAGGATCAGGAATATATGACCCTAACAACGCTCCTAAGAAAGTGGCAAAGATCCAACTTAAATAGGCCATGACATTCAATCCGTGAGTCCATCGGGTAGTGATTGGTTTGTTTTGTTGCAAAGCTGTCGTTAAAACTCCATAGGATTCGTCTGTCAGCAATGTGCCGATGCCAATTCCTGACACTAATGAAGCAGAACGGAAATAAGGTGCTACCGATAAACTCATCAAAAAGTGGCGTAAGTTTACTAAGAAAACTGTCGCAACGATCGAAGTAAACGGTGCTTGAATAGCCAAAAGGGCACAGATGATAAACTGGGCACTTCCAGCATAGACAATGATCGACATCAAGAGGACTT
Source organism: Enterococcus gallinarum (assembly GCF_021496385.1). Classification (NCBI taxonomy): domain Bacteria; kingdom Bacillati; phylum Bacillota; class Bacilli; order Lactobacillales; family Enterococcaceae; genus Enterococcus; species Enterococcus gallinarum. The sequence continues at coordinate 1,577,579 of NZ_CP050816.1, read as the reverse complement.
CAATGACCGTCAAGCCGATTCCTTTCCCCACGACTCCCATTGCAAAACCAATGCCTAGATAACCCAGAATCGTTGGAATACAGGCAATAACTCCATCACTGAACTGTTCATATCTTTCAATTTTCTGCAACAAAAAAACCTCCGTTTCCGATTGATTATCATCCATCATATCGAAAAGCCGGAGGAGAAACAAGCTGTTTTTTGATTCAATAATGTAATTATGCTGAAAATTTTCTAAGTGTCACCCATCACCGAATCGTATGATCATTTCCATTTCCACGGAAATACCCGGTTTTGGCATTCACTGTAAAGAGATACATTGGAAAAGCGGAATCACCGGTTCCTTTCAACAAGGAGCCTTGGTTGTTGGTCGCATAAAAATTATAGTAACCTTCTCCATTCACGATTCGTACGCGCTCAAAGGTATAACCCCCTTCAACGACATAGCCGCGAGCAATTGCGGTTGCAATGATCTTTTCTTGGACACCAGGCGCCCAATTCCAAGCCGGATTGCTAGAGTCTGCCAAATCACTTTCACGTGCTGGAATGATTGGTTGATTATTGGTATTCGTTGGTGTATTCGGCGATAATACATAATCAGCTTCAGAAGACTGGCTATTGTTAGCCGTAGTTGTTTCTTGAGCTGCGGCGGCTTTTTCCGCTTGTGCCTGAGCTGCTTCTTGGGCCGCCTTCTCTTTAGCAGCCTTCTCGGCAGCTTCTTTTTTCTTCAGTGCAGAATCAATCGGTGCTATCTCAGCAGTCAATTGCTCTTTTAAAGAAGCAATCGGCAATGCATCGATCTTCTTCACTAAATCATTGTAGCTTTTTCGCGTGACTTTGTCAGAAAGTTCACCCTCTTTATTCAAAGCAACCATGCTTTTGACTGCATTTCGTACTTCTTCGATCTGGGCATACTCTTTTTGCCCTTGATCAATCGCCCGATTTACTAATTGATCGAATGGTGTTTCAGATGTTCTTTTTGACATAGTCACTGCCGAAGGCTCTTTTAAGGAAACCTTCTGCAATTGATCTTCAATGATCACTGGACTAGTGAAATACCCATTGATTTCCGAAAGAGTCGCCATCTTTTCTTTGATTGTTTCAGACTGAGCCAACAAGTCCGGGTAACGGCTTTCCGTTTTATACTTGGCTAGTCGATCAGTCAATGCCGTCAATTGCGTAGTTGTTTTGTCTGCTTTGATAAATTCTTGGTTATCGTCGGTATAAAAATCGGCTAGATCCGCTTCGATCTGGTCCAGCTCACTTGCTGTCGCAATTTGTTCTTGACGAGCGGTCTCTTCGTAATAATACCAGCCACCTGCAGAAACAAGTACCAACGCCGCAGCCGCTACATAGAATTTTTTGCGTGACTTTTTATTTTTGGGCAGTGGATCGGTTTTACTCTTCGTATTTTCAGATACCGCTGTTTTTTCTGGAATTTCGGCAAGCTTTGTTTCTTCTGCTTCAATTTCCGGTTGCGGACTCTCTGTTGATTGAGGGCTTTCTGAAGATTCAGTAATCGCTGCAGTATCAGTTTGTTCATCTTCTAATCCAGATTGAGATTGTTCCTCCGTTAGAGGAAGAGCCTCTTTATCGTCCGTGACTTCCGGTATCACTGGAACATCTGTCGCATCTTCATCCATCTCTGAATTTTTATGTTGACGAATATAAGCAGATAAAATAGCCGAATCGTGATCTTCAGGGACCTCGGCTGAATCTACTAAATCATTGGGCTCTGCGGAACTTTCTGCGATCGATTGGATTCCTTTGTCTGATCCAGACACTTCATTGCTTTCATTTCCACTGTGCATCGATTGTTCTGCTGACTGATATTCAAGTGACTGTGATTCGATCGTTTCGGACGCATCTGATAGCGTTTCTTTTGAAACGGGTGTCTGTTCTATATTTGGGTTCGTTATCAGCTCTTGCACGTTTACGTCGTCTTCTGACTGATTGTTCTTTGACTCATCAGTTTCATTCTTGTCTTCGAAATGTTCAATTAATTCACCTAAGGGAACATCCTTAAAATCAGACCAGCGGATATCATCATTTTGCTGCGGATTCTTTTCGGATACCGTCTCATTCGTATGAGGGGCTTCTTTTTCATTTGCCTCATCCGCTTTAACAAACTCAAAGCCGCAGTTTGGACATTTCTTTTGTGCATCAATTGATTCAAATCCACATTGAGGACATGTTTTCATCATTTGTTCGAATTTGCTCCTTTTATTTTGAACCTGCTTCGGCAGTTATCTGTTCATCGTTGAAAGGTTTCATTTTACTACAGAATATCACACTTATAGACTTGCCCTTTATTCACTGGCTTTGGTGAAAAAACTCTCTGTACCAAAATGATTCACCTTCGTGTAAATGATTCACAAAATTAAATTTATCATATTCAAAGCAATTAGCCAACACTTGCTTCGTTACGTTTTTATTAAGTTCATTACTTTTCCTACGAAAGTTGGCTAAACCACAAGAAAAAGACTTCTCCAAGGATACTTCTTGGAAAAGTCTTTGTGGTCTCAGTTTTATTCTAGAAAATCTTTTAATTGTTTTGAGCGGGAAGGATGGCGTAATTTACGTAACGCTTTTGCTTCGATCTGACGAATCCGTTCTCTCGTTACACCAAAAACTTTTCCGACTTCTTCTAAAGTACGTGTCCGACCATCATCGATACCAAAACGCAATCGCAAAACATTTTCTTCACGATCGGTCAACGTATCTAGTACGTCTTCCAGTTGTTCTTTCAACAATTCGTAGGCTGCATGTTCGGCGGGACTTGTCGCATCTTGATCTTCGATAAAATCGCCTAGATGGGAATCATCCTCTTCACCGATCGGTGTTTCCAATGAAACTGGCTCTTGTGCGATTTTCAAGATTTCACGTACTTTTTCAGTTGGCAGATCCATTTCTGCTCCGATTTCTTCCGGTGTCGGTTCGCGACCTAGATCTTGCAGTAATTGCCGTTGGATTCGAATCAATTTATTGATTGTTTCCACCATATGGACTGGAATCCGAATCGTCCGTGCTTGGTCGGCAATAGCACGAGTGATTGCTTGACGAATCCACCAAGTGGCATAAGTCGAGAACTTGAATCCTTTGCGGTAATCGAATTTTTCAACAGCTTTCATCAAGCCCATGTTTCCTTCTTGGATCAAGTCCAAAAACTGCATCCCCCGACCAACGTAACGTTTCGCAATACTTACAACGAGACGTAAGTTGGCTTCAGCTAACCGTTGTTTCGCTTCTTGGTCGCCTTCTTCGATTTTTAAAGCAAGGGCTACTTCTTCTTCGGCAGTCAATAAGGGTACGCGTCCGATTTCTTTCAGATACATCCGTACCGGATCATTGATCTTGACACCCGTAGGAGCGGAAAGATCTTCTTGTGGTTGCGTTGCTTGCTGCTTTTCATTGCTCTTCAAACTATGAACGGAAGGCTCCCCATTCTCATCTACTACACTGATCCCTGAGTCTTCCAGTTTTTGGATCAGCTTGTCCATTGCGTCTGCATCTAAAGAATAAGGGGTCGCTAAATGATTGGTTAGTTCGTCATAAACGACTTGTCCTTTTGGTTTGTTTTCTTTGATAAATTCGGCAACAGCTTTGTCATATGTTTTCTTTGTTTCTTCTGCCATGAAAGAAAGCCCCTTTCAGTTCGCTATTTAGCTTGTTTCAACCGTTTGGTCAAATCAATGATCGCAATTGCTAATTCCAACTCTAATTGCTGGTTTCCTTTTTGTCGTGCTTCTTGCTGCTGGATTCGTTTTTGATTGATTTCTTCAGCAATGCCCGACTTACGAAATACCTGCAGAAGGTCTTGGAATTCTTGTTCCGTCCCCTCTTCAGAAGCCTTGATATCAGCGATCTCGATCACTTGTTGTTTCATTTGTTCATCTTTCAAAAAATCCAAGAATTTTGCTAGGATAAATTGCTCTTCGGTTTCCATATACGCATCGTATAAAAAATAGATTTGTTGGTATTTATCATGAATAAACGCAACACCGGTACTTTTAAAACGAGGATTCAGCGTATTGTCATGGAACAGACGATATAACAGTAATTCCTCCGCCTTTTCTACCTGAGTTTTCCGTTGCTGTCGTGGTGGCGGTGGTGCTACACTCACTGCTTCACGAACTGGCGGTGAAGGCGTTGGGGTCGGCTGCGTCTGTTTTAACTGACGCAATTGCGTCTGTAGTGTTTCTCGACTAATATGAAATTCAGTTGAAAGTTGTGTCAAGTATCGGTCCTGTTCTAGCAAAGAATCTACATGCTGTAATTCTTGCAAGACCTCTTGGACATAATCGATCTGTTCTTTTTCATTGGCCAAATTGCGATTGGCACGATGAAAGTCCATTTTGAATGCAAACACCGTTTCTCTGCCATGCATGGCCAGTTTGAAAAAGGCCTCTGTACCATACTTTCGCACATAATCATCCGGGTCCAGACGTTCAGGGACTCGAACGACGGAGAGATTCACGCGGCTATGTTCTTGTAAAAGATCAATCCCGCGATTCGTTGCATTGATTCCTGCCTGGTCACCATCATAGCAAAGGATGACTTCTGTAGCGACACGTTCAATATTGGCAATCTGCTGGTTCGTCAAACTAGTTCCCATTGAAGCGATCCCGTTCTCAATTCCTGATTGCCACGCTGCGATTACATCCATAAAGCCTTCAAATAGAAAGACTTGGCCTTCTTTTCGGATTGATCGCCGGGCTTTATCAAAGTTGAAAAGTACTTCACGCTTATTGAAAAGCATTGTTTCCGGACTGTTCAAATACTTGGGCTGGTCTTTGCTATCATCCTGTTCCGTTTGAAACCAGCGTCCAGAAAAACCGATGGTCTTTCCTTGAGGGTTCCGAATCGGAAACATGATTCTTTGATAAAAACGGTCAGCAAGTTGCCCATCGTTCCTTTGTACAAAGAGACCTGTATCCGCAAAAAATGCCGCATTTGCTTTTTCATTCAAAAAAACTTTTTCCAAAAAGGCACGCTCGTTAGGCGCAAAACCAATCTGAAATTCGTCAATCAGTGCCATCGTCAATCCGCGTTCCAGCAAATAATCCAATGCGTCTTGCCCGGCAGCCGTATTGACTAACATGTGATGATAGACTTCAGCAGCTTTTTCATGCAACGCGATCAATTGATTTTGCTGAGAAGAGGTTGCATCAATTGCTTCGGTTTGCTTGTATTGCTCATCTAAAGGGATATCACTGATTTCTGCAACTTTCAAAACAGATTCTGGAAAACTTAATCCTTCTAACTCTTGCAAAAAACCAAAGACATTGCCTCCGCGGCCACAGCCAAAACAATGGTAGATCTGCTTGTCTTCTGCCACAGAAAAAGAAGGTGACTTTTCGTTGTGGAAGGGACATAATCCAAAATAGTTTTTCCCAGATTTCTTCAACTGGACGTACTGACCAACGATATCAACGATATTGCTTCGTTCTCGAATATCATCAATGACCGTTTGAGGTATTCGTGCCATCCACTCACCTCCATTCGGTAAGTATTCCCGTATTCATTAGGTAAAAAATCGCACCAATCAGAATCAGTGCGACGAATAATTAGACAGAATCACTCATATTGATTCTATCATATTTTATTGTTTTTTCAAGTCTTTTACCTGCTTGATTTCAGAGACTTTCAAGAAAACAAAATACTACCCATTTTTATCTTCCATTGATTGAATTTTACCACATCTGCATAAAATAAATTGCCACCATTGTGATACAAATAACCGCCATTATAAGTGATCGACTGCCACCCCCAGTAACGATAGGTTTGCTCATTATCATTTCCTAACAAAGGAGAAAGCACTTCTTTTGAATAGGACTCTGCCAGTTCTAGCGTATTTTCGCCACCATTCTTGGCTACATAATCAATATAGTCTGTCCCAAAATTATAGGCTTGAACGGCGGTCCACAGATCACAGTCCATGTCAGCAGATTTTTTGATCAGTTTAGCCAGATAAGCCACTCCCTGCTCGATACTGTCTTGGGCATTTTCAAATTGATTTTGTTTTCCGTAAGCACTCTCTGAGCTTTGCATCGGGTCGTTTCCTTCCCCTTTTGATTCAGTCAACATAATACTCATCGCTAATTCCTGATAGTCGCTGATGCCATATTTTTCTGTTTGCTCAGCGATTGTTTCTTCATAAGAATACACTTTCTTTAGAGCTGTATAATTTTTATAGCCTAAAAACAGCCCGCCGATAAGCAACAGGACTCCAGCTATTTTTGCTATAAAAATAAAAAATCGTCGCAGTTTTCTCATGGAAAAACATCCTATCTTTTTAGTGTCAGCTTCTATCCTACTATGAAACTTATTTGCTGACTAGGTTTGTTTTCCATCATCTAAAATCCTTAATAAAATCACAAAGAAATTTAGAAAAAGAAACAGTGACTGTCCTAAAAGGCTCTAGTCACTGCTTCATTTTTGTTGAAACACTGATTTATTTTTCGATTTCAGTAACGATACCGGAACCAACTGTGCGGCCACCTTCACGAATAGAGAACGTCGTTCCATTTTCAACGGCGATTGGATGAATCAATTCCACATCGATGGTCACGTTGTCACCTGGCATCACCATTTCTGTTCCTTCAGGCAATGTAATGTTCCCTGTCACATCCGTTGTACGGAAATAAAATTGTGGACGATAGTTGTTGAAGAATGGTGTATGACGACCACCTTCTTCTTTCGTCAATACATAAACTTCTGCTTGGAATTTTGTATGTGGTGTGATCGAACCTGGTTTAGCCAACACTTGTCCGCGTTCGATTTCGTCACGAGTGATCCCTCTTAGCAAGACACCTACATTGTCGCCGGCTTCCCCAAAGTCCATCGTCTTGCGGAACATTTCGACGCCTGTCACTACAGCTTTTTGGGTTTCAGGTTTGATACCGACGATTTCTACTTCATCGCCTACCCGAACTGTTCCCCGATCGATCCGTCCGGAAGCAACTGTTCCTCGTCCAGTAATCGAAAAGACATCTTCAACTGGTAAGAGTAATGGTTTGTCTGTATCCCGCTCTGGTGTTGGGATATAGCTATCTACTGTATCCATTAATTCCATGATGGCAGCTTCTGCATCAGGGTCTCCTTCCAACGCTTTTAATGCCGAACCTTTGATAACAGGAATGTCATCACCTGGAAAATTATATTCAGATAGTAGTTCTCTTACTTCCATTTCCACTAAATCGATCAATTCTTCGTCATCGACTAAATCGATTTTGTTCAAGAAAACAATCAGATGTTTCACACCAACTTGTCTCGAAAGCAAGATATGTTCCCGAGTTTGAGGCATTGGACCATCTGTTGCGGATACAACTAAAATCGCACCATCCATTTGGGCAGCACCGGTAATCATATTTTTAACATAATCCGCGTGTCCTGGAGCATCAATGTGAGCATAATGACGTTTTTCTGTTTCATATTCAACGTGAGCGGTATTGATCGTGATACCACGTTCCCGTTCTTCAGGAGCCGCATCAATACTTGCGTAATCTTGCGGATTAGCGAGTCCTTTTTTACCAAGAACTGTCGTAATGGCAGCAGTCAGTGTCGTTTTCCCATGATCCACGTGTCCAATTGTACCAATGTTTACATGTGGTTTACTACGATCATAATGTTGTTTTGCCATAATAATTTCCCTCCTAAATGAGATGTAGCGCCGTTGGATCGGCTCTACTATCAATTATAGACTTTTCCTTACAAAAGTAAAAAATTCTTTCTTACTTATTTTTTGTAAGTTTAAATCTATCTCTATTATAGGTCAAATTTAGTCAAAGTCAAGAATATTGTCTCCTTCATTGTTTGCCGTTTTTATTCAAAATTTCTAAGATTTGCTTTGATTTTGATAAAATAGTTGGACGGGTCTGCTTTTTTATAGAATAATAGATATGAGGTGAACAGGAATGAAAAAAATCATTGCGAGTTTGATCGTCTTTGGCGTTTTCTTAGGCGGCTGTTTCTTTGCCTACCGTTATTACTATGGCGGCACTGCTTACTACACCGAAATCACTACCAGCGGTACCCACTCAACATCAATTGCCAGTGATGGTGTGGCTCAAGATATTTATAAATATGAACAAGCGGCTTATAATGAATCAGGTGAAGAGAAGATCGTTAAAATGAATGAACACCGCTCCAAGCCCCTACGAGAAGGAGCTTATCTGAAACTGTTAGTCAATCCCCGCAAAGGTGTCCTCAGTTGGGAAGAAGTCTCACAAGAAGATGTACCCAAACCCGCTTTGGATCAACTCAACAATAAATAAAAATAGCTGCCAGAGACTCCTTGAGAAGAGCCTGGCAGCTATTTTTATATGCGATTGATGACTTCTTCCACATTTTTGATGGTTACAGAAATCGTGCCATCGGGATTGTTGATGAATTCGATCAAATTCGGATCTCGATAGACATCCAATGGAACGATCAACTCGATACCATTGGAAAGTTTTAGCTTTTGTTTGCCATATTTTTTTTCTGAAATTTCTCTGACCTCTCGCAGCATAGGGGCTTGATCGATATACCCTTTTTCTGCTACTTCTTCTTGAAAGGCCATCTGAGCCGTAATATTATCTTTGAATACTTTTTGGGCAATCGAATCTACATGCAGCTGACCATTTTCTTCTATTGTATCGTAAACAGCCTCTTTGACATCGGCGATGACATCATAAGAAGGGGTCTCAAACTTTTGACCAATTTTTTCAGCTACCTTTTTGATGACTTTGACATTTTCTTCTAGAGAAGGCAGCGGTTCAGAATCAATCACTTTCGTGGAGAAATAGAAATATTTTTCTCCGGAGAAGGTATATTTTTTCTCTACTAATTCGTAAGTCAGCTGCTCGACATCGATCGTTATTCCTTCATCTGCTTTTTGGGTTTTGCCAGCTAAAAGTGCTCGATGCAAAATCAGATTATTGGCGATACCTGTTTCAGTACTGTCGATAAAGTGCGTGTAGCCATCTGTATAGTTAACCTTCAAAAATGCTAATTGCAGTTTGGTATCTAATTCATACAAAACAATGAAAGCATCCGCACTTGGTGCATCTTCACTTTGATGGTAAACTTCATACCAGCGTCGCAGGATTGCTTCACTGCTTTCTACAAATGCTTCCGGCGCTTGTTTGACGAATCTAGCCATCTCAGAGTCCTCCAGCAAGCGGCCGGTCTTTGTCTGAGGTGTCGCTAATTTTTGAATTTTTTTCGTTAAATAATCTCGGATGTATTCCGTTGTCAGATCCAATTCCACTTGCGAGTATACGGGATCACCCGTTTGTCGATCCACAATGTGCATGATCGCACGCTTTAAATAGATATCCATATTCTCTCTCCTTATCCATTTCTCAAGTGTACAAAAAAACTGGTTCAAAACACAAGTTTTTTTACATCTTTTTTGTGCATTATTTTGATCAGAAGTATCTTCCATTGGAAAAAAATCCCTTCTCTGCTAAACTAAAAACAAAGAAATGGAGGAATGAAAATGAACAGTTATACTTTATCGAACAATGTATCGATTCCTGAACTTGGCTTTGGCACTTGGCAAACACCAAATGGTGACGTTGCTGTTTCTGCTGTCAAAAAAGCATTGGAAGTTGGTTACCGTCATATCGATACCGCGCAAGGTTACAAAAATGAAGACAGTGTTGGACAAGCAATTAAAGAAAGTGACATTCCTAGAGAAGAAATCTTTTTGACAACAAAATTATGGAATGAAAATCACTCTTACGACTTGGTCCTTTCTTCCTTTGAAGAATCGTTGAAGAAATTACAAACCGACTATATCGATCTTTTCTTGATTCATTGGCCAAATCCAGTGAAATTCCGTGACAATTGGCAGTCAGCAAATGCAGAGACATGGCGCGCGATGGAAGAGCTTTATCAAGCTGGTAAGATCAAAGCCATCGGCGTCAGCAATTTCTTGCCTCATCATTTCGAAGAACTGAAAAAAACAGCCACTATTTTCCCAATGGTCAACCAGATTTTCTTAGCGCCTGGTGAATTACAAAAAGAAGTAGTGTCTTATTGCCAAGAGCACAATGTCTTATTGGAAGCTTACAGTCCTTTAGGCACAGGAAAGATCTTTGACGTTCCTGAAATGCAGGAACTCTCTGACAAGTACGGCAAAACGATTGCTCAAATCGCGATTCGCTGGTCTTTACAACATGGTTTCTTGCCGCTGCCTAAATCTGTTACACCAAGTCGTATCGAGGAAAACTTAGCAGTCTTTGATTTTGAGCTTTCTGATGAAGATATGCAGCGAATCGACCAACTAGATGGAGTCGTTGGGAAAGCAACTAATCCGGATACAACAGGATTCTAATGAGGGAAAACCCGATGGATTCTACACGTTTGGATCAACTGCCCACTGCCGTCAAGCGAGCCTTGCATCCTGATTTTGTATTTCTGATTTTTCCCGACTACGTTCAACATTTTCCCGCACGTCAATGGGATCAGTCAGACTATCAGCAAATGCTTGCTGAAAAAGCGAAGATGCCGCTAAGCTTTTTTCTATGGGAAAATTGCTTGGTCGCCTACGGTAAAAATGATTCGTTTATTTTGATGCCTAAATATCAGCAAATCGACGCTTTGAGCACTATGCGATGAACCTGGTATATCTTTAGAAGTAAGTTGTTGCCCTCAGAAACAGTCAAAGTCATCCCCTACTCATTGGGTATGATCTTGGCTGTTTCTTTTATTTCATTTAAGGAAAAGCCATTTTTTCTGATAATCAAAAGAAATTCCTCATTTTTTCATGAAAACCCCTGTTCATTTTCGTCATTATTCCTTATAATCGAGATTGATTGAGAGGAGAAGAATATGAAAAAGAAACAATTAGCCAAGTTAAAACAACAATTTCGGCCATCTTATGAAATGGCACGTCAACAATTATTTTCAGCGATCCAACACAAGACAGCTGCAAATTTTGGACTAGAGACCACCGTTTATATCAACCCTAAAAACCGTGAGGAAATGTTGATTGAACTGCAAACGGCAACGACCAAAGAACAAAAAATCGCAGTTCCTTTAGACGAGAATTTCAAAATCGTTGTGAAACGAATCCAAAAACAAGAAAAAGGTCTATTAGATCGTTTTAGTGATAATCTAGTTGAAGAAATCGCCGCTTATTGGTTACCAGCAACATCAGCTGTCAATCAACCAGAAGCCTCTGCTACCGAACCAGTCTCAGAATCTCAGACGGAAGCAGCGGAAACAACGGATGGTTTTGCCGCTTTTGAAGAAAAAATGACTGCATTTCCTAAATTCTCTGTTGAAAGAAATGCCGAGAATGTGCAGATTTTTGAAGATACAGCGAAAGAAAAACGCCTATTGGCAACTATATCAGCGACTGAAGTTGGCGAATTCACTGTTGAACCTGCCTTAGCTCGTAAGTACAAACTGAAGCTGGATGTGATTCCATTGATCGAAGAGTATGCGAATACCCCACTAACTGAACGTTAAGCTAAAGAGACGATGATAGAAAAAAAACGAACAGCTCAACTGTTGGGGTTTGGCTGTTTCATTTGTTGGAATCCTTCTATCATCGTCTCTTTCTTTTAAAGACGTCTTTGCCCATTACCAAAAAGCCATCTGCTAAAGGGTATTGATCAAATTCCCTAGGACTAAACAACTCTACTCTGTATCAAGGAGGACCATGATGAACGATTCTAAATATCTCCTAAAACATACAGTTCCTGAAGTAGCTGAATACCTAACTCTACGAAAAGCCTGCGGTCTTTCTCTTCGTGGAACAGCTGCGAGTAAGATTGGTTTAAGCAATAGTCTTTTTGCAGTGACTGTTCGAAGAACCAGCGATCAAACCTTAGTCGGCATGGGCCGATTGATTGGTGACGGAGGTACTGCCTATCAAATCCTAGACATCGCTGTCCTTCCTGAAGATCAAGGCAATGGATTGGCAAAATCAATCATGAGCGCCATAATGAACCATATACATAATGAAGTAGATCCCCAAGCTTACGTGAACCTGATTGCTGATTGTCCAGCTGAAAATCTTTATCAGCAGTTTGGTTTTGTGGAGACAGCCCCCAAAAGTATTGGGATGTACTTAAAAAGATGAGCTTTAGCAGCTTCTAGAAACACTCATCAATTTGTCTATGACAAAAAAACTTGTTTCAACAGTAGCATTTGCTACCGTTGAAACAAGTTTTTTATTGTTCCCGAATTTCTCCTAAAAACCGTAACGCTTGTTGTTGATTCATTGGAGGATTTTGCCGTAGTTTTTCAGCTACTTGCTCGATTTCCGCTTTCTCCGCTCCAACAGCGATCGCTAGTGAACGAGCTTGCATACTCATATGTCCCTTCTGAATCCCTTCTGAGACAAGCGCCCGCAAAGCTGCCAAATTTTGGACAAGTCCCACACTTGCAGCTAGCGCAGCTAACTCTTGAGAAGAGTGAACATCACTGATTTCCAATGCTGCTTGTGCTTTTGGTAGGACCTTTGTGGCACCACCAACAGTAGCGATAGCTAACGGCAACGTGATTTCCCCTACTAATCGATCTGATTCGATGGTCCAATTAGTCAGTCCTTGATAGCTGCCAGTACGTGCTGCATAGCCGTGGCAGGCAGCAGAAACTGCCCGGGTATCATTTCCAGTGGCCAGCATCACTGCCTCCACCCCATTCATGATGCCTTTATTATGAGTGACGGCTCGATAAGGATCCGTTTTGGCAAACAAAGAAGCTTGAACAATTTTTTGTGCAACCGTGGCGCCACCTCTTTTGCTCAAAGCGGAAAACGGTACTTCACAAACAGCCGTGACTAATGACTCAGTAGCAAGATTGCTTAAAATACTAAATAAGATTTCTTCATTAGGAAACCATTCTCTGAAAAGTGCGGCAACGCCTTCTAAGATCGCATTGATGATATTGGCTCCCATCGCATCCTTGACATCCACGAAAAGATCCACCGATAAAAACGTCGACTGATCAGCAGATTCCTGCTGAGAATCTACTGGAAAGTGCCGCAGAGCGATGCGCCGCAATCCTCCTTCTCGTTTGACGATCGAAGGATAGCTTTGTTCTGCCCGTTCAAAAATCACAGCTTGGTTTTCCGCAATCCGTTGCTCGATCTCATTTGGATTCTTTGCAGAAAAAACAATCTGTCCCCGCAACAATCGTTCTTTGCTTTGCGTATGGATCTCACCAGCCATTTTGGCTCCATTACTCATTGCTGCAATCACAGAAGGTTCTTCTGTAGCCATTGGCACGACATATGCTTTGCCGTCCACCTTCAGATTCATGCCTACACCCATTGGCAGCTCGATCTCACTGATTTGGTTCTCAATCAAATGGTTCGCCGTGTCTTCCGCTAACATCATTTGTGACAGTTGTTGTTTTGTTTCACTAGAAATTTTTTGTTGATTCTCAAGCTCTTGTAACCGCTCAGCGGGGGACAACTCATAAAATTTCTTATCCGTCGGCTTTGCTTTTTCAATTGTTGGCCGCTCCAACAGCATAGCCAGCCCTAGCCCGCCACCAACACATAAAGAAGCAATCCCATAACGGGCTTGGATCTCTTGCATTTGGTAGACCAAAGAAGTTGCTAAGCGGGCTCCTGTAGCACCAATCGCATGTCCAAGAGAAATTCCGCCACCATAGCGATTGACTTTTGCTGGATCCAATCCCAATTCAGACTCCACCACGATCGAAGATGCAGCAAATGCTTCGTTGATCTCAAACACACCGATGTCTTCTAATGAAACTTTTTGATTTTGAAGAAGTGTTTGAATTGCCTTGATAGGCGAGATCCCCATGATTTCAGGATCGATCCCTACTTCAACGATCTCTTTGATCGTCGCTAAATACGGAATATCATTTGTTTCACAGTAGGTTTTTGATGCTAACAACACCAATGCTGCACCATCATTGATCGTAGAAGCATTTCCTGCAGTTACGGTACCGTCAGTTTTAAAAACTGGTTTTAAAGAAGCCAGTTTTTCCATTGTGGTCTGACTGCGGATCCCTTCATCTGCGGTGATCGTTTCTGTTTCGCCAGCCAGCGGAACGATCTCTTTCGCAAATTTATTCTCTGCTTGCGCTTTAGCAGCTTTCATTTGTGACTGATAGGCAAACTGGTCCTGAGCCTCTCGTGAGATGTCATAGCGTTGCGCCACATTTTCAGCTGTCAAGCCCATTGGCTTACTACTAAAAGCATCTGTTAAGCCATCTAATGTCATACTTGAGACTGGGACACTGTAAGTATCTTCTGCTTTATTGTAATGACTGAGGGACGGAGCATTCGTCATGCTTTCGATCCCCCCGGCTAAAACAACTTGCGCTTTGCCCAACTGGATTTGCTCCATTCCCATTAAAATGGCTTTCAATCCAGACCCACAAACTTCATTGATCGTTGATGCCGGGATGTCCACTGAGAGACCACTTTGTAGGGCCACTTGTCGGGCAGGGTTTTGGCCATTGCCTGCTTGTAGGACATTGCCGATGATCACTTGCGCGATTTCTTCCTTGATCTTTTGATTTCGTTCAAACATATCTTTCGCTACAGCAGTACCTAAGGCAACTGCTGAAAATTTCTTTAATGACCCATGGTATTTACCGATGGGAGTTCTTCGTGCATCGATAATAACAACTTCTTCCACCATGCCACCTCCAACAGAAATATATCATTATTTCCACAAAAAAAGAATACCCCACGAGTTTGCATTCTGTTCCAATCAGCCATTCTTAAATAAAGTTTAAATTCTAATAGAATTTTTTTCATTTTTAAACAAAAATATGATACCGTATAAACGATAGTTATAACATAAGTTAAACCCAAAGGAGCGTCATAATGAACGTTGGTATTGATAAAATAAATTTTTTTGTTCCGCCTTACTATATAGACATGGTTGATCTCGCTCACGCTCGTGAGGTAGATCCTAATAAATTTACCATTGGTATCGGTCAAGACCAAATGGCAGTCAGCAAAAAAACACACGATATCGTTACATTTGCGGCTAGTGCAGCAAAAGAAATCTTAGAACCTGAAGATTTGCAGGCAATCGACATGGTGATTGTCGGTACAGAATCTGGAATCGATGAGTCGAAAGCTTCTGCTGTAGTCTTACACAGATTGCTTGGCGTCCAACCTTTCGCCCGCTCTTTCGAAATCAAAGAGGCTTGTTACGGAGCAACCGCAGGGATTCAATTTGCGAAAACCCATATTCAAGCCAATCCAGAAAGCAAGGTTCTAGTCATTGCGTCCGATATTGCTCGTTATGGTTTACGTTCCGGTGGTGAACCGACACAAGGAGCAGGTGCTGTTGCCATGTTGCTTACAGCTAACCCACGAATTCTAACTTTTGAAAATGACAATTTGATGTTGACTCAAGATATTTATGATTTTTGGCGTCCTCTCGGCCACGCTTATCCAATGGTCGATGGGCATCTATCTAACCAAGTTTACATCGATTCTTTCAAAAAAGTGTGGCAAGCTCATTGTGAACGCAATCAAGCCAGCATCAGCGATTATGCTGCAATCAGCTTCCATATTCCTTATACAAAAATGGGGAAAAAAGCATTGTTAGCAGTCTTTGCCGATGAAGTAGAAACGGAGCAGGAACGAGTGATGGCTCGCTATGAAGAATCCATCGTCTATAGTCGCAGAATCGGCAATCTCTATACCGGCTCTCTGTATTTGGGACTGATTTCGTTATTAGAAAATTCGTCTCATTTAAGCGCAGGAGATCGCATTGGTCTTTTTAGTTATGGTTCTGGGGCTGTTTCTGAATTTTTCAGTGGTCGTTTGGTAGCTGGTTATGAAAATCAATTAAACAAAGAAGCCCACACTCAGCTATTGGATCAGCGACAAAAATTAAGCATTGAGGAATATGAAGCCATCTTTACTGATTCATTGGAAATCGATCAAGATGCCGCTTTTTCTGATGATCTTCCTTATAGTATTCGAGAAATTAAAAATACGATCCGTTATTATAAAGAAAGCTAAACCTATTTAATCAAAGCAGCTTAGTTAATCTGGCTGCTTTTTTATTTTATTTTACTATTTGCTTACATCCCTTTATCTGTTATAAAAAAAATTTTCAGAATATTGCGTTTTTCAATTGACAGATGACAGAACTTTCGTCTATACTGAAAACAATTCAAGTTTGGAGGAAGAATCATGAAATTATTGCTATCCCCACAACTGAATATTGCTTACTTTAGCTATTTTAGATAGTTTGTATTCATAACATTGTGGATACAAACCTCACAACACTTTGTTTGTATCTATAATGGCTAGAGCAGTTTAACGTGAACAGCAGCCATGTAGAGAATCTTCTAAATGGCCGCACTGAATTTCTGAATTTTGGTAAGTTCAAATCCATTTAGACGATTGTCTGAATGGATTTTTTTGTTCCGTTGGGTTTAAATCAAGACTTTTTAGGAGGAATATTTGATGAAAATGAAAAAATGGATCACAACTGGCCTATTGGCGACTACCTTAGGACTTGGACTTGCGGCATGTGGGAATACCAACAATGCCACTGAAGATGGCAAAAAAACGGTTGGTATCTTGCAGCTGGTGGAACATGGTTCGTTAGATGCTGCCTATGAAGGATTCAAAGAAGGTTTGGCGGAAGGCGGCTATAAAGAAGGCGAAAACCTTACTTTAGAATACCAAAATGCCCAAAATAGCCAAGACAATCTGAAGAGTATGAGCGAAAAACTTGTAAAAAATTCTCCTGATCTTCTCTTAGGGATCGCGACACCAGCTGCTGTCTCATTGGCGAATGAAACAACAGATATTCCGATCGTTGTAACTGCAGTCACTGATTTAGTTGAAGCAAAATTAGCGGATTCCAATGAAGCTCCTGGACGCAATATCACTGGTACATCTGACATGGTCCCTATCGATAAACAGATTCAATTGTTATTGAGTATCGTCCCTGACGCTAAAACAATCGGTATTATGTATAATGCTGGAGAAGCAAATTCAAAAATCCAAGCAGATTTGGCAGAAAAAGCATTGAAAGATGCAGGTGTAGACGTCAAAGTCTTGACAGCGAACACGACAAATGATGTCCAACAAGTAACTACTAGTTTAGCTAAAGATGTGGATGGTATCTATGTGCCAACAGATAATACCTTTGCTTCTGCTGCGGCAGTCGTTGGTGAAGTAGCCAAAGAAACCAAAACACCGATCGTTGCTGGTTCTGTCGAGCAAGTGGAAGATGGCGCTTTAGCTACATTCGGGATCGATTACAAGTCACTAGGCAAACAAACGGGTGAATTGGCTGCAAAAATTCTTGATGGAGATGAAAAGCCCGCTACAACACCTGTAGAAACAGCGAATAAACTAGAGCTAGTTGTGAACCAGGAAATGGCAACTGCATTAGGAATTGATCCAGAAAGCATCGTGGCTCCTGAGTAATTTTGCTACTATCTACTATCTACTATAATTTTGCTGCTATATGATGAAATGATGAAAACTAACTTGAAACTAAAAACCTAAAAACGATTTGAGGAAACCTTATGAATTTAATCAATACATTTTTCATACTTATTCAATCAGCTGCCTCTCAAGGTATGTTGTGGGCATTATTAGCGATCGGGGTTTATTTGACCTTCCGAATCTTAGATATTGCCGATTTGACAGCTGAGGGAAGCTTTCCATTAGGAGCCGGCATTGCTGCTGTCAGCATCACCAATGGCCTTTCCCCTTTTACGGCAAGTCTGTTGGGCTTTTGCGGCGGTTTAGCTGCCGGATTTGTCTCAGGGATCTTGCATACCAAATTTAAAATTCCCGCATTATTAGCGGGAATCATTACCATGACCGGATTGTATTCTATTACAAATCGGATCATGGGGGCACCCAATATTGCCTTGTTAGGGGAAGATACTGTTTTTACTTGGTTTCAAACACTAGGCTTAACGAAAAATACCGCAGTCATTTGTACAGGCCTCCTGTTTGCTGCTGTCGTGATTTTGTTGCTGTTTCTCTTCTTCCGCACAGAGATTGGACTAGCAGTGCGAGCAACGGGAGACAATCTCGCGATGAGTGAAGCCAACGGAATTAATACGGACAATATGAAACTAATTGGCTATATGATTTCCAATGGCTGTATTGCTCTTTCTGGTTCCCTCTTAGCTCAAAACAATGGTTTTGCTGATCTTAACTCAGGTGTAGGAACGATCGTGATCGGATTAGCATCGATCATTATCGCGGAAGTCCTTTTCAGCAATAAATCTTTGTGGGTTCGTTTGATCACGATTGTGATTGGTGCGATCTTGTATCGTCTAATCCTGGCCATCGTCTTTGAATTCAACGTGGAAGCTTCAGATTCAAAACTTGCCTCTGCCATCGTTTTAGTTATCTGTCTTTCATTGCCGCAAATTCGAACGAAACTTGGATTGCAAAAATTTCTTCCGAAAACCAAAGGAGGTCAATCATGACGACACCTGTTTTAACGATCAGTGATTTACACCAAACATTTGAAAAAGGAACCATCAACGAAAATCATGTCCTTCGCGGGATCGATCTCACCATGAACAGCGGTGATTTCATTACGATTATCGGTGGAAACGGTGCAGGAAAATCAACATTACTCAATAGTATTGCTGGAACGATCCCAACAGAACAAGGTAAGATCGTCTTAGGTGACAAAGAAATCACACGTCATTCAGTCACACGACGCTCCAAAGAAATCAGTCGTGTCTTCCAAGACCCGCGGATGGGGACAGCCGTTCGTTTGACAGTCGAAGAAAACTTAGCCCTTGCTTATAAAAGAGGCCAGGTTCGCGGGTTTTCCTCCGGTGTCAAAGGAAAGCATCGGGCCTTCTTCAAAGAAAAGTTAGCTCGCTTGAATCTTGGTCTTGAAAATCGACTGACGACTGAGATTGGGCTGCTTTCCGGAGGACAGCGGCAAGCGATCACACTATTGATGGCGACCTTGCAACAGCCTAAACTGATCCTGCTAGACGAACATACAGCAGCTTTAGATCCGAAAACCTCCATGACTGTGATGGCACTGACTGATCAGTTGATTCAAGAACAGCAGTTGACCGCCTTTATGGTCACTCATGATATGGAAGATGCCATCCGTTACGGCAATCGCTTGATTATGCTCCATCAAGGCAAAATCGTTGTCGATATCGCAGGTGAGGAAAAACAATCCTTAACGGTACCGGATTTGATGGCACTTTTCCATCAAAATAGTGGGACTGAGCTAAAAGATGATCAGCTATTGTTGCACACTTAACTGTATCTTCTTTAGCTATAGCTGCCTCAATTGGGCACATCACACTACGCCAAAGAACTAACGTATGAATACAGAGGAACCAAGTTGAAAATAGTTCAGCTCGGTTCCTTTTTTGTACGCTTTCCTGCATGCGTGAGCTCTTCCTTCAACGCACTTCTGTACCAAGAGTTGTTGTCCATTTGATCACTAACAATAGCTTCCCCTGCTTTCTTCAAGCCCTTTGTCATAAAATCGTTAGATTTTCATCATAAAAATACGAGAAAGACAACAGGAAGACCGCAAATTTTCTTTTCTTTTCCTAGGTACACTGAATGTAACCTTAAAAGAAAAAAGGAAAGGAAGAAAATGATGAAAAAAATTGCCGTTTTATTTGGAGGGAATTCTCCAGAATACTCAGTGTCACTAGCCTCAGCAGCAAGTGTGATCCAAGCTATTGACCCGCTGAAATATGAAGTAATGACCATTGGCATCGCACCAACAATGGATTGGTATTTGTATCAAGGAAACCTCGCGAATGTTCGCAATGATACTTGGCTAGAAGATCACAAAAACTGTCACCAGCTGACTTTTTCTAGCCAAGGATTTATATTAGGAGAAAAACGAATCGTCCCTGATGTCCTCTTTCCAGTCTTGCATGGGAAGTATGGCGAGGATGGCTGTATTCAAGGACTGCTTGAACTAATGAACCTGCCTTATGTTGGTTGCCATGTCGCTGCCTCCGCATTATGTATGAACAAATGGCTCTTGCATCAACTTGCTGATACTATGGGAATCGCTAGTGCTCCCACTTTGCTTTTATCCCGCTATGAAAACGATCCTGCCACAATCGATCGTTTTATTCAAGACCATGGATTCCCGATCTTTATCAAGCCGAATGAAGCCGGTTCTTCAAAAGGGATCACAAAAGTAACTGACAAAACAGCGCTCCAATCTGCATTAACGACTGCTTTTGCTTACGGTTCTACTGTGTTGATCCAAAAGGCGATAGCGGGTATTGAAATTGGCTGCGGCATCTTAGGAAATGAGCAATTGACGATTGGTGCTTGTGATGCGATTTCTCTTGTCGACGGTTTTTTTGATTTTGAAGAGAAATACCAATTAATCAGCGCCACGATCACTGTCCCAGCACCATTGCCTCTCGCGCTTGAATCACAGATCAAGGAGCAGGCACAGCTGCTTTATCGAAACTTGGGGTTGACGGGTCTGGCTCGAATCGATTTTTTCGTCACCAATCAAGGAGCGATCTATTTAAACGAAATCAACACCATGCCGGGATTTACTGGGCACTCCCGCTACCCAGCTATGATGGCGGAAGTCGGGTTATCCTACGAAATATTAGTAGAGCAATTGATTGCGCTGGCAGAGGAGGACAAACGATGAACACATTACAATTGATCAATAAAAACCATCCATTGAAAAAAAATCAAGAGCCCCCGCACTTAGTGCTAGCTCCTTTTAGCGATCACGACGTTTACCTGCAGCCAGAAGTGGCAAAACAATGGGAACGACTCGTGCGAGCAACCGGACTAGAAAAGGACATTCGTCTGGTAGATGGGTATCGTACGGAAAAAGAACAGCGACGCTTGTGGGAGTATTCTCTAAAAGAAAACGGGTTAGCTTATACCAAACAATTCGTTGCTTTGCCAGGTTGCAGTGAACATCAAATCGGTCTGGCCATTGATGTAGGACTAAAGAAACAAGAAGATGATGATCTTATCTGCCCTCATTTTCGAGATAGTGCTGCTGCTGATTTATTTATGCAGCAGATGATGAATTATGGCTTTATTCTACGCTATCCGGAAGATAAACAAGAGATCACCGGTATCAGTTATGAACCTTGGCATTTTCGTTATGTCGGGCTTCCCCATAGCCAAGTCATCACTGCCCAAAAATGGACTCTGGAAGAATACCATGATTACTTGGCTCAGACAGTGAGGCAGTTCGCATGAAAAATAAAGGAATCGATCAATTTCGTGTGATTGCAGCCATGATGGTGGTTGCGATCCATTGTCTTCCCCTTCACTATTTATGGCCAGAAGGCGATATCCTAATCACATTGACGATTTTTCGAGTAGCTGTTCCTTTCTTTTTTATGATCAGTGGTTACTATGTGTTTGCAGAACTTGCTGTGGCCAATAGTTATCCTTCGCGACAACGAGTGTTCAACTTTATCAAAAAACAGCTAAAAGTCTATCTATTAGCCACACTAATGTTTTTACCATTAGCACTCTATAGTCAAACGATCGGCTTCGATCTACCAGTTGGAACATTAGTACAAGCACTTTTGGTCAATGGCATTCTTTATCATCTTTGGTACTTTCCGGCTTTGATTACTGGGAGCCTGCTCCTAACAAGTTTGCTGATACATGTCTCCTTCAAAAAAGTGTTCTGGCTTGCGGCTGGATTGTACCTGATTGGATTAGGTGGTGATAGTTGGTTTGGACTGATCCAACAGACACCAATCGAACCATTCTATACTGCTGTGTTCCACCTATTAGATGGTACCCGCAACGGTATTTTCTTTACACCATTGTTTTTGTGCTTAGGTGTGCTGGTCAGAAAACAATCAGAGAAAAGAAGTTTATCCAAAACAGCTCTCTTCTTTTTGATCAGTCTTATCGGATTGCTTATTGAGAGTGCGTACTTGCATGGGTTTTCTATACCTAAACATGACAGTATGTATCTCTTCTTGCCTGTTGTACTCTTTTTCTTATTTCCACTGATCTTGCGCTGGCATCCCCACAGGACTTGGAAGCATCCGGGACAGCTATCTTTGTGGCTTTACCTTTTGCATCCTTATACAATTGCCGGCACACACTTTTTGAGCCAAAAAATCAGCATTCTGCAAAACAATCTAATCAACTATTTGGTTGTTTTGATCTTGACGATTGGATTCATTTGCCTCTTTTTAAGACAACAACACTCATGGTTTAGACATAAACAAACAACGCCCGTTAAAAGGGCCGTAAAAGAATTCTCAAAGACAGCCCTTTTGCATAATCTACAGGAGATCCAGCGGATCATCTCACCGAAAACAAAAGTGATGGCAGTCGTTAAAGCCGATGCCTACGGCTGTGGTGCCAAGGAAGTTGCTCCTGTTTTAGAACAAGCCGGAATTGATTTTTTTGCGGTGGCTACGATTGATGAAGGTATTCAATTGCGGAAAAATGCTGTCAAAAGCCCCATCTTGGTCTTGGGATATACCTCTCCAAAACGCATAAAAGAACTTCGTCGCTACTCATTGACCCAATCGATCATCAGCGAAGGTCATGCTGTAGCATTGTCACAAAGAAAAGTAGCGATTGACTGTCATTTAGCCATCGATACTGGGATGCATCGGTTAGGTGTAACACCGACTATCGATTCGATTCTTTCGATTTTCGATTTGCCCTTCTTGACGATCAGTGGTGTTTATTCTCATCTTGGTTCGGCAGATCGCTTAAATCCTGATAGTATGATTCGCACTCAGAAGCAGATTGCCTGCTTCGATCAGATTCTCCTAGAGTTGGATCAGAGACAGATTTCTTATGGTATCACACACTTACAAAGCAGTTATGGTATTTTGAATTATCCAGACTTAAACTATGATTATGTGCGTCCGGGGATTTTATTGACAGGATCCCTCAGTGATACGAACGAGCCTACAAAACAACGAGTAAGCTTACAGCCTATTCTGACCCTCAAAGCACAGTTGATCACTAAGCGAGTCGTTGCCAAAGGGGAAGCGATCGGTTATGGGCAAACCGCCGTCGCGAATCAAGAAACAACTGTTGGTGTTGTGAGCATCGGCTATTGTGACGGACTGCCCCGTTCTCTATCAAATCAAGAGTTTTGTCTTTCCTATCGCGGTCAGTCCTTGCCGCAGATCGGCTTGATCTGCATGGACATGCTTTTGATAGACTTGAGCCATTGTCCTACGATCCCAATTGAAAGTGAAATTGAAATTCTGACAGATTGGAGCGATACTGCCGAGCAAGTACAAACTATAACCAATGAGTTGATTTGTCGGATCGGTCCACGAGTCAGTGCTAGGATCAAATAGAAAACGATGCATAAGTTTACCAGGTAAGGTATGATGGGGGTATGGAAACGTGAGAATCCGAAACTATGTTTAGATGGAGTGAGAGAGTATGTCAGAAAAAATAGTCGTTGTTGATGATGAAAAAGAAATTGCGGACTTAGTCACGACCTTTTTGCAAAACGAAGGATTTAGTGTGCAGCCGTTTTATGATGGTACTAGTGCCATCGCCTATATTGAAAAAGAAGCCATTGATTTGGCCGTTTTAGATGTCATGTTGCCGGACATTGATGGTTTTCAACTGTTACAGCAGATCCGCAAGACCCATTTTTTCCCAGTGTTGATGCTGACTGCCAAGGGAGAGGATCTAGACAAAATCACTGGATTGAGTTTGGGAGCGGATGACTATGTCACCAAACCTTTTAATCCTTTAGAAGTTGTGGCTCGGGTAAAAACCCAATTGCGGCGCTACCAGCGATACAATCATTCCACTGCTTCTCCAACAGTAGAAGAATATGAAAAAGACGGCTTGATACTCAAAATCAACAGTCATCAATGCATTCTCTACGGCAAAGAAGTTTTCCTGACTCCCATTGAGTTCAAAATATTGCTTTATTTATTTGAGCACCAAGGATCCGTCGTCTCTTCCGAAACACTTTTCGAAGCGGTTTGGAAAGAAAAGTATTTAGATAACAATAATACTGTCATGGCACACATTGCTCGTTTAAGAGAAAAGTTGCATGAAGAACCTCGTAAACCTAAATTGATCAAAACCGTATGGGGGGTCGGCTATATCATTGAAAAATAGAAATCCTTTGATCCGAAAGCTCTTGACCCAATACTTCGTCACCACTGGAATCTTGCTGGCATTCCTTGTAATGATTCCATTAGTCATTCGCTTTATTGCCGGAACCCGGACTTGGTATGGAACGGAACCTATCTACTATATTTTACGTTTTTTTGCGGATCGCTGGTTGTTTTGTGTTGCGATAGGCGCTTTACTGATATGGTTTGGTACCACCATTTACTATATGACCAAAGCCATCGGTTATTTGAATGAAACGATCCAAGCCACGACTCAACTGATTGAAGAACCAACCAAACGCATCACTTTGTCGAGCCATCTGATTGATGTTCAAGAGGAAATGAATCAACTGCGGGAGAAAAGTCTGCAAGATCAACGTGCCGCTAAAGAAGCGGAACAGCGGAAAAATGATTTGATCGTTTATCTCGCCCACGATTTGCGGACGCCTCTGACAAGTGTCATAGGTTATCTGACTCTTCTAAAAGAAGAACCACAATTATCCAATGCGATGCGGAATCGTTACACGGAGATTGCTTTACAAAAAGCCCAACGGCTGGAACTATTGATCAGTGAATTCTTCGAGATCACACGCTTCAATTTGACCACGATCGTTTTGCAGACAGAAACGACTGATTTAAGTTTAATGCTTGAACAGCTGACCTTTGAGTTTTTACCTCTCTTGGAAGAAAAGAATCTAAATTGGCAACTCAACTTACAAAAAAATGTTCTTGCAACAGTAGACACCGAAAAAATAGCTCGTGTCTTTGATAATCTCATTCGCAATGCCATCAACTACAGCTATCCAGATTCGTCTTTACTTCTTGAATTGATCGAATCAGACAGTATTCACATTCGTCTGACGAATCGTGGAAAAACAATTCCAGAAGAGATGATCGGACGTCTCTTTGAACCTTTCTATCGCATGGATTCTTCCCGAGCTACAGCCACAGGCGGAACTGGTCTTGGTCTTCCGATTGCAAAAGAGATTCTGTTAGCATCTGGCGGGGATATCTCGGCAGAAAGCAAAGACGAAACCATCATTTTCAACGTTCGCTTGCCAAAACCTGCCAACAGCTGACGTCTCTTGATTTAAAAAATCTCTAGTATTAACTTTCATATAAAAAACTGTGATATCAGTCTTTCAACAAACGAATAACACAAACACGGCAGCTATTTTCAGATTTATACTGAAAATAGCTGCCGTAAGCTTATGTTATTCCCAAAGAAAAAATAAACCAGTTTTACTGACTTCTCAATTAAAAAATCTTTCTGTTCATGACAGAAAATAGTTGAAAAAAAAGGGTGAATTCTCATTGCGTCTAGCGCGTTTCATTTTCGGCAATGATATCCGTCACTTTCATCAAGCGTGTCAATGTTGCTCGTTCATCCTCTGCTAAGTTACTCTCAATGTATTGGATGGTTTCTGTCAACTTCGGAATTGTCATGTATTCTAGTGCATTGACCCGCCGACGAGTCCGTTCGATTTCATTTGCCATCAGCTGACAAGTTTTTTCAATTTCAGCTAATTGCAGCATGACTGGCAAAATTTGATCCAAATGGGACAGAGAAAGATCCAACTCACTTGTCGTACTAACAAAACCATATGAAAAATCATCATCCGAACTTTCTTCTTCATAAACAGGATTGAGTACCGGTACCTCCATGTTCATCACCGTGCGGCTTTGAACATCTAACGTCACTTTGTTCAAAGGAATCATAAAAGCTTCTTGCAAGATCACATCAGGAATACTACTAGATGCCAAAACATACTCTTCCATTCCAGCTTGTAACGCTGATTCCATTTGTTGGCGCAATTTTTGATTTTTTTTGACTAACTGAATGAATTGGCGAACCAACTCATCTTGTTTATCTTTCAATAACTTATGCCCCCGAGTTGCCGTCGTCAAGCGTTTGCGAAGCCGACTCAATTCCATCCGAGTCGGATTGACATTCATTATTGCCATGAAGGATTCACATCCTCCCCAGTAGGAAGATAGGCTTCAATAAATTCTTCTTTGATTCGGCTCAATTCTTGCTTCGGTAATGTAGCGAGCAATTTCCAGCCAATGTCCAATGTTTCTTCAATCGTTCGGTTGGTATCAAATCCCTGATTTACGTATTCTTTTTCAAAAAGATCCGCAAAACGAGCAAATTTCTTATCAATATCTGAAAGTGCGGATTCCCCTAATACGATCGACAGTTCTTTGGCAGCCTTCCCATCAGAATATGCCGCGTAGATTTGGTTCATCGTCGCCGCATGATCCCGCCGAGTCTTGCCTTCTCCAGTTCCTTTATCTTTCAGTCGGGACAAACTAGGTAGAATATCCACTGGCGGATTGATGTTTCTCTTGTAAAGATCACGGGAAAGGATAATCTGTCCCTCCGTGATATAGCCGGTCAGATCGGGTATTGGGTGGGTCTTATCTCCATCCGGCATCGTCAAGATCGGAATTTGAGTGACGGATCCTTCTTTATCCATCAAACGTCCTGCCCGTTCATAAAGAGTCGCTAAGTTGGTGTACAAATAACCAGGGTAACCGCGTCTGCCAGGAACTTCTCGGCGAGCAGCTGAAATTTCCCGCAGCGCTTCACAATAGTTTGTCATGTCGGTCATGATAACTAATACATGCATTCCTTTTTCAAAAGCTAAGTACTCGGCTGCTGTTAATGCCATTTTCGGTGTAGCAATCCGCTCAATGGCTGGATCATTGGCTAAGTTCATGAACAATACCGAGCGATCCAATGCACCGGTTTTGCGAAACTCTTCTACAAAGAATTCAGCTTCTTCGAAAGGAATGCCGATCGCCGCAAAAACGATGGCAAAGTTACCTTCTTGACTTGGCACAGTCGCTTGACGGGCGATCTGTGCTGCAATTTCCTTATGAGGCAATCCTGACGCAGAAAAGATCGGCAGTTTTTGACCACGGACCAACGTATTCAAGTGATCGATCGTTGAGATCCCCGTTTGAATGAACTCATCTGGAAAATCTCTGGCCATTGGATTGATGGCTTCGCCATTGACGTCAATTCGTTTTTCTGGAATGATCTGCGGTCCATCATCTTTAGGCTTACCTAGTCCATCAAAGACACGCCCCATCATATCTGGCGATACACCAAGCGTTAAACCCGTTCCTAAAAAGCGGGCTTTACTCTCTTCTGCACTCAGGTTACTAGTGCCTTCAAAAACCTGTACAACGGCATAATCATCGCTGACTTCTAAAACCTGCCCTTGACGAACCTCGCCACTGTCCATTCGCACTTGGACAAGTTCGTCAAATTTGACGCCTTTGACATTTTCTACCACCATCAAAGGACCAGCGATTTCCGAGACTGTTCGATATTCTTTTAGCATTAATGAATTCCTCCAGTCTCTACGATTTTTTGTAATAATGCTTTCGTGTCCTGTTTGATTGCATCTAAACGTGTTAGTTCTTCTTCAGGAATATATTTACTGCGGGCAATCCGTTCTCGCAGATCGATGGTACCTTTGGTTATATCATCCAGATACGCCCCTAGCTGCAAGGCCCGTTTTGCTTGTTCATCAAAATATAAAATATTTTCTAGCATTTTAAATTGCTTATTTCTTGACGTATAGGTGTCCACGTCATCAAAAGCATTCTGCTGCAGATAATCTTGACGTAAAGAACGAGCCGTCATCATCGTCAAACGATCTTTCTGAGAGAGAGAATCCATTCCCACTAGCTGAACGATCTCTTCTAAGCGGCTTTCTTCTTGCAAGATCGCCATTGCTTCATTGACCATCTCCGACCAGCGAGGTCCCATCAACTGATCTAAATAAGAATTGATTTGATCTTCATACAAAGAATAGGAGTTCAGCCAATTAATAGAAGGAAAATGCCGCTTTTGTGCCAACATACTGTCTAATGCCCAGAAAACTTTCACGATCCGCAACGTGTTTTGAGTAACTGGTTCTGAGATATCCCCTCCAGCTGGCGAAACAGCACCAATAGCTGTAATACTGCCCTCTCGAGGCTCCGATCCCAACGAACGGAACCGACCAGCACGCTCATAGTATTCCGCGATCCGGCTGCCTAAATAGGCTGGATATCCTTCATCTCCAGGAATTTCTTGTAAACGACCGCTCATTTCTCGTAATGCTTCGGCCCATCGTGAAGTCGAATCTGCCATGATCGCTACACTGTATCCCATATCCCGATAATATTCAGCAATAGTGATTCCTGTATAGATCGAAGCTTCACGAGCTGCGACTGGCATATTTGAAGTATTGGCAATCAAAACGGTTCGTTCCATGATCGATTCACCCGTGTGAGGATCGATCAATTCTGGAAATTCATTGATAACATCTTTCATTTCATTGCCGCGTTCGCCACAACCAACATACACAACGATGTCGACATCCGACCATTTCGCGATTTGATGCTGAACAACGGTTTTTCCTGCACCAAAAGGTCCCGGTACAGCTGCCGATCCACCTTTAGCTACCGGAAAGAAGGTATCGATCACCCGTTGACCAGTGACTAATGGTTCACCCGGATTTAACTTTGCTGCAGTCGGTCTAGGCTTACGGACAGGCCATTTTTGCATCATAGTCAATCGCTGTTCGCCTTCTGCCGTTTCTAAAAGACAAATCGGTTCAGTAATAGCATAATTACCTACCATGATTTCCTTTACAGTGCCTTTCACACCTGGCGGAACCATCACTTTGTGTTCAATGGCTGTTGTTTCTTGAACAAGTCCTAGAATGTCTCCAGCTTGGACGTTGTCCCCTACTTTTACTTGCGGCATGAACGTCCATTTTTTTTGACGATTTAGCGGGTCAATGGTCACACCCCGTTCCAAAAAATCACTCTCTGTTTGATTCATAAAGGTATCTAATGGACGTTGAATACCATCAAACATTTCTGTCAACAAGCCAGGGGCTAATTCAACCGATAACGGAGCCCCTGTTGATTCAACGGGTTCGCCCGGTCCAATTCCTGCTGTTTCTTCATATACCTGGATCGACACGAGACCTTTCTTGATCTCGATGATTTCTCCAATCAAGCCTTTTTCACTGACTTTACAGATTTCATGGATCTTAGCTCCTGATAAACCTGAGGCCGTGACCAAGGGACCAGATACTTTTTCTATTGTGCCAAATGCCACATGCATTCCTCCTAGTTGCCGTACTTCTCTTTTAAGAATCTAATATATTCATTCCAACAGCTTTCTCGACATTCTGCTGGATCCGTGCCATTCCGATCCCTAGACTCCCTGTACTGCTGGGGATGGGGATGATGGCTGGCGTGGGTAGTTCTTCGTATTGTCGAATGATTGACTCCAACTGTTCAATCAATCGCTCGGTCAAGAAGATCACCCCATAGTCTTCTGCCATTTCCTGCAGCTGTTGTGCGGCTTCTTCAAGATCGTCTACAGGATAGATATCGATTCCTAGACCTTTGAAGGGCAAAATTGAGTTTTTGCCACCCATCATTGCTATTTTTTTATTCATACGTATCACGCACCCGACTTCTTAATATCTCTTCCGGTACTTTATTGATTTTTCCAATCAAAATAATCCGTAAATTTTTACTTTCGATTTCTTTTGCATACAAGTAACCGATCATCGCAGCTGGACCGAATGGTACGATTTTTTGTTCTTTCAATTTTGCCATCAAAAAGTTATCTTTTCGCAGATCAAACGTATTGAGGGTCTTCTTCTCAAGCAGTTCTTCATAGCTGTGATTAATCAAATGTTTGTAAGGTGTATTTTGCAGATACTGGACAAAAACTTCCAAAGACGTCGTGATTGCTTCCAACAGCTCTTTTGCAGGGAGAGTCCCATTATCTGCTAGAACAGCGCTGATAAAGCCTCGATGACGCTTCATGGCGTAACTACGTAGTGCTGTCGAAATATTAAAAATATCTACTTGCCGTTGAATGATCCCTTGTAAAAACGGATCATCATATCGCTTACCGATTGACCAAAGATGCTCCCAAAAATGATTGTCAAAAATGATATCTACGGATTGAATCTCATGATAATTTTCGATATAGGAAAATACTTCATCGATACAAGCAATCATTGGCTGCTCTGCGTGCGCACTTTTTCTTGTGTTGACCAAATCTTTCAATTCATTTAAAGGCATGGTTCCGATCGGTACCAAAAATTCAGAAAAGTCTTGTTTCATGAATTTAGCTTTTACTAACACCTTCAGATTTTGATAATCATAGCGAAGGGCAAAATAATCCACCACAGAACGATCAGGTGTTAGCTGATACAAGTTTTCATATACTCGTTTTAATTCTGCGGTCAATACTTGTTCAAAATCATGGACTCGATCTTCTTCATTGATAAAATCACCATAAACGGTTTCTCGCAAAAGAGCATAAACTTCTTCGGCACTGTTGGCAGAAAGCATACGTTCGTAACGGCTGCGACTGATCAATTCCGCTTCATAGGTTCGTATTCGTGTATTCAGCGTGTTGTATTTGATATCTTCCATTTTTACACCCGCTTACTGTTCAAAAATCAATTGCAGTAATGTATGACTCAACTCTTCTTTGCTGGCATCCAACAACGCATCAAACGTAAAGTTCAGCTCAATATCGCCTTGGCGCAGTAAAAATCCGCCTTTTCGCGGCAAAACTTGTTTTGCAACTGTTAGTCGACATTCAGGAATCGTTTGTTGAATCTCTTTCAATGAACCTTCTGTCAGCAGATGCGCACTTTTTTCTCCCAATACCAATTCAACTTCACCAAAAACCTGTGCTTCTTGTACTCCTTTTGTGACGAATGCTTGAAAATCAGCGGCTTCCATTTGGTTCAAGCGCTCAAGTGCCTCACTAAACAATTCTTCCAAAACGGATTGTTTCGCGGCAAGCACTTTATTGCGAGACTGAATGTGAATATCGGAAATCTGCAAATACATTTCTGCCCGTTTTTCTTTTTCAAATTGGGCCAAACGATCAGAAAGTTGTTCTTCTAGTTGAGAACGTTTGAGACGCTCCTGTTTTTCAATTTCTACTTGTGCATCATTAAGGACCAACTGATACTTCTTTTCAGCATCTGCTGTGATTTTTTCGGTTAATCGCGTAATATCAGACATCTTTCTCCCCCTCTTAATTTAAAACTAGCAAGAAGGAAATAACGAAACCTAAGATACAATACGTTTCCATCATCGCTACATAAATGATCCCTTTTGTTACGTGCTCCGGTTTCTTGGCTAAAATCTGCATAGCGGCACTTGCAGCACGTCCTTGCCATCTTCCGGCAACGATTGCTGTCAACGCAATAGGTAAAGAAGCGATAAATAGGTACATTCCTCTATCAAGGGAGATCGTTCCGCTCATTTGACCAAAAATCATGAATGATATAACGAAACCGTATAGTCCTTGGGTACTTGACAACAGTTCCAAGATCAAGGCCTGTCCAAATTTTTCTGGTTGCTCTGCAGTCAATCCTGCAGCGGCTTCACTGGTCATACCGACCCCGATCGTTGAGCCGATCCCACCACAAATTGTCGCTGTAGCTACACCTAATGCGGCAAAAACTAACCCGCCATTTTCATAAAAGAAACTAATCCAATTTTCCATTCTTTTCCTCCTGCATTTTCTCTTCTGAGATAACCTCTACGTATTTTTCATCGGTTTTGAAAGGTACAAATGCTCGTCCCCCACCGGTGAAAAATTTTCCGAAATATTCTAAATACTGTAAACGAATACCATGAACATACGCACTTAAATAGCTTAAAAAGATATTTAATGCATGCAGCGCCACAAAAAGCAAAATACCGACTGTGAAACGCGCAGCTATTGGTAAATAACTGATGATCAAATTAAATGCGGATGCGATACTTCCCCCTGCGACTCCTAACGCCATGAGTCGTGTGAAGCTGATCATATCCCCTACGTAATTCGTAACATCCATTAATCCATATAGTCCTGAGCCGATTTTACCAGCTAGTGTTTTGCCTTCTAAACTACCGCCAAATACAACTGCCACTAAGCTAGCGATAATCATGATCAAACCAATGGTTTGTAAAGGCGAATCAGGCAACAGCAACATTCCTGCTGCCAATAGAACAACACTGATCAAAAAGACCATCCAAGATCCAGCCTGAAAAACAGCCTGTAGCTTCTGATCTTTTCGTTTCCAAAGGACATAAAACTTCAAAGCTAATCCAAACATGATTTGGATATATCCGAAAATGATCGACAAGACCAAAATCTGATTGACATCTTCTTGGGCTGATAACAATTGGAATGACAATTCAAAGCCAAAGAAATTACCATAAATCAAGCCCCAAATAATCGTGGGAATCGAACAAAGCTGAAACAGCGTCAAATTTTGTTCCAATCCTTTACTTAAATGAAAGAATTTTTTGCCCAAGAATGTTGCCAAAAACAGTAATAATCCATAGCCAAAATCTGCAACCATCATTCCAAATGCAACCATATAAAATGGCGCCATAAACGGTGTAGGATCTAATTCATCATACTGGGGCAAACTATACATCCGCACTAACCCTTCAAAGGGTTGTATCCACCGCGAATTATTCAACAAAATCGGAACATCCTCGATTTCTTGTTCTTTCACTTGTTGGTATTCAAGATAAAAAGCATCTTTGCTGGCCTGTTGGATCCTTTTCTCCAGTTCTGCTGCTTGCTCAACAGGGATCCAGCCTGAAATAGCTACGGCATGAGCCGAACGAAGCAACTTTTCATTACTCTGAGCTCGTTTGATCGCGCCATCTAAATACTCTGCTACGAGACGCAATTGTCCCTGCTCTTCGCTCATTGCACGTAAGGAGTGTTTGATTGTTTTTTCTTCCTCAATCAATGCGTGGGATTTTTCTTTTACATGTTGCAGGTCATTTTTTGGCAGACCTGAATAGGGATAGGTATACTGCTCGAATGCAGTCTTTTTTAAAAGGGAACTTACTTTATCTTTAACATCTTTATGGAAAAGAACGAATAAGTATGTAGTCGTTTGTGATTGATAAACTGTTTCAAAATAAACGAGTGGCAGTTTTTCGCAACCCTTTGTGAAAGCCGCAAATTCTGAATTTGGGAGCGAACCTAATAGGCCACCTGATTTTTTTAATTCATTCAAAATCTGAGGACGGTCTTCAAAGTATTTCCATCTATTCAGTTCTGCTTCTTGAGCCAAAAGCTCTCGTTTTTCTTGTTCGATCAATCGTAAACGTTTGTCTTGTTTTCGAAGTGTTTGACAAACTTCTTGCCAAGGATAAGTATGAGCGGCTTGCGCTAATTCGTGAAGTGTGTAGCGCTTGATTGGTTGCCGAAGTTTTTCCAGCATTCCTTTTTTTGGAACATATTCCTCTAATAATTGCAGGCCCCAATTTACTTGATCAAATTGGTTTTCTACTTCTTCAGTCTGTTTCTGTTCATCACGAACGGGTGTTAACACGCCTGTGGTTTCCTCTGACTCGTAATACATTTCAGAAGAAAGCAATTCGACACCTTGAAAGTCTTGTAACTGCTGTAAAACGGCATCTTTTTGTTCGTAAAAGGTCAACAGGCTGAATTTTTGCATTTTTGCAATCGCCATCTATGTCACAACCTTATTTATTATTATTGCCAATGCTTGTTCTCTCAACTCAGCTGAAATCGTGCGCAATGTCTCAACTTCCTCTTTTGTTTTTGCCACAAGGGGTTGTTTTGATTGCTCAAATTCCGTTGCAACTTTTTCTTCAATCATTCGTTGTGCTTCACGTTCTTTTTGTACCAATTCTTTCTGGAATGCTGAAATTCTTGTTTGACTTTCATGGATCAGTTGTTTTTTTTCAGCTTCCGCTTTCGTGTTTTTTTGTTCTGCAAACTCTTCTGCTTCTTGCAGCAAACGAATGGCATCTACAGACATTCTCTCACCTACTTTCTACTTTTTTTCGCGAAAAAAAACCATTACGAATCAAGCGATCGCTGTTCGTATGGTGTTAAAATTTAATAAGTGTCATCTACTCACACTTACCCGCGTCACTAATATAACCGTAACATATATTTTGTAGTATAACAAGGTTTCATCTGTTTTTTTATAATCATTACATATAAAATTTAAATTTTTTGCACAATTTCACGAAAAGTAATCCCTTTCATTATAATGGAGGTTTTTTAATCAAATAAAAAAAAGATGAAAGAAAAATGACTTCCTCTCATCTTTTTTAAACGTCCTAATTTGTGATGCCACCTGTTTTTTGCTGATAAAAAAACACTTAAATCAGCTAGTCATTCTATCAATCAGCTGTACGAATAAACGGCATGCTCATGCAGCGGGGGCCGCCACGGCCCCTTACTAATTCACTACCTGGAATTTGATGTAATTTAATACCGGCCTCTGCTAAAAGTTGGTTCGTAATAGTATTCCGGTCATAGACGATCACTTCGCCAGGCGCGATGGCTAATGTGTTTGATCCATCGTTCCATTGCTCTCTGGCAGCTGCCGTGATATCGTCGCCGCCACAACGAATCAACTCGACTGCCGGCAAGTCCAAATAACGGCATAAAATGTGATCTAACGTATCTTTTTCTTCAACTACTTTGATTTCTTGTCCTTGCTTTGTAATAGAGAACAAGGTTAGTTCACCTTCTATTTCAGGGTGAATCGTAAACTTGTCTTTATCAATCATGGTAAAGACTGTGTCCAGATGCATAAATTTCCGTTCAGAACCAATATCAAATGCTAAAATATGTTCAAATGACGGTTCCATTGAAAAAATGTTTTCAGCAATTTTTTCGATAGAGTGCACTTCTGTACGCTGAGAAATACCGATCGCTAATACATGCTGGGACAAAACAAGCTGATCCCCACCTTCGATACGTGCAGGTTCTTCTCGATCATACAAGAAATTGACCGATGGCTTGGCGAACTGCGGATGGTGCTTGAAAATGTACTGTCCATAAAGCGTTTCTCTTCGACGAGTTTCCGAAAACATCCGGTTAAGAGAAATGCTATGTCCTATAATAGCAAACGGATCTCTTGTAAAATAAAGGTTTGGCATCGGATCAATAATAAATGGATAATCATTTTCCCGCATTGCTGACAAACTTGCAGTCTTCGATATGGAAAGATCCTGTTTTTTTAACCCCGCCATCGTTTGATCAATAAACGCTCGTTCGTCTTTAATCGAAAGAAAATAGTCTCTGACTTCATTTAATACATCTTGATCTTGAATTTTCGTCTCTTGCAAATAATCATCCAAGAAAGCTTCCTTACACCCTGAAAGCTGTAATGTTTCAGCAGCCAGGTCTTCTAAATAAACCACTTCACAGCCATTCTCCACTAAAACTTTTGCAAAAAAATCATGTTCTTGTTGGGCTTGTGCCAAAAATGGAATATCGTCAAACAACAAGTCTTCTAAATAATCCGGCATCAAGTTTTCAAGTTCTGCACCAGGACGATGGAGCATCACCCGTTTTAACGGTTCAATTTCTGAAAATATTTGTATAGGTTTTGACATATCCAACCATTCCTTTCGCTCATTTCAAAAATGCTGAAGATGTGCATAAATATAAAAGAACATCTAATAATAATACATCTTCATTAAGAATTGAGTGTTATCAATTATA
Organism: Enterococcus gallinarum; assembly: GCF_021496385.1. NCBI lineage: Bacteria > Bacillati > Bacillota > Bacilli > Lactobacillales > Enterococcaceae > Enterococcus > Enterococcus gallinarum. The sequence goes on along the minus strand of NZ_CP050816.1, from coordinate 1,541,989 downwards.
TTTAATTGTAGGTTGAAAATAAAAAAACAGCAAGTAATATGGTTCTCGTGTATTGAGATCGGTTTGAACATTTTACAGATATTTGTATTATTTCATGCACCTTTTTGCTAACGCTTTCAGCTTTTACTTTTTTTGTTATGATTGAAACAAATATGTCTTACTATGAGAAAGGAAGTTTAACAGATGGTTGATCAAAAACAAATTTATTACGGCGCAGATTACAATCCTGAACAGTGGTCACAAGAAACGATAAAGGAAGACATGCGCTTAATGAGAGAAGTTGGAGTCAATTATGTCAGCATCAATATTTTTGGTTGGGTAAACATTCAACCAAATGAATCAACATTTGATTTCACTTTTTTGGATTGGCTGATGGATCTCCTTTATGAAAACAATATTGCCATCGATTTAGCCAATGGAACAGCTTCGCCCCCTGCATGGTTAGTCAAAAAATATCCTGAAATGATGCCGATGACCATTCATGGCAATCGGTTGGTACATGGTTCTCGCCAGCACTATTGTCCGACCTCACCGATTTATCGGGAATATGCCCGCCGGCTCAGTGAAGCTGTTGCCAAACGATACAGCCAACATCCGGGAGTTGTGATGTGGCATATCAATAATGAATATACTTGTCACATCCATGAATGTTATTGCCCGAACTGTCGTGCCAGTTTCCAAAATTGGCTAGAAAAAAAATACCAAACAATTGAAGCATTGAATACGGCTTGGTCAACAAAATTTTGGAGCCAAACCTATCAAGAATGGGATGAGATTTTCCTACCAGAAGAAATGCCGACTTTTAAGAATCCTTGTCAACAGCTTGATTATCGTCGCTTCATTTCTGATATGAATCTGGAAATTTATCAGATCGAGAAAAAGGCAATTCAAACATTCTCGTCAAACATCCCATTCATGACGAATTTGATGGGTCTTCATAAATATGTCGATGGCTTCAAATGGGCTTCTGAAATGGATGTCGTTAGCTGGAATGCCTATCCTAATCCGTTTGAATCTCTGCCCTATCCCCAATTCTTAGCCAATGATCTCATGCGAAGTTTAAAAAAGAAACCTTTTTTGATCATGGAACAAGCCCCAAGTGCGGTCAACTGGCGCCAAGTAAACGGCGTCAAAAAACCCGGTCAAATGCGCTTATGGAGTTATGAGGCACTTGCTCATGGCTCCGATGGCATGATGTTCTTTCAATGGCGCCAATCACAAGGAGGGGCAGAGAAATTCCATAGTGCAATAGTCCCTCGTGGTGATCCACACACAAGTCGCACCTTTCGAGAATGTGCTGCTCTGGGAAATGAATTAAAACAGTTGAATGACATCGTTGGCAGCCGGTTTGTTGCCGATATTGCTATCGTATTTGATTGGGAAAATTGGTGGGCCCTTGAGCTAGATGCGAAGCCGAATACCAATATTCGCTATATTCACCAAATGAGGGCGTTATATGCCGCTCTAAGAGCGTTGAACATTGCTGTTGATTTCATTCATCCATCTGAATCACTAGACGGCTATCCCCTTGTGATTGCGTATAATTTGTACTCTGCATCAGAAGGATTCGGAAATAAAGTCAAAGAATTTGTAGCAAATGGTGGAACATTCTTGACAAATTTCTTCAGCGGAATCGTCAACGAAAACGATCAAGTCTATCTTGGCGGCTATCCAGGACTTTTTAAAGAAGTATTGGGAATCACAGTTGAAGAATTTCAGCCTTTAAAACCGGAAATCCAGCAACAAGTGCATTTTAAAAATAAATTTTATGAAAATCGTCGGTGGGAAGAACTGGTCCATTTACAAGGCGCTATCCCACTCGCCACTTTCACAAGTGACTTTCTTAAAGATTCACCAGCCATCACTAAGCATCGATTTGGCAAAGGGCTGGCCTATTACTTAGGGACCGAGTTAGAACAAGATGGTTTGACCGACTTATTGAACGACATTTTTAGTGATGCAAAACTAAAAAAAGTTGCTGAGAGGTATTTGCAAGAAAACAGCGAGTTGTCTGTCACTGTTCGACAAGGACCAACCCATATCTTCTTATTCCTACTTAATCATACAAACGATTCACAACAAGTACAATTTCTATCGGAAGGTACAGCATTATTATCAAAAAGAAAAGTTTGTGAACTCACCCTCGCCCCCATGGAAGTTGAAATCATCAAATTTGCCAAGGGCTAAAGAATTGCTTTATCTTTTGTTCTATTCTTTGTGATAACTCCATTCTTAGACTTTTTCGATCGTTCCTTCGTATACAGATGAATGACCCGATTAGAATCTATCTAATCGGGTCATTCATTCGATGATTTGCATGAAACAGCAAATTACATAACTACTATCATTTAGTTTTTCTTACAGTAACAATTGAACAAGAAAATGCCACTATTTTGGTGAGTTTCAATCAACTGAAAACCTGCGGGACTATCCGAACGCCCAATCCTAGATCAACAACTTATTGATTACTGGAACTGCATTCCGCCATCCACAATGATTGTTTGTCCAGTTATATAGTTGGCATCATCACTGGCTAAAAATGAAACGACCGCCGAAACATCTTCGGGTTCAGATAAACGTTTCAATGCGATATCTTTACTAAAAGTTTGCATCCCCCATTCATCATCTTTACCAGCATTAGCACCTACTTGATGCGCAATATCCATCATCATCGGTGTTTTAACAATACCTGGTGCATAAGCATTTACAGTAATACCATAGTCAGCTAAATCTCGCGCAGCGATTTGGGTCATACCACGAACAGCGAACTTTGAGCTACTGTACAACATGAGATTAGGATTACCCACAACACCTGCCTGTGAACAAGCATTGATGATTTTTCCACCATGATTCAACTTTTGAAATGCTTCAGAAGCCGCTTGTGTTCCCCATAATACGCCCCCGGCATTCACGGAATAAACTTTTTCAAACTGTTCTGGAGTAATAGACTCTATCGGTGTAGTCGGTGCTACCCCAGCATTATTTACAATCACTGATAAGTCACCATAGACATCTATTACTTTATCAACTGCTGAAAAAATCTCATCCCGTTCCGAAACATCTGCTTTGATAGCAATCGCATGTTCACCAAGCACTTTCGCTGCCGCTCTTACAGAGTTTTCATTGTAATCCACCATTGCCACGTCAAAGCCGTCTTTGTACAAACGCTTAGCTATGGCAAAGCCAATACCTTGACCAGCACCGGTAATTAATGCAACTTTTTTCATTCATTTCCACTCCTTCTTATGAATACTCTTTACAGTTTTATGTTACTGCTTATGAATACTCTCAGCTAGTGAAAATAAATACGCATTCTAGTAAATTTTCTAAAACAGTAATTCGCAATACTTTTTCTTTTTGCTGATAAAGATCAATCCTTTCAAAATTTAAGAAAGCACACATTTAAATAAAAAAAGCATCAACGTATTCCTTACGTTGATGCTTCATTGTTATACCGACGGCCGGGGTCGAACCGGCACGTCCTTGCGGACACCAGATTTTGAGTCTGGCGCGTCTGCCAATTCCGCCACGTCGGCATGATTGCAGATCACTCAAGTACTTACTAAATTTTAACAGCTTTTTTTATCCAACCAGTTGATCTTCAACCAATATTAGGATAAAAATCGATACATCAATCGTACGAACGAATGATGTATCGATAATACCGACGGCCGGGGTCGAACCGGCACGCCCTCGCGGGCACTGGATTTTGAGTCCAGCGCGTCTGCCAATTCCGCCACGTCGGCATAACGCAAATATTAGTATCGTACTAAGGCGGTAACCGGATTTGAACCGGTGATGAAGGTTTTGCAGACCTCTGCCTTACCACTTGGCTATACCGCCATTATACTATTTCTGCAATTTACAAAAATGTAAATCGAACTGGGGTAGCTGGATTCGAACCAACGCATGACGGAGTCAAAGTCCGTTGCCTTACCGCTTGGCTATACCCCAAAAATGAAAGGGCGAGTGATGGGAATCGAACCCACGAATGCCGGAGCCACAATCCGGTGCGTTAACCACTTCGCCACACCCGCCGTGATAAGAAAACTTTTTAAAATAATAATGGCAGGGGCAGCAGGAATTGAACCCACACTAACGGTTTTGGAGACCGCTGTTCTACCTTTAAACTATGCCCCTATAAAATGGAGGAGAGTGGATTCGAACCACTGAACCCGAAGGAACGGATTTACAGTCCGTCGCGTTTAGCCACTTCGCTACTCCTCCATGGTGGCGCGGGACAGAATCGAACTGCCGACACATGGAGCTTCAATCCATTGCTCTACCAACTGAGCTACCGAGCCATAATAACATGGTGTATTTACAATAATAATGAAACGGTCTGGACGGGACTCGAACCCGCGACCTCCTGCGTGACAGGCAGGCATTCTAACCAACTGAACTACCAAACCGTAATGGAGGTTAACGGGATCGAACCGCTGACCCTCTGCTTGTAAGGCAGATGCTCTCCCAGCTGAGCTAAACCTCC
>NZ_CP050816.1:607500-1535000 GCF_021496385.1 Enterococcus gallinarum | reverse complement strand
CCCCTAGTCCAAACAGTGCTCTACCTCCATCATTCTCAATTCCGAGGCTAGCCCTAAAGCTATTTCGGAAGAACCAGCTATCTCCAAGTTCGTTTGGAATTTCTCCGCTACCCACACATCCCCGCACTTTTCAACATACGTGGGTTCGGTCCTCCAGTGCGTTTTACCGCACCTTCAACCTGGACATGGGTAGATCACATGGTTTCGGGTCTACGACAACATACTCATTCGCCCTATTCAGACTCGCTTTCGCTGCGGCTCCGTCTCTTCAACTTAACCTCGCATGCTATCGTAACTCGCCGGTTCATTCTACAAAGGCACGCTATCACCCATTAACGGGCTCTAACTTGTTGTAGGCACACGGTTTCAGGATCTATTTCTCCCCTTCCGGGTGCTTTTCACCTTTCCCTCACGGTACTGGTTCACTATCGGTCACTAGGAGTATTTAGCCTTGGGAGATGGTCCTCCCGGATTCCGACGGAATTCCTCGTGTTCCGCCGTACTCAGGATCCTCCTAGGTGTGAGCCAGATTTCATCTACGGGGTTTTTACCCTCTTTGACATACTTTTCCAAGTATTTCGACTATCTGTTTCAACTACCATATCGGAGTCCTACAACCCCAACAAGCAAGCTTGTTGGTTTGGGCTTTTCCCGTTTCGCTCGCCGCTACTCAGGGAATCGAATTTTCTTTCTCTTCCTGCAGGTACTTAGATGTTTCAGTTCTCTGCGTCTACCTCACAGCTGCTATGTATTCACAACTGTGTAACATCCTATAAAATGCTGGGTTCCCCCATTCGGAAATCTCTGGATCATAGCTTACTTACAGCTCCCCAAAGCATATCGGTGTTAGTCCCGTCCTTCATCGGCTCCTAGTGCCAAGGCATCCACCGTGCGCCCTTATTCACTTAACCTTTGACCTTACGGTCGGTGAGTACTTCTTCTAGCGATAGAAGGTTGCTCAAGAAAATAAGCGTTGAACTTATTAAAAAACTCTTTAACTTGTCAACTCGGTGTGTGTTACTTGTTTTGATTTTCTTCGATATCCAGTTTTCAATGAACAAACTTAACGACCTCTGTCGTTAATGGAGCCTAGCGGGATCGAACCGCTGACCTCCTGCGTGCAAAGCAGGCGCTCTCCCAGCTGAGCTAAGGCCCCGGGTATTTATCTTTGAGAGTAGACCTCTCAAAACTGAACAAAGGCAAACGATGTGTAGTCTTCCGTACTATTCCTTAGAAAGGAGGTGATCCAGCCGCACCTTCCGATACGGCTACCTTGTTACGACTTCACCCCAATCATCTATCCCACCTTAGGCGGCTGGCTCCAAAAAGGTTACCTCACCGACTTCGGGTGTTACAAACTCTCGTGGTGTGACGGGCGGTGTGTACAAGGCCCGGGAACGTATTCACCGCGGCGTGCTGATCCGCGATTACTAGCGATTCCGGCTTCATGTAGGCGAGTTGCAGCCTACAATCCGAACTGAGAGAAGCTTTAAGAGATTAGCTTAGCCTCGCGACTTCGCAACTCGTTGTACTTCCCATTGTAGCACGTGTGTAGCCCAGGTCATAAGGGGCATGATGATTTGACGTCATCCCCACCTTCCTCCGGTTTGTCACCGGCAGTCTCGCTAGAGTGCCCAACTAAATGATGGCAACTAACAATAAGGGTTGCGCTCGTTGCGGGACTTAACCCAACATCTCACGACACGAGCTGACGACAACCATGCACCACCTGTCACTTTGCCCCCGAAGGGGAAGCTCTATCTCTAGAGTGGTCAAAGGATGTCAAGACCTGGTAAGGTTCTTCGCGTTGCTTCGAATTAAACCACATGCTCCACCGCTTGTGCGGGCCCCCGTCAATTCCTTTGAGTTTCAACCTTGCGGTCGTACTCCCCAGGCGGAGTGCTTAATGCGTTTGCTGCAGCACTGAAGGGCGGAAACCCTCCAACACTTAGCACTCATCGTTTACGGCGTGGACTACCAGGGTATCTAATCCTGTTCGCTCCCCACGCTTTCGAGCCTCAGCGTCAGTTACAGACCAGAGAGCCGCCTTCGCCACTGGTGTTCCTCCATATATCTACGCATTTCACCGCTACACATGGAATTCCACTCTCCTCTTCTGCACTCAAGTCTCCCAGTTTCCAATGACCCTCCCCGGTTGAGCCGGGGGCTTTCACATCAGACTTAAGAAACCGCCTGCGCTCGCTTTACGCCCAATAAATCCGGACAACGCTTGCCACCTACGTATTACCGCGGCTGCTGGCACGTAGTTAGCCGTGGCTTTCTGGTTAGATACCGTCAAGGGATGAACGTTCTACTCTCATCCTTGTTCTTCTCTAACAACAGAGTTTTACGATCCGAAAACCTTCTTCGCTCACGCGGCGTTGCTCGGTCAGACTTTCGTCCATTGCCGAAGATTCCCTACTGCTGCCTCCCGTAGGAGTCTGGGCCGTGTCTCAGTCCCAGTGTGGCCGATCACCCTCTCAGGTCGGCTATGCATCGCGGCCTTGGTGAGCCGTTACCTCACCAACTAGCTAATGCACCGCGGGTCCATCCATCAGTGACGCAAAAGCGCCTTTCAACTTTCTTCCATGCGGAAAATAGTGTTATACGGTATTAGCACCTGTTTCCAAGTGTTATCCCCTTCTGATGGGCAGGTTACCCACGTGTTACTCACCCGTTCGCCACTCTTTTTCTTTCGGTGGAGCAAGCTCCGGTGAAAGAAAAAGCGTTCGACTTGCATGTATTAGGCACGCCGCCAGCGTTCGTCCTGAGCCAGGATCAAACTCTCATAATGATTTGTTTGAACGATCCATAGGATCGTTAAGCTCAAATAAAATTAACTTTGCTAGCTATTGCTTGCATGTATTTTGCTTCATAAATGAAGCGCCCTACACATTGGTTCGTTTGCTTGCTTTGTTCAGTTTTCAAAGGTCTACTGCGCTGCGTTAGCAACTTTTAAATCATATCAGATCAACAAGCGAATGTCAACTCTTTTTTCAAAAGTTTTTTCAAGCGATTGTTATTTAATCACTCTTTATCTCTCAGCGACTTTTATATCTTATCATCTCGAAAGCTTTGTGTCAACAACTTTTTTGAAAGTTTTTTCTAACTTTTTAAGTTGTTTTACCTAATGCTTTCTGACGACTTTGTTATAATAACATCTGTCTTGATCTTCGTCAACATTTATTTTGAAAAAATATTTGAAAGATTTAAACAGTGACTATCACAAAGACAAATACTAATATAGCAATTCTACTGCGAAAAATCAACAAAAAACAAAGCTTTTTCTCAACATTTTTTTTAGCCGAATCTTTCTTCTATTCTTTATCTCATCGTTCGCTTTTATAGCAATAATTGCGTTTTATAACTATTCGTGTTCCTCAATCGTTCCTGTTTATATGAACAAGCAGAAACGCTGTCCATTAAGTAAGATCCCTTATAAAGAAAAAACCATCTGATTGTCGCTAACCTACAACAACCAGCTGGTTTCTTCGCAGAGGATCTGCGCTATTTCAAAACATCCTTACTAGATTGAACCACAGGAATATATATTCTAAAAATCGTTCCTTGCCCAATCACACTTTCTGCAGTAATGCGCCCTTTATAACTTTCCAATAATTGCTTAGCAATGGATAGTCCTAACCCATTTCCCCCTTTGGTTCTTGCTCTCGCCTTATCCACTCGATAAAATCGATTGAAAATTTTATCCAAGTCATCTTTGCTGATTCCTTCACCAAAATCTTGAATTGCAATCTCAAACGTTTGTCGATCAGAAGAAATAGATAAATGGACCTCTTTGCGATCTGTGGAGTACTTGACGGCATTATCTAAGATGATAATAATAATCTGTTCGAAATGATTCCGATAAATTTTTAAAGTCAATTCGTGGTAAAGATCATCATCCAATGTGAAAACAAATTCCGGGTAAAGAATTTTAAAATTATTAAATACTTGGTATACGACTTCTTTGGCTTTTGTCGTTTCATTCGCATAGTGGACATCTACTTGCTCAGCTCTGGAAAGGTCGAGCATTTCCTGCACAAGTGTCTTCATTCGACTGATTTCTTGCATGCTGGCTGCAAGCGATTCATCTAATACTTCTGGATCGTCCTTGCCCCAGCGCTGCAACAGGCTCATATGTCCTTCAATGATTGCCACTGGCGTCCGTAATTCATGAGAAACGTCCTCTACAAACCGTTCTTGCTGCTCGATATATAGCCGCATACGGTCGAGCATCTCATTAAAGATGTCTGCCAAATCAGATAATTCATCATTTGTATTCAGTTCAGGCATATGCACGGTCGATTGGGGATTCTTTCGAACGGTTTCCATTGTATCCCGCAAAACTTTCAGTGGCTGCAAGAAATAAGCAGATAAGAAAAAACCTAAAACGCTACTGAGAATCAAGGAAACGACTTCAAGTATGATTAGCGTTAACAAGAGCTTACTGCGAATTTCATAAAAGGAGGTCAGTTCATAAAATGTCTGAGCATAACCAATTTTTTCTCTCGTTTCTTTTGAGTAGATTGGCTGGATCGACAAAAAGCCTGTAATATTGTCCAATGTCACGATCGTGGGCGGCTTTCGCTGCACATCGATCAGAGAAAGATTATTTTCATGGGTTTTGAAAATCAATTCCTGATTCAGATTATAAACAAATAAGCTCAAAGGAGACTGGCCTAACTCGGAAATAAACGAGTCGATCTTCATTAAGTTCCCATCAATTGTTGAAGTTCGGTCGTAGATGCTCGTATCACCACTATCGTTCTTAGTTAAATTGCGATAGGTACGCACCAATGTCAATTCTTGGTCTGAATTGGCTAACCTAGAAGCTACTTCCGACATCGTACGCTCCACGTTATTTTCTTCTTTAGCCACAAGCAGGTTGATAGACGTTTTGTAAGTGATGACTGCAAAAATTGTAAAAACAACAAATATAAAGAAAGAACTTGCGAAGGCCCACTTCACAGTCAAAGAAGGCCCCTTCAGTTCTTTTAGTTTTTTCATTCTTTTTTTTAAGCTCACGAACGCATCACGTATCCTGTCCCCCGAACAGTTTGGATATAGCTCTCTTCTCCAGGTACGTCGATCTTATTCCGTAGATAACGAATATACACATCGACTACGTTTGTTTCTACTTCTGTTTCATAACCCCAAACTTTGTTCAGCAGAACATCACGGGCTAAGACGACATTGACGTTCTCCATCAAAGTAAGAAGCAACTCGTACTCACGCTTCGTCAATTCAATGACATCACTGCCTCGACGCACCACACGGTTTTCTTTCTCGATGGTTAAATCACGATAAGTGATCGTCGTTTGTTTGGCAACATTTTTGTCTCCTTCAATGTCGATTCGACGTAACAGCGCACGCAAACGAGCTAGTAGCTCTTCAATCGCAAAGGGTTTCACAATATAATCGTCTGCTCCGTGATCTAGCCCTGAGACCCGATCGATCACTGAATCTCTTGCTGTCATCATAATGATTGGCGTATTTTTGGTCTGGCGCACACGACGGCAAACTTCTAATCCGTTTAGTTCTGGTAGCATCAAATCAAGTAAGATGGCATCCCATTCATTGTTCAACGCTGCATCCAATCCAGTTCTGCCATTATAATGTACTTCGGTATTATAGCCTTCATGCTTTAATTCTAATTCCACGAATCGAGCTAAGTTCTTTTCATCTTCAATGATTAGAATATTACTCATTAGTTAGAGCTCCTTTATCGGTTATTCTGCATATAGTTAGACACTATCTGCTTTATTTTATCATGTATCTAAAAAATAAAAAAGAGATTGACCGAAAGTTCTCACTGTTCGGTCATTCTCTTAATTTGTTCTCAATTGTTCGACTTATTCTTCCTCATACCAAGAGTAGTGGTAAATTCCTTCTTTGTCCGTACGTTCATACGTATGGGCACCGAAATAATCCCGCTGTGCTTGGATCAAGTTTGCAGGCAAACGATCTGAGCGATAAGAATCAAAATAAGCAATTGCTGAAGAGAATGTTGGGACTGGTACGCCAGCTTGGACTGCCAATGCTACGACGTCACGAACGGATTGTTGATAGCGTTTTGTGATTTCCTTGAAATAGTCATCAAGCAATAAGTTTTCGATATCCGTATCTTTTTCATAAGCATCGGTGATTTTTTGCAAGAATTGCGCACGAATGATACAACCTGCACGCCAGATTTTAGCAATTTCACCAAATGGCAGTTGCCAATCATACTCTTTTGATGCGGTCCGTAATTGCGCAAAACCTTGTGCATAGCTCATGATTTTGCTGAAATACAATGCTTCCCGAATTTTCTCAACAAATTCTTGTTTGTCTCCTGTAAATTCGAATCCTTTAGGTTTTGGTAAGACTTGGCTAGCATTCACTCGTTCTTCTTTATAAGCAGAAATATAACGCGCAAAAACAGACTCTGTGATCAACGGCAGTGGAACACCAAGATCTAATGCACTTTGACTCGTCCATTTCCCCGTTCCTTTGTTGCCGGCAGCATCTAAAATCACATCAACGATTGGTTTCCCAGTACCTAAATCGTCTTTGCGTGTTAAGATGTCTGCTGTGATTTCGATCAAGTAGCTATCTAATTCGCCTTTATTCCATTCAGAGAAGATCTCCGCCATTTCAGAAACAGATAGCCCTAGAATTTTTTGCATCAAATCATAGGATTCAGCAATTAGCTGCATATCTCCATACTCGATACCATTGTGAACCATTTTTACATAGTGTCCTGCACCATTTGGTCCAATGTAGGTAACACAAGGAGTGCCATCTTCTGCTTTTGCTGAGATTTGTTCCAAAATAGGAGCCACTAACTCATACGCTTCTTTTTGTCCGCCAGGCATGATTGACGGGCCTTTCAATGCGCCTTCTTCTCCACCAGAAACTCCGGTACCGATAAAGTTGATACCAGAATTTGCTAATTCTTCATTACGACGGATCGTATCTTTGAAGAATGTGTTTCCTCCATCGATCAAGATGTCCCCTTTTTCAAGATGAGGCAATAATTCTTGGATGGTTGCGTCTGTCGCAAAACCCGCTTTGACCATCAAAAGAATGCGTCGTGGTGTTTCGATCGATTGTACGAACTCTTCAATCGTATAGGTTGCTTTAAAGTTTTTATCTGGATGTTCTTTTACTACTTCTTCTGTTTTAGATCCTGTACGGTTGAATAGGGCAACTGAATAACCGCGGCTTTCAATGTTCAACGCTAAGTTTTTTCCCATGACTGCCATACCGACAACGCCGATTTGTTGTTTTGTCATCACTCATCCTCCTAAGATTCAGTTATCTGTTTCATTATAGCGCAAAAGATAGTTGTTTTGAACTATTCTCTTTCAAAGAGTAAGAATTATTTCAGAAAAGTTCTAGTTTTCATGAAACTAATCTGAAACAAAAAGAAAAATCCTAAGGCTCCATGGTTAGCCTTAGGATTTTGAAATCCATTTTTCTGTAAAAAAGGATTATGCTTCTTTTGTTGCTACATCTTTTCCATCGTAATGACCACAGTTTGAGCATACATGGTGGCTTTTTTTCATTTCACCACAGTTTGCACATTCGTTCAAACCGTTGATTGTCAATTTGTAATGAGTACGACGTTTTGCTTTTTTCGCTTTAGAAGTTCTTCTTGCTGGTACTGCCATTTTGCTACACCTCCTTGTAAATGAAAGCAACCTTGAGGCTGCAATTTATTCCAATCCTACGCGTTATCATCTTCTGAATCATTGAACAGTTCCGATAATTTTGCAAGACGAGGATCAATTTGTTGGGCTTGCGCTTCTTTTTGGTTTGCATAGTCTTCTTCTGATAAAACAGCCCAGTCATTTCCTGACGGCATTTCTGTGCTATTTTTCTCTTCCTCAGTAAGGACTTGCATGGGAATCGCAAGTAATAGGTTATCAGCAACTGAATCATCCAAACTGATCGTCTGACCTTCAATGATCAAGACATCTTCTTCTGGAATCATTTCATCTCGCCGCTGAAATTGCTCTGGTGTCATGAAGAGTTCATCCACTGTAAAATCCATTGGCAAAGCAACTGGAGTCAATGAGCGTGTTGAAGGTAACGTGATGGTTGTCTCCACTCGATAATGTAGGAGATATTCATGTTTTCCAACAGACATCATGCCAGTGATTTTCACAGGAGACAAATCAATGATCTGTCCATCGCGTTTTATCAATTGATTTTTTAAGTTCAACGTTTCGTCGAACATTAGCGGTGTCTCTTGGTATTTTTTTAATTCCAATAAAGACCATTTCATTTTTATCACCCCTAAGCAACAAAAGCAATTATACAGGGGTTATTTCCCTTTGTCAATGAAATTTTCTTGACACCTTTTTCATTTCTACAGCTGTAATTTTACGCACAAAAAAGTGATTGCTTTTAGAGAAAAAAACAACAGACTCGCTACTTATGCACGAGCCTGTTGCCTCCATTAATCAATCTTTCGAAAGAAGATTAGATAGCTGTTGTTTCTCCACGGTAGACGATTCCACGACGAGAATCCACAGTAATCAATTCACCATCTTTGATCGTTGTTGTGGCATCTTTTGCCCCAACGATCACTGGAAGGTCTTTCGCAATGCCGACAACTGCTGCATGAGAAGTCAAACCGCCGTCTTCAACAACAAGTGCTGCTGCTTTCTCGATTGCAGGCATATATTCTTTATCTGTTGTTGGAACAACTAAGATCATGCCATCTTTTGCTTTAGCAATTGCTTCTTCTGCACTGTTGGCTACAACGGCATTAGAAACGATTGATTTTTCACCGATTCCTTGTGCTTCAAGCAATTTAGAACCGATCATTTGAATTTTCATCACGTTCGTTGTTCCACGTTCTCCAACTGGCACACCAGCAGTGATCAAAATCAAATCGCCTTCTTTGGCAAAACCAAGATCCACAGCTTGTTTAGCTGCTAATTCGAACATTTCGTCAGTTGTTGAAGGTTTTTCAGCAACTGTTGGATAAACACCCCAGTTTAACATCAAACCACGTTTTGTACGTTCGTCGAAAGTTACTGCCAAGATATCTGCATCTGGACGATATTTTGAAATCATTTTCGCAGTATAGCCAGATTCAGTTGCAGCAACGATTGTTTTTACACCAAGATTTTTAGCTGCACGTGCCACAGAAAGACCAATTGTTTCTGTTACATCAGTTTTATCAAATTGGTTGATTTGGAAAGTACTCATTTCTGCTAAAGCATTTTCTGCTTCGATATCGATACGAGCCATCGTTGCAACAGCTTGTACAGGATAGTCTCCGTTTGCTGATTCTCCAGATAACATGGTTGCATCTGTTCCGTCAAAGACTGCATTGGCAACGTCAGAAGCTTCTGCGCGTGTTGGACGAGGATTTTGTTGCATTGATTCTAACATTTGAGTTGCAGTGATAACTGATTTACCTACCGCATTACATTTTTTGATGATTCGTTTTTGAACCATTGGTACTTCTTCTGCTGGAATCTCAACACCCATGTCTCCACGAGCAACCATGATACCGTCAGAAACTTTGATGATTTCATCAATGTTGTCGATACCTTCTTGAGATTCGATTTTAGAGAAGATTTGTACATGAGTCATGTTCTTTTCTTCAAGAATTTCACGAATTTCTAAAACGTCTTGAGCTTTACGTACGAATGAAGCTGCGATGAAGTCGATATCATTGTCTAATCCAAAACGAATATCGTCAGCATCTTTTTCAGTAATACCAGGCAAGCTGATTGATACGCCAGGTGCATTGACCCCTTTACGAGAACCTAACATTCCTGCATTTTTAACAACAACAACTAATTCACGTGCTGCTTCGTCTTTTTCGATGATCTCCATATCGATCAAACCATCATCAAATAAGATATGGCCGCCTACATATACATCATCAAATAATCCAGGATAGGTCACTGCAATCTTTTCTTTTGTTCCTTTGTGTTCTGGGTCCATTGAGATACGTGTTTGGTCACCAACGTTGAATTGGATATAGCCGGCACGACCATAATCTGCTTCAGTTGTGTCTTGAACGGTTGTACGGATTTCTGCTCCTTTAGTATCTAAAAGAATCCCTACATCTTTACCAGTTTTCTTGACCGCTTCACGCACCATTGTCATACGTCCTAATTGTTCTTCATGATCTCCATGAGAAAAATTGAAACGGAAGACATTTGCACCGGCTTCGATCAGTTCAGAAATAATTTCTACACTATTACTTGCTGGTCCTAATGTGCTGACGATTTTTGTTTTTTTCATTACTAAACGCTCCTATTCATTTATTTAAAATAGCTTAATAAGCTTTTTTTACAAAATTACTGTTGCGTTTCATACTTCCTAAACTTAAAAGGAAATTTCCTTGTTCAAGTCGTATAAAGAAATATCTGGTTTGTGACGATTGTTTTCAAGCGTTTCGATGATATCTGCAGCAACCATCTGGTTGTTTTCGATACCGATGCACAATCCGCCTTTGCCTTGTTGAAGCAACTCAACTGCGTAAGCACCAAATTTACTTGCTAGAACGCGGTCTCTTGCGCTTGGTGATCCGCCACGAACAACGTGTCCTAAAATCGATACCCGCGTGTGGAAATCGCCATATTCAGATAATTTATCAGCAAATTCGTTTCCGCCCATCACGCCTTCTGCTAAGACGATCAAGCAGTGTTTCTTACCGCGGTCCCGTCCTTCACGAATTCGGTTCGCAACAACGGCCATATCAAAGTCATGTTCTGGGATGATGATCTCATCTGCCCCACCGGCAACTCCTGACCAAAGCGCAATGTCACCTGCACCACGACCCATTACTTCGATTACGAATGTCCGGACGTGAGAAGTTGCAGTGTCACGAATTCGGTCGATTGATTCCAATACTGTATTGATTGCTGTATCAAAACCGATAGTAAAGTCCGTCCCAGGAATATCATTGTCAATCGTTCCTGGAATACCGATCGCCGGAAAACCATGGCGTGTTAGAGCCATCGCACCATGATAAGAGCCGTCGCCACCAATAACGACCAACCCTTCAATACCGAATTTTTTCAGTTGTTCAATCCCTTTCAACTGACCTTCCTGTGTCGCAAATTCAGGATAGCGCGCAGAGTACAAGAATGTACCGCCTCGTTGGATCTTGTCACCTACATCTGCCACATCAAGACGGCGAATATCTCCAGCTACCAAACCAGCATAGCCGTAATTGATTCCATATACTTCCAGCCCATCAAAGATAGCCTTTCTTACAACTGCCCGAACCGCTGCGTTCATCCCCGGCGCATCGCCGCCACTGGTTAGAATTCCAATGCGTTTCATTATCCATTCACCTCATTAGTAGATTTGTTTAGGGAATTGGAACTCCCTTATTTGATACTTTTCAAGTAATAACCACGAGTAGTATTTTACCATTATTCCAGAGAAATGTCTTGAAATAGTGGGAAAAAGTTGAAAAAAGTGTAAGTAAAATTTAACGTTTTCGGAAAATTACTTGAAAACAACATTTTCCTCTCCCAACAAGTGCCCAAGCTTTCTTTCCATTTCTTCGTCTTTTTTTAGCCAGTTCTCTTCCGTCAGCAACACTTTTTTCCCGTTGCTTTCATAGAACAACACCACAGGAACCCGTCCTCGATGCTTTCTCAGCAACTGCGACAATTCTTGCAAATGGTTCGTCTCAACATCACGTGTGATCTTCAGATAACACGTTTGATCTGTTAGCTGTGCTTGCGCTTTTTCAGCTAGCTCTATTTTATCAGCAATCAGTTGTATTTCACCATTGTAACGACTTACTTCCACTTTTCCTTCAACATACAAGACGGCGTTTTCTGCAACGTCAGATCGTATGTGACGATACAATGTGGGAAAAACAGTGATTGAGACTTCTTTACTAGCATCTGTTCCTTCAAGAAACGCCATTTGCTCTCCTTTTTTTGTACGGATTTCTCGAATTTGACGCACATAAAATAGTATCCGGACACGTTCGTTGGGAACTAAGTCAGCGATTGCTATCGTCTGCTTCAACTGTTGCAGCTTCTGATATTGTTGGACAGGATGACCTGATAAATAAACCCCTAGATATTCTTCTTCCAACGCTAACTTTTGCTCTAAGTCATAATCAGCGACTTCGGCTTCTTTGAGAGCCATTG
Source organism: Enterococcus gallinarum (assembly GCF_021496385.1). Lineage (NCBI taxonomy): Bacteria > Bacillati > Bacillota > Bacilli > Lactobacillales > Enterococcaceae > Enterococcus > Enterococcus gallinarum. The sequence continues at coordinate 1,522,875 of NZ_CP050816.1, read as the reverse complement.
TCTCTAACAAATCGAGACTGCCGCCACTATAGGTGATATTTTGGATTTTCCCTTCTAATTGGATAAGTGCTTGCTTCCGATTAGTGACCAATTCATCAAACGCACCAATACTTAACAACGGACGGATATAATCTTCTTTCAGCCATTTGTTATTCTTTTGATGCAGGCGCAACAGGAATTGATCTAAGGAGGAGAATGTTCCATTCTCCTTTCGTTCATCTAAAATATCTTGAATCAGGTCTCTACGTATTCCTTTAACACTGCTAAAGCCAAAACGAATCTGTTTTTCCGATTGAAGATAGAAACTATAGCCACTCTTGTTGATGGACGGCGGTAAGATTGTTACACCATACCGAGTCGCTTCATTCAAATATTCTTTTAATTTACCTGGATTATTCCTAACCGAGTGCAATAATGCAGCAAAAAATGGTCCTGGATAATGTACCTTTAAATACGCCATTTGGAAGCCGATAAATGAGTAGGCAAACGCATGAGAACGATTGAACCCGTAATTGGCAAAACGCTCAATATAATCGTAAACTTCTTCTGCTTTCTCCGCGGAAAAATGGTTGGCTACGGCTCCTTCAACAAAATGGCGCCGTTCTTCATCTAGGACGTCTTTTTTCTTTTTGCTGATGGCTCGCCGCAAGATATCTGCTTGACCAAGAGAAAAGCCTGCCATTTTAGAAGCAACTTGCATGATTTGTTCTTGATAAACAATGATTCCATAGGTATTTTGTAAAATCGGCACTAAAGCAGCATCCGGATAAACGACTTTTTCTTGTCCTTTTTTCCGTCGAATAAACGTATCGATATTTTGCATAGGCCCTGGCCGATACAACGCATTGACGGCTGCGATATCTTCGATACTTTCAGGTCCAAGTTTTCGCAAAACATTTCTGATCCCCGCTGACTCAAACTGAAAGATTCCGGCAGTATCGCCTTGCTGAAATAGTCGCAGCACAGCTGGGTCATTTAAAGGAATAGCTTTCTGGGTAACTGTTTCATTTGTAACTCGCTTGATCCCTCTTAAAGTATTGTCAATGATTGAAAGATTCCGTAATCCTAAAAAATCCATTTTTAACAATCCCACTGTTTCCACATCATTCATTGTGAACTGAGTCAAGAGGATCTCATCACTTCCTTGTTGAAGGGGGACTAGGTCCAAGAGATTCTTGTCGCTGATCACCACACCAGCTGCATGGGTGGAAACATGTCGAGGCAATCCTTCCAGTACCTTAGCCACTGCAAACATCGTTTCATTTCGTTCATTGAAGGTAGCCAGTTCTCGTAATTGATTGGATTGTTCATAAGCTAAAGCCAATGTCATTTTTAATGCGTTAGGAATGGCTTTTGACCAGCGATTGGCTTCGCTTTGTGACAAACCAAACACTCGTGAAACATCCCGCAGCACCATTTTGGCCGCCATCGTTCCAAAAGTAGCAATTTGCGCCATGTACTCCTGACCATATTTTTGACGGACATAATGCAAAATCTCATCACGTCTGTTATCAGGAATATCTAAATCGATATCGGGCATAGTATAGCGTTCGGGATTCAAGAAACGCTCAAACAGCAAGTCATATTCAATTGGATCGACATCGGTGATGGCTAATACGAAAGCTACTAATGAACCTGCTGCTGAGCCCCGCCCTGCGCCGGTAACAATTTCGTTCTTGTGAGCAAAATCCATCACATCCCAAATGATCAAAAAGTAATCGTCAAATCCCATTGTATGAATAACGGATAGTTCATAATCCAAACGCTGACGGTAAATATCTGTGACCTGCGTAATACGTTCAGACAACTTTTCAAAACACAGTTTTCTAAGAAAATCAGCCGCATTTTCCCCTTCTTCTAAAGGGAAATGCGGGAGCAAACGTTGATGGAGAGGAATCGTCAGAGTACATTCTTCTGCAATTCGCTGATTATTTACCAATGCTTCTGAATTCTCTCCAAATGCCTGAATCAGTTCCGCAGGCTGTTCTAAATAATACGTTTCGGAAGATTGTTCCTTCGCTTTACGAAAATCTTCGATCTGAGTACCGTTCTTAATATGTTCCATGACTTGAACAGCAAATAGTTCTGCTTGTTCCAATGCTGCTACGGGTTGATAAGCGCACAGCTCAAGACCGTGCTGTTGAAACCACTCTCTTTCTGGCGTTGCCGCTGCTTTTTGAACACCCAGGAAAAGACTCTTTTGATCAAAACGAGCGACAAAGTCTGTCAATGCTCGAGAAAGCTGTGCCAAGTCTTCCGATTGATCTGGAGAGAAACCTTGCCCTTGCGGCAAAATACCAAACAGATCTGGTAACGTTAAGTATTCAGATAGATCCAAATGACCGTTGATCATTTTCTCACTGGAAAGGCGCATCAATAATCGGTAGCCTGATAGATTCTTTGCAAAAAGATACAATGGAAAACGCATAGTGGACGTGCCAAACGTGCAATCGAATAATACACCAATCACAGGTTTGATTCCGGCATTTTGGCATTGCTGATAAAATTCTAAGGCTCCATATAACACATTGTGATCTGCCAGCCCCAAAACTTTATAACCAGCTTTTTTGGCAGCAGCAATATAACGAGGAATTTTGATCGTACTTTGAAGTAAGGAATACGCGCTTAAGGTTGTCAATTGATGATACATAGAAAATCCCTCCGAAAATGATAATTCCGTTTGTTTCTGCTTTATTTCTAATTTGAAAAGAATAAATGAAAATGTGAAAATCTTTACATTGAAATTTTTTGTGATAAACTAAAGTCGAAAAGCAAGATACGCAGAAAAGAGGTGTCGTCATGCGCTACTTAGCAACATTATTTTGGACATTTATCTTAGGCCAAGTTGTCGGCTATCTAGGCAGCTCACTAGCGGGAGCTACTTATGATTTCCAATTGACCTCAATCATCTCTTTGGTAGCAGGTGTACTAATTATCCTTCTTGGTTTGATTGCACCTTCGCCAAAAAAGACAAGTCATTAATAGAAGAAAAACCAGTTACCTTCATTGTAACTGGTTTTTTTTTCTTTTCAACTGAGATCGTGCTTATGAAAATTTTTACGGAAATTAAATGTAGAAAGACAAATATTCAAAAAGACAAACGCACTGGTTACCCAAAACACGGCTGGGTAGCCAAAACTATGGGCAACGGTTGAACCGACCATTGGACCAAGCACTTGTCCAAAGTTAGAAAACATTTGGTTGTAACTATAAATTCGACTAACACCTTCCATTGGGGTGATTTTACTGATCAACGTATTGATCGATGGCATTAACGCACCAGTAGAGAAGCCCAAAAGAAAGCGTAGAACGCCCAATTGGAATGGTGACGTAACAAAGCCCATTGGAATAAAGCAAAGGAATGAAAGCAGTAGTCCTCCTAATAACACTTTATGATTTCCGTAGCGGTCCCCTACTTTACCTAATATTGGCGAAGAAATAATAGCTGAAACACCGGCAATCGATACGATCAATCCGCTGACAAATAAAAGGTTACCTGTATTGCCGCTTAGATCACGGATATATAAAGTCAAAATTGGACTGATACTTGTTACACCAAGTTGCAGGATCAATGAAGTAATAAATAAGCCAATCAATAGTTGTAGGTTTTTGATTTGTCCAAAAATTTCTTTGACAGATAGAAGGTCCCCTTTTTCAACAGGTGCGAAATCTTCTTGAACCAAAAAGATCGTTAGCAGCAATGTGATCAAAAGAACGACCCCTGTGATGATAAATACATTCTTCATACCAAACCACTGTGCTAAAGCACCACCCATAGAAGGCCCGATCAAGTTTCCGGCGATAGCTCCGGTTGCTAAGGTTCCTAGTGCCCAGCCGCTCTTTTCTTTCGGGGCTTGAGAAGCAATCAATGCTGTCGCATTTGGAATATAACCCGAAAGGATCCCCGTAAAGAAGCGCATAATCAATAGCCAGTAGACATTCGGTACAAAGGCTAATGAGCCCATGGTGACTGTCATACCAGCAGCCGCCCGAATCATCATCAATCTGCGACCTTTCTGATCTGCTAAATTTCCCCAAACCGGCGCAATGATTGCAGCTGCAAACGCAGTCACTGAAATTGCCAGACCTGAAAACAGCTCGATTTGGCTTTTTGGCGCCCCCAACTCTTCAATATATAGCGGAATAAACGGCATAACTAAACTAAAACTTGCACCAGTAAAAAAACAGCCAATCCAAGAAATTAGGAGATTTCGTTTCCAATCAATTTTCATGTCAAAACCCTCTTTCTCTTAAACTATACCGCATTTTTTAAAATAGTAAAATTAAAAAAGACAGAAGATTGTGTGATCTGTCTACAAAATAAAACTATCCCCACTACAACCGATTTCGCCTTCTTTGTTCTTTACAGCCCACATAAAGCAGCTCATCGACCAAAGAAAGAATCCGTTATAGTTTGGATAGTTCATTGTCAAAAGCACGACCAGAAATCAGTGCTCTTTATTGATTGGTACTAGCTGATCACAGCTAAAATAATGAAGTTCAAAATAAAGAGAATATTTACGACCCACAAAATTGGAGATACTTCGCGGAATTTTCCTTTTACGACTTTAACGATTGCGTAAAAGATAAAACCAGCTGCGATTCCATAAGAAATGCTGTAACAAAGTCCCATAAAGATCGAAGCAAAGAATGCTGGAACTGCTTCTTCAAGATCCGACCAATTGATATCCGCAAATGAAGCGAGCATCATCACACCGACTAAAATCAATGCCGGCGCTGTTGCTTGAGCAGGGACCACGGAAATCAATGGTGAAAAGAAACTACTAATGGCAAACAAAGCTGCTACTACCACTGAAGTCAATCCTGTTCGTCCCCCAGCACCGATCCCGGCAGCTGATTCAACATAAGTAGTGGTATTAGATGTTCCAAAGATCGCACCGATCGAAGTTGCAATTGCATCGGCAAAAAGGGCTTTGTCCATCTTTGTATTGAACCCTTTACTATCTTCCAACGCTTCTTCGTCTTTTTGAGAAAAGATTCCAGTACGGCGCCCTGTTCCAATAAATGTGCCGATAGTATCAAATGTATCTGAAAGACTAAAGGCAATAATCGTCATGATCACTTGAGGAATTTTAGCAGAATCACTAAACAATGAACCCATTCCCTCTGGGCCAAGCGCAGCGCCAAAAGTTGTTCCAAGTTCATTAATTGAACTTCCCAAAGAGTTTCCTTGCCAATCAATCGTGCTTAAATCGACCACACCCATCAAAATACCAATGATCGTTGTCCCTAAGATACCGATAATAATTGCTCCTCGGACGTTTTTAACCACTAATAACGTTGTTAAAACCAAGCCAATGATTGCCAAGATAACTGGTGCATTATTAAAGTTAGCGAGTGCCGGCACGATGCCTCCATTAAATGAAGCACTAACAATCGTATCACCATCAACAGTTGATCCAGTAACTGCTGCAGTATCCGCGCTGAAACTTAATAGATTGGCATTTTTCAACCCAACGTAAGCAACGAAGATCCCAATCCCACCACCGATGGCATGTTGCATGCTCTCTGGAATGGCATGAATAATCAATTTACGAATTTTAGTGATCGTGATCAAAATATTGATCACACCACAGATAAAGACCATAGCTAATGCTTGTTGCCAAGAATAGCCTAACCCAAAGACAACTGTAAAGGTAAAGAAGGCATTCAATCCCATTCCTGGTGCTTGCGCATACGGTACGTTTGCAAAGAGACCCATGACCAGCGTTCCAATGACAGAGGCAATGATGGTTGCCAGAAAGACTGCTTGAAAAGGCATACCAGATGCGGAAAGAATCGAAGGATTAACAAAAAGAATGTAGCTCATTGCAAAGAAGGTGGTTACCCCAGCCATCACTTCTGTTGAAACAGTTGTTTTATTTTCTTTTAATTTGAAAAACTTTTCCATGTAAATCGTTCACTCCTACAAGATTAGTTAGTGTTTCTGAAAAGAAAAGAATAATTGCACTTTCCATCGAACAATTACAAATTATAGGCGAATCCCCCCTATTCCACAATAAAAAAATTAACAAAAACCAAATATTTTATCCGAACGTTCGTGTTTTATCAAGAAGCTGATTTTTTCCAGAAACTTACCATCCCCCTTTCATCTCTTGTGAAATCAGTAAAATGTGTTACACTTAAACAACTAGAAAAAGAGAATGGAGCGAGTCGAGTGAACAAAAAATTAATTGCCATCGATCTAGACGGCACTACTTTAAATACAGAGTCCCAAATTTCAAAGCGGACATTTGATGTTTTGACACGAGCAACGAAAGCTGGACATTATGTGACCATCGCAACCGGTCGTCCTTTTCGAATGAGTGATCAGTTTTATCGTCAATTAGCCCTAAAAACACCTATGATCAATTTTAATGGAGGTTTGGTACACAAACCTCGTCAAGTATGGGCAAATGAAACAGAATTCTCTGTGTCAAAAGAAATCGCTTTTGAACTAATGGCTCAAAAAGAGAACCTGAACTTAGATTTTGTTGCTGCAGAAAATCGGGAAACCTTTTTTATCGATCAACTTGAAGGCTTTGATCAGCGTTTCTTTTCTTCCGATAGTATCACTGAAGAAAACTTATTGAAGAACATGAAATCTGATCCGACTTCTTTATTGGTCAAAACACAAAATGAATTCGCTGAGTCTGTTGCTCTACGAATCAACGATCAATTCAATGACACGGTTGATGTCCGTACATGGGGCGGTCCTCATGCAATTTTGGAGATTGTTCCAAAAGGGGTCCATAAAGCATTAGGTCTATCAGTGATTTCCGATTATCTGAAGATTGATCCCAAAAATATTATTGCCTTTGGCGATGAACACAATGATCTAGAAATGTTGGAATATGCCGGCTGGGGTGTGGCTATGGCAAATGGAACCGCACAATTAAAATCTATTGCCAATGATGTAACGGATAAAACCAATGCCGAGGACGGCTTAGCTGACTACTTGGAAAATTTATTAGCCCTATAAAAAGACAAAAAGAAACACGAGGATTCGATGTCTCTCCTCTCCAAAGTCTGTATGAAAATGGACTTTAGAGGGACTACATCTGTCCTCGTGTTTTTAAATTGTTTCGTAAATGATTGTTTCTGCCTTAGGAATTTTTTCATCAATGAAGAATACTTTATACCAGGTCAAGAAAGTGTAGATCGTCCAGATTTTCCGTTGAAGTCCTTGTTTACCGGCGCGATGATCAGCCAATAATTGCAAAATCTTTTCTTGGTCAAAGAATTTTGCAGCAAAATCCGCTGTAAATAGTTCTTTGACGGTTTTGTAACCAGTCCCTTCTTTCAGCCATGCCCGAATAGGGACCGGAAAACCTAATTTTTCCCGATTGGCCCATTCTGTTGGGAGGTGACGATTTGCTGCTTGACGAAAGACATCTTTTGTATTGTACTGATTGATCAAATATTTTGTCGGAATCGTCTGTGCTACTTTCATGACTTCAATATCAAGTAATGGCACCCGTAATTCCAAAGAACTAGCCATTGACATCTTATCTGCTTTTAATAAGATGTCTTTGGGCATCCATTGATGAACATCCAAATACTGCATTTTGTTGACTTCTTCATCAAGATCTTTGACTTTTTCATAGTATGGGGCGACGATTTCCGCCACTGATGGACCACTAGTATAGTCTGGATGCAATATCTCAGTGGCTTCTTGCTCTTCAAAGACCAGTGCTTGCCCGATAAAGAAATCTTTTGCAGGTGCGGTGGCTTCATAGAGATGAATTCGTCCATGGAAGTTTCTCATATTACCAATTGTCCGGCCTAATTTGAATCGAATATTCTTAGGTAATTTTTTCAATCCTTGAGCAAATACACGAATCATCTTGGAGTTCGTATGCCAACCATAAGCAGCATAGCCGGCAAATAATTCATCTGCGCCTTCACCAGATTGTACAACACGAACATGTTGCGAGGCGAGATTAGCTAAAAAGTAGAGCGGGACACAACTCGGATTGGAGTCGGGCTCATCCAAATGATACTGGATCAGTGGAAAAGCGTTGAAGGACATCTCGCCATCAATCACCGCTGCTGTATTGTTCAATCCCAGCATCTTGGTCAATTTTCTAGCTTCAATTGCTTCATTATAGGTCTTGTCATCGAATCCAATTGAGAAAGAATGATCTGGACGCAGAACAGCGGCAACATAACTTGAGTCGACACCGCTTGATAAAAATGACCCTACTTCTACATCACTGATTTTGTGTGCAGCAATCGATTCTTGAACGGTATCATCGATTTTTTGGACCCAATCTTCTTTGCTATAGTTTTCTTTATGACTGTAGTCTGCATCCCAATATTCATGAATGTCCATGACGCCATTTTTATAAGTAAAATAGTGACCTTCTTGTAAGCGATAAACGCCTTTAAAGAAAGTCTCGCCATTTAGTGGCGAATATTGAAAAGTCAAATAGGGTTTTAAGGCATCCTTATTCAATTCTTTTTCAAAATCTGGATGTGGTAAAAAACTCTTGATTTCTGAACCAAACATGAATGTACCATTCATTTCCGCGTAATAATAAGGTTTGATTCCGAAATGATCTCTTGCCCCAAAGAGTTCTTGCTTTTCGCGATCCCAAATGGCAAAAGCAAACATGCCGCGAACTCTTTGCAATAAATCAGTTCCCCATTCTTCATACCCATGAAGAAGAACCTCAGTATCTGCATGAGTCGTAAAGACATGTCCAGCTTGGATCAATTCTTCTCTTAAAGATTGAAAGTTATATATTTCACCATTAAAAATGATTACTTTCGTTCCATCTTCATTATAAATAGGCTGCGTACCGCCTTCTAAGTCAATAATCGATAAACGCCGAAAGCCAAGAGCAACTTGGTCATCAATGAATTTTCCAGAACTATTAGGACCGCGATGAATGATTCGATCCATCATCTGTTCAATGATTTCGGCTTTTTGGTCTTTAGTATTAACGAAACCTACAATTCCGCACATATTTTCACATCCATTTTCATTTTCCTTTTTCATTTTCCCTGAAACAAATCTTATCTTACCATAAATTGAGTAAAATTAAATTTAAAAAAAATATAATAAATTAAATATTTAACCCAACAAAAAGAGTTTTTCAAGCAAAACCGCTTCATACCGCTTTTTACTCAGACACTAGAGGAGCTTCCTTACAAATTTGTTATTTGATTTTTTTAGATAACTTCTGTTCTCCTTAATAAATTTTTAGTAAACTTCCTCTACCATTCAGTTATTATTGGACAGACGCCAAGCAACGTGTTATTCTGATCATGGAATTTCGTTATCAACTTAACCGTTGCCTTTCGTTACGAATAACACTGAAAGGAGAATGACTATGACATTCTATAACACAGAACTACAATATCGAGTTACTCTAGATACAAAACTGAACCTTTTTATCGTTTTTGATAAAAAAGATGCTAACCGTTTTGCAACTGGTGTGACGATCGAACAAGCTGTACAAGAATTGACTAAAACTGCATAAGGAGTTCATCCAAATGAAGGATACCGATTCGTACTGAAAGCACCTCGCTAGGACTAATAGCAGGTGCTTTCTTGTTTTGTTATGAAATTAAACAGCTACTCCAACTGCTTTTCCTCTTCTGGCTCTTTCTTTTGTCCACTCTGCTGTTCATCCAACTGCATGATCTCATCTACTGATTCATCCTTCAAAAAAACGGATAGTCCCTTAACAGCTAATTTCGTTTGGCGCATGACATAATCTTTTTCAAACTCAGCCATTTTATCACCTTCTGCTTTCTTGTTCTCTTTCTTCTAGTTTAATCGATTTCGTTCAAAAAAAGAAGCAATGGCATGACATTATCAAAACTCGTTTCCTAAGCTCTCACTGCTTGCCTGAATCAACTAATCAACTCATTAATTAAATTTTATGAGTCGTGTACGATGCTTTTCTCATACCTCGGGCCCCTCCTCCCCATGTCTTTACTTACAAAACAAAAAAAGCCTATCACCAAGGATAGGCCAAACGCTTCAAAGCGTTACTGTAAGGAGAGTACAGGATTTGAACCTGCGCGCCGGGATGAACCGGGTCGGCGGATTTCGAGTCCGCTGCATTACCACTCTGCCAACTCTCCATAACGTTTATTTTCTACTTTTTTCAGAAAAAGTCAAGAAAAAATCTGCAATCCATCCGAAAAAATGGTTGCAGATTCGTTATTATTGAAAAATAAAAATGTCTGTTCTATCTAAAATCCCAGTGATCGTTTCCTCGATCACCTTAATGATTTGTTCCTCCGTTGGCGTAATGATTCCAGCTGACATCAATGAAGCAATGCCGGTAACAACGATCCAAGCACCATTGTGCAAGGCTGTAATCGCTTCTTCCGATAGATCCGCATACTTTGGTTCGGACTTGATCAATTTTTTGAAATAATCAGACGAAAAATCGTGCATCAATTTCCCTCCGCCATAGTCATCTACGAAAAGAGCAATATACAAGTTGTGTTTTTCTTGTGCGAAGTGAATGTAGTTTAATCCTTAATCAATGACTTTATCACCAGTCCGTTCAACAGGAAACACGTTTTCTGAAAGATCTTTGAAGACCGCTTCAACTAAAGTGTTTTTCAAATCCTGCATGTTTTCAAATTCCAAATAAATCGGTTGTGTTGAAATCCCCATTTGCTTTGCTATATTTCGGGCGGTAAAGTTGCCAAATCCTTCTTTATTGATCAACTCATACGCGGCCTTCAAAATATGTTCTCTTGTATAGACCTTTCTTCGCATCAATAAATCCCCCTTTTCCTTTATCTAATTGTAACCGAGATTTTCCAAATTGAAAAACAATATACTCATTTCGTTATCTTATAACTGTCTGAATTGTTCTACAATTATATCCACACCGCTATTTGTGAAGTTTTTTACCAATTTAAATAAAATGGTTGCTTTCAAAAAATAAGATATTTTCTTTATTATTAGTTATTTAACTCACCGGATACTTCTCTTGTTGAATTGGAATGAAAAAGGTAAACTAATAGGAGGATTACTTTTCAAGATAGAGAGGCGTTAAAATGCAAGAAACAAATGAGTTATTGTTAGAAACTTGCCTCTTGGCAGGAAAAATCATGATGGAGAATGGTTCCGAAGTTTATCGAGTCGAAGATACCATGAATCGTATCGCTGCTAACGCTGGCGAAGCCAATAGTATCAGTTATGTGACCGCTACAGGCATCTTTATGGGATTACGAAGCAGTCACTACGCTCAAGTTGAAAATGTTCATGATCGTGTGATCAATTTGGAGAAAATAGTGGCCGTCAATCGGCTTTCCCGGTCGTTCGCAGAAAAACAGATCACATTACCGCAGTTGTATGCATCTCTTAAAGAGATCAATCAAGTCACACCAAGCTTTCCTCTCTGGTTACAAGTATTGAGTGCTGGAGTGGTCAGCAGTACATTAATGATTATTTTTGGCGGCAATTGGTCTGATTTCATTGTTACTTTTTTCATTGGCAGCATCGGGTTCATTACAGGTCTCTGGGTGAAAAAAGCGATTGATATCCGCTTTTTGGATATGTTCGTCGCCTCTTTAGTGATTGGCTGCTTAGCGATCCTATCTGTTCGCGGGGGCTTGGCGGGAAATGTTGACAACCTGATCATTGGTGCCGTGATGCCGTTAGTTCCTGGAGTGGCCATCACAAATTCATTTCGTGATATTCTAGCTGGCCATCTGATCAGTGGAACTGCGCGAGGAACTGAAGCTATCTTTACTGCAGCCGCAATCGGCGTAGGAATCGCTACAGTCTTCACCTTGTTTTGGGGGTTATCATGACCATTTTGATTCATGTCTGTTTTAGTTTTTTAAGTACCGTCACCTTTGGCATATTAACAAATATACCGAAACGTGCATTGATTGCAACCGGGATCGCTGGAACTGTTGGATGGATGATTTATTGGCAGCTGCATGAAATGGGTCATGGCATTGGTAGTGCCAATTTTTATGCTGCCTTTGCAGTTGGCTGTGTCAGCATCTTTTTTTCACGACGCAAGAAAATGCCCATGATCATCTTCAATATTCCTAGTTTAGTTCCCTTGGTCCCCGGTGGTCCGGCTTATAAAGCTGTTCGTGAATTTGCCTTGGGAGATAACCTTTTGGGATTAGAGAACCTCATGATTGTTTTGATCACTGCAGGAGCAATCGCGGGCGGGTTTATGATGACGAGTGTCGTTGAAAAGACCATCGCAAGTTGGCAAAACAAACGAAGAGCACGACTTGATAAAGAGGAGACAACTAGGAAATAAATATAAAAAATGAAAGCAATAACTAGAGATGAAAACAACTTGCCTATCGATCACTCGTGATAATTTGTACATGAATTGCTAAATTTTTCTTATTTCAGACTTTAGTACAATGCCTTCTTGCTATTCTTCTTTTATAATAAGGGTATCAAATCTTACAAATTTGTTTGACGAATGTCATTTATTTTGCTGGATTTTTCTAATTACACCACGTATAGTGGAATTAGAAACGAATAAAGGAGATGAAAGTCTGTGAGTATCGCCACTTCTCGTCGTATCATTAATACGATATCAATTATAGGATTAGGGCTATCTATTGCCTTAACGATTTACTTCATTAATCTAGGTGTCTTTAAAGATATTAATGCACTGCGTGGTTTGGTAGGCAACTCTGTTATTTTGGGACCAATCATCTTCATGTTGCTACAAATTTTACAAGTTGTAATTCCGATCATTCCTGGTGGGATATCCAGTGCGGCTGGCGTCTTGATTTTTGGACCATATCTTGGATTTGTCTACAATTATGTTGGCATTAGTATTGGTTCAGTGATCATCTTCTTGCTTGGCAGAAGATATGGTAAACCATTTATCCTCAGTATGATAAGTGATAAAACATATGATAAATATATTGGCTGGTTGGATAACCAAAGTCGATTTGAAAAACTCTTTGCACTTGCTATCTTTTTACCGGTAGCACCGGATGATGCCTTGTGTTTGATGGCTGGACTAACGAATATTTCAGTCAAGAAATTCACTTTGATCATTTTATTGGCAAAACCATTATCGATTTTCTTATATAGTATGGCATTGATTTATGGCGGTACGTTTTTAACAGGGCTATTAGGCGGCTAAGTGCCGGGCTTAATAGCAAAAATAAATACAGGAAATTCCCGAACTATAGATGGTGGTCATTCCTTTCATTACAGGAATCAAACACGATAGTTCGGTTTTTTATAGTCTAGAGTTAGGATGAACAACATGAAATATCTAAAAAATAGTTTGATCAACACTTGGGATTTTCTAAAGGCAAGCGATGCTTATTTTCGAGATGTTCTGCTAATGCATGGTTTCTTGCTTTTTTTGGTTATCCCACTGCTTTCTTCTTCAACAAAATTTATCCTGCGTCGTGGGGGATTAGCCTATTTATCTTTCGACAATATAGGTAGTATTTTTACAGAGCATCCAATGGTTCTATTCTCGCTCTCTCTAATCTTGTTGTTGATTTTATTAGCAGTTTTTTTTTGAGTTTACATTCCTGCTGCTGAGCGTCTATTTCATCAAGAAAAAGCAGCCGGTCCGATTGCGACAGCTGTTGCGAATGACATTTTTACAAATTCGCAAATTACGCCCCATGACCTTTTTGTTTTTCTTGTTTTATTTCTTTTTGATTTTGCCAATTGGCGGGCTAAGTTTTAACTCAGATTTGCTCTCTAAAGTGAAAATCCCTGCTTTTATCATGGATTTCATCTTTACGAATCGTGTATTGATTATCGGAGCCGTGGTTCTTGGCTACTTACTTTTGATTTATCTAGGGATTCGTGTGATTTTTGCTTTACCAGAAATGATCTTACGTGACCTTCCTTTTCGACAGGCCATTCGAGAAAGTTTGCAGACAACGAAACGCCGTTTCTTTGCGATTGTTGGTCAATTTGTCTTTATTGGCGGCGCGATCTTATTCATTTCAACAGTAGGATTTACTTTTTTGATTATCCTGCAAGCGATCATTGAAGAACTTTTCGCTGACTATGCGCTGTATTCAGCAGTCTTCATTATGACGCTCCTTCAACTCGTTTTGTTGTTGAATATCATTTTGTCTACCGTTGCCATCTTCTATATCATTGTTGATTTTATGGACGATGAAGGTTTCTTACCTGAGATACCACAATGGTTCAGTGAAGAACCATTGCCAGCAAGAAATTTTCAACGACTAAAAGCCTCTTTGATTACTGTAGTAGCCGTCTTCTTCGGGGTAGGAGTAAGTTTATACAACATGAATTATCTGACCTCTGCCGCTAATACTCGACCATTGACGATCTCGCATCGCGGCGTCAGCAATGGTCAAGGCGTTCAAAATTCATTAGAAGCACTGCGCTTCACTAGTGAGAACTACCATCCTGATTACGTTGAAATGGATGTTCAACAAACTAGCGATGGTCATTTCATTGTTTATCACGATTTTTCATTTAAAGCGTTGACTGGCTTCAATCAGAAACCGGAGCAATCAACTTTGGCACAAGCACAAAAATTAACCGTCTCTGAAAATGGACAAACGGCTCCGATTGCTACATTTGATGACTATTTATCCTTAGCGAATTCGTTGAATCAGAAATTGCTAGTAGAAATCAAGACACAACAAAAAGATACGACAGCATTAGTCCATTCATTTCTTGAACGCTACCGTGAAAATCTAGCCGAACATGAACATATTCTACAAAGCTTGACCTATAATGTAGTGGAAGAATTGAAACAAGAGGCTCCGGAACTAACTGCTGGGTATATCATGCCCTTCAACATCGTTGGCCCTCCATTAACAAGTGCTGATTTTTTAACGATGGAATATAGTACGATCAACCGCAACTTTGTTTCATCTGCTAAAACGGATCATAAAGATGTCTTTGTCTGGACTCCAAATGATGATGCCGAGATCAGTCGGATGCAGTTCTACGGTGTGGACGGCATCATTACCGATCGGATGGATATTTTGAACCAAACCCTCAGTGAGTCCACCGATGAAATGACTTACTCAGATAAGCTACTGAACTTTGTGATCGGCGTCGGCTAATTCACGCCAGCTAAAAAGAAAGACTGGACTCTAGTCAATAAAGATGAATCAGTGCCTACAAGCTGACTTTTCAGCATGCTGACATAATACATTTTTATTAGCGAGTTCCAGTCTTGTTTTTATTAAGCCACAGCCACTGCGGTAATCTTATCAAATTTTACCAACATCCGCTGATTGCACTCCAATACAATGGATTGATCCTCCATCTCATAATCGGTCACTTTCACAAGAGCCGTATGCTCATACAGCTTCTCAATTACACCGACTAGCGATTTTTTTGCCCCAACAGGTTGACACACATAGGCATTTCCAATTTCAATATCTAGCATCTTACCACCTCAGAACTTCTTTTCTAAAAATATAATAACAAAAATACCGATTTATGCAAGCGCTTTTATGATAAATTTGGCACCTACTTATTTCCGCAGACAAGATGACAAAATCGTTCGCTTCTTATGACTGATGTGTTCGTGCATCTTCCAGAAAGTCCTAGTAACATAAAGGAAAGGAGATGAACAGAATGCCAGTAATCCAAACATGTATTTTTGGTCTCTTGACAGTCGCATTATTGATTGGTTTAAAGGAAAATCGTTGATGACTCCTTGATTGGTTAACTGTTCCTAAAGACCACAAATCAATGTCCTATTGTGACGGTCATTTTATGGTTAAATGAATAAGCGTCCTTATTCTGAACCATCCGCTTATATAAATGAAAAACCAGCCCTCAGAAGAATGATCGGAGGACTGGTTCTTTTTAGTTAGAACGATAAATTATAGACGTTCGTTCAATTCTTTTGCAAGCTCTTCAAAACCTGGCTTGCCAAGTAAGGCGAACATGTTTTTCTTATACATTCTACCCTTTTTCTAGTATTTCTCTATTTTAAAAATACCATTATATCAACGTTTCCCCTCTAATTTTTCTTTTCTATCATTTCGATATTTTCTTTTCGCTATCACCGAAACTATCACCAAAAATTCTCATCTTTTCTACTGGTTCTCACGTTACAATTTAAAGAGTTGTTCGCTTTACAAAACGAACAAACGTTCGTATAATTTCCGTGAGGAGTGATAATTATGGGAATGATTAAACCTTACGAGGACCGGAAAAAATTAAAATGGATAGGATTCTTTTTATCGGAACATACAACAAGTGTAAATAAAGTTGAAGAGGAACGAGCTTACACTTATCCGCCTAAACCAGAAATGGAAATTGAAGAGATTGGAGAATTTCTACAAGAGGCTATTTTGAAAAATAAAAAGATTGCTGTTCAGCTTAACTACACCCAGAATGACAAATTCATGCCGGACATTGTAGGCCGCCTTTCCGGGCATAATGAAATAGGAATTTACGTTGATTCTACTCTCGTTGAATATGAGGAAATTCGAAATGTAGAATTTTTCCAAGGAGAACTGAAATGGTTTGATCTCTCATGAATGTAATTAGTCAATATGAGCAAGGGTACATCTCCTACTCCGAGTTTCTAGGAGAGTTTCCAGACAGCATTTCTGAGTCGCAAGAATGTTTATTTGGTACCAGATGCGTAGAGTTTTATGTAGGCATGACTTTAGGAAAAACAAATACTAGATATTTTATACAACCATATGGAGGCGATCACCATGAAATCATTGAAAGGTGTGGTTTCGAAGATACGAGTGTTGAAGATGAGCAAGATCCCTTTGGTGCGTTTCTCGCTGGATAATGTAAACTGCTTGATTGCTGCACATAGTTTGAACTTTTTAGCAGATGTGGACGAAGGGATGCAGATAGTAGTTGCTGGCGAGTATAATGATCGGAAGCAGTTTGTTGTGAAGAAGTATTCGGTGATTGGTAAGACGAAGATTATGATTGAATATGAGTCTTTAAATAGGACGTTAAATGTGCTATAATGATTACGATGTAGAAACATAGTTTCACTTGCGCAGTGTGTGTAAATACGCTGTGCTTTTTTGTACAAAAATAAAAATTATTAAGTATAAAAAGACCTTAGCTTCCGCTAGGGTCTTTTTAAGCCATTTTAGAAAGTAATGGATTGAGAGAGATTAGAGTTGTTCCATCAATTGGTTTCTGACAAAAAGACTGATGAGAAATTTTTGATTGCACTTCAGAAAAGGTTTCATCACATATATCTCTTCTTCTAGTAGTAAGCAAGGCTTTATCTACGTGAATATCATTCAAGTAAAAGCAATAATCACAAGCAATTAAGGTATCCTTAGAAAATGGATTTTTAGTGATATCTGCTTTACAATCAACATAACTAAAAGGTGGTTTATTTTTGTGTAGTAGCGATGGCTTTTTAGTTTGGCATGACAAAAGCTTTTTATTCTTACCATCCTGAATGCACAAATACATATGTGATTGAGTTGCCAGCTTTGCTGCTATATTTGGAAAAGGCATTTTAACTCTAATTACATCTTTTATCTTAGTCAATAATTAACTCTCCTTCTGAACCAATTTCCACATAAACAGGATTAATAAGGCTCTCTTCAAGCGCAATTAATTCTAACGTGTTTTTTTGTTCTTCGCTGAGTTTTCTGAAATCATTTTTAGAAAGAAGAAAATGCCTATTCCCGATAACCAAAACTTCCGAGTTTTCAATAATACTATCGTCATACATCTCATAAAGTTCACTAGCCAATTGACAATCTGACTCGCTAAAATCCGAATCCTTCATTTCAATATGCATTACATTTTTTTGGATTTCATCCTCATGAACTTTCCAAATATCAAATTGATGTGTTAAGTCAGAAAGTTCAACATTATCCATTATTCTAGTTAGAAAGTGTGCCTTTTTAGCAAGATTTTCATCAATAGAATTTGGAGTGATTTCTGATACAACATCTACTAATTCATCAAAACGATATTTATAATCACCATATACTTCGCTAAATACTGGACCATTCTTGTAAGCTTTTAATCTAGAAAAATCCGAATCCTTACCTTTAACTTTAGAAAAAGACTCAAAGAAAAATAAAAATTTCTGCGTTTTCAAAGCAGAATAAAACTCTTTCTTACCATTATCCATTAACCAAGAAATGAGTTCTTTTCTTCTATCATTAGACCATATCATTTTTATCACTCCTTTAAAAATCATTGGCTAATAATCTACAATGTATACTAATTTTTATCAATATCACTTAGATAATAGCATTTATGATTCACAATCGTCAATTGAATTAGCTAATTTTGTTAGCTAATTATTGGTTTATTAGTAATTCATATCAACTTAAAAAATCACAAGTAAAAAACACCCACTCTCGGGGGAGAGTGGGTTCACAGAAATAAAAATGAAAGGTTCTAGGTAAATAAAGTGTAATCGATTTCGATTGATAATTCAATAGCCTATCTTGAATATATATATATTGACGAAATTTCGTCGTAAGCATCTATTCAAGCACAACTATGTTACAATAGAAAACGAAGAGTGTTAGGCATACGTTAAGATAGTCTTCCCCAATCTTCTTAATCACCTAGCACTCTTCTTAGAGTAAATGCATGTTGTAATATAAACATATTAAAAAAGATTATTTTTTGCAAATGATTTGAATTTGAATTCTTTAAAGCCTGATATAGCGGTCTCTTTATATTATTTACAGACATATGCATTAACTACTAATGATAGAATAAAAATAAATCATTTGGAGGTTATCTATGAGAAACATAACTATTCAAGACATGCAAGACTATCTATACCAAAAATATAAAGGAGTAGTTACTTCAGAAGGATTGTTTATGAAACTTGTCGAAGAAATCGGTGAAGTAGCAGAGGCCTTTAATCAATTAAACGGAAGAAAAAGCGGTTCAAGCACTTCTCTCGAAAAAGAACTTGCAGATGTCATTCACTATGTACTTGCTATTGCTAGCGTTAATAATATAGATATGACATCCATTATTTTAGAAAAAGACAAAGAAGCTGCTATAAAATATGGACATAAAAAAAACTTAGAAGAATTCATAAGTAAAAAATAAAATACCCACTCTCTTAAGAGAGTGGGAACCTGTAAAGAAGGTTTTGAAAATGAAAAAGATTGTTTGCGGACACAAGTTCATTATATGCTTAATTTTCAGATAATTCAATTATAAAGGTTCCGTTCAATTCACCTTCATAAAATATAAAATCTCATATATATTTCAGTAAAAAATAATGATCATTAATAAAGAATGATGATAAGATATAGAAATAAGAGTATTAGGCCCACTTCCCCAAGTTTTACCCCGCCTAATACTCTTCATTGACGATTTAATATCGCCTTACAAAGTCTACAATAAAATAATTTTTAATTCAAATGAAAAGAATAACGTTCAATATTTCGTTTATAAGCCCGCCGAAGCGGGCTATTTGTTTACCACGGAAGTTTATTGTTGTTCAATGCTCGCTGCAATGCCCTAACCATATCGGATTTCGGACTGATAATACCGTCCACCGTCGTTCCTAATGCTTTTTGCATCCCTTTGATCGTTGCTTCACCACATAGACCATCAATTACACCAGAATAATATCCTCTTGCTTTGAGGCCCATCTGGATTGCACGGATCACGTCGGATCCGATCAAAGTAATATCAAATTCTGCGGAATAGATATTTTGATTGTACTTTTGTTTATATTGATGACTAATCACTTTATCTCTAGTTGTGTTGTAGTATTCTTGCAAACGTAGAGTGACGAGTGGTCCCCATTGGCCATCGATTGCTAATTTAATCATTTGAGCGCTGTTGTCAGTATTTACATCAGCACTACCACTTGCAACAATTCGATAGAAATGATGTGTAAGTCGGGTGCTCATGTATGAATCATGGCTGTCTGTGTGAATTCCATTCCAATAATACGAACAGTGAATGAAACTCTTATTACTTAGGAAAATACCTGTATGCCCTTCTGATCCATGAGAAGCCCCAGGAGTTCCAGCGATAAAGATATCCCCTCTTCTCACTTCTGCACGACTAATTTTCTTGAGCACTGTTCCATTCATGGCAAATAGCGTTTCTGTATTTCCCATTGTTCCGGCCGGTAAGAATCCGCCTGCTATCATCGCAAAAAACACCGCAGATGAACAATCGTAGCTATTTGGGCCCAACCGATAGATCATAGAGTAATCGACTCGCCCTTCTTTACTTGTCATCCAAGCAATCATATTTTCGATACTCATTTTATTTTCTCCTTTTATTGCTAATTTTTGATATACTCTCCTTATCAGCAAGTGGTTTGCTGAAATAATTGATAAGGAGGTGTATAAGATGCTGTATAAAGACAATCAATATACTGAAATGTTAAGCTCGCTTCTTTCCAAGGTTGCAGTTTCACCAGAAACAACTTTTCGTCCAATGTTTCTTGTAGATGGCAACTTAATCCTTGGTACTGTAATTTCTCCAGATGATGATCGTCTGAATGAAACAGAATTGTCCAAAGATTCCTCGATTTTTTTGACATCTGCTGCTAATATCGTTGCTATTAGAGGAAAATATTTCGATTCGAATATTCCTGAAAATGAGCTAACGAGCTATGAGCCAGTATATCTTTATTTAGAAGATGTCATAATTTATTCAACTTCTGGGAATAAAACTATTCACATTCCAGAGTTTGCATTACGAATTTCTAGCATTGATGGAATATCTTTAGGAGATATTGAAAAATTTAAATCAGAATAACTTAGACTATCCAATTTTAGTTGTTGCTCCTTGTTGTTTCCTTCAACTTGGAGCAATTCTTTAACCTCAATCTCAAATTCCGTATTAGCCAATTCTTCTGCTAATGTTTTGGCTTCTTTTACTAACTTCATATACTTTTCAACTTTTTCAGTAGCTTCTTCGATACCTATTATTTTCGCTTCTAAACTGATCGTCTTTTTCATGTTTATCATCCTTTCAAATTAAAAAGAGCAGCCTTTTGGGCTACTCCTTCTTTTCTGTGAACTCCTGTCCATCGCCATAATCTTTCTCTGAATTAGTATTCTTAACACTTGGATTAGTATTTGTATCTTGTAACTTCGACAATCTTTCTTTGACCCAATTTGGAATCGGTACACCTAATTGACCTAAGTTCTCAGTAATTGAAATCCCATAGACTGCGATATAAAAAAAGACGAATGCAGTCGCAAACGTCTCAAGACTCATAATCTTTAAATACGGGTAAGCAATAATTACTAAGCAGACAACTAACATGTGTTTAACAATTCCTAACAACCCTTTTGTGCTATTTGCCTCTTTCACAAAAATCCCTTTACACAGACCTGTAACAATATCACCTACTACAACCCACAAAAAAAGTTGAATATATCCATTTGTTAACAATCCACGAAATTCGTTCAGTAACATTCCATTATTAATAATCACCATATTAACCACCTTTTCTTTTATTAAAAAAGCAACCGGCTAGAAAGCCGATCGCTCCTGTTAATTCCGATCCGATTATTTTGTTTCTTCTTCCTGTTTTGCATTGGCCACAATTTCTGCGACATTTTTACGAATGGAAGCTGGTACGCTATCAATGGTGCGTTTCCCCTCAATGACATGTGTTGCGTATAACATTTCTAATGCTGAATAATTCATTTTTATCCTCCTTATCTACTAAAATACATATCTGACAGAGTCAGCAGCGCTTCCTCTGCCATTTCCTGCCGTTGTTTCAACTCTTCGTTTTCTTGTCTCAATAAATCTAACTCTGAGGGTTGGCTCTCGGTGTTTTCAGCTACAATAGACTGAATAAATTCGCTCATTTTTTCTGAATCATCATCGAATTCTTCTAAAACAATAGAAAAGAGCTCATCCATTTCCTCTGTGGTTGAACTCTTTTCTTTAATAACATGCTTGATATACAATTCTTTATATTTTTCTTTAGCTGTCATCGTCTGCCTCCTACACGTCTGCCGCTGAAAAGACTCCAGCTATATTGAAAATATCATTTGCATTATTTGTTAAATATCCGAAGCTACTTCCCGTCCAGCCTAATCGATAGCTAATTGATATTTCACCATTCGTATCAATAGTGACCATGAATATTGTCGTTCCGGCTCCTTTTCCTAAATACTTTACTTGCACTTGAGGTCTAAATCCTACCGGAAGTACACCTACAACATAAGTATTGTTTGTATTTGGTAGTGTACTATTATTTTTAAAGGCTCCACTCACTTGGACCATACGTCCTAATCTGGTTGCGCTAGGAAAATTGCCGCTCGATGGACTTGTTGAATATTGGGACCAACCGCTTGCTGCAGGAATTCCTGTTTTTCCTATACTATATAAATCTTGAAAAGTTAGGTTCCCACCTCGACCCTGGCTATCTATCATGTTTATCCTAAATGGTGTTATCTGCAAATATCTATCAGCTGTAGTAGTTTGCGTCCCATTAAAGCTTGCCATGGTGAGTGCCTCATGAATAAACTCTGAAAATCCGTTACGTGATACGGCTCCGCTTGACTTCGTGTATTCCTTGAAATCGTTTCTAAATTTACCGTCAGACATCGATAGTGTGCCTTTGGTCCAAACAGTTGCACCACTAACATTTGCTCTATCGTAATCCGAATAAATTCCCGACCCTTTGATCGATACACCAGCAATTGAACCCGCTGTTATATCACCTAGATTTGCACTAATTGCCTCTAAAGATTCAACTGATAATGTTGCACTAGCATACTTTTTTTGTTGCCATCCGCTTTTATACGTATATACACCAATAATTTTATCACTTGTTGACGATTCAGTTTGAAACCATGTGGCTCCTTCTGTGGTATCGCTAGGCTGAGTAGGTTGCATATAGGCAACGCCCATAATGCCACGATCGCCTTTCGGTCCTGTTGGTCCCTGCGGTCCTTGAGGTCCAGTTGGCCCTGTATCACCTTTATCTCCTTTAATCAAAGACCAGGAGTAATCAGCAGCGTTGGTGCTTTCATTAGCAGTTGTTTTGTTGTAGGCTAATCCAATGTAAGTCTTGCCTGTTGGACTATCCGACATTCCTGCGCCGGTAGCTGATGTAGCATACTTAATCCACGTATAAAGCGTTTGTCCATTATCCCCTTTTGGGCCTTGCGCTCCATCTGATCCTTTTATCAATGACCAGGTATAATCAGCATAGTTTGTCGATTCGGTAGCTGTTGCTTTGTTGTATGCAAGTCCGATATAGGTCTTTCCAGTTGGGCTGTCAGACATTCCACTTGTTGGCGTATCTGCATACTTCAACCAAGTGTAATAAGT
This sequence comes from Enterococcus gallinarum, assembly GCF_021496385.1. Taxonomy (NCBI): domain Bacteria; kingdom Bacillati; phylum Bacillota; class Bacilli; order Lactobacillales; family Enterococcaceae; genus Enterococcus; species Enterococcus gallinarum. Next base: position 1,499,651 of record NZ_CP050816.1, on the reverse strand, counting down.
TTGACCGTTGTCCCCTTTTGGTCCTGGTACACCTTGTGGACCTTGTTCCCCATCCTTCCCATCTTCGCCTGATAAACCTAGCATTCGTTGCCAGGTATAATCAGCAGGATTTGTTGATTGGACATCGTCAAATGTTGTGTAAGTTCCTACATAGGAAGGATATGCATTGATGAAATCTTCACTAGGTGCTGGTGTCCATATAGTTCGATTGCTACCCTCTTCAATTTTTGGATAATGCCAGTAAACGTTTGGATTTGTAGGAGAATTAGTTAGTAAGTATAGATTAGTATTGCTCGTATCTTGTGGCACTGTAATTTGTAACTTTACTATACCTATTTGACCAGGCTGCAAATCTAAAGTACCTATTTGATTGGGCGTAGTTGAGTATCCTATTCTTGCGGTTGTCATAGTAGTATTAGGATTGTAAACCTCACAAGATACCGTATATTTTGTATTTGCTTTAAATGACGGTACATAATTAAATCCCCAACCATAGCCATAAGGGGCATATACCTTGCCGTCCTTAGTTATTTTACCATCTTGCTTATCAACAAATTCTGTACTTTTTATCCATAAATTTTCGTTGGGGTATTGAAGTGTAAATCGATCGGTACCTTCTTGACTCCATGAGTATGCTTGATAAATATGTGCATCTTGTCCATCTTCACCTTTGACAAGTTGCCATTTATAATCTTTAGGATCGTTCGATTCAGTTGCGGTCAGCTTATTTGTAGCTAGTCCAATATAATATTTTCCGGTTGGATCATCGGTCATATTAGTGCCTTGATAATCATCTGCATACTTTAGCCATGTGTATGTTGGCTGACCATTCTCACCCGGCGGACCAGGAACACCTTCCCCCACAAATTTTACCCAGAGCCCCCGATAATCTGCCGGATCGTCACTGGCTGTTGGGACACCTAGTACTTGCTTAATCGCAATATAGGTTTTTCCAGCTGGTAAAGCACTGATTCCATTCCCTTCCTCATCATCGGCATAACGGATCCAAACATAAGTAGTTGCTTGCTTTAATTGATCTGCTAACTCTTTGAGCGATTGACTAACTCCGCCATCTTGAATAAGGTAGTCTCCTAATGTAGCTTTGTATTCATTAGTAGAATAACATCTCGTAAGTTCAAGAACTCGAGCACTCAAGAACAGTTTTTCATTCTCGTCTACTAAATAAATCGTATCGCCCATCTTTACGTTGTCAGGTAAATTTGCGATGTCAGTTTCATAATTGATCGCTGGTTGACTCGCTTTTTCTAGTTCACGTATGACATTATCACAAAGTGTTTTTTGATCAGTCGTTTCGTAGGTTTTGGCACGTTGGATATGTCCGGCATTTGGATTTGGATTATTGTTTGATAGTAATCGACTCCAAATCTTCACTGACTCCATGTCCTGCATAACACCAGTTGTCTTGTTTAACACGAATCTTCCATTTGGATCTTTGTAGTTATACCCTTTTAGATTAATTGGTTCATTCTTACCTTCTGGCGTACCACCAGTTGCCACAATAGCTGTACATAGATCATAAATATTGGCTTTGGTCACAATATTATTGATATCTTTATCCATATACAAAGTAATTCGTTTATCTGCTCCTCTTTTTTTATGAACATCCACGAATCGCTTAACAACTTGTGTCCCTGTAATTTCAAATGAAAAACTCAGTTCTGCATTATCAAACTGTGTAGCTAACGAGAGTAAACGAGCGAGAATCGTTTGACTCTCACTCTCCCATTTCAACGTGCGACTGAGATTACTGATTTCATTGATACCAATTTCAAAACCAGTATCTCCGGCAAACAGTTTGAAATATTCTGCAAATGTCATCGCTTTGGTTGCACTATATGCATCGACCAATCCATTGATCAGATCCATTCCTGCATCTTCTGCTCGAATGAAATGTTCGCCCACTTTCGGATCATGTTCAATTTCCATGATTGTCATAAAAATTGATTGACCATTTTCATCTTTATACAAAATATAGTTCCCATAGTTGGCCATTGATTTGACTTGATCTCGTTCTTTAGCCGAAAAAATAAGCGTCCCCTCAAACGTTCGAGAGGCAGCGCTTATACTAAGAATATCTTGATCATTGAAAATTGAAATTGGTGCATCAGAACTGGTAGAGGCGATTCCCAATAAATTAAATTTTCGATCTGTAAAGTAAAAATCCATTAGATATATGCCCCCCTTAGTTCTACTTCAAAATCAAAAATGTTTGCCCAACTACTAGCAACGGGTAAAAATGTTGTTGTCCCTGGCTCCACCGCAAATCGTTCCCAGGTATTGCCCAATGCATGAAGTTTAAAGTTTTCAAATCCGTTCAAAAATACCTTGCGATTTAAAACATCAATTTCCAAAACATCCCCATCATCAAATAGATTGGGTATATTAGTAAACGTTGTTTCGTTATCCCAATAAAATTTACAATCAGTCCATGTCATATATAGGGCATGCTCATTAGTCGGATCATCGCCCCATTTCTGAAACCAAGTGCAAAGTCCATCAATACCCACACCAGAAATTTCAGGTAAAGTTGCTGAAAAAACCTCCGCTTTTGAGGCAATAATTCCTTCACCGCTAAAAGCCTTCCACTTGGAAAATTTCCATTCCACGGTTGTATCACTCGTTCTTTGAATCTGAATCTCCCAGAAGCGACCAGTCCATTCTTTTCGGTCAAGTGTCAAACGTTTCTGAACTTTATCAAAACAACTGAATTCTACGATAAGCTCTTCTCTGACTCTTGAACTATCACGTATAACACAAGAAACAATACTTCCCAATGAACTATTCTGCAGAGTAAATGTCAAACGTCCGGAAGTAGTCTTAGTAGGTTCGAAGTCAAATCGACTTCTATATGTGAAGTTCCCGGTATCTAGATTGCTTGTATTTTTGGGAATGTCAGTATATAAGGTTGGTCCTGCCCAAACACCATCATGATTCTCTGGCCAGATTGGCATCACAACATCGGCTCTTGTTGTCCAATCAACGTCCCCACCGATTTTGTTTGGCGTATCTGGATTTCCTCCATAGTTTGGGTAATCCGGTTTTGCCTTAGGACTGTTCAACTCAAATTTACTAGCATTATTCCTCATTGGAATACTGATGACTTTATCTGTTCGTTGCCCTTCAATCACATCAAGCTCTTCTGCATTACCAAATTGCAGAATACCGTCGTCTGGATTGACAACACTCACAAGACCATTTTCACCGTTCATAGTTGCCCTGAGAATTGGCCAAGCTTTATATGTTCCGTGATTTGTCACAGCAACATAATCTGCCAATTGAGCGGTTGGTTCGGCAAAATCTGCGAGCTTTTCCCCTAAGTTAAACTGCGGCTTTGAATAAGAAACTGCACTTCCTAATGCTAAACAGGTGATCAGATTTAGTGCCTTGGTATTTGGATTTGAAATAGTAAAATGAATATCTAGATTTTGGAAATTGCCCAAATTTAAAGCGGCAGGTTTCGCTTCATGAGAAGCAAGAACCTTACCGCCTGCATAATCTAATTCTTGAATCACCGCAACCGCACTTTTTGATCCGTTTGTATCTCCTTGCAATGCCTTATCTATTCTTAGTGCTACACGTCCCCAAACCTTGTCTCCTTGTTTCAGCTCAGATAAATTCCGCGCTGTACTGTTGCTATTTTGCATGATATAAAAGCCGTTGTACTTTACTTCACCTTTATCAGCAATAGTGTTTGTATCACTTAGATCAGCACCCAAGATATTATGAGCACCGTTCGTTTCATTTAATAGAGCGGTCCATTGTTTGTAATACTTATCTTTCTTTCGAAATTCCGGATCTAAAACTTGATTCTCTGCACTATCAATCGAGATATTAGAAAATATCCGAGGATTAACATCATAAGAAACGCCATCTGGTACAATCCAATTAATCTCTCCGGATCCCAGAAAATTATTCTCTGCAACACTAATATCTCCTGTAGATATTGCATACCAACATTTATCTGGCTCATCGCTAAAAATCAATGGCTTTGGATCTTTTTGAGCTAGTATCTCGGCAAGCGCTCTCCGCTTTTTTATAAGGTCATAACGTAACTTGAATCCCATTGGTATCGTTTTACGACCAATTGAGCGATCTACGTATTTCTCACCATCTGACCGCCCAACTTTTTTTGTGTTGTATTCGATTCCTGGTAGCAATCCCCGATCAAGAGAGGTTACTATCATATACTTTGTAATATCATATCCTGCATAAGTTACTGTAATCAAGTTATCCCCTCCTGACTTCTTTTTTGTCTACGCTGTATTCGCAAAATTTCTTGGTTTACTGGTTGAGCAATGGCTTTTACTATTTCTCTTTCGCCTATTTTAAAGCTTGCTTCAACGGGCCTGTTAGCAAGCTTATCAATTGCATCGGTCAAGCTAGTTAGAAAGCTAGTGCTATCAGCGAAATTACGAGCAACTTTCGCTTGATTAACTGGTTTATTTAGATTTGCTATTATAGCTGAGTTTTGCTCCGGCTTTAAACTACCACTCATTAACGCCTTCATCGCTGGTATCTCTGTTGGAATATTGCCAATTAAATCATTGAAATAATTGGAATCAAATTCAGACTCAATACCTCTTTGAAGTTCATTTGCCCATGTAGAAACATCCGACTTAACATCAGAGAACCCGTCTGTAAGACCTGTTTTCAAGCCGGCTACTAATGCCAGTCCGTTTTCAATCAAAACTTTCTTGTCATAAGGGATTGGCCCTTTCAAACTTGCGATAGTATCAGCCCAGCCAGAAACAGTTCTCTTAACCGATTCAAATCCTGATGTCAATCCACTCAGTAAACCGTTTACCAAAGCAATACCGTTATTAATCAATGCACCACCTGGCAGAGCACCAACTAACGCACTTAACAGATTTGCTCCAGCCTCTTTCATAGCTGCCTGATTATTACGAATATTATTCGCAAGTCCATTAACAAGAGTTATCCCTGCTTTGAAAAGACGATCTTGCGCTCTCAAAACACCTCTTACTGCAGCATCAACAATATCCATGCCTGCTTCAACAATGCGATTTATATTATTCGCAATTCCACGTAAGATTTGAACAATTAAATTAACACCAGCTGTCACCACTGCACTAGCTTTTGACGCCATTCCATTAATAAACTGAACAACAAGATTTAAAGCTGCCGAAACTAAAGCAGGCATTTTTGAAGCTAGTCCATTCAGTAGTTTGACAATAAGGTTTGCTCCTGCAACAACAACTTTAGGCAGTTGCGAGGAGAGCGCATTTAAAAATGTCACTATCAAAGTTCCTACAGCCGTTACTAAATCTGGAAGCTTTCGAGTTATTCCGTTAATAACAGCAATTAGTAATGACATACCTGCAACAATGATATCTGGTATATACGCTGTTAATGCAGTAATCCATGTCAGAATTAATGAAGCAGCAGATTCTATCAAAGCTGGAATCTGTTGTGTGATTCCGTCTAATAAAGCCAAAATCAATGCTCCACCTGCAACAATAATCTGAGGTAGTCCAGCGGTTAGTGATGCAAGTAACGAAACAATAATCGCTGTTGCTGATAAAGCTATTTGCGGAATCAAAAGCATCATTGAGCCAGTAAATGCAAGAATTAGTTGACTAGCTGATAAAGCGATTGAAGGTAGACCTTGAGCAATTCCAGAGACTATCGCAGCTACTATTCTTAAACCGCCTGCAATAACGCCTGGAAGTGCACTCGCTATTGCTGTTAGAATCCCCTCAATCGCTTTCCCGGCTGAACTTCCAATTCTCGGCGCATTATCTGCTAGCCCAGTAGCTAAAGAGTCAAAGCCACTAATTATTTGATCTATTCCTTTTGAAACATCCCCACCGCCAAGAGCTTTTGCTATCAATTCAAATGCCTTTATAAATAGTCCAATAGGACCTAACAATCCAAGAAATACTGCTTTCAAGACTTTAAGAGCAACTCCAAAAGGATCGATTGATTTTTTACCACTCTTAAATCCGGTTATTAAGGAACGGATTCCTGAAGCTATTTTGGTCATGCCGTTCCACAGACTCTCAGGAAAGACTTCTAAAAAATCTGCTTTTAAATCTGCTATACTTACAGATAAGTCATTAAAAGATATGGCTTTAAAAGCTTTTGCCAAAGTTAAAATGCCTTGTACTATTCCTTTAGTATTTTGAGCAAAAGTAGTCATTCCTTTCCATAATGATTCGGGAAATAGCTTCACAAATTGATTATGAAGATCTGACACACTCACACTAAAGTCGTTGAATACAATCGCTTTAAATGCTTGAGCAAGTAATTTAATACCTTTAACGACATCCCCAATAGGTGCCATAAAGGTTTTTAAAGTCTTTACAACACCGTCTACTTTAGATCTAAACGTATCGCTCGTTTTATAAAAGTACACAAAGGCAGTAACTAAAGCTCCAATTGCAGCTACAACTAGAAATGCTGGATTTGTTAAAATAGCTAATCCAGCTTTAACACCTTCGAATATTTTTCTCAAATTTTGGAATTTATTTGCTGCCAGATAAGCTGTTCCGAAAGCTGCAGCCAATGTTGTTACTGCTCCAACCACTACATAAACAAGTGCCGGGTTCTCTCGAAATACTTGAGCAAGTTTGGACATGGCTCCACTAACTTTTTGAACAATATCCAAAAATGGTTGAAGTAGAGGAGCACCAAAAGCAGCGCCTAAATCTGTAATAGCTTGCTTCATGTTTCCCATAACGTTTTCGAGTCCGCCACCTTCACGTGCTGCTTGACCTAGTGCTCCGGACAACTTATTCCCATCTTCGACCATCTTCAAAAGCGTTAACTGCTTCTGGGCTTCGGATAAATCATTAAATGACTTGCCATACAGCTTGTTGGCAGCTGCATTTCGTGTTGTTTCCGTTGAAGAAATACCTAGCGCCGCATCATTTTCATAATTACCTTTTAAGTATGACTGCAAGCTTTCGGAGACTTCATCGATTGATTTATCGTAAAAAGCTGCACTATCAGCCGCTGCTTTTGTTGCTCGACTAGTTAAATCCAATGCATCGGCTGTGTCCATTCCTGTTGTTTTGGCAAATGCAGCCATCGAAGTAAATGCCGGTTTTAAACGATTAGGTAATATATTCGTCTCTTTTGAAATTGAATCAATGCTACCTTGAGCATTTTTTTCTAAATTTCCAAAAACTTGAGAAAACTGCGCATCCATCGCTTGCATATCGGCCGCTGACTTAATCGAAAAACCAGCTACAGCTGATCCAACAGCAAGAATGCTTAAACTAGCTTTTTTCGCAAATTCTACTGATTGTTCCGAAAGTGAGTTGAAGGCTTTGGATTTCCCGATAGTATTATCTAGTTGCTGTGCCGCTTCATTACCAAACTCTTGATACTGTTTTCGAGCTTTGGCAGTATTAAATTCGACATCAATAATTACCGAACCATCATTCATCCTCCACCTCACCTCTCTCTTCTTGTTGGTTCAACATATATTCACGTTTTTGCTTGAGATCCATCATTTCAAATTCAATGTTTGAGCGATCTTCCTTTAAAGCCACCGCAAGCTTTGCTTTTCTAATTTCTTCAATCTCGCTTGGTGTAGCTTTTTCCGGATAGTCCATCATTCGAATCTTGATGACATTTTTAAATTTGGTGTTCTCTGATAGCCCAGCTAATAAATGGTTGAACTTATCCCAATGAAGTGATCCCTTTTCTCTTTCTTCCATCAGATCCATGCCATAGTCCATCAAAAAAGAGGAATAGATGTAGCCTGAATCCTGCTCGAATTCGTACCACTTCTTTTCCTCGTCTTCTAAAATATTTCCTTTTAAATCACGTTTTACTGTTGTGCTTTCCACTTGCTCGCCTGCAATCCGTTTAATAATTGCGTTAGTTAACGGTACCAAGTCATCTTGCGGAATTATTGAGACCAGTTTCTCAATACTTGCTGGCGGATCATTTGGCCAAGGTATCGATACAATTAAGATGATAGAATAAAGAACCTTATCCATTTCTGATAATTCCGGATCTTTCCACATCTCATACCATCGAAGAACACGAGAAAACTCGAGATTTAGTTCATATTTGTTGTTATTGATGATAATCGAATCATCAATTCCCCAAGCAAGAGATAATGCCATAAAGCATCACCTCTATTTCTTTTTACCGTCGATATAGGATTGTGCTTTTTGTTTCGTTTGAAGCTTTTTGTATTGATCGGCAACTTCAAGGAATGCCCCGACAACTAAATCAATTTCATCATCTGCAGCATCCATCAGCTTATCGAAAGCCCCCTCACCTAACACTAGATCAATAACGTCTTTGACAACGGACTCAACCTTCTTATTAGCTTCAACGATTGCTTCGTAATCACCTGATTCAGAAGCTGTTTTAATAACCTTTTCTTGCTCTTGAATAACTTCAAGCATTTTGGGTAATTCTGACAAATACTGATCACGATATTTCTTACCTGTTTTTATACCGAAATCTAAACCCGCAATTCTTACTGGTTGAACCTGCTTCTTAAAACCTACCTCGATTAAATTGTTTTTTGACATTTGTAATTCCTCCTATTTTTTTATGTAAAAGAAAAAGGCTAGTACAATGACTAGCCTTCTGGGGTTGTATCTGGTTTGGTATCTTCTGGAACACCATTGAAAGATACTTGCATTTCAAAGTTACCACGGTTGTTTGGTCCCCCGCCGGTATGAACGATACCTGACAAGGTAGCATTACCTTGAATTACACGACCATCTGGCTCAGTATGACGGAAGAAAACAATTCGATCTTGTCCAGCTTTGTTTAAGCGATCGCGTACAAATTCTTGCGCTGCATCAGTGGCATATTTTCGATGACCTGTAAAAGCATAAACACCAGTAACACGTGTGATATCGGTGTTTGATCCACCTTTATCACCGTAATATTCATATGTTTCAGATGATTCATCTTGGGAAGGTGTTGCTTCCTGAATACCATCTGCTAGCTCGTGAACGGTCGTAGGTGGCACAAGTTTTCCGTTTTCACCAACCGTTGCAGCTACACCGATTTCATATTTGTTCATCCAGTTAGGTGAATAGCCTTCACCAGCTGCAAAATACTGTAAATTCATTTTCATGAAATTTCCTCCTATTTACTTATATTTAATCGAACAGTTAGTACATAAAGATATGCATCATGTTCTTGAATTCCTAAATTTCTAGGTTGTGTGTAAACTTCGCTCGAATCAAACAAAAATGAGCCATCATTCGAGCGAAGTGTGACCCATTCACCATTTTCTTTTCTTGGCAATTTATCAAAGCTATCTGCAATCTTCCAAGCATCGTTAAAAGCTTGTGATTGGTTTGTGTTTTTGATAATGATTTGAACCATGAACAGAATTTGCCTGTTTCTAGCCAAGTCCTGCTGTCCTTGTCCGGATGCGATCCCTTGTATAGATAAATCTCGTTCATTGTCCTGAGGAGGTTTGTCTTCTTGAATGATTTGCTTCCCAGTGCTTGTTAATCTTGGTGTTTCAAGTTCTAATAATCGTAAGTGATCAGCAATTCGTGCAAATAAATCCATCACAGAGCCTCCTTAATTGCTTTTTCTGCCACATCCAGCACTTCATCCATATCCTGAGCTTTAGCAACCTCAGCCCATCGTATGGATGCTTGAGGATTGTGGTTTTTAGATGGAGTTCCCCTATAATATGCGTACCCAGCATACTCTGTACCCCATACCAGTTTTCCTTTTGGGAAATTACTATCAACCCAAACACTAGCTTCGGTTGCCCCAGTGTCTTTCTTAACATACTGATTAGCCGCTTTAGCAAATGCGATTGCGGTCGGATTCAGAGCGGATTCGATAGCTCTCTCAATACGATCGAAATTACCTTCAAATCTTCCGCTCATTGCAACATCACCTCAATATGATGTGGATTTAATTGGTCAGTGAACACCTCGTAGCATTCAACGATTTTTAGTTTGCGGTTTTGAAATGTGATTGTTCCGTCTTCGCTTGGATTAACAAAAGGTTTTGAATTAACAGCATCTATATATAAAACACCGTTAGTCAAAACCTCTGTATTATCCATTTTTACAATTCTTTTTCGCTTAGGAGTAAACCTTACATGTTCAATCTTTTGTGGTTTAGGCAGTTCACCACTTCCCATTGAGCCATCATCATCAGGCTTTGGATCTTGATAGATAACCTCATGGATCAACAAGTGTTTAGGTATTGGCTTAAATGACACCGATCCTCACACTCCTTTTTCTCAAAAGACCGGTTCCCTCTAAATATGAAAGACAACTCGGAGCGACCCGATTAGCTTGCTTACTCGTTGACGTTGTTGCGCCAGAATAGCTAAACCCGCCAATAGAAGCGCTCTGACCGCTCAAAGTATTTCCTGTAACATCAAGATCTATACCTTCAACTTGATAGTATTCTATTTGAGCACAACACGCTTTTTTAATCAGCAGCTGTACATGTTCGGAAAATTTATCCAAGCCGATTTTAGGCACTTGATAATCTGTCAAAGTGTCAATAATGTCCGAAGCCCTTTTGGAAAGACGAGAGAAGTTCCCAGCTTCAACAGGCGTTCCCTCGTAATCATCCTTATAAAAGACTTCATCAACATAAGGTTCAGACATGATCTTCACCTACTTTTCTTTTTTGTCTTCCTTCTGATCGTCTTTGCCGGCTTTCTTGTCATCTTTCTTTTCTTCAACACGTTCTAAGAAAGAGTCATCTAGATTTACAGCAACTTCTTCAGCACGTTTAACGGTCATATCAATGACCGTCCCTGCTTCATAAACTTCTTTAGTTTCTTTATCACGGAATTTTTTTAAAACGTTGTATTTTGCCATGTTTTTCACCGTTCCCTTTCTTATCCTTCTGGAGTAGCGTCAATACCGAAGTAAGCTAGTGCTTTAGGTTCACGAATAATGAAGTCAATATCATCAAGCATGAAGTGATATGTTGCCTGTTTTGCAACGGCACGGCTGTCTTGAGCAGCGGTTGTCAATGTAACAGTCAAACCAGAAACAACAGCGAGGTTTTCATAAGGAGTGAACAGAATTACATTGTTTTCCATAGACTCAACAACTTCGACTCCAAATCCACCAATATTGCGGAGAGCACCATCCACGAGTACTGCATCACCCAAAGCAGTATTTCGATTTTGTAATTCAACAACATAGTTTGTTGCTGTCGCTTGAGACATAAAGAACTTAAATGTTCCTTGACGCAAATATTTTGGTTCAATTCTAGCAGTTGCAGCTGTTAGCTCTTGAATCGTTGGCAATTTAGCACCTTCTACTTTTACTTCAGCAGATGCTTTGGCCATTTTGATGTAACCATCATTTAATTTCACGAATGCATCAGATGAAGATTCATCCCCATTAAATGCTAGATCTTGCAAATCCGCTGCATACTGAGCTTGCATTAGGGAAAGTAACGCTTGACGGACATCTTGCCCACGAGTACGAGCGGTATAAAATGTATTGCTGTTCTCGATCCATGTATCCAAGTAAACCGGAACAAGAGAGAATGGTACTGTGTCTTCTTCTTTGATATCCGTGCCAGTATCTTCAGTGTTAATACCTAGGTGTTTTTTCAATGTACGCTTTTTAACACCTAATTTATCCAAAGATCCTGTACCTGATTTGGCAAAATGGACAAATAATTTCCCGATAGTTCCTGCAGTTGCAACTGCATCTAAGAAGAACGCTCGAGCATTGTCTTCACGTAAGGTAACATTGTTACCAGCTTTCAAGATTGCGTTCATTTGTTTGATCAATGTCTCGTTCGATAAAACGTTTGTCATTTGTGTTTCCCCCTTTATTCAGAAATTGGGAAAGCAGCGTCCACATAAGATGGTACAACCGATTTCTCAACTGTTTCTGTGTAATTTTGTTCTGCATTGTTGCTGATTCGAGATTTTTCAAGATTCTCAATCTTCGCATTCAAAGGTGCCACGGCATCTGATACAGCCTTAGCAATAGCATCAGCATCTAATTCAACGCTAGCTTCTGAATACGCTGTTTCTGGTTTTTCATCTGATTTATCATCTTTTTCCAAAGCTGATAAACGATCGTTTACTGGTTTCAGCGCTTCGCCGAGCGCTTTTTTTAACTGTTCTTCTGTCATTTCCTCATCCTCCTCGGATTTATTTGTACTAAAAAAGGACTTAACCGTTTCGATTAGTCCTTGTTTGGTAATTGATTTAGTTGTTTTTATTGTGCCGATAAGTGTGGATAACTCGCCGATTTCTGACTGAATGCTGGCGACTTTATCCGCATCGCTGTCTGTGTAGTTGTCCAATATTGACCAAGTGGCTGATCTGAAAGCATCGATCGCCGCATTAACATCCCGGTAAGTTTTACCTCTCTCAAAGTTATCGGCAGTCTGCTTCTGAACTTCTTCGACCTGAGCTGTACCGGCCAATGAATATCCTGTAAAATCACCTTTCTGGATCGAGTCCCACATTTCATCAGTAGCTTTAGTGACAAGTACCCACGTTCCCTTTGTGATTGTGGTTTCGCCGATAGTCATATCAACAGGAGCAACATAACTCTCTACTACTTTACCGGCATACGTGGTGAAATCGTGCTGTTTATCAATTTGTTGATAATCCGCCATGAATCCATGTGCAGCCTTCTCGATTGTTTCAGCATCCATGAAATCTCCATGAACATCTTCTACATCAGGCTCATAAACAATACCATATACAAGCTTTTGTGGATCATCCGATTTAGTGACCAGCTTAACTTCGGTTTCAAAATTAGGTTTCAAATCTTCAGAGGACTTAGTAAGAAAGAATGATTTCTTATTGGCTGCCTTATCCACATATGAAACATGTGTTACAAGAACGTTCTCTAGTTTTCGCATTTTCTCACCACCTTTCAAATTATTTTTTTATTTCTGGCACCACGAAACAGTGACAATGAATCGACTCTTTAGCAGATAGCATCGGATCACGAGGATAGCGGCAACTTTCGCCATTAACGATGAAGTACTCGCCTTTAGCGATTGTCTGACCGTCCATTGCCTCGTGGCCTTTTCTCGGTTCTTTTATGCCATGAGTATGGTGCCAAGTCATACCAATAACAGCATCGTTTTGCAAGAACGCTTCATACTGGCTGCCAGAGTACATCCTTAATCCCTCAGTGATTGCAGTTGTCCTGGCACGATTGCGAGAAAATTCAGGGAGTGAAGACAGTTTACTTTCTAACCATCGGATTCCTTTGCCTTCATCGAAGGATTCTTGAATCACTCCTACAAGAGCGTTCTCTGTAGTGACATTCATTAACTTTGGCAGTTTCCTAAGCCACTTTTCGATGTCTCTGTAATGTTTGGTCTGATAATCAAAGCCTTCAGATCCATCATACTTGGCATTAAATTCATCAAACAACCCAAAGAAAGCTTTTCTCAGTTCTGGGATAACACTTTCTTCCATGTTTGATTTGAATGATCGTCCACGGAGCATAACTTTTATAGATAATTTGGTCGGTTTCTTTTTTCGATTCTCTACGAATTTCTTTACCTTTCCCCATACTTCCTCGTAATCAATCTGCAAGGTGTCATCCATCTTATCCTCTGAATTTAAGATGAACGTAAGCAATATTGGGACAAATAAAAAGCCTGCTTTATCTAAAAGCTTAGCCAGTTCATCATCTTCTTCTTTTTTTAACTGTAAAGCGGCTTTAATTAACTCTTCATCATTCATCAGACTTCACACTCCGGATCATACGCCGAATACTTGCTGCAATTTCACTTACTTCTCCTTCACCATATGCCTTAGCCACGTCCAATTTACCAAGATTAAACGCTGATGACGATGATTGTTTATTCAACGGATAATTGTACTCTTCTCCATCAAAAGCTTCTAGCGGCTCATTGAGGGCTTTTGAAAGAATATCCCTCAAATCATTTGGAGCGACTGCATTTGCTTGGATAGCTGGTGTGAGAATCGCTTTCACATCCTCCATATTTACAAGATTGGATGATTTCAGAAACACTTCTACATACTTGAATTCATATTCCCTAAAAAGCGAATTAATACGCCAAACGTAAGATTCTCGCATAGGTTGGAACACTTGCTCTTCCGTCAGTTCTTTAGCAGTCTCAGCAGTAGCTCTTGTATAGTCGTTTGATCTTGCTACATAAATTGGGGGCAAACGGAATGCTCCAAGAACTGATTCAATAACGTTCTCATCGTACTCAAGAAATAGAGCGTCTTTTTGTAAGATGTCTGCTAACTTCTCAATGTTAATTGCTGGCTTGAATTTATCTTCCCCATATCCTAGCCCTTCTTCTGCAGGACTTACTTTTTCAGCTTCTAGCAATAAAAACTTATGCTGATTTTCTTCCCCGCCAATTGCATTAGCATATGCCTGTAACGTGGCTTCGGATTGTTCAGTCAGCTGCGCATTCTCTAGCGTGATGGCAAGAGGAATATGTCTTCCCTGAGTAAAATATCGATAGTTCAATTCGTCGGCTTTGCGATTTCCAAGTATTTTAATCAATGGACCTACCCAGCGAGGCTTGCCATAAGGATCTTGAAAATCACCATTTTTAAGGTGAATGATTTCAGTAGCTGTGCCTTGTCCCTCAGAACCCACGCTTCCATTTGAATTCAACGGAGTAGGGTCCCCATAGGTTTTATACCATGTTCCAGATTCTTTAACAGAATCATCCATAGAATCACGAAAAACAAAATAGCGGACCTTAATCTCTGATCCGTCCGCATTTATAACTCTATTAAGTTTGGTCACAGTCATGTACTCAGGTTTGACAGAATCAATCCCTACAACATCACCTTTAAGATTACGAATAACTTCAATATAGCCATTTCCGCATTCTTCAACATGTCGAATGACTTCCTCAATCACTTCTTTCGGCGGTCGTTCAAAGGATAATTCTTTGAGAAGGGTATCCAATTGATTCCATTCTGCCTTCATTTCTGCTGTTTCTTCGGTGTCGTCAACCTTGTAACGTATACCAAAACCAAATCCAGCTACGTTCGTTACATAAGCTTCAATTGATTGATTCAGAATGTCAGAGATATCGGTGATCGATCGTAAAGTACCAATGTCATATGGCGGAGATAATTGGGTCAAATCTCTTCTTTGATCAAAACCACCTGCAGACTTAAACTTTAGAGTTCTTTTCTTCTCAATGCTCACGTTCTTTTTGATATATTCTTTAGGAACAGATCCCGACGATCCGCCACTAATAATTTTTGATGTCAAGAAACCACCTCCTAAAATGCTGTTTTTCTTTCTGTTCTTCTTGTTCGTATTGGTTTATGGTCCATCCGTACTAACGCTTGGGACATGCTGTCGACATCATCATCATGGTCTGCGTTAGGGAACGCCGTAAGTTCATCAAGTATTTCATCTGTATATGACTTCCAAAGAGGATGTGGAAGATACACATTCCCTGCTTCCCACAAAGGCGCTACAGCTTGAGCTCTTACTTCTTTACCACCTTGCGGATTAATTGCAACGATGCCTTTTATTTTCTTTTGCAGCATCTCAATAACCGCCGATCCATTTGCCTTGTCTTCAATCAGTTTTGCAATAGCATTTGGCCATTTAGATGTCATAACCTGAATGGCTTTCATTGTGTCAACAATCCCCATTCTCTCGTGATGACGATCTAGCAAATAGTTATCCAAACCTGACCGCCCCCAAACCTGTCCAGAAACGTAATCTGATGTGTCTTTATCTTTAAAAGTACAGTCCCATGATTGCAATTGAATGTCGAATGAACTAGGCAATATTGCAACGTCATCACCCAATCCAAGCTTAACTTTCATGTCTATTGTAGGTACATAAAATTTAGCCCATGACCTTTTAAAAATGTCCCCTCCCGCAGGTGTTGGTCTTTGTTGATATAGTGCAGCCCAACCACGAGAACCGGTTACAGCTTTTGTTTGCTCAGCCCACTCTTCATCTTTACCAATTTCAGGTGCCAATGCCTGTCCTGGCTTTCTTCCTAAAAGATCATTTTCTTCAGCAATAGCAGGAATTTTTATTTCAATCCAAGGAAGCTTCATTTCTTTAAGCAATCTACCTGCAAGGTCGTCTTCATGCCACCTAGTCATTATTACAATAACTGATCCATCAGCAGATAAACGAGAATAGAAAGTATCTTGCCATTCAGCGTAAATTTTATCTCTTATAGTTTTCGATTCCGCTTCTGCTCTGTTTTTGATTGGGTCATCTATTATGATTAAATTAGCACCACGACCTGTAGCACCACCAAGAATTGATGTGCTATATAGTTGACCTAAATGATCTTGTATCCCCCATTCTGAAACACTGGCAGTCTCCGAACTGATATTAAGATTAAATAATTCATCACTGTACAAACGGAATTTTTCTCGATTCTTTCTACCAAACTTTTTAAACAACTCTTCCGAATAAGAAACAACCATTGCTAACTTATCAGGATTTTTCATCAAATAATAAGCTGGAAATGTTTCTGTAATAAAAGTTGATTTACCATGTTGTGGTGGTAATTCAACAATAATAAATAGTCGTTCTCCCTCGGCAATTCGTTGTAAATAAGGAGCTACGTAATTTTGATGTGGCAATGGCCTGAATGTAGATCCGTGAGAATAATAAAAAAACTCGCCGTAATCTCTCCTTGCAAGTTCCTTTTGCGCTTCTTTTCTTACTGTCTCAGAATCAAGTTGTGTCTTTGCCATGAGCTAATCGCCTCAATTCCTCGGTGGTTAGCCCTGCATAAGGATTGGAAACTTTAACTTCTCCATCATGCTGCACAACTTGCTTGTCACGCCATTCATCAGGTTTTCTATTTTTCAACCAGAAAATTTGTGCAGTAGTATCAGGAATAACTTCCTTTGTTTTTTGCTTAACTAAAACTCTTTTTGTACGTGGAAAGTTCTCACGCGCTATATCGATGTCTTCGTCAGTAGCTTCTGGATTAGATTGTTTGAAAAATACGAGATAGTTTTGAAGCGCATTAAAATATTCATCTTCATCCATTTCATAAACAGCGTATTCATCTTCTGTATACGCATAACCTAAGGCCCTTTTAAGCAGTGCATTTTCAACTTGCCTATCAATAACCTCTTTCCCCTTTTTTAGGGCGTCAGAAATGTCAGAATACTTCTTTTTCCAATCGTAAAGCGTTGGACGTTGGATACCAATATTTTCCGCAATTTGTTCATCGGTAAGACCATCTCTGGCCCATCCTTCAATTTTCAGAAGGCCTTCTTTAGTCAGCCATTCCAAGTATTTTCCTTTTGCCATGATCTCACCTCGCAATCTGTGTTTGTTTTGTAATTCTATGTATAAAAAAAGACCTCAAGTGAGATCTTTAGACAATTACTTATTTAAAAAGATTAGTATTCTTAAAATTTTCAATTTTAAATGACTTTTGATTCAAGCTACTCTCAATTACAGATAATTTATCGTACACAAGTTTTAAACGTTGGATATTACCTTCGTCTGATAAATTGATATCCGAATTATTAACTAGTTTTTCTATTTTGGAAACGAAATAGTTTAAATTACCTATATCCCTTCTCAAATAAGGCGTGTAAACATCTATAACAACCATTAAATCAGCTATGGGATACGGACTTCTATTCAAATTTAAAAAGATTAAATCTAACGAAAGATGCTCGTAATCTAAAAATCCATTAGCCGATTGAGTTGCTGTTTCAATACTATTTATCAAAGGCTTCCTTATATCGTCTTTTAATGTATGTAAATCAGATAAATTAAGTATTTTCTCAATATCAGCAATTGTCTCCGCCCTTGTTTCTTCTTTGATTTGTTGAATTTGTTTATTACTTAATCTCCATTGTAATATTCCAGCAAATGTAAGTACAATCGCTAAAATAGCAAGAAATATTGCAAAAAAGTTATTTTGTTGGGACATCATCTGCTTAACAGATTCTACGTATTGTTCACTATTCACTTATGAATCACTCCTTTTCTATATAATATCAAGAAATCGAGTAATACCCAATAAAAATAAACAGCCCTAAAGGACTGCCTAGTAGGAAGTAGCAAAGATCATGTGAGTAATCTAACCGACAACTCCCAAATCCACTGGTGAGGACTTGAACCTCACTTACGAGTCGTACACATTATATGCATAGCCTCTGCATTTCCCCGGTCTGCCACAGTGACATAATAAAAAGACGGCTAGCGAATGAAGAAAAGGAGTGAATTCAACTCCATTCTATTTATAATTTTTTTGTCGCCGTCTTAGTTTAAATACAGGGCGCTGAAAATGAAATTCAGAAAGGAGAAATCTGCCAACAATCATAAAGGAGTGCGCCCTGTTATTTACAATAGTTGATACTACAATAATACTACGCAAATTCATGTAAAAACCGCAGTATTTCCACATAAAAACCACATCGATTCAGCAATATTCTATTAATTTTCCTTTTCGATAGGCTTCAGCGAATTCAATCAAGGCGGTTGCTTTGTAATCTTCGATTGTCCTAACCGAATAACCCATTTGCTGAGCAATTCCAACATTTGAGTATCGATCAACAGTGCAATACGAATAATACAAAACTTGGCGGCTATCTATTCCCAACGCCAAAAGAGCTACTACAATAGCATCCCTTTCTGCCTCCGCATCCATCATCTGGATGATCGCATCTTCTGACTTGTTGCCGTTACTTGGTGTTTTAGGCATATCAGTGATGATCGGTGAGCGGACATCAATCTTAGATCGACCAGCAATCCGCTCCAACCGACGATAATTTCTCAAAATGCTTTTTGCATTCTGCCTAGTCCTACGAAAATCTATCTCTCTTAATAGCATCATTGCTCAATCGCCCCTTTATTTGGTATAATGAAATTACCTTGGCGGGTACAAAATCATTATTTTGTAGGGCATTGGGCGGCTGCTTAATGCTTTTTTATTTTTCTTCGAAAACAGTTTTAATTAATTCAGCATACTTCGTATCTTTCAGTAAAGCTTTTAATCTATTATTTTCGCTTTTTAATCGATTCAAGTCGTTGTTCATTCCTATACAGCCTAAGAGAAGAAATAATATCACTACTCCCACAAAAATTCTCACTATCATTTTCGATCATCTCCATTGCAATTATTTCCACTATCAAAGCCATCTTGTTCCATAAAATAGCTTCCTCCATAATCTTGCTCCTTTTTATCTATAGACTTACCGAAAACTACACAGATAGCTACTAAAAAGACAAATCCTGTGAACCCTAACACTGAAACTGTCATTTTCACCCTCCACTTTCGATCGCATTTTTTACCATTGGATCACGATATAACATTTTGTATTTGAATTGCTCGTGCTGCAGCTGTTCTTGAAGTTGTTCAATCTGCTTCTGTTTATCCACAATTGTATAGGATAACCAACTTAGACCGAGTATGGTTAGCAGTATTATGATGACAGAATGGCTAGTTTTCATCGGCTTGCTCCTGTTCTACCCAACCCCAGTCAACATAATTAAAAATTGCTTGCTTTGCTTCTTTCTCAATAACTTCATTTGTAGCATCATCTTCCACTTCAATTGTTGCATAGATGTCGTTACCTCCATCTGCGTTTAACCAAACATCTATTCTTCTGCTCACTATAAGGCCTCCATTCATTAATCGCTGACGATTGCTGACTTGCACGTTTATATAAAACTACTATTCTTCTTCCTTTAATATGGTAATATAAAAGTATTATTTAGATGAGGTGATCCTGATGAACTTTTTTTACTCTGATACGTATCAAATCTTTCTTAACTCAATTACGGCTATAGGTACGATAGGATCTGTTTTTTTCGCACTCTATTTTTCATTAAAGGAGCTAAGAGAAAGAAAATTACTCTTATTAAGAGATCAAGCATCTAAAATATATGCTTCAAGTAGATCTGCTGAAGATGGTCTTCTTGTGACATTGCATAATGAATCTAACCTACCTATACACAATGTTTTTATCATTTCAGTTTTAAACCAATCAGGTCCTTCTCTTGAAGAACAACTTGGAACTTATAATGATATAAAGTTTTTGGAATTATGTTACCCGACGGAATCCAAGATTCTGATGAAAGACCGCGGTCATTCAATGGGTGGTAAACATGACGTCGTTTTAATATTTTTTACAGACGCTCGGGGTATTGAATGGTCATTAGACAACAAATTTAAACTCAGAGAAGTAAAAAACTATGAAAAAGAAATCATCAATTCTAATCTCGAATTTTATCCACCCTATTAAGGACCTACATAAACGTGGGTTCTTTTTCCATTATTTCGTCGGATAGCTGAATTACATATCATACTCACTAAGTACTCGTTCCCAGTTGATCCAATCAATTAAGCCCCAGGCTTTCGCCTGCACTTCATAACGATATTTTTTGTCATATAAATATTCCAATCTACTTTGAGCTATCTTTGTCAGCTCTGGAATGTCCAATCCCAACTCTTTTGCCTTAATTAGCTCACTAGAAATTTCGTTAATCTCGGCTTTATGTGACTGGATAATGTCCATAATGTTTTCTTTGTTAAGCACTGCTATACCCTCCTTCAGTTGGTTATTTTGGTGGATAACATATTTAGTACCGTTAATAGTTAGTGCTTTTTTTGTTTAATTTGATATAATTTTTGTGAACATAATATAATTTGTATCTAATTAATTTTATCAAGGAGACAACTATGAATTTAAAAGATATTTGGAATTCAATCATTTTCTTCTCACAACAAGTAGACTCCTTAGTTTCCTTATTCTCTTTAATAGTTTCCGTATTGACTTTGATTATGTCTTTTAGAATAAAGTCAAAAATTGAATCTGCTAAAGATGAAGAATACTTGCGCTCCAGGCGAAATCAAATTATTGGTGAAATGGATGGATTTGAAAAGTTCATCAATTCTACTTCATTTGACAAGAACATTGGTTCACAGTTACGAGAATTTTTGATTACCATAGAAGAAACTTACCCTTTTTTAAAAAAGAGAAAGCGGAAGACACTCAAAAATTTGTCTCAAGGGATTAAAGAAAATAACTGGGAACTGACAAGACGACATTTTATTAACTTAAAAACTTATATTGAGAGGTTATAAAAATGAAAAATTCACAAATCATTCAAAAACTTATTGAAGGAACACTTGACCACATCTATGTTTGGCAACCATATAAAAACAATACCTTTAAATTCAAAGCTAAAAGTCTAGAATTAACACAACATTTTAATGCAAAAACTTCATTCATATTAAGTACAAAACAAGGGGTTTTCTTGTTGGCTTCATACAGGGCCATGTCATTCCCAGATGAAATAATTGAAGAAATAGCACTTTATTTTTATCCTAATCAGAAACTAGATCAAAACGAACATATCTCATCTAACTCCTCGAGTTTATTTTCACTCAGAAAAATAATTGAATTAACTTTAGAAAATGTTACGCCAATTATCCTTAACGATGAATCCTTTCCAAACGAAGACAAAAAACATAGTGAACAACTAAATGACTTTTTTAAAGAATAGTTTAATGGCTATTCTTTTTTTTGCTATTCAACTTAATCGTTCTATTTATTTTAAATAAGTTAATTATCAATCCTATCAAGCAAAAAAATGTAATCAAATTTATATACACTTCCATCCCCCAATTCTGTCATCAATTGCGTGAATTACTGACTCCCAAATCTGACTTTTTCAAAGTGATCTAAATAATAAGAATCTCCATCTATGTCAACATAATCGGATAGTATATCCTCATCATCCACATCAACTTTACCTTCAT
Source organism: Enterococcus gallinarum (assembly GCF_021496385.1). Classification (NCBI taxonomy): domain Bacteria; kingdom Bacillati; phylum Bacillota; class Bacilli; order Lactobacillales; family Enterococcaceae; genus Enterococcus; species Enterococcus gallinarum. The sequence goes on along the minus strand of NZ_CP050816.1, from coordinate 1,477,940 downwards.
AGCCACCGTTATTCCATTTCTCGTAAGCTTCTTCAATAGTTTCCGCTTCGATATCTATAGATACTTGCTACTTTCTCTCCCAGCTGATATTAAATGTTTTCATCTAATCCTCCATTTCCGCTATTTCTGTCACTTACCTCTTTCTCGAGCTATACCCATATCGATTATTTTTTTGAACGTATTCCATTCTTCGAAAGTCATTTCGATGTCGTGCTGCTTTATAGCATTGCTATCCCAAACTGTGAATAATATGGTTTCTGATCCCACTGTCGCATCTAGTTCATGCGTGTCATTAACATATTCACAAGTAACTTTTAACTCTTTGATTTCTGCTGATAATGACATCCTTCCACCTCATTCCGTTATCTCTTCCGATTACAAAGTCCTTATCTAGCCAAAACCATATTTTTCAGCTTAACAACAGTTTGATCACCAAGAACTTTCTGCCGCCATTCATCTCTTTCTTTATGACAGACAATAATTCTCACATGTGCGGATTTCTCATAGATTTTCAAACACTCAGCTCTCACGAGGCCCGAAAAGCCTTCGATGGCACAGTTGTAAATTTTGCCGACTTTTACTTTCGTTTTTGCTGTTTTAAACTTTGGTTGAATCTCGAAGCGTCTTCCCTCGGCGTTAATCGGGAACGAGTCTTTTAATTTCATGCTTGCACCTCCTAGAATATCCTCTCAGAAAATAGTCCTGTTTTTCGATCGTACTCAGCTAATATCAACGGAATCTGATACTTGAAACAGAATAATTTCGCCTTTATTTGAAAGCTTCTGTTTGCATGCCTTTAACATCAACCACTTTGACTAACTTGTCGTCACTCCAAAATGTGTAGTCTGGTGTGTATGTGATTGCTCGGACTGTCTTTTTGCCTAGACAGTATTTTGGTTGAAGTTCAAATTTTTCTTGCAGTCTCAGCTCTAAGTCATTCGCTTTGGCGTATTCAATAGCAAAAGAAAGGTACTTTGCCTCTGCTACACTATCGAATTTGATTCCACCAATAACTATCTTGTGGTTACTGTATTTTGGCTTTTTAGGGCGTTTGAACGGTCTCATACCGCCACGCCCTCTCTAGCCATCAAACTCTTGTACAAGCCTTTTGCTTCTTGCCACATTGATTCGGTTGTTCCAGCGGTTAAAAACTCGCCGTAATGCGTTTTTGATACTTTGCCAAGATTGATTCTGGTGTGTCGATACATCACCATAAAGATTCTTAATCGAACTTCTTCTGGCTGGTCACTATCAAGGATTCGTTTGACAGGTTTCATCAATTCCTTGTGGCTATTTGGCAGTTCAGCGAAGATTTTTTTAATCATGTCAATCGGGTTTTCGTTATGCAAATGGATCGTCCTCCTCTTCAGCCATCTTTCGAAGCTCTTCTAGCGATTTCCCTTCGGTGTGTTCAGCGTTGTAGGTTTCTGGGTCTTCCATCCATGCTGGCGTTGGTTCTGTGCGGATTGGCTTTTTGTTGTAAGGTTGTTTAAAAGATTGTTTGAAATTTTCAACCGCTATTTTCGCGTCTTCAACCGTTTTTACACCTGACCTTTTCCAACCGTTTAGAAGCTGAACAATGTAATTTGCCGATCTTTTTCTTTCACTCGACGCATATTCAATAGCGAATAATACAACATCCAGTTCGAATTCTTCCTCCACAAAACTCTCGACTCGATCAACTTGTTCTGGTCGGTCCATTGGAATAATCTTTTGTGAATATGCATCTCGAATTTTTTGTTTATCAATATCAATATTATTATTTTGTTTAGTTTCTTTTAGTTTAGTTTTGTTTATATAAGCTGAAGTATCTACTGAAGAAACTACTGAAGGTTTTACTGAAGTATCTACTGAACAATCTACTGAAGTATTTACAGGAATATTTCCAGTAGCTACTTTACTTACTGGAGTTATTCCAGTAGTTAAATCAGCAAGAATGTAAATACCTGCTTTTGTACGTCCTCTTTTTTTGTATTGAAGGAGACCGTTTTGGATTAACTGATTACGATTGTTAATCAGTGTTTTCTCAGATGACTTAGTCATTGATTGTAGCCTTGTATTGGAAATAGATAATTCATTCTGCCAACCGCTCAGGTTTGCTACTCGCATTAATTTGTACCAAAGCAACTGCGCCCCAGGCCCGAGTTCGTTATACTCATTCCAATTTTCAAAAGCATTAATCTGTCTGATGTAATCCAAGTCTGTTCCTCCTTTCTACCTGTCTAATAAATCGCCAACTTCTAGGAAGCCTGTCAAAGTCTTGTGTTGACGACAGTATTCGCATTTCCCGCACATTTTTGGTGCTTCCTCGCCGTTTTTAACTCTTAAGATATGGGGTAACTCTTGTTCCAATAAACGAAGTTCAAAATCAAACCGCCCTGGATAGATGCTGATTCCAGCAATATCAGGAGGCGCCTCTTTCGTTACAGCAAAGATATATGGTGTAATTTCTTTACTGTACTCTTGCTCAAGCAAATGCTTATAGACAGCCATTTGTAAAATGTAGCCATACTGCTCTACGAACGATACATAGCCACTATATTTATTGGACCAATATTTCTGAGAAAGACTACGAGTAGTTTTCAAATCTACAAGGTACCCTTTTTCTAAATTGAAACAATCAATTCTCGCTTTCCATTCGGTACCGAAAAGCGTTCCTGTTAAAATCAATTCTTTCTCACCTTGATACACAAAACGGAAGAAATCATCGTATTCCAAAGCTTCAATCATATTGATTGCTTGAACAAACTCTGCACGTTCTGACCCGTTCTTTTTATAAATGGCGCTCGCATTTTCCTGTATGAATTCTTGATGTGCCTCAGTAGATTCAAAATAGGAATGTACATAGTTTCCAACTAACAAAGCCGTAGGATCACTCTCTGGTGACCATTCTTCTTTTAATTTTGCCAAAGTAGCTGCTTCACACTCTTGGAACGATTTGAATTGACTGACTGACATATACTGCCAGTCAGCTTCATTGCTATAATAGTTCTTCTTGTTGAGGTCCATCTGTATCCGTCACCTTCGCTTCTTTCAAAGGATCTTTCTTTGTTTGGGAAAATTCTTTTTCTAGTTTGGAGGATTCTTTCTTTTCAGCAGTTGGAACCTCAAACCAATCCTCTACTTTACTCATGCCATCTTTGATTGAATTATAGATATTTGCTAAATCCACACCATTTTTTTCAGTAAAAGCAGTAGCCTTATAACCAAATCTTGCTTCAATCATTTCTTGTGTAACATCAAGTTTTTCCTTAAACACCCTAAACATTTGATCTAAACGTTCTTTCAAAGGCTTATCGTTTGCTCCAGCCATTGTCTTGTTACATTCGTTGACTGCCGATTCTACGATATCTCCTGGAACTATACCTAAAATACAAGCTCGTACACGCCGCGCACCATAATTGGCTACTAACTCATAAATGTCTCTTGGGTCCTTCAGGAGAGTAACGCCTTGTCTCGTATGTCGTTCGTGTTTAATAGTAAAAACTTTTTCTTGTCGCGTATTGGTCTCAAGGTCCCATGCGTAAGCCATGGCAACAGATTCTCCTGGTAATTGTTGTAATTCTTTGATGCCAAATGATAGATTACCCCAATTTTGAGCAATCACTTCTGCTAATCGAATTGATGGACCGCTAACCATTTGTTTTCCTCGGGGGAAATTATAAACCGCGCCTTGAGCCAATGAATGACGTTTACACGCATCTAAAATCCGTCGTTCCGCGTCAAATGGATTTCTAGGAAACTGTTTTGCCATGAAAATCTGCCCTTTTACCTCTTCTATCTCTCTGCTAGAACTTGATTGAGCAATAACACTATTATTTTGTTGAGAACTAAATTCGTTCGCTAAATCGTATTTCATTTTGATTTCTCCATTTCTTTGTATTGTTTTCCAAATCCAACAAACTCAATATGCTTTAAGCTTTTCGACTCATTTTCTTCGATACAGTCAGCAATATTTAATTGAGTAACGATTCGTGTGACTTCTTGAGATACAATTTCCCCTAGTTCAAAATCTGGTTCATATAATGTAAAAGTAAGTTCGAATACTGCATCCTCATCTTCTATCTGATCTCCGAAAGAGTCAGTAATTTCCGTTTCTTCAATGAAGGGAGATTCATACTCGTCGGGAATTCGAACTAAAAAGCTATCCAACTCTAATATTTCTCTTGGGTTAAGCATTGTCATTTCTCCTTTTCTGTTTTAAAATGGAGACAAAGATATTTATCAAAATATTTGGTGGACTTGCTATTGCTTTGGACGGCTAGCAAGTCTTTTTTCTTTGTCTTGGTAATCTTTAGCAGCTAAATCATATACAAGAGTTGCGTAAGACCATAAAAAAACTAATGCTAATCCTGCTGCAATGTGGATTGCTGTGAAAGCCACTACAAATAATAAAAGTACAGTAACGGTCAAAGTATCTTTAATTGATCGTTTCAAGTTTTATGCCTCCTTATAATTGTATGTTCGATTACGTTCTTCCCATTCCTTCACTTTTTGCAGATCATATTGAAGCATCCCACTAAGTTTTGAAAAAGGAATCGGATCTACTTTCCGATGTGTTAGTTTCGATAATGTTGGTCTTGAGATGCCTAGATAATCGGCGATTTCTTTGGCTTTTTTCCACTCAACTTCGGTAACTTCTTTTTTTCTCTCAAGCGGTACAACATTCTTCATTTGAGAAATTTTCACTTTAGGTCATCCCCTCATATATCTTTTTTTAATCCAGTGAGGCATACGCTCCTTAATTGCCTCTTGAATAGTGATGTTCAGAATCTTTAGGATGGAGAATACAATCGCCATTTCAACAATGATTTCATCAAGAAACTCGTCTGTGTAACTCCTAAGCTCTGTTTTTTCAACATCAGTTAGCATCCTGACTTGAGATTCAGCTACGATTCTTTGAACTATTTTCTTCCGTTCTTTTCTTTCATCTGACTCGATTTCTTGAAATATCTCAAGATCATTCGTTGATTTGACATCTGCCAGCTGGCCATCCATTGATTTGAAAAATCCTAAGTATTGATAACTGATGTCTCCTGTTAATTCATCAGTAGCTTGATACCCATTTTCTTTCATGGCTTCTAGATACTCGATAGCCTTGTCAATATTGACGTTAGCTCCATTAAAATGATCACTTACTGTTGCATTTGGTGTACTAGCATCGATCGCTAATTCTTTCTGTCTCTTTCCCGAAAGAAATAATGATAGTTTTAAGGTCCGACCGATTTTTGCTGCTTTCGGCATGCTTTCACTCCTTTTATCCGTTATTGTTTTTGACACAAACGGTCAATTGTTGTCTAAAATGAACTTAAGCAACAAGTTCTGGTGTTGAGGCGAACTGCCATTTTTCGTCTATATAGGAATAAATGTCCTGTGCTACTTCATCGGTAGCTAAAAAACGAATGATGATTTCTTCAACACCGCCAGGGTTCATGAACAGTTCGCCTTCAATACCGATTGAAATGCTAAACTTGCGTTTAATTGCAGGAATAATCATTTCTATATATTGTGGTAGAAATCCCGAATCGACATTCGCTTTAATCATTTGCGGTTTGTCTTTCATTTCGGCACCTCCTTACGTGTCATTTCGCGTAGTTTAGGTTCAAAAAAAAGAGTCCATTCAAAATCTAAAGCTTTTGCTATTTTCATAGCTTTTTCGACAGATGGTCTCCGTCTCCCTTGCTCTATAGATGAATAAGTTGTTCTCGGAATATTTGATAGCTGAGCAACTTCATCTTGTGTTAGATCTTTTTCTAAACGCAATTTAGTTAACCAGTTTTCCATAAAAATGATTCTCCTTTCAATGTGTCGTATTGCGTACTTTTATATTACTACGCATTTTGACACATGTCAACAATTAATTATTCTTTTTGACACATTTCATTTTTTTATTTTTACATACGCGCATTGCGTAGTATCATTATTACATATTGAAGCATTGGAGGTGCTCAGATGTTCGGACACAGACTCATGGATTTAAGGAAGCAAAAAAAACTAACTCAAGCTGAAATGGCAGATGTTTTAGGTGTCGCACGTACTACATATTCATCATACGAGCAAGGTAGACGTACCCCTGATGTTGATATTCAAAATAAAATAGCAGATTATTTTAAGGTTAGTCTTGATTATTTGCACGGTAGAACCGATTCTACGAATATTGAAAAAGATCCTAATCTTCTCGTTGCAACTCACGTTGATGACGATTTGACTGATAAGCAAAAACAAGAAGTGCTAGACTTCATCCAATTTATTAAGATGAGAGACCACGACAAAGAGTAGGTGATGTATTTGAATATTTCTGAACGTTTGATGGCTGAATATGATGAACTCACATATAAATTTGAGGAAAAAATGCCAGATCATCAAAACGGTTTAATCATTGGAAAAACAATCTACCTGAGACCTGGACAATCTGCAACTGAATTAGCTGCCACAATTTCAGAAGAAATTGCTCACTACCTTACCTCAGTTGGTGATATCACAGATTCAAATAATCCTGATCACCGTAAACAGGAAAGACGAGCACGTGATATTGGTGCTGTGATGCTAGTGTCACCTTATGACATCATAGATTGTTTTGAGGCGGGATGTATTTCTATTTGGGAATGTGCTGAACATTTGCAGGTGTCTGAAGTAACGTTTAAGGATGCAGTGAAGTGGTATGCAAGAAAATGGAATGGCATCAAAACAGAAAACAACTACACTCTCCTGTTTCAACCGAATGGGACTGTAGCAGTTTTAAAATCATTCAATAATTTTTAGGAGATGTATTAATGAAAAAATTTGCAAGTTTAGGGTTAGTTCTTTTTGCCACAGTATCTTTGGCAGCGTGTGGAGACACGAAAGATCATTCAAGCAGTAGTTCTTCATCAACAAAGGTTGCAGAGACAACTGTTTCGAGTTCACTAGTTGAAAGTTCTTCTGCTACTGAAAAATCTGATAGTAATTTTGTTGACACTGCAGATCAGGCATCATTTGATGGTTCTATCTTAAAAGGAAATGCATATTCAATAAAGATTACCGATCATAAAGTTATCCAACCTGGAGAAAAAGGAAATGAATATGGAGATTCCCCTGTCATTGCATTTTGGTATGATACTATGGTTGCAGAAGACTATGATAATTCAACAGCAATTGATCCGACAAGCGCATGGATCATGAATTTTAAAGCAATCCAAGATAACGATCCTAATTTGGTTAATGAACTGAACATTGCGTCATTACCTGATGAACAATATCTGGATAGCCAAACAGCAACAATAAAACCTGGTGGTACAGTTTCGAACGCAGTTGCCTATACTCTAACTGATAGTGAAACTCCTGTTACTTTGAAAGCAAGTAGTATGATGGGAGCCGATTTTGGTTCTAAAGAGTTTTCAATTAAATAAACGAGATTAGCCTTCGGGCTTTTCTTTTCAGGCTAAAAAGAACATACGTTCGGATGAATAATAATAAACTTCGAATACTTCATTAATTCAAGTGGTTATTCGATTGATATCACTCGAATAACCGAATTTATTATGCAAAATTACGAAAGGAGAATTCTAATGGCTTCTATAAAGAAATACTATTTGAAGAAAACAAAACAATATAGATATGAAGTTTTCGTTTCTAATGGAATTAATCCCGGAACAGGAAAACAAAATAAGATACACAAAAAAGGATTTAAGTCATTTGACGAAGCAAATAGTTATGCCAAAATTATTGAAGGAAAAATAGCATCCGAGGAATATTTCAAAGAAAATCCTCGGAACTTAACAATAGAAGAATTTCTTGAGGATTGGGTAACTAACTATAAGCAGGCTGTAAAAGAAGGTACTCGTGTGGTCCACAGAGCGAATATACGAATGTATATTAAACCCTATATAGGTAAATATTCTTTAAACAAATACACACGAGCCAACCATCAAAAGTTCATTAATATGCTGCTAAATAAGAAAGGACTAGGTCGAAGTGGTCAAGGGTTGTCCATCACTACTGCCAAGAGCGTAAATGCGACGCTGAGCAATGCTTTTAAAAAAGCAATTCAATTAGGATATATAAAAGAAAACCCTACTCAGTTTGTTGAGTTTCCAAGAATGATTGAGAAAAAGGAATCTGTCAGATACTACGATTTGCATCAAGCAGATAGATTTCTGAATTTCGCAAAAAAGGAATCTGAGGTCTTATGGTACCCTTTCTTCCTATTAATATTCGATCAAGGATTGAGAAAATCAGAAGTAATGGGACTACAGTGGCAAGATATTGACTTTGGCGGAAACACGATAAGCATTGAAAGAGAACGTTTGGGTGCAGTTGAAAAAGGCGAAAACGTTAATGCAATTATTACAGACGATCCGAAAACACCGGCAGGAGTCAGAAGTATGCCAATGACCAAAAGAAGTAAACAAGCCCTGCTTGCCTTTAGAAATCATATCTTAAACATCTTTGGTACCTTCCCTTCCACTGAAGATGGAGAACAATTTATCTTCTTGCAAACCAGCAAGAGATACAAAGGGAAAATTGTCCGTGATCGATCAGTGAATGGCGCATTTAATCGGATTGCTAAAAAAGCTGAATTGCCGAAAATTAGAGTCCACGATGGCCGCCATACTTTTGCTGTCCGATCTCGTCAAGCTGGATTGTCCTTAGAAGACATAAAAGACTTTCTTGGTCACAAGGATATTTCAACAACTCAAATCTATGCCCATATTTCTCCAGAGGTCAAAAAGAGGTCCATGGAACAGTTCGAAAACTACATCGAAAGCGAAAGAAAAAAGCACTCACAATGAGTGCTTTTACTCTGTCACTATCACCAAAACTATCACCAGTTACAAACTAAAGCGAACATGTTTCGTTCACCACAAATTTATAAAAGTGGTAGAAGTATTGATTTATAGACGTTCGTTCAATTCTTTTGCAAGCTCTTCGAAGCCTGGTTTGCCAAGCAATGCGAACATGTTTTTCTTATAAGCTTCCACGCCAGGTTGGTCAAATGGATTCACACCATTCAAGTAACCAGAAATACCTACAGCGATTTCGAAGAAATACATTGTATAACCTAATGTGTAGGCATCCATCGTTGGGATCTTAACCAATAAGTTTGGTACATCGCCATCTGTGTGAGCCAATAACGTTCCTTCGAAGGCTTTGGTATTTACAAAATCAACTTCTTTTCCTTGTAAGTAGCCAAGTCCATCAAGGTCAGCTTCTTGCGTAGGAATTGTGATTGATTTACGTGGTTTTTCAACTTTAACAACAGTTTCAAAGATGTTGCGGCGGCCTTCTTGGATATATTGACCCAATGAATGCAAATCAGTTGAGAAGTTAGCACTTGAAGGGTAAATTCCCTTTTGGTCTTTTCCTTCTGATTCTCCAAATAATTGTTTCCACCATTCAGAGAAGTATTGCATTCCTGGTTCATAATTGATCAGCAATTCGGTTACTTTTCCTTTGCGGTAAAGGATGTTACGCATTGCTGCATATTGATACGCTTCATTTTTTTCAAGGTCATCACTGGCATATGCTTCACTAGCGTCTGCTGCACCTTGCATCAAAGCATCGATATCCGCACCGCTAGCAGCGATTGGCAATAGACCTACAGCTGTCAAGACAGAGAAACGTCCGCCAACATCATCAGGAATTACGAATGTTTCCCAATTTTCAGCATCTGCTTCAACTTTAACGGCACCTTTTGCTTTATCTGTCGTTGCATAGATACGTTTGTTTGCTTCTTCTTTGCCATATTTTTCGATCAAGCGTTCTTTGAAGACACGGAATGCGATCGCAGGTTCTGTCGTCGTTCCTGACTTAGAAATGACATTGACAGAGAAATCACGATCACCGATGATTTCGATCAAATCAGCTAAATAAGTCGAAGAAATTGAGTTTCCGGCAAAAAAGATTTGTGGTGCTTTCCGTTCATCTGATGAAAGCAAGTTATAGAATGAATGGTTTAAGAAATCAATCGCAGCTTTTGCCCCTAAATAAGAACCACCGATACCGATAACAACTAATACTTCTGAGTCCGATTGGATTTTTTCTGCTGCTTTTTTGATTCGTGCAAATTCTTCTTTATCATAATTTTTAGGCAAGTCGATCCAGCCTAAAAAGTCGTTACCTGCACCAGTACCTTCGCGTAAGAGTTTATCTGCTGCTGTAACTTGACTTTGCATGTAGCTTAATTCGTATTCATTCACGAATGGTGCTACTTTTGAATAGTCAAATTTGATGTGTGACATGATTTGTCCTCCTTGAAAAAAATTAGTTTTTCATACAAGTACTACTTTACGTTTTTTTTGAACTTTTTTCAAGTAATTCCTTATTATATCGCCTATCTGGCAGAGTTAGACAAGTCCTTGAGAAAACATTGCTTTAGCAACTTTTTCAAATCCAGCCACATTTGCTCCTAGCATGAAATTATTTTTTTGATCAAATTCTTCTGCAGTGTCACGGCAAGCATCATAAATATTCTTCATGATCTCATCCAATTTTTGATCGACTTCTGCCTGCTCCCACTGCAAACGTTGTGAGTTTTGACTCATTTCTAAAGCAGAAACCGCTACGCCACCCGCATTAGCCGCTTTCCCAGGACAATAGTAGATTCCTTGCGCAATAAAATATTCTGCCGCTTCAAGAGAGCTTGGCATATTGGCACCTTCAGAAACAATCCGGACACCATTCGCTTTTGCCCGTTTGGCTTGTTCTAGATTGATTTCATTTTGAGTCGCACAAGGGAAGGCTAATTCCGCTTGAACATCGAAGTCCCAGACAGAAGCGCCTTCATGGTACTCTGCTGAGGGGCGTGCGTTGGCATATGCTGTCAAACGTTCCCGTTTCACTTCTTTGATTTCTTTCAATAATGCCAGATCGATACCTTCTTTGTCATAAATGAAGCCAGAAGAATCAGAGCAAGTGATGGCTTTTGCGCCCAACTCATGCAATTTTTCAATCGCATAAATGGCTACATTGCCGCTTCCAGATACAATTGCCTGTTTCCCTTGGAAGTTTTCCTTTAAATCTTTCAACAGATGCTTAACAAAATAGACTGCCCCGTAACCGGTAGCTTCCGTCCGATTTTTACTTCCCCAAAAGTCCAATGGTTTTCCTGTAAGGACACCAGCATCATATTGTTTCAGACGTTTGTAAGCCCCAAAGAGATAGCCAATTTCACGGCCACCAACACCAATGTCCCCCGCAGGCACATCTAAGTCAGGGCCGATATGTTTTGCTAATTCCGTCATGAAACTTTGACAAAAACGCATGACTTCTCCATCTGATTTCCCTTTTGGATCAAAGTCACTTCCGCCTTTGCCGCCACCAATCGGTAATCCAGTCAAACTGTTCTTGAAAATCTGCTCAAAAGCCAAAAATTTCAAGATACTTAAGTTGACGCTGGGATGAAAACGCAGGCCGCCTTTGTAAGGCCCTAATGCAGAATTAAATTGGATCCGATAACCGCGGTTGACTTGCCAATTGCCTTGGTCATCTTGCCATGGCACACGAAATTGAATAAATCGCTCTGGTTCTGTTAATAAATCAACCAAATTCGATTCAATGTATTCTGGATGTTTTTCTAAGAAAGGAATGATTGTTGGTAAAAATTCATCTATCGCTTGTAAAAATTCCGTTTGGTTCTGATCTTTTTCGTGCAGTTTCTCTTGGATCGCTTTTACATACTCTGAAGCATTTGTCATCAGGCATTACCTCCTTTAGTTAAATTCTATTTTATAGAAAATTTCAGAAATTGCATCTATTTTTTACGAAATTGTCAGAATTTTTTTTCGATTCATTGAACAAACAGCTTTCTCCCCGCTTGTTCCTGCAATATGGTACAATCCACAAAGAGGTGAAGGAAGATGAAGAAATCCTATGATGTGATCGTGATTGGTGCTGGGACCAGTGGCATGATGGCCGCTATTTCAGCAGCCGAAAACGGTGCAGACGTATTACTTATAGAAAAAAATAAAAAAGTTGGCAAAAAATTGCTTATGACCGGCGGCGGTCGTTGTAACGTGACCAATCATCGCTCTGTCGATGATTTGATCGCCCATATTCCCGGCAACGGAAAATTTTTATATAGTACATTCTCGCAATTCAATAATTTCGATGTGATGACCTTTTTTGAATCCCATGGTGTCCCTCTGAAAGAAGAAGATCACGGACGGATGTTTCCTGTCACAGACAAATCGAAAACGATCGTTGAAGGCTTATTACAGGCGCTCCATGAGAAACAAGTCACTTTATTGACCAATACAGTCGTCACTAAATTACTTCATGATGGGACTCAGATCCAAGGCGTTCGAACAGAATTCGAAGAATTTACTGCGCCCTGTGTGATCCTGACGACTGGTGGTCGAACTTACCCTTCGACTGGAGCAACTGGAGACGGCTACAAAATGGCCAAAAAAGTAGGGCATACCATCACACCGCTTTATCCTACCGAGTCTCCCCTCATATCAGAGGAGACATTTATCAAAGAACGCACACTGCAAGGCATCTCTTTACAAGATATTGCTTTATCTGTTTTGGATTCTACAGGAAAAACCATTGTCTCTCATACCATGGATCTCTTGTTCACGCATTTCGGGCTTTCGGGTCCAGCTGCACTGCGCTGCTCTTCTTTTGTCAATCAAGAATTGAAGAGTCATACACCTGTCACAGTGATGCTGGATTGTTTTCCAGAAAAAACAGCGAGTGAATTGGTGAATGAGCTAACAGTGGCAGCCCATTCGAAGAAAAAATTAGTCAATGCACTGAGCGGCATCTTGCCGGAACGTCTGCTAGAGTTCTTTATCCATCGACTGGCACTTTCTGATCTGGTGGCTGAGCAAACAACTGAAGACCAGCTACAGGCTTTAGCAGCTATCATGAAAGGCTTTTCTGTCACAATTTCTAAAACATTTCCGCTGGAAAAATCTTTTGTGACGGGTGGAGGGATTCATTTAAAAGAAGTGAATCCCAAGACAATGGAAAGTAAGTGCATCAATGGCCTTTATTTCGGCGGCGAATTACTCGATATCAACGGTTATACCGGTGGATTCAATATCACTGCTGCCTTTTGTACTGGTCATGTCGCCGGCAAGCATGCGGCAGAAATGGCGAGCTATTTCCACTATTAACAAGGATAGTCTTTATTCTCTTAACGATCTGACACAATGAAATACAAGAAATTTCGAATCTTTCGCAGACTTGCATTTGAGTATAGTTGCTGTCACATCCCATTGCTAGCGGGGTAGTGACAAAGCTTCGTTTTTTTGTTTGCATTTCTAGAAATTGCTTATTAGTTGGCGATTTTTGTGAGAAGGCGTAGACTGAAAGAGAACTTAAAGGAGGCTGGACAAATGAAACGTATTTCAAGAGGCAAATTTGAAAAAATGCAGAAACTTTCAAATGAAGATGGGGTGATTGCGGCATTGGCCATTGATCAGCGAGGATCAATGAAAAAAATGATGAAAGCTGCCACAGGGCCCGATAATTTTAAAATGGAACAAATTTATGACTTCAAACGGTTGGTTTCACAAGAATTGACAAAGTATGTCAGCAGCATTTTATTGGATGAAGAATATGGATTTCAAGGCATCGAAGCGAAAAATCCTAATGCTGGTTTGATTCTGTCTTATGAAAAAACCGGTTATGATGTCAATACTCCAGGACGATTGCCGGAGCTGTTGCCAAATGAATCTCTGCAACGTCTAGTCCAAAAAGGAGCTGACGCAGCTAAAGTGCTGGTTTATTACAATCCTGATGAACCGCAAGAGATTCTTGATACGAAACATGCTTTTCTAGAACGTTTAGGTACGGAAGCACAAGCAGCCGATATCCCAATTTTTGTCGAACCAATCGTCTACGACGATGAAATCACCGACGATAAATCACCGGCTTTCGCTAAAATCAAACCTGGCAAAGTCATTCGTACGATTCAAGAATTGACCAAAGACAAATACCATATCGATATTTTAAAAGTTGAAGTACCCGTACAATTTGATTTGGTTGAAGGGTTTCAAAAAGAAGGCTTAGAAGCTGTGTATACCCAAGAAGAAGCTGCCAACTACTTTAGAGAAGCTAGCGATGCCGCTACTCGTCCTTTCATTTACTTAAGTGCAGGGGTTCCCGCAAACATCTTCCGAGAAGAGTTACGCTTTGCCGGCGAACATGGGGCAAAGTTCTCTGGTATTCTTGGCGGACGTGCAACTTGGCGAGACAGCGTGGAAATCTATGGAAAACAAGGGGAAAAAGCATTGCTTGATTGGTTAGATACGCAAGGCCGGGAAAATGTCGAAGAACTGAATGCTATTCTAAAAGAATATGCTACCCCTTGGTATGAATTTTATGGTGGATTAGATAATATTGAAGTCTTTGATATTTCCGTTATGGAATAATTGTCTATAGAACAAACAACAGAGCCGCTGCATTGAAGTATCCTACTTCAATGCAGCGGCTCTGTTGTTTTGTCTGTTCCTGTTTAGCCAACTTCAGAAATAGCAGTCAGCGAGACAAACTGTCCGCGGACTAATTTGCTCAAATCTGTTGGAGACAGTCCGATTTGTAAACCACGCTTTCCTGCTGAGATGATGATTTCTTCCAAATGTTGCGCACTTTCATCAATATAGGTTGGAAAGAGCTTCTTCATGCCGATCGGTGAACATCCACCGCGAATATACCCTGTGGTCTCTTCTAGGTCTCTTAAGTGCAACATTTCTACTTTTTTGTTGCCGCTGGCTTTAGCAATTTTCTTCAAATCTAATTCGTGATCTCCAGGGATGACTGCGACGATGGGACCCGTTTTATTGCCAACTGCTACTAGCGTTTTATAAATAGCTTCTGGATGAGCGATTTGCTGAGCAACAGACCCTGCATCCAAATGATCTTCCGACCATTCGTACGTATATTCCTGATAGGAGAGTTTCTTTTGTTCTACCATCCGAATCGCATTTGTTTTTTTTACTTTTGCCATGACGCATTCCTCATTTATCCAAACTTCTGGTTCTTTCTTTACGACTTCAATTTTAAGAGTCTCATTTAAGACTGCTCGAAACTATAGGACTAGTCTGCCCCATTTTTTTCTGTTTATGTTCCCGATTGTTTAATTTTTCATTGTCTCGATTGAAAACTCAGCTAAATAATCTTTCATCCGCTCCACTGGAATCTGACCAGGGGCAGAAACTTGATCCAGCGCAGCAAAAGTCATGACTGAATCGATCAGACTACCACTGATGCGGCTGATTTTGCCTAGATTTCCCATTGACATGACTGCTAAAGGTAATTGATTGAATCCCCGCGCTTTATTGATAATGCCCATCAAACGCAAAACGTCCTGCACATTGTGAGGCATCATTGCTAGTTTTCCGATATCAGCGCCAAATTGATTCATAATCCCGATTTTTAAGATCAACACAGCATCTTCTGGTGTTTTGTCGAAATCGTGACTACTTAACACCAATTTCACTTGATGTTCTTTGATTTTCTGAATAAAGTTTCTGCCTAAAAACTCAGCTTTTTCCAGTTCTACATCAATCATATCGATCAATCCAGATTCTGCAACGCCTAGACATAAATGTTTATATTGTGTCAAAGTGAAAGGGATTTGTCCCCCTTCTTCGATGGTTCGAAACGTAAACAGAAAAACTTTTGATTTTAGAGTGGTCCGAACATGAGAAAGTACATCCAGAACGTCGGATAAACTATCGACTTTTTTATAATAATCAGCCCGCCACTCAATGACCTCTGCATCCGAAGTTTCTGCGGCTAGGGCTTGCTTGATAATCTCCTCATTAGTTGTTCCGGTCAGCGGCACACAAATGCGCGGGTGCTTGCCATCCAACTCGATTGACTTTACTTGAACCATCCGTCTCACTCCTTTTTGATTTGGTAAAAGAATACTTTTAAGTAATTCCCTTCTAAAAAGTTAGGATCAACTGCAAAATCACTTGGTAGTCGATATTCTTGTATACATTGATATGTGACTTGTGCCTGATCCATTGCTTCTTCGATCATTTGTTGAAACTTCTTTTGGGAAAGGTTGGCAGCATTCGTTGAAGCAATCAACAAGCCTTCCTCGTTCATAATCGCCAAACTATCCGTAACCAGTTCACCATAATTTTTTGCAACAGAAAAGACTTTTTTCTTGTTGCGGGCAAAACTAGGCGGATCTAAAATGATCATATCAAAGGTCAGCTCTTTTTTCTTAGCATACTTAAAATAGCCAAAAACATCCATCACATGAATCTTCTGTTTTTCTGGATCAAAGCCATTGATTGCAAACTGCTCTTTGGTCTTCTCCAAACTGCGCTTGGCAAGATCAACACTCGTTGTCTTTGTCGCACCGCCCATCGCAGCCGCAACAGAAAAAGCACCGGTATAACTAAACATATTGAGCACTGTCATGCCTGCTGACAGCCCTTCGGCGAGTTGTCCGCGTACTTCCTTTTGATCAAGGAAAATCCCGGTCATCAGTCCCTCATTAAGATAGGTAGCATAGTGAACGCCATTTTCTTTCACAATCAGCGGTTCGGGCGCCTCCTCTCCATAGACGGCTGCTGATTCTGGCAGATCAGAGTCAAAGCGGATTTTTTCAACCGCTCCTTTGACTTCTGGAAAAACTTGTTGGAACGCTTGGATCAATAGAGATTTATTTTGGTACAATGTTTCGTTATACCAAGAAAATACGGCAAATTCTCGATAGAGATCAATCGTTAATCCACCTAAGTGGTCACCTTCTCCATTAACGATACGAAAAGCATCTGTTTCTTCGCTGGCATAGTAAGCACTTCTTTTGGCTTTGGCTTTTGCAAAAGCTGCTTCAAAAAAGTCCTTGTTGATCGGACAATCTTCAAAAGCCAATACCCAGCCGATGCCTTTATTCTGTTTCCCTAAATAGCCGGTTCCGACAATTTTCCCTTGCGAATCGACAAAAGAGACCCAATCCTGTGTGTCTTTGACTTGCAGGAGATCATCTTCTTGGATCAATGGGTTTTTTTTATGGAATTTTTTGATTCCTTTTTTGCTTAAATTCATTTTCATCGTTTATCTGCTCCATTCATTCTATTGATAAGTATAGCAAAAACCTGTTTCTTTGTCTGTATTCTTGAAAGTAAAGAAATACTTAATTCCGCACCACGACAGGGAATTCGATTGACACTGTTTCGATGGACTAGTAGAATATAGGATGATGTAAATTCGAATCTTATTCGTTTAAGCTGGAAAGAGAGAGGAAGATTCCTTTGAAAAAAAATAGAGTATCCACTTTTGTGAATACAAGAATGGGCTTTTTTTTCATATTGGCCCTATTATTTTGGTTAAAAAATATCTTTGCTTATTTGGTGGACTTCCACCTTGGGATTGAAAGCACTGTGCAATACTTCATCTTATTTATCAATCCAATCGCAACAACTTTATTTTTACTTTCGATCGCACTGTATGTGAGACGAACAAAAGCAGCCTATATCACCATGATCGCCATCTATTTCTTGATGACACTGCTACTGTTCTCAAATGTCAGTTATTATCGAGAGTTCACGGATTTCATTACCATCAATACGATGCTTGGTGCCGGAAAAGTTGCTAGTGGTCTGGGAGAAAGTGCGATTCGTCTTTTCAGACCTTACGATTTATTGTACTTCGTGGACTTCGTCATTTTGATTGCCGCTCTCGTTATGAAGAAAATCAAAATGGATCAGCGTCCCGTTAAAGCTCGGATGGCTTTTGCCATTTCAACATTAGCAGTAATGATCTTCTCAGGAAATTTGTTCTTAGCCGAAGCAGATCGTCCAGAATTATTGACTAGAACTTTTTCTCGTGATTACTTGGTCAAATATTTAGGGATCAATGCATTTACTGTTTATGATGGTGTGCAGACGTATCAAGCTTCTCAAGTTCGAGCAGAAGCTAGTCCCAATGATATGAACGAAGTCGAAAGTTATGTCAAGCAGCATTATGCAGAACCTAATGACGACATGTTCGGGATCGCTAAAGGAAAAAATGTCATTTATGTCCATTTAGAAAGTACACAACAATTTCTGATCGATTATAAATTAAAAGATGAGAATGGCGTAGAACATGAAGTGATGCCATTCATTAATAGTTTGTATCACAGTAAAAGCACATTTAGCTTTGATAATTTCTTCCATCAAGTCAAAGCTGGAAAAACCAGTGACGCGGAAACACTTTTTGAGAATTCACTCTTTGGTTTGAATCAAGGGGCTCTCTTCACGCAACTTGGCGGGAAGAATACCTTTGAAGCAGCACCAGATATTTTAGGACAAACACAAGGCTACACATCAGCCGTTTTTCATGGAAACACTGGTACCTTCTGGAACCGAAACGAGACTTACAAACGCTTTGGCTATGATTACTTCTTCGACGCTTCTTACTATGATGTCAACGAAGATAACTCATTCCAATATGGGTTGCATGACAAACCGTTTTTTGAACAATCAGCGCAATACTTGGAACGGTTGCAACAACCATTTTACGCCAAATTTATTGCTGTCTCTAATCACTACCCATACTCTGAATTTACCAATGATGAAGGTGGCTTCCCGTTAGCAACAACTTCTGATGAAACGATCAACGGGTACTTTGCTACTGCCAACTACTTGGATCGAGCAGTTGAAGAATTCTTCAACTATTTGAAAGAATCTGGTCTGTATGATAATTCTGTGATCGTCTTATACGGTGACCACTACGGTATTTCAAATTCGCGAAACAAAAACTTAGCAGAATTGCTTGGTAAAGACAGCGCTAGCTGGTCTAATTTTGATAATGCAGCCTTACAGCGTGTCCCTTACATGATCCATATTCCTGGACAATCGAAGGGCGGAATCAATCATACGTACGGTGGTCAAGTGGATGCTTTACCAACCTTACTTCATCTGTTAGGTGTAGATACTTCGAAATATATCCAATTAGGACAAGATTTGTTCTCAAAACAAAACGAACAGCTCGTTGCATTTAGAGACGGTGACTTTATTACACCAGAGTATACTTATTACGGAGGCGTCCTTTACAGTAACAGTACTGGCATGGCGATCCCAAGTCCTTCAGCAAGCTTACAAAAGCAAGTGGATGAATGGAAAGCCAAAGTCGATAAGCAACTGTCGGTCTCTGATCAAATCAATAATGGAGATCTGTTGCGCTTCTATGCGAAAAGCGGATTGAAAGAAGTCGATCCAGATAACTATGATTACAAAAATGCCTTACAAAAACTGAGTGCCAAAGAAAAAGAACTCGGTGCCGATTCAACGAGTGTCTTCTCAAAAAATGGTGAGAAATCGACCGTCGATTTGTATCATACGAAGACCTATAAAGAATACGAAGAAATGGTCAAAGAGACCGATAAATAAGCTTCAATCAAAAGTACCGCTAGCGTTTGATCGCTCGCGGTACTTTTTTGCACAAAAAATCAAGAAGTCTCCGCTGACTTTCTTTTTTTTGTACAAGAACTTCATACTTTATTCAAACTCCCCTTTTATACTAGATAGTAGAATGAGGTGAATTGAATGAAAACTTTTCGTTTTGCTGTAGCCAGCATTCATTATCATAAAAAAGCATTGATCCTCTATGGATTGTTGACCTTTTTTGCCGTGATTGGTTTAATCATTAGTGATACTCTTCTCCACTCATTGAACCAATTATTTACACAAGCCAAAGATTATTTGATTGGCGAAGAAATGCCGGCAAAAATCGCACAAGAGATCCAACCGATTGCATCTATTTATCAGAATCTTTTTCTGTTGATCTTCATCAGTTTCCTATTGGTTTTCACAGGTTTCATTATTTTTTACCAACGAATGAAAAGAAAGGAATTTCAGGCATGGCTGATGAGCGGAGCTTCCTCGCGGCAATGGGTAGGAATGCAGCTCTTGGAAGTCCTCCTGCCACTGCTTGCAATCATCGTCCTCGTCTTTGCATTGCTGATTCTATTTCAGCCTTTCTTTCAACGAGAAATGATTACCAGTCATATCACAACTTTCGACAGAGAAGATGCCTCCTTGCAGATTTGGCAGTCGGTCAATAGCCAAACAACAGCGGATTTCGGCATTACGATTCCACAAACAAGCCAAGCATTCATTCAGAATGTTGAATTGAACAGCAATGAATGGTTGTCAATGATTCTAAAAAGTTTACGCCAAACCTTTGTCCTACTCGTTGGTTCAGTCTCAATCATTACGTTAGTCGTCGTCACCAGCCACTGTTTTTATTGGAGGAATCAGCAATGGAAAAACCAAAAAATCAACTAAACATCCCAGGTCTTTTCTATCTTGCAGCCAATGACCTTGCTGCGAAAGAGACGTTGGCACACTTTCTGCAAACTAACCAAGCGGTTACCATCGAGCCAAAATGGCAGTATGTCCCCTTTCTATCATTGAAAGATAATCTTTCCTTAGCCAATAAAAAAGAAAAACCTTTGGAAGAGCTGTTAACTGCCGTTCATTTAGAACCGACTTTTTTGAAAAGATCCTTAGATGAACTCACTTCTTTAGAAGAAGTTAAAGTACAATTGTTACTGGCACTTTTATTGGAAAAACCGGTCATAGTTTTAGAGACTCTTTCAAAAAATTTACATACCGCCGACATCCAAGCCCTTCTGCCTTTATGCAGTCAACTAGCAAAACAATTTCAGCTATCGATCTATTTAATGAATGAAGATGAACGCTTGGCTCATACCCCCTATATCACAAAACAATGAGACTTTTCTATTTTATAGGTACACAAAAAGGAAACCATCGATGACGATGGTTTCCTTTTTGTCTATCACTGCAAAAAAGCATACTGTATGTTTCTAGCTTATTCTTCTATTTCGATATCGGGAAAAGTCACTTTGAAGGTCGTTCCTTGCCCCAATTCGCTATCGACTTCGATTTTACCTTTGTGGAGGCGAACCAACTGTTCCACTATCGATAACCCTAATCCCGATTCACCAAATTGTCGATTTTTTCGAGAAGGATCAACTTTATAGTAGCGATCCCAAATATTTTTGACTTGTTCTTCGGACATACCGATTCCTGTATCAGAAATCTCAATGATCGTTTCTAGATAGCCTTTTTCGATTCGCACGCGGATCTCACCATCTTGTGTGAATTGAATCGCATTTTGGAGTATGTTAACCATAATTTGAACAAACCGGTCATAGTCGGCATAGACGTCGATCGACTCCTCTGTTTCCAGAATCAAACGATCGTTTGCGACTTCTGCTTTGCTTTCCAATTGCGTCAACAAATTGGTCATTGTCTTGGTCGCATCAAACTTCTTAATGACCATAGAAATCTGATTGGTTCTGATTTTTTCATAATCCAGATTTTCATTCACTAAACGAATCAAACGATTGGTCTCATTTTTCATCAAGCGGATCGCATTGTCTCGCTGATTCTCTGGAATTGCATGGTATTCTAATCCTTCTAGCAACCCATTGATAGTGGTTAAAGGCGTACGCATTTCATGGGAAGCATCAGCCATAAATTGCCGTCGTCGTTCTTCCTGACGCTCAATTTCTTCATGCGACTCTTTCAATGACTGGGACATTTGGTTAAAGTCTTCTGCCAATTCATCAAATTCATCGCGATTATGAACAGGTAATGAGATGTCAAAATTCCCATTCGTAATTTCTTTGGTTGCCCGCTTCATCCGATTGATCCGCCGAACTTGGAAAGTCGCGAATAGATAACTGATCAATAGCGAAACAATGATCGAAATCAAGAAGACTTTGAATAAGTTCTGATTAAAAGCACTGACTAGATTCAAAATATTGCTGGCAGATTGTGAAACCACCATCACGCCATAAAAATCCGTCCGATTAACAGAAAAAGGAATCAACACATAGGAAGTCAACTCTCGTTCGCCGAATAAATTGGTATTCGAAGTCATTTGTAATCGACCACCATTTTGCAATGACTGCCAATCTGATTCTGAAATGCTAAAGTCGACCGCTCGTCCCGCCGTATCTAATGGATAGATTTGTTCTTTCGGACTTTTAAAAAAAGCAAAAGAAATATCTTGATTGCTCAGAATATTTTCAGCAAGATGTAGTGAATACTGCAAATATTCATCTCGCGTCATGTTCTGCTGAAAAAATTCTGAGTCACTGATCTGGGAAATTTTTGCTACGGAAGAGGCATACCCCATCAATTGCTCGTAATTGCGCTCTTGCAACGTCTGTCTGGTCATTTGGGTAAACACTACTCCAATCGTCATCAAAATGACTAGAATCACAGCAAAAAACGCAATCAATTGTTGATAAAGATACCGCATTAGGCAGCACCTGCATCATCAAATTTGTAGCCAACTCCCCAAACAGTCTGAATCACTTGCGGTCCCACTTTTTCAATTTTTTGCCGCAACTTTTTGATATGCGCATCGACGGTACGCTCGTCACCAAAATATTGATAATCCCAAACCAACTCTAGTAATTGTTCCCGGGAAAAGACTTGTCGCGGTTTTTTCGCTAATGTATAAAGCAAATCAAATTCTTTGGGCGTCAGACCATCGATCAATTTGCCATTCAAATAAGCCTCCCGAGTCTTGGTATTCATTTTAAAGTGATCGGTAACGATATCAAATGTCGTGTCTGAAGTCTCAGAACTTGCCTTCTCAGCAATTTCACTCCGTCGATGCAGGGCTTTGATACGAGCAATCAATGTTAATGGACTAAATGGTTTCGTCACATAATCATCCGCGCCCATTTCCAGCCCAATCACTTGATCACTTTCTGAATCACGGGCAGTCAGCATAATAATGGGCACTGTATTAGAAATCTTGCGAATCTCTCTGGCAACGATCATTCCATCCATGGTAGGCAAATTTAAATCCAGCGTGATCATATCCCATTTTTCTGGAGTTTCGGCAAAAGCTTCCAGTCCCTCTTTGCCATCATATTTGAAAGTCGCATCCCAACCTTCATTCAAAAAAAACATTTGCATCATTTCTGAAACAGATTCATTGTCTTCAATCATTAGAATATTCATTGTCTTCACCCCTATGTTGTTCATCAAATTGTTGCAGCTTTTCTTCGATCAAACCAAAAATCGGTACAATAAACCAAGGAATTGCAATCATTTCTAAGAGAAAGAAATTGGTCCATCCCTGCCACTTCAGTAGGATTCCTATCAATGTCATGACTCCCCCAAACAGCAGAAAATACCGCGTACAGATCTTTTGTGCATACTGCCAATTTCGTTCATTCTGTTTTGCTAAATAAGAACGATAGCCGTAGATAAAATTGATTTTCTTTGAAGGGAGAATCAAAAAAACAAAACCGATCAAAAAGAAAATCGCTCCAATCACTAAAAAAATCATATTCCCACTCCATTCTTTCTCTAGTATACTCGAAAACCTCCTATCTACCAACAACTTCACGGTTTCTTCATAAAGGTTTGCGTTTTTAGCAATCTTTGTTAAGATTGATTTTGTAACTGTCAATAAGAGTAGGAGAAAACTGTATGAATTATAAAGCTTTAGCATTTTTTGATTTAGATGGCACACTACTAGATGAACACTCCCAGATCACCCCCGAAATTTCTGAGGCCATGCATCGCTTACGCCAAAATGATGTTTTACCAATCATTGCAACCGGCAGAACGGAAACAGAAGTTCTTGCTATTCGCGAGGCTGCTGGGATCACCTCAAATATTGTCATGAATGGGGCATTCATTCGTATCGATGGCAAAGAAGTGTTTTCAGACACATTAGATAAAAATCTCTGCGCACGGATGTTGGAAGCCGTGAGAGATCATGGCGACGAACTTTCATATTATAACGAGAACGGTTACTGGGCAACTGGACACAATGATGAGATGATCGAGGCTTACAATTATGTCCGCAGCCCCCTTCCAGAAATCGATCCATTCCGTTATGAAAAAGACCGGATCAATATGATGCTCGTATTAGGTATCGCCAATGAAACATTCTATAAAGAACAGTTCCCTGAATTGACTTTCTACCGCAATACACCTTTTTCAATTGATGTCGTGAAAAGCGGCACCTCTAAAGGAACGGGAATTAAGACATTGGTGAACTTACTAAATCTCAAAGATGTGCCAACATTTGGCTTTGGTGACGGTAGCAATGACTTCGCTCTTTTAGAAGCTTGCGACTATAAAATTGCCATGGGTAATGGCTTGCCAGAACTAAAAGAGATTGCTGATTTTGTTACTCTTAAAAATACTGAAGGCGGCATCGTGCATGCCTTGAATCATTTTGAATTGATCTAAATCTTTGCATATAGCGCAAATTATGTTATACTAATGGTTGGTAGCGATACCCCTTTTATCAGGGGGATGTTACGGATTCGACAGGCATAGTTGAGCCTGAATTGCGCTTCGTAGGTTACGTCTACGTTAAAACGTTACAGTTAAATATAACTGCTAAAAACGAAAACTCTTACGCTTTAGCTGCCTAAAAACAGTTAGCGTAGATCCTCTCGGCATCGCCCATGTGCTCGAGTAAGGGTCCTATTCTAAGTGGGATACGTTTTAACTTTCCGTCTGCAAGTTAAAAAAGAGAACATCAGACTAGCAATACAGACTGCCTGTCACTCGGCAAGCTGTAAAGCGAATCCTTAAATGAGCTGACTATGAGCGTAGATTTTTAGGTAGCAATATGTTTGGACGCGGGTTCGACTCCCGCCATCTCCATAGACTAAAATCGAGAAGATTTTCGTAGTTTTTCCTGAGAGGTAGAAACCCTATTACACAGAGGTTTCTACCTCTTTTTTGGTGTTCAAGCTATAGAAAAGCTTTTCGTAGTTTTTCCTTTTTAGTAGTCAAATGGTAGTCAAAATGGTAGTCAATTATCATCATCAAACCAATTTATTTTCCTCGCTTATCCTAGATTGATTTTTTTATTTCCTGTTCGCTTTACAAACAGAACAAACGTTCGTATACTTTCCTTAAGGAGTGAGCTATTATGGGGCGTTTTAGATACGAACTTGAACCCAAACGTGACATTCTTTTTGTTGATGTAAAATCATTTTATGCATCTGTCGAGTGTGTACAACGTGGATTTCATCCAATGAAAACCATGCTTGTAGTCATGTCTCAATCTGATAATACAGGAAACGGACTGGTCCTTGCTGCTTCTCCCTTGGCAAAAAAGAAATTGGGAATCTCAAATGTTACTCGTGCAGATAATTTACCGAACCATCCGCTCCTATTCAAGGTCCCTCCACGGATGAATTTATATATAAAAGAAAATCTGAAAGTAAACAATGTATTTAGAAAATATGTATCCGATGAAGATCTACTCCTCTACTCTATTGATGAATCAATGATGGACGTAACCAAATCGCTAAATTTGTTTGTACCGGACAAAAGTCTCAGTCGCAGTGAAAGACGATGGCGACTAGCTAAGATGATTCAGCGTGATGTATACGATACGACAAAACTTTATGTGACTGTTGGTATTGGAGATAATCCTCTTTTGGCAAAGCTAGCATTAGACAATGAATCAAAGCATAATAAATCTTTAATCGCTGAATGGACCTATCAAGACGTGGAAAGCAAGGTTTGGAACATCTCTCCTATCACAGAATTTTGGGGCATTGGATCACGCACACAAAAACGACTTGAGCGAATGGGTATAGAAACGATTGAGCAACTTGCGAAGGCTAATCCTGATTTGTTGCGAAGTCGAATGGGAATTATTGGTGAGCAGTTATATCATCACGCTAATGGAATTGATCGAACAATAATCTCTGAGCCAGCTCCTCAGACGAGAGACAAGAGTTATGGTAATAGCCAAGTACTAAACAGAAATTATTATCTCCAAGATGAAATCGAGATTGTTGTTAAAGAGATGGCTGAACAGGTTGCTGCACGTATTCGCAGACATCACTGCCAAACTTCTTGTGTTTCCATTTACATTGGTGTTGCTTTTGGAGAAACACAAAAAGGGTTCTCACGACAGATGACGGTCCCACCTACTGATAACACAAAGAAGCTAGTTGAACATTGCCTTTTTTTATTTCGTAAATATTATACTGGTCAAGTCGTCCGTCATGTAGGTATCACCTATTCAAAGTTAATTTACACATCAAGTATTCAGCTTGATTTATTTGCTGATGCTGAGGATCAGATAAAGCAAATGAAGCTAGACAAGATCATTGATAAGATAAGAGAAAAGTATGGATTTACTTCTATTGTTCATGCTAATAGCAAACTTGAAGGCGCTCGTGCGATTGCTCGGAGCAAATTGGTGGGCGGTCATGCCGGCGGCATAGATGGAATTTCGAATGAAGGGACTGATAAAAATAAACATCATAAGTCAGTATGAGCAGGGCTATATTTCTTATTCAGAGTTTCTAGAAGAGTTTCCGGATTCTATATCCGAATCTCAAGAGTGTGTTTTTGGAACTCGTTGCGTTGAGCATTATGTCAATCTAACGTTAGGCAAAACTGATTATAGTTACTATATACAACGATACGGAGGCGATCACTATGAAATCATTGAAAGGTGTAGTTTCGAAGATACGAGTGCTGAAAATGTCGAGGACCCCTTTGGTTCGGTTCTCGATTGATGGTGTGAATTGTCTGATTGCAGCACATAGTTTGAACTTCTTGGCAGATGTAGACGAAGGAATGCAGATCGTGGTTGCTGGTGAGTTTAATGATCGTAATCAATTTGTTGTGAGGAAGTATTCGGTGATTGGAGAAACTAAAATTATGATTGAATTCGAGTCTTTAAATAGAACGTTAAATACGCTATAATGATTACGATGTAGAAACATAGTTTCACTTGCGCAGTGTATGTAAATACGCTGTGCTTTTTTGTGCAAAAAAATAACCCACTCTCGGGGGAGAGTGGGTTCACAGAAATAAAAATGAAAGGTTCTAGGTAAATAAAGTGTAATCGATTTTGATTGATAATTCAATAGCCTATCTTGAATATATATTGACGAAATTTCGTCGCAAGCATCTATTCAATCATAACTATGTTACAATAGAAAACGAAGAGTGTTAGGCATACGTTAAGATAGTCTTCCCCAATCTTCTTAATCACCTAGCACTCTTCTTAGAGTAAATGCATGTTGTAATATAAACATATTAAAAAAGATTATTTTTTGCAAATGATTTGAATTTGAAGCAATGAAAAAAGGGCTCCCTACTCTAATTGAGTAAGGAGCTATTTTCGTTCTCTTTCTGTTCGTATGCGTAAAATATTATACTCTTATTATCAGTGTTACAGCACTGATAGAGAGGAGAAAGAAACCATGAATCCAGATGATTTGATGCAAATGGCTGAGTTTGGCAAACAAGTATATGATACCCTAACTGATGATCAAAAACAAAACCTATTAGGTCCACCAACAAAGTCTTTAGGTAGAGGGCTTGCTAGCTTGTTTGATATAGCTTTTTACAAACCAAATAGTTGGGCTATGAAGTTTAATCATAAACTCGAAGAGCAAGCAAAATTGTTAGAAAAAGAAACATCTCCAATGATTGAACAACTGATAGAAAACGATGAGTATAGCGAAGATACCTTACCGCTAGCTGTAAAAGCCCTCGAAAGCTCAAAATATCAATTAAACTCTGAAATACTCAGAAACTACTATTCCAAATTAATAACAAGCTCCCTTACAAAGGACGGCAATACTAAAGTCTCCCCTAACTTTTCAACCATATTAAGCAATTTTTCTGAGAAGGATGCTGTTTTCTTAAAGCGCATGGTTACAGAGAAGGATTTCATCAATGGTATAGGCTTTTCAGATATCAGAGTTGCAGACAGTAATGGATACGGTTATGAACCATTTACTTATCTTATTGTTTGGGAAAACAATGAAATAGAAAATTGTTCAGAGCAAATTGCTAGTCTTTTATCCTTTGGTTTGATCCGAGAATGGAATATGTTTACTTCGCAAGTCGAAACAGAAAGGTATGCCAAAGTAGAGAAATCGCCGTATTTTGTAGGATTAAAGAATACCATAGACTCCGGCAATTTCGGCAATTATACGACTATTAGTGTACTAAAGAAATCCATTTTATTAACAGAACTAGGTAGGTCATTTGTTTCCTCGGCGGTTCCAATATGATATTCTTTTGTCTATTAACTTTTCGATGTTTTTAATTGTTGGATCGATAAATTTTTCTAAATTCTTGAAAAGAATGTAAATCATAAAAATATTTACAATTATTGATACGCTTATCATGAGTAATATACTCAATAGCATTCTATTCACCTTCCAATACTTAATAATCTTTTCATGAATCCATATATAAGCCCGCCTAAGCGGGCTATTTGTTTACCACGGAAGTTTATTATTATTCAATGCTCGCTGCAATGCTCTAACCATATCAGAAACTGGACTGATAATACCATCAACCGTAGTCTTTAACGCACGTTGCATGGCTTTAATCATCTCTGTTCCGCAAAGTCCATCAATTGCCCCCTTATAAAATCCTTTAGCTTTCAATCGTTTTTGCCATGTACGAATCAAATTCGATCCAATCAACGTTTTATCAAACTTCGCCGCATACAAATTCTTGTTACACGCTTGCCGATATTGATGGCTGATCTCGTCATCCGGTGTCATTCCTTCGTATTCCATCGCCCGATTAGCTGTTCCTGGACCAAACATCCCATCTTCTGCGATTCTTGTGTAGCTTGGCTTAACCGAAGGCTTACTTGGTTTTTCTGCTGGTTTAGAACTGTTTGTTTTCCCAAACACTGCATCTTTGAATCGTTCAAGTTCACTAGGCTTCGCTACCCAAGGCGCCGGACAATTCTTGCTAGTAACATCATAATGGCGCCAAATCTTATCTCGAGTAATATTCGGATACTTAGTGATCAACTCTTTTACTGCTTTTACCGTATTTTGGAATGTCTTTTCAGTGATCTTTCCGTTTCTATCCAAACACATTTCTATTCCGATTGTTGAATAATTGGCATTGCCAATAATACTTCTTAATGGATAATACGGTTGCCCGTTAACATATTTTTGAATGTCATTTGCATGGTAAGCCACTTCATTCAATGGAATGATACAAATAGCTTCCTCATCATCCACAAACAAATGAGCAGAAGCATAAACACCGTTAAGGTTGTTGAAGTAGCTTTTATGATTTCGCGCGGTTCCTCCATTATTGGCAGTATAATGCATGATCAGTCCTTCGATCCTAGAATTTTTAATTCCTGGACGAGAAAATTTATTGATTCTGATATACTCGTATTTGATAAAACTCATATTTACCATCCTTTCAAATTAAAAAGAGCAGTCAATCGACTACTCTTTGTGATCAGTAAATTCTTGGCCATTGCCATAATCTTGTGTATTGTAGTTATTACTAGAAACTCCAAGCACCACACCTGCAAATGCAGTAACTAAGGAAATCACTCCAACAATTTTAGTTGCATCGAAATCATATAACGTTGCAATTCCAGCAATTAAAACACCCAAAGCTGGAGACCATTGTGTAATGATTTTTTTCGCTAAATCATATTGTTCGTTTGTCATTTTCATACTATTTACCTCTTTCTTTCCATAAAGATTTTATTTGTTCACCATGTTCAATTAGTCGTTCATTGTGCCTGTCAAGTCGTTCATCATGCTGCTTGAGTTCGTTATGAATCTCAACACGATCAGATTTGCTAGCTTCCAAATCTCTATTCAATAAATCCAAGCTGTGACTAAGTTTGGTTAAGTTTTCTGCTATTTTCGTAAAATTACTCATTACTGGCCGGACAACAAATGCAACTAATCCAATAATTGTCATTACCCATCCAGCCCACGTCGCTAATTCTCCCACATTTAACATGCTTCACCTTCTCACTTAAAATAAAAAGCAACCGGCTAGAAAGCCGATCGCTCCTGATACTACATAGCCGATTATTTTGTTCCTTCTGGCTTTTTTGCTTCGTCTACAATTTTTGCAACGTCTTCGCGCAAAACCTCTGGCACACTTTCGATTGTGCGTTTCCCTTCGATTACGTGTGTTGCGTACAACATTTTCAACGCTGAAAACTCCATTTGTCACTCCTCCTTTACTTCGAGAAAACATAATCTGATATTTCCATGAAAGCAGTTTGGACCACTTCAGATTCATCTTGCATGGATTTGATTACTGCCTGTAACCTTGTGTTTTCCTGTTTCAATATTTCAACATCAGATAACTCATGTTCAATGTTTTCATCTACAATTGATTGGATAAAATCACCCATATTTTCCGGATCATTATTGAACTCATTCACTAAAAGAAATTCAAACAGCTCATTAAGTTCATCATCCATTGAACCTTGTTCTATTAAGATTTTCTGGATATACTTCTGTTTAAATAGTTCTATTTTATTCATGGCAACCTCCTAAATATCCGCAGCAACAAAAGATCCAGCAATATTAAAAATTGATCCTGCGTTGCTACTTACAAACCCGTATGCTGATCCTGCCCAGCCTAATCTATAGTCAATTGCTATTTCGCCATTTGTATTTATTGTAACCATAAAGATTACGTTACCATTGCTTTTCTGAATATACTTCGTGGCTGCAGCCGGTCTAAGTCCTACGGGCAGAATACCAATAACATAGGTAGTGTTCGCATCAGTCAATGCAGTATTATTTTTGAAAGCCCCTGTTAATTGTACGTTTCTTCCATTCCTGGTAGCTGCTGGATAATTTGCATTGCTAGGACTTGTTGAGTACGCAGCCCATCCAGATGCCGGCGGAATAGCTGTAGCGGGATAAATCAACAAATCATTGTACGTTAAGAAAGAACCCGATACATTGCTAGGAACACGAGAATCCCTCAAAAGAATCCCTGAGGACCTATACGAAGCTGTTTGATTGAAATTAGATGGATCATTAATGTATACAGATGTTCCATCAGAATCATGTATAACGCCGCCTTCTTTGACTTTTACCCCCGTACTTTTATTGTAGTCTTCCCAAAGGGTAGTGACTTCCGCATTTTTTATAGTGGTTTTTCCTCTTCGCCACATCTGAGCACTAGTATTCGGTACTAAGCTCCCATCCCAAAAATCAAAAGAATTGGTAATCGTACCACTTTCTAATTCAGCCCCTACAAGTTTTTCAAACCTACCATCTTTAACCACCAGATTATCCGCTACAATATTTTCTGGAGCGATTCCCCAATTCTCCCATTTCGTACCGTTCCATTTTTGTACGTTTGGATCGCTAGGCTTTTGCCACAGCGTGCCGATTAATGGATTGGCAGGTGCGGTTTCTGAAACAACGATTGCATCTCTGCCAATCATAGTCGGAAATGTTGCCCACGAACCAAATGTACCATCAGAAAATTTATTTCGTGTTCTTGTCCATAAATATTGACCAGGTATAGGTGTAGGACGTGTATAAGACCAGCCCGAAGTGGGTTCAGTAGATGTTGTAGTTTGAGCATACTGCACCTCAACGCCTACAATGCTTATCCCATCCTCGCCATCTTTTCCCTGATTCCCCATGAATCGTTGCCACGTATAGTCAGCAGGATTTGTGGATTGGATATCATCAAATGTTGTGTAAGTTCCTACATAGGAAGGATATGCATTGATGAAATCTTCACTAGGAGATGGCGTGTAGATTGTTGCATGACCGTTTTCTTCAAGTTTAGCTTTTCGAAACTCGACAATTGTACCAACTTCTGGTGCCTGCGCTGACGAGCTATAGGCCTGATAAGAGAAATATAAAGTAACCGCGTCGCTAGGTATATCCAGCACTTTTTCAAATCTCTTAAAGTCGCCAGATA
This sequence comes from Enterococcus gallinarum, assembly GCF_021496385.1. Taxonomy (NCBI): domain Bacteria; kingdom Bacillati; phylum Bacillota; class Bacilli; order Lactobacillales; family Enterococcaceae; genus Enterococcus; species Enterococcus gallinarum. The sequence goes on along the minus strand of NZ_CP050816.1, from coordinate 1,446,276 downwards.
CGCCCTCAATTCTATCACCCCAACCTGTTACATTTACCCAGTTTCCTGTCGCTTTTCTATACTGCGCACGCCATACTACGTAGCCACCAGAAACTAAGTTCGCTTTAAGTTCCAGACTTAATGTGTAAGACTTGCCCGGCTTTAAGTCTGTAAGTGCTAAGTTACCTTCCGTTGTATTCATAAATCGATAATAAAATTCCGTCGTACTAGTTGCTTTCTTTTCCTGTTTCAAAATTCCGTCGTACACTGTAATAGTTTCATTTGCAACTGCTGTTATGCCTTTGACTGATGGTCCGCTAGTTGAGGTAGGGGTTTGCGTGTTAATCATTAAGTTTTCATTCGGATAAACAGTCGTAAATCTATCCTCTCCGTCCGCACTCCATGAATACGCTTGATAGATATGTGCATCTTGCCCATCTTCGCCTTCTTTTCCATCCTTTACTTTTACAATACTTAACGTATCGCTTAGATTATCTAAAGTGGCAGTGATGGCAATTAAGGTCCAGTTTTTGTTCGTCCATTGTGCACTTGTTAAGGTTCTTGTATTTCCACTTCCGCCTAACGTAATAGCAGCTTGTGCTGTATTGCCGATATAGGGAATAGCAGCGAACGTCGCTGTTCCAGTAACGTTTTGGAGCTTTGCTGTTATATTGATCGTCTGTGTTGTTTTTGGTGTATCGTCAGCATTAAATACCATATTCTCCGCTGATGCAGTTATATAAAGAAGTTTGGCATCTGCGCCATTAGCCCCCATCTTCCCAACTGAATAGGCCTCTGTTTTTGAGTCATCAGTATAAACAAGAGTCGTTTTTGTCCAAAGATATTGATTTGCTGAAACAGATGGGATAGTCTCCTGCCAACCGCTAGTTGGTGGTACCGTGCCGCTTGTTCCTACAGCATACTTGACTGATTTTTCTTTTATACCTAATCCCGATTCGCCATCAGATCCCATCAACGTAGGAGTCTGAGTTTCGGAAGTAGTATAATCAGTGTAAGTAGTGACTACTCTCGTCCAGAGATATTGACCCGGAGGAACATCTGGACGAATTTCTGACCATGAAGTAGGTGGAACAGTACCACTTGTTGAATATGCATAAGTAGAAACAGGTGAGCCAAGTATTCCTCGCCCATCATCCCCGTTAGCAACTTTCACTAAACTAATTTCATCTTGTACAACTGGCATTTTCCCACCTCCTAATAATCGAATGCTCGGTCAGATCCTTGGCCAAACCGAATTAAGTCAACATGTCTAGTTTTAGTATTAAGTACAATAACATCCCATAAGTCTTCTTCCAAAACTCCAAGTGGTCTATCACCTTGATCTTTTTTGGGGCGACTCACTGAACAACCGATTGAATAATTGACTATCCCAATAGTATCTTTACTAATTTTATCAACGTGTGTATGTCCATGTGCTAAAAAAGCAAGCGTCCCTTTACGACCCTCAAAGTCGCAAGAAATGCTTGCCTTGAAATCAGCATTTTCTGTATAGCTTCGGCTATAAGCTCCACCTGTAACAAAACAGTTGATAATTCCGTCTATCATTTCATAGTTGTAAGGATAGTAACTGATCTCTCCGAAACGTTTTCCAAAGGGAAAATGTTGAAAGAAGCAGACAGTCGTATCGACAGGAGTACTTTTCAAAATCTCATATAACCATGTGATTTGTGCTTGCCGATAACCGGCAACATTGATACCAACATATCTAGCATATCCATCATCATCTAAAATATTTGGAATATCTTGCGGATTAAGAACTATAATTCTTGTGTTTTTGGATGGAACATCGTAATAAAAATATCCCATTTTATCATCTTTATTTTCAACTATATTGAAAATTGTACTTGGTCTTGTTGCGATTTCATACATCTCATCATTTTTAATCACTTGTTTCATTTTTCCATGATAGGTCTCAAGAATTTGTTTAGGCTGATAATTTTTTACTGGTTTTATAATTGAGGTTGTTACATTGTCTCCCCAAGAATTATTGCAGTGGTTTCCCCATGTCACGAAGTATGGTGCATTTGATAGCCCCAAAGTACTAACTGCTTCTTTGAAGTTTGCCATAGCTATATTCTTATTAGCGGTTGATCCATCATGAGTGTCACCATTCAGCACTACATAGTCGATATCTATAAAATTTGTTAATTCAGCAACATTTTTGATGTGGTTATTGCTTCTTCCATAATTCTCTAAGTCATCACGCCCAATTGAATCTGTTGCATAATGCGTATCTGAAATATGAATTCCAGTGATTGTATCTTTGTTTTGCAAACGAATCACTTTTCTCGCTACTTCTCGCAACCCATTCAAAAAATAGATAGCTTGGACAAAATGATTATCAAATATTGTGAGTACACATTTTATGCTTGAAACTTCGGTAAAATCAGTTGCGGAAACTTGTACGGATGTACCACCTTGGGCATAGACATTTTCCCATGCATTATCATGGTTACCATTCTTATCAACCTTGAACCAGTGTATATCCTCTGGTGAAACTGTAGAAGTAATGTCAACGCCATCTTTATAAATTGTAGCGTTTATAATTGTTGTTTTGTCTTCTCCTTCAATAAAGTTCACTCCATTGTCGGGTATTAACTTAACTAGATAAATACTATTAGGCTTGTTCATTTGTTCTTGTTGTGCAAGGAGGTCGCTACTAATCAAACTTTGTAAGAGTTGATAATTACCAATAGTCACTCTGTTCTCTGCTTGATTGCTTCGATGTATTTCTTTGTTTAGTACCCTAGCTTTAACCCTCAAAGCAGGGTTGTATTCTTCATCTACAAATGTTAACCAATCACCAATGTCAAAGTCCCCATCATTAAAAAGCATATCTACTTCCGCAGAAAAAGTAGGCTGACTACGCTCTTCTAGTATAGCTTTTAGCTCATTATAGTTATCGATTTGAGAAGTCCCTGAACTTGCATATCGTCCTACAATAAATCCATTGAAGCGTTCAACTGAAGTATTTCCTCTTCCATAAAGTGCATTTGCTTCACGGTCATAAATAACCGATTCACCCACGCGAGTAAAAAATCGACCATCTCCGATAGACAAATTGTTAAAGCCGTGATTTGTGTCTTCAATTGCTGTAATAACGTTGTCAATGTCGACAGATTTTTGCATAGAGATTACATCAACACCAGAATATAGAAATTTGTCGCTTTTATCTGTTCCTATCTTGTAATGAATATTTACTAATTTCCGAACCACTTGCATATTTTGAAAATCGACTGTGAATGTCATTTCACAATCAAACGCGTCGCAAACACGTTGTAAACGGGCTAACGGTGTTTCATCAGTACTTGTGTCAACAAGTCTTTTGATGTCATTTCCAAGTTCATTCAAACCAATAGTCCATCCTGTATCAAATAATTCACGATTTACATAATAATCAATATACTGTGGATTTTTACTAGTAAAGATAGTTGCCGACCCATTACGAAGTTCAGTACCAATATCAACACATGAAATCGGTCTCGTGGCTTCATTTTCTGTCTCTAACGCTCGGACATACAGGCAAACAGCTCTTCCTTGGTCATCTTGAAAAACTACATAATTAGCCTCTTTAATAAGGGAAGTTTCGTAAGGACTATCAGAATCATAGTCATTAATCTTTGGACCGGTGTTTTTCTTTATATCCATCGTCAAAGTATTAAGTAAAGTCCCATTAATTAAACTGATTGTGTGAACATCGTCTTCAACGACTATGCCTTCCGATGCCTCGGTGTCAATCAATGTTAGAGGATTAAACTGTCTGTCCAAAAAATGATAAATCATAAATAACGCTCCCTTATTTCAAGATTTCCGGTAAAGGTTCCATCAGAAATAGCTATAACTTCTGTTGAGCCTTTTTCGGAATTAAAAACTTGGCTACTTCCTATAACCCGATAACTGTCATCACGCATACCATTTATATAAACGCGATTGCTAGTACCGTCTACAAGCAAGTTGTCACCTTCGTAAAAAACTTTAGGGATTGGTCGGTCGCTTAAATCGCTCAACTTAGTAACAGTCGTATGCGTTAAAGCCATGTCCATAGCTCGATCATTTTTCCACTGAGAGAAAAAAGCTTGAATGGAGTTTGCCGATAACATTGCTACTGTTGCATTGGACCAGCTCTTAGTAACAGACCAAGACTCTTTCCACACTCCATTAACATCTAGTAATCTCGCTAAATGAAAAGTAAACTTATTGTTTTCTTTTGTCATTTTCAGACTGCCAAAAAAACCTCCATTTTTAGTTAATACTGTTGATGGTAATTTTCCTTCAAAGAGTCTGTAATCACCTACAAAGAAACTGTATTTGACTTCATCAGCTTTCATATTATTATCTTTTATCTCAAAACCCATGACAAAATTTCCATCAGCGTCCATATAGTTGATTTCCATCAACCCTTGACAAGATGCCCTTTGAGTACCAGATCCGGTAGGTTTAAACTGTAATCTATGAAGCACATCAAAATTATTTAGATCTTTGGTTAATAATCTAGTAAGTGTAGGGCCATGCCAATATCCTGGTTTAGAAGCATCGATATTCCCAAAACTAGAAGGGTAAACAGATGATTGACTAACGTCGAATTTCAAAGCTCCCATAATTTTGGATGTATTATCTCCACTATCAGGAAATCTCCATCTTGGTCTACCAACATTAATTGACCAACCTGAGCTACTTCCCATACCATCATTCAATATTTTTTCAGATGTTATGGGATTATCGTCATCTTCGGAAAAAGAAGTTCCCAACTGAATTACATTATCAGGCGAAACAAAACCGATAGAATTAGCATCACTGGTAAAAGTAATGTTAATGTCTATCGGTGTCTTATATGTTCCATTATTTTGAAGAGTTGCAATCGTCCCTTCACTTGTTGTAATAAAAGGGAATGACTTCGTTGTCATCGCGTGTGACAGTCCATCTTCACAAATAAACTTTAATTCGCCATATGCTTCTCCTCTATTTTCAAGTGATCGCTTCCAGCTTGATTCCCCCGTTAATTCAACTAGCCAGTATCTATCTGGTTCATCTGAAAACCAAAGTCGTAGTCGTTCTTCAGCGAATAGAACATTGGCTAAATCATCTTTTGTCTGTCTAAAGTTTCCACTCAAAGCATACAGCGGCAAAGTGATTATTCTATGAGTGATCCTTTTATTAACTGTACGAGATCCATTCACATGTGCCATCTGAACAAGCTCGTGTTGAACTTCAGGAAAGAGACCACGATCTGGCTCTTCAGTTAAATCAAAGTAGTCTGATAGACTGACATCATTCAACTTAATCTCTAAATCGCTAATCATATCGTTCTCCTTCCTGCTTTAATATCATTTAATTTTTGTTGATTCGATTGTCTTGTTTCAATTGATTTTGTAACATTTCTTCCATCGAGAATTACTTTCATATTTCTCAGATCTTCTCTAAAGTTAGACATTATATCGATTAACATCTCAAAATGTTTAGAATAATCTTGTGTGCGTATATTAATAGAGCTAGTTTCCTTAGGAGAAGCCATACTTCTTAAATTTCTTACCATCGATGAGTTTTCCGGAACACCGACGCCATCAGCATATTTCGGTATTTTCATACGACTTAGAATCGTTTTTGTAACACTAGCTTTAGCAACCTTAGTTCCTACCGGTGCATTTGGAATATAGACGTTTCTACCTTGAGGAATAAATGGTGCTTGACCAGGGAATTGAACTAACTCTTTATATAGCGGACCGACTTGGTCGTTTACGATCATATCACCGCCTGGATGGTAATTTGTTCCTTTAGCATTTGGAATTGCTTGTTGTCCAGTTCTTCTACCACGGTATTCAACATCAATTACAACATTTTTGCTGTATACTTGTGCAATTTCATTCTTTGCTTGTGTTACCTGAGAATAGTCGGCAGTTGCATGAAGATGTTTAGCTCCAACTCTAGTTTCATTGTATTGGTTTAATTTCTCACGAGCTTGATCGAAATTATTCACTGCATTGGTGTTGTTTCCCAATAATTTTTTTAGTGCAGGTGGAAGTTTATTGTATTCTTCCAGTGCCGCTTGTGTTTGCTCGATTGTCACTTTTGCCGGATCGTCTGCAATTAGTGTTTTCAATTGAGGTGAAAGGTCATTCCATTCTTTGAGCTGACCTTTTGATTCCATCAGCTTGTAAACAGCATCCGCATTTGTTACACCTAGGAGCTTCCTATCAGCATTGTATTGATTCCATATTCCTAATTCTTCTATTGTGTCATATAAGTTGATCATTGCTTCATCATTGCCCACAAGAAGCTTTTTATCAGTAAGATAAAGATTGTTCCATTTACCAGATTCTCCCATGGCAATAGCAATTTCTTCTTTTGCATTTGTGCTAATATCAGCATTTTTAGCAATAAATTTTAGCTGTTGCCATCCTTCATCTGTTGAAGCCATATCTTTCAATACATCAGCCATGTTTGTTCTGACTTCGCCGGTTTTGGGATCGAGAGCCATCTGATTCCACTGGATATCGGCTTCTTCGGTGCCTTTAGCTAACATATCAAGATTTTTAGTTGTATCATCGACACTTGAATTAACTAAATCAGCGACTTCATCAACGGTCCATCCATACTGTTGCCAAACAGATGACATTTGTTCCAAACTGTAGCCTTGTTCCAACCGTAGTTTTGCTAAACCTAATATCATAGATTCAGAACTATTTTTATGTTCCTTATCCAATTCTTCAAGCAAAGCTTTTTGTCTTTGTACATTATCCTTAGTGCCTTCGATAATCGCTTTTCTATTCTGTTCATACTTCTCTTGTTCTGTATTTAAAGCTTTTCCAACACTATTTGCTCGATCCTCAAGTTGTCTGTCAGTAAGCTTGCTTAATTTGTCTTGATACGCAGATTCAATTGCAATTCGTTGTTCAGATGTAAAGCCAGCAAGTTTTAGCTGCTTATCTGATAACTGATTATAGTTTGCTTCTATATATGCTCGTTCCTGATCAGATAGTTCTCGGCTATTTTTACTTGCATCAGATAAAATTTTGTTGATACGGTCAACTCTTTTTTTTGCTTGATCCGCTAACTGCTCACCATATTTTTTATCATTTTCAGCTTGTTGCTTTAAACTATCTTGAATGCCTTGGTTATCAACATCCTCAGCATTTTTCATTTTTCGTTCATACTCTTTGTCAATAGTTGCTTGTATAGAGTCAATAATTGCGTTATTTGCTTTAATGGCTTTATCAGCCGATCCTTTAACTCCATCTGCATATTCATCAATGTACTTGACTGCCTTTTCCCGTAATTCATAAGACTTAGTAATCACTTTATCTTGTTCTTCGGTTACTTTAGTTCCCCACTTAGCTCCAGCAAGTTGGTGTTCGTCATATGCTTTTTTACCAAGATAAACTGCTCCAGCAACTGCACCTAACGCAGCAATACCTATGGCGACTGGTCCAGCCAAGCCTGCAATTGCTGTGCCCATACCGGCAATTCCTCCAGTTGTTGCTCCAGCTGTTCCAGCCCCAACTGCAGTTGTTGCGGCTGTTCCAACACCCGAAATTGAAGTTGCTAGGCCACCCAACGCTTTCTTTTCAGCTGCATCAGCTGCAAGTTTGACAATACCCTTTGAAAGTTTTCCAACACCTTTAGTGACAGATCCAACTATAGAAATACCACTCCCAAGTAGTTTGAGAGTTGGACCAGCTGCGGCAGCTATTAGTCCCCATTTGATAATATTTCTTTGTTGTTCTTTATCTAAAGAGCTGAAAGACTTTGCTAGATTACCCAGACTTTTAATCAAAGGCTTAGAAGCTTCAAGACCATCTCTTAATGCATCAACAAGTGGCCCCCCAAATTCAATAGCTGCATCTACTACTTCATTTTTCAACATCTTCAATTTGGATTCTGTTGTTTCATACCTTTTACCTGCTTCTTCAGCAAGAGCCGTATTTTCGCCAAATGCTTTATTACCCATCTCAACTGCACCAGAGAAAACACCGCTAGCATTAGCAGCTCTTAGCAAGCTATCTCGCAATCGAACTTCTTTGATATCCATGTCATCTAAGACTTTAATAGCAGATGTTCCGTTTTCTTCAGCTTTACCAAGACCTTCAACAAATTTCATGATTGCCGTGCTTGGATCATCTTTGAACATTTTTGAAAATTGCTCGCCAGTTAGTCCAGCTACATCAGCAAACTGCTCCAATGAGGTTTTTGATTTATCAGCTTCTTTGTACATCTTCTTCAATTCAGACGAAGTGAAGCCCATTTCTTTAGAAACACCAGTTAGTTCCTTGCCACCGTTTCGAACAGCAGAAACCAATCGTTCCCATGACACACCTTGATCCTCAGCATGTCCCTTTAACTCTTCAAAGGCTCCGGTCCCTTTTTCAACAGCCAGTTGCATTTGAACCATGACTTTAGAAAAGGCAGATCCACCAGCTTCTGCTTCAACACCAACCGAACTTAACGCAGCAGCAAAACCTAAAATGTCCCCTTCACTCATTCCTACTTGGTGTCCTGCTCCAGCTAAACGTAATGCCATTTCGGATATTTCTGATTCGGTCGTTGCAAAGTTATTTCCCAAATCTACAATAGCTGAACCAAGATTGCTAAATTTATCTTGAGACATTTGTGTTATGTTAGCAAAACGAGCCAACTCAGTAGCAGCTGTTTCAGCGCTCATGTTTGTTGACTCACCTAAATCGATCATTACTTTAGTAAATGCCGAAACATTTTGTGTTTGAATGCCTAATTGTCCTGCAGCCTCTGCTACAGAGGCAATTTCTGAGTGCGTTGAAGGTAGTTGCTTAGCTAAATCTCTCAAACTGCTCTCTAAATCATCGTATGAATACACTACATTTCCGTTACTGTCCACAACTTCGTCAGAAGTTTTCTTGACACCAGCGAAAGCAGACTCCCAATCAATAGCTGCTTTTGTAACTGCTGTTGCTCCTGCAACTAATGGAAGAGTAATTCCTGTTGTTAATGTTGATCCTACACTAGATACCACACTGCCAAACTTTTGGATTTTCTCGCCTTGTTTGATGAAAGCATCGCCCTGTTTGTTAAGCCATCCAGTAACTCCATTCGTTTCAATATCAAGACGAGCTAATTGGCCAACAGTAGATTTTAATTGCTGCTCGTAGCCAGCTAGTTTAGCTTGAGCATCGTTATATTTTTGAGCTGCTTTAGCAGTTGTCGAAGTAGCATTTCCTTGAGAATCCAGAGTCTTATCATAAGCCTGTTTTAAGTATCCCAACTCATTTTTTTGTGCTTCAATAACCTTGTTTAACGCTTGCTGTTTGAAAGCTAATGTATCGATTTTCTTTCCGCCAGAATCGACTATTTTTAGCCCTGCTTGCATCTCTTTTGCTGCAGTTTTTGTTGCTCGAGTTGCTCCTGTTAGACTGCTTGAAAATGCTGTAGTATCTAACCCTAGTGTTATCAGCATTTGACCTAAAGGCTTGCCGTTTTGTACCACTTATTTACCTCCTTTCTTCACTTATTTATTTCTTTGAACCAATCTTCCATCGAAACAACTTCTCTTTGTAAATCCACTGCTTCGGGACTTTCAACATCCGAGAACATAATTTCGTCTAAGTAGCGAACGTCAGTTTCTAGAATCGTATTAATATTCCAGCCTGGGAAAGCTATGATTGTTTGCTTCATAAAATTAATAAGAGAAGAATAAAGCTCGCTTCCCTTTAGACTTCCTTTTTTTCGTCGTTCTCCTCAGAGATTTCTTCTTTTCGCAAACCTAGAACACGATATAAAATGATATCCATGATTACAGGGTCTTCCACGTCAATGCCATTTAAAATTGCATTACCAGTTACTTGTTTATCGTCAAAAAGACCTGCTACAAAATTTGCTCTAAATTCTGTCAATTCTTCAGATGTAGCAGGTAATGGCTTTCCATCTTTATCAGTTCTCTCCACCAATTCCGTTTCTTCTCGAACGTAATCAAGCCTTTTTTTGAATGGTACGAAGTCTTGAGTAAAAGTCTTGGTTTTGCCATCTTTCATACGAAGAGATAACTTAATTTCTGTCATGTTCTTTCCTCCTAAAATAAATCAAAAAAGGCTAGTCAAATGACTAACCTTCAATAACAGTAATTGTGCATGTAGCTGTTTTTGCACCATCTTTTGTAGTAAAAGTAACATCAGTAGTCGCACCCACTGTTGCATCAGCTTTAACTGTGACTGTTCCACCACTCACTGTTGCTACGGCAGTATCAGAACTGGACCATGATCCAGATTTATCACTTGCGTTCTCGGGTAATACAGTCGGTGTCAACTTAACTGACCCTCCAACAGCAACATCTGCTGTCGATTTATCTAAGCTTACACTCGAAACTGGAATAGGCAGCGTTTTAAAGGAAGGAATATCCACTTTCGCAGATTCGCTATCTCCTACAACACGTGTTGCTTTGTACTCCCCGGCAACTACACTTTTATTTGCTTCTTCTCCAGTAATTGTTAAAGGCGAAGGACCTTCTTTTACAATTGAATCACCTTTATATATTCTAAATGTCTCTACCATATTAATTTCCTTTCTTATGATAAATTGATAACTGCCCCGTCAGTTGTCGGCGATATTTCTCCAATTACAGGGACTGCTACTCCCCCGAAGTTTCTCCGAACAATTCAGTGACTAAAGCAGCAAACGACTCGTCTCCAACTGCAAAGCCTACAGTCTCATTTGTGTCATCAATTTTTTTCGGAACCGGCGCAAACGTAAACTGATCCGCTTCAGGTGTCGGAGTTGTCCCTTCTTTTGTATTCGCAGTGATAGATTCACGTCCAAATTTTCCAGCATATAATCCTGTTCCCATCTTTTCACCACGTAACGTTGATGATTCAAACAGAACTGCACAATAAGGCGGTTTTGTTTTCTCTCCAGCATGATAAACGCCATTCGTTGCTTTTGTGCGCCCTAATACTTCGTTTTCAACCTCAAAGGGCAAGTCTAGAGCGCTAAAAGTAGCGGCAACCTCACCAGTTCCCTCTTGAATGATAAAATAAGGGATATCTGATCCATATGCTTTGACTGCTTCTGGGGAGAGGCCTGTAATTTCGAAAGCACTGGTCGCACCTTCATTTGTTTTTCCTTCAATTACGTATTTTTTTGTAGGAACTGGATTTAAACTTTCATCCAAGATTTGAATTGTCGCTCTTTTAAAACCTACTAATGTCATGTTATTTCCTCCTTGTATGAGTGTACTGTCTAATCAGTACATGAATATTTTCATTTTCCGAATGCGGTCTATCTTCCCCATATATTTGAAAGAAATCCGCTTCTTCCATCCCTCGATCTAATTTGTCGTTCAGTTCTTCAATATCTGTTTTCCCTAGATCAATAAAAGCCATTACCTGAATGCGATAGCTTCTTGAATGGTATTTGTCTGATCCGTGAGATCCGTTTGTTTCTCCTACATTTTCAATCTTGAAATATGGTACTTGATCTAAGCTTTGGTATTTTTCAGGTACTGTATAGGGAAAGAAAAGATTCGAATCAATCTCCGGAAATATTCTCGGCAATATATTTACCGCTACTTCCGCAACTGGCGTCATAATCCTAATCCTCCTTTTAATTGTTCCATATACTCTTGCATTACAGCTTCTGCTTCGGTATCAGCAGTTTTTTCTATAAAATGCTGTCCACTTTGGAATTCAGAACCCATATTTACAACGTGAGCACGGAAGTAAGCACCTCGACCATATCCAACATCAACATCACCATTATCTTGAACCGCGCCTACTGTTACTGTCTCTTCAAGTAAGATCTTACCAGTTGATGCATCAATCGGAGTATTCGCTTCTAAAGCTTCTCCAAGTTTGAAGCCTGCCGATTTTCCTGCCTTGCGACGGATCTTGCCTTCAACATCGGCAATGGTTTGTGCGACGTTTCTTTCTAAGTCGCCAAGATCGATTGTTACACTCATCATTCCACCGCCTTTAGTATCAAAAGCATAAAATCCTCGTTTTCAACATCTGGATTGATGTCAACAATGTTATATTGAACTCCCTTTATACTGACTATCATATCGGGAGTGACTGTTTGTTTTTGCTTTTGCCGAATCACAATGTTAACAGTGTTTTTATATGAAGTATCTTCACTTTTAACTTCGGTTAGATATTTCTGTTTGTATCCAAACCAAGGCCTCATCACCTCAACGTAATTCGGTATTTTTGTCCCATTAGGTCCTGTTTTAAAACCATCTTGTTTTAAAAACTGCGCGCGTTTAGTGAGTTTTCCTGTACGACTAACCGCCAATAGGATCACCTTCCCTAAACACCTTATATTCCGCTTTTAATAATGAAATCAAGCTTGTATATCCCAAATCGAATTCTCGCAAGGTGCCATTCATATTACTTGATTCAATCGTTGCCGATCTAGCTTTATAATAATGGTCAGCAAGCATTATGGCAGCGGTGTTAAGCAATTCCACAATCTCGTTTTCTTGAACATAGAAAGAGGGCTTGTCTCTTCCGAGTGCCCCCTTAATCGTTCCGATTGCTGTTGTAAACGCTCTAATCACTTCTTTATCGTCATCATCCGTGTCAATTTTCATTGCAGCTTTGATTTCTTCTAAATCTTTTTTGGGATCTAACATACTATGAGCCCCCTTATTGAAGCTCTATAACAGCTCCATCAGTGGTAGGATCGACCGATAGAACTTCAGGGGCTGTTATTTTGACACTGCAGCCAGACGGAACGCAGATGCTAGTTTGATACGATGGTCAAACCATGCCGTTACAACAAACAAATTGATACCAGTCTTAACGTCTTTGTCCTGTTCGTATAACGCATTGATATCATAGTTGAAATGAGAATATGAGAAGTCACCAATGACTGGCGTCACTGCTGCATCACTGAATACAACCGGTTTACCTAAAATTTGCTCTGGTTGTGCAGTGTATAATGTAGCATTTCCATTCGCTAACGTTTCAATAATTTCAAGATAGTCAGCATAACGCATAACAATTTTTGCATTTTCTCGGTAATCTTCATGCAGATCCGCAATCGCCGATTTAATCGCTTTGTACATGTCAGCTGCTTCGATTTTTTTAATATTAACAACAGTCGTATCGTAAAAGCTCATATGTTCTTCACCAGTTTTTGGTGTTGTAGCGAATGCTACTTTTCGTTCTTTAGCTGCCACTCCAGATTGCAAATTAGCTTCTACAGTAGTAACAAGATTAGTATTTGTTCCCAAAAGAATAGTTTCAGAAATACCTGTAAATACTTTGAATTTATTGCGTGTAAACGAAACTGTGTCCCCTGTTGCTTTAAGTTCTTTAGCTGTTTCTTTGTCCGCAATAAAGTCATCGTCATCGAGCGTGAAAGTTACTTTTGGAATCTCTAAATTTGGAATGCTTGTAATAGTTGACAAACCGCGTAGCTGATTTTTAACCACAGGATCAGAGATAACATCATTTGCAACAGTTTTAGGCAAGAACTTACCTCCACCTGTACTGTCGTCACCTAATACCTGGTATACATCTGTTGGCACTGCTTCTTTTGCCATAGTTTTGCGGATTAATTCAGCTTTAGCATCAATTACTTTTTGTTTAGGATCGCTTGAGTCTGAAAAGTTGCCTTTTGCTAAGCTAGCTTTCTGCTCGGCTTCCAATTGGTCATGCTGATTTTTGATAATTTCAAATCGTTGCTGTAAATCTCCCTTTGTTTGATTCAATTGATTCAATTCATCCATAGATGTTTTCGGATCAGCAGCTTTTTGAGTAATATCGTCATTTGTTTTTTGAATTTGGTTACCAATTGTAGCCATATCTTGTTTTAATTCGAAAATTGTTTTCATTTATTAAAGTCCTCCTATAATTGCGCCAATCAAGGCGTTGTTTTGATTTGCTTCTTCGATCATTTTTTGTCTAGCTTTTTCTTCATTTAGCGATTGAGTCGTTGACTCAAACTCTTTAGGAACGTTGTTATACTTTTGAAACAATTCCTTGCTGACACAAGCAGCAATTTGCACTGTCTCTGAAACTTCGTCGCACAACCCAATTTCTAACGCTTCAACTGCTGATAGCCATGTTTCTTCATCCATGATTCGCTTGATCTTTGCTTCGCTTAGCTTGTCTCCGCCTTTAGATAAGTAAGTGATTACTGAAGACTCTGCGATTTTGTCTAAGTCATCTGCTTGTTTGCGTAACGCTTTAGCATTGCCTACGCTGTAGGTCCAAGGGTTATGAATCATTAACATGCTGTTCTCAGGCATTACTACCTTGTCAGCACTAGCGACAATCACACTTGCAATTGAGGCAGCCAAAGCATCTACATGCGCTACGACCGTCGCTTTGTGTTGTTTCAGCATGTTTCCAATTGCAATTCCTTCGAAAACAGACCCGCCAGGGGAATTCACATGTAAATTAATCTGCTCAATATCACCTAACGCCTTTAAATCTTTTTGGAAACTAGCCGCTGTCGTGTCGGTGTCATCCCATTTATATGAGACAATTTCTCCATAAATTGAGATGTCAGCCTCTTTTATATTGGCTGACTGCTTCACTTCCCAAAACTTTTTCACTTTTCCACCTCCCTTCAAGGCAAAATAAAAAGACCTAACTTTTTTCAGTTACGTCTTGAGTGCTTTTATTTGATTTTCGTAATGTAGGATCCATTTCCAATGGATACATATCGCCGGATATCCATAATTCAGAGGCTTTGCCGCCCTTCGGTGGTAACTCTTCAAGCATTCTGACCTCGTCTTGGGCCATCCAGCCGTCTCTAATTGCTCCATGATAGAATGCCTGTCGTGCAGCTGAATCACCTCTTAAAAGAGCATTGAGATTGAATTTAAAATAAATACCATTAATACGCTCTTTAGAAGTTAAAATCTTCTTGTTGAATTCTCGTTCATACTGTTTAACAATTGGAGAGAGAGTCATATTAACAAACAGTTGCATTAGTTGCTCGTTCGAAGAAAAGCTATCGCTCGATTTATTCAGAAATACCCCAGGTACGTTATAAACATTTGCTATTCTATCTCTTGTGATATTCTCAGATATCTCCATATCTCCAGCCACAAAACTTCTTGCCATTTCCTTGATTTCAACACCAGGTTCTTGAAATAGCACTCCACCATTTTCTTCATAGAACCGCTTAAAGTCATCAACTACCGCTGCCCTTTTATCAGCATCTACATTCGCCGAATAGGTCAATATGAAAGAATCTCTCAAAGACTGCATTTCTTTTAAAGAAAACTGCCTAACTGCTTTATCGAACTCATTTGAGTTCTTCAAAACTGCAATCGGGCTTATCCCCTTCCAATTTCCATTTCCAGCAATATGTCTTACATGAATAACGTCAGAATTATGCAAATAGAAGGTTTTACCATCACTATTTACTTGGTACCACAGTTCCTTTGATTGTTGTTCAATTACTGGCTCCACATAATTTGGATTGAAAGGAACTAATTTATCAAATTGTCCCCGAATATCTCTGAAAATCAATGCATACCCATTTCCGTTAGTGTTCCTGCTAACTTCTAAAACATTTATTACCATATCTAAAGTTTGATTAGGGTTTGGATAATAAACAAGTTTATCCATTTGTTCATCAAATTGCTGATCATAGTTTTTGTACTTTTTAAATGGTAGACTTGATAATGTATTAGATAGCCTTGAAACAATAGAGAAGATATTTTCATTTGTTTCAAGTGTTCCATTTTCAATTCCAAAAAAGGTTCGCCCGAACCATTTAGTAAAATCGCTCTTAGTTGAATAATCATTGATAATCGATTGTCTTACAAATCCAGGAGTCAATTTATTGACTACCTTTTGAAATATGTTCACCGTTCCACCTCCCTTCATCGCTTCAACATGTCTCTAACAGATATGAACCCAACATTCCCATTTCCTTGAGGCTTAGCAAACATCTCAACCACAGAACAATGACTGTTTAACAAAGCCGCAAATCCATCGATTTTACGAGATTTAGATTGTTTTGTCGGCATCCAATTTCCATTCCTATCTTTGATTAGTTTCACATTACTCAAATACCATCGAAACATCTTTTTTCGGTTATAAATTACTTTTCCAGATAAAAACATTTCTTTGAGGTGTTTCATTGGTCCACCCAATGTTAAGTAACCTTGTATTGCTTCTTCCATAACAAAACCGTAGTCAATTAGCATCTGATTCAAAATCAGGCTATTTCTACGGTCGTATCGTATTTTTGATATTTTATATTTCTTGGATTGCTCGACAAACCAATCGAAAACATATTGATAATCCACATATGATCCAGGAGTTATTGTAAGTGAACCTTCTTTAATCCATGCATCTAGCCTCTGTTGATTATTATCTTTATCATATCTCGCTTGACTTATCCAACTATGTTCCAAGACCGCAATTTCACCAGTTTCCAATAATGGGAATTCCAAATCCGCTGAGGTAAAATCTTCCGTTTCAGCTAAGTCATATCCGGCTACCGCTTCTCTACCAACTAAGGCTTCAAAATCTATCACCTTTTCGTTTTGATTTATTGTCTGCATATCTAAGAAGGATAATTCATCAATATCAGAGAAAAGGTTAAACTGTTTCGTTATCCAATCAGCAAGCTCTTGTGGATTTTTTTTATCTTGTTTGTAGTCAGTTATTAAATTAACAACATCCATTAAACACAGGTTAGGATTTGCTTTTATCCACATCTTAGGATTATCAGCTTCTGAAGCATTATCAAGTTGTGATAAATAGTAAAAGAACCGTTCATCTAGATCATCTTCTAAATGTTCCAAACAATCCTTTCCGTTTTCATAGAAATCCATCAAAGGTCCATCTAAAACCGTACCTGCTGTAGTAATATACATTATCAGTGGTTGCCGTCGCATTCCGCGAGATCTTTTCATGACATTTATTAAAATATAATTGACGAAATCATGAACTTCGTCAAAACATCCGAAATGTAAGTTTTCTCCGTCTTTTTTCTTCTCTGCTGACATCGCAACCATAACGCAGTTTTTAGCTGGAAACTTAATTTCTCTTGCCATTGCCTTGAACCTTTTAGTTAAATATGGAGAAGCTTCAATCATTGCTTTCGCTTCTTCAAACAAAATATTAGATTGCTTCTGAGAGTTTGCTAGGATGTATACATTAGCCCCATTCTCTCCGTCCTCCCCCAACATATAGTTGGAAAGTCCTGATACAATCGTTGTTTTACCGTTTTTACGACCTACAAATTCTAATGCTTCACGATATTTCCTAATACCTGTATCTCTATGAACCCATCCATAAGTTCCACCTATAATAAAATGTTGCCAAGGTTGTGCAACAATCTGGTTAAAATCTCCTTTAGATGGCTTACACTTCTTTTCGAGAAAACGAATTGGCCTGTGCGCTTTTTCTTCGTCGAACACCCAAGGAAAACCATCAGTCCCCTGTCTTTTCAGATCTCTAAGGTGCCTTTTTGCTGCCAAAATAACCAATTCACTTGCAGGCATTTGAGGATCCCAAGGAGACCATTCTTGTTGGTTTGGCAAATTACCGAAGTCAATAACTCTTTCCGCATACCATGTTGTAAGAAGCTCGGGATAAGGCTCTAGCAAATAGCCTCCCCAACTTGCCATCCCATTTTTAAAGTCCTCCCACCAAGCTTCTAGCTCGGTATAATTCATATCAATAATTGGTTTAGTAGTCATCGTCATCATCTTCATCTTGAGCCATTTTTATAGCCAGTTTTGCTCTTGCAGAAGGTGATAGTCCTAAGTCACTACCAAAAGAACGCATATTTTTTGAACAAGTATCAAGTTGCTTTATCAAAGGATTACCGATAGACTCAGGATTCTCAGCCTGAACTAAACTTGCTTGTGCTTGGAGTTTCATATGTTCTGAGTACCAATAGCAATACATCGCTAAGGGATAAACATCTCCATTGGTGATCAATTCAATATGAAGCAATTCTTCTGACAAAAATTTAAAGGCCCTAACTGCTGTATTATCTAACCAGTTAGGAGCCTTTATTTTGTCAGTGCGCATTTGAAGCTTCTCTTCCGCTTCAGCGCGCTTTTTTAAATCCTTGGTATTCTTTTTGTTTGGATTACCGTTTAACAATTGTAATTTTGCGCTTTTTGCTGGTTGCGGCATCTTATCACCTTCTTTATAAAAAAATATTGAAAACGATATCAATAGTATTATAATAATGATATCGACTGAGATACGTCGAAATATAACTAGGAGGCATACAAATGGGAGAATTATACAAACCTGGCGAAGACAACAAACCCAAAGGAACTTATAAAGAAGTTGGTCCTCGCGGCGGTAAAGTACCAGGCGGAAGAGAAGTAAATATCGATCCAGGCGATAGATTACCACCAACTTCTGAAAAAGGGAATAAATGGGAAAAACAATAAAACCGTCTGCAGCTGATCAATAAGCTTGGTCAGCTCTTTCTTTAAAAAAGTTGAAAAGCGGTAATTTTGTGAAGGAAAGACTGCACCGTTCTTCCCTGGCCCTCCTAAAAACTTTCGGCAGTAGGGGGGCTATTGTTGATTTATCATGATTTCTAGTCATCTTTCATTATTTGCAAAGAATTTAACCACATTGCTCTTAGTCTTTACTTTTGCCTTTCCTCCACTTCGTTCTGGGTGTTCTCGGTTATGGCAAGCATCGCACACTAACTCTAAGTTGTTCTCACACCAGAAGAGTGTAATATCTTCCCTTGCTTCTACAATGTGATGGACCACTGTACCTTTTGTGTATCTCTTACGTCTCTTACACTCTTGGCATAAACCAAAGTCACGTTGGATGATCGTCTTTCTTAGCTTCCTCCACCTAGTAGTTTTATAAAGCTTATCAATGTCGTCTCTTGGTCTTGCATAGCGATTCATTTAATATCATCACAATTTAAGATGCAGTTTAATTTCACATTCCATACCTCCTTAACCTCTCTGCAATATGCGGATCACTCTTCCAACCACGCCCAATGTATATCAACCTATGCCGATTGATATATTCATCACTAAACTGCTTATAGCATTCAAGCAACGTGCGTTTTGGCTTCAACTCCGCTTGTCGGATGTTCTTATGCCTTAGTATTCCTACTGATAGTTGGATGTAATAGTAATGCATATCAGTCACCTGAATCATAAAACGTAATAGGTTTTCTACAAGGAACTGGATTTTCCGTCCATAACGATGGTTTTAACTCTATTTTTGCATTTACACCTTCTGATAAACTTTTGACCCTTGCGGTAAAATCTTCTGCCGTAATGATTTCTTTCTCGTGTAGATATGATAATTCCTTTACGATTAAATGAAATTCGTGTTCGCTCATTCCGTTACCTCCTTTAGATGTCATACGTCACCCTCAACCTTTCACTATCATATTCAAACAACTGCAGTACTTTTTTGCCCATCGTCCAACCGTTGTCGATCTCGTAGCTGTCATTCGGCTTAATGGTCCCTAACTGACGATGGATTACACCTTGATAGTCGTTCGTCTGTTGCGTGTGGAAATGACCAGTGATTATCTCCCTTGTTGTTGCCTTACTCCATATATCGCTATACTCAGTAGCGAACAGCATCGGCAAATCCTTCCGCTTGCCATACTGCCCATGAGTAATCATAATCGCCACATTATCCAACATGAACGCTTGTCGGTATTTATTGTGTGCATGTACCTGAATATCTGGATATCTTGCTTCTAGATATAGAAGAAACATGTACTCCAAATTTCCCGAATGGTTCCCCTCTGCATGTTCAATTGTCACTTGATTCGAATGTCTAACGCACTCAGTAATCAGCACATCAAAAAAGGAGCGAGCGTCTTTAATCGCTTGCTCCATATCCACATCATCTAGTTGTGTGCCAGCCATCGTGATCGACTTTTTAATTTGGCTGCTATGGAATAAATCTCCTAGCTGACCAATAACAATCTGCTTATATCCCTTTGATATAACTTCAATCATTCTAGCTAGCTTGTCCTGTAAATCCTCTAGCTTAGTAATGCCGAAATGCCAATCAGCCAAGCCGATGAATAAGTTTCTGTCACCCGTCTTGATTGCGGTTAGCTTTACTGGCTCGATTGATTCAGTAAAAGCTGCTAAGTTAAATCCTTTAGGTTTCGGTCTAACGACAATCTTTGATTGATAAAGCTGTATAAGTCCATCCACTTGGTTGTTCTGTTCCCAAATGTTGTTAGTCGCTTGGACCAGTTCCCAATTTTCGGGATCATACCCATGTGCTTGTAATACATAATCAGGATTCTTTGACTGCTCTTCAGTCATACGCAGCTTGATAAAATTAGTCTGTGTGCCATCTGATTTTATTTCCGTAGACACAACTTTCTTCTTTGCCTTATCGGATTGCTTAACACGCATATTCTTTTCGCTCGGTGGCAACTTCAACCTGGCACGTTTACTTCTAACGCTTGGCCATGAGAACTCTTCACCGAACTCCTCTGACAGCATAGGCGCTATCTCTATATTTGTTAGTCCTTCATTTGCCCATTCCGACAATCGTTTGACCTGCTGTTCCGTCCATTTAGTAATGTCTGCCACCTCGCTTCGTTCTATGTATTTCACTATTCTATAAATTCAAAATTTTATTCCGAAAAAATATTTACATAATATCACTTTAGTTATTGATTAGAAAATTAATAGAGGTATAATCAAGTCAACGGAGGTGATAAAATGGCTTACAAAACTGGAGAAAAACCAGGGAAAGGTGTTTATTCCTGTACAAATTGCGGTCAAAAAGTGCATTTAGATGACCATACAGACACGCTACCACCGTGTCCTAGCTGCGAAAAAACTACGTACAGAAAATAACCTTTTCCAAAGCAGCCTTTATCAGGCTGCTTTTTTATGCTTAACAAACAAACATTTACCTAGGATCATTAACCAAGAGCATGTGAATCGTCCTTCAGCTGTGCGATACTTAGTTTTGAAAATTCCAGTTTTCATAAATTTCACCTCCTCAAAAATAAAAAGCCACTCGACTGAGTGACCTACAAAACTGCGACTAGGCAGTTAACATCTATTTAAGCAACCTACTCCATTCTGGAACCCACTGTTTATCCATGCCTGGCAGATAGGAATGCTCGGTTGCTTTATGTGGGCGCTTATGTCCCAATGTATCTTTGGGCACCTACGTCCCTGATTTAGTTTTCGCTGACTAGCAACGGGATAACTATAAACCCTATCGGTGACACAGGATTCGAACCTGTGACGTTGCCAGTTCTTCCGGTCCTCCGTACAACCATATCCACCAACTTGAGGGAGCGACCCTCTGCATGCATTTTAGGCTACTTGCACTTACCCCTTGCAATCAGGAGGCTTTTGCCTACGTCACTGGAGTGGTACTGCCCCACTCACGATTATCTAACATAACCAGAATTGCATAGCTCCTTAATAGGTTTCTGCTTATCCTTCACGTCTTCTACTTCCGCCACAGTGACTATCGCCCACAGAATAATTTTTACGTATCAAAAGGAGGTTGAATGCCGTTGTGCTTGTGGGCGATATCTGATAATACTATTATATCACCATTTATGTGGTATATGTGTGCAAGTTTTGTGCATGACTACCAGTCATTAATCATATCAATTCCAAAGAGCACAACAGACAAATCCTCCAACGCTTCTTTGCAATTTCTGTTCACTGTTGATCTATCAACATTCAATTGTTCTGCCAGTTTTTCTTCATTAAGCAAAGGGCGTTCAATGTACTTTTTGTTGATGATGCGCCACTTCCGCTTATCTTCTGGCTTGCCAGTGGATAAACATATTTCTTTATAAGCTTCTAAACATATGTCAACATGTTTCATCAATTTCACTGACTTGGCTTTATTTTGCATTAGTAAATCGAGGTTTAACCACTTGTGTTCCCAGAAAGTCCCTTGTATTTCTTCTACATGTTCCTCCACCGCTTCACTATGAGCTTTGATTTTGTGGTAGTTACTCATGAGCAATCTCGCGTTGTGAAATGCTCTTTTCTTAAATTGCTTTTTTTCATACTCTCTATCTTTTTGAATTCCTTTGCGGATTTTTAAAGCCAATTCATCTAACTGCTTGTCTGAAAGTTCATGTACATTAATTTCCAATCACTTGTCCTCCCACTTGTCAATAGATTTACCTAATATCACGCCGACAAATATCAGCGCCACGAATCCTATGAAAGTCCACAATGTAACGTTCATTCGCTTGCCTTCTCAATCTCTTGCTCTAACCACTGGTCTTTGACAGCTAGTAAAGCGCCATCTTTGGAATAGTATTCGTCTATTAATCTTGCTGGATTTTCTTTGGTTCCCACACCTTCGAACGAAACAACATGAATAACTTCCATCATTTTAACTTCACGAACATTATTTGATTTCTTAGGTAGTACCATTTTCATCCTCCAACTTTTTCATAATCATTGACTATTTCTTTTATTTGTTTAGCAGCATCGTGGTTCCCTTTAACATAATAAAATCGATGACTTTCAGGTTCTTGCTTTTCGAGCAGCTGTTCTGTATAACCCTCAATGTCATTTAACGTGTCACTCATGATTTCGAATCCATCTGACAATCCCTTTTTATAGGCACATAATCCGAATCGATAAACAAGATACCCGCAAACTGCTAGCAATGATAAAGTGGCTACTTCATTCATCTTCATCCCCCTGCTTCCATCGCATCCCTGACTAACGGATCATTGATAATAATCTTGTACTTCATCTGCTCATGCTGCAGTTGTTCTTGTAACTGCTCAATTTGTTTCTGTTGGTCCACTATTGTATAGGATAGCCAACTTGTTGCTGAGATCGTCAGCAGTATTATGATGATTGCTTGGCTAGTTTTCATAGGTTTGCTCCAATAGTTCAGGATTAGAATGAATATTGCCAATGACTTCATGATTAGTTGTTACATCGTAACTCTCACCTGTATTCCTATGACCCAATCTATAATCACTTTTCTTTAGTACAACTACAAAGCCAGCTTCTTGTTGAAGATACGCAACATATCCAACATTACCATATTGATTTACTACAATATCTCCCTCGAAAATCTCCACGCCGTTCTTGTCTTTCAAGCCAGTGGACTGCATGAGCTCAATTTCATCAAATTGACGTTCAATTAGTCCACTGTCCAAATCCACCAAGTCATTAAGCCAATCAACAACCAGAACATACCTTAATGATTGTGTTTCTTTATCCCACGCTCTAAATTTTGGTACCATCTTATCCCTCCTGCACTTCTTCTACGTCACAGTGCATATAAGCAAAAACAAATCTTCTATAAGCATCCTCTTCATTACTAGCTTCAATGATTACCCACTTGTCTACTCCCTTGTAGTTATATGAAAATTTAAATTTATTCATCTTATCCCTCCTGTTCGCTATCGCTGACGATTGCGTAATTAATCAACTCTCTTAATATTTCCACCTGATAAATTGGCAACCGCTTGTGCTAAATTTTTGTCTTGAAATTTTACCGCTGATTTACAAAACATCCGATGCTCAAATTCAACTTGTGGCTTCGCACACGCTTCGAATTTGTAATAAGTCAAAAATAGATCATTATTTTTCGAATCGATCACAATCCATGCCATCACTCTTCCTCCTGTCCCAAAGCCCATTGAGCGAATGCTGATAGGACTTCTGCTGCTTGCTTCCTAGTCAATCTTGCAAGAGCGTTTTTAGACTTCAATAACCCCTCCGTACAATCTTTTTCTAGCTGATTAGAAGAAATAGTTAGCAAATTAAAAAGAGAATGAATTGCTTTGATTAGTGATCCATTTGAGCCTGCGTTGATTTTCAGTTGCCCTAGAACGACCTGCTGATTCTCGTTGAGTTGCGGTTGGGCAAAGATTACAGACTTTGCCTTTTCATAGCCTGATTGGCTCAGGATAGAAGCAGTCATTCCGCCTTTAGTCATTGATCCAAATTTCAAACTTAGATAAGCTTCCAGTTCATCCTTTGTGTATCCATTAAATTCCATTAAGACTGCTAATTTATCTCTCACGTTCATTCCTCGCTTTCTGCTATTTCGTCGGATAGCTGACTAATCGTAATAGCTCTCCAAAATCTTCCCTACATCTTCTCCGTTAACAAAAACGGATAAAACACTGAAATAATAATCCCCATTTCCGTTGTCTGCTCTCAGTTGAGCTTGGGCGATAGGATTTTGATCATGAATTATTACTAACTTCGCGACCATTTGGGTTTCGCCCCAGCCTTCCTCTTCTTTTTTCACGTCAACTAACTGCACATCAGTTATAAGCCCATCGGCTTTAGCTGATTCCCAAGTACCGTCAGCAGAAGCACAACAATCTGAATCAGTACATTCAAAATTGATGGTTGTACCATCTACTAAGACTAGACTATTGTTTGACAGTTCATTGATTCTTTTCATCAAAACTTTCTCTTTTAGTTTTTCAATTGTATCTTTGTGATATTCCATTGATATCATTCCTCTCTAGTTGGTTATTTTGGTGGATTACAAACTCATTATCTCGACCGTGGCACCTGCAAAATTGCCTTTCTTCAAAGGTATCTGCAATCTGCATGCTCGATCCAAAGTCCATTTGTTCAACCCTGACATCTCTGCGGCTTCACGCTGTGTGCTGAATTCTTTGACTTCACCATCTGGAAAAGTAAATCTGACAGGCGTTGAGTTGTATCTATTCTGCTTCGGTCGATCGTAACTCTTTCCCCACAAAGCCTTTCTCAAAACTCTGATTTCGTCTTCATCAGCACCTGGCGTATTAACTAGCTTTTCCAACCGATACAAATCTTCTTTGTTAGCCATCATTCCACCCTCTTCATATTTCGCAATTTAACTACTGTCCGATCGCTACCAAACGTCACAATAGCTGAGTTCTCAAGCACTTTGATGCACACTGCTTTGAAAGGTTTTGTAAAACGTTCGGTCACGCACCAATACTCGATGCCTGCTTTTACTCTCCGTTGCTTTCTGACCACTCGTGGCGGTGGGCTATACTTACCGTCTTGAACGCCTGTTACTGTGTCTGCTAGTTTCACGCTTTACTCCTCCGTTCCATTTCCTCGGCTAGCATTCTTGCTGCTTGAGCAATCTCTCGACATGGCTGTCGATTACTTTCTTTCTCCATACTAGGTCCTTATCCGACATGTTTCTGATTTGGATTTGAGTTGGTGTCATCTGCTCACCTCTCAAAATGGAAGGTCTTGACTATCGATATCAATTGACGAGTTGCCAAACGGGTCTGAATCATCGTTGTTGCGGTTTTGTTGGTTGCGAGTGTAATTATTCTTTTGACTATTTGAAACGCCGCTACCTTGTGTATTTTGGCTAGAATCGGCATTCTTGCTTTCTAACAACTGGAAGTTGTCCGCAATCACTTCGGTGACATAGACTTTTTGTCCTTGTTGGTTATCGTAAGAACGAGTTTGAATCCGCCCTGTTACTCCGATCAATACGCCTTTTTTCGCATAGTTCGTTAATGTTTCAGCTGGCTTTCTCCAAATAACACAATTGATGAAATCCGCTTCCCGCTCTCCGCTCTGATTTGTGAAGTTGCGATTCACAGCTAATGTGAAGGTGGCTACCGCTGTTCCGTTGCCTGTGTATTTCAAATCCGGATCTTTCGTTAGTCTTCCGACCAAAGTTAAATTGTTTATCATTTTTCTTCCTCCTTACGATTTTGAGAAACTTCGATCAAAAGAATAGGTGAAGCTTCTGGACCGTCATAGCTTAATGCGGCTTCAAGAGTAGTTACATCGTATTCAGCAATATGCGGATATTTCTGTAATACCTCTTTAACTGCCAGTGTAGCTGTGTACGTTTCGCCTAGAACCTCAATATCAACCCAATCCTCTTTACTTAACACGCTTAATAATTGGTGTAGTTTCATTTTTCTTCCTCCTGTCCCAAAGTCCATTTGCTGAATGCTTGGAAAACACCATTTTGCTGCGGATTAGATAGGTTGTTTAGTGCATCGATTACATCAAGATTCATAAACCGATTTTCTGATTCATCAAACAAAACCGAAAGTGTGCCAAAATTGTTAATTCTGGATTCTTAGTCTGCTCTTCTTTCAACCACTCCAACACAATCTGCTGATTCTCGTTGAGTTGCGGTTGATCGTGATCTTCAACGATGTCAACAATATCGTCCCAATTTACCCAATAATCAAAGTTCGAGTAATTGAGTACAGCGCTACTTCCTTGAATTCGTTCTTCTTTCAAACGTTTTAATAATCTGTTCACATTGCTTCCTCCAATTCAATTTCAATCCTCGGACAATCCTTATCCACTTCAAACCGATGCTCAAAGTTGGCAATCTCGCCCCAACCATCATTTGCGATCACTCTTGCTTCAATCATTCCGTCCAAGATAAACTTGATCCCAAACGCAATGTTGTCTTTATCCTTGCGCTTATTTTTGCAGTACCAAGTGATTTTCAAGTTGATCGGCGTTGTCACTCTCAGCCCTTCCGCTTTCGCCATCAGAAAAGCATAACAACATTTTTCTGTGTTCTCCTTTTTCAACTTAGCACCTGCATAGCGGTTCGTCCGCTGGCTATTGATGAATTTATTCAGGTCCGTCAGCTCTCCTGGTATCGTAATAATCAGAACATTCCCCTCGCTTTCAAGTATCGTTGTGCGATTTGTTCTTTCGTTTCATTGCCCTGCATGATAGGATGTCCTTTTTTCTTTTCTTCTTCTGCAACTTCGATTGCTACCCATTTTGCTTCCTCGGCCTTATCTAGCATTCCGCATTGCTCAAAAGTCTTGACTTGCGATTCAATCGTTCTAACCAATTCCGATCGCACAAGGCCGTTTTCTTTGAAGATAGCCAGATATGTTTGTCCGTCCATCAACCTCTCCATTCGTCAAAGTCTACTGAGAAATCCATATATTTCTTGTCGAAGATAAACGGTGCTACACCTGTCATCCCTTCTCGATTTTTAGCCACATCACACCGTATCTTGCGTTCTTCTTTTTCATCAGCTGATAGCAGTAACACAACATTGGCATCTTGTTCAAGTGAGCCTGATTCTTTTAGGTCGCTAAGAATCGGACGTTTATTTTCTCTGTTCATTACCGCCCTACTTAACTGAGCTAGCAGTACAATTGTGATTCCATAATCAGTTGTCAGTTTCTTCAACTCTCGTGTAACCTCGTTCATTACTTGCCGTTCATTTTTGCGTGTATCATTGACAGTTATCAGCCCTGCATAGTCTACAAACACTACATACCGTTTGTCGCTTAATCGCTGTTTGATGGCATACTTGATATCGTTTAAATTGGAATATTCCGAAGTGTACACTCGCATATCAAATCTGTTCTTCATATCCTCGTATGATTTTGTGGCTCTCACTTTATTTTCATCAGATAATTTATTGTTGTCTACGAACAACATAGAGTTGATTCTTGTTTCTTTCGAGATAAGCCGCTTGATCAATTCGTTTTGACTCATTTCAAAAGTGAAGAAATCACACTGCACATTGTCATTGTCTGAAAATAGTCTATGCATAATGTTCAATGCGAAAGCTGTTTTGCCTGCACCTGGTCTACCAGCCAAGACAATTAGCTTTCCTCCTGTAATACCTCCTCCAAGAAATGCATCTAAAGGTTTGTAAGTTGTCATAACTTCACTTGGTTTATCCAAGCTATCTGTAAATTCTGCGAAAGCTTTGTCCAACTTGCCATCAGACTTAATATGGTTCACGTCACGCTTTTCTTCTAGCAATCTGGATAACTTATCCCCATCTGTCTTAGAAAGCGTCTCAGCGTATTTTATGGACGCTGAGTGCAACTTGCGATCAAGATAATCATTGTGTATGATCCTTGCTAGTTCTCTTTCGATTCCAAGCTGATTCGCAGAATTTTTTAGGATGTCTAATTCATCTGCTGTTCCTGTTTTGAAGTAGTCGATGGTTCGCATTTCCCGATGGACCTGTTCAGTGGTGTATTTCATTCCTCGTAGTCTTGTCATAGCTTCGACAATCAGTTTGCACTGAGGACTTTCAAACCATTCTGAATCGATATCAATATTGGTAATGATTGATGGATTGTTAAGCATCTCAGCAACTAATCTAAGTTCATTGTTCATATGCTTCTAACAACCTCCTTTGTGATTCAGCAATTTCATCGGAGATTGAAGAATTAACTTGTGGACGATACTCATTCAAATAATCATCAAACTTATTTCCAAAGAGTGTTGCTGGTCTTAGGTACTTATTCATTTCTTGGTTGTTCAACCATTGGTTTGTTTTCACATCAATTACTTTTTTGAAATCATCTAATCGTTGGCCTTCATTCCATCTTGCTTTGATCAGGTCT
Organism: Enterococcus gallinarum; assembly: GCF_021496385.1. Lineage (NCBI taxonomy): Bacteria > Bacillati > Bacillota > Bacilli > Lactobacillales > Enterococcaceae > Enterococcus > Enterococcus gallinarum. The sequence goes on along the minus strand of NZ_CP050816.1, from coordinate 1,418,037 downwards.
TTCCATTTTTGAGTAACTTTGAATGATTTACTTGTTGCTTCGTTCAAGTATTTGATGATGTCGCTATATGGTATTTTCTCTTTATCTATATCTCTTTCTTTATCTAATTCTTTATCTATATCTGTTGCGTTACTCTCCGTTACTTCCGCGTTACCACTAACGTTAGCGGTAACGTTACCTAACGTTAGTTGTCTTTGTTTCTCTTTGTACCTAGCCTGACGTATTCTATTCTGTTCCCTTACCTTCTCCAAACCCTCAATAGACTGGTATTCTTCCCAATTTTTGATAAACAAAATATCTTGATATCTTGTTATCATTGAGTATTTTTCAAGAGTAATTAAGGCAAATTGAACAAATTCAATATTGAAATCAAAGTCTGCAGCTAAGTCTTCCTCTTGATAAGGCATAGTATCCGTTAGGAATATCCCTCCGCTTTGGTTGCTCTCCCCTGCTCTAGCTAAGAGGAATACCCAAAACAAGATAACCTTGTCGCCTTCTGGAAGCTTTCTGATACGCTTAATCTTTTTGTTGTCTGGTAAACCAGTGCTAAGCTTAATCCAACTTATTTCAGCCAAGTTCTTAACCTCCGATCCTCAACTTTTTAATCTCGTCTTGATTCAATTTGATGCCTATAACGTGATACTTCTTCTTAAACTCCGTAATTCCCATTTGGTGCTTCTCGGTATGGTGAGTTCTACAAAGCGCTGCAAAAGTAAATTCTGTGTGATCTACTTCTTTCCGCTTTCGTCTTCCCAAAGCTTTGTCAAAGTGATCGATGTCAGCGTTCTTTTTACCACAAATGCAGCAGGTCCTGTTCGTCACACATTTATAGAAAAAGTACTGTTCATTTTGTGGCGGAACCTCGTATCCATCTTTGAAAGGGATATCTCCATCGAAGATAAAGTCGAGTACCAAATCAGCCAGCAAAGATACATCATCCACTGTATTCGTGGAAATATTTTTCAAACTAATATTTTTGCCTGTTAAAAACCGAAATTGCCAGTAAAATATATTTTTTAAGTCGTCAAATGGTTGTCCAGTGTATCTGTAAATATCATTCATGAGAGAAAACACAAACGCTCTCTGCTCGACTGTGAACCCTCGTGGATCTTTGATGAATAGTTCCGCTTGTCGCTCGCCGTCATATCCATCAAATATTGTTTTGAGACGTGCGATATTTAGTTCATCTTTGAGTTCTAGCGTCAGGCGATTGCCTTCAACTTTTATTATTTTTGCTAGATACGAAAGGTTGTTCATTCAAATCACTTCTTACTTTTTTTCTTTTCATATCCATTAACCCATCCGGTTAAGGTGTTCATCACTAACCCAAAATCATATCCGGTGAACTCTTCAGGAGCTTTCTTCGCATTTACACCGTTTGTCATTTTTGCTTGTTCTAAGAACGCAAGTTTCGGTTGCTCTGTTAATTCTTCTAGCTTTCCTAACTGAATGTGTATGGCTTCGATTTGTTCAGGGCTTGCTGGAATACGTTTTAGAATTTCTTTTTGAAACACATCAGGATCCACGTCATCCGCAGGAATATTAAACTCTTTCATAAAGAACGTTTTTTCTGCATATGTTAAAGCTTGTCCGTATGCATACGAAGAATTTTCATCATCAGCAATTGCCGAGAATGTTACCTCTTCTCTTTCAGATGGATTGTCACCATTGATCCACGTATACTTCATATCGAGCGTTACAAGATAGCTAAATATATCTTTCTTAGTTTTCTCGTTTACACCTATCTTTTGTCTTTCAATAGTTTTATTTACTACTTCTGTTTTGAGATAAATATTCAGTTCGTTCATATGAGTATTGAACTCTGTCAATACTGTTTCAGAACTTACCACTGAAAATTTGATATATTGCTTTTGTTCTTTCTTGATATAAGGAACTTTTTTTCGTAGTTGGATCAACTTCTCAACTAAGGTAGTTTCGCTCACTTAAACTCCTCCTGTCTTTGCTTCAGCCAATCTTTACCACTGATAATTTTCATCGTGTCCATCCTCAGTGATTTTGGTCCATATTCATCAACTATAAGTAAGAAATTCTCTTGCTGTACGACATATTTAGCAAGCGTGCCATTTTTGTTTTCTCGATAACCTATAAACATCCAATCCGATTCATGAACAATCGTTCCGTTATCGTCCTCATTCCAATGTGCTGACAGGTCTACTTCTTCCTCGTTGTCGTCTAAAGAATGGATATTAGGCATCACATGACTGCTTTCGTCTTGCATCAGGCTGTCGTAATTTGTTGCGATATAATCTGACATCTTCCCACTCCTCTCGATTTGTGGTAAACTTAGGTAAATATTTTTCGTAAGACTCTATGCTTGGCGGCCGGAGTCTTTTTTTGTATGCATAAGGTATTTAGTTAGATGTTGGATGAGTCTAAATATTTGTCTGTCGTCAAGATAGATAGCCACGGTTTCTTTGTCCTGTTTATTTTGTGCTATCAACACTAACTCTCCGTGTATGTCATGAAGTGAAAGCTGCGATTCGTTTCTTTGCACTTTGTCCGATACACGTAAGATTTCACTCATGCAATCCCCCTCCGTTTCTTCATCCGTTCAATATTCTGCCTTGACTGAATCAACGGCTTGTTATACTTTTACCGGCGGTCAGCAATGATTTTTCCGATACGGAGTGCTTCAGCTCTGGTCATACTATTTAACCCCCATGATCCAAATCAGAGTTAACAAAAGTACAATGTTTAACCAAATGCTCAAATATGAAATTGCTTGGAGTTGGCGTGCTTTGTAAAAGTAGTTTCTATTTAGACTGGCTAACCATTTTTTATTCATGCTGACTCCTCCTTAAAGTATCGATCGATCAAAGCGAGTGCTTCTTCTTTTGTTGAGACGGTATGCTGCATTGTTGACCCACTATCTTCCTCAACTGATATAGTGATTCTTTTAATCATTTCCCCAACTCCCCTACTTTTTGATCCGTATACTGCCGTAACTCGCTCACACGCTGTTCTAACTGCTCCTTGTCGTTTTGCACTGTGTTCAGTTGTTGGCGCAAGCTATCGGCTTCCTGTTGCTTTGTAGCGATCTCCTGTTGCTTTTGTTCGATCTCTCGCTGCTTGGCTTCAATTTCCTTCTGCTTGTCCGATTTGATTTGCTCAATTTCTGCCTTCAGCTGCTCCTGTGTGCGAGTGTTGTTGGATAGCTGTGATTCGAGTTCTGACACACGTTGTGATTTGGTTTGGCCGTATTGCAGCACTGTGTTGAAGTTTGCCTTGATTGTGTCCAAGTCCTGAAATGCGTTGCTTGCTGCGTAGCCGATAACTCCGCTGCCTAGTGCTAGTCCGATGATTGCTGTTGTTTTTGCTAGTTTATTTTTCAATGTGTTTGCTCCTTTGGTATAATTGTTTAAAAACTGGTGGTGTTATTAATGCAATTGGATTCAACTGTTACCTTCGCGCTTATTGTTGCCGTTATTTCACTGATATCTCCGATGATTACGACTTATCTAAGTAACAAACACGATCTAAAAGTCAATGAAATAAAGTTTAAACAAAAGAAATACGAGCAAAACGATCTATATGTTAAAAGAATGTTTGATAACTTTGTTCAATCTTTTGGAGAAGTTATGGAATATCCTCAAGCGAACAATCAGAAAAGATTCGGCAAGTATTATTTCAGTTGCCTGAACTATGTTCCTAAGAAAGATTATGAAACCTTTGTTGAATTCTATGATATTTATAAAAGTTCAAACGATGAAGTTACGGTTGAATTCTTCACGTTAAGAATCCTTCCTATCACGCGTTCAATTATAAAAAGCTATGAAAATAGTGAAACCAATGCAAATCCGAGAGCGTACCACTTATAAAAAGAATTTTCGGGAAATAGTTTTTTCATTAGCGCATTACAAATGAAAGCTACAGAATAGACTATCAAGCATAGTATTTGTTCCACCCTAGCCCCTCCTTCCGCGTGGGGTTATTTTTCATCCAATACTCCAGTTGCGATCGGCCACTTCATCAATACCCGACAAATCTGCAATAGCATAGATATGCTCTTTCATCAGCTCTTGAAAGTCCTCGTAAGTTGCTGGCTTTCCGTCTACTTGTAAATTCGATGATTCGGCATACTCCATTGCACTTTTTAGCGCATCTTTGACGTTCTCAAATTCCATTATTTCTCCTCCAATTCCAAAACGTTCAATACTGCAGGCGTTGCTTGCAAATCTGCCAGACTAAAGTGTTCGTAGGTTAGTACATTTAAATAAGCTAAAGCTTCGTCGTAATCAACTCGTTTAATTGATGTGTAACGGACAACGTTCATGCGTTTCTTAAGCTTAGAGTGGATGCGGCTCATGAACATCCCTTTCCAAGCTTTAAATAGATTGCCGCTGTATGTTTTACCTTGGCGCTTTTGATGTTCTTCGGTTAAGCTAATGGCAAGTTTGCTGACAATTGAACGCAATTCCTTTTGCTCTTCATAGGTGATAGTGACTTGCTCAGACATTTTTTCATATAATGAGCGGCTTTCACTGACGTGCTCTTTTACTTCGTCTTTCAGCTCAATCATTTCTTCTTTGACATTTCCCATTTCACGCAACAAACTTACCAGCGCTTCACTTTGTTTGCCTTGTGTTTCCAATGTGTGGATCAATGCGATCGTGTTGTTTTTAGTTAATTGATTACCCATGCTACTTCTCCTCCGATTTCTTGTTTGATTTGTTTTAATAGTTTTTCAACTCTGGAAATTGAATCCGTGAGTTTTTGCTTTGTCTCATCGTTCGCACCAGCGATTGCTTGCGAATCGTATACCGTTACCGCTTGTTCTTTAACAAATTGATTCATATTGATAATGAGTTTATGAACGCTGATATCAGCATCTCGTTTCAAACGTTTTAATTGCGCTTGTTCTAGTTCATCATTTTCAACCTTCGCTTTTTCTTGCAATGCTTTTTCGGAATCTGCTATACGTTGTTTCAAAGCTTCCTGTTCAGCCTTAAGCGCTTGATTTTCTCTGGTGATTTCATCAACAATCTTCGTAGATTGCTTAAGCTGCTGATAGTCGTCTGGAACCTTTTCGACAATGACTTCTTTTTCAACTACTTCCGTTTCTTGCTCATTCAGATCATCAATCATCTGTGCTTGTAGTTTAATTTGCTCATCCTTTGATTTTAGCTGTTTCTCAAGCTCTCGATATTCTTTGGTGGTTTTTATATCACCTGATAGCACCATTTCTACCGCTTCTGGTTTAGCTGACGGTTTGGATATTTCTGTTTTGAGTGTGGTTGGTAGCTCTTGGAACATTTCGATTTGTTCGACTTTTTCCATTTGATGGAAAAACTTACATTGATTGATATAGTTGTATACACTTTGCCTTTTCAAACCGATTGATTCGAACCACTTTACGAAAGTTCCTTCTCCATACTTGGCAAGCTTATCCTGCGCTTCGATAAGGGTTTCTCCTAACTGGATGGAACTGTTTAGAACGATTGACTGTAGCTCTTGTTCTTTTACTTTTAAAAATTGAGCAGTGGTATCATCTACTATTGAATAGTCAAAATTTGTTGAAACTTCATTCAATGTCATTCTCCTTTCTTTGGTATAATTTCCTTATCAGTCAGTGGTGCTTCCCGATCCCAATTTTGTGTTCTTCCATGAAAGCATCGATATCTCGAACATCATATTTGGGGTTACTCTCATCATCAAATACGATTTGTTTCAATCCTCGCTTAATCCATGCATTCATAGTCTTTGGACTTGTCCCAGCGTAGATACAAGCCTCACGCTGATTCAGGTATCGCTTAGGAACGTACTTTTTCAAAATAAGTTGAATGGTTTTTTCATCAATATCCGGCATGGTCTCCCTCCTATCTGATTCGATAATCAGCAATAATCCTAAGAATCAACTGGTTGCCTTTTACATTCTCTAATTTCCCAGTCAAGTAAGAGTGCATATCCTGTCTTTTCACTCCATATGCGACAGCTAGATCAGCCATAGAAATATTATTTTCTTCAATGTATTCCAATACTTTTTGCCTCCCGGTTGCTATACTCGGCATATCATTACCTCCTTTTCATATATTCTGTAAGATAATCGGCAAGAAATTTACATTAACCTATTGACTTTTCTATAGAAAACTATAGAATGAAAGCATAGTTAAATAAGCTTACAAAAACCTTTTTATTTCGATTACGTCGCCAAACGTTGGAATTATTAGGTTAGATTTCTGTATCTTTTTTTCTTGCCATTTATCTTACGAGGTTTATATTATAGCAAACTATAGAATATGTCAACAAATTTCTATAGAAAACTATAATTTTATTCCTCGAACAAAGGGGAACCATTGATATGACTGTATTTGACAGAATTAAATTTCTTGCTGATAAAAGAGGCGTAAGTGTTTCAAAGGTTGCTACTGACCTTGGTTTCAGTGAAAATCTTTTTTACCAGTGGAAAAAGTCTAGTCCTAAATCGGATAGACTAGAAGCGGTAGCTGATTACTTCAATGTAAGTGTAGATTACCTTCTGGGTCGTGAAGAGCAAAGTTCTCTTGCGGAAAAATATGGGGTCTTCGCATTTGATGGAGAACCAGTAACAGATGAAGAAGTGGAGTTCTTGAAATCAGTTCTAGCTGCCAAAAGAGCTGCAGAGAAAAAGTAAAGCGATGTGATGTGTATATGTGCGAGGTTAATCATCATTTGCTAAAAATAGTAAATGATATGGGTTTGGATCTGATCTTTACGGATATGGATCGAAGCGGTATTTATTTTGCGGATGAAAAAGTGATTTTTTTAAGTGATAAATTACTTGAGAATAATTCAGATTTTGAAATATCCCACGAACTAGGTCATTGCATTAAAAAGCATGAAGAACTTTCTGCTTATTACAACGCAACAGATTACAGCAGGCGTAAATTAGAATTTGAAGCAAATCGGATTGCTATAGAAATACTTTTATTTATTTGGTCAAATGAATACGACTTTGACAAAGAGCAATTGAATGCTGTTAAATTTATGGAGTATTACAACATACCATGGAATCTTGAAAGTTGCGTTCGAGAAAGCATGCTAAACTATGGATAAAAAAATTCCCCTACCGAAGTTACAGCTTCGATAAGGGAAACTCATTTCTGAGTGATTACAAAATTATTATATCAAAGAAATGAGGAAAAGAAATGAAAAAAGTAGTTTACGGGTTGCTGTTTAGTGTATTATTTCTTTCTGGGTGCAGTGGTCAAGGTGGTGACGGTGGCGGAGAGACAGATGCTAATAACAATGATTTACAAACAACCATTGATAGTTTGCGCTCTGAAAATGAAATTTTAAAAGAACAGTTGCTTACCGATTCTTCTTCATCAAGTAACCAGTCTTCAAATGAATCTAAATCATCTGTTTCTTCATATGAGGTTTACAGATTAGGCGAAGAACTTTCTTTAGGAGATGGATCTCAAGAAAACGCAAAAATAAAAATAATCGAAGCCACGACAAATCAATCCGCTTTTCCAGAGCATATGATAAATTTAGATGATTACGACACATCAAAGATGGTGGCAGTTAAAATAGAGTACACAAATGTAGCTATTGAAGAACCGTTCTTGCCGTATTCAAATTACTTCCAAGCTTATGATAAGGACGGAAAAGCATTAATTCAGGTTAACCAACAAAACGGTCAGGATGCCGTTCCAATAGGAAGAACTTCAACCACACAACTATTTTGGGAATTACCAGTTAGTGGAAATGATTTTAATAAGTTTGAAATTGATTTCGTGCCAAGTTCCCAAGTCGCTACTTTTGATTTAGAAGTAACCCATTAATATGCAAAACAGTAACCGGAGGGTGAATTCATGGATATCAAAAACAAAAGACTAAAAATAAAGTGTGAAAATTGTTCTAAAAATTTCTACCTTACGTTTAATACAACACAATGTCCTAACTGTGCTATCAATTTCAATCCAGATGATGTGCATAAAATTTTTTATGACTACGAATCACATTTGGCTAACTCTAAGTTGCACAGATTTGGTGAAAGAATGGAAAAGTCTGGAGAAAGTATCGAAAAAACAGGTAATGTCATTCAGCAAATAGGGTGTTTTATTTTTTTGATACCATTGGGTTTGTTTTGTATTTGGTTGATATTTTCAATGCTATAAAAAAACACGCTCCTCAATCTTGGCGGACAGAGAGCGTGATAACAAAATAAACAATAGGCTTATTAGGTCACGCCTATTGTAACAAATTCTAGGAGTTGAAGCAATTGGCTAGGAAAGAGCAAGATATCCGAATAAAAGAGTACATCAAAAAAAATGGCGAAAAAGCTTATATGTTTAAACTGTACCTAGGGACAGACCCAGATACAGGAAAGCCAATTCGCACAACAAGGCGTGGTTTTAAGACAACAAGAGAAGCTCGTTTAGCAATAGCTGATTTAGAAGTAAATGGTATGCAAAAACAAGAGGTTGCTGAGGAACCCGAGATTCAAACGTATGAAGAAATATATGACTTATGGTATGAGGAGTATAGATCGACAGTTAAAGCCTCAACTCTATTAAAGACCGAAAGAGTTTTTAAGAATCATATACTTCCAGCATTTGGTGAAAAAAATATTCTAGAAATAAAGCCTATGGATGTACAAACCCAAATGAATATTTGGCATAAAAAATTGGTTCGAGCAAGCATGGTCATGAATTATGCTGGTCTAGTTTTCGACTACGCCATTCGTATGCAGCTGATCAACATGAATCCAACTAAGGTAATAAAGAAACCTGTTAGAAAAAAAGAAGTAACCGAGGATAAGGATTTAAACTTCTATGATAAAGAAGAGTTAAAACAATTTATGTCTGCTTTAGAAAGTGATAGCAATTTTAGAGCATATGTTTACTTTCGTCTCTTGGCTTTCACCGGAATACGCAAAGGTGAATCACTAGCGCTAAAATGGACTGACATTGATTTCAAAAATCAAACACTCAACATTAATAAAGCTGTATCAAGGAGTGCTAGCGGCCTTTATATCCAGACTCCAAAAACTCCTTCTTCTATTCGTAGGATTTCATTAGATGACAAAACGATCGCTATATTTAAAGAGTTCAAAAAGGAATCTCCGGATGGTTTAATCTTTCAAAGTGAAGACGGCGGAATTCTTTCGCCAGCCAAACCCAGAAAATGGTACTTGGTCACAATGAAAAAATTACCCGAAGATTTCAAACAGATCTCAATACATGGTTTTCGTCACACCCACGCTTCTCTCCTATTTGAAGCCGGGGCATCTATCAAAGATGTTCAATCGAGGTTAGGTCATTCAGATATTCAAACCACGATGGATGTGTATACTCACGTTTCAAAAACTGCAAAAGAACAGTTGGCAAATAGATTCAATACTTATGTGGATTTTTAATTTTGGTAGTCAATTTGGTAGTCAAAAAGCTGAAGGCATTATAATATCAGCATTTTACCGACTCCCGCCATCTCCATAGACTAAAATCGAGAAGATTTTTGTAGTTTTTCCAAAGTGAGATGAACCTTGTTTCTATGAGGTTTATCTTGCTTCTTTTTTATTTTTAACCTGCCTTCTCTGAGATTATCAGTTAACAGTCAAGCCGACCAGCATCGCGACAGATGCATTCTTTTAGTCGCTTGTATAAGCAAAGAAGCCTCCTTACTCACAAAACAAGCAAGCGGGCTTCCCTTTGATCAAGCAAATTTATCCTTAGTGTGCTGGAAATTTATTTTAACTAAAATAAGAGAAAAAAACGAAAAGAAAACGTCTCTTCCTTACATATATTTTTCTACTTCGTCCAACTCTTTTTGTAATTCTTTCTCATCATACGTTTCGTATTTACCTGCTTCGTGTGCGATCTTCTTGATTTCATGAATCGCTTTTTTCTCAACAATCCACTTCTTCATACTATGTTTTTTAGCATCTGCTTCTAGAGAATCCAATTCTGCTAAATTAGAATCTAACTTGTCCAAAACTTCTCCGATTTTTAACAATGCTTTTGATTCTTTTTCTTCATAGTTTGCCATAGATAACACTCCTTATATATTTGATAAAACTATCTTACGATCATCCTTAAATATTTTCAAGTTAAATGATTCACTAAAGGTTAATAGTACAGATAGCGATAAAACAAACTTTTCAGAGCAAGCATTTGCTCTTACTCATCAGATTGTGAGGGAGTGATCGTATCTTTTATTAGGGGAACCCTTTTCTTATTACTATTTGCTTTTTTACTTAAAATTACTAACGGACTATTTTGGGCTCGATTTCTAACCGAGTTTTAACTGATAGAAATGATCGAAGATATGAGATCGAGCGTAAAGCAGGCAAGTTTTTCTCCATTTTATTTTTAACTATATCCCACCGATTTTTAGTGATTTCACTATTATTTTAAGGCTGACATCCCTCGTTAAATAAAATTATTTGGCTTATTTAGTGATAATTTTTTAGATTTCCCTTAGTCCGCTATTGTGGCGAATAATTGGCTTTAGCTCAGAATGATACTTGCATCGCTATAAAGGAAGAGTAATCGTGAAACAAAATATTGCTCTTGTCATAAATGATTACGATGAAGCAATTGAATTTAGACTGAAAAGCTTGACCACACACTGATCGAAGATACGTATCAGCCTGAACAAAACAACCATTGAGTTGTACGATCACGCCAGAATTCACCATGGGAGGATCCTATCAAAACATGGTGGACGAAATTTCGTCCATTTAATACAAACTAGCTGATATCATGATAAAATACAAAAACGAAGAGTATTAGGTGTCTACAAAAAGTCTTCCCCAAGCCTTTTGTCCTAATACTCTTCTATGATTAATGCATGTTGCTCCTTAAAGATATTTGAAATAAACCATTTTTGCAACTATTTCGAACAATAGATACGAGTTGCTCATTCAATTGTTTTTTGTTTTGTCCTGTCTACTTACATAGAACTTCGTTTTTATCCTACAGATCGGCACGTATGCTTTGTAAAAAACATCTTTTCTTCCAAACGTATATTAATTAACTAAAGGGTCTTTTTAAAAAAAGGCATCCCTATAAATAAAAGGAACACCTGATGTAGCGTATCAACTTAAGAAAATATATAGTGTCTTATTTTCAACAAATTTATTGATTCTGCCAATCTGCCGGGAAAGTGACATAAACAAAGCGGGCTTCTTCTGCGACTGAAAACTGTATTTTGCTATTTTTAGGAATTAAAATGAGCTCACCTGCACTGGCAGAGACTTTCCGTCCATCAATAATAATATCTAATTTGCCAGAAATAACATAGTCGATTTCATCATAATCGAGCGTCCAGTCAAATGTTGTTTCTTTCATTACCATCAATCCACAACCTAGACGAGGACTCTCTTCGAGTGAGAACAAATCCTTTGTATAAACAATATCATTGGGGTTCCCCGTATCCAGACGATCTTCTTCAGAAACAGTGATCTCTGGTAGCTTGATCGATGCAACACCGCTAGGATCCACTTGTTTTGTTGGCATCAATTGTTCAGTTACGATTTGACGAACCAAAGTTTCGATCATTTTACGATTAAACTCTGTCATATTTTCACCTCATTATTTTGTTTCTATTTCTGGTTTCCCTAACATACGATTAGCCATAAAAATCGCTACAAAAATAGCAGTTATCCCACCGACTAATTTACCGATGATCATAGGAAAAATCATTTCTTTTGCTACCCCAGCCGTAAAGCCTAGGTGATCGCCTAAAACAAAAGATGCAGAAACAGCGAAAGCAATGTTGATGATTTTTCCTCTGTTATCCATATCTTTCAACATTTGGAACATTGGGATATTATTTGCTAATGTTGCCACCATACCGGCAGCAGCCACTTCATTCATCCCTAAAACTTTCCCTAATTTCATTAATGGTTTGTTAAACACTTTCGTAATCACAGCAACCAAACAAAATGCCCCAGCTAAAGTCAATGCGATGCTCCCTACGACTTCGATTCCTTCTGTAACAGGTGCAATGTCAGGAATGACTGTAATTCCCACAAGTAACTGAATCGCTCCGACAATCAAACCGATAATCGCAACGATGACAACACCTTGACCAAAAATCTGGAATCCTTTGATCATACCGTTTGGTGCCAACCATAATCCCACGATGATCAATGCAGCAACGATAATAATAGGTAGCAAGTTAGGAAGGATCATAGACATTGGCATTCCTGCGGTTAAACCACCGGCCAATAACCCGAAAGGAATGGTAATAATTCCACTTAACACCCCTGTGGCTAAAAACTGTTGATCTTCTTTTTGAATAATCCCCAACGCAACAGGAATGGTGAAAACAATTGTTGGTCCCATCATAGCCCCAAGGATTGCTCCAGCAAATAACCCTGCTTGAGGATCATTTGCTAATTGCTGTGCCAGAGCAAATCCCCCCATATCATTTGCTAGTAGTGTTGTCGCGAACATTGCCGGATCAGCACCCAGCAATTCATAGACGGGAACAACGATAGGACTTAAAAGATTCGCCAAGACCGGGGCTAACGTGATGATCCCCACCATTGATAACGCTAAAGACCCCATCGCCATGATACCTTCTTCAAATTGTTTTCCGAGTCCTAATTTATTCCCGATGCATTTATCAATGCCTCCAATGATCATAAAAAGAACCATAATATACATAATAATTTCATTAATGCTCATAGATTCAACCTCCTTATTCTTCCTCTGCAGCATCGATGACGCCAACGATCATTGCGTCAATAGGTACTTCTGGATTTTCAGCAGAAATTCGAGCAGCATTGCCTTGACTGATCAATACTTTATCGCCAATTCCTGCGCCAGCATTATCCGCTGCAATAATAAAGCCTTGTTTTTGTTCTTCTTGATTCAAAATGTCTACCATCATAAATTTCCACCCGTTTAATTTCTCGTCTTTTCTTGTAGACCACAAACTGCCGGTAACTTTTCCTAAAAGCATGCTTTTTCCCCCTTTATAAGCAACTTTTGAGTGCGCGCATAATCTTGTGCTAATGGTGTCAATTGCGCATTCTTTATTGGAGGAATGCGGTATTCTAGCATTTTTTTCAATTGTTTTTCGGTGATGAAGGTCCGCTTAGGCAATGCCTTAGGCACTGATTTTTTCTGACAGGATTTCCAAAAATCAGCATAGTCTTGCGGGGAGCGATAGAATGTCAGACCAAACTGCTGACATTTGTCTCGATATTCTTGAATTGTCTTTTTCACTTGATATTTAAGCGGTGTTTCTTTCGGAATTGCTGGCAAAGTTTCTAAAACAAGAATCGGTTTTCCTTGTAACAAAAATGAAAGTATTCTTCGGGTCAATAGATCGTTTTCTTGCAGTAAAGCAATACTGGACATTTGAGAAATCGTTAGTTGTTTCACAATCATTCCAGCCGACTCTTGATCTTCACCGGTTCTCCACTGAACAGTGGGAAACTGGGTATATAATTCGGCAGGAATCTCTTTTTTCTCTTGCGAAAAAGCAAGAGCAAGGGTAGGCTTTGGGAGTTGCTGACAGATACGATCAGTAATTTGTTGAACCAGTTCTTCTATTTCAGAAACTTTCATTGTCCAACCTCCTCTTACTTAATGATGTAACCATGAACACCTTTTGATAAACCACAAGCGTTTGCTTCATCATAATCAATATGCATATACGTCGCGAAATGAGGACTGACACGTATCACTACATCATCAAAAATCAATGGTCGCGTGCCCAGTACTTTTACTTGGACGATTTGTCCGTTAGTCACATTGTTTGCTAGGGCATCTTCTGGTGTCATATGGATGTGTCGTTTTGCCACGATCAATCCGCGATCTAATGAAACAGTCGTTGCGCCATTCATCAATGTCACCCCTGGTGTTCCTTCAATCTTTCCACTTTCTCTAACTGGCGCGTTAATACCTAAAATTCGGGTATCTGTCATTGACACTTCGACTTGTGCTTCCTTACGTTCAGGACCTAAAATCACGACATTTTGGAACAGTCCTTTTGGTCCTGCAACAGTGATTCGTTCTTTACATACATATTGACCAGGTTGTGACAAATCTTTTACTTTCGTTAACTGATACCCTGATCCAAATAAATGATCGATTTCTCGACGAGACAAATGGACGTGACGTCCAGAAGCTTCTACTTCAAATGTGTGATTTTGCAGTTGAATTCGTTTGATAACTTCTTCAACAATTTCATTGATTGAATCCAATGTGTTCATCTCCTAGTTCAGTTTTACTACAGTCATTGTTTGGATCAACGCATCCGCCCATTCTTGGAAATACTGATAGCGCCTATCAGGCTTTTCTTCGAACAAGAATAGGATTTTGTTCAATTGAAGTTGGATTTCCTTTGAAGAATAATCCCATTGTCTTCGCTGACTGCTCTCTATCACTACTTGCTCTTGATCAATCGCTTGTTCAATCACCGAGAATTTTCCTTGAATGATATTCTCCAACCAAGCTTGTTGTTTCTCAAAGTACAGCCATAGTTCTGCAGGAAACGTGTCATCTCTCAACATAGGAAAATAAAGAAGATGCTTCAAGTGCTGGATTTCATATTCTATCTTTCGTGATAGTGACTTTGTTTTGATCGAGGAGGTCCGAATAGGACAACTATCGGCTCTTTTCTGAGTACTTGTCGTTACGCTAGTGATATGATGCTCGCGCAAATAACTTTTTGCAGCTGGTGTCAGCAAACTTCCTGAAGGAATAATGAGATCCATTCCCTCATATAACTCTTTACTAAGTACCTTTTTGCGAAGTTCATCTTCGGTAATGACTGTCATAACACCCCTCCTCACTTAATGTTTAGGACAGAAGCCATACTCACTTCTGTCCCAAACATTTAAGATGATCATTCAGTTACAGCATGTGGTAAAATAGCATCTACTTCCGTATGTGGACGAGGGATCACGTGAACAGATAACAATTCTCCTACTCGTTCAGCAGCGGCAGCGCCAGCATCTGTTGCTGCTTTGACAGCACCGACATCTCCACGAACCATGACAGTAACTAATCCGCCACCAACTTGTTCTTTCCCAATCAATGTGACGTTTGCCGCTTTAACCATTGCATCTGCTGCTTCTACCGCACCTACTAAACCACGAGTTTCGATCATTCCTAAAGCGTTTGTACTTGACATTATATTTTCCTCCTAAAATGTTTGTTTTTATTTTTAAAAATTCAAGACGATCCTCAAATGGATTTCAGTCTTAAACTTTAAATCCTAAAGTTATTTTGTTTGCAGTTTCTTTTGTAATTTCTTTTGTAGCTTCTTTGTGCTTGTTGAGATGGCTTATTTAAGCCGATCCATTACTTGAGCGATGATCGTATTGATCAGCTCCTCTTTGTTATCCGTGATAGCTGTGTTTGGTGTGATCGTTGTCTGACTAAATTCTCGACGAATATCCTCTAGATCACGAACGCCATAAGCAACTCTACGTAAGTTGAATAAATTTTCAACACCAATATTGTCTGAAGTTGAACTTCCTCCAACAGCGCCGCAGCCGAGAGTCAGTGCTGGAACTAAATTCGTTGATGCGCCAATACCACCAAGTGTTCCAGATGTATTGACAAGCAATCGCGATACTGGCTTTTTGGCACCAAATGCTCGAATGACTTCCTTATTTTCAGTGTGGATGCCCATTGTGTGGCCTGCACCTTCACCTTTGAGGATCTCAATCGATAAAGTACAAGCAGCTTCCCAATTCTCCACTGTATAAAAAGCGATGATTGGTGCCAATTTTTCTCTTGAAAATGGATACTTCAATCCAACATGGGTTTCTTCAGCCACAATCAAGCGACGATCTTGCGGTATAGCCAGACCAACTAGGGATGCGATATGTTGAACCGAGCGACCGACGATTTGCGGATTCATTGTTCCATTTGGTCGTAAGATAAATTTAGCTAACTTATCCGCTTCGTCTGTACTCAAGAAATAAGCCCCTTGCTTGATCAATTCTTCTTTGACCGCTTCACGATTGACATTTTCTACAATAATGGATTGTTCAGAAGCACAAATGGTTCCATTATCAAATGTCTTAGAGTCCATGATTTGCTTAACTGCATGAGGAATATTAGCACTCCGTTCAATATAGGCTGGACCATTCCCAGGCCCCACTCCGATTGCGGGTGTTCCAGAGGAATACGCAGCTTTGACCATTGCATTGCCGCCAGTTGCCAAGATTAAGTTCGTATCGCTATTTTTCATCAATTCACTTGTTGCTTGCATTGTAGGTGTTTGAATGACCGAGACACAGCCTTCAGGGGCACCTGCCGCTGTTGCTGCTTGTTGAATGATCTCAACAGTGGCAACAATCGATTTTAGTGCATTGGGATGGGGGGAAAACACAATGCTATTTGCTGCTTTTAAGGAAATCAGCGCTTTATAAATGACTGTTGACGTAGGATTGGTCGAAGGAATAAGTCCAGCAATCACACCTACTGGTACAGCGATTTCTGTGACCTTTTTAGCCGCATCATCATGAATCACGCCCACAGTCGCTTTATCTTTCAGCTCGTCATAAACAACCTTTGAAGCAAAGGCATTTTTGATGATCTTGTCCTCATAAATACCAAAACCAGTTTCCTCATGGGCCATTTTTGCTAGTTTTTCTCGTTGGGCAAAGGTGGCCTCAGACACAGCTTTTACGATTGCGTCGATTTGTGTTTGTGAGAATGTTGCTAGCTCTTGCTGCGCTTCCTTGGCTTTTCTGATCAAATTTCTTGTTTCTTGGATGGAACGTAAATCTTTATCTACTAATTCCACTCGTCTTCACTTCTTTCTATTTCTGCCATAATTGCTTGGATCAACGATTCTTTATTTGCTAATTTGATTTCACTTTTCTTTAATGTGCTCAAATTCATTTTGTATGCTTGCTTGCGTAAATCCACTACTCGTTTACGTTGTAGTTCTTTTAATTGAGCGGCATCGACAACAGGTACTTTGTCTGATGCTTTGGTTTCTAGCACTGATGGCACTGCGTCAGAATTATCTTTAGGCTCTGGCATCACTCTTGATTCTGATTCAGTGTTTGGCAGTGTCACTTTAGATTCTGTTTGTGTTTGTAGATCTGATATTGGGTCTGTTTGTGATTCTGTCTTTGGTTCTGTCTTTGGTTCTGTCTTTGGTTCTGTCTTTGGTTCTGTCTTTGGTTCTGTCTTTGGTTCTGTCTTTGGTTCTGTCTTTACTTCTGATTGCGATTCTTTTTTTGGCTCTAAATCAGACAAAATGATCTCTGTTTGGGCATCCACTCGAGAAATGACGTGGTGTGCTATCAAGCAATTCAGCTCCTTAGCTACTTCAACACCCACTTCTACTGCTGCATTGACGGCTGCCACATCACCAATAACTTCGACGGTTGTTAATCCACCATGAATAATTTCCGCTTTTAATAATGTGACATCAGCTGCTTTAACGGCTGCATCTGCCACACTGATGGCACCTAAGAAGCCCCGTACCTCGACCATACCTAATGCTTTCATCTGCTACACATCCTTAATAACCCAATGGATTATCGGCAATATTCTGTACTGCCTGTTCAAATGCACTACAAGCAGCTTTACAGGCAGATTGACTTCCTGTCAACAATGCCCCACCAAAATTTGTTTCAGAAGGTGGGCCATAAAAGACGCCCATTTGCACATCTGCAGCCTTCATGGCAGCATCTAAAGCAACCATCGCTTCTAATGGTGGTGCAATAAGGTAAGCAATTGCTTCGCCTTCTGGGATATTAGCTTGTTCAGAAAGAAAACTACCAGTTCTAGAAACAACGTGTGCAAAATATACGATACTATCGTCGTCATTGGCACTATAAAAGCTTGCCTCTTCTTCAATGACTTGGTTTATCACACTTAATCCACTATTGATTTCTGCTGGACTGGGTCCCGCAATGATGCCTATCACTTCACCGGCAAGCTTCGTTGATGCATTTCCGGCTCCAGCATACATACTTTTTCCGTAAACGACTTCGACATCCGCCGCTTTTGTTGCTTCATCCAGTGCAACGTATGTCACATCATCACAATCAGAAGTCACAATTCCTAGGGATCGATGTTCTGGCTTTAACGATAACTCTTTGGCCAAAGCTGGATCCACGTTGGGAATGACTTTCATGCTTAATACGTTGGCACCTAAACGATCATTTTTCATGTCCTTCCTCCTTTACTCTGCTTCTTTCAAATCAATACCCGATTTTTTCTTATCGAGCATTTTTTTGATAACTTCAGCAATATAAGCGCCTGCTTCAACCGCTGGAGTACCACCACGATGAATGTTTGAGATCACTGTTCGTCGGGCTTCCGGCATACCGACAGTTGGCTTATATGCAATATACGCACTCATCGACTCTGCCGTTACCAATCCTGGACGTTCTCCTACTAATAGACAAACAACATCTGCATCTGTGATTTCACCAATTTTATCCATTGCTGGAACGCGACAATATTTTACAAAGAGAACTTGATCAAAATCTAATCCATACATTTTCAATCCTTGTTTGATGGCAGGCAAAACTTCTTTGACATTGGCCTCGATTGCAGCTGAACTCAAGCCATCGCCAACAACCATTTGCACTTTTGCTTTCGGTGTTGTATTTTTGCGAATGATCTCACAGTTTTCTTCATCGAATTGTCGTCCGTAGTCTGGTCGCGTAAGGTATTCATCTTTGCTCGTACAAATCGTTTTTGTAGCAATAAAGCCCATTTCTTTCACTAACTCTTCACTGACATCTGAAAAGACAGCATCTTGTGCTGCTGCATGATCCGCACGAAAACGCAGTGTAGAAGGTGTCAAGTAGCGGGTGCCTGTACGCCCAACCCCTAATCTCGCTGGTGTGTAAGCTTTCATTTTCAATAATCCTTCTGGATCTTTTGCTCCTTTTAGCAATAATTGTTTCCGTAAATCAACTTCTGTGATATCAGGTATCATCCCTGTTTCTATTTCAGCAGTTTCTGTCACTTGAGTTGCTGGTTTTTCTTCTGTAAGAACAGTTGCAGGCGCTACATGGTCGTCCACCATTTCGGACAAAATGCCAACGATCATTTCTTTTAATTCTTTTTCATTCATTCGTGTACTCACCTCGTTTATTTAATAAAAACAGATGCATCTCCAGCGCAACTGGTCAGCTTGCCATTCTCCATAAAGCCCATCTTTTCCATCCACTCTTCAAATTCCTTAATTGGTCGTAGCCCTAACGTCTCACGGATCGTAGCAGTTTCATGGAAGCCTGTTGTTTGATAATTCAACATGACATCATCGCCATGAGGGATCCCCATAATATAGGTACATCCTGCTGTTGCCAGCAACATAGCCAGATTTTCCATGTCATTTTGATCCGCTTTCATGTGGTTGGTGTAACATACATCACATCCCATTGATATTCCAGTCAATTTCCCCATAAAGTGATCTTCTAACCCAGCGCGAATTACTTGTTTTGAATCATATAAATATTCAGGTCCGATGAAACCAACTACTGTATTAACGATGTAAGGGTCAAATTTTTTCGCTAGTCCATAACAACGTGCTTCCATCGTTACTTGATCAGCACCAAAGTTGGCTTCAGAAGAAAGTTCAGAACCTTGTCCAGTTTCAAAATACATTACATTCGGTCCAGCCGCTTGCCCACTGTGTAATGCCAAATCTTGTGCTTCTTCCAAGATAGCGGCATTTAAGCCAAATGCGGTATTCCCTTTTTCAGAACCAGCAATGGACTGGAAGACTAGCCCTGTAGGTGCCCCTTGCCGAATGGCTTCCATTTGTGTGGTCACATGAGCTAAAACACAGGTTTGTGTTGGGATTTCCCATTCACTCCGAAATTCTTCAAATTTATTTAGAATTCGTTTGACACTTTCTGTGGAATCATCTACCGGATTCAAGCCAATCAAAGCATCACCTGCTCCATAAGAAAGTCCTTCCATGACAGAAGCCATAATGCCATCTACATTATCTGTTGGATGATTCGGCTGTAACCGATTGGAGAATGTTCCCGGGCGGCCAATGGTCGTGTTCGCAGTTTTTTCGATGTGAATTTTTTTGGCACCGACGATTAAATCCATATTCGACATTAGCTTACATACAGCAGCAACCATTTCTGAAGTCAAGCCGCGAGAAATACGTTTGATATCGAAATCAGTCGTTTCTGAAGACAAGATAAACTCCCTTAGTTCAGCTACTGTCCAATGTTTGATACTCTCAAAAATTCGCATATTGACTTGATCGATAATAATCCGTGTCACTTCATCTTCGTCATAATCGACAACAGGATGATTGAACAAATCATTTAATGTCAGCTCAGCTAGAACAACTTTTGCCGCCACCCGCTCTTCTGCAGAATTTGCTGCAACGCCAGCTAGTTTGTCACCTGACTTTTCTTCATTTGCTTTGGCTAATACTTCTTTCACTGACGTAAATTGGTATACGTTGCCAAATAATTTGGTTTTTAAAATCATATCCGTGTCGCTCCTTTTTAATTAAATACTAATGTCTTAACAATCACAGGCAGGACTGCACCTTCTGCAACTGGTAGGCCGATATCCGCATAGTCGCCATTTTCCACCTTGACAGAATCGATACAGATGAAAGGATATTCTGGAGGTAAATTGGCACTTAGCGCATGGCCCAAAGCTTTAGCCATATCTTCGTCCACCATAACAATGATAGGAATGGCTTCTTTCACTAGACTGTCCAAACCTGCCACGATTCCTTTTCCATATCGCTGAATGTCGTCAAAAGTCGGATTTTTATCCCCTCTGATGGCCAAAGCCACTTGGGGTGTCCCTTCTGTTGTATGCCAATTGAGCTTTTCTCGAATCCGCTCACTCAATTCGGAAGCCGCCAATTCTTCATCTTCTTTGGCTAATTTCAAAATGGGGATATTTTTTATAGGTAAAATCTGTTCGCGATAAGCAATCGTACTGCCACTGATTTCAGCCGTATGGGAGCCTGCGCCAACCACAGTTGCACGAATCGTTTCATTGCTTTGAAGCACTTCTTTTTCCGAAAAAATCAGCGACTGGCGGAGATATTTTCCTAATAGCAAGCCGATGTCCCCGAATTTGAATGGCTCCTTTTCTTCGGCAACAAAGCAGTCCGCCACCCCACCGGAAAATGTGACAAGCGGGATTTCTTCATTCCTTTTGAGGGGATGGTTGGTCACTAATAAATCAAAGAAAGGACTTTTTTCTCCTAAACCCACACTGTTTTCCAAGACATGAATAAGTTCTAAAAGAATCGGCTTGAGAGTTGCTTCCGTCACCTGATCCCCAATGGTAAGAGAAAGCTCTTTTTTCCTAATTATTTCTTGGATTTTTGGTGCGAGATAAGTGACTCGCTGCTGTTTATCGACTTTGATCAACCGACCACCAATATCAAAGCAAGCCGTGTCTATGACCTCGCCATCTTTAAAAACAGCTAAATTGGTCGTTCCACCACCGATATCCAAATTAACGACTGGTTTTCGTTTGCTCTCCGAAAACGTTTGGGCTCCTGCTCCTTTTCCAGCAATAATGCTTTCTAGGTCTGGGCCTGCCGTTGCGACGACAAAATCCCCAGCATACCCGCTTAATGCGTCTAAAACTTTATTCGCATTGGCCTTTCTGGCTGTTTCACCGGTGATGATGACGGCACCCATCTGGATATCTTGCTTTTTAATCCCAGCTTTACGATACTGTTCCGCGACAAATTCATTGATCGGTTCTGCATCAATCTCTGTCTGATTCAATAAAGGTGTAAAGATGATATCACTCCGATAAATGACTTTTTTATTGGAGATGGAGATTCGGGGAACTGTAAAAGCCGAAGCAAAGTTTTCAACCGTCAATTCCGACAATACGAGTTGCGTTGTGGATGTCCCTAAATCGATCCCAACCGTCAAGAGTGTCTCCTTAGACATGTTTTCCCTCCTTTTGCATACAAAAAAGCGCCTAAAGAATTCGTAGAAAATTTCTTTCTACTTTTCTTTAAGCGCCTTTGCTTAATCACTGAACAACATCACTGGTGTTCTGTTCGAAATAAAAACAGGTTTTGGTCCCCTGATCATTTGATTCTATCATAATTTTTCCCTTTAGTTTGTCCTTAACATAGCTTTTTACAATCATTAAGCCCAAACTATTCTCATTCTTTTGATGAACATCATAGCCTTTACCGTTATCCATCACTGTGATAGTAATCATTTTGTTATCTAATGTTCCAATTACTTTCACAACGCCGCTAGCTGGTGAATCAAACGCATGATCGAAAATATTTTGCAGCAGTTCGTTGACGATCAAAGAGATCGTCACCATTTGCTCACTGGAAACCATAATTGCTGGATCCACATCCATGGTCATTTCTAACGATTGTGCCCCTTGAAAAAGATGCCGAAAATTATACATCACTGCTTCCAATGTTTGCCGTAATGCCACGTCGTCCTTGACCTGTTTGGACAGCAATTCATGGGTGGCCGCAATGGCCATGATTCGGTTCACACTTTCATGAAGGACCTTTTTTGCTTCTAAGCTCTGTGTTCTTCGTTCTTGAATACGCAATAAAGAGACAACAGATTGCAAATTATTTTTGACACGATGATGAATTTCACGAATCGCAACTGATTTGGAAATGATTTCGGCTTCTTTTTCTTTGAATTCCGTGTTATCTTGAATGATCATCACTAATTGCGCTTCGGATTCCAGCCAAACTTTGCGGATTTTAAAATAATAATTCAAGTAAGTTGTGTTGCTTTCAATTGGTTGATTGCTGACTTTATACCTCATTTGGTAAAGAACATACTCAAATGTCGTGTAGTCAATGGACAAATTATCATAGCTCATACCAATAATATTATCGCGATAGCCCAATTTTCGATACAATTCCTGTGCATTATTATTGGTAATCAATAGATGACCCGCTGCATCAAAAATCAAAACAGCTTCAGCTAATTGATCAATAAACAACGCATCTACTTGACTCGTTGATTTCGCCACTTTAGCTAATTGGCAATGATTCAGCTCTTCCTTATGCAGATCTGCTTGAATCTCTCCATCTGCTGCCATCTCAATAATAATGACACCAATTGTTCGATGCTCATTTCGAATCGGATAAATATTTTGCTTGATCAACCGATTTTCTTGCGTCACAGCTAGCAGGCCGATACTGTTCAAGCTTGTTTGCATGGTTCGCAACACACCTGGTTCATTTTCTAACAATGCTTCCATACCAACAACATCACCACTGTATAAAGAGTCTGCTTTTGTAGGTGGTTTGTGATAAACGACTAATGCTTGTTGCGACATTTCTTTATACACATCAATGAATACATCCGCACTTTGGTAGAGTGTTGTTGAAGAAAGATAGTTTGCTGTTCGTTGTAACTCTTTGATATCTGACTCAGATAGATTGGTATATTGTCTACATAATTGCGCTAATCGTTTCATCTACTCATCATCCATTACAATTAGTTCAGCAATTTCACCCATCCGCGCTCGTTTATTCATACTTAATGTCCTTAACATTTGATAGGCTTCCTCTTCAGTAATATGATTCTCCTTAACAAGGATCCCCTTGGCTTTTTCGATAATTTTTCGTTCTTCCAACTTCAAACTTAATTTATCGATTTGACTTAGTAAAGATTGCGTCTGTTTTCCTCGTTCAATGCTCATTTCAATTGTAGGTATCAACGACTTTTCATCTAATGGCTTGACTAAATAACCTAGTGCACCGAGTTTCTTTGCCTTTTCTGTATTCTGGACATCACTATAGGCGGACAAAAAGACAATACTACTGGCTAGCTGGTCTTGAACGATCTTCTTACCAGCTTTTAAACCATCTAAAATTGGCATTTGGATGTCCATAATCACTAAATCAGGACGTGTCTTTTTACAAACTTCAATCGCTTCAAATCCATCTGCCGCTTCACCGACCACTTCATATCCTGCCTCTGCCACAATATCACGAATATCCAATCTCGTAATAGGTTCATCATCGACTATTACAATTCGTCCATCCATTCTCTTCACGCCCTTGTCCGTTCGAGACTATGTTCTAGTGATTTTACAAGTTACGGAGAAATTTAAAATCTGTTGCAATCCTTCGATTACTGCTTGTAAAGCCGCCTCAACCGAACTAACATCTCCTGAAATAACGACCGAACCAGAAAACCGATCGATGAAACCGATTTGGATATCCCCGCTTTTCGTTGCAATATCCACTGCGATGATTGCTGCTTCACTCGGGGTGATCGTTAAAATTCCTAGCGCATTGCTTGTTCCTTCAGGTAACCCCAACTTTGTATAAATCTCTTTATTGGGACTTGCAATGATATGCGCCAATGTGACTTGTTTCCCAGGAACATATTCTTGAATCATTCGTTGTTTTTCTTCCAACAAGACTCGCTCCCTTAATTTAGCAAATAAAAAATCCTCAATAAAAAACGTAAAGATTCCACTTTCGCTTTCTACTAAGGAGCTTCTTTGCTCTTAAATTTTGAAGCACGCCGTTGTGCTACCCACATTATATTTTATTGGCTACATCCTGTCAATCGCTTATAAGACAGAGTTCAAAATTTCTATGACTTCTTCTTTTGTTGGCTGAATGGGATTCGTTCTCGTGCAGCCATCTATCAGAGCAGCACTCGCGATTTTCTCACTATTCTCACGTACTTCCGCTTTTGTTAACCCATATTCAGTAAAAGAAGCTGGCATTTGTAGTTTTCTCCGCAATTGCTTGATTTGTCGAATGAGTTGCTGAACGCCGATTCGAGCATTCGTTGTTTTCGTAGAGTAGATACAATCAACTAGCTGTGCGTAACGTTTTGCTGTTGCTTCATTTGTTACTTTTCCACTTGCCAAACCACTATTGAATGCAATCACATCAGGTAGCAAAATCGCATTCATACGCCCATGGGGTACATGCAATCGTGCTCCTGCCGCATGGGCGATCCCATGGTTGAGCCCTAATGAGGTTACATTGAAGGCCATGCCGGCCATACAAGAAGCTAGGTGCATATTTTCTCGAGCTTGTTTATTGTTGCCATCATGATAGGCGATTTCTAAGTTTTCAAAAACCAATCGAACCACTTTTTCACATAGAGCATCTGCAATCGGATTTGCTTCTGTCGACACGTATGCTTCTATGACGTGAGTCAACACGTCCATTCCAGTATCAGCGGTAATCTTCGGGGGAACACTCATGACTAAAGCTGTATCTAAAATGGCCACATTCGGTTGGATTTCATCCGTAACCAAAGGTATTTTTGTTCCAGTTTCAGCAATTGTGATCACAGAAAAATTGGTGACTTCTGAACCGGTCCCACTCGTTGTTGGTACAGCAATGAATTGATCCACTTTGATGTTCATCGTCTGTTCTCCAAAAAACTTCATTGCTTTTGCTGCATCAATCGCCGAACCTCCGCCTAAAGCGACAATCGTATCTCCTTTAAAATCAACCAATTGCTTGATACCTGAAACAATCTTGTCAATCGGCGGATCTGGTACGATGTCACTAAAAATAAGGTATTTGTTGTGTGACAAATGCTTCGTTAAATGATCCACAAAACCTGATTCAACCATGAATGGATCGGTAACCACAAAAACTCTTTTTTCTCGAAGCTTTTCAAGATTGGTTAATGCCCCTTCTCCTGCCCATATTTGGGTAGGAAAATGAATAGTTTCCATATGGATTCCTCCTAATCAAAAAATAGCAAAAAAACGCCTCAAACAAACGAAAAACGTCTGTTTGAAGCGTCTTTGCTTCATTATGTATACGCCATTGTACACCAAACCTTACAAATAGAGTACAACGTCATTAAATGATTGTCAATAAGAAAAGGGAATCTAGCAGTACACCGTTGTACCTGAAATCTCCTTCATCGTTGAAAGACCAGCCCAAAATTCCCTAGACGCACGCCTTCGTGCGAACATATGGATTAACACAAATATCTTGGGCTGGATTTTCAACACAAGCGTTGGAAAGAAACATCCTGTTTTGCCTCGAAACAGTATGCCCAATAATGAAAAATTGAAAAGACCTGACTTAAAAGCAACCCTGCTTTATCACAGTGGCGGGACCGTGCCAGATTTTCACTGACTTCCATTCATATTCTTCATAAAATATTCGTTTAATCTACTTGGAATTTACCACATCTTACTTAGAAAAGCAACTGTCTACAATCCCTCCTCTTTTATTTTATGGAAAACCTTTTCTCCTCTTTCATAAAAAATATCCGGTTCATTGGCTTGAACATTGAGATAGCGTGCCAATGCATAAAAGTAATCTGACAATCGATTCGTAAAAATCAGCACTTGCTCATTGATCTTGGCTGTCCAGTTTAGACGAACAATCGCGCGTTCCCCACGACGAGCGATCGTTCGCGCCACATGGACCATACTAGCTTCTGGTGTGCCACCGGGTAAAATAAACCGATCTATATCCGGAGATTCGGCAGTAAAATAGTCGATTCTTTCTTCTAACCAAGTGACACTTTCTGGTTGTAGTTTAAACGGACGCTTTGCTTCTATTGGTGTTGATAAATCCGTGCCTACATCAAAAAGAAAATTTTGCAAAAGTTTCAATTCATTTTTGACGGCTTGATTTTCTGAAGGTAGTTGACTGATGATATACCCTACCCACGAATTCAATTCATCGATCGTCCCATAACTTTCTACCCGATCGGAATCTTTAGCGACCGTAGTACTGCCCACGAGTTTGGTCATACCTTTGTCCCCTGTTTTTGTATAAATTTTCATCATACCTCATCCTCTTCTAAATAATTGATCAATTCTTGTAAACCCGTTTTTTCTACAGAAGATACTTCAAAAATCTCCTTTGCCCCCGCATTTTTCAGTTGCTGATGAATATGTGCTAATTGATCGGGGTCATTCACTAAATCCACTTTCGTTAAAATGCCAATCACTTTTTTAGGGAATATGCTACCAAATCCTGGGGAAAAAATCTGTTCTGTCTCGAGAGCACTCTGTACTAAGCCAATGACATCAGCTTCAGCTGCTGTGACGTTTAAGGCATTGTAGTACTGACGATGCAATATAAACTCTCCTGGTGTATCAATCATCGTTGTATGGAATTCGACTGCTTGTGTCTTGGCATAACGCAATTCTTTCCCTTGCAGCGCTTGGCATAAAGTTGTTTTTCCGCAACCTATCGCTCCCATAAGAATCATTCGTTTCATACTTTCCTCCATAAAAAAAGCCTAAAGCACGTGTAGTCATACACGAAAACTTTAGGCTCCGTTGCCATTTATTGAAACACGTCATTGTGTTTTCTTTTATATTACCTGTTAAAAAAATACTTGTCAAAAGTTACTGGATATTTTTCCAAGCTTCATGTTGGTGTTGAAAATAAGAGACGATATCTACATCAAAAATATGCTCAAGAAACGCTTTCGAAGCGATGTCTTGAAAATCTCCTTTCGCAGCAATAGTCCCCTCTTTCATAAAAACGATTTCTTCACTCAATGTCAGTGCTAAACGAATGTCATGAAACACACCAATAATGGTTTTTTTAGAGTGAGTGCCCCATTCATTCAACTGATGAATCAATTCTTGCTGATAGCGAATATCCAGATGATTATTAGGCTCATCTAATAAAATGATCTCGGGATCCTGCAGGAATAGTTTGGCTAAAAAAACACGTTGTTGCTGTCCTCCAGAGAGTTGATTGACAACTTTATCTTTGATATCGATCAGATGAGCAGTCTCTAGGTAATGAAGAACCCGTTCTTTTTCTTGTTTAGAGACGATAGGCAAAAAACGATGTGACTGTTGGCGATAAGCCCCCATCAAGACGGTTTCATAGACCGTGTAATCGAAGGCCACCGTTGTAAACTGACTCATCATAGCAACTTTATCAGCTAAGAATTTTCTTTTTAATCCGCCTACTTCTTGTCCATCAATCATGACAGACCCTTTATAAGGAATCAAGCCAGCAATCGTTTTTAGCAAGGTCGTTTTCCCACAGCCATTAGGTCCCAAGATACAGGTCTTGCTTCCTTGCTGAAAGGTTAAAGAAATGTCTGTTAAGATACGAGATTGCTGCAGAGTCACTGCCGCTTTTTCTAATTGAATCATGCTACAGCTCCCCTTTTTTGGAAATAAATATACAAAAAGAATGGGGCGCCAATAAGCGCCGTCACCGCACCAATTGGTATTTCTCTTGGCGATAAGATCGTCCGTGCTATCGTATCTCCTAGCACCATCAATGTCCCTCCTAATAGAGCCGATCCGGGGATTAGCCACCGGTGGGTAGCACCTAAATAACGGCGAACAATATGCGGTGCGATCAAGTCTACAAAACCAATCACACCAACAAACGACACGGCACTTCCTGCCAGTAAACTTGCAAAAAGTATGATTCTTAACTTCACAGTTTTCACTTCAACTCCTGAAAGCATGGCTTGCTCCTCACCTAAACCCAGAACATCCAAATTATTTGCGTCACCCCATAAAAATAATGTACTTAGGATAGCGATAGGGCAATAAATGACGATTTTTGTCCAATTACTGCCGGAAAAGCTCCCCATTTGCCAAAAGACGAGTTCTTTTAAATAATCTTGAAAGAGCGCCGTAATCAACGTTAAAATTGCACCAACAAATAAAGTCATGACCATTCCCACTAAAACGACTGTTTGATTGGACATCTGGCGATCCATCGTACGAGTAAATAGTAAAACAAGAAAAACAGTCGTTAACCCGAAGAGAAAGCCCGTAAAAGGTAATAATAGACTGCCAATGATCGTGGCTGATATACCTGCGACCATGATCAATGCTGCTCCGAGGGAAGCCCCCGCTGAAACGCCTAATGTATAGGAAGAAGCCAATGGGTTTCCCAAAAGAGATTGCATCACTGTTCCACTAACAGCCAACCCAGCACCTACTAAGTATGCCAGCACGACTCGCGGTAAACGAACATTCCAAATAATCCCTTCCAAAATACCATCTTCAGAAATCTTCTTTCCTGCTAGAATGTTGAACAGATCACTGCTGGAGATCGGCACACTGCCAATCTTGATGCCAAGTAAGAGCATTCCCAAACTAATGACGATCAATAGTAAGAGAAAACGTTTTTTATTCATCTTTCAAATCCTTGTACGCTTCTGGATAAATGGCTTTTGCCATTTGCTTTAAAGCTTTTGTCATGTGGTGATTTGGCAAAGAGCTCGATCGATTATCAATGGCAAATACTTCTTTGTTTTGAACCGCAGGTACTTTTTCCCAATTTTTCCGTTCCAAGATTTCTTTTGCCGGATCGTCAATATAGTCAACATTCGTTAGGATAACATCGGGTTTTGCAGCAATTGCTGCTTCTTCTCCGACAGGAAGCCAGCCTTTCTCGTTTGCTAGAACATTTTTGGCACCAATCGTTTCGATCATTTCATTTAAAAATGTCCCACTTCCAAAACTATAAATATCTGGTAATGCAGCTACTTCAAATAAAACACTCTTTTGATTCTTGATAGTTTTGCCGATTTTTGCAACATCATCAATTTCTTGAGTCATCTTATCGACTAGTTTTTGTCCTTTCTCATGCTCTGACAAACTATCAGCAATGAATTGGACGTCTTCTTTAATGGCTTGAATACTGGTACTTGTCGGTATATTGACAATCGTGATCCCGGCATCTTCTACTTGCTGCCAGACACTTTCAGAACTTGCTAAATTAATGTCATTCACATAGACGATTTGCGGTTTCAATGCAATCAATTTTTCTGCATCAATCGCCATCATATCCATTTGAGGTAATGCCTGAAGCGCTTCATTCAGTGACCCGCTTTGCATGTCAACAGCAACCAATTCATTCGTTTTTCCTATATCATCAATAACTTCTGTTACTGATGGAACCAGTGAAACGATTTTAGTTGCCTCTTTAGGCAATGAGATCTCTTTCCCACTACGGTCTTTCGTCGGCAAATTTTGTTCTGTTTTCTCAGTTGAAGCCGTAGCTTCGTTTTCTTGTTTGCCGCAACCCGCTAATCCAATCCCAGCAACTAGTCCGATGGTCATGATCGTCATTAGAATTTTTTTCATCTTTTTTTCCTCGCATTCAACTTTTTTTGAATTTTTTCTTCCAACCCTTACGGATAAATCGATTATTCTTCTTTCCTACGGTTTGTCTATCCCTCCTTTTACTTTGTATCAAAAAACAAAAAAAACCACTTTTCCTTTAATAGAAAAAGTGGTTCATTAACAGTACTAACAGTAGATCAAGCCAGTTATCGTCGAAGCCCCTTCTTTTTCCTACAAAAGAATGAATAGACTTATCAAGCCGGTATCCTGACTTAGCTTCTTCTTACTCCCAATCCTTCCAGAATAGAATCATTCTGTGGTTCTCTTGGTTTCATCCACCATACAGTAGGTAGGTCTGTAGAGGATTCACACCTCTTTCCCTGACACTTCATAAGTATACGTTTATTGTATCTTCTTTGATAGCTAGTTTTCAAAAGGATCAGCAGACGTCCTTGTCCACTAATACACCCTCATTATAGCGTTTACGAATATTTTGTCAATCCTCTTAACGTCTTACGGCAGGTTCGATAGCATAAGAGATACAAAGGTTGTGCTGGCTAGCAAATAAATCAGCTTTCTTTATGCCCTGTAAATCAAAAAAATTTTTTATTAAAAACAGGGTTTCTTTGATCAGCCAACTCATTTTATCTGCTAGATACTGGAGGGTTCCCAGTTTTTTTCTTTCGCCGCTTATACCACCAAATACAAAAAACGAGGAAGCCGCAGGCAGTAAAAATGAGGATCCACAGAAACTGCTGTTGTTGCTGTTTGACTTTCTTTATGTCATCAGTGACTTTCGGATGATAAGGAATCCGGTGTCCTCTTACCAATAATCGATGACTATTGATCATGTAGGGAGTGCAGGTCAACAATGTGACAAGATCTTTACCAGATTCAATCTGAAGGTCTTGTGTATCGGTGGGGACAACAGTTTTGATTTGATCGACTTGATAAACGAGTGTTTCGCCGTAGACTTCTAAATAAAACTCATCGCCTTCCTGCAATTCTGGCAAATCAGTAAATAGTTTTGCTTGCGGCAATCCACGATGACCCGAAATGACGGCGTGGGTATTTTTGCCTCCTGTAGGAAAAGAAGTCCCTTCCAGTAATGAGCTGCCTTTTTCCAACAATGCTGAATTAGTCTTGTCAAAAATAGGGACTCGTACATTGATTTTGGGGATCGTTAACACACCGATCGTATGGCTTTCAAAATACGATTTATCTGGTTTTTTACTGATTTTCTCTGCTTCAGAGAATGGATCCAGTCCGGGGGAGCCGCCTTCTTTGGCTAACTGTTGATTTTTACCGATCTGCGCTTGCAACTTCGCCATTGCGGCGGCATTTTCTTGATTTGCTTCTGCTTGGTAATGCGCAATGATCTGTTGGTCCAAATAATTATTCAGTGCATCGCTAATGAATGGATAGGAAAAAATCCCTACACCAATCAACAACAAAAGGATCATCAATCGATCGACTATCTGGTGTCCTCTTTTTTGTTTCATCGTTTCCTCCTCAAAAAAATTAAAGGAGCTGTGACAAAAGACTTGTCACAGCTCCGTTTTCCGAACAAGTGGTTCAACAAGCGGTTAGAATCAGCTTCTTCAAAAATAGCTTTTCAAAAAAATGGGAAAAGCTATTTTAGAAAATCCTTTCTTATTTCTTGAAGCGGACCACGTCTGTTGCAACCTCCCGTTTTTATCTGACTAGGTCGAAATAGCTGAGATCTGCTTTTGAGGCTGCCAATTTTTCTAGAAGTGAAAATCTAGCAAAACAGAAACTCAACGAGTTTCTTTTCGTTTCATGAAATACAAACCCACAATGATCAAGATCAGCGTACCGCTGCCTAAATAAAGATAGATGCCTTTTCCGCCTGTAGAAGGCAATGTTCCTTTGTGTTTGTTAGGCACTTTTTCAGGAGCAACTAATTCTTCTGTGGTTCCGTAAGAATGCTCATCCACTGTAAATTGGATTCGATTTGTTAGTAATACATAATTTTCTGGCGCTGCAGTTTCTTCCAAATAATAGGAACCATATTTTAGTCCAGTAATGACGACTAGACCATCAGCTTGCGTCGTGAATGTTGTTGCATCTGCTTTGTTTGCCACCCAAGTCACTGTTTTCGCTGCTTCATCGACCTTCAAATAGTTTGCACCCTCACTATTTTGATCACGTACAACGAAAGAGGCACCTGCTAGAGCTTGCGTGGATGAAACATCCCCATCGACTTTGATAAATCGTTTCCCACCGGTGACGACTTCTACTGTTGGTGGCGTTTGGTCATTGGTATGACCATTATCAACATTGGCTTCGTTTTTAAAGCCTTTCGTTGGATCTGCTTTTTCATTTAGATGCATGAAGTAAACAAATTTTAATGTACCTCCTGGTGTTAAAGAAGGGATGAACGCTGGATCGACAGCGACGGTGAAGCCGTTTGTCTGTTCAGTTACTTGATAGTTTTCAGATGCGATCAGTGTATCACCATCATAAAGAGCATAAGCTGTATCTCCTGAAGGTGTATTGTCAAAGGTCAATGCATCATCATGGGTATCTACTAAGTTAAATTTGTTGTATTTATTGGCATTTCCTTCTTTATCAGCAATACCTAATGGAATATTGACCGCAATCTCGTACTTGATCTTTTCACCAATCGCTACATCTTTGCCGTTTAAATTAGGCGTTGTTTTTTCAACGTTTGATGTATCATTTTTAACGGTTTTTTCTACTGGGGTTTGATTATCCGCTTCAATAGTGAAGGGTGTCTTTGTTTGATCATCAATCAATTCAGCATTGTTCGGTGCTTTGACCTCTTCAAGCGTATAGGAACCCACTTCAAGATTCTTCACCGTTAGTTCACCAGTTTTCTCTTCAGATTCTGTAAAATCATCTTCGCCGATTCCATAGCTTTTACCAGTAACAAAATGCTTTGCTTGTCCTTTGTCGGTTGTCCAAGTGTGGAGACCATCTTTTACCCCTTGAATATACTTGGTCGTACTTGGGGAACCTTCATTTTTTGAGAGTACGAATTCTGCACCATTCAACGATTCATTTTCAGCAGTACCTCTTTTTTTCACATGTAATGCCCCATCATTTGAAACGATATTTTTGGGGTAAATATGAACCGTAGATAATTCTTCTGTCCCATAGTTATACGAGCCGTCTGATTGCTTGATCATCTCATAAACCGGGAAGGCAATGACCATATTGGCAGCAGCCGCTACCCCAGATTTTGGTTCTTCTTTGATGACGTAGACAGCATCTTTGTCGTTTTGTTTTTTCGGTACATTTACGGTAACATTGCCATCTGCATCTGTTATACCTTCAGCTATTGGCGAACCTGGGGTTAGACCTTGAACTGCTTGTTTTGCAGCTTCGACAGTTGCCCCGGCTGCTCGTTGCGCATAAAATTCTGACGTCACATTATAAATGCGGAAAGTGACATCTGCAAGACCTTGATATTGATCAAAATCACTCATCTCTTTCCCACTATTTTGAATGAGCGGATCCGGAAGATCGGTCATTTTCTTTTTATGAATGACGATTTGAGCATTGCTTGCATTTTCCTCAGCATAAGCTGCTGTACCCAACCCATTGATAAAAACAGGTAATGTTAGTAATAGCGTACTTAGTAAGTACCATACTTTTTTTGCTTGTTTCATTTTCTTTCTCCTCGTTTTTGTTTTTGGTCAATCAGCCCAGCAATGACAAAACCTATCAATGCTACACCGGCTAAGATCAATCCTGTTGCTTGTTGCTCATTAGTCTTTGGTAAAAAACCAGTATGTTTCTTGTTGATGATTGCCAGTGGGGTAGCTGCTTTTCCATTTGTTGTATAGGAATTTTTTTCAACCACAAACGGAATGGCTTTTTGATTAAGCAAGTAATTTTTGGGGGCTTGAATTTCTTCCAAGAAATAGTGGCCATCTTTTAACCCTTTGACGGAAAATTCTCCGGCTTGATCAGAAGTGAATCGTTTAGCTCCCGCTTTTTCTCTTTGCCATTGATAACCATTGGCTGATTCATGCAAATAGGCTCCCATTTGATTTTTTACGACGAATACGGCATTTGCCAATGTTCGCTGCGGATCTTGACTATCTCTTTTGACGAACCGTTTCCCACCAGTCCGTATGTCAACTTTTTTGTTGATGATATGTTTATCTGTCAGCAATTGCCCTTCATTTACGATCTCTGTGTCAGGCTCTGCATTCATTACTTTCATTTGGTAAGAGACTTGCAATTTTTGATTGGCAAATTTTTCTAGCTGCTGAATAGAGAAATCCAGGACAAAGCCATGATCCGTTGTTTGAAGTGTATATCCTGTCATAACGGATGTTCCTACTTTTACTGTGATCGTTTCTGGTAAGAGAAATAAGGCAGAATCTGCTGTATCCGATAGTTGGAATTGATGGTAATCCAAGATATTTTCTGGGATATGTGTTGACAGCTGATAACCCACTCTCTCGCCATAGGTAAAATCAGAGGTTTTGGACTGCACTTCTTTTTCAAGAGGCGGCAAATCGTATGCCTTCTCTTCATTTTTTGGGTACAAATGAATCGTGGTCATTTGATTCCCTTTCTGATCAAGAACTGGCAAAACAACGACCATGTTTCCGGCTTTCTCTTTCACGACATTAGGTGCCTCAGCTTCCACGAATAAATAGACCTTATCCCGCTGCTGGCTGTCCTTGGCTGCTAATGTGAAGCTAAGTAAACCATCTTCTCCTTGGATCTTCTCGGTCTTTCCTTCGGCAATCAGGGATCCGGCTGCAGGACCTTGCTCAGCCAACTTTCTTTGCGCAGCTTCCACCGATTCACCATCTTCCCGTAATTGATAGAAAGAATCGGTGACATCGTATACGTGATAGGTGACATCATTTAAACCGCGGTAAGTTTGAAGCAATGTACCTTCTCCGGAATTGATTTGTTCCTGGGGTAACTGCCCTTCAGGAAATAGTAACTTGTGTAACGTGATGCGAACATTCGCTTGCATTTCTCCTGCTGAAACTTGTTGGGAGAAACCTAGTAACACAACTAGAAAAATGCATACACTAAACCAACGCATGCTTTTCATCCGCTACCCCCTCCTTTCTAATCGCTGGAGGTATAAGTAGATACCAGCGATGGCGATCGAACTAAAGGCGAGTAGATAAATCCCTAATCGACCACTTCCACCTGTTTCCGGCAGTGGAACTTTCGCCTGATTGGTCACATCTAGTGTAATCTGGTTGTTTTTTTCTCCAGCAACTAACACATCAGCGACTTCTTCGCCAGCAATCTGTACTGAGCCATCTTCATTGATCACAATTTCAATTGGCTCTTTCAATCCTTGATATCCTTCTGGCGTATATGTTTCCGTCAAGACATATTTTCCCGGCTGTAACTGATCAAAGACAAACGTATCCGTCTCTTCTCCTGATCGTTCAATGTCTGTATTTGGACCCGTCAAACGGAATTCCGCCCCTTTTAATGGCGTCTGATCGTCGGCCTTTTTGTGGACGGTCAAGTCAAAGGCTTTTAACTGGTTTTGATGATTCAACGTCCATTCTTTACTTTGTTTATCCACATTTTTGCCGTCGTAGTGAATCTTTCCATATTTATCCACCGTAAATTTATAGTTGCCGGCGATCGTGTCATACCCCAATGGACCTGAATCCTCGACCATTCGGTATTGACCTGGCTGATCCAATATAAAATGGGCTACCCCTGAATCCGTTGTTTTTTCCGTAGCGATCGTTTGATAACGGTCTGAAGAATTTTTCTTTTGCAACGAAAATGTTGCCCCAGATAAATTTACTTCATTCCCGTCTTGCAGCGTATACTTGCGAATGCCGATTGGCAATTCTGAAAATTGATTAACCACGGTCAGTGTGATCACTTGTTCTTCTGTAGAAACCTCATCCCCATCGATTGTCACAATTCCCTCTGAAGTGACTTCGATTTGCCAAGTTGTTTTCCCACGTTCATGTCCAGCAGGAGCTTGCACTTCTGTGAGAGTATAGGTTTCACCTTTTTGCAGTCGGACATTTTGCGGCAAGGAGTAGCTGCCATCTTGATTATCGATCAATGTCGTACGGCCATTTTTGCCAGTTAATTCAAACACAGCACCTACCAGATTTTTTTCGCCAGCAGAAGAGTTTTTGATCACTTTAAGTGCTAATGGCTGAAACTGTTTCGTGTTTTTCCACGTTGTTTCATCTACTTTTTCTTGCTCATAACCGGGGACAGTTAGCTCTCGAGTCGTTTGATAGCTGAAATCTTGTCCCCGATTATTGTATTTGGGTAGACCTAAGGTTTCGGCATAGGCATCATCTGCTGACTTTGAAAGCTGTGTTACACTAGTGCGTTCCCATAAGCTTCCGGTATCATTTGACGGTTGCGAAATCTTGATGTAGCCTGTTTGCCAATTTGTCGTATCTGAAACTTGTTTTCTGGTCACTTCATAGATAACATTTTCTGGGCGGCTGCTCGGATCATGATCATATTCTTCCCAGATTTTTTTGAAATCAAGCTTGACTCCTGGTGCTTTCCCCGATGGTACTCCAAAATCTACCACTTCATCTGCTGTTGCTACTGGTTGGAAGGTTGTTCTGCCATTCATCGGGTACCAGAAATCAGGTTTGAACGTTGCTGATTCTGTCTGGATCCTGACTTGATAATGGATCTGAATTTCTTGATCTTTCCCTAAATAAATTTCATCACTACGAACGGTGTTCCCTTCAAATGAGAGTGTGGGCATGGCTTGTACTTGAAGGGACCCGACACTTTTGACTGTTAATGTATTTGGTTCGTAACTAAACGGTTCAGCAATCGGATCGGTTACTTTGCCGTTTGCCACAGTTCCAGATATCTGAACCGCTTTTCTCGCGAGATAATCAGAAATATCCGGTGCATGATCGGCTGATTCATAGTAAAGATCACCATTCTCATCCGCAGACACCATTTGCCGCATCTTGTTTTCTACTTCTTGTTTGGATAATCCCGCATTAGTATCACTTTGCAGTTGAATGCCTAATCCATGAATTTCAATCCCTCGCTGCTTTAATGCCATTGCTTCACCAATGGTTGCGATAAACGTACTGTTGATCAATTTATTGGTATTTCTTTGGTCTGGAGCATAGTAGCTGTTAGAAATACGAGAAGTACTGCCCGGCTGGTCTTGTCTATTGGTAAATTGGGTGCCGTAATAGCTGCCATTCGTTTCTGTTTGAACTTTGCTGACTTGGTAGGAAAAAGTGGGAACACCATCTGTCAGTAGAACAATCACTTTTTTGTGTCCATTTGGTGTTGCCAACATGTTTCCGGCATCTCGCAGGGCTTTTTGCGTGAATGTTCCCCCAGTAGTACTGCTTGGAGTAATCGTCTTAATGGCATTTTTGACCGAATCAAAGGGGCCCATCGCGACCGAATCATTCTTGTATCCATCACTTGAATACCCAACATAGCCCATATGAATGTTGTCTGTGATTCCACTTTCTGCTAGCGTATCTACAAATCGATCCACCCCTTTTTGGACCTCGCCAATTCGATTGTTGTCATTCATACTACCTGACCAGTCAACTACTAAAACCAAATCTAACGGTGCGATCTCCTTTTGGACATTTCCGCGAATATTTAGGTATACATCAAATAATCCAGGTGTCGTGGTCTCTTTGGCATACTTGCGAATGGCATAGTCTGCTTGGGAACCAGTCCCACCATATTCAATATAGGAATTGGTTTTGTTCGTTGGTTCCCCGTTCCATTCCGTTTGCCCATCCCATTGTGCAGCTCCGTCTTTGTTTCCTTGATGGTTGCGCACATTCTGATTCCCAGTCGGTTGCCAGCTTGCTGTCGGATAGGTTCCTGACGCATCTGTCGTATACTGAGGCAGGATTGCTTTATGACTGCGATCGAACACTGGATCAGAAGCAACGCTAGGGAGTGAAAAAGGTTTTATCACTTCATCTGCAGCTGTTGATCTTTCAGATGCTTCAGGTCCTTCTGTTTCTCTGTTTTCTGTCAGCGTTTCGTTGGTATTTGATGGATTTATTGATTTTGACTCTTCGGATTCTGCTGAATGTGTATCTGTAGCAGCTGTTTCCTTTACAGCATCCGTTTCTGCTCTAGAAGTATTGTCCTGGGTGTCAGTCGGTTTTTCCTTTGTTGCCTGCGGTATGACAACAGAGACCTTTTGGATCTGACCTTCGTAAATTAATTCTGGTGCTTGCTCGGTCAAAAAAGAATTTTTCTCAACGGGCAGCGTCAGTTGAATGGTCTGATTTAGTTGAGGCTCTATTGTCAGATAGAGGGTATTGTGTTTAATTTGATAACCGTATCCCTCTTGTTTTTCTTCTACTTCTTTTAGCTTGGCATGATCCATTCTTATTTCTTTTTTTATGGGCTCATTTGTTTGATTCGTGAGTGCGACATCTAGTAATAGCTGTGGCTGCTCAGAATCATCTGTTATGATTTTGGCAGATAGAATAGCTGCCCCATTAATAGTTTCTGCTCTAACGATTATGGATGTGAAATAGGAGCTAACCAGCATAAATACTGCTCCTAAAACCCACAACTTCCTCAGTATATTAATTTTCATTCTCCCCTTTCATTTGCGAACCAATAGCAAATCCCAATAGCCTGCATGCTGGAAATTTGTTATTCTAATCAGATACCTAAGTATACATAGAAGGGAAGAATCAAATCACACCAGCTTTCATACCAAGCGGTTTCATTATTGAGATTGCGTTATTGTTTCGTTGATTGTTTTATTAAAGTAAAGGACTTGGGAGGAAATGAAATGATTAGGTTTTTGGAGAAAAATTATCGGAAGATGGAAGAAATCATTCGTGTGTTATCCATTTCTGATAAGTGGATGACTAAAAAAGAACTTGCAAGACACATTGGTAGTAGCGAATCAACGTTTATCCGATATATTGAAGAGATCAAGCAACGCTGGGGAAATGTTTTAACCATCAAAACATCGCATAAATTAGGGTATCGTCTAGAGAATTTCAATGCTACATTGTATCTTCAAATACTCACAGATATGGCGAGAACTTCAACAACGACACAACTCCTTCATGAATTTATTCAACAGCCAGGCAAAACGATCGATTATTATTGTGAGGCAATCAATATCAGTCGATCATCTTTTGCACGAAAACTAAAACATTGCAATAAAGTGTTGGCTGCCTATTCACTTCGGGTCATTGTGGATCGCGGGTATCAGTTAACGAGTCAGGACGATGAGCTGTCTCTGCGGATATTTACGACCTACTTTTTTTTGATGTATTATGGCCATTGTGATTTGCCTTATCACTTTGATAAACAAGAACTAAAACAAGTGATGCGGCGCAATCACTGCATTTTGAATAGTATCAGCTTGGACAACAGCTATGAACATGACTTTTTCATTATGTATTTTATCGTTGATTTGTTAAGAGAGAGTCAAGGATTCCGGCAACGCCCTATCACCAAGATAGCCGTGAAAGCAAAAATCAGTAATGAAGACTATTCATTGATTAAACGCCATTTGAGTGGTATTAGTTTAGAGTCTTGCCAAACAGTCATTGACTACTTTCAAAAAGGGGCTTTCCAGCAATTTTATTCAGAGAATAGATCTGTGATCAGTGAGAAGATACGTGACAATTTGACCTTCAATACTTTTCTGCAGTTGGAACAAATCACAGACGAGGTCGGCGACTTCGTTGTACACTTGCTGACTTGTCTTTATTCCTATGCGCAATTACTGCCTTTTGATACGACAGAGCTGACACAGCGTGCCACTTTTTTTACAAGACATATCAAATTTACACAGCGCCAATTGTATGCACGACTCAAAGCAGAACTGCATTTTTTTTCTGAATTGTTGGAAACGAATCTGATCAGTTATTTGTCTTCTTATGTATTCTGGTTATTGACTTCTTTTCCGGAGATCAATCAGACTTTGGTGTCAAAAAAGATCTTAGTGATCAGCGATATGGGGATCAATCACAGTCAATACATCAGTTACTATGTTCAAGATATTCTTGATCTGCATAAAATTCGTTCAGATATCCTGCCCATCAATGGTGAGCAATTAGGTAACTATGACTTGGAATCCTTTGATTTGATCATCACGAATCAGCCGATTTCTGAAACAAAAGTTCCCAGTGTTGTTATCAATGACGCCTTACTATTTTCAAATAAAAAAAAATTACTGGACTTATTGTATTTCAAAGATTTTTTTTAATATATGAAAGTAAAAAAATTATTTCTTGTTTTCTTCTCGTAGTTTCAATGAACGATTATCATAAGAATACGCTTTTCCTTTGAACCGTTTTTTTCAGCATCAGAATAGATAAACTCCCCAGCTACCTACTACAAAAATTTCGACGGCAAATCACACGAAAAAAAGATCTGCGGTAATGACACACCGCGGATCTTTTAATTGGAGAGATGACTCTTCGTTAAACTAAGTTATTTTCTACTTATCTATCTTTGCATCGACCGTTGCGTGGCCGATTATTACACCATCGTTTTTGTTGTGAAACTCTTGGCAACCGCAAAAATCCGGGGCTGTTTCAATTGTAACCACTCTTTCTTCAATTCCAATGAAAAAACTTCTTGGGTTTCATAAGGATTGAAATAGTAAGTACCATTTGTCACATTATAGACCACTCGATACTGAGTATACTCAGATTGACCATTATCTTCGACCATCAGTCCTTTGGGGATCGTGGCATTATTTAAGAGATGGAACATGGCATTGACTGTTTCTTCGGCAGTCTCTCCTACATTCACAAACTGTTTGTTATAAACGGTTCGAACAAATCGTTCAGGGGAAGTCAATCCGCCCGGTAAAATAGATGTTCCATTTCCAAGACCAAAGGGGAGCACCTCTACTCCATTGACTGTTGCGGGAGGAAAATTAGCAGGTCTCGCAGCTAAATAGTTGCCAATATTTTTTACATGCCACTCCAATTCTGGACTGTTAGTCATCACGCCGATTGGATTTTCTTTTATTTCGATAAAACCACGATTGGTTTCAATGACAACACATCTTCCGGTAGTATCCGTTACAATAAAATGCAATGGGACTGTGATACCTAGTAGCGCCGTTTCTATCTGTACTAGATTGATCCTGCTGATTTTTTGGTACAAATCAGGGATGTCTGCTACGTTTCCTAATACCCAATGTAACAATTCATGGGGTGCAAGGTTTATTTTCTCCGCTGTGTATTCGCAATAAACAGCTTCATTCGAAAAGTAGAGTTCAGCAATCGTTAGTCCCTTCTCATTGACCCCATCAATAAAAAGAAATTCTTCTAACTGTTTGCCCGTTCCAACAAAGCCATAGGTATTGGTGACCTGTCCCCCTAGTTGTAAAGACCATTGATACTCCCGTGGCATGACGATTGGTTCGCCGTCTAGCAAAAATGCAAAGTCCATCGTCCGAGCAAAAAAAGTCTGTCCATGAGCAGTCAGCGTGAAACTTGTACACATATGTGTGATCTCCTTTTTGTTCATCATAGCTTGGGTTGCGCAGAAGTTCAACTATTTCAGCGTGCTCCCACCAAGAAATTTGACTCCTTTTCAGATCGGAATCACTTGGTTAAAGGTCGCTGGAAAAACAGGATTATTACAATAATAGAAAGAGATTGACAACTCAAGCCACAAATGAAAACGCTTGAATTCTTACCACGTGGATGTTAAGATAATAATGCACACGTTAACATTATTGGAAAAGGAGGAATTTTATGTCCACGATCACAGAAATCCAAACTTCCTACTATCGGATTCCCTTACCAGAATTAATGGAAGATGCCAAACACGGATTACACACTCACTTTGAGGTGCCAATCGTCAAAGTGCGCACGGATGATGGTAGAGAAGGTATCGGTTATACGTATACGGGTGGTTTCGGAGGAGAGTCGATCGCTAAATTGATCGACAAAGAACTGAAACATATCCTGCTAGGAAAAGATCCTGCTTGTGTGGAAGCTCTTTGGGAACAGATGAATTGGGGCATCCATTACATTGCCCGAGGTGGTCTAGCAAGCTTTGCCATTGCCGCCTGTGATATTGCCCTTTGGGATCTGCGCGCAAAAAAAGCACGAGAACCATTATATAAACTTTTGGGAGGACACAGCAATAAAGTAAACTGCTATGGCGGTGCCATTGACTTGAATTTTCCATTAGAAAAATTATTAGCCAACAATCAAAAATATTTGGATATGGGATTACGGGCTGTCAAAATCAAGTTAGGGCAAGCAACACTGGCGGAAGATATCGCCCGCATCAAAGCCGTTCGTAAATTGATCGGTCCCGATATTACCTTTATGGTGGATGCCAATATGAGCTGGTCCGTTGAACAAGCCGTCAAAGCCGCTAAATTGATGGCGCCTTTTGATATTCTCTTTTTGGAAGAGCCAACGATTCCCGAAGACTACGAAGGATATGCTCGAATCGCTAAAGAAGGTCAAATAGCAGTTGCTGGCGGAGAAAATTTACGAACACCAATTGAATTTGCTCATATGCTATCTTATGGTCAAGTCGATTTTCCTCAACCGGATGCCTCGAATTGTGGAGGGATCACTGGCTGGCTGAAAATTGCGGCATTGACACAGTTGCATAATGTCAGTATCTCGACTCACGGCATGCAAGAGCTTCATGTCAGTCTGCTGGCTGCCATGCCTAATGCCGGATACCTAGAGATGCATAGTTTCCCGATCGATCAATACACCACTCGCCCTCTGATGATTGATCCAGAGGATGGAATGGCTATCGCGCCAGAAGAACCGGGAATTGGTGTGACCTTTGACTGGGACAAATTAGCCCCTCATCAATTGGATTTTTAAGCAATATACACAAGGAGCTGTGACAAAAGATTTGTCACAGCTTCTCTAATCTTAATGTACTTAGTTTAAAGAATAAGCGGCAATTCCTCATAGGACAAGCGACGTTCATCAATTAATTCTCGATACCAATAGGCTGATTTTTTCAAAGAACGGGTACGGGCAGCATTTCTTTCGATCCGCACCAGCCCATAGCGGTTTTTAAAGGCATTCATCGGTGAGATACAGTCGGTAAAAGCCCAGAGCATATAACCCTCGCAATTCGCCCCTTCTTCCACTGCTTTTAAAAGCCAATAAAGATGTTGGGAAATGAATTGGATCCGATAGTCATCTACTACCTGACCATTCTCATCCATGAACGCCTCTTCATTCTCCCGACCCATGCCATTTTCTGTGATCAGCCAAGGAATGTTGCCGTAATTTTCTTTGAGGTAGTTTGCCATGTCATACATGACTTTCGGATAGATTTCCCACCCTCTAGAACGATTCATTTGTTTGCCAGGAAGATCAAAGTTCTCATAGAATCGCTCCGGATGAAACGGTGTTTCAGCATTCCACTGATAATAAGGTGCCCGCACACGCTTTGGATAGTATTGATTGATTCCTAAAAAATCAACCGTATGTTGTTGGATCACTTCTAAGTCTTCTTTTGCAGGATCAAAATAAATATTATGCTCTTTACATAATGCAATCAGTTCTTCGGGATAAATGCCTTTAATCATCGGATCAAAAAAGACTCGGTTGAAGAAAAGATCGTACATT
This sequence comes from Enterococcus gallinarum, assembly GCF_021496385.1. Taxonomy (NCBI): domain Bacteria; kingdom Bacillati; phylum Bacillota; class Bacilli; order Lactobacillales; family Enterococcaceae; genus Enterococcus; species Enterococcus gallinarum. Next base: position 1,374,518 of record NZ_CP050816.1, on the reverse strand, counting down.
TTTTTCGCTTGCTGATCTTCTTTCGAAGAAGAACGAGCATACACCATTTCAGGATTCAATACGCAGCCGATTCTGCCTTGATAGCCTTTTTCATGATATGTTTTTATCGCTAATGCAGAAGCTAATGTTTTATGATAATTCCATTGCATCCATTTCTTCGTATTTTGTTCATGGGGCCAGCGAATCGCATCAAGATAGCAACGGGTCTGGATCACGATAGGTTCATTGAAAGTGAACCAGTGCTTGACCCGATCACCATAACGTTCAAAGGCGATTGCTGCATACTTGCTATACAATTCGACAACATACCGAGAACTCCAGCCATCATACGTGTCTAATAAGTAAGCAGGCAATTCATAGTGTTCCAGACACAACATGGGTTCTACTCCTGCAGCAATCAATGCATTGATCACCGCATCGATATGGGCTGCATATTCTTCATCGACGATCAACTTCTCATAGTCGGTAAAAAAGCGTGCCCAATTGATGGATGTGCGATAATGTGTCAGATGTATCTCTTTCATCAGCTCAATGTCTTCACCATACTGTTCCATGAAGTTCGTTGCAACGGCCGGTCCATAGCCTTCATGCCAGACAAAACGCTCTTGTTGATACCATTGATCCAAGAAAGAATCCTGACCCGCTTTTTTTCCTTGCCAGCCTTCTGTCTGCCAAGCAGAAGAAGCGGCCCCTAAGATAAATGTTTCTGGTATTTCAATTAACATAAGCCTCTCCTTTTTATGCCACTTCGTTCGTTGAACGATTCATTACGATAACGAATGGCAAATAAATAATGATCGATAATAAAATACAGATGATTTGTGTGACCACTGCACCGATGTCTCCTGCTGTAGCTAAGTAGGCATTGACGATTGGCGGCATTGGCCACGGTACCATCACAACCGCTTTTGCTGCAAAACCGATGGATGTAGCAATATAACCCACCGTGCCGGTAATAATCGGGGTCAGAATAAATGGAATCGCCAAGATCGGGTTCAGCATGATCGGCATACCGAAAATAACAGGTTCATTGATATTGAAAATGCCTGGTGCTAAGGACAGCTTCGTGATTTGACGCATATCTTCACGCTTGCCTGCAATCAAGATAGCAATCAGCAAGCCAATGGTGACACCTGATCCTCCCATACTCATATACATATCCCAGAATGGCATCGTAATGATGTTAGGCACTTCTTTTCCTGCCTCAAAGGCTTCTGTATTCACGGCGATAGCCGCTAGCAGTAATGGTTCACGAATTGGTTTGACCATCTGATTGCCGTGGATACCAATGACCCAGAAAACTTGTGCAATAAACATCAACAACAAGATACCAGGCAGACCTTGTACTATCCCTTCTAATGGTTTTTGCACAATATTATAAATGATATCGTAAGCATACATTCCTGTGATGGCTTTGATAGCAAAGCCAACTGTCGCAATGATCGTTACTGTTAATATTGTAGGGAAAAGCGCCGAGAAACTTGCTGAGACATTGGCAGGAACACTTTCCGGCATCTTGATTTGCAATCTTTTTTGGCGGCAAAGCCAGGCATAAAGTTCAATTGATAGGATTGCCACGAACATGCCCAAGAATAAACCTTTCGTATCTGTATATTGTTTCGCTAAAACATTCTCGGCAATAACAGTAGCATCTTCATGTAAGAATTCAAAAACCATCGGATTGACCGATAAGTAAGACATCACTGCAATGATCCCAGGGAAAACACCATCGATTTTGTTCAGTTTTGCCAGTTCGATCCCAATTAAAAAAACAGCATAAATCGTTAGAAAACTAAGTGTTACATAACTGACTGCCGAAGAGATCGGCTTTAGATTTTCTAAAAAGCTGAGCGCATCAATTTTTGCTAAGCCGTTCTCCGAATCAAAAACCATTGCTGAAAATAAGGTCCCAAAGGCACCTGTGATAATGACTGGTATCAAAGCGGCAAAAGCGTTCTTAATTACCATGATGTACCGCCAACTATTGATTCTCGTAGCAACTTTACCTAAGCCATTTGCCAATCGATCCATAAACCCTTCCATTTTTACTCCTCCTAGCTCCTCTATGATTAACCAAAATAAACAAACCAAATGCAACCGATTACAATCTCAATTTACTGGATTTTTTTCATTCTGTAAATCGTCGAAAGAAGCAAAAAGCTGAGTATGTAAACGTCGAGGTTTACATACTCAGCAAAATCGATTATGCTTCAAAAAAGGAGGAAATGATTTGGCTTACTATCATGATATTGCAGCAGATATTCGTACACAAATCAGTCATGGAAAGTATGAGAAGAATCAGAAGCTGCCTAAACAAACTGAATTAGCCATTACGTATAAAACTAGCCGAGTAACCATTCAAAAGGCGTTGAATTTGTTGCAAGTAGAGGGAATCATCTATGCCAAAAAAGGCACTGGCACTTTTGTCAGTGAAGCCTATTCTACCTTCGATTATAACGCCCGAGTGAACCGCGGATTAACCAAGCGCTTAGGAAAGACTGGCAAACTCACAAGCAGAATCATTTCCTTTGATACGCTTTTGGCTGATGAGCAAGAACAATCAAAATTGAGACTTGGTAAAGAAGATCGAATCTATGATATTGTTCGTTTGCGATTATTGGATGACGTCCCGGTCGCGCTGGAATATACCATTATGCCAATCGCAGTGATTCCCGGCATCACCGAAGAGGTTCTCAAAGCTTCCGTTTATGAATACATTTCCAATACATTGCACTTACCGATTGGCACATCGATTCGAAGGATCAAAGCCGACCGTCCAGATATCTATGACCAGCAGCATTTGATTTGTTCCCCCAATGACCCCATTTTAGAAGTCGAGCAAACGGTTTACTTAGAAAATGGGATACCTTTTGAATTTTCACAATCCCGGCATCGATACGATATGGGTGACTTTATTGTCGCTAATAACTGATCTCTTTTTTTGATCGGTCAAAAAGCCCGCCATTTCTTGCTGCATTCTGCAAAAATGGTGGGCTTTCCTCGGTTACTGCTATTTTTTTGTTTCTATCACTTGCGATTTCTACCTCATTCTTTCTTATTGCGGCTGTTTCTAGTCGATATACCGAGTGACAACTGCCAATTCCGGCTCATAAGCAGAACCAGTGATCTTTGTTTTCATGACTTTGGAGCCTGGGGTCTGTGAGTGGATCATCTCGTCTGCACCTAAATAAAGACCGACGTGATGGACTTTTCCTTTTCCCTCTTCATATGCGAACAACAATAGATCACCTGGCTGCGCCTGTTCATAGGATCGCTGCACACCCGCTTGCGCTTGTTCAATGGTATCCCGAGGAATCAAAATACCATTGACCCGATGCAAACTATACATAAACCCTGAGCAGTCAAAGCCACTGCTGCTGATCCCTGCCCATACATAAGGCAAATCCAGAAATTGTTCTGCCATCTCGATCAATTGTCGGGGAGTTGTTGAGTTTCCTTGATCGATTCGTTGGGCTTGTGTTTTAGAAATTTCAGCTGGTCCTTCAGGTGTCATCACATGATACCACTCAGCGTCCTCAAAAAGCCAATCCAGCAGTGTCCCGAAAGAAAGGATTCTTTGATGATCTTTGAATTGCAGGACAGCAGTTGGTTTGATTACCGCTACCTTCTGATTTTTCCCCAATCCATATTTCTCGTCTATGACAGTCAATACGTTGCTAGGAACATACCCTGGGTAGCCTCGGGGATTTTTATTACTTGCTTGGTCTAAGACAATGATTTCTGCCCATTCTTCTTTTTCTTGAACGACTTCGACAACGGTCCCATAAAGAATCTCTGAATCAACCAAGTCCTCTTCATAGAGAGTCATTGCATCTGCTGCTGATAAAAACGAATGGACTGCTTCTAAAGGTTGCGCATTGATTTTTGTTAAAACTGCATTTTGCTGCGGCTGTTTCCATAAAAAAGTCATAACTGCTTGGACTGCTTTTTTCACTAGGTTCTCCTTTGCTGATTTATTGATCATTTTTGCTTGTGCAATCTGGGGAAAGATGAAAGATCCATCTCTTCTAACTTACTGCTTGTTTCTTTACTCTAGGGAAACATTCTTGTAGTCATAGGCTGCACCGACACTATGGACCACTAAGCCTTTGATTTTTGGGGAACGTAAATGAGCCTCTGCGCTTTGAAATAATGGAATCACACCCAATTTTTCATTCAAAATCTGCTCAGCTTCCACCATATTTTGCCAACGTGCTTGAGGATCGTTGGCATATGCATCGGATGCTTCTGAAATCAAGTTATCATAGGTATCATCCAACCATTTTCCGCGATTGTATGAACTATCTTTTTTGAAAAGTTCCAAGAAATTGATCGGATCTGCATAATCACCGATCCAATTGTTCATGACCATTTCGAAATCTCCGCTGTTGGAACGATCTAATCGCACAGAAAAAGGAACATTGGTCACTTCTACAGTCAATCCTTCAAGGGTCTGTTGAAGCGTTCCTTGAATGTATTCGGCTAATTTCTTTGATTGATCGGTATCTGAGGTGAGTAATTCAAAGGTGAGGGTATCTTTTCCTAGTTCGGATTTTGCTTGCTCCCACAATTTCTTGGCTTGTTCTTCATCATAAGGCAGCGAAGTCCCTGCATCTTTAACAAAATCTGTTTTCGTTTCAGGATTAAAGGCTAGATCAGAAGGAACAAATCCAACAGCTGGAAGTGACCCATTACCTAAAATCTGATCAACGATTTGCTGACGATTAAGGCTATAGGAAATCGCTTGCCGCAACTTTTCATTCCGAAACGGTGAGTCCTCCGCTGCTTGATTCATTTCTAAATACTGGGTCGTCGCGCTCGGTTGAACAACATAATCCTTGTGATTTACATTTTGCATCGCCAGTTCCCCACTCAATGTGATGTCATCTGCTTGCCCGCTTTCATACAAATTATAGCTAGTTGAAGATTCTTTGACGACATCAAACTGAACTCCGGATAACTTCACTGACTCTGCATCCCAATACTCAGGATTTTTCTTGAGTGTCCATTGAATATCTGTACCTGGACCATCATAATCCTCCAATGTGAAAGGACCATTGTAGACTGCATTCGCACTTGTTAAGGCATATTGATCCCCATGTTCTTGAACAACCGCTTCACTCTGCGGGAAAAAAGTAGGAAAAGCGAGTAAAGATTTAAAATAAGGCGTTGCTTTTTCCAATGTAATCTTCAATTCATGACTCGTGACAGCTTCGATCCCTAGTTCACTTTTATCCTTCGTTCCATCGGAAATAGCTGCAGCATTTTTGACTGGTGCTAGCATGTAGGCATAGTTGGAGGCGGTAGCAGGATCAACCGTTCGTTGCCAGCTAAAGACATAATCCTCTGCTGTGACAGGTTCCCCATTGGACCATTTGGCATCTTCTCGTAATTTGATCGTGTACACCACCCCATCTTCACTGACCATTGCGTCTTCACTCGCACCGGCAATCACGGGTTCATTGTTTTCATCGAGGCGATAAAGTCCTTCATAGGCATTGTTCAAGGTAATAAAACTGTAAGAATCGGTTGCTAACGACAAATCGGCGCTCCCCATTTCAGCAGAAAACTGAACATTCAGCATTGGCTGATTGGCATTTGCTGACTTGCTTGAATCTGTGGTTTTCGATGACGGCTGTTGACAGGCTGCTAGAAAAAAACTACAAACGATGAGTGATCCGATAACTCTTGCTTTGGTTGTCATTCTTGACGCCTCCTATTTTTCAGATAATTCTAAAAATTCTGTTTTGTTAAGTGAAGTTTACCGTGATTCGAATCTTTCTGTCAAATTCCCTTACTTGAAAGAATCTTCAAAGATACCTAGAGAAAGGTCCTATGGAGAGTTCTTTCCTAGCTGTTCTTAGGTAGGAAAGAAACATCTTTTTTCACTAGGCAAGTATTTTCCAAGAAAAAAACCGACCTAATTGACAATCATTCTCAATTACAGCTATACTAATTGAAAAATGATGATGCAAAGTCAAATCGTGCATTTACCACAAAAAGGAGTGTTGGTCATGTATATCAAAACTGTGACATTTGAAGTTTTAGCAGAAGCAAAAGAAACATTTTCAGAAAAGATCCGCAAAGATATCGCCTCGATGAAAACGTTTGAAGGCTGTCTCCAATCTGAATGTTGGATCAACGAAAAAAAAGCATCAGTCGATTTTCAACTCGTCTCAAAATGGCAAGAAAAGAAACATTTCCAAGCCTGGCTAAAGCGGCCCGAACACTTGCAAAAACACCGTGAAGCTTATCGTGCAGAAAAAGAAGGAAACGGAAAACCTTCCGTAGTAATAAACAAGAGTGGACAAGATTATTCCTTATTCGACGACTCAATTGTATCTTCCAGCAAGAACTGAGTTGAAACTTATTTCAAGAAAGTTCAGCTAAAAAAGAAGGGCAGCGCTTGCCGATGAGAATCCATTTCATCTGACAAGCGTTGTCCTTCGACTGCGTATCGCGTATTTGTCGTGTCAGCCCACCACGGTTAGTTCGTGGAGTGTCTGCCCGGATGGGTCTTTTAACTGCAACCAACCATTGGTCCCTCCGTAGTAAAGAAACAGACCAACCTCATTGACACTTTTTAAAATAACTTCTTCTATCGTGCAATAATCCTTAATCGCTGCTTGATGATCTTGGCGGATTTTTTCTCCTAAGCGAGCAGAAAATCCCAAGGAACCGTCTTTATTATATGGAATTTCTTCGGCTAATTTTGCCCCTTTTTCGATTCGCATTTCATTGCGCTTTTGCCAATAAACAGTTGCCTGACTTCCTTGATAGTCAATATAGAAAGGTCGATCCTGCAATTCTTTTTTCCATTGATGCCTTGCTTTTGTTTTTTTCACTGGATCAAGGGAAGTGGTATTTTGGTAATAGCCAAGTTTATCTAACAATAAGTCAAAATTTTTTGCGCAAGTTGCAATGATCTCACTTTGCTCACCTGGGACCGCTTCACTTTTTTTCTTCAACAAACCATACTTCTCCTGATAATAATGTGCAAGGTAAGGTGCCTGGATTTCCCAGCTAGGAGTAATACTAATGATTCGATCATGGGGCTGAGTCAAGTCCAGCAATGTATCCGTTGTAATAGCTGTTACCGCATGATTCTTAACAAGAAAAAACACAGTATTATCAAGCTGTGTCACACGATCATGATCTGCAATTTGTAATAAACCTTGTTCATTGGGAAGCTTAAACAGTAACTCCTCTTCTTCTAAGATCACTAATTCAGCTCTCATAACATTCTCCTCCAGGCGTACGATTTTAATTTATTGTACCATCATTAAGTCTTTATTGAAATTTATTGGCCGCCTGGCAGTCTATCGCAGCATACAAAAAACGATGATAGCAGAAAATAGGAGCCGTAACTATTAGGCAAGTATTCTGCCCTTGAAAGTTACTGTCCCAGACAGCAAAGGATACTCTTTGCTGAAAAAATTTGGCTAACATCGTAAATATTATTGATTAAATTGTTATTTTTAATTGTTTAGCTCATTATTTTCCTGTTTTTAAACAATAAGCTTCTGTCTTTTTTTAACTAAAAAAACATTCGACTAAAGCTGGTCCATAGATTTCATTATACCGAGCAACGACTCTTCCACATCGTTCCTCGATTTCGTCATGATCAATGCCATCATATCTTACGACACTCATCACCACACAATTTTCCATTTTGCGGATTACCTCACCGATGATCCTCCTTTGCATACCTACCGGTTTACATTCATACGCTTTTCCTAAAACAATGTTATCACAATTCATAATTTCCACCTTCAAATTTAATTTTTCTAATTATGTTATCATAATATCATCGTTTTTTAATAATTAAAAGCAATACGCATTGATTCGCACAAAAAAACAGTACAGACAAAAAAACCAAACGAATAGAAGTTGCCTCAGAAACAAGCCGGCAATTCAGCAACTTCAGGAACTAAAGTTGCGCTTTCTATCGTTTGGGTATTTCTTTTGTACCAGCGAACACGATTCGCTGCTCGTTTTATCAATTACGCCGTGCAGCTACTAGCGAAGCGGCAAATTTTTCTAAGAAAAGTTGATCGATCTCGTCATAACTACTTGTTTTCGAACTATCGATATCTAATACTCCGATCAGTTGGTCATTGTCCAGCATTGGCACAACGATTTCTGACATTGCTGCCGAGTCACAAGATATGTAGTTCTCATGTTCTTTGACATTATCGACGATCATAGTCTTTTTCTCAGCAGCGGACTCCCCGCAGACCCCTTTTCCTAACTGGATGCGGGTACAAGACACGCGGCCTTGGAAAGGACCTAGAATCAATTCGCCTTCTTGAAACAGATAATAGCCGGCAAAGACCGTATCTGGTAACGTTTCATTCAGCAATGCGGAAGAATTAGCCAGATTCGCTAACCAGTTACTCTCCGCTTCTAACAATCCTTTTAACTGAAGGAGCATCAGCTCGTATGCTTCTTTTTTCTCCATATCCATCACCTCTGCTATTGATTATAAGCAAATCGCAGAGTTTTGTCTTGGTAGAATTCTTGAATTTCGAAAACTCTTTCTTCTAAAATGGTTTCTTTCCTGTTTTCTTGGAAGAAACATTATGAAAACATTACTGTTCTTTCCGCTCCTTTGCTCCTCAAGACCATCCCGATCGTCAAAAAAATCAGGCATCAATAACTGTAAATCTTGTTTGTTGATATTGAGGGACTTCTAACTCATCCAAAATAGCTTTTGCCAATGTTCCGCTAGATGTGACAGATTGTCCGGCATCATTTTGAAGCAAGTGATCTTTTCCTAAAATAGCCGGTTTAGCTTCCCCAGCTTGGAAAAGGTTCCCTGGAGAAATTCCTACCCAATCAACATTTTTAACAGTTAATAAGAAATTGTACTCGTCTAATTGATTTTCTGGAATCGCGATCCAGCTTTCACTATCAGGTGCTTTTTTCAAGTCATTAACATTCAAGTCGCCAGCATCATTCAGTAAACTACCCGCCCCTAAAATGAAGAACAATCTAGTTTTCTTTCCACGGAAAAGATGGATCAAACGGGCTGCTAAGTCGACATGTAGATAGGCTTGATCAGGGCTAGTAGCAAACGCATCAATGATAGCATCAAAACCTTCCAACTCGCCTCTTTTCAATTCAAACGCGTCTTTGGTTATTGTTTTGACAGAATTCCCAAACATTTCCTTTGCTTTTTCTTCATTGCGTACGATAGCTACGACTTCATGTCCTCGTGCGCTTGCTTCCCGATAAATCGCTGAACCAGCATTTCCTGTTGCACCAATAATTCCAATTTTCATTGTTCTCTTCCTTTCATCTTTAAACTTATACATGTAGAAAAACACATGTAACTTTTAAGGTTACATGTTGATTATAAAAAGAAAGCTCCTTTTCGTCAAGCATTTGCTTTTGAAACGGAGCTGTCTCTCTTCATTTTTCAGCAGCCACATTGAGTTTATCTATGATATCTGCTAGTGTGATCTGTTGCATCTCTAACTCAATTTTTTTTTGCAGACGCTCATAGGTCTCATCTAGAACTTCCTGAATGCTACCGCCAATCAAACAATTAGGATTGGTTTTTTTGTCAATATGCAACAATCGTTGGTCCTTTTCAACACTTGAATAAATGTCTAGCAAAGTGATCTCTTCGGGTTTTTTTAGTAATTTAGGTTCAGCTTTTCCCCGTTGACTCTCAATCAAGCCAGCTGTTCGCAAATCACTCATGATTCGGCGGACATAGGCTGGATTGGTCTCGACACTTTGAGCAATTCGATCACTGGATAGATCGGTTCCCTTCAACATTTCAATATAGGCCAGAATATGAATGGCATCGCTGTATTTCGTTGAGTACTTCATCCCTTTGATGTCCCTTCAAAAATATACTTTTAGTTATCATACCTTTTTTTAGGGAATTGTTCAAAGAGTTGGGGCTTTTCAGCGCTTTTTGTCGTTTGGTTAAGGCAAATAGGTGATAGCTAAGAAGTACAGCTAATGCCGGTTTTTCTTTGCTGATCAACTTCTAATGTCTTTGCCTCTGCTTAATCTTCTTCAAAATCTGCTACTGCAGTGAGAAGCGTGTTGACATGTTGGATATTCTCTTTACCAAATTGTTCATAATCCAATGGATCTCCTGTCAATGTGCGGTTGAGGAAGCCAATCACCATCGGCATATTCATTCCTGCATACAGCTCAAATGTCGCACCTTCCATGATTAACCGAGAAGCCGCATTGCATGGGGTTCCTCCTAGCAGATCAGCAAAGACCACAGGGTTTTGACTGTCAGCGATGACAGCTGCTAGTTTTTGGCGAAAATCATCGGCACCTTCTTCTGGTAATAATGGGACTGTCTGGATCTCTGACTGAGGCCCCATGATCATTTCTGTACTTTTTTTCAATTCTTCACAAAACCGGCCATGACTAATCAAGACTAATTGCTTTTCCATCAACTTCCTACCTACTTTCCATCTACTTCGAAATAACTCCTAACGCCGACAGTGCCACACTGACGATCAATACGACGAAAATTGCTTTGGTTGATGTCATGTTTTTCTTTCCTAACATCCAATAGACAATCCCGACAATAGCTGCTGGTAAGAGCCGCGGCAAAATCATATCAATATTGTTTTGCATATTCAATGTGACCTCCCCAATACTTGGTGCCCAAGCAAATTTTACATTGACCATTGTTGCCACTAATGCTCCTACCATAAAAACACCCAGTAATGTCGCTGCATCTGTTAATGCTGTTAAGCGGCTTTGCATGGTTGTCACAAGGGAAATACCTTCTTTATAAGCAAATTCCAGTTGTTTCCAACGAAAGATCATGACTACGATTTGTGCAGCGATCCAGATAAAGATGCCGATCGGATTTCCATTGATGGCCATATTCGCAGCCAATGCACCAAAAATCGTTGGCACTAGGGCTGCGAAAATCGAATCACCGATCGCTGCGAAAGGTCCCATCAACCCGGCTTTCAACCCTGAAATGGTATCTTTTGCCTGAAATCCCTCTTTTTCTTCGATCGCTAGATCAATCCCCGTGATAATGGTATTGAAGAAATTTGATGTATTAAAAAACTGTGTATGCGTTTTCATCATTTCTTTTAATTCAGGGGTGTTGTCCCCATAGATTTTACGTAGTTGCGGCAAAATGGTGTACAAGTAACCTGAGCCTTGCATCCGTTCATAGTTCCATCCTAGTTGGAAACCAAATAGGCTGCGCCGATTGATTTGTTGGAAGTCTTTTTTCGTTAATTTAACATTAGATTTCATCGTCTTCAATCTCTCCTTCCGAATGCTGCTCGTTTTGTGCGGTATTAGTTGCTGGACGTGCTTGTCCATTTTTGTAGCTGATAGCGGCAAGTGCGAAACCAATTAGTGCGATTGCCAACATTGGTAATGCGTTGAAGGTACCGCTGAAATCTTTTACAACACTTGCTACACTGCTGCCCAATAGTTGGATATTGCTAAATACCGTTGTTAATAATGCTGTCAAAACAAAGCCTAAAATAAGATAAGGAAAATGTTTTTTTACTGGTAAATAACGAAGTAAAATTGCAAAACCTACAGCTGGTAAGACTGCTCCGGCAACGGATAATCCATCGCCTAACCACTTTAAATCACCATTCAAATAACCAACAACGTTTTCGACTAATCCGCCACCGAAAGCCAACGCGAGAAATACAGGAACAAGTCGTGATAGCGCCCACGGTGCTGCGCCCAACAAAAAGTTTCGTTCGATGGCTTTGAAATTCATATTTTCCACGTGGGTATCGATTCTATGAGCAAAATACGTATTCGCAAAACGAGCTAAAATATCTAATTGAATCATCAAACTAGCTACCGGTACAGCAATTGCAGCAATTGCCTGTTCTGGATCCATTCCTAATGCAACAGAGAATGCCGTGGCCAAAACCGTTCCCGAATTGGCGTCGATCCGCGAAGCACCGCCAAAAGTCCCTACACCAAGGACTGTCAGTTGCATACTACCACCAATCAATAAACCGGTTGTGATATCTCCCATCACTACCCCTGAAAAAAGACCAGCAAAAACGGGCGCACTCATTGAAGAATAGATCTGTAATTCATCTAGAATCTGATAACCTGCATATAATGATAATAATAAAATTTGCCACCAATGAATTTCCATATTGATTCTCCTATCTTTCTAAAAGGCTCATAAAGTTTTCAGCTTTATCGCTAGGGACCATTTGTGCAAAAAGTTTCACATCTTTGCTAGCAAGTTCTTTGAAATCAGCAATATCTGCGGGAACAACATTGATTGACTTGGTAATAGACTTTGTTTCAGCTGTTTGGGACATGTTTCCAACATTTATTTCAGTGATCGGCACACCTAATTCCACTAGTTTGAGCAAACGGTCAGGTTTTTTAGCAACAATCAACAACCGTTGAGAATCATATCTTCCAGCCAAAATATTGGCAGCTGCTTTCTCAATCGGCAAGATACTTAACTTGACCCCTGCAGGCGTTGCTAATTTCAGGCCACTCTTTTCGATTGGATTTTCTGCTACATCGTCGTCCACAACCATAATTCGGCTAATATTCAGCTTGGTCGTCCATAAGTTTGCCACTTGTCCATGAATCAATCGTCCATCAATACGTACACCAATAATACTCATACTTTTTTCGCCTCCATCGTTTTATAAACCGGTTCTTTTCTCAAATGTACTTTTTTTGCAAAGCAGCCCTCCGTTTCAAAAATAATGATTGTATTTTCCCCATGATTCAAAAATCCGCTTGGTACGTACAATGATAAAATGGGGCCAACTTCCCAAAAGCGTCCAACAGTGACATTGTTGACCAGAACAACTCCTTTGCCGAATCCTGTCAAATCAATAAAAGTATCTCTTTTTTCCTCTAGCACAAAGGAATAACGATAAAACCCGGGTTGTTCTGGATGCCAGTCCCGCGTAAAATCAATTGCTGGTGACTTACTGAAGTCTAGCCAGTAATGAGTCCAGTTGGTCACAAAGTGCAGATCAGCCATCACACCTCTACGAATCCCTTTTCGCTGGGTCTCTGCTGTCAGCTTATGTCCATAGTTGACTCGTCCCATATTTTCTACTAGAATATCCAATTGATTTTCTTCTGCCGCTTGCTTAATCAATAAGTCTTCACCAATTTCTCCTTGATATTGCGTTGCAAGGAATGTTTCATTCAAGAAAATCTGGGCACGATCATTTCCATCAATGATCCGGAGCTTTTCTGTTTCGGCGTCCCGCCGTTTCTTCGTGCGGTACAACAAATAGCCATAAGGATGGTCCAATTGTTCCATCGTTTGCGGATAAACCGTCTTGACCGGCTGACTGATTTGATCGATAACAGAAAACAAACTGACTTTATCTTGTAGTTGAAGTTCCATTGATAGAGATGTTTTGCTGCGCGGTTCGTGCTGTTCATATTCTGGAAAATGTTCTTTTAGCATTTTCTGCAATGCGTAATACTTTGTTGTCGGATTCCCTTGCTCATCCAATGGTGCATCGTAGTCATAGGAAGTGACCTGCGGTAAATCGACTGCGCCTCTAGCCGAACAACCATTCATAAATCCAAAATTGGTTCCCCCGTGAAACATATATAAATTGACACTACCGATTTCCAAAGCTTCTTTGACTGATTCAGCGAGATCATCTGGGTCTCTCCGAATAATTGGTTCATTCCAGCGATTGAACCAGCCATCCCAGAATTCCATACACATCAAAGGCCATTTTTTGTTGTGCTGATCAAAAAAATCCTGCATCGCTGCAAAGTTTTCTTTTGCCCGGGAACCAAAATTCCCTGTGACCAATACATCGTCTTCAATCAAGCTGCCAGCTCGTAAAGCGGCTTGCCAAGGACCATCCGAAGTAAATAAAGGCATATCAATGCCACGGTTTGTCAGCATTTCTTTGATAGCTCTCAAATAAGCTTTTTCTTCACCATATGACCCATATTCGTTTTCCACTTGGATCATTAGAATGTTCCCTCCATGACTCAACTGGTAGGGGATGATTTTTGGAAGTAATACATCGTAGTATTCCGCCACATGCGCTAAATAGCTCGGATCACATGCTCTTAATCGTCCAGACTCCTTTAGTAGCCAAGCAGGTAACCCGCCGAATTCCCATTCGGCGCATATATATGGAGAAGGTCGCAGGATGACATACAGACCAAGCTCTTGTGCCAAGGACAAAAAACGCTCTAAATCAAGAATGCCTTCAAACTGAAATAACCCTTTATGCGGTTCGTGCAAATTCCAAGGCACATAGGTTTCGACGGTATTAAATCCAAGCGCTTTCAAATTATAAAGAGAGTGCTCCCAATCATCCGGATGGACCCGAAAATAATGAATCGCACCAGATAGTAGTTTAAAAGGAGAACCATTCATTAAAAACTCTTCTTTTATTTCAAACGTAGCCATGTTCTGCTCCCATTCATTAGTAGTCAGCTTTGCAAGGTGAATTGCTCTATTGGACTGGCTGTACTACTTTCTCATGCCACGAAACGGCAGTTTCTCTTATCACTTCATTCAATTGACGAATGTTTTGTGTCCCTTGTTCTGTCAGCCATTCTAAAGTTGCCGCTTCTCCTTTTTCAACAAAAGGAGCGACTGCATCTTTCCAAGTTGCTCTGCCACAGAGTACACCGTTGAATCGTGCCCCAGCATCTTTGGCAAAACGCAATGTTTCCATGAATAATGCCGCTGAGACCCCAGCACTTAAGAAGATATATGGCAAATCTGTTGCGTCGCTTTGTTCTTTAAAATAAGCGGCAGCTTCTTGACGTGTATAGGCGATCTCCCCTGTTGCACCCCCTTCAACAAATGACATGTTTACTGGTACTTCAACCTTTAAGACATCTACTTTATACTGGGTTTTCGAGAATTCTTTCATCATTTCGATCACTTTGCGCGGCTTTGCTTTGGCATAGGAAAGCGATTTCGTATCTACATTTTTAGCATCATATGACAATAACTCTAAATAAAATGGCAGTCCTTCAGCCATGCATTCGCTTCCAATTCGTTCAACAAAAACTTGCTTGTGAAAATTGATTTCCTCTTCTTCATCGCAATCGTAATACAGCAAAAATTTCACCGCATCAGCACCTGATTCTTTAAACCGAATAACTGAACAATCCGGAAGCAAATCAGGAAAGCGACCAGGAACGGTTTGATCGTAACCGGTTTTCTCATATGCTAGCAAAAGACCGCTCTCTGCTGCACGTTTTTGTGCAGCAGGCAACCCATATTCTGGATCCAATAAAATGGCTGAGGCATAGGGCGTCAATTCTTGTGAAATCAGGGTTTTAAACCGCTCAATCGTTTCTTTCGTCGCTTCCATCCCTAAAGCTGACATCATTTTCTTCAGTGCACCACGCTGATCAATCGCCAGGGCGGTAATAATGCCTTCCGGCGTCGATAAACGTTCCATTGCTTGTCTTTTATTTTCGGACCATTCTAACATGCTTCACACTCTTTCCTAATTTTCATATGGATAAATCGTTACACCTTTGACCACACGATTGACTGTTCCACTTGGCGATGGTGTATCTGGTGTATTACCAACCTTCACCGAACAAAGTAATGCGATCGTTTGGGCTACCATGATATCTGCTAAAGCAAGATAGCCATCCGGCAGTAACGAATCTGCAGCTAACTCAAAGGAATCACCACTAAACAATGAACCCTTTTGACCAATTCCAACAACGCGTTGGGCAATACCGTCATTTTTGATTTCGTCCAGCATATCTACATCGTATTTCTGCGTATATGAGTCATTGCTGACAAACAGGAAAACCAATGTTTGCTCATTGACAAAAGATTTGGGACCATGTCTGAATCCTAAAGATGTATCAAAAACGGTTGCGATTTTTCCAGCAGTTAACTCGAGAACTTTTAATTGCGCTTCTCTAGTCAATCCGCCTAAGCTTCCCGAACCTAAGTAAATGATGCGATGAAAGTCTGATGCCAGATACCCTTGGATCTCTGATTCTCGTTGGATGACTTCTTCTCCTAGTCGACTTAATTGATGAACATATCTTTCTTTTTGCTGATTGCTTGCTTGATCAAAAATAAGTAGCGCAGTCAGCGTCATACAGCTGAAACTGCTTGTCATAGCAAAACCAGCGTCATTGGCTTTGTTTGGCATTAGTAAAACTAGATTTTCTTTTTTTGTAGGCATTTGTGTAGCCAATAATCCGTCTGGTGCACAGGTGATCACGATATGATAGATCTTGTTGACCAGCTGATTGGCCATCTTAACTGCGGCTAGACTTTCTGGACTATTTCCACTGCGGGCAAATGAGACCAAGATCGTTGTCTCATCAGGAATCAGGTATTCTTTTGGCGTAGCAACGATATCGGTCGAACCAATACTTTGAAAAATGAACTGGTTCGTATTTCCTTGACTAGTAAGAAACGGAATTAGTGTATCCCCCACATATTGAGAGGTTCCGGCCCCTGTAAAAATGACGCGGATCGGTCGCTCTCCAGCATGTTGTTTCGCATCCGTAAACAAACGATCTAGATCTGCGACTATTTCTTGATAACGGTCAAACGTCTCATGCCACAGTTCCGGTTGTTGTCGAATTTCTCGGGTAGTATTTTCTGCTCCTAGCTTTTGCAGTTCTTCTTTTGACAACATAAACATTTTCTTTCCTCCAATTCAGTTAGTGGAACGCAGATGCCTGATCTTATAATGAAACTTATCGGCCCGTGCCACACTTAATGTAAATTCAATCACTTCGTTCTCGAGATTATAGGTTGAGCGAACTAAATGGAGCACTGGTGATCCTTCTGGAATATTTAGCAGCTCACTATCTTCTTTCTGGGCAATACTGGCATAAAATTCTTCGTCAGCCGATCGTACCATTTGATTGAAATCTTCAGAAAACAAATCGTATAACGGTTTTATCGATAGCAGTTCCCGAGATAGTGTCATAAATAGCTTCACTGGCAAATAGGATTTCTCGATCATCATTGGCAGATCGTCGGCTAAACGCAAACGGTCTAACTGAAACAAAGGTTCACCTAATTGAACATTCATATGCCCCGCTAAATACTTGGTTGCTTCAATCTTCTTGAAGGCCAATATCTTGGTTTCAGGATGTTTGCCCATTGCCCGCATTTGTTCGGTAAAACTATATGCGCCAGCTAGATCAGTCGCATTTGTCCTTAATTCCGAAACAAAGGTTCCTTTTCCATGTTGTCGATAAATGTAGCCCATTTTTTCCAGTTCTTGCAATGCTAGTCGCACCGTCGTGCGACTAACGCCATAAAAACTGGTCAACTCTCTTTCTGATGGCAGCTTATCATGAGCGACCATACTGTTTTCGATTCGTTGTTTCAATATTTCTACCAGCTGATAATAAAGTGATTTTGATTGAAATGTATTTTGCATCGATGTCTCTCCTAACTGGTTATAACCACAATACAAGTATAGTAGTGGTATTTTTTATGAGTCAATACTAAGAACAGTTTTTTTTGTATTTTCATTTTTGGTCTTGTTAATATGATTGGTATCATTGACTTTAACAGGCATAAAAGAAAATGAAAAATGATTTTCCAACTATTTTCATTCAAGAACAACTTCTATTTTTTTATTTTTCGCACTTCAACTGGTATCTTTTTTTTATTAGCTACACTCCTTCATCAGCAAGCGGTTTATCTCAGACTATCAAAAAAAGCGAATCGAGGAGATCAAATATAGGTCCTCAACTCGCTTATTAAACTGACGATAGCGTTATACGTGCTAGACGATTTCCAAGTGGCTCAAAGATAGCTCTCCACCCCTGTCATATGCGGTAATAATCATTTCTGAAGCTGATAGATCCGTTATTTGCTGATAAGTTCACCCATTGTGAGAAGTAATTGGCAACAGAGATCCCTTTTTCAGTCAATCACTTGAGATCCATCCATTCTTGCTTCATTCGACTATTGTGATATGATTGGCCATTGAATCAGCATGTTTCTGCCCCCTGCAATCCATTGAGCCGCAAGTAAAACAACCTGATTCATTTCTAAAAGATGATTATTCTTCCACAATAGCATCTTTATCCTTCCCAGTTAATCGAATATAAGCTATTTAGAAATTCTTCCCATACTTCTTTTTTTATATCACTCTCTAAGACAAACTCAAAAACTTTTTCAATCTTTAAATTATCGTCATCTAGTCCTGCATACCATTTGTAATCAGGGGCCTCATTTTTCATACGATCCTCAAATAACTTTTCTATACATTTGTCAGTAAGAAAGTTATCTGTTTCTTGACTTGTTCGTTTGTAGAATTTCCATATATTGCCATTTGTATACAAAACTTTTTTAAACCATAGTATTTGTCCTAAGAGTTGGCCTAAATCTTGATTCAGTTCATTTCCTGGTTTTTTTGCTTTCTCAAATTCTGATATTAGATCGATTGATTCTAGATCTAATAGCTTCTCATCGACATTTTTTACTTCAACGCAGCCATAAATCAAATTTTTATTCGCTATATTTACACTTCCCCCGGCAAGATTATCTGAATTATCAAACCGTTCATCCAAGATGACAAAATCAGGAAATGAAGATAAGCCATAGAATATCTGACCTTTTGGACTCCTACTTCGCAAGCTTACATCTCTTAAAGATAGCCTAGACATATTTTTGCCAGCCTTAATCATTTCCGCAACTAGATGATATAGGTCATTTTCAATCCAGTTTTGTCTTTTAATCAGGTTTAATTCTCGCATATAGTATTCAAATTTCTGATTTCTCATGAAAAATCATTCCTCTTTATTTACTCATTTCTCTAGCACCTAAATCTCGCTGGACATCGTTTCCCACTTAACACGCTATTTTCATGATCTATTTTTATTGTTTGCCTCCCTTATGAGTTGTTGACATTCAGTATTCAGGAATTAATCGTCAGACGGATTAAAGATGGATCTCCAACCCGTCATATGCGGTAATGATCATTTCTGAATCTGAGAGATCTGCCATCTCTTGATAGGTTCTCCCTCCATTGTGAGAGAAATGATTGGCGACAAAGATCGTCTTTTCAGTCGCTAACTTGCGATCCATCAGCTCCTGTTTCATTTGAATATTTTGCGACCAATTCATATGATTGGCCATCTGGTCAGCATTGGTCTGCCCCGTGCAATCCATTGATACACAATCAAAAATAAACTTATTTGCTTCTAAAAAAGCAAACATCTCTTCCGTCAAGTAGCCTGTATCGTGTCCATAGAGAAGTGTTTTGCCTGTTGGATCTTTGATGACATAGATAAAACAATCTTCGGCAAAATGACCATGTTGTGCCGGTAAAGAATACACTTCATAGCCATTGATCCATGTTTTTTGATACGCTTCCAAAAGATGATACGTCAGGCGTTGTTCATCGTAACGTCCTTCCAATTGGAACGCTCGGTCATAAAAACCTTTCACATAGGCATTGCCATAGACAGCCAATTGAGTCGTGATCCCATTGGCATATCCGGACATTCGATAAGCTAAATCTTCTCCGTAAAAATGATCTGAGTGCCAGTGGGTCAGCAATAATGCTTCGACGCGATTATAATCCACTCGACCACTCAATCGGTGCAGGTAACTGTCCCCAGGAAAATCGATCAAAAGCTTGCCATCATCCAACAACGCTTGCGTTTGGGTCCGAATCTCCCGGCCTTTTTTCTCCATCGCATGACGGCAGATCCTACAATTACAAAATATGGCTGGAACACGTTCTGCCGCAGCAGTACCCAAATAAGTGACTTTCATCCTCATCCCTCATTTCAATTTTTATCTTTGTTTAGGTATAGCATAATTTTTATCGACTTTCATGACTTTTTCGAGATTCTAATCAAACTTTTCTTCGGATTCAATCGAATCCTCAGTCAGAACAAAAGACAATTTTCGGGATACTGTTAAAAAATATGCAGCTACATGATCAGCCTTATTTACTTGCGCATAAGGTATTAAAGCAAATGATAGACCCCTCCTGACCAAAAGAAAAAAGCCCTTGAAAACAAGGGCTTTTGCTTCATCTGATAATAAATGATTAACGACGAATTTCTTTGATACGAGCTGCTTTTCCGTGTAATGCACGCAAGTAGTACAATTTTGCACGACGTACTTTACCGTAACGAACAACTTCGATTTGTGCAACACGTGGTGTGTGCAATGGGAAGGTACGTTCAACACCTACACCATTTGATACTTTACGAACGGTATAAGTTTCGCTAATACCAGCTCCGCGGCGTTTGATAACAACACCTTCAAATAACTGGATACGTTCGCGCGTTCCTTCAACAACTTTCGCATGAACGCGAACAGTGTCCCCAGGACGGAAAGCTGGGATGTCAGTACGTAATTGTTCTTGAGTTAATTCTTGAATCAATGGATTCATCTTTATCATTCTCCTTATTCCCAAACATTCTTAAAGCAATTTGCTCCAGCGGAATATCGTAATAGTTGAGTTTACACTCACTGAAATATCTTACCATAACTTTCCAGCTCATGTAAAGACAAATTTCTTGTCACCAGCTTTTTTTCCCGACATTTATTTTGTCTCTATAAAAAAGACAACGGACTAGACTGGTGCTTCTAGTATCCGTTGTGGTGGTTTCATTTGATTGCAGGTGCGATTCTAGATACTGAGATTTCTTACTTTGATTCATCCTCTGCCGAAGCTTCTTCGTCGATCTCTTGTAGCATTTTTTTCATTTCTGCTGTTAGGGGATAATCCGCCAACATATCAGGTCGCCGATGATAAGTTCGTCTCAAGGATTCTTTTAAGCGCCATTCTTCGATCAGTTTGTGGTTGCCGTTCATCAAGACTGGTGGGACCGTCATCCCTTGAAATTCTGCTGGTCGCGTGTACTGCGGGTGTTCAAGCAACCCTGTGGAGTGGGAATCAGTCTGCGCAGACGTCTCGTTTCCTAGCACTTCAGGCAGCAAACGAACGGTCGCATCGATCATCACCATCGCGCCTAATTCGCCACCAGTCAAAACATAATCCCCGAGAGAAACTTCATCCGTCACTAGCGAACGAATTCGTTCATCATACCCTTCATAATGTCCGCAGATAAATACCAGATGCTCTTCTTGCGAAAAAGATTCGGCCATTTTTTGATCGAATTTCTTACCGGCAGGGTCTAACAAGATAATACGTTTTTTGGTTTGCGGGGTGGCAGTTTCGATCGCTTTTAAATTATCATAGATCGGCTGAACTTTCAGCAGCATCCCTGCCCCTCCGCCATAAGGGTAGTCATCTACTGTTTGGTGTTTGTTGTCCGAAAATTCGCGAAAGTTTGAGACATTGATTTCTAGAAGCTCTTTTTCCCGAGCTTTTCCAATGATCGATTCCCCCATTGGGCCGTCAAACATTCTTGGGAATAAGGTTAAAACATCAATCCTCATCATCCAACAACCCTTCTGGGATCTCAATATGCACTTCGCCTTTATCCAAATCAATTTGCTTTACCACTGATTCGATGTAGGGAATCAACGCATCTTTTTTGCCTTTGCGTTGGACTACCCAAACATCATTGGCACCGGGAGATAGGATTTCTTTGATTTTTCCTAGTTCTCTGGCTTGCTCATCAATGACGGTCAAGCCGATGATTTCATGATAGTAATATTCATTTTCTGTTAGTTCGCTTAATTCGTCTTTTGAAACTTTTAAGATACCGTCTCGCAAAGGTTCCACATCATTGATCGTGGGGTATCCCTCGAATGTCAATAAATCAAAATTCTTGTGTTTACGATGACCAGCGACGGTTAATTCCAGCGGTGCTTTATTTTCTCGAAACAGTGTTAATCGTTGCCCTTTACGGTAGCGTTCTTCTGGGAAATCGGTTTGCGAGATTACTCGTACTTCTCCCCGGATTCCGTGGGTATTGACAATTTTTCCTACATTTAAAAATTCAGTCACGATTGGTCCTCATTTCCTTTATAATCCTTCTCATTTTAGCATGGGCAGTTAAGGAATTCTAGTGTTTTCCCGAGGAGGAACTGCTTGGATCATCAACAAGCATGGATTTTCCGCTCCCCAAAGGGTGGGAAAAGTTTCCACTGGCAAGAATCCCATAGATCGATAAAAGTTTCGTGTACGCTGATAATATTGGTCTGGATGCGTCTCTGCCAATGTCTTAACCTGTAAAAAGGCCATACTTTCTCGTTGGCACCAACGGATGGCTTCTTGGATCAATTGGCTGCCGATTCCTTGATGGTGATCGGCTTTCAATACGCCCATAACATAGATCTCAGCAGTCGCTGGACTTGTTTTTACAAGGGTCAAAAAACCTTTGTTTTCTACTACGATCATTTCTTGATAGGCACTTTTTTCAATATAATCGGCAGTGCTTTCAGGCAGACCGAACCATTCCGGCAAATCAGCCAGAATGGTTTGTGCGATCTGTTTCTTTTCTTGAGGATCAGATAAATACGTAATTTGCATGACTTCCTCCTACACGTTAGATTGGCTCTTTTATTGATTCATTGAGACAGCCATTTTCAATGCGGATAAAGGATCTTGATGTTGCAAGGTATAAGTGATCTTACCGTCTTGCCAAGAAACGCTGTTAGCCGTGTAATCTGATTTTCCCATATCAATGGTGATTTGACCAATTCCTGGAGCGGGCAGCATAGCTTCTTCTAAATAGGCCACGATTTTTTTTGCTACTGGCACGGGATCTTGATTTTCTTGATTGACTGCTCGTACCGTCAAGTTCCAATTGCCTTCTTGCCAACTTAGATAACTGGAACCAGCTGCACCTTGCATATGACCAGTGATGTTATGTCCTAGATCGACCGCCTGTCCGCCTTCATCAAGGTTCGCATGTACAGCCTCCGCCGCTTGGTCTTCATTTTCGTAAGCAGCATTTTTGTAGCTAGCGATTGGTGTCTCATTGTTCAATGATGGATCATTCAATTCTCGTTGATCATTTAACTGATAATAGAGGATAGAGAGTTGATCTGCCCCTTCGTCGGTTGCAGCATTCAAGGTCTTTTGCTCCGTCAGCGCCACCTCTGATGGCAAGCGATCCTGCGGAAAAGCAGCTGACAACTGATCCAGTGTTCCTGCTTGGGTAACTGTCTTACTTGAAGTTTGCGCGGCACTGCTGGAGGCTGCCTCACTACTACTGCTACTGCTTTCAGAAGAAATGGTTGTACTAGTATGAGTGCTTGAATGGGTTGACTCAGACTTATCCGTATTATTTTTCGTGTCGCATCCTGCTAATGCCCCAATGGCCAATACTGTCACTAGGAGACCTATTTCTTTTTTCATGATGATTTCCCCCTTTTTATAGAGCATACCTTTTCCAAAATAAAAAGACAAACAACTTTGCTTGTCTCCTGTTCCTAGCTAATCCTATTCGAAATCCAGCTTTGCAAGGCTTGCCAGCCGTCTTTTACCCATTGAATTCCTTGGTCCAAATAAGTTGGTAGTTGGTCCCAGCGGAAATCTCGTGTCCATTGACTAACTTGTGTAAAGATGACATCCCGATAGATCCATAGTAAAAATAGCAAAAACAATACGCCTAATGTGCGCCAGATAAATGACCCCACTTTATAAATAAAGATCAAAACAAAAATAAATAGGATCCATGCAATCACTTGTGACATACTCCCGCCTCCTTTTTTTTATTATCTCAAAAATCAGCCGATCTGTCATAGGTCTTGAGCATGAACTAACAGGATAGAAAAAAAGCATCACTCAATGAGTGATGCGATCAATTACTTTCCATCAATGATATTTAAACGGACCTTTTTGGGGCCGTTGGTGCGAACCCCGTAAACGATCGTCCGGATTGCTTTAGCCACCCGACCTTGTTTACCAATGATTCGTCCGATATCTTCCGGAGCAACTGTAAGATTATATTCAAAGAAATCTTCTGATTCAACCACATCAAGCTGGATCTCCTCAGGTTTGGTCACTAATGGTGAAACGATCGTTAAGACTAATTCTTGCAAATCATTCATCCGTCGTCACCTTATTTCTTAGTGAATTTAGCTTCGTGGTGTTTTTTCATTACGCCTTCTTTTGAAAGAATATTGCGTACTGTATCAGAAGGTTGCGCACCTTTTGATAACCAATCAAGAATCAAATCTTCTTTGATTGTCACTTCAGCTGGGTCTTGCAAAGGATTGTAAGTACCTACTGTTTCGATGAAACGTCCGTCACGAGGAGAACGTGAATCTGCTACGACAATACGGTAAAAAGGTTTCTTTTTAGAACCCATGCGTTTTAAACGAATTTTTACTGCCATTATTTACACCTCCATTGTTTTAATCACAAGAGCTAGTTTAACAGGTTTTACTGACGGTGTAAAGAGTTTTTTCTTTACAGTCTCTTTTTTTCTGTTTCTTTCTTCTATAGGTTATCTTTTGCCAGATTTTCCTGCAACGCGTATCATTAGAGAGAGACAGTCATTATAGCTGAGAGATCGCTTTATGACTGGATTTTTTAGGCAAATGCTTTTTATTTGTCAGTTTTACTTACTTTTGGTAAGATAAAACATGTAAAAGATATGAGGAGGAATTCAACATGACAAAAAAAATTGGTTTTATCGTTGGTAGTTTACGCGAAGGCTCTTATAACAAGCTGGTAGCGAAGAAATTTGCAGAATTATTGCCAGAAGGTTTCGAAGCTGTCTTTTTAGAAATCGGCAATCTCCCATTTTATAATGAAGACTTGGAAGTAGAAGGCGAAGTGCCTACTGAATGGACAACATTCCGTAATGAATTGCAAAGTGTGGACGGTGTATTCTTCTTTACACCAGAGTACAATCGTTCTGTACCAGCAGCATTGAAAAATGCCTTGGATGTCGGTTCACGTCCTTATGGAGCAAGCAGCTGGAGCGGGAAACCTGCTTTAGTCGTAAGTGTTTCACCAGGTGCGATCGCTGGTTTTGGTGCGAACCATCACCTGCGTCAATCATTGGTATTCTTAGATATGCCGACTTTGCAACAACCAGAAGCTTATATCGGTGGAATCATGAACTTGATCGATGAAAACAATACGATCAAAGAAGATACCGTCAACTTCTTCCAAACAATCGTTGACAACTACATCGACTTGTTTAACCGTTACAACTAAAAACCGGTCACGATTTTGTGACAGTCAGATAAGAAACGCACACTCACTGATCTATCCCATAAGGGAAACCAGTGAGTGTGCGTTTTTTTGCTGGATGGTTCAATGTAAACTCTGAGTGAATCATAAGGAAGTATCTGCAACACAGAAAAAGAGAAACTCAGAAAGCAAGCCATCTATTTCCGTTGATAGTGGATCTCTACGAGTTCACCCATTTGCGTCATATCCACGAATTGTAAACGAGTAGTATACTCTCCTGGCTCAAACAAGCGCTTGCCTGTTCCTAATAACACAGGAGCGATCTGTACATACCATTCATCAATCAGATCTGCTTCCAATAAAGGGTGCAATAACTTTCCACCGCCAACCAACCAAACCGTTTTCTCTTTTTTCAATTGTGATAAAAAAGCAACCGGGTCTTGATCCACAACTACTGCGTCCGTTAAATCGGTCTGCATCTGACGGGAAAACACATAATTTTCTTTTTCTGGATAGAGCTTCTCCGTCGCCAACATTTTTTTGGCTTCTTCGTACGTCTTACGGCCCATCACTGTTGCATCAATCGTTTCAAAAAATTTCTCATACGTAGTACTTGTCCCCGTATCGGTCTCCAACAACCAGTCCAATTGATCCTTTGCTCCAGCTAAATAGCCATCTAAACTGATAGCGCCATAAAAAACCAGTTTTCCCATATATGACTCCTCCTCGATTTTTCTCGTCTTCTTTCTAACGTTCCTCGTAACAGATACAGCTTGTCAGGTGATCGTTAACCATTCCTACAGCTTCCATGAATGCATAGATTGTCGTCGTTCCTACAAACTTAAAGCCACGGGCTTTCAAATCTTTCGCCAAGCGATCAGAAATTGGTGAATGGGTGGGTACTTCTGATTGTGTTTGAAAATGATTGATGACGGGTCGATGGTCGACATAACGCCATAAAAAATCAGAAAAACTGCCGATTTCTTGCTGAATCGCTAATACGAGTTGTGCATTATGAACTGCCGCTTCTATTTTTCTGCGATTACGAATAATACCGGGATCATCCATCAGTGCTAGAATTTTCTCCTCCGAGTAATTGGCTACTGTCTCAATATCAAAGTGATCATATGCTTGATCAAAATTTGCCATCTTGTTCAAAATCGTTTGCCAACTCAGCCCTGCTTGATTCATATCTAAAACCAACTTACGAAACAACTGCTGATCATCATACTCCGGTTTCCCCCAGACATGATCATGGTACTCTTGCATTGCGGGACTACTTGTTGCCCAACCACAACGAGTCATAGTCACTCCTCCTTTTTGTCTTATTTTAGCAAAAGTTCTTTACTTTTGATAGTGTACTACGTATACTAGTACACATAAATGAAAGGGGCTGAGTACATGGTCATGATCAACAAGACAAGCAGCAAACCTTATTACGAGCAGCTGATATTGAGCATCAAAGAAGACATCTTGCATGGTGTTTTGAGACCGGGTGATCAAATTCCTTCGGTTCGTGAGATGGCCAAACGCTTGTTGATGAATCCAAATACCGTCAGCAAGGCCTACAAAATATTAGAAAATGAGCAGGTCTTGATCACCATCAAAGGCAAAGGAACGTTTGTCAAAGCACTGGATAGTGTTCCACGCGACGAGCGGCGCATCCAACAATTAAAAGAACGATTGAAAGAATTAGTGATCGAGGCAGGACATTTGCAGATCAGCATCCAAGAAATCACTGCTTGGGTCACTGTTTTTGAAGAAGAACTGGGAGGGATCAATAAATGAACCTAGAAGGCGTTACAAAGAAAATTGAAGGGACTACTATTCTAGAAGATGTTACATTTTCATTGCGCAAAAATGAAATCGTTGGCTTGATTGGGCGCAACGGCTCTGGAAAAACCACGCTTTTCCGTACACTCTCAGGACAGTACGCTTTAGACGGCGGCGAAATCATGATTGATGGTCAATCATTGGCTCAGAAGCCACAACTAAAGGAAAACTTATTTTATATCGATGAAAAAGAGAACTTTTTAGCGGCGTATTCATTGAAAAAAATCAATGCCTTTTATCGTCTCGCTTATTCCCACTTTAATCAAAACCTTTATCTTGAGCTGATGCAGAGCAATGGATTGCCGCTTGGCCATTCGTATCGCCGAATGTCTAAAGGCATGCAAGGATTGTATAAAATGATCTTAGCCATTGCTTCAAATGCCGATTACTTGCTATTGGACGAACCTTTTGACGGTTTAGATATTATTGTACGCAAAAAGGTCATTGGCCTTTTGTTAGAAAACTTGAGTGAATCTAATCGCACAGCCATCATCGCTTCTCATAATCTAAATGAGCTTGAGAACATTATCGACCGAGCCCTTTTAATCAAAGGAAGAACAATCGCTAAAGATTATCGGTTAGAAACGATGCGGGAAAATGCCCGTAAAATTCAATTCGTCTTTCGTGGGAAACAGGTACCGCCAATGATCAAACAGCATTCGAAATTGATCAATCGTCAAGGGCGGGTGATTGTTGCTTTGTTCGAAGAATACGACGCGGCATTAGAAGAACAGATCCGGCAACTAGAGCCGTTGCTCTTTGAAGAACTCCCATTGACCTTGGAAGATTTATTTGAAGCCAATTTGAGTCAAGAATCCTTGTTGAAAGGTTAGAGGTGAAAGAAAATGTTAAAACAAATTTATTGCCAGCGATATGGCAAACTGTTGCTTGGCTTTTGTCTGATCTTGGTTTTGATTTATGCAGGAATGGGCTGGGATACCCAACGTTCTTGGCACAATCAAAAGAACTATTTTGATTCAGAAGAATTCAAGAAAGATTTCCAAGAGCATCCTGATTACTATATTAAGGACTATAACGGAGAAAAACCAGTCTATTACTCATCGATCGATGAATACAAGGATGAAAACTTGCTCATTTATAATAGGCCGGTACCAGAAAGTGATGGACAGGATACGTATATTGCTAATTTCAATACCTCAGGCGCTTATTTTATTCTTCCATTATTGTTTGTTTTTGGTTTTCTTAGTTTTTTCATTGATCAAAAGACAAATTTCAATCGTTTTTTATTCTCATTGCCGTTTAAAAAACGACAGATTTTCCGTCAAAAAGCGGTTTTCTTATTTGCACCGGTCAGTTTCGCTTTAATCATTGGTATTTTGAGCAATATTTGCATTCGCTACTTGATGATTCCCTCCGAATATTTCCAAATTCCGCTATCAGATCTATTCGCATCTGGTGTTGGTACGTTTGTAGGAAATTTGGCAGTGACAGCCATCGGATCCTTATTAGGGGTGCTTTTGGGCAATCTCTTTTTCGGTCCATTAACGATCGTTTTGATTTTTTTCTTGATGAGCGGTTTTTACAGTTTTTACTATAATCTGCAAGAATTTCTGAGCTTTTTCTTCTATGGAAAAGGGGGGCACTTAGTATTGAACAATCTTTGGAATGACTGGCCCAATGGCTTACCAGTCAATTGGTGGGCAGTCTTCGCCACACTACTCCTATCCTTGTTGTTGATTGCTGCTGCTCAAGAAGTGTTTGCCCGCATCTCCTTAGAAAATGACGGCGACTATCTGACGGTTCCCGCCTTTCGATTGCCCGTCTTTTTAGTGATGGCCATTGGTACTTGGTTCTACTTGATCAATATGAATTGGTTGCTGGTCCAACTCTATTATGACGACTTCTCTCAAACGAGAACTATCGTTTCGATTTGTATTTACTTAGTGGTCTGTCTTGTAGTCAGCTTCCTATTGGTTTATCCGAAAGCAATCAAAAAATGGTGGCATGCTCGTCGCTTTATGAATAACCGGACTGTCAGCTAGCACTTCTTTGACAGTCTTCCTTTTTAAAAGAAAAAAACAACCGTTAACGAAATCGTTAACGGTTGTTTCAGTTAAATTAGCGGTTAGGCTTATCTTTATCGTCATGTTTATCAAAGAAATGATTCACTTTGCGAGAAACGTCATCTGCAAAGTCTTCTACTTTATCTTTCACTTTACCGTATTCGTTTTGGGTTTTCCCTTTTAATTCTTCGGAGTCATCGCCCGTAACTTTCCCTTTTGTTTCAGTAATTTTACCTTCAACTCGATCTTTGTTTGTCATCGTCACTTGCTCCTTTCAATTACTATAAATAAATAGTAGCATCTATCCGTCTAAAGCACGAATATTTTGCCTTGCAACGCGTTCAAGTACTTAATGAATCTACTTGGATCAGCTAGTTAAACAATCTATCCTTGCTCAGCCGATACATGTTCAAAGGTCGCTATATTACGTTTCAGCTATCGATCCAACTGATAGGTATTCCCTTTTCCAAACAAGCAACTGACGAACAGAAGACCGCAAACGAAAAAAGCAACCGTTGTCGACCAAACCATCTTCTGGTATCAGAAATGATCCTGGAATCTTTTCGATACTTTTCATGGTGATCAGCATAACGGCTGCTTGCTTATTTCAGTTAATTATTTACGTTTTTTCTTTTTCTTCTTTTGTTTTTTGACCATTCGGTTCATGGCCATTTTACCTAATTTTCCTTTAACACCGCCGCCAAACATTTGATCCATACCCGGGATATTCATATTTCCTTTGGTCATTTGTTGCATCATTTTTCGGGATTCTTTGAATTGTTTGATCATCCGATTGACTTCGACCACGCTATTTCCAGACCCCGCTGCGATCCGACGACGACGACTTGGATTCAGCAAATCAGGATTCTCCCGTTCTGCAGGCGTCATTGAATAGACCATCGCTTTTTGACGCGCGATTTGTTTCGGATCGACTTTGACGTTTTCGATACCTGGCATTTGACTCATTCCTGGAATCATCTTCAAAAGATCTTCGATAGGTCCCATGCCCATCACTTGGTCGATCTGCTCAACAAAGTCATTGAAGTCGAAGGAATTTTCTTTCATTTTTTGCGCTAATTCTTCTGCTTTTTTCTCGTCGTAATCTTGTTGGGCTTTTTCGATCAGCGTCAACATGTCTCCCATACCTAAAATACGGCTGGACATCCGATCAGGGTGAAAGACTTCTAAGTCTGTCAGTTTTTCCCCAGTACCGGTAAATTTGATTGGCGCACCAGTCACTTGTCGAATGGAAAGCGCAGCACCCCCACGAGTATCCCCATCTAGTTTCGTAATAACGACCCCAGTAATACCTAATTGTTGATTGAAGCTGTCGGCGACATTCACGGCATCTTGTCCAGTCATCGCATCAACGACTAAGAGGATTTCATTCGGCTGTGCTAACTCTTTGATCTGCTTCAATTCATCCATCAATGTTTCATCGATGTGTAAACGACCGGCAGTATCGATTAGGACATAATCATTTTTCTTTTCTCTTGCCAATGCCATCCCTTGACGAACGATCTCAACAGGACTGACATCGGTTCCCATATCAAAAACTGGTACATCTAATTGTTGGCCTAAAACTTTCAGCTGATCGATCGCTGCTGGACGGTACACGTCTCCTGCGATCATCAACGGCCGCGCATTTTCTGTCTTGATCAAATGGTTGGCTAATTTCCCAGCAAATGTCGTTTTACCGGCCCCTTGCAGACCAGCCATCATAATAACAGTCGGGATTTTTGGTGATTTCTCAATACCAACTGTTTCAGAACCTAATGTTTTGGTCAGTTCCTCATCAACGATCTTGACGATTTGTTGCGCGGGAGATAAGCTGTCTAAGACTTCTGCTCCAACTGCACGTTCACGAACATTTTTGGTAAATTCCTTGACTACTTGTAAATTAACGTCGGCTTCTAATAAAGCCAAACGAATCTCCCGCATCATTTCTTTTACATCTGCTTCAGAAACTTTCCCTTTCTTACGCAGTTTGCTCATCGCCTGCTGTAGGCGTTCTGTTAAACTTTCAAATGCCATCTTTTTTTCATTCCTTTATTCTTCGATTTCTTGGATCTCTTCGATCAACGAGCGCAATGTCTCATCTTTGGGATAGTGCGTCTTGGTGTACTCAGATAATTGCTCCAACAAGTCTTCCCGCATCATATAATCCGAAAACATGTGTAGTTTTTTTTCATAATCTTCAAGAATTTTTTCCGTTCGTTTGATATTATCATACACTGCTTGCCGACTTACATGGTATTCTTCTGCAATCTCACCTAATGAGAAGTCATCTGCATAATACAATTCCATATAATTCATCTGCTTCTCAGTTAACAGTGTAGAATAAAATTCAAACAACGCGTTCATTCGATTGGTTTTTTCAATCTCCATTATTTTCCTCCTGCTCAGCAAGCCAGTCGACATCCGACAGCACGGTCATTCCTTGTTGTTGAAAATAAGCACTGGCGACACCAACACCTTCTTTTTTGACTCCTGAAAAATTGCCGTCGTAAACAATCCGACTGCCGCAAGAAGGACTTTTTTCTTTTAAGATCAGTTGCGTGATCCCAAGATCGCGTAATTTTTGATAGGCAAGCTTTGCGCCGATCATAAATTGTTCTGAGACATCTTCTCCAGTGACAGTAATGACTTTGGCTTTTTGTGACCAAACATCTCTACCGTCCCCACCAACAATTTCTGCTGGCTCACGAGGAATTGGCAACCCGCCAAGGACTTCTGGACAGACCATCACTGCTTGACCAGTTTGAACGAGTTCAACCAGTTGAGCAACCGCTTGATGCTGCCCGTCATAGCGGCACATGACCCCACCTAAACATGCACTGATTCCAATCATCGAACACCCTCAGCTTTCTTCTCAAATCGTCCTTTATTATAGCATTTATTTGTGGTAGACAATAGTACCAATTCTTTATTCATGCTAAAATATAGCTAGAACAACGTAAAATGATTGTTCCTTTGTTAAGAAAGGAGTTCATGATGAAAAAAATTCTCGTGGTAGATGATGAACCATCTATCGTTACTTTACTTACATTCAATTTAGAAAAAGAAGGATACCAAGTCGTTTCGGCTGTCGACGGTAAAATGGGGGTTGATCTGGCACTATCTGAAGATTTTGACTTCATTATCTTAGATGTGATGTTGCCGCAAATGGACGGTATCGAAATCACCAAGAAACTACGACAAGAAAAAATCGAGACCCCTATTTTAGTTTTAACCGCTAAAGATGATCCGATTGATCGGATTCTTGGGCTTGAAATCGGAGCAGATGATTATTTGACCAAGCCCTTTAGCCCTAGAGAAGTGCTTGCTCGGATGAAAGCAATCTTTAGACGGTTGGAACCGCGAGGCACTGCAGATCTTTCGGATCAGCCAGCAGAAATGTTGCAAATTGGTGACATTTTAGCAGACTTGACCAATTACCAAGTAAGCGTCAAGGGAGAAAAGATTTTTCTGACTCCAAAAGAGTTTGAACTGCTAATATACTTCATGAAACGGAAAGGCCGTGTGATCGACCGCGATACGCTGCTGAATCGCATTTGGAATTTTGACTTTGATGGCCAAAGCCGAATCGTTGATGTGCATATCAGTCATTTACGCGAAAAGCTGGAACGTGACCCGAAACATCCCGAGTATTTAGTAACAGTTCGCGGATTTGGCTATAAATTTCAGGAGCCTCATTCATGAAACGCTTTGGCTATGGCCTATGGAGTCTGCTATTAGCCGTACTGTTTATCATCTGCTGGCAGTTTCTTAGCAGCTTCTATCGCCAGCAAGTGATTGCCCAACAAGTAGACTTCTTGGAAGAAAAAGCGGCGATTTTCTTGAACCTTTCTGATAATCAACCAGCGACATTGCAACAATTTGCTGATGCCTATGTACAGGATAGTTCCAGCCGGATCACTTTATTGGACAAGGATGGGCGGATCATCTACGATACTTACGATTCGTCTTTAAAAGAAAGCAGAGCCAACCGGCCTGAAGTGCAGGCAGTCTTAAAAGGTAGTAATCTGGGCCAGTCTTTGCGAAAAAGTGATACATTGAATGAAGAATTGCTGTATGTTGCGATCCCTGTCAAAGAAGATGGCAACTTGCAGCAAATTTTGCGGATCGCTGAACCAACGGCACCTTTTTTTGCTAAAAGCCAAACCATTCAGCGTTCGATCTTTTTCGTTTATCTCCTATTTTGTTTATTTGTCAGCTTTTTGACGTTTCATGCGTTACGTCAAAGAAATCGTCCTGTGCAGACTATTTTGCCTGTTCTAAAAAAAATGATTTCTTCTCCTGATCAACAGGCGATCATTATGCAAGAAACACCTGAGCATGATGACTTATACCAGACGATTAATCAATTGAGTGAACAAATGAGTCGAACCTATCAAGCTTATGCCGCTTCTGAGCAACAATTGTATGGCCTGTTGAATGAACTGATGATCGGGGTTTTTATCATTGATCAGGATGACCGATTGTTATTGCTGAACCCTACCATGCAAGAGCAGCTAGGGATCGAAGCATTGCCTCAATTGCCACAACCATTCACTGAAGTGATTCATGATACACAGTTGATTCAATTAATTTATCACATGAACGAGCAGACCCCTTCTTTACAAGAAGAAATTGCTTTGAGTGATGATCATCCGCGAGTTCTTGATGTAACATTGCGTCTCTTTAATGAAAATGAGTTGTTAGGGATCTCTTATGATCTGACTCGGGTGCGTCAATTAGAAAAAATGCAAAAAGATTTCGTCGGTAATGTTTCTCATGAATTGAAAACGCCAGTCACTTCTTTGATTGGTTTTACGGAAACATTATTGGATGGTGCCTTAGAAGATCGAGAAACATTGGTTTCGTTCCTTAAAATCATCCAAAAAGATGCCTATCGTCTAGAAAATTTGATTCAAGAGATTATTCTCCTATCCAAAGATAGTCATTCATTTGATTACACCGCACAAGAAATCAACCTTCGAGCATTGATTGAGCAAATCATCCGCTCCTATGAACCAATTGCACGAGAAAAACAGTTGTCCTTTATCATCAATGGTCCCGAAGAGTTGATTTTCATCTCAAAAAGAGAGCTACTGCAACCAATCTTAAAAAATTTGATTGAAAATGCAGTCAATTATTCCAAATCACAAGGGACCATCCAAGTTGACTATTCGTATCGAGCAAAACAATTACAGCTTTCAGTTCGTGACCAAGGGATCGGTATAGATCGAGAAGATCAAGTTCGGATCTTTGAACGTTTTTATCGCGTAGATAAAGCTCGTACGCGTAATTCAGGAGGAACCGGCTTAGGACTAGCCATCGTTAAAGATTATACGAAACTGTTAGGCGGCACTATCACAGTTGACAGCTTCCCAGGGGCTGGCTCAACATTTACGATCACACTTCCTCTTGAGACCAAAAAAAATTCAGGACCTGCGTAATCTATACGCAAGTCCTGAATTTTTTAGTTTACTTGGCGAGTGGCCGATTCATTAATATAACCTTGCCAAATGCCTTTGTTGTCATAAATTGATAAGTAATTGCTTCCGTTAAAATGACGATATACATATCTTGCTTCATACGTCTCTTGTTTCATTGCATCTGTAACGGTACTTTTCTTTTTCCAGTTAAAGTTTTGCCACAAAGGAAAATTTTGTGTGAACTTTATTTTCTTATGATAGCTTTGTGCACTCCCAGCTGCATTATCCGCCATCTTCATTCCACCACTATTAATATATCCTTGCCAAGTACCTCGATTATCATATAAAGAATAATAGGTACTGCCATTAAAATGATTATAATAGCGTTTCACTTGCAATGTCTGTCCATAAACGTTAGCACTTTTATTTTTTTCTTTCCAAGAAAAATTTTGCCATATTGAATAATTTTTACTAGTAACCGTTCCGTATTGTCCACTGGATAACACAGCACCCGCTGCATTGTCGGCAACTTTCGTGGCATTTGCATTAATATAACCCACCCAATTGTCTTGATTGTCATATAATGAAAAATAAACGCTGCCGTTCAAATGCTCATAACGATATTTAATTTTTAGCGTCTGGTGCAAATAAGAACTACTTGACGCACGCATTTTCCAAGAAAAATTTTGCCAAATCGAGTAATTTGCACTAGTGATTGTTGTATAGCGTCCGTCGCTAATAGCTGGACCTTGATTCTCCACACTAAGCTTTGCAGAATCGATATAACCGATCCATTTACCATTGAGATCATATACTGAATCATATACGACACCATTAAAATGACGATAGGTGCCTGTTACCTTGTAAAGATTCCTCAACATTTCTTCTGATACTATTGCTGTGGAATCGAAATTAAAATTGCGATAAACCGTTCCGGTCGAACGAAACTTTACATACGTTTCTTTTGACTGCCAACTTCCTTGTGCGCCATCAGTTGTCTTAGTTCCACCAGCATTAATATAACCTATCCAAGTACCTTGATTATCGTACACAGAAAAATACGTACTACCATTGATATGCTCGTAACGATATTTTATTTGTAACGTTTGACCCAAATAATCTTTTGAATTTGCTTTTTTCTTCCAAGAAAAATTCTGCCAAATCGTGTAGTTATCTTTCGTAATCGTAGCGTAGCGGTTGTCTGGTATTGCTCCTCCTTGCCCCTGACCAGTAAAGTATTTCTTATAGTCAGAAGACATATCGAAGGTCCCACTGACTCCTGGGAAAGAAAGATTATAGGTCCACTGCCATGCACTATATTCCGTGAATTTTTGTCCTGCAGGAACATACGGATAATTCGCGATCCAGACATTACTATAGCCAAGTGCAGCAGGATCGATCGCTTTTTGAGTGACCCAAAGTACCCCAGTGTAATGATGGGTATTACTATAGCCTAATTCTTTGATACGATTGGCAAATACTTTAGAAAGTGCAGTATGATCTGCTTTTCCCATTATTTGATTGTCCTCGATATCATTAACCATCAAAGCTGAGGTTGGCAGCTTCAATTCTTTGGCATATTTGACAAAATACTCGGCTTCTGCTTTAGCTTGCGCTTCTGTCGTGAACCAACTGTAATGATAAGCATGTACTACCAGTCCTGCCGCTTGAGCATTCGCAATTTGAGATGCTGCTAATGGATTGCGATAAGAAGTAGCTTCTGTCAATTTCACAACCACGGAAGAAATACCATAACTTTTGATAATCTTGTATTGTTCCACGCTAATGATGCCATTGTGAGAAGAGACATCAATAAAATCCTGACTAGGAGTCGATGGGTCTCCGGCTTCAATAAACGCGACGTCTGCTGAACGCAGAGAACGCCGCTGAATGCCCACCTGTTCTTTCAAATCGGAACGATTTCTGCTCGACGGATCAAGTCCACCTTGAACATCATAAATTTTTTCGGGTTCTTCTTGTGTTTCTTGCTGTGATTCATCTGAAGCTTGTGTTTCTTCTTTTGTACTTTCTTGACTACTCTTTTCTGAACTACTGGTATTCGAAGCTCCCTCTGAATCTGATGTCACGGTACTTGTGCTATCCGTCGTTGAGGTGTTAGAGGCACTTGTTTCATTCATTGTTTCTGTAGTAAGTGTTTGACTGCTGCTTTCAATTTCTATAGCTAAAACAGTTCCTGTATTTCCTAAAAACAGTAGCGGCAAAAGTGCACAAATATATATAAAGTATTTTGTCTGTTTTGACATTTTTTTCCCCTTTCAATTTTACTCCTTTTCATTTTATAGGAAAAAAGCATAAAAATACAGAAAAAAAGGGCATTTATTTGCCCTTTTCGTCTCTGACTATTCATTGATAACTATAGTTTCTTAGTTTATATTCGTAACTTCCCCTTCAACACTACGTTCAACTTTCATTTCTGTGATTGGTAAGTATCCTAATTCTTTCACCACACCTTGTTGAATATCGTCACTCAACATGTAATCAAGAAATGTTTTGACGTTTGCATCTGGTTCGCCATTTGTATACATATGCTCGTAAGACCAAATTTTCCAGTCATTTGTAGCAATATTTTCTGGAGTTGCTTCAACACCGTCAATCGTTAATGCTTGTAAAGAATCATCCAGATAAGATAGAGCAAGATAGCTGATTGCTCCTGGTGTTTCTGCAACGATTTTGCGAACCGTTCCAGAAGAGTCTTGTTCTTGGGTTTGAATTGTTTCGGCCCCGTCAAGTCCCCATTTTTCAAATGTTGCCCGTGTACCACTACCAGAAGCACGGTTGATCACTGCGATCTCTTGGTCTTTTCCACCAAGTTCAGACCAATTTTTGGTTTTACCAGTGAAGATATCAATCAAGTCCTGTTTGCTGATATCTTTAACACCAACTTCTTTATTCACTACAGGAGCCATTCCAACTACGGCGACTTTATGGTCTACCAATTTGCTAGCATCTACTCCGTCTTTTTCTTCAGCAAAAACATCAGAATTACCGATTGTTACAGCACCAGCTTCTACTTGGCTCAGTCCTGTGCCGCTACCGCCGCCTTGAACAGTAATCATATAGTTTGGATTTTCAGAGGTGAAACTTTCTTGTGCAGCTTGAACTAATGGTTGTAGTGCAGTTGATCCAACAGCCAAAATTTCTACATTTCCAGACGCTGCTCCTGAAGCACTTGATTCATTTGATGCTTGACCGCTATCAGCAGCATTTGATCCGCTATTTCCACAGCCAGCTAGTAATAGTCCTGTTGCTAAAATTAAGAATCCCAGTTTTTTCATTTGTTAAATCTCCTTTCGTTATATGCTTAGTTTAGCAACCCCTTGTAAACCCATGATTGATTTAAAGTAAAGAATAGATAAACCCATGTAAATCTTTTGTAAACATTAAAACGTATCGCTCGTCATTGTTCCTCTCTTTTCATTAAAGTGAAAAGAGCTTGCCTGGTTCCTTCTTAAAAAAGCAAAAGGTGCAAGTGCCGCTGTGTGTTGTTCTTTATGACTCCATATTGGGACTATACTTACTTTGCTTCGCACTGGCTTCTAGCGCGTTTGCGCTAAGACGAACTTGCATACCACTCTTCGAGTGTCAATCGCAGTGATTCATTTGAATGTGACTACGTTCTCTTTGATCGCCTAGTACTGCTCATCATCTGCTCTGTCACTCTTCGAGTGTCAATCGCAGTGATTCATTTGAATGTGACTACGCTCTCTTTGATCGCCTAGTACTGCTCATCATCTACTCTGCCACTCTTCGAGTGTCAATCGCAGTGATTCGCAGCAAAAGAGCGTCCCATTGGGACGCTCTGATGTGTTTATTGATTTGGTTGTTTCTTCATATAATTACTTAGTCGCTTCATGGCTTCTTGCAGGTTCTCTTGGCTGGCTGCGTAGCTTAGGCGTACATATCCTTCGGCTTCTGGTCCGAATGCGATCCCTGGTATGATTGCTAATTGGTTTTTTTCTGCTAAATCAACACAGAATGCCATCGAATCTTGTTCATAACCGGTTGGGATTTTTGCAAATAAATAGAAAGCTCCTGACGGCTTGGCGATTTCAAAACCTAATGCTGTCATTTTTTCATAGAGAAAATCACGTCGCTGACGGTACTCGGCTTTCATAACTGCAGCATCATTGATTCCTTCAACTAACGCTCTTACAGCTGCTTTTTGTGAAATCGTTGAGGCTGCCGTTACTAAATATTGATGAACTTTGATAATTTGGGCAGTTAAGGCAACGGGAGCAAAGATAAAACCAATCCGCCAGCCAGTCATTGCATGTGATTTTGATAACCCATTGATCAAAATGGTCTGTTCCGGTAAATATTCTGCGATCGATACATGGGGTGCGTCGTAAGAAAGTTCACTATAAATTTCATCACTAACGACAAACACAGGATATTTTTTCAGAACTTCCGCAAGTGCTTGAACTTCTTCACGAGAATAAACCACGCCGGTTGGATTACTAGGATAATTTAAGATAACCGCCTTGACCTGATCCCCATGCTCAATCAAAGCCGCTTCCAACATCTCCGGTGACAATACAAAATCGTTCGCTGTGGTATCTAAATAAATGGGGGTAGCGTGAGCTAGTTGAATCACGGGCTCATATCCGGGATAAATAGGTGCTGGCAAAAGGACTTTATCT
Organism: Enterococcus gallinarum; assembly: GCF_021496385.1. Classification (NCBI taxonomy): domain Bacteria; kingdom Bacillati; phylum Bacillota; class Bacilli; order Lactobacillales; family Enterococcaceae; genus Enterococcus; species Enterococcus gallinarum. The sequence continues at coordinate 1,335,552 of NZ_CP050816.1, read as the reverse complement.
CCTGGTTCCAGAATTGCTAATAAAGAAGCAGAGATTGCTTCAGTTGCACCGATAGTCACTAATACTTCTGATAACGGATCATAACTCAATTGATATTTTTCTTTTAAAAAAAGGCTTGCGGCTTCTCGAACATCCGTTAACCCGGCCATTCCTGAGTAATGGCTGTAATTTTGCTCAATTGCTTGAACACCAGCATTTTTGACATGATCCGGTGTATTGAAATCCGGTTCGCCTAATGTTAATTTCAAAATATCTGGTATACCAGATACCCGCTCATCAAATTTTCGAATCAAAGAAACAGCAATTTGATAGACTTCTTTGTTAAAACGTTGACTGACATCTGTCATCGTATCACTCCTATCCACACAAAGTTACCTTTTGTTATTGCTGTTAATCCTATCACATTTTGATCCGTAATTTAATACTTTCGCTAAAACAAAAAATAAAAATTCATCTGTTTATATATTTGCAAACGATATTTATAAATGTTAGTATATAAACAAACAAAAGGAGATGATTAAAGTGAATACTATTCCCGCCACCTCTTTGTCTGACTATGAACATGGGTATCGTTCCACAAAAACACATTATCAATGCCTATTCTGCGATGTTAATTATGAAAAAGGACAGATTTATCCAGCCTCTGATCGCTTTTATACCGCCAAAAAATGCATCTTATTACATCTAAATGAGGTCCATGGTGGTTTACTGAATGCATTGCTGTCATTAAGTCGCGAGCAGACAGGTTTGTCAGAAAGCCAACAAGAGATCTTATCATTATTTGCGCAAGGACTCAGCGATGCCGTCATCGCGCAACGTCTAGGTATTTCTAATTCGACAGTACGAAATCACCGCTTTAAATTAAAAGAAAAAGAACGGCAAGCGAAAGTCTTTTTAAGTATTATGGCACATTTAGAGGAACAAGATTTTGTTCTTCCCCATACAGGAGCAACCATGTTGGATGATCGTTATGCAATCACCAGCGAAGAAAGAGAAAAAATCATTGCGACTTACTTCGATCAAGATGGGGTGATTCATCAATTTCCAAGTAAGGAAAAACGCAAAATCGTGGTATTGAGTGTTTTGGCTCAAAAATTTGATTCTCAAAAAAATTATTCCGAAAGTGCCGTCAATGATATTTTGAAACAGTTTATTGCTGACTACGTCACTGTTCGCCGCTATTTGATCGAATACGGATTCATGCAGCGAACCAAAGATGGTAAAACCTATTGGTTGACGGTTGCTTAGTGGGTCGCTGAAAAAGGCTGAGACTTAGCTGTTATCTGATGGTACTTTTTGATCCTAATCAGGAGTATCCTTTTCACACCTTTTGTCTCAGCCATTATTTCTATCGGTATCGACTAAACTCACACTATTACACTTACGCAAAAAAACAGTTATGCTGCAGCATAACTGTTAGTTTTCTTTAAGGAATATTTTTTTGATGATCAATTTATCAAAAAGCTGCGTTTGATTGTCTTGCTCGCCGATGACTTCGGCACTGACAGATTTTCCATCGGGCTTTTTGCGCAATTGATAGACAATCTTTCCGGTTTCTTTTAATTCATTGATCATGTCAACTACACCGCCAAAGCCTGTTTTGCGGGTAATAAAGCCTAATGCGACCATTCGTTCGTCCAAATTTTTTGCAGAAATCGTTGCCCCTGTGATCAATGCTTGCCGCATAATCTGTAAGAATTCTTCCAATCCCGCCACAGCTGGTTGATCCGGCTCTTCTTCCGCTAATGGCCGTTGATCCAGTTCCTGTAAGAGTGTTTCATATTGCTCTTGTGTCAGCATGACCCCCGCCACTTTTTCACGATTGAATACATATACTGCTGTTCCCGCTTCTCTCGCTTGATTAAATACATCCATCGGAGATTTTTTTACTTCAGTGATCGAAGTAGTGGGAACCTCTAACTTCTTCAGTTCCATTCTCAACGTCCTCCTTGTCTCAACGAACACATTATAGCATAAAGTCACTGGTCGATTGTAGGTTTATTTCGACGGCTTTGCCGTTAAATCACCAAAGAATCTTCGATTCTCAACTGACTAAAAAACCGAATCAGTTTGTTTCGGTCGTTCTCCTGCTTACAAGAGAATCAATGGAAACAAACGATTCGGTTTTTTGTCACTCATCAATTTTGAGTGTCATAGCATTGATTGCTACTACGATTGTGCTTAGTGACATCAAAACGGCGCCGACAGCGGGATTTAAAATGATACCAATTGGTGCTAGGATTCCTGCAGCTAAGGGAATCGTCACAATATTGTACCCTGCTCCCCACCAAAGGTTTTGAATCATTTTTCGTCTAGTTTTATGAGCCAGTTCAAGAAAATGCAGAATATCATTAGGGTTACTATTGGTCAAAACAACATCTGCGGAATCAATCGCGACATCTGTTCCAGCGCCGATAGCAATACCGATCGTTGCCCGAGCCAAGCTTGGTGCATCATTGATACCATCACCAACCATCGCTACCCGTTGTTTCTTATTCAGATAATCAGCAACGATTCGTTCTTTATCTTCTGGCAATAATTCAGCAAAATACTCATCGATGCCTAGATAAGTTGCCACTGCCTTAGCAGCTGCTTGATTGTCTCCAGTTAACATCACTGGTGTAATCCCTTGTTTCTTCAATGTTTCGATGAAATTTACCGCCTCTGGTTTGATTTTGTCTCCCAAAGCTACGAATCCTTCGACTTGATTGCCTTTCACCAAGTAGCTAATGGTGTTCCCTTGTTCTTGATATTTATTCAATTGGTCCGGATCAATGGTTGTCTGATACTTTTCGATCCCTTTTTGATTGACGATCTGCCATTTCTCCCCAGCAATCATCCCTTCGATCCCGATACCAGAATGCGCTTGGATTCCAGTCGCTTCCTTCGGCTGAATATTTTCCTTTTTTGCTTGCGCTAAGATGCCATCAGCAATAGGATGATTGGCCGATTGTTCCAGCCCTGCTAGATAGGCTAGTAGTTCATCTGCTGTATAGTCACCAAAGCTTTCAATTCCTGTGACCGAGAAAGTTCCTTGTGTTAAAGTACCGGTTTTATCAAGTAACAAATAGTCTAGATCATGGGCATTTTCCAGTGCATTACGATTTTTTAACAATAAGCCGTTTTTAGCAGCAATTGATGTCGAACGTGCGACAACCAACGGAATGGCTAATCCAAGTGCATGAGGACAGGCAATGACAAAAACAGTTACCATCCGATCCAGCGCTGTTGGCAAATCCGCTGCGAACACCCAAATTACAAATGCGGTAATTCCGACGACCAATGCAATATAGAACAACCATTTTGCCACTTTATCTGACAAAGCTTCCAATTTTGATTTATCCGCCTGCGCTTGACGAACCATTTCCATTACTTTTGAAAGATAGCTCTCATCACCGGTTCCTGTTACTTCAATAGTAATCGTTCCATTTCCATTCACGGAACCCCCGATTACCTTCGAACCGGACTCTTTCGCTACTCTACGGGACTCACCCGTAACTGCGGATTCATCAATCGTGGTTGTCCCTTCTTTGATGATACCGTCTGTAGGGATTTTGTCACCCGCTCGTACGATCAAACGATCATTTTTCTTCACTGTGTCCAGTGGTATCTTTTCTTCAGAACCATCTGCCTTTTTACGAGTTACTTCATCAGGCAATAATTCAGCTAATTTTTGCAATGCATTCCCTGCATTGGACACAGCGTTCATCTCGATCCAATGTCCTAAAAGCATGATTACGATCAATGAAGCCAGTTCCCAAAAGAAGTCCATGACATGTGCGCCATGCATGAAATGATTCGCGATAAACGCGTAAATACTATAGACATAAGAGACTGTGATCCCCATAGCAATCAACGTCATCATTGCTGGACTCTTTTGCTGCAGTTCCATCTTCGCTCCGCTCAAGAAAGGCTGACCGCCATAGAAGAACAAAATCGTGGCTAAAATCATCACTAGCCAGTCAGACCCTGGAAAAGTGAACTGAAAAGGCAATTCAAGCCCCATCATAGGGGATAAAAGAATAATCGGGATTGCTAAAACCAAGGAAAGCCAAAACTTTTGTTTGAAATTCCCCATATGCATACTATGATCCATTCCACTCATGCCATGATCCATGTGGCTATGATCCATCTTACTATGATCCATCTTACTGTGATCCATCTTACTGTGATCCATCTTACTGTGATCCATCTTACTATGATCCATCTTACTGTGATCCATCTTACTGTGATCCATCTTACTGTGATCCATCTTACTGTGATCCATCTTACTGTGATCCATCTTACTGTGATCCATCTTACTGTGATCCATCTTACTGTGATCCATCTTACTGTGATCCATCTTACTGTGATCCATCTTACTGTGATCCATCTTACTGTGATCCATCTTACTGTGATCCATCTTACTGTGATCCATTTCCGAATGTCCTCCGTCCATTTCGTTATGGCTCATCTCAAATTCCTCCTTTTTGCTGGAAAGTTTTGCGCCCTGCTGGAACGCGTTGGGGGTGACAGAAGTTGCCTATCGTCTTTCCGCAAACAATTAAATGAACTTTTTTCATTCCATATCTTTCAAGAACAGCAGCGAGAGACTTATTCAACCGTGGCTGTGTACCCCACCTCCGTTACTTTAGCGATGATGTCATCATCTGTAACAAGTTGTTCGTCATATTTGACTTTGGCATTGGCTTTCTTTAAATTTACCTTTGCTTTTTTGACACCTGGCACTTCAGACATTGCTTTTTCTACCCGAGCAACACAGTGGTCGCAGCTCATTCCTTCAATGTGATAGATTTTTTTCATGATTTATTCTCCTTCATTCATTGTACATTGACATTGTCCCGGTATACAGTTGCAAGCAATAGCGGCTACCGGTTCTTTTTGCGCCAGTGCCTCTTCCAACATTGTTAGATCTTCATTCGTTAGTTCCGATTCACGAATCATTTCTGCCAATGTTTGGCCGATTTTTTTTGCACAGATATGAGAGAATAAACTCTCTGTGGCACTTTGAATCGTAGCATCCTCGGAAACCAAAGGATAATAAACAAATTTTTTTCCTTGGGTTTCTGTCCGCAATACGCTTTTTTTCACTAGACGGCCTAATAATGTTTTAACGGTTGCTGTTTTCCAGTCTTTGGATTCGCTAAGAAGTGCCGTGACTTCTTGGGCATCGGATTTTCCTAATGTCCAAATCACTCGCATGATCTCCCATTCGGAATCACTGATTTTTATAGGAGCACTTGATGATTGCATATTTTTTCCTCCTTGCTTGTTTACGATTTAAGTTTACATCTGTAATCGAAAATTGTCAAAAAAAAACCTCTGCAGTGTTTGAGATCAACTGACAGAGGTCATATATTATCTAGGATTAATAAAAAACACGATAACGAGTCACAGAATGGAAAGGTTTTTCTGGACGTAAGAGGATCTCCCCAAACTGAGGATATTTTTCTGTTCCAGGAACGCCTTGGGTTTCAATAGCCATTCCGCCATGGTTTGCAAAAGGTCCGGTTTTCATTGGTGCTCCTTCTTCGCCATCTCGTGTGGTATAGATGACTACAGCCGGTCGATCCGTTGTAACTGTGATGGAAACTTTTTCATCAGGGCTCGTCACTTTCAAGTCCCAGTCCTGAGTATGATCCAATAAGAATGGATCATCAAGTAATGTTGTGCCCATTTTTCGTGCTACACGAAAGTCAAACTTCGTATCAGCAACAGGTTGTTTTTTTCCTGTTGTTGTGACATCAGGATTCGTTTCAGCCACATATTCTGCATTGATTTGAACCATGTGATCATCGATTGGATTTCTAGTGTCACCGGTCAAATTGAAATAGCCATGATTCGTGGGATTATATAGTGTAGGCTGATCGGTTGTGGCATCGTAAGTAATCGTAAATGAATCATCATTTTCCAATGTATAAGTCACTGTGTATGAAACATTGCCCGGAAATCCACTATCGCCGTCTTTGCGTTCTGTCCGATAAATTACGCCAGCTGCGGTTTCTGTTTCAAATGTTTCAGCTTTCCAAGTATCGGTATCCAATCCCTTAAATCCGCCATGCAATGTATTGCCATTATCATTATCTTCTGTTTGATACTCTTTCCCGTCGATAGTAAATCGGGTTCCTGCAATTCTGCCGGCAACTGGCCCAATCGTTGCGCCATAATAACGCGCTTTCTGGTGTCCTGCGATCGTATCATACCCAACAACTAAGTCTCGGCCGCCATCAATCGGCACGATCCAATCCAGTAAGCGTGCTCCTTCCGGGCTTGTTACAAGTTTGACACCGCTATCATTTTCAACTTCATAAACTGTTCCCATTTTTTCTGTTTCTCGTTGCTGTACACTTGGCATTGACCATCCTTCTTTCTTCACTGAAATAACTTCTCATTCAGTATAGACGTTTTAGCCTCAAGACGTCAATAAGCTGAAAGCAGATTACTTTTGTTCTGAGGGAAATGCTCTTAGAATGAAAATGAAGAGAAAGAAGGAGGAACACATGATGGAACTAAAAATGTCACAAGCAGTCATCAACAAACTAGAAGGATATCATAGCAATGAGGGTGCTTTACTGCTGGATCTGGATGACGGTGTCGGACCTTATTCGAAATTAGGAATCTGTTCTCTCGATACAAGTTTTCGTTTCTTGCTGGTCTCAGACAAAGAGGTTCCCGCACCTTACACCATTACTCTCTCATCTGCGGTTGGACCTATTTATATCAAAGACTATACAGCCAATTATTTTGACCAAGAACCAAAGCTTAATTTAAATGAGCGTTTCCAATCAATTATGTTAGAAACAGAATCTGGCGTTGTCGATCGTAACGTTGAAATAATCGATTTGCGCAAACAATCCTTTTAGGGATAGATACAAAAAAAACGACCCACACGTGACTTTCAGCTTCAACTGAACATGTCATGTGAGGATCGTTCTTTTACTGATGGACCGAGATTATTTTTTATGCCTAGCCCGTCGTTTTCTGCGCGAGGTCCGCTGAGGGGTTTTTGATTCTGTTGGTTCCTTTATTGGCTCCTCGGTTGTTTCTAGTGAGTCGCCTGTTCTCTTTGTCAAAACTTCCTGACGAAAGCGCCGATTACCTAGAAATTTCAAGGCGCACATCAATGGTTGGCGATTCTCTCCCACCAAACCAATCAATTCAATAAATAATTCAATCCCAAATGCGGTACTAATGATCAGTAGAATAATTGCCGTATTACTGGCATAGTTCATCAACAGTGCAATAAAAGAAAATACCATTGCTAACGCATAGATTGTCAATACTGCTCCCCGATGAGTGAATCCTAAAGAAAGCAAGCGATGATGAAGATGCATTTTATCAGCAGAAGAAATTTTTTGTTTGTTGAACTTCCGTCGAATCATCGCATAGACAGTATCGGTGATTGGTACGCCCAGAATCAGCATAGGCGTAATCACGGTTATAAACGTCGCATTCTTCAACCCTTGCAATGAGAGAACGGAAATCATAAACCCTAAGAATAAAGCACCCGTATCACCCAGAAAAATCGTTGCTGGATAAAAGTTATAGGGAAAGAATCCCACGATGGCAGCGACTAAAGTAAAGATCACCATTGAAACAGCTACTGAATCAGGTAAAAAGAAGTAACTGATAATCCCAATCGTTATCAAACTGATGATCGATACTCCACTAGCCAGTCCATCTAACCCATCAATCAAATTGACAGCATTTGTGATTGCCAATATCCATAAAATTGTCATTGGCAGGCCTAACCACCCTAAATCGAATACACCGATATAAGGAATCGACACAGTACTGATCTTGATCCCCGCCACAAAATAGATTTCCAAAGCCGCTAGCGTTAACCCACAGACCTTTTGTAATGGAGAGAGCTCAAAGATATCGTCAAGCAAACCAGTCACTACAACGATCGCGGCTCCTAAGAGCATTGGCCAGACATAGTTAAATGGGATCATCTCGCGAAACTCCCAAAGCAAGGCAAAAGAGAAGGACAGGAAAATACTAAGTCCTCCTGCTGTAGGCATTGTTTTGGTGTTGATTCGTCGTTCTCCTGGGCGATCGACTGCACCAATTTTAAAGGATATCAATTTAATGATGGGCGTCAATATCAAAGATATGATCATCGTGATGAAAAGACGTACAATAAATTTAAATGCAAATTCCATCGCTCATTCTCACTTTCATTTATTTCTCCTTATTGGAAAATGTATCTTCAAGTTTTGATGAGATACGTTCCACGGGATCTTTTCGTTCTTTGATCTCTTGTCCCGATAAATATTCTTCCACAACTGCGTTGATGATGCCGCCTAAAATAATGATCGTTGCTGCCAGATTCAGCCAAATCATCAACACAATGAAACTCCCGATGATTTGATAGCCGCTGATCCTAGCAGCAAAAAAGCGGGCATATAAGCCGAACACTTGCGACAGCAACATCCAGCCCGCAGTAGCAAATACTGCGCCAGGAAGCGTTGACCGAAGTTTTACTTTGGCATTAGGCACCAACCAGTAGATTAGCATCAAGATAAACAGCAACGCAATGATCGTCAAAGGCCATTTGACAGTTTGGAAGGTAGCAATCAAATCATCTTGAATATGGAAGATTGGTTGTAGAAAGTCCAAAATGATCTTCCCTAAACCAATAACCATCGTCACACCTACGATTGCAATCATAAACAAGAGAATAATGACAAAAGAGACCGCACGAACAACAATAAAGTTCGAACGCTGATCGACACCAAACGCTTTGTTCATGGCAATTTGTAATGCATTGATGCTTTGGCTGGCTGACCAAAGAGCTGCAAGTGCCGAAATAGACAACAAGCCGCCGGAACCAGAAGTCAGCAGATTCTCAATGGCCGGTCCGATAAATTCATACACTTGACCAGGAATCAATTCTTGGACATAGGGCAGCACGTTACTAGGAGCGATTGAAAGAAAAGGCAGCAAGTTTCCGATCGCGATCAGCAATGGAAACAAGGATAGTAATAAATAATAGGCTACGACAACTGAGGTCGTTCCCATTTCAGATTCCGTGATCCGCGTTTGTGTCGTTTCTATAAATCGCATAAGCTTTTGATTGCTTTTCGCCTTATCGATCCATTTCATTTGGGGTTCCTCCGACATCCGTCCATTCTTTTCTAGTAGGTTCCTTCTTCTCCTTGAGAAGTCAAGATCCGTGGACCATCTTTTGTGATAGCTAAGCTATGCTCATATTGACAACTCAATCCACCATCAAGTGTGTACACTGTCCAACCATTTGGATCCATCTTCATTTTCCAAGTTCCTGTGTTGATCATCGGCTCGATCGTGATGACCATCCCTTCTTTCAAGCGCAGGCCTTTCCCTGCTTCGCCATAATGAGGAATCATTGGTGCTTCGTGGATCGTTGGACCAATGCCATGACCGACAAAATCACGGACAACACCATAGCCTTCACCTTCCGCATACGTTTGGATCGCATGACCAATATCACCGATTCGATTCCCAACTTGTGCTTGTTCGATTCCCAAATACATCGCTTTTTTCGTTACTTCCATTAAACGATCGATTTCTGGGGTCGATTCACCTACGACATAACTCCAGCAAGAATCGGAGATTCCGCCTTTTAGATCAATACACATATCTACTTTGATCAGATCACCATTTTTTAATACTTTTTTTCGGGGAAACCCATGACAAATCTCATTGTTGATGCTGCAGCAAGTCGCATATTTATAATCTTCAAAGCCGATCTGTGCAGCGATTCCGCCATGGCTTTCAATATAATTTCTCACAAATACTTCGATATCCCAGCTAGTGATCCCTGGTTTAATAAACGTACGAAGTTGTTTATGAACGTCCGCAAGTAATGCGCCGGACTCAGCCATTTGATCAATCTCTCTGGCAGATTTTAATGTTATCATTTTCTCGTCTCCCTTATTTAAATTCCTCTTATTTTACCATAGAAAGCAAGAATTTTACAAAGTCTGCTGATTCACCTAAGACTTTTTTCAAGAATTGTTATTCTTGACTGGGTTTGCTATAATCAGAGAGGGTTTTTACTGTTGACCGTTAAAGGATCGGAGGACTTATTTATGACTTTAGCTAAAATCGTTTACGCAAGCATGACAGGCAACACCGAAGAAATAGCTGATATCGTTGCAGAAGCACTTGAAAATCTGGCTATTGAGGTAGATATCAATGAATGTACGCAAGTAGATGCCGATGAATTCGAAGAGGCAGATATTTGCATTGTAGCCACTTATACCTATGGTGATGGTGAACTGCCAGACGAGATCGTTGATTTCTATGAAGACTTGCAAGAATTAGACCTGAGTGGAAAAACATTTGGTGTTTGCGGTTCAGGTGACACGTTCTACGATGATTTTTGCAAATCTGTCGATGATTTTGAAGCAGCTTTTGCCAAGACCGGTGCTATCAAAGGAGCAGAAAGCGTCAAAGTTGATTTGGCTGCCGAAGAAGAAGACATTCAAAACTTAGAAGACTTTGCGAAAAAAATCGTTGCATCTCTTTGATGCGCATACATAAAAAAGCATGTATCCCACGCTGGGTACATGCTTTTTTCTCTTTACGTATGATTTAATTATTGATCGAATGACTTGTATGAAATATCAATCGGTGTTTCTCGATGAATGATATTTTCTGCGGTCTCGGTCATCAATTTTGCAATTTGGTCTTCCGTCGGATGAAGAATTCCCGAAGACATCAATGCGGCTAATCCAGTGGCAACGATCCATACACCCGTATGCAATGATTTCAGTTCGACTTCTGTTAAATCCTGATATTTCGGATCTTTTTTCACAGATTTGACGAATAAATCAAAAGAAAATTTTTGCATGGAATCGCCACCGCCATACTCTTCCAGGTAAAGCGCGCGATACAAGCGTTTTTCTTTATTCGCAAAACCAATGTAATTCAAAGTCAGATCGACGATCACGTCCCCACGTCTCTCAATGGGAAATACTTCTGTTGCTAGATAATCATAAATTTGATTGATCAAGGCACTTTTAAGGTCATCCATGTTTTTGAATTCTAAGTAAATCGGTTGGGTTGAACACTTCATTTTCGCTGCAATATTACGTGCGGTAAAACGTGTGAATCCTTCGGTTGCGACAACTTCATAGGCAGCTTTTAAAATCTGGTCTCTAGTAATTGTTTTCTTTCTTGCCATAATTTTTTAATCTCCTTAATTCTGCTATACATCGCTTTCAGAAAAACCTTTTATTCATTGTATCATGTTTTTTTAAGATTGCAAAACAACTTTTAAGATTGTCCTAGTCCCTATTTGCTTCCAATTCAGCATGAAAAAATCTGTTTTTTTGACTTCGATTTCATTTGTTTTCAAAAAAAGATAGTGCTATCATAGAGAAAGTTATAGTTAGAAAAATTAGGAGGAATTTTAATGGTTTTACCAAATTTTAATCAAAATCTTGAGAAATATGCCCAACTAATCACAGAAGTTGGCGTCAATGTTCAAAAAGGCCATACGATCGTCATCCAAATCGCTGTTGATCAAGCACCTTTGGCTCGCCTTTTGACAAAAAAAGCCTATGCATTAGGGGCAGCAGAAGTCATCGTTCAATGGACAGATGATGTCGTTCAAAAAGAATTTCTTGCCCACGCCGACAGCGATCGCTTGGAAACGATTCCTCAATACAAAATCGATCAAACAGACGATTGGGTAGCAAAAGGTGCGAGCCGTATCAGTGTGGTTTCAGCCAATCCCGATGCATTAGCAGGTGTAGATTCAGACCGCGTAGCGACTTATCAAGCCGCCTCGGGGAAAGCCATGATTAACTTGCGAAAAGCAACCCAAGCCAACAAAGTGAGCTGGACGGTTGTGGCAGCCGCTGGTCAAGATTGGGCACAAAAAGTCTTCCCTGATGCAACACCAGAAGAAGCGCAAGACTTGCTTTGGGATCAAATTTTCAAAACAACGCGCATCTATGAAGAAGACCCTGTGGCAGCTTGGAAGAATCATGATAAAACGTTGCAAGAAAAAGCCAATGAACTCAACGAAGAACAATTCACAGCGTTGCATTATACTGCCCCAGGCACAGACATTATTATCGGCTTGCCAAAGAACCATTTATGGGAAGGTGCCGGCAGCTTCAATGCCCGTGGCGAAAAGTTTATGGCAAACATGCCAACAGAAGAGGTCTTTACCGCTCCTGATAGCCGCCGCATCGATGGCTATATCTCAAGTACGAAACCATTAAGCTATGCGGGAACAATCATCTCTGGGATGAAGTTCACCTTTAAAGATGGGAAAGTGGTTGATTTCTCTGCAGAACAAGGAGAAGAAGTTTTAGCAAAATTATTAGCCATTGATGAAGGCGCAAAACATTTAGGCGAAGTGGCCCTTGTTCCTGATCCTTCACCAATCTCACAATCCGGAATCATTTTCTTCAACACCCTTTTTGATGAAAATGCTTCAAACCACTTAGCTCTTGGTTCGGCTTATGCATTCAGCTTACAAGGCGGAACAGAAATGAGCGAAGAAGAATTGGCCGCTGCTGGTCTCAACCGCAGCCAAACACACGTTGACTTTATGGTAGGATCTGCCCAAATGTCCATCGATGGAATCAAAGAAGATGGCACAACAGTCCCAGTATTCAGAAATGGCGATTGGGCTTAATACACACTAAAAAGGCTGAGAGGATGAATCATTCTCTCAGTTTTCTTCTTCTTAAAAAACTGACTGTCAGAATAAGCGAATAAAGTAAAGCGGTTTATAAAAAACCTTCTTCTTCCCACGGTTTTTTCCGTAGTAATCTGTGGCTTTTTTTGATAGAATTTAGTTTGATAGTCTTTGATAAGAGAGGATGAATACCATGACACCAAACCGCGAAGATTATTTGAAGCTCATCTTGGAATTGGGCGGTGATCAGAAGAAAATCAACAACAAACAAATCGTTTCTGGTCTGGATGTGTCTGCTGCTTCAGTAAGCGAGATGATTTCTAAGCTTTTAAAAGAAGGCTTAGTAGAACACTCTCCTTATCAAGGCGTCCAATTGACCGAAAGCGGACTAGCTTCGGCAAGTGCTCTCATTCGTAAACATCGTTTATGGGAAGTATTTTTAGTGGAGCATTTGAATTATTCTTGGAATGAAGTCCACGATGATGCGGAGGTACTTGAACATGTCACATCAGGGACATTGGCTGATCATTTAGAAGCCTATCTAGGACATCCTAAGTTTTGTCCTCACGGCGGAATGATCCCCGAACAGGGACAACCCGTCCACGAAGGAGAAAAAACGACGATGAGTGCTTACCCTGTCGGGACAAAGATCCGAATTGCTCGCGTGTTGGATGAACGGGAATTGTTGGACTATCTGGTAGCCATCGACCTGAACATTCATGAAGAGTTTGAGATCATTGATACGGCTGCCTACGAAGGACCGATCACCATTAAAAATGCGGATAAAGAAATTGCTGTCAGTTATAAAGCAGCTAGTACGATTTTTGTAGATAAATTGTAAGGAGTGAAAACGATGGAAAAAAAGGTGCTTTTTACTATTTTTGGCGGAACCGGTGACCTTGCACAACGCAAACTTTACCCTTCCCTCTTCCGTTTGTATAAAAAAGGCGATCTTAAAGAAGATTTTGCTGTAATCGGTACGGCTCGCCGTCCTTGGTCAGATGAACATTACCGTGAAGTTGTTATGGGAACGATCGAAGATTTGATCGAGTCAAAAGAACAAGCTGAGACTTTCGCTTCACATTTTTATTATCAGTCTCATGATGTGACAGATACCACTCACTATGACTCATTGAAAGAGCTGGCAGATTCTCTAGATCAGAAGTATCAGCTTGAAGGAAACCAACTGTTTTATCTGGCAATGTCTCCAAACTTCTTTGGTACCATCGTCTCACATTTAAAATCACAAGGCATGCTTGAAACCGAAGGCTACCATCGTGTGGTGATTGAAAAACCTTTCGGAAGTGACTATGCCTCTGCGAAACAATTGAACGAAGAAATCAATCAAGTTTTCAGTGAGCAAGAGATCTATCGAATCGATCACTATCTAGGAAAAGAAATGATCCAAAATATTTCTGCAATCCGTTTTGCCAATAATATTTTTGAATCGCAATGGAACAACCGCTATATCGACAATGTTCAAATCAATATCGCTGAAGATCTCGGCGTTGAAGAACGCGGCGGCTATTATGATAAGAGTGGTGCCTTAAAGGATATGGTCCAAAACCACATCTTGCAGATTCTCTCTTTGCTAGCTATGGAACCACCAGTCGCTTTCTCAGAAAAAGAACTCCGTACAGAAAAAATCAAAGCATTGAATGCGATTCGCATTTATTCAGAAGAAGAAGTCAAAACCAATTTTGTCCGCGGACAGTATGCTCACGGGCAATTAGAGGATCAGCAGTTTGCTGGGTATCGTGAAGAAATGAATGTTGCGGAAGATTCTGCCACCGAAACATTTGTCGCAGGCAAGTTTTTGATCGACAACTTCCGCTGGTCAGGAGTCCCTTTTTATGTACGCACAGGGAAACGTTTAACAGAGAAAGGCACCCGTATCAATATCGTTTTCAAGCAAGTCCCAGTGAATGTTTTCAAGAAAGATGTGACTGATTGCGAAAGCAAGAAGAAATTAGCACCTAATGTCTTGACGATTTATATTCAACCGACGGAAGGCTTTTCACTTTCTCTAAATGGCAAAGAAATCGGTCAAGGATTCGACACCCTTCCTGTTAAACTAGATTACCGCAATAGTACTGAAATCGTAGAAAATACGCCAGAAGCCTATGAAAAATTGCTCTTAGATGCTTTGAATGGGGACGGCACCAACTTTACTCATTGGGACGAAGTTGCTCAATCATGGCGCATCGTCGATGTCATCCGACATGCTTGGGATAAAGAAACACCTGATTTTCCGAACTATTCAGCAGGGACCATGGGACCAAAAGCCGCCTATGATCTATTAGCAGCTGATGGCTTTGAATGGATTTGGAAACCAGATGAATGGTATCGTGAACGGAACTTACTAAATAATCAATAAGCAGCAGCCAATTGGATGGGTAAAAAAACAGCCAATTGGCTGTTTTTATTTTTGCTCCATTCGCTATAATAAAACGAAAGACTAAAGGATGTGAATCAATGAAACAAGTATTGACCATTGCTGGCTTAGACAGCTTAGCAGGTGGTGGTGCCACTGCAGATATCAAGACCTTTGAAGAATTCAATACCTTTGGTCACATGGTGCTCACTTGTGTCGCAGCCATCAATGAGGAAATCACCATTTATGATATCCCTCCTGCAACGCTGAAGGACCAATTAGCTTCAGTTAAAGCTTTCACCCGTTTAGCAGCCATCAAAATCGGCCTATTACATACACTGGAAACGATCGAATTAGTGAAAAATTTCCTAGTGACCCAAGACTGCCCGATCATCTTAGATCCAGTCTTAGCTTTTAAAGAAGGACAGACAAAAGCCAATCAAGAGTATCAACACGCCCTGCAATCCTTATTTTCCTTAGCCACTATCGTTACTCCCAATTTGGTTGAAGCAGAATATTTCGCAAATCAAGCCATTACTACTCGGGAAGAAATGAAGATAGCTGCCAAAAAAATCAAAGCACTTGGGCCTGCTTTTGTGTTGATCAAAGGTGGCGCTCGTCTGAACGGGCTGCAAGCCTGCGACCTGCTCTATGATGGGGATGACTTTTTCTTTTTTGAGACACCAAAATCACCCAAACAGACAACGAACGGCGCCGGTTGTACGTTATCCGCTGCCATCGCTGCGCTCTTGGCTACTGACCGCTCAATGACAGATGCTGTACAGCAAGCCAAAGACTTTGTTTTTGCCGGCATTGAAAATGGGCTACAGCTGACAGAATCTTTAGGAAATGTCGATCAACTTGCTTATTTTAGGAAAGGAGTTACCTCATGTCTACCAAGAAACTAACAACGTTAGCTATGCTGACAGCACTGACTACCGCTCTTTCTTTATTATTTGTCCTGCCAGTTCCTCAGACAAAAGGTGTCGTGACCCTTTGCGAAGCCGGCATCTATACCACGGCTCTTCTATTAGGCGGTCCTTCAGGTGCGATCGTCGGCAGCTTGAGCGGCGGAATGATCGACTTTTTGTCCGGTTATCCAGAATGGGCATTGTTTTCTATTTTGATCCATGGCTGCCAAGGCTACCTTACTGGTCGTTTTCGTCACTATCCCCTGCTGGCACTTTGTTTGGGAAGCGTGACGATGATTTTAGGCTATGCCGCAGCAACGACCATCATGTTTGGCTTTGGAGCAGGCATTGCTTCGATTCTCAGCAATAGCCTTCAAAATGTTTTTGGTATATTGGTAGCATTTCCGCTTGTCAATTATTTAAAACGAACGCAAAAATTTTCTTTGAATGAGAGGTAAGATTCCAATGAATGATTTTCATCAACTTAAAAATGACTTAGTAACCATCACAACTGAAGTAATTGACGCAGCACACTTAACGCAAAATGATTTATTTGTTTTAGGCTGTTCTACTAGCGAAGTCGTTGGCGGGATGATCGGCAAAAACTCCAGCGAAGAAGTAGGATACATCATTATTAAGACCATTAAAGAGGTGTTGGATCCGCTTGGCATTCGCTTAGCGGTTCAAGGATGCGAACACTTGAACCGTGCATTAGCTGTAGAGCGTAGCACTGCTCAGTATTATCAATTAGAAGAAGTGGCAGTTGTCCCTGCACTTCATGCGGGAGGTGCTTGTTCTGTAGCGGCATTTCGCTTGTTTGATGATCCCGTTGAAGTGGAGCATATCGTTGCGAAAGCTGGCATCGATATTGGTGATACTGCCATCGGCATGCATGTCAAACACGTACAGATCCCTATTCGGCCAAGTATCAAAACGTTAGGTGCAGCTCATGTGACTGCATTAGGCTCACGCCCCAAATATATCGGCGGACCGCGGGCACAGTACAAAGTATCTGCTAGGTGACGAAAGATTCAACAAAACCGAAGGATACCTGCTAAGCTTCTTGGACGATTCGTCCTTCGCGCAAGATTGCGCATCGCTTTTCAGAGATAGCCTTCGGTTTATTTGTCGTATCTGTCGCATTTTTCCCGTTGTTTTTGCTAAATTTGTTGATAAATCAAGGCCCTCAGCGATTGATCGACTTTCTCCGCAGCGAGCCGCCCCTCTCGAATTGCCCAAATCACTAAGCTAGGACCTCTTTTTGCATCACCAGCTACCAAAACTCGTTCATTATTGGTTGTATAATCATCATAGATTTCACGGACATTGAAGGTGTCTAACAAGTGTGTTTCTGGACCTAAGAAACCCATTGCCAACAAAACTAAATCGGCTTTCATCACTTGCTCTGTACCAGAGATTGGCTGAAAATTCTCATCTACTTTGACTGTTTCGATCCCAATCACCTGTCCCCGTTCCGCTCCTACAAAAGCAGTCGTCGAAATGCTGTGATACGTATGTTCCTGTAGAACCGCAGCAACTTCTTCCTGACCATACCCGATTTTAGCTGTCATTGGGTATTCAGGCCATGGATTTTCAGCTAAACGCTGTGGTGGAAGCTGTGGCGTGATTTCCAACTGACGAACAGAAGCAGCCCCTTGGCGCATCGCAGTCCCTAAGCAATCATTTCCGGTATCTCCACCGCCGATCACGACCACGTGTTTGCCTGCCAAGGATTCATTCGCAGCTTTTCCATGGTTCAATACCTCTTTGGTTGCTGCTGTCAAATAATCAACAGCAAACTGAATACCTGTCAAAGACCTTCCTGGAATCTTTAAATCCCGCGGAACACTGGCGCCAGTAGAAATAATAACACGATCATAAGCAGCTTCTAATTCTTCAGCAGAAATATCGCGGCCGACTTCGACATTCGTTAGGAACGTCACGCCTAGTTCTGCCATCAAATCGATTCTGCGCTGAACCACTGTTTTATCTAGTTTCATATTAGGGATACCATACATCAGCAACCCCCCGCAACGATCACTGCGTTCATAAACCGTCACTTGATGACCTAACTGATGCAAGCGCCAAGCAGCGGATAGACCAGCTGGTCCACTGCCAATGATGGCGATTTTGAAACCAGTTGCTGCTTGCGGTTCTCCCGATGCTCGGACCCAATCATTATCAAATGCAGTGTCGATAATGAAACGCTCATTGTCATGAATCGTGACCCCGCTCCCATTTAGTGCCTCCGTGCAGCCTTTCTCACAAGGAGCTGGACAAACCCGTCCGGTCATTTCAGGTAATGGATTCGTTTTCGCTAACCGTTCAAAAGCCGCTTGAAACCTGCCTTGATAAACAAGATCATTCCATTCAGGAATCAAATTATCGTTGGGGCATCCAGATACTGTCCGTTGCCCACCATAGAAAGAACCGGTATGACAAAAAGGAATGCCACAATTCATACATCTTGCTGCTTGTTCTTGTCGCTCACTTGCTGGCAATGGTTCTTGCAGTTCTTGCCAATCAGTGATCCGCTCTGCTACCGGACGATACGGATTTTCTTTTCGAGGGTATTTTAAGAAACCAAAAGGATCTGCCATACTAGTCATGCTCCTTTCCTGGGATCGTCATCTGAGGACCGACAACTGACTCAAAAGCTTTAGCGATCAGTTCATCTCCTGAGAGACCTTGTTGCGCCAATTGATGAGTCGCTTCCACCATTTGATGATATTCCTTAGGATAAACTTTGATGAACAACTGCTTATGATAGAGCCAATCGCTTAGAATCTCGGCTGCTTTTAAGGAATCTGTATAGGCAAAATGGTTCTCGATCAATTCTTTCAATACCGCATCATCCCCGCTCTCATCTACCTTAAACAATTCCACCATTTCTAAATTGCATTGAGCAGCAAACGCTTGCTCCGGATCGTACACATAGGCGACACCTCCAGACATGCCAGCAGCAAAATTGCGGCCCGTCTTGCCTAGAATAACAGCGACACCTCCAGTCATATACTCGCAGCCATGATCGCCGATTCCTTCTACAACCACTTTGGCTCCGCTATTTCGAACACAGAAACGTTCTCCTGCCAGACCTCTGAAATATCCTTCTCCTCGATTTGCCCCAAAGCAAGCCACATTACCTACAATGGGCGACTGTTCAATATCATAACTAGCATCTGCTGGCGGTACAATGATCAAACGGCCACCACTCAATCCTTTGGCTACGTAATCATTGGCTTCTCCAACCAATCTCAGCTCAAGTCCTTGCGTTGCAAAGGCACCAAAACTTTGACCCGCAATTCCTTGATAATTGAATTGCAGCAATCCTGGAGGAAGTTCATAGTTCCCAAAGCGTTCTGCAATCCATCCCCCTATGCGGGCACCAACAGAACGTTGAATATTGTTGATCGGTTGACTGATAGCAACAGGATGTTGTTTTTCAATTGCTGCTTTGGCAAAACTATCCAATTCTGGCCATTGTCGTTTCTCCAAAAAAGGATCCGTCACTTTACGTGCAATCGGAAGTGTCGTACCCAAGATGCGAGCGAAATCCAATGATTTTGCTTTCCCTTTGGCAATGAAACGAGGTACCAAGACTTCTGTGTGCCCCACCATCTCATCAATGGTACGAAAACCCAGTTCTGCCATGATTTCTCTGAGGTCTTCTGCTAAGAAAAACATAGTATGAATAATATGTTCCGGTTTACCAGCAAAAAACTTTCGTAAAGCTGGATTTTGGGTGGCAATACCCACGGGACAAGTATTCAGACTGCAGACTCTCATCATCACACAGCCGATCGCAACAAGGGCCAATGAAGCAAAACTGTACTCTTCAGCACCTAAAAGGGCCGCAATCGCAATATCCCTTCCCGTCATCAATTTACCATCCGTTTCTAAGGTCATCCGCTGACGAAGATGATTGAGTGCCAATGTTTGATGAGCTTCTGCTAACCCCATTTCCCAAGGCAAGCCCGCATCTCTGATGGAATTGCGGGGAGAAGCACCGGTACCGCCATCATAGCCTGATATTACAACAACATCAGCACCTGCCTTGACAACACCGGTTGCAATCGTTCCAACACCCGTACTGGCAACCAGCTTCACATTGATTCGCGCATAAGGGTTGATGGTCTTTAAATCATGGATCAATTGTGCCAAATCTTCAATCGAATAAATATCGTGATGAGGAGGTGGTGAAATCAAGCGAACCCCAGGGGTTGATCCGCGAATCTCAGCGACCCAAGGGAAAACTTTATTTCCAGGCAGTTGACCGCCTTCACCTGGCTTCGCTCCTTGAGCCATCTTGATCTGCAACTCATCGGCACTCATTAAATACTCCGCATTAACTCCAAAACGTCCAGAAGCAACTTGCTTGATCCGACTATTGTAATTTTTGCCGTTGACCGCTTTGAAACGCTCGCGATGTTCCCCGCCTTCTCCACTATTTGATTTAGCTCCGATGGCATTCATTGCCTCAGCAATACATTTATGAGCTTCCTCACTTAGCGATCCATAAGACATTGCTCCTACTTTGAATCGTTTGACGATTTGGACAGCAGGCTCTACTTCCTCCAATGGAATTGGCTGACGCGAAGGTGTGAACTCCCATAGTGAACGAAGTGTCGTGGGTGTGCTTAAAGCCTCTTGATTCATGACAGCTGCATACTCCTTGTACAACTGATAATCTCCTGTGCGCACCGCTTTTTGAAAGTGATAGATGGTTTTGGGATTAAAAAGGTGATGCTCACCTTCTGCTTTAAACTGAAAGCTGCCTCCCGAATCTAGATAATCCTGTTGTTTTTCACCATAGGCAGCTTCGTATCGCTCAAAATACTCTTGTTCGATTTGTTTCAACGACAGGCCGCCAATCCGAGAAACAGTTCCCGTAAAATAAAACTCAGTGACTTGTGGTGAGATACCGACAGCTTCAAAGAGCTGAGCACCATGATAACCGGCAATAGTTGAAATTCCCATACGAGACATAATCTTTATGAGTCCCTTCTCACAGGCCTGTCGATAATTTTCGACATGATCACTCATGTCATAATAATGCAGCGTTTCGTAAGCCCCGTAAGGATGAATCCCACTGGCACCGTAGCCAACTAACATAGCATAGTGATGAACTTCGCAGACTTCAGCCGTGTCAACAATGAGTGAGGCAAGCGCTCGCTTTCCTTTTCGCACCAAGTAATTATGCAAACCCGAAACAGCCAACAAGACAGGAATTGCCATCTTACCTAGTTGTGGTGCAATGGGTTCGCGATCACTTAACACGAGAATCGTAGCCCCTTGATCAATTTTGGCTTCACTTTCTTTAAAAAGAGTATCCAATGCTTGGTGCAGTGTTTGCTGCTCATTGCCAGTCACAGAATAAAGAGTAGAGAGGACTGCCGCCGATTGTTGTTTCTGATTTAGATGTTTGATCTTCAGATACTCGCTTGTGGCTAAAATCGGACTAGCGATTTTTAATTTATGGCAATTTTGGCTAAGATCTTTTGTAACATCGCCATCTCGTCCCAGAAATAATTCTGTACCGATCACTAGCTTTTCGCGAATCGCGTCAATTGGTGGATTCGTTACCTGTGCAAATTGTTGCTTAAAGTACGTAAAAAGCGACTGGGGACGTTCACTTAAGATTGCTAATGGTGAATCAAATCCCATGGAGATAACCGGTTCCTCTCCTGTTTGAGCCATAGGGATCAGCAGTGTCCGGATGACTTCGTCGGTGTACCCGTGAAGTTTCCATAACCGCTGTAGTGTCTCTGTCGATAATCCATCAGAAAAAGGAGGTTCTGGTAAGTCATCCATCGTTAACAAATTTTCTGTCAACCATTCGCGATAAGGATGAGCATGCGCATATTTTTCTTTGATCTCTTTATTTCTCAAAATCAAGCCATTTTTGGTATCGACCAAAAACATATTGGCTGGACCTAAAACCCCTTTTTCAATTACCTCTGCTGCGGGTAGATCAACCACCCCTGATTCGGATGCTACGACAACTAAGCCATCCCTCGTAATTGAATAGCGGGAAGGCCGCAACCCATTGCGATCCAAAGCAGCACCCACCAGCTCACCATCCGTAAAACAAAGCGCTGCCGGTCCATCCCATGGTGCCATAAAACTAGCATTGTACTCATGAAAAGCAACTAGTTCTTCTGGCAAACCGGCTTCTTTCGACCAGGCTTCAGGTACCATCATCAAAAGCGCCTGAGGTAAATCTCTCCCTTGGCGATACAAGAATTCCATGCAATTCTCAAGTTTTGCGGAGTCCGAATTTTCCTCATCATAGACTTCGATTTGATGACTATGCATCCAATTTTCGGCTCCTCTTAACGTATTGATTTCCCCATTATGGGCTAAAAAACGAAAAGGCTGCGCGCGATTCCAGCTAGGAAAAGTATTGGTTGAAAAACGAGAATGAGTCAATGCGATACTGGAAGTCATACGCGGATCTTGTAAGTCCGTATAAAACAGTCCGACCTGATAAGCATGTAACATGCCTTTATAGACGATTGTTTGGCTAGAAAGACTGCAGATGGCTAGTTCCTTGGCTGCATAGTTTTTTTCTAATTGTCGCCGCAAATGATACAAACGGTCCTCAAAATCTCTGCCGACTGTCACATCGAGAGGTTTTTCAATAAAGAATTGACAAAAACTAGGCATCACTTTTTGTGCTCCTGGACCACATTGCGAATAGTCATAGGGAACTTCCCGCTGCCACAACACCCGAAATCCCATTTGCTGAATATCCTGAGCAACGGCCTTTCTTAATTTGACTGCGGATTCTCGTTCTTGCGGCAAAAAAAACATGCCTACTGCATAGTGACCTTTCGGCGGTAAAACAATCTCTGCCGCTAAAGCAATTGCTTGAAAAAAAGGATCAGGTAATGCCATCAACACACCAGCACCATCCCCTGTATCTGGTTCGGCTCCTGTTCCGCCACGATGATTCATTCGTTCTAACATCGTCAACGCATTTTCAATCAGTTTTCTCGAGTATAATCCATCTTTTTGTACGATAAAGCCCATGCCACAAGCATCACTTTCAAAACGAGGATCATACATTAATGTCTCTTTTTCCCTCATCCCCTCATCCTTTCTTTAAATATTCTGAATATTCCAATTTTTAACAGTTTACCTTTTCTATGTAAATCTTGCAATCTTTTTCTGCAAGTTGGTCTAGCTTCCTCTCAAAAACGCTGAACGGGTAAAACCGATTGGGACAAAGCAAGCACGATTGCCTAGCGCTGCATTTTTGTCACTTCTATGCTTCTTATCATCAGTTGCTGTCGTCTAGTTGCTATTGCTAGGAGAAAACAATGAAAAAGACACAAAAGCTGATAACTAAGTCAGCACAATGAAATGATCACAAAAAACGTGTGCCATCGGACGATCTAAGTAGATCGTCCAACGGCACACTGATAATTTTTAGCTTACCTTTATTTCTCAGCTAATTTTTATTTCTCAAAGCCTTCAGCAACGGCTTCTGGATAATATTCTTCCACCAAATGAGCACAACGCCCGCAAAGTGTTGGCAGTTTCTCATCCACTCCGACATCTGTCCGCACTTGCCGACAACGGTCGCAAACTTCACCATCGGCTTTTTCGATCAAGATTGCACCATCTTCAAATTGTAGCGCTGCTTCTGGAGCGGCACTTCCTGCCTCTTTGATTTCGAAGAAGTCTGGTGAAATGATCAATAATTGGGCCAAATCAGCATCAACAGCCGTTAATAGGTCTGCCAGCGGTTGTGATGGATAGATGGTCACTTTTGCTTCCAATGACTTACCAATCAGTTTTTCATTCCGTGCTTCTTCTAGTGCTTTCAGGACATTGTCACGGAATGAAAGAAATGCTGTCCACATATCAAGCAA
The DNA here is from genome assembly GCF_021496385.1 of Enterococcus gallinarum. Lineage (NCBI taxonomy): Bacteria > Bacillati > Bacillota > Bacilli > Lactobacillales > Enterococcaceae > Enterococcus > Enterococcus gallinarum. The sequence goes on along the minus strand of NZ_CP050816.1, from coordinate 1,311,747 downwards.
CTCAGCTTGATTCGCAAATGATTCATAACTTGGCAATTCAGCTAGTTGAACATAGGCTTCCTCTTCTTTTAAGTGAGACCAGATTTCTTCGGCTGTGTGAGGAATGATTGGCGTCAACAATTTTGTCAAAGCCACTGCCGTTTGGTAGAAGACAGTTTGCATTGCTCGCCGTTGTGGATCATTTTCCGCTTCGATATAAACAACATCTTTCGCAAAGTCTAAATAGAAAGCAGAAAGATCGCCAGTCAAGAAATTGATGATCGTCTTATAGATATGCAAGAAATTGTATTTCTCATACCCATCTTCACGAATGGTTTTGATCGTTTCGTTTAATCGAACCAGCATGTATTTGTCTACAGAGCGTAAGTTTTCATAAGAAACCATATCCGTTTTTGGATCGAAATCAGCCGTATTGGCTAATAAGAAACGCATTGTATTACGGATCTTACGGTAAACCTCGGAGACTTGATTCAAAATATCCATTGAAACTCGGACATCTGCTTCATAATCCACACTGCTAACCCATAGGCGAAGGATATCGGCACCCATTTGTTTAATTACTTTCTCTGGAGCAATGGTATTTCCAAGAGATTTACTCATCTTCCGGCCTTCACCATCCAAGGTAAACCCTTGAGACAAGACTGATTTGTAAGGTGCTTCCCCATTGATCGCCACACTTGTGGTGATACTTGAGTTAAACCATCCACGGTATTGATCTGAACCTTCCAAATACATGTCAGCTGGGAAAGTCAACTCTGGACGTTGACGCAAGACTGCTTCATGAGAAGAACCAGAATCAAACCAAACATCCATGATATCTGTTTCTTTAGAGAATTTGCCATTTGGTGAACCCGGATGCGTAAAGCCTGCAGGCAATAATTCTTCGGCTTCTTTTTCAAACCAGATATTTGATCCGTGTTGTTCAAATAGCGTTGCAACATGTTCGATCGTTTCTGGCGTAATGATTGCTTCGCCGTTTTCGGCGTAGAAAATTGGCAGTGGTACCCCCCAGGCACGTTGACGTGAGATGACCCAATCGCCTCGATCACGAATCATGTTGTACAAGCGTGTTTTGCCCCAAGGAATGATCCAGTCCACTTTCTCGATCTCATCAAGAATGTTTTGACGGAATTGATCGATTGAAGCAAACCATTGTGGTGTTGCCCGATAGATAACAGGTTTTTTGGTCCGCCAATCATGAGGATAACTATGGACAAAGAAATCAAGTTTCAATAATGCACCTTTTTCTGCTAACAAATCGGTGATCATTGGGTTCGCTTTATCATAGAAGATTCCTTCAAATCCTGGTGCTTCTTCCGTAAACATCCCACGACTATCGACAGGAGATAGGACATCTAATTTGTATTTTTTGCTTACGATGTAGTCGTCTTCCCCGTGCCCAGGAGCAGTATGAACCAATCCAGTACCTGCTTCCAGCGTGACATGGTCACCTAGCATCACCAATGAAGTCCGATCATAGAAAGGATGCTGGCCAGTCATGTATTCTAGTTTTTCTCCAGCAATTTCTTGCAAGATTTCAACACTTTCCCATCCAATAGCTGCTTGAACAGTCTCCAACAAATCTTTGGCGATCACAAATTTACGGCCATCTGCCATGATTTGAACATAAGTAAACGTTGGGTTTACTGAAATTCCTAAGTTTGCTGGTAATGTCCAAGGTGTCGTCGTCCAAATAACGAAAGATGTATCTTCATCAAGGATTCCTTTTCCATCTGCTACAGGAAAAGCGACATAGATCGAAGGTGATTTGACATCTTTGTATTCGATCTCTGCTTCTGCCAATGAAGACTCGCTGGATGGTGACCAGTAGATTGGCTTTAATCCTTTATAGATGTAGCCTTTTTCTGCCATCTTTCCGAATACGCGGATTTCAGCAGCTTCGTAATCAGGTGTCAAAGTGATGTAAGGATGATCCCAATCACCTGAGATTCCTAAACGTTTAAAGTCCTCACGTTGGGTATCTACTTGTGTCAAAGCATACTCTTCGCATTTTTTGCGATATTCCGCAAGTGTCATTTCTTTGCGTTTGATGCCCTTGTTTGTCAGCACTTGTTCGATCGGCAATCCATGCGTATCCCAACCTGGTACATAAGGTGAGCGGAATCCTGACATTGATTTAGAACGTACAATAATGTCTTTACTGATTTTGTTTAATGCATGACCAATGTGGATATTGCCATTCGCATAGGGAGGGCCATCATGTAAGACAAATGTTGGTTTCCCTTCGTTCAGTGCTTGTCTTTGTTGATAGATATTTTGTTCTTCCCAATCTTTTTGCCATTCGATTTCGCGATTAGGCAAATTTCCCCGCATCGGAAAAGCCGTTTTTCCCAGATGCAATGTTTCTTTCATCTTCATTGTATTCGCTCCTTTTACTGATTACTCATGATTATGGCATGTGCAAGCACATGTCGATCAAACAATTTTGTCTATCCTGCCTCAATTTCAGTGAATTCACTCATTGAATCGACCAAATCCTTCTAATAAGCCCATAGGCTATGAAGCTATAAAAAAAAACACATCCATCCCGGAAAGGGACGAACGTGTTCGTGGTACCACCCAAATTTTATTGTCAGTGACAATTCTTTGTTGATCGGTAACGAGATCAAACGTTGGACTCTACCACTGTTCAAGACCAAGACTAACAGATGATCTAATTTCTTACAGGGTTTTATCCGGCTTCCACTCTCCCAGACTCGCTTTAAAAGTATAAGAAATTTTTCTGTTCTGTATATTAGTCATTTGTTTTATTTAATTCATCTAGTAATTGACGTGCATCATCCAATGTTTTCACTTCTGGATTTTCTTCTACATCAATTTCTTTCTCACTGGATTCCACGATTTCTACTGGACTCTCCACTGCTTCTGAGTTTACTTCAGAATCATTTTCGCTGTCAAGTTCTTTTGATAAAACTTCTTTGATTACTTGATGAGAATCTTTTACATAGCTAGAAAACGGCGCCAAAATTTCTTCCCATTCTGGACTTTTTACTTGCTCTAATTGTGTTTGCAGCATAACCAAAAGATTGTTGTGGAAAACGCGCGTTTTCTTCTTCAAATCATTGGTTTCAGTTGCCAATTGACGCGCATTATTGGTTGCATCCGTCAGAATTTCTTTGGCTTTTTCTTCTGCAGCTGTTGTCAATGCATGAGCACGTTTTTCGGCATTCGTTACTAATTCATCTGCACGGTTTTGAGCAGAAGTAACGATCACTTCAGATTCTTTGCTTGCGCTCGTTTTTACTTTGTCTGCGGTATCTTGAGCCACGATAATCGATTGGTTCAATGCATCTTTCAATTCATTGAAATACTCAAGTTTTTCTTCTGCATGCTTCAATGATTTTTCTAGTTCACGGTTCTTTTGAACAGCTTCTTCATAATCACGAACGATCATATCTAAGAAGTCATCGACTTCATCCTGATTGTAACCGCGCATTTTTACTGAAAAGCTTTTGTTTTGAATATCTAATGGAGTTAATGCCATAAGTTTACACCTCTTTGTTTTATTTACGTAATACACCTAATAACAATCTAACTTTTTCTTTTTTTGTCGTGCCTTCTAACCCTTGAATCTGGATACGCCCAAATCCTCTGATTGATACGATATCCAGTAGATCCAACATAAAATCCGGACGTAATGTTTCTGTCCAATTGACTTTCACTTTGCCAGACTCGATGAGTTGTTTGGAACGCTGGCGCGAAATATTATAGACAGCAGAAATGACAGTATCCAAACGGAGAGAGCTGACCGTTTCTCGTTCTTCGCTCCAGCCGTCTTTTGGTACGATCAATTCCGTGTACTTCGTTTCTTCGAGGCGAACTGAGACATTCCCGATTTTATCGACCTGTGTTTGGACAAAATGACTGATTTCGCTTGCCACAAATACTTGCCAATTTTCCCCATCAGAAATGATGTCACCAAAGTATTCCCTTTTGACCCCTGTGCCCATTAACGTTCCTAAAACCTTCCCATGACTTAAAACCGTGAATTTTTTTGGATAGATAATGGTGAATAATACCAAATCAAATTCTTCACTTGCTGGTTGGTAATAGTCTGGGTAGATTAGGCACCGTCTTCTTTCAGCAGCTTCATATCCGCCAAAAAATTGAAAACTCAAATCGGTTGATTGCCGAATCAGACTTTCTAAAATATAGGCTTGCCGCGGATCAAGAAAATCTGTTAAATAGGGTGCGTATTGCATCTGCACTTGTTCGATCCAGCCTTGCGCAGAATCAATAAAAGGGTGCTCATCGCTTCGAAAATGCTGATAGACATTTGCGTTCACCGATATTCACCCCTTACGTTAGAATAAGATTGCTTGTAGAAGAACGAACAGACCTTGCGTTGCTAGCTGCAGAACGATAATGGCAAATGCAATCGTAAAGTCGATGCCAGCGAAACTCAGATTTAGACGATCAAACAAACCTAAATATGGTTCACAGATTTTTGCTAAGAAACGTCCAAATGCTGATTGGTATCCTCCCGGAAACCAAGAAAGCAAGGCATAGATCACTAATAATACTGTATAGAGATATACTGCATCACTGAATAGATTTAATAACCTAAAGACTAAAATATGCTTTCCTCCTTGACTCAGATATCGAAGAAATTACTATCTGCTAATGTTTGAGCAGTTCCCTCGATCTTCATTCCTTTTGGCGTACATAAGAAGATTTCATCTCCAACACGCTTGATATCGCCATCTTCAGCGTACACTGTTCCCGTCAAAAAATCAACTATTCGCCGTGCTTGGTACTCCTCAATTAAATGAAAATTAACAAGTACTGCATCGCCATTGATCACTTGTTTCGCGATTCCCATCGCTTCTGAATAAACTCTTGGTTCTACGATAGTAATCTTGCCTGCAGCCTTGGACTTTATTTCTTTTGTTTTGGGATTACTGCGTTGTTGGGCCATAGAAACGACCTTTTCCTCTGTCTTTTGGACAGGGCGTTGTTGTCTTTCAAAGGACGCACTTGATGCTGTTGAACGCTGCGCTTGCGCTTGCTGTGATGGCATATGGCTTCGTGAAAATGTATTCGTTGGATTTTCAGCACGAGTCGTGCGTGGTGCAACATAAGAACTACCTTGATTGACGGCGATATTTTGCGGGGATCGCACAGATTCTTGAGCTACCACGCTTTCTTCGTAATAATCTTCTTCATCTGTCAATCCAAAAAAATTGGTCAATTTCTCTTTTAAAGACATATGTCAACCTCCTTTACTCCTGAAATAATGCGGTGCCGATGCGAACAACTGTCGCACCCGCTTGGATCGCAACGGCAAAATCATTACTCATTCCCATACTTGTTTCTGTACATGGAGCATGTGCCAAGTGCAGCGCTGCGATTTTTTCTTGTAATTCTTTCAACTGATGAAAATAATGGAGCTGCTCTGCTTCTGAAGAAGCAAGTGGTGCCATGGTCATCAAGCCGATGACATTGATTTTATCAAAGGGCTGCAACTCTTCAATAAATGAAACAACGTCGTCTGGTGCAATTCCTTGTTTACTTGCTTCACCTGAAATATTGACTTCTACAAAACAAGCAATCGTTTTTGCTGCTCGTTTTTGAATTTCTTGCGCCAATTTCAGCGAATCTAACGCATGGAAATAATCAACTTCATTTATAATTGATTTTACCTTTCTGCGTTGCAAATTACCAATAAAATGCCAGTTTACTTCTGGAAAATCTGCTAGTTGCTGCTTTTTTTCCAGGAGTTTTTCTACTCGGTTTTCCGCACAGTCAGTGACACCGGCTTCGATGATCTTCCGTGTTTTTTCACTATCGACAGATTTTGTCACAGCAACCAGACGAACCTCACTTGCTTTTCTAGAAACAAGAGCACAAGAATCCTGGATCTCTTGCTGGATCTTGTGCAAGTTCTCAGAAATCATGTGCTCTGCCTCCTAGCGTTTGCGACGGAAGAATGGTGGTGTACTTAATTCATCGTCGTCATTTGTTTTTACTTCATCTCTATTGAATGTATCAAATTCTTTTTTTTCAACATTCTCAAATTGGCTTTCTTCTACTTTAGGACGAACGTTTTGTTCTTTACGAATATCCCAATCACCAAAGCCATGATCATCTTCTACGTGTGAAGGTTTCGCCTGATCCATATCTAACGTTGGTTTTTGTGGAATTGAATGGATTTGACTTTGTCTGCTTGTACGAGAAGAGCGTTCCTTTTTTGAAGGATCGATACCTGTTGCAATCACAGTCACACGGATTTCATCTCCTAAGTCTTCATTGATTGAAGTTCCTAGAATAATGTTTACGTCGCCTGTTGCAGCACTTGCTACGATATCAGAAGCATCTTGTGCTTCAAATAAAGTCATGTCTAATCCGCCAGTGATGTTCAGTAAGACTTGTTCTGCACCATCGATAGATGTTTCTAGCAATGGAGAAGAGATCGCCTTTTTCGTTGCTTCGATGACACGTTCTTCGCCGCTAGCAACACCAATACCCATCAATGCTGTTCCTTGATTTTCCATTACTGTTTTCACGTCAGCAAAGTCCAAGTTGACATAGCCTGGTGCAGTAATCAGATCAGAGATTCCTTGTACCCCTTGACGCAATACATTGTCTGCTTCACGGAATGCTTCCAGCATTGGTGTCTTCTTGTCAACAACTTCCAATAAACGGTTGTTGGAGATGATCAATAATGTATCGACGTTTTCTTTTAGTTTTGCAATTCCTTCAGCTGCGAAACGGCCGCGTTTTGGTCCTTCAAATGTGAATGGACGAGTTACTACGCCGACTGTCAATGCGCCGATTTCTTTGGCAAGTTTTGCAACAATCGGAGCTGCCCCAGTTCCGGTACCTCCACCCATGCCGGCAGTGATAAAGATCATATCAGCGCCTTGCAAGGAATCACGAATTGCGTCTTCACTTTCTTCTGCTGCTTTTTCTCCAACTTCAGGTTGAGAGCCAGCACCTAGACCGCGAGTATATTTAGGGCCTAATTGGATCACTGTTTCAGCTTTTGAATTTTTCAATGCTTGCACATCTGTATTGGCAGCGATAAATTCGACACCTTTAACGTTTTCTTCGATCATACGGTTGACAGCATTGCCGCCGCCGCCGCCGACACCGATAACTTTGATTACAGCGCCATCATTGATATTGTTATCAATTGAAAATTCCATAGTTTATCTTCCTCCTGAGTATCGTTTTAGATTATTCAAAGATATTTGAGAAGAAATCTTTGACACGATTCGTGATCGATTCGCCTTTCTTCTCTTCTTCTGGTTCTTCATAAGTTTCTTCTGGAGCCTCGTACTGCTCATAAGAAATCTCTTGTTGAACAGCAACAGGTTGTTGCGTCGTACGTTCACCCGTGATCGCGCTTTTAGCAAGCTGATAAACTTCACTTAAATTAGCAGAATAATCAACGATACTGATCACATTAGTGAAAACCGGATTTCTCAATCCCATATGGTTTGGCACGTATAATTTCACATTGGTTTCGAAGACTTCCTGTGCTAAATCGACAACGCCAGGTAAGCTAGCAGCTCCGCCAGTCAAAATAATTCCGCCTGGTAATTCAAACGCATCGATTTCATTCAAGACATCTTTTGATTTATTAAAGATTTGCTCCATCCGTGCTTCGATGATTTCAGCAAGATACCGTTCATCGATTTTGACAGGTTCAGATTTACCAATGACGTCCACTGGGAATTCTTCGCTTGCCGATGTACGTTCAGGATAAGCATCACCATAATTGATTTTTAGCGCTTCTGCATTATTGAAAGAAGTATTCAACACAGTAGAGATGTCTTTTGTTACAAATTCTCCACCTTCTTGATTGACATGGGTGAATTTCAACTGTTTGTCATGCATTACCGAAGTCGTTGTTTGACCGCCACCAATATCAATCACGATCGTACCAAAATCTTTTTCGCCATCTGATAAAATCGATTCAGTCAAAGCTAGTGGTGTGATTACAAGTTCGTTGACAATCAAGCCGGACTTTTCAACACATTTGCGAATATTGTGCAAAATCGTTTTAGGGCCTGTATAAACTACCCCAAACATCTCCAAGCGGACACCGATCATTCCGCGAGGATCTTTGATCCCTTCAAAGCCATCCACAGTAAACTCTTGCGGTAAAATGGCAATGATCTGTCTTTCAGGAGGTGTAGATCGAACGAGCGCTGCTGATGCTACGTTACGCACGTCGTCATCTGTGATTTCTTTTGATTCGCTGTTGACAGCAATCATCCCTTGGCAATTTTCAACCTCTAACAGATTGGCTGGCACACCCACGCTCACACTGCGAATTTGGATACCCGCTTTTTCTTCTGCTTGTCTTACTGCTCTTTGGATGGCTTGAACCGTCTTGTCAATGTCTACAATGATTCCGCGGTTGATTCCTTCTGATTTTGCATTTCCTACACCAATAATGTTCATTTGGCTATCAACGTATTCAGCTACAACAACTTTCACAGATGTCGTACCAATATCGAGGCCAACATACATTCCCGTTTTTGCCATGGATGGGGTTCCCTCCTACTTAATTTGCATATATCGCGAACCTTGAAAAGTTCGTATTTATATCTAATTAGAATAATTTGTTCACTGTTACCAATTCTACCATATAATAGCGATTTTTAGAAACAAGTTAATGAAAAAAACTCTTGAATTTTTCCTAAGAATCCCCTTCGGTCGATTGTTCTGTTGCCGAGTCACTGTCTTTTGTATTGGAAATCGGATAGGTAAAGATGCCCACTTCCATATCGATGATACTGTCTTCTTTCAAATCTTTTGCGATTTGCGGATAATACTGCATTTGACTAGCCATATTTGAAATGTTCACAATCACTTGGTTACCATCATTCATATAGATCGTTAACAACTCGTCATTACTGTCCCGAGGCGTGTACTTGATTTGAGAAATTCCTTCACGAATCTCTTGACTGAGCTTCTGATAAGCAGTCAGTACTTCTTTGATTTTTGACTGATCCGAAAAGCTCTCTAAAATAGGTAGTCCTTCCAGAGGCTGGTCACTCGGTTCATTGATCACGACACCACTTTCAAGAATAGGTGAATAATGATTATCGCTTGCTAGCAATGCCACCTCTTGGTACTCCGATACCCGAATCTTGAACTGGTTTAAAGAAGTGATTGTCACTTGAACATTTTTGACACGAGGCAACGCTTTTTTGATGGCTTGTTCCGTTTGTTCGCGGTCAAAATACTGCGGCCATATTTCTTCTCCAGTCGTTAATTCCGAATGTTCGATAATTGATTGGGCGGACACTTGATCATTGCCCACGACTTTAACATCCGCTAACTTACTCAACGGGGAGACGTAATACAGAATAAATAACAACGGGATCAGCAAAACACCAATAATCAACAGCAATCGGCGCAACAATACTCGATTACGGTATTTTTTTAAATTGGGCAATCGATCAGCAAAAGAGCGGGGAGCTTGTTCTGAATCTTCAGTCTCTGCGCCTTCTTCGTGCTTTTCTTCTGTTTGGTCTTCTGATTGTTCTTCATCTGAGTGAATCCCGGAAATGACAGAGGGTGACCATACAGGTTGATCGCCTTTTTCTTTTTGATAACGCAGATTTTCTTTCTGCCAAGGGGTCAATTCTTCTGTCGTGGGGGTGGTTTGATTATCATGAGATTTCTTATCTTTACTGATGACAATCTCTCCTTTCTATCCAACACATTGTACTATTTGATTACCTCTTGCACAAGTCGAAATAGTCGCTCAGATGCATCACTGATTCCTTGCTCTTTCGACGCCTTTGCCATTTCCATCCGTACGTTTTCATCACTCATGATCGCATCGACACACTCAATTAGATTTTGACTGTTCAACTCATTGTCCGCAATCATCTTGACTGCCCCAGCATTGACTAAGCTTTGCGCATTTTTTGTTTGATGATCATTCGTCACATAAGGACTAGGAATCAAAATCGCTGGTAATCCCAATGCAGTAAATTCAGCGATCGATGTAGCGCCAGCTCGTCCGATCAACAAGTCACTATTCGCCATGACTTCTGCCATTTGATCGATGTAGGGGCGAATGCTGATATTTGGAAAGGCATCTTTCGACATACCGATCTTCTCTTTGATTTCTTGGTAATAACGGTCACCAGAAGCATATAACAGTTGATAATCTTTCTTTGCAAAAAGCGGAATTGCTTCGATAATCGCTTGATTGATTTTCAGTGCTCCTTGACTGCCGCCAAATACTAAAACAGTTTTTTTCTTAGGGTCAAGGTCATAGGAAGCAAGGATCGCAGACTTCTGACTGTTTTTTACTTCTTGCCCGCGGGGATTCCCCACCAAGACCGTCTTCTTATCCGGAAAATAGTGCGCTGCATCCTGAAAAGCAATAGCAATCTTGTCCACATATCTGGTCAAAAATTTATTAGTGATTCCAGGAACACTATTTTGTTCATGGATGATCGTTGGGATCTTAAGTGCTGATGCCGCGTAGACCACAGCCCCAGAGACATAGCCCCCTGTCCCGATCACTACATCCGGTTGAAATTCTCTGAGTATTTTCTTTGCTTCACGATAACTTTTCAGGAAAAGTTGGACTGTTTTGACATTGTCCAATGAAAGTTTTCGTTTAAAGCCTTGTATTTCTAACGTCTTAAAAGGAATCCCGGTTGGTGGAACGATTTTGTTCTCTAATCCACGGGTAGCCCCAATATATAAAAATTCAGCTGTTGGATCAATGGAACGAACATAATCGACAAAAGACAATGCCGGATAGATATGCCCGCCGGTTCCACCGCCAGTTACTAGTATTTTCATTCACTTCGCTCATTTCTGTTAAGTTCTGCTACTGCCGCCATAAATTTATCCCCCCGTACTTCAAAGTTCGGGTATTGGTCCCAGCTTGCATTGGCCGGTGATAATAAAACGGTATCTCCCGGTTGGCTTAATTGATAAGCCAAAGGAACAGCTGTAGTTACATCTTCTGTCAATTTAATCGTTTTGATTCCTGCTTTACGTGCGGCTTCAGCAAGTTTCTCTTTTGTTTGTCCGAACAAAACAATCGCTTTGAGATCTTGCAGTGATGGAATCAGCTCATCAAAGGAGTTGCCGCGATCCAATCCTCCAGCCAACAAAATCAACTGATCCTTTTGGAAACCACCTAAAGCCATCTCTGTCGCCAAGCTATTTGTGGCTTTCGAATCATTGAAAAAGCGAACCCCTTCAATCGTATCAACATACTGAGTACGGTGAGGTACACCGCTAAATGTATGCAATGCTTGAACGATAGCCTCATTTGCTATCCCTTCTAATTTTGCCACTGCGATTGCAGCTAATGCATTTTCAACATTGTGACTGCCGGGAACGCCCAGTTCAGAAACAGGCATGATTGCCTCATCTTTGAAATATAACTGCTCTTCAAAAAGATACGCACCAGCCACTTTTTGTTGTGTCGAGAATGGAATCACTTTTGCTTTTGTTTGTTGAGAAAGTTCGACTAATTCTGGCTGGTTCCAATTGATGACTAGAAAATCTTCTGCTGTCATATTTTGCTGCAGCCGCCATTTAGCCCGCACGTATTCGGATCGATTGCCATGATAATCTAGATGAGCTTCATAAATATTCGTGATGACTGCAATCTTGGGATGTAATGTTTCGATCCCCATCAATTGGAAGCTGGAAAGTTCCATGATCAAGCGATCTTTAGCGCTAGCGGTTTGGGCGACGGTACTTGCTGGAAAGCCAATATTTCCAGACAACAATGCCCGGCCTTCACTAAATCCCGTATTTAAAACATTAGCGATCATCGTAGTGGTCGTGGTCTTTCCATTCGTTCCAGTGATTCCAATGATCGGTGCTTCCGAAATTTTGTAAGCTAACTCTACTTCCGTAATGATTGGGATTTTTTTTTCGATCGCTTTTTGGACAATAGGCTGATCATAAGGAATCCCAGGATTTTTGACCACAAGTGAAAAACCCTCATCCAGTAGTTCAATTGGGTGACTGCCGGTGATTACTTTAACGCCTAACGCCAAAAGATCCTGTGCTTCTGGATTTTCGGCAAAGGGTTTTCCGTCATTAACAGTAACAAGTGCGCCCAAATCATGTAACAATTTAGCCGCACTGAACCCACTTTTTGCTAATCCTAGCACAAGAACTTTTTTATTTTGATATTCATTTATATTTTTCATATGATTCCTCTCTCCTACCATACAATCACTAATGTGATGATCGAACATCCTAAAGCAATCAGCCAAAAAATTGTATCGATCTTCCATTCCGACCAGCCACTCATTTCAAAATGGTGATGAATAGGCGACATTTTAAAAATTCGTTTACCAGTCAATTTGAAAGAAGCGACTTGCAGCATGACACTTGCTGTCTCAATCACATAGACAAGTCCGACAAGTAATAATGTCCATTCTTGGTGAAGCAGTATTGAAACTGCTGCTAAAAGACCGCCCAATGCAAGGGAGCCCACATCACCCATGAAAATTTTTGCTGGTTTACGATTGTAAGGGAAGAAGCCGATCAATCCTCCAATGACCGCTAAGCAGACGATCAGGATATCGATTTGATCTTGACGCCAAGCAATGAGGCCATAAGTTGCAAATGAGATCGTACCGAGTCCAGCAACCAAGCCGTCAATCCCATCTGTTAAGTTGACGGCGTTTGAAAAGCCAACTAACCAAAAAATCACAAATGCGCCGTAAAAGATCGATAGCGGCAGCTCAAATCCAAAGAGATTCAAAACATTCGCATTGCCTTCTGATAAAAAGACCAGATAAAAGACAATCCCACCGATGATTTGTCCGATCAATTTTTGTAAAGAGTTTAAACCCATGTTGCGTTTCTTGAAAATTTTGATGAAATCGTCCAAGAATCCAAGCGCACCATAAACCAAGATAATAAATAACAAAATGAACAGCGATGCGGTCAACTGCTTTTGCCATGCGCCAACCCAAACTGCTGTGATCAATGCCGCAATCAAAAATACGAAGCCGCCCATTGTAGGAGTGCCAGCTTTGACATTGTGCCATTTTGGCCCTTCTCCTCGAATCTCTTGTCCGTATTTTTTCATTTGAAAATAGCCGATAAACAGCGGCATTGCAGCAGTAACGATTGCAAAACTACTGGCAAGTGGCAATATCATCTCTGTCCATTCCATAGTGTTCTCTCCCTATTCTTTTTCGCTCAATTTGAAGGTGATTGTTTGATCCGTGATTTCCTCATAAGGTGCAAGACTTTGGGAAACACAATACCCGTCGCCCTCAAATTTGACATCAACATCCAACATGTTGCCCAATTTGACTAAATCAGCTTTTGACCATGTGGTGGTGTCAGGCATATAAATTTTGTCACTATCCGTTAGCAAAAGAAGTCTTTCTCCTGGCAGTACTTTCGATCCACTGTCCACAGACTGATCGATAACTGTTTTTCCATCCCCTAATACTACAGGTGCTAGACCAATTTTTTGTACATCAGTTGCCGCGGTAGTTGTATCTAATTTACGATAATCATTGACGGTTACTTTCTGACTATTTTCTGTTGCTGTTTCTTCTAATGTTGCTTTCTTTAAATCCATCACGCGTTTCATCAACGGATTGGCGATTTTTGCCAATGCTTCGCTGTCGTGGTGTTCTGGTAATTTAATTGTTAGATAAAGAATGTATTCAGGGTCTTCTGAAGGAACCATTTCTACGATTGAGTACAAGTAATTGGAATCCCCAGATAAGTATTTCCCAGTTTTTGGATCAGCTACTTGGGCAGTCCCAGTTTTTGCTGAAATATTGTAACCAGGTACACTATAGACACCATACGCACTTCCGTAGTTTTCACTTTCTACCACATCACGCATATATTCTCGAACTTTCGTTGCTGCTTGTTCCGTGATAGGGTGTCCAACAACTTCTGGCTGTGTTACAGTCTCTTCACCTGTTTCATTGTCCACGATTTTGCTGATGTATTGCGGCTTGACCATCGTGCCGTTATTTGCGACTGCGGTAAAAGCCTGCATCATTTGAAAATTCGTCACACCGATTGCCTGACCAAATGAAGTCATTGCTTGACTGACCGGATTATTTTCCGGCATGATCCCAGTATTCTCATTTGGCAGACCCGAGTACGTACTGCGACCAAATCCAAACTGTTGCAAGTATTGTTGCCAACGGTCTGTCATTCGTTGTTCCAAAGTAACCATCCCAATATTACTTGACCAAGAAAGAGCTTGACGCATCGTCAATGTTCCTTTTTGACCAAAGTCCCAGTCATTGATTGTCGCATCATACAGTTTCAATCCATCCGGACTTGGTGTAAAAGTTTCATTTTCATCGAATATCCCTTGATCTATAGCAGCAGCTGTGGTTAAGACTTTCATGGTCGATCCTGGTTCATAGTTGTCTTCGACCAATAAATTCTGCCAGGTCTTGATGGTACTTAAATCATCAGGATCATAGGTTGGCCTTTGTGCCATCGCCTCGATTTCTCCTGTTTTTGCATTCATTAATGTGGCAGTCAGATCTTCTGGCTTGTATTCTTTGAACACTTTATCCATGAGCGTTTCTAAATAGCTTTGAATCCGGCTATCAATCGTTGTATAGATATCTTTGCCATCTACCGCTGCCACTGATTCTGCCACCGTTCCCGGTAGCGGGTTTTGATTGTTATCCTTTTGATAGACGATTTTCCCGTCTGTTCCGGATAATACATCATCATAAGCAGCTTCTAGACCAGTTTTTCCTACTAAGCCAGAAGAGTCGTTCTCCTCATTTTCTGCTAGAGCATAGCCGATAAAGTGAGAAGAGAAAATTCCATTAGGATACATTCTAGAAGGATGATCTGTAAAATAAAGGCCAGCGATTCCTTCTTTTTTCATTGCTTCTTCGATCGCTGTCTTTTTCTCCAGCGTCATTTTACTTCCTTGGCTACCGAATTCCACTTGCCAACGTTCTTCTTTTAGACCTTTTTCCAAAGTTTGCACAGCCTCATTCTGATCAATACCTAGTTGCTCATTCAGAATTTTGGCTAATTTATCAAAGTTCTTCTCTTCAGCATATAAATTCTTTTTCCCACTAACGTAGGATTTTGACAAAATAGCATAAACAGAATAAGAAGTTGCATCTTCTGCGATCGCGATCCCGTTGCGATCATAGATTGTCCCGCGTTTTGCTTTGACAACTTCGCTTCCTTGATAAAGGCTCTTGGTTTTCTCAGCCAATGAAGTACCTGCCACATTACCTACGATAACAATGTAGCTCAAACGCGTGACAAACAAAAAGAACAATCCAATACTCGTAGCAAAGAGAATAATACCTACTTTTTTGCGATTGTTCGTTGTAGTTTGATTTTTCTTTTTCAAGTATTGCTTGAATTTATCTGTTAGCTTCATTTAATCCACTTTCCTTAAATTGTCATCATCGATCGACAATCCATTATCCTCAGCAACCTTTTTGATACGCTCAGTTTTAGAAAGTTCGTTTCTTTCTTGCTCTAATTGTTCTGCTTGACTATTTTTTTCATTGATGTCTGATTGGATCAGTGAAATATCATGTTCGACTTGACTGATCGTAGTCCGAATATTGATCGTCAGGATCGCTAATGTCAAAACGGCAATGATCACAAATGCTGCAATCAGTTTTTCTAAATTAGAGATACTTTTTAACCGGCGAGCAGGAGATGCTGGTACACGGATAACCTCAGGACGCTCAGGTTCGCTTGGCAGCTGTTCAATTGTCGGTTCAGAGTGAGCATAAAACTCTTGTTCAGACGTTTCTTCAAATTCATAATCATGAACTTTTAGTTCTGCCATAATTGCTAACCTTCGCTTTCCTTCATTTTTTCCGCGATCCGCAGTTTAGCACTACGGGAACGATTGTTTTCAGATACTTCTTCTTCAGAGGGAAGAAGTGGTTTTCGAGTAATTAATTTTAGTACTGGTTGAAATTCTTCGGGGATGATCGGCAACCCTGGTGGCACATCTTTTGGGGTGCTGTAAGCTTTGAACGTAGACTTGACGATTCGATCTTCTAAAGAATGGAAAGTGATAACACTGATTCGTCCATTTTTTTCCAATAAATCGATGGCCTGTTCCAAAGATTCTTCAATGACACCTAATTCATCATTCACAGCAATCCGAATGGCTTGGAAGATCCGTTTGGCCGGGTGTCCGCCTTTGCGCCGCGCCGGAGCGGGAATCGCTGTTTTGATAATCTCGACTAATTCTCCAGTCGTTTCGATTGGTTTATTTGCTCGTGTCCGTTCAATTTCACGAGCAATTTGTTTTGAAAATTTTTCTTCTCCATAACGGAAAAAGATTTTTACAAGTTGGTGATAATCAAATTGATTCACTACCTCATAAGCAGTCAAAGCAGCCGACTGATCCATCCGCATATCTAATGGTGCATCCTGATGATAACTGAACCCACGTTCTGCTTCATCTAATTGCGGCGAAGAAACGCCTAAATCATACAACACACCACTTACTTGATCGACACCCTGTTGCTGCAAAGCTTCCTTTAAATAGCGGAAATTGCTTTTTATAAACGTGACCGTTCCTTTAGCCACATAAGACGCTAAGCGTTCTTTGGCATGATCGATCGCTTTTTGATCTTGGTCAAATGCGTAGAGGTGTCCCTCTTCTGATAATTGGGACAATAAATATTCACTATGACCCGCTCCACCTAATGTACAATCGACATAGATTCCATCCGGACGAATAGCTAAACCGTCCACTGTCTCCTTCAACATTACGGTGTAGTGTTGAAATTCTGCCATGCGCTTTCCTCTTCCTATAAGCCAAAATCAATCATTGTTTCAGCAATTTCATCAAAATTTTCTTCTGCTTCAGTGGTAAATGCTTGCCAACGCGCTTCATCCCAGATCTCAATCCGGTTGGAAACGCCGATGATCACGCAGCTTTTCATAAGTGACGCGTGTTCACGCAAGGTTGCCGGAATATTGATACGACCTTGTTTGTCGATCTCGCACTCCGTGGCAGCGGAATAAAAGAAACGTACGAATGTCCGAGCATCTTTCTTCGCCAAGGGCATTTCGTTCAGTTTTTCTTCTAGTTTTTCCCATTCAGATAAGGGGTAGCCAAATAAACAGCCATCTAATCCACGTGTCACAACAAATTTTTCTCCGAGTTTTTCTCGCAGTTTTGAAGGAACGATTAGTCGGCCTTTTGCATCTATCGAATGTTGAAATTCACCCATAAACATCGATAAATAACCCCCGATCTCCACCTGATAATCACAGTCTACCACAATCCCCCACTTTCTACCACATTTAACGTGAAATTTAAAAGTGAAGTTCTTTGACTAATTTTTACCAAACGAAAAAACAGGAGTTTCTTTCTCTTAAAAAGTTTTTAAAAAAACTTTAAGCAGAAAAATCTCGATGGGATAAGGGTTCTCCCTGTCACAAATTACAAATACTTGACGATATTTAAAATGATCAAAACAACATGGAAAATCAATGTAAACAAAAAGATACTCCGCCAGTACATTTTGATGTATCTGCCATACTGGATTTCTTCGTAATAATACGCTTGAAAGACAGCTAAGAGAATCCCCAGTAATAAGATAGAAATCAAATAATAGGGAGTGATCGATTGCTCAAAGGTATTCTTTGATAACTGATGAATCCCAATCACCAAAAAAGGCACAGCTAAGTCGGGTGCCTTCAGTCCAAACCGTTCTTTCAAAGACAACGCAGAAACTAAAAATCTGCAAGCAAAAAAAACGACTAATGGAAAGATATACCAAAATAATACAGCAGGCCCAAATCCAGACATACAAACAAATCCTTTCTAACAGCTAGTGTAACTATACTTTATTTTCTTTACATCTATGTTTCAGTTCGTTTAAAAATCCGCGGTCCAATAAGACAGTCTGCAATCTTTTACTTTCCTTACTCAAGCATCCTGCTTATTTTCTACTTATTTTTTCTCTATGTCTTTACTAATTAAAACAGAACAACCACCCTTCAACAAGAGAATCTTTGAAAAAACTTTTTGTGCTCTTGCAAAATATTCAAGATTTCTTAATTTATAAGAATAGCAGCTTGAGTTCTTTGGTAATTGGAGGTAAACTGTGACTAGAAATCAATCTAAAAGGTGGATCACGATGAACGAAAAAAAACCAAAAAGCACCTTCGCCAAAATCACTCAAGTAGTTATTTGGACAATGCTTATTTTGACAGTCGGGTCAGTTTTTCTGGCAGCCTACACAAGTATCATGAAATAATAAAAAACAGCAGTTGCATGAATCACCTTCTAACGTTGATCCAAAAAACAAACGTTAGAAGAGGTGCTTCAGCATTACTGCTGTTTTTTTGTTACCCAACTTTCACCTACGTTTACTAAATAGTTTCTATAGAAGCGGCGAAACAAGTCGTGCTAATCCCTCTTTGACCTTGATCAACAATCGGCGATTCCGGTATTTTTCCAAAGTCAATTCCTCTGAATCCTTGGAGTCAGCAAAAAATGCTTGGCGCGCTTCCTCAGCAACTTTTGCATCATAGACAACTGTATTGACCTCAAAGTCAAGTCGAAACGAACGAACATCAATATTCGCAGAACCAATCGAAACGACCCCACTGTCAACAATCATCGTTTTAGCGTGCATAAAACCTTTCTCATAAGTCTCTACCACTGCACCATAGGCTAATAACTCAGCAGCAAAGGAGTAAGTTGCCCAATAGACAAGTGGATGATCTGGTTTATTAGGGATCTGCAAATGAACAGAAACACCGGACAAAAGTGCCAGTTTCAAGGCATTGTGGATCGATTCATCAGGAATATAATAGGGAGTTTGAATCAAAATTTCTTTTTTGGCTAAATTAATCATTTTCAAATAAGTTATCTTTATCTCTTCGTGTTCTGAATCAGGACCGCTAGTCACTACCTGTGCAGCAATCGTTCCGTTTGTTTCGATCATTGGAAACAACGCTGCTTCATATTTGATTTCGATAGCATGTTGTGAATTCCAGTCCATCAAAAACCGGTTTTGCAGTGAGTAAACAGCTGGTCCTAAAATTCGCAGATGATTATCCCGCCAATAACCAAATTTTTCTACCTCACCTAAATATTCATTTCCAACATTGAAACCACCGGTATAACCAATCTTGCCGTCGATCACGACAATTTTCCGATGATTGCGATAATTGATCCGAGGATTGAGATAAGGAACGAACAACGGGAAAAAGAACGCAACTTGACCGCCATGAACCCGTAATTCATCGAAGAATTTCAGTGAAACCTGGGTGCTGCCCCAAGCATCCAAAAGCACACGGACTTTCACTCCTCGTTTGGCTGCACGGATCAAAGCATCTCGTACTTCTCCCCCCAATGTATCACTGCGATAAATATAATATTGCATATGGATATGATCTGTGGCGCCTTCAATATCTTTGAGTAATGCATCAAATTTTTTTCGGCCATCTTTATAAAGAGTCATTTCATTTGTAGTGGTATATAACGACTGACCATAGATCGTCAATAAATAAACGAGCTGTTTGACTTCTACTTGCGCAGTGGGCGGATGGGGATAAAGATTCCGCTGCAGCGCTTGCTTTTGCTCTTCCAGCTCCACGTTCAAACCAATTTTGGCTTGTGTCCTCAAATCGAAAATTTTTTCTTTGGAGATTCCGCGACCAAAGAAAAAATAGAGTACAAATCCCACGACTGGTATAAACAATAAAACAAGCAACCACGCCCATGTCTGAGCCGTTTGCCGTCTTTCTCTAAAAATAATCACGATCGACAACAAAATGTTCACGAAGAAAATGATCGTGAACAGGTTATCCATAACTAACATACCAACCCTCACCTCTCCTAAAAGAATAGCGAACTTGCAGTCTAAAGTAAAGGTGTCGGCAAATGAAAAACAGACCTGCTAGTCAGCAGATCTGTTTCAATAACACGTTCTACGCTTTTAAGAAACGGCGCATTGAGATGATCGATCCTAATGAACCAATCACGATTCCGATCAGAGCCATGACACCACAAACTTGCAGTAGAAACTGATTTGGTGCAATCAAACTATAATTGGAACGTAGCAGTGCTGGATTGACTAACAAGTAAACTTGGTGATAACCAAAATACATAATAGCGATAGGGACAATTGATCCCAGCAATCCGATCCAGCCGCCTTCTAAGAAGAAAGGCCAGCGAATGTAACCATTTTTAGCACCTACCAGACGCATGATTTGAATCTCTCTTTGACGAGACAAGATCGTGATCCGAATCGTATTTGAAATCAAGAACATTGCCACAAAGATCAATAGGATAGCAGCCCCAAGCCCCCAAGTACGAACCGCAGCCGATAGAGCAAAGATCTTGTCAGAAGAATCGCCACCATAGTCTGCTTTGAAAACATTTGGCAATTCTCCAGCTTGTTTTGCAATTTTTTTCGTGTATTCAGGATCTGTGGCACTAACAACGTATACGTTATAAAGCGGATTGCTGTCCCCTTCGAATAAGTTCCAAGAATCCCCCATCGCATCCTGAATTTTTTTCAATTCATCATCACGACTCGAAAAACGAACGTCTGAAACATTCGGTAATTCTTTAAGCGATTGTTCCAAAGTATCCATGTCTTTTTGTTCTGTTCCGATATCCACAAAGACAGAAACATCCACATTCTTACGGATGTCTTCGGCTAACTTCGTTGCATTTAAAATAACACCCAAAAAGATACCGACTAACGTCAACGTGATCGTGACTGCACTGAGTGACGCGATCGTCATCCAGCCGTTTCGTTTTAAACTTTTAATACTCTCAAGGAGATGACGGAAAAACGTTCTAATCATCGTAACCATATTCTCCTTCCGCTTGGTCGCGAATGATCCGACCATTTTCAATTGCGATTACACGGTGACGAATCGTATTGACGATCGTGCTATTGTGTGTCGCCATCACTACTGTTGTTCCTTGTGCATTGATCCGATCCAACAACTTCATGATCTCCCAAGAATTCTCAGGATCTAAATTTCCTGTTGGTTCATCTGCAATCAATACTTTCGGGGTATTCACGATTGCTCGTGCAATAGAAACCCGTTGTTGCTCTCCGCCTGAAAGCTCACTTGGGAAGACTCGTACTTTGTGTTTCAATCCTACAAGGTCCAATACTTCCATTACCCGTTTTTTGACCTCCCGAGGCTTGCGGCCAATAACTTGCATCGCATAAGCGACATTCTCATAAACCGTTTTTCGCGGAAGCAATTTATAATCTTGGAAAACAACACCGATTTCGCGGCGCATCAATGGCACTTCGCGATTCTTGATCGTCAACAGGTCATACCCTGCTACATTAAGAACACCCTTCGTTGCTTTTTCTTCACGATACATCAATTTGATAAAGGTCGATTTCCCTGCACCGGAAGGTCCGACGACATAAACAAACTCACCTTGATCAATTGAAATCGAAAGATTACGGATAGCAGTCGTACCATTAGAGTACTTTTTCATTACTTCTTTCATTTCAATCATGCAGCTATCTCTCCATCTCACTTTTTTTCATACTGGCTTATTATAGCATGAATATATTTCACAATGCTTTCAACAGATTACAATTATATTTCAATCTGTTTAATAGCCCAGTATAGTTATTTTTGATTTAATTTCAACTTGAGGTAGGCATCGATAAAGCCGTCTAAATCACCATCCATTACTGCTTGTACATTTCCTGTTTCAAAGTTAGTCCGGTGATCTTTGACCATGGAATACGGATGAAAGACATAGGAACGAATTTGTGAACCCCAACCGATCTCCATCTGTTCTCCGCGAAGCGCTGCAGCTTCCTGTTCTTTCTTTTCTACTTCTAGTTGATAAAGTTTTGCTTTCAACATTCCCATTGCTTGTTCCCGGTTTTTCAACTGCGAACGTTGTGCTTGACTGGCCACTACGGTACCAGTTGGAATGTGCGTGATTCGTACAGCAGACTCCGTCTTATTGATGTGCTGACCGCCCGCACCACTCGCTCGATAAGTATCGATTTTCAAGTCATCACTATTGATTTCGATATCAATCGCACCATCTAGCTCTGGCATGACATCTACCGAACAAAAAGAGGTATGCCGTCTTTTGGCTGAATCAAATGGTGAAATCCGAACTAAGCGATGGACCCCTTTTTCTGATTTCAAATACCCATAAGCATTATGGCCTTTGATCAGCAAAGTGACACTCTTGATTCCGGCTTCGTCTCCTGCCTGATAGTCCAATGTTTCGACTTGGTATCCATGTTGCTCGCAAAAACGTGTATACATCCGCAACAACATACTGCCCCAATCTTGGGACTCGGTGCCGCCAGCACCTGGATGCAGTTCGATGATTGCATTGTTTCGATCATATGGTTCATCTAACAGCATAGACAGTTCATAAGTTCCCATTTTTTCATTCAAAGCTTGGATACGTTCTGCTAGTTCTGCTTCCATTTCTGCATCTGGTTCTTCTTGGATCATTTCCAAAAGAACTTCCAACTCTTCAAATTCTTCTGCCAATTGATTGAACTGATCGTAGGTTTCTTTATTGGCATTGTTCTCGTTGATCACCTTCTGTGCTTGCTCAGAATCATCCCAAAACGTAGGGTCCGCCATCTGGTGTTCTGCTTCAGCGATTGCCTCTTCTAACTGATCTAAGTCAAAGAGACCCCCTAAAACTATTTATTTTTTCATTCATTTGATTCAATTGATTCCGGATATCTGCGATTTCCATTTGAATTCCTTCTTTCTTCACGCATATTGTAAATGAACGGAAAAGGCTGGACAAGAAAAGCTGCCAGCCTTTTTCCTAACGTATCAATTCTTCTATTTTTTGCCGTGACAGTTTTTGAATTTTTTGCCACTGCCGCAAGGACACGGATCATTACGGCCAACATTTTTGAAACTAGGATCTTCTTCTGGGACTGTTTCAGTTTCTTGAGCTTCTCCTTGAGCGACTTGTTCTCGTTGTACATTTTGGCGAATCTCGGCTTTCATAAACAAGCGTGTCACTTCATATTCGATCGCTCCCACCATATCTTCAAACATGTTGTATCCTTCAGTTTGGTATTCAACCAATGGATTGTTCTGCCCATATGCCCGCAGACCGACTGACTGTCTTAATTGGTCCATCGCATCGATATGGTCCGTCCATTTCGTATCCACTACTCGCAGAATAACTACTTTTTCAAATTCTAACAATTGTTCTTGACTGTTTAATTGGGCTTTTTTCTGCTCGAAAACTTCTTCTGCCCGTTGATAGAGATAGTCTTTGATTTCTTGTGGTTTTTTGCCTTTGATATCATCAACAGAGATGGAATCTTCATGCACTAAAGCATTTCCGGCAAAGTCGACGATCCCTTCATAATTCCAATTGCTTTCTTCTAATTGGGTATGGCTATCGACAACTCGTTCAATCGATCGTTTGACCATATTCATCAATGTTTGTGAAAGATCCTGCTCTTCCATGATGACTTCTTGACGTTGACCATAGATGACTTCCCGTTGCTCACGCATAACATCATCGTATTGCAAAACGTTTTTCCGGGTATCGTAGTTGTTACCTTCTACTCGTTTTTGCGCAGATTCTACTTGTTTAGACAACATCTTACTTTGAATCACGGCATCTTCTTCATCAATCTTCATCCGATCCAAGAACACTTTGATCCGCTCAGAACCAAACCGTTTCATCAAATCATCTTCCAACGAAAGATAGAATTGAGAAACCCCTGGGTCTCCTTGACGCCCAGAACGTCCTCGTAATTGGTTATCAATCCGGCGAGATTCATGACGTTCCGTACCGATGACCGCTAATCCACCTAATTCAGCAACACCTAAGCCTAATTTGATATCTGTTCCCCGACCAGCCATGTTCGTTGCGATCGTTACAGCACCTTTTTGTCCTGCGTTCAGAATGATTTCAGCTTCTTTAAAGTGATTTTTGGCATTCAGTACTTCATGAGGGACTTTCTCTCTATCCAACATGCTTGAAAGCAGCTCGGAAGTTTCTACAGCTACTGTACCAACAAGAACTGGTTGCCCTTTACGATGCCGTTCTTTGATATCTTGCACCACTGCGTGGAACTTGCTTTCCAGCGTTGGATAAAGTAAATCTGCACGGTCATCACGAACGATTGGTCGATTGGTCGGAATCTGAATGACTTGCATATTGTAGATTTCACGAAACTCTTCTTCTTCTGTTTTTGCGGTACCAGTCATACCAGAAAGTTTTTTGTACATCCGGAAATAGTTCTGGAAAGTGATTGTAGCCATCGTTTTGGTTTCATCTTCGATCTCAACATTTTCTTTTGCTTCGATCGCTTGGTGCAATCCGTCAGAATAACGACGTCCATCCATGATCCGTCCAGTAAACTGGTCGACGATCAAGACTTTACCTTCTTGTACGACATAGTCGATATCGCGGATCATGATATAATTCGCCCGCAACGCTTGGTCCATATGATGGGTCAACGCTGTATTTTCGATATCATACAAGTTTTCCAAGCCAAATGTTTCTTCGGCTTTCTCGATCCCTTTTTCAGTCAATCCAATTGTTTTTGATTGGATGTCGATTTTGTAATCTTCTTCTTCTTTTAATCGTTTCACAAAATTATCGACCCGATTGTATAGTGCAGTCGATTTTTCTGCTTGTCCAGAAATAATCAATGGTGTTCTGGCTTCATCGATCAAGATTGAGTCGACTTCATCGACGATGGCATAATTCAATGGCCGTTGAACCATTTGATGGCGGTAAACCACCATATTGTCGCGTAAATAGTCAAAGCCTAGTTCATTATTCGTACTGTAGGTGATATCACAGGCATATGCAGCCCGTTTTTCTTCTGCTGTCTTCGAATTGATGTTTAACCCAACAGTCAATCCTAAGAAATTATATAACTCACCCATTTCTGTAGAGTCACGAGTTGCCAAGTATTCATTGACCGTTACAACGTGTACACCGGCACCACTTAACGCATTCAAATAAACCGGCAATGTCGCAGTCAAGGTTTTTCCTTCACCGGTACGCATTTCAGGGATATTTCCGTCATGAAGTACGATCCCCCCCATTAATTGGACATGGTAAGGATACAGCCCTAAGACGCGTTTTGCCGCTTCGCGAACCACAGCAAAGGCTTCTGGCAATAATTGGTCTAACGTTTCACCTTGTTGAAAACGACCGCGAAATTCATCTGTTTTTTCGCGCAATTGTTCGTCAGATAAAGCGGCCATTTCGTCCGCATGAGATTCAACTTGTAAAGCAATATGGTCAAGACGTTTTAATTCTTTTTTATCATTCTCGATTAATTTTCTAAAAAAATTGGCCATGCCTATATAATTCTCCTTTTATTTCTACTTTTCCTAACTGGAAACTCTCCTAACTATTTTATCACTAGTTCATCATAAAGGAAATATTTTTCGGCGCAGTTCATGTTTCTCCATGATTTTTTTAACTCTTTTTTTCTTTTTTCAATTGCTTTAAATAGATTTCTTTTACGCCCATTGCTTCTTGTGTCCAACGCTACTTCTCTTGCTCCTTAAAACAATCTCCGAAACAGAAAGCAATCGTTTGCTTTACAATGGACGGAAAAATGATCTGCCACATTTTCATTCCCTTTTCAAATGTGAATAGAATAACTAAGTTATTTCCTGAAAATTTCGACTTTATTATTCCAATTGTAGAAAGGTTTTGTGTTAGACTGATTCTTAATTTTTCTTTTAAGCAATAGAAAACCAAAAAAGTTGTTCATTTTCTGCTTGACTATTATTGCAATCGATTGCATAATTAGGTCTGTAAACGCAAACAATTAATTTTTAGGAGGAACAAGAATGAAGGTAGATGTAAAACGATTACTTATTGGGGGAAGTATTTTAAGCTTGTCTGCAATCGTACTAGGCGCTTGTGGCAACAGCAACGACGATGCTGCTTCAAGCAATGGCAGTGCAGCGGAGTCTAGTGCAAAAGTCGAAGGTGATATTAAATTATGGGTAGATACCGAACATATTGATGCCTTACAAGGGCAAGTCGACAAATTTGAAAAAGAGTATCCTGATGTAAAAGTAACAGTTGCAGCTGGCTCTTCTGCCGATGCCAAAGCAGACGTCTCAAAAGACCCTGAACAAGCAGCCGATGTATTCATGATGCCTCATGACCAAGTAGGACAAATGGCTGAAGCTGGTCTGATTTATCCAATCGGTGATAAGCAAGCAGCAACAATCAAAGATACGAACGTGGAAGCAGCAGTTGATGCCGTGACTTGGAAAGACAAAATTTACGGCTATCCTTACGGTGTTGAATCTCAAGTGCTTTATTACAATACTTCTACATTGACAGCAGATGATGTAAAAACGTGGGAAGGATTGACTTCCGCTGGAAAAATCGGTACCAACTTTGCAGAAGACGGTGCAAACTACATTTTTGGCCCTCTATTTATGAGCAACGGAAATGTTCTTTATGGAGAAGACGGTGAAGATATTAATGGAACCAATTTCAACAACGAAGCTGGTGTTGAAGTCTTACAATGGATCGCCGATCAAAAAAATAATAGCGGTGTCCTTCAAGCCAGTGAATCCGCGTTGTCTGATTTGCAATCTGGTAAATCAGATGCCTTCCTTTCAGGTCCTTGGTCAAAAAATGACGTAGAAAAAGCGCTTGGAGACAACATGGGTGTTGCCGCCTATCCAACGATCGACTTCGGCAGTGGTGCGAAACAAATGAAAGCTTTCTTAGGTGTAAAACTTTATGCTGTCAACCAACAAACCGAAGCGCCATTAGCAGCTATGGCTTTAGCAGAATATTTAAGCAACCAAGAAACACAAGAAATCGAATTTACTGAAAACGGCGTTGTCCCTTCAAATAAAGATGCACAAGAATCTGATGCAGTAAAAGCTGATGCAGTAGCAAAAGCTGTGATGGAAATGTCTGATGCAGAACACTCTGTCGTAATGCCTAAATTGCCTGAGATGGTTTCTTTCTGGCCACCAATGGATGCGTTAATCAACGATACCTATAAAGGTCAAATCAAACCAGATCAGTTCCAAGATAAACTCGATAAGTTTGTTTCCGATATTTCAAAAGTAACCGAATAATCAACAACACATCACTATACATGACAAAGGGAAAGCCTGCTTTCCCTTTTCTAGTTAATTACGAAAGCAAGGTGAGAGGATATGTTCAGGAAAAAACATGCGTCGCATATCACTTTTAGAGAATTATTCAAAAAAGGCGATCTAGCGACAAAACTATCTTTTATTTTGATGGGAAGCGCTAATTTCGCCAATAAACAATGGCTGAAAGGAATTATTTTCATCGTATCACAAGTTGGTTTTATCGCTTGGTTCATAAGAAATGGTTTCCACGCTCTTCTGATGCTGCAAACATTAGGAACACAAAAACAAGGGTTGGTCTATAACGAAGCACTTGGTATTGAAATCTTGCAAAAAGGTGACAATTCAATGCTCTTATTGCTTTTCGGTATTGCTTCCCTGCTCGTTTGTGCACTCTTGATTATTCTCTATATCATTAATTTGAAAAGCGCCCGTCATTTGTACGAATTAAAACAACAAGGACTTAAAATCCCTACGACACGCGACGATTTACATAGTCTGGTGAACGAACGCTTTCATGCAACATTGATGACAATCCCATTGATTGGTGTCTTATTTTTTACTATCTTACCGCTCTTATATATGATTTCGATTGCCTTCACCAATTATGATCACAAAAATTTACCCCCAAAAAATCTGTTTACTTGGGTAGGATTGAAGAATTTCTCTAATGTCATCACTGGTGATATGGCGTCCACCTTTTTCCCAGTACTAGCTTGGACATTGACATGGGCTGTACTCGCAACGATCACTTGTTTCTTCTTCGGCGTGATCTTAGCCTTGTTGATCAACGCGAAAGGGATCCGTTACAAAAAATTGTGGCGCACCATTTTTGTTTTGACGATGGCAGTTCCTCAATTCGTGTCACTTTTGATCATGCGTAACTTACTAAACGGTTCTGGTCCGATTAACTCACTCTTACTGAATTGGGGATGGATCTCTTCTTCGATCCCGTTTCTGACCGATCCTTTCTTTGCGAAAGTCAGCATTATCTTTGTGAACATGTGGATCGGGATTCCAGCAACGATGCTTGTAACAACAGGAATCTTACAAAATCTTGATCAGGAACAACTAGAAGCAGCCGAAATCGATGGCGCCAATAAATTCCAAATTTTCCGCTCCATCACATTTCCTCAGATATTGTTTGTAATGATGCCCGCATTGATTCAACAGTTTATCGGCAACATCAACAACTTTAATGTTATTTTCTTATTGACTGGCGGCGGCCCATCTAACTCTAATTTCTATGGTGCTGGCTCGACCGATCTGTTAGTAACGTGGCTGTACAACTTGACAGTCAACACGATGGATTACAATTTAGCTTCCGTAATCGGTATCTTGATCTTTATCTTATCTGCTGTCTTTAGCCTGTTTGCGTACACGCGAACAAATTCTTATAAGGAGGGGTAACAATGTCTGTAAAGAAAAAGAAATCCGGCTACCAACAAGGGCAGTCAAAAACCCGTTTTCTGATTTATACGATTTTGATCATTCTTTCTGTTCTTTGGTTATTCCCGATCGTTTGGATCATTTTGACAAGTTTTAGAGGAGAAGGTGGGGCCTTCGTTCCTTATATCATTCCCAAAGAATTCACTTTTGAAAATTACCGACAACTATTAGCCAATGATAGCGGCAGCTACCCTTTTGTCCGCTGGTTCTTGAATACATTGTTTGTTGCTGTCTGCAGCTGCCTTTTGTCCACATTTATTACAATCGCAATGGCCTACTCTCTCTCACGGTTGCGCTTTAGACTTCGTAAACCTTTCTTGAAAGTTGCCTTGGTATTGAATATGTTCCCAGGCTTTATGAGCATGATCGCCGTTTATTATATTCTAAAAGCCCTCAACCTAACACAAAGCTTATTAGCGCTGATCTTGGTTTATTCGGCTGGAGCGGCACTGGGATTCTACGTTGCCAAAGGGTTCTTTGATACGATTCCAATGGCGCTAGATGAGTCTGCCATGATCGATGGTGCCAATAAATGGCATATTTTTACCAAGATCACATTGCCTTTATCAAAACCAATTATCGTCTATACCTCTTTGATGGCCTTCATGGGTCCTTGGATGGATTTCATCTTTGCTCGAATCATCATGGGTGATGACGTCAAAAACTATACCGTTGCGATCGGACTTTATTCTATGATGACAAAAACAACAGCCAATTCGTTGTTTATGTCCTTTACAGCTGGCTGTGTGCTGATCGCTATTCCAATCACCCTACTCTTTATCTATATGCAAAAATATTATGTACAAGGAATTACTTCCGGTTCAGTGAAATAACCCTCTTCCTACCTCACTTTTTTTAAGCAAAACTAGCAATCGCTGAGTGACTCTCGACTCGACGATTGCTAGTTTTTGTTTTTGATCTTCCCTACGCCTCTTGACTAGCTAACGCTACTTCAACGCCTTGTTCTTTCAATGTTGAAACATGCATTTCTCCCCAATGACAGAGAGCATCCAATACGCTGCTTAATGTCAGACCATAGTCGCTGAGAGAATAGACAACCTTTGGTGGAACTTGGTGATAAGAGGTTCGCAAAACGATGCCGTCTGTCTCCAGCTCTCTTAGTTGCTGCGTCAGCATTTTTTGACTGATATCAGGTATCCGTCGCTTCAAATCACTCGGACGCAAGGCGCCATCTCGCAGATTACACAGAATAATCGGTTTCCATTTTCCACCGATCACATCCATAGTAGCTTCCACACCAATGTTGTATTTTTTTGGAGTCATACTTCAAACACTTCCTTTAAATTCACAAAAGTTACTTTTTTGACACTATAGTACAAAAAAGTAGGTACTATTCATCTGAACTTTTTTAGTATAAGGTATATTTACCAAAAATCAAGGAGGAAATTTATATGATTCACTCATTAACCGACACAATTACATTGAACGAACAAGTCAGCATTCCTGGCTTTGGTTTGGGCGTCTTTCAAATTCCTGATGAAGAAGTAGCTACTGTTGTAAAAAACGGCATTTTAAAAGGTTATCGTTTGATTGATACCGCGCAAATATATGATAATGAAAGCGGAACAGGCCAAGGGATCAAAGAAGGACTAGCAGCAACGGGACTTACACGAGAAGAACTCTTTGTCACTTCTAAAGTTTGGAACAATTATTTGACCTACGATGAAACGATCGCGGCTTTTGAAAAGTCCCTCGCGCTTTTGCAATTGGATTATTTAGACCTTTATTTGCTCCACTGGCCTGGCAAAAATGCGTATCAAGAATCTTGGCGGGCACTTGAAGACCTCCATCAAGCTGGAAAGATCAAAGCCATCGGCGTCAGCAATTTTCAGAGCCATCATTTGAAGGAATTGCTCGCTACAGCAAAAGTCAAACCTGTGTTAAATCAAGTGGAACTACATCCAAAATTAGCTCAAAAAGAACTGCGTGATTATTGTCAGCAACAAGGAATCAAGATCCAAGCTTGGTCTCCATTGATGCAAGGTCAGATTCTCCAACATCCGATCCTCGTAAAGATGGCTCAACGCCATCACGTATCCCCTGCACAAATCGCCTTACGCTGGCATATCCAGCAAGATATTTTACTGGTAGTTAAGACAGTTAATCCCGACAGAATGGAACAAAATCAGCAACTCTTTGATTTTTCTTTGTCGGAAGAAGATATGCATGAACTTAATCGTTTGAATGAAGATCACCGGGTAGGTCCCGATCCGGATCAATTTAACTTTAACTAAGGAAATGGAGTGAAGGAAATGGAATTAGGATTAACAAAGAAAACAGCACTGGTCACTGGCTCTACGAAAGGTATTGGGAAAGCAATTGCTTTCGAGCTGGCAAAAGAAGGCGCGGATGTCATCGTCAATGGACGGCAAGAGGACAGTGTCAAAGCTGTCGTTGCTGAATTAAAAGAAAAATTTCCTAAGACGAATCCCCAAGTGGCTCCATATGATCTAGCCGATGCAGCAGCTCGCCAACAGCTTTTTGACCACTTCCCTAAAGTAGATATTCTTGTCAATAATATGGGGATCTTCGAACCAATGGATTACATGGAAATTACCGATGAAGTTTGGGAACATTTTTTCCATGTGAATGTTTTGTCGGGAAATGCTTTAGCAAAATTTTATTTGCCTCATATGCTCCAACAAAACTTCGGCCGTGTGATTTTTATTGCCAGTGAAGAAGCCGTTATGCCTTCTGGAGAAATGCCGCAGTACAGCATGACAAAAACGATGAACCTCTCTTTGGCTAAAAGTTTGTCAAAACTCACCGCTGGGACACAGGTCACTGTAAATACGATCATGCCTGGTTCAACACTGACCGAAGGCGTAGAAACGATGCTGAAAACGATGTATCAAGAAAGTGATTTGCCGGAGTCCATGTGGGAAGAAGATTTCATGAAAAAGCATCGCCCACTGTCTCAAATTCAACGGCTCATTCGTCCAGAAGAGATTGGACGCTTTGTAGCTTTCGTTGCTAGTCCTTACGCATCCTCTTTCTCTGGAGCCGCCTTGAGACTCGACGGTGGTTTAGTACCAACGATTTATTGATTTCTCAGCAAAGAACTATGTCAAAAAGACTTTAGCAAACACAGCAGCCGAAAGGCCATGAAATTGCCCCTATGATCCCGCAGATCGGATTTACACCTGCAGGATTGATAGGGCAATTTTATTTCACTCAGCGAATCATTTTGTTTAACTGCCCCTTTTATCACAGCTTTTTTATTCAAAAAAACAGAGCAGATCACTCTGCTCTGTCAAAAAAGACTTTTTTGGGGATTTCCGACAAGTCATTCTTTGATCAATCGGTTTCGATCAATCCATACTTGCCGTCTTTACGGCGATAAACAATGCTTGTGCCGTTTGTTTCGGCATCTTCAAAAATGAAGAAGTTATGTCCTAGCATATTCATTTGCAAAACGGCTTCTTCACTATCCATCGGTTTTAGAGAAAGACGTTTTGTACGTACAATGTCTAGTTCTGCTCCATTGGTTTCTTCTTCGTTTGTATCCGTTGTGAATAAGTCGCCATTGTCTGGAGCCACTAAAGCTGTTTCCCGAGATTTACGGTTGATTTTCGTTTTGAATTTACGGATTTGGCGTTCCAATTTATCAACAACCAAATCAATACTTGCATATAGATCAGGAGAAGTTTCTTCCGCACGCAAGACTAGGAATGGTAACGGAATGGTTACTTCAACTTTTGCTGTTTTTTCGGTATATACTTTCAAATTAACATGCGCTGTTGCTTCAGGCACATCATTAAAATAACGCTCTAGTTTACCTACTTTTTTCTCAACGTAATCGCGGATCGCTTCAGTTACCTCGATATTTTCGCCACGTACATTATATCTAAACATAAAAATTACCCCTTTCGTCTACCACACTAAGAAGGAAAAGGACCACTCTCTTCTTCTTCTTAACTCTATTATATCGAAGTATCTTGCATTTGGAAAGCGAATCGCTAAGATTTTTTTAAGCGTTTACAATTCCTTATCTGGCAAAAGAAAAGGACGTGATCGTTTTCGGCTGGCAAGTCAAAAGTACTTCTGCAGCATGATAAATTGTTTGTCCAGTCGTATACACATCATCCACCAGCAACACACGTTTGTCCTTGATTTCTTGACCCTTTTCGATAATAAATGGTTGCGGAGCTGCTAATCGTTCGTTTCTAGTCATTGCTGCTTGAGGAGGTAAATGGATCTTTTTCTTTAGTAAGGATCGGTAATCAATCCCGGCAGCTTGTAATACTGCTGTCACTTGATTAAAGCCACGCTGCTGATAGCGTTCATGAGAAAGGGGGATCGGGATGACCAGATCATAGAGCAATCCTTTGAAAGCTTGCTTGATCTCTGGGAGAAAGGTAGCCCGCAGACGAAAATCGCCCATTAATTTGTATTGATGGAGCCACTCCTGCATTCCTTGATTGTATGTCATCAGAGCACGATGCTGTAGCTGAAACTTTGGATAACGTTGCCCCCAATAGCGACAATCCCGACAATTTTGGCTTTCATTACAACATGTCTTGCAGCAGCTAGTCAAATCAACAAACTGCAATTTACTCCTACAGTCTGGACACTTCTCTGAAGCAGGAATTCCTAATGGCCATAAAATCTCCCGCAGCCACAGTTCTCGTGCAAACTCCTGTTGGCACCAGCTACACTTCACTTGCCAGCCACTCCTTTGCTAATCGATTCATCGCTTGGATTTCCAAGATCGCCTTACGAATCGCTGATGTTGCCTGATCATAGAAAAAGAGAACTTCTCCATGATTGAATGGACCTTTTCGATCAACTCGTCCAGCAATCTGGACCAGTGCTGATTTAGAAAAAACAGGATGATCTGCTCCCATCACCACTACAGAAACATTTTCAAAGGTAACACCTCGTTCCAAGATGGTAGTTGTGAAAAGAATCTGATACTTTGAATTGCGCGCCTTGACTACTTTTTCTATTCGAGCAGGGTCTTTTGCTGAAACACTGGTTATCGTCTCCTCTTTTAAGAATGATCGAACAGCTTTTTCTAGCCGTTCCATAAAAACAATACTTGGGCAAAAAACTAAGACAAAATTTGTTTGAGATAGGCGTTGCAGATGAAACAATAAGCGCCGTAGTCTTCTTTTTGTTTGATACACGTTACGCCAACCTTCATACCAAATCAGTTGAGGAACGATCAGCGGTCGCTGATGAAAACGCAGCGGCATTTTTTCCACTGCAAAATTTGTTGTTTCTTTTAGTAACGCATCTGAAGGTGTGGCACTTAGATAAATCAGACAGCCGGTCGCTTTCAATGCATTCATTAACCCGAACCTTAGTTGCTGGTCCCCTTCATAAGGAAAAGCATCTACTTCGTCAACGATTATCAGATCAAATGCCCGATAAAAATGCAGCAGTTGATGAATGGTCGCCACAAGCAAGTCTGTATACCGATAGTCTTCCTCTGAATCTCCGTAAAGCAGTAAACAAGATTCTTTGGGAAATGCCTGTTGGATCCGAGGGAACAGTTCGCGGCACACATCGATTCGCGGAGAGACGACAGCTACCCGATGTCCTTGCAGCCTTGCCGCTTGTATCACTTCAAAAATCATTTCCGTTTTGCCAGAGCCGGTTACCGACCAAACCAACGTTGCTTTTTTTTGTTGATAATTTCTTACCAACGCTTGTGAGATTCTTTTTTGAAAAACCGTTAGTGGACCAGGCCAATGAATTTTCGGAAAACTGACGCTGCTTTGTTCCGAAACTGTCACAAAAACTTTAGACGTATCTGCCCGTCCGTAATGGATGCAGGCAGGGCAATAGTGAATCCCTGTTGGCAGTTGTACCTCCTCTTTATTGAAGCAGCTGCCACAACGCTGACATTCAATTTGCCCCTCTTTGATTAAGACGGCTGGACGAATGTCACCTTTGAGTTGATCGGAGTTGTTGCGTTCCCTTTCGGATACTAAAATTTGACGACCGCCTTCTTCCATCGTATCCCTCCTCTCGTTATATATGACTGATCAAGCCTTCAAAAGCAGGTACATTCTCTAGTTTTTTCGAAAGCCTTGGACATTCGACACAATTAAAGTACGCCATCCACAAAAAAAGAACCTTACACGTTCTCATTTTCTGCCAAAACAGAGAAATTCGAAACCTGTAAGGTTCTACTCAATAGTCTTAAGTAATCGTTGAAAATGGATTGGGCTTATTCACCAATCAATGTCAATGCTTGATCCAACACTTTTTCACCATTCATCATACCATAGTCAGCCATGTTGATAACTTCCAATGGGATTCCCTTTGGTGCTAAACGTTTTTCAAAATCGCCTTTCATGAAACGAACTTGAGGGCCTAATAATAAAACGTTCACATCTTTGCTTTCTAAATGTTGATCTGCTTCTGAAGCGGAAACAGCAAAAATATCTGTATCAAGACCTTTTGCATCAGCAGCTTTCTGCATTTTTGTCACTAATAAGCTGGTGCTCATTCCTGCGGAACAAACTAACATAATCGTTTTTTTAGCCATATCGAACACTCCCTAAAATTTTAAATAATATAACATTACCTATTCCTAGTATAGAACAAGTTTCAAATTTGTCAACGCTTACTGTCTATTAACCAATTGGACTTGACCAATTGATTGAAAACAACATATTCCTTCTTTAAATTCACGTGAACCACTTCATATCTTGCATTCAACCACGCATAGGCCCCGTTTTCCGGATGTCGATAATCATTGGCCCACCAATCAATGCTCTTGCGGGCACTCTTTGGCAGCCCTGTCGCCGGAAATAACAGTTCATCAAATTGTGTGAAAGTCAATGTGACTTGAGAACCGCCATTAGATTTTAAGTAATGAGTGATGATATCGTATTTCTTGCGTTTACTCAATGGCAACGCCTCCTTTTTTATCCGTTCACTTATTCTTTACTGATTTCTTTCATTGAAACTTTTTTCCACATTACCTATACTGAAAATAAAAGGAGGAGCCTATGAAGAATAGTTATCGCACCATTCGTGAGGATGGACAAAGTGAACAAGAAATCAAGAAATCCCGATTCATTTGTTCCCTTAAACGTGTCACTTCCGAAGAGGAAGCCAAAGCATTCATCCTCGCTCTCAAAAAAGAGCATTGGAAGGCTAATCATAATTGCAGTGCTTTTGTTATTGGCGAGAACAATGAGATCCAACGAAGCAGCGACGATGGGGAACCAAGCGGTACCGCTGGTGTCCCCATGCTAGATGTCCTCAAAAAAAATGAATTAATCAATGTGGTTGCTGTTGTGACCCGTTACTTTGGTGGGACGAAATTAGGCGCTGGCGGTTTGATCCGCGCTTATGCAAGCACTGTTGCCGCTGCCTTAAAGGAAATCGGTATCGTTGAAGGGACACTTAACCAGACACTTTATTTGACCATCGATTATCCTCAGCTAGGAAAGCTGCAAAATCACTTAGAGCACCAAAACATTCACTTAGCATCCATTGACTATACGGATAAAATCCGAGTAACGCTGATGGTTCCCGAAATATCCTTGTCCGCGGTAGAAGCCGATCTAACAGATCTGTTACAAGGACAACTAGAGATCGCACACGGCCCTGTCAGCTATGTGGAACGACCGATTTCCTGAGAAACAGATCGAATTTGTGTTGTCATTACTTGCTGGTGAAGCAGAATGATTGTTCAGATAGCTACTGTCAAGCGATGCCTCATGAATCTGCTTGAGGCATCATTTCTGACAATTCTTGCTACTCTTTCACCTCGTTTACTAGCTTTCACTTTTGTCTTTCACTTTGGTCAATATAATTTTCTATTTCCTGTCTTATTTTTCTAAATAAAATTCAAAACGATTCCCTACGTATTGTGTACGCACGTATTCAAATGGTTGTCCGTTTTCAAAACAGGTAATTTGCCGCATTCTTAAAATTGCATCCCCGCGTTTGATCTGCAAGTAATCAGCGATTTGCTCCGAAGCAATCATTGCTGAGATCGTTTGTGAGGCAGCTCCGATCTTATGACCGCCCTTTTCTTCTAACACATGATACAAAGATGAGATGATTTCTTCTTTACTAAAATTGTGAATCAATTTCTCTGGAATACTCGCCACTTCGAAACAAATAGGTACATCATCTGCATAACGAATGCGTTCCATCCGTAAAATCGTCTCATGTCCTTCTAATTGCAACTTTTCCATTTCACTCGAACTTGGGGCTGTCAAGAAGTAGGCCACTGCTTTACTAGAAGGCACCCGTCCAAGTGAGCGCATGATCTCAGTAAAACTCGTGGTTCCGCTCATTTTCTCCTGTACTTTCTGACGAGCCACATAAGTTCCTGATCCGATTTTTCTTTCCAAAATCCCTTCGTCGGCTAGTGTCTGAATAGCTTGGCGCAATGTCATGCGACTAACACCGAATTGTTTCGCTAACTCGCGCTCAGAAGGCAAACGGTCACCGATTTTGTAGGTTTCATTCTCGATGTTTGCTTTGATTTGATCATGTATCTGTATGTATACGGGTAAGTTCTCTGCCATAGTCTATTCCTCCATTCAGTTTCTATTATAACTGGTATATACCTAAATAACCAATGAAAAAACTAAAAAGACTGTCAATTTAAGGGAAAAATCCTTTTTTTCATTCTGTTCTTCTTGCAAAAGACAAAATAAGAAAAAAAGTTCCCTCAAATTGGTACAGTCTTATTGGATAGTTAAAGCGCTGAATGTTAGTTGCTGCTTTGCAAAGCTTTATTGGCCGTTGCCAACATTAAACGAATCCGATTCAATTGATTGACCATGGAGACTCCAGGATCATAATCAATCGCAGCAATATTGGCTTTAGGATATTGGTGCCGCAGTTCTTTGATTACACCCTTACCGACCACATGATTTGGCAAACAACCAAAAGGCTGCATGCAAACGATATTAGTCACATCAGATTTCAATAGATCAATCATTTCACCAGTCAAAAACCACCCTTCACCCGTATGATTACCAATAGATAAGATTTTGCTAGCATCATCTGCTAATTGATAAATCGAGTGTAATCCTTCAAATCGCTGAGAAGCCCGCAGCGCACGGTCCATCGGTTTTTGGATCCGTTCGATCAATCCAATGGCAAATTCAGCGATCCATTTGCTTTTTTTGGCCATTCCTAGGTTTTGATAGCGCCAAATCTGATTATAAAGCGAATAATTCATAAAACCAACCATGTCTGGTACTACCGCTTCCGCCCCTTCTGCTTCCAAAAGTCTCACGATATCGTTATTCGCTGTAGGAGAGTATTTCACTAAAATCTCGCCTACCACACCGACTCTTGGTTTCACGATGTCCTGCAGATCAATCGTATCAAAATCGGCAATGATTTTTTTCATGTTGTGGTTGAACAAAGTAAAAGAACCGTTGCGTACATTTTTTTCAACTTTTTTAAGCCACGTTTCATGAAGCCGATCTACAGGGCTTCATAAGGCCGCGTTCGATAAACAACTCGTTCAAATAAATCTCCATACAAAAATGCAACAGCCACACGTTTGAGCATTGGTAATGTAAACTTAAAGCCAGGATTTGACTCCACGCCTTGATTTCCCATGGAGACCGAAACGACGGGAACTTGTGGAAAACCCGCCTCGTTCAATGCTTTACGCAGCAGCGGGATATAATTGGTTGCCCGACATCCCCCGCCCGTTTGTGTCATCAATACGCTAGTGTTTTGCAAGTCATATTTTCCGCTTTGGAGTGCTTCGATCAATTGACCGATGGAAATAATGGCTGGATAGCAAGCATCGTTATTTACGAAACACAGGCCCACATTGACTGCTTCTCGATCATCCGCCGGCAAGCAGATCACATTGTATCCCGAAGCTTGCAGTGCCACATCAACTAACCCACTTTGATGAATTGGGCTTAGCATGGGTAATAACAAAGTATGTTGTTTACGCATTTCTTTAGTAAATGTGATCTTGGCTGGTTCTTCAAAACGTTGAGTAGGAATAAAATGGTTTTTCTCCCTTTCATTGACAGCTGCCTTAAGAGAACGTAAACGGATCCGAATGGCGCCTAAATTAGCCCCTTCATCGATTTTCAATACAGTGTACAATTTGCCATATTGTTCCATGATCTCTTCTACTTGATCTGTTGTGACGGCGTCGATTCCACAACCAAATGAGTTTAGTTGGACCAATTCCAACTGCTTGCTTTTAGCGACGACCCGTGCTGCGGCATATAAACGAGAATGGTAAACCCACTGATTAACGACCCGTAAATGACCGACATTTCCCAAATGCGCAATGCTATCTTCTGTTAATACATGAAAGCCCTCTTGGGTAATCACTTCCGCGATCCCATGATTGATCTCCGGATCCAAATGATAGGGTCTGCCAGAAAGTACGATGCCTCGCTGATTGGTTTCGGTCAGCATCCGTAAGGTTTTTTCCCCTTGCTGACAAACATCTAGCTTAAATTGATCCAATTCTTCAAAACCATGCCGCAATGCGTGCGCGATCTCTGTCTCAGTGATACCCAAATCTTGAAATTCTTCTGACAACACTTTGACCATTGAAGTTTCGTCTGCCAAATTTAGAAACGGGTTACGATAATCCACACGACCAGCGCGGATATCATCCAGATTGTTGCGAATAACATCTGGGTAGCTTTGTACGATGGGACAGTTGAAATGATTCTCAGCCTGCGCTGTTTCTGGTCTTTCAAAAATAATTCCTGGATAAAAAATCAATGGGACCCCTTGGTCGATCAACGCTTGAATATGTCCATGAGCGATTTTGGCCGGATAACAAGCGGTATCACTTGGAATCGTCTCGATACCTTTCTCATACAATTCTTTGTTTGATCGTGGGGACAATTCAACGCGAAAGCCCAGTTCTGTAAAAAAAGTATGCCATAACGGATAGTTTTCATATAGATTCAATACACGAGGAATGCCGATACGCCCACGAGACGCTTCTTTTTTGCGAAGCGGGCGATACTTAAACAAGCGGCGGTATTTGTAATCGACTAAATTTATCTTGCGCTCTTCTTTTTTGATTTTGATGCGGGCACCCCGCTCGCAGCGATTTCCGGTAATAAATTTGCGTCCATCCGAGAATAAAGTGACAGTCAGCATACAATTATTTTCACATAACCCGCAATGAGTGAATTCTTTTTCAGCAGTAAATTGACTCAATTCATCACTTGAAAGCAAGGTTGTGACTTCACCAATCTCGTAATTTTCTAACGCGATCAGTGCTGCACCATAAGCCCCCATCAAGCCAGCAATTGACGGCCGCACGACTTCCCTGCCGCTGATTTTTTCAAAGGCTCGTAACACCGCCTCATTATAAAAAGTTCCTCCTTGGCAGACGATTTTTTCGCCTAGATCTTCTGGGCGACGAATTTTGATCACTTTATACAAGGCATTTTTGATCACAGAATAGGAGAGACCCGCAGAAATATCCCCGACAGATGCGCCTTCTTTTTGGACTTGTTTCACTTTTGAATTCATGAATACCGTACAGCGAGAACCAAGATCGACTGGATTCTTGGCAGTAGTGGCTGCTAACGCAAATTCTTTGACTTCGTATTTCAGCGAACGCGCAAAGGTTTCAATAAAGGACCCGCAGCCTGAGGAACAAGCTTCATTCAGCTGGATCGAAGAGAGTGCACCATCTTTGATAGTCATGGCCTTCATATCCTGCCCGCCAATGTCTAAAATAAAATCGACCCCCGGTTGGAAATGTTCGGCGGCTTTATAATGAGCCATCGTTTCAACTTCACCAATGTCAATTTTCAGTGCATTTTTGATCAACTGTTCTCCATATCCTGTGACCGCAGCTTTCCCAATGAACGCAGCTGGTGGCATCTGCTGATACATTTCCTGTAATACCCGCATGGTGGTTTCCAATGGCTGCCCTTCATTGTTGCCATAAAAAGAGTAAAGAATCCTACCCACTTCGTCGATCAATACGACTTTCGTTGTCGTTGAACCCGCATCGATACCGAGAAAGGCTGCTCCTGTATGAGAAGCAAGTTTTTTTTCTTCCACCGAAGATTGGCCATGACGCTGTCTAAAAACTGCGAGCTCTTCTTCCGTAGCAAATAGCGGCGCCAATGTGTGAGACGGTTGCAATTTCGCTGAATCATCGGTTGATAACCGGGCTAATAATGTATTGAGTTGAGCTGTTTCTTCTCCATATAAAGCGGCGCCGATCGCAACAAACAGCTGGGGATTTTCTGGAAAAATAATGTCTTCTTCAGCAATTTGCAGTGTCTCCACAAAGCGGCGCCGTAGTTCAGACATGAAATAAAGGGGGCCACCTAAAAAAGCCACTTTCCCCTTGATTTTACGACCAGCAGCTAACCCTGCAATCGTCTGATTGACCACTGCTTGAAAAATACTGGCGGCGATGTCGGCTTTATCTGCTCCTTCATTGATCAAAGGTTGCACATCTGTTTTTGCGAATACCCCGCAACGGGAAGCGATAGGATAGATCGTTTGATAATTTTTCGCTAAATCATTTACACCATTAGCATCGGTTTTCAACAATACCGCCATTTGATCGATAAACGCACCCGTCCCACCTGCACAGCTACCATTCATTCGTTGTTCCAACGCCCCTTCAAAAAAGGTGATTTTGGCATCTTCTCCCCCTAATTCAATGGCAACATTTGTTTCAGGAATCAGTGTCTCAACTGTTTTAGTACAGGCAATGACCTCTTGCACGAAAGGGATCGCTAAAACTTCGGCCAGTCCCATCCCTCCAGATCCAGTGATTGCTAGTGCGACCTGTTGATTACCGATGACTTCCTGAGCTTCCAGTAAAACTTTTTTTGTGGCAGTTTTGATATCCGAATAGTGGCGTTCATACTTGGCAAAGAGGGTCTGCTTTTTTTCATTCAAGACCACCATTTTGACAGTCGTCGATCCTACATCAATACCAGCACTTAATTTTTTCATAGGGTGCCTCCGCTTTATCCAACACTTTGTTGATTATCTTACAAACTGTTTGTTATAATACTTATGTCTATTTTAAGAACAATCTATTGACATTTCAACAAACAGATTCATGGGATGTGTGGGATAAGCAACAGGAACGGTAAAAATGTCGTTTAAATTGAGAGGAAGTTCACAAAAATGAAAAAAGTTGATTTGCGGGTTCAACGCACGAATAAACATATCATGGAGGCTTTTATCCGACTCGTAGAGCAAAAAGGCTACGATCAAGTGACTGTCCAAGATATTGCCGACGAAGCCATGATCAATCGTGCGACATTCTATGCTCATTATAAAGACAAACAAGATTTATATGAAAAAATTTTTGATATGGCAATCGACTCCTTTACTTCGATTTTGTCCCTTGAAGATTTAGTCCAGGGAAATCGAATCAAGATCAAACGAGTCGAACTTGCGATGACAAAAATCTATCAGCACATTCAGGACAATCGCTTTTTTTATCTGACCATCATGGATGGCGCGGCCATCGAATTAGTCCGGCAACGAATCGCGGAGATTCTCTATGAACAATATGACCATATTTTTTCAAAATTAAAAATTACAGAAAGCTCCATCGAAGTACCGCTGGATTTCGTTATTGAGTATATGACATCGATTTTTGTTGGTACTCTGCA
The DNA here is from genome assembly GCF_021496385.1 of Enterococcus gallinarum. Classification (NCBI taxonomy): domain Bacteria; kingdom Bacillati; phylum Bacillota; class Bacilli; order Lactobacillales; family Enterococcaceae; genus Enterococcus; species Enterococcus gallinarum. Next base: position 1,269,625 of record NZ_CP050816.1, on the reverse strand, counting down.
CTGGTGGCTTACTGCCGATAGTCAAATGACTCCTGACCAACTAGCTAAACTGGTCATTAAATTAGTCGCCAATGGACACTTAACCGTTCTCGGTATCGAAATCGAAGGGTAACATACGAGAAGGAGAGCATATCGTATAAATCAAAAAACCGAACCAGAGTTGCTTCCCCCAGTACTTCCTCTCAGAAATCAGGAAAACGTGAAACGGGTGACAACTCTTGTCCGGTTTATTTGTTATTGGGCTGTTTTACTCAATGCCTTTTCGCAATCAATGATTCTTTGAACGCCATTTGATCGTATCTTTTGTTTTACGCAATTGTGTAATTTTGATACCTTTTGGTGCAATACGAATAGCATAATCTTCACGTTTGACAACATCATACACATGCTCAGCTGCTTCGGTGACTTTTTCTTTTAGATTCAATTTAAATTTCATCTTCTCATCTCCTGAGTTATTTACCTATAGCCTATCGTAAATAAAAAAAATCTTCAACTTTTAACCCTTAGAATTTTGCTATAAATAACGAAGAAAAGTCAGCAAGACATGCTTGCTGACTTTTCTTGATTGTTCACTGACTGGGGTAGCTGGATTCGAACCAACGCATGACGGAGTCAAAGTCCGTTGCCTTACCGCTTGGCTATACCCCAATGGTGGAGGAGAGTGGATTCGAACCACTGAACCCGAAGGAACGGATTTACAGTCCGTCGCGTTTAGCCACTTCGCTACTCCTCCAAACGGCTTTTAAAAAACCTGACTCAGTTATAATACCTAAAAATATAACAAATTGCAAGAGCAAAATGTCATTTTTTTTAAGAAATTATTCATGTAAGTTCCATTGGCGCAAAATCGTTTCAATTGCTGCATCCAAAGTTCGGCTTGCACCTAAATCTTCTTCGCCCAGAAAGCTTTGGAATTCTTTCGGACCGGATGCGAGAATTTCACCAATCACTTTTTTCCCTAATACTAGTTGATGGACTTCATATTCTTTTCCTTGGATCACCTTAACGGTTTCTTCCACACGGACTTCAATATCTTTATTTTTTTTCGACATCATACTCACCTCTTTCAGATACCTTGTTTATTCTACCAGAAAACACCGCAAAGCAAAAGCAAATCTAGTCAACCATTCATCCAGAAAAAAATCATGCAATCACTGATTGTGTTTGCATGATTTTTGCTTATTTTTGATTGGTCAATACCGCACTCAATACCGTATACCCAGCATTGGCAAAAATTTTCTCGATTTCTGACACTTGTCTGGATTCAACTTGAATCTCTACGATCGTTTTCAAAGCCATTCGGTTGACCACGATCGTTAAAATACTTAATTGATGATCTGTTAATAACTGCGTGATTTCCGCTAAGACACCGCTGTGGTCATCAATAATCTCAAGAGCTACTCTTGTACCGCCCTCATAGTAACCTGTGATCTTCAAGAAAGCATCAAAGATATCATTATTCGTAATGATCCCTACTAGTTCGTCATCTGCTAAAACAGGCAACACACCGACATTTTCTTCCCGCATGACTGCAATCGCGTCTTCTAGCAGCGCCTCCGGTTTGATGGTGGTCACTTTCTTCAGCATGATATCTGCTACAGTCGTTTTGTTTAATAAATAATTCATTTCATAAACACTTAAACTTGTCGCTTTTGAAGGCATTGCTTCTGCAATCGTGCCTTCTGTAATCAGGCCAACTAACCGTTGCTGATCAACAACCGGCAATCGATGGATGTCATGTTTTTTCATTAAGTCTATCGCATCAAATATTGGCATTGCCGAATGAACAGTGATGACATTCTTGGTCATAAAATCACGTACGCTCATTTTTCATCCTCCTTGTTGTAAGCTATTAACCGCCTAGATAGGCTTTCTTGACTTCATCACTTTCCAATAACTCTTGCCCGCTTCCTCGCAAGACGATTTTGCCGGTCTCTAGAACATACCCGCGGTCAGCAATGGACAAAGCCATTTTGGCATTCTGCTCAATTAATAAAACGGTCGTTCCTTGCTGTTTGATTTCTTGGATAATCGAGAAGATCTCTTTGATGAATATTGGGGCTAGGCCCATGGATGGTTCATCGAGTAAAAGCAACCGAGGCTTGGACATCAGTGCACGTCCCATTGCCAACATCTGCTGTTCTCCTCCTGATAACGTTGAAGCATCTTGACTTAGTCGTTCTTTTAGGACAGGAAATTTCGTGAAGACCTGCTGATAGTCCTCTTTGACTTGATTGTCTTTTCGCAAAAAAGCGCCCATCTCAAGGTTTTCTTGAACGGAGAGTCCTGGAAAAACGTGACGTCCTTCAGGTACTTGTGATAATCCATTAGCAACGATTTTTTGTGGAGCTTCTTTTTGGATGGGTTTGCCTTCAAAGAGAATCGTGCCTTTAGAGGGTCGGATCAGACCGGAAATCGTCCGCAAAATCGTCGTTTTCCCTGCACCATTGGCACCGATCAACGAGACGATCTCTCCTTGATTGACTTCAAAGGAAACATCATGAACCGCTTGGATCATGCCGTAATGGACACTTAAATTTTCAATACGCAGCATTAGAGTTCCCCTCCTAAATAGGCTTCGATCACTCGCGGATCTTTTTTGATCTCTTCTGGCTTTCCATGAGCAATCACTTGCCCATATTCCAGTACATAGATGCGTTCACAAACCTCCATGACTAAACTCATGTCATGTTCGATCAATAAAATCGTCAGTTGAAAGTCTTTTTGGATACGGTAGATCAATTTAGTCAGTTCCGCTGTTTCCTGAGGGTTCATCCCGGCGGCTGGCTCATCAAGAAAAAGGATCTTTGGTTCAGTAGCCAATGCCCGAACGATCTCAAGACGTCGTTGTTCACCGTAAGGAAGATTTTTTGCTAGTGTTTGGCTTTTATTTTCTAAGTCAAAGATACGCAATAATTCCATGACTTTCTCTTTCATTGCAGCCTCTTTGTGATAAAACTTTGGCAACCGCAACACACTCGTAAAAAAGCCTTCTTTTTGTTTGCTGTTCATGGCAATCAGAACATTGTCCATCACTGTAAGATCTTTGAACAACCGAATGTTTTGGAAGGTGCGGGATAATCCCATAGCTGCGATATGATAGGGCTTCTCCCCATTCAATCGCTTGGATTGTCCTTGTTCTTCTAAAAGAACGTCGCCTTCACTTGGTTCATAGACGCCTGTCAGCAGATTGAAGAGTGTCGTTTTCCCTGCACCATTCGGACCAATCAGGCCAACTAGTTCATTAGTTTCTAAATGTAAATCGACATGTGAAACTGCCGCCAAACCACCAAAGTTCTTAGTCAGCTTCTTAACTTCCAATAGAGGCATTCGTGTCATCCCCCTTTTTTGTAAATTTATCAAAGATGCGCTTCACAGAAAATTCCCAAGTTCCCAAAAGTCCACTTGGCTTGAAAATCATAATGGCGATCAATGCCAGTGCGTAAATAATCATGCGCAAATCTGAGAAGCCTTGTAAGTACATATTCAATATACCTAATACGACAGCTGAAACCACTGCTCCTGTCGTACTACCGATCCCGCCAAACACAACGATGATCAAGACATCGATCGATTTCATAAAGCCATAATCTTTCGGAAATACCGATTGTTGATAACTTGCATATAATGTACCGGCAATACTAGCCATGACAGCACCCATCACAAAAGCAATCACTTTGTATTTCGTTGTATTGACCCCCATTGCTTCCGCAGCGATCTCATCTTCTCGTATCGCTAATGTTGCTCGTCCTGGTCCACTATGGATAAAATTAGAGACCACCAAGATGGAGCCGACAGCAAAAAGAAAGACGATTTGCCAATTACTGAATTGCGGTAACCCGAATATCCCTGCAGGTCCATTCGTCAATCCTCGTAAATTGACTAATAAGATACGGATAATCTCTGAAACACCTAACGTTGCAATCGCTAAGTAGTCTCCTTTCAAGCGCAATGTTGGAATCCCGACAACTAGTGCGATCAGCCCCGAAACGAACATCCCCACGATCAGACCAGAAAGAAATCCGCCAAATGTAGGATTGTTGGCTGTTAAAATTGCCCCTGCGTAAGCACCAATCGCCATAAAACCTGCATGACCTAAAGAAAATTGTCCCGAAAAACCAATAATTAAATTTAGCCCTACTGCTAAAATAATATTGATTCCGATATTGACGATAATCGCGTCTGAAAATAGATTGATCAATCCGCCGTTATAAGCTGCAAACAAACCGAAGTAGATAACAGCGGCGAGTGCTAACCAAGTAATGTTGTATTTCAAATTCTTTTTCATCACTGACACCTACACTTTCTCTTTCAGGTTCTTGCCCAATATTCCTGCCGGACGGACCAACAATATAATTATTAAAATGACATAGACTAAAGCATCTTTATAATCAGAAAAACCTAATGCAGTAGCAACTGTTTCAATTAGTCCGATCACGAAGCCACCTAATGCTGCCCCAGGAATGATTCCTATACCGCCTAATACAGCCGCAACAAAAGATTTTAGTCCCGGCACAACCCCCATCGTAGGATCGATCGAATTGTAATACAATCCAATTAACATCCCACCAGCAGCTGCCAACGCAGAACCAAGAGCAAATGTGAAGGAAATCGTCCGATTGACATTGATCCCCATCAACCGTGCGGCATCCGCATCCACGCTAACAGCACGCATCGCTTTTCCCATTCTGGTTTTCTTGACGATTAGCTGTAAAAGGATCATTAACGCCAATGAGACTGCTAAAATCAATAATTGTATGTTACTTACCTCCACAAAACCAATACTATAAGTTTTGCGGGCAATGGCTTGTGGAAATGGTCGGACATCTGGTGAAAAGAAAAAAATCATGACATTTTGCAATAAATAGGAAACACCGATAGCGGTGATCAAAGCCGAGATCCGGGTGGAATTCCGGAGTGGGCGATAGGCCAGAAACTCGATCGTCACGCCTAACGCTGCACTAGCGATCATTGAGATGAATAGTGCAGGAAAAAAGCCCAGATTCCATTGATTGATCAAAAAATAACCAATAAAACTGCCGATCATATACACTTCACCATGAGCAAAGTTGATCAGTTTAATGATGCCGTAAACCATCGTGTAGCCTAACGCTAATAAGGCATAGATACTACCTAGAAATAAACCGTTGATTAGTTGTTGGATCATCATTTCCATGTTTTCACTTCCAATACCTTAAATTCTTGATACTTGTCTAAGAAAAAGGAACCGCGACAGAAGTCTGCAGCAACGAGTCAAATGAGTATCTGCCATGATTGATAGGATCACAGATTTACGACTTTTTCATTTATCGTTCATCATTTTGTTCGCTTACCTTCGACTTTGTCTCAGTCCCTATTTGATCGTGTAAAGAACGGTCCTTCTATTTAAGGATTTACTGTATCAGCTGACGTTTCTTTACCTTCAGTTAGTCCTAATACAACTGCTGATTTTTCTGGATTATGATTTTTGTCCATGGTGATCTCTCCCGTCACACCTTGGAAGTTTTTCAAAGCAGATAGTCCTTCAGCAATCGCAGTTGAGTCTGCTGAATCTTGATCTTCAATGGCTTGTTTGATCATGTAGACAGCGTCGTATGCCAATGCATTAAATGCGGAAGGTTCTTTGCTATACTTTGCTTTGAATGCTTCGACAAAAGGTTCTACCTTGTCATTGGCAGGAGCTTTAGTTGAGAAGTGTCCTGTATAATAAACATCCGATACATTTTCCGCGCCTGCTGTTTGGACCATTTTTTCATCACCAAAGCCATCCGCACCAATAATTGGCTGATCGATTCCTAATTCTCGGGCTTGCTTGATAATCAAACCAGCTTCGGTGTAGTAGCCAGGAATGAACAATACATCAAAGTCAGCATTTTTGATTTTCGTCAACACCGCTTGGAAATCTTTGTCACCTTCTGTGAAATTCTCTTCGAGTACAATGTCGCCATTGTAGCTATCTTTAAAGGCTGCTGATAATCCATTCGCATAGTCGCTGGAATTATCGCCTAAAATAATTGCTTTTTTAGCATCCAAGTTGTCTGCAGCATATTTTGCTAAGATCGTTCCTTGGAAACTGTCTTGGAAACAAGAACGGAAAGCAAATCCTTGAACTTTGTCACTGCTGACAGTAATCGCATCATCTGTTCCGGAAGGTGTCACTAACGGAACTTGTGCTTTGGTGACATTTGGCAATGCCGCCTTCGTCGCACCTGAAGTTGCTGGCCCGATCATTGCTACTACTTTATCATTGGTCGTTAAATTGGCTGCGACTGTCGCTGACTCATTATTGTCAGATTTGTTATCTTTTGAAACAATTTCAATTTGTTTTCCTAAGATACCGCCACTCTCATTGATTTCTTCAACCGCCAGATCAATTCCTTCTTTTTCCGCCGTTCCATAAGCTGCAACAGCACCCGATAATTCTAAATTGACACCAATTTTGATCGTATCACCTTCTTGTTTGTTGCCACCGCTAGCAGAACCGCTACCGCTAGTGGAACCACCAGTTGGTCCCGCACTACAAGCCGATAATAAAAATAAACTAGCAAATAAAAATGCAAATTTCTTTTTCATCATTATTCCTCCCCTACTCCCATGGATATGTTATCAAATATACTTAATAATAGGGAAAATGTCAACGAATTATCAGAATATTTTCTTTATTCAGATACTTTAAATTATTTTAAAAAAAATAAAGATTGATGCGTCGCGATTGTAATCGATTTCCGAAAAAAATAGTTGTGACCACTCTTCCAAAGTGATCACAACTTGTGTATCTGTTGATTCAAGGTTTATGTTTAAAATTGAAAAAAATGGCAGCAACAATGCGCTGAATCAATTCAGCACTTGTGCGGTGAAATTAGCTGCCGCTCCAACTAGATTGGCATCGTTTCGATAATCACAAAGCTTAATCAGTGGAACAAAGTCATTTAAGTCTTGTGCTGCCAGCATTTTCTTCATTCGTTGATTGATTTCTGGCAACAATCCTGCTTTTGCACTGACTCCGCCACCAATAATCAATACTTCAGGGTCAAAAGCAAATTGGATGCTGAATAACCCTTCAGTCAAATAGCGATAAAATTTGTCTACCTCTTCTTTGGCGATAATATCACCTTCTTCTGCTCGACGAAAGACTTCCTCGCCACTGATCGTTTTGCGGTCCACACCGATTCGGTCACAATAACGCCAAGCCATTTGAACAGCCGTCCCTAACTGTGAAAAAGATTTGCCTTTATCAAGAACCATCAAACCAAACTCGCCGCCGTAAAGATGGGCGCCTTTGATCAGTTTTCCTTGTTGAAAAAGTGCTCCGCCGACCCCAGTACCAATCACGATGAATGCTGCCGTGTCAAAATCTTTCCCAGCGCCTTGATAAAATTCTGCCATTCCGGCACAATTGGCATCATTCTCAATAGTGACTGGCAATTGAAATAACGCTTCCAATTCAGCGAAAATATTAAATCCGTGAATATATGGAATGGCGCTGATCCCATTGATCTGCTGCTGTGCAACATTCACCGCTCCTGGCGCACTAATGCCAACGCCTTCAAGAGGTTTTTTAATGCTATCTCGAATTGCTTTGAGCTCTTCTTTCATTTTTTGCCAAGTATCAGGCGTCGCAAATTGTCCTTTGTCACTTAATTGTTCGTCCTGCCATAATCCATATTTCACTGCAGAACCGCCCATATCAAATACTAGTAATGTCATCTCAACATTCCTTTCTCACTCAGTTGTCTCCCTTATTTTACTGTACTTTCCTCAGTTAAGAAAGCGATTTCTGTTGATTTCGTTGAAAAGGACAATAACGCGCTCTAAATGATTTGATTCAGAGTAACATGAATGGCGGACAAAACCCATTTTTCAAATGAAGTCAAAGTGCGCGAGATGCTTTTTAGAGAATTTTCTCTAAAATCACTTGATCAGTAAGTAGAATGCCGTTCTCATAAATGGGCTCTTTGTAATGATCGACAAAATAGTTTTTGACTACTTTTTTTTCAATGAAACCCATTTTTTTATAAAGTGTTAACGCTGCGGAAGGAAGATTACCAGTTTTGATAGTTACACAAAGAGTTTCCGTAGTTTTTGTTGCAGCAATCTTACTTAACGCTGCGGTCAGTAAACGACCACCGATTCCTTGATTCTGTGCTTCCGGTGCAACAGCAACATTCATGATTTCCCATCCTGCTGTTTGCAGTTGATAAACAATCACTCCTACGATCTGCTGCTCATTTTCAAAAACAAGAATCTCACTGGCTTGTATGTATCGATCTACCGCTTCTTTTTCTGGATCAGCATCCAGTAATAGCGGCCATGGCAAAGATTCTTTTGGTGATAAAGCTCGAATCATCGTTTTGCTCCTTTACTCCGTTCATTCCTGCCTACCCCTGCAGTTTGAAGAGTTTATTTTTTGCGATAGTGATAAGTAGGCTGCTCCTGATCTTGGGTATTTCGTTTTAGTGTAAAGCGCTGAGGTACGTAGTCGATTCCCCCTTTTACAAAGGGATGACAACGTAAAATTCGCGAGATTCCCATCAAACTTCCTTTACCTGCCCCATGTACTTGGATCGCCTGAATCATATAGGACGAACACGTAGGATAATAGCGACAGCTAGGGGGAAATAAGGGAGAGATGAATCGCTGATACAGCCGAACAAATCCAATCAAAAGCTTGCTCACATCTCATACTCCTCTCTCTTCTATTTATAGAATTGAAAAAAACTAGAATAAAGCAATGTGCTCCATTCTAGTTTCAGCTTTGTTTACTTCATGAAGTCCAATATATGGTTCCATAGATGAGGCGAGAACACTTTTAACGGCATACCGTCTCCAATGATACCATAGCCGATCATAGTGCCGGCAATAAAGAGCAGGATCGCCAATAAGATAACCAACAAAATTTTTACCAAACTAGTTAAAATATATCGATTAAGCTTCAAGGTCGCATCTCCTCTTTAAACGGTTACTGGTGCTGTTTTTTCAGAAGTTGTTACCCGCTCAACAGAAGCACCTAACTGTTGCAATTTTTCGTGGAATTTATAATAGCCACGGTCAAGATACTTCAGATTACGGACACGAGTCAATCCGTTTGAACGCAAGCCTAATAAAATCAAAGCTGCTGCCGCTCGTAGATCCGTTGCATAAACCAGCGCGCCTTGTAATTCGTGGCCGCCTTCGATCACAGCGATGTTTCCGTCAATTTTAACATGACCGTTCATACGGCGCATTTCTTCTAAATGTTGGAAGCGATTTTCAAAAACCGTTTCATTCACGATGCTAGTCCCATCAGCCAACATTTGAATCGCAGTCATTTGCGCTTGCATATCTGTTGGGAAACCTGGATGAGGCATCGTTTTTACATCAGTTGCTTTGATTGTTTTAGGTCCAACTACCCGAATCCCTTCTGGAACTTCAGTGATTTTAGCACCCATTTCAGTTAATTTTGAAATCAGTGGACGATTGTGTTCAGAAATTGCATCTTTGATAATCACATCGCCTTCTGTCATTGCAGCAGCTACCATGAAAGTTCCTGCTTCAATACGGTCTTGTACGATCGCATGAGAAACCGCATGCAAATGGTCGACGCCTTCAATGCGCATGGTTTCTGTCCCAGCACCAAAGACTTTTGCGCCCATTTTATTTAAAATGTTCGCTAAATCTACGATTTCAGGCTCTCGAGCGACGTTCTCAATGATCGTCGTTCCTTTGGCTTTGACTGCTGCCATCATGATGTTTTGAGTAGCACCTACACTCGGAAAATCAAGGTAGATCGTATTTCCTTTTAACTCACTAGCAATCGCTTCTATGTAGCCATCTTTTTGAATAATTTCAGCTCCCAGAGCTTGGAATCCTTTGAGATGCAGATCAATTGGTCGTTTGCCAATAGCACAACCTCCTGGCATTGCAACTTTCGCATGACCATTTCTGGCTAATAAAGGTCCCATAACAACGATTGACGCACGCATTTGACTAACATATTCATACGGTGCTTCAATAGCTAATTCGCGGGAAGCATCCATTGTAATGGTATTTTTTGATTGATCAAAAGCAATCTCGACGTTTAAATGACGGATCACTTCATTCATTGTCAAAACATCAGATAAAATCGGTACATTCTCTAAAGTCGTTGTTCCTTCTTCTGCTAACAAACTTGCTGCTAAAATAGGTAAAACGGCATTCTTTGCACCTTCAACCTTGACAGTTCCAATTAAACGATTACCACCTTGAACGATAATCTCTTCCATTTTGTTCCCTCCAAATAATGCAGTTGAATCATACACAAAATCTTGACAATTATAGCATACAATCGCACAACCTGCATGTATTATTGAATTTCTTAAAAACCTATTAAAAATAAATTACGGCATAATGCAATCAGTTCAAGGAAAAAAGTGCTAGCAGTATAGCCTAAAGCAATTGCTAAAAAGACCATGACCATCCGTATTTGCGTCGTTTGTAAGGCTTTAAAAAAAGCATCGATCCGCAAAGACTGCAACGCCCAAAACGCTAAATAGATAAATGCTAAATGACTGACGATACGAAAAATCGCATCTACTCCGTAAACTTGCATCCTCGATTCTCCTTTTCACATCTGAACGTTACTATCATACCACAAAATTTAAAAGAGCCAAAATATTCTTTCTTGAAACTTTCATTGGAAGACTTTAAAAAGACTTTAAAACGTTTTTGAGATAAAAAAAGCAAAGACCACTGGTCTTCGCTTAGGAATGTTTTGACACATTGATTCGATTGATTGCACGATGCAAAGCAACAGTCGCACGTCGTAATTGGTCGATATCTTCCACTTGTTTTGCTTCTTCGATTTGCTTTTCGGCACGCTGTTTGGCACGTTCAGCACGAGAAACATCGATATCACGATCACGTTCAGCACTATCGGCTACAATTGAAACTACATTGTCCCGCACTTCCATGATTCCGCCATTGACAGCGATCCAATCGACGTGAGTATCGGAATCGATCCGTTTCACTCGAACTTCATCGATAGCCAAAGGCACGATGATCGGCGCGTGTTGCGGTAAGATCCCGATTTCTCCATCTGTCGTTCGTGCAACCACGATTTTGGCATGGTGTTCATACACCAAACCAGCAGGTGTCACCACATTAACCGTTAAAAATTGATCCATGAGGTTCCCCTCTTTCTCTATGGTTGCTTATTAATAACCTAGTGCTTTTGCTTTTTCAATTACATCTTCGATTCGACCTACACTTCGGAAGGCTTCTTCAGGAAGATCATCGTATTTACCTTCTAAAATCTCAGCAAATCCTTTGATGGTTTCTTCAACTGGCACATAAGAACCTGGTTGTCCTGTAAATTGTTCCGCTACGTGGAAGTTTTGTGATAAGAAGAATTGGATTCGACGCGCACGCGCTACGAGAGTCTTTTCTTCATCTGACAATTCATCCATCCCTAAGATCGCGATGATATCTTGCAATTCACGGTAACGTTGCAACGCATGCTGAACTTCGGTTGCTACTTCATAGTGTTTTTCCCCTACGATTTCAGGAGCTAATGCACTTGATGATGAAGCCAATGGATCTACCGCAGGATAAATCCCTTGTTCAGTCAATTTACGTTCCAAGTTCGTTGTCGCATCCAAATGGGCAAATGCAGTTGCTGGCGCTGGGTCAGTATAGTCATCGGCTGGCACATAGATGGCTTGAATCGATGTTACAGATCCTTTTTTCGTAGAAGTGATTCGTTCTTGTAATTGACCCATTTCAGTTGCTAGAGTTGGTTGATAACCAACGGCTGATGGCATCCGGCCTAACAAGGCAGATACTTCAGAACCCGCTTGTGTGAAACGGAAAATATTATCGATAAACAAGAGCACATCTTGACCTTCAACGTCACGGAAATACTCAGCAATGGTCAAACCAGTCAAAGCAACCCGCATCCGGGCACCTGGTGGTTCATTCATTTGACCGAAAACCATGGCTGTCTTTTCGATAACGCCTGATTCTTTCATTTCATAATACAAGTCATTACCTTCACGCGTCCGCTCGCCAACACCGGTAAATACTGAAATTCCCCCATGCTCTTGAGCGATATTGTGAATCAATTCTTGAATCAATACGGTTTTACCAACACCGGCACCACCGAACAAGCCGACTTTACCACCTTTTAAGTAAGGAGCTAATAAATCGATAACTTTGATCCCAGTTTCAAGGATTTCTGTACTTGTTGACAATTCATCGAAATCTGGGGCTTTTTTGTGGATACCACTACGTTTGGCATCTTCTGGGAATGGTGCTTCCAAGTCGATAGTATCGCCTAGTACATTAAATACTCGGCCTAGAGTATCTGTTCCTACAGGGACAGAGATTGAGGCACCTGTATCGATGACTTCCATTCCTCGTTGCAAACCGTCTGTAGATTCCATTGCGATGGTGCGGATCACACCATCCCCTAGTTCTAAAGCGGCTTCCAATACTACTTTTGTTTTTTTCTCGTCTTTTTTGTAAACGATCAACGCATTGTTGATATCTGGTAAGGATTGGTCTAGAGAGAATTCCACGTCGACAACGGGACCAATGACTTGAACAATCTTGCCTGAACTCATTCGTATTCCTCCATTCGTTCTCGAAATTATTCTAACGCGGATGCCCCCGCAACAATTTCAGTAATTTCTTGGGTGATTGCTCCTTGACGTGCCCGGTTATAAGAAATCGTCAAATCCCCAATAATATTTTTGGCATTATCTGTTGCCGTCTTCATCGCAGTCATTCCAGCAGCATGCTCTGCTGTTTTGGCATCGACAATGGCACCATAAATCAAGCTTTCAGCATATTGCGGCAACAACTGATCCAAAATTGCTTCTCTTGAAGGCTCAAACAAATACTCTTGTTCATAGCTTTCTGCTTCTTCTGGATCCAAATCTGAGATAGGCAGCATTTTTTCCACGCGAAATTGGCTCGTCAACGAATTGATGTGATGGTTATAACAAACATATAGTTCATCAAATACTTCATTTTGATACATCGTTGTAGCTAAGGTAACAATTTTACGCACTTCGTCAAAACTTGGCTGATCGGAAAGATTTCTCAACTCATAAGCTAACTTGATTCCTCGTGTTTTAAAGAAATCTGCTCCTGTCGCACCGATGGCGATCATAACATATTCTTCATCTTGAGCATGATCTTCGTCCAGCATCGTCATCATTTGTTTCAAAATCGAACTGTTGTAGCCACCGACTAAACCGCCATCTGAAGTAATGACGATATAGCCAGTGCGCTTTACAGGACGACTAACAAGCATACTGTTGTAATTGACGCCCTCTTTAGGTCCAGCAGCTGCAAGATCTGAGAGTTGTTGCGCAGTAAGGTGAGTAACGATCTCACGCACTTTCGTTGCATAGACTTGAAATTGTTTTGAGTGTGCTTCTGATTTAGTCAATTTAGCAGCCGAAACCATTTGCATGGCGTTTGTGATCTGACTGGTTTTCTTGGTTGAGGCAATTCGTTGCTTGATCTCATTTAATGAAGCAGCCATTCATTCTCACCTCTTTTATGCATTTTGCATTGTTGACATTTTGTCTTGTGCTGAAACACGTGATGTATTTGCAGCCATGAAAATATCTTTGAATGCTTTGATTGTGTCATCTAATAAGCTTTCTTCTGGCAAGTCTTTCGTTGCACGAATCGTTTCAAACACATCTGCTTGATTTGCTTCAATGTATTCAAACAATTCTGCTTCAAAGTCTAATACTTTATTTACTGGCACACTGTCAAGGAATCCGTGCGTCAATGCGTATAAGATAACCACTTGTTTTTCAACTGCTAATGGTTCATGCAGTTTTTGTTTCAAAATTTCAACAGTCCGACGTCCACGATTCAATTTTGCTTGAGTAGCGGCATCTAAATCAGAACCAAATTGCGTGAAGGCTTCTAACTCGCGGTAACTTGCCAAGTCCAAACGCAATGTTCCAGCCACTTTCTTCATCGCTTTGATTTGTGCAGAACCCCCAACCCGTGAAACGGAAAGTCCGGCAGCTACGGCAGGGCGAACACCTGAATAAAACAGGTCATTTTCTAAGAAAATTTGTCCGTCTGTAATGGAGATCACGTTGGTTGGAATATAAGCAGAGATATCTCCTGCTTGGGTTTCAACGAATGGCAAGGCAGTCATTGAGCCTCCGCCTAGTTCATCACTTAATTTTGCAGCCCGTTCCAATAAGCGAGAATGCAAGTAGAAAACGTCCCCTGGGTAAGCTTCACGACCTGGCGGACGACGAAGTAGTAAGGAAAGTTCCCGATAAGCAACGGCTTGTTTTGATAAATCATCAAAAACGATCAAAACGTGTTTACCGTTATACATGAATTCTTCACCCATTGCTGCTCCAGCATAAGGGGCGATATATAATAGTGGTGCAGGTTGAGAAGCACCGGCTGATACCACGATCGTATAGTCAAGCGCACCATAACGGCGCAATGTTTCTACTTGTGCACGAACCGTGGAATCTTTTTGACCGATCGCTACATAAATACAGATCATATTTTGACCTTTTTGGTTGATGATCGTATCGATTGCGATGGTTGTCTTCCCTGTTTTACGGTCACCAATGACCAATTCACGTTGTCCGCGTCCGATTGGAACTAAAGCATCAATGGCTTTCAATCCAGTCTGCATTGGTTCTGAAACGGATTTACGTTGCATAACACCAGGTGCAGCTGCTTCTACCGGACGAGATTTATCTGTATCGATTGGACCTAAGCCATCGATTGGTTGTCCTAACGGATTCACTACTCGTCCAATCAAGGCATCCCCAACAGGAACTTCCATGATTTTTCCAGTACGTTTTACTTTGTCACCTTCACGAATGGATTCAAATTCACCTAAGATGATGATCCCTACATCGTTGGATTCCAAGTTTTGGGCCATACCGTAAGAACCGTTTGAAAACTCAAGCAATTCTCCACTCATCGCATTTTCTAATCCGTGAGCCCGGGCGATCCCATCCCCTACGTATGTGACTGTTCCAATTTCTTCTACAGAAAGTTCATTTTGATAATTTTTGATTTGTTCTTTGATCAAGGCACTTATTTCTTCTGCTTTGATGGCCATCCGATTCACCTCTTATCTCTTGTTTATCTGCCGATCTGTTGTCGCAGATAATCCAGTTGGCTCTTAATACTACCGTCGATCACTTGATGATTGGCTTCCACGATG
Source organism: Enterococcus gallinarum (assembly GCF_021496385.1). NCBI lineage: Bacteria > Bacillati > Bacillota > Bacilli > Lactobacillales > Enterococcaceae > Enterococcus > Enterococcus gallinarum. Next base: position 1,254,441 of record NZ_CP050816.1, on the reverse strand, counting down.
ACCCCACCTAAAATGGCTGGATCAACTTTTTCTGAAAGCACTGCTTTCTGGTAGCCGAGCGTCTGTGCGATTTGTTTCGACAATTGTTCTTTTTGACTTGACGACAATGCAACTGCTGTGGTCACCGTACCACTGACTAAACCTTGCTGCTCGTCATAGCGGCGTTCATACTCATCAATGATCAGCAATAGGTCGTCCATACGATTATATTCATACACGATCTCAAGAAAATTTTTGACTAATCCATCAAAGTTATTAAATAACTGATCAACAAGTTTTCTTTTTTCATGAAGATCCAAACGATTATCGGTCACGATTTGGCCAAACATCGGAATCTCTTGATAAATCTGACGTAGTGTCATCAACTCATGATAAACAGCTTCAGCTCGTTGTTCTTCCATCGCCAATTCGAACAACGCCTTGCCATAGCGTTTACCTACAGTAAATTTATCGAGTTTCATTGACTGAACCTAATCCTTCGATATATTGATTAATTAAAGATTCATGATTTTCGGGAGTCAATTCACGGCCCAAGATTTTTTCTGCGATTTGAAGTGAAAGATCTGCAACATCATCTTTGACTTCTTTTAACGCAGCTTCTTTTTCAAGCGTGATATCTGAGTGAGCTTTTTCTTTCAAACGAGAAACTTCTTCTTTGGTCTCGTTCAAAATATTTTGGCGACTCAATTCTCCGCTGTCTTTGGCGCTTTTGATGATCTCCGCAGCTTCTGAATGGGAATTGGCCAATTTTTCTTGGCGTTCTTTTTCCAGTTTCGCTGCATTCAAGCGGGATTGTTCCGCTGAATCCAAATCATTGGCGATTTTTTCTTCCCGTTTTTGCATCATGCTACTAATGGCATCCCATGCAAAGTGTTTCAACAAGAATAGCAAAAGAAGAATTGAGCCGCTGACAAGAATAATATTGCCAAGCATAGCATTTTTTACTTCTGCTAGAACCAAGTGATTTAGCATAACGACTCTTCCTTTCTGAAAGTAATTCTCTCATTTAAAAAAGCAAAAACGAGTGCATTGTTCGTTTCTGCCTTTTTCACGTTTAGCCTTGGAAGACTAATAGCAACGCGATAACTACCCCCAAAATAGGCACAGCTTCGACTAGCGCTACCCCGATAAACATTGTTGAACGTAATTGACCTGACATTTCAGGTTGACGTGCCATTGATTCGATCGTTTTGGCGATTACTTGTCCGTTACCATAACCTGCACCAATTGCTGCTCCGATAATTGCTAATCCTGCTCCGATGAAATTCATATTGTTTTTCCTCCTAAAAGTGTTTGTTTTGATTAGTGTTCCGCCACGATTTTGTGGCTCATAAATACCATGGTCAATGTGACAAATACATAGGCTTGGATGGCGCCTATAAACAATGAGAAGCCAATCCAAATCATTTCAAGCGGCATCGCGATAGGCAATGACCACCAACCTAGACTTGTGAACATATTCGCTATCAACCCTAACAAGACCTCTCCAGCAAAAATATTCCCATAAAGCCGTAAGCCCAAAGTAATAACATTTGTAAATTCTTCGATAATTTTCAATGGTAATAAGAAACCAACTGGTTTTAAGTAAGAATTGATCATAAAGTTTTTGAAACCAAGCGTTTTGATACCAAAGAAATGTGTCAAACTAATAACCATAAGTGCAAGTGTCAAGGTGACAAAAGGATCCGCTGTGGGACTCTTCCATAAAGAGACATCATCAGCTGTCACGATCTTTGTGACCAGCCCAATTTCATTCGCCACAAACACAAAAAGAAACATTGTTACACCCAGCAAATGAAAGTTGTTCACTTGCGATCCTGGTATATTGTCAGCTACGATTCCGCGAACAAAATCAATGACCCATTCAATAAAGTTCTGCTTCCCTTTTGGCTTCATTTGCAAATTTCGTGTACAAATGAACACCACCAAAAAAACAATTATACAAGAAATGATTGTCATCATTGCTACAGTTCCATCAAACCAAATCGGACCGATGTGAAACATAAGCGATTTTTCATCCAATCTTTCTCACCTCTTTTCCTGTCATCTCCAGAAAATATCTGGTGTTACAATGCGTTTCCTCTCATAACAATCGGTATCATACCACCACGACAAGAAAATTTCAAAGTATTTTCAAGAAAATTAGACAAAAAAGTTTTTCTGCCAAAATTCGAAAAAAAACTTAATTGAAACACTGTCGTGAAATTTCATGAAAAGCTTGGTACATCAGTACCTTTGCCTTAAATGCTACCAAATTTTTCCCTAATCTCAAAGCAATACACTTTAAATGATTCTAAAAGAACTTCTTAGAAGATTAAAAGTTTCTAAGAGCACGATCAATTTGCCGTTCCTGATCTTTTCGTTTTAGGGTTTCTCGCTTGTCATATTCGCGTTTTCCTTTGGCTAAGCCGATCAAAACTTTGGCATAACCATCTTTGATATAAACTTTTAGCGGAACAATGGTCATTCCTGTATTTTTGCTTTCACCGATTAACCGAGCAATCTGCTTTTTATGCAGTAACAATTTTCTTGTACGCAAAGGATCATGATTAAAAATGTTCCCCTGTTCATAAGGACTTATATGAACATTATACAAATAGGCTTCTCCATTACGGATACGAACAAAGCCGTCTTTTAGATTGATCCGACTGTTGCGGATCGATTTAATCTCAGTTCCTTGCAGCACGATCCCTGCTTCGATCGTATCAAGGATCGTGTAGTCATGACGAGCTTTTTTGTTTTGGGCAATTAGTCTGCCCTCTCCCTTAGGCAACGGTCATCCCTCCTACTTTTTCTTAATTCCTTTATAGAAAGGTTTCTTTTTTGAATTTCCGTTTTTTTTCTTTTTACGAGAAGATTTTCCCCGTAAATTTTCTTTTTTCTGTCGATCTGAGGTTTGTCTTCGCTGTTTGTTTTCTTTATTTTGCTTATTTTTAGGCTGTTGGATTCGTACGACTTCTTCTGCTTCAATCAATTCAAAATCGATTTCGCGAGTCTCTGGATCCGCTTTGATTACTTTGATGCGAACTTTTTGTCCGATCTTAAACGTTTGCCCAGTACGTTCACCTACTAATGCGAGGTGGTTTTCCAAGTAATGGAAGTAATCTTGTTTCAATGCAGTAATATGGATTAACCCTTCGATGGTATTCGGCAACTCCACGAAAAGTCCGAATTTTACTACTGAGCTAATAATCCCATCAAACTCTTCTCCTACTTTATCGGCCATAAATTCAGCTTTTTTAAGAGCATCTACTTCACGTTCTGCTTCCACTGCTCTTCGTTCCATTTGTGAACTGTGTAAAGCAATATCTGGAAGGTTCTGCTCCCACTTTTCTTGATTGCTTTCTGACGGATCAGTACTGTATGAACGAATCAGCCGATGAACGATCAAATCGGGGTATCGGCGGATCGGTGATGTGAAGTGGGTATAGTAGTCTGCAGCCAGTCCATAATGCCCATAGTTATCTTCAGAATATTTTGCTTGTTGCATACTTCGCAACAGCATGGTGTTGACCACCATCGCTTCAGGTTTATCTGCAACATCTTCCACGACTTTTTGTAGATCTTTGGGCGTGATGGAGCCTTTTGTCTGCTTGACAACAATTCCTAACGCAGAAGCAAAATCAAAAAAGCGCCGCATTTTTTCTTCCTTTGGTTCTTCATGGATCCGATAAATGAACGGCAATCGACGTTTGTTGAAATGCTCTGCCACTGTTTCATTAGCAGCCAGCATAAAGGACTCAATCAATCGTTCGCCAACTCCTCGTTCGCGAAGAAGGATGTCCTGAGGATGCCCTGCTTCGTCAACCAATACTTTGGCTTCACGATCCTCAAAAGAAACTGCCCCCCGCCGAACGCGCATCGCTTCTAAGATTTGATGCAATTCAGCCATTTCCTTAAACATCGGAACAAGCGAGGCATAACGCACCATTGTCTCAGGCTCTTGGTCTTCCAAGATTTCATTTACTGCTTGATAAGTCATTCGTTCTGTTGTTTGAATGATGCTTTGAAAAATCTCATGTTTGATCACTTTACCTGAAGAATCGATTTCCATCTCACAACTCATTGTCAACCGCGGAACGTGAGGATTCAGTGAGCAGATACCATTTGACAGCCGCTGAGGGATCATAGGAATGACCCGATCGGTCAGATAGACGCTGGTGCCTCGTTCAAAAGCTTCCTTGTCTAGGGCACTGTTTTCTGTCACATAATAAGAAACATCTGCGATATGGACCCCTAAGAAAAAGTTGCCGTTGGCTAATTTACGAACGGTGACCGCATCATCAAGGTCTTTCGCATCTGCCCCATCGATCGTGACAATCAATTGTTCCCGCAGGTCACGACGTTCTGGGAATTGTGCCGGATCAATGGCATCAGGAACTGCATCAGCTTCCGCTAATGTTGCTTCTTCAAACTTTGTCGGAATACCGTTAGCTACGACGATCGACAAAATATCCATTCCAGGATCATTTTTATGACCAACTACTTTTTTGACTAGTCCTTCCAAGCTTTTAGAGTAGCCTTTCTCCGGATAGTGAGTGATCTCAACGATCACAATGCTGCCATCTACCGGACGAACGCCTTCTGCACCGATGAATACTTTTAACTCATTCATTTTTTTATCTTTTGGCTGAACGACTCCATAGAGGTCTGTTTCTTGGATCTCCGCTTCATCAAAGAGTGTAAACTCACCGACAACTTGTGTGACTGCCCGTTTGCGGATTTCAACGACTTTGCCCTCTGCCCCTTTATCGGAAAAAGGATCAGCAGCATGAAGTATGTCGATAGCAACTGTATCTCCATCCATCGCATAGCCAGTCGATTCTTTAGGAATATAGATGTCTTCTTCTTCCTCATCGATACTCACAAATCCAAAGCCTCGTTCGTTTGCTCGGAATGTTCCTTCAACTAAGACTCGCTGCATTGGCAATTTGACTTTGCCTTTCTTATTGAAGAGAATGCTCCCCTCTCGTTCCATTGCGGCTACTGTTTGAACAAGATTTTTGAAATCCTCGCTTTTTTGCAGTTGCAATGCTTCGGCAATTTCTTCCATGGAAAAGCTTTTCTTGCGGCTTTCTTCCATGAACTGAATAATTTTTGTTTTAATCGTCTCTTTCATTTTTTACCCTTCCCAAGCGAGGCTTTCCAGAAAAGCCCAAACATCTTGTTCTAATTTTTTTCGTTCTGGGCCGACAGTCACTACATGTCCACTATGTGGATACCACTGTAATGTGTAGGGCACATGAGACAATGCTGCTGCTGTGCGAAAAACCGTCTGGGGATCGATCATACGGTCTCTTCCTGCTTGTGCAAGAAAAACAGGCACATCGATCGTGTCAAGATTAGTTGCTGTTTCTTGCCCAATCGATTCAATTTTTAGCAGCTGATCTCTGACTTGTTGCGGTACGCGAGCCAAAATCATTTGCTGCTCTTCGGATGAATAAGAAGAGTATTGCAGAATCATTTCTGCATATTTTTCAAAATTTCGCGGCACATCATTCTTTGTTTCAAAGAGCGGTGAACAGAATAGCCCACCACCGATTAGCGCAGGTTCCGCTTGTGTCAAACTGTTCATGGCAAAAATGCCTCCCATTGACAATCCCAACACAGCAATTTTTTGGTAACCTTTTTCTTTCAAAAATTCAATCGCTGCTTTGGCATCTGCTCGCCATTGTTGAATCCCTTGATTCAAAATATCTTCAGGGTTTGTTGTCCCATGACCCGAAAACATCGGTGTATAAACAGTATACTCTTTTTGTTCTAAAAACCGGCAAAGCATCCGCACATCATTGGGACTACCAGAATAAGCATGGAACAAAATCACTGCCCGATCTCCGTGGGGAGCAAACACTGGTTTTGGTTGGTTAAAATTCTTCATTTCTTCGTTTCACCTCACGTCCAATTCTACCATAGTTCGATGATTTCAACGATAAATGCGTTCATAAGATTTTTGGCAAAGAAAAAACCCCTCGCAGCCGAGAGGTTCCAAATTTCATCCAATTATTTTGATGACAAATAGGCCAAAAGAAATAGCAAGACCATCCATACAAAGCCTAAAATGGCAGTTGAACGTTGCATTACCGCTTCAAATCCACGCGCTTTTTGTTTACCGAACAATTGGTCTGCTCCACCCGTAAACGCGCTGGCAGCACTATTTTGTTTGCTTGGTTGCATCATAATCGTAATAACCATGATCACAGAAATCACAATCACTGCTGCTAATAATATATTGTACACGATAGCTCCTCCTTGCTTGCTAGAATCGTCCTTCTAACTCTACCACATTCGGGACCTTTTTTCCAGTATATTTTATTGATGCTATGGCGATGTTCCCTGCATCCAAACAAGACAACTACTAAATCCCAGAACAAAAAAAGACACTAGCCGTACAGCAACATAAAGATCGTTGTTGCACGACTGTTGTCTCAATCATTTTCTACCGAAATTCAGCGAGCCAATACATCATCATATTCTGATTTTTCTTTGAACTCTTTGACAGCGAATGAACAAACTGGCATGATTTTTCGATCTTCGCGGCGCGCTTTTTCTACCACCGCATTCAGTAATTTTTGTGCTAAATTCTGACCGCGATACGCAGAATCAACAAATGTATGATCAACCACCAACACATCGTCTGGCGCCTCTTGCCAGGTGATTTCTCCTATTTCTTTGCCGTCATCGTATAAGGCAAAACGTTTGTTTTCTTCTTTGATTTCCATTTTTTCACATTCCTTTCTAGTTAAAAAAATTCAAATGCACTATTACTCTGTTGCCTGGATAAATTGTAGAATAGTCGGCCAATATTCTGGACTTTCTGTGACCGCTTGAAGATGGCCCATCTTTGGAAAAATGACTCGTTTTTTTTCCCCAGCAGTTGCTTCCATCAATGTGTCTGTTTCTTCTGCTGAGACAAATGGATCTTCAGAACCATGTAAAAATAAAACAGGTAAATGGTTACTGCCTAGTTGGCGTGTGACAGAGATCTGTAGAAATGGGTACCCTACTAATTGTTTACTGTAACGATTTGCCATACGCAGGAACCGTTTGACGGGTAATCCAGAAAGACGCGGTAAATTGGCTCGTATCAAACTATAGATCGAGGTATAGCTGCTGTCTGCAATCAATCCTCGAACTTGAATAGGCAATACTTCTCCACTCGCTAAGAGGACTGTTGCGGCCCCCATCCCTTGACCATACAAGAAAATCTGGCATTGCGCATCTTTTTCAACTAATTTCTCGATCCAGAGAATCAGATCTAAGCGATCCAACCAGCCTAACCCGATTTGAAGCCCTTCACTTTGCCCGTGTCCGCGAAGATCTGGCACTAAGACATTGTGTCCGGCTTGCCACAAGCGTTCCGCGGCATCTTGACAATCGACTTGTCCAGAACTGCGATAGCCATGAAGACAAATCACCCATGTTTTGGCACACTGATCAAAGACCCGTGCATGTAACAGAACATCATCCGTTGCAGTAAGGGTACATTCGGACCCTTCTTGCCAGAAAGTTGAAGGTGCTTCCTGTGATCGCTGTCCCGAAGGAACAAGTTGTTTTCTGCCTTCTTTTTCATACCAATGGTTATTGCGCATGATCAGAGCAGATACAAAATAACGTACACCTTTTTTTAGGACTGCAGTTCGGTAAATATAGTATAACCCAGCAATCAGTCCAATAAGTACAATTATCAGCCAAAGCATAGGATCCCTCCCTTGACTCTAGTGTACCATCTGCACAGCAAATGAGCCAAAAATTTAAACAGATTTTAGGTGTCCTTATAAAATAACCAGTAATCAAAAAACTTTGAGAAAAAACATTTCTGAACCAGATAAATTGATTTTCCCCAAAGATTTTTTTACGGTGACGGTAGCTGAAGATACCAGCAATCAGAAGGAGCAAACCTCCGAAGAAGATTAAAGCACAGAATGATTCTTCATTCATCTGCGACAGTTTGGCTGACAGATGATTGCCGATGACCAATTCTTGCCCTATTCGAGTATCGGATTTAAGCAAAAAAACCCAATCACGAGAAAAAGAGAATCTTGATCGTTTATCGATCAAAATTCTCTTTTTCATTGCTAAATGGAAGGCTCCTTGTCATCATTGATCAAGAATTTAAGCAATTCTGACTGTTCTGCAAAAATTGCTTCCACAGATGAGCTTCGATAATGACTCTTTTGCTCGGTAACTTCTGATAGCTCGGAATCAATTTGGTTAGTTGATTCGACGTACTCTTCGATTGGTGCAGATTCTGCACGCACTTCCGGTTCTGAAAAACCATGATTCATAGCTGATGGACGGCTATCCTCAAAGCGATCAGCCGAAGCCTTCGGTTGGTCTTGCCAGAACAATTCCCCAAATAAATACATTCCCAGCGCATTTTTATTATTAAACACTTTACAAGATAGCCCCATTTTAGCTAATACCTGATTCACTGTGTTTTCATTGATCGTTCCTGCAGAAATATCCCGGATCAGTATTGTATCCGCATATTGAACATCCTGATCACTATTGACATAATCAATGAATTGATCCGTCAAAGCCGTCAGCTCTTTTTTAACGATTTCGGTTAAATCGACGGTCTGACGTCCATTGATCGTCACAATAAATGGATTGTTCTTCTTCGTTGTGACCAGCATATCGTAGATTACCCCAGCATCCAAATCAAAAGTTGGCGTGGGATGATTTCCCTCATTTTCTTGGTAAGCTTGTACCACGTTGCCGGCTAATTCATACAAGCCGTCTGTAACTTTTGTACTTTTGATCAGTTCGCCATTTTCATAACTGTCACAAGTTAGATAATGATCATTAATCTCAAACACATAAGTCAATCCCGCCAGAATTTCTTCAACGCCTAACATTAAATGAATATCGTTTCGTCTACTTTCAAAAATCACAGCCAACGATTTGGGAATCAGTTTTACTCGTTCGATTCGTATCCGATAGTGGGTACCATTAACGACTGTCTCGAATTCTTCTGCCAGTTGCCTCTCGATTTCTGCCAGTTGGTCAAAACTTTCTGTTGCTACGCCAATGCACAATGAGCAGCTAAAGCAATCCTTTGCAATTTCAGTGAAAAGCGAGGTTCTCTTCTCTACTAAATAAGAAAGTATCGTTTTGATATATGTCTTAAAATTTTGGTCTCCAATGGCTGCCAATGGATTTCCAAAGGTTTGGTAAGCCTTCGAACGTCGACTATATAACTTGTCGAAGCCCCAAGTAATTTCTTGCTCGCTTCCCCCGAGAAGAATTCGTTCCCCAACTTTGTTTTTGGAGTGGGTCGGTTCATTATTCTTTCCTAAAAGATACTGCAGATTATTTTTTTTGACTTCTGAATAAACAGAACTTCTGACATCTTGATAACCATAGCCAACGACGCCTACTCGAAATTCATCAATGTCTAATGCAATGATTTTGTCCACACTAATCCTCCTAACTTCCCTATTTGTCATGATTTCTTGCTCCCCAAACATTCTGTTGTTGTTTCAGCCGCTACTCTTTTGTCTCCGCTTGAATAAAGAATGCATTTGACAGTTCTTGTATTTTCTTCGCCTGTTCGTTGACTTCTGTTTCTAAAAAAAACAAATCGTTGAAAATCGCTTTTGTATTGCGTACATGTTCCAAAAGGTCATTGACTTTGACCCGCTGCAAGTCAATTTTTTGGCAGAGATCTCTCAGCTCATCTTGACTGTTCTTCAGAATAAAAAAATCGCGATACCCAATGGTGGACTGTTTTTTTTCTGAGATCATTTGCTTTAATCGCTCAATTTTACTATCCCGTTGTTCGATCGTTTGATTCATCTCTGCTAGCATCTGGTCTAGCTCGCTGATCTGGACGATTGCGGATAATTTCTTTGTGATCATCGATTGTGTCATTCTTGATTTGCCCCTTTGTTTAGGAGTATTTTTACTTCTGAATCCACTAGTGCAGTCCTAGTAAATATTCCCGATCGCAGTAAGCAACTAAATGAAAGAACATTGTTCTTCATTCGCAGCATTTCTTCATCTGTTAACTCACCTAATTTATGGTCAATTTCTTCAATCCCAGCGATAATAATCCCAAGTCCTAGTTTCTGTACCATCTCTGCTATGGCTGCTTGTTGCCATACAATGACAGGGATGCCTAATGAGAGATACAATGAAATTTTGTGAGGCGCATTATACTTCGTGTACTGTTGATAATCACCACCAGCTGGCAATTTATCATCCCACGCAAGACCAAAGCCATTCTTCTCCATCTTGCGAATCAATTCTTCTTGCTCAAATACACCACAATAATGGACATTTGCGCCAAAAGGACGATCATTCTTTTCACCATATACGAGAATTTCAGTGCGATTGGGCCATTGCTGTAAAAAAAGGGTTTTTGCTAAATTCCCTGCAAAGACAACTCGTTTTTCTGGCCGCTCATGACTGACACTTACTTCCTTGTGTCGATAGTCAAAAAACGGTTTTTGGACCATTTTTCGGGTCACTCCTCGTTCGACTAAGGCTGTCTGCATAGCTTGACTATGAACGATTAATAATGTGGCTTCGTTGAAAAGAGCAGCTTCATCAAAGTCGACTTTTCCTCGCAACATCTCAGCATCATGGATGAATAAGATCGTATAGATCCCTCTTTGCTTCATTCTTTGTAAAAACATCCGATCGAAATGGGCACCGTTATAGCTTGGATATTGGTAGACCACCATATCTTGATTGGCAACACCAGCTGTAATGCCATCGATCCTCGAGGTAAGTGCGTAATCATCTTCATTCTCATCGATATAACGATAAATATATAAAGGCTGATAATCCATCCCCTTGGCAATGTCACAAACATCTGCTTTCGCCTTTTTGACTGAATCTGCTGCATTCGATTCAATGATCGTCGTCACCCACCGATTCACGCTTGCCCCATCTCCTTTTCCATCATTGCTCGCACAAACATCACTTCATCTTTTGGTAAGCACCATTCTGCACCTTTCAAATTTTTGGAAAACAGTTGCACAGCTGGATCTTCTTGCGAAGTATTCCTTGTAAGGATCAGATATTTGACTAGCTTTAGAACCGTTTGATTGTAGACATCAATATGCCAATGTTCTTCCATTAAACGACTCGCATGTTGAAGCAATTGAATGGCATCTTCACAGCGTTGCATATCCACCAAACATTCCGACAAATCCAATACGGCTCCTACTAAAACTGGTCGCAGTTCAGTAAAGTCAGTTGCATTTATTTTCTTTAATAGACAGCTTTCTAACAGAAAAATTTGTTTTTCTAAAGAAGAGGATTGCAATCCATAGCGATGTTTGATGCGCAACGTAGCCAAATATAAGAGACTATCAAACAATGTATAAAAATCAGTTCCGAGAAAAAATGTTTCAAGCATCTCTAAACTTGCTTGTGGGACTTTCTGGTTCATACAGCCGAACACGAGGTCAGAATAGGCCAGCATAAGTTTAAACATCACATTATCCTCTGTAGCAGGACGAAATTTTTCTAACTCTTTTCTGACTTTGAGAAAGGTGACGAACATGTCCTCTTTCGTTGATAAAGAGCTATAAATCAGTACACTTAATAGATGAAGTTGTTCATCTGTTGACATAGCAAACATGTCTAACAATTCGGTATCTGATATGCTCAACATTTTCTTGATTCCAACAACCATTTCGAAAGGCAGGTCGATTTCATATTGTACCCACCTATAGTATCGTGAGCGAGATAACCCAATCTTTCTTTCAAAAGACTTCACAGATAGACCTTTACATTTGCGGATTTCTTCTAATTTCTCGCGATCAATATTGACAGCAACTACTGATGTATCAGGTATCTTTAAGTCTGGGTTGATCGTACTGATTAATCGACAAACGCTTAGTAATCTAGTTTCCATATTTTTCAAATCCTTTTTTCTAAAATGCAGGACCTATTTCCAATTTTTACTTCTGTAATGCTTCCAACAAAGAATAGACCAACGATCCAAGGATCACGATCGACATAACCAAGGAAAGCACGATGGTGACAGCTTTCCCTTTTTTTTTCTCTTCCGAGTGATCTCTTACGTTTTCTCGTTCTTCTTGAAATCCTGCTTGAATCGTTTTATCTAACTGATTATTTGCCAACGAAATCACCTCTCCCCAGTTTATTTCCAGCTAACAACTATGAAGAATACAGTGTTTAACTATTGGATTTGATCAGTTGCCAGCTATAGCGACTCACTCATTTCTGCAACGTTTTCTGTTGGTTCGTTTTCCTCTGCACCTGTATTAGCTTCTACTTCTGTTTCTTCTAATGAACGCAATTCATGAATCAGCTCTTGACTCAATTGACTCACTTCGCTATCCTGTCTTTCTACGGTTGAGGTCAACATATCAATGATCTGATCGGTTTCATTCAAGAAATACGTCCGAAGCATTTGCTTTTCAACCTCGTAAGCAGAAAAGAGTTTTTCATAAATCATTTGCAATCTGTTTTGCTCTTCCTGTTGCTGCTCAAAAGACGCATTGAATTGTTTTTTTAACGCTTGGATCTCATTTAGATCGATGTCATTTTCTGACTTATTGATCATTGCTTTCATCTCTTGATTGATCTGAATCAATTGATCAATCAATTCTTTTTGTTGATGCAGGATGCGCTTTGCTTCCTCCTGCTCATTCTCAAAAGAGAGCATGGATCCGCTGTTTTCTTTGATTAATGACATGATTTGCTCATACAATTCATTGACCTTCATTTTCTTCATTTCGTCTTCATCCTTTCAAGACAACTTTGTCCATGCAAACATTCTTATTTGCCAATAGTTGATAATTCTTCTGATCCACTTCCACCCTATGGATGTAAGGGATGTGATCATCTAAAATACTCATTAAATTTCCTTTGATATTCCCTTTTCCATCAAGAGGCGACTCTTCTAGATACAGGGTATTTCTTGAATTAGATGTTGCTAAAGCGAACAATTCTAATCCCATGTATGAAATTCCCACGGTATCATTTTCTGTTAACCGCAAAGCTAACTGTTCCCGAATGAAATCAAGTGTTGTATTAAATTTCTGGGTTACCTTCAATGTTGCAGTATCACGAATCGTGACCAAGTTGATTGCTCCCTGATAAAAGTAATAATTCAAGATGCTTTGCTGCTGATCATTGAAAAAAGCAATCTCTTGAACCTGATCGTTACAATAATAAATAGTTGAGAACAATTTCCCGTCAGCGGCATATTCTTCAATGAAGTCTATCGTGCCATCCGGATAGAAGTACCGTACCTCTTTGACATGTCTTCTAGTCATAGGGTATAAGCTCACTTTGCCTATTTCATCCCCGTCTGTAATCAACGAAATGGTACGATCTTCGTTCATATAGACTTCTGTACAATAAGCCGTTGGGACTTGGTTAAAAAATAAAAAGGTTTCTGGATCGTGGCTCCGTTGTGTGACTTGATCTAAAATATTTATTCCCTGCACCGCTTCTTTTTGAAGCATCGCTTGAAAATTTGGACTTGGTGAGATAGACAACACTTGGTTTCCTTCTTTGATTCGTAATTTTTGTGTCATCCATATCCGGTCATTGGGTCGGATTACAGTGACTAATTCATAATGCATCGATCAACTCACTCCATTTCTCTGCAATTATCGAGTCTTGAAACATCCGGACAGACTTGCGGGTGTTGGCTTTAAGTTGGTTTAAATCAGTAGCGACTAACTGACGAATTCCTTCTGTTAGTTGCTGGACATTGTAGGTATCATCATTTCTGGAAAAGTCTTTCAAATACCCGTTGACCCCTTCTTTGATCAACTCCATCGCCCCAAAACGTGCCTTGTATGTCACAATTGGTAATCCCGCATTCAATGCTTCGATATAGGTCAATCCAAATCCTTCTGAAAAAGAGCCAGAAATAAAGGCATCATAATTGGGATATACCTCATTGATCGCATGGGAGTGGCCTTTTAATTGAATATATTCTTCTGCATTTAGCTCTTTGATTATTGCATTCAACTTGCTTTCTTCTCCGCCTTGACCATAGATATCTAAAGAGAGCGTTGGATGTTCTTTTTTTGCTGCAGCAATTGCACGTATCACAAGATCAATGTGCTTTTCTGATGCCAAGCGAGAGACCGTCACAAACTTCTCCGCCTGTTGTTTGCCTTTTTCAAATGATTCTTCTGTCATATCGCGAATCCCCCCCACAGGGATCGTCACAATTTTTTCGGATTCGTTTGGAAAATCGATCAGTAGATCTTGTCTCTGCAATTCTGTCGCAACAACGATGTGAGTAACTTGCTCTAAATGCGTCAATGCATATTCATAATAATTGTTCCAAAGAGGCGCACGAGGTACATCACGATCAGATAAATGATCAGCATGTACTATTTCGATCAATTTGATTTCTGGAGGACAATGATCATATAAGGCGGCCTCACTTTCTTCTCCTCGATCAATGATGATAGTTTTGGTTTCTGGGAACTCTTCCATCAATTGTTTAAAGAAAAAGCGTTGCAGCAAGACTTCATTTCTAAAAAAGCGATGTTTGCCCTTAAAAGCAAACAAGTGAATATTCGTCATCACTCTTCCTCGATGAGGATCATTGCGATAGCTGTACATGATTTTTCTTTGATTCGTTCGATAGTCAAAAATCTCTACCCGATAATCTGAAACTAGCAATAACCCTTCTTTTTTTCGGCTAGGGGATTTTTCCATGTGCTCAACGATTTTCAATCCTGATGATGTGATGGTTTCTTTAATCCTATGCGTGTTCGTGGCGTCTACCAAGAGATCCTGTTTCGCGGTAAAATTCGCTTTAGCTCCTTGTCTTAAATAGTCACCTTCTAGGGCAAAATATTCCCACATGGAGATGACTTTATTGTCTGGTATCTTCCAAGCTGCCATCGCTTCATGAAGATTCTTTACTAATTCCATAAAAATATATTTATACGGAATATTTTTTCTATCAAAACAAGCAGCACGGTAGAACTGTGCATGTTCCACACCAGAATTGCCGATTCCCATTGCTTTATTTACAAAAAAATTCATGATGTCCCCCTTTTATTTAGGTTGATTTTTTTCTATTTTCTTTTAAATTTTCTAATACATTCAGTGCCCTTCGATTAAGTACGATTTTTTTCTGCAAACGATGCATAAGCTCAGTTGACTCAGTTTCTTTGTTTGGTTTTGCAAATAATAAAGCCAGTATAGAAAAATCATCGTGATAACAGGATTCCAGTAAAGAAAAATTTTGTCCCATTTTAAGGGTGATTTGATCAGGATTATCGATTCGCTGATAGATTTGTTCAAGCAAAACTTCCAAAAACGATGAAGCAGCCGTAACACCGGGTTCAATAAATAATCCCGCTTCACAATCAGGAAGTGAATATTCTTTGACATAACTATTCTGTTTTTCGAATACGACCGATAATGCAGCACTTTCCCCCACCAACGGAGTAACTGCAACAATGTTTGCTCCTGAGTTTGAGCCTGAGTTTGCTCCTATAGGAACCACCGCCAAAGCTTGGTTCTCCTTAGTGGATAAAACCAATTCCTTAAAAAGAATCTGTTGGTGCTTTTTGTTTACCATATGAATTTGGTAATCAGTGGCGTTTTGTGGAAAACGGAAGCTCTCCTGGGTTGTTTCGAAGACCAGTTTTTCAAGAAAAAAGCCGTCTTTATCAAAAAATTCCACCAGCAGCTGGACTGCTTCTTTACGATCGAATTCAGCATGAAGTGTTAACTCGTACTCGTGTCCAGGCAGCAACATCGGCAACATAGGTGATTTTCGACTACTGTGAAATTCTGTTTTCGAATACCAGGACTTAATACTGACGCCAGGAGGCATCAGAGGTGAAGAATAAGCGACGTCACCAGAGGATGTGTAGGCTATTTTTGCGCCATAATTGTAATTATCATTAAAGTCGATCCCCCACTTGATACGGTACATGCTATTCATCGACTCCCCCATTTCTTATAAAATTTTCTTGATATTCCGATGAAATGTATGCACAAGAATATTCTTGTATTGTTTCAAAAACCAATTGTTGATGGCGGGACTATTGTCGTTATGACGGCCTATCATGCCTTTATATAGAACACGAGTCATGGGAAAATTGTTTTTTAGAAATTCAAATAACATTGGAAATGCCTCCATGTCATAATCGTCCTGTTTCATGTAGGCGATAGCAAATGTCGTTTGCCTGTAGTCTCCACTTTTAAACTTTTCCCAGAAACGTCCATTCAATTGACTACTTGCTTCTTCTGAAACAAAGCCAATATTGTAAAGCAGCATATCCAATGAGGTTGGAAATCCTGTTGGCCGATTGATGCGTTCATTGAGTGCAATAGATCCAAGATTCGTCAACGGTTTCCCCACGATGACACTGTTTGGACTCAAATCACTCGCATAATAAAGAGCGCCAAAAGTGCCCATCGACAATCCAGATAAAATGAGATCCGATTTTTGAAATCCCAACAATGCTAGTTTTTCTAATATGATTGTTACGATTTCTTGTTCAAATTTCTGGCTGCCTAGATAGAAATTTCCTCCTTCTAGACGGGGGTCACCAATCAGCAAAAAAGGACATCCCATGCTCCCCATCATTCCACGTCCTTCGAATCCTTCAGCAGAGCGATATCCGGAAAAATAAACCGCTAATGGAGGTTTTAGGTCTCCTGGATTAAAGTAATAGATCACTTCTCCGCCCAGATGCTCATCATCCCGGATCCGGCCGCCCCCTGGAATCATGACACTTTCATCTGCCATTGCTCGTCGCAAGTGCATTTGTCCGATCGTAAATTGTCCTTGATTTCCTTTGGCATACAATGAGACGTTGATGTATGCCTGTTGATCCAATTTGAAGTAAATCGGATCCCCATTTAGGATGCGATCGTGGGCGATCTCAATCACTTGAATGACCTGATTTGTGTTTTCTTTGATGAAAAAAAGTTTGATCTTCAGTATCGCCTCTCCTTGGATATTTGCGATCTCGGGATAAAAACATGTCCGTTCCTCTTTAGGGATCAGGTTCGTCATTTTCCAAGTAGTGATTTGCTGATAATCTGGTGTCAATTGTGCCTTTACCTGACAAGCTGCATGTCCTTCTTTAGTGATTTGCAACGATACATCTTTATTAAATTTCATGTGATCCATCGATAACTTATATCCTTGCTGCTTCGCTGAAAATTGTTCATTGATGCTACTAAAAACATTTTCCAACTGTTGTTCATCAAACAGTTTTGCTGCTTTTAATGTGAAGAGCGCTTGAACTTCGGGAGACAGCTGACAGTTTTTTTCGTAAAAGATTTGATAGGCTGGCAGTTGTTCCAATAGCTCCTTGTCTTCAAAAATCAACGCATCTTTCTCTAGTAGAAAAAGGGCTCGATGGTACTTGCTGTTATATTTGTCTTTCTCGAACAGCTGCAGTTCCTGCTCATCTTTTCTGAAATCATAGGCTAACGGAAGCCATTGATAAACAAACAAAGAAGAAAGCTGTTTTTGCCACTTTGAAGAAACAGCTGCAGCCGCAATATGGAATATCTTTATTTGTTTAGACGACGCCATAGAGCAGATCCCTCCATTGTTTGATGACATTTTCTTCGCTAAATCGTTCAATATAACTGATATTTTCTACTAGTGCTTGGTTCCAATTGTTTAAATCATCCATATAAAAAGCGATTGCTGGATCTAGGTCTCTGATTTGACCAATGATTTGCCCATTCTTTTGGTCATCAACATAATCGGTTTTCTTCCGAACGAGCTGAGGAATTCCTGCGCTTACTGCCAATGCTTGTTTCTGCACATCAACTTCAGCAGACAAATCAATATACAAACGTGTCTCATTAAAATCCTGTCGAATCGTCGTGAGGTGAGAATCCAATCGAAAGTGAATCCTGAAGTTGACATCAACTGCTTCTGCCAGATTTCTCCAGTTTTCGCTTTCTCGAATCTCTTCAATCGCCTCTTCATCTGTTTTAAATAACTTCTTGGCTTTTTTTGCTTCAAAATACTTCAGTACCTTCTGATACTCCTCAGATTCACTATCGACACCAAAGTGAGTATCAACCATTTCTTTTTGTGCTTCACGTAAAACGACTTCGCTTTGGAATGTCGTCGTTTCGATAATTAAGTCATAACGATCATTTTGAATGACTTTTTGCAGCAATAAGTGATGGATTCTCAGAACGTCTTCGTTAAGCTCACCGGCGTTCCAATAAAGAACCAGCTGCGGAATGGAGTTGCTATTGCCTAGATGGAAAGAAGTTGTGTAAATAGGTATGCGCTGTATACGAGATGGGTCATTGACACCGGAATGTCTCATTAAAGATAAGAGCGCTGTTTGATTACTAGTGGAATCAGTAATAATTTTATTTTCGGCTGCCCACAATTCTGCTTTTTCCTCTGGTGCACACTTTGAAAGTTGGTGAGCATCAGAAACGATCTGAATCACTCGCTTTCGTTGCTCATTCGTTTTGACCAATCGCAGATTCCGCTCATTTGTCAAACAGATCAGTTGATCTTCGGATTCACTATTCCATTGAAATTGATTCATCATTTCTAAGAGAAGATCCTCCATACTTCGATACTGACTTTTCTTTAGTCCAATTCTTTGAGAATCAATCAGCTCAACATGCGGATTTTCTCCAAAGTATTCCACACATTTTTCCATTCCCGATTCGTTATAGTAAATCCTCTTTACTTGTTCCCCATTGTCTGTCTGCAATGATTTTGCAGAAATAAATCCTCGATCATCGAAGAAGAGAATTTGTCGGTAAGGGTCCGTCATTAAATACATTTGTTCCGCAAAGCCAAAAGCATTGAAACGAATTTCACCAAATGGTTGATCTTCCTTGATCAACGTGATACCAAAAGGCGTATAGACTTTCTCCACATTGTGAGAAAGAGGCAAGTCATCTACATCTAAAGGAAACCCATTGATCTTGTGAATATCTTGCAAGCGATCGTAAAGCGAAGTCATCTGAGCTGCTTCTAACCCATACGCATGCATTTTATAGCGCAAAAACGGGATATGTTCCAATAACAATAAGTGGTACGGTTCTCGATTGTTCTTGAAAAGCTGAATGACATTCATCATGTAGTCACTTTCTAAATTGCCGCTGCTGGTCGTCCAATCGGGAATAAAATAATTCAAAGAATTGCCTCCTAACATCCTCTAAAAAATCCGGTAAGTGCGTCTGGAAAAGAGGAAGCGTATTTCATTTGTGATAGTTTCTAAAATAATGATCAACATAAAAATACTTCCAAAATAAAAAGCTAAGTTGGAAATGATCTGATTTTGCAACCCAATCAATAACGGAATCATTGAAATGATCACAAGATAACTGTTGCCAAGCAATGCAACCGTAGATAATCGCTTCAATATATATATCTCCGTCTGTTTACCAGGTGCAATATTTAAAATATAGTCTCCTGTCTCTTTAAGATTTTTGGCTATATCGTAAGGTCGAACGTTAATAAAACTAAATCCATAACCTAAAACATAGAGAATCAGACCATAAGTGAAAACACCTCGCACATTATTAAATGAAAAGTAAGTCGTAATAAAATTCGAAAAGCCTGTGTCTCCCCACTTTTCATTCAAGAGTAAAAGCTGCGGCATTGAAAAGACGGTTACCGCAAACATAAACGGCATCGCTCCTGCAGGCAAAAGACGAATGGGAATATACGAATTGTTGAAGCGACTATCAATACCTGTCCGTTCAATATTGATGCGGTATTCTGCACTGTAAAGGAAAAGCGTTAGATAAATAAAGATTAAAGTCACTATAACCAAACCAATCATAAAATTTTGACTCAAGTGGACGGATTCTGTTTGTCCCGAAATTAACATAGCTGGGATGTTCATCAATAGACCTGGAACGATAAACAAGCTTTGACCACCGATTCCTTTGTCGATATTGATATCGGCTAGCCACGCAACGAACAATCCTCCAGCAGTCAAAATAAGGACTGCTCCTAAAAACAACAAGACAACGGATCCCCCAACAGCTTTTTGATCGATCATTGATGAACGAAATTTTAACACTAATGCGCAACTTTGAAGGACAGCAAATAAAAGAGTCAAACAACGTTGAATATAGCCGATTCTTTTTGTGGAAAGATTTCCGATACTTTCTGTATCAATCATGCTGATCGTTGTCCAGATGATCAGAGCAGTCATATACGGTCCCATTCCTAAAGAAAAAAGCGTTGGAACAGTGAAATTTCCACCGGTTGATGTTGCTAAGAATTTCAGAATCAAGCTAGTTGATTCCTCTGGTATCTTTTCTGAAATAAAAAAAGGAATCGGAATATGCTTTCCTATCTCAACGAGGAACAACAGGAAGAAACTCGCGATGATCCTACGAATGAGTTCTTTTTGATTCTTCATTTTCATCTCCAATTTTTCTTACTTTTTTTTCATCTGTAAGGATTAACAAAATAATAGCAAGTTTAAATCCCCCTTTTTTATTTGTTTTTTTGTTGAAACGAAAAAAAAAATGAAAAGGTGGTGTTAGTCATTGTGGTATCATCGTTTTAAATTCAAATAAGAAAACAACGCTTCATTTTTAGATGATCATCTGAGAATGACGAGGATTGGAAAAAAAAGGGGAGAAAATTCCGTAGAAACATCCCCAAAAAGAAGGATTTCATATGAAGAAACTAATTGAACTCATCATACCTCTTGTTTTGCTGTTAGGAGGTATCTTTTTTTTGAAAGATACTTTGACGAATAATGAAACACAGACTGCAGAATCAAGGACTCCTGACAATGAACCTAGTCCTAGATTAGACTTGAAAGCTGTCGTTTTACGGACTGAAGATACTTTGGAGGTAGCTGATCAAGAGTCCATCTATCATGGGGAATTTCCCTACTATAATATGGACACCACCAAAACCTATACGTTTTCCCTTCACTTCGTAACAAGTTCTGGTGAAGCGTTGCTTGATCAAAACAAGGAACCACTTATTGCGTCCAAAAAAATGAAACTAGCTGCTCCGAAGGGAAAAATCGTCTTTTTTTTAGAAGCCAATGATTTGATGCGGGATTATCTTTTTGAACTAGAGGACGTAATGATTCGTGCTAAATTAGCCAGTAACACAAATTAATCTGCTAACACTATCAATTTTTTGGGGAAGGATCAGCAAAAATGAAAGATAAAAAATTTCGCAAATATATGCGGTTAGCGAGAAAGGTTCAAAATCTCGCAGACAAGTATCGGCAATTGTCGGATCAAGAATTACAAATGCAAACTATTCTTTTTCGTCAACAACTCGAACTAGGAAAAAAGTTAGAGAGTATACTCCCACAAGCCTATGCTGTAGTTGTCGAAGCAGACCGTCGTGTCTTAGGAATGGAACCTTATTTTGTCCAAATTCTTGGCGCGATTGCTCTTTTTTATGGCAATGTTGCTGAGATGAAAACCGGTGAAGGAAAAACATTGACAGCCACCATGCCGATGTACTTACACGGTCTGGGAGGCAAAGGAAATTTTTTGATTACTTCCAATACTTATTTAGCATTGCGGGATATTGAGGAAACCGGGAAAGTCTATCGTTTTCTAGGACTAACCGTGGCTGCTGGAGTCCCCGAACATGAAGATGAAGGAGAAGAAGTCGACAAAGAGGTCGTCTATGCAGCAGACATTGTCTATACTACCCATAGCGCATTGGGATTTGACTACTTGTTTGACAACTTGGCCGTTTCTCCAGATGAACAATACGTTACCCACTTCAATTATGTACTGATTGATGAAATCGATGCAATATTACTCGATATGGCTCAAACACCATTGATCATTTCAGGAGCTCCCAAAGTCCAGTCCAACTTTTTTACGCTATCTGATTGGTTTGTAAAGAGCCTGATTGAAGGGAAAGACTACCTAAGGAGCGAAAATAAGCGCCACGCCTGGTTTACAGAAACAGGTATTCAAAAAGCAGAAGACTATTTAGGTATCGAAAACATTCTTTCAGAAAAATGGAAAAATCTTTACCGCCATTTAGTCATTGCCTTGCGGGCCAATTATCTCTTGCACTTAAACAAAGACTATGTTGTGGAAGACAATGAAATTCTTTTACTTGACGAAGCAAATGGGCGCAAGTTGATCGGAACAAAACTACAAGCTGGGCTTCATCAAGCAATCGAAGCCAAAGAAGGTGTAGAGATCACCACGGAAAGCCGATCCATGGGCTCCATTACCTATCAGAATCTCTTCCGAAAATTCAAGATTTTATCCGGAATGACCGGGACAGCCAAAACAGACGCTGACGAATTTCGTGAAACTTATAATATTGACGTAATCGAAATTCCAACGAATAAACCCATTCGCCGAAAAGATCATCAGGACCTCGTATATGTTACCAATCAGTCAAAGATCATGGCTTCTTTAGAAGCAGTAAAAAATGCTTTGATCCAAGAACGTCCCGTTCTGATTGAAACAGGATCGGTCTCAATGTCGACTTTATACTCTCTGATTCTCTTAAAGCATCGAATTCCTCATAACCTTTTAAATGCTACAACAGCGACCAAAGAATCCTGGATCATCTCAGAAGCGGGCAAAAAAGGGGCCGTAACAGTAGCCACTTCAATGGCTGGACGCGGTACAGACATTAAACTTGAACAAGACGCGCGGGAAAACGGCGGTCTGTTAGTAGTTGGAACCGAACGAATGACCAGTGACCGAATCGATAATCAGCTGCGGGGGCGCTCCGGACGTCAAGGAGACCCTGGTGATAGCATTTTTTATGTATCCATGGAGGATAAAATCGTTGTTGAAAGTGCACCTAAATGGGCAGCTCAGGAACGAGAACTATTAACTGAACAAGAAAAATCAGCCAATGGTTTCAATCCATTAAAAAAGAAAAAATACAATAAATTGATCAATCAGTCTCAAAGCAATCGCAAAAATCAAGAAATTACTGGACGTCAAACAACGCTAGAATTTGACTCAATCATCACCATTCAAAGAGACAAAATGTACAGCATGAGGAACAGTATCATGACAGGCACGCCAGTTGAGTTAGAAAAAATCTTCAACAAATGCATGGAAGAAGCAATCAATCAATTCATCACTAAGAAAGAGAATCTAAATAAACAAGCGATCCTTGATTTCATCTTTAATAATTTGGACTATAATTTTGATATTTTTGAAATCGAGAAACTGGATAAATTTAATAAACGAACCGTCAAAAAATTCTTATTAGCTCTGATTTCAGATCGTTTGACTCACATTCAGCAATTCATGCCAGACAGTTTCCAGCAGCTGTTCTTCAAGCGAATTGTTCTTTTAAAAGCGTTGGATACTCTTTGGATCGAACAATCAGACAACTTGCAGCAATTGAAAACAGTCATCAATGGAAGAAACTGGGGACAACACCGTCCCATCTATGAGTTTCAAGTAGAGGCACACCGTTCTTTCACTCAAATGCGTGAAGCAATTTATCTAGAAGCAATCAGAAATTTATTATTATCCGAGTTGGTAAAAACAGAAGATGGTTCATTCGATGTTGAATTTCCATAATCGGCTATAGCGAATAAAAAAGCGTCACAGTTAGGCAAATCTAACTGTGACGCTTTTTTATTGAGTAGTAACACTTCTATCATTTTAGAAGAGCTAGGAAATTTATCCCAGCCCTTCATAAACTGAAAGGAACTGATTAATCCGTTTCACGCTTTGCTGCATCTTTTTTCTTTTTCATTAAAGCAATCGCAGCTAACAGCGCGGCAATTCCAGCAAGAGACATTTGACTACCGCTTGCATCAGATTCACCAGTCTTAGGAAGAGTGGCTCCAGTCGCATGTCCCCTCACTCCTATGTTGCCTTGTGACGTTCCTGTATTTCCATTCGTTGCATTATTCTGCTCGGAATTTGTAGGAGTTGAAGTAGATCCGCTGATTGATGCACTTTCTGAAAGTGAATGATCTTGACTAGTTGATTGTGATTGTAGTTCTGAAAGACTTTCAGACAAACTATTACTATGATAGTCACTGACGATTTCAGAGTTGACATCAATTGTACTTGTACTTAACGAAGCAGATTCACTAACGCTTATACTTTCGCTGATTGATTCGCTTGCGCTCATAGAGACGGAGTCCCGATCAGAAGCACTAAAGCTTTCACTCAGACTAGCAGAGTTGCTAGCACTTGTACTATCGCTTGTAGAGCCAGATTCACTTGTCTCAGCACTGCTTGACATTGAGTCACGTTCACTATCACTGATGCTTGTGCTTTCGCTAGCTGATTCACTCACACTTAGACTTTCACTTGTTGAGTTCGAATCACTTACACTTGCACTATTCGACATTGAATCACGTTCACTATCACTGATACTTGTGCTCTCGCTAGCTGATTCACTCACATCCAGGCTTTCACTTGTTGAGTTCGAATCACTCACACTTGCACTATTCGACATTGAATCACGTTCACTGTCACTAATGCTTGTGCTTTCACTGACGGATTCACTCGTACTTGTACTTTCACTCGTTGAATTCGAATCACTTACACTCGCACTATTCGACATTGAATCACGCTCACTATCACTAATGCTTGTGCTTTCGCTAACGGATTCACTCGTACTTGTACTTTCACTCATTGAATTCGAATCACTTACACTTGCACTATTCGACATTGAGTCACGTTCACTGTCACTCGTACTTGTACTTTCACTGGCTGGTTCACTCATACTTGCACTTTCGCTTTGACTAATCGATGTGCTTTCACTTGCAGAAATTGACTCACTTGTACTGAAACTGCGGCTTTCTTCCGTAGAAATACTTGCGCTTTCAGACTCAGAATCACGAGTGCTGGAGCTGTCGCTTATACTCTCAGAAGCAGAGACTTGGTCGCTAGTGCTCATTGATTGACTCAAACTTGTACTGTCACTTGCACTAACCGATTCAGAATCTCGGAAACTTTCACTCGTACTAATACTTTCACTAATCGAAGTTGATTCGCTAGGTGAAACCACCGTACTATTCCGCTCGCTTTCGCTAGTACTGATGCTGACGCTAACTGATTCACTTATACTCGAACTTTGTGAATCACTTGTTGAAGCACTCACACTTTGAGACTCAATCACTTCTTGTTTTTCGCTAAGCGACGTACTGATTGATGCCGATTCGCTTAGACTCGTACTAATTGATTGTGAGGTGCTAGTGCTTTCACTAGCACTTGCTGAGACAGAATCATTGGTACTTGTACTGTCACTTGTTGAAAGGCTAGAACTATTCGATCTTGAATATAGATCACTTAAGCTGTCACTTGCACTAGCGCTATTGCTGATCGATGTGCTTGCACTATCACTCGTGCTGAAACTACGTGATTCGCTTGCACTTTCAGATCTAGATACTAAATCACTTTGGCTCGTGCTTAAACTTAAGCTGTTACTAATCGATGTGCTGCCGCTATAGCTCAGGCTGTCACTTCGCGATTCACTCGCACTCTCTGATCTAGATTGGATTTGAGTCAATACCTCGGACACGATTTGTGAGAATTTTTTCGAGATTCCAGCGGGTGAGTATCTCATCGTTTCGACCAGCGGTCAAACCAAAACCGTTTGACCGCTGATCGAAGCGATGAAGTTGAAGCCCTGTGGAAATCTCGCAAAAAAAATGTAGGTGGTAGCTAGGAACTAAGCTTGCAATGCCAACTCCTCCATCTGATTTGGTGTTAAATAGTTGATACTACTATGGATTCGCTTGCGATTGTAAAATCCTTCAATGTATTGAAATAACGCTAAATGAGCAGCTTCAAAGTTTTCATACGCTTTTGATGGATAGACTTCTTCTTTTTTGAGTGAGGCGTGAAACGATTCGATGCCGGCATTATCGTAGGGACAGCCCTTACGACTGAAGGAGTGCCGAATGTTCAATTCATTCAGCTTTGCCTCATAGGCTTCGCTAGTGTACTGAGAACCCAAATCTGAGTGGATGATTAAGTTCTCGGAGGGTGTTTGGTGTAAGAGCGCATGGTCAAGGGTTTCGATAACCAATTCTTTCGTCATCTGCTTGCCAAACTTCCAACCGATGACTTTCTTTGTGTGGAGGTCTTGGATAGTGGAGAGGTAGGTCCAGCCATCTTTTAGGGTATGAATATAGGTAATATCTGTCACCCATTTTTGATTGATCGACGTAGTGGTAAAATCTTGGTTTAACAAGTTTTTACGTCCTTCACTTTTAACTTTCACTTGTTTGCCAGGCTTGTACTTCTTGAGGGTGACTGAACGCAAGCCTAATTTTCTCATCAGTATTTGTACTTTCTTTAGGGACAAGCTCTCGCCACGGCCAACAAGAATCTTATGAATTTTGGGCGCACCATAGATCCCCTTGTTTTCAAAGTAGATTCCTGAAATCAAGCGGTTTAAGCGTTTGTTTTCTGATTGGCGCTTGGAAGGCTTCTTTTTCTTCCAGTCATAGTAGCTGGATTTCGGTGCTTCCAAAACGGTACACATTTGTTTTACGTCATGATCATGAACATTTGATTGAATAAATTCGAAGACATCACTCATTTTTACTTTTGAGCGAATATGGTTAAAGCCTTTTTTAGGATGGTGTTTTCCTCCTGCATGCGGGCCATTTCCTTTTTCATTGCTAGGATTTCTGCCTCAGTCATGCCGGTTGCTTCATTCTTTGTATGAAGCTTCTTCCAACGATAAATCGTTTGTGTAGCGATACCATATTGCTCTGCCAGTTCCTCGACCGATTGGCCAGACTGGTTTAAATCTAAGATCGTCTTCTTAAAGTCTTCATCAAATTTTTTATTGGCTTTTGCCATCGTGGACACGTCCTTTTCTTAGTAGTTAGATTCTACCAAATCGTGTCCATGAAATCATCCTAACATCAGATAGTAAATCACTTAAGCTAGTACTTGCACTCAAGCTATCACTGATTGAAGTGCTCATGCTGTTGCTTACACTATCACTCCGTGACTCACTAGCACTTGTTGATTGAGAGTTCATTTCACTTAAACTTAAGCTAGTACTGCTGCTTCCGCTAAAGGAAGTACTTGTGCTTTGACTTAAGCTATTGCTCCGCGACTCACTGGCACTGGCTGAACGAGATAGTAATTCGCTCAAGCTAGTACTGCTGCTTTCACTCGTACTAATTGACGTGCTGCTGCTATAGCTGACGCTATCACTCCGTGACTCGCTGGCACTTACTGATTGAGATAGTTGTTCACTTAGACTTGTACTAGAGCTCAAACTCGTACTAGCTGAAGTACTATTACTGAAACTATTACTTAGACTATTACTTAAGCTAATCCCTTCGGAAAGCGAGTCGCTTGTCAATTGGCTCAAGCTAGTACTCAAGCTGGTACTGTTGCTCATGCTAGTTGACGATGAATCACTCAATGAAATACTAGTACTTGTGCTGAGACTCAGACTTGCAGAAGTACTACTGCTGTAGCTTTGACTTTCACTTGCAAATGATCTACTTTCTGAAAGACTATCGCTATTGCTCAAGCTTGCACTGATTGACAACGAGTCACTTATTGATGTGCTGATACTCAAACTTTCGCTCATACTTACAGAAGCACTATTACTAATACTTGTACTATCACTAGTGCTTGCACTAATGCTTGCTGAGGTACTACTGCTGTAGCTAGAACTGTCACTAGTACTTTGACTAATACTTGCCGAAGTACTGCTGCTATAGCTTTCACTCATACTAGAACGTGAATCACTGATTGACGTACTCATACTATTCGATTCACTGTTGCTGATACTTGAACTAATTGAAGCAGAATCACTGACTGAAGTGCTGACACTTGTGCTCAGGCTCAAGCTGGCTGAAGTACTACTGCTATAACTTTGACTTTCACTAGCCCGCGAATCGCTAACTGACGTACTTGTACTTGTTGATTCACTAATACTTGCACTAGTACTACCGCTGTAGCTTGCAGAGTCGCTCGCACTTTGTGAAACCAAACCACTAGTACTCAATGAGGATGAATCACTGATTGATGTGCTCACACTTGCTGATTCGCTGTTACTGATACTTGTACTTAGTGACGATGAGTCACTTAATGACGTGCTTACACTCGTGGAATCACTGTTACTGATACTTGTACTTACAGATAATGAATCACTGATCGACGTACTTGTACTTGTCGAGTCACTGTTACTTACGCTCGTGCTGCCGCTGTAGCTTGCAGAATCGCTCGCACTTTGTGATACAGAAATACTTGTACTCAATGAGGATGAATCACTGATTGATGTGCTTACACTTGATGATTCGCTGTTACTGATACTTGTGCTTACAGATAAAGAATCACTTAGCGATGTGCTTGTACTTATCGAGTCACTGTTACTTACACTTGTGCTGCCGCTATAGCTTGTAGAATCACTCGCACTTAACGATGCGGAAATACTTGTGCTCAATGACATGGAGTCACTGATTGATGTGCTCACACTTGCTGATTCGCTGTTACTGATACTTGTACTTAGTGACGATGAGTCACTTAATGACGTGCTTACACTCGTGGAATCACTATTACTGATACTTGTGCTTACAGATAATGAATCACTGATCGACGTACTTGCACTTGTCGAATCACTATTACTTACGCTCGTGCTGCCGCTGTAGCTTACAGAATCGCTCGCGCTTTGTGATGTCGAAATACTTGTTCTCAATGAGGATGAATCGCTGACTGACGTACTTTCGCTTGTTGAATCGCTACTGCTTACGCTTGTGCTGCCGCTGTAACTTGCAGAATCACTCGCACTTTGTGATACGGAAATACTTGTACTCAATGACATAGAGTCACTGATTGACGTGCTCACACTTGCTGATTCACTGTTACTAATACTTGTACTTACAGATAATGAATCACTGATCGACGTACTTGTACTTGTTGATTCACTGTTGCTTACGCTTGTACTTAGCGACGAAGAATCACTTAGTGACGTGCTTTCGCTTGTTGAATCGCTATTACTTACACTTGTGCTACCGCTGTAGCTTGCAGAATCACTCGCACTTAGTGATGCGGAAATACTTGTGCTTACTGACAATGAATCACTGACTGACGTACTTGCGCTTGTCGACTCACTGTTACTTACGCTCGTACTACCGCTGTAACTTGCAGAATCACTCGCGCTTAATGATGCCGAAATACTTGTACTCAATGAGGATGAATCACTGATTGACGTACTTACGCTTGTTGAATCACTATTACTTACGCTCGTGCTTAGTGATGATGAATCACTCATTGACGTACTTGTACTTGTCGAATCACTGTTACTTACGCTCGTACTACCACTGAAACTTGCAGAATCGCTCGCACTTAGTGATGCAGAAATACTTGTGCTCAATGAGGATGAATCACTGATTGACGTACTTACGCTTGTTGAATCGCTATTACTTACGCTCGTGCTACCGCTATAGCTTGCAGAATCACTCGCACTTAACGATGCGGAAATACTTGTGCTTAGAGACAACGAATCGCTGATTGATGTACTTGTACTTGTCGAGTCACTGTTACTTACGCTTGTGCTGCCACTGTAACTTGCAGAATCACTCGCACTCAGTGATGTTGAAATACTTGTACTCAATGACATAGAGTCACTGATTGACGTGCTTACACTTGCGGATTCACTATTACTAATACTTGTACTTACAGATAATGAATCACTGATCGACGTACTTGTACTTGTTGATTCACTGTTGCTTACGCTTGTACTTAGCGACGAAGAATCACTTAGTGACGTGCTTTCGCTTGTTGAATCACTATTACTGATACTTGTGCTTACTGATAATGAATCACTGATCGAAGTGCTTGTACTTGTTGACTCACTGTTACTTACACTTGTGCTCAATGATGATGAATCACTGATCGACGTACTCGTACTTGTCGATTCGCTATTACTTACACTTGTGCTACCACTGAAGCTTGCGGAATCGCTCGCACTTAGTGATGCAGAAATGCTTGTGCTCAGAGACAACGAATCGCTGATTGATGTACTTGTACTTGTCGAATCACTGTTACTTACGCTCGTACTACCGCTGTAACTTGCAGAATCACTCGCGCTTAGTGATGCCGAAATACTTGTACTCAATGAGGATGAATCACTGATTGACGTACTCAAGCTTGTTGACTCACTGATACTTGCAGATGTTGATTCACTTGCTGACGTACTTGTACTTGTCGAATCACTGTTACTTACGCTCGTACTACCGCTGTAACTTGCAGAATCGCTCGCACTTAGTGATGCAGAAATACTTGTGCTCAATGAGGATGAATCACTGATTGACGTGCTCAAGCTTGTTGACTCACTGATACTTGCAGATGTTGATTCACTTGCTGACGTACTTGTACTTGTCGAATCACTGTTGCTTACGCTCGTACTACCGCTGTAACTTGCAGAGTCGCTCGCGCTTAATGATGCAGAAATACTTGTGCTCAATGATGATGAATCACTGATTGATGTGCTCAAGCTTGCTGACTCGCTGATACTTACGCTAGTGCTTAGTGATGATGAGTCACTGATTGATGTGCTTACGCTTGCGGATTCACTATTACTGATACTTGTGCTTACAGATAATGAATTACTGATCGACGTACTTGCGCTTGTTGAATCGCTATTACTTACGCTCGTGCTACCGCTGTAGCTTGCAGAATCACTCGCACTTAGTGATGCGGAAATACTTGTGCTTACTGACAATGAATCACTGACTGACGTACTTGCGCTTGTCGACTCACTGTTACTTACGCTCGTACTACCGCTGTAACTTGCAGAATCACTCGCGCTTAATGATGCCGAAATACTTGTACTCAATGAGGATGATTCACTGATCGACGTACTTGCACTTGCGGATTCACTGTTACTGATACTTGTGCTTACAGATAACGAATCACTGATGTTAGGATGATTTCATGGACACGATTTGGTAGAATCTAACTACTAAGAAAAGGACGTGTCCACGATGGCAAAAGCCAATAAAAAATTTGATGAAGACTTTAAGAAGACGATCTTAGATTTAAACCAGTCTGGCCAATCGGTCGAGGAACTGGCAGAGCAATATGGTATCGCTACACAAACGATTTATCGTTGGAAGAAGCTTCATACAAAGAATGAAGCAACCGGCATGACTGAGGCAGAAATCCTAGCAATGAAAAAGGAAATGGCCCGCATGCAGGAGGAAAACACCATCCTAAAAAAGGCTTTAACCATATTCGCTCAAAAGTAAAAATGAGTGATGTCTTCGAATTTATTCAATCAAATGTTCATGATCATGACGTAAAACAAATGTGTACCGTTTTGGAAGCACCGAAATCCAGCTACTATGACTGGAAGAAAAAGCCTTCAAGCGCCAATCAGAAAACAAACGCTTAAACCGCTTGATTTCAGGAATCTACTTTGAAAACAAGGGGATCTATGGTGCGCCCAAAATTCATAAGATTCTTGTTGGCCGTGGCGAGAGCTTGTCCCTAAAGAAAGTACAAATACTGATGAGAAAATTAGGCTTGCGTTCAGTCACCCTCAAGAAGTACAAGCCTGGCAAACAAGTGAAAGTTAAAAGTGAAGGACGTAAAACTTGTTAAACCAAGATTTTACCACTACGTCGATCAATCAAAAATGGGTGACAGATATTACCTATATTCATACCCTAAAAGATGGCTGGACCTACCTCTCCACTATCCAAGACCTCCACACAAAGAAAGTCATCGGTTGGAAGTTTGGCAAGCAGATGACGAAAGAATTGGTTATCGAAACCCTTGACCATGCGCTCTTACACCAAACACCCTCCGAGAACTTAATCATCCACTCAGATTTGGGTTCTCAGTACACTAGCGAAGCCTATGAGGCAAAGCTGAATGAATTGAACATTCGGCACTCCTTCAGTCGTAAGGGCTGTCCCTACGATAATGCCGGCATCGAATCGTTTCACGCCTCACTCAAAAAAGAAGAAGTCTATCCATCAAAAGCGTATGAAAACTTTGAAGCTGCTCATTTAGCGTTATTTCAATACATTGAAGGATTTTACAATCGCAAGCGAATCCATAGTAGTATCAACTATTTAACACCAAATCAGATGGAGGAGTTGGCATTGCAAGCTTAGTTCCTAGCTACCACCTACATTTTTTTTGCGAGATTTCCACAGGGCTTCAACTTCATCGCTTCGATCAGCGGTCAAACGGTTTTGGTTTGACCGCTGGTCGAAACGATGAGATACTCACCCGCTGGAATCTCGAAAAAATTCTCACAAATCGTGTCCGAGGTATTGACTCAAATCCATCACTGATCGACGTACTTGCGCTTGTTGACTCACTAATACTTGCAGATGTTGACTCGCTAGCTGACGTACTCGTACTTGTCGAATCACTGTTGCTTACGCTTGTGCTGCCACTGTAACTTGCGGAATCACTCGCGCTTAATGATGCAGAAATACTTGTACTCAATGAGGATGATTCACTGATTGATGTACTTACGCTTGTTGAGTCACTAATACTTGCAGATGTTGATTCGCTAGCTGACGTACTTGCACTTGTCGAATCACTGTTGCTTACGCTCGTACTACCGCTGTAACTTGCAGAGTCGCTCGCGCTTAATGATGTCGAAATACTTGTACTCAATGAGGATGATTCACTGATTGATGTACTTACGCTTGTTGAGTCACTGTTACTTGCAGATGTTGATTCACTAGCTGACGTACTTGCACTTGTCGAATCACTGTTGCTTACGCTCGTACTACCGCTGTAACTTGCAGAATCGCTCACACTTAGTGATGCAGAAATACTTGTACTCAATGAGGATGAATCACTGATTGACGTGCTCAAGCTTGCTGACTCGCTGATACTTACGCTAGTGCTTAGTGATGATGAGTCACTGATTGATGTGCTTACGCTTGCGGATTCACTATTACTGATACTTGTGCTTACAGATAATGAATTACTGATCGACGTACTTGCGCTTGTTGAATCGCTATTACTTACGCTCGTGCTACCGCTGTAGCTTGCAGAATCACTCGCACTTAGTGATGCGGAAATACTTGTACTCAATGACATAGAGTCACTGATCGACGTACTTATGCTTGTTGACTCACTAATACTTGCAGATGTTGACTCGCTAGCTGACGTACTCGTACTTGTCGAATCACTGTTGCTTACGCTTGTGCTGCCACTGTAACTTGCGGAATCACTCGCGCTTAATGATGTCGAAATACTTGTACTCAATGAGGATGATTCACTGATTGATGTACTTACGCTTGCGGATTCACTATTACTGATACTTGTGCTTACAGATAACGAATCACTGATCGACGTACTTGCGCTTGTTGACTCACTAATACTTGCAGATGTTGATTCGCTAGTCGACGTACTTGTGCTTGTCGAGTCACTGTTGCTTACACTTGTGCTGCCGCTGTAACTTGCAGAATCGCTCGCGCTTAATGATGTCGAAATACTTGTACTCAATGAGGATGATTCACTGATTGATGTACTTACGCTTGTTGAGTCACTGTTACTTGCAGATGTTGATTCACTAGCTGACGTACTTGCACTTGTCGAATCACTGTTACTTACGCTTGTGCTGCCGCTATAGCTTGCAGAATCACTCGCACTTAGTGATGCAGAAATACTTGTACTCAATGAGGATGAATCACTGATTGATGTACTTACGCTTGCGGATTCACTATTACTGATACTTGTGCTTACAGATAACGAATCACTGATCGACGTACTTGCGCTTGTCGAATCACTGTTACTTACGCTCGTACTACCACTATAGCTCGCAGATTCGCTCGCACTTAATGATGCCGAAATACTTGTACTCAATGAGGATGAATCACTGATTGATGTACTTACGCTTGTTGAGTCACTGATACTTGCAGATGTTGACTCACTAGCTGACGTACTTGCACTTGTCGAATCACTGTTACTTACGCTTGTGCTGCCGCTATAGCTTGCAGAATCACTCGCACTTAATGATGCAGAAATACTTGTGCTCAATGATGATGAATCACTGATTGACGTGCTCAAGCTTGTTGACTCACTGATACTTGCAGATGTTGATTCACTTGCTGACGTACTTGTACTTGTCGAATCACTGTTACTTACGCTTGTGCTGCCACTGTAACTTGCAGAATCACTCGCACTTAGTGAGGCGGAAATACTTGTACTCAATGACAATGAATCACTAAGTGAGGTGCTCAAGCTGGTTGACTCACTGATACTTACTGATAGTGAATTGCTTGCAGAAATACTTTCACTTGTTGAATCGCTATTACTTACACTCGTACTGCCGCTGTAACTTGTTGATTCACTTGCACTTAGTGATGTCGAAACGCTGACACTCACTGAGGATGAATCACTAAGTGAGGTACTCAAGCTCGTTGAATCACTAATACTTACCGATAAAGAATCACTAGCTGATATGCTGGCACTGATTGAGTCACTGATACTTGTAGATGTTGATTCGCTAACTGACGTACTCACACTTGTCGAATCACTGTTACTTACGCTCGTACTACCACTATAGCTCGCAGATTCGCTCGCACTTAATGATGCCGAAATACTTGTACTCAATGAGGATGAATCACTGATTGATGTGCTCAAACTGGTTGACTCACTGATACTTACTGATAGTGAATTACTTGCAGAAATACTTTCACTTGTTGAATCGCTATTACTTACACTCGTACTGCCGCTATAGCTGGCTGATTCACTACTAGACTCACTATTACTATCGCTAATGCTCAATGACATCGACGTACTAATTGAATTTGAGAGCGATTCTGACTCCGATAAACTTTCGGATAAACTCATGCTTGCACTCAACGAATCAGAAATAGATTCACTTAAACTAATGCTTTCACTGAGGGAAGAAGAATCCGATTCACTGATAGCGACAGATAATGATTCTGATGCTGAAATACTTTCTGATACTGAGTCACTTTCTGACAGAGATAGTGACGTGGATTCACTTAGTGATTCCGAGAGTGAAACTGATACTGACTCTGATAAAGATAAACTTTCAGAATCACTTGTACTGTTGCTCAATGATCCAGAAACAGACGCACTTAAGCTGGAACTATCACTTTCCGAATCAGACTCTGATACACTAGCTGATATAGATAACGATTCTGATGCCGAAAGGCTTTCTGACATTGAATCACTATCCGATAATGAAATAGATGTTGAAATACTTTCAGATAGGGATTCTGACAACGATTCTGAATCACTAATAGAAATTGATAGAGACATTGATTCGCTTTCTGAAATAGATGTAGATAACGAACCACTTTCTGAGTCTGATACCGAAACAGATTCACTGATAGAAAGAGACGTTGACTCTGAGTCACTCAATGAAATCGAAACCGATTCTGAATCACTTAAAGAAGTTGAAGTAGAGATTGATGTTGACAATGATTCAGAAGTCGAGTCATTCATGTCAGATTCACTTTCTGAAATAGACAATGACACTGAGTTGCTCTCTGAATCTGATACTGAAACAGACGCACTAATTGATGTAGAAATTGATTCTGAATCACTAACAGAGATCGATTCTGATAATGAGTCACTTTCTGAAATTGATTGAGAAAGAGAAACACTTTCTGACTCAGAAGTAGAAGTAACAATGGATTCTGATAATGATTCGCTTCCCGAAATAGACTCGGACGTAGACAATGATACCGGGTCTTGTTCATAATTGACCGTAAACATCTGTGGCGAAGAATCCGTTTGAGATGCTCCATTGCTGGTAGTATCAAAAGTTTGATTGGCAGCCATAGCTTCCGCTAATGTATTGTAGACTACTCCATCTGGTCCTGTAACCGTATAGATATACCCGTTTCTCTCTAAATCTGCATCAGTCACCCCAAGAGTGAAACTTTCATTTGAAACACCGGAAGTACCATATTTTCCAACAGTGACAGTTCCTGGGATTTGCTCAAATGCTTCCCCTGTAGCAGGATCTGATTCAGGTTGATTATTACCAACGACACCGACTTCTTGATAGGATGGATAAAGAGTGATCGTAATAAATTGTTGATCACTGTCTGTTGTACTGCCATTATTACTAGTACTATCAAAAACAAATGTTCCAGTTTGATCTGCATAATAACCAGCTTGAGTTAGGTAATCCGCGATTAAGTCAGAATAGCTTAGTTCTTGACCAGTCGTCCCATTGATAGCAACTGTGCCAACTTGGTTTTGTAATGGACGGCCATCTGAATTAACAAAAGTTACATTGACAGTTTGTGTGTCTGCTGCAACGTAAATGGTTGTCAGACTCGCTTCAGTTCCGACTGTAGTAGATCCAGGCTGTACATTGCTATTCAATACGGCACCTGTTGCATAATAGTAACCCGGAGGCAAATTAGTCGAAGTATAGTAACTATTTGTCCAATCGATAACATTCCCATAGTTTGCAGGAATTCTATCTGTTCCGGAAGCTTCGGTACCAGCATTCATATACTCAGAAGAGATTACTTGACCAGTCTTAACGTCGACATATTGGTACTGAACCGAATGATTGGCAACACCATATACATAAATATTATAAGTATAATTTGTGTTCTCCATTGGAACAATCGCAACCGTCGCTTGCCCATAGCTGTCCCCATTATCGGCATTAGTCGTACTATCTCCGCCGCTTTGACCATCATTTTTAGCTGAACTAGCAACTTGGGTACCGATTGCCCACATATAATTTTCAGGCATTAACTCATTGGCATACTCCAATGTTTGCAAATCAAGATACTCACCAATGTAATTAACGTCTGGATCAATTGGCATATCAACAGTTTTAATAATATTGCCGTACTGATCAACATAATTTACGGTTACGGTTCCTGGCGCAATCGCAACAGTCGCTAATTCACGGGTAGAAGTGTCTACAATGTTAGATGTAGTAACATTTCCAGCCGTATCTTTAATAGTTGTTGTCGAACCTGAAATAGTCATTTCCACGAATTTTAAGTTACGGTTGCCTTCTGGAGCAGCGGTTTGGCTACTGCTGCCTTGCCATGTACTGATCTGAGAATTATTCATGACAAATGTTCCCGAACCGGTAATCAATCGACCTGCCGAAACAGCTCCTGAAGAAGTTAGACGGGCTAAGTGCAATGCCCGCGGTGAAATAAAGCGAACTGTTGCACCGGAAGCCACGTTCACAACAGTGTTGGCATTCCATTGTTGCAGATCAAGTACCGTTCCTGCATTAAATGTAACAACCGCTCTATTCGTGACGTTTAGCGAGTTGGAACCTACTGTACGAGTTGCCGTCATTTGAAGATTTTGACCAAAAGTTGCGGTTCGGTCATTTGATTGACTTCCCGAGTAACGAGAAAAATCGAGTAGCATTTGGAAACCGTCTTGTTTCCAAGTTACGTCATCTCCGACAGTAATTGAGTTAAATCCATAATAGACAAGGGGATAGTTGTTGCTGTTATAGGTACTAAGCTCGTTTCCAATAATTGTCGCGCCATCGCCCACTTTAAAGGTGTGATTGAATCCTGTATCACTCGCATTATTGCCACGGATTGCCATATAGTAAAACATGGAGTAGCCGGTAGTACCAGCTGTCCGATTCAACTCTACATGGGCTCCGTTAGCGATTGCTACTTCACCAATTTGCATCAATTCTTGTTTGACATTTGCGATGACTTTACCTGATAAAGTAACGTGACTGTCCTCTGCATCCAGCAATCGTCGTGGTTGGTAAGCGGTATCTGTCCCGCTAACACCATCTCGGCCTTCGAGAGTCACATTATTGATATTGAAGTACCAGTACCCATAACCTCCGGTTGCTGATCGTGAATCGATCACTCCATCTGCATTACCTGTGCCACTGTCTCCTGAGTTGGTACCTGATTGCCAATGAATCAAATTCACATCTGTGATCGTAAAGATAGAACCGCGAACTGTAGAACTTGTCCCTACATTAAATGCTGCTCCTGCCATATTGACTGTAAACCCATTACCGTCAATAATCACACTCGTTGCCCGCCATCCTAAATCACGGGTAGCCACATTGGTAGCTGCCGTAATATTAGCGGTTACCTCAATATAGGTAATCGAAGCATTTCCATATGCTGCTTTCAGCGTAGCCCAGTCATTCACTGCTGCATAAGTGCCATTAGCAATAGCTGTTTGCTTGTATAATTCCTTATTTTTCACTTGGTCCGGAACATCAACCGTCACCCCAGAAGGTGAATTGGTTTTGTTACCATCGTTGATTGCCTGCTCAAATTCTTCTCGGCCCATATCTGGATCCGCAGAAACATTGATTTTAACAATCTGCCCTGATTGGGTGGTGATGGCAAAACTAGCAATCAAATTATTGGCACTAGCATATTGTTGTGCTGCCCGAATCAAAGATGTGCTTGGTGATTTGCCATCTTTGACAACAATTTCTAATGCATTCGTCGTGGTGTCAACCGACGCTTGTACTTTCTTGGGTACTAATTGATCGAAGAGATCTTGTGCTTTTTGTGACTCCACTTTATTTTTTTCGGAAACAGTTTGTTTTGGTTGGTTCTTTTGACTTACTGAAGTTGAATGAGAGCCACTTGTCGATTGTGACAACGATAGACTTGTCGATTCTGAGGCACTTGACGACAATGAGCCACTTTCAGAAATCGAGGCACTTTCAGAGATACTCAAACTTTCTGATTCAGATCCGCTCTTCTCTTCCGAAAGACTCATTGATTCAGAAACACTTTGAGATGCCTCGATACTGGTAGCATTGTTTTCAGTTTCTGAATCACTCCTACTCTGTGATTCTGTTACACTCGTTGACTCTGTCGCACTTTGTGACTGGGTGTTGCTTTCGGATTCAGAAAAACTTTCCGATGGACGCATGCTTTCAGATTGTGAAGTAGCCTCACTTTCTTGCGTCGATGAAGCAGGAATTTTGGCATTCGTTTTATTTGCCAAGACGTTCTCGGCATTTGCTTCTTTACTTGCATCTAAAGGCGGTGTGATTTCTGAAGCATGCGCCACGATTGGTGTGATACTCAATCCAGCAATGCCAGTAAAAGAAGTGATCGTTGCATAGACCCAATGTTTTCCGCTTTTATACATCTTGTAGCGTTCACTCTTATTGGAGCGTAGCAACTTTCGATAATTATTCTTTTTACTCATTACGTTTATTTTTCTCCCCTTTCATAAAACTATTTTTATAAGCTTCCCCTAGTCCTATTTTTAAAAGATAGGACAATTCATTATTTCATAACTAGTAAAAAAGTTACGTTTTGTCCCAGAATCGGGACAAAAAAAGAGCAACCTCTTCCATAAAAGAAGTTACTCTGCTTGAAATTCATGTTTGACTAGTTTTAAAGCGGCTGCAATCGTATCATCCATATCATAATAACGATAGTTTGCTAGACGCCCACCAAATAAACATTTTTTTTGCTGATGCGCTAATTTTTCATACTTGCGATACAGTGCATGGTTGATTTGATCGTTAATTGGGTAGTAAGGAATGTCTCCCTTCCGCCAAGTTTTTGGAAATTCTTTCGTGACAACTGTTTTTTTTGTCACAACTGGACAAAAATGTTTATGCTCAATGATTCGCGTATAGGGCGTTTGACTGTCTGTAAAGTTCATGACTGCTGTTCCTTGATAATTATCTGTATCATATGTTTCAGTTTCAAAATTTAAAGAACGATAGGCCAACTCCCCGTAACAATAATCAAAATATTGGTCAATCATTCCAGTATAAACAATCTTCTTGGTTGATGCTTCATGACGCGTACGGTCTGCAAAAAAATCAGTTTCTAAAGAAACTTCAATCAGTGGATTTGAAAGCATTTTTTGAATCATTTCTGTATAGCCCAATTTTGGAATGCCTTGAAAAGTATCCGTAAAATAATTGTTGTTAAATGTATACCGGACCGGCAGTCTTTTAATAATAAAAGAAGGTAGCTGAGCACATCCTCGTCCCCACTGTTTTTCCGTATAGCCTTTGATCAGCTTATGATAAATATCTGTCCCCACCAAAGAAAGAGCTTGTTCTTCTAAATTTCGGGGTCTTTTTATTCCTGTCTTTTCAATTTGAGCCATTAGTTTGATGCGAGCTTCATCTGGTCTTTTGGTTCCCCATAATTGGTAAAACGTGTTCATATTGAAGGGGAGATTATATAGCTCACCTTTATAGTTTGCAATAGGTTCATGAATATAGGGATAAAAATCAGCAAACTGATTGACGTAGTCCCAAATTTTTTTGCTCGATGTGTGAAAGATATGCGCACCATATTTATGTATGTCAATTCCGACTTGTTTTTCTGTATAACAGTTGCCACCAATATGTGCTCGTTTTTCCAACATTTTCACCGAGTGTCCCCGTTTAGCTGCTTCATAAGCAAAAACCGAGCCAAATAGTCCTGTACCAACGATTAGATAATCATACACCATGTATTTCTCCTAAATTTATTTTTTCTTTTATTATAGAGTTTCGCTAAACCAAAACTATAATTTCTTTTTTTAGAAAAAGAAAATAAAGAAGAAAAGACTGCTCTCTGTTCCATGAGAAAAATAAGTCTTGATTCAAATCACTTAATCCAGACAGCAAAAAAGCTCTGAAATCACAGCGGTTGTTAAATCAACCGCTGCTCTTTCAGAGCAATGTAATCATCGAAAGATTATTTGTTTTTCAAGTTGTAAAAAGCTTGCAAGCCTTTGTATTCAGCAACTTCACCAAGTTGGTCTTCGATACGTAGTAATTGGTTGTATTTAGCAATACGGTCAGTACGTGAAAGAGAACCAGTTTTGATTTGGCCAGCATTTGTTGCAACTGCGATATCAGAGATTGTTGAATCTTCTGTTTCACCTGAACGGTGAGAAACAACGGCAGTATAACCAGCTTCTTTAGCCATTTCGATCGCATTGAATGTTTCAGTCAATGTACCGATTTGGTTTACTTTGATTAGGATTGAGTTACCGATACCGTTTTTGATTCCTTTTTCAAGGATTTCAGTGTTTGTAACAAACAAGTCGTCACCAACTAATTGAACTTTGTCGCCTAGGCGTTCAGTCAATAGTTTCCAACCATCCCAGTCGTTTTCATCCATACCATCTTCGATTGTGATGATTGGGTATTTGTTAACTAACTCTTCCAAGTAGTCAACTTGTTCTGCAGCTGTACGTTTCACACCGTTTTCGCCTTCAAATTTCGTGTAGTCGTACACGCCATTTTCGTAGAATTCAGAAGAAGCACAGTCAAATCCTAGGTAAACGTCTTTACCTGGTTCTAAACCAGCAGCTTTGATAGCTTCTAAGATTGTTTCAACACCATCTTCAGTTCCTTCAAAACGAGGAGCGAAACCACCTTCGTCACCTACTGATGTTTCTAAACCACGTTTAGATAAGATTGATTTCAATGCATGGAATACTTCAGCACCCCAACGTAGACCTTCTTTGAATGTAGGTGCGCCTACAGGCAAGATCATGAATTCTTGGAAAGCGATCGGAGCATCTGAGTGAGATCCGCCGTTGATGATGTTCATCATAGGTGTTGGCAATACTTTTGTATTGAATCCGCCTAAGTAGTGGTATAAAGGTACTTCTAAATAATCAGCAGCTGCACGAGCAACGGCAATAGAAACACCAAGAATTGCGTTAGCACCTAATTTGCCTTTGTTAGGAGTTCCATCTAAAGCGATCATTGCTTTATCGATAGCCATTTGGTCACGTACATCGTAGCCGATGATTGCTTCAGCAATGACGTTATTTACATTGTCAACTGCTTTCGTTACACCTTTACCACCATAACGAGCTTTGTCGCCATCACGTAATTCAACTGCTTCGTGTTCACCTGTTGAAGCTCCTGAAGGAACCATTCCACGGCCGAAAGCACCTGATTCTGTGTAGACTTCTACTTCGATAGTTGGGTTACCACGTGAGTCTAGGACTTCGCGTGCGTAAACATCAGTAATAATTGACATGTTTTGTCTCTCCTTTGAGTTTGTTTTATCTTAAGGGAATCTCCCTTGCGAACATCTTAATTGTAGTGAAAAAAGCTGTTTTCTGCAAACAATATTTTCATGAGAATGAAATTATTTTACTGCATCCAACAATGCTAGGAATGAATCAGCTTGCAAGCTTGCGCCGCCAACTAATGCTCCATCTACATTTTCTTTTGCCATGTATTCTGCAATATTTTCAGGTTTTACAGAACCACCGTATTGGATACGTACAGCATCAGAAACTTCTTTACCGTATAATTTTTCAACTGTTTGGCGTACAACACCACAGATTTCATCAGCAATTTGTGCATCTGCTGATTTACCTGTACCGATCGCCCAAATTGGTTCGTAAGCAATGACTAGATTGCTGACTTGGCCATCTGTCAATCCTTCTAAACCGGCAGTGATTTGTCCTTCGATCCATTCAGCTGTTTTTCCAGCTTCATAAGTTTCTAAAGATTCACCACAACATAGGATTGGGATCATACCATTTGCGAAAATTGCTTTCGCTTTTTTGTTGATGTCTTCGTCAGTTTCATGGAAATATTCACGGCGTTCTGAGTGACCGATGATTACATAGTCAACACCTAAGTCAGCTAAAGCAGCTGGTGAAGTTTCTCCTGTAAAGGCACCTTCATTTTCCCAGTAGCTGTTTTGAGCAGCAATTTTTAATTCTGTACCTTCTGCAGCTGTTACTAATGTTTCCAAGAACAACGCTGGTGCTCCGATAACAGAATCTACTTTATCGTTGCTAGGAATTTTTGTTTTGACTGCTTCAGCAAATTCTTTTGCTTCTTTCGCAGTTTTATTCATTTTCCAGTTTCCGGCAATAATTGGTTTGCGCATTTTTCTGGCACTCCTTTGTTATTTAAGGGTCACGGCTGCTTATTGCAACGCAGCCGCGTCATTGCTTGATTATTTGTCGTTGATTGCTGCTAATCCAGGAAGAGTTTTACCTTCTAGAAGTTCTAAACTAGCACCGCCACCTGTTGAGATGTGAGTGAATTTATCAGCAAAACCTAATTGTTCTGCAGCTGCAGCTGAATCTCCACCACCGATGATTGTTGTTGCATCTTCAAGGTTTGCGATTGCTTCACAAACACCGATGGTACCATTAGCAAAGTTTGACATTTCGAACACACCCATTGGTCCGTTCCAAACAACTGTTTTTGCACCTTTTAATGTTTCAGCGAACAATGCAATTGTTTCAGGTCCGATGTCTAAGCCCATTTGACCTTCAGGAACATCACCAGTATGTTCTTCTGTTGGAACATCATTTGAAAATTCAGCAGCTGTGATTGAGTCAACTGGTAAAACAAGTTTATCGCCAGCTTTTTCGATCAATTCTTTTGCCAACTCAACTTTATCCGCTTCAACAAGAGAGTTACCAATTTCCATTCCTTTTGCTTTGTAGAATGTATAAGTCATTCCGCCACCGATCAAGATCTTGTCTGCTTTAGGAATCAAGTTTTCAATGACACCGATTTTGTCAGATACTTTCGCACCACCAAGAATCGCTACCATTGGACGTTTTGGTTCTTCGACTGCTTCACCAATAAATTT
Organism: Enterococcus gallinarum; assembly: GCF_021496385.1. Lineage (NCBI taxonomy): Bacteria > Bacillati > Bacillota > Bacilli > Lactobacillales > Enterococcaceae > Enterococcus > Enterococcus gallinarum. The sequence continues at coordinate 1,211,020 of NZ_CP050816.1, read as the reverse complement.
GATTTCTTTTTCCATTAAGAATCCAGCAACTGTTGGGATTCCTGTAGAAGCGATTCCGACGTTTGAAGCATGGGCACGGTGAGCTGTACCAAATGCATCATTGACAAAAACATCCCCTAATGAAGCCCAATATTTACCAAGCTCTGGATCGTTTTTGCTTTCTTTTTTGCCGTCCACATCTTCAAAACGAGTGTTTTCGAAAACAACAACATCGCCGTCTTTCATGTTGTTGATTGCTGCTTCCAATTTTTCCCCACGTGTTTCAGGAACGAAAGTCACTTCTTTGCCTAACAATTCGCCTAGACGTTTTGCTACTGGTGCTAAAGATTTGCCTTCTTTATCTGCTTCTTCTTTGACACGACCTAAGTGAGAGAAAAGAATTGCTTTTCCGCCATTTTCGATCACGTAATTAATTGTTGGAAGTGCTGCTTTGATACGAGTGTCGTCACCGATCACACCGTCTTTCAATGGAACATTGAAATCCACACGCACAAGAACTTTTTTATCTTTTAAATCGATATCTTGAACTGTCATTTTAGCCATGAACAGATTCCTCCTAATGTAATTGTTAAAAAAAGCGGAGAAGCGCGCTGCTTCCCCGCTTTCTCTTGCGATGGTTTAAATGAATGTACGACGCAAATCTTATAATTTAGCGAAGTATTCTAAAGTACGTACTAATTGTGCAGTGTATGACATTTCGTTATCATACCAAGCAACAGTTTTAACTAATTGTTTGTCGCCAACAGTCATAACTTTTGTTTGAGTTGCATCAAATAGTGAACCGTAAGTCATACCAACGATATCAGAAGAAACGATTTCGTCTGTGTTGTAACCGTAAGATTCGTTTGAAGCTTCTTTCATTGCTGCGTTTACTTCGTCAACAGTTACTTCTTTGTCAAGAACTGTAACTAATTCAGTTAATGAACCAGTTGCAACAGGAACACGTTGAGCAGCTCCGTCTAATTTACCGTTCAATTCAGGAATTACCAAGCCAATAGCTTTAGCAGCACCAGTTGAGTTAGGAACGATGTTTGCTGCAGCAGCACGCGCACGGCGGAAGTCACCTTTAGGGTGTGGTCCGTCTAGAGTCATTTGGTCACCTGTGTAAGCATGGATCGTAGTCATCAAGCCTTCGATCACACCAAATTTGTCATTCAATGTTTTAGCCATAGGAGCTAAACAGTTAGTTGTACATGAAGCACCAGAAATTACTGTTTCATCACCTGTTAAAGTTTCGTGGTTTGTGTTGTAAACGATTGTTGGTACATCGTTTCCGCCAGGAGCTGAGATAACTACACGTTTTGCACCAGCTGTTAAATGTTTTTCAGCAGCTGATTTAGAAGTGAAGAATCCAGTACATTCTAGCACGATTTCAACACCTAATTCGCCCCAAGGCAATTCTTCAGGGTTGCGGTTTGCTAGAACTTTGATTTCGTTTCCGTTCACGTTGAATGATCCTTCATGAACTTCAACTGTACCGTTGAAACGTCCTTGTGTTGTATCATATTTTAACAAGTGTGCTAACATTTTAGCGTCTGTTAAGTCGTTGATAGCCACAACTTCGATTCCTTCTACTTCTTGGATACGACGAAATGCTAAGCGTCCGATACGTCCAAATCCATTAATACCTACTTTAACTGTCATTTAAGATTTCCTCCTTATGAAAATCATAAAAATATTTATTTTAAAGGGTTGCCCCTTTTAAAATCTCATTGGCACAGGCTTCATCTGTGATGAGCCATGTTTGTTTTGGTGCATTTTTCATGTATGCATTGATCGCTTTGGCTTTTGATTTACCGCCTGCGATTGCGAAAATGATCGGCACGTTCTGCAAGTCCTTCAACTGCAGTCCGATACGAGGAATCTTATAAACGACCTCGCCTGCTTCATTAAAGAAATAACCGAAGGATTCCGCTACTGCATTCTTTTGTTTCAGCATCAGGATCTCTTTTTCTGACATCTTTCTTCGAGCTGCCATATGCAGTGCTCGTCCAATACTATGAATAACACAATTTGCTTGACTTATCAAGTTTAAGACATCAAGGATCGCTGGTTCTTTCAACAAAAATTCATAGGTGTTAGTGCTTAATTGTTCCGGTACAAATAGGGAACGATAATTACCATTGGTACGCATCGCCATCACTGATCCGACTGAATTTGCCTGAACATTGACTGCTTCTCCGATGCCCCCTCTGGCTGGGACAAACAAGTTATGGCGTTTGCCAGTTTCAAGATTGCCTAGTTCTTCGGCAACTTTTGCCATTGTCGTACCGCCCATCACAGCGATCGTATTCTCACCATCTGGCAGCAATAAGTCTAACGACTCATTAAGCAGCTGACCGAATTCAGCAATCACTTTCGGTTGACGGTCCCCATCACCGCTGGCAATCAAGCAACGATCAATCCCGAAGTACTCGGATAACCGCTTCTCTGTTTGATGCATGCCAAACAATTGATCCATCAAACTGCCGATTTTTGTATAGATTTCTTCGCCATAGGCCGTTAATTGCATACCGCTTTTAGACGAATCAATCAATTTAAGTTTTTTGAGGATATCCGTTTCAGACCTCAACACACGTTCCGTCATTGCTAAGCTTTCAGACAATGTCCGCCGCCCTACTGGTTGCATCCAATAGATAGTCCGTAAAATACGGTAACGTTCTTGAAGCACCGCGAGGATATCCGGGGTGATTGCCTCAATCAATTTCAATTCATCGAGCATTTTGCATCCTCCCGTTGGACTTTTTTTGTCCTACAATGACTTAAAATGACCCATCTATTCCAAAAAAAATTTAATTCATCTCTTACACCAATAATAGTAGCACTTCTGGACGCCTCATGCAACTATTTCAATTATAAAAAATGATTCTCCAAACTTTTTTAATCGTAAAGCGGATTCTTATCACAGCCAAAAATAGCTTTCAAACTAGTAAAAGAAATCAACAAAGAAAAACTCGAGCAAAAGGATCAGCGACCGCCTATGAAAAGCGGGCAGAGCTATTTATCACAAGTAGCCCTGCCTTTGCTACGATTATATGAAACCCAAATTGCTTACCTGTCTTCTTATGTAAAAGAGGTGGGGTCATTGGACTTTTTGCCGTCATTCTTGTTGAATCTTTCTTCAATAGCTGGGCCAGAACAAGAACTGTATCGAAAAATCAATCAAACCGCTTTCGTTTAGAAGATCCAGGAATATTAAGAGCCTCACGATACTTGGCAACAGTCCGGCGAGAAATTTCCACTTCTTCCGCTTTTAACAAATCAGCCAATTTTTGATCAGAAAGCGGCTTCTGCTTATTCTCTTCGTTGATCAAAGCTGCCAAACGCCGCTTGATTGCCTCCGTGGTGACATCCTCTCCACTTTGGGTGGACACTTTTTGACCAAAGAAGGACTTCAGTTCAAAAACACCAAATTCTGTCTCCAAATATTTCCCATTGACGGCACGACTGACTGTCGATTCGTGAATACCTAATTCGTCAGCGATTTCTTTGAGGATCAATGGCTTCAATGGTCGGTCAGCTTGTAAAAAAAAGGCTTGCTGATGATGAACGATCGCTTCTCCCACTCGATAGATGGTATCTCCTCGCTGCTGGAGAGTCTTTTTTAGCCATTCAAATTCTTGGGCTTTGTTGTCTAAATATTTCTTTACCTCAGCATCGCCACTTTGTTTTAATTGATCAAAATAGTGTTGTTGGAAACGGACTTCCGGCATTGCTCGTCGATTAGAGGTAACCACTGGCTGGCCTTCAGTAATCGTAACTCGCAAATCCGGGATGATATACAAACCATCTGTAGACCCAAAGGCCGCCCCTGGTGTTGGGGTCAACGTTTGGATATAGTCAAACACCTTCTGAATTTCTGAAAGCGAAACTGCTAGATTTTTCGCTATTTTGTCCCACTTGCGCTCTGCTAATTCCGTGAACCATTCTTCAAGAACGATATAGGCGAGTTCTGGCGCAGCATCGTCCCGTTCAGTTTGAAGCATGAGGCATTCTCGTAGATCTCGTGCGCCGACACCCGCTGGATCCAACTGCTGAATCAGTGTCAAGGCATCGAGCATCTGAATCTCTGAAGCTCCGATCATTTGACCAGCCTTCACCAAATCAATGGTCAAAAATCCATTCAAATCAATATATTCCACTAGAAATAACACGACGGTGCGTAGAAAGGTATCTCGGTAATTTAAATGGATTTGATCGATCAAATACTCAAAGAGCGAACTTCCTCTATTTGGGATCTGATTCAAATATTCATTGAATTGCTCAGATGTCCCACTGCCTTGAGTATAACTCGTCGGATATTCATGGTCCGTTAAATCGATCAGGGGATTCTCTAATGCCTGATTATCTACGAAAGCAAGCAGTTCATCTGATGAAAATTGCAGCACTTGGATCGACTGCTGTAATTTCTGCGTCATCGCCAACTTTTGTGTCTGTTTTTGTTGTTGCGAAAATTGTTGTTGAAATTTCATCATTTTACCTCTTGTTTTTTCTGAGAAAATTGGTTAAACTGTTATTTGTGCTTCGCGCCTTTAGTGTAGTGGATATCACGTAAGATTCCGGTTCTTGAGACGGGGGTTCGATTCCCTCAAGGCGCGTTTTTCATTTCATTTATAGTATACTTTATCTCAAGGGATAATTCAAAAAACCACGGAAGTGCTGACAGCACTTCCGTTTTTTTTATTTTGATTGAGCTCTTGCCATCTTCCATACACTGTTGCCTTTGCTAAACACAAAAAAGAAGAGGCCTATTCCTCTTCTTCCTCGTCATCAAATTCGTCTTCTTCATCATCATCGATGATCGTTAGATCTTCTTCAATGTTCCCCGGTAGTTCCTCTTCGTCATCATCGTTATTGTCTGCACCAATTTCTTGCAGATCTGAGTTATATGCGGAGATTTCTTCATCCTCATCGTCATCATCGTCAAAAAGATCCTCTTCATCGTCATCAGACAAATCAGTATCCTCTGGGTCATCATCGTTATAATCGATCGCGTCTTCATCGTCACTAATAAAGGCATTCACTTTCTTACGTTTGCGACGACGCGGTGTATCTTCATCTTCATCATCGATTCCGTGGTTGACTTCTTCATCGATTGAGTCGATCGCATACCATGAACGCAATCCCCAGCGATTGTCTCCCAAAGAAATAAAACTGCCATCGATATTCAAGTCTGTATAAAACTGCGCCAAAGAATCACGAATCTCGCTGTCCGAAGTTTCTAGATAGTTTTGGATTTGGTTGACCAAATCAGAAAAATCCATCACGTCACCGCGTTGCTCTAAAATCGCATGGGCAACTTCGATCATTGACAATTCGTTTTTATTTACACCTTCAAATACATTAATTTCCAAACGGGACACGTCCTTTCACAGTCTACTCCTAATCATACAAAAATGTGAGGCAAATTGCAATTTATTCTTTCAAAATTTGCATTTATTTAAGCAGTAAACTCCAAAGAAAGTTTGTATTCTCCCACTTTGTCTTCCATCATAAATAAATCATAATGGACATCGACTTTACCTGAATAAGGACGATCTTTCAGACTCACATGTAAGTGACTTGTATATGTATGGAAATGCATCGTGCCGTAAGGCGTTTGATAACTTGTTTCTAAACGCTCTTTGTAAGCGAATTTCAAGCGTGTTCGCATTTCTCCCGAGCGAATCAGTTGGATCACGCCATCTGGCATAATTTTCATCGTCACTGGTACTTCGGCTCCTTCTGGCTGAATCTCTTTGTATCTCAGATACAGCGTATCGCCGATTTTGACCGCCTGTCCTTGTAAATCAAACAAAAAATCTTGTGTTTCTCCCGCTTGTTCGACCTTTGTCGTTAAATGGATCGAAATCGGAATTCCTTGTGACAATTCCCTCATGATAGTGTGCCTCCTTAGCAGATTTCAGTTCCATTTTTCCTTTTTTCCCCTCTTTTGTCAATCATTTCAGCTAAAACATCCACTATAGAACGTTTTCTTAGCTTTTTGATTAAGTTTTTTCATGATCTTCATATATAATAGTAGGAGATCTTATTATTGAAGGAGAATCTAAGCCTACCGTGACCATTGAAATGATTGATCAAATGTTGCCATTTGATCCCCAAACTACCGAGAATCGTTTTTTACCGTTTGCATTGACCGATGTATTGAGTGAATATGCAGGCGTTCATCATCAGGAATTTTTACACTTTTGGCAGTTGCCTGATACTATGATTTTAGGAATGAAAGATACCCGAGTGCCTTATTTCACCGAAGGAATATCCGCTTTGACGACTGCTGGCTTTCAACCAATCATCCGCAACTCAGGCGGGCTTGGGGTCATCAACGATGCCGGTGTTCTGAATGTATCGTGGATTTTCCCAAAAACGTTAGCTGCTACTACAGATGCGGCTTATCAGCGAATGGTCGACTTGATGCGAGAAGCATTTCCCGAAAAAGAAATTGCTGCCTATGAAATCCCAAACTCTTATTGTCCCGGTACCTTTGACTTGAGTATGGACGGAAAGAAAATCGCAGGGACTGCCCAGCGCAGGATCAAAGCAGGAATTGCAGTCATGATGTACCTTAGTGTCAACGGCGACCAACACTATCGAGGAGAAGTAGTAAGAACGTTTTATCAAAGAAGCTTGAAAGAGCAGTTTGGTACTAATGGCTATCCCGCCGTTGAACCTACCAGTATGACAACACTCCAAGATGTGCTTCAGCGCTCTTTCTCTGTATCAGAAGCTGCCTCACGACTGCAAGAGGCCTTGATGCGGCTAACTAAGTCCTCTCTCAGCCCTGTGACTGCATCCGAATGGGTTGAAAAAAATGATCAAGCGGCATTACTAGAGGCTCGTATGACCAGTATGTATCAACGAAATCAACCGATAAAGGAGAGTTCACAATGAGCATCCCATATAAATATCAAACACTTGCTATTGAAAAAGTATTCCGTGATCCTGTACACAACTATGTGCATGTGCAGCATCAAGTGATCTTGGACTTGATCAATTCGAAAGAAGTACAGCGCCTGCGAAGAATCAAACAACTAGGAACTTCTTCGTTTACTTTTCATGGTGCTGAACATAGTCGCTTCTCACATTCGTTAGGGGTTTACGAAATTAGCCGCCGCATCTGTGATTTGTTTCAACGAAATTTCCCAGTTGAAAAAGTTGGGTCTGATGGCTGGGATGACCGGGAACGATTGGTCACGCTTTGTGCTGCTTTGTTGCATGATGTTGGCCATGGCCCTTATTCCCACACTTTTGAACATATTTTTCATACAGATCACGAAGCCATCACTGTAGCGATCATTACTTCCCCAGAAACAGAAGTCTATCAAATCCTCAATCGTGTGGAAGAAGGTTTTCCTGAAAAAGTGGCCAGTGTTATTACTAAGACATACCCAAACCCACAAGTGGTGCAAATGATTTCCAGTCAGATCGATGCGGATCGCATGGATTATTTACTGCGGGATGCATACTTCACGGGAACGGAATACGGCACATTTGATTTGACACGTATTCTGCGAGTCATTCGTCCCTATGCTGGCGGGATCGCATTTTCTATGAGTGGCATGCATGCGGTAGAAGATTATATTGTCAGCCGCTATCAAATGTATGTCCAAGTCTATTTCCATGCCAGTTCTCGGGGAATGGAAGTTATCTTGGCACATTTACTAAATCGCGCTGCCGAATTGTATCAAGAGCATGAAGAACTTTTCCAATCGCATTCCCAGCTTTTGCTGCCCTTTCTTAAACAGCACTTTACTTTGGAAGAATACCTAAAACTAGACGATGGCGTCTTGAATACGTACTTCACTCAGTGGACGGAAGAAAATGATCCGATTCTTAGTGACTTAGCCAAACGATTCTTGAACCGCAAACCGCTGAAGTCTGCACGTTTTGAAGAAGACACTCAATTGCCATTGATTCATGAACTGCAATCTCTTGTCGAAAAAGTCGGTTTTAACCCCGACTATTACACAGCAATCAATTCTAGTTTCGATTTACCTTATGACTTTTATCGCCCAACTTCTGGCATGCATCGGACACAAATCGAACTGCAAGAAAAAGACGGCTCCCTAGTGGAATTATCCAAGGCTAGTCAACTAGTAGCTGCACTTGCTGGGCAAACACAAGGAGACCAGCGCTTTTATTTCCCAAAAGAAATGATTGACCCCGCACTACAAAATCACTATGATTTATTTTGGGATACGTATCAAGAGTTTGCGAAACATATTCGCAATGGTGCCTTGATCAATACGAACAACTAGGAGGAAGTTATGAGCATCAAACTGATTGCTATCGATATCGATGGCACGTTACTGAACAATGATCGAAAAATCACACCTGGAGTGTACCAAGCACTAAAAGCTGCGGAGGCACAGGGTGTTCGAATCGTCTTATGTACTGGACGCCCCTTAACAGGTGTCCAAGATTTATTAAGTGAACTAGACTTGTTTTCAGAAACGGACTACGTAATCACATATAATGGTTCTCTCGTACAGAAGACTAAAACAAAAGAAATCGTTTCTGAATTCGGATTGACGCATGAAGAATACTTAGAAGTAGAAATGACTGCCCGTAAATTAGGGGTTCATTTGCATGTGGAAACCCAAGATACGATGTACACAGCGAATCGAGACATCAGTCCTTATACCGTCTATGAAGCCTTTTTGGTCAATATGCCTTTGAAATATCGTACACCGGAAGAAATGACTGCGGATCTGAATATCATCAAAATGATGATGATCGATGAGCCTGAATTGATCGATGCTATTATTCCACAATTGCCAACTTCATTGACTGAGCGTTTCAATATCGTCAAAAGTGCGCCATTTTTCTTAGAAGTCTTGAATAAGAAAGCTCATAAAGGGGCTGCGGTTCAGAAGCTAGCTGAGGAACTAGGTATCTCACAAGCAGAAGTCATGGCGATTGGTGATAACGAAAATGATCTAACGATGGTCGAATATGCGGGTCTTGGCGTTGCAATGGCTAATGCAACAGAAAACGTCAAACAAGCGGCCGACGTCATCACTGCTTCCAATGAAGAAGATGGTGTAGCTAAAGTTATCAATGACTATGTGTTAAATGAACTAAAATAAAAGAGTAAAAAAGACAACGATCACTGCCTTTATGCATGATCGTTGTCTTTTTGATTTACCCATTGTTTCACTGCCCAGGCATGACTGCCGCGTTTCAATAAATGAATGGCTTCTTCTGGTGTATGCCACGAAAGTTGGTTGTGTTGTTCTGTTGGCTCACCTATTTTTTGCCAATCGGTCATTAAATAAAAATAAGCCGGATGATGGTAATACGTTTCTCGATGTCGCGAGTAAAAATAATCAACCGCCTCCCCTAAATAACTGGCGATCTTTCCTGCAAATCCTACTTCTTCGACCAATTCCCGTTTGATCGTTTCTTCCTTCGATTCACCGGGTTCAATCTCCCCTCCTGGTAAAAAAAAGGCGCCATTTGGCGCTTGGACCAAAATCACTTGTTGGTGTTCATTCGGAATCACGACATAGGCACCGAATCGTGAAATATAGTCAGCCCCCGGCTCTTTTTGCCCAAACACTTTCTCCTTGTTCCCCATGTTTCCCTCCATCATCTCTTTCTTTCCATTCTACCTTAGGAAGCCACTGGCGACAAGCTGCAACTTGACGGGGTGCACTTTTCTTACCACAAAAAATCGGGTTATGTTATTATAGGCTTACCACAATTGAAAGGATGAATGACAAATGAAAATGGCACATACTTGTGTGCGAGTGAAAGATCTTGAAGCATCACTTGCATTTTATCAAGAAGCATTCGGTTTTGAAGAATCGCGCCGTCGTGATTTTCCAGAAAACAAATTTACGTTGGTTTACTTGACATTACCAGGAGATGATTATGAATTAGAATTAACTTATAACTATGATCATCCCGGCTATGATCTAGGTGACGGCTATGGTCATATCGCGATCAGTACCGATGATTTAGAGAAACTTCACGAGCAGCATAAAGCAGCTGGTTTTGATGTTACTGACTTAAAAGGCTTGCCTGGTACTTCTCCTTCTTACTATTTCGTGAAAGACCCAGATGGCTACAAAATAGAAGTGATTCGCGAAAAATAAAAAAGTACTGTGACTTAAGTGCAGCAACAAATGGAACATCCGAACGATAACGAAATTGCATCTACTCTCTAGTAGGTCCTCGCAATTTCGTGGAAAAAGTCAGTTCGGATAGCTTCCTTTGTTTTCCTTTTGTCACAGTTTTTTATTCATTACTGCTGTCAAAACAGCTGGAAGGAGAATGCTTATGAAACCAGTGATTGGAATTGCTGGCAACGAACGAACGATGATTGATGGGGAAGCCCATTGGATTACATATACCCCGAGAAATTTTGTGACACAGATTCAACAAGCCTCTGGCCTTCCCCTTATTTTACCCATGGGAGCTCCCGAAAATGCCGCCCAATATATTGCCCAGATTGATAAATTACTTTTGGCAGGGGGGCATGATGTGACTCCTCGCTATTATGGCGAAGAGATGCATCCACTGATCCAAGGTACACATCCTGAACGAGACGCATTTGAATTGGCGTTGATCAAAGAAGCTGTCGCACAAGAAAAACCAATTTTTGGTGTCTGTCGTGGCATGCAGCTATTGAATGTTGCTTTCGGCGGCAACCTCTATCAAGACTTGTCATTGGTCGAGCAACCAACCATCAAGCATGTGCAAGCACCGACACCCTTTCGCTTTCCTACTCATGCCGTTGAGATCGTTGCTGACAGTCGTTTAGGAAAATTATTAGGAACCACCTATCAAGTGAATTCGTTTCACCATCAAGCCATTAAAGATGTTGCAAAAGATTTCCAAGTGATCGCAACGGCCCCTGACGGTATCGTAGAAGCCATTGAAACTTCTGCCTTTGCGGCGCCGATTTTAGGGATCCAATGGCATCCTGAATTAACCGCACAAGAGATTGCTTCAGAACAGCAAATTTTCGACTACTTTGTTCATCAGTTTTGACATTATGCCAACAAAGATTTCGCTAGCAGAGGCAATGCCTGATTGAAAAAAGACTTGGTTATATTTGAAACTAGTAGTTTAAATGACTCGTTTAGCTTTAATAGTTAGTAATTAAAGGCTGATTGGATACTAGCTTGATCAATTGGCGGTCTTGACTCATTAAAGCTACTTTACCTAATTCTACGTAGAAAAAAACCGATGAAAAGCAGAGGGTTTTCTGGATACCATTTGGTAATCAGAAAGCACAAGCTTTTCATCGGTTTCTTTATTGAAGCCTAACTAATCGGAGAATTTGTTGGCTGGTCATTTTTCATTCTTCATCAAAACGAAAGATTGTTTCAATGAAGCCAAAATGCCGTTATCGTTATAAATCAGTACGTTTGACTTATACATTCTTGCTGAGATCAGCATCAATGCCAATGTACTTACTGCTAAGATGGCTACAGAGACTGCCGCGCCTCCGATACCTACTGTATCGTTAGCCAATCGGACTGGCATGATAAATGAAGATAAAAACGGGATATAAGAAGTGACCCGCAAAATGATATTGTTAGGATCTGTACCGCCTAGAATCAAACCTAACATATAACCGGCTAAAGAAAGGTAAGTGACAGGAATGATCGCCTTGGCAGTGTCCTCTGCTTTATTGACTAATGAACCGCACAAAGCAGACAGGACAGAGTAAATCAAAATTCCTAATAGGACAAAGATGACCGAGTAAATCAAGAATGGACCGAATAATCCATCAATTGAGAAATTGGCTAATACATCTTTGACCATTGAAATGTCTTTGATCCAATAATAACTGATAGCAAAGATACCGGCGTAAGCCAATAACTGAGCTAATGCGACCATAATTACACCGGTTAATTTGGCATAAAAGTGAACCTGTGCTCTCGTACTGGACAAAATAACTTCCATGATCCGGGTCCCTTTTTCGGAAGCAATCTCTTGGGCAATGATTTGAGCGTAAGTCAAAATAAACATGAATAAAATAATTGTTCCGACATAACTCACAATGTATTGGATCGAACTATTGTCTTCCCCAAGCTCCATTTTGCCATCTTCGGTGAAAGAAACTTTTTGTTTACTGAAGTTTGCTGGCTCACTTAAACTAGCCACTTGCTCCTGATTTAATCCGAGTGCTGCGGCACGTCCCGAGGCTTGCAACCCAGACAATAATTGCTGAACCGTCAACTCTGTGGTTTGTCCCATAGAAGATTCACTCAATAATTCACCTTTGATACTGTCGGCCTCTGAAGTAACGATCAAGAATGCATCGACCTTTTCATCCGCTAATTGTTTTCTTCCAGCTTCTTCAGAATCCACCACTTCAAATTGATAGTCTTCATTTTTCTGAGCTGCGATTGTTTGTGCAATAGCTGGTTCATTCGCATAAACAGCAATTTTATCGGCACTGTTCATTCCATCGGTAAAAATTCCTACCACATAAATAATGCCCAATGCAATAAATGGAATCAATATCATGATCAAAAACGAGATCGATTTCACGTTTTTCTTAAACACATCGAGCGCGATCACCCAAAATTTACTCATTGTCTTTTCCCGCCTTTCTCTTAAAGATTTCTTCTAATGTCGGCGGTTGTTGGTTAAACATCGGGATATAGCCATCAGCTGTGGCCAAATCAAACAATGTGCGACCGACTTCAGGATGCGATAATGTAATGTCATAACTCCCATCTTCTTTATGAAGAACTTTTTCGACACCTTCAACTGCTAGGATGGTTTCTTTTGACAATGAAGATTCCAAGAAGACTTTTGTCCGCCCAAACGATTCACGGATCTCATGAACTTTTCCGTTGAGAACCGTTTGACCATCTCTTAGCATGATCAAATGATCGCAGATTTTCTCAACATTATCCATGTTATGACTAGAAAAAATGACACAAGACCCTTTTTCTTTTAGTTCAATAATGCCATCTTTCAGCAACTCAGCATTGACAGGGTCCAATCCGCTAAATGGTTCATCCAAAATGACTAATTTAGGTTCATGAATCAATGTTGCGATCAATTGGACTTTTTGCTGATTCCCCTTCGATAATGATTTAACTTTATCTGTCTTTTTCCCTTTTACTTGGAATTTTTCCATCCATTCGTCGATCTTAGGTTCAATTTCTTCTTTCTTTTTTCCACGCAAGCGTGCAAAATAAATCAGTTGATCTTGGATGGTTACTTTAGGGTAAAGTCCCCGTTCTTCTGGCAAATAACCAATCAAATTGTATTCCTTTTCTGTGATTTGATGGCCATTCCATAGTACTTCTCCTTGTTCAGCCCGTAAGAAATCTAGAATCAATCGGAATGTCGTGGTTTTACCAGCACCATTTTGACCGATCAACCCCATGATCTCGCCATCGTTGATTTGAAAGGACAATTGATCCACTGCCCGATAGTCCCCAAATGTTTTCACTAAATTCTTTGCTTCTAACACAATTTCACCTTCCTTGTCTTTTAAGTTAGTATAAATAACCGGCTAAAAAGCCGATAATTCCTCCAATTAATGCGCCGACTCCCATAAAGAGCAGCGTATCCCGTAACACGTGTTGCCGCTTAGCTAGTTTCTCTGGTTCTTTGTAAAAAGAGGCGCGGTTCTTGTACAAGCGACGCATGAGAAATGACACCACACCGATGATAAGAGGCGCACAAATCAGCCCAACTGCAACACCATATGAGAAACCTAGTATCTCATTATAGGTAAGTACTAGCCAGCGAGCGAGGAGATAAATCAAAAGCAGAATAACCAAGCCAACACCTGTTATGCCAAAAGAACGTTTCATAAGATAGCGTGCCTCACTATCGATTCGTTCTTGATAGCTTTGCTGATCACTAAAAATAGCTGGTGTCTCTAAAGGAGCCTGAAAATAGTAGTAACGGTTTTTGTAGGAACTAATATACTCCCATCCGCCGGCTTCATACATTGCCAAGTATTCATCAACATCAGATTTGTCTCCTTGAAAAAAATCGACAGCAAACTTCTTCTCTTGTGGTTGGCTTTGAATAAACTTCAAAAAACCGAACTGATTCATATGCACAAACTGCCAACCTTTTGCTGCTTGCTCTTGCAGCCGCATCATTTCTTTTTCTGGATAATAGGCAACACCTAATGAATACAAATATTTTGTCTTACGTTTGCTCATCTGCCAGTCCCCCCAACTCACCCATAATCTGTTCACCAATCTCAAAGAAATGTTTTCGTCGCTGAATGTCCTTTTCTAAAGCCGTTTTTCCTTTGGCTGTGATCTGATAGATTTTTTTACGATCTGTCGTCTCTTCTAAACTGATCATTTCATTTTTGGTCAATTTTTTCAATATAGTATACATTGTTGCCGGACCGATTTCATAGGTACCTTGGCTTAATTCATTGATTTGCTTCATGATCACATAGCCATGTTTTGGCTTTAATAAAGCTAACAAAATCAAATAAGTTGAATCGGTCAATGGTTCATCCATGTGTTTTCCCCCATCCTAGGAAACTATATCACTTATTGATATATTATCGAATGATATAATAAGTGTCAATCTCTTTTTGTAAGCAATTTTCTCCCGGATTTGGGTAGTTTTCTGATTATCTATCGGCGTATTTCAGAACTATTTACACTTAGTTGACCGCTTTATACTTACCTTAGTTAGCAACTAGGGATTCGAGATTGATGCTCCCTATCAAGCTTCGAACGGACATGTCAGTCATTCAAAAGAGAAATCCTTTTCCCAAACGGGCGACACAGCTTTCAAAGGGCAGTTTTTAGTCAATTGCCCCACTTTACAAATCTAACTTCTATCAAAATATCAAAAAGTAAAATATCAAAAAGGCCTTGATCTCTATTCAGAAGATAAAAACTTTCAACTCTAATTACAGTGAAGTGCAAATCAACAACTCTTTTCGCTACAAAAAAACTGCTGCATCCTTATTCAAAGGATGCAGCAGCTAGAATCAGTTAACGATTTTTACGGGAGTGTTGTAAGGTATGTTGTAATAGAACCATTTAGCATCAGGGACTGCTAATCGAATACAGCCATGAGAAGCTCGCTGTCCTAGTTTTTTGCCTTCCACCGAACTAAATGAATTGGTTGACCAAGCAATGCTTGTTGGAACGGTATGGAATAGATAGACACCATGATCTTTGAAAGAACGGTAATAAGCCGCTCCTGAAAAGGCGGAGCCTTTCTCCTGCTGAATTCTAAAATTACCTAACGGTGTCGGCGTAAAAACTGTCCCCGTGGAACAAAGCATGGTATAAATGACTTTGTCGCCTGACTTAATGTAAACTCGCTGCTTACTGATGGACACATGAATGTTTAAATTTTTGACATTTAGCGAGGGGTACTTGCCACCAGTAGTGTACATCCAGAATTTATCATTCACGCTATACGTCTGATTCTCTTTGATCCACCCGATTTTCCCTGCTGGTGAAACCAGATACAGATAATTGCCATCACTCGTTTTGGCTAATTTGGTTGCTTTCGCCATATACCCTTTATAATTACTCTTTTTTCCTAATTTGCTGCTGTTAGGATCAGCAGCATTCAGAAAATTCCCGCTGGCATTGTTGACGATCACATAACGGCTAATATTGCTCTGCGAATGGATTACATGAGCATTTGTGACACCTGTAGCATTGATATAGCCGATCCATGTATTGTTTAAATACAATGAGTAATAGGTCGCACCGTTATAATGCTGATATTTTCCGGTGACTTTGATATTTTTGTTCATATAATTGCCACTCGAAGCTTTCTTCTTAGAAAAATTCAAATCTTGCCACAATGTATAGTTCTTACTTTTCATCCGGATCGTCTTGTTTTCACTCTGCCATATGCCACCTTGATTATTAGCCACAGTAGCGGCTTCAGCATTCAAATAACCGATCCATTTGCCAGTAGAATCAGACAATGAGTAGTAAGTTGATCCGTTCCAATGTTCATATTTTCCTTTAGCCTGGTAAGTTTTTCCATACAATGAAGAGGTAGTGTTCTTTTTGCTCGACCAGTTAAAATTACCCCAAATTGTATAATTTTTCTTTGTTAGAGTAACATATTTACCGTAAGCCTGGTAAGCTCCCTGTGCATTTGTGGTCGTTTTGACACCGGCAGCGTTGATATAACCTAACCACTTGTTCTTATTGTCATACAACGAATAATACGTTGCACCATTAACATGGCGGTATTTTCCTGTGGCTTTGACAGTCTTTCCATTCAAAGCAGCTGTCGTTCCTTTTTTGGCTGACCAATCAAAATTTTGCCATAATGTGTAGTTGCCACTGATGATCGTGGCGTATTTTGATTCAGATTGCCATATGCCTCCAGGTGATTTGGCATCCGCGGCTCCTTTGGCATTAATCCAACCAATAAATTGGTTCTTATCCGTGTACAGAGCATAATAGGTCGAGCCGTTTCCGTGTTTGAAACTTTCTTTTACTTGAAACGTTTGTTGATTGATTGTTTTTGTCGTGCCTAACTGTTTATCAAAAAAAATTGACTCCCATAAAGGATAATTGCCACTTTGAACAGTAGCATATTTTTTTTCTGACTGAAACACCCCATCTGCTGTCGTGACAGACTCTGCTTCAACAATACCAATCACGTGATTCTGTTCATCAAGTAGTTCACTATACTTCTTTTTCGTCGCTGTATCTTGGTACTGTTTGACACTTTTATAAACGTGACCCGCAAGTTCAGTAATTGATCCTGTGGCTGTTAGTTGCGATTGATTGAGGGTATATAAAACCTGACGACTATCCATTGCTTGCGACTCCGTTGTAGTCGCTGTGAAAGTGTTGATTTTAACATAGCGATTTGAATTGGCTAATTCCTTAACAGTGATGACTGGATTCGCTTCTGAAGTATCCGTTTCTTCTGTGGAAGAAACAGTTATTTCTGAACTACTTGTAGTTGTTTCCCCAAAGCTATCAGTCGAACTGTTGCTACTCGCTTCGGAAGTTGACGTGTCTATTGTAGACGATGTCGCAGTTGTTGAGTCAGTCGTTTCGGTTGTCGTCCTACTGGTATTGGTGGTTGATTCGGTGACTTGATTGGCTGAAGAAGTTCCTGTATCAATTGTTTCCGCGTAGGTCGCACCTGCAGATACAAGCGGTGCACTGACCAAGGAAATGATACAGAGCAGCCGGTACCCCCATCCTCTATTCTTTTTCATTTTTCATCCCCCTTTTCAAATAAAAGCACTCCATAGAAAGTAAACGCTCCCCATATTCACACTTTCATTATACCATTGCAAGAATAAATCCTCGCTTAAAACTACTCAAAAAAAAGCAGCGATCGTTTAAGATCGCTGCTTACTATAAAATTTTCTTACATGTGGCTTGCTACCATTTCTTTCAATTGATCTTTGGTATGAACACCAACGGCTTTATCTACCACTTGACCATCTTTTTTCAACAATAGCGTAGGGATCGACATGATACCAAATGAAGCTGGCGTTTCAGGATTTTCATCCACATCCATTTTGACGATTTTTAATTCGTCTTCTTCATATTCATTTGCTAATTGTTCCAAGATTGGTGCTTGCATCCGACATGGACCGCACCATGTTGCCCAAAAATCAATAAGGACTAAGCCTTTATCGGTTTCTTCTGAAAAAGTTTTATCTGTAATTTCTTTTGCCATATTGTTCGCCTCCATTTGATTGCTAAAAAAAGTATAGCATGTTCACGTGCTTTTTTGAAATCCTCTGCTTACAAAAGGTAAGAAGCCTTAACGATTATTTAAATTTTACGATGGTCGCCCCATTGCCACCTTGATTTGCCGGTGCAAACTCAAAACTTTTGACACTACGATGATTTTTCAAATATTCCGTAATTCCTTGCCGTAATGCCCCCGTCCCTTTTCCGTGAACGATCGTCACTTGTGGGTAACCAGCAAGAATCGCCGCATCGAGATACTGATCAACTTCATTCAATGCCTCTTCATAGCGTTTGCCACGAAGATCCAGCTGATTAGGAACATGCGAAGACTCCGCTGAACGGACGGTATGAACGACGCGCTGCACAGGTTCTTTGACAGGTGCTGCCGGCTGTAGATCTGATTCAGGCAGCGTCATTTTTAAGATTCCCAATTGCACTTGCCATTGTGATTGTCCCATCTTTTTGATCAAAGTTCCTCGCTGACCATAGGAAGTAACTAACACTTCATCGCCGACCTTCAATGTTTTCGCAGCTTTGGCTTTTTGCAAGACCTTGTTCTTTTGCAAATGTTCTTCTTGATGAAGATCAGACAATTTTGTGCGGGCTGCGATCAACTCATGTTCTTTGACATGGCTCTGTCCGCTGCTCAATTGCATGTTGCGGATATCCGAAATGATTTTTTCCGATTCCTCTTTTGCTTCTTCAACGATTTGATTTGCTTTCTTGCGGGCTTTTGCTAGTTCTGCTTCGCGTTCTTCAAAGAAAAAGTTATATGCTTGTTTCAATTCTTTTTGCAGCCGTTCCGCTTCTTCTACATAATGCCGCATTTCCAAATACTCTGTTTCGGTCATCTTGCGCCGGTTTTCTAAGTCGGCGATCATCTCATTCAAGTCCTGACTTTCGCCATCCATGATTTGCTTGGCTTGCTCAATGATCTGGGTGTCCAAGCCCAGACGTTTGGAGATTTCAAAAGCATTACTGCGACCAGGCACACCGATCAGCAAACGATATGTTGGGCTTAGGGTATCGACATCAAACTCCATTGAAGCATTGATGGTATTGGCACGATTGTAACCGTACACTTTCAATTCCGGATAATGAGTCGTCGCCATCACATAGGCAGAGCGTGCACCAAGTTCATCAAGAATAGCAATCGCTAACGCCGCGCCTTCTTGCGGATCGGTCCCAGCTCCCAGTTCATCGAATAAAACTAAACTTGTATGGTCCACTTTTTTGAGAACATCGACGATCGTCGTCATGTGAGAAGAGAAGGTAGATAAACTTTGTTCGATGGATTGCTCATCCCCAATATCAGCAAAAATTTCTTGAAAAATGCCCATTTGGCTCTCTTCATCGACTAAAATCGGCAATCCAGATTGGCCCATGATTTGAAGCAATCCCAGCGTCTTCAAGGTGATTGTTTTCCCACCAGTATTCGGACCGGTAATTACCACCGCTTGATAGTCTTCACCAATAGCAATATCATTCGGTACGACTTTTTCTTGATCGATCAGCGGATGACGTGCTTGTTTGAAAACGACATGATTATCTGTATTGATAGCCGGCACGATTGCCTGCAATTCTTTCCCAAAACGTGCTTTGGCATTCATGAAGTCCATCATCCCGATCACATAGGCGTTGTGCAGAATTTCGCGTTGATAAGGAGCTAGCTCTGCAGAAAGTTCCGCTAAGATTCGTTCAATCTCCGTACGCTCAGCGATTTGATGTTGGCGCAGTCGATTATTCTGATCCACCACTTGTTTTGGTTCAATAAATAATGTCTGCCCAGAAGAACTCTGATCATGCACGACCCCGCCAAACACGCCACGATATTCTTGCTTCACCGGAATCACATAACGCTCATTTCGCATCGTGACAATGGTATCGCTCAAATACTTGGCATTTCCGCCACGTACGAGACTATCTAACGTTTCTCTGATCGTTCGTTCAGAACGACGAATATTTTGTCGAATGACACGTAGCTCTGGAGATGCTTCGTCAGTCAACCGACCGTCTTCATCCACTGCTTCTTTCAGGCGACGGCTAAGCGTGGGCAGCGTTACTAACTGCTTTTCCCATTCATACAGTCGCTCGAACTCGATTTCGCTGTCTGATAGATCTTCAAAGAAACGCTTCAATTCATTGGCTGTCACCAACACTCGACCTACTTGCGCTAATTCTAAACCATTCAGGTCCGCTCCGATTTCGATTCGCTTCATTTGCGGACGAATATTTTCAATTTTTGGTACAGGAATACCGCCCCGCAATCGCTGTACTTTTAACGCATCTTCTGTTTCAGCCAGCCAAGTGGAAATTTGCTGAGCATCTGCTGATGGCGCTAATTGAGCTAATTCTTCTTTCCCTTGGGCGGTCACTAGATACTGCCCAACCAATTGTTTTACTTGATCGAAAGCTAAAACATCAAGAATTTTTTTATTCATAGTCTCACCTACTTTTTCATTTTTTTACTTAAGAAAAAAAGCAGCATGGGTCTAATGACCAGCTGCCTTATACTAACCAATCACATTAGTGATCCACAAACGGTAAAAGTAATCAGAAATGATTGGCGAACTTTCAACGATAAAGTGTGCCGTGCTGCTCTTATCAAACAAATTTTGGATAGTCGCTAAAGGAATCATCGAGAGGATCATAAAAAAGAAATAGATATTCAGATAAACTAATAGCGTATTCAAGATCCCTGCTACGACCCAATCATAGCCTTTCAAAAAACGCAGACGTTTGAAACGCAGTCCATTTGCAAAAATGCAAATCAATTTTGTCACTAACCAGCCAGCAAAAAGGATCATAATAAAAGCGACAGCTGCATAGTACGCTTTGTCTAGGTCTAGAGCAAGATCTAGGTTATAAAAGACCAACTTTGAGTCTGCGGTCACAGACATATAAGGAACATATAATTCAATTTTTTTTGCCAAAGCTTGGTAATTTGCCACTGCAACTAAAAAAGAAAAAAGGTATCCTAAAACGGAGACCAGCTGCAATGAAGTCCCTCGCCGCGCGCCACCATAAAATGCCGCTAACAAAAGAATCAGAACCAAAAATCCTATCATTTCAGAGTCCTTTCCGCGCCTACTTAACCATGAGCTGCTTTTTCTTGGATTTTGCGCTTACGTTGTTCATTTAGTATTTGTTGAGCCTCCACATGATTATGGATCTCCACATCTCCGCGACCTGTCTCATCCAATACTTGGCGCGCTTCAGACTCAATCGCTTCGATTCGCTTAATCCGATTCTCTAGTTCGGTCGCCTTAATCGCTTGACTGCGTAACTCTTCTACCTTATTTTGCAAACTTAATACTTGCTCTTGTTTTTTCAACTGATCAGAAATCGCATTGATTGCTAATAGAATTGCTGCTTGCTCTTTATCGACTTGAGAAGACAGCCCCATGATTTCTGTCAATTGGTCATTGACTAATTTCGTTACCATATCCATATGTTGTTTACTTTCACGCCCAATAATCGTGTAGCTTTGATTGGCGATTACTGCTTTATAACGTTTCTTTTGCTCCGTCATAGGAAAGATTCCTCCCATTGCTGTTCTGTACTATTTTATCACTTTCTGCACGCGTATCGCAAACTCCTACCTATTATACGTGATTTCTAGTGTAATTTCCATGCCAATCGTTTTTTTAGAAAGAGGCTTCGTAAAATTTTTACCTATGGTAGAATCTAAGAAGATGTTCTATTCAAATAACCAGTATGTATATCGGAGGAAGACAATGAGTAATATCGTCATTAAAGTATCTCAAAAAACTATCGCAGAAATGATGAACTTCTATCAGCAAGCGCTGTTGAATAAAAAAGTTCCTTATACCGTGTTTGTTGCCAAAAAAGAACAAACGACCATCACCGCTTATACTTCTGGTAAAGTGATGTTTCAAGGCAGTGGTGCAGAAGCTGAAGCAGCTCGTTGGAGCAATTCCGCCGACTTGTCCAAAACAGCAAATACGAACAACAAGGCTCCTTCATCCTCCTTGCCTGCTGACTTTTCACAGTGGAGTGTCGTTGGTAGTGATGAAGTTGGCAATGGCAGTTATTTTGGTCCTTTAGTCGTTTGCGCTGTCTATGCCAGTAAAGATCAGCTACCCGCATTGAAAGCATTAGGTGTCAAAGACTCCAAAATGTTGACTGATCCACAAATTCGGGCAATGGCCCCAAAAATAAAAAAACTTGTGCCTTATCAATTACTGACAGTTGAACCAACTAAATACAATGAGATCCAACCTAAATACAACACCGTTCGAATGAAAGTTGCGCTACACAATCAAGCCATTCGGCTACTGTTGCAAAAAATCGCACCAAAAACACCGGATGCCATCTTGATTGATCAATTCACTAGCGAAAAAAATTACCGTACCTATCTAAAATCAGAAAAAAATCAAATCACAGAAAAATTGTTTTTTGCAACAAAAGGGGAGCAATATCATTTAGCAGTGGCTGCGGCCTCCATTCTATGCCGCACTGTTTTTCTGGAGGAACTAGAGAAGGCCTCACAAGAAGTTGGATTACAGCTTCCTTCGGGTGCCGGCAGCAAATCCGATCAGGTCGCTGCTCAGCTTTTGCAAAAAGGCGGAATGCCTTTATTAGCGAAGTATACCAAACTGCATTTCGCCAATACTGAAAAAGCACAAAAAATTGCTGGCTACTATCAGTAGACAGTCAGTAGACAGTCAGTAGACAGTGAAAAAAACGAAAGTCTCACACCTGAACTCGGCCACCGAGTCTAGATGCGAAACTTTCTTTTTTTGTTTATTTATCTGATCCTTTCATGCTTCATTGACTTACTTCGTCCAAGCTGCCACTTCTTCTGGGTGATTGGTTACCCAATCTTTTGCAGCATCTTCAGCAGAAGTTCCATCGTTGATTGCCAGCATGACTTCTTCCATATCTTCTTGTGTCCAATTGAATTTATCCAGTACTTCATAAACTTCTGGCAGATCATCAGCTAATCCTTGGCGTACCATCGTATTGATACTCTCCGCTTCTCCCATCGTTCCTTCAGGATCATCTAGATATTTCAAATCATATTTTGCAAACATCCAGTGAGGCGACCAGCCAGTGATCACAATGTCTTCTTTATTCTTGATGGCTTGTCCTAACGCCACAGTCATTGCCCCGGAAGAAGATGTCGCCACATTCCAATCAGAAAGATTATCATATGTTGCAACTGTATTTTCAGCAGCAGCGACCACACCTGCACCTGGTTCAATTCCCGTGATCGTTTTTCCTGCCTCATCCGATAGATCTGCGATAGAGTCAACTGCCATGTAGCTAGGAACTGCAATTCCCAGTTTAGCTCCCTCTAAGTTTGGTCCTAGATTTTCTACTTGGTCTTTATATTGTTCATATTGAGCTTGATGAGTTGAAGGCAACCAGGCAGCTACCATCCCGTCAACTTCGCCTTTAGCCACAGATTCCCACATGATCGCATTGTCTAATGGTGTCGTCTTGACTTCATAGCCCATTTCTTTTAACACTTCAGCTACCACATGAGTGGAAGCCACTTCTGTATCCCATTCGACATATGCTAAGTTGACTGTTCCTTTATTGTCTGAAACACGACCAAAAGCTACAGAAGCACCAATCAGCGCAACAACAGCTGCGGCAGCGATCCCGCCAAAGAGACGTTTTTGCTTGCGGCTTTTCGCGGACACGGCTTTTTTCTTATGAGCGGGTTTATTCAAGTTTTGGGTAAACCGATCCATAATGATCGCTAAGATCACTAATGAAACCCCACTAACAAATCCATTTCCGACTTGTGCCCGCTGCAGTGCAGATAGGACACCTCGTCCAAGACCAGGGGCACCGATCATCGAAGCAATCACTACCATTGAAAGAGCAAGCATCGTGGTTTGATTGACACCTGCTAAAATCGTACTTTTCGCTAATGGCAATTCTAACTTGACCAATTTCTGCCAGCCAGTTCCCCCAAAGGAATCCGAAGCTTCGACTAATTCACGAGAAATTTGACGGATTCCTAAATTAGTCATCCGTACAGTCGGCGGCAATGCAAAAATCACTGAGGCAAAAACCCCTGGTACCATGCCGATCCCAAAGAAAGCGACTGCTGGGATCAGATAGACGAAGCCAGGCATCGTTTGCATGAAATCTAAGATTGGCGTAACGATGCTTTGCGCCTTTTCGCTTTTTGCCATTAAGATTCCGAGGGGAATACCGATAATGATCGATACCAGACTAGAGAGCAGAACCAATGTGACAGTATTCATCAAATCAGTCCACAAACCTTGATTGTAGATAAACAGTAGCCCGACAAATGTAAATGCCGTCAGCCCCCATTTTTTACTTGAAACAAAAAATGCAGCGATTGTCAGCAGCAAGATCATGACTAGTGGTGGCACAAAAAGCAAAGTATTGGTCATTCCATCCATCACGAACTGACCAAAAGACTGCAATGCGGAAAAGAGCCCACTAAAAGTTCCTGTTAGCCAATCTGTAAAGGACTCTACCCAATCAGCAACTGGAATCGTTTGTTGAAGAAAATTACCCATTGACGACCACTCCTTCCTCTGTCACTGATGAATCCGTTTCTGCCAGTGCTTCGATCACACTGCCTCGAATAACTACACCGATCAGACGATCATTTTCAACCACCGCTAACGGTGTCGGGGAATCATAAATTAAATTGAAAATATCCGTCACTAGCATATCTTTGTCGATTTTTTGTACATTTTTATCGATGACTTCTTTTAGGGTCAAATTGTTTTTGCGTGCTTCGCGAGCCGACTCAGCTGTCAAACTACCTTTTAGATGACGTTTTTTGTCTACCGCCAGCAACATACTAACTTCCTCTTTACGCATTCGATTTAGCGCAACGCTTGGCCCATCGATTTCGATATTTGTCGTTAGTGCTGGTACCATGATGTTTTGAGCCGTCAAAACTTTCGAGCGATCGACATCTTCGACGAAATCTCTCACATATTGGTTCGCAGGATTGGTCAGAATCTCTTCTCCTGTCCCAATTTGCATGATTTGTCCATCTTTCATCAAAGCAATGCGATCACCAATTCGCAAGGCTTCATTCAAATCATGAGTGATAAAAATAATTGTCTTTTGGACATTGGCTTGTAATTCTAACAACTCATCTTGCATTTCACGACGAATCAACGGATCTAACGCTGAGAATGCTTCGTCCATCAATAAGATCTCTGGATCATTTGCTAATGCTCGCGCCAGACCAACCCGTTGTTGCATCCCACCAGACAGTTGATCAGGATATTGATCCTTGAAAGATAATAGCCCAGAATTAGCTAAAGCTTTTTCGGCTTTGGCTACTCGCTCTTCTTTGGGAACCCCTCGCACCTCTAAGCCATATTCTGTATTCTCAAGAATCGTTCGGTGAGGGAACAAACCAAAGCTTTGGAAAACCATGTTGATCTTATGGCGTCGGACTTCACGTAATTCTTCTTTACTCATCTTCGCAATGTCTTCCCCATCAATATAAATGTCCCCACCGGATGGTTCGATCAACCGATTCAATAAACGGATCAAGGTTGACTTCCCACTACCAGAAAGTCCCATAATCACAAAGATTTCTCCTTCATTGACTTCAAAATTCACATCATAGACGCCAACAGTGGCCCCAGTTTTTTCTAGAATTTCATTCTTGCTGCGTTGTTCTTGAATCATGGCAAACGCTTGTTGCTTCTTCTTGCCAAAGATTTTCGTTAAATGTGCAACTTTAACTTTACTCACTTATACTGACTCCTTTTTCTGAAAAATTTCACGAAAGTGACCATACTATACTAACAGCATGTGGTCACTTTGTCAAAAAAAGATTCCATCTCTTCTTAGAAATGGAATCTTTCGCTCTTCAATTAGCGGAGTCTTGTGGATAAAAAAAGTTCGTCATACGTTGTAGTGCCAACTCATTTCCGACAAAATAAATCGTATTGCCGGCACTAAACTTGGCGTAAGGGCCTGGTGAGAGCAATAACTCCTGTTCCGTTTGGATTGCCACGATGGTTGCTCCCGTTACTTGCCAAATATTCAGCTCGTGGACACTTTTCTCTAAGTGCTGGGCATCTTCTTTCAATAACAATTCAAATGGCAGAAAAGGGCTCATATTATGCACTTTTTTCGTTTGCCGAACCAAAACATTCAATAGTTCCGAAAAATTATCCAGCTCTTGTTGTTGCCGTTCAACGCTTTCTAAAATGTCTTTACGAATCTCTTGGATCGATTGAACATCTTTGTACTGATCCAAAAAAGATTGCGCCTTTTCTTTTGAGGCAATATACGCGCCGCTCCCATGACGGACATCCATGATCCCCAAATCGACCAAGACATTGATTGCTTTACGGGCTGTTTCTGGCGACACATTGAAGTTACTGGCTAATGTCGAACGGGCATGAACCTTTTGTCCAACTTCGTAGCGATTTTCCACGATTCTTTCCGCGATCTCCACAGCGATCTGCTGGTATCGAGGAAGCGAAACATGTTTTTTATTTTGTATCTTTTTGGCCATCGGGATCTTCCTTTGTCTTTTTTTTCATGATAGCAATAAAAAGACATACTGACAACTATCGTCCTGCTGATGTTCGCAATAGAATCTTTTGTTCTAACTATCCTCGGTTGCCCTTGTGCCAATCAAAACATACCAATCGAGTATCACTAATCAAACTTGATTGTCTCAAAATAGCCCTACCCGGCTTGTAAGTCAGTTGATTTAAGACGTTATGTGAAAAAAATCCCAAAGTAACTATTCTTAAAAAAAACGCTATGTTAAAATGAACCATAGTTTGAGAAAGGTGACTTTATTAACCATCGAAGTTAACAAAACACCGTCATCAATTTAAAGGAGTGTGTTATTTTGTCTATTTTAGCGTATCAACCATTGAATCTTTATACCAATTACCGCGATGCGGCGGAGGCTTATCCAGACGTCCCAATCATTCATGATGAGATCTTGCCAGCTTTTCCTGAATTGGGTTACCGCAGCACATATCATTCAAGTCATGAAATAATCTTAAAGCGGGCGTATCAACTTGCCCACCTTGGCGTCCAAGCCGGAGATAAAATCATTATCTATAAATCATCAAAATTTGATACGTATCTTTTAGCTACAGCTGCTGCTTATTTAGGCGCTGTCCCAGCAATGATTTCTTATCATTTTCCAGCTTCAACGATCGAAGTCTTTGTTGACCGCTTAGAAGATCCTTATATCCTTTTTGATGAAGAGACAGAAAACCGAGTGGCAGCTGTCAAAAACAGCAGCCCGAACAAGCAGATTGCTGTCCGCAATCTATTGTTGCAACCAGCTGAACCTGTTGGCCAAACCGAATTGCCTCACGATCAAATTTCTTATATGACCCACACCTCAGGCACAACAGGAATACCAAAATTGATTTGTCACTCGGCCAATTCTATGGGGTGGCGGACAAAGTGGCAGCGAACTGTCTTCACAAAAATCGCAGAAACAAAATTAGTGGCGTTCCATATTTCACCGGTTCATTCTCGCTTCAATATTGGGATCTCTTCTTTGATGTCTATGGGCTTTCCAATGATGCCTCTTGCTAGTGCGAATGGTCCTCACGTCGTTCGGATGTTGAAAGAGAATCCACCGATTGCCTTAGAGACACACCCAAATAACTTCGTGCAATGGCGATTCGTTGCAGAAGAACACCCTGAAGCTTTTGCTGGAATACGGTATTATCACTCCACATTCGATGCCATCAATAATCAAACAATGGCAGCTTTCTTACAAACTTCTGCCAATCAAGATGCCATCTTCTTGCAAGTATACGGCCAAAGCGAGTGCGGCCCAATGATCCTAAAAGCACATACGCTAGAAAGTATACAATCAAATGATGCTCGCGATATGGGGATTGGTTTAGGCGATTTGACCAAAGCACGAATCGCAGATGCTGACGGCAATGAGTTGCCTGCAAATACAGACGGACATATCCACTTCCTATCCAAAGGACGGGCATTGACTTATTATAAAGAAGATCAGCGTTTTACTGAGAATGTTTATGGAGATTGGTGGGATAGCGGCGATTATGGCAGCATGAATGAAGAAGGCCATTTATTCTTGAAAGACCGCCAAGTGGATCTGATTGAATCCATCGATAGTAATTTAGCTTTAGAAGATCTGCTTTTAGATACATTGGATTTTCTAGCTGAAGTGGTCATCGTTCGTGACAAAGAAAATTCACCGCAACCGATCATTGCCTTAGCACCAAACCGTGAAATGGATTGGACAGCTTGGTGGCAAGCAGTAGAAGATCTTCCTCGTTTGAATCAGCCAATTCTCTGGGACTTTGAAAAGATCCCTCGTACAGCAACAATGAAAGTTCGCCGTTTGCAAATTGAGAAAGAATTTAAAGAACAGGCTTAGCAACAGGCGCTTGCACGCCCTTTTATCCAAATAACAGCAAAAAGCACCCTCACTAAAAGCGAGAAGGTGCTTTTTGCTGCTTGATAATTGATCTGCTGATCAAAAACTATTTCTAAAGTTCAACCTAACAAACGATTACGGGAAACACAATAGTCAGCTATTTTCTTTTCATCTAGTGTGAAGCCCGCTCCCACACCAACAGGCACCTGAAGACAGCCATTTTTGATCTTCGCAGGTTCAGTGACGATGTCATCGTAAAAATAACGATCAGAAGCAGATAGATCACCAGGGAAGTGGAAGGGAGCTTGGCTGGCAAACTGCAGATTCAACGCTCGTCCCACTCCTGATTCGAACATTCCACCTAGCCAGACATCCAATCCATAATGTTGGCAGGCTGAAACAATTCGCATCGCTTCGGTGATTCCTCCCACTCGCGGAATTTTTAGATTGATTGCTCGGCAACTATCTAATGAGGCAACAACAGCGACATCTTCTGCAGTACGTATATCTTCATCTAAACATAGCGGCGTCTTTAACTGCTTCTGCAGACGGCGATGCCCCACTAGATCCCGGATCTTCAACGGTTGCTCGATCATTGCCAGCCCCAATTCATCTAATGCGAGAATCTTTTCCGGTTGATCTTCATAAGCGCCGTTCGCATCAGCCATCAGCACTAGCTCGGGAAAGGTTTCCCGAACGGCTGTCAACGGCTCTAAGTCGACTCCCGGCTTGATTTTGATTTTTACTCGCTGATATCCTTGCGCTACATAATCAGCGACTTGTGCGACTAGCTGTTCTGTGGATGCTTGAATCCCCACACTGACCCCTACAGCAAGCTTGTCTCTTGTTGTAGGATAAAAAGAGGTCAGACTGCAATGTTTTTGGCGGCCATATAAATCCCAAATCGCCGTTTCAACTGCTGATTTGGCCATAAAATTTCCTTGAACTGTTTGAAATAACGTCCAAACATCTCGCGGATGATCGATGTTTCCTGTCAGCAATGGGATTAAGAACTTGCTAATGACTTCTCGAGCTGAAGCCAACGTTTCTTCAATATAATCTGGTTGCTGAAAAGCCACCAATTCTCCAACACCTACGGTTCCGTCTTGGTCGGTCAGTACAAGCAGGTCAAATGCTTTTTCCGTCAAGCGACCATAACTCGTCTCAAAAGGCTGCCTCAATGGGAGTCGACAAGCAATCCGTTCTGCTTTGACGATTTTCATACGCGCTCTCCTTTTCCAATATCAGTGTGCGGTCAACCAAGCATGCACTTCATTTGCCACTACATCTGGACGTTCCAAATGCACGCAATGACCGGCTTTTGACACCGAGAGGATAGTCAACGCTGGTTGTTGCTGCTGCATTTTTTTAGCGATCAGGAAAAATTTTTCATCCCATTCTCCAGTGAGAACCAGAAATGGGCACTGAATGTCTGCCAAATTTTGCCAGAAGCTAGGTTGTGTTCCTGTTCCGCTATAGTACAAACTCATCGCCAAACCAAACGCCTGTTGGCTCAAACGCGTCGCTCGTACTTGCTGCTGTATTTCCTTTGGTAATCGTTTTTGACTAGCAAACAATGGCAGTTCTTGCCAATAATCAACAAAGTCAACCAGCGGTTGCTGAATCAATCGTATCGCCAAACGTTGATCATTGCGTCGGCGAAGACTGCGGGCAGATTCTGATTCCAGTCCCGGAGAGCCGCTCTCCATGATCAAGCCAGCGATCTTGTCTGGGAAAGCAACCGTCCATGCCAATGCCGTACGAGCACCCATTGAATAGCCATAAAGATAATAACGGTCAACCGTTAAACGATCCACCAATTCTGCCAGATCCGTTACCATCTGAATCATCTCATAGCGTAACGGGTGCACATGACTGGCGGAACCACCATGACCCAACAAATCGATTGCTAAGACATTGAAGGACGTTTCTTGAGCAAACACTGGGCGAAAAGAATCTGAAGTGCCAGTAAATCCGTGCAGAACTACGAGGGTCGGCAGATCAGCCAGATAAGGTCGATACCACTGATACAAATAGTTCACACCGTTAACGTTTATTTTCATTGGAGATCCTTTCCTGAAACTCCTGTTGCAACACTTGCCAAGCGATCACAGGATCTTTTTGCAGGCCAACTACTTCAATGATCTGAAAACAAGGCGTCGTTAATGATTGCTCGATTTGGGAGGCAAAATCAGTCAAAGTTGCTGGAGCGTGCCATTTCGCGCCATAAAGTTTTGCAGCTTGCTGAAAGTCAAGATCCAACGGGGTGCCAAATAGCGGCACAAAGTCACTTTCTGACAAGGTATTTTGCGATAAGAAGGAAAAAATCCCCCCACCGTTATTATTCAGTAAAATGATCGTGACTGGCAGCTGATATTGTTTGAGCAATTGCAGCCCATTCATATCATGAAAGAAAGCTAGATCGCCAATCAATAAATAGGTCGGTTTTTGGCTGGCAGCTGCGATCCCAGCAACGGTCGATATCAACCCATCGATACCATTCACACCGCGATTGCCAAATACTTGGTAAGCACTACCTGTAACCGTTCCGTATCGATCAACAAAGCGGATCGCATTACTATTTGCTAAGAGCAATTGGGCATCATGTCCCAATGTTTGTTGCAAGATCCGTACAGCAGCAGTTTCATTCCACTCCGTTAAAGAATGAGTCGTTGCCAATGCTTCCTCAGCGACGGCTTGCAGCTTTTGCCATGGCTGAAACCATTCTGGTTGTGGTCTGCTAGGCAACTTGCTTACTTGCTCCACAAAATCCTCTATCGTAAGCTGTAGCAAAAAGGCTGAGCGATGCAATTGATCTTGCCACTGTCCAGATTCATCCACGAAAAGCCAGTCGATGCCTTCCGGCAGACCGCTTAACCAAAGCAAGACATTTTTGGTCACTGGCAAGCGACCAAAACGAATAACGACTTCGGGAATAAAGTCCGCATCTAGTTGTGGAAAAATCAAATCAGCCTGTGGGAGAAAATGAGCCGACGTTTCCCCGCAAGTGGCCAAATTTGTCAGTGGATCCCCCACTAGCGGCCAGCCAAGATGATTGGCAAGCGCATGCAGCGTTTCTGCTTCAGAAGGTGTCAAACTTTCACCCACCACTAGGAGCCCTTTTTTCATAAACAATGGTGCCAGTTCTGTCAATACAGCTGCAGGTAGCGATTGCTGTGTAGGGAGGTAAGCGATATTTTGTTGGATCGAACAAGTCCGCGTGAAGTCAGGCAGTAATGGTTCCCGCAAAGGAAAATTCAGGTGTACGGGACCACGTGGCTGCTTTAATGCTTCGATCGTTGTCGTGGCAGCCTGCCAAAAGCTGTACTTCAGCATGTTGGGTGTATTCTCCGGCACAGTCATTTCTACCATTTTTTTTACATGAGAAGCATACAGACTTTGCTGATCCATGGCTTGCGGTGCACCAACACCACGTAGTTCCGGTGGCCGATCAGCAGTTAAGACGATCAATGGCAAATTTGTGGCTTCCGCCTCACAAATTGCTGGATAGTAATTGGCTGCAGCAGTACCTGATGTACATAGTAAAAGTGTCGGCTGCAAATCGACTTTGGTCATTCCCAACGCAAAAAAAGCTGCTGAACGTTCATCGACATCGATCCAACAAGTGATTTCTGGATCCCGATGCAAAAGCAATGCCAACGGTGTCGACCGCGATCCGGGACTGATCACCGCTCGCTTTATTCCAGCGGCTTTAAACCCATGGATTGCTGCCAACAAGTAGTCAGTCATGACTTGCTGATTCATTCTCTATCACTCCTCTTAGCATAGGTTGGAATTTCAAGGCTGTCTCTTGGCGCTCTTCTTCTGCAACAGAATCGGCGACGATCCCGCATCCTGCGTAAAGGATGCCTTCTGTCCCATGAAAAACACCAGAACGAATCGCTACTGCAAATTCTCCGATATCTTCTTGGATACCTAGCCACCCGATTGGTCCACCATATAATCCCCGACGCGCAGGTTCGTGTTTACGAATCCATGCCAGCGCATCAGCTTTTGGCTCCCCACCTAGGGCTGGTGTTGGATGCAGCTTAGCCACTGCTTCTAAAAAAGAAACAGCGGGCTTCCGCTTGCCAGACAAAGGCACAAATAAGTGCTGAATGTCGCGATTCTTGATGATCGATCGCACCTCTGAATGGAACCCTTCCACCAATAAGGAAGACAACGCCTGCTCCAGGCGATTGACAACTACTTGATGCTCATGGGTATTTTTAGGATCAGTTAATAATGCATCAGCTATTTGCTGATCTTCTGCTGGTGTGCTGCCTCGAGGCGCAGACCCTGCAATGCTGACTGTCTCGAAATGACTGGCAGTCGCCTTTAACAAGCGCTCCGGTGTGGCACCAATAAACGAAACCTCGTCTTCAAAAGCAAAGAGATAGGTATTGGTTTGTTGCTCTGCAAGACGGGCCAACACCGCAAAGGAATCAATCTCCTTCTTAGTAGTGATTTTCATTCGCCGAGCTAAAACAACCTTCTCCAAAGGCGTTTTTGCAGAGCGGATCGCAGCGACTGTCTCATCGACCGCTTTTACCCATTGTGGTACGTCTAATTCTGTTTGCTGCAACAAACAAGCCCCTACAGGCTGTTGCGCTTGTTTTCCCCATTGCTCAACGAGTTGTTGTAAATCAGCAAACTGTCCGAACAGCGTTTCCACGTCATTCGTATCCTTCGTTTCGACGGTCAAGATCACACCATACACATCATTTATTTTTCTAAAAAGAATTTTCGGCAACACAAAAAGACCATTGCCGATTGTGCCCCATTCTGCTGCTCCTTGGCTTTGTTCATCAAAAGCAAAAGCCCCTAATAATGTAGCAGCCATTTGGTCCGTATTTGGTTGAAAATGCTGCTTTTTAAGGTTTCGACGCTGCCGCTCAAAATCAATCAATGATGGGTTCGCGTACCGTTTCACACTGCCGATACCCAAAAAACAGGTTGCTTGATCTGATGATCGCCAAAAATAACGTTCACCAATAAATTGACTGGCAGCAGCATATAACTGAACAAAATCACAAAGTGCAAGTGGGTAATAATGACTAAACACCTTTTTGCCAGCAGCTAATGCTTGTTGATACTCATTCTTTGATTTGCTGTTCAATGTAGTTCACTCTTTCTTCTGTCAGCAATACACGCTTTACTATTTTCCCGCTAGCGGTACGCGGCATTTCTTTTACTTGATAATAGCGACGGGGGTGTTTGTACCGAGCAAGCTGTGGGGTTAGATAGGCGATCAATTCTGGTAATGTAATCGGCTCTTTGAGTGTAAGATAAGCAACTGGCTCTTGTCCCCACACTCCACTTGGCTCGCCCACCACTGCCGCTTCTTCAATTGCAGGGTGGCTAACTAATGCCTGTTCAACTTCAGCTGGATAAATATTTTCGCCACCGGAAATAATCAATTCGCTCAAACGAGATACCACATACAAATACCCTTCAGAATCCAAATAGCCAAGATCACCGGTGGCAAACCAGCCATCCTGCGTCCACTGCTCCAACCCGCGATCATTCAAATAGCACGTAACGATCGCAGGTCCTTGCAACTGGATTTCCCCCAGTTTTCCTTCTTTTTCGATAACAGATTCTTTCAAAGACTGCGACTGAATCCGCAAATTGACTTGGGCTAATGGTAATCCAGCAGAACCAATTTTTTCCTCGGCTTTATCTGGAGGCAAAGCAACGACTTGCGAACAAGTTTCAGTCATCCCATAGGATTGAATAACTGATAAGCACTTGTCTTGGCATTGCATCAAGACTGATCTGGCAATCGGACCACCACCTAAAAGAATATAGCGCAATGAAGGGTAACCATTGTCTCCAGTCAAAGGCAAAAGATCGATCAGCATTTTGGTCACTAACGAGAGCACCGTTCCTTTACCAGCAGCTAGGTCTGATGCGATTTGCTGCGCATCGAATCGATCATATAATCGAACACTGATCCCTAAAATCAAGGAACGCAACAAAATTGATAAACCGCTAATATGATACAACGGAACGACACAACACCAGCAGTCGTCAGCAGTCACCGACAAGTTGATCTGCGTGGCTTGTGCACTGGCAAAATGATTGCCAAATGTTTGAGGCACTCCTTTGGGATTACCCGTCGTGCCAGAAGTGTACATGATCGATGCAACTTGTGTTTTTTGGTAAATCGAAATCGGCGCAGAAAAAAAACGTTCTTGCAATTTGCCAAAAGGCAGGAACTTGATTCTCGGCAAGGAAAGCGATCGATTGGTGACTACCCACTGACAGGCAGCATCGGTTAATTGATAGTACAGCTCTTTTTCAGTCAATCGAGTGTTTAAGAACTGAATTTGTTTTCCTAATTCCCAAAGTGCCAAAATCGTGAAATACATCTCAGGAGAGTTATTGCTTAAAATCGCTACTCGCTCGATTGTTTGAGGAATCCGATGTTCATAATAGCAAGCATAAGCCGTGACTTCTTTTTGCAAGGCAGCAAACGACCAGCTTTTATCTTGCCAATAAAAAGCTGGTCGTTCTGGATGAAGTTGTGCTTGCCGTTGCAGCCAACTACCATTCATTAAGGGAATTTAGGGAATTGGTCGAAATTAGGCTGACGTTTTTCTTTAAACGCATCGCGGCCTTCTTTTGCTTCATCCATTGTGTAATACAATAAGGTCGCATCGCCAGCAAGTTGTTGGATTCCGGCTAGCCCATCTGTATCGGCATTCATTGAGGCTTTGATCATGCGCAAAGCCAATGGGCTTTTTTGCAGCATCGTTTCTGCCCATTCCATCGTCACATCTTCCACTTGATCAAGAGGAACGACTGTATTGATCCAGTTCATTGCTAAAGCTTCTTCTGCTGTATACTGTTTCGTCATAAACCAAACTTCTTTGGCTTTCTTGTGGCCAATCGTTCGAGCAAGATAGCCTGAACCGTAACCGCCATCGAAACTGCCGACATTCGGTCCTGTTTGACCAAATTTCGCATTATCTGCCGCGATCGTTAGATCACAAACCAGCTGCAGCACGTTTCCGCCTCCAATAGACCAACCTTTGACCATAGCGATTACCGGTTTTGGTAATGTCCGGATCAAACGTTGCAAGTCCAGCACATTGAGACGAGGAACTTGATCTTCACCAACATAGCCGCCATGTCCGCGAACTTTTTGGTCGCCGCCAGAACAAAAAGCTTTGTCGCCAGCCCCTGTTAGAATGATCACACCAATGCCAGGTTCATCGCGACTGATTGAAAAAGCATCGATCATTTCAAACACCGTTTTCGGTGTAAAGGCATTGTGGACTTCTGGACGATTGATCGTGATCTTCGCCACTTTACCATGCTGTTCAAATAAAATTTCATCGTATTCTTTTAAGGTTTTCCATTCTCTCATTACAGGTTCCTCCTTATGTCACATGTTTACATTATACACATTTCTGAGCGAATTTCGTTAGAAATTGCTTTCTGTCAAACGTTTGTTATAATCAAATCATCAAATTCTCAGAAAACGAGGAACTCTATGAACTTACTTGACTATTTAGGCATCCAGATCGAAGAAACAACTGCTACTCAGGTTCGGTTATCTTTAGTGGTCACCGATCAGCATAAACAACCTTTTGGTCTTTTGCACGGTGGTATCAATGCCGTCTTGATTGAAACAGCTTGTAGTCTGGGGGCAAATCAAGCCGTAGCTGAAGACCAATTTGCCGCCGCGATTGATCTACAAGTCAATCATTTAAAAGCGGTCAAACAAGGAACTGTTACTGTGGAAGCTGTCCCTGATCGAATCGGTGGAAAGATCCAAACTTGGCAAGCTACGATCAGACAATCCGATGGCACGAAAACGGCTGTCGGACGTTGTACATTAACTGCCGTCACCAAATAAAGGGACTGTGCCATAAGTCTCCTACAAGTAACACTAGCCGAACATTAATGATTATTGCTCCTGCGGTGCAGGGACTCCTCGTCGCAAAAGTCAGAGGAATCTATGCTAGCAACAGACTATTATTCGGTTTAACTTGTTGGATACTGACTTATGGCACAGTCCCTTTTGATTGTCGAGCATTTCTTGATGAACGTTCTACTTCAACTTATTTCAAAACAATGGCGTCTCAATCGTCTCTACGATTTTGGCGCCAGACAGCTCATTGTAATAACGGACACCATCTGATTCAAAGATACCGATTTTTGTAATATTCTCCATTGCTGTTCGTGCTGCTTCTGCCGTTATCTCTTCATCAAAAACTTTTGGCTGCAATGTGTGTTTTTTGCCCTCGCTAGTCAAAAATAATGCATGAAGCTTTTTCATCGCTTTCTCTCCTTTCGTTATTTTACGTACTCATTCTGGATCGTTTCTACCACGCCAGCCAAAGACGCATTCTTAGAAAATCCTGCCATGGCTTCACCAAACGCTAACATCTTAGCCTCCTCTGGAGCATTCATGACTTGATTGACGGTCTGACTGACAGTTTTTTCTGCATCTGGTGCTTGGATTCGAATCGTCAGCCTTGTGGTGGTTTTGGTCTTCATCGCTTCTTTTCCTCCTCTATTGTATTTTGATTGCTTCGTAAGTGGCGCCCTTACATATCTATAAACGAATCAAATACGCAAAAGTAAAAAATAAAATTGGTTTGACTCGCTCTTTTTTTACAGAAAGTGCTGCTTTCGTTATAATGAGGCTAAGAAAGTGAGGCTCTTCTATGAAAAAAAACCGTTTAATCCAATTTTTAGGAGGAAAAACCAGCTATTATGTACTGGGATTGATCATTCTCTGTGCGATCGCTGCTTTTTTACTTAAACAAATCTCGTTTCTTTTTGATCCTTTTTTTGTCATTATTTCTACTCTTATTCCACCATTTTTATTCGGCCTGATCTTGTATTATTTGTTCAATCCGTTGGTTGATCGCTTAGAAACAAAAAAGATTCCCCGCATTGTTTCCATTGGCGGGATCTATCTTCTGATTCTTTTAGTGATCGTTTTAGCTGGGTTTCAGCTTTATCCAATCATCCAAAAACAAACAACCGATTTGATTAATCAATTCCCAGATTTGATTGCTGATTTCGAGCGAAACGCTGACTCATTCCTAGCGAATACGCCATTTGGTGCTCAGATCGATCAGATCACGGATACTCTTCAAAAAGTTGCCAACAATATCATGGATTTCATTGGTGACTATTGGCAAACCGGTGCTGCAGGGCTTAGCAGTATCTTTTCGACGATCTCAACGTTGTTTATCGCATTGTTTACAGGACCGATCATTGCTTTTTTCTTACTAAGAAATCCAAACAAGTTTTATTATTCTCTCCTGTCAATCGTACCACCGCGATTTCGTAAAGATTTCAACACGATCGTAAAGATCGCTGACCTACAAGTTGGTGCCTTTCTGAAAGGACAGATTATTTCTTCCTTTATTTTAGGCGGAATTTATTGGGTGATTTTTTTGCTGATTGGTTTAGAATATGCAAGTATCTTGGCGATCGCTGCCGGAATTTTATGTATCATTCCATATATCGGTCCATTTATCGTCTTCTTCCCGGCCCTTTTCATCGCAGCACAAGATTCAACAGGAATGCTGATCAAATTCCTGATTGCTTGGTTCGCCGTACAGCTGCTTCATGGTGACTTGGTCGTTCCTCGTGTAATGGGAGATCGTCTGCAGATCCATCCGATCACGATTCTCGTTGTTTTATTAGTTATGGGGGATTTGATGGGGATCGTAGGTGTCATTTTCGGAATACCGATCTACTGTCTCTTAAAAGTATTAGTGGTGTATGGATTCCGCAAATTCAAGCAACGGTACAATACCTATTACGGCGACGAAGGCAAGTATTTTCACAGTGAATTCACTAGTGAAGACTACTTAAAAGATGAGTAGTAAAAGAGAGAGAATCGCTTAAGCGCGGTTCTCTCTCTTTTCATTACGTGTTTTCATTAAGTACACCAACGGTTAAATGGATCAAGCGGATTCTTTGTTTGTTTTGGCTACCCGCCAGCGTAAGACTGTTTTTGCTTTTTCTGGTGCTGTCTTTCGCGGATCTGACAGATAGATCTCCCGATGCTGATAATTGCCCATCGTGGGAACAATTGATAGATCGTGGGCTTCGCAATAGTCTTGCATTTTCGCAAACGTTTCTGTTTCTGTGTCAAAAGGACCGATGTGACAAGCTTGCACGGACCAGCCTTCTTGGTATTCTTCGAAACGAATTCGTTCCAAAAAACGATTTTCTTTTTTCTTCATGATTTGTGTCAACTGTTCGGCGGCTAAATCAGCAGTTACTTGTTCCGGTTGCCGAATCATGATTTTATAGATCAACTCTTCTTTAGCAATCGGTCCTTGTGGTTTTTCAGGTAAAGTCCATACGCCTTCTAGCGGGTATACCGTATACTCAAAAGGCGTATTGCCGAAGGAGCCTTTTTTCAATCCCATGCGCAATCCATAGGCCATCATATAAAGTGCACTGATTTGCTCGGAAAATTCAGGACGGTTAGGATTTCCTTCGCCAGTCAACGTAATGAATTGATAAGCAGGCACTTCGATCAGCTGTGGTTCTTTTGGTAAATAGTAAGCTTTTTCTTGTTTTCGCCATTCATATTTCATTGTCCAAACTCCTTTTTTGTAAAGTGTACCACAAACAAAGAGATTGATTCATAAATAATCCAACCAGCGAATTTTTTTAGCTACTTTTTTGACGATCAGCTTTTTTGACGATCAGCCTTTTTGACTTTCAAAGCGGTCAGCAAATCGTTTTTCTAAGCGATGTTGGAGCGCTTCGATCCCGATACACAGCAACCAGTAAATGATCGCCACTAACACGTACATCGACATATAATCAAACGTCCGGCCGCCAACAATTTTGGCTTTTTGAAAAATGTCCGGGATCGTGATCATTGCCGCTAACGAGGTTCCTTTCAACAGGTCCATCGCGACATTGCTCAATGCTGGGACCGATATGCGAAATGCCTGAGGCAGAATGATCAACCGTAATGTTTTAGAAAAACTCAATCCCAGAGCATACGCTGCATCCCATTGCCCGCGATCCACTCCGGCGATCGATCCTCGATAAATTTCTCCAATAAAAGCACTGCTAGTCAAACTAAAACAAATAATGGCAGCTGTCATTGCGGGTAATTGATACGGCAATCCGAAATAGAGCAAAAACAACAGCACCAATGCGGGTACTCCTCGCAGAAAGGAGATATAGCCTCGAACGATCCTTCTTACCCAAGGGTTTTGAAGCATCCCCAGAAAAGTCAGCAATAAACCTAACGCATTTCCTGCGAGAAAAGAAGCAATGGCAATCCCTAACGTATAGGATAACCCTGTCAGTAAAAAAGGAAGCGACTCCCACATCAGTGGAAGATCAAGAGTTGGGATATACATTACTTTTCAACCTTTTGGATCTCTTTGTCAGATGGTACAGATACATCTGTTTGGAAGTATTTTTCGGAAATTTCTTTTAACGTCCCGTCTGCTTTCATCTCTTTTAAAACACGATCGACTTCGTCATGCAATGCTTGGTTGTCTTTCGCAAAAAGAAAGCCTGTTTCGTTCGGATTGAAGTAGACATCTTCCAAGATTTTAACTGGAATATCTGGCAAAGCTGCCACCGACATCTTTTGCAGATAATAATCATTAAGGATCACATCGGTCCGTCCGTTTGCCACATCTGTCAGATACTGATCATTCGTGGCGTTATCATAGGTTACAAGTTTCGCACCATATTCTTCGGCTAACTTCATGTAGCTTGTATTGGGTTCTCCCGCTGCTTTTTTGCCTGCTAAATCATCTAGAGAGGCAATGCCAGAGTCATCGCTTTTTCGCACGATCATACTATCAAATGAATACTTGATTGGTTCAGACAGACGAAACTTATCTCCACGGTCTCCGCTGAGACCGAAATCATTTGCGGCAAAGTCCGCTTCACCTCTAGTCAAGGACGCCACTTGTCCGTCTACGTTGTATTCTTTGAACTGGATCGAAACACCCATCCGCTTGGCTACTTCTTTTGCAACGTCTACGTCATAGCCAACTAATTGATTGTCATCATTGTAATAAGAGGAAGGAAATAACGTACCTGACGTAGCAACAGTCAATTCTTTTGACTCTTGAACACGACTTAAACTATTGTCCTCTTTAGCCTTACTTCCGCAAGCACCTAACAACATCACAAAGGCACCTAGTACAACGATATTTTTCCACTTGTTTATTTTGATTGTTTCCATCTTTATCCCCCTAGAAAATCATTCTTGAACCGTCATTCATCGACAGTTATTTTTTGGGTAAATGAAATTGCTCCCATCGTTCAAACAATTCACCCACTTGAAAAAGTAAATCTTCACGGCCTTTTGATGCCATAAACTGAATTCCCAATGGCAAACCTTCCTCACTAACAGCTGTTGGAAGGCTGATTGCAGGTTGGCCCGTTAGATTGGCCAATTGCGTATAGGGCGTCAGTGCCAAACTTTTGTCGAACATCTGATAAATCAAGTCTCCGGCAGCAGCAGCTGTTCGTCTTTCTATCTCTTGCAGTTCGCGTCGAATCGTATCACTTTGCAAATCCTCTTCGATCAATGGCGCCGTTTGTGCTGTTGCAGGGGTCAAAAACAACTCATAATCTGCAAACAAAGCTTCCATCGTTACTGCCAGCTGATCCCAATATTGCAATGCCTGGATATAATCGGCAGCCGCTAATTTTTTGCCATATTGGTACAGCCCCCAAGTCATCAGCTCCATATCTTTCTGTTCCACTGGTCGTTGCAGCATTGCCTCGATCTCGGCAAACATTGCTGCTGTCTCTCCACCATTCATACGATAATAGCTTGCCATCATCGTTTGACCGTCAACAGGATAACGGATTTCTGTAACCTGATGTCCTTGATCTTCCAAAAATGCGACAGCTTTCTTGACAGCTAAGACAGCAGTTTTTGAAACTGGACTCCCGACTGGAGACTCGGTTGTGTACGCAACTCTCAGTGTTCGATTCTGACTGGGTCCATGATGTTTCCATTCGATTCTAGGTGCCTGATAGGGAGCCGCCGGTTGAGACGTACGTAATCCATAAAACAAACGTTCCGTATCTCTCATAGAAAGCGTCAATGCAAAATTGATCGAAGCACCTTGCCAACTACGCCATTCTTGAGGTCCCACTGGCATAGTTCCTCGCGTCGGTTTTAACCCAATTAGTCCGTTGAAAGAAGCTGGGATACGAATGGAACCGCCTCCATCACTAGCAGCAGCTAATGGAAATAGTCCAGCCGCTACGACGGCCGCCGCTCCACCGCTGGATCCCCCTGCCGAATAGGCGGACTGCCACGGATTGCGTGTTGGACCGTACAATACTGGATCGGTAACATTTTTGAAACCAAATTCCGGGGCATTGGTTTGTCCCAAAGGAATCAATCCTAGCTGTTCCAGCCCGTTGACAAATGCACTCGTCTGCTCTGCTTTTGCATTTGCAAACAATGCAGCCGCCGATGTGGCCGGCCACCCCGCTTTACTTTGACCCAATATTTTAAGTGGTATTGGCAGCCCGCCGAATAAAGCCGCTTTTTTTTGCGGATTCTGTTCATACTGCTTAATTGCTGCTTGCCGATCAAAAGAAACAAGCGCATTTAACGTTGGTTCAACTTGCTGAATTTTTTCTTCGATCCTAGCTGTCAATTCCGAAAAACTGATTTTCTTCTGCGTTAATTGCTCTGCCCAATAGGTCGCATCTTCCATAAATCTCCCGCCTTTCATCGTAACAATTATAGCTTCTGTACTAAAAACAAAAAAAGCTTTTAATTAACAACCAATATACCAAACAGAGTGAAAAAGTTCAATACAAATATAACAGAATAACACTCTGTATTATTAAAAAGAAGCAATTTGTTTGATAGCGGTTCCCTTATTTTTCGCTACTCTTGTGTACATCACACAGGGGGGTCTACAGCATGGAAATCGTTCCCAAAAAAACTGTGCCATCTGTCAGACATATGTAACCCCGAATAAAAGAGAGGCCGTTTCATGGCCTCTCTGGTTCTTTCGGGTATCCTGTCTTTAAGTAACGGATGTCACAGCATTCAAGTGTGTTAAACTAAATGATTTTTTTCAAGGATTTCGCCGATATAGGTATCTTTCGTCTTCTTAACAAATCCTTCTACTAATTTGCGTTCGATAAATGGCAGCTCCATCTCAGTCAATTTTTTCTTGTCCGATAAATAGTAAATCGCATTGGCCAATGTACGCAGATCATAGGCGGAAGCAAAGACTTCTGGAACGCCTCGTTCAATAGCTAACAATTGGTAGACAGCTTCCATCGCCGTTCGTACAGAATATTCAGTCGTAAAGACGGTATCACGTTGCGTTTCGGCAAAGTTGCCGATGAAGGCTAAGTTTCGTGAACCATTCGGTATCACAAGCGGACGATCTCCAGGTTCCCGCAACATGAAGTAAGAAGTGATAAAAGGCATATACACAGGGATCGCTGAACATGATTCATTAGAGATCCGTAGAATTTCATCTTCTGGAACACCTAAGTGATACAATAGTTCTTGAACGATTTCTTGTCCGGAACAGTGTTCAATCGGTTTTTTGATATAATTTCCTGGTGTATTAGACAATAGACCATAAACCCAAGTCACCGTTTGTTGATCGCCTTGCTCTTTGAAATGAGGTTGACGATGGGTCGCAAAACTCATCAGCCAATTTGAATCTTTGATGGTAACGATCCCACCGGTCACTACTCTTCCTGTCCGTAATTTCCGTTTTGTCAAACGAGAAATATAAGGTTCAATATCAAAGTTTTGCCATGTGACTGTCGCTGATACAAACCAGCTTTCTGCTGGCAGATTGTCATAAAAGACTTCTGGGCGACCAAATTCAGGAGATTGAGCAGCCAAGTTCTTCCAAAGATTCCAACTGCCGCCTAATTCATGAGTAATAGGGGCAGGCGTATGGTGATCCCCTTCAGTCGAACTCTCCGTGATTGAGCCGTTTGTTACAAACACCAAATCATCTGCTGTCAAAGTGATTTCTTGGGCTTTGCCATTTCTCATCAGTGTGATACTTTGGGCGATTTTCTCT
This sequence comes from Enterococcus gallinarum, assembly GCF_021496385.1. NCBI lineage: Bacteria > Bacillati > Bacillota > Bacilli > Lactobacillales > Enterococcaceae > Enterococcus > Enterococcus gallinarum. Next base: position 1,167,947 of record NZ_CP050816.1, on the reverse strand, counting down.
CCTTCAGTGATCTTCACGTCAATATTCATGACTTTGGTTTCATATTGGAAATCGACACCTTGTGCATCAAGGTAAGCTAATAATGGTTTAACTAACGATTCATATTGATTGTAACGAGTAAATTTCAAAGCCGTGAAATCAGGCAATCCATCGATATGGTGAATGAATCTTAAAACATATCTACGCATTTCGATGGCAGAATGCCATTTTTCAAAAGCAAACATCGTACACCAATAAAGCCAAAAGTTTGATTCAAAGAACTCGTCTCCAAAAACATCCTCGATCCGTTTGCCAACAAGCTGATCTTCTGAAGTCATAAATAGTTGGACCAACTCTTTTTGGGCTGCTGCTGATAAAGTGAATTCTCCGTCATCTGCTGCTCGTTGGCCACGATCATGAATGATCCGACAATTGGATGAGTTTGGATCGTCATGATCCAACCAATAAAATTCATCTAAGACGGAGGCATCTTCTACCTCCAATGATGGAATCGAACGGAATAAATCCCATAAACATTCAAAATGATTTTCCATTTCACGGCCGCCTCGAGTGACAAAGCCATCATGAGGAATAAATTTGCCGTCGAGTGAGCCGCCTGAAAGAGACAGCTCCTCCAGCACATGGATTTTCTTTCCCTCCATGTGTCCGTCACGAATCAAAAAGACTGCTGCTGCTAATCCAGCTAATCCGCCACCAACAATATAGGCCTGTTTCTTTTCGACATCTTTCGGTTTTCTGCTTCTTGCAAAAGCTTCATAATTTCCGTTTGTATATCTCATATGATCCCCTCCTAATATTGGTACGAATCCATGGTAGCAGTATCTTCTATTTGTGACAAAAATAACAACCGCTATTTTTCACAGATTTAGACAAATAAAGTCGTTTGTCCAAAAGTGCAAAGAATAGCAGCACTTCGTTGCCTTGTTCTAATTAAAAAAGACGGTCCCATAAACAGTCAACAAACAGACGGAACGACCGGATCTAAACAAAACCCGATAAATTCTAACGATCGCAACTGCTGCTATAGTACCTAGGCACTCTCACAGTTTCCAAGACGCGGCAGCCACTTTCTCTCATTTACAATGTCCGTTTATTTTCACTCATGGCACAGTTCTCTGTAGCGGAACAACAATCGATTACTTTTTTGCTTATTCATCTGATATAAGCCATCTATTTATGCCCGTTAAGCCAAACCAAATAGACTTCTAGCAATGATGCCCTAATTTGAGCACCTGACTTTAGCGGCTTTGCTCGTTTCTACAAATCAGCTGCGCCCAATCTGCATGCGTTCAGAAGTATCGATTTTTAATAAACTGCAAATCAGTGGTGCCAACTCTAATTGATTCATTTTTTCGATCCCACAGTCTGGCGGAAAAATATCTGAAAAAATATAGAGGGGGACTTCGCGATGAGCAGCCATGCTTCCGCCATGCAACCCATATTCATCCATCCCGTGGTCCGCAGTAACAATCACTTGATAACCTGCAGCCAACCAATCGTGCAAATACAGGCCAATCAATTGGTCTGCTTGGTTGACGGCTTTTCGGTATTCTTTTGAAACAGCCGTATAACGATGTCCCGCGGCATCGATATTCATGGAATGTATCAGTAACAAATTCGGCTGATACGTGTGCAGTAAATAATGTCCATCTGCAAACACATGTGAATCGGGATACTGGTTTTCACTATAAAAGATTCCATGTTGGATACTTTTTTTGTGGTCGTGTTGAATACGATCTCGTTTGATTTCATAAGGTGCTTGATTGAATAATTCACTTTGCCAATAATGTGCTGCAGCTGCAGTACTTCCGCCGGCAGCTTTGACAAGATCAAAAATCGAGAGTTCTTTGGAATGTTGACCATCAGCATTGGTCAGAATCCCATTCCGGTAGCTTGGTACACCAGTAGCCAACACTTCATACAATGGCCGAGAACTGCTAGGCATTTCAGCATGGACTTTGATCAGTTGTGCTTGTTTATAATCCACATGATGATTCAAGATCCCCATCTGTTCAACCGCGGTATCGTATCGGCAGCCATCCAAAACCAGTAAAAGCAGCTTTTCGGTTATTTGCGATTTAATGGACATAGCTTGTCACCCCCATCTGTCGGTCTTTGCTGATTCTCAAAAGCCATTTCCTAATTACTATTATAGCTAGCCCATTTAGCATCTTTTTCTTAGCAAGTCCACGTTGGAACCGGATACTTTTTTGAGGATCCAAAATCCGTTTGCTTTTGGAGGTGTTTCGTTTACAATCCCTTGCAGGGATATGGGGCAGTCTCTTTTCAATAAGTACCTTTAGCCTATCATGATTCATCTTTTCACCTCATTACTCATTTACTCCATCCTATCAAGCAATCGTTAACATCCAGTAAGCGTTATGAAAAGTTCATGTTAAGTTGGTAAACTTTTGCCTAACACAATAAAGGGCTCGTAAGTGTCCCCCCTTAAAAAAGCGACAAAAAAGAGCCAAATCATCACTTTGATGGCTTGGCTCTCACAGGAAAAAATTTATTTTTTCAGTCTTTCTCATATCAATAAATAAATATTGACTTTTATTGACAAATCTCACAGAATTCTGTTATCTTTTCACGTTTTTCTAATAAAACACTTGCATTTTTTCATTAAATATGGAAACGTTCCCTTGATTTATACCCTCGCTTTCTATAAAATAAAAGCGAATAGAAACCAAAAAAGGCACCCCATCCCTTAGCGGCAACTAAGGAATAGGGCCTTGATTTGTCAGCAGCAACTGACCATCAAGTTTGCCATAGTCAATGCAGTACATCAACGTGTTTATTGTACCCAATTTTCTGGGTGATTTCTACCTCTTTTTAGGTAAATCAACACGCTTTGGTCTGCTTATTTCACTATGACAAAGGTATTGGGCAGGATCGTCCGATACCTCTTTTTTATATATATCCTTTTTTAAATTTGGGCGCTTAGCGATCAGATGTAAGTTGTCCCGTTCGATCCTGTCCCCTTTTTCCAGCGACGTTTCATGATTATCTTCCAAGGGGGAGTGAGGATAGTACGTGTGAACGTCGCTATTCAGACAAAGGTTGCCTCGGTTTCTATTCCATAAAAAAACAATCGATCATCTGACCGATTGTTTTTTTGTCCACGCAGTGGTTATTTATATTTTTCTTCTAATTTACTCATCCAAGCTCCTAACCAGTACCCTAAAACAAACAGTATCACACCGCTGACCGCAGTCAGCCAAGTAAATCCGCTATAATCAGCCACTGGTGGCAAGACGATTAATACTGTTGATGCAATCACAATTCCCAAAATAAAGTGATAGACTTTCGAATGATAATGCTCCAAGAGCCACTCCATCAATTTTGAGAACAGCAGCATCACGAGTAGACCACCAATTGCGATCGGCAAGAAGACGCCTAAAATGTCGAACCCCTTGAAGCCTTTCAACATCGGATCATACAAACCTAATACGAGCAATAAGTTAGATGGGCTTAATCCAGGCACCAACACACCTAATGCAATCAATCCGCCGGCCAAAACAAATCCTAAAAAGTTTGCTGGGATCGTTCCTAGAATATCACCCATGAAATAAAGAAATAAGAAACCGATGATCATTGTACCAAAGAACCAAAACAGATCCCCCATAGTTCGTTTGCTTTTAAGAGTCGATTCTTTTGCAAGTGCAGGCAATGTACCAATAATGGCTCCGGCAAATCCCCATAAGACGACAATCTGATAATTTTGCAGCAGCCATTCTAACGGTTTCGATAAAAGCCCGATCCCAACGATCCCGCCGATCCCTACTGGCAAGAAAAAGAGCAGATTTTCTTTGAAGTTTTTCGTTAAATGTGCCATAAAACGCAGCATTCGTTCATAGATCCCTAAAATTGCTGCTAGAACTCCACCGGAGACCCCCGGCAAAATAAATCCTAAAGCAATAACGACTCCTTTTAAAAATCGTGATAATACACTTTCAGTTTTTTGTTGTCCCATTCTTGTCTCCTTCATCTGTCACCATAATTTTCATTTTTTAGTTAGTCATTTACTACTATACTGGAAGCTCTATTAATTGAAAAGGAATTTTCATCCTCCTCTTGCTCCCTCTTTCGAAGTCACTAATGGCATCTCTCATCAACAGGTTTTCGACTTTGATTTTTCAACAACAACGAATCGAAGAAGAGTGACTCTCTTCATATTTGTTTTTCCATTAAATAATCGGTCTGTTCATCATCCCCCATGAAGAAAGAATGACTGCCTACTCGTCGAAAGCCCATCTTGTTATAAAAAGCCAATGCATTGGCATTGTGTTCCCATACGCCTAACCACAAAGACGTCTTTTGTTTTGCCTTGGCAAACTCTTCCGCAAAAGACAACAATTGCTGACCATAGCCGCGGCGTTTGTAGTCACTTCGGATGTAGATCCGCTCAACTTCAAGTCCCTCTGGTGCAATCGGCTCAGTTTGAGCTGTTCCCCAATTAAGCTTTAGATAACCAGCAATTGCTTCTTCTTGCAAAAAGAAAAAAGCAGACTGCGGATTTTTCAGTTCTTTGTGCAACTTTTCTGAATGATAAGCAGCCTCTAAATAAGCTTGCATATTTTCTTCCGTATTATATGGCGCAAATGTGTCCTGATACGTCTCAATACTGATGGCTTTCAACTCAACAAGGTCAGCCGGTGTACATTGGATAATTCCCATGATAAACTCTCACTCCGATCCATTTCATTTCGTTCTATTGTGGCATAATTCATTGCCAAAGACAATAAAAAATAGTTCGTCAGCAGGCGCCCATTCAACTGTTGCTGGGATTCTGCTTGACGAACTATCGGATCAGTAAAAAACTGTTTATAGCCAAGATCCGGAAAATTGGTGGATCACCATAGTAGTTGGATCTTCCTCAACTTCGCCGGTAATATAACTTTTTGGCGAGAAAGTCATTTGCGGGAAAATTTCTACCCCTTTAACCGTTTGACGCTGATTGTTTAGTTGCAGACCATATTCCTGCAACAATTCAGTGACTCGAATGACGTTGGTTACCACATCTTCCGTTTTTTCTGCTCGCACAAATTCACGATCATCATAGTCATGATACCATTCTTCCATGAAAGGATGATGGGGCACTGCACCGATGATACCGGTGGAAATTTTGGTTTCGATCTCAAATCCCATAAATGCCTCATAGTTTAATAGATCATCTAATGGTTTCACCACTTCGACATCGGTATCCATATAAATACCGCCTTCTGTCACTAATGCATACAAACGAACAACGTCAGAAACAAAGGCCCATTCTTCTTGTTCATAGGCTTCTTGTAAGTAAGAACCAAATTTTGAAAGATCGATCGTTGATTCATCCCAGCGTTTGATTTCATAGTCTGGGCAAAATTTGCGCCAGGTTTCGATATATTTCTGTTCGCTTTCCCCTAATTCATTGCCCCCAAACCAGCAATAATGAATGATTTTTGGAATCATTTTACCCTCTCCTTTTTGATTTCGTTAATTTAAGTGTACAGGGTTTTCTCTCCTTTTCAAAATCATATACACTGTTCCTATCAAATAAATCGTAGCAGTTCGTTCTTGATACCGGTGATTTCCTATAATCAACCCAGATACAAAAAAGCCCTAAAAAAAGCCCCGCTGCCGTGGCTTTCAAAGGTTTCAGTTCTTTGAATTTCTGGCTGCGTGCGGCAGAGGAAGGCTCTTTTTATTACTATTTTTTATTACATATAATGATTGTCCCGTAGTTTCGCTTGGCGAATATCTGCAATCGTTTGAGTCCCTGCTAATTGCATTACCATCTCTAATTCTTTTTTGAAGAAATCGAACACTTGCTGAACGCCTGTTGAACCGCCTAACGCTAATCCGTAAATCACTGGACGTCCAATCGCCACTAGATCAGCACCAGAGGCGATTGCTTTAAAGACGTGCTGCCCACGGCGAACACCGCTGTCAAAGACGATCGGAACTCTGCCAGCGACGGCATCTGCTACGATCTGTAAAGAATCAAAAGCAGCTGGTCCACCATCTAACTGACGGCCACCATGATTTGAGACCCAAATCCCTTGTGCTCCAGCATCTAACGCACGTGCTACATCTTCTTCTGATTGAACCCCTTTGACATAAACAGGTAAGTCAGATTCCTTCGCAATGAACGCCACATCTTGAGGACTCAGTTTTTGTTTGGAGGAGCCATATACCGCATCCATTGTTTGTCCGATTCCAGACTGATAAGCTTGCACAATTGGCATAGCCAATGGAAAGGTAAAGCCGTTACGGCGATCCGTTTCTCGGTTGCCACCAACTGTGGCATCCGCCGTTAAAACAATCGCTTTGGCACCATTGCGTTTCGCCATCGACAAAATATCCCGATTGATGCCATCATCTTTGCTCATATAGAATTGAAACCACTGAGGTGCTTGTTCTCCGCCGGCTGCCCGAATTTCTTCTAGCGTACAGGAAGCATAAGAACTAGCTGTGTAAATTGTACCGAAGCGCGCAACTCCTTTTGCCGAGGCTTTCTCCGCATTGACATTGGCCAAGCCATGAGCGGCCACCGGAGCCATGATGATCGGTGCATTTAATGTATCACCGGAAAAAGTAGTCCTGGTGTCTGGTAATTCAATGTCTTTGAGGACATGAGGAATAATCAGCTTATGATTGAATGCGCGTTCATTTTCTCGATAAGTGAAGGTATCTCCCGCACCGCTAGAGATGTAGCCATAGCCTCCTTTGGGAATCACTTCTTTTGCTGCCTCTTCTAAATCACGCATGTTGATAAAATCGACTGCGCCTTCTGCCGTACTTGCTTGATAAATTTTTTCCATCCCTATCCCTGCTCTCCAATAAGATAACGTTTACAATATTATGTTACGCTTGTTTGGTCAGCCAAGCAACTGATTCGCTCCAACGCTGGTAGTCACTCTTTTTTGATCACTCTCAAGCTGATTGACGTATTCTCCAGGAGAGCCACGAAGGTTTTTCACAAAGAAAAGCCTTTGCAGCAACCTTTCGGACTTTTTTTCACTAGCAAATACAGCTTATGGTATGATATGATTCGTTTGAAAGGGTTAAGATGATTTCTTATGAAAGGATGGCATTATTGAATCTATTCGGATTAAAATTTGGTTTGCGAAATCTAAAAACGGGGATCAGCGTCTTCATTTGTATTCTTCTAAGTTTTCTTCTACAGCGTGAGACATACGTTGTTTCAACGATCACAGCTGTCTTTACCTTAAGAGAAGATCATGGGACTACTGTCAAATACGGCCGGCATCGGATTGCTGGAAATACCTTTGGCGCATTAGCATCGATCATCTGTATCGGAATTTTTAAATTTTTTGGCTACACACACCTTGTTCAGCTGCTATCGATTCCTTTCGTTATCATGCTGATGATCGCATTATTAGTAAAATTCGACTATCACGAAGGAACGGTCGGTGCCTGTGCTACCCTATTGACGATTTTATTTATGGTTCCCCAAACTGAATCCTATCTTTATGCCTTTAACCGGGTGATCGATAGTTTCATTGGGATGGCTGTTGCGATTGCCGTCAACCGCTGCTTGCCTGCATCAGCTAAAATAGTGGAAGAATAAGGTAAAAAAACGTGCTGAGCTAAATTGCTCGGCACGTTTTTGCTTTAGTCATAAAGGATTTCCTCGGATTCCCTTTTCAAACAAGAAGCACTCGAAAAATAAACCATTTTCGAGTGCTTCTATTTTTTTGAGAGTGTAACGAACCTATGTCCCAACAATTTGTTCATTCTTATTTCATCATGCACAACGTCTTAATTACTTACGTAAATCGCAAAAAACATCAATGCTGCACCTAACATGACAAACAAATGCCAGATTACATGGGTGAATCGTCTATTTTTCATACTATAAAAGAGCGAGCCTACAGAATAAGCGATTCCTCCAGCAACTAACAGTAGTAATCCGGTCAAATCGATATTCTGATAGAGCTTAGGTAAGACAACAATGATTGCCCACCCCATCACATTGTAGATGATCGTTGAAACTTTCGATACTTTGTTCGTTTTTGTCAACGTCAAAGATTTGTAAATAATCCCTATTACTGCGGTGGTCCAAATGACACTAAGCAAGATCAACCCAGCCATTCCTTGTACGACTAAGAGGCAAAATGGGGTATACGTACCAGCGATCAAGAGATAGATCGAGCAATGATCGAATACTTGGAAAACTTTCTTTGCCTTCGTAAAAATCAGGCTATGAAATAACGTAGAGGAAAAGAAAAGCAGAAAAAGCGAACTTCCATAAATCGCAAAAGCGACATAATCTAAGGTGGTATGGGCGCGATCCATCAGCAAATTAAAGCAAAACAAACTTAACAACGCTGCGATCCCATGCGTCACTGCATTTAATACTTCATTGATGATTTGATACTTTCGACTAAATTCTATCTCCATCTTGATCCACTCCGTTTCATTTCTTCGACTCCATTATACTCGAAAAACTATCTGATTACCAAAACTTTTGCATCTAGTTTTTAAAACTACATGTATTTTTAACTTCTGTAAAATGTTTTATCACCAACACCAAAGACAGCATCAAAAGGACAACGATCAAACCAGTCACGAGTAAAAAGGTCGTTCGTTTTGCTTGCTGCACTTTTGACAATGACGCGCTTATTTCCTCTTGCTCAACTGCGACCCTGTGTCCGCGAACCAGCAAACGGTGACTATTGATCATATAAGGGGTGCAAGTAACTAGTGTGACCAGGTCTTGGTTATCTTGGATCTGAAGTGTTTCTGTTTTTGTCGGCGCGACAGTTTGTATTTGATCGATTTGATACGCAAGATATTGACCATTGATTTCGATATAAAAGCGATCCTCTATCTGTAACCGAGGTAGATCTGTAAAGAGTTTTGCTTGTGGTAATCCTCGGTGACTAGAAAGTACCGCATGTGTCGATACTCCTCCGACTGGATATGAAGTTCCCTCGAGCAGACAGGCCCCTTTCTCCAATAGTTTTGTTGTCGTCTGATCAAAGATTGGTAAATTGACATTGATTTTCGGGATCGTCAAAACACCTATCGTGTGTGCTTCTATATAAGATTTCAGCGAGTTCTGCTTTTCCTTTTTTTCCTTGGAAAATGGGTCTGCTTCTGTCTTAGGTTCATTTGATGCCATTTTTTCATTTGCTTCACGCATCTGCTTGTTCAACTCAGCAATCACTGACGCATGTTCAGATTTTGCTTTTTTCTGATAGTTTTTGATGATTTGTTGATCGAGATAGTCATTCAATGTATCGCTAACAAAGGGATACGCCAAGCTGAGGATACCGATAAAAAATACCAATAGCATGATTAGATCTAAAGGATGCCTTTTTTTTTGCTTCATTTCATTCTCCTCAGCTATCCATTCGTTCTTCGTTTGACACTAAGCCTTATATCTTTTTATCCAGTAGACACCTACTATCGTCAATAAAACGACGCCTAAACCAATATACAAAGTAACTCCCTCGCCGCCAGTTGCTGGTAATGTTCCTTTCTGTTTGTTTGGTACTTTTTCTGGAGTAACCAATTCATTCGCCACCGCATAAGATTGTGAATCTACTTTGAAAGCAATTCGTTCATTTAATTTGATATAGCTATTCGGTGCTTTGGTTTCTTCCAAATAGTAGGTTCCATAAGCTAATCCTGTAATGTCTACTAATCCATCGTTCGTTGTATTGAAAGTTGTTGCTTTCTCCGGAGAATTCGTCCACGCCACTGCTTTTGTGACTGGATCAATGATCAAATAGTTCGCGGTCGCCGAATTTTCGTCGCGTACGACAAACGATGCACCTGCCAATGGCCGTAGCTCAATCACTGCCCCATCTACTTTTATGAATCTTTTTCCCCCTGTCAGAACCTCAACAGTCGGTGGTGTTTGATCTGTCGTGTGACCATTATCGACATTTGCTTCGTTTTTATAACCTTTCGTCGGATCTGCTAGTTGATTCAAATACATGTAATAAACGAATCGCAACGTTCCACCTGGAGTCAGGGAAGGGATATATGTGGGCGCAATTGCTACTGTAAAACCATTGGCATGTTCAGTGATCTGATAATTATTAGTATCAATGAGACGTTCACCATCATAGAGTGCATAGCTTGTTTCTCCCTTGGACTGATTCATAAATGTCAATGCAGGATCGTGGCTATCGATCAATTTGAATGAGGTATACTTGTTGCTCTCCTCCTCTTTATCGGCAATCCCATCAGGTATATTGACGGTGATCTCATAGTTGATTGCTTCACCGATGGCTACATCTTGTCCTTCTAATTGGGGCGTGTCTTTTTCTACTTTAGTCGTATCATTTTTTACCGTCTTTGCTACAGGCGTTTGACTTCCTGAAATGATGGTAAATAGCGTAGTTGTTTGGTCGGCAATCATCTCAGCATTTTCAGGCGCTTTGACTTCCTCCAATACATACTCTCCGACCTCTAAACCAGCGACGATCATTTGTCCTTTAGCCGCAGCACTCTCGACAAAGTCCTCTTCTCCTATTTCATAACGATTGCCGCTGACAAAGTGTTTCGCCTTTGATTTGTCTGACGTCCATGTATACATACCTTGTGCAACGCCTTGTATATATTTTGTTACCTCTGATTCTTGTTTGACAATGACGAATTCCGCACCGTTCAGTGCTTCACCCTCAGCGGAACCAATTTTCGTGACTTGCAGTGTGCCATCATTTTCAACAATGTTTTTAGGATACAAATGAATCATCGATAGTTCTTCTGCTCCATATTGATACGTACCGTCTGCTTGTTTGATCAATTCATACACAGGAAACGCCACGACCATATTTGCAGCAGCAGTCACCCCTGGTTTTGCCGCTTCTTTGATCACATAGACGGCATCTTTTCCTGCTTGTTTTTTGGGCAATGATAAAGAAAGATCCCCATGGGTATCCGTACTGCCTGAAAAAAGAGCTGTGCTAAAAGTTTGTGATTGCACCTGTGCTTTCGCTTCTTCAATCGTTGCGCCGTTTTCTCTTGCTTTAGTAAATGCTGCGGTCGCATCGTAGACATGGAAGGTGACGTCAGCTAGTCCTTGATAGTCATCAAACTCTGCCATTTCCTTCCCTGTGTTTTGGATCCCTTGACTTGGAAAATCCAACATTTTCTTCTTGTGGATCACCAGTTGCACCTCAGTTCCATCAGCATACACGTGCTGGATAGAAATCAATGCTGCCAATGTTACTAGTGAAATAAAACATAGTACCAATCGTTTGATATGCTTTCTCTTCTTCATTTTCTTTACTCCTATTCTTTTAATAAACAATGAATTTTCCTACGAACAATTTGCCATCAAGAAAACCATTTTTTCACTCCATTTCAGAACCAACAATGAACAAAAAAGGAATCCTCTAATCAATAGTGCTTACTCATTGATTTCCCTTTTTCTTCGCAAAAACGAATAGATGGCAAATGAAACAATGCCGCTGAGACTAGCAATGATGCCAAGTCCTCCCATGCCGCCGGTCTCCGGCAGAGAGAGCAACGCCTGATTGGTAACCACTAATTGCAATTGGTTGTTTTTGTTCCCACTTTGTAAGTGCACTTCTGTTGGTTCTCCAGCTATTGTCACTTCGCCATCCTCTTGGATAACAATTTGCACTGGTTCTTTTAGCCCGACATGGCCTTCTGGTGTTTTGATCTCCTCCAGCGTGTAATTCCCGGGTTTGAGATCTTCAAAAACAAAGGTGTCGATTGCTGTTTCATCACTTGGTAATTCGATTTGTTCAGCTGAACCAGATAGTCGGAATGCCGCGCCTTTTAACGATTGACCTGTGTCTGTTTGCTTTAAGACAGTTAAATCAAATGGTTTGATTTGATTGCTATGTGTCAGCGTCCAAACTGCTGCATGTTCTACATTTTTCCCGTCATATTCAATCGTTCCATAAGGATCAACTTCAAACTCATAATTTCCTGGAATCGTATCATAGCCAAGCGGTCCTGCGGTTTCCACTATTCGGTATTTGCCAGATTTTTGGATGGTAAATTGCGCCAATCCTGATGCCGCTGTGGTGGCTTCTTTCAGTGTTTGATAGCTTCCTTTATCCGCTTTTATTTGTAATGCAAAGGTCGCGTCTGCCAAATTTACTTTTTCTTTGCCTTTTTCTGTATACTTTCTTATAGCGATCGGAAGGTCTAAAAAAGTGTTCTCGATTGTCAACTGGATGACTTGGTCGTCAACTGCTGTTTTTTGACCGTCCACTGTTACTGCGCCATTATTAGAAATCGCGATATCCCACATGTGCTTTTCTGAGCGTTCGTGTCCAGTGGGTGGACTGATTTCTGTCAATGTATAGTTTTTTCCTTTTTCAAGACGTGTCCCTTCTGGCAACGAATACGTACCATCTTGATGATCGATCAGCTGAATCTCCCGCTCCTCAATCGTTAGTTGGAATACCGCGCCTTTTAGGAGATGATCATTTGCAGAAGATTTCTTGGTTACTTTTAAGTCTAAAGGGACAAATTGTTTTGTATTTTTCCAAGTCGTTGCATTGACTTTTTCTGATTGATAGCCGGGAACCGCTTCTTCATTGACCGCCTCATAGTGGAAATCTTGCCCTAGATTGTTGTATTTCGGTAGCCCAAGGGTTTCTCTGATTTCTTCACTAGATTCTGAAACTTTGGTGACTTTTGTTCGCTCCCAACGATTTGTTTCGTCCTTTGCCGGCTTATTTAATTGTATATAGCCATTTTCCCAACTTGATGATTGAGTGATCCCCCTTCGCTTGATTTCGTAGATCACTTTTTCTGGTCGCGTTGTCAGATCTTCATCAAATTCTTCCCATTCTTTGAAGAAATCAAGAGAAACACTGGGCGCTTTCGCTGATGGAATACCAAATTTAGCAACTACATCTGGGTTGGACGTTGGCTGAAAGGTGGTCGAACCATTCATCTGATACCACCTATCTGGTTCGAATGTTTTACTTTCTGTTTGGATTCTAACTTGATAATGCAGTTGGATCTCTTGGCCTTTTTCTAAATAGATTTGCTCGACTCGAATGATAGAATCCTCAATGGCTAGAATCGGTTCAACAGATAAAGGACTCGTTCCGACACTTTTAACAGAAACACTTTCTGTTTCATAAACGAATGGCTCAATGATCGGATCAGTGATTTTCCCATCAACGACGGTCCCAGACAATTGCACAGCTTTTCTGGCTAAATAATCAGCAATATCTGAGGAATCATTTGCAGACTCGTAATACAGTGTCCCATCCTCCCCATTCGAGACCATTTTCCGCATTCGACTCTCGACTTCTTCTTTCGTGAGTCCTGCGGTTTCATCCCCCTGTAGTTGGATTCCTAACCCATGGATTTCGATTCCTCGTTGCTTCAATGCCATTGCTTCACCGATCGTAGCAATAAATGTCGAATTGATCCAACGCCGTTGCGAAGATTGGTTGCTTACTGAAGCAAGATAAGGGGGGGAGATTTTCGAAGTATAGTCTGGATGATCAATACGTCCGCTAAAGGCCGTACCATAATAACTACCATCTTCATCGTCCATTACACTAGATACTTGATACGAGCAAGTCGGAACGCCATCGGTTAAGAGAACGATCACTTTTTTGTGTCCATTTTGTTCTGATAATAATTCTCCTGCCTGTCGTAACCCATTTTGAGTAAATGTTCCGCCACTTGTTGAAAGAGGGGTTGCTGCTTTGATTTCTTCTTTTACACTATCAAAGGCTTTTAGCGGAATCGTACGGTTGCTATATCCTTCACTTGAGAATCCGACATACCCTAAGTTGATTTTTTCCGTCACGCCACTATCTGATAATGTATCAATAAATCGGTCAATGCCATTTTTCACCTCAATGATCCGATTTTCTTCATTCATACTCCCAGACCAGTCTGCAACGAATACGATATCAAGTGGAAGAATGTCCTTTTGCGTGTTACCTCGGACATTTACATACAGATCAAACAAACCTGGAGTTGCTGTCTCTTTAGCAAATTTTCGGATCGCATAATCGGCTGCTTCTTTCTCCCCACCATATTCAATATAAGAATTATTTTGATTGGTTGGATCACCATCCCAATTAGTCACTCCATCCCATTGTTGTTTTCCCTGACGATTGCCTTGGTGATTTCGTACATACTGATTATTATTTGGTTGCCACATCGCTTTCGGATAAGTACCTTGCCCATCCGTTACATACTCTGGTTCGATCGTAGTTAATCCATCGGAACTCACCTGTCCGTTGAACAATTGCGGCTGATCAAACGGGTGATACTCGTCCGAGATGACCGAGGAATCCTCTGATGTATCATATACTTCAGAGGATGCTGTTGTTTCCGCTATTTCTTCACTTGTGGTTGACGGCTCTTTCTTCTCATTAGCGATAGAGAATGGATAAGAAGCGGCTTCTGATAAAAGTAACTTTCCTGCTTTTTCTTCAATCTGAATATTGAGTTGAAACTCTTTATTAGTATTTGGCAATGCGACATTCCATTCTTTTTCGACACCTCCCTGCGAAAAATCACTGCCTATCCATTTCTGTTGCTTCTCATCTGTATATTCTTGGTATTCCTGAGAAGTGTAAGAAGTAAGCAAATTGTTTTCAGCTGCATCCTTGGGATGCAGCTGAAATAAAAATCGTCTTTCTTGTGTTGACTCATTTAAGCGATAAAAGAGGATCAAATGATCATCTGTTTGCTTGATAGTCACTTCTCCATAATCATTTTTCAGCACCTCTACTACATCAACAACATCTTCATCATTTGCTACTACCTTGTTTATGTGTTGAGAATATAAGTAAGCGATGAAAAAGATGGCCAACAAACTAAGAAGGACAAGATGCTTTCCCTTTTTCATTTTTAGTGCCTCCTTCGAAATTTTTTTAAAATTCAAATAGATAATAAAAAAAAAGAAAAGATTCACTAATATTTCTAATTCTTTCCCCTTCAGCTTCTAAATATTCAATTATAGTTATTTATATCCATTCAACACACTAACAAGGAAGCAAAAACAAAAATAGATATCGTTATTTAAAATCATGGATTATTTCTTTTCTCTCAAAAAGCATACTCGCTGAACGCTATTTTTGAGACAAGTGAAATAGAAATATTTCTAAACCTTGTATAGACTTGTTAGAAATCTGAGACACGTATTTACAAGAGAAGTTAAATACGCTAATAATAATAATTACAAAAAAAGGAAGGTGATCAATTGATTGAAAAAATTTTGTTAGATGATCATGCCAGAACGAAATTGAGTGTCTACGGCAAGTTGATGACACTCTCACCCGGGGAATACAGCATAGATCAGGTGCGGGAAAACTTGGATTTTTATTACGGCCCTGCACGCTTCAAAAAAATCTTGAGTGCAATCCAAGATGATTTAGAAAAATTTACTACCATCGAGCTATTACATAGTAAAAATAAGTTAACCGTCAATGAACAACTTGTTCAATACACCCAATACCAACATTACCTTTCAACTGAAAGTGTTCCTTATAAATTGTTGCTCAGTATGCTAATAGAAGAGGACGACGATCTCGCTGCTTTTTGTAACCGGCACTATATCAGTCGCTCGACCTGTTTTCGTCAAACAAAAAAGCTGGTTGAATATTTGAAGGAATACAATATCAACTTGAATTTATCGAATCTGACCTTGTCAGGTTCCGAAATGTTGATTCGTATCCTCTTTTTTAATTTCTTTTGGTTTGTATCATTAGGTGAAAGTTTGGACATAGTTCCTTATAGCCAAGAAGTGAGAGCATTGATTTATAAACATGAAGAAGCACAGCATAAGAACAAGTTTGACTTAGGAAAAAAACAAGCCAGTCTCCATTGTCTGATTTGTTTGCTGAGGATCAAAAACAGCCACTTTACTGATATCTATCACTTATCAAGGGATTCTTTCATTCCAAGTGGTACAGACCTCAACTTCTTTTACGATTTCTTCAAGATCGCCAATCTGCGTTTAGACCTCTTGGAGGTAAACTCTTTGTTCTATTTGTTTTATTATTGGCCGTTTCTGACTTCCAACCAAGACATTCGTCTGCCGATCATCCAACATTCTTATCAGCAACCAAGTAATGACCCCAAGGAGATTTTGGACGAATTCCAAGACCATTGTCAGACGTTTATCGGTACGTTTCATTTTGAAAATGAGCCAGCTCTATATTTGAACATCTACCTATCGATTGGTAACTTTAGCTTGTTCAAACAAAAAATCCCTTTGACCACATTGTTTATTTCTTCGTATATCCAAGAAAAGTACCCACTCTTACATATCTTGACAATCAAAATCGAAGGCTTCTGGAAAAAAATTTCCCAACGGAAAAATTATACGTGGCTGAAATCTTGTGTAAGTGAATTAGCTTTCATCCAAGCTTGTTTGCTTTATCCGTATTATTCAGAAATCGACGAAAGCTATAAGTTGAAAGTTGGTTTTGTCAATGTTTCTGAGCATCTGATTTCCGCTGAGATCTTAAACCTAGGCAAAAAGATCCCATTTGTTGCTATCGAACAGCTGACACTTCCAATCACTGAAGAATATGACTTTATCATCTTAGGGTCACCTTTGCTGATTCCGAAGGGCCTAGATCCTTTTAAATATACGGTCCTTGATTATTGCCATTACAGTGATTTCGAAACTGATTTATATCAACGCCTTCTAGAAGTCCATCATCAAAAACTACAAACTTTGTTTTCTAGTTAACTGATTTATGTAAAACTGGCTGTGGTAAAATTCAAAAAAAAACCGTCAGAAATGAGCTATTTCATTTCTGACGGTTTTTTAGATAAAAAAGCTGAACCCTCATCTATCAAGGGTTCAGCCATCATTTCTTTATTCAGATTCTTCTTCAGCCATGAAGTTAAGTTCATTGACGATAATTGAAGATAGTTGATAATTAAATGATTTCTGAATAGAGCTAATCACTTTATTGATGATAATTCATCTTGACTGGTTTTCTAATCGTATTCAAAAACGTATTCAAGTTGCGTGGTGTGCTTTTGATAGAAAAGACTGAAGAATCTGTCAAAATAAAATATGTTACCAACTGATCCTTCCAATGAATCTTTTGGGAATCAAAGGAAAGAAATAGGCTTTTATATAAAGATTTCATTTAACAAATTGCCATAGACTCACAGTGTACATTATCAGATACTATCATCGAGAACGTAGCCAATATCGTAACCAAAACAGCAGGTAGAGAGGTTATTTGGAGATTCAAATTAATTCCATTGTTCTCATGAATTTAATCTCATGTCTGATTAATAAAGATAGTCAATACCTTAATGTTTTAATGTACATTCTATAATAGCTAACATGGATCATTTTTCTGATCTTATTCAAATTGCTAGCATACTTTTAATAGAATACTACAAAAATATTTTAACTTCTTTTTTCTTCAAACTATAAATTACTTTTCCAATCAAAGTTAAGTCCCATTAATATCTTAATTTCATCAATGGTAATTACAGATAGTTTAGCTTCTAAAAGAGAAAATTGAGTTTCAATCTCATTTTTAAATTTACTAATCTCACGCTTGTTTAAAAAATTAGAGATTAAAAAAAACAACACAAAAATCTTCTTTCTAGAATTTCTACGAATAACCAATTTCGATTGACTCATTTGTTGTGGCGATTTTGCTTCATAATAAAATGGAAGCTTTTCCCCAAAATCCATAAAAGAATCATCTAGAGGAATCGAAACCGAGTTATTATATACACGTTCATTATGGGCACAAATATTTCTATATATCGTCAAAATTTCTAAACTTCTAGAAAAATTTAAACTAATTATTTCAAAATCAACTTCACTAGTGGTTTCTTCAATAAATTTCAACCTTTTAAGTATATTTCTTTTTACTTCTTTTGTTTGAAATAGATAAAACTTACTGATATTTCCAAAAGTTAAAAAGTTCATTAGTATCCACATTGGAACATAGCCATGCTTACTTGAGTATCTTTCAAGAGATTCGCTTTTACTTTTTTGTTTAGCTAGCGTTGAATACACTATTGATTTAAAAGAATCGTAATATTGTTCTTTATCAACCTTACGAAATTTTGCTCCTTGTGGTGTCTTTCTGCCATTAGAATTATAAAAGAGCGGTTCTACATCTCCACCAAAGTAAAAATTTCTGGGAACAGTGTCATGTACTATAGTATTCCTTATTGCATTCCTATTTTGATAAGATTGCTCATAGTGTACATCCAAATCAAAATAACATCTTCTCAAATATTCATTATCTAAATGAAGATTTTTGCGATTAGCGTATGGAATATTCATATTTTTAGATTGAACTTCATAAAAAGCTTGAGTAAAAGCATTTTTAAGTTGTTCTTCTATTTTTAACAAGTATTCTAGTAGTTTTTTTCTGAGTGCATCATCAAACTTATATAGAGCTTCAAGTTGATTAGGTGTTGTCTTGATAGAAGTTCCATCAGGCAATTTCTTTATTTTGTACTTTTCGGGATTATTCGTAAACAAAAACGGATCTTTATAACCATTTATCAAATTATAATAATTATACTGATTTAAAACGCGCCTATGTGAACTAGTACTAATTTCCATATCTCTGTATCTCAGTGTGTTAAACCGTTGGCTTGGCGTCTTATAGATTTTTTCACTCATCTAATACATATCTCCCAAAAAAATGGGAACAACCCGCAGGTTATTCCCTCGATCATTATTTATACCTTCATTATACCGAGCTTTTCAAAAAAGTCAACTATTGCTATTTATACTAAATAAAATAGTTTCCAAACTAAGCAAATGATAAAGTAAGACAATAAAGAAGTAAATTTTTGGATACTTTTTTATTAGTTGTAGTCCGTTATTCAAAATAATCATTTTCCATATTGTGAAATAAATAACTCTAACTCTTTAGCTGGAGTAGTTAAGCTTAAATTGGAGATATAAGCTTCATCAATTATTTCACTTTCATCAAATTCATCTATTAACCAATCAGAATTCCACAATGAAAATCTTTTAGGATCAGAAATTTTTTTGCACAGTTTTGCGCTATAGAGTTTCTCTCGTGAATGAATTAAAGAAAGCCTTTGTAGCCAAATCTCAACCATATCAGTATTGGGAGTATTAACAAACTTTCTTAAGATTTTATCCAAATATAAGTTAATCTTTTCTACAGCAATAAACTCAAAAAGCTTTCCTAAAATCACAATACAGGCTTCCAATGTTCTAGGATTATTTTGCATTATATTAACTATCATACTAATTAATTGATTGATATCATCTGGTCTTTTACTTAAAGTAGAAATTCTGTGTCTATAAACCTCACTTAGCGCTTTGCTTAAACTTCCACAATTTGGGTATTTATCTCCTAAAAGTTTTATCTGCAACAAATGTTTTTGAAGACTAAGCTTAAATTCCCATGTACTATTATTTTTTTCTATAAAACTTGAGTGTGTAAGATCCCAATAAATTTTATCCGGCTTAATTGCTTCTATGATTATGTTATCTGATAAGAATGTTTTATTTGGATTTAATTTTAAGTTTAAATCTGATAATACCTCAGACAATAATCTGATAATCATTTCAGCATGATCTTTTCGAAGTGAGAAGATTCTGTAGTCATCTCTGTAGCGAAGTATTTTAAATTCTTCAATACCGCTCTCTTCTATTCTATTCAATAACAATTTATCAGCATACCCTAGTACTATTTCAGCTATAAAATCCATCAATACACTACCTTGAGGTATGCCATTTGTTTGACCATGTTGTAAATATTGTATTTTAGAATCTATTAAGTTTCCTACGCCTTGAGAAGGTTTTCTATGGGTTTTAGCCCATTCTTTTGAGTGAATTGCCCAAGGGATGGTATGAGTATATATTGAGCCATAGCAATCCGTAATATCTGTATGAATACAGTAGTCATATTCCAAAGCGTAATTGATTTGTGCTTGCTCAAGATTCTCCCACCAATTTAAAATAGTTTCCGCAGTATCACTCTTCGAAGAAATCGATTCCACTGGAAGCGATATACATTCAATTCGCTTATCAGCTTGGAATTCTTCAAACTTATTTTTGATGTGCCTCCAATTGTTTTGTTGTGTAATTACGTTTACCAAGTCTACATATACTACTGGATGTAATATTTGAAGAGGTCTCCAAGCGTAATTTCCATCTTTGTTAGCTAATATTCGATGATTAACGTCAACTGCTTCAGATAGCGATCTCTTATGTTTGACTAGTTCAGAAAATGGTTTGTCTTTTAATAAATCCACCGCTTTTCCTATACCTACTGATAAATTGATATAATTAGGCAAAGACGTATTAAAAAAGCTTGCTGGCTTTAATAAAAATTGTTTTGCTTCTTGATTATCCATTTCTAATATGCTTTTTCTAGTACTATTCAAATTCAAAATCTCCTAGATAAATAAAGTTGTAATACAAAAGTATACTCTATTGTTACATACCTTATTTCTTATTATATCAGTATTTCTCTGTGACACATAAGGGTGTAACATAATTATTTTAAACGAAATGACTACAAGTAGTCATTGAAGCAAATCTCCATAAGACATTTGTAAAATCTTTTAAAAAGAAGCGTCGAAAGAAGGAACTTTTCTTCAACGCTTCTTTTATTGACTCAATTTTCAATATTACTTGAACGAATAATCTGATTTCTAAACTCTCGAAAAACTTCTTGTGGTTGATAATAGTCTGGATCTATTTCAAATGTTTCTGAGAATAATTCATTGAATTTTTCTACTGAAATAATGATTTTACCATTCTTCTCTCGACTGTTTTCTATTATTTCTGCTTCTAATTCAAATAAATCTAGTGACGAGCTAAAATCATAAATCCTGTCATATTGAATAAAAAAATTAAGAAAAAGTTGCTCAAACTCTTCCTTATTTATCACTAATGTTTCAAACGGAACAACTTTATTCTCCTCAGCCATTCTCCCAGTTCCCCCACTTCCATTTTCAAAAATCACAAAACTGATATTACCTTAAAAGCTACTGACAAAATAAAACTTATAAAGTAAATGGCAACCCAACTAGGTAACCATTTGCTCTACGTAATACGATTTGGTAATCCTGCATTTCATTCGGTAATTCATAATAGTAATTTATTGTTTCTGCTTTGTCACTTTCAATATACTCTGGATTATCTAATATCATAGCATACTCATAAAGCTCTTCACCATCCTTATTTTCAATCGACCATTGTTGTGGACGTATTGGTTTTTCTGTATCATTTTTAAGTGTATAGGTCACTTGTAATACACGATCATGTTGTGCAAATTCATTTCTTTTTTCGGTCACTTCAATATTTTTAAATGTTAGTTCAACCCCATCTGCCTGATAAGTTTCACCTATTTTTAAATCTATTGTTACAATTTTTATTGGCTTTTCTTCTGGAAAATGTCTGGCTTTAATTGTTAGATAACTTCCAAAAAGAATCAATCCTAGTAGCACTAAAAGAATTCCTTTAACGAGCCACTGAAACGGGAAGTAAACTTTAAACATCTTTTTTCTCCTCCGTTTTGTATTTGTTTTTTAGAGAATACGATAACTTTTGATCAATGTCATCAAGCTTTTCAATTACTTCATTACTTATCATTGATTCTAGTTCTGAAATTTTTTGTTCAAATTTAATGCTTTCAGAATCATTAAATTTATTATTTGATGGACTAGCTAACACTGGTAAATTTGAAACCATAACACGAAACATATTTGCCTTGGAACCAAAAACTCCTTTGTTTTGGTTGTAAAAATTGTTGAATATTTCTTTAGTTTCTTCTGAAGCCGAGACTTTAAAATATGGATAGTTCATTTTTTCTCTCTCCCTGTTTACTCAAAAATCCATATCATATTGATTTTGTCGTTTTTGATAATCAATTTCTCTTGCTGTTTCTTCATACTCTCTCCGAGCTTTTTCAATCGTACCATCATCAATTGCACGATTAAATAAATAAAGAACACGTTTTGTTTCTTGAATATAACGCTTCTTAAAATTACGTTCTAAAGCGGGTTTAGTATCATGAACGTTAAATTGGTCATAATCAGTTGATAAACTCTCTGAGATATCATAAACAACTTTTTTATACACCAAATCTACACATTTCTTCTTATACTTTAAAGGCTCCTCTTCCACTGCAAATCCAAAGAATTGGTCTTTATTCTCACCAAAAACATCTAATACAATTTCTATTCTGTCCTCTATTTCAAATTTATATTTGTCATAAAATTCTTCATAATCTTTTGATGATCTAAGAAATGGTATATTCTCATTATCTAATTCAAAGCGTTGCGCTCGTTCTTGCCAATTAATTCTACTATCCGCTCTACCATTTAACGATTTACCAAGATGTCGAATAGCAATTTCAGTGAGTACCTCTTCAGATTGATTTTGCTCCGCTTTTTTATTTTCTGTGAACAAATCATCAAGATGATTCATATCATAGTTTTGCCCTAAACGCTTTCCGCCAATCTTTAAGATTAACTCACCTTCAGAATCTAAGAGTTTGTACCCAATACGCTGGTTTTTGGCAAACCGATAGGTCTCAATAGAATGATTTTTCTTCAATTCCGCATGAAAGTCATCATAATTTTTCGCATATTGAGCAACTTTAGAAACAGCTAGTTTTATTTTTTCTCGATTTGAAATCTTATTTTCAGTTCTAAATTCACGTTCTTTCCAATTTTCACGATCTGCAACTAAATGATTATACTTATACATATCAAGTGGGCTAATTCCATTATCAATAAGTATATTATCATTCCAAGCCTGCAAAACTCGAATATCATTCTTTCGAATATCCATTTTCTTTCCTGTTCGCTGATCGTTTGGCGAAATACCAAAGTGATTGTGAACATGCCCCTTGTCTGTGTGTGTGACGACCAAAATTGACTGGTTAGGAAACATTTTTTCTGCCCACTTAACACCCAACTCATGTGCTTTTTCAGCGGAAATATCTTCTAGTGGATCAAAGCTTTGTGTAAAATGCCAAAGCTTTATTTTCCCTTTATCACCAAAAATTTCATTGGTTCGTTTAAAATCCTCAATAGCATTTAAATCATTCGATACGCCAATTCCTGTCACGAGTCCAGAATCTTCTTGTTTATTTAACATATATGAAATTGTATTATGAATACTCCTACTTTTTGAAGCAATTTTTATAATCGAGCCCATAACTTATTCAACTCTTTTTCCAAGCGATTCAATGGATCACTTATTGATTTTATTTGTATCATTAAGTCATTTTTTTCAGCATATAGCCGCTTTAATCGCTCTTGCTTAGTTGTAAAAGATAAGTAAACACTCTGATGTTCTTCTTTTTGTATCTCGGTATCTTTTTTATTTAACTGAACACGCAAATAATTTGCTGTTTTCACTAATTGATTCAAATTTCTGCCTATTGCTAGTAAATGAAAATTAATTTCTTTATATTGTCGATCGGTATATTTTAGACTTTTCCCTGCGTTGTCTACTGCGATTTTCTTCACGTACATTGGAACAGATAAACCAAAAATGTCTGCTGTTTTTTCTAGCTCTTGGTACTGATAATCGTCTACTCGAAACTTTATCGGCCTATTTTGTCGTCGACTATCTTCATTACGTTTATATCGCTTTCGCCTTTCTTCTAATGGTAGTTTACTGACATCAATTGCCATGCGCACTTCTCCTTTCCAATATTATTTTTAAGTTCAAAAGAAGCAAGCGAGGGGAAAGGGAACCCTTCCCCGCTTGTCGAGGGAGTAAACTCCCTACGAGCACCCTCATGCTCCGCATTTTATCGTGACTAGATAGCCGATAAATCAGCTACCTAACACTTTCTTCTTGCGCCTCTTCTCGATAGAAAATTCGATACGCTGTCTCTCCTTTTCTTCTCAAAAATTGTTGGAACTTCGTTTCCATCAATTGATCGCTTGCAAGAAATTCATGCACTAGGGTAAATTCGCTATTCGCGAAATTTACCGCCTTCTGCCATTTTTCTCGAGTACCTTTTTGATTAATTTCAAAAGTTTCTTCAAACTCTTTTACTGATGAAATTCCTGTTTTTTCATAGACAAACTTTCCCAATTCAGGATAAAGCTTTCTCTCCAACTCGGCGAGTTCTTTTTTCAAATCTGCAATTGATTTTTGTTTTTTCCTTGCCATTTTTTATGCTCCTTTTTGTATGTGTCTAAGTTCATTCATAAGCTCATTTTTCATCTTTAATTCTTCTTGAATCATCAGTTCAATATAATTTGTGACCGTGATTTTTTCATTTGTTGCTTTCTTTACTGATTCACATAATTCGTCAAGTTCTAAGAAATCATGTGTACTAATCTGTAGAATTAATTGCAAGAAAATCACCTCTTTATTTTTTAAATAGATTATCGAAAAGTGGATTCGGTTTATCAGAAATATCCTGAAACAGTGGATTATTTTCATAAGTAAATCGTTGACGTTTCTTCTCCTTCACTTCTTGTTCTACAATCACTTTTTCGTTAGGTCTTTCTTTTCGTTCCTCGACAATATTTATTTTTTGCGTCTTATCTCCCTGACTTGCTTCAGCTCTTGTTTCACGTACTTCTACCGTTTTTGGTTGATTTGGCGCACTACTTTGTACATTTTCTCGTACGTCTACTGTTCGATTTCCACTTTGACTACTTGTAGTATTTTGCAAGTTTTCTCGAACATCTACTGTTCGATTTCCACTTTGACTACTTGTAGTATTCTGTAAGTTTTCTCGAACATCTACTGAGCGCCTAGCTTGACTATTTGTAGAATTTTGTAGATTTTCTTTGACCGATTTTTCTAATCCGGTATTTGAATTTTTAGCTTCTTGGATTCTTTCTTTGGTTAACGCTTCTTTTTCGTCCATATTAGCGCCTGTACGCCCTTCTACACGTTTCCTTAACATTTCCTCACGATTCATTGCTTCAGGCGTGTATTTTGCTTCCTGTCGCTTCTGATTAATTAATTCTTCAGCAGACTTAGCTTGACCGTGCATAGCATTTTTACGTTCTTCAATATCTTGTTGAACTTTTTGCTGAATTGCACTTGCATGATTATTATTTGATTCAGCGTTATTTTTCATTGCTTCACGCATACGTTCAGAACTAGACATAATTCTATCGACATTCTCAATCTTAGCCCCATCTTTTCTATCCGAAAGACGTGTTGGCATGCTATCAGCATATTTTCCAGTTTCATCTTCTTTGTTTTTAGCTACTATAGGTTTGCTATTTTTATTAATAGCGGACATGGTACCATCATCTAAACCTTCTTTAAATTTATTCTTGGTATCATTAGCCATATCACGCATACTCTTAAATGGTTTTGTTGCTCTTTCACTAGCCATTGTAGCTCCATCCGAAGCTAAGCCTGATAATCCACGTTCACGAGCATACCCAAGCGTTTTCCCCGTTTTATTAGCTTTTTGAGAAAGTGATTGACCAAAGTTGCGTTCAGGTTTTCGTTCTTCTCCTTCCGCTTGATCGTTTCCACCACTATTTTTCCCACCTTTAGATCGGTTCATACCACCTGTTCCTTTACGAAACAGCATTGCACCCATGCCAAAAGCAGAAGCAAGTTGCCCATAGCCTTCTTTGAGTCCAATATCCACACCAAAGTAACGCATGACTGTTCCACTGCCTTTGATTAAAACAAACACAGCACAGATATAAGCAATTGTTTTTATAAAGATATTTGTTGAGATACCTTCACCAGCATTTAGATAATTGACAAACATTGCAAACATAGACAATCCGAACCCTTGAAATCCGACTGTCAAATAACACTGTAAAATATCTGACAAAACTTGTTTTGATCGTTGACCTGTCTCTAAGTCAGTAGCAAATACCAAAACTCCAAGTACACGTTTAAATGCTAACTCGAGTATTGCTGTAATTATAATGAAAGCACTAAAAACATACGCTACTGCTAAAGCAATCAATCCAAATGAAATTCCCCACAAATTCGCTTGATAGCGATAATATCCTGATTTGATACCATCAACAAAGGTTGACAAAAAATTATCTGAAAATTTAGTAGCAACAAATTCATTATCAGAATTTTCAACTAATTCATAACGCAGGTTATCAGCTGTTGGGTTCTCTTTTTCCATTTTATCAATTACATTATCTGTCAATACTTGCGTAA
Source organism: Enterococcus gallinarum (assembly GCF_021496385.1). Taxonomy (NCBI): domain Bacteria; kingdom Bacillati; phylum Bacillota; class Bacilli; order Lactobacillales; family Enterococcaceae; genus Enterococcus; species Enterococcus gallinarum. The sequence continues at coordinate 1,141,861 of NZ_CP050816.1, read as the reverse complement.
GATCCGTTTTCCAAAAATTTTCTTTTGTTAGATTATTCCGGTCATTCGTTTTGTTAATCATTGAATACTGATCTGTTTTATTGATATAAGCTAAATCAGTGACCCCTTGTTCAATCAGCGACCACGCCACGCCTTCGTCCGAATTTGTAATCGTAGTCGTATCATTATAAAATGTTTTAGAAAACTCTATTCCACTGTGAATCAAAGTCGGCATTAAAAGAATCAATGCTACTGACATTACAACATTCATTCCAACTGATTTTAGATCAACCGTTCCTTTACCTGTAATCATTTTATAACCAATAATCATTAGTGAGAGTACCATCAATCCAATAACAATTGTATTTAAAACTGACTGATAGACTTTGTTCAATCCGGTACTTTCTACAAAGCTAAACAAATCTAAAACCTCGGGAATCATATTTTGAATGCCATCGACAACAGCGAACATTGATTTTATAACAGACCAGCCTATCCACATACCGAACTGGCTGTAAAAATTTCCGTTATATTTTTTCAAATAATTCTGATAAAGTGGATTAGTTAAAAACTCAGTTTGACTCTCAGTATCATCAAACCAGTTGAAAATACTGCCTTCTGCAACGTTACTCGTAAAAATAATCATAGCTGTTAGAATAAGAAAACTAATCGACAACCAATTAATTTTACTCTTAATTACCTTCATTGTTACCTCCCTCAGCCCATTTTTTTAGGCTCTCAGAAAGCTTCTGAGCTGTTTTTCTGTCAATTATGATGTGAGTTACACATTTGTCATTTTCAGATCTTAAATCGAGAACTACAGTATTGAAGCAGATACTCTCGATTAGTTCGAGAGTATCTGTGTTTTGATCAAGACACCATATTTGATCTATTAGACGATTTTTAATCATGTTTTTTCTCCTTCTAACCAATTATGCATAGGGATTTTAGGTAACTCTTTAATTCCGAAGGCTTTATTGAATTGATCTGTAGTTTCTATATTTTCTAGAAGCTGATTTTTATATCTAATTTGAAGTCCCTTTAGAAAAAACTTTGTGTAATCGAATAGTCCTTGATCTGTTTTTGCTTGAAAAACGCATGCTTTATGTTGTGTTATAATGCATTGAGCGTTAAGATACTGAGTATTTTCATATAAAAATTCAATGATTTTTCTGATATCTTTTATGTCTACATTAGCGTTTTTCAAATAGTGATACACTTGAAATAATTTTCGACCATCTTCGTTATTTGCTTCATAAAGAACACTAATCTTACTGTAAATCCTCTTTATATTAATATCCTCTTCTTCCATAACGGGAGTAGTCTTTGATGTGTTCTGTGAAGTAGTCTTTGTATACGTATATACGAATTTGTACATACCTCTACCTTTTTTTAAAGAGACATATCTCTTTTTTTCGATAACCCTCTGACGGATTTTCGACACATACTCCTTTTTTTCACGATCTAAAGCAGGAAAAGTAATTTCTATCAATTTATGTACATTTAAAACAATGTACATAACATTTGATAATGTAACTGCTCTTTGCTCATAATAAATATTTCTAAAAACTCTTTTGATAATTCCCTTTTTCTCTAAGTACACAATTGCATCTTTTATAGCTCTTTCTGATAGTCCTGTTTTTTTGCTTAATTGCTTATATGATTTTTGCAAAATATCTTCAATAAATTTCTTTTTATATCCAATTAACTGGCCCTCATCGTTAAAAATTTTTTGGGGTCTGTACCAGTAAGTAATTTCTGCTAAGATAACTATTGCATTCAAATAGGGCTTCTCAACGCCTTTTTTCGTTTTTTTTCTTAATTGACCGTACCACGAATGTGGAATTACATTTCCGTCAAAATTTATTTCTCTAAGTTTGTCAACTACAACATTTCCAGAAGAAAACACCTTTTCACCTTCTTTTTGATATAATAGCTATAAATAAAGTTTTCTCAGAACTTTATTGTCGAGTGCTTCCTGTGGTCGCCAAACTATCGGGAGCACTCTTTTATATATTTTTTTCAATTCTTTTCAATACTAAATTTGCTATTTCATCTTCTCTCAAAACTTTCACCTCTCTTCATTCGAGCAAACATAAACTCATTAACTGCCTTTTTCGAATAAAATTTTCTTGCCCCTAATTCAACGACGGGCAATCCCTCATTTCTCACAGCATTTTTTAAAAAGTTTTCGCTCACATTTAAGTATTCTGCCATTTCCTTTTGATTTAGATATTCTCTTGTCATACCCGCATTTTCTTGAGCCTTCTCAATCGCTTTTGTAGCAATCTGATAAAACTGCTTTAGAAACATTTCCTCCTGCTCTTCTGAGATCATTAATTTTATTGCTTCCACAAAAACCTCTCCTTTTTGATTGTTCTATAACTTCTCTACCTAACAAATTATTACTTTTTGTTACAAAATATCGCGAAGTAACAAAAAGTAACAATTTACACCATTAATATACTATCGTCTCCTATTAATGTCAATTGTTTTTTTGTCTTTTTTTGTTACTTGATATATAATGAAACCAAATTCCATAAGAGAGGTGATTGTATGAAACCAAATCCTGTTGAAACAGGTAAAAGAATTAAATCAATTCGTTCTAATTTTGGAATGACTATGGAACAATTTGCAGATTTAATTGGAAATGCTCAAAAAGGAAATATTAACAATTGGGAACGAGGATTCTCCCTTCCCAACAAAGAAAGATTAATTAAAATTGCTGAATTAAGTAACAAAACTATCGACTGGATTAAATGGGGAACTTTGGAAGAATACATAGCTTCATACCTTAAAGATTCAGGGTATGAACTATATATTAAAGACTTCCCAGAGATACCTCACAAAGTCTTTAATGACATTCAAGAAAGATATAGTAATACGTTTTCGCTAAATAAAGACTATGAGTTATTGAATCCTATAATAAAAAATATATTTACAAAATATTACTCAAAAGATTTTGAAATTTATCTAAATGAGATACTTGCTAATAATATCAATCCTCTTATCGAAGAGTACGCTAGTCAGAAACACTCTATCTCTAAAGAGTTATTTTTCAAAAGAGCCAACAGTAAACTTCAAGACAAAATAAGAAATGGTGATTTCAAATACGGTGAAAAAGAAACACTGATTGATTCTTTAAAACAGCTATTAGACGAAATGGACTTAGCCTATCAAGATATTTCAGAGTATTCATCTGTCGAGGATTTCTTTTATAAAATTACTAAAAACCAATTTGAAACAGAAAAATTCATTTCTGATCTTAGCAAAAAATACAATTTTCCATATGAGAAAAATAGTATAATCGCAACATTTCTAACTAATAATCACGATAAATTTAAAAACAATTGATTCTTCAAATAACTTCTCTACCTGCAATCATGAAGTAAGGAGAGAATCAAATGGCAACATTTTTTTGTTATAAATTACAAAATGGCGAAAAATATTGGGGATTTGAAACTTATTTAGGAAAAGATCCCAAGACTGGAAAAGATATACGTACAAAGCGTAGAAGATTCAAGTCAAAAGCTGAGGCGCAAACAGCACTTAATAGACTACTTGTAGACTTTAAAGAAAAACAAGAGTTTAAAATAAATGTTACAACTTTTCAAGAGTTGTATGAATTATGGATTGATAACTACAGAACAAGAGTAAAACCGTCTTCTGTTGCCGTTGCTCAACGTTTTTGCAAGAACCATATATTACCTGCTTTTGGGGAATTACGATTGGATAAAATAAGTGTTAGTTATTGTCAAAAACAGGTGAATGAGTGGCACAAAACATTAAAACAATATGGTTTCTTGAGAAAAACAACTGCTCAAATATTTAAATTTGGAGTAGCAATGGAAGTCTGTAAGGATAATCCTATGTCTAAAACATTGCTTCCAAGAAAAATTGAAGAAGAACAACCCTTGAAGTTTTACACGAAAGATCAATTACAACTGTTTTTACAGAATACTAAAGAAAATAATTCAGTTAAACTGTACACTTTTTTCCGTTTATTAGCTTATACAGGAATGCGTAAAAGCGAAGCATTGGCGCTTCAATGGGAAGATATAGACTATTTCAATAAAACAATAACAATTGGTAAAACTATCGCTCAAGACGAGTTTAATCAAGTAGTTCTACAAGTACCTAAAACTAAAAATTCATCAAGAACGATTCAGCTTGATGATTTTACACTTAAACAACTGCGTATTTGGCAACAAGAACAAATGAAAATAATGATCTTATATGGCTATAACACGAATTCACCAAAACAGTTTCTTTTTACTACAAACACAAACAAGTTGTACTACCCCCAAGTAGTAAACGATTGGTTAGACTGGATTTACAAAAAGACACCGATGGAGCCTCAAATTACTCCACATGGATTTAGGCATACCCACTGTAGCTTATTGTTTGAAAGTGGTGCGTCGATAAAAGAAGTACAGGAACGATTAGGTCATAAAGATATTAAAACTACCATGAATATCTATGCTCATGTCACACCACAATCTGTTAAGAAAACTGGTGACCGATTTGCAAAATTTATGGGCGAATAATTCCAAACGTAGCCAAAAACGTAGCCAACCATTAAAATACAAATAAAAAAACGCTCGAAACGCTTTAATATCAACGTTTCGAGCAATGAAATAGTTATTAACCCACAGACCCTTCCATCTCATAACTTATCAATCGGTTTAGCTCGACGGCGTATTCCATTGGTAGTTCTTTGGTGAATGGTTCGACGAAGCCCATGACGATCATTTCGGTGGCTTCGCTTTCGGATAGGCCGCGGCTCATGAGGTAGTAGAGTTGTTCTTCTGAGATTTTTGAGACTTTTGCTTCGTGTTCTAATGATACTTGGCTGTTGTGGATTTCATTGAATGGAATGGTATCGGATTTCGATAGATCATCCATGATGATAGTGTCACATTCGATGTGAGAGATAGAGCCAGCGCTCTTCTTGCCGAAGGTGACTTGTCCACGATAGTTTACGGCGCCGCCGTCTTTTGAAATAGATTTCGAGACGATGGAGCTGGAAGTGTTTGGTGCGTTGTGGATCATTTTAGCACCTGTATCTTGGATTTGGTTCGCACCGGCAAATGCAATGGAGAGCATCGTACCGCGGGCGCCTTTGCCATCGAGATAGACACTTGGATATTTCATGGTTGTTTTGGCACCTAAGTTGCCGTCGATCCATTCGACTGTGGCGCCTTCCAATGCTTTTGCTCGTTTGGTTACGAGGTTATAGACATTGTCGGACCAGTTTTGGATGGTTGTATAACGGCAGTAGGCATCTTTCAAGGTGAAAATTTCGACGATAGCTGCATGCAAACTATTACTGGAATAGGTTGGTGCGGTACAGCCTTCCACATAGTGGACGCTGGCACCTTCATCAACGATAATCAATGTTCGTTCGAACTGACCGGTGTTTTCGGCATTGATCCGGAAATAGGTTTGCAGCGGTACGTCAACGCGGACGCCTTTTGGTACATAGATAAAGGTTCCACCGGACCAAACAGCTGAGTTCAGTGCAGCCAATTTGTTATCGGTTGGCGGTACTAATTTTGAAAAGTATTGCTTGAAGATCTCTGGGTATTCTTTCAAGGCTGAATCGGTATCGGTAAAGATGATGCCTAACTTTTCAAACTCTTCTTTCATGTTATGGTAAACGACTTCTGATTCATACTGTGCCGAAGCCCCGGCTAAATAGGCACGTTCTGCTTCGGGAATTCCGATTCGTTCAAAGGTTTCTTTGATTTTTTCTGGTACATCATCCCAGTCTCGAGCTGGGCTGTCGCTAGGTTTTTGATAATATTTGATGGCATCGAAATCGATGTCGGACAGATCCGGTCCCCAGTTTTGCATGGGCATTTTGTTGAAGGCTTCTAATGACTTCAATCGGAATTCCAACATCCATTCTGGTTCTTGTTTGACCCGTGAGATTTCACGGACGATGTCTTCGGTCAAGCCTTCACCGGTACTAAATACGGGCTGCACGTCATCGTGAAAGCCAAATTTATATTCTTCTAATTCGGGTACACCCATGGTTCTCACTCCTTTGTTTTGCTGCAATCTACTCTACTTGATGCTCATCGGTTTCCGAGTGTCTGTGTTCCACATCTGATTGTTGGGTATCGTCGGCGATCGCTTTTTCCAATGCTTTCCATGCAAGGGTGGCACATTTGATCCGCGCGGGGAACTTAGCCACTCCTCCTAGCATTGAAGCATCACCTAGACGGTCACTGTCAGAAACAGTATGACCTTGGACCAATTCAGAAAATAAACCTGACAATTCTCCAGCTTCGGTCAATGTTTTGCCGATCACTGCATCTCCCATCATTGAAGCACTGGCAGTGCTGATAGAACAGCCTTCACCGGTAAATGCCACGTCTTTGATGGTCTCCCCTTCAACGGCGAGTTCTAAATGAATCACATCGCCACAAGTGGGATTATTCAATTCGACTTTATAGGTAGAATCTCCCAGTGTTCCGCGATGATGGGGGTGACTGGAATGATCTAATATGACTTGTCGGTATAAATTATCTAATTTCGTTAATGCCATGTTGGAAAAACTCCTTTGTTAACTTGATGGCGTCAACCAATCGATCGGCGTCCTCTCTTGTATTATACAGGTAAAAGCTGGCACGTGCAGTCGCCGGTACGTGCAAATAGTTTAAGAGGGGTTGTGCACAATGATGACCGGCACGGACAGCGACACCTTCCATGTCTAATGCAGTCGCTACATCATGGGGATGAATCCCGTCGATGTTAAAAGCGATGACACCTGTTCGTTTGGCTGCTTCTTGTGGACCATAAATCGTCAGTCCATCAATGGCTTGCAATTTTGGCAAAACATAAGCGACCAGTTCAGCCTCGTGTTGATGGATGGCCGCTAACCCAAGTTCACTCAAGTAATCTACCGCTGCCCCTAGCCCGATGGCGCCAGCTATGTTTGGGGTACCTGCTTCAAACTTCCATGGCAATTCTTTCCACGTGCTTTCTTGAAGATGAACGAAATCAATCATTTCGCCGCCAAATTCCACTGGCTCCATCTGATCTAACCAATAACGTTTGCCATATAAGACACCAATGCCGGTCGGGCCGCACATTTTATGACCAGAAAAAGCATAGAAGTCACAATCTAATGCTTGGACATCAACTGACATATGGGGAACTGCTTGGGCGCCATCTACTACTATCACGGCTTGGTGTTGATGGGCTAGTTGCGTTAACTCAGCAATTGGATTGATCACACCAAGAACATTTGAGACATGAGCAATGGCAACCACCGCTGTTTTATCCGTGATCTGTTGACGTGCATCATCCATGTCAAGGATACCTTCTGGCGTCAATTGGATATATTTCAGAATCGCTTTCTTGCGTTTTGCCAGTTGTTGCCATGGGATGATATTGGAATGGTGCTCCATGTAAGAGATCACGATCTCATCACCTTCATTGACAAATTGATCCCCAAAACTGCGGGCTACCCAATTCAGGCTTGTCGTCGTACCACGAGTGAACAACACTTCGGCGGTTTCTTTGGCCTGAATAAAATGGCGAACTTTTTCCCGCGCGGCTTCATAAGAATGGGTCGCCCGTTCCGCCAATGTATGAACGCCGCGGTGAACGTTGGCATTGTCTTGATGATAATAGGCAGCGATCGTCTTCAAAACGGCTTCCGGCTTTTGGGTGGTGGCAGCATTATCAAGATAGACTAATGGCTCATCATTGACGATTTGATCCAAGATAGGAAACGCTTGTTTCACTTTTTGGGCATCGATCATGCAAGTAACTTCCCTTCAATAACAGCCACCAGTTCTTGTTGCACTTCTTTCACAGGAATGGCCGTTAAGACAGATCCCAGAAATCCGCGAATCACTAAGCGTTCTGCTTCTTCCTTGCGCAAGCCGCGACTCATCAAGTAGTACATTTCTTCTGGATCGACACGACCCACACTGGCAGCATGTCCTGCCGTAACTTCATGTTCGTCAATCAATAGAATCGGATTGGCATCGCCACGAGCTTGGTCAGACAACATCAAGACCCGACTTTCTTGTTGGGCATCGGCACCTTTGGCTCCTTTTAAAATATGTCCGATACCGTTGAAGGTCAAGACGCCGCGTTCTCTAATGACACCATGTTGCAAAATGTGGCCGATCGAATGTGGTGCTTTATTTGTCACTCGCGTATCGATCCCTTGTGTTTGCCGACCAGCACTGATAGCAACAGCTTTTACTTCAGAATGGGCCCCTTCGCCAACGAGGTCTGAATCAAAGTCAGCAATCACATCGCCGTCATTCATGACACCAATCGCCCAATCAACCATAGCGTCTCGTAAGACATAGCCTCGTCGATTCATATAGGTAGTGATATTGACCCCCAATTGATCAATAGCTGAGAATTTGACTTTAGCCCCTGCTTTGGCGATCACTTCTACAACGATATTTCCAGATAGCTTTTTGGCTTGATCCCCTTTGGTTTGGAAACGTTCCAAGTAGCTGAATTCACTGTGCTCATCTGCTACGATCAAGACATGCTTGAAGAAATGCGCTTGGCTATTGCCATTATGATAGAAGATTGCTTCTAGTGGTTCTTCAATGATGACATTCTTGGGTACATATAAAAATAAACCACTATTCATAAATGCCGCATGGGCCGCAGTCATTTTGTCTTCATCCATTGGGACTGCTTTAGTCATATAGTATTGATTGACGAGTTCTGGTACTTCTCTCATTGCGGTAAACAAGTCCGTAAAAATGACACCTTGATCCACTAGATGTTGCGGTAATTGTTCAAAGACCGTTGTTTCATCAAACTGAACAACCGTTGGATGGCTATCCATTGCATCAAAGGATGGAACTGCCCCCAATCCTGCTGCCGCTGGATCAATCACGCCAGAGAATTCTTGTTCACCGACAAGTGCTGCTTCATTGATATTAAACAAAGGCCAGCGTTCATAACGGACCCGTTCAATTTTTGGAAACGGGAGTTCATCCACTTTTGCAAGGGCTGCTTGGCGGAGTTCCAACATCCATTCAGGTTCTTCTTTCAACGCTGAAAACACGTTGACTTGGTCAAGATAATCCTGTAATTTTGCCATTTGCCTTGCCTCCTTATGCTTCTTCTTCTTTGTAGTCGATCCCTAATTCTTTACTGATTCCAGCATAGCCTTCAGCTTCCAGGCGTTTCGCTAAATCAGCAGATCCCGTCATTACCACGCGACCTTCCATCATGATATGTACCACGTCAGGAGTGATATAATTCAACAACCGTTGATAGTGTGTAATGATGAGCGCGCCAAAGCCTTCCCCGCGCATTTCATTGACCCCTTTAGCGACGACTTTCAAGGCATCAATGTCTAATCCAGAGTCGATTTCATCTAAAATCGCAAATGTTGGTTCTAGCATCAATAATTGCAAGATTTCGTTCCGTTTCTTTTCCCCGCCAGAGAAACCTTCATTCAAATAGCGTTCTGCCATTTCTTCTGGCATGTTCAATAGATCCATTTTTTGATCTAATTTCTTTAGAAAATCCATGACAGAGATTTTGTCCTCTTCATCCCGTTTAGCGTTGATAGCAGCTCGCATGAATTCAGCATTTGTGATTCCTGGAATTTCACTAGGGTATTGCATCGCCAAGAACAAACCTAAACGTGCTCGCTCATCCACTTCCATTTCCAGCACATTTTCCCCATCGAACAAGATTTCTCCTTCAGTGACTTCATAATTCGGGTTTCCCATAATTGCCGCAGATAAGGTAGATTTTCCTGTCCCATTAGGTCCCATGATGGCATGGATCTCACCGGTTTTTAAAACAAGATCAACACCTTTTAAGATCTTTTTATCTTCAATTTGGACATGCAGGTTTTTGATTTCTAAAACTGACATTCTGTTCCCTCCAGTATCTTTTCTTTCTCACTATTTTAGACTAATTGAGAATGAAGTTCAAACGCAATTGCCTACTTTTTTAAAATTCTTCTAATCTAGCCCCTAGAGATACATTGGAATCATTACAAACTGCTGTGAGGATCCCCTTTGAAAGAAACTAAAAAAAGACACCCTCAGCCCCGACGAAAGCATGTGCTTTTGTCTTTAGGAACAGAGGGTGTCCTACTTGAAAACTCTAAGCTTGCACGAGCAAAATGACGCAATCAAAAAGAAGCATCAACATTTGCAAGCGGATGATAGAGTTGATTCATTAATTCTGTGTCGCTTTTACGTCCACGATTGGATAGTAGGATCACGCTGGTTTTGTTGTCTTTAGAAAACAACCCAAACGATTCGAATCCTCCTTTACCACCATGAGCCCGAAAATAAGTCCCTTTGTCATAAAAACCTGCGGCATAGGACCCGCCAGCGGCTGGTTGCCACATTTGCTTCAGTGAAGCTTTATCCAGCAGTTTCCCATTCAATAATAAATCATAATAGCGATACAAGTCGCCAACTGACATATAGAGATTTCCAGTTCCTACCTCAGCTGCCAAGTTGGCTGAGGAAATATTGTTAGGGTTCCCGTAAGGATCTGCTTCGCCATCCGTTTTGTAATTGACCGTAGGATGATCCTGCTGTAAAAAGGCTTTATACAAGAAAGATTGTTTCAACCCATTCTTATTGATAAAAAAATCCGTTAACAACGCATCATAACTTTTTCCTGATACTTTTGTCAAAATACCTGCCAGTAAATTGTAGTTGATGGGACTATATTTGAATGTTCCTTGGGTTCCGGATAAGACAGCATGGGTGGCATCCCAGTCGAGGATCTGTTGCACGTCTTCCAGTCCTTGCGGATTTTCTGAAAGTTTGAGTCCGGAAGCCATCTGCAGCATTTGCTGAATCGTAATCTTGGCAGCGCCTGGAATATACGGATAAAAGCGCGCTAATGTATCCGTCAAGGATAGTTTCCCTTCCTTAATTGCCCGCATGATCAAGACCGCCGTCAATCCTTTTTGCATCGAGCCAATATTGAATAATGTTGTCGGGGTGTTTTTGACATCAGCTGCTTTGTCAGCATATCCGTACCCTTTGTGCAGCAGGACTTTCCCGTTTTTTACAACCAATGCACTTCCAATAAAACCACTGGAAAGAATTTTCTGATCGTAGCTGGCTCCTTCGGCTGTGACGACTTCTTGGTCACTAATGAGATTGTCATAGTTTCCCGCATCCAACAAGTCCTGTTTCTTGTTTGCGGGTTGCTCCTTTTTGGAGGAGGAGCTGCTGGCAGTACTGGAATGTGCGACTTGCTCACTGGAATGATCAGAAGCAGCCGTTGGTTCCGTTGGCAAAAACAAGTAGTAGATGCCAATGAGACCACAAATGATTACCAGGATATCAATCCCAAGCAATAGTTTTTGAACGTTTCTTTTTGAGCGTCTTTTTGCATGTCTTTTCGTATGTCTACTCATTGAATGAAGCCTCCAGCATTCCTATTCTCCAACAGTCCTCCTTTTTCATTTCCCCTGAATATCTTTTGGTGCTTCTTGCTGCCAATTTTTGGAGAGAAAATAATGGTTGATTTCATACAACGGTTTTTCTTTGACCTTGGAATCCAAGAATGGCTGAATGTATTCATCTGCTGCCAACCAGCCACGCCAGCCTAAGTGAATCGTATCTTCCATGAAATAGGGTTGATTGCCCTTCGTTGATAAATCAGCGATATTCATGAAGCCCTGGCTTCTTAACTGGTAGCGAATCTTTTGGTCAAAACCGGACAACACCTCTTGCGGCAAGCCGGTATAATCCATCCACTTCTGATTGATGGGCGGAATCACAAATAAGACATCCACATTGTTGCGAGCAAATTCTGTCAGTACTAGTTGAAAGTCGCTATATTCTGGTCCAAAACGATAATCCCATTTCTTTTGAGAGCCTTTCATTTTATCTATGCGGCTTTGCAGATTATGTTGGTAAAAAGAATTCTTGATCCCTAAAGAATTATTAGTCGTTTCTGCTTTTCCTTCATTATCGGCTACTTGTTCTATTTGAGCGAGATTATAGGTAGAAGGTAATTTCTTTGCAGCAGCAGTGATTTTGTCAGTCAAGTTGTGCCCCAACCCAAGACCACTAAAAAGCTCATCTTCCCGTTTCAAAATAGATCGTTGCAGATCAATCTGTTTTTTCTGCCAATCAGTCGGTATCTTACCGGATTTCACTTCATTCAAGACTTGTTCCGTCAAGCTATTTTCTTTCACTTTCGAATAGTCTAAGAGACGTTCGGCATAGTATTGATCGGTGTCAGAGACTTTCTTTAACGAAGAGAGCCAATCGTACACATGCTGTTCGGAATAATGATGGTTGAAATAGTCTCCTTTCAACCCTTTAGGAACGAACCATTGAGGGGAAACGATGAAGACTGCTTTTTTCCCTGCTAATTCTTTCGCCATTGATTGAATGATGGCGTACTGGGTCAGCGACTGGGTGCCAGGTGCACCAATCAAAAATGGCGTATAAGAACGTTGATATTTCTGCGCCAATACGGAAGGATGGGTGGCACTCACACGGTTTAGTTCGGATGAGCCAAAAAATGGGACATATTTTCCTGTTGCTATTGCCTCATTTTTGATACGATCCCCGCGAAACACCGCATCATTCATTGCCGTCGCCGCTTGAGCGATGACTTTCGGATCGTGGCTATTGATCTTCCAAGGGCCAAGGAAGAGTACCCCGACAAGAATCCCCGCACAAAGAAGCGGTCCAAAAGCCGTGAGTAGTCGTTTTTTCATCATCGGCTTTGCAGCGTGTCGACTTTCTCAATGATTTTTGCTGGTGTATTCCACTCTGCCCGGTCAAATTCCGATACGGGAAATTCAATTCCTAACTGCCCTTCTAGTTCAACCAGCAATTGAACAGATCCTAATGAATCTAATAATCCTTCATCAAAAAGATCGATTGTTTCGTTTTCTTTTACTTCATCACTTCCTGTAACTGATTCTAAAATGTCTAATACTGCTTCTTTGGTTGTCATATTCTTTTCTCCTTTTATTTAACGAATAATTTGTCCAAGATTCCTGAGAAAATCAGAAAACTAAAGCAAACTGCTTGGAAGGTCAATACAGTGGACACCGCTTTGGTTAGGTTGTTCGATGGCAGATTTCCTTGTTTTTTCTTCCAACGGATCCACGCATCATTTCCGCAAATCAATGTCGCATGATATACCCCGTATAAAATGTAATACCAGGTAAGTCCATGCCAAATGCCCATTAACAAAAAGAGGGCAAAATAGCCGACATTGGATGCGACGATACGGCTTTTGAAAACTTTCTTCTTGATCAGTGTGAACATTAAACGCATGTACACATAGTCTCGGAACCAAAAAGACAGACTCATGTGCCAACGATTCCAGAATTCTTTGATATTAGGCGCCAGAAAAGGTTTATTGAAGTTAGCTGGTGTATCATAACCCATGAAGTTGCTGACACCAATCGCAAACAAACTATAGCCAGCAAAATCAAAGAACAGATACATACTATAAACATACATATAACCCAGCATTCCCCAAGAGAACAAGCCATTTTGCAGGGCTTCTTTGGTTACGATCGGCAGTAATACTTGACCGAGATAATAACCAAGAATGAACTTATACAGGAGCCCTAGCATGATTTTGGCGACTCCTTTGTTTAAATAATCGAGATACACTTCTTTTGTCGGCGGATTCAGCAGATCCTTCTCAAAGCGGCGATACCGATCGATCGGCCCCGAAGAAATCGTTGGAAAGTATAGTAGAAACTGGATATAACGCCAAGGATGGTATTCTTTGATCAGTCCATCCCGTATCTCCATGATCATTTGCACCGATTTAAAGGTCAGATAAGAGATACCCAAGAAATAAATCAATGAGGCATGTCCAACAAAGAAAGGGGTGACTTTGCTCAATGCCAATGGTAAAATCGCTGCTACCACTGCACCATAAAAGACGCCTGAAGTATTTGCTCGTTGGCGATGCTGATAATAGCCATAGACGAGTAATGTCTGATACACGACGTATCCGATCAGCGCCAGCCCCTGTTGCCAATATTCACCACCAAAACTTACGTACAATACCGCTAGTGTGAGTAACGTTTGATACCATTGCCAACGCTTTTGTTTGAACAGCAGCACAAGCATCATCGGAAGCAATCCTACCATTAGCCAAATGAAATAGGTGGGATTTGCATAAGGAATCATATGCTGCAGGTTCATGAAGGATTCACCTCATTTGTCAGCCATTTGCGGTCGATTTTGCCATTTGCCGTATGAGGCAACTGCTCAACATAGATAAATCGCTGCGGGATCATATACTCCATCACCGTTTCACTCAGCGAAGATTTGATGGCTTTTGTCAGTTGGAACTCTTTCTCGAAGGGGTGCGTTTCGGGAACGACATAAGCAATCAGCTGTTCCACTTTCTTTTCTTGATATTTAGGGACTACGACGGCTTGTTTGACCCACGAACTATTGCTTAAATGATGGTCGATCTCTTCTAATTCCATTCGATACCCATGGAACTTCACTTGAAAATCAAGACGCCCTTCATAATGCAACAAACCATCTTCCGTCATTCTGCCACTATCGCCGGTTCGATACGCTGGTTGCCCTTCATGGACAAAAAATGCCTCTTTTGTTTTCTCGGGATTGTTCAGATACCCTTTTGACACGCTAGGACCACTAATGATGATTTCACCTACTTGCCCTTTAGGAACTAGTTGATCTTCTTCCATAAAGAAAACCGTTGAATCTTCTTTCACATACCCAATTGGCACTCGATCATATTGCTCCAGTAATTCTTCAGTGATTTGCACTCCGGATACGGCAACAGTCGCTTCAGTAGGTCCATAGGTATTGTAGATTTTTGCATTTGGAAAACGTTCCAGCAGTGCGTGAGCGGTTTTTTTTGGTAGTTCTTCCCCACAGAATAAGAAACGTTCCAACTGAGGAACGTGCATCCCGTCAAAGGTCTCTTCCATCAAACATAGTTTCATAAATGAAGGTGTCGAGATCCAAACATTGATAGCCAATTGCGGCAAGGTTCCAAACAATGTTTTGAAGTCATTAATGACCGCCTTTTTTAAAGGCACCAAACAGCCGCCAGAAGTCAATGCTGGATATAACCCCATGACAGAGAGATCAAAGGAATACGGTGCCTGTGCCAAATAATGCATCCCTTCGCGTAAAGAAAAATCCTTCAATGTCCATTGCACGAAACTCAATAAATTTCCATGACTAATCTGAACTCCTTTAGGGATGCCGGTCGTTCCTGATGTGAAGATGATGTAGTAAATATCATCCTTCCCTAGCGCTTTTGTGTTGCCTAAATTACGCCCGCTTTGATAGATTTCTTCCAATTGATTTATTTCTAGCATTGGAATCATTGTTTCCGGACCTTGCCAGTCAGCTACGCTAATGATCAAATCTGGCGTAGCCACAGAGAGGATCAATTCAATACGCTCTTTTGGCGTGGTACTTTCAATCGGAATATATGCCCGACCTGTTTTGGAAGCTGCCAAAAAGGCTGTTAGCATGTCAAATTCTAACTCGCCATAAACCACGATCGGTCCGCGAGTTTCCAGAGTTTCCTCGAGATAGGCAGCTAATTGGTCGGATCGAGCTGCTAATTGTCCATAAGTATATGTTAGGTCATCTTCTCGGTAGGCAATCCTCTCTGGATCCTTTTGTGCCCATTCTTCAATGGCTTGCACAATATTTACCACGTTCATGAACATTCCTCCTAAAATTCATTATAGATAAAGGTGCCACCTTGCACGTTTTTATAATGATAAAGATAAATCAGCATCAAAATGATACAGAAATAAAAAAGGGTTTTGCCTGCAAAGAAGAGTGCTTGACGCACATGTTCATTTTTGATTCGTTGTTTCACCAAATCCCTCCTTTTCTTGCTATATTGATTCTAGAATGAAGGAGTAAATAATTGACCTTGAAATGTTAAACAATTTATAAACTGGCGATAAACTTTTTATTTCATTTATTAGTTTTTTTTTAATCTGCTTACATTTTTGTAATACAAAATGGCTTTCACGAACAAAATTGTCATCTCTTCATAAAAAAAAGCAAGAATCTCTTTAAACAGCACCTATGCTGAAAAAAGATTCTTGCTGCTATATTTTTTGGCAGCAACTAACCACTTTGCTGCAATGTTACGCCTTAAAGCGATACCCTGCTCCCCAGACGGTTTGAATATATTGTGGATTGGTGGGATCTTCCTCGACTTTTTCTCTTAAACGATTGATATGGACGGCGACGGTTCGGATGTTGCCTAGTGCTTCCATCCCCCAGATTTTTTCATAGAGTTGTTCTTTGCTGAAGACGATCTCTGGATTTTCCATCAAAAAGAGCAATAACTCATACTCTCGATGCTTGCAGTCAACTTCGATTCCATCCACGTAAACCCGATGCGTTTGTGAATTGATTCGGATACCGCCTAATTCGATTTCACTAGATACAGTTTCTGTCTGTTGTCCGCGCTTGATCCGATTGTATTGTGCAATGTTCGCTTTGACCCGAGCGACAAGTTCGGTTGGCGAAAAAGGTTTCGAAATATAATCATCCGCACCTATACCTAAACCTCGCAGCTTTTCTAATTCTTCTGACTTGGCCGTGACCATAATGATTGGAATATCGACTTTATCGCGAATGTTTCGACAAATCTCATGTCCATCCATTCCTGGCAGCATCACATCTAATAAGATCAATTGGTATTTCTCCGTCAATGCTTCATGATAGCCCACACAACCGTCGTTAACGATATGGACTTCATACCCTTCCATTTCTAAAAAATCTTTTTCGATCATTGAAATATCTTCATCGTCTTCAATAATTAATACTCGTACACTCAACTTCGATCACTTCCTTTTTGATTTAACTGGGAGGGTGATAACGATCGCTAATCCCCCTGCTGGATGGTTATACGCTTGAATCGTTCCATTGAATCCTTCAATGATTTTCTTCGAAATCGCTAAGCCTAAGCCATTGCCTTTGCTCGGGTTGGTTCTTGAGCGGTCATCGCGATAGAAAAGTTCAAACAAGTCTTCCAAATTCTCTTCCGAAACACCGCTGCCGTTATCAATGATCGACAAGATAAACTGTTCCTCAACTACTTCATAAGAGACGACCACTTGTTTATCGTTGCGATCCACATACTTGCGGGCATTTTCAAATAGATTTGTTAAGACTGTACGAAACTGAACTGGATCCACTTCTAGCGAAACGTTTTGATCCGTCGGTTCCAATAGAATCGTCAATCCGTTCAATTCGTATTCCTGCTGGATAAAGCCGATGTATTCATCGATCAGTTTTTTACTAGTAGTTGTCACTAGATTGAAAGGAAATTCACCGGTATCCAACTTAGAAAACAAGAAAAGCTGTGCAATCACTTGGTCCAAATCATCGATCTTCTTTTTTACAATCGTAAAATATTTGGTCCGCATGGCAGGTGTATTAGCGATCCCCTTCTCTAGTCCTTCGACATAGGCTTTGATCGAAGTCAGTGGGGTTCGCAGATCATGGGAAATACCCGCGATCAATTCTCGACGATTGGTTTCCAGTTTGTTTTGATTATCCATCATTTCTTTCAGCTGACGTGCCATACCGTTGAAGTCTTTTGAGACCGGTAAAAATTCATCTTGCTTCGTATACTGGATCTGATATTGCAGATCTCCTTCTCTGATTTTATAGAAACCTACAGTCAATAATTCCAAAGGATCGGTAATACTTCTTGTGAGATATCGCGTCAGAACACGGCTAGTAATAAAAATAATCGACAAAATCAAAATCACGACTAACACGATGATCCGAGACAACATCGCTTTGTAATCGCGATCCCATAATGGATCTTGATAATATAAATCATTGTAATAATTTGAATTGATCAAGATAATCTTGTAGTTGCTGGTATCAAATGTCGTAAGAAAGGTTTGATCTTTTAAGTAACTATGTTCTCCCTCTTCTTTAAGAGCAGTTTCTTTCATTTTTTGATCTGTTACTTCCCCTACAGACGAAATTAGCTTATCGCCGCGATAAACCAGCAATGCAATATTTTTGCTATGATTGGTCTTTTTGAAATGTTGCATGTCGGCGACTACTTCTGCATCTGTCGTCTTCTCCGTATCCCATTTGATCACCAGACTTTCAACCGTCGCATACTGGGCACGAAATTCGGTATTCTTGATCATGGCTCCTTCATCTAGCCCCCAGAAATAACGCCAGACCATTAAAAAAGCAATCACTGAAGCTAATAAGCTCAATAAAACTGGGACAATAATCATCAATATATGCGATATAAATAAACGCTGCTTGATAGTCATTCTTTTCCTCTTCTCTTTGATAGCGATGATTCAACATAGTTATGCAGCCATCATTTAAAGTGTTCTCTTTGAAAAAATTGGGATCGCCTGTTTTCACGACGTAGTCCGCCTCTTATTGAAAGGAGGTGCTGTCTATTTTTTTCGATTTTAGCCCATACTTATAGGTACTTCAACCGATGCCTTCTGTCAGTTGTGAAAGAGTGAATTCTTTCTTCCTTGCACACGCAATGATCCGATTTCTTACCTTTTTAAATAAAGAAAATAAAATTTGATTATCAGAATAATAAAAACTGAGCCAATACTATAGTAACAAGAAATAGTAAACAAAAAGTAAACTATTGCTAAAAAGTAAATTAAATACGAAAAGTACAGCCCGGCTTCTCCCCCTAACGCAAGACTAGCTGCTAATTGCGGCAACTGTATTTGTTCTTTGAGACAGCTTTCGTTATACTAAAAAAAAATGGAAGAAAGGACATACACTATGACAGTCAGAATTGAAGAAGTGTCCCAGTTTACTTGGCGTACAATTGCTGCCTTAAAAGTATCAGAATCCCAACATACTTTTATTGAAGACAACACCACCTCCTTGCTGGAAGCTGCATATGATACTTCTTTGCATTGGGTCCCGCTTGCTTTGTACAAAGAAGAAACCATTGTCGGCTTTGCAATGGTCGGTGCCTATAACGAACAAGAACAAAGTATTTGGTTGGATCGCTTGATGATCGATCAGCATTGGCAAAAATTAGGCTTAGGCAAGAAATTTATGCCGTTGCTCCTAGACTATCTTTTCTGCCATTGGACAGTGGAAAAAATCTATTTAAGTGCCCACAAAGAGAACAAAACGATCTTTTCGTTTTATACCGCTTTTGGCTTTAGGCATACCCACCACATAGATCCAGAAAATGGTGAACTGATTATGGTATACAAGAAAACGACTGCGACAGAACCTTTCTAAAGGTTCTTCGCAGTCTTTTTGCTTGTTTCAATGAAAATGCGATAGTCGGGTTTCACCTGACACTTGGACTAATTTGAATCTGTCTCTATTCTATTCGATCAGTCACTAAAGGAATATCGATTCTATTACTTTTGATTTCGTCAGGGATCCTATCTGAATCATTGCAATTTAGTAAAGGAGTTAAGCGATCGTCTATCCTTTTTTCAATTGCTGCAAAAGCTGGATGATTCCACAGCAGCAAAAATGGTTTCAAAGAATTGATAGCAAATTTTAGCGGGTTCGGATTTATCTTGCTTTTCAAATCTAAAAATAAGAAATGGTACCCATTAGTCGCAGCTCCTAATCTTCTTATCTCTAAATAAAGATATTCCAAGTCTGCTCTTCTTATGTGAAATAGTTCCTGTTCCTGCTTTTTCATAAACAAACAATGGTTTTCCCCCAACTTGATTATGTCAATCGTATCTTCTCCAATGATACATTTGCAATTAGGCGTTCCAGCTGAACATTTGACAAACCCTTGAGGATATTCCTTGGCGTCAATTTCAATCAGTGCTGCTACCCGCTTTCCATCGAGTAACATTTTTTGGATGTCATTTGAAAATGTACTATAAAACCATGATTGATTACTCGTTTGCTTGTCCATTTACCCAGCTCCTCCCTGGCATACTTGTTCAAAAACGTTTGTCTATAAAAGGCGCCATTCTATCATTAAGAGTAGTCTACTATTAAGAATAGTCTACTTCTTACTTCTCAAACATACAATAACATTTTTTATTTTGAATATATTTTTTTAGCTTACTTATTTTGAGCAATGGGCTTCGCCCAAAGTTTCTTGCACCATCACTCGTCTTATTCTCACAAATTCCACATCATGGATTCTTCTCAAACTCCTATTCAATGAATATACAAAAGAAGCACAGAAGTAACTTTCTGTGCTTCTTTTGGCTTGTTTTGATTCCTCACTTTGCACGTTCTTTCGTGACGTTTGATTCGTCAATCATCAGCTTTTACTGACTGGAATCCATAGCTCGCTTTTGCAGTCGGGTTTAGACAAATCGGGACTTTCATGCCACAAAAGTTCGGGTCCTCCAGTTAATTGATAATCAGACATTGCCAGCCATTCGCTGTAAATACGCGCCCAAGTTTCTTGAACTGCTTCTGGAAATGGTCCTACTACTGTAAAGACTGCCCAATCAGATTCTTCCACTTGTAACACATCATAAGGTTCTGATGCTTTTTGGGTAGTTGCTACACCGACATACTGATCAAGCGCTGTTCCTTCCACTTCTCGTTCGACAAAATTTGCCGACACACTGATAATTCCTCGCGGCTGGATATTTGCCAGATTTTTGAGTTCCATAATGCGCTCTGGCGTCAGCTTTTCATACAGTGATGTCATTTGCGGATTCTCTCCCTGATACTGCAGCGTGATCCTTTTTTTGAAACCGACGATTTGAAAAGGTTCATTGTGCACGATCCGATAGTCCATTTTGTTACCTCCTTTGATTGTCAGCTGGAAAGTCATTGGTGGAAATGCTTTTAGAATAACATCCAGCTGTTTTGCTTGTGAGGGAGAAATGCCATGCATCCCACGAAAGGCTTTGCTAAAAGCATCCGACGAATCATAGCCAAGTAACGTTGCAGTGTCGATTACTTTCGCTCCTTGTTTCAACAAGTCTCCTGCCAAAACCAATTTCCTGCATCGCAAATATTCGCTTAAAGACATACCCGCCAAATAGGAAAATACCCGCCGAAAATGATATTCCGAACAACCAGCTAATTTAGCCATGTGTGTAAAATCAATTTCTTCTAACAAGTTTTCTTCTAGATAGGCCATTGCCTGATTCATATTCTCTAAAGGATTCATTCGTCTTCTCTCCCATCTCCTACACAATAACAAAGTTCAAAGAACGTCACCCGGTATTATCGTTGCATGTTTTATCGGTTTTAGTCAAAAGTATTTTTTGATGCCCCAAGTATAGCATAGAACAAGAAATTCCTTTAAATGCATGAACGTTCTCTATGTTTTAAAAAGTGTATTTGTAAATAGATCTATTTTTTTGAGCTGTCGATGTACTGATTCCTAAAGACTACCGCACACAAAAATACCAAAACAAGAAGATAGGCTCCTTGTTTTGGTATTTAGTCGTTTACTCATCGATCGTTCTTAATGAACAATCCTTGTCTCCACTTAAGAATCGACATCTCGTAATCAAAAAGAACTGCTACCTTTTATTTTCGTCTTTTTATTAAATAGAATCCAATAAAGCTGACTAATCCAATTCCTATAAGGTTTAAATAACTTTTTGATACGTCATTGGTTTGTGGTAATTTTGCTTTTGATTCTGAATCTTTTTGATAATTTGTATTTTCTTTCTTAGATGTTGATGTCTTGTTTTTTTGCTCTGAAGTGGATGTTTTTGCTGGAGAAGCATCTTTTGTATATACATATGTGATGGTTTGCGGCTCTTTCCCTAGCTTTCCGATCCGATTTTCTGGTAATTGGCTCTCATCTAGATGATAACCATTGATCGACAACTGATATTCTTTCGTAGTAGCATCATAGTGATCACCGATATTTCCTTGAATGGTTTTCGCTGCATGAATTTCTTTGCCGTCTTTGTCAACATAGACAACTGTCACAGCTGCCGCTCTTTCTGAATCTTTGCCTTTATCCGAATTCTTCGTATACACATATGTCACGGTTTGCGCTTGATCACTCATTACTCCAGTGCCATTCTTTGGCAACTGTTTCGTGTCTAATGTATAACCATTGATCGTTAGTTTGTATACATCCGTCGTAGCGTCGTAGTCATCTCCAACATTTCCTGTAATGACTTGTGGTGCGTGGATCTCATTTCCATCTGTGTCCACATATTCTACTGTGACATCTGCGGCTGCTTCTTGATGATTGATCGCAAATTGATGCAAATAGGTACCTGAAGAAATCGCGTAGAAGCTAAACCCATCTGGTTGTGCATATGTCCCGGCTGGATTATTCAGACGTGAATTGTATTTCATCGTATGAATACCTTCAAATTCTTCTGGGGTTATATCAGACACAGTGACGTCTTGATCTGTAATAGATAGCTGAGAAGAAGGGAGTTGAACCCCGTTTAAGTCAAAATACGTTTGGCTTTGACTATTGGATGTTGAAAAAGGTGGAACATAGCCATCAAAATTTGTTAGTCGATTGGGCATGATCGAAAACGGGACAAAAAATGACTGCGTTGCAGCATCATAATTCAGCTCCTTAGCAGATATCGTAGTCACTCCATCACTTCTTCCTGTATTCTGCCCATAAGCCGCCAGATTTTCTAAGACAGGAAAATTGTTGATAACGGTGAAATCGCTGACCGCACAAAATTGAATCCGTAATTCCTTTAAATTCGGCAATGTAGCCAATGGCGCAATCGTAGTAATATTCATATTCGACTCAAAAGTAAGTGATTCTAAATTCTTCATTTCAAGTATCTTCGGATAGACAGCATCTGTGACATTAGCAGAAGAAAGGTTCAATCGAGTAAAATTGTCCCCAAAATCAGGAACATTGTCATCTGTAACATTCGCTCCCATTAAATAAGCATAGACTAAACTATCTATCTTAGTTAATACCGAAAAATCAGAAATCTGATTGGTTCCATTCATGTAAAAGGAAGACAGGCTTGTGGCATACTCCAAACCGGACAAATCAGCAAGAGCTGAATCAGTCGAATAAATATAGATTGTCTGCATTTTACTGATTTTTTCTTTAGTGATTTCTGATACTTCGATTCCTAATGCCTTCGCCACTATTGACTGTAATGTAGGATCTGGTAACCAACTAGAAACATCCTCAGTATTGGCTTGATTATCAGGCAACGAATTTGCGAACTGTTGAGCATTTGATGGCAACAAACTTCTAGCTGATTTTTCCTTTGATTTGGCAGAACTTGTATCTGGAATCGATGATTCTTCTGTACCTACTGTTGATGCTGTTGATGTTGTTGATGCTTCACTCTCAGAACTTGATTCCTTTGAATCAGAAGTAACACTTTCAGAGGTAGAAGATTCAGTAACAGTCTCAACTGAATCGTTGCTAGTTTCTTGGGTGGTGTCAGACTGTACAGAGTCGTTTCCCTCCGCTGCTAGTACTGTCACTACGGGGGTAGCCAGTGGTGAATTTAATAAGACAAATAAAGATACATAGCTAAATATTTTTCGTTTATTTTTGATCTCCTTTTTTGCTAATCATTACCTTTTCTTTTTTTAACCATATTCTCATTTTAATAATAATAATCCTAAAATGGAAAATAGTAAAGTTATAACTTAACTAGTGAAATATAGCACGAACGTTACGCACTTTTCACACCCCAATCACGCCATTTCATTTGCTAAAAATTAATAACTACTGTATCTGTAGACCAAAGTATTTCTAGGAATAATGGTAGCAAAAAAAATAGCTGTACCTGCTTTGACTTTGCTTCAAACAAAAATCAGTGTATCTACGCTTACTCTCCCATGACTTTCAAAAAAGGATTGCATCTAAAATTGTAAATTGATCAGCTGAAATAAAGCTGCTTCTTAGCTTCCTCGTCTTTCGATATTGTGGAGCAAGACAATCAATAACAGTTGGCGACAAAAAAAGACCAGCAAGGAATATCCCCAGCTGGATCCACAAATAGATATTTTTTACGTTTTAGCAGTTAGATCTGTTATCGATGCCAACAGACGGAACAAAAAATCCCGTTTATTGGTACAGTGCAGTTTTTTTCTTACCTGCCCATTCTTTGGTTCCATTCTTCTCGCAGCACACCGTATTTTACTGAGTCATAATAGTGGCCTTCCCAATAACGAACTCTACGGATTTGTGCTTCTTTCGTCATGCCCAGTTTTTCCCCAACCTTCATCATCCGGTGATTGCCTGACCAAGTCGTATATCCGATCCGTTGGATGAGTGGTTCTTGTTCAAATAAGAATGTGATCCACAAACGCATCGCATGACTACCGACCCCATGATTCCATATAGTGGCATCATAGATTGCTACACCAAATTCAAGCCATTGATGCAGATTGCCATCTTCCCAATATGCAGTGGCGATTCCTACAAGCCTTCCTTGATAATAAATAGCCTTCCGTAATGGATTATTTAAACAATTTTTGCCAAATCCATTTTTGAATTCTTCCCAGGTTAGGATAGGGTCCTGAAAATAAGGTCCATCCCACTTTTTCCACTCTAAGTCAGCTTTAGGACCATAACTGATCGACCAAAGAGCAGAAAGGTTTTCTTCGGTGATTGATTTCAATTGTATATGATTTTTCATCTTTCTCCTTTTCAAACATCAAACTGCTGAAAAATAAAACTGAAGCTACTTGTTTTTACCAAACAAACGTTGAAAAAAGCCATTTTTTTCGGACGCTGTTTCTTTGACTACCACTGTACCATCGGTGTCCTTCCACTTTCTCTGAAACGTAAGATTATCTTGTAAAAGTAATCCATTTAACTCGAGGATACCTTTTAACCCAGCAATCGTTCGGCGCAACTCACCGTCTTGTTGACCATAGAAATCCTTCTTCCCAGCATCTTCAAGTTCTTCTAGTTGCCGGATTAACTCTCGAAGTGTTTGAGCCTGATCTCCCAGAATAGCCGACATCTCTTCCACTTGACGTTCTTCTATCGTTGGTGCCGTTTCGTAAATAGTCACTAAAGATAAACTATCGACATAATCCTTTAAGTCAAAAAGAAACGTTTGGCTTGCTTCATCTTCAACCATTGATGTTTTCATTAAATAGTTTTGTAACGCTTCCATTTGTTTTTGCTGAACGAGTAAATCTAACACTAAGGCCTCTGTGTCCATCGGTACCACCTCCTACTCTATTGTTGCGTTTTTCTTTTGCTTCGTCAAGAAAAGCTTCGAGAATAATGTTGAAAAACAGACGGGCTGAATAGTAATTGTTTTCTCTACTGTATATTACATATCACATACCACTTCTTTTATAGTCAAATTTACTAGTTTCTGCACCACCCTACAGTTAACTCAATTCATTGTATCTCTCAACTACAAAAAATATCCCCTCGGCAGCTAAGATACCGAGGGGATTGGTGCATTCATTGCTTAGCCGTTATAAGCATCCACAATGATTTGTTTCAATTCAGAAATCAATGGTTCTTTAGGGTTCGCAGTTGTACATTGGTCTTCGTAAGCCAATTCAGCCATACGATCTACAGTTGCATCCAATACTTCTTGAGTCACGCCTTGTGCTTTCAAGTTCATATCGATACCAACGGATTTACCTAATTCGTAAACCGCAGTTGCTAATGCTTCAACTAGTTCCGCAGTTGTTTCTCCTTTAAGACCTAAGAATTTCGCAATGTCTGCGTAATCTGTGTCAGCACGGAAGAAATCATATTTAGGGAACATCGCATGTTTTTGAGGATCTTTGGCATTGTAACGGATAATATGCGGTAAAAGAATCGCATTGGTACGTCCGTGAGGAATACCATATTCTCCCCCAATTTTGTGAGCAACTGAGTGACAAATACCTAGGAATGCATTGGCGAAGGCCATACCTGCCATTGTTGATGCGTTATGCATTTTTTCGCGAGATTCCATATCCGGTGTTTTCACTGATTTTTCTAAGTAGTCAAAGACTAACTTGATTGCTTGTAAGCTCAACCCACGAGTGTAATCAGATGCCATTACCGACACATAAGATTCAATCGCATGGGTCAATACATCCATACCTGTATCTGCTGTTACAGAAGCAGGAACTGACATGACGAATTGAGGGTCAACGATCGCTACATCTGGTGTTAATGCGTAGTCTGCTAATGGGTATTTCACATGCGTATCGCTATCTGTGATAACCGCAAATGGGGTTACTTCAGAACCTGTACCGGAAGTTGTTGGGATACATACAAATTGAGTTTTTTCTGGTTTGTCGATCTTGTATGTCCGTTTACGGATATCCAAGAATTTTTGTTTTGCGCCAAAGAAAGATGTATCTGGGTGTTCATAGAACATCCACATGCCTTTCGCAGCATCCATTGCTGATCCACCACCAAGAGCGATTACTGTATCTGGTTTGAAATCAACCATCATCTTCGTTCCAGCATAAACGGTATTTGTTGATGGGTTTGGTTCTACATCTGAGAAGACTTCGATCTTCACATCGTTTTTGCGGCGAGCAAGAACTTCGCGAACGGTATCGCAGTAGCCGAATTGAACCATTCCTGGGTCACAAACGATCATGACACGTTCAACATTTTCCATTTTCTCTAAGTATAATAGAGAGTTCTTTTCAAAGAAGATTTTTGGCGGTAATTTAAACCATTGCATATTATTTCTCCGTTTCGCTACAGTTTTAACGTTGATCAAGTTCACAGCAGAAACATTACGAGAAACAGAGTTCTTTCCGTATGAACCACAACCAAGTGTCAATGAAGGGATCATTTCATTGTAGATATTACCGATACCACCTTCAGCAGATGGAGTATTCACCAAGATACGGCAAGCTTTCATGCGTAAGCCAAATGCCAATTGCAAATCTTCATTTTCTGTGTGGATAACCGCTGTATGTCCTAATCCACCTAAATCAAGCATAGCTTCACATTTTTGGAAAGCATCTTCTGTGTTGTTTGCTTTGATCATTGCTAGAACTGGAGAAAGTTTTTCGCGAGATAATGGGTAATCTGCACCCACGCCATCTAGTTCTGCAATCAATAGTTTCGTACCTTCAGGCACCTTGATGCCTGCTAATTTTGCGATCTCCATTGCTGAATGTCCAACAATTGCTGGATTTACAGCATATTTGCCTTCATTCATCACTGCATCTTCAAGTTTTTGCAATTCTTTTGGTTTTACCACGTATACTTGATGAGCTTCAAACTCTGCTTTAACAGCTGCATAGACTTCTTTATCAACGATCACTGCTTGTTCAGAAGCACAGATCATTCCGTTATCAAATGTTTTAGAAACGATCAAATCGTTGACCGCGCGTTTGATTTTTGCTGTTTTTTCGATGTAAGAAGGGACGTTACCTGGACCTACACCTAGGGCTGGTTTTCCTGTTGAGTATGCAGCTTTGACCATGCCTGCACCACCAGTTGCCAATACGATGGCGATTCCTGGGTGATTCATCAATAAGCCTGTTGCTTCGATTGATGGATGTTCGATCCATTGCACACAGTTTTCTGGTGCACCGGCTGCGATTGCTGCATCACGAACGATCCGCGCTGCTTCTGCTGAACATTTTTGAGCAGATGGATGGAAAGCAAACACGATTGGGTTCCGAGTCTTCAATGCGATCATTGCTTTAAAGATCGTTGTTGACGTTGGGTTCGTTGTTGGAGTTACCCCACAGACAACCCCGACTGGTTCAGCAATTTCGATCAACCCTTTTTGTTTGTCTTCATTGATCACGCCAACTGTTTTGTCATGTTTGATGCTATTCCAAATATATTCTGAAGCATACATATTTTTGATTGCTTTATCTTCATAGATTCCGCGACCCGTTTCTTCAACTGCCATTTTTGCAAGCGGCATATGTTTGTCTAAGGCTGCCATAGCCATTTCGTGTACGATATGGTCTACTTTCTCTTGATCAAAGTTTTCCATTTCTTTTAAGGCCACGTTTGCTTTTTTTGCAAGATCATCGATCATTGCTTGTACATCGATCGTCACTTCTTTTTCCAATGTCTTAGCCATTGTAATCCTCCTAGTTCGTTAACAATTTATTTGTTAATTACTTCACATACACATCATACAATAACTCTTTTCGTTTGTAAACAATTTCTGTGATTTTTTTCACAGTTTTTTAAAAATAAGTTAAATCAAGCGTTTTCAACATATCGAGTTATTTTAATCTGATGTTTAAGTGACTCGAGTATCCATGTGCTTTATTGAACAATCGTTGCTTTTATCAAGCTTTTTCCAAGAAAAAGAACCGATATATTTGATTGATTCTCAAATATATCGGTTCTTAGTATGATGGATACTGATTTTGGTTTTGCATTTACATAGATGAACAATAACACTCTATTGTCCAATTTTGAAGGAGCGTGTTTCTTCAGAGGTGATTTTTTTCAAAAATTCACTCAATAGAATGATTGTTTGCAAATAATCTTCTTTGTGGATGATTAATCTTGAGGAATGCATATACCTTGTCGGAATCGATACTGTCATTGCAACAACTCCTGTCATTGCTTTATGGATGTTGCAAGCATCTGTCCCTCCAACAGTCATGAAGTCATGCCGATAAGGTAGTTTTTGTCTTACTGCAATCTCTTCCATTTTTGCAAGCAGTTCACTATTACCGATCGTTAGCGAATCCAAAACAGAGAGTACAGGACCTTTTCCCAGTTGCAATCCCCCTTGATCAAAGGGAGTGTCTACAGCGGTAGTGACATCTAACGCAATCGCCAAATCGGGCTTAATGCTGTGGGCAGCTGTACGGGCACCTCGTATACCGACTTCTTCTTGAGTCGTTGCCGCAAAGTAGACATCAACAGCTAGCTCTTCTTTGGCTAAAGCGTTCATGACCTCAATACAGACACCCACACAAACTCGATCATCCCACGCTTTCCCTAGCAAGTAATTCGGATCATTCATTTCACGAAAGACCGTCTTAGGTGTAACCATGTCGCCTACCATTATTCCTAACTGGCGAATATATTCAGCTGACGGAACCCCCATATCTAAATAAAATTCATTAGCTGGGATCACTTTATTCTTTTCTTCTGGCGGCATCCCGTGGGGCGCGCGACTTCCAATGACCCCTGTGTATTTCTTGCCTTCCATCGTTGTGACACGCATTTCCTGTGCGGGCATGACGTGTCCCCACCAGCCGCCTACCGGTAAGAGTTTCAAATAACCTTCCTTGGTGATTTTTCGAACTACGAAACCGACTTCGTCCATGTGGGCTGACAACATCACTTTGGGCGCATTCGCTTTAGAACTCTTTTTTACTAAGATCAATGAACCAAGGTTGTCATAAAAACAGAAATCAACTGCTCCTTCTGCATATTTCTTCACGATTCTGGATATTTCTTTTTCCCGGCCGCCGATACCATCGGCTTCACTTAATTCTTTTAGGATTTCTAAGTCTACAGCTCTCATAGGGATCGTCTCCTAGCGGTTTTCTTCTTTGAATGAAACAATCGCTGCTTCGTCTAAGTCTTTCAGAAAAAGATAGATGGCTTGACCGACTGTTTCATAATCTTCTTGCGAAACAACTTGAGCTGCTGTGTTCATATTTCTTACAGGCATGTTCATAAATAAGACTGGACATCCCGTCCGTAATTTGTTGAACCAAGCACCGTCTGAGTCTTCTAATGAGAAATAATATTGATATGGCAATGCTGCCTCTTCACAGATTTTTCTCAATTCTTCCATCGGCAACCGATTTGGCAAAACGGAAGGATCATAATATGTCAATAGAACTCCTTTTGAGAGTTCTCCTTGTACATCGCCAGCATCTTCCTGATAATCCCAGGCTCGATTTGTATCTAGGATGATCGTTAGGTCTGGTGCAACCAGATTCGCTGCTGTTTGAGCACCTCTGGCACCGACTTGCTCCTGAACCGTACATCCAACATATAGATCAAAAGGGAAGCTGAGTTGATTTTCATAAATTTGACGTAACAAATCAATCGTTTGATTGACAGAAATCCGTCCATTCCAATTTGGAGCGATCCATTCTTTTCCATTTTTGCTGACAGTAAATTTGGGCGCAAATGTCACCATATCTCCCAAAGAAACTTCTTCTGACAATGCTTCCTCTTTTGAAGAAAAACCAAAATCTAGTAAAACGTCCTCTTTTCCCTGAACCTGGTTTGCTTTGTTTCGTCCTAAAATGACGCCTGGGAAGGCTTTCCCTTGTCGATTGTACAGGTGGACTTCCTGTCCCAATAAGCTATTCGGCTCGATTTTCCCCATTATCAGTCCGCGAATCAAGCCGGTTTCTTCGATTTTTTTGACAATAAACCCAAGTTCATCCATATGGGCAGTCACTAAAACAGTGGTTGGATTCTCCTTTTCAGATTTGATGACCCCATAGATCGAACCTAGGTTGTCATAGATGATTTCATCGCAGTAAGGT
The DNA here is from genome assembly GCF_021496385.1 of Enterococcus gallinarum. Lineage (NCBI taxonomy): Bacteria > Bacillati > Bacillota > Bacilli > Lactobacillales > Enterococcaceae > Enterococcus > Enterococcus gallinarum. The sequence goes on along the minus strand of NZ_CP050816.1, from coordinate 1,111,565 downwards.
GCATAATACTCTTTCAATAATTTAGAGATTGTTTTTTCTCTTCCGGAAATTCCGGGAGTTTTGACCACTTTTTCGAGCTGATCCATTTGTCCCATCTGCTTTACCACTCCTTAGTAACAATGTTCCTTCACGTAATCCGTTGTATCTTTTTTCTCTGCTTTCAACTGACAAAGAGTCAACATTTCGTTCATTGCTTCTGTTAATCCAGTACCACCCTTTTTTGGCATTTTTACAATATCTACTTGATCTTTAAATCTTGTGATTGCCTCTTGGCATTCAATGGACATCGCCGCAACAGCAGGGATCTGAACCTTCTCTTCGACAACTTTCGCAACTTCAGCAGCCATTTCCCCGTATGTTTCATAATTAAAACATGGACCGCAAAGCAACACATCTGCGCCTAATTTCTGTACCATTGCGGCAATCTTTAAAGAAGATTCCTTCGCATGCTTTCGGTAATAGTCATCACCACAATAAATCGTGGCAAGAACCTCCATATTCTTTTCCTTTAATAACTTTTCGAACATTTTGACAGAACCAATCGCTGTCTTTTGCCCTCCTAATGGCTGATCCCCATGTTCTTTCCCACCAAGTCCGGCTTGAATTTGATCCAGCAAAAAGATTATTTTCATTGTGATCCCCCTTCTATAACAAGTGATCGATGGAAATATCATCAAACGACAATTCCAGTTCTTCACTTTTGGCTTGTTCTGCTTCCCGTTCATCCTTCAGGTATTGCTTGTCTAATGCCATAATGAATGGATAGTAGATCAAACAACCAATGGCTAATAGAATCAATTGCCAGACAGAGGCAACCAGACTTCCTGTACTCAAATACCCTGAGAAGCCGATCGGGGTCGTCCATGGCAATGAAACGCCGGTTGTATAAGGAATGATTCCTAGGTTGGTTACCAATGTTGATAAAAGCAGATTAACCATTGGAACAGCGATAAAAGGAATAATAATGATTGGATTCAATACGACTGGCAAACCAAAGATGATTGGCTCATTGATCCCGAAAATTCCAGGAACGAGCGAAAGTTTCCCTAGTTCTTTGATCCGTTTTGATTTACAGAAGAGGACCATGATGATTACAAGGGAAAGTGTAGAACCACCGCCGCCAAAGTTGGTAAAGAAGTTCGAAAATGGATCCGTGAAGATGTTTGGCAAATCTTTACCAGCTTGAAAGGCATCTAGGTTTTCCATGGTTAGAATTCTTAAGATCGGCGCAAATACAGAATTGGCTACCGCCGGACCATTAATCCCAAAGAACCAAAAAATCGTACAGGCTAAACTATAGAAAATCTGTGCGGTTAATGTATTACCGGCTCCTTTTAATGGCATTTGCAAGACATTAAAGATAAAATCATGGACGGTACCAAAAGGGGTCATACCAAATAATATATTGATGACAAAAAATAAGAGCATGACTAGTGCACTTGGAATCAGCGCAGCAAAGGATTTCGTTACAGCAGGTGGAACCCCATCAGGCATCTTGATGGTCCAGCCTCGTTTTGTTGTATAAGCATAAATTTCTACAGAAATAAGTGCGACGAGCAAACCGACAAAAATCCCATTTGTTCCTAAGTGATCAAAAGAAAGCCCGCTAATTGGATCTGCCACTCCTTCAACGATCAGCTTATTTGGTGTTAAAATCAAAAACGCAATCACGGCTACCGCTGCCGCTTGGATGGGATCGGTTTTCTTTTCCCGTCCATAAGCATACGCCGTTCCTAGACATGAAAAGAAGCCAACTGTATTAAAGACAGAACCAGAAACCCGAGTGACCCACGACTCCCAACCTGTACCAAACATTCCTGCCCAAAACTCTGACCACCCTGGTATTGGAAAATTTGCGAACAGTAAGAAAATCGATCCTACAATCACTAATGGTGTCGTGATCAAAAAGCCATCACGCACTGCGATCAAAATTTTGTTCTGCCCTAACTTTACCGCAAGCGGCATCAACACATTTTCTAATTTATCGAACATTCCACTCTTCCTTTCGAGATCTTGCTCTTTGCAATCCTCTTTTTTTGAAATCATACCGGTGCTTTGATGCGTGCTTCATATGCATCAAGCCACTCTTGCGTGATCGGTGTGATCACCGTGGTTTGATCTGGACCAGGATTGGCCATATAAATAGCCGCTTCTTGGTCAGCTGTCGCAACGCTAAATGTGAATTCTACATTTGTTGCCACCCCCCATACCCCATTTTTATCCAATGCTATCAACGAAAAGGCACCTGCTTTGCCATAACGTTTGCGTAATCGTTCTTCAAACCCATAAACAGCCCGGTCACAAGCGGCTTGTGGTGAAAGACCTTCTCCCATCAAGCGGACGATTTCATAAGAAAGACAGCCTTTCATCAAATCTTCACCCAAACCTGTAGCGGCAGCTCCGCCAATCGTACTGTCTACATAAAATCCTGAGCCGGATAATGGCGAATCTCCCACTCGACCCTGTTTTTTCATGAACAAACCAGAGCTAGAGGTTCCGACTGCCATTTGCTGTTGCGTATCGAGAGCAACAACGCCAACCGTGTCATGGCCATCGTAAGGATCGAGGTTGGAAGCAGCGATTTCTGCTAATCGTTTTTCCCAGATTTTTTTTGCCCGATCGGTCAACATATTCTTACGTTCAAATCCAGCCAACATCGCGTATTCGGTGGCTCCTTGCCCTACTCGAAAGCTATTGAATTTCTCATCACTCAATTGGCGTGCAACTGAGATGGGATTGGCAACATCGGTAATCCCTGCAACGGCACCAATCTTAAATGTTTCACCATCCATAAAAGCGGCATCCATTTCGACGATTCCGCGTTCATTTGGCAATCCGCCATAACCAACTGATTTATAAAATGGATAATCTTCCACTGCTTTGATGGCAGTTTCTACTGCATCTTTGCATGACGCTTGTCCTTCTAAAAGTTCTTTGGCTGCCAGTACACCATCGTGTGCCATTCGCCAAGTTGCAATCATTCCCCACATATCTTTCCCTCCATCATTTGTAGCGCTTACAAGTATATTCTATATGGTATATACTAGTATGTCTATACTAAAAAACGAGTTTCTTTCAACTCTCATTGATTTATAAGAAACTCGTTTCGGATTTTTTTTATTGTTGAGGATTCATCCAGGGCATTCTTATTCTGTTAATGCTTTGATGCTGCGCATGTAGATCTCTAAATTCATCCGTAAGTCAGCACTGTCCATGTACTCATTCTTATTGTGTGCAATCCCTTTTTGACCAGGAAAAGACGGACCAAATGCCAAGATATTCGGCATTTTGCGTGCATAGGTTGCCCCTGTTGTGGTTACTGGTTTAGGGTCATTGCCTGTGACTGTGTGATAAATCGTCGACAGTTTAGCTATTTCGGTTGATTCTTTGTCTCGGCAAAACCCGGGAATACTGCGAATGACTTCTAATTCGACACCGATAGGCAGTTGCCTTTTCAAACGGGACAATACGTCTGTTTCTGTAACAGTCACTGGGTAGCGAAAGGCAACTTCCATCACTAATCCTGTGAGAGACTTTTGTATCACGACAGGCGTCAAAATCAATTTACCAGAATCTTCATCAGCCAGCGCCAAGTCAATCCCTTCTCCAAAATGCTGCTGATGAAAGCTTTGACAGATCCAACGAAAATAAGATTGTATGGTTGGAGGAATAGTTTGTTTCTCAGCCAGTTGGGCTGCCAGGATCGAAATTGCATTTTCTCCCAATTCAGGAGCATTGCTTGGAGAACGTTTCCCTGTGACTTCAAACTTCTGATCGGCAATGCTTACACTCAAGTCGTCAGGAACATGGTCTCGGAATTGATCCCCCTGAAACGAAGTGAGTTGCTGTAGTTCATCGTCTGGCAGCGGAAAATGGAGCGCTACATTGACGACCCCTCGTTCGCCATAGACTACCGGATACTTACAATCTGGCGTAAATCCGAACACAGGTGGTTGTTCTGCGGCCAAATAATGAGGAACATCCGACATACCACTTTCTTCATCCGTACCGAAAATGATCCGCAGATTTTTTTTCGGTTGGTGTCCTAATTCTTTCAATAATTTCATCCCATAAAGGCAACTAATGATTGGTCCTTTGTTGTCTAGAATTCCCCGACCATAAAGGCGGCCGTCTTTTTCGCTTAAATCAAACGGCGGAAAATCCCAGTCTGAACCCGCAGGCACCACATCGAGATGTCCCAGGATACCGATGTAGTCTGACCCTTCTGGTCCCCACTGTGCATAGCCGATCGCATCATCGATCACCTTTGTTCCAAATCCAAAAGCGGCACTTTTTTCCATTACCAAAGACAAAACTCGCCGAGTTTCCGTACCATAGGGCGCCTGTGGCATAGGTTCAGATTTGACACTAGGAACTTGCATGACTTGTTTGAGTAAGTTTAGAAAATCCAGCCAGTTTTCCTCAATGGCTGTGCTGATTTGGTCCATTTTTGCCACCCCTTATTTTTGACGTACCAATGTATTTTTAAAGGTATATTTATCTGCACGATAAAAAGATGTATCGAACAAGATCGGTTTCGCAGAAGGGGAATAAGTCATCGAATGGACGAGAAGCATTGGTTCCTCTTCGGATACATGCAATAGCTTGGCAATGTCTGGCGGACTTTTGACCGCTTCCACTTCTTGATGGGAATAACCAATCTCAATGTTGGCTTCGATCACTTCATATAAAGAAGACTCTAACTGATCTTTGGTGATTTCGCCGGACTCTTTTTCTAAATAACGCTTCAATACATAGAGGTTCTCCACCGTCATCGGTTCATCATCAAAATAACGCAAACGAGTCAGATACACCATTGGTTCTTTCCCATAGTTGCCGAACATCTGTCGGATCTTAGTCGGTAATTCTTTCACTGTCTCTACTTGTAATACTTCGGTTCGGGTCTTTTTCCCTTGGGCTTTGGCCGTTTCGGTGAAGCTTTGCAATCCGCCAGATCCACTCTGGATCTTTGGCTGCTTCATCACATACGTTCCTTTGCCTTTTTCTTTGACTAGGATATTTTGGGTGATCAGAAGATCGATGGCTTTGCGGACAGTTAGCCGACTGCATTGAAATTCTTCCGCTAAATCATAATCAGAAGGCAGCTTCTGACTCGTTACATAAGTGCCATCATTGACACGTTGGGCGATTTTATCTGCTACTTCCTGAAAAACGGCTTGTTTTTTCACTTGATTCCCTACTTTCTACTCTACCATTCATAAAATGGACGATTCGCACTCACACCAGAAGCCACACTAACAAAGGCCTGGTTGTCGACGGATTGAATCATTCCTTCAACTGTCTTTAATTCTTTTTGGGAGATGACTAAAAGCAACAATTTCTTCTGTTGATGATCAAAGCCCCCCTCAACATCATTGATCACTGTGATCCCTCGCTGAAGTGCACATTGTAATGTTGCAATGACACCTTCTGCTTTTTCGGTTACTACTAGTAATTGCACACGCCTTTGCTTGAGATTCACGTAGTCTACCATTCGACCACTGATAAAGAAAGAGATTGCACTATAAAAAGCGTACGGCCAGCCAAAAATCATTCCAGCAACGAGTTGGAGACTGACATTGAAAAAGATAAAGAAACTGCCAATACTTTTGCCGGTCATTCTCTTCACTAAGATCCCTAAAATATCTAATCCTCCTGTGGAAAAATCATCGTTTAAAGTCAGACCAACGGAAAACCCATGGAGCACACCGCCAAAAACAGCGCAGATGACTGGATCTGTAGTCAATGTGACAACTGGGACCACCTTCATCATAACAGATGAGAGGAAGACAGTACAAACCGTCATAAGCGCGAAATCACGATCGATTTTGCACCATGCAATCGCTAACAATGGCGCGTTAAAAAATAAGACCAACACAGGGATTGACCACTCGTTACCAAAGTATACTTCCAAGAGCTGCGACAATAATTGTGAAAGTCCAGTAATTCCACTGGCAAATATATTTCCTGGCAGCCAGAACATATTCAATGCGATGGATGATAACAGTGCATAAATGAGTGCAACAGCTAATTGTTTTATTCTTTTTGGCATAAGCATCTCCTTTCGCTTCGATTATAGTATATATCATTAAGTATATACTGTCATCAAAAAACTTATTTTCTTTAAAGAAACCGCCTTTGCTGATCCATAGTCTTTCTCAGGATCGAGGGGTAAAATTTATCCTGACATGCGGGCTAGAAAAAGAGAGTAAAATACTTGAAAACTGACTAATTTTGACTAAAATAATAATTGGAAAGAAAAATAAAGAAAGGATTGATTATTATGTCACATGAGATTGAACCTCGTCGCTCAGATTCCTATAGTATGACACCTTTTAATTTCTTCGAAGATTTTGGTCGCAGTTTTTTTGATGGTTTTAAAGCGAACATGATCAAAACAGATATTCACGAAAATGATTCGGAATATCTCGTTGAAGCAGAGCTGCCTGGTATTCCTAAAGAAAATATTCAAGTCACTTATGAGAATGGTATTTTGACGATTGCTGGTCAACATCAATCGGATACTACGACTGAAGATAAAAAAGGAAAACTAGTACGCAGCGAGCGTAGTTTAACAAGTGTTCGTCGCCAATATTTGCTAGAAAATGTCAAAGAAGACGACATCAAAGCTTCTTATTCTGAAGGTATTCTTAAATTGACTTTGCCAAAAGATGATCACGGCAAAGAACCTAAGAAAACCATTCCGATCGAGTAGCAGCATCACTTTTACCAAACAAACAGCCCCCTTAACAGAAATGCTTGTTAAGGGGGCTATTAATGTAGAAAAAGACCTGTTCTCCATGCTTTGCTTGCTGATTTTTTTGCTCTTGCTAAAGAACAAGCGAAAATCTGGACAAACGCCACTCTATAAAAAAAGAGGCTGGGACAGAGGTGCTAAACTCCTAGAAATAAGAAGGAATACGCGGAAATTGCTTCTCAAATTTTGGGGTATTTCGACTTGTTTCCGAAGGAGTTGCTTCTGCTCCCACCATCTAGACGTGTTTAGAGCGTGGGACAAAAGTTTTTTTTACTTTTGTCCCACGCTCTAGTCCTAGCTGTCTTTGTCAGACGGATCGAAAAAAATTATTCTTTTGTATCGTCTGCTTTTGTTTCATCAACAACATCAGCTGGTTCGATTTCAGTTGCAACAGATGCACCAGTACCAGGTGTCACGGTACGAATCGCTGCCCGATCGAACTCTAAGAAAATACCTTCACAGTCGATGACAACTGTACTCTTGTCTGTATTTACTTCAGAAAGAACGCCATGAAGTCCGCCAATTGTTACTACGCGATCTCCAGCCTTCATATTTTCCAATAAGTTTTTTCGTTCTTGCTGTTGTTTCTTTTGTGAACGGCTCATGAAGAACCACATTGCCACCAAAGCAACAAGCATAAAGAGCATTGGTAAAGATTGTGCCATTTTTTTCACCTCGATTTTTTTACTTTTCTATAGATACTTTATCAGAATCTGACGTGTATTCCTACCGTTTTACCAGAATAAATTAGAAATTTTTGGCATTTTCTTTATTGAAGCCATATTCTTCGAAGAAATGTTGCCGGAATTCCAGCAAGTTGTCATCCATGATCGCTTGACGGACTTGTTTCATCAAATTCAACAAGAAATAAACATTGTGATAAGAAGTTAATCGGATCCCGAATGTTTCATCACATTTGATCAAATGACGAATATACGCCCGTGAGTAATTCTTACAAGTATAACAATCACAGTTTTCATCAATTGGTCGGAAATCTCGGGCAAACTGGGCATTCTTCACGACTAAACGACCTTTAGACGTCATACATGTTCCGTTACGGGCGATTCGAGTCGGTAATACGCAGTCAAACATATCGACCCCGCGAATAACGCCGTCGATCAGAGAATCTGCGGCTCCTACCCCCATCAGATAGCGAGGTTTGTGGTCAGGGATCCATGGTGTGGTAAATTCCAAGACGCGATTCATTTCAGCTTTTGGCTCGCCTACTGACAAACCGCCAATCGAATAACCAGGAAAGTCCATGCTGATCAAATCTTGCGCACTTTGTTTCCGTAAATCTTCAAAACCGGCCCCTTGAATGATCCCGAACAGGCCTTGAGAATCTGGATTGGCATGAGCTTTCAATCCGCGTTCTGCCCAGCGAGAAGTCCGCTCTACTGATTTTTTGACATACTCATAGCTTTCATCGAATGGCGGACATTCATCAAAACTCATCATGATATCCGAACCTAGTTTGTTTTGGATATCGATAGCTTTTTCTGGTGAAAGGAACATTTTTGAACCGTTTAGATGGTTCTTGAAATGGACACCTTCTTCAACAATATTTCGCATATCTGCTAGTGAGAAAACTTGGAAGCCACCAGAATCGGTTAGAATCGGCTGATCCCAATTCATAAACTTATGCAGCCCACCTGCTTCGGCCACTAGATCTTCTCCTGGTCGCAGCCATAAGTGATATGTATTACTTAAAATGACACCAGCGCCCATGGCTTTCAGTTCTTCCGGTGCAAGGGTCTTAACAGTAGCTAAAGTTCCTACAGGCATAAACATTGGCGTTGGAAAAGTGCCATGTGGTGTGATCAATTCACCTAAACGGGCACCTGTATGTTTCTCTTTCTTGATCAGACGATAACGAATGGCAGGTTGCGACATTCATTTCCCTACTTTCTTTATAGACTCGATTAACTGTGCAACGCTATTAATGATAAGGGTTGCGTTAGGAATTTGCAAGAAGGTTTCAGCTTCTCTTCCTCTTTTTCAAAAAAACTTTCCTTTCTTTGCTTTATTTTTTGTACAATCCATGCTCATTTGCTATCATGTTAAACAGATAGAAAGGAGGTTTTTTTATGAAAACTAGAGGACAACTAAAAAGTGAAGCCAAATCCGTTCTGAATGGACGCTGGAAAGATAGCGTATTGATGTGCTTGGTCCCTACGTTGATCTCTATTGCTTTTGCTGTTGTGATCGTAGTGATTGTTGTGTTGCCTTTGATGGCATTAAGTCAAAATGGTGCCTTTGATAGTCAATCCATCAATGAAGCGTCGAACTCAACTGGCGGTAGTGGCGGTGGCTTGATCAGCGGATTATTCTCAGCATTGTTTGGTGCCGGGATTTCTTGGACATTCCTTGATTTGTTACGCGGCAATAAACAAGAGATTCGTCCATTTTCTGATGTCTTTCGTGGATTTAGCGGTGTATTCGCACTTGGTATCATTGTCATCTATATTTTATCAACGATTTTCGTTAGTTTATGGGCATTATTATTTGTGATTCCAGGAATCATCAAATCCTATTCCTACTCACAAGCATACTTCATCTACTATGATACCTATGAGCAAACAGGTACACGGCCAGATTTTCTTGCTTGCATCACGGCTAGCCGCCGATTGATGAAAGGGTATAAAGGAAAACTGTTCTTACTTGATTTGAGTTTTATTGGCTGGCACATTCTAGCCATTATCACAGCTGGTATCGGGTATCTTTGGTTGACACCTTATATCAGTGCTACCAAAGCAGCCTTTTATGAAAACTTGCCAAAACAGACATTAGCTTAAAAAAAGGACCTTACTTTGACATATCAAAGTAAGGTCCTTTTTGATTGAATGAAAAATTGTTCTCAACGTAATGTTTCTTCCGTTAATTGACACGTTTTGCTTCCACAGCATCTTTGACTGAATTCGCAACGATTTTGGCTACTCCTTCTTGGAAAGCATCCGGAATAATGTTTGTTGGTGACAGCTCCTCGTCTGGAATCAAGCTAGCAATTCCTTTTGCTGCGGCAATCTGCATCTCAACCGTGATTTTGCGGGCTTGAGCATCTAAAGCTCCACGGAAAATACCAGGAAAAGCCAACACATTGTTGATTTGATTAGGAAAATCACTGCGTCCAGTACCAATGATATAGGCACCTCCTGCTAAGGCTTCGTCTGGGAAGATTTCCGGTACTGGATTAGCCATAGCAAAAATCACAGGCTTATCTCCCATCTCAGCGATCCATTCCTTCTTCAGTGCTCCTGGAGCAGAAACACCAATGAAGATATCAGCACCTTTCAACGCTGTCTGCAAATCACCAGAAAGATGGTCACGGTTTGTCACTTTAGCAATCTCTGCGTGATGAGGTGGTAACTGATCATTTTCTTCATTCAAGATCCCCACCTTGTCTACGACAATGACATTTTTTGCACCAGCTGCCAAAAACTTACGAGTAATAGAAAGTCCAGCAGAACCACCGCCATTGACAACGATTTTGGCTTCTGCTAGTGATTTGCCAATCAATTTCAGGCTGTTGAAAGCAGCCGCTAAGACAACTATTGCCGTCCCATGCTGGTCATCGTGGAAAATCGGGATCGCACACTCTTCGATCAGCCGCTGTTCGATTTCGAAGCAACGCGGCGCACTGATATCTTCTAAGTTGATTCCACCAAAGGTCGGTGCAATTGCTTTGACGATCGCAATAATCTCTTCTGTCTCTTGAGTATCTAAAACGATAGGAATAGCATCTACATCTGCAAATCGCTTGAACAAAGCGGCTTTCCCTTCCATGACCGGCATTGCTGCTTCTGCTCCAATATTACCAAGACCTAACACAGCAGAACCATCGCTTACAACAGCGACTGTGTTTTTCTTTGTTGTCAATGAATAGGCCAGCTGTTTATCTTCTGCAATCGCAGAAGATACGGCAGCGACACCCGGAGTGTAGGCAATGCTTAAGTCTCTTCGATTTTCAATCGCCGCTTTTGATACTACTTCCAATTTACCGCCATGTTCTTTGGCTTGTCGCAAAGCGATTTCTTTTACATCTTCTGACATGATTCGTTCCTCCAATAGTTGATCGTTTTTTCTATTTTTTATTAAAAAATCATTCGCAAGATTGCGGTCATGGCAATCACTGTGATGGCGCCGCCTAAACGGGTAGCTACTTGGGCAAAAGGCATCAAGTTCATACGGTCAGCGGTACTTAAGATCGCTACGTCTCCTGTGCCTCCCATACCGCTTTGACAAGCAGAAATAATTGCGGCTTCGATGGGATACATGTTCATGAAACGTGATACGACGAACCCGGTGGCAATTACCGTGAACACTACACTGATGACGACTAAGAAATAAGAGACACTCAGTGTTCCCACAACGTCTTTCAATGGAATATACAACAATCCTAAACCAGCCATCAATGGGAAAGTAAAGTTGCCGGAAATAAATTTATACAATTGTTTGGAGCCATGTTGTGTTTCTGCCGGCACCACATTCAAGTATTTCAAAAAAGCGGCTAAGACAATCATCAATACAGGACCAGGAAACCCAGTCAAATGCTGCAGTAAACTACCAGCAATGAACAGTGTACAAGCGGTCAGCACACCAGCGCCCATTTTCTTGATATCAAAAGCGCCGGAATCATCTTTTAACGCATCTGCCATGTCATCATCATTTTTCATTTTGACCAATTGTCCACCCCCAGAAAGATCTGGTCGTTTTTCTCCCCAGCGAGAGAGCAATGCGGTACACATGATCGCGAAGAAATTACCAATGATCGTTGCTGGAATCAGTTGTGCGACCAGCTGTTCACTCCCCATACCAGTAATGGCACTGTAGCCTAGTGATAAAGGCAAGATTCCTTCACCGATCCCGCCAGCTAACACTGGAGTAACGATGAAAAACAACGTATGTTGCCATTCTAAACCTAATAATACACCAACTAGCGTACCAACACCCATGGCGCAGATCATCCCAATCATCATGGGAATAATCATCCGCATCAAACCTTGGACTAAGATTTTGCGATTCATCCCTAAAATACTGCCGCAAACTAAACAAGCAATATAAAAATATAAGAAGTTGGCTTGCTTCATCAAAATATCGGCAGACTCAAGAATATTCGGATTGACTAAGTTGAAGAAAACCAAAATAGATGGAACCAATAAAGATAAAATTGCCGGACCACCGAAATTCTTGATAAAAGGAATAGTGGCACCAATCGTTCCTAATAACCACCCTAAAGTCAAAATGACCGCAAAACCACCTAGCATATTTACGGGTAATTGTTGTAACAGACCCGTGACTACGATGACTGTTGATAAAACAATGTATACTGGCAGCGGAACTGATCCAATTTTGATTTTCATCCACCGATCAATTAGCTTCTCTTCTTTTGCTTTAGATTCAACCTGTTCTCTCGCCACATGGGGTTCGATATGCTTTTCCATTTTGCTTTCCTCCTAAATTGATCTACTAGTTCTACGAGTACCTCGTTACACACAGATTAAAGCAAGCGTTTTCTTTTTCGTAGTTTATTTAATTATTTTAAGTATTTAAATTAATTAAAGCGTCTTTAGGGATTCCGCCGCTATGTTATAATTTACGAATAAAGGGGGAAATGTAGTGAAAAAAGGGTTACGGTTATGGGGGGTATTGACTTTAGTCTTTACAATCGTCTTACTCATTGTCACTTCCATTCTTTATGGTTTAGTCCTTATTCAAAATTCCACATTTATTCGCTCCAACGAAGAACACCTGCTCTTGTCCGTCGGTAAACAGCTGGCGATCGATCCACAAGTGACTACCGCTTTGGAAGAAGGACGTTCCAACGATCAATTGGAAGCTTACACAAATGAAGTGACACACATACACGGGTTGGATTTCGTGGTAGTTATGGATATGCAAGCCATTCGTTTGACTCATCCAGATGAGACCCAAATCGGCAAACACTTCGAAGGCGGTGATGAAGTCACTGCATTGGAAGGAAAAGAACATGTTTCTGTCAGTGAAGGAACATTGGGTCGCTCGTTGCGGGGATTCGTTCCCGTCTATTCCCTCACTGAATCGCAAAAACAAATCGGTGTAGTAGCTTTAGGGATCCGTATGCAGTCCTTGAGTGCTTTAGTAAAGAGTTCTCGGGAAGGGTATCTACTTGCCTTAGCATTAAGTATCACAATCGCCGCCTTTGCAGCAACTGGACTTGCCTATTATTTGAAACGGCAACTTCATAATTTAGAACCAAAAGAAATCTCACGTCTCTTTGAAGAACGCAATGCCATGTTGGAAGAAACTAAAGATGCGGTCATTGTATTGGATTTGAACCAACAAATCAATTTGGCAAATATCGCCGCCAACGAGCTTTACCAAAAGAACAGTGGACACAATGACTCCTTGGTCGGCAAACATTTGCAGGATTTGATCTTGCAGACCGATGCTGTAGACTTGGAGCGAAATGTTGAACAGCTCTATCGGCAAAATGGACAGGATTTTCTTTTTTCCTCTGCACCGATCAATGTGGATCAGAAACGGATCGGTTGGATCGTGTTTTTGCGCAATGCGACAGAATCGTTATTCGTCATGGATCAGTTAGCCAATACTACTGCTTACGCCAGTGCGCTGCAGTCTCAGTCCCATGAGTTTATGAATAAACTGCATGTGATCTATGGGCTCGCTGATTTAAAAGCCTATGATGAATTGAAAATTTATCTGGATGATATTTTGACTCCAGAAAAAGAGTTCTCTCATCGCTTGTCTTTTTTAGTTCAGAATCCGCAAGTTGCTGGATTTTTGATTGGCGAACGTCAAAAGTTCTTTGAGCGTAAAATCCACTTGATGATCGAGATTTCACCAGAAATTCCCGCCAATTCGCAAGAAGTTGAAACAAAATCGTTGATCGATCTTTACCGGTATATTCATCATGTTTTGTTGCAACTAAACACCATAGAAGATTTGCGGATCGAGATCCATCATGAAACAGGCCTGCTGACAACGACCTATACCATTCAGCTGACCACAACGGATCAGCAGCAATTGCAGGATAGTTTTCACAGCAACTATTTCCAACAAATGTTAAAAGATTACCAGGCAGAGTTTTTGATAGAAGAACAACCTAACTTTGTCGTTCTCCAATTACAAACGCATTATCATGGGGTGATAAAATGAAACCATTACATGGATTAATTGTCGAAGATGACCCAATGGTGGAATTTATCCATCGGAATTATTTAGAAAAAATCGGCAGATTTCAAGAAATCTATTCGGCAGATGCTGTGACAGATGCTGAATACTTACTACAAAACAAACAAGTTGATTTAGTGCTGCTAGATGTCCATTTGAAAAATGGCAACGGCTTAGACTTGCTCAAAGAGATCCGGAACTCTCAGCAAGCCATCGAAGTGATCTTGATCACAGCAGCCAATGAGACACAAACTATTCAGCATGGACTACATTTAGGTGTTCTGGACTATCTCGTCAAGCCCTTTACCTATGAACGTTTCCGGCAAAGCATCGAACTATTTCTAAAACGGCAAGAAGCTTTGGAACAAGACAGTCTTGCCCAAGAAACCATTGATCAAATAATGGTTGCAAAGAAGAGTCCCGAGTCATCCCTTACAGAACTGGATAAAGGACTCTCTCCTGATACCATGGATCGCATCAAAGCGGCTATCCAAACATTTCCAGACACTTTCACGATCCCAGACTTGGTAGAGATCAGCGGATTTTCTCATGTCTCAGTCCGTAAATACATGCTTTACTTAGAAAAAAATAACTATGTTACCAGTCAGATTATCTATACCAAAATCGGACGCCCTTATAAAGTTTACCAACGATCCTAACAATTAGTGGACTCTCTCTAGGAACGTCAACGAGTGATTGCTGATTTGCTGATTATTGAATAAACGATGTTTTAGTAAGTCAGCTTTTTAGATTTTAAATTGTGAATTGATCGTTGTACTTTGTATACCCTACCTATTTGCAAACGCTTCCTAAATATGCTATAGTATAGGTGTAAGGAAGGTAGCAACTCTGTTGGTGGTCTTGTAAATATCGCAAACTCAATCTACTAAAAGTTGTTGAACATACAAGTTTCACCTAGTATCAAGCGTGTAAAGTAACAGAAAAGCGTAACACAAAATCGAGAATCTTTTCGAAAAAAGGATACGTCTATTACGTTGTATCAGAACACACGAAACATGTGTAAGTTTGTAAAAGAAAACAAATTTTGAGAAACAATTGCTTTGCATGAACCAACCATCAGCGACCACCACTTATACCTTCCCTTAGTTATAAGCTGGACGACAAAAAAGCAGTTCAAAAAGTTGAGAAGTATCCCAACTTAACGAGCCGCTCTTGTCGTTCAGTTTTTTATTTTAAGAACATGGCATCGCCAAAACTAAAGAAGCGATAACGTTCATCGATGGCATGCTGATAAGCTTCTAATGTTAGATCGCGTCCGGCAAAGGCACTGACCAACATTACCAATGTCGATTTCGGTAAATGGAAATTCGTTGAGAAGGCTTGGACAACTTTGAACTGATAGCCGGGGGTAATGAAAATACTCGTCCAGCCGCTGTCGGCTTTGATATCGCCATCAAATTTGGTACCAATCGTCTCTAATGTACGGATCGAAGTCGTTCCGACCGCAACGATTTTCCCACCATTTGCCCGCACATCGTTTAATTGAGCCGCCGCTTCTTCCGTCAATCGATAAAATTCACTGTGCATTTCGTGATCCGCAATATTATCGACGCTAACTGGGCGGAAAGTTCCTAGACCCACGTGTAAGGTCAAATAAACTAATTTGACCCCTTTATCAGCGATTTTCTTCAATAATTCTGGCGTAAAGTGCAAACCGGCCGTTGGTGCCGCTGCAGATCCATTCTCTTTAGCATAAACGGTTTGGTAACGATCTGGATCTTCCAATCGTTCCTTGATGTATGGCGGCAATGGCATTTCACCCAAAGATTCTAAAATCTCTAAGAAAATCCCATCATAGCTGAATCGAATAATTCGGCCACCATGTTCGAGTTCTTTTTCAACGACCGCTTCTAAGCGACCGTCGCCAAAGGTGATCTTCGTACCGACTTTTGCTCGCTTGGCAGGTTTGATTAATGTTTCCCAACTGTCCCCTTCGATATTGTTTAACAATAAAATCTCTAGATGAGCGCCGGTCTCGATTTTCTCGCCATAGATACGAGCGGGCAAAACGCGAGTATCATTCATCACAAGGGCATCGCCAGGAGCTAATTCATCAATAATGTCATAAAAACGTTTGTCTTCCATTGCACCGCTTTCTCGGTCCACGACCAATAGGCGGGAACTGGAGCGATCGCTAAGCGGCGTTTGAGCGATCAATTCTTCCGGTAACTCAAAGTCAAAATCTTCTGTTGTAAGCATGTCGTCACTCTCTTTCTTTCATATGCCCGTCTATTCTATCATGTTTAGAGATTACTCGCCAATTAGGAAACTAGGCATAGCTTTAAATAAAAAGAGCGCTAGAGAGACTAGAACCTTTTCACGGTGCTCCTAATCTATTAGAGAATTTTAACCGATAACACGGAATCTTCTGCCTTTTTTATCTGCTTTATCGTTTTGTGAATAAAACAAAATTTTTTCACGTGGGATTTTTTCTTGCTGAGCACATTTTTTCAATGTGTCATAAACATAACTGCTGTTGTTTTTATAAAAAACCATGACTTTTTTCGAGTCAATTTCTTTGCGATAGTCTTCATATTTCTTTCTTAATCGTTCAACTTCTGTAACAATCTCTGAATCTTTATTCCAATCGGGAATTGCAGTAAGCAAGCAAATTCGTTTCCAGTATTCTTTTTCCATTATTCAAACTAACCACGAAAGACATTTAGGTTGAACTGCTAACCTATGCTTTACGAATCACTTCGTCTCTATCGATTCACTTCTATCGAAAATTCATAAAGCCATCCTTTCATTCCTTTCTTAATCGCTCCAAGGAGAACTATATTCAAAAAATGCTACTTGTTCCATTACTTGTCCTATTCAACACTGGGATAATTAAGAATAATACGATAATTATCAATAACCGCTTTGATGTTTTGGCCGTCAGCAAAAGATACTTCAAATAGTGGACTATCTTTTTTTATTGAGGAAATTTCAATGTTTAGATACTTAAAATATGCCCCTAAAATTTTCTCAGGATCTATCTCTTGAAATGATTGCTCTGGGTAATATTTAAATTGGACGATTTTATTAGTCGATTCCTCAATCAGGGCTTCCCCATAACCTTCGATTGAAGAATAATTGATTTGCCAATAAACAGTTTCCGAATCAATCTTTAGATTCTGGGATAACGTAACCAAGTATTCTGAAGAGATTCCCATTTCTTTTAGCAGCTTCTCTATTTCCACCGCATATGTATTGACATACTGGCTTCCTTCTCCCGTATTATTATATTGCGTTACTTTCCCGGCGTTCGTGAGCACTTCTTCTAATGTACTTTTATTTGAAGGCAGCTCCAAGGATTCTTCAAATACGACTGGCTTTGACAATGAATCTGTAAACAGCATATTTGGTAAAAATAGTAGAAATACGTTGAAACCGACCCATAGGAGGATCAGACTTATCTTTATTCTTTTCCTCATCTTCAGTCCTCATCTAAAGGAAAGTCGATCGTAATAAACGTTCCTTCACCTTTCTCACTAGTGATCGTCACTTGCCCTTCATGAAGTGAGATAATATTCTTCACTAATGAAAGCCCTAAGCCTAAATGCCCAGAATTTCTAGTGACATCCCCCGTAAAAAATTCATCAGTGACTTGATCAATAATCTCTTCGGGAATTCCCTGACCAGTATCTTTCAGTATAAAATAATATCGTCCTTCATTACTGTAGCCAGTGATGCACATCTCTTTCCTATCCTTCATCGCATCTAATGCGTTAGAAAATATATTTGCAATGACTAATTTAAATAGGTTAAAGTCCATTCGTATGGTGGCCTTTTGAAGAGTCATCTGCAAAAGGATCCGCTCATCTAATCCAGAGACAAATTGAGTAATATAAGAGTCAATCTGGTCTGTCGATATTGCTTCGAGATTCATTTCATTTTTCTTCGAGTACAATAAACGCAAAACATCTTCTGATAGGCTTTTCAAGCGAAAACTTTCTTCTAAAATATAATCGACAAATTCCGAAGAAGGTTCCTTTAGATCCTCCCACTGCAACATTTGCGCATAGCCGATGATCGACGTTAGCGGGGTAGAAATTTCATGGGATAAACTTGAGACAAATAATTCTTGCTTTTCTTTTTCCTGACTGATTTGTTCTATGTCTTGATTTAATTTATTGGCCATGTCGTTTAGGCTGTTGGCAAGCTTTTCAACTTCATCTCCACGTTTTTCAACAACGAAAGGCTTTGTTGTTTGCCCTTTTGCAATCTCTGTTGCGCGATCAATCAATTTTTGAATCGGTTTAGTGATGAGGGTTGATAAAAACCACGACATTGGAATCAAAACGATCTGCAAAAGAAATAAAATCATTCGAAAATAATGACTTGCTTTCTTCAGAATACTTTGATAAGTGATTAGATTCTGCTTAGACACCAAATAATAGTCTGTCGTTCCAATTGTCGAGCTTGTAAATAAAAACTTCTCTTGTTTGATTGTGATGATTGGGCTAATGTTGATTGTGTTCTTCTTAATTGAATCGTAATCAACAACCTCTGTTATGCTTGGAAAGTCAGTTGTACTGGCATACACACTCTTTCCTTCTTTATCCAAAATTTCAAAATCATTCTTTACCGTGCTCTTGACTATATCATTTAGATTCCGTAACTGCTCTTTCGTAGGTTCTTGATCTTCAATTTTGGCTGCAAATAGTATCGCAGCACTTTTTTGGGTAGCTAGTGCTTGATCATATTCCTGATTGATTGCATGTTGAGCGATGATCCGCAAACTGATGGTGCTGATCCCTAAATACAAAAGTAAAAAAAAGAATAGCAGCCAATAGAATGCTTTTGTCGCATATTTCATCTTATTCCTCCAATAAGTACCCTACACCATAAATCGTTCGCAGCTCGTTTTCCAAATGCAGTTTCTTTCTGATCCGCTGAATGTGTAAATCAAGAGTTCTGCTATCTGGCTCAGTTGGCGATTCCCAAATTCGTTGATAAATCGTTTCTCGCTCTAAAATAATTCCGCGATTTTGAACGAGATAAATGAACAATTGATATTCTTTAGGCGTCAATGCAATCAACTCATTGTTAAAAAATACACTTCTCTTCTCGTCTTCAATACGGATGTTGTGCCAATTTATCTCAGAAACAGAACTCTTTTTCCTTCTGCGAAGTACTGTTTCAACTCGAGCAAATAATTCTTCTAGTTCAAAAGGTTTCGTAATGTAATCTTCTGCACCTAACTTTAATCCTCGCACTTTATCATGCAAGGTATTCTTGGCAGTTAAAAAGATAACTGGGATATCAAATTCGACAAAATAGTCTATTAATTCATCCCCACTTATTTCTGGTAACATGATATCTAAAAGAATCAGATCCACCTCATGATTTTCAATGTAATCTGCGGCACTTTTGCCATCAAAAATCGGGATCGTTCGATAGCCTTTTTTTGCGAGGCTTTTTACTAGCAGGTTATTTATGGCTTGATTGTCTTCTACTATGAGTACATCCATTTGATTTCACACTTTCTTCCCAATTTTTGTAAAGAAGCTGTTTTATAAGCTGATAGCCGATCATGATACCGCACAAAAAAAGATAGAGCAAAAGTAAAAGTACGATCGATCGATTGTCAATATCTTCAAAATCAGCGAAAATTTTTTGAAGCGCTTGATTGTGACGCACAAAAATATCTGTACTATTAAGACGGGTAAATCGCCCAATATAAATCCCAATAGAATCCATAAATAAAAGACACGCAATCAAAAGCGCTGGGTAGACACCAATGGTTAATTTCTCTACTAATATTCTTGCAATCTTGTCAATGCTCCAGCAGCCCAAAATTGTTGAAGGCATCACTGCCAACAAAATCAGAAAAAGTTTGATCCAATTCATTAAATCCTTACTTATCAACAATGTTACTTCATCATAAGGTGTCAATAAAGAAAGATGAAATAGATCTGTCATGAGATAAAAATTATTTGGTAAAAAAACAAGCCAGAGACACACAACTACCACTATAATGTACTTTTTTTTACAATACATTGCAAGAAAGGTTAATTCTATTGGAATATATGCCAAAATAGTATTAGTAAAGAAAAGAAAATAGACACTTGATTGATAAAATGAAAGATATAAGATTCCCAGTAAAATCAAATAATATAACCGAATCCCATTCATTGTTTTATTTAGTAAATACATGGTTCCTCCTGTCTTAACGCGCTCTCCTAGCCATTGTCCCACTATTTAGAAAGAACAGACTTCATTAATTGGGCATAAACACTGCGTCCTTCCCCATTCAAATGAGTTTCATCATCATAAAAGTATTCTGGGTGGTCTTTGCTGTGGCTAAACCAGTCGATGATATTGACATTCTTGTAGCGACTAGGAAGCTCTGCTAATTTTTGATTCACAGATTCTTGACAGCCTTCCGGACATTTGATAGTTATCCAGTATATCTGTTTATCCTTTAATTGAGTAAGGATTTCATCGATTGACTCATCCGAAATAATACCATTTGTACCCAGTCCGATTACTACCGTCGAATAATCAGCTAAATTGGGATACCCTTGAAGAATCGTTGCCAAACTAGATATTTGCCGTGATTCTTTCGCATCAACGGTTGCTTGCCCACTAAACGTATCTTCCAATTCTTGATATGCTCCAAGCATCACAGAATCCCCTAGAAATAAGATATTTCCTTTTTGATTGGGTTGATTCTCTATCTTTTTCAGATTACTGCTTAACTCTTGTTTCAATTCGTTTTGATCCGCAGTCAGACGGTTAGTCGGTGCAAAAATGATCATTCCGATTGCAACAGCAACAAGACCTGCTCCAAGGTAACGTCCTGCTTTTCTTTTTAAATGCATGAAAGAATGAAAGCCAGCAATCATCAGAACCGTCATGATCAGAACCACTACCAATTCAATTAGAGGATTCATCTTAGGTGCTATATTCACTAGGAGAATAAACACCGAATAGTGAACCAAATATAATTCATAACTAATTTTGCCTATATATTGAAGACGGAATTTGGCGATTTTGGTTCTTTTTTCCACTTCTTTGTCATTTATCAAAACGAGTAATAGCATTGTTAATACACTGACAAGCAATGAGCTACCTGTAAACGAAGGCAGCGGAATAAAGACAGCCAGAGTCAAACAACTCATGATGAGCCAAAACTTCGTTACTTTTTTTGAAGAAATGACATCATTAATGTTCTTTCTATTGAAAAAACCAAACATGCCAACTATAAACGGATAAAGTCGAGCAAAGGTATTGTAATAAGCGATAGAAAACGGCGATAACAGACTGGTGAGAATCGAAATAATGGTAAGAAGATACATAAGCTGATAGCCTCTTTTTCTAGACAAACGCATGACTGTTAGAAAGAAGAGTGGAAAAACTAGATAAAATTGTAATTCCACCGCCAAAGACCAGTAATGTTTAAATAGGGACGAATTTGCGAAGCGATCAAAATAAGAGACTTTTTCGTGGATCTGCCACCAGTTGTTATATCCAAAGAGTAAACTTGGAAGTTCACTTTTGATGTTTCCTAGCATTCGGATTTGAATACTCCCAGCTATCAGAATAAAGATAAGTAAGGAGAATAAAAGAAACGGATAAATCCGTTTGATCCGTTTCTTATAAAAGCCAATCCAGGAGAACTGTTTTTTTTGATACGCATAGGAAGCATTCTTTGCCATCAAGTAACCCGAAATAACAAAGAAAATCGTTACGCCTTGATTTCCTCCTTGAAAAGAATATTGAGGCAAATGGTAGAGAATAACAGCAATAACCGCAAATGCCCTAAGAAAATCGATGCCTGCTGAATAGTGTTTATCCATGTTTAACCTCCGGCTGGCCGATGATCATTTTCTCCGTAATAAGTCTCATTGCTGGAAGGATTATTCAAAAGAGTATCTAAAGACACAAATTGATAATCTTCTTTTTTTAAATCACGAATAATCTCAGGGACTGCAGCAATGGTTTCCGGATGAATGTCATGCAACAAAATAATCGAACCATCATAGACAGAACTCGTTACTTTATCAATGATCATTTGGGCATCTTTAGATTTCCAATCTTCTGAATCAACAGACCATTGGATGATGGGACGATTGATCAATTCTGCAGCTTTTGCATTGACAGAACCATATGGCGGCGAAAATAGGCTGGTTTTTTGCCTGTGAGTTTCTTGATAGATTGATCGGTCTTCGTGATCTCATTAGTCATTCCAGATTCGTCCAATGTGCTGAGGTCTTGATGATCATAGGTATGGCTACCGATAGTTTGGCCATCCTTTGCGATGGCTTTCACCACCTCGGGATACATCTCTACGTTCTGTCCTACTAAAAAGAAAGTAGCTGGCACTTTTTCTTTTTTCAATAGTTCCAATAATTTAGGTGTATTGCTGGGATCTGGCCCATCGTCAAATGTCAAAGCGACCTTTTTTTATTTGAAGGAATCTCCTCTGTCTCTGTAGTGCTTTCTAGTATATTTTCCAAACTAGTCTCTGTAGTAGCCTTATTGTTACTTGTCACTGTTCTTGAAGAACTACTGTTGCTTGTTAACTCGGAGGACTGGGACAGATTGTTCTCTGTTTTTCCTCTAGCAAATTCCTCACTGATTCGTGCACAGCCGCAAAGTACTAACAAAAAGATAAAGCCAGTTATGAGTAAACGGATCTTTTTCATTGCTTTTCCTCCTTATTTGTTGTCAATACATCATGAACTCTTGCTATCTCTTCTGTCGAAACTGTTTGATAAGAGATTCCATTCTGAATCAATTCCTCTCCAATCACTTGGTCATGAATAATTGTTGGCTCTTTCATCAGTTTCTTCGCATGAAGAACAAGATTGGTAATGGGTAGATTGGTTTTGATGTTATCTGTCAAGATATCGATAAATGCATTCCATTTTGTGACTTGGTTCAATTGCGCCATATTTTCCAAAACACCTTTCAGTAACAACTGTTGCCGCATTTGTCTGCCATAGTCCCCTCGTGGATCCTCATACCTCATTCTCGCCCAAGAAAGTGCTTCTTCTGGAGATAACGTTAGTTTACCTTTAGGAAAATCGAATCCATCAGAACTAAACTCAAATTCATTTTCTACTTGAACAGCTCCTACTTCTTTGAGAATCTTTTGAAAATCTCCCATATCAATAGAAACAAAATAAGGAACTTGAATATCCAACATTTTTTCTACTGTTTTAACGGAACAGCTTGCACCTCCATAAGCATACGCCGCATTTAATTTATCCTGCATTCCTTGGTCTGCGATATCAACTAAAAGATCGCGTTCAACTCCCATTAATGTGTATTCTTTCTTTTTTAAATTGATATGAGCGACTATCATACTGTCACTTCGACCAGAATCCGTTCGCCCAAACTCTCCAGTATCAACGCCAAGTAGCAAAACATTAAAAGGTTCTTGTTTCAATTGGTCGTAATCTAAGTCATACTGCTCATCTGAAGGATTCAATTTTTCGTACACTTTTGTATTTATTTTATTTGCAGAATAGACTGCCCAGCCAGTAATACCACCAACAAGGACTACTGAAACAAAAAGCAAAATAAGAATTATTTTCCGCATCGGAACACCTCCTGCTGCTAAATTAAAGGAAAAATGTATCTGAAATGTATCGATTTAGTATTTGGTGACTCGATACATGCTCGCTTGTAGCAGCAATGTTCGCTTTTAATTTAATATTAAAATGTTGTATATCACTTTTAGTGAAGAAGAAAGTCTACTCATCCCCATTTAAAAATAACAATCAAAATGAAGAATAATGCATATATTCCCTATTGGATTTTCATTTCGATTGGATTTGTTTCAAACATTTTGCTTATAATATGCAAATATGAATAAAAAAGGCAGAATATTTGAATAACAGCAAACTTTTGGGCATACTAATTACAGACCCTAGGCGTAAATAAGCTGCGCCTAAATAAAACTAGAGGTGAAATCATGATTGAATTTCAGCATGTATCCAAAATCTATAAAGGCGGCAAAGTGGCTGTCGAAGATGTCAATCTATCCTTTGAAAAGGGAGAATTTATTTGTTTCATTGGTACCAGTGGTAGTGGTAAAACTACTTGTATGCGAATGATCAACCGTATGACAGACCCCTCCAAAGGAAAAATTCTGATTGATGGCAAAAGTGTGACCGATATCAATCCAGTAGAATTACGACGCCAAATCGGTTACGTGATCCAAAGCATCGGCTTGATGCCTCATATGACGATTCGAGAAAATATTACATTAGTACAAAAACTTTTGAAGGTCAGTCAAGAAGAACGAAATAAGACAGCAGAGAAAATGATCGATCTGGTGGAACTTCCTCGTGAAATGCTGGATCGTTACCCTCACGAATTATCTGGTGGACAGCAACAGCGGATCGGTGTTGTTCGGGCTCTGGCAGCCGACCAAGATATCATTTTGATGGATGAACCTTTCGGTGCTTTGGACCCCATCACTCGCGATTCACTGCAAGATTTGATCAAAGATTTGCAGGAACGTTTAGGTAAAACCGTCGTCTTCGTTACCCATGATATGGATGAAGCATTAAAGTTAGCTAGCCGCATCGTGATCATGAGCGAAGGACGCGTTATCCAATTCGATACACCACAAAATATTCTGCGAAATCCTGCTACTACCTTTGTTGAAGAATTGATCGGTGAAGACCGCCTTCTGCAAGCAAAACCAGACACCACACCAGTTAAAGAAGTCATGCTCAAAACACCAATCGCCATCACTCCTGAAAAATCTTTACAAGAAGCGATTCGCCTGATGAGAGAAAAACGGGTAGATACATTATTAGTGACGGATAATAGCAATGTCTTAAAAGGGTATATCGATGTAGAATCGATCGACCGCAATCGAGGCAAAGTAACCAGTGTCGGGGATATTCTTAATAAAGATGTTTTCTATGTAAAAGAAACCGCCTTACTGCGAGATACGTTGCAACGAATCCTTAAACGCGGTTTGAAATATGTGCCAGTCGTGGATGCTGAGAATCATTTGGTAGGAATTTTGACGCGTGCTTCATTAGTCGATATTGTTTATGACGTTATTTGGGGCGAGGAATCCTCCCTTCTTGAAGCGATCGAATCCGCAAAACCAGAGGAGGTCTAGCCATGCAAAGCTTCTTTAATGAATATGGCGGCCAATTGGTCACGAAAAGCATTGAGCATTTATACATCTCCTTTGCCGCACTATTTCTAGGCATTGTCGTTGCAGTCCCTTTGGGCGTTCTATTGACACGCTTTCCCAAAGCCGCTTCTATCGTGATCGGTGTGACTAGTGCCTTGCAAACTGTTCCCTCATTGGCACTGTTGGCATTGATGATCCCGATTTTAGGGGTCGGTAAGGTCCCAGCTATTGTTGCACTCTTTATCTATTCTTTGCTGCCTATTTTGCGAAACACCTATATTGGCATGAAGAAAGTCGATTGGAATTATCGAGATGTCGCTAAAGGAATGGGAATGACTAACTTCCAATCGATCATTAGTGTGGAACTGCCGTTAGCGATCCCAACGATCATGGCAGGTATCCGCTTGTCAGCAGTCTATGTCTTAGCTTGGGCAACCTTGGCTTCGTACATTGGTGCAGGGGGGCTTGGAGACTTGATCTTTAGTGGATTGAATAACTATCAACCGGCATTGATTTTTGCCGGCACAATCCCAGTGACGATTTTTGCACTTTTAGCAGACTGGTTACTCGGATTACTTGAGAATAAACTAACACCAGCTGCATTAAAGGGGGATGCCTAAATGAAAATCAAAGCGAAATTTGGTCTTTTGTTATCCATGATCATTATTTTACTCTCAGGCTGCTCCTTTCCAGGACTTGCTTCTACATCTAATGAAGACACCGTAGCTATCACAGGAGGAATCACTTCTGAAGCTCAGATTCTTGGCGCTATTGTAGCAGGAATGGTAGAACATTATACGGACAAAAATACCACTGTCATTAATAACTTAGCAACAACGACAATCAATCATCAAGCAATGATGAATGGCGATGCGTCTATCTCTGCCGCTCGTTATACCGGAACAGATTTGACAACAACACTTGGCTTAGAGCCAGAATCTGATCCAACTGCTGCCTTCAATACCGTAAAAAAAGAATTTGAGAAACGTTACCATCAGACCTGGTTTCCTTCCTACGGCTTTGATAACACATATGTTTTTCTAGTCAGAAAAGACACTGCAGAAAAATATAATCTGAAAAAAGTCAGTGATTTAAAAGGCGTTGCCGATCAGTTGGTTGCTGGTGTCGATACAGCTTGGATCACCCGTGAAGGTGACGGGTATGATGGCTTTCAAGAAGCATATGGCTTTTCTTTCAAAAACATTTTGCCTATGCAGATCGGTCTCGTTTACGATGCTGTTGACAACGGAAAAATGGATATCGTACTCGGGTATTCAACGGATGGACGGATCGCTAGTTATGACCTCGTAATGTTGGAAGATGATTTGAATTTCTTTCCACCTTATGATGCAGCTCCAGTAGTCGATGACAAATTAATCAAAGACACACCAGAAGTAGCGGACGCCTTGAACAAACTTGCTGATACAATCTCCACTGAAAAAATGCAGCAACTAAATTATCAAGTTGATAATGACCTGTTGGAACCGACAGTGGTCGCAGAACGTTTCTTACAAGAAAATAATTATTTTGAAGGAGAGTGACGAAATGAATGACATGAATCTATTTCAACAATTTATTGCCTATTTTCAGGAAAATGGCGGTTATGTCTTTGCACAGTTTGTTCGTCACTTCCTGATCTCTATCTATGGCGTTTTATTCGCTGCAATCGTTGGTATTCCACTAGGAATCTGGATTTCTAAAAAGATGCGTATGGCCGATTGGGTGATCCGCATCGCCAATATCATCCAAACGATCCCTTCGCTAGCAATGATCTCGATTTTGATGATTGGAATGGGATTAGGTGTCAATGTCGTTATTCTGACGATTTTTCTCTACTCGCTCTTACCGATCATCAAAAACACCTATACCGGCATGCGCCAGGTAGACCGTAATACACTAGATGTTGGTAAAGGAATGGGCATGACAAGTTGGCAACGACTGTATATGATCGAATTGCCTTTATCCGTCTCCGTGATCATGGCAGGTATTCGTAATGCATTAGTCGTTGCAATTGGAATCACTGCCATTGGCGCCTTCGTAGGTGCTGGTGGCCTAGGTGATATCATCATCCGTGGGACAAATGCAACCAATGGCGCTTCAATCATTCTTGCCGGAGCTTTACCCACTGCATTGATGGCAATCATCACCGACTTAGGCTTAGGCTTTATTGAACGTCGGTTAGATCCAGCAAGCCGCTCGTCGAAATAAAGGCCATTTCTTAGCGCTTTTATAAATATAGAAAACAAGCATCCTTACATACAAGAAGGATGCTTGTTTTTCTATATTTATTAACTAATTCACTCAAAGCAGGTGAATGCGCTTCTCGATTTTCCCTGAGATGATCGGGAATCACGCATCATATCCTAGAGGTGGTTGTTTCAAGGCTCGATCCATACAAATGGATTGGCGCCCATCGTTTTGCTTGAGGGGCGACTGGTATGCCATCATTCCATACTTGATACTGATATGGGGTCGTTTTTTCTCGAACACTGCTCTGATCGCTACTCCAAAGATCATTCTGAAGTTTGGTCGCTTTTAAGTTGTACGCTTCGTCTTCCCCCTACTTTCTTTTGGGACTTTTTTTCCGATGAACCCCATGCCGTTCGGGTCCATTCCTGATAAACACAAGACACATTCTTCAGAATCTGTCTCATAATAAGCTGTAAATTCATGCCCCTGCCAAAAATAGCTCTTCTCCATTTGCTGAATGTCTGTAAGCATGACAAATTCTGAAGAAATGAGACTGGACTCTGCTGTAAACTGAATAATCTCCCACGTTCCTATGAGGTCCTCTTTCATAGGGATTTCAGGAATTGATTTCGCATAACTAATTGCTGATATGACCGGCCAACCACTATCTAACCAATAAATTTTTCTGACATCTAAAAAGAAATCATCACTAAAAGGTTGTCTCCGTGCATGATGAATAATAAATAATTCATTATCTGAACGTTTGAATATAGAATTGTGGCCAGGTGCATAGACTGCAGACTGTTCTTCGAATTGATAACTCCCTAGTAATTTAACACCAATTTTCTCCGGTACCGCCTCTTGTTCCGACAGAGACAGGCCGTTCCAATCCGTATAGGGACCGGTAATCTCTTTCGCTCTTGCAACCCGGATATTATAGGTTTCATTCAAAGAATCAAAAGAGACAAATAAGTAATACATATCCGTTTCTGGATGATAATAAACAAAAGGACCCTCAATCGCAGTATCAACAGAAGCAGGTCGTTGCGCTATTTTTTTTCCGTATCCCTTCTCAGCTAACTTTCCAGTGCTTTGATCTATAGGTGCAATATAAATCCCGCCAAAAAATGATCCGTAGATCAGCCAATGGTGTCCCATACGATCTAGAGCAAGATTTGCGTCAATGGCATTATGATCGGCGATGCCTCGATGCGTTTTCACAACTTCTCCTTGATCTACCCAAGGTCCCAAAGGATGCGGTGCTGTTCCAAGACCAATAAATGAAGTGGTACTGCCAAATGTAGAAGCGGAATAGTACATTCGATATTCCCCTTGGTACTCTATCACTTCAGGTGCCCACAACCCTTCTGCTTGACTCCATTCTCTTGCAGATTGTGGCAATTGAGGAAAGGCCTGCTTTTCAAACTGCCAGTGTATGAGATCCAATGATGTCCGGATCGGTATTCCTGCCGTTTTAGGTTGTTGCGTATCTGTTGAAAATAAGTAATAAACGCTGTCTCGTTCAATGATCGTTGGATCATGAACACCATTTTTCCAGTTCATAGATTCTTCCTCTCAGTAATCGATTCACTTTAGTTTGACTTCAGTGAACGAAAGCAGAATCGATTCTTTTCTATATTTATTTAGTTCTTTCTTACTTATTACGCCACTTTCATTAAAAACAATCTATCTGCTCTTGATCTTTGCTACCTCTAAGATTACCCCAGGCTAGAGTTTCTATAACTGCTTATGGCGTAACAAACAGGACAGTCATTGAATGCTCTGCCCTGTTTGTGCCCACATTCCTGCAGGACAGTATTTTTTTGATAGGTTTGCCCGAAATTTATAAAAGCAGCCACACTTAGTACAGGTGTGATTGGACCGAAATGGGCAGGCTTCACAAATTTTTATACGGGACTGAACGACTTCAAGTGCAGCAAGGTCGTTCTCGATGGCTAGCTGTTCTTCAATCAACGCTTCTACATCTACCGTTGCTGCTGTTTCCTTGACATCGCAACCTTTACACGTCATTGAATTACACCGCCAAAGATATTGTCAATACACTCATAGCGGGTATATTGATCGTTAATTGGCTATTATTTGTTGTGTAGTCTTCAAATGATTGGATCACTACGTCTTCCGGATGATCAAAATCATTGTGTGCATTCATTTTATCCCCCACAATATAGCAAGCTTCTTTGATTCCTTGAATGGCAGTTTCAAAGTCAAAACTAATTGCTTCCGAGCCAGATACTGCGAAATTGCAGATCGACAGGTGGAGGGTATCTGCTTGTTTCGAGACCGTGTAGGTGATCGTTTCACTTGCTGCTCCATGACTCTCGATGCGTTCGGCATCTTGATGGACTTTGTACAAATCAAATACATGATAGCTTGGTGTTTTGACCATCTTTTCGCCATCAGTCAAAATCATTGCCTGCAAAACATTCACTGTCTGGGCAATGTTTGCCATGTGCACTCGTTCTGCATGCTTATGAAAAATGTTTAAGGTGATAGCAGCTACCATTGCATCACGAATCGTGTTTTGCTGATATAAGAATCCTGGATTCGTTCCGGGTTCAGCAGAAAACCAAGTTCCCCACTCATCAACAATGATGCCCACCCGTTTTTCAGGATCATATTGATCCATGATCGCACTGTGACGCGTAATCAATTCATCCATATGCGCAGCTTTTTGACAGGTAATAATCCATTCTGCTTCATCGAATGCTAACGCACTACCTTTTTTCTCCCACCCTTGGGGATGGACATAATAATGTAAGCTCAATCCATCCATCAGCCAATGGGCATTCTTCATCAACGTTTCTGTCCAGTGGTAGTCATCAACATTTGCTCCGCCAGCCACTTTGTATATTTTTTGATCACCGTATTGACGAACGTAAGTCTGATACCGACGATAAAGATCAGCATAATATTCTGGACGCATATTTCCACCGCAGCCCCAATTTTCATTTCCTACACCGAAAAATTTCATGCTCCAAGCTTCTTCATGACCATTTTCTCGACGCCAATCTGCCATTGGAGAAATTCCGTTCATTGTAATGTACTCGACCCATTCAGACATTTCTTGGACTGTCCCACTGCCGACATTTCCATTGACATATGCTTCACATTCCAGTTGTTTGACCAATTCAAAGAATTCATGTGTCCCAAAATGATTATTTTCAGTCACACCCCCCCAGTGAGTATTGACGATCGTTTTTCGATTTTCTTTTGGTCCAATACCGTCTTTCCAATGGTATTCATCGGCAAAACAGCCACCTGGCCAGCGTAAAACTGGAATCTTGATATTCTTCAAAGCTTCCACAACATCCGTACGCATCCCATTCTTGTTTGGAATAGGAGAATCTTCTCCTACGTATAATCCTTCATAGATACAACGGCCGAGATGTTCTGAAAAGTGTCCGTAAATATATTTGCTGATCGTTGTTCCTGATTTTGTATTTAGAATTTTGATTGTCATTGTTATACTCCTATTCTTTGATTCCCCAAATGGACTCATTATTATCGCCAATCGTTGAGAACGTTAATTTTTGCTGTTCGAATTCTGTTATATCCTGAGTTAATAAGGTCCCTTTGAAGGTAGTATCTGCGAAGGTCATTGTGATGTGTCCGGCATCGTATGTCCAAGTCCCGGTCAGCTCTCCAGTGATGTTTCCATCTTTTTGAAGCTCGATCATTTGTGTTTTTAGCATGGTCGTTCCATTATCGGTGCCATGGTTAATAATTTCATAGCGTCCGATAATTTCATCTGCTGTCAAAGCATCTGCTACTTGTTCATTGCCTCGATACTCATAGGGTGCTGGAACTGGCCAGCCCTCCTCATTCATATACATTCTGTTGACTCGCACTTCATGGGCTTCGGTTCCATTGTTAAAGCGCGTATGATACACCAAGGACCACTGACCATTCTCATCGATGATCGCCGAATTGTGTCCTGCCGCTCGATACCCCATTTGTTGAAACGAGAATTGGTAGTTGCCAATCAATTTGATACCATAGTTTGAATTTTGCTCTCCTTGTTCCAAAATTGGACTATTTCCTTGAGCATCGAGGTAAGGTCCTTCAGGTTTTTCCGCGCGAAAGAGTCGCATATTGTAACCACCTTTTGCTGCTAAACCACCGTAAGTGACGAATAAGTAATAATAATCGGTTTTCTCATCATAAACAATATAAGGACCTTCTCCTGATTGGTGATAGCCGCCAAAAAGCTTGATTCCGAAATAACGATCAATGATACGACCGTCTTCCGTCGTGCTATCTTTCCCAGGATACATTGGTTTTCCAGTGGCTGGATCAACTTCTAATAAGAAGATACCGCCAGACCAAGAACCATAGGTCATCCATAGTTTTCCCTCTTCATCATAAAACAAAGCTGGATCAATGGCGTTTGGCGCATAATCGGTGTTATATGTCAGACCATCTTCGATCGCCCAGTTTTCGCTGAAACCGCTGATTTTTCTCTCTTTGATCAATTTCGCCAAACGGGTATTTTGATAGTTAGTATTGCGCTCACTACCATCTGTCGAATCTTTTTCTGTAAAGCCAGAATAGATTACAGTATCCGCATAACTATAGGGACCTTCAATCGTTTTAGCTACAGCTAATCCAATCGCTGAACGGCGCCAAGTAGAACTTGCGGAATAGTACAACATATAGGCCCCTTTATCACCATTTGACCATTCATAATCAGCATTCCAAATGACATCTGGTGCCCAAAGGCTGTAACCACCTTGTGAATTGGCATCATCGTAGCCTGCCCATTCAAAAGTTTCAGCTAGATTTTCTTTTGTGTTACCATAGATCGTATTGTCTTCCATTGATTCATATTCGTAAGTGAAAGGTACTTCCCAAGTTTGTAAATCTGCGGTTTTCGCCTGAGCGAGATGCGAACCAAATACGTAAAACAGCTCTTGGTCACCAACATGAATAGAAGTAATCGATGGGTCATGAATCGACACTCGATTTTTTGTCGTTGTTTCCCACTCCTTTTGTGAAAGTTGCTCAGCGGCGTCTCCTGTTTGACAGCCAGCAAGAAAAAAACTAGTAAAAAAAACGGACATGGTTAAACAGAGCATTTTTCTTTTTGTATTCATTTTTTTCCTCTCTTTTATCCTTTGACTGCACCGGGTTCACCAAAATCTGGTAGTCCACTTTTATCCCAAGTAAACGGTTGGACATACGCATGTCGATTGGGATTTTCTAAAGGATTACTATAATCATTTATTTCTGGTCTTGCATGATACACTAAGATCTCTTGTTTCCCTTCCTCATCGACTGTAAAGGAGTTATGTCCTGGTCCGTAGAGGGAATTTTGTTCCGAACTCGAAAAAACCGGTTCCTTCAACTTATGCCAAGAATATCCATTCAATAGATCACTATCCTCATCTGCCCACAACAGTCCCATCACATAGTTTTCATCCGTCGCACTTGCTGAATAAGTAATGATCACTTTTCCATTCCTAATCAAGGCAGCAGGTGCTTCGTTTACTTTGAAGCCGATTTTTTCCCATTCATAATAAGGAATACTCAGAAGAATCTGCTTTCCTTTCAAAGTCCAAGGATTTTCCATCTCTGATAAGTAAAGATTAGAATTGCCTGGAATATTTGGATCCGCTTGTGCCCAGACATAATACAATCGGTTCCTGTGTTCAAATACCGTAGCATCTAAGCTGAAACTTTCAAATTGCGTCTTGATCTGCCCTTTTTCTACCCACTCACCTTCAAAGGGATCTTCATTCGCATTTTCGATCGCAAACATCCGATGATGATGCTGATCATTTCTGACTTCTCCATGATCTGCAGCAGCAAAATAGATGTACCATTTTCCCTGAATAAAATGGATCTCTGGCGCCCAAATCAGCTCACTCATGGGGCCTTCGGCATGAGCCGTCCAGATGACTTTTACTTCACCGTCAGCCAGTCCTTTTAAGGTTTTCGCACGTCTTAATTCGATTTCCTGATATCCTGGTTTTGATCCAGTGAAATAATAATATCCATCGGTATGCTTGTATATCCATGGATCTGCTCGTTCTAATACAATTGGTTCCAAATAATTTTCTGCCATAAATTCTACACCTTCTTAAAAATATCCATCTTCAGTTTTTAACGTTCTTAAGGCTTTATTTTTTGATATATACAAAATAGTTGCGAGTAAATAGAATACAATACCGATGACATCATAGATGACTAAATGAATGATGACACAGGCAATCATCCATCTCATAGTTCCTTTATTGATTTGTTTATCTCTCATATTTTTAGCGTTGATCCAACTGATCACACCCATTAAGATAGTCGCTAAAGCAACGATCATGACTACTTTTGAGATCATACCTACAAGGCTTGATTGCAAATATTCATACTGATTTTTATTTTGAAAAGCAGCGATGCCTTGTTCTTCAAACCAAGGATAATAGCCAAACATCGTAACTAACCCAATCAACACATCCCAGACAGCACTGACCCGTAATAAATTTCTTTCTATTTTTCTGTTCATAAGTTTCACTATCCCTTTATTCCCGCATTTAAGTTCATAGATTCAATGAAATATTTTTGGGCAAATAAAAACAGCAGTACTGTTGGAATAATGGCGATCAATGCTGATCCCATTAACTGTCCAATCATTCGATAATTGCCATAAATGTCTTGTAGTAATAGCAAACCGGCTGTGATCGGCATTTTACTGACATCCGTATACACGATCACCGGCCATAAGAAATCATTCCAAGAACCAGTGAAAGAAAAGAGTCCAGCAACGATCAGAACAGGTTTGATCAACGGAACGATGATCTCAGAAAAAATCGTAAATTCATCTGCACCATCCATTCTTGCCGACTCGTCAAATTCCAGCGGGATGCCTTTCATAAACTGTCGCACAAGAAAAATATTCCCCATCCCTGCTAATCCCGGAATGATCATAGCAAGTGATGAATTGACCCAACCAAATGTTTCGATAATTTTGTAGGAAGGAATCAAATTAACTACTCCAGGGAACATAGAAATCCCCATTAGAATATAAAAGATACGGTCTCGGTATTTGAAACGCATTCTGCCATAGCCATAAGCTGTTACAGAAACAACAATTACCACTAAGATAGTATGAGTAACGGCAATAAAAAGAGAATTCCACAGCCATTGCATGATTGGTGCAGTAGAAGTATTAGCCAAGATTGCTACATAATTATCTAAAATCCAGTTAACTGGCAATAGTCGAAATCCAGTAGACACGATTTCAGTTTGGGAACGAAAAGAAGTTGCAAAACTAAAAATCAATGGAATTACCCAGATAATACATAAAGTGATTAAAAATAAATATGCGACTAGCATACTAGGTATATGTTTCTTTTGTGTATTCATCTTTTTGCCCCCTTAAGTATTGTTTTTATCTAATAGAAAATATTGAAATACAGATACACACATAATAATTAGTCCTAATATGACAGCCATTGCTGAAGCCATCCCTGCAATTGATTCCCCTTGACTAAATGCTAATGAACGAATGTACATCATTAATACAGTAGTACTTCGATTTGGTCCACCGCCAGTCATCATCAGCGGTTGCGCAAAAACATTGAATGCACCGGCAGTTGTCATAACAATTGTATATAGAAGAGGAAAACGAATAGATGGCAATGTTACATTAAAGAATTTTTGAACTGGTCCGGCACCATCGATTTCAGCAGCCTCATATAAATCTTCATTTACTCCTGCCAGAGCCGAGCGATAAATGATCATATTCCCACCAATCGCTCCCCATATACTGACAACAAATATCAAGATCCAAGCATATGGCTGTTTAGAAGCCCATGAAAAATCATATCCAAAAATATTATTTACAGCGCCTAATCTCGAGTGAAAAATTAGTGACCATATCAGAGATCCCGCTGATACTGAAATAAGACCTGGAATATATAGAATTGCTTGAAAAAGACCTTTCATTTTCACTTTTTTATGTTGTAGAGCCGCTGCAATCATCAAAGGAATAATGATCTGTAAGGGAACCATGATCAAAACGAAAATAAAAGTATTTTTCAAACCATTCCAAAATTGAGTGTAAAACGTGGAAGAACTATCAAATAATAATGTCTTATAGTTGTTTAGACCTATCCAAACAGGATCAGAAATCAAATTCCACTGAGTAAATGAAGCATAAACACCATAGAGCGTTGGAATACATACAAAAATAATAAAGAGAACCATATGCGGTCCAATAAATGCAATTGAAGCCCAATTAATGTTCTTTTTTTTCATTCCTTTCATTCCCTTCAAAAAATCCGAAAGGGGATAATTTTATCCCCTTTAATTTATTTCGCCACTTCCGCAATTTTGTCTTCTACATACTGCTGCATCGTAGCTAAACCTTCATCTAAATCTAGTTCACCATAAGCAATATCTGTACAATAGACATCTAGTGCTTCTAAAACATAAGAGAAATAAACATAGTCAAAGATATATAGTGTGTCTTCTTCTTCTGGTGTTGATGTAAAGAAAGATTGTGGATATTTTTTATAATCATCGCTTTCTAAAACATCTTTACTGGCAACGATTTGTCCAGCTTTAGCCCATTCAATCGAGTTAGTACGAACAAACTCCAAGAATTTTGCGATAACTTCCTTTTTTTCTTCTGTTCTAGACTCACTCTTCAGCATGCCAAACATATGAGAAGCTGCTCGGTTGGTTGCGATGTCATCTGAAGTCGAATAAATATTTGTTACACCCCAATTTAGCCCATCAACG
This sequence comes from Enterococcus gallinarum, assembly GCF_021496385.1. Classification (NCBI taxonomy): domain Bacteria; kingdom Bacillati; phylum Bacillota; class Bacilli; order Lactobacillales; family Enterococcaceae; genus Enterococcus; species Enterococcus gallinarum. Next base: position 1,075,572 of record NZ_CP050816.1, on the reverse strand, counting down.
GCATCGTGAGCGGTGGAAGTCCAAGTACCATCTGTTGATAAGAGTACGTTTCCGCCTTGGAACATCAAATAGCCATCTTCTCCATAAGGAGTCATTAAACCTGCATCTGTTAACGCTTTTATTTTTTCCAATGCTTCTTTCATTTCCGGCGTATTCACCGTCGGGTTCCCAGCATCGTCAGAAATCGCGCCGCCTAAGTTACGGATTTGTGCTAAGATAACCCAAGAAAGCAAAGCATTATTAACAACATAATCGCCTTCATCCATTTTTCCTGCTAAAGACATCATTTCATCAAACGTCACGATGTTGTCGTCTAACCAAGAAGTGACATTGTATTTTTCTAAAAGATCTTGATTGTAATACATTGCACTGGCATGGATATCTAATGGGATCGTATATTGAGTATCGCCGATTTTTCCTGCATCCCAAGCAGTATCTAAATAATTGCTCTCTTCTAACTCTGGTTGATACGAAATCAAAGGCTCAACTGTATCAAGAATGCCTGAATTAACAAACTCCTCAACTTTATAAGAATGCATTAGTGTCAAATCAGGGATACCATTTTTAGAGCTAACAACTGTACTTAATTTTGTATACATATCCGAAGTAATCACATGATTTATTTTGTAATCTGAATCAGATTGTTCATTAAATTCATCTACAATCTTATCCATATAGGCACCGTCATCACCAGTGAGTGGGGACCAAAAATTGATTGTATATTTTTCTTTTTCTAAAGCGCGGTACCTGTTAAACCCAACGAGAGCAACTGCAACTACTGCAACCAATGCGCCAATAATAATAAGTTTCTTTTTCATGATTTACCCTCTTTCATTGAAATTGAATTGTAATCTTTGAAGCCAATAGCCCTATCCTCCTCGTCAACACTAGTTAAACAATCATGTATAATTTAATTACTTATATTCAGCGTTTGCAAACACTTTCAATTTACAACTAAATAATAACTTTATTTGTAATCGCTGTCAACAATATTTTAATTAAACAACTCTAAATAATATATCTATTAATTAATATATATATTAATAGTAACTACTATAAATAATACTATTTACACAAATTAACAAATATGTTAACATTCAAGTAAATCATTTATAACTATAATGGGGGTGAAATAATGCAATTAGAAATCAATCAAGAAGCATTGCCCGTCTATGAGGCGTTAGCTAGTAATGTACGGATCAAAATCATTCAACTACTTGCAAGAAACAAAATGAATGTGAAAGAAATCGCACAAGAATTAGGATTAAGCAGTGCTATCGTCACGATGCATATCAAAAAACTAGAAGAAGCAAAAATTATCAAGACAGAACGTGTCGGTCAGCGAAAGATATCTAGTCTGAGAGTCGATCATATCGATATCAATTTTCCAGAAAAAATCTTTAATGCATTCGATACGAGAGAAACGTCAATTCCAATTGGTCATTATACAAATTATTCGGTTGAACCCACTTGTGGATTAGCCACGCTTGCTGGTTTTATCGGTCCAGTAGATGAACCTAAATTTTTTATGGACCCCAATCGAATGGATGCTCGCATCCTCTGGTTTACGAAAGGGTTTGTTGAGTACCAGTCACCTAATTTTCTTTCTCTAGATGAGAAACTAGAGATGATGGAGATTTCCATGGAGATTTCTTCTGAATTCCCTTTTTCTAATAATAATTGGCCGTCTGACATTACCTTTAGCTTAAATGGCATCGAGCTTGGAACTTGGACAAGTCCCGGTGACTTCGCCGATATTCGCGGCAAGTATACGCCAGATTGGTATCCTGATAACTTAAATCAATATGGGTTATTGAAGACGATTCGAATCATGGATCATGGGACTTATATGGAAGGAGAACCTTTATCAGACGTCACGATCAAGGATATTCCTGCTTATGAAGATACTTGGCATTTAAGAGTCGAGGTAAAAGAAGAGGCTGAAAATATGGGCGGTTGTACATTGTTTGGCAAAGGGTTTGGAAATTACGATCAAGACATCAAAATCAAAATGTTTTACAGCTAAACGTTTTTAGGAATCACAGGCACACTCTCTCATCATTTTTGATGTGCGGTAAAAGATTCCTTCGCTGAAAATAAGACAAAAAAGACCATCTCGCTCGATATTAGAGTTAGATAGTCTTTTTTGATTATAAAACTTAATCTATTTCTTCAAATGATAACTGTAAGTTCCTACGACAATGTTTTCACGCCATGATAAACGGAATCTTAGACGCAGACTTGTTTGGTTGTGTAAAATATTTTGCCAGCGACGACGTGGCACGAACTGTGGAATGATAACTGTCGTCGTATAATTGTGTTTCGTTGCGTTTTTGCTGACTAGATCTACATAACGAATGATTGGATTTTCAATTGAACGATAAGAAGAATGCACTACAGAAAAACGGACATCCGGGAAATTTTGTTTGAACTCTTGTTCGATTTCTTTTTCCTTCTTGACATCTTCATCTAAAGATACGTGCATTGCAACTACATAATCTCCGATGGATTGTGCATAATTCAAAGCCCCGATATTTACACGGGTCACATTTCCTACTAATACAATAACGGTATTGCCATCATATTTGTGGAGTGCCACTTCTTTTTCCAAACGTAGCTGCTCAGCGACTTTCTTATAATGATCATGGATCTTATAAAAGACAAACAGTAGGATTGGCATGATGATAAAGAATGGCCAGATGTCACCTAGACGAAAAACAAACAAGATCGCAATGATCGCAAAAGAAATCAACGCTCCGACGATGTTGGCCAATGATTTCAAGAACCATCCTTTACCAGCTTTCTTCCATCGAACTACCATTCCTGTTTGTGAGAGCGCAAAGGGAATGAACACGCCAATCGAATAAAGTGGAATCAACCGTTCCGTCGATCCTTGGAAAATGAACAATAGAACGATCGAACCTGCTGCCAGCGTAATGATCCCATTAGAATAACCCAAGCGGTCTCCCCGATCTTGATACATATGAGGCATATACTTATCTTTCGCTAAGTTATAGGCTAACACTGGGAATGCGGAGAATCCAGTATTCGCTGCAACTGCTAAAATCAAAGCCGTTGCGAACTGCAGAACGTAATACATGAATCCGTGACCGAAGATCGCAGCTCCGATTTGCGAAAGGACCGTTACTTCTGCTTCTGGAACGATTCCATACCAATAGTTGATGAATGTAATCCCCACAAAGAAGAAACCTAGGATCGCAGCCATGATCGTCAATGTTGCAGCTGCATTTTTTGCTCGCGGCTTTTTGAAAAACGGCACGGCATTACTGATTGCTTCTACCCCTGTCAATGAAGAAGAACCAGAAGAAAAAGCGCGTAAGATCAATGCGACAGAAACCCCTGGCACAACAGCACCTGGTAAGGCTGTGGCATTTAATGGCTGTACCCCAGTGATAATATTAAATAATCCTACAAGAATCAAGATCGTGATCACAGCGATAAAGGTGTATACAGGAACCATCAAGAAACTCGCAGATTCTCGTAGCCCCCGTAAGTTCATCATCATGATCAGTAAAACAATAGTGATCGAGATACCCACCTGATGCCCATATAGAGCGGGTACGGCAGAAGTAATCGCTTCTGCCCCAGCCGATACCGAAACGGCAACAGTCAGCATGTAGTCGATCAATAAAGAGCCGCCAGCAATCAAACCTGCATTCTTGCCCAAATTCTCACTACTAACGACATACGCCCCACCACCATGAGGGTACGCATGAATGATTTGACGATAGGATAAGGTCAATGAAATCAACAAGATAATAACGAATGCGGCGATCGGTAGTGAATACCAGATAGCAGCAGCTGACAAAGCAACTAAGACAACAACGATTTGTTCGGTCCCATAAGCAATCGATGACAATGCATCCGAAGATAACAAAGCCAACGCGGCTTTCCTTGTCAATTTTTGTTCATCATTCTCCGCGGATTTCAATGGACGTCCGACCAACAAACGTTTCAAATATTCCACTTTCTTACACTCCTTTTTTCATGAAAAAGATCATAATTGCACATACAAAATTTCTTTGATAATTACTGAATTAACAAGACTGTATGCTACTCCTGAAACCGACAAAAGTCAATGAAAATGGCATGAAAAATTTGAACAAACTCCCTCTTCTTTTTATCAGAATTCGCAAGAAGATTCAAGAAAAGCAGATAGAACATCGTGCCCTATCTGCTCTTGATTTTTTAATGGAAAAAATGACTCTTTTTCGAGACATTATTTAGTTTCTTAGTTACATCTGTTAGATAAGGATAAGCCCATGTTCCTATGATGCCAAATACAATAAACAACAGTGACAAAATAATCAACTGAGGAATGGCGTTTGGCCAATAGATCCCGCCGGCTGATTCCCTTAACAGATTGACTGCATGGGTGAATGGTAACAGCGGATTAATAAATTGGAAAAATTTACCAGAGACTTGGATCGGATAATTTCCGCCCCCACCAGAAATCGATAGAACAAGGATAATGATCGCGATCCCTTTCCCGACATTGCCAAACAGTCCGGCTAAGACGTAGACGATCATCATAAATGCTAGTCCAACGAGTAATGCGAACAAGACGCTGTATACCGGATTATGAACATCTACTCCTAATAAGAATATATTTCCTAGTGTAACGATCAAGCTTTGCGCAATGGCCATAGTTAGGAAAGTCAGCATTCGAGCAACGAATGTTTCTCGTTGCGTAAAGCGTTCTTTATCTTTCTTCTCTAAATGATACTCTGTTGTAGCCACACTTGACAACAATAACGCCCCGACCCATAAACACAACGCTGTATAGAATGGAGTGCTGGCAGAACCATTGTTGGCAATCGGATAGATGTCATTTGTTTGCAATTCAACTGGTTGTTTGAAGAAATCCGCTTCTTTAGTTGCATCAAGCTTCAACAACTTGATGATCTCGCCTAGATCAACTTCACTTTCACCTTTGCGAATCGCATTGGCTGCCTTATGAATGCCTGTTTTGATATTTGGCCAATCATTATTGATCAAATCAACTGCCGCATTCAATGCTTTTTCTACATCTGGCAGTTTCTCATCAACCATGTTCATGGTCGAAGTGATTTCAGCTTTGATGGTTGGCCAGTCATTTTGTAAGAAACCAGCCGCAATCCCTAACTTATCTTCAACGATTGGCAGTTCATTGTTGTAAAGATCGGCCCCTTTGTTGATGGCTGCGACGATCTCATCCATGTGACCATTGAGCATCGTATTGGCATCATGCAACTCTTGCTTAATAGCAGGTAATTCTTTTTGATACTTTTCTAAGATACTGATAGCATTGCTGACCACATTTTTGGTTGATGCCAATAAAGACTTGAAGTCAATGGCTTGCGCTTTTTTCAATACATCTTGAGCTGTGGTGATGGTGGTGATCAATTTAGTCAACACATTGTCGATGGTATCGGTAATATTCGTCACATTAATGCCTTTTAAAAGATCCGTAACATTTTGTGCAGCAGTGTTGACTTCAGTTAAATAGTCGGTAATAGCCTCTGTATTCCCATTTTTGACCAATTCGCTTAAATGATCTAGCCGCGAAGAAAGATCCCCCAAGAGACTTTTTGCATTCGTCAATTGATTAATGATCCCTGATAAATCGGATGTGTTGCCTGAGTTTTGAAGATTCGTTAAGAAAGTAATCAAGCCATCCAGCGCTGCTTGTTGCCGTTGAATATTTTGTTGGAAATCACTGATGACCTTTTGGATGTTTTCCCGTTCTTGGTCGGTCAATTGATTGTCAGCAATTGCTTGTTTGATTGTATTCGTTAAGCTAACTGTCGTGGTAGCGACTTGACTGATGGAATCAATCGTTACTTGAACACTATTAGAAATACTTGGTAGCGCATCTTGTAACTGTTGGGCACCTTCTTTCGTCGCTGAGGCAAAGTCTGTTGCTTGGTCCCCTAATTGTTGGATTTCTGGCAATGCGGTTTGTACTTGATCAATGATTTGCAGTCCTTGTTTAGCTGTATCAATACCATCTGTCATTGTACTAGCAATAGAATCAAAATCATCATCGATCATTTTTAATTGCTTGCCGGCATTTTGGATCTCAGGGATCTTTTTCTGCAATGTCAGAATGACACTAGCTTGTTTTTTTAATTCTGGCAGCTTGTCATTCAATGCGATCAGTTTATCCCCCATTTCATCGACCTGAGGAATATAATCCGTAAATTCTTCGGCTTTGGCGATTTTGTCTTTGATTTCCGGGAACTTGTCATGCAAATCAACAATTTGCTTCGTGTAACTATCAATGGTGTCAAGATTGCCATCGGTCTCTAAAATCATATTTTTGACTTTATTGATACTAACTAGATTTGAATCAATATCATACCCGATTTCGTTGAACACTTTGACTAATGTAGAACTAGCAGTTTCAATAAAGTTCTTTGAGATCTGTTCTTGGAGACTGCTTGCTCCCTTGTCAGTAATCTTAGGTGCGATAGCATTGATTTTTTGGTTACTGTAGTATTCAATTTTCGGTTTAACGATCGTACCGCTGGTAAAACTGACCAGATCTTTTGAAAAATCAGCAGGCAAGTAAATTCCCGCGTAATATTTACCTGATTTGACCCCTTCCACTAATTCTTTTTTAGAATCTAGAAAATGCCAACCTAACTGTTTATTTTCATGTAAAGAGTCGATCACTTCATTCCCAATCGATAGCTCTTTCCCTTGGAATTCTGCGCCTTTATCCGCGCTGTAAACCGCAATGGGCAGTTCACTAGTGTTTCCATATGGATCCCATAATGCTTTGATATTGAACCACGCATAAAGCGAGGGCAAAATCATCAAAGCAATGATCAAAAAAGCGGAAATCGGATTACTAAAAATTCGTTTCCAGTCTAATTTGTATAAATAAAACACGTTTTTGATTTTGTTCATTTTCTTTCCCCCACTTTTCTTCGTCGAAGGATAATTTACCACGTTTTTTGTACGCCGCCAATGGGAATGATTCCCTTGATATCAGCCTTTTGACAAAAAGTACCATTTGTCAAAATGAAACCCCTTTACTTTTCGCGTAATTTCCCTTATTGTTAATCTTTTCTTTAACTTTAACACGACTGCTTTTGGCAGACGAACAATTTGTTTGCTAAAAGCAATCATAAAAAAAGCACCATTGACCGTTTCCCTTGATACGATCAATGGTGCCTGTTCTAGTTTGTTAACTGCTCAGTGGCCAATAGTTGATAAACGTACTCAAGAGAAGTCGTTTCGGCATAAAGGTTCAAACCTGCTTTTTCATCAGCTGAAAAATGATGAGTGAAACTTTGATCCGGTATCAACACCACTTGAATTCCTGCCCGAGTTGCCGCGGTAGCTCCTGGCAATGAGTCTTCCATAACTAAAGCTGATTCAGAGGTTCGTGCTGCTTTTTTCAATGTCAGCAAATAGGGAGCCGGATCTGGTTTGTGTGCTGGGACATCGTCACCAAATGTCTTGAAATCAAATGCATTCTGCAATTCAAAATGATCCAGTAGTTTTTCACCTCGAAAAGCCATCGAAGAAGTGGCTAATGCTGTCTTTAACCCTTTTTCTCGTGCCAGAGCCAATGTCTCACGAGCAAATGGTTTTGGCTGCAAGTTTCCATTGAGCAATTGGTCTTCAATGTACCCTTCTCGTTCTTGCCGAAATTCCTCCACACGTTGAAGACCACCAACTTTTTTCGCTAGTAAGGTTGCTGTCTGTTGCCAACTTTGCCCACGCCAAGCAACGATATCTGCTGATGTGATCGGTAGATGGTACTTTTCAAAAAGTGCCAACCAGCCTTCATGATAGATTCTTTCCGTATCTAGCAGCAATCCGTCCAAATCAAAAATCAATAATTCTTTCATAGACTCTTTACTCCTTCTCTCCTTCATACTCAAGCAGTTTCAATATAAGTATTTTAATCAAGACATTTGACGATTCTTTTCGGCAGCTGCATGAACAGCCTTCATCACCGCAGCACGAAAGCCATTTTCTTCCAGTGTTTTTACGGCTTGAATGGTCGTACCACCAGGAGAACTGACATTGTCTTTCAATACACCAGGATGTTCTTTGGTCTCCAGCACCATCTTCGCAGCGCCTAAAACTGCCTGAGCAGCAAATTCATAGGCCATTTGGCGGGTCATTCCTTCGGCGACTGCGCCATCGGCCAATGCTTCAATGAACAGATAGGTATATGCTGGGGAAGAACCGCTGACCCCAATCACAGCATCGATCATGGATTCAGGCACTTGAGCTGCTTTTCCCATGCTTTCAAATAATTTTTGGATTTCTGCAGCTTCCTCTACGGTCACATGCGGATTGTTACTGATAGACGTCATCCCTTCTCCGACTAGTGCCGGAGTATTCGGCATCACTCGAACGATCTTGCGCTGACCCAAAACTTCTTCCATCTGCGCAATCGTAACGCCTGCTGCGATCGATACAACTAACTGTTGTTCATTTAATTGCGCTTTTAGATCCTCCAATAATTTAGGAAACACAAACGGTTTGACAGCTAAAATCAAAATGGAAGCAGCTGCGGCTTCAGAAAGTTCTAATGTAGGGGTGATCCCTAAATCTTGTTCCAACTGTTTAAGTGTCGGTTCATACCGATGATTGTAGACTAAAATTTCCTTTGGTTGATATAGTTCCGATTGGATCAATCCTTTGATAATTGCTTTTGCCATATTTCCGGCCCCGATAAAGGCGATGGTTTTCATAACACTCACTCCTTCTAACATTTATGATCCTATGTTCGCTGTTTCTTGTAAAAAAAGCCTAATCAAGAGATTAGGCTTCAAACTCGATCACATAAGGATGCAATGCTGTATTATAGATGCCCTCTGTATATTCTACCACTTCTCCATGCAGATCATAAGAGCGACGGACGCGCTTTAAAGCGGAAATCTCTGGTGTGATCAGAAATTTTTGTTGTTCCTCATTCAACGTCAGTCCTGCAAATGAATCTTCAAAGGTATCGATCACCATCCGATGTTCATCTAAAATACGGTACAGTGATTTTTCTTCCAATTCTTCCATGGCAAGGCCTTTTAACAATTTGGGCAAATGATATTCATAATAAATAAATGGTTGATGGTCAAAATAGTACATGCGCCGCAAACGCATGACTTCTCTGCCCATCAAAGCAGAAGCTGGATGATCTTCTGCGAGCTCGACTAGGTTAAAATCAAGATTTTTCTTGGTATATTCTTTGCCGGTTTTTTCTAATAACTGGCTGAAAGTTGTCCCTTTAGACAACTTGTTATAAGGTCGATTACTTAAAACCGTGGTCCCGCGTCCACTGCGCTTTTCGACATATTCATCTGCTGCTAATAGCTCGATTGCTTTGCGTACCGTGATTTTACTCACATTGAAGGCTGCTTCTAATTCGGTTTCTGTCGGTAGAAAAGAACCAACAGGATAGTGTCCGGACATGATGTCTTCTTTGATTTTATCTGCCACATCACGATATAAAATATGTTTACGCTTCATTTCTTTCCTCGCCTTTCCAGTCATTGATTCTCTCTCAAAAAGAGGACTTGCACGTTACTCATCAAAACCCGGCACTTCTTCGGCTGCTGCTTCGATCAGCACCTTCCGAGGCTTACTGCCTTCTGAAGGACCTACGACCCCTTGGTCTTCCAATTCGTCAACAAGACGGGCTGCCCGATTGTAGCCAATCCGAAAGCGGCGTTGTAATAAAGAGACACTTGCCGTCTGCATTTCGATCACCAATGCTTTGGCATCATCAAATAGTTCATCCTGTGGTTGACCACTGCTGGTACTTGCCGTATCTTCTTCGGTAACCATCATTTTCTCTTCGTAATTCGCTCCCTGCTGCTCGGTAACAAACGACACGACCCGTTCTACTTCGTGGTCTGAGATAAAGGCTCCTTGCACCCGGATTGGTTTATTCTCACCCATAGGCAAGTACAACATATCGCCTCGTCCAAGAAGTTTTTCCGCGCCGTTGCTGTCAATGATTGTCCGGGAATCGACCCCGCTGGAAACGGCGAACGCCATTCTTGAAGGTACGTTGGCTTTGATGATTCCTGTGATGACATCCACACTAGGACGTTGTGTCGCCAAGATCATATGGATCCCTGCAGCCCGCGCCATTTGAGCTAGACGAATGATCGCATCTTCTACTTCATTACTTGCGACCATCATCAAGTCAGCCAATTCATCAACAATGACAACGATGAATGGCAAGATTGGTCGGTTTTCACCATCTTCTAAATTTTTATTGATCACTAGTTCATTGTATCCTGTGATATTTCTAACTCCTGTCGCAGCGAACTTCTCATACCGTTCTTCCATCTCTTTAACCACTTTTTGCAACGCTTGCGCTGCTTTCCGAGGGTTCGTCACTACCGGAGTCAATAGATGAGGAATGCCATTATAGACATTCAATTCAACCATTTTCGGATCGATCATCATCAATTTGACTTCGTGGGGTTTTGCCCGCATCAAAATACTTGTGATGATACCGTTGATTGCAACGGATTTCCCACTACCAGTAGATCCTGCAATCAGTAAGTGAGGCATTTTCGTTAGATCGGCCGTTTGGACACGGCCAGAAATATCTCTACCCAAAGGGACTTCTAACAACTTATCGGGATGATCCGGCTGTGCTTCAATCACCTCTCGGAAGGAAACCATGCTGACAGCACTGTTAGGCACCTCGATCCCAATCAGTGATTTCCCAGGAATCGGTGCTTCCATCCGTACATCTTTAGCAGCTAGTGCCAGTGCGATGTCATCTGTTAAGCCAACGATTTTGCTGACTTTGACTCCGACTGCTGGCTGTACTTCAAATTTAGTTACTGCTGGTCCTAAACTAGCTTTTACCACCTTGGCATCGACGCCAAAGCTTTGGAAAGTCTTTTCTAAAACACCAATGTTTTGTTCGATTTTTTTGTACTCGCTGCTTTGATCGGTTGCAGGGATCGAGTCCAACAATTCAGCGGACGGCAACTCATAGTCGCGATTTTCTGCTTCTTCGGAAATTTCAAATTCCAATACTTCGCCATCATCTTCCATTTCTTCAACGCTTTCTTTTTTCTCCTGTGCCGAAGCCGGAGAGGATGATGCAGCTGGCGGTGTTTTGGGCAATTCTTGAAAATGATCGATTGGCACAAAACTTAACTGCTCTGGTTCGATTTCCGACAAATCTGGTTCTGATTGGGCTGCTCGCTCTTCTTCCGTGAAGGGACGGACTTGATTCTTTTCTTTGATCTCAGCCAAAACAGCAGAACGCTCTGCTTCTTTTTTCGCTGCTTTTTCAGCAGCTTTTTGCGCTTTTCGTTCTTCGCGGGCTGCTTGTTTTTCAGGTGATCCTTCCAACCATTGCTGAACCTTTTCACCAGCGTGCTGCAGATGCTCCAACAACTCGTGACTGCTCATCTTACTGAACAAAAAGCCCCCGATCATGATCATCAAGACAGCTAAAATGTAACTGCCGATCTGGGATACAAGGAAATAGGTTCCGCGATAGAAGAATGCGCCGACCATGCCTCCTCCCACATTTTGTGAAACTTGACTGCGGCGAATATCATCCAGCAATGTCGACCAAGTCGTCTGCAAGACATTCGGCGATTCATTCATGACATTATTGAATAAATGCGCATGCAGGATCACTAAGATCCCCAAATAGATCAGCACACAGCCAACCACTCGACGTAAACTCGTAAAACGAGCTTCTGTGGTCTTGATTGCCAACCATCCCCCGTAAACGGCCAATGCGAGACAAAGCACTTGATACGTATTGCCTCCAATGATACGAAAGCCGTTAGCGATCAGCGTTCCTAAAAAGCCTAAGTGGAAAAAACCAAAGATCGAAAACAAGATGAAAAGCAAGCCGATGCCGACTAGAATCAGTTTCTCTTGTTGTTTTTGTTGTTTTTTTGTTTTGCGTTTCTTCGCGCGTTTTTTTTGCGCCATTCTTATCCCTCTTTTCGTCTCTACCTATTATAACGAAAAAAGAAGGCGAACAAAAGTTTTCCTGTCAGAAAGTTTACTACTAGAAATAAAAGATCCCACTAATGAAAAAAAGACCGCTCCATAAATCCATCAAACAAAGACGATCTAAAGGAGAAAAGACAAGAAATGCTTCTTAAAAATCTCTTTAGTAAGACTACAGTTAAGCTACCTTGCACCTGTTCATCAATCGCTTCATGCCAGGTAGCTACTGTGATCGTTTTTGTTGTGGCTTATGTCGCCGTCAATCGTTTTTCATTTATTCAGGAGAAACATCTTCTCCAAACCATTTTTCGGAAATCTCAGCAAATGTGCCATTTTCTTGCAGTTTCTTTAATCCCTCATTGATTTTATCCGCCAATGCTTGATCGTCTTTTCGTACTCCTACTGCAAAATTTTCGGCTTTGAAGGGACTTTCAATAACATTGTAATCGTCCGCTTTTTTCGTCTGAGTCAAATAGTACTCCGCGTAGACCCGATCGATCAAAAGACCATCGATCCGACCATTTTCCAAATCGATAAACGCTTCGTTGAAACTAGCATATAAAGTTGCTTCATTATCGGCGACAATGTCTTTCAATACTTCTGGTTGATTGTTGAAGGTATCATAGCCAGAGGATCCTTCTTGTGCCCCTAGAACTTTGTCTTTCATTGCATCAAATGAAGTGATGTTGCTGTCTTTGGCAGTTACTAGAACCTGCTTGTTTTCCATATAAGTATCGCTGAATAATACTTTCTTTTCCCGGGCTTCTGTTTTTGTGTAGCCATTCCAAATCATATCGATTGTACCATTATCTAATTCTGTTTCTTTCATCGACCAGTCGATTGCTTGGAATTTGACTTTGGTTCCTGTTAAATCAAAAACGGCTTTTGCTAGGTCAACATCGAAACCAACGATGTCCCCTTGGTCATCTTGAAAGCCCATCGGTACAAAGGTATCGTCCAACCCAACGATGACTTCCTCTTTGTCTGCAGCACTTTCTGCTTTCTCGCTACTGTTGCCACATGCAGCAAAAAGTAATAAGCTGGCTCCGGCTAACAACGTTAATCCAATTTTTTTCATTTTTCTTCCTCCTTAGTTCCCTTCAACTTCTAATAATTGATCGGCAATATTTTTTGCAAAAACCAAATCATGGGTAACCACGATCTGAGTAACGCCCTCTTTTTTCAAATCTAAGATCAGTTTTTCGACTTGCTGGCGCAGACCTGGATCTAATGCACTCGTAGGTTCATCATACGCCAATACTTTCGGATCCATCGCCATCGCCCGCGCAATCGCTACCCGTTGGCGTTGCCCTCCTGAAAGTTGGTAAGGATATTGCGTTAAAAGTTCAGATAATCCCAACTGTTTAGCCAAAGCAACAGCTTTTTCGGTATAGCTAGCTTTGTCTTGTTTCAATACCATTTTTGGTGCCAGTGTGATGTTATCGAATACCGACAAATGCGGAAATAGCTGAAAGTCTTGAAAAACGACACCGACTACTTGTTCTTGTTTTTTCGTATCCGTGGGATCAAAAGGTTGTCCATCTAGTAAAAAAGTTCCTGAATCGATGGTCTCCAATCCAGCCAGGGTACGCAGCAGGGTTGTTTTTCCACCGCCAGAAGGTCCGACTACCGCTAGGATGCTGCCTTCTTCAATTGTCAGGTCTAAGCGATCGATAACCTGCTTGTCGCCAAATGCTTTTGATACTTGTCTCAGTTCTAACATGTTCCTACGCCTCCTAACGGTAATAATCGAGTTTTGTTTCTAACTGTTTCAAAATCAGTGTAAAAATACCAGTCATCATTAAGTAAATCAGCGCAACGCCCAGTAATGGTACCAACGTGCTGTCTCGTTCCATTGCGATTTTACCGATACGCATAACATCCGACAAACCTAAAATATAGACAAGCGAAGTATCTTTTACTAAATTGATCACTTCGTTCCCTACTGAAGGAAGCGTGATCTTGACTACTTGCGGAATGATAATCTTGCGAATCGTCTGTAAAGGTGCTAGGCGCAGAACTTTTGCTGCTTCGTATTGCCCTGCAGGGATTGATTGGATCCCTCCCCGAAAAATCTCGGCATAATAAGCGGCATAATTGATAATAAAGGCAATCAGTGCTGCTTCAAACCGATCAAAGACAATGTTCAGGATCGGCAGACCATAAAACACAAAGATCAGTTGTAACAGTAAAGGCGTTCCTCGCATCAGCCAGACATACACTTGCACGATTGCTTTCAAGATCCGTAGTCGACTAGCAAGAATAAAAGCCAAGATGATCCCTAATGGAATCGATCCTATTAACGTTAATCCAAACAATTTGATTGTGATCCCTGCCCCAGAAAGCAGTTGCGGCATCACACTTACTAAATAATCGATCATTTCTTTTTGCCTCCTTGATTTTGCGGCAATGACTGCTTGCTTGATTTACAATCACCAAGCACCATCTTGCCGTGTTTCCACTTGATTAAAATCATTAAAATGAAAGGCGCCCAACAAAAAACGCCCTCCGGCCTAATGCCAGAGGACGTTTAATACGTGGTTCCACCTCAATTTGTTTTTCCTTCACAGAAAAAACCTCATGCAGTCAGTTGATGGATTTGCTGATACCGCCATTAAATAAAAAAAGTCCTTTAGCCATTACAGCTAAAGGACGTTATCAACGCGGTTCCACCTTTGTTTATCAGTGCTTCACAGCAACTGATCTCAGAAAGTCATCAAACAATGACTGCTGCTATAACGGGCACTCCCGGTCTTTCCTACTCGATTCAGAAAAACGACTCCAAGATGTGGTTCACAAGTCCTTGTTGTCTCTTCTCACCAGCCAGAGACTCTCTTAAAACGAAGAAACCTTGCTACTCTTCTTTTCGATGTCTGTTTCATTAAGTTGTTTATTACTTTATACGCAAACTGAAAAAAAGTCAAATACTTTTTTTCAGTTTGTTGATCGGAAAATTCATTTTCACAAAATAAGAGACGAATAGAAACATTCTATCCGCCCTAAATGCATTTTAGACTTCGTAATGATCAGTACAACTTTGTATTCCCTCTATGGTACTTTCAGTTGAACATGATAGCGATAGCGGTCCCCACGATAATAAATTTCAGCATATTCAACTAAGCGATTTTTGTGGTCTTTAGTCAGACGCTCGACATATAAAAGTGGTGTATTCATTTCAATTTTTAATAAGTTGGAGAGTTCTTCATCAGACACAACTGACTCAATGGTTTCTTGTGCTGTTGTTACTATAAAACCTTGACTACGCATAATTTGATAAAGTGATGCATGTTTGTCAGCAAGATCTTTTTCTTTTAGATCAATGTATGATGGACAATATACTCGTTGAAATCCAATACATTGATCATCCACGTAGCGAAGGCGTTCGTGTTTGCTGACCTCCGCTCCTTTTGGCAAATCTAACTTACTACACAACACCTCATTTGCTTCCAAAGATGTATTTAAAGAAATTAACTCTGAATGATTGGACTGCAGTTTATTTTCTTCCGAAAAACTTAGAAGGGTTTGTAATTGCAGTAATTCTTTCGTACTGAGTACAATTGTACCTACACCATGAATTCTTTTGATAAAACCTTCATCTACTAAAAGTTGCAAGGCATGACGAACTGTAATACGGCTTACTCCGTATTTTTCTTGAAGTTCCGGTTCAGTCAAAAAAGGTTGCCCAACTGGATATTTTCCTTCATTGATTTCTTTTTTCAGCTCTTCATAAATCGAGAGATATTTTACCTTTGGACTTATCATTTTCATTCACCACATTTGCTAAAGATTCAGCCAAACTAGTTAAATCGTAGCTATTCGCTGATTGAACATCACGAAACAGTGGCGTAAAACGTTCATCATCTGGATCAATCAATGCCCCAACCATGGATCCTACAATTGTCGCAATCGTATCAGTGTCGTATCCTACATTCACTGCATCTATGATCGCATTAAAAGGATCTTGTTTGTTTAGGGCGATAATTCCAAACGCACACGGAACTGCTTCTGAGATATGGAGCCCACTACCGATGATTTGAGCTAGTCGCTGTAGTTTTTCTTCATGGATACCAGATTCATTAACTATAGTATACGCTAGTTTCATGCGTTCAACAACGCTGGGACCGCCAACTTCTCGGGAATAAACTTTGCCTAATTCTTCTCCCCGACAAGCGCCATAAATCCCTATTGCTACTAATTGGTCCACAGTTGCATGGTCACACAAAGAGGCTGACACTGCTGCCGCAACTGCAGCTGCTCCAGAAATAGCCAGTGCATTATCATGAGTTACTTGCGTTATAATCAACGCTTCTTGAATAGCTTTTTCAATATCTCCTGGGTTTAATATCCCTGCAGGTGCGATTTTCATTGCAGCTCCGTTCGTAGCTTTTGAAGCATAGTCTACAGCCATAGCTCCCGGTAAAGGCGCCATTTTTTGATCAGGATTTTTATACATTGCAATCGCACTTCGCGTAGTTGGACCTGCAAATCGATCGAAGTACCATGTATTTTCTGACCATTTCAAGATGGCTGTCTTCACTGTTTCAGAATCAATTACTCCTTTATTTTCTATAATACTGTGACACAACGTATAAATTTGCGAAAAATCATCTGTGACTTGTCCAGCTTCATTCCCTAATGCAAAAGCACCTTCCTCTGGTTTTAAAAAGGTAGAAACTTTGCCATTGAACTTTGTTCTAATTTGATCAAAAGTAAGATTTTCTGTTGCAGCTCCCATAGCATCTGCAATAGCTGCTGCCCCCAATGTACCTTGAATTTTTATTTGTAAACTCATATAAACTATCTCCATTCTCTTATTCTTTATTTCATTTCAGCTTCTGGGTCTTTTATACCTAAAATGATTGTTAGGATCATTCCACCAAAAAATGCAATCACCAAACCCACAATGTACGCCCAAAGTGTAGGACCCGCAAAAGCTGGAATGGTGGTTAATCCTCCAAATACAAAGGCGTTACCAATAACATTAAATGCACCCATAAAAGCTCCACCCATTGCAGCACCAAGACAGCCAGCAATCAACGGTGTTTTAAATTTTACTCCTAGACCGTAAATAGCAGGCTCTACAATTCCAGATAAAAAGACAGAAGTAATTGCAGTCAAAGAAAAGTTCCTTAATTTGGTATTTTTTGATCGTAAGAAAACTGCAAATGCTGCTCCTGCCATCCCAAAGTTTGCAGTTGCGCCATACGCAATGAATGGTGAGTGACCTGTGCTAGCGATTTCCGGAATAATAACCATGGTATTTGGTGCCCAATGAACACCAAACATGATCAAAATATTCCAAATGCCACCTGTAATTGCCCCTGTAATAATCTGATTGATTCCTGCTAAATAATTTACAAATCCAGCAATACCAATACTAATATAGTTACCTAAGGGACCAAAAATACTGGCAGTTACAGGCACTAACACAAACAAAAGAACGGTTGGTATCAAAATCATATGCAAACTATTCGGAATTGTTTTTTTCATGAAATGTTCCATTTTCGATTGTACCCATGTTGTAAAAATTGCGGGCAGAATCTGCGAAGTGTAGTTAAAGACTGGAACTGGTAAACCAAAGAAAGAAATCGTATTGCCCCCGTCCCCTTGGATCAAATTAATAAAGTCTGGCATAATCAATGCACCAGCGACTGCAATGGCAATATAAGGACTCGTTTTAAATCGGTTTGCTGCAGTTACCGAAACTAGTAACGGTAAGAAGTAGAAGACAGATGTTGCAGCAAGTGTCAACATCAAATTTGTCGAGCTATCCGTAGATAAAATTCCGACCTCATTTGCAAGAATTGTAAATCCTCGAAGAAGACCCGATCCGGCTAATAAAGGTAATAAAGGCGAGAAAATACTCACTACGAGTTGAACAAACTCATTTATTAAGCTCTTTTTTGTCTGGACTTTAGAATTTTTTTCATTGGTCGTCTCATTATTTTCTCTATTCAATACTTTTAAGAAGTCTTCATAAACTTCCCCTACATTCGTTCCAATAATTATTTGATACCCGGAATCTTTATTGACTACTCCTGTCACACCATCCAATAATTCTATTTTTTCACTTTGAACTAACTCACGTTTCTTCAGACTTGGGCGTAATCTTGTTGCACAGTGAGTAATTGACTCAATATTTTCTGTTCCGCCTAGATACTCTAGAATCTGCTGGGCTAACCTTTCATTTTTCATGATAAATCCCCTTTCTATAATGAATTAGCAAGTCGTTATGACGTCATATCAACATCTAAAATATACCCCTAACGCCCTTGAGTGTAAACGATTACAAAAGAAATATATCCAAAGATTTATTTATCACTCATAAATCTGCTTTCAAGATTTAGCTTTTTTGAACACGTTCTATTGAAACTATTTTTTAACACTTTAGTTAAAAAGAGGATAGAAAGAAACTCCCTGTGATCTCTGTTCTAAGACGTCTTATTCTAATCATATTATAATCTGTTTTAATCAAAGTAAACATTAACTATAAAACTTTGAACTGTAAGAAGATGTATAAAGTCCACCAAAGTAGTTTCATTTAGAAAAATTTATCAAGTATATCTATTATTCAACTATCTCATTTCTAATTTTATTATAAATTAATGAGTTTGTATCAGACACCCAAGGAAGACTCTCTCGTCAAATCTAAAAATAAAAGGATGAATTTGAAAATTTATTGAGTTACCCTTTATTAGATGATACACTTTTTAAAAAGGAGTTTTAGCAATGAAAAAAATCTGTTGGATTTTTTCTATCAATGTTCGGGGTATGGCACCATTCGGTTACAGCACAACAATGAATCTTAGACAAGCAAAATCATTTCAAGAAAAAATCAAGACACTCTTACCAGCAGAAATTGAGACTCAATTTATTAGTTATGATATTTCAAGTAATGATATTCCTGCTGCAGATTTACTTGTTTTTAATGATATGGATTCAAACTATCTAAGCGAAGAAATAAAAAAACAAGGCATTGCTGTTTCTTTTAAAGATATGGTTTCCGGAAATACTACAGTTATCAGAAAAACAATTCTGAACGCCCTAAATTTAGGCGGAATTTGAACAGTTTTTCTGCTTGTAACAATAACGACACCCCTCTCATACTTATGAATATGAGAAGAGGTGTCGTTATGTATTATTTATCTTTCGTCCTATCTAAAATAAAGCAAGTAATAATTGATCTAAGCGCCTAGATAGGTCTCTACTAATAAGAACACTGATTATTTGATATCTTATCAATATTCATAACGGGGAGAATGAAGAGCATAAAACTAGATAGCTTTTTCTTTATTCGTTAGTTATCGTTCTATCTGCTTTTAATCCAAACGTAACACTTTCAAAAAATTACATTTATTGTTTTTCGAACTATATTGTATGCATTTCTTCAATATCAAGTAATGACGTACGATTATGTTGTTCTATTTCTGATGCTCCCCCCTATAACAGATGTTACTGCACTTAAATCTAGTATAGCAACTGAAGGTTTAACACCAATCCTAAATTTTTTCCATAACTCTTCTTTGATTGTATGGTAAGCCTACCATGATGCTCCACAATCAAAAAAATAGTATCTTTTTGCACTATATATGTATCAAATCACTATGTTATAGTTTACTTAAGGAGGGAGAAAATGAAAAAGATAGTACTAAAAAATAAAAAACTGCTTGTTACGCATGTGATTATTTGCGCAATCGCTGCGCTTATTCAGGTTGGCGTTGCACTTGTTTATAGCCTTATCACAGAAGTTGCTATGTCAGGAAATATACAAAAGCTTATGGTTGTTGGCTTATTCGCCTTCTTTTATATCTTATTAAACACCATGAGCGACTTTGTCCCCAGACGCAGTAAATCTATCTTGGTCCACTCAATAACGGATCAGCTGAGAGTCGGCCTCTCGCAAAAGATAGTCCGAATGGATCCAGAAAAGTTTTTAAAAAGCGAAAAAAATTATTACCTTTCAAAGCTAGCCAATGAAATAAAAGTTATTGAGCAAGAATTTTTGAAACCTGGATTTGGATTGGTTTTAAGCATCTTTACCTTTATTTTTTCACTTCTTTTCTCTTTAAGACTTAGTGCTTCCTTTTCAATTGTCATGCTATTGCTAGCCTTTAGCCCCTTGTTAGCTCCTTATTTTGCCAAAAAAATTCTTGGAACTCGTCGTAAAGCGGCGGTCGAGGCACAAGATCATACACTCAGTTTATTTGAACAACTTCTTTCTGGCTATCTGACACTAAGAGTAGGCAGAGGATTCCCGAAATATGCTACACGTTTTTCTGAAAGTAGCGAGCGACTGAAAAAGCAAAATATTCATTTTGAATCGTTACAAGGACTTACCTACGCGATTTCTTTTGGTCTTGGCGACCTTGCCTACTCTGGAACGTGGATTATTGGTGGTTTTTTTGTTGCAGCAAAAATAATAACCCTTCCTAACCTCATTGCTATGACTACCTTAATGAGTACGATTGCCGGTCCATTGGAATATTTCAGCACCTCGATTACCGATATTTTATCCAGTAAGAAAGTCGCTGATGATCTTATATCTTTTATCGATAGTACAGATGATGATGAAATGACTCGATCAATCATTCTTGAAAGTCCCATCACAACTTTGTCGATTGCTAACTTAAGCTATAGTTATGGTACCCGTACATTAATCAATGAATTAAGCTATCAATTTGAAAGAGGGAAAAAGTATGCAATTACAGGTGCGAGTGGCAGCGGTAAATCCACGCTATTGAATATTTTAGCAGGCATTTATTCTGTCGGTGACCGTCAACTATTTATCAATGAACAAGAGATGAATCAAATTTCTAGAGATTCCTTGTATCAAAAAGTCTCACTTGTCCAACAAAAGACCGCTATTTTTCAGACCAGTATTGCTTCTAATCTCTCTGTTTTTAATGATTTTGAACTTGAAAGAGTTGTTGATGCATTAAATAAGAGTGGCTTGGCCAATCGCTTTAACTACGAGAAATTATTAGAAGACCAAGAAAACAAATGGATAAATTTTCTTTCAGGAGGGGAATTAAGGAGAATCGAAATCGCTCGCGCTGTCTTTAAAAATTCCGATATCATTCTATTGGATGAACCGACTTCTGGGCTCGATAGTGGAAATGAGCTGATTATCAAAGATTTGATCAACTCTTTCAATGATAAGATAATTATCGTAGTTACTCATTCAACTAGTCCTGATTTTCTAGACTCTTTTGACGAGCTGATTCACTTAGATGCTTTACCCCTCAAAAAACAAAACGATCCCTTTATTCGCTTGTCTTTATGAGTCCCTCCTTGAACTTGTTAGAAAAAGAACTGAACCTAGTAAAATGTTCTTTGTCATACTACTAATGACAAAGAACATTTGAGGGTTATTGTTTGAGGCTCATTGACTTCCTACTAAAATAAAATTTCATCAGATTAAAAAATTCTTCTTACTCTATGTTAACAAAATATTCTGCTATTAAATTAGTTATAGAGCGCGACACTTTACAATCACCGTTACTCTAAGCCTTTCTTTAGTTCTCGCATTCGCTGCATCCATCCTACGTCTTCTACAGTAACTATTACTTAATAACAAAAGAACGATACTTGGAATAGGCTATTTGATCGATAATAGTAAAAATTTTCTTTATCTCTAAATCTGCGCCGATTGCCGTTACTTGATAGAACTGACTGTAACTGTTCCCTAATGCGGGAAGGTAGGCATTAGAGATCAATAAATCAAATGGTTCATCACTTGTATAGGGTAGGAGAACAACGTCTTGTTTCCCTTTCAACTCATTTTCTAATAAGTAAATAGAGGCATCTGCCAAAATACTAGAGCCCATATTTAAGACCGCTATTCTCACTTGATACTCCTCTTTAGGAGACAGCATGTAAATTAAGAACACTAATCTTTTTTTCAAATACTTTAATTTCGTGTGGTTGAACAATTTAGTCGGTTCAATAATATTTTCTATTATGTCTAAGACAAACTGATTTCTAAACGAATTGTTAAACAAGTTATGGTAATAATTCAAAGTGACTTTATCGATCGAATAATTGACCCCATGAAAATAATAAACTTGGGCGATGAGAGAAAAGACACTGGATTTAATGGTTGAATTTGACTTTAGTTTATAAATCGACTGGATCGCGGCCATTATTTCATCGGTTATCTCAAAGACGGGATTTTTGCTAGTATATAATCCTAGTCGAATTTCCTCATAGGGGATCCCACCAACTGTAATTAAAAATAAGCAGATAAAATAGGTGACGATTGTCGCTTCATCTGATGAACAAATATATTTTTTTGAAAAATAACTATGCCGAATGTATTTAAAAACTGGCATATCTAGACAGCGATTGATCTTTATTTGCTCATCTTGGCCTACTTCGCTGTCTTTTGACTCTGGCGTTAAACCAGTGACTTCTTCAACAGTTGGCTTATCTGCAGTGTAGTGCTCAATTTCTGGACTAGTCACCGCATCAAAGGTTGTGTCATCGTCTTTGGCTTGCCACTCACCATACGTTGTTTCCTCTGTGGCTTCATTGGTGGTGACTGTTCGGGTGAAAGTGACTGTATCCACCTTGTCTGGGGCGGCTTCTGTACCGTCTTCATACAGATAATGGATCGTTTGTTGCACTTCTTTGGTCTCGGTTGATTCCACCATGTTTGCCTTGTAAGTAACCGTTACTTCGCTGTCTTTCGATTCTGCTGTCAAGTCAACCATTTCTGCCACACCTTTTTTATCTGGCGTGTAGTTGGCTATTTCTGGACTGACCACCGCATCAAAAGTGGTGTCATTGTCTTTGGCTTCCCAATCACCATAGGAGGTTTCACCGGTTGCTTCATTAATGGTGACTGTTCGTATAAATTCTATTGTATCCACATGATCCGGCGCGGCTTCTGATCCGTCTTCATACAAATAATGGATTATCCGTGCGATTATTTTACTTTCCTCTCTCGTTTCTATTTTAGGGCTGTAAACATACGTGACTGTTTGGGGATTTTTGCTAACGATTCCTGTCTCATCACCTTGCACTTCTTTCAAGATATATCCAGGGATATCTTTCGGAGTAATCGTATATGAATCGCCTATATTGCCACCAGTCATTATACTTGGAGGAAGTAATTCTTTCCCCTCTTCATCGATATAATTCACTGTGATTGGTGCCCCTTCAATATACCTTGGCTGCCATACATAGGTATCAGCCATAGTCGCTCCATCATAATTCAATACCAGTTCCTTAGACAGGAATACCTGATCACCATAAGGAGCGTCTATCGTACCTGATCCAACATTTTGCCAATAACCGGTATAATAGCTTGAACTAAATCCAATCATTCCACTTGGATTTGTCAAATTAACTGGGTACTCATTACCTGGCCAATTGTTCCAGCCGACAAAGCTGAATTTTTCCCCTAGTCGTATTTCTTTTAGATATCGTGCATTTGCTAGAAATTGATTCATTCCAGCCCCTAAGGCTTTGATTACATTGGTACTATCAAAATTTGATAAATCTAAACTAGTCCCTCTAAAGCCATAAAACATGCTGTTCATTGTTGTGGCTTGACTTGTATCAAGCAAATGTAGATTCACGATTTCATCCAACTCTGAAGGCACTTTTCCATAATGGCCAGTGCTTTCAAATAGTCCAGGAACATCTGCTGGAAGAACAACAGGGGCAGTGAGAACTACTTTTCTAATAGTCATGTTTGATGAAACTTCTGCTATTGGAATCACTTGATCTACCGTTGTAGTAAGCGTGCCTTCTCCTACAGTTAGAACTCCCTCAATATCAAGGGTTGCTGGAGCAGTCCCCCACATTCCACTCCAAAGGATATTGTCTGCAAGAGCAGCCTTCTTTTCTTCAGTTGCTGCTGTACTGTCTGTCGACGCTTCTGAACTATTTTTCTCTGCATCTTCTTCAGATTCCGTTTTAGTTGCTGCAAATTCTTCTGCTGTCGCTTGCTCTTCAGATTCTATTGCTTCTGACTCTGTTCCTACAGTTTCCTCGACTACTTTTTCTACTTCTTGCTGTTCAGGCAACAACTCCCCCGCAGTAAGCATTGTTTCTTCTGCTGCTGTAGTGCTAATTGATGCAGCTGATGCAGGAATACTAAAAAGTGCTTGTGTAAAAATCGGGCTGCCTAATATAAATACAGAGGAACTGACAAGAATACGTGATACGATTTCTTGCTTCTTCGATCTTCTCATTATTTTTCCTTCTTTCTATCTAAGTGAATGAACACAGTCTCGTTCTATCCAATGCAAAAAAGCTGTCAACTGACAACTACTTCAGACATATTTTAATACTCCTGTTGTCCTCATTCCTTAAGTATGTATTATCACATGGCTCTGAGTAGCGAACACGACAACATCTGCTCTAAAAAAGACAAGATTCGTCCTGTTTAAAAAAAATAATTAAAATCCTTTGGAAATTATGACAAAAAAGAAAATAATCACATTCATATCAGTATTTCAACGGATTATGCGAAAAGATTTTGAACATGGAAGATCTCTTTTTATTCCTAATCATTCACTTAGAGAAAAGACAAAAAAACCGCAATACAAGCGTTTGAGCAAATCAACTGTCTCAACGATAAAAGGACTTGCCCACTTGCGCAGCATTGCATCAAAAATATCGTTTAGAGTTGTTTTCACTGTCACTTATATTGCAGTCATAAAAATGGATAAGCAGTCATACTTGCAGCCACGTGTTTTGGGTCTGCTAAGTATTCGCTTGTTGATCTTGAACATTTGATTTAGTCAAGTTCACACCTTAGCTGTTGATACTGCCAATTCGAAAAAGATCGTCACTAGCAGATACGGATATCTAACGTTATCTGTAATGATTCTATAGTGAGGTATCTGTCCCTGTTTCTTGAATAGACTCATTAATAGACTCATTTTGGAACTTTTCGATCGCCTCGACTAATTCAAGCCAGCGATCTCCGGTGGGGAAACTATTCCATCTAAAGAAACGTACTTCGCGATTTTGATTAATAAAGTATTGACGATCGACAGGATAATCCATCACGACAAAATCCGGCTTTTCTGATACAAAAGAAAGAGTATATCCAAACCATCGTTTTAATCGCTCTTTTTGCCTAATTTCCTGAATTTTTCCAAATTTTGATTCATGAAAAACCCGCACAGTTGACCGATCAATTCTAGCTACAATCGAAAGAAGCATACTGTACTGAAAAAGCAGGCGGTTATTTGAGACATACAGCGTACTAAAAATCGATGATTGTTCTGATAACGATTGGTACATCTCTTGAACCAGTGGAAATAGTTTAGGGAATACTCTTCGATAATCTTTGTCTGTTGTTGTTTTTCCAAAAGCATCAATCTTATTTTTAGAAGCAAACATGAGAGAGGTTGAATGGATGTTCAATGCATTGACAAAAAGATACGTTGTAGCACTATCAGGAACAAGAAAAGCTTGTTTCGCTGTTTCCGAAAAAAGTTTAGCGGCTTGTAAGCTCTCTTCTGAAAAATGATTTGTCATCGTCAACTCTGTAGGGATCTCATCAGGTAAATAGGTGGTCATTACTGAAAACATATAATACAAGAAGATATACTCATTTTCTGAAGTTTCATTTAACAAATAATTATCTCTTAAGAGGGGCATTATAAGCTCCTTTTTGAATTGCTCAAAAGGAATAGTGAGATGGCATGTTTCTGTCATTCCCGGTGGAATTTCTTTCAAAGCAAATCCTCTCTTTAAACGATAGAGACTTAAAGCCAGTAATTGGATAAACTTTTCTTGATCGATTCCTCGGTAACAACTTGGATACATCGCGAGTCTTTCTTTGAAACCAGTAATACTTTTTTGAGTCAGGCCAAAATAACGTACATTTGAGCCATCCAAAATTTGCCAATACATGATATGAAAAAAATGCCTAATACGATATTCTTCTCCTACAAATAACGGCTTCCTCTTTAAATTCAACGAAATATTATAATTTTCAAGGATATCCATGATCTCCTTGAGTTTTCTTTGAACCGTGCGATTACTCACAAAATGCTGTTGCGCTGTATTCTCCAAGGATAAATATTTCTCTCTGAATAATCGGTCCAATATTTGAAAAGGCATGCTTTCTTCTAACATGACAGAATATAACTTAGAAAGTAAAAAATTTGAGGCAAATCGAAGTGAAATGGTTCTTCCGTCAATTATTTCGATATCATAAAAGGGATACCGTTCTCTCAAATCCAGTGCACGGTCAATAACTAAAACAATTCTTCTTTTCGAAACACTTAATTTATTTGCCAAGTCGCTTATACTTTCATATTCCTCAGCATTTTCAAAAAAATAAGCAAATACTTCATAGACATCTTGATCTAATTTAGTTAAAAGAAACTTATACATGCCCTCACCTCTTAACCTCTTACTTTAAATAAATTATACCTCTTCTACCTTCTAATATCATTGATTGTGCATTAATCCATAATGTTTTTGATTTTTTTGATAATTATTTAAATTTCTACTTAAATAGCCAGCCTATTTCATTTTGTCTCATAAGTGTCCTTTCTCTTTCTCCTCCTATTGATCTGCATAATCAACTTCCTTCAATGCTGCGTTACAATCCAGTGTCTTAATCAGTAACTTTTCAATGATTGAATATGAAAAAAGATATATTCTATAGGATTTTCATCTAGAACATTACTGTATGATACAAGTGCCATTTTTTAACATAAAAGTGATTTTTACTAAAGAAAAATTGAATGACTAGATGATACAGTCAAACTAGCAAACATTCAAATACAAAACAAAAATGAAGTGTCCAGAAAGCTGTTATTTCTTAGGTACTTTATTGTTTGAACTGAAAATTAGGCTTTTATACAAAAAAAAATCAAAGCTAATGAATACACTTTGATGTTCATAAAACAGTTTTAGGATAACTTATTAACGAATTATCTGAGTATCCTCGTATCATCAGTAAGAAATTCTCTAGATACATTGGTTAAAGTTCTATTACTCATTTCTTTGATAATTGACTAACGGACCCAGACATGAGATGCCCAAGGTTCGCTTTTATTTTTTCTTCCGGCCAGTCCCACCAACGGACCTTTTGTAAATACTGAATCGTTTCATCATTAAATCTTTTTCTGATTGGTTTCGCAGGAACGCCTCCTACAATGGTATATGGCGGTACATCTTTCGTGACTACAGCTCTAGTACCTATAATGGCGCCGTCTCCAATCGTTACGCCTGCCAGGATCAGTGACTCATACCCGATCCAGACATCATTGCCAATCACAATATCGCCTTTATTGTCCCATGCAGCAGCCACATCGGCTTTATCAAGACCCCACTCTTCAAAAAATAGCGGAAATGTATACTTGGAACGCTTGATAATGAGTGGTTTGCAGCATTAAACAGAAACTTTGATCCACAAGCAATGGAACAAAATTTGCCAATAATCAATTTGTCATGATTGATTGGGTATTGATACAGCACATTATTCCTTTCAAACTCGCGTGGATCATTTACAAAATCATTATAAATCGTGTATTCTCCAACGCTAATATTTGGGTTAGTGATGGCATTCTTTAGATAGATCGTTTGTGTATCATTGGTTCTTGGGTAAATTTTATTTCGTGAAGTAGTCATAATATTCTTCTCCTTTTGGTGTGTTAACGTTTGACTATTTCACATACTACAATGCACTTTTTCATTTTTTTACCTCTTCTCAATTTATGTACGTAATGAATATATCTAAATAATAGTACTTGAAATAGTAAGCAGCTGAAGAAAAAACCGCTACTAACATGGTATTTCATTCAACTGCTACGAATACGGGACACTTCAAAATCAATGTGCTTACCACAATTTAAATCAAATAAATTATAGCCATTGTATACTCATAAAAAAACTTACACCAACAGTTAAAATAAAACAAGGATATTTAAATAAAAAAGACAGGATCCTTTTTATTCATTTGTGTTCTCCAGAAACTATATACGATTCTTTTTTTGAACGTTACAAAGAACTAACCACTAAAAACTATTGGGCAAATTGGGCAAAAAATCAGTCTTTTCATGACTATAACGGAACAGGCAAGGAGACAATATATAGCTCGACTACTAATAGTACTATGCATGCGAATAACATAAGATTTTCTCGACGATCATGGTTTGGATGAAGATAGGCTTCTGATTTTTGTCTATCTTTAATATCATCTTGTCTAACTTTTCTTCTAATCAATGCCACTCCTGAACCGACCGCCCAACACAAAGTGAACAGAATAAACAGCCCAAACGATAGATAAATTTGTTTACCAATAGCAAGATACAGTAGAAAAAAGTCAATCAGCTTAATCGAAAACAAAGCGACTCTTCGCACCTTTCGTCCATAATAGATCCAACTATAACTCATGCACCCTCACTCCTTCTTAAATTTAATCACTACCTTTTACTTTCATATTTTGACTTAATGAAAGATTTTCTCATCGATTCTTAGTATAATTTCCTCAATTTGTATCTCAAAAAACATGATTATAAATAAATATATACTAAAAAAATAAAGTGTCCAGAAAAAATGATATCCAGACACTTTATTCATGTTCTTACTATAAATAATACACTTAATTTGATAGGTTCTTTTTTCGTTTACTGATTCTATACGATAAGAGAATTAGTAGGGTTCCTAAAATCACCAACATTGATTGTCCCAACGTTTCTTCTCCCGTAGCTGGCAAAGTCCCTCTAGAATCATTCTCTTTTTCATTATTTTTATGAAGAACACTATAGACATACACCACTTCCTGCGCTTCCTCGCTGAAAATTCCAGAAGCATTATCTGGTATCTCTACTACATACCAGCCTGGGATCTCTTTGGCTTCACTGGCATATGGTAACCCGACTTTGCCATTCAAAATCGTTGGGTCGCTTAATTCGTTGCCGTCTGTATCTTCATATCGGACCGTAACTGGTGCCGCATCTGAGCGATCATACACGTAGACCACTTCTTGCGCTGCCTCACTGAAAATTCCATAGGCATTATCTGGCGTCTCTACTACATACCAACCAGAAATCTCTTTGGCTTCACTGGCATATGGTAACCCGACTTTTCCACTTAAGACAGTTGGCTCTGTTAATTGATTCCCTTCACTATCTTGGTATTTCACAGTCACTGGTGCCGCATCACTGCGTTCGTATACATACACCACTTCCTGCGCTTCCTCATTGAAAATTCCAGAAGCATTATCTGGCGTCTCTACTACATACCAACCTGGGATTTCTTTGGCTTCACTGGCATATGGTAGTCCGACTTTGCCATTCAAAATCGTTGGGTCGCTTAATTCGTTGCCGTCTGTATCTTCATATCGGACCGTAACTGGTGCCGCATCTGAGCGATCATACACGTAGACCACTTCCTGCGCTTCTTCACCAAAGAGTCCGGAAGCATTATCTGGTGTCTCTACTACATACCAACCAGGGATTTCTTTGGCTTCACTGGCATATGGTAGTCCGACTTTCCCACTTAGAATCGTTGGGTCGCTTAATTCGTTACCGTCTGTATCTTTATATCTGACTGTGACTGGTGCCGCATCGCTGCGATCGTATATATACACCACTTCTTGCGCTTCCTCGCTGAAAATTCCAGAGGCATTATCTGGCGTCTCTACTACATACCAACCTGGGATTTCTTTGGCTTCACTGGCATATGGTAGTCCGACTTTGCCATTCAAAATCGTTGGGTCGCTTAATTCGTTGCCGTCTGTATCTTCATATCGGACCGTAACTGGTGCCGCATCTGAGCGATCATACACGTAGACCACTTCCTGCGCTTCTTCACCAAAGAGTCCGGAAGCATTATCTGGCGTCTCTACTACATACCAACCTGAGATTTCTTTGGCTTCACTGGTATATGGCAATCCGACTTTGCCATTCAAAATCGTTGGGTCGCTTAACTCATTGCCGTCTGTATCTTTATATCTGACTGTGACTGGTGCCGCATCTGAACGCTCATAAACATAGACCACTTCTTGTGCTTCTTCAGTAAATACACCGACTGCATTATCTGGTATTTTGACCACGTTCCAGCCCGTGATCTCTTTCGGATTGCTTTCATAAACCATACCGACTTTTCCACTTAAAACCGTTGGTTCACTCAGCTGTTCGCCTTCAGAATTCTGATACTTGACTGTTACAGGAGCTGCATCTATTAAATTGGGCTGCCAAACATACGTATCGGAGTCAGTTTCTCCATTGTAGTTTGCCATTAACTCGGAAGCCGACCAAATATTTAGCCCATTCGGGAAATCTATTGATCCTGTTCCAACATTGACCCATTTTCCTGTATAAATTTCTGATGAAATTGGACTAGGCAACATTGCATTTGTATGAAATGAAAATGACTGTCCTAATCTGATGATCTTCAACGATTGCATACCGCTAAACATAGAAGACATATTCGTTACCTTACTGGTATCGAAACTTGATATATCCAGACTAGAGACTCTATTTAAGCCCTGAAACATTCGATCCATATTCGTTACTTGGCTAGTATCAAAATTGCTTAGATCCATACTGAATGTATCGAGATCACTTCTTCTTAGGTTTGCGAACATCAAAGACATGTCCGTAACATTTCTCGTATCAAAATTGCTTAAATCAAATTTATCGATATTAATCACATTCGCGAACATCAAAGACATATTCGTTACATTTCTTGTATCAAAATTGGAGACGTCCAAACTAGTCAAATCGAACAGTCCATTGAACATCGCATACATATTAGTAACGTTACTTGTATCAAAGTTGGATACATCGAGCTTTGTTAACCCTCGAGTATTATTAAACATGCCAGACATATTCGTTACTCGGCTAGTATCCAGCTTGTCCAAGCCTTCTATTTCAGTAAGGTCAGTCCACGTACCGCCGGAGTTACCAAATAAATAAGAAGAATCCTCACCAGCAATAACATTCCCCTCGAACACAATTTTTTTAACCCTATACCGGGACCAAGGGTTAATCTCAGAAGTAGATCGGAATGTTCCAGATCCGATATGGAGAACTCCGTCATAAGTGATATACCAATCTGAAGTACCATAAGTTCCCGAGGCCATATTTTCAGTAGGATCTTCAGTAGTTTGATTCTCTATTACATCTGTTTCATTTTGACTTCTAACTTCATTCTCACTTGAAGAAGAAGTCGATTCGTTCAGTTCGACAGGTTCTGAACTATCTGATTGACTAAGTTCACTGGGCTCTGTATTCCTTCCATCATTATCTTTCGTTGAATGAATGTGTTCATCCTTACTATCACGAGACATTAAAGTTTCTTCTTGTTCCACAGCGATCGTGCTCTCTACTATATCCTGTATAGAAACAGTATCTTCAGTCACTGAATCAGCGCTAACAACCATTGTCCATGGCGCTTGATTTAACAACAAGCCTCCCAACAATAGTATCCTGCTACACTTTCCCATACCAAGTCATCCTTTCTCTTTTAGTCTTTCTCTTTAGTATCCATATTCCGATTATCATCAATGGATGTTATTACCTACATGTTTTGTATTGTCTCTGTGCTAAAGGTGTTTTGTTAATCAAACCATGCGCTTTACCTGCTGATTCGCTTTCAAGCTTTCAATAAGGTTCGATCTAAAGAATTTTCTTTAAAAAGTTGTTCCCAACCCTCAACTTCGACAAATGGATTTTCTGAGGCTTTCTGTATGCATGTACCTTCTTCTAGTGCCAAAAATCTTCGTTTTTTAGATAATAGTTTCTCATTTAGACATTTTTTCGACAAAAATCTATAATTCAAGTTTTGTAAGACATTCGAAGTTTTCGGATGTCTATTTTCGTGTTGTCCCAAAAACGAAGGTTTTTGAGACAGATAGATTATTTTACATTCTCTGAATATATTACTATTCATCGCAGCTTTCTCTTAATCAACTATTTCTCCAGACAGTGAAATAGTTGATTTGCTTTTTACTCCAACCTTATCTACAGTTCCAAATCAAATCGCTTCGCCTATCCTTGCTTTTTTTGTTAAGATAAAGAAATAATGAGTAAGAATTTAGGTGATGATTTATGCGACTGTTGTTTTTCTTTTTCCTTTTCACATTTTTGATTGGATTTCTCTTCTATTTATTGACCCGTCGCACGATCGCCGAAGTCTATCATGAATTGACCGATAAGAACCGCTTCTTTCGAGGCATCAAAGCTTTCTTCATTGGAATTTATCGCATTTTGACTTCTGTTTAAAAAAAACTGTCCAACAACAGATCTCTTGATCGTTGCTGGACAGTTTTTTGTTTGATTCGTCTTCTATTTCAATGGTTTCCATTGCCAATCTTGGACTTCAGCAATGTCATAGCCATTCTCACGGATAAAGTCATGGTGATAGGCAACCGTCTCTGTCATTCGTTGCGCAAAGTCGGCAGCTTGTTCGCCATAGACCCACTCAGCGCCGTCTTTCGCTAAATGGAAGCGATCAAGTTCAGATAAGATCCGCATGTCAAATGGTGTGGTGATATCGCCATTTTCACGATAGCCATGAATATGCAGACGCTGATTCTTGCGGCCGAAGAAAATGTCCCGAATCAGTCCTTCATAGCCATGGAAAGCAAAAATGATTGGCTTGTCCTTAGTAAAGTAAGCCTCAAATTCTTCATCTGTCAATCCACGAGGATCGACATCCGGATGACGTATTTTCAATAAATCAACAACATTGATAAAGCGGATTTTCAACTCTGGAAACGCCTCATTCAGCAGGCTTACAGCAGCGAGAGCTTCTAAATTTGGCTCTGTCCCTGCTGCAGCGATCACCAAATCAGGTTCTCCTTGGTCTGTTGAAGCCCAATCAATGATCTTTAAGCCGTCTTTTACCAATATCTCCGCTTCTTCTGCCGTATAAAACTGCGGCCGAGGATGTTTCGAAGAAACAATCAGATTGATCTGTTCTTCAGTTTGGAATGTTTCTGCCATTACAGCCATCAAGCTATTGGCATCTGCTGGTAGATAGACCCGTACGAATTCCGCTTTTTTCTCAGCGATATGTGTCATGATCCCTGGGTCTTGATGGGTATACCCATTATGGTCTTGCTGGAATACGGTTGAGGAAGCAATCAAATTCAATGACGGATAGGCATGGCGCCAAGGCAATTCTTTCGATTTACGCGTCCACTTAAAGTGCTGAGTGATCATGGAATCAACCACTCGCAAGAAAGATTCATAGCTAGCAAAAAAGCCATGACGCCCAGTTAAGACGTAGCCTTCTAGGAAGCCTTCTGCTTGATGCTCCGATAATTGGGAATCAATCACCCGTCCGGTAGCACTTAGCCATTCATCATAGTTTGGCTGTTTTGGTTCTAACCATTGGCGATTTGTCACTTCAAAAACATGGTTCAAACGATTGGATTTGGCTTCATCCGGACCAAAGATTCTAAAATTAGTCGGGTTTTCAACAATCAAATCCCGAGCAAACTTTCCGAACTCCATCATGTCTTGAGCAGTGGTTGAGCCAGGAACACCAATATCGATCGCATGCTGTCGCCAATCGGTGATTTTCAACGGTTGAGGATCGATTCCCCCGTTAGTGATGGGATTCATTGCCATCCGTTGCTGTCCTTTCGGCGCGAGTTCTTGAATCTCAGCCTTGATGCGGCCAGATTCATCAAAGAGTTCTTCTGGCTTATACGATTTCAGCCAATCGATTAGTGCATCCACGTGCTCCATCTGATGCGCATTGACTGGGATAGGTACTTGGTGGGCGCGAAAACCGCCTTCAATCGGCTCTCCCTCCCAAATTTTTGGTCCTGTCCATCCTTTAGGTGTGCGCACGATCAGAACAGGCCAGTGGGGCATGACTGCTTCATCAGCTTTTCCTTGACGAGCTTTGGTTTGAATCGCTTTGATCTGCTCAACGGCGCGGTCCAATGCTCTCGCCATTTGCGGATGAACAGTAGCAGGATCATCTCCCTCAACAAAATAAGGTGTCCAACCCATTCCTTCAAAATACTTGGTTAGGTCTTCATCCGATTTGCGAGCCAGAATCGTTGGATTAGAGATTTTAGCACCGTTCAGATGTAAGATCGGCAGAACAGCCCCATCATTTACCGGATTGATAAATGTATTAGAAAACCAGCTGCCCGCTAACGGACCGGTTTCAGCTTCGCCATCTCCAACCACAACAGCAGCGATCACATCAGGATTATCAAGGACAGCTCCTGTTCCATGCGCGATGGAATAACCTAGTTCGCCCCCTTCATGGATCGATCCTGGTGTTTCTGGTGCCGCATGGGAAGCAATTCCTCCTGGGAAGGAAAAAATTTTGAAAAGATGCTGCATCCCGGCCTCATCTTGGGTTACTTCTGGATAGATTTCCGTATAACTTCCATCCAGATAGGCATTCGAAACCATCACCTGACCTCCATGACCAGGTCCTTCAATGTAGAACATATTCAAATCATATTTATTGATGACACGATTCAAGTGGGTGTAGATAAAATTCTGACCAGCAATGGTGCCCCAGTGACCAATCGGATTGACTTTCAGATCTTTTTCTTCAATGGGCCGCCGTAACAGTGGATTGTCTTTCAAATAGATTTGTCCGACAGAAAGATAGTTGGCTGCCCGCCACCAAGCATTCATTTTGTCAAAATACTCTTGGGTATCAAATGTTGTCTCCATACTACTCCTCCTTGCTTTCTCTTAATTAAAAGTCTATGCGTCTCGATTTTAAAAGTCAATTTTGCTGATTGTACACCTTGCATCTCTCTTATGATTTGTCTGCTTCAGCACAAGAAAAAACAAGACCAGAGTTCCTCCCAATATGTTTCAGTATGAGAGGGTTTGGTCTTGTCAGTGTTGGCTCTTTTCTGTTGTCTTGTCTACTTTTTTAATAGCTACTTGATCGTCACATAGTCCAAACCAACGAGTTTTGCCCACGTCTCGATTTGATCTGACGTCAACGCTAATGAAACAACCGTATGATGTCCGCCTCCCGTTTCGATCCATTGTTTGACTCCTTGATGAAAGTCGGGACGAGGCGTCCACATCACGCGAGCCACCGGCAATTTAGGTGCGGCTTCTGTTGGCTCAAAAGCATCGACTTCATTGATCAATAATTTATAGTGAGTGCCAAAGTCGGCCATAGATACAACTACTCCTGCGCCACCTTGTCCGTCAAAGACTAATCGTGCTGGGTCTTCTCGATCCCCCATTGATAGCGGCGAAACGACGATTTTTGGTTTATTGACAGCCAATACTGGATCCACTTCCATCATATGCGACTGCAAGATGGCTTCTTTGCCTTCGGTCAACTCATAGGTATAGTCTTCCATAAAACCGGTTGCTTTATTATGTGCCATGATCTTCATAAGACGATCGATGGCTGCTGTTTTCCAGTCACCTTCACCAGCAAATCCGTATCCTTCCGCCATGAGTCGCTGTACAGCTAATCCTGGTAGCTGTTGCATGCCATAAAGATCTTCAAAGTTGGTCGTAAACGCACTATAGCCTCCTGCTTCTAAGAAACGGCGGATGCCGATTTCTTGTTTGGCCTGTACTTTCACATGTGCTTCCCAGATTGCGGCTTCATAATCTCCCTGATCAAACTCATACAAATTACGGTATTCTTCAAACAAGTCATTGATCTCTTCATCGGTCACAGCATCGATTACTTGAACAAGATCACCAATGCCAAAGTAATCCACGGTCCAACCAAATTGGATTTGTGCTTCGACTTTGTCCCCTTCTGTTACCCCAACATTGCGCATGTTGTCGCCGAAACGAGCGACTTTGATAGCAAAACTTTCATTGTAAGCAACCGCCACATCCATCCAAGCTGCGATTTCTTTTTGGACCGTCTCTTTTTTCCAATAACCGACAACGATTTTGTTTTGTTTCTGCAAACGCGCATTGATAAAACCATATTCGCGATCCCCATGGGCTGCCTGATTCAAATTCATAAAGTCCATATCGATGGTCTCCCAAGGAATGCGTTCATTGTATTGAGTCGCCAAATGAA
Organism: Enterococcus gallinarum; assembly: GCF_021496385.1. Taxonomy (NCBI): domain Bacteria; kingdom Bacillati; phylum Bacillota; class Bacilli; order Lactobacillales; family Enterococcaceae; genus Enterococcus; species Enterococcus gallinarum. Next base: position 1,039,635 of record NZ_CP050816.1, on the reverse strand, counting down.
GCAATGGTTTTTGCAGCAGTTTCGTTCCCCGGATCCACATTTTTGCTGGTGAGAAGGTATGCATCCAAGTAATGACACCAGCTACTTCATCCCGATAATTGACTTCCTTCATGATCTTTGTAATCGTGTCCGCAGTGACTGCCAATTCTTGTAAAACGACTGGATAAGGCAGATTTCCACTGTCATTCAAGCGTTTGACCATTTCAGCTGTATGATCGCGGACTTCTTGCAAGGCTTCTTCCCCATATAAGTGCTGAGATCCTACAACGAACCAAAATTCTTTTTTACTGATTGCTAACATATTGTCTGCTCCTTCTTGATTATTTTTGCCCATAGTAGGCATCTTTGCCATGTTTTCGTAGATAATGCTTGTCAAGGATGCGCTGCGGCAGTTCCGGTGCATAACTATTGATCTGACGCGTCACAACGTTCATCTTTGCTACTTCTTCTAAAACGACTGCGTTCATGACTGCACTTTGAGCATCTTTGCCCCAAGTGAATGGACCATGTCCCTGCAGCAAGACGCCGGGAATCTCTAAAGGTTGGATACCGCGTTCCTGGAAAGTTTCAACAATCACGTTTCCAGTCTCTGCTTCATAACCACGGTCAATTTCTTCCTGTGTCAAAAAGCGCGCACAAGGGACACTGCCATAAAAGGTGTCAGCGTGGGTCGTGCCCATTGCCGGCAAATCAACTCCTGCCTGTGCCCAACTTGTTGCCCAAGTGGAGTGGGTATGGACGATGCCGCCAATTTCTGGAAACGCTCGATACAATACAGCGTGAGTAGGGGTATCAGAAGAAGGATTCATCTTTCCTTCAACAACGTTCCCCTCAAAATCGCAGACCACCATATCACTAGCTTGCATCGTTTCATAATCAACCCCACTAGGTTTGATCACAAATAGCTGCTGGCTGCGGTCAACGGCAGACACATTGCCCCAAGTGTATTTGATCAAGCCCTGTTTTGGCAGAGCTAAATTGGCTTGGAAGACGGCTTCTTTCAATTGTTCTAACAAATGACTCACCTCTATTTTTGTTTTAAATCAATCCATCGATCGCTGCTTGCTCGATCGGCAGACCGTGTTGGTAGCGCTTAACAAACTCAGTAAAACCAACTATATCCTCAGGTAATGGCGCTAAAGTTGTCCCTTCTTTTCCTTGGAAAACTCTGGATAAAAAGACTGTAAGTGTTTCTTCTACCGATTTTTTTTTCATAAATGCTGCCAGTAAAGCGATGCCCCAAGCACCACCTTCTCCTGCTGTTTCCATCACCGTCACTGGTGCTTCCATCGCAGCAGCCAACACCCGCTGCGCAACAGTCGGAGTCTTGAAAATCCCTCCGTGTCCTACGATTCGGTCGATCTTGACTTGTTCTTTAGTTAGGATATCCATCCCGATCTTCATCGCACCAAACGCACTAAACAAATGGAGCCGCATAAAGTTTGCTAAAGTAAAGCGGCTTTCTGGGGAGCGAACAAACAATGGTCTACCAGCTGCTATTTTTGTAATATTCTCTCCTGAGTAATACCCATAAGACAACAACCCACCACAGTCAGGATCTCCTTTCAGTGCTTGGTTGAACAATGTCGTAAACAGAGCTTCTGTGCTCATTTCGACCCCTGCTGCTTCTACAAATTCCCGAAAAACTTTGACCCATGCATTGATCTCCGAAGTACAATTATTCGTATGAACCATGCCAACTAAATCTCCTGCTGGCGTTGTTACCAGATCAATTTCTGGATAGACTTTAGAGAGACCGCTTTCAAGAACGATCATAGCAAAAGCTGATGTTCCGGCAGAGACATTCCCACTCCTTTGCGCAACACTATTCGTCGCAACCATTCCGGTTCCCGCATCTCCTTCGGGTGGACAGAATGGAATACCCGGCAACAATGTTCCTGTTGGATCTAACCGCAAAGCACCTGCTGCCGACAAAGTGCCTGCTGCTTCACCAGCTACTAAGACTTTGGGCAAAATATCTGCTAACTGCCAAGGTAAATTTTCTGGAAGGATCAGATCATCAAACTGGGCTATCATCTGTCGATCATAGTCTTTTTGTAGGCTGTCGATTGGGAACATTCCCGAGGCATCCCCAATACCGATTACTTTTTCACCTGTCAGCTGCCAATGAACATAGCCCGCTAATGTCGTCAAAAAGTTGACTTCCGGTATATGCGCTTCTTGATTCAAAATGGCTTGGTACAGATGAGCGATACTCCAGCGTTGCGGAATATTGTATTGGAACAATTCAGTTAGAGCCTTTTCGGCTGCTTCTGTGCTGGCATTGCGCCAAGTGCGGAAAGGCACCAATAACTGATCATTCTCATCAAAAGCGAGATACCCATGCATCATAGCGGAAAAACCAATTGAACCAATTCTCGTCAAAGGTTCCCCGTATCGGGATTGAACAGAAGCTGCTAATGCTTGATAGCTTTCTTGGATTCCTTGCCAGACAGATGCCAAAGAATAGGTCCAGACACCATCTAATAACTGATTCTCCCACTCATAACTACCGGTTGCGATGGTTTGAAATTGCTCATCGATCAAGACAGCTTTAATTCTTGTGGATCCTAACTCGATTCCAAGTGCCGTGCGCCCTTCTTGAATCGCTTCACTTATTTGCTGCTCCATTTCTCTTCTCTCCTTTTGAATTTTGATATACATGAAATCACGAATGGCTCATGACGGAGCCGCGAACAATCAATTCTGGCTCATAATAAAACGTTTCTTCCAACGTAGTTCCTGAGGTGACCCATTGTGCCGCTAAAATCCCCATCTCTTCCTTTGGGTGAGCCAGTGTGGTTATTCCTGGTGAAGTCAATGTACTTAAAGGTGAATCATCATTTCCTACAATTGAATAATCTTCTGGTACACGCTTTCCATTGGCTTCTAATTGCTGGATCAACCCATGTGCAATTTCATCGTTATAACAGACGATTCCAGTGATCTCATTCGATTGGTTCAACCGGTCAATCGCTTGTGCAATGACAGCCTCTTTGGTTTCTGTGGTATAAGTCACGACATCTTCAGCAGCAAATGTTTTCTTTGCTTGTTCCAAAGCTTTGACAAAACCTTTCATCCGATATTTCCCTTGTAAATCATCAATTTTAGTGATCAGCATCAAGTGTTGATGCTGCTGTTCCAATAAATAATTCGTGGCTAGATAGCCTGAACGAGTGTCATTGACACAAATATGAGGCAGATCCAGTTCTTCATAGTAGGCATTGATCATCACTAGCGGAATCCCTGCTTCTTTCAATGCCATGTAGTAGGCCAAATTGGGATTGTATTGACTGCTCTTCGTCGGTTCAACGATTAAGCCATCTACTCCTTGGTCCATCATTTGTTGAAGGCAAGCTCGTTCTTGTTCATGGTCATTATTTGTTGATCCCAACAGCAAAGAATAGCCTTGTTCCCGCAATGTCTGCTCGACTCCGCGCATAATTGAAGGGAAGATATAATCCGACAGATACGTCATGATGATGCCAATCGTTTTATGGCTGCGTTGCGGAAGATTCTCAGGTTTTGAAACGTACGTACCAGATCCTCTTTCCTTACGTAAATAGCCTTCGTTTACTAGCAAAGCAATCGCTTGTCGCACGGTATGTCGGCTCAAATGATATTCTTCTTGTAATACAGCCTCCGAAGGAATCGTCATTCCTTCTTTATAGGTTCCTAAACGGATGTTTTCCCGTAATTCATTCGCAAGTTGTTCGTACTTCGTTGTCATATTAATCCCATCTTTCGAAAGTTGTCCGTACATATAGTATATTTGGAATGCGCTTTCTTGTCAATGTAATTTTGTAAAAATCAATTTTTTACCTGAAGCAGAAATATAATAGTCAGTGGCAGCCTCTGCTAAATGCACGATTCGATCAATTGCAACTGTTCAGAAAAGATGAATTGCTATACAATAAATGACAACGACAGCAAAGGAGGTTCTTCCTATTTTCTCTTTTAAAGATATTAAAGAAAATTACCCAAACGCTGCTTTGCATCCAGCAAAATCAACAGATCCAGGAATCGAATCGATTCCATTTGGTCAGAAATTCATCTGGCTGCCTACTGCCGATCTATCGGCAAAAGAAAGAATCATGCTGCAATTAGGCAGCGGTGCACTGTTTCCGGTAATCGACAACCGTTTTCGACCATGGTACCCGATTTTATTTGAACATCAGCCGATAAATGAGACCGGTGATTATCGCTTGTTGCAAGTGAAATTTACGAGTGGGATCGATTTATTGCAGACTGAGTGGCTGCAAGAGATCCAGCAAATGCTCCCCCATGTCGTCGACCTCTTTTTTGTTACCGAAGACAGTGCGTTGATTGTTGAACAGCGGGCTGGTGAGAACTTGCGCTTAGATGAACTGGATGGTTTATTTGTTGCTTTAGATATGGATTTTGACTGCTACTCGCATTTATTTGTAGGGCCGTTTCACCATTCGAGCCATGATTTCACACTTCTGCTGACTGAAGAAATGACTCTTTTTCAACAATTGACTCGACAAACCAATTTAAAAAGTTTGGATCTGGCTACATCTCTGATCCATTTGCTAAGCACTGCCGGTTCCGACTATCAACTATTATTTCGAACACTTTATCAGGATTGGTTTCAGGAAAGCGATCTTATCCATTTGATCGAGTCGCTGTGGAAAAATCAAGGAAATGCCAGTTCTACAGCCAAGTCACTCTTCATGCATCGCAATACACTACTTTATAAGATCGATAAATTCCAAAGTATGACTAATCTGAACTTAAAAGAAATGGATGATCTGCTGCTGTGCTATTTTCTTATCAAAAATTTCGCTCATCCAGCCGATTGAACAACTTGCACAAGAAAACGTTTTTTTTCTTGTGCATATTTCCGTTGCTGAATCAAAGCGTTTTCATTTATGATACAGGTGTAAACTAAATGGAAAGAGGTAATCCTAATGGTAGAAATGGCTCTGAAACACGTGCATAAAAAATACGACAACAATGATAATTATTCTGTAACAGATTTTAATTTAGATATTTCTGATCGCGAGTTTATTGTTTTTGTTGGACCTTCCGGTTGCGGAAAGTCAACAACGCTGCGGATGATCGCTGGATTAGAAGATATTTCTGAAGGAGAATTATCCATCGGCGGCAAAGTAATGAACGATGTCGCACCAAAAGATCGTGATATTGCCATGGTATTCCAGAACTATGCGTTGTATCCACATATGACAGTTTTCAACAACATGGCTTTCGGATTGAAATTACGTAAATACGATAAAGAAGAAATCAAAAAACGGGTAGAAAATGCTGCCGAGATCTTAGGATTGACAGAATATCTAGACCGTAAACCAGCCGCACTATCTGGTGGACAACGTCAACGGGTAGCTTTGGGTCGTGCCATCGTACGTGATGCCAAAGTCTTCTTGATGGATGAACCTTTGTCAAACTTAGATGCGAAATTGCGGGTAGCAATGCGTGCGGAGATTGCGAAACTGCATCAACGTCTTGAAACAACTACGATTTATGTAACCCATGACCAAACAGAAGCGATGACAATGGCAGACCGAATCGTTATTATGAAAGACGGATTTATTCAACAAATCGGTTCACCGAAAGAAGTGTACAACTCACCTAAAAATATGTTTGTTGCCGGCTTTATCGGTTCACCTGCTATGAACTTCTTTACAGTTACTTTGAAAAACGGCATGATCTCAGACGGCCATGGATTAAACTTACGTATTCCTGAAGGCAAAAACAAAGTCCTTATCGAAAAAGGGTACGAAGGCAAGGAATTAGTCTTTGGTATCCGTCCAGAAGATATCCACAGCGAACAAATCGCATTGGAAGCTTCACCAGAAGCAACTGTCCGTGCAGAAGTAGTCGTTTCTGAACTGCTTGGTGCTGAAACAATGCTTTATACAAAGATTGGTTCCACTGAGTTTATCTCTAAAGTAGATGCTCGTGACTTCCATCGTCCAGGTGAAGTGATTGATCTTGCTTTCAACATCAACAAAGCCCACTTCTTTGATAAGACATCTGAGAATGTGATCACGTTACCTTAATTTGTAGTTTTCTTGCACTGTCCTTGGTTTGCCCCCTAGACAGTTGCAATTAACTAATATCCACTTTTATTCCTTATTTGTATCCCCTGAAAACAGACAGCCCTGCGGCTGTCTGTTTTTGGGTGGATTCTCTTTAGGTGAAGGGACTACTTTGAAGCTCTCTTCTCAAGAAAGCGTACATAAAATTTTTTGATCGTTGGGTATTGACGATATGCCAAGAAAACAACTTTGATTCTTTTAGTAGTAACTGGGTCGACATCAATGATTTTCTTATACCCGACAGTTCCGCATTCTGCTAAAAAGCAATCCTTGCCATCTTTTTCATAATAAAGTACTGCTTTTTCAATTCTCTGACTCTCGCGGATTTCTTCTTGTAAAATCACTGTATTGATTTGTGTTGGTTGTGCAAAAGTCACTGTTACCCACGGCTCATGATCGTTATCCGCAGGTTGCCAATACGTCTTCTTTGATGAGGTAACCTTCTGCAGGCTTTCTTGATCCCAGGGTGATTTTTGGGAAGAAGCTGTGATCTGTCCTTGGTACAACGGCTGATCCGTTTGTAATGGCCGTAGATATTGCCCTAATTGCATCAGTGACTGCTGATCTTTCGGGTGGATCGCCCCATTGGGCATTGGCGGAACATTTAATAAAAATACCGCGTTTCCTCCTACCGCTTTCCGATACAAAGAAAATAATGTTTCGGCACTTTTCACTGCTGTATCCTCTTCCGGATGATAAAACCAGCCGGGTCTGATTGATAGATTGACCTCTGCGGGATACCAGACTAAATCTCTGCTGGAATCGTAGTTTCTCAATACAGATCGGCTACCTAAATCTTCTGCCATACTTGAGATTGTCGTCCGGAATTCTGCTGTGTCTGTTTGTTGTGATTTTTCGGCCGTCTTTTCGGCATCCAATAGCTCACGGGGAACGACACTCCACTCATTCTGCCTTGTGTGCCCGGCTTCATTTCCGATCCAGCGAACATCTGGACCGCAAACGGCAATCACAGCATCCGGCTGTAATTGCCGAATCTGTTGATAATATCTTTGCCAGTCATAAAACTGCCGCTTTCCGTTAGGTCCTTCTCCATTGGCTCCATCAAGCCACACTTCTGCTATTTCACCATACTGCGTCAATAATTCTGTCAATTGACCCACATACACCTCGTTATAGGCCTGTCCGGTGCCGTAGCTTGCGGCGTGCTGATCCCACGGAGAAAGATAGATGCCAAACGCCATCCCTGCTTCTTGACAAGCCTCCGACAATTCTTTGACTAAATCTCCTTTGCCATTTTTCCAAGGTGTATAAGCGACTGTCTGCTGCGAATAGTTGCTGGGCCATAAACAGAAGCCATCATGGTGCTTACAGGTTAAGATCATCCCTTTCATCCCGCTGCATTTGCAAAGCGTGACCCACTCTTTACAGTCCACTGCTTGCGGGTCAAATAGTGCTAAGGATTCTCTCCCATTTCCCCATTCCCGATTCGTCATGGTATTCAAGCCAAAATGAATAAAGCCATAAAATTCCCGTGCTTGCCATAGTAGTTGACGGTAACTCGGACGGATCGCCGTCAATTCTTCAACTTTCATCGCACTTCCCCTTTCTCCAACTGATTGTCAGCAAACTGGAACCCATTCAGATAAGTGTTCTTACTGGCGATGGCTCACTAACCGCAGTTGTTTTGTTTTTGGTCTTTACAGCAAATAGAGTAGTAGATGCCAAATGAATTGACAAGCCACTACTCTAAATTACATAGTTTAGTTTGTTTCACATGGTTTTTTTCCACAGGTTGCGTTCAGGATTTCAACACCAGAATAGCCGAGAACTAATTCAACTGCAATAATGTTAAACTATCTGCTAAGACCGCTTCACCATCAAGAAGCTCGTAATCTTCTGGTGTGATTAGTTTATACGGAACTGCTTTATAGTTCAAAAAATCTTTTAAGCGATTGATTTCATATTTCGATTGTGGTCCAATCAGTAATGCATCAACAGTCTGATTTTGAATGATTTGTTCAGCAATGATTGCTGGTGCTGAATAAATATGGACAGTTATTCCTTGTTCATCCGCTGCTCGCTGCATGTTTTTCACTAATAGACCTGTTGTGATGCCTGCTGTACAGATCAATAAGATCGTCTTTTGTGCTTCTGTCCCCATATTTACAGCCTCCTAAGATATTTTCTTTTTCTTATTATAAATATCTAAGACAACTGCTAACAGCAAGATCAATCCTTTGATTGCCTGTTGCCAGTCGACCCCTACACCTAGAATCGACATCCCATTATTCAGTACTCCCATCACTAATCCGCCGACGATCGCACCCATGATCGTTCCGATTCCGCCAGAAGTTGAGGCACCGCCAAAATAAACGGCAGCCATGGCATCCAGTTCCATAGAGGTTCCTGCTTGTGGTGTCGCAGCGTTCAATCGGGCAGCCAAAACCAAACCTGCCAATGCCGCCATCGCGCCCATATTGACAAAGACCCAGAAAGTGATTTTTTTCGTTTTGATTCCTGACAGTTCAGCGGCTTTCCTATTTCCACCAGTTGCATAGATTTGACGACCGGCAACTGTTTTATTTGTTAAGAATCCATATGCTGCAACGATGACTCCTAATAAAATCAAGATGATCGGGTAACCCTGATAAGAAGCGAACACATAAGTTGCGCCAATGAAAACGACGCCGATGAAAAGAGCTTTGAACAAAAAGGTACTGGTGGACTCTACTTCAAACAAATTTTTCTTGCGGCGTTCCCGGGTTCGCCATTGACCAAAAATCAATAGTGCCGTGATACCGACACCGATAATCATTGAAAGGAGATGAATATGATCGCTGCTGACAATATCAGGTAAATAGCCTGTTGAAATTTTTTGAAACGAGGTAGGAAATGGTGCTAAAGATTGTCCTCCCAGAACGACTTGAGTCAATCCACGGAACATCAACAGTCCAGACAACGTAACAATAAAAGCAGGAATCCCCACATAAGCTACCCAGAAACCTTGCCAAGCGCCAATCAACGCACCAATCAGTACACATAATGGCACAGCCACCCAGGGACTCATGCCATTATTGACCATCAAGACGCCGGCGATTGCGCCAACAAACGCCATGACAGATCCGACAGACAAATCGACATGCCCTAACAAGACAACTAGTAACATCCCCGCAGCTAAAACCAATATATGACTATTTTGCAAAACAAGATTGGTGATGTTCAATGGTCGCCAGAAAATACCATCTGTCATTGCTTGAAAGGCAATCAATAAGATGACCAGGATAATAATCATGCTGTATTTGCTAAAAATCTCTAACGCTTTGTCTTTGATAGAATGTTTTTGCACTTTTTTTAATTTATTCGTTGTTTCCATCCTAAACCCCACTCTCTTCTAATGTCATCAAGTTCATCAGCAGTTCTTGATCCGCATCTTGCCGCAATACTTCTCCTGTAAAACGCCCTTCATTCATCGTATAGATCCGGTCACACATACCCAAAAGTTCCGGCAGCTCGGAGGAAATGATACAGATTGCTTTACCCGCAGATGCCATTTCTTCAATGATCGTATAAATTTCATATTTTGCTCCAACATCGATTCCTCGTGTTGGCTCATCTAAAAATAAAATATCCGGTTCCGTCATCAACCACTTAGCCAAAACAACTTTTTGCTGGTTTCCGCCGCTAAGGCTGCCAACATTTTGATAGATTGAATTGGTTTTCGTCCGCATTTTTTTGCGGTATTCTTCTGCCAAAATTACTTCTTTCTCTTTGTCCAAAACACCGTTGCGACTGATTTTATTCAGACTAGCAATCGTTGTGTTCTCCCGAATGTCCATCAATAGATTAAGTCCTAATGCTTTACGGTCCTCTGAGACATACGCAAGCCCATTTCTAACGGCAGCTGGAACATCTTTTACGGAGATTTGTTGCCCTTCTTTATAGACTTCGCCCGTGATATTGCTGCCATAGGAATGCCCAAAGACACTCATCGCAAATTCTGTTCGTCCCGCGCCCATAAGCCCAGCAATGCCAATGATTTCTCCTTTGCGGATCATCAAATTGAGATCTTCGTTCACGATTCGATTTGTATCGATAGGATGATGAACGGTCCAATTCTTCACTTCAAAAAAAGGATCACCAATCTGGGGATGCCGTTCCGGATAGCGATTCGTCAAGTCACGACCAACCATCCCGCGAATGATTCGCTCTTCAGAAATCTGATTGCCAGCCATCGTTTCAATGGTTTGTCCATCGCGCAAAATCGTGATGCGATCGGCGACATTGACTATTTCATTCAACTTATGAGAAATAATGATGGAAGTAATCCCTTGATTACGAAATTCTTTGATCAATTCTAGTAAATTGGCACTTTCTTCTTCATTCAGAGCGGCTGTTGGTTCATCTAAAATCAATAATCGGACTGATTTAGAAAATGCTTTGGCGATCTCTACTAGCTGCTGCTGCCCTACACCGATTTGTGAAACCAATGTATTAGGATCAAGACGCAAGCCAACTGTTTTTAATAAATTATCGGTCTTCTTTTCTGTGATATTCCAATCGATGATGCCATTTTTGGCTTGTTCATTTCCTAAAAAAATATTCTCTTTGATGGATAAATAAGGACTTAAAGCCAGCTCTTGATGAATGATTACGATCCCTTTTTCTTCGCTATCTCGTAAATCTTTAAATTTACAGAGCTCTCCTTCGTAATATATTTCACCTTCATACGTGCCATGTGGATACAAACCGCTTAGCACATTCATCAATGTAGATTTTCCTGCGCCGTTTTCACCACATAGCGCATGGATCTCACCACGTTCGATCGAAAGATTTACATTGCTTAATGCTCGTACGCCTGAAAATTCTTTGACGATATTCTTCATTTCGAGAATATAATCTGCCATGTCCTTTCACCCTTTTCTTTTTATGTAGTCAGAGATTCTGCAGAAGAAATAAAATGATCCATTCAAAAGAACGGCTCTTTGACAAACAAGAAAGAACAGGGCAAAACATTGGAGTATCCGCTGATCTGCCCCGATCATTATCCCTTCAGCTGCTCTTTTACCTTTTTTGCGCTTTTGACAGCCCCACTGTCAACAACTAGCCCAGATCTTTTTCCGTGTAATAGTCACTGTCCACAAGCTCTTCTTTATAATTGCTGCTATCTACAGAGACTGGATTAGATAGATAGGTCGGTACCACTTTGACCCCATTGTCATAAGTTTCGGTATCATTGACTGGGACTTCTTCGCCATTGGCGATTGCTTCGATCATTTCGATCGTGTTTTTGGCTAGAACTCGGGTATCTTTGAAAATCGTTTGCGTTTGTTCTCCAGCAATGATCGATTTAACTCCAGCAATGGTTGCATCTTGTCCTGTAATTACAGGTAATGGTTTTTCAGAAGAACCATACCCCACACCTTTTAGGGATGAGATGATTCCTAAACTGATTGGATCATAAGGAGAAAGAACGGCATCTAATGTTTTATCGGTATAGTTGGCACTCAATAAGTTGTCCATCCGTGCCTGTGCAGTAGAACCATCCCAGCGCAGTGTTGCGATTTGGTTGAAATTCGTCTGACCCGAAGGAACCACTAATTGACCACTATCAATATACTGTTGAAAAACAGACATCACGCCATTGTAATTGATCAACGCATTGTTATCATCCGGTGAACCACCAAACAATTCGATATTGAAGGGTCCTTTTCCATCTTTCAGGCCTAGCTTGTCTTCAATATAAGAAGCTTGTAAAACACCCACACCGAAATTGTCAAAGGTTGCATAGTAATCGACGTACTCCGAATTCATCAATAACCGATCATAAGCAATCACTTTGATGTCCTCGTTATGAGCCTTTTCGAGAACATCGGTAAGCGCGGAACCATCAATAGAAGCAATCACTAATGTATCGACGCCTTTAGTGATCATGTTTTCAATTTGAGCGACCTGATTCTCAACCTTATCTTCGCCATATTGCAAGTCTGTTTTGTAGCCTAACTTTTCCAGTTCATCTACCATATTGTTTCCATCGGCAATCCAACGTTCTGCTGATTTTGTAGGCATAGCGATTCCCACAAACCCTTTGTCCCCGCTGCTGGCTCCACCACTATCTGAGCCGTTTCCGCAAGCTGCCAACATCCCTCCCAAGAGAACGGTTGAAGCGATACCTACGATTTTTTTCATTGTGCTTTTCATTTATTGATCCCTCCATACTTTTACTTACAGGCTAAGTATAGAAAAAACAGCAATCGCTTACATTAACTATTTTTGGTAGTTTCTTTGATTTCTTGGGACATTGGAATTCAAACCTTGATTTTCTTTCGATTACCTTGTTTTTTTTCGGAATCTTGAAATTAAGAAAAGCGCTTACCTTTTTTTGGTAAAATAGAGGTCGGGGGTGAAATTATGGATAAAAAAAGGTTACACATCTTCCTTTCGATCCTGCTTATGACCAGTCTTAGCGCCTGCCAACGACCAGCTGAGGGGACCAATGAATCTGCTAAAGAGAGCATTGTCATTGGCTTTTCGCAATCTGGTACAGAAAGCAGTTGGCGTAAACGTCATACTGAATCGATTCGGACAGAGTTAGAGAAAGAAGGGTATGAAGTACTTTATCGAAATGGCTATATGAATCAAGAAAGACAGATCCAAGATATCCGCAGTTTTATCGTTTACCAAGTAGATGCAATCGTCTTTACTCCATTACAAGAAGATGGTTGGGAACCAATACTCGAAGAGGCGGCCAATGCAGGTATCCCTGTTTTTATCGTTGATCGTCATGTGGATCTGGCAGATCCTTCCTTATTTTTGACACATATCGGTCCTAGTTTCAAAGCGGAAGGCAATCGAGCTGGCCTTTATGTCAGCAATTATTTCAAGCATCATGAAAATGAAACGATCAACGTGCTGGAGTTGACCGGACTCAGTGATACATCCCCTACGCAACTACGTTCAGATGGCTTTCGAGAAACCATCAAACGAGATTATGCGAAAAACAATGTCACTATTCAAGTAACTGATGCCTTGAATGGCGACTTCATTCGTAGAAAAGGCAAAGAAGTGATTGAACAATATATTGCAGAAGGAAAAATGGCCGACATCGATGTTTTATTCAGTCATAACGATGAAATGACTATCGGCGCGTTAGAAGCCTTGAAACAAACAGATATCGTCCCTGGAAAAGACATTGTTATCGTTACGATTGATGCTCAAAAAGAAATGATCGACAATTTGAAAAACGGCATCGTTAATTGCGTTGTTGAATGTAATCCCGATGCTGGTATCTTCGTTAAAAATGCTATTTCCCGTTATTTAAGTCGGGGCAGAAGTGCAGTTCCAAAAGAAATCTATGTCCACGAGACAGTTTTTTCAAGTGATATGGATTTTGACCAGATTCCACCCCGAAATTATTAAGGAGTCATTCATGAAAAAGACAAGTATAAAGGGCATCTTCCAACAAACCAATAAATTGATGATCTTAGTCGCTTTTCTTCCTTTATTGATCAGTAGTATCTTTTATTCCCGCCAAATTTTTATTTATCAAAATACGATCAACAATATTGAAGAAGCCAATCAGCTCTCGGGTAAAGTGGATGCAATTGTTTTAGAAGAAATGTGGGATCTTGTCTTTGGCCAAAAGAGCGTGGCGGATGTTCAAGTCAACAACGTCATTGAAGAATTGCGCGCGGATCTTGACCATATCCAAACAAATACGAATACAGCCAAAGAAAAGAACACGTTGGCTGTTGCCTTACGTACACTGGATTCATTAGAAACCTACCAAAACAAGCTCATCGAAAATATTGCTAACGATGAACCACTAGAAAAAAATCAATATGTGATGGTCCAGGTGGATTCTGTGATTGAATTATTATCTGAAATCCTGCAGGAATTTGTTCGTGTAGAGATTAGTTTGGCAAGTCAAACCAATCAAGATTTGATTCAATCTGTCTTGTTATTGATCGCTTTTCAATTGCTTTTGATTCTTTTGATTATTTACTTTATTTCTAAAAATCGCCGCTTTGTTCGCGAAAATCTCCAAAATCCATTGGATCGTCTAGTCGAATTATCTGATGAACTTGCCCAAGGGCATCTCGGCTTTCGAGCAGTCCTGCCTGATACACCGGAATTGCGCACATTGACGAGCAGTTTGAATAAAATGGCGGATGATTTAACCCGTTTATTAGAAGAGAATGCTTTGAAACAATACCATTTGGCTCAAAGTGAAGTTCGTGTGTTGCAAGCACAGATCACGCCTCACTTTATTTACAATAGTTTGGATGCGATCGTCTCTTTGATCGAAGTAGAACGATATGAACAAGCAACTGAAATGACGTACGCCCTCTCCGATTTTTTTCGGATTTCACTAAGCAAAGGGCACGACTGGATCCCTCTTTCAAAAGAGTTGCGCCATGTTGCTGACTATTTAACGATCCTAAAGATCCGTTATGGGGAGATGCTGACCTATGAAATCAACCAGCAGACCACTTCCCAAGACCTACTAGTTTTAAAGATGATCCTACAGCCTTTAGTTGAAAATGCCGTCTATCATGGCACCAAGTTTGTACGCCGAGTAGGAAAAATCACCATCACGATTCAGGAATATGAACAGACAATCCAGATGTCTGTCCGTGATAACGGTATTGGCATTTCCCACGAACGATTAATGGCCATCCAGCATAATCTGAAAGAAAATACAGATCCCGATCCAGAAAATGGGTATGGTCTTTATAATGTTTATCGTCGTCTATTACTAAATTACGGTAGTGACGTACAATTTGATATCGCGAGTATTGAATCACAAGGAACAACGATTTCGATCATCGTTCCTAAAAAAGGAGGAGCCCACTAATGTACAAAGTCTTCATAGTTGAAGATGAACACCTGATCCGTGATAACTTGCGGCATCAGATTATTTCTCTAGCTGAAAAATACCCCATTATTTATAGTAATGAAGCGGCAGATGGCGAGTTGGCACTTGCATCGATTCTTGACATTCGTCCAGATATCATTTTGACGGACATCAAAATGCCTTTTATGGATGGACTGACCTTTGCCAAAGAGGCCAAAAAATTATTGCCACTTGTTCGAATTATTTTTATTAGCGGCTTCGATGATTTTGATTACGCAAAAACAGCGCTACAATTGCAAGCTGATGACTATTTGTTGAAACCGATCAAAAATGAGGACCTTGAACAGACATTGATTAAAGTCATTGCTGCATTGGACCAACAGTCCCAAGAACAACACTATCTCTCACAAGATGATGAACTCCTGCGAATGGAGGTCAGAAAGAATCTCTTTTTGAATACTCTTTTCGCAAGTAAAATCACAATTTCAGAAGCTTTCCAGCAAGCGACCGAGCTAAAGCGTTCCTTTTCTGGTAAACAATTTTGTGTCTTGTTGGCCAAGACACCATACAATCAGAATTTTTCGGATTATACCCGCTTCAGTAAGCAGTTGACTTCTACTTATGGTTCCGATGAAACAGTCTTATTCTCCAGCATTTCCAGTCGCTTCATCAAATTCCTGCTTTTTGATTTCAACAAAGATGCTGTACTCGAGAAAGCCTACCAAATGGCACAAGCGCTCACCCATGACTCAAGTGAGGAAGTGGCAGTTGCCATCGGACCGGTAGTTGAGCGGTTTTCGGACATTCCAACTTCCTATCACAAAGCCAACGGGATGTTGAAAACGTATGGCGGCATCCGCAAGGAAAAGATCATTAGCTATGAGGATGATATGAAAGAAGGAGAATTATCTCCTACGAATCCTTTCAAAATCGACCTTGCCGAACGAATCTCCCAGACTGAGCCAGAGGCGATCAATGACTTAGTCAATGAAATCATGTCCGCTCAAGGAACTGCAGAAAGAACCCAAATGTATCGTTTTTTTGTTCTGGTAGAATTGATTGCGCTGGTAAAAAAGCGTGAAGGCAAAGAACAAAAGGACTTGCTAGCTCAAACTGCGGATTTAGACTATTTATCCCAACTGACAAGTGAGCCACACAACTACCAAGACAAAGTGACTGCACTGCTTACATACTTAGTCAAGCAGCAAATCAATCCGGCAATGGCAAAGTATCAAAGTGTGATCAGTCAGGCAAAACAGTTTATTGACAAAAATTTTTCTGATCCAAATATTTCGTTGAATGTCGTTGCAGAAAAAGTCAACTTGAGCCCCGCCCATTTCAGTACGATTTTCTCGCAAGCAACCGATGCCACATTCATTGAATACCTCACAGAACAGCGGCTTTCATTGGCAAAAAAACTACTGATCACAACAAATTTGCGCCTTTCCGAGATCGCCTTTGATATTGGTTACAATGATCCAAATTACTTCTCTTTCCTATTCAAGAAAAAAGAACAGATTTCACCCAAAGAGTATCGTCAGATCCACCATTGACAGAAGTTCAAAAAAACCAGCCCAACCTTATACATAAGGCTGGACTGGTTTTTTAGGCTAGCAAATAATGCAAGAAGCAAAATCGTTGAACGAACAAAATCAATACTGGCGTCTTGCCTTCAGCCGTTCGTCATTCTTTTTTCTCCATCGCCGCTTTTAATGCTGCAGCCAATGGACTTTCTTGCGGTTCTTCCTGATTGATCTTTTGCATCAACCGGCGTTCTTCATGTTTGGTCAATTTTTTGTTACGCTCTTTCTTATCTGCCATTTTCTCGGTGATCCCATCGAACTTGCAACGGAAGAAAGCACCATTCTTTCCTTCAATGATCTCCATCTTTCGATGACATTGTGGACAGCGATGGTTAGACACTTTAGGATCTTTACGACGACGATACTTACAGGTTTGACTTGAACAAACATAGATCTTGCCATCTCGGGTACTCTTTTCCCTTAATGGTTCCCCGCATTCAGGACATCGTTTTTGCGTTAAGGAAAAGTCTTGATATTTGCTTTCGCTTTGCTTGATTTCTTTGACTAATTGCTTGGTATGTTTTTCTATCTGAGCAAGGAATTTTTGTTCCGAGTATTTTCCTTTAGCGATCAGTTCTAATTCCTTTTCCCATTTCTCCGTCAATTCCGGAGTGACTAAAGATGGGTTGACTAGCACCAACAACTGCTTGCCTTTTGGCGAAACTTGTAAACCGCTAGGTGTTCGCTCCATCAACTCTGACTTGATCAATTTCTCAATGATCTCAGCTCTCGTTGCAGGCGTTCCTAAGCTATGTTTTTCCATTTTGCCTAAGAGCGTACCTTCATTCAATGGTTTCGGCGGCGTCGTTAGTTCCTTTTGAATACTGAATGTTGGTTTGACACTCATTTGTTCCTGCCAAGAAACAGTGGTTGCTTCTTCTTTTGACTTTTTCCAGCCTGCCTCGATCACAGTGTTATGGGTAAAGACAAACACTTCATTACCAAATTTGACTGTAACTTTTTGCTGCTGCTTCTTATGCGGTTTGGCAAAAAGCATCAAAAAACGTTCAACGATCATTTGATAGATTCGCTGTTCGTCATTACTCAATTTTTCATAACGTGCCCGTTGCTCTGTAGGCAACAAGGCATGGTGATCCGTAACTTTCTTATCATTAAACACAGCTTGCTGCTGAACTTGACCGCCATTTTTCAAATAGCTTTTGACTTCAGGAGCAAAATCGGCCACTGCTTGCAACCGTTCTTTCATCGTTGCTTTCATGTCACTGGTTAAGTATTTTGAATCAGTCCGCGGATACGTGACGATTTTATGGGTTTCATACAAGCTTTGGACCAATGACAACGTTTTTTTGGCAGAAAAGTCATAGCGATGATTGGCTTCTCGCTGAATCTCCGTCAAATCATAGGGTAAAGGAGCCGCTTCGGTTTTGATCTTCTCTTCAATAGACGCAACACGGCCATTTTGCTGACTCATCTTTTGAACCAGTGCTTCGGCTTCGCTACGGTCTTTCAATTGATAAGGATTGCTTTGTTGCCGCTTTGCTTTACTGTCGCCCACTTCTAAGTTGATGACATAATAGGTTTGGGGGCGGAAACCTTCAATCTGTTTCTCTTGTGCGCGAACCAAAGCAAGCGTTGGTGTTTGAACTCGGCCAGCGCTTAAATTATCCTGATATTTCACTGTTAAGGCACGGGTCACATTCAAGCCGACTAGCCAGTCTGCTTTTGCCCGAGCAATGGCAGAATGATACAAGTTATCATACTGCTTCGCCGGCTGCAACTTTGAGAACCCTTCTTTGATAGCCTTAGGGGTCTGAGAGGAAATCCAAAGCCGCTTGACAGGTTTGTCACAGCGGACCCACTCTAAGATCCATCGGGCCACCAACTCGCCTTCTCGTCCTGCATCGGTAGCGATCACGACTTCCGACACATCTTTGCGATGTGCCAGTTGTTTGATTGCTTTCAACTGATGCCCCGTCTTAGGCAATGGTTTGATCCCGATCGTTTTGGGAACCATCGGTAATGTTTCCATCTGCCACGAGGCCCATTCTTTGTTTAAATCTTCGGGCATTTTTAGACCTAATAAATGACCAAGGGCCCAAGTAACGATTACCTTGGGTCCTTCGTAATAATTTTTATTTTTTTGATTACAACCCAATACTTTGCTGAGGTCTTTGGCAACGCTTGGCTTTTCCGCTAGAATTAGTTGTTTCATAAAAATCTTTCCTGCTTTCATCGACGACTTGTTGGTATTCTTTAAGTAGTGCCAACCCAATATATTGTTGGAGATAATCGTCGCATTCTTCACACCAGCGTTCTTCGTCTTCATTCCAAAAAGCCGTCATAAAGTTGGTTTTTGCATTTATGTACGAATACTCTTTCCGAATCTCGTGCCATTTTTCTTCGTAAAATGACTGTGCTTCCGCAAAAGATGCAAATGTGAACGCCTCTTGAATATCTGCCTGCCATCCTTCAAAAAACCACCATGGCTCGTTATCACCATACATGACTATTACTTGATACATCCCATCGCTCCTCTCAAGATTCCTTTCCCATATTAGTCACTTTTACCAAAAGTTGCAAGGAATAAGTCTCAACAATTAAGCACCCTTTAAAAAATTCAAAAAATCATCGTTTTTTTATGTTTTTATACTGTCTCTTAAGATGACATCAAAATGATGTTACCCTTAGTCTAGCATAGAACACAGGGAATGTGAATATAACAAGAAAAGATAACAACTCTACATAGGTGAAATTATTCTACTTGGAAAATTTTTTTATGGCAAGAACAATTATGTTACACTAAACAAAAAATCTGTTAGGAGTTGGCGCGTTGATGTACCTTAATCAAATTACTTTTCCTGATCGTGAATCCGAAGGGTCATTTTTTGCGGGGATTATGCGAACTGTCTATGATTCCTATTACCCCTATCAAGTCTTGTCAAAGAACGCCTTTTCTCAAATCGATTTTGAACCAATCACTATCCTTTACGGAGGCAACGGTTCAGGAAAAACCACCGCACTGAACGTCCTTGCTGAGAAGATCGGCGCGCAACGGTCCGCCGCTTATAATCGTTCCAACTTCTTTGAAGATTACCTTGATCAATGCCATTGCATAGTTACCAACGAACCTAAAATCAAGCAAATTTTGACCAGCGATGACGTATTCGACTATATGCTCGACATTCGCAATTTGAATCAAGGCATTGATCGCCGCCGAGAAGAAATCTTCGACGAATATTTTGAAGCCAAATATGCAAATTTTCGTTTTAAAGGCTTTGAAGACTATGAGAGATTAAAAAAAATCAACCTCGCACGTTCCAATACACAATCGAAATTCACACGTAAAAATCTGATGGATAATGTCCGTGAATTCTCAAACGGAGAAAACGCGGCAAGCTTTTTCCAAGAAAAAATCGTGCCTAATGGACTGTATCTTTTAGACGAACCAGAAAATTCACTGTCGGCCCAACGACAAATTGAGTTAGTCGCATTTATCGAAGACATGACCCGCTACGAACATTGTCAATTTGTCATCGCTACCCACAGCCCTTTTGTCCTCTCCATCAAAGAAGCAAAGATCTACGATTTGGATCAAAAGCCGGTGGATGTGCGTCGCTGGACACAGTTGGAAAATGTTCAGACCTACTACCGCTTTTTCCAAATGCATCAAGAAGCTTTTGAAGATGAAAAAAGACGTACCGATCAATAAGAATCTCCTAGAATCACATAGAAAACGATCCGAAAGATCATGCCTGCAAATCCATACAGGCATCACTGATCATTCGGATCGTTTCAATTATCACTGCTGCAATCGTTCGAATCGTTTAGACATATTGCAATTCTTTTGCTTCTTGGTAAGCGGCATCGATCAAGCCACCGCCAAGACATTCCATGCCATCATAAAAGACCACTGCTTGTCCTGGGGTGATTGCCCGAACGGGTTCATCGAAGATCACTTCGGCACGGTCATTATCTAGCAAGCGGACAGAGACGCCGACATCTTGTTGACGATAACGGAATTTGGCTGTGCACTTGAATTCACTTGGACGATCCGTGTCTGTCGTAAAGTGGATTTGACTTGCTTCCAACCGATCCGCATACAATGCTGGATGGTGGAATCCTTGTCCCACATACAATGTGTTTGTTGCTAAATCTTTGCCAACAACAAACCACGGTTCTTGTGAAGTGCCGCCGCCACCGATTCCCAATCCTTGACGTTGGCCGATGGTATAGTACATCAGACCATCATGTTGTCCTTTGACTTCACCATCTAATGTGACCATGTTGCCTTTTTTTGCTGGCAAGTAATTGCTTAGAAATTGTTTGAAATTCTTTTCACCGATAAAGCAAACACCTGTAGAATCTTTTTTCTTAGCTGTTGCTAAACCAGCTCGTTCAGCAATGGCCCGTACTTCAGATTTTTCCATGCCGCCTAAAGGGAACATGGTTTTACTCAATTGTGCTTGCGACAGTTGGCTCAAGAAATACGTTTGGTCTTTGTTGCTATCCACTCCGCGCAGCATATGGGTAACCCCATTTTCATCCGTTTCGACTTGAGCATAGTGTCCAGTTGCCACATAATCAGCACCAAGATCCATGGCATAATCTAAAAAGGCCTTGAATTTGATTTCTTTGTTACACATAACATCTGGGTTTGGTGTACGTCCAGCTCGATATTCAGCTAAGAAATATTCGAAAACGCGGTCCCAATATTCTTTTTCGAAATTGACTGAATAATAGGGAATGCCGATTTGAGCTGCTACTTTAGCCACATCTTTGTAATCTTCCGTTGCAGTACATACACCATTTTCATCGGTATCGTCCCAATTTTTCATAAAGATCCCGACAACATCATACCCTTGTTCTTTCAGCAAAAGTGCTGTTACCGACGAGTCCACCCCGCCACTCATTCCAACCACCACACGGGTGTTTTTGTTAGACATGATTTTTCACCATCATTTCAATTATAGATTCTGAAATCATCTACGATTTGAAGGTCGCAACTTTTCAGTAATTTGCATTATACAACAGATTGGCAAAAAATTCACGGAGAGTTTCATCGGTTTAGCTTTTCCTGTAAAAAACTTAGATACTTCTTTAAATTCAAAAAAACCTTTCCCACATAAATAGTTCCTCCGACAGCTGCTGCTTAAGCCTAATGCTAGCCTGCTTTCAAGCAAAAAGAAACTATCATAAAATCGTATGAATTTCTTCATAAAATACAGAAATGTCTGTTGCAAGGATCAGCTATACTCCTCTTAGATAATGACAAAAGGGGTAACAGAACATGAACAATCACGCAACGACTGACCGCAGAAATAGAAAAAAGCCAAAAAATTCCGTCAAAAAAAGTATTCTTGTCTTACTGATCATTGTCGCCGGTTCTTTCCTTTTACGACAATTAGTCTTTGAAAGAGTAAAGCATTCCGACTCACAAGACATCGTATTATTGCCAAAGAAATTTTCAGAGCAAGCCAATCAAGTGCTGCAAGAAGTGCTGCCGAAGTCCCAACAAGTCCCTTTGATTTTGCAAAGAGACGAACGTTGGGGGATGAAACGTTACGGCTCTGGGGAACAGCAAAATACCTTTGCCGATAATGGTTGTGCCATCGCATCTTTAGCAATGATTGATTCTTTTTGGCGAAATCAGGCACCAGAACCAGACAATATTCTCAACTGGGCAGGCAACCAATTTTATCTTGCTGATCAAGGAACTAGCTGGCAAATCTTTCCTCAGTTTGCCGAACATTTTGGCTATCAATTCTTAGATCTGGGAAATTCTTTCGAGGAAGCTTACAAGATGATTCAGCAAGGATTTCCCGTCATTGTCTCCGTACAGCCGGGAACATTTACTACCACAGGCCATTTGATGGTATTGGCTTTGAATAGAGAAGGGGGGATTCAAGTGCTTGATCCAAATGATTCACCAGATAAAAACCACTACAAAAAAACTTTCTCTAATGAACTGCTTGCTGCTGAAGGATTGAATTATTGGTGCTTTTGGCTTTGATTTTCAAAAGCAACTTACAGACTTGCACTGTTGACTGAGAACCATCAAAAAAAAACAGACTAGCCGATTAGCTAGCCTGTTTTTATATTTGCCGTAATTATTGAACTCGTGGTTCGTTGTTTTCTTGGATACGGCTGGCAGTTTTGTTGAATGCGCCTTTGGCTTTACGTGTTTGTTTTGAAGCAAATTCTCCAGTTGTTTCTGCAGCACTGCTAACTTTGTCTTGAACAGTTTCTGAATCTTTTTCGAATTGTTCACGAGTTTTAACATCTGCTACATTAACGTTCACTTCGATAACTTCCAAGTTTGTCATTTTGTTGACTTGTGTTGAAACGACTTCTTTGATTTGGTCGTAAATGGCAGTCATGTCGCTACCGTATTCTGCTACGATATCTAAATCTACGGCTACTTGTTTTTTACCAACTTCAACGTTGATACCGGAAGTAACATCATCCGTATTCACTAATTTTCCTGCGATATTTGAGAAGAACCCACCATCAACCGTTAATAGTCCATCTACGGATTCTAGCGCAATCCCGACAATCTTTTGAATTACTTTATCTTCGTAAGTCAATTCTCCTTTAACACCTGCAGTAGTTGTTGGTTTTACTTGATTTTCCATTGTACATTCCTCCTATATCTTCATAAAAATTATAATAATAAATGTTACCGATCACTAACGCCGCGGCTTTTGAAATTGATCAAAGAAACCGATCTCTTTGAGGTAGAAGCCAAGGTAACCTCCTAGTGCTGTAAAAATCAGTAGTAGCAATGTTTTCAAAAAGCCGACTGTCAGAAAGAGAATTGCTAGTATCAGTCCTAATGCAGCAAAGATAACCGGGATCTTATTTTGTTCGAACCATTTGTTCATCATTTCTCCTCCTAAACGACACGGGGTTGTGTGTGATGTTCTCTTGTTTCTTCAGCGTCTTTCAAGACAACTTCTGTTTGTATATCATGAGTGACACCGAATAGCGTTTGAAGCTTACTGCTGATCTCACCAACCAATGCTTCTTGTTGTTGCGGGATGGCTGCGGTCTGTTTCATTTCTCCATCGATCATGACTCGGACTTTATTCTTGATAATCTTGACCTTCACTGATGGCGAATGGATAAAATCAGCTTGTTGGACATTCTTTAAAACAAAATGTTCCAAGGCTTTCTTTTGAATCACCAATTCTCCGGATTTTTGCTGGATAACCAAACGATCCGAACGCTTTGGAAAGAACAAGACAACGAAAATACCAATGATCGTCAGCAGTGCAAAGCCGACACATGTCCAAAACAAAAACATGCTCATGGAAGCTCCGACCCACGGATACTCACGCAGTGGAATCAAGTAGAATGGTAAATCTACCGCTTGCTGATTCTCAATCATGCCAAAGAAAAAGACGAGCAACAATAACAGTAACCCAATGATCATGATCACTTTAGAAATCTTACGCATAGGCAACCTCCTTTACTACTTTCTATTTAAAGCATACACATTTCTTAAATATCCTTCAAATGATAAACCTTGAAACCGATTATTTTTTCATTCTATGACCAATGTTCAGCTTACTAGAAGCAGAAATTTTGTCTTGCTATTATAACTATTGTTAAAAAGATATATGACTATAATTCTTTAACCGACTGTTTTCCTTGTTATTTCTCAATGAAACGTTTGGTGTATTTCTGCTTGTTTGGCTTGAAAGATCCTTTCTAATTGGTTTTCGGAAATTGGTCGTCCAAACGGCCAAGGTTGAGGAAGGAATGCTAATTCCGGCGCATCGACACCGACATTGATATTCTCAGCGATAGGCAAACTATGATGATGGATATGCCCATGAAGGTTACGGCTATTCTTTGTCATTCCCAATAGCATCGGATAATGACTCAAATAATACTGGTGATGATCAAATTTTAACAACAGACCGACATCCGCAAAAGAAAACTTCGGCTCTCCGGAAATTCCGGGATCGTGCTTTGCTAGATAACGAAAGAGTGCGCGCGTATCATGGTTGCCTTTGATAAAAGCGATCTTTCCTTGCAGCCGTACTAATAGCGCTAAAAGCTCTGCAAACCCCGCTTCATGTTCGGGATGGAGTGCAATATCTCCTAGATGGTAGACCGTATCTTGTGCTTGAACCACCTGATTCCAATTAGCGACCATGACTTCATGCATCTCTGAGACAGACGCAAACGGACGTGGGGCAAAATCATTCGAACCTAATAGTTTTTCATGAAAATAATGAGTATCTGATGTAAAATAGCGCATCTTCTCTTCCTTTCTCAGGGTAAATGTTTTACATATCTGTCAGTATACGCTTAGCCTAAAAAGAAAACAGCAAACAAAAGCCATGATTGAAGTCACGATCTTTCCTTCAACTGTAACAAAAAAACAACCGAACGATTTCATTTCTGCCAAAGAGCAAGGGACAAGTCACAACAACATCCACATTGATAGTGTGGAACCGCTAACGTAGTGGATTAGCGCTAGCCTCCACACTCGCTACTGTGGACGATCCAACATTGTCCACGGAATAATTTGTTCATGATTGTCTTCCAGATACACTTTTGAAACGAAAATCTTTTGGTTGCTTTTCCTAAATAACGGATCATTTTGTTCGCGATGGTTTACGCTTTGATGAATAATCCGCGACTAATAAACCCATCCATCAAGAAATAAAATTTTTCTTGCAGCATTTTGTGTTGCGGGTCTTTAAAGATGTTGACTGCTTTCAATCCATTGGCTGTCGTAATCGACATCTTAAACGTTTTGATGTCCTTTGCGACGGTGATTTTTAATTTAAAGCCTTCTTTACTTTGCGGAGTTGCTTCCAACCCGCGGATCAGTTGGAAATTGCCACTGTTTGTTTCAGTAAATCCATTGTCCCGCAGTGTATACTTTTTTGCTTCTGGTGCTAATTGGTAGCGGGTCTCTGCACCTAAGACAGTTGTTGTTGTTTCAAATGCCATTTGCTTTCCACCTCGTTCGACGTTTTGATTTCCGAAAAAGCTTCTCTAGAAAAAATACAAGTGCTTTTTTCTAGAGAAAGTCTCTTTGCTATCCGGTATTTCTTTCTTCAGATTATCATGAATGGTTGCATGAGTGCCAGTTTTTTTTTGCTTTCTGCTCTCTTTTCGCTTATCTAGGAGCAGCCCCTTCGATTCCTCTAAAAACACGAAACTATGGGTACTACTTCTTCGTTCCTAAAACGGTTCGAGCAAGTAATTCTGCAAAACTATGGACCTCTTCTTCTGTGTTACCAAGACCAAAACTGATCCGCACAGATTCTCCCACAGCGGGATGCTCTTTGCCATACATTGCTTCTAAAACATGAGAAGGTTCCACGTTCCCTGCGGTACAAGCTGAACCCGTCGAGATCGCAATGCCTTTTAGATCCAATTTCATCAACAGTAGATCACTAGTAACACCAGGAAATTGCAGATTGATGATGTGAGGCAGCTTGCTATCAGGATCTCCATTTAAACGGTAGTCAACGCTTTGCTCTTCCAAAACAGAAAAAACTTGCTTAGCAAATTGCTGATACGTCTCACTGTACGCACGCTGTACTTCTGGAGTCAGCAAGGAAACAGCTTTTGCCATACCTACGATCCCTGCCAAATTTTCTGTACCGGCACGGCGCTTTTCTTCTTGCTCACCACCGTGTAAGAGAGTGGGTAGTGACAAGCCGTCTCGTTTGTACAAGAAACCAACGCCTTTAGGTCCGTTGATCTTATGTGCTGAAATACTCAACAAATCGATGCCATACGCAGCAGGATCAATGGGCAGCTTGCCGTAAGCTTGTACGGCGTCCGTATGAAAAACAGCGGCGTGTTCTTTTAGCAGTTCGCCAATTTCTTGGATCGGCAAAATATTGCCCGTTTCATTATTGGCGAACATAATTGAAACGAGGATCGTATCTGGACGTAGTGCCGCTGCTACTTGTTCTGATAAGAGCTGTCCTTTTTTATCGACAGGTAAGTATGTGATCTCGAACCCTTGCTTCTCCAAAAACTTCATGCTTTCGATGACTGCTGGATGTTCGATCGTCGTAGTAATGATGTGTTTTCCTACTGCTTGTTTTGCATACGCGGTGCCGAGGATCGCTGTGTTGTCGCTTTCCGTTCCGCCACTATTAAAAATGATCTCGTGGGCTTTGACACCTAACTGATCGGCGATTACTTGTCGCGCTTCTTCTAGCTTGGTATGGGCATCCCGACCGTACCTATGGATACTGGAAGGATTGCCAAAAAATGTCGTCATTGTGTCATTCATGGCTCGAATGACAGCCGGGTGCATCGGCGTCGTTGCTGCATGATCTAAATAAACCATTCGTTTCACCTATCCTTTATTAAAGCCATTATAACAAATCTAAACCAACCGTCTATCCCTAACGATTGATTTTCCGGTAGTTTAAAAGAATAGCAAAAAACAGCAAGCAGGTTTTCTTCTGCTTGCTGCGAATGATTTGGTTCTTCAATGTATTTTTTTAGAAAAAGTAATCACTTATGCGTTCTCACCAGGTTCAGAGGCGATCACCGTCAGTTCTCCCTGTAATGTCCATTTTTTGATTGGATTAGGCAGAATACAGCTTGTTCCCATCTTCAATTCATAGGAATGACCATCGATCACAAGTTGACCATATCCGTCAATCACGGTCATCAGAGTATAGTCTGCTTGTTGTTCCAGATTCAATTTGCCACGAACTTCCCATTCATAAACATTGAAAAATTCGGTTTCCAGATACGTCACGATTGCCGAAGATCCTTGCTTGATTTCACGAATCGACAGTTCTGGTGCTTTAGCGGGCACAGTCGTCACATCAACAGATTGTTGGATATGCAGTTCTCTGGTCTTGCCTTGATCGTCTGTCCGATCATAGTCATAAACCCGATAAGTGGTATCTGAACTTTGTTGTGTTTCCAAAATCATGATGCCTTTACCGATTGCATGGATCGTTCCGCTTGGCACATAGAAAAAGTCGCCTTTTTTAACAGGAACTTTCGTTAATAGATCATCCCAACGGCCGTCTTCGATCATTGCTTTTAATTCTTCTTTGGTTTGTGCGTGGTGGCCATAAATGATCTCTGCCCCAGGTTCTGCATCAATGATGTACCAGCATTCTGTCTTGCCTAGTTCACCTTCATGTTCCATGCCGTACGCATCGTCTGGATGCACTTGCACAGATAGATCGTCTTCTGCATCCAAGATTTTGATCAGCAAAGGAAATACCGGCGCCTCCGAATGACCAAACAATTCTTGGTGATCCCGCCATAAGTCTGCTAATGTCTTCCCTTTAAATGGGCCGTTTTCAATCACGCTGACACCATGAGGATGTGCACTGATCGCCCAGTCTTCACCGATCTTATCATTTGGCAGATCAAAATCGAAAACAGAATGTAAACGGCTACCGCCCCAAATTTTTTCTTGAAAAACAGGTTTCATAAATAATGGTTCCATAGTTGATCCCCTCTCTATTGATTCGCTAATATTATAGCACGAAAAACTTCAACGAACGGATTCTTTTAAATAACTTTGTACAATTTGATCCCGATGTTTCAGATAGCTGTCTCTGTGATCCTCTGGATGTACGCGATTCGAAAGAAAAATAAATGCTTTGCCATCAGAACCAATCAAAAGGAAGGTCCCTGTATACCCTGTATGATAGAGGTGTACAGGCGTACCTTTCAAGTCCCAGCCGATTGAGCGATGTCCTGTTTCAGATGGCGTATGGTCTAGATATAGTCTTTCCAGTATATCTGCTGAAAGAAAAGATTGCGTCGCTGTCTGACCTTTCTTCAACATCATTTGTACAAATTGAGTCAAATCATCAATGGTTGAAAACAGCCCTGCGTTTCCGGCATGTTTGCCCAAAACTCGTGCTTTGGGATCATGGGTGATTCCTTTCAGAACAGTCCCATCTTCTTGGCGCTGAGTGGCTGCTACCTTGCTTGCTGCCGGCAAAGGAGGAAACCCACTGTTGGTCATTTCTAGCGGTTGCAGAACCTCCTGCTGGAAGATCTCGGTGACAGAACAGCCAAAAAGTTCCTCCAACATGAAGCCTAGAAGAATCGTGCCCGTATCCGTGTACTGGACTTGCTTGTCAAGCTGTGGTCCGCTTTGGACTCGAAGATACGCGTGACGCAGCTCTTCAGCAGACAATTGATCGCGGCGAGGAATCCAAGTCTGGATATCGGAGGTGTGGGTTAAAAGATGTCGTAACGTTACTTTCTGATCAGTAAAAGCAGGCAAATAGCGGACCAGAGGGTCATCGATTGCTAGGACTCCCTGTTCCCATAGTTTGAGAATCACCGTCGTCGTACAAACCACTTTCGTCAAAGAAGCCACATCAAATAGGTGTTCCGTCGTAAGTGATTCTATTTGGGGCTGCCGAGCCGCGTAGCCTAAACAATGAGTCTCCATTTGCTCTCCATGGATGAATCGATAAACAACTCCCGGTAAGACGCCCTCCTGTTGCTTTTCAGCGATTAGCCGAATCGTTTCTGGATACATACCAGTTCCTCCTTTCGTGCGCCTCTAAACTGTTTTGATTATACCAGTCAGGCCCTAATTGCACAAAAAAATACAGAAGAGATTTCCAGAGAAATTCTTCTGCATCTTAGTGGTGAATCGCATTATTTATTTGCAACGAACCACCATTCGATCCCGATGGTATCGTAGGTAGTCAGTAAGTTTTTCTTTTTATCAATAAAGAATTCTTGCTTGCTGTCAGTCAAATGAGCTTCCAAAGTCAATAAGTCTTCTTTATCAATAGCGATCTTCAAAAAGTCCAATCCCAATACCTCATGTGTCGGTAAATCGATGGTTCCGCCTTGGCCTTCGATCAAACCAACTTGAAAATCATCTTCATTCAAATGTAAGAAACCATCTGCTTCTTTGGTCGTCAAACCTAACAGCTCTTCCAAAAAGTCGCGTTCTTTCGCTACATCACTGACATTCAGATGAATTTGGTTGAAGCGAGCTTTGCTTGATAACAGGACTACCTCACTTGGTGCAGCTTCGATCAATGCTTCAAGCGTTTTTGGCAAATCTGTTTCTTGAGTGCCTTCGTAAAAAACTTCGATTCGGTTTTCTTCAGGATCAGCCAAAACAACTGCGATTTGACTTCCTTCAAAAATAGATTCTTCAAAAGTCGCAGACTGTTCTTTCGCTTTTTTACAAATTGCTGCCAGTTCTTCTAAGGAAGCGACGGTCAAGCGGATCCGTTGCATTTTTTTGATTTCCCCAAAATGATCATTGGCCCGTGGACTTTCTTCTAGCCAGATGACTTCACCTTCTGCACCTTTGAAACCCAAAATGGCTAATTCGTTTTCTTCCCGTTTCAAATCAAAACCTAGAACATCACGATAAAAAGCAATCGCTTTATCCCGATCTTTTACTCGAATCGCGATTGTCCGCAACTTTGTGCTCTTCCCCAATACAAAATCTGTCATTATTTCTCCCCCTATATATGTATGCGTTTATCTATGCATTTGTCCTTATTGTACTGATAAACCGTTATACTAGCAAATGAAATCCTTTATCATTCTACCATTATCAAGCATTTTTTTTTGACAAAAAAATAGATTTAACGACAAAAAAGGTCACTGAACTTCTTTTTTTGTGGTTAAATCTACCTTTATTCATTGAAGGAAGGCTGTTTCTTTCATTCTTCTGATCTGAGTACCGTTTTTTTCTAATCGGTCGGTGATACTGACAGTTGCTACTCCGCTCATAAGCGCTTTTTTAGCACTGACTAACTTTGGCAACATCCCGCCAGTGATCACCTTCTCATTGATCAATGTTTTTATGTCAGTCAATGAGACTTGCTGCAGCCACTGGGAGTCTTTCTTGATTCCCGGTACATCTGTCAGCAGAATCAATCGTTCTGCTCTCAGACTGCTGGCAACTTTACAAGCGACTTCGTCCGCATTGATATTCAGCCACTGGCCTTCGGCTGTGATCCCAAGTGGGGCAAGGATCGGTATATGATTGCCTTTGATCAGCAGCTGAAGCAACTGCTGATTAATAGTCTTAGCCTTCCCAACATAGCCAAGTGTGGCGTGATTGATCATTTCCCCTTGGATCAACTGATCACAGCCAGCATTTAAGCCGATTGCCTGAAATCCAGCTTGCTGAAAATAAGTCGTGATCATTGGCTGGACTTGTCCCAGCAAAACCATGCGAGTGATCTCAAGAGTTTGCGCATCCGTTACCCTCAAGCCTTCTTTGATCTGAATCGGCAGTGACAATTTCTGCAGCATTTCCGAGATATAATGGCCGCCACCATGAACAATCACGATTTTCTTTCCTAGAGCTTGCCATTGTGCGACTTGTTCAAAAAAAACGGGGGTCAGATTATCTGAAGCAACACCACCCATCTTGATGACAATGATTTCCATATGTTCTTCCTCCTGTTGGATCTTGTGGCGATTTTTTGATTCTTACAGCCAATGATTCCGATTCTATTCGTTTGATACCTCCATGAGATAGGCATTACGTATGATAGAGTGCATTGATTTTGACATAATCATACGTAAGATCACAGCCCCAAGCTTTCCCGCGACCGGCCCCTTCTTGTAAAATGACATTGATTTTTACTTCTGAGGCTGTCAAGCGTTCTTCCATCAGTGTTTCATCGTAGTCAAGGGGGGATCCTCCTGCAAAAACCGGGATCGCCGCTAATTCGATCGCCACATTGGCAGGATCGATTCTTTGTCCGCTATACCCAATTGCACAAAGGATCCGGCCCCAATTGGGGTCTTTTCCATAGATTGCTGTTTTCACGAGTGGTGAACCTACGATCGTTTTACTGATCATGCGGGCAGCTAAGTCGGTGGGAGCCCCTTTTGTTTCAGCTTCAATCAGTTTTGTCGCTCCTTCACCGTCTTTAGCGATGGCTTTGGCCAATGTCGTTAAGACTGTCTGTAGCATTTTTTGAAATTGCTTATAAGCAAATGTATTTTCTTCAATCGGCGGATTGCCCGCTTGCCCATTTGCCAGCACCAATACCATGTCATTGGTGGAGGTATCGCCATCTACTGTGATTTGATTAAAAGTGACTTCCGTGAGTTTTCGCAGCAATGACTGCAGAAGGGACGGTGCAATAGCGACATCGGTAGTGACGAATGCCAACATTGTCGCCATGTTTGGATGAATCATCCCTGAGCCTTTGGCGCAACCTGCCATGGTGACAGTGTGGCCCGCAATCTCCGTCTGAATCACTTGATTTTTTTCAACAAGGTCTGTCGTTAAAATGGCCTTCTGAAATCCGGTAGGACTGCCAGAATGACTTAATTGACGAATCCCAGCAGCAATCGTTGCCATCGGTAGTGGTCGACCAATGATTCCCGTAGATGCCACCGCCACCTCTTCTGAGGCCACTCCGGCTTGTGCTGCAGCCAAAGCGATCATTTCTCTGGCATCTGCTATTCCTTGTTCTCCAGTACAAGCATTCGCATTCCCGGAATTCACGATCACTCCCCGAAGCTTTCCTGTTTTCAACTGTTCTCTTGTTACTAGGACGGGGGCCGCTTGTACTTGATTGGTTGTGAAAACTGCGGCGGCACTTGCCGGAACTTCAGAGAACAACCAGCCAAGATCGGCTTTTCTTTTTTTCACCCCACAATGGATGCCATCTGCATAAAAACCTTTTGGTGAAACAATTGTCCCTATAATTTCTTTCATGTTACACGCTCCTTATTCTGAACTAATCGAATTCCCAAGTATCGTTAAGGATACCAAGGGATCTGTCGTAATCCAGCTGTTTCCTCCAGCCCAGCCCATTTATTGACGTTCTGGATTGCTTGTCCGGCAGCCCCTTTTACTAAATTATCGATCACCGCAATGACTGTCACGATGTGGGTCATCGGATTTAAGACCAACCCAATGTCACAAAAGTTGGTTCCTGTCACCTGCCGCAGTTCTGGCAGCTTTCCTAACGGCTGCAAGCGAATAAATGGTTGTTCTTGATAGTCTTCTTGATACCTCTGATAAATATCTTCCGCTGTTCTTTCTGGCGCTACAGGCACATAAAGGGTCATCATGATCCCTCTGTTAACCGGAATCAAACTAGTGGAAAATTGGATGGCCGTCAATTCTGGATCCCATTGTTGAAACTGCTGGACAATTTCTGGGATATGCTGATGCTGATTCAATTTATATGTCTGCATATTTTCTGAAATTGTCACAAAATGACTGGTATCTGACAGTTTTTTCCCCGCACCAGAAAGCCCAGATTTGCCGTCAAAAATGGGAATGCCTGCCAACCATTTTCTTCTGACTAAAGGCGCAGCGGCTAAAATTGCGGCAGTGGCATAGCAGCCTGGATTGGCCATTAAATTTCCGTGGGACGTCTGAAACTCTGGCAATGCATATGTTGCAGCATGCAATAAACGATCCGCAGCTGGCGTCTGCTGATACCATTGCTGATAAACACCTGCTTCTTTCAAACGCAGATCTCCGGATAAATCCATCACAGGAAAGTCTTGTTCGACAAATGGCGAGACCAAATCTTTGCTAATACCAGCCGGTGTCGCAAAAAAGACCAATTCATTTTCTTGCATAATCTGCAGCGGATCAAACGGGTAAATCCTTTGGTTGACCAGTTGCTGCAGATGGGGATAAACATTGACTGAATTTTCTTGGACTGAATGACTATGTAACGTTCCTATCTCCAAGACAGGATGCAAGTGGATCAAACGAACCAATTCCAATCCTGTATAGCCGGTAAACCCGACGATTGCTGCTTTCACTTACTACACCCCTTTTTCACTTGTTCTCAAATTCTTTTTCAACAACCTTTCAACAACCAAAGCAGCTCTTCTTTCTTCATTCTCACCTTTCAGTGGTTTCTTCTTTCGTTCCTAAAACATGACGTAGAACAGCGAGTCCTTCAGCCATTTCTGCTTCCGTTATGGTCAATGCTGGCAGCAGACGCAGGACATTCGTTCCAGCTTTCAACACCAGTAACCCTGCTTGACGCAATTCTGTCATCGCCTGTTGGAGAGCAGTGCTATCCTTCAACTCTAAGCCAATCATTAGGCCCTGCCCTCGAATAGCCACGATCTGTGCCAGATCCGTTAAGCCTGCCATAAGCTGCTGATGTCTGGCAGCAACATTTACTAACACAGGGGAATCGGTTAGGACCGTACATACGGCATTTGCTGCAGCCATCGCTAACAAATTACCACCAAAAGTTGAACCGTGACTTCCAGGGCCAAACCCCTGCTGTAAATCAGTTTTTCCTAGCATGGCACCAACCGGCAGCCCATTGCCCAACCCTTTTGCTAATGTAAAAATATCAGGTTCGATCCCATATTGCTCAAAAGCATAAAAACTCCCCGTGCGTCCCATTCCTGTTTGAATTTCGTCTATGATCAGCAGTGCACCTGCTTCTTGACATAACGCGGCCACCTTTTGGACCCATTCTTTTTCAGCTGGGATCACGCCGCCTTCTCCTTGGACCAGTTCCATCATCACCGCAGCTGTTTCCTCATCCAACGCTGCTTGCAGCGGGGAAAATTCATTGAAGGGCAAATACTCAAAATCTGGTACGAGCGGACCAAAATCCTGATGGATGCTTTCTTGAGCCGTTGCTGTCATGGCACCAAATGTTCGTCCGTGAAACGAGCCCTCAAAAGTTAAAATCTTTGTCCGACCCGTTGCTTTTCGAGCTAGTTTTAAGGCTGCTTCATTTGCTTCAGCCCCACTATTGCAAAAATAGGCAAGATATGGACCTTTTGTTAGTTTTTGCGCGACTGTCTCTTGTAACGAATTGGTGTAGAGGTTGGGCGCATGCCATAATTTGTCCGCTTGCTGCAGCATTGCCTGCTGGATTTCAGGCTGCCCATAGCCAAGGTTGGCGACCCCAATACCGCTTGTAAAATCTAAATATCTCCGACCTTGAGTATCTGTTACATAGCTGCCCTTTCCTGCAGCAATCTCTAATGGCAAACGTGTATAATTGGGAAACAACTGACTCATCCATCAACGACCTCCTATGAATATTTATGTATTAATATACATTTTTAGCGAATAAATTGCAATATTTATTTATTTTATAACGAAAATATTCATTCCAACAAAAAAAAGAGAAGCTTAACGCTTCTCTTCATTCTTGTTTATATTCACAAAAATCGATTGAATAAAATCGTTGTCTTCTTGTATCAGGCCGCATCTTCTGAAAATTGGCTGTTATACAAGTCCGCATAAAAACCATTCTTAGCCATCAATGTGTCATGGTTTCCGGTTTCGACAATCGAACCATGATTCATCACAATAATATTGTCGGCATCCCGAATGGTAGATAAGCGGTGAGCAACGACAAAACTTGTCCGATTTTCCAACAATTTGTTCATGGCTTTTTGGATGAGAATCTCGGTCCGAGTATCCACACTAGATGTTGCTTCATCCAAGATCAACACATCTGGATCAGCTAAGAAGGCGCGCGCGATCGTAATCAATTGTCGTTGTCCTTGAGAGATATTGCTAGCTTCTTCATTGAGGACCGTATCATATCCGTCCGGCAGCTTGCGAACAAAGTCATCCACGTGAGCAGCTTTAGCGGCTTCGATTACTTGTTCTTTCGTCGCTTTGTCATTGCCGTAATGGATATTGTCATAGATTGATCCTGTAAATAGCCATGTATCTTGTAGAACCATTGATATGTTGCTACGAAGTTCATCACGGGTCAGATCTCTTGTGTCCCGACCGTCGTAGCGAATACTACCGCCGGAAACATCATAGAATCGTTCCAACAGATTAATCAATGTCGTTTTACCGGCACCGGTAGGTCCAACGATAGCTACCATTTCCCCAGCTTTGACGTCTAGATTAAAATCGGTCATCAATAAGTTGTCTGGTGTATAACCGAATTGAACATGGTCAAAACGAACTTTATAGTCGCTTTCTTCCACGGGTAATCCAGAAGGTTCATCTGACATTTCTTCTTCATCCAAGACCTCAAAGACCCGTTCTGCTGATGCAACAGTTGATTGGATCGTATTCAATAAACTAGCAATTTGAGTGATCGGTTGTGAGAATTGGTTCGTGTATTGCAAGAATGCTTGCACATCCCCCAAAGTCATGTTCCCATTCGCTACTTTGATCCCACCCAGAACTGCGACAAAGACATAGCCCAAGTTCTTGATGAAGTTCATCAATGGCATAATGATTGCGGAAATGAATTGTGCTTTCCAACCAGCACTATACAGACGATCGTTTTCTTCTTCAAATACTATTTGATCAGCCGCTTCATGGTTAAAGGTTTTGACAACGGTATGGCCGCCATAGGTTTCTTCAACCTGATTATTCAGTAATCCCAAGCTCTTTTGTTGCGCAGCAAAGAATTTTTGTGATTTTGGTGCGACGATCATTACGACGATCAAGCTTAGCGGCACCGTTGCTAATGCAACCAATGTCAACTGCCAGCTAATCGTTAGCATCATCCACAACACTCCGACTAAAGTAACAATACTGGTAATAAATTGGGTCAAGTTTTGTTGGAGGGTGCTGGCGATATTATCCATATCATTGATTGCCCGTGACATGATATCTCCGTTTGAATGGGTATCATAGTAAGAAATCGGCAAGCGATTCATTTTTTCTTCTAAATCACGACGCAGTTCATAGACGGTCCGTTGTGATACACGGGTCATGATGAATTGTTGCAAGAAATTGAAAATAGCAGAAATAACATACATACCGATAGCGATCATAATGATTTGTCCTACTTTATCAAAATCGATCGGAAATTCGGTGACAGTTTTTCCAGCTTTCATTTGCTCTGCACCAATCATAACACCTTTAAAGATTTCGGTTGTTGCTTCCCCTAAGATCTTTGGTGTTTGAATCTGGAAGATTACGGCGGCAATCGCTAAAACAAATACCGAAATGATTGCGATAGAACGTTTCGACATATAACCGAAAAGTCGTTTTACCGTTCCCCAGAAATTTTTTGCTTTTGGTCCTTTCGCTCCAATGTTGCGCCCTGGACCGCCACCCATCGGTCCACCGCCGCGAGGTGCTTGGTTTTTCCGTTCACTCATGCCACATCCTCCTCTCTCAATTGAGATGATACGATTTCTTGATACGTTTGGTTTGAGGCCATCAATTCTTCATGGGTTCCTTTACCCACCAATTGACCTTCGTCAAGGACAAGGATCGTGTCTGCATCCATTACTGTACTTACCCGTTGTGCGACTACAACCATAATGCTGTTCTTCATGTCTTTTTTCAATGCCGCTCGCAGTTGTGCATCTGTCTTAAAGTCCAGCGCTGAGAAAGAATCATCAAACACATACACATCGGCTTGTTTCACTAATGCCCGAGCGATCGCTAACCGTTGACGTTGGCCGCCGGAGAAATTTCCGCCGCCTTGTTCTACATGACTGTCTAAGCCTTCGCTCAATTCTGAAACAAACTCTTTGGCTTGTGCGATTTCCAGTGCTTTCCAGATTTCTTCATCTGTCGCATCTGGTCTACCGTATTTCATGTTTTCTCGAATCGTACCAGTAAATAAAACCGCTTTTTGTGGGACGAAACCAACTGAGTCCCGCAAATTATGCTGTGTTACTTCAGCGATATTCACTCCATTGATGCGGATCGCTCCTGATTCGATATCATAGAGCCGAGGCAGCAAATTGACCAATGTCGTCTTCCCAGAACCCGTACCACCAATGATTGCCACAAAATCACCCGATTTTGCTTGAAAATCAATGTCTTGCAGTGCTAATTTTTCTGCACCGTGGTAACGATAGTTGACGTGATCAAAAGCAAGTGTGGCTTGATCACCTTTTAATTGAATCATCTTAGGTGCTTTATCATCAACGATCTCTTCTTCTTCGTCTAATACTTCATTGATCCGATCTGCAGAGGCTTGTGCTCTTGGGACCATCACAAAGATCATTGACAGCATCATAAAACTGATCAAGATTTGCATGGCATACGTCATGAATGCAATCAGATTCCCAACTTCTAATGTCATTTCAGCAATATAATGTCCACCAAACCAAGTGATGGCAATATTGGTCCCACTCATAATCAATGTCATCAAAGGCATCATAAGTGCCACGATAGTATTTACTTTGATGGCCGTGTGGGTATAGTCTTTATTGGCTTCATCAAAGCGATTGGCTTCATACCCGGTCTTATCGAAAGCTCGAATGACCCGCACTCCAGTCAATCCTTCACGGAAGACCAAATTCAGACGGTCAGTTTTTTTCTGCATGCTTTTGAAAAGTGGCACAGCAAAATACATGATTCCACCAACCAAAACGATCATAATTGGAATAACGACTAAAAAGATTTTGGTTAACTGAGCGTCTTTTTGATAGGCCAAGAAGCTTGCTCCGATCAAAGTGATTGGTGCATTGATCATCATCCGCAAGAACATTTGTGCCACCATTTGAATTTGGTTGACGTCATTAGTCGTACGAGTGATCAAAGAGGCAGTTCCGAATTTATCAAAAGAACGTGCGGAGAAATTTTCTACTTTTTCATAAATATCTGTCCGTAATTTTTGCCCCAATTTTTGTGATTCTCTAGTAGCAAAGAATGTATTGCCTAATGCAGCCAGAATACTGATCAGTGAAAAACCGATCATTAAAAAGCCGGTACGCCAGATATAATCAATGTCTCCAGTTGCAACGCCATTATTAATGATATTCGACGTTAATGTCGGTAAATAGAGATCTGCTATTACTTGTACAACCATAAAGGCAACGGCCATCAGTGCCGAAACGAGTGAAACTCGTTTAATCAACTTTGTCATTCTTTTCCCCTCTTTCTTTTTGTGCGCCATCTCTTAGCCAGCTGATTTTGTTATTGAAATCAGTCGTTGCTAGCGAAGGATCATAGGCATGATTTTCTGCTAACTCTCGGTATGCTTCAGCAATCGTAGAAAAAACGGTGTGCATCAACAGTTGGACGAGCATTTTCAATTCATGATCATCCTTGACCCGTAATAAGTCTTTGTCGATCTCAGCAAAAAATTCTTCTTCCCACTTCTGTCTCGCTTCTTGATGCTCTTTGTGAGAGCCGTAGAGTGGTTTTTTGTGGATATCCGGCATCACTTTTCGCAAAGAACGATAATCCATACTCATGAAGAGATTGCGATAAAATTTTGCATTTTTTCCTTCTAACACTTCTTCGATCATCCGAGAAAAATACCATTCAAAGCCAGCAAACAGATCGCCCTTTTCGTGTTGAATGGAACGAATCAAATCCCGCTGACTGTTTTTTTTCAACGTATGAAAATAGTAGTAGTATAAGTCTTCCTTATTTTCAAAATACTGATAAAAACTTCCCCGAGGGATTTCTGCGTCTTTGATGATATTGGCAATCGAAGCATCCTTCAATGGGACCCGAGAAAATTCTTTCTTAGCAGCGCTTAAAATGCGTTTTTGCTTATCTAATGGCAAATGGAAAAACGTATCCGTTGGCATCGTCATCTCTCCTTTCAGTTCAAATGATAAATGACAACAATTATTATGACAGGTTGTCATATGACACTGTGTCATTATACACCCCTCATGAGAGAATGCAAGTAAAAAAGTTTGAATATTTTATGAAAGTCATTTTCTTTATAAAAAGGAAATTCGCTTAGTGATTTCATTTCATTGAAAATAGATTCATTGTCTTTTTCTGAAAACAAAAAAAGCAGCGGCTATTCCTTAAGAAAGGAAGCCACTGCACAACAGCCGTTTTTCGATTTTAAATAACATCTATTTTTTCTTTCTAACCCACAGGACACAGCCTACTCCGACTAACAAAACGACTCCAACGACTGGCAAAAACCAATTGACGGTCTCTCCCGTTTTTGGCAATGCTCGACTGTCCGAAGTAGCACTAGCTACTTCTGTTTTGCTAGTTGTTGTTTGTTCCGACGAAGTGTTGGCAGCAGACGTATCAGAAGATTCGGTATTCCCCGTTACTTCAGAAGCTGCTGGGAGATAATGACCTTGATTCACAGCGTAAATGATCCAGCCAATCCGACCTGGAAACAATGTTTCTGAACCACTGGTAGCTACTTCTTCATCTAAGTGTGACAAAATCGATGTCAACCATTCATCTGAAATTGGCTGTTCCGGGGAAATATAAACACCATTTGTTGGGTAAACAACTTGCAGATATGTTTTTAAGCGATCCAGTTCTGGAATCAACGCTGCAAAAGAAGAGTAGCTGCTTGGATCAAAGGCTAGCTGCGGTTCAATCTTCTCCCAAGATAAGAGATGATCGATAAAAAGAGCGCGAACGATCCGAGCAAAATAGCCGATATCCATTCCCATCACATCTTGGCTATATCGTAATGCTAGTGTCTCTGCATCTTTTAATTGCTGATCGGTCAATTGATCCAACTCATCTTGCGTGAAAGCTGTCACACTTCCATCAGTGATGCCTCTAGTAAAAGCAGAGCGCAAATCACTTTGTTCTGTAATGGTTTCTGACTCAGGACTTGCTTGAACGCCTGTTTGAGCGACAATGGCTTCTACCACATCCTCGGGCTGTGTCGTCACGGATTCACTACTTTGTGCAGTGTCAGCGGTTGATTCCATTTCAGTATTCGAAACCGTCGCTTCTGTCGAAATGATTTCTTCAGTTGATTGCGTAGATTGAATCGTTTCTGATGATTCCGTTGTTTCCTCTGCAATGGCAGTAATTGGTAAAAATAATAGACAGCTCATGAACCAGATACTCTTTTTCATTCCTTTACCTCCTCAGGATTCTCAGGATTTCTTTGTAACACGAATGTAACACAATAGTAAATTATTCGCAATGTAAAAAGGCACTTCCTTAAGAAATTTAAAAGATATTCAATGTCTTCCGATGCACTCCGCTTCTTCCCTAACAAAAAATCCCGAACCACTTCAGATGATTCACATTAACAGAAGCATTAACGAGATCATCATTCAGCAGTACGGGACGAAGCGTTCTTAATCACCGAATGACACATGGGTAGAAAAAATTGTACCATTCGAATCTAGCTGTTTTTTAACTATTTGACTTGTACAGTCATCACAGGACTAGCACTTGTGACAGTTCCTTTAGCAGTCATGGTTTCTGAGATAACTTGTTCCATATTGGTGAGTACCACAAGCATATCAGTTGCTTTATTGCTAGCTGCCAATTCTGCCAGATCAACTTCAGCAACTTGTGTAGCGGCAGTCACTTGTTGCCCTTCTTGGACGAGGATATTGAAAGGCTTGCCTTGTAGCTCAACGGTATCGACACCCATATGCAGCAGAATCTCAAGTCCATTTGGTGTCGTGATTCCAATGGCATGTTTGGTTGGGAAGATCGTTGTTACAGTTCCTGCAGCTGGTGCATAGATTTTTCCATTTGCAGGAGCTACATAATATCCGTCACCCATCATTTTTTGAGAAAAAACAGGATCCTTTGACTCTGTAATCGCATGAACGGTTCCTTCAGCAACTGCATATAGTTCAATGGTTTCAGGTGCTGCAGACGTTGCTGGTGTTGTAGCCGTCGTTGAAGTAGCCGCCGGTACTTCTTCATCAACAGCATTGACAGCAGCTAAACGGTCTTTAGGAATCCCAAAGAAGTAAGTAGCCACAAAGCCACCTGCATATCCTGCTAATAAACCAAAGACATAGCCTAACCAATGACCGTTCGCAATCAACGGAATCAAAGCTACTCCAGAAGGTCCAATGGCGGTAGCGCCGATATTCGACAATGCGCCGATAACCGCCCCACCGATTCCGCCTCCGATACATGCCGTAATAAATGGTCGGCCTAATGGCAGTGTTACACCGTAGATCAATGGTTCTCCAATACCTAAAATCCCTACTGGCAAAGCGCCTTTGATCATTTCAGAAAGTTCTTTATCTTTTCGCAGACGAATCCACAGGGCTAATGCCGCCCCTACTTGACCAGCGCCAGCCATTGCTAAGATTGGCAATAACTGTGTGCTGCCAGTTGCTTCGATCATTTGAATGTGGATCGGTGTCAAGATTTGATGTAGACCAAACATGACCATTGGCAAGAAGGTTGCTCCGAGAACAAAACCTGAGAATGCGCAATACCCAATTGATTGAGCCAACCAAACTGTCTGAAATAAACCCAGCTAATGGCATGATCAAAAAGATCTCTGCCAAACCGATCGCTAACAAACACAAAGTTGGGGTAACGATGATATCAATGGCTTCAGGAATCACTCGGTGCAAAACAGTTTCCAGTTTAGCCAGCAACCAGACTGCAAAGATCACACCGATGATCCCTCCTTGTCCAGCTGCCAGAGGATCTCCTGTAAAGAGGTTGGTGATTGGGGCTTCTGGATTCATTCCAGTCAATAAGACGACCGACCCAATGACACCACCTAGCGTTGGGTTCGCTTTAAATACTTGAGCTGCATTGACACCTGTGAAGATCACTAAATAAGAAAACATCCCGTTTTTTAAGATATTTAAAATCATGACATAATAATTCCACGTGTCGCCATCGATTTTTCCTGCAGTGATCAAGTTCGTCATAACAGAAGCAATACCAGCAACGAGACCAGCACCGACAAACGCTGGGATCATTGGGACAAAAATATTCGAAATATCTTTCAATAATGACTTGATTGGTGATTGTTTTTGTTTCGCTTTTTGAGCAGCTTTCATTTCTGCTGCTTTCGCATTCACAGCCTCTTTTCCACTGGTAGCTGCCACAGGAATTTCTTGCCCTAGATCAACACCCGCTTGTGCCGCCATGGCATTTGCTACTTTATTGACTTTTCCAGGACCGATGATCACTTGCAGTTGTTCATCATCCACTACTCCTAAGACTCCGGGAATGTTTTGTAACCCTTGCTTGCTGACCTTGTTGTGATCTCGAACCGTCATCCGTACTCGAGTCATACAATGAGTGACAGAGGCAACATTCTCGATACCGCCTGATTCTTGAAATATTTTTTCTGCTAGTTGTGTAACTGTCAGTTCTTCTTTTGCCATTGATTTTTTCCTCCTATCCTTCTAACGTTCCTTTAACGAACCCTTCTGATTGTACCAGCTTTGCAGCAGCTTCTTCTTTTTCACTATTGGTAAGCAGCATAACGATCGCTAACTTCACATTTTGATCGGCTTTTTCAAAGTAGTCTGCCGCCGTTTCATAATCTGCTTCGGTGGCTTGCATGATGATTCTCTTGGCCCGTTCAACGAGTTTGTCGTTCGTTGGTTTAACATCGACCATTAAATTATTGTACACTTTTCCGATGCCTACCATCGAAATCGTGGAAATCATGTTCAAAATCAATTTTTGAGCAGTCCCTGATTTCAATCGGGTAGAACCTGTCAGAAATTCTGGTCCGCAATCCACTTCGATCGGGAAGCTGGCATGTTTTGAAATTTCTGCTTGTTTGTTGCAGGCGATCGTTCCTGTGGTAGCCCCGATTTCATTTGCATAGTCTAGTGCTCCAATGACATAAGGTGTGCGGCCGCTGGCTGCGATCCCAATGACCATATCATTTTCCGTCAGCTTCAGGTCAATCAAGTCTTGACGCCCTAATTCAACAGAATCTTCTGCCCCCTCAACCGCTACAGTCATTGCTTCTTCACCGCCAGCAATCAAACCGATCACCATATCCGGTGAGACCCCAAAAGTAGGGACACATTCAGCGGCATCTAAAACTCCTAGTCGTCCGCTGGTACCAGCACCGAGATAGATCAATCGTCCCCCTTTTTTGAAAGATTGAATCGTTTGCTGAATTACTTTTTCAATGCTTGGCAATTCCTTTTCAACGGATTGAGCAACTTTCTGGTCTTCGGCATTCATTTTCTGACAAGCCTCTGCCACAGTCATTTCATCCAAGCCAAATGTTGCTTGATTTCGTCTTTCAGTCGTTAAGTTTTCTAAATTAATCATTGTCATTTCTCTCATCTCTTTCTATTTTGAATCGCATTCCTGCTTTGATTTGTTGGAGCAAGGGGAGATCTTCTTCAATCACTTGCGCAGCGACATTGACTTTGTCATCTGCGGGCAGGATTCGCTTACAAATTTGGATTTCCCCCATATAGCGCAAGTAATCTTGATTATCGATAGTCACAGCTCCGACAACCCGTTTTTGAGCAGTTTCTGGGGAAATCAATGGGACTTCAGCAAATCGGGCATTTGCACTGCGAATCACATCTCTTGCCTCATCTTGCCGGCTCTCATGCTCTCCTAAAATATGTTGATAATAGGCAGAACCAATATCCTTTGTGCGAAGAAGGACGGTCTGATCGGCTAGATAAGAACTGAATTGCTTCAAAGAAGCAGGGGTCACGATACCATCACCAATGTAGACAGCATCAACGGCACAATCCCTCAACAACTCCAGTGCTGCTGCGAAGGGGCTCATGCTGCGATGCGCTTCCAGTGTCGGCAATCCTTGGTAAAGAGGACCTCTTTTATTCGCATCCCCAGCAACAAAGGCCTGTACAAGAAAACCTTGTTGTTTCAACCACTGATTTTTGGCCTGAAACCATTCTTTGTCTAATCCCGTCTCCGGACGCGGATAGTAATTGTGCCACGCCTCTAGATTAGAAAAATCTGCCTGATAGGTGTTCAACTCGTTAATATCTTTTTCAGTCAATGTACTCGCATTTAAACTAATAGTTATTTTACGAGATAATTGAGCAATGGTCTGATTGTCGATCGCGTAATCCATTCGCAGCCCAGTGACTCCCCGATCCGTCAGTTCATT
Organism: Enterococcus gallinarum; assembly: GCF_021496385.1. Taxonomy (NCBI): domain Bacteria; kingdom Bacillati; phylum Bacillota; class Bacilli; order Lactobacillales; family Enterococcaceae; genus Enterococcus; species Enterococcus gallinarum. The sequence goes on along the minus strand of NZ_CP050816.1, from coordinate 995,519 downwards.
TAACTCTTTATAGGAAAATCCTGCTTTAGCCAATGCCTCTCCTGAAATATCTACCATTAATGACAACCGATTCTTTTTTGCTATTTCACCAAGTGTTGTCAATCGTTGGCGATAACTGGCGGCATCATCTTCTGGTATATGCATGGATGTAAAAATCCCAGAAAAACCTTGAAGCGCCATTTCTTCGATGGCATCGATGTCTGTGGTAGTCAAATCGGCATTCATAAATACTGAAAACCCAAACATTGTTGATTCCTCCTTGCTGGTACCGTTTTCTACAAAATGATTATACAACGGCCTGTTTGTTTTTGCAACTATATTTCGTAATATATAATTATAAAAAGAAATATAATTTCATAACGGTGTATTTTTTAAGAAAAAGTTGTCCCTTAAACTTTCTAATGCGGTTCGGCCATTAGTTGTGGTACACTTTATAAGGAGTCAACGAGCGCGTAATTTTTACATAGTAGGAGGAATCACATCATCAATGATTACAATGGATGATATTATTCGCGAAGGCAACCCAACTTTGCGGGAAGTAGCAAAAGAAGTCCCCTTTCCATTAAGTGAAGCGGACATTCAATTAGGGAAAGACATGATGGAGTTTCTAGAAAATAGCCAAGACCCAGTGAAAGCCGAAGAATTGAATTTACGAGGCGGAGTCGGTTTAGCAGCACCTCAACTAGATATTTCTAAAAGAATCACTGCTGTTTTAGTTCCTAGTAGCGATCCTGAAAATCCAGAACCTGAATTTAAAGATGTGTTGTACAATCCTAAAATCTTAAGCCACTCCGTACAAGAGGCATGTTTAGGTGAAGGCGAAGGCTGTCTGTCTGTAGACCGGGAAGTACCAGGCTATGTCGTACGTCACGCCCGAATCACGATCAGCTATTATGACATGCAAGGCAAGAAGCAAAAAGTTCGTTTGAAGAACTATGCAGCTATCGTCGTGCAACATGAAATCGACCATTTGAATGGTGTCATGTTCTATGATCACATCAATGAAAAAAATCCTTTCTCATTAAAAGAAGGAGTTTTAGTGATCGATTAACGATTAGCAAACAAGAGCGCACTCCCAAGTGGGAATGCGCTCTTGTTTACTTTAGTCGTCATTCATTAGGATTAATTTCCCTTTGCCAAGCTGGCTTGATGGTCCGCTTTGATTTGAGACAACAATTCTGGCTTTTGATAAAGATCTAATGCAGTCAATGCGAGTAATTCCGCTGCGATCGCAATCGAGTTCAGTCCTTTGGTACTACGAGCAGCCGCTTTAAATTCCTCGGAGTGACCAGCAATGTATTCATCCGAAATTGAGACAGTTGGCTGGATCGTGGGGATCACTTGGCTGACGTTTCCTACATCTGAAGAGCCTAAACTTGCTTTTGTTTCCACATCGATCTCTGCTTGGGGAACGCCAACTTCCTGAGTATGGGCAAAGAATAGTTCATCAAAACTTGGTGTTACGATCACATCGTCGACTGAATTCTGGAAGAGTCCAAATTCATAAGTCGTTCCTGTTGCTAAAGCTGCTCCTTTAACGATATTCTCCACTTTCTCATAGACTTCATCTAGTGTCGCCCGATTGGCTGCTCGTAAATAAAAACGTCCAGCTGCATATTCTGGAACAACATTCGCTGCCACACCACCATCAGTGATCACGCCATGAATGTTGACATCTTTCGGCAAATGAAGACGCAACCCATTGATCCCATTAAAAACTTGGATCAATGCCTCTAACGCATTAATGCCTTTCTCTGGTGCCGCTGCCGCATGGGATGCCCGACCATAAAATTTGATATCGACAGGATCATTAGCCAAAGATGCGGTGGTTTTGCCATAGCGATAAGCTGGATGCACGCACAATGCAGCATCGACATCCTCAAAAAAACCTTCACGCACAAAACTGCCCTTTGCTGAGCCATTTTCGCCCCCCTCTTCACCAGGAGTACCATAAACGCGGATTTCTCCTCCTAGTTCATCTACATAAGGTTGCAACGCACTAGCAGCCAATACAGAATAAGTTCCAAAGAGATTGTGCCCACAGGCATGACCGATGCCGGGCAGCGCATCATATTCTGCCAAAAAAGCTAATGTTGGTCCAGGTTTGCCGCTTTGATAACGGGCATCGAACCCTGTACGATGACCAGCCACTTCTTTTTCCACGGTGAATCCTTCTTTTTCTAATTGGGCAATCAGCGCATCTGCAGAATAAAATTCATAGTTGCTGACTTCTGGATGATCATGAATATCCAAAGCTAGTTCTTGGTATTCCGGTAAGCGTTGTGCGATAAATTCTTTAATAGAAGTTTTTACAGTTGTTGTCATATGATTTTCTCTCCCTTTAATATGGATAAATAAGTATGAATAGTCAGTGGTCTCACAGCTCCTGCCTCAGAAAGGTAGGCATTCTTGCTATACTCTTCTTTACTTCGCGCCAAATGTCTCCCAGGCTGGAACGCTAGAACCTTTCGATGTTTCTTCGATAACTTTCTTTGTTTCGTCCGTTTGATAAGCAGCAACAACTTTTTGATACACTTCGTTGTCTTGATCTTCTTTACGCGCAGCAATGATGTTCACGTATGGGCGAGCCGTTTCATCTACAGGCTCTAAGAAGATCGCATCTTCTGTCGGAACAAAGCCAGCATCCACAGCCATTCCGCTATTGATTACTGAAATATCAACATCTGATAATGCGCGGGCAGTTTGGGCAGCATCTAACTCAGAGATTTTCAACTTTTGATTGTTTTCAGTGATATCCGAAACGGTCGGCGTCTGGCCTGCTGCTTCATCAACTTTGATCAAGCCAGCGCTTTGTAGTAACAACAACGCACGGCCGCCATTGGTGACGTCATTTGGAATTGCTACTGTCGCGCCTTCTTTCAATTCCTTGATATCTTTCACCTTGTCTGAATAAATCCCTAGCGGCGCATTGACTGTATTGCCGATAGAAACAAGATCCGTTCCAAACTCTTTATTGTAATTGTCTAAAAAGAACTGGTGTTGAAAAGAATTTATATCGATAGAACCATCTGCCAACGACGCATTCGGTTGATTATAATCAGAAAATTGAACATATTCTAAGTTGATACCTTCATCTTTCAAACGATCTTTGACATCATCCCAAACATCCGTGTCGGCACCGATCACTCCAAGTTTGACGGTTACTTCTTTCTCTTTTGTTCCAGCATTGCTATTGCTGCACCCAGTAATAAATAATAATGCCGCACCTACCACGATTGCTTTAAGTAATTTTTTCATTTTCTTCCTCCAATAGTTTCTACTTAATTTTATTTGTTTTTTTTGTCCTTTTTAGTGGCTGACTTTTTTAACCAACAGATTGCTGACAAATTGACTAAAAAAGACCAAAATTAAAATGATCAGTGTCGCCATGATGGTGACGTCGTTTTGGAAACGATTATAGCCGCGAGTGATCGCCAAGTTCCCTAAACCGCCAGCACCAACTGCACCAGCCATTGCGGTCAGTCCAATCACATTGATGATCGTTAAAGCAGAGACGCGAATGATCCCAGCCAACCCTTCGGGTAAATAGACCCGCACAATAATTCCCAATGGACTGGTTCCCATTGCTTCTGCCGCTTCAATAACCCCAGGATCAACTTCTAATAGGGCAATTTCGATTTGACGAGCAAAGAAAGGAATGATCCCTGCAATCAATGGAACCAAAGCAGCTGTTTCCCCAATCGTTGTTCCTACGATCAAACGAGTCGTCGTTCCTAACAAAGCCAATAGGATAATAAAAGGAATGGAACGTACGATGTTGATGATTTTATCCAAAAGTTCAAATAATCCGCGGCTTTCCAAAATACCTCCTGGTCGGGTCACGACAAGAACAATGCCCAAAATGATTCCTAAAATCCCTGCAATCAGTGCTGTCCAAAAGGTCATGTATAATGTTTGGATCGTTGCTTCTACAAATTCATCAGAGATAGCAACGACATTGGGAAAATACCGTTCAAAAAAAGTGCTCATCTAAAATCCTCCTTCAATCACGTTATTCAATGGTTCCGCGTGATTTTGCTTAATGATATTCGTGTAAACACCTTGATCCGCGAGAAAATCTAATGCTCGTTTACGCTGCCCATATTCCCCTGATAAACTAACGATCAAACTACCGATGGGAACATCTTGCAGAATCTCTACGTTTCCGTAGAGGATATTCGTCGTAACTTGATAACGACTAAACAATTGTGCGATCAATGGTTCATTGGTCTGATCCCCAACATAAGACAGTTCCACCAGCCATTCGTTGGCAGCCAATGAGGAGAATTTCGCACTGCCGAGAATCGTTTCCAGCGCTTGATCAATATGAGTAGCAGTCCGAATAAAGTCTTTTGTCAGCGGTTTTGCCGGCTGGCTAAAAATTTGAACACTCTTTCCTTGTTCAATGATCTCGCCATTTTCCATTACAGCGACTTTATTACAGATTTCTTTCACCACTTGCATCTCATGAGTGATAATGACGATCGTCAACCCTAATTTACGATTGAGTTTTTTCAATAATGCAAGTATCTGTAATGTTGTCTTAGGATCAAGTGCGCTAGTCGCCTCATCGCAGAGCAAGATCTCTGGGTCGTTGGCTAATGCTCGTGCGATGGCGACTCGCTGCTTTTGTCCCCCTGAAAGTTGACTAGGAAACGACCTTGCCTTTTCTTCCAGTCCAACCAAGGACAGCAATTCTGTCACTTTTTGACGACGTTCCTGTTTGGAGATTCCTGCATATTTCAAGGAAAAATCCACGTTGTCAAAGACATTCCGGCTATCCATCAAATTGAAATGCTGAAAGATCATTCCGATCGTTTTCCTTTTTTCTCTTAATGCTTTAGCCGGTAATGCGGTCAATTCAGTCTGATTGACTACGACACTCCCTGACGTTGGCCGCTGCAATAAATTGATTACGCGTACCAGGGTACTTTTACCCGCGCCGGAATAGCCGACGATCCCATAAACATCGCCTTTATCTACTTCTAGTGACACATTTTTGACCGCTTGGATCGTCTCCTTGTTTGGTTGTGTAAATGTCACCGATACATCCTTTAATGAAATCATTTTTTTCCTCCTTATTATCGCCGATTGATTAACTAGTTGATTTTTTGGGGATGATCAACTACGCTTCCTCCGGTCACCTACTACTGCTCATCATCTGCTCGTCTACTCTATGCTTCGCCTACAGTTGCTTCTAAGCTGACGCTAAGAAGAACTTGCATGGTCTTTGACCAATCGCAGTGATTCGGGGTGAGGTTACTACGCTCCCTCCGGTCGCCTAGTACTGTTCATCATCTGCTCGGGTCTTTGACCAATCGCAGTGATTCACAGCAAAAAGGCGTCCTCAAGCAAGCCATAACTGGCTTGCTTGAGGACGCCTTTTTGCGTGTTACCACCTCAGTTTAAGCTATATTCACATATAGCTCCTCTTCGAGTACGATCATACTCTAGCAAGATAACGGATGCTGCCGTCGCCGCCTTGCATCATTGCTCGGGACGAATCACTCCTTGGCCATTTTCCAAAATTCGTTTCCTGCTTCTTTTCAGCTACCGAAGCTCTCTGTTTAGGAACATTCCTTTTGTACTTACCAATTCATCGTGTTGACTCTATTTTTTTATGCCGCTTTTTATTTTCAAAGATCGATGAAAACAAAAAAAGTCCTTTTACCAGCATCTGCTGATAAAAGGACGATCACTCGTGTTACCACCTTTTGTTCAGAAGGTTTCCCTTCCCTCAACCCAACGTCTATCAAGAAAATTCCATCAAGTGATTGGTGCTCCTTTTAACGGTAGAGCAGATTCCGTGATTGCCTACTTATCGACAATCAATCCTCCAAGGCCATTTTTCAACGTTTCAGACTTAACTCTTTCCACCAACCAGAGTCTCTCTTTAAAGTATCTACGATTACTTTCCTTATCAACGGATAGTTATTCTTGTTGAAATGTACTTTACCGGAAAAAGGATACCTTGTCAATCAGAAAACTATTTTTTTCAGAATTTTTTGGCAATGCTAGAATCTGGGCATAGCGATCTTGCCAGATCCGCTCATACCAATGAATGATTTCAGCAGCTGACCAGCCTTCGGATGCATAAGTAGTCGTTGCTTGCTGATACAACACATTCTGATACCCTAATCCATGGGCAAATTTGATCGTGCCATCCATACAAAATTCAGTTTGCGCACCGATCCATTCGATGCTGCGAACATGGTGCTTTGTCAACAAGGACTGTAAGGAGGTATTGAAAAAGCTATTCGCATGAGTCTTGCGCAAAAACAAGTCGGTTGCTTGCACAGCCAAATCTGGATGTAAGAGCCATTCATCTGTTTGGTAGCCGAGTTCTTCTTCCTCATGCTGCACAAATAAAACGGGGCGTTGTGCATGACGGTAAGTTTGGATCCGCTGGTTGGCAAACAACAGCAGCGAATCGAGATGATCCAGTTTGGTGCCATTGTTTGAACACACGCCTTTTTGTAAATCAACGATGATCAGAATATCTTGCATCCACTTCTCCTTTAGTTTTGGTATAAGATTCCTTTATCAGCCAACAATTGCTTTGCTTGCTCTAACTCTGCTGCTTCTTGGTAGCGTAACGTATGGAGATGGATCCCATTGGTCAAATCAGAAAGCAGGCGGGCTTGTGAATGCTGGTATTTCCGCATAAAGTCTGCGACATCTTGTTCCGTTTTGATCCGCAGATTCCCTGTTAATTCCCCATAAATCTCATGCTCAACGATCACATCAATCACTTCGATTCCGCAAGAGACAAATGTCAACAATTCTTCTTCTGTTTGTTCCGGACGGTGTTGCACAGCAAGTTTGCTGACATGACCTGTCTCACTTGCAGCTTCTAAGCGGTAACCGCGAGCGGTAGCCACGATAGCCTCTCCTGCTGCTCGCAACAAGGCAATGTCACCAACGATGATTTGGCGGCTGACACCTAACTTACCCGCTAATTTACTAGCACTGATCGGTTTCTCGGCGGTCTGCAACTGCTTGATGATTGCTTCCCGTCGTGTTGCTCCATCCATCATTATCCCTCCAATTGATTCTTTTGATAAGTGCGAGAATGTTCCATGATCGACTCAAAGGTTACGACAATCGTTTCTTCGAAGGCTTTATTGGAAACGGACTGGCGAACATTGTTCAAAACAGCTTCTTCCCGAGATTCATCCAGAACTGCTGTCTGTTTCTGTTTTTTCCATTGGACGATTTCACTGACTGCTGTCATGCGTTTTTCTAATAATTCTGTCAGTTCTCGATCAATCGCATCGATCGTCTCCCGTTGATGATCGATAGCAGCAACGACTTCTGTCGTGCTTTTAGTTGCGGGAACGACATCTTTTGCGATCTCTTCGATGGTTTCACCAGATTCAATGGTTTTGATGATCCGAGCTGGATTTCCAGCGATCACCACGTTATCAGGGAACGATTTAGTCACGACACTTCCCGCACCAACGACCACGTTATCGCCTAAGCGAACACCTGGAAGGATAACTGCACCGCCACCGATCCAAGCATTGTCGCCAACTGTAATTGGTGCGCCATACTCAAGGCCACTATTACGCTTGACTGGATGCAATGGATGAGAAGCTGTAAAGAGACGAACATTTGGTGCTAGCATACAGTTATCACCAAAGGTAATGGGACAAACATCTAAAAAGATACAATCATAATTGGCATAGAAATTTTTTCCAACTGAAATATTATAGCCGTAATCAAAGCGGACATTCGGTTCGATATAGATACGGCCAGCCACTTGACCAAATGTCTCTTTTAGCAGTTGTTCTTTGATCATCGGTTCGGATTCCCGATTGATCAAGTGCATTTGTTCTCTGGCAAATTTGCGATCGGCAACTAATTCTGGATCTGGTGAAAAATACAATTCACCAGCAATCATTTTTTCTTTTTCTGTACGTTCTGTCATAATGTGCCTCCATACTCCTTTTCAATTTTAGTGTGAGAGTTTTGCAAAAACTGTTTCCCCACTTGCTAAAACTTGAGGAGTCGTATTTTGTTCAAGCATTGTTTGGTTGATGATCAAGCAATTCTGGCTATTTTGATACTGCAACAAACCAGCAAAAGGATAGACTTGTAATGAGGTGCCTACCACGACCACTAGCTGTGCATTGGCCACAGCGTTGATAGCTGCAGTAATTGTTTCTTCGCTGAAACCTTCTTCATACAAGACGATCGCTGGACGAATCTGTCCACCGCAATCGGCATGATGCCAGTCTGTCAAATAGGTTTGCCAAGGAACTTCTGCACCGCATTGACGGCAGTAACAGCGGTAAAGGGTTCCGTGGAAATCAATACGCTGCTGACTCCCCGCCTGTTGATGGAGGCCATCAATGTTTTGCGAGACTACCCAAACGTTCCGTTCTTGAGCGAACTCTGCCATCGTCTGATGGATCACATTGGGCTTTGCTTCAGGATAGTAGAGATGTTTGACAAATTGATAAAATTTATCCGGCTCTCTGACCATACAAGTATGACTCAACAGATATTCTGGCGCTTCAATGCCATGATAAATCCCTTTCAAAGAGCGGTAATCCGGAATACCGGAAGGGGTTGAAACGCCCGCTCCTGTCAAAAAAGTGATAGACTCGGCAGCTTGAATCTTTTCGACAGCTGTTTCAATCGATACTAACATTTTGCTGAACTCCTTCCGTGATTGTTCTACTTTTTAATAGTATACCTAATTTCCCCATTTTTTATAACCATCATCCGCGATTTTTCACAAACCTTCCCTTGAAAAAGCCTCAACAGGAAGGAAATCTTCACTTGGAATTTTCAGCTCATTTCATTGATTCTTTCATGACATTCTACAAAAAACGTGGTAAACTATTCACGAATCAAAGTGAGGTGAAATACATTGGTAGCATCTATTATTTATTGGGCAATGATCATCATCAGTTTCGGCTGGTTGGCAGTTAGCTTATACTTCTCTATTTTCTATTTATCTCGTAAAGAAAATGGAAATCTATGGGCGTTTGCTTTCTTAAATGTCATCACAGCAATCATTCAAGCACTCGTTCTATTGGTTTATCGTACATTAGGTCAAGACTGGGGCGTTACACAATACTCAAGTCTCATTTATTTAGCTCTAGGCTTATTACTAGGTCTGACAGTTATTCAAGCTGTCTTAGGCCGCGAACCAAAAGCCAAAGTTGCTTAAAGTAGCCGAAAGTAAAGAAAAGCAGTTCCCTTTTCCAAAGAAAAGAGACTGCTTTTTTTGTTGAAAAGAATTGACAAATCCACCTTTTTCTTCTACACTCGATTAAGTATCATAATCAAATACGAGTATCCTTTAACATTTAGGTAGAGGTCGCGAGGTTCATTAATCCTGCTGAGTGAAGCAACACGTCAAAAGCAGAGCTAGGGAACATCGCCGAAACAAACTGATTCTTGCTTGAATTATTTTGTTGGGACGCAAGTGAACAACTTGCGTACTGTCTTAGCTTGGCTAAGTTGCGCTATGTTTTGTGAAAGGTTTGTCGACGAAATTGTCAACAGCCGTTTTCCAATCATGGAGTACGGCTGTTTTTTTGTTACCTTTGCCTGTCTGTAGTGCCACTCGTGAAAGGAAAGAGAAAATGAAGAAAATGAATTGGTTTTGGGCATTTTTCGCCCTCTGTTTCACACTTGTCAATGTATCGATGACTGCTCATGCAGATGATCAAACTCCAGCTGATCAGTTTCGAGTGGGGATGGAAGCGGGTTATGCCCCTTTCAACTGGACCCAAACCACCGATGCCCATGGAGCGGTACCTATTTCTGGCGAGAAAGGGTCTGCCTATGCTGGCGGTTATGACGTTCAAATCGCGAAGAAAATCGCTGATGGTCTTGGCAAAGAATTAGTGATCGTCAAAACACAATGGGATGGCCTGGCACCTGCATTACAATCAGGGACCATTGATGCGGTAATCGCTGGGATGTCCCCTACAGCCGAACGACGGGAACAAATCGATTTTACCGATCCTTACTACGAATCGAACTTAGTCGTTGTCGTTCAAAAAGATGGTAAATTCGCAAATGCGAAAAGTTTAGCTGATTTGACAGGTGCAAAAATCACCGCCCAATTAAATACATTCCATTACACAGTGATCGATCAAATTCCAGAAGTACAAAAAGAACAAGCCATGAAAGATTTTTCTTCCATGCGCGTCGCGTTGGCTTCAGGCATCATTGACGGGTACGTCAGCGAACGTCCTGAAGGCGTCACTGCTACAGGGGCAAATCCTGATCTGAAGATGATCGAATTTGCCGAAGGTCAAGGTTTTGAAACCAACCCAGAGGATGTCCAAGTTGCCGTTGGTATGCGCAAAGGTGACCCCGATGTCCAAAAGGTCAACGAGATTCTAGCGACGATCCCTCAAAGTGAACGCACGAAACTCATGGATGCGGCTATCGAAGAGCAGCCTGCGGACACCAGCGGAGATTCAGCGAATCAAGGTCTGCTGGCCGATTTCAAAAAAATCATCGATGACTATGGTTCTCTATTTTTACGAGGGGCAGGATTGACGCTTTTCATTGCGATCGTTTCTACTGTCGTCGGATTATTGATTGGTCTATTAGTCGGTGTCTTTCGGACGCTGCCAGCTGCTGAAAATCCTGTAAGTCGCTTTTTCCAAAAATTGATCAATGCATTATTGACGATCTATATTGAAGTTTTCCGTGGCACACCAATGATGGTACAAGCTATGGTCATTTTTTATGGGACTGCTCTAGCATTTGGTGTTTCCATGAATCGTACGATTGCGGCATTATTGATCGTTTCTATCAATACAGGAGCCTATATGTCTGAAATCGTCCGTGGCGGGATCTTTGCAGTGGATGATGGTCAATTTGAAGCAGCACAAGCAATTGGAATGACTCACTGGCAAACGATGTTCAAAGTTGTCTTGCCACAAGTTATGCGAAATATCTTACCAGCAACAGGTAACGAAATCATCATCAATATCAAAGATACTGCCGTGTTGAGCGTAATCAGTGTCGCCGATCTTTTCTTCCAAGGAACATCGGCTGCCGGAACAAATTATCAATACTTCCAAACATTTGCGATCATCGGTGCAATCTATCTCGTTTTGACAATCTCTGCGACTCAAATTTTACGTTTTGTTGAACGCAAAATGGATGGTCCTAGTTCTTATGTCAAACTAGAAGATATCAACCCAGAATAAGGAGGAAGACAGATGTCAGCAATTATCGAAATCGATCATTTAAAGAAAAGTTTTGGCGACAATGTCGTTTTGAAAGACATTAGTCTTTCGGTCAATAAAGGTGAAGTCGTAACGATTATCGGCTCCTCCGGTTCAGGGAAATCCACACTGCTTCGGTGTATCAATCTTTTAGAAAAGCCAACCAGTGGAAAAATCATTTATATGGGCGAAAATGTCCTAGAAAAAGGATACAGCTTACCAAACTATCGGACTCATTTAGGGATGGTGTTCCAGTCCTTCAACCTTTTTAATAACATGGATGTTCTGGAAAATTGTGTCACGGGCCAAGTCACTGTTCTAAAAAGAAATCGCGCCGAAGCAGAAAAAATTGCTCGGGAGAATTTGGAAAAAGTCGGCATGAGCCGCTACGTCAAAGCAAAACCGGCTCAATTATCTGGTGGACAAAAGCAACGGGTAGCCATTGCCCGGGCATTGTCAATGGATCCTGATGTGATGTTATTCGATGAACCAACTTCAGCTCTTGATCCAGAGATGGTCGGAGAAGTTTTGAAAACGATGAATGCGTTAGCTCATACTGGGCTGACTATGGTCATCGTGACCCATGAGATGGGCTTTGCTAAAGAAGTCTCTGACCGAGTGATCTTCATGGACAAAGGTGTGATCGCTGAAGAAGGCACACCAGAAGAAATCTTTATCCATCCAAAAGAACAGCGGACGAAAGAATTTCTATCGCGGGTACTTAATTGATCCTGTGCTGAACTAGGGTACAAGTTGCAGACAAAATGATTTAGACGAACAGTCAGTGCCTTCCTGTCTTACAAGAGGGCATTGCTTGTCCTTACCGAATCATCTTCTTGTCGCTTGTTCCCTGGTTTCTTTTTTTGGCCTTGGTCAACTAAGAGTTGCTATTTGATCATTTTTTTGTTATTTTTTTTAAAACTAGAGAACTATAGGAGTAAGTTGATATGAAGAAAAAGTTACGTATTCAAGACTATTTGTATGTTGGTTCTATGTTGTTTGGTCTATTTTTTGGTGCGGGAAATTTGATTTTCCCAGTGCATATGGGACAAGAAGCTGGTAGTAATGTAGCCCTTGCCAATTTAGGTTTCTTAGTGACCGGAATTGGGTTACCATTCTTAGGCGTTATCGCATTTGGTCTTTCCCAAAGTACGGGTGTCTTCGAATTAGCTTCACGGATCAACCGCCGTTATGCCATTATTTTCACTGTGTTGCTTTATTTAGTGATTGGTCCTTTTTTTGCACTCCCTCGGTTAGCCACAACTTCCTTTGAGATCGGACTTGTACCCTTTGTTTCCCAAGATCTCCAAGCACCCTTGTTGGCCGTATTTTCACTATTATTCTTTGGGGCTGCGTGGTGGTTCTCACGCAAGCCTAGTAAGATATTGGATTACGTAGGAAAATTCTTGAATCCCCTCTTTTTGGTATTGCTTGGCTTACTTTTAGTCTTTGCTTTTACGCAGCCAATGGGTACAATCCAAGAGGCGCCTGTTTCTCCGCTTTACCAAGAACACGCCTTCTTCACCGGCTTCACAAATGGGTACAATACGTTGGATGCACTAGCCTCATTAGCCTTTGGCATCATTATTGTGACTGCGATCCGTAACATGGGTATCACGAAACCTTCCGAAATCGCGAAAGATACGATTCTTTCTGGCTCTATCAGTATCTTTCTGATGGGGATCATCTACACATTGCTTTCCTACATGGGAGCGATGAGCCTAGGAAAATTTGCGATCAGTGCCAATGGTGGGATCGCTTTAGCACAAGTAGCCAACCATTACTTAGGCCGCTCTGGAAGTCTGCTCTTAGCATTGATCGTCATTTTAGCTTGTTTGAAAACTGCGATCGGATTGATCACCGCATTTGCCGAAACCTTTGCAGAATTGTTTCCTGCAAGAAGCTACTTGTTTTTCAGTGCTGTTGCCAGCATTCTACCGGCGATCTTTGCAAATATCGGTCTGACGAAAATCATTGAGTTTTCAACTCCTGTTCTGATGTTTGTCTATCCGCTGGCCATTACATTGATTTTGTTGGCGATTATTAGTCCATTGTTCCAGCATCGTGCCAGTGTGTACCGTATGACCACTTATTTCACCCTGGTGGCAGCCGTTATTGACGGATTAAATGCTTGCCCGGCATTGATTAGAGACACTGCTGTCGTTCAGCAGTTATTGAAATTTGCAGAGCAATACTTGCCGTTCTTCAAAATCGGCATGGGTTGGCTGGCACCTGCAATCATCGGTTTCATCATAGGTCTCGTTTGGGCTTGGTGCAAAAAAGAACCGAAATCCGTCAAAAATCATTAATTCAAAAAAAATGACCTACCATTTTTGAAAGGTAGGCCATTTTTTTTGATAAAAGACTGACAGTTGAAACAAAAACAGGTACAATAGACCCATTAAAGGAGGATATTTATGTTTTACGAAGAACTTATGATGGATCCGCAAACGTTGATCAAATTTAAATTATTCCGGCGCATGCTTACTTTACAAAATCCAAATCATCCAATCGCGCAATTAGCCAAAGAAATGGACTTGAGCTATCAGCAAACATTCATTGAGTTGACTGAGATCGATCAAGATTTACACGAGTTGACCCCGGATCACTTGTCAATACTTGGACGTGGTGGCAAGCTGCAGCCCCAAAATATTGCGGCAACGATTGATGAGTACCGGTTTTATCTTTTGAACAAGAGCGTACCATTCTTATATGTTCTTTATATGCTGAATGAAGAAAATCCTACCATTACGGATTTTTGCAAGAAATATGATGTCAGCCGTTCAACAGTATCCCGAAAATTCGAACATCTAAAAAACCATTTGAAGCAGTTTCAATTGCGTTTTACTTATACAGAATCGAATCTCGTTGGCGACGAGCGCTTAGTGCGTCTTTCCTTATTCAATATCATTTGGTTAGGCGTCCGGGGGATCAAATGGCCTTTTGCCGTTTCTGAGTCTGATGCAGAAGCTTTCGTCGATGAGTTTGCTAGCTATTTTCCTATCTCTCGTTCTTATCTAGGGAAGCTAGAGTTAAAATATTTTGCTGCGTTGGTCCTTTTACGCATTAGAAAAGCGAATTTTGCAAAATACGACCGCCGTTATAATTTTTTGATGAAAAACAATCGCTATTATGATTTCAATCGCTTGCGTACCACGTTGACTGCCGATACTGAATTAACAGAAAAACAGCTTAAAGGAGAATCAAGTTTTATCTATTTGCTCTCCCAAATGCTACCCTTCTACTTGTCTGAGGAAGATCCTTCCTTGCAACAAACATTGACATTCTATACGACTAAACAGAATCCGATCTATCCGTTAGTTTTTGATTTCCTTGCCCAAATGAAACAGACCTATTTTGCTGGACAGCAGGAACTTTTAGATGATCCTATCTTGATTGGTAATCTAATCAATGCGACCTTTGGCAACTACGTCTTTCGACAACCGTTTCCTAATATTTACCGGCTGCTCACCCTTTCCATGGGACATGGTCTGCCACAGGAACAATTGCATCAGCATATCGATCAATTCTTTACCGACTATCGCTCTTCCAATAATGTAGACTATATCAATGACACCAATCAAGAACAGTTAGCAGCGATGTTTACTCACGTCTTGTTACCATTCTATGATAAGATCCGCTACGCCAATCGGCTGCATGTCGGTGTCGTTTTGGAAGACAACTTTTTACTTGTCCAATCCTTGAATCAATTTCTGCAAGATCTGACCTTTGTGCAAGCGGATCCTTATGATCCGCAATTGAAGGAACCCTATGATTTAGTGATTAGTTCCAATCAATTGATGAAAAAAATGAACCCAACGATGGCAACTTATCTATGGGATTATGCAGCTGCTGATGCTCAATACATCGATCTTTATCGTACGTTGAAAAAATACTTCAATGAAAAAAATCAGCACGTGTAACCGAATCGTTATCTTTTCTTAAGAACTTCCGAAAACTTTTGTCACAGAATATTCATATTTAGTTAGTATAGTATAAGCATACCAACAAACAACCCTAACACTTTTTCATTTTTAACTCCTTCCCGCCGGCCACCCACCGGCGGGTAATTTTTTGTCTCTTTTTCTCTAGAAAGCAATCTTTAAAACTTTCCAAGCTTTTCTCCACAAAAAATTCACATTTGCCGACTATAGTATAAGCATACCAACAAACAACCCTAACTAACACTTTTCATTTTTAACTCCTAGCCTGTCAGCCACCCACTGACAGGCTCCTTTTTTTGTAAAATTCCTTTCTGTAGTACAATCAATACAAAAAGGGGAGCTTTATGACAAACACCATTGAAACGGTTGATCAGTATATTGCTGGCTTTCCGGATCATTCCACTGTATTGCAGGAGGTCCGAAATTTGATCAAAACAGTCCTGCCGGATGCCGAAGAGCGGATTCGTTATCAGATGCCAACCTATTTCCAAACAGAGAATATCGTCCACTTTGCCTGTGCAAAAGAGCACATAGGATTTTATCCAACACCCTCTGCCATTCTTGCTTTTGAAAAAGAATGGCAGTCTTATAAGACCAGTAAAGGAACAATCCGTTTTTCGTTTACAGAACCTATTCCTTATGATTTGATTGCTCGAATAACCGCTTGGCGTTTGCAAGAAGTTTTAGCGAAAACAACTACCGATTAACTAAAAAAGTGTAACAAAAAAGTCTGTGAGTGTAATAAAACAACGTCCTAAGATCAGCTTGATTGCTTCTTCCGCCTACATGGCTGCTATCTGCTGTTTTGGTCTCTTTTTTTACTTACGTCACAGACTTTTTTTACTTTTCGGGCCGCGTTGCTTTGACCTTTAATGTGCTGACCTTTAAAACGCTGGCTAAAGGGATCATACGAATTTGTTGCCGATCACTTTGCAGTTTCAAAACGACTTGTTCTTTCGCAACCGTTTTTCCAACGATCCAACCGGTAACGGTTTCAAAACTGCCAACCTTCTCGGTTTTCACTTGTAAGACGACCAGATGTTTGTCACTGGCCGCTTTTTGCAAAATTTGCCGAATCTCATTGATCTTTTCAGTTTGATTTTTTTTATCGGCATTGTCACTGAAGAAAGTATCCAACAAGGTTGTCGAAGTCATGACAATCAACTTGCCCAGCTGTCTGATGGGAGATGATTTCTTTTCCATTGGTCTTTCCTTTCTGCTAACAGCAGCGGGTTTCTCTAAAACCGCACATACGTTCTCGTTTATTGCTTTTATTTTAACAAATTTTGAGGAAAAAACAAGCGAACATTCCCTTTATTGGGCAGCATTTTTTATTTTTTCTATCCAAAGGGGCAGTCCTGCTTGAATCAAGCGGTATGTTTGGTTGAAATCTCCTGTGTAATAAGGATCTGGAATATCTTCTCCCTCTCCAGGAACGACACTTAAGTACGTGTAAAGCTTATGCTGCATACCTGCTGGAGCCATTGCTGAAAGGTCCTCATAATTGTTACGATCCATGCCAATGATCCAGTCATAGGTTTCAAAATCCTCAGAAGTGATCTTGCGGGAAACCATGTTCTGCCAAGAAATCCCCGCATCTGCTAATAGTTGACGAGTTCCTTGATGAGGCGGATTACCCGCTTCCCATGAACTAGTGGCTGCTGAATCGATCTGCCAAGGCAATTGACGTTCTGCTATTGCTTGCTTGAAAAGCCCTTCTGCCATCGGTGAACGACAAATATTTCCTAAACAGACAAATAAAACTTTCGTCATGATTATTGCTCCTCTTTTTGATAAATTTGATAAGAAAAAAATTCCACATCTTTTGCCAAGCGAAAGAGTTGGGTCGCGATTTCTAATGGCATTTCCGGAAAATCATCACGAATCCAAGTTTCTAAGATTCCACTACAGCCATAAGAAAAGAAACGGCTGTAAAAAGCAATGTCTTGTTGCGACAATTGTTGCTCTTCATCGACTTCATCAAACAAGCGCTGAAATAAAGGCTCCGTAATTTGATAAAACTCACTCATCAGAATATCCCGGTCATAAGTAACAGATTTCCGATAGAAGGTTCCGTTTTGCCGCATCGCCTTCAACATTTTCAAAGCTGCTTCTTCCCAATTGTCTAGCGAAATGTTTTCAGATGTTAGATAAATCAGCGCATCTGTTTTGTAGATCCAACGAATCAATGCTTTTTTATCCGGGAAATGATAATAAAAGGTTTGTCGATTGATCTGCGCCTTCTCAGCCAGCTCTTGAATGCTGATTTTGTTTAATTCTTTTGTCTCACAAAGTTCAACGAATGTTTGACCAATGACTGCTTTGGTTTGATTCCCTTCTGCCATGGTACACCTCTTTTTCAAATTCTCTCCTTATCATACCAAATTTCCAACTAAAAAAGTATTCTTGCAGAAAAAATCCCAGCTATTTCACTAGCTGGGATCAAAAAAAGAGCTGAAAACAATTTCAGCTCTTTTTTTAATAATGCAATCCTTCACGTCCCAATCGGTTGGGTGAACTTATTTCTCAAATTTTTTTTTCAAAAATTCTCTGCGGATGCCCACGACTTTCTCGGTAAAGTTGACCCAATCCACTGGACGCGGCGGCGCCAGCCACAAAATATGATTGATCCCCATTGCCCCATAAACAGGCATGTTTGAAAGAGTCAGATGAGTCTTTTCATCCGGAAAACTTTGAAACTGAATATTCAAATCGAGAATCTTTTCAATATTGTTGCGAATCATTTGATTATACGAACGACCATAAGAAAAATCGACACATACATAGAGAGGAACAGATATTTCTTTTAATGGGATCGTTGAGATCAATAAAATCAGATAGCGAAAGAATAGAAATTCCTTGTTGTTCCACAAAATGGGTCGGTTCCGGTTAGCTTCAAGGTAATTCCGACAAAAAGCCACATATTCAGGGTATGTTTGCAGGAAATAAGTGACGTCCAAATGTTGATACTCGCATCGCGAACTGAAAGAAAATGAAAGCAGTTGGTAATGAATGTTCGTCAATTCAGTTGTAAGCAGTGCTAGAAGCTCTTGGGAAAGAGCAAAACGACCACTAAGTTCTGTATAGAAATGTTCATTTAATTGGGTGATATAATGATTTTGATCAATGTAGCGGTCATTTTCTACTAACCAGCCTTCTACGATCAGAAACCGCAATATCTCCTTTGCTTCCCGCTCTAAGGTAGTCAGGCTCACCGTAGGCAAGATCTTCGCCAGCCAGTCTTTCAGCTCTTCAATGATTCGTAAGTGTTCAGCATTGATCAAACCATCCTCAACTGTATTTTGCAGAAAATGACCATTGCACATTCGGGTAATAATGATTCCTAAGTATTGTTCTTTGCGGATCTGCATTCGGGCAGATTGCTGAGGGTTCAACCAGCCTTGACTATTAAGCGCATCGAAAGTCTTTCTTTTTGTTTCGATTTCTTTCGGAAAAACCGACTGATTCAAATAGTATTCTTTCATAAAAAACAATAATATGAATTCCCTTATTTCATTTTCTTCACCGATCAATCGAAATTCCTTCGTCACCTCAATGTCATAATCATTAAGGATCTGCTTGAATTGTTTAAATTCTTTATACACAGGCGTATGGCTTAAAAAATGGTTCGTAGCGAATTCATAAAGTGAAGACAGTTGTTCAAAAAAACATTCTTTCAGCATGGAAAATTTCAGTGACTGGTCCAAATAATAGGTCAAGACGTTATCAGAGGTTGCCAAACCAGAAGCATTTAATTTGATCACGGTCCCATCAGTCACAATACCAAACTCTTCATCCAATCCAAATTCATAAAAGTCCGTGTTTAATTCTTGAACGGTCTTGTTGATCAAAAATTCGGACATTGTCAGATTATCCATCAATGCCTCTTTTGTCTCGGATAAAGAAACCGCATTTTCCAAGTATTGAAGCAGCACCAATTTTCGCTTATCCGCTTTATTCAAAAATGTCAAAAACATGCGTTTTCAGGCCTCCATCATTCTTTTGCCCATAAAGGACACTTCCGGTAAATAAATAGCACAAGCTTGTAAGATAAGACGGCTGATCATTGCCATCACCACCTGAATCATCGTCTGGCATTGCTAAGTCGACCGACAGACTATTTGCAAGGAAGATATCTTCCACCGTCACGCGTTTTGCCAGCTGCTTGCCATCAGCCAAAAGCGGTTTTGTTAGATTCAGTAACGGCTGTTCCTTTTGACTGTTTTCTTTTGATTTGGGTTCTTCCTTAGGCGATGCTGGTTCTGCTGCTTTTGGTGTCTTCTCATCAACAGGCGCCTCGTTGATTTCTGGAGGGTCTTTCGGAACGATTTCTTCTGAAGGATTCAGCGGATTATAGATGGTAGCGAATACGACCTGTTCGGTAACAAGGTCGATCATTCCGATAATAATATAGGCTCCTAAAACAAAGCTAAATTTGCGTTTCATTGATTATTTCACCGCCTTAACATAGTTCTATCTGGCATCTCACTTGGGCCTCTCCTCACGTACCATCAATAATCGATGAATCTATCAAAGACAGCCCCACACCATTAGGTGTAGCTGAAAAAGCCAGCTGTTCTTACTTGCTGCTAACTTGTTGTCCTAACTGGAGATCTTTCTCCATAAGACTTACTTTGAGAAACAGGAAAGAAAATGATTCCGCAATGAATCGGCTATCGCTCATCACTTTTCAAAACCAGTTACTCTCCTTCATTCTTTTTCTGACGATGCCAAACAATCAGAAATGCAATGATCACCAAGAGGAGTCCAATCAATAAATATTGCCACGTATGATCTTCTTCGATAGTGACATCTTTCCGATTGAGGTCTCGCGCAACATCGCCAGCCACTGTAAACTCTTTTTTAAATTCCCATCTGTATAAATATCTTTCTTCCTCATCACCATTCTTGACTTTATATTGTCCTTCATCGCTTTTTCCGCTGTAGGCAACAGATTTCAGCAGGTAAGTACCTGCTTCAAGCTTTTGTCCTTCTAATGAGATGGGATAAGAAAAATGGGAATTTGGTGCCATCTGCATACCAGAAGTATCAGAAGAATAGCGGCTGTCGTTTTGCCCTTTTTTAGTGACATCGTTGATCAAACAAAATGAATTCAAATAGGCAGCGGTCGGATTTTGAAAAGTCACATTGATTACATTGCGGGCATTCACTTGATCAGGTTCGACGGCTAACAACTTCAAATCTGGAACGATTTCATCCGTTGTTTGTCTCAACAAAATTGCGACGACATAGGCATATTCATTTTTGATCGCTAATCCTTGATCCTCGGACTGATCAGAGGCTTCTTCCTGCTTTTCTTTTAATGTCAGTCCACCGGAAATCACGCCTTTAAATGATTCTGAAGGCATGCTTACTTTTAAAGGCAAAGTCACTTGAGACTGTTTGGGAATCGTGATGGTCTCTGCGATGTCTACCAAATCCTTCAAATTGTGCGTTAAGGTTTCATCAGGTTCGATATCATTTTGACCATACTCAACAACGCCGTTTAGATTGGTGGTTGCCGAAGCGATCTTCGGCTCAATCACTACGTCCTTATCCGTATCATTTCTTAATAGAACCTCCACCGTTTGAACAGCACCTGGTGACATCTTCAAATCAAAATAAGTCTTAGATTTGTCTATTTGGTTCTCTGGTATGACTGGATTTACTGCAAAATTGAATTCAGAGGCCATGCCTCTTACCGAAATAAAAAAGAAAAGACTTGCCAAAACCAGTATAATGAGCTGTTTACTTTTTTTCATGATGGATTTTCCCTCTCTATCTATGTACCACCCTTACGTATCAAAACCTTACACTTAAAGGGACTGGTTGCTATGGATTTGTCGGGGTATCAGTTAGCAGCCAGGTAAATGTGGTACTGTACTTCACGGCATATTTCGTTGTTGAGCCAGGCACTTCTAATTCAATACTATCTACTGCTGCGAATAAACTGTCACCCCAGCTCATAAGATAAGTACCGGCTCCTTCCCCTTTTTGGGCACTCATGACTAATGATTCAGCCCCATTGGGATCCAGGGTAATCGTGCTTTTAAAATTAGAAGGTTTTGGGGATTCGGATGGTGTAACGATCGTCCCGTTAGTCAAGCGAATTTGAGCTGCTCTTAATTCTTGGTCTTTCCCTGTTTTAAATTGGCCATTTTGTTTGACATGCAACGTCCAGCCGCTTTCCGTTCCTCGGTTATCTGTGACTTGTACAAAATTTGGTCCTTCTTGTTCTGCACCTGCTGCATCCTCATATTTTTGCAATGAGGCATGGTAGACTTCCGTTTTTGAAGTGATTTTTTGCATGCCAAAATACAAACTGGAGGCAAAGTCGATCGATAACGGTCCGTTGGTTCCTGGTTCAGGTTTGCCATCTGGCGTGGTGGGATCGACTGGTTTGATTGGATTGTCTGGATCTGGGTCTATTGGACTGATTGGATCCGTTGGCTCCGTGTTTGGTTCAAAGACAATTTGACCATTTGAATGATAAGCTGCCACTTCTGCTGCTTGAGCAGTGATCGTGCTCGTCATTCCCAATCCTACGAATACTGCTGCGGTTACTATTTTTTTCACTTTTCTGCCCCTTCTTATTCAGTCTCTGGTACATTTTTGAGGTACCAAGTCAAGGTTGTTCGATATTCTTTGGCTAATTTAACCGAACGACCAGGAATGTTTAATTTTACAGCTGCCGCTCCTTCTGATGCATCAGCACCAAAGCGATAGATCCAAGTCCCCATCCCTTTGCCTGCCGGGACATTCACCAAGTTCATTTCACTATTGGGAACAAATGTGTGATTCTCTACTACTGTTGGTGCATACTGCTTATCTGTCACAGAAATTGCTGTTCCGGAAGAAATTGATAATGAAGCCCCTGCTAGCACTTCACTCTGTGCTGTCTTAAATTGACCGTTCTGTATGACGCTAAGAGACCAGCCTTCTTGAGTCCCCCGTTTATCTGTGACTTGCACATAATTCGGACCTGCTAAACTTGAAGTGAACTCTTGCAGTTTTGCATAGTAATCCATTGTTTCTGATGTGATCTTTTGATTGCCAAATTGGAAACTGGAGGCAAAATCAATTGACAACGGCCCAGCAGTTCCTGGATTTGGTCCCATTGGATCCGTGGGATCGACCGGGTCGACTGGTTTTTCCGGATCGGTAGGGTCGACTGGTTTAGTGAGATCATTATCCGTTTCAAAAATAATTGCCCCATTTGATGTATACTCTGCTGCAACTGCGGTGATCGGCAAGATTATTGAACTAAGGATGACGATACCCATCGTTATTAAACTCTTTTTCATTTCATTTGCTCCTTTTTGATAAAATACCTAGTGCTGCCAACAAGCAACCCCCATCGCGAGTTAACTGGAAGAGTCAGAACCCGTTGTGGGTAAGATTTTATGTCCTTGTTGGTCGAATGGCTGATTTCTCAGTACTTTCGCCTATGGTCTTGGATTTTTTGCTGGATATTCCTAAACGCCATAAAATGACGTTCCGCCATTGCTGTCATCCGCGCCTATTTCAGCAGCTAAGGTAGTTGCCAAAAACAAGAATAATCAGCCGAGCAAACTTGCATTAATGACTATTTTTATCTTTACTCTTCTGCCTTTTATGGATTGCCTGGAGCAGATACTAGTTGCCAGGATAACGTTCCGCTATATTCGCCTATTTTTTGCTTTTCTACCGGAACAACTAATTTAAGACCTTTATTCGCTGTTTCTCCCCATTCTTGATTCACATGATAGTCGCCGTTTTCGGTCAATTGCGTCTCTTCAACGATAATTTCCCCATTTGTTAGTAATTGCTCTTCCCCATTTTTTACAAAGAACAACGTATTTTCTAAATGATCTGTCCCATTACTCAAGCTCTGCTGTTCTTTCACAGTGAGCCGCCAAGGACTTCGTTCAGATCCTCGTGTATCTTTGACAATCAAATCTCCTTGAATGTCAGGCCAATACGTTTGAGTGGTGGTAGTGATTTTTTGTGCCCCAAAATCGATAGTTGTCGGTACACTGCTCAAGGTCAACTCACCAGCGATCGCCACATTCACTGTTTTTTCAGCAGTTTGCCCATTTTCGGTGAAATGATACGTAGTTGTGACATTTTTTAGCAGCTCTTCTTCGCTTGTTTGCTGGATCGATTCGAGTGCTTCTGGTGCAACTTGCGGCAACTGCTCGTCTCGACCATCAGCAAAAATCGTTGCGGCTTCCGTATATGCTGCTAAATCAGCTTGATTCGTGATAGCCGTTGCTTCCCCTAAAGTTAAGCGGCTATCTTTGGCAAAGACAGCGAATTGCCGATTGCTTGCCAAGGCACTCTCATTTTTCACGACTACCAGATTGACTGCTTGTTCTACAGATGATTGATTTGCTGCTCCTGCTTTGAATGAAACAAGATGCTTGCGAGAAGTTGCTGACCCCAATGGTTTTTGAATCTCTGCTATTGCTTCTTCCGTCAGACTATCTGTAAAGAATGGGCGTCCTTGTGCCTGCAAATAGTCCAGTGCATCTTCTTTAGTGAGGTTCTCAGCTTCTTGTTCTGTAATGATTGCGTTCTGAGCACGAAGTTCAGCTTGATTCGAGTAAGAAACCTTCACTTGATAGCTGTATTCACCATCGGGAATCTGCCAATCGACTGGATCTGAAGACGATTGTTCTGGGATTGTTTCTGTCGCACTAGCAACTTTGCTTGACTGGATCTGTCCAGCATAAAACCAAGAACCTTTATTCTGGGTTTCTGGTGTAAAGGTCAGTATCGGTAAATTTGACCCAGTATACGGAATAAGCAGCCGCCCTTTTTGAACCTGGATGCCAGCAATATCTGTTCCCCATGCTTGAATCACAAGTGGCGCATTATTTTCTTTAACGCCTGTCACGTCATGAGTGATTGAACCTTGCCCATCAGCGATACCGGGCATTTCGACTTCATAGTCGATCACTGAACCAGGAATCGCAATTCCGTAGCCATTGACTCCCGTCACATCATTGTCCCCAATGAATGTTTTACCAGTCGCTTTTTCGATGCCGCTAAAAGTGATCGGCGTGATCGGCGTCGCATTGTTTGCAACTGGATTGATAGTCAATACTTGGTAGCTTGTGACTTCTCCAAACCAAGTGCCCTGACTTTTTGCTCGTGCTGCAGCATCATTCTCCGTATTTTTGATCCAAGTCAAATGATCTTTTTTTGAATCTGGCACTTCAAAATCGGAAAGGTTGATCCGACCAGTACCCGGAGGAGATTCAATGGTTGCCTCATCTTCGATGGTTAACTTACTGCCTGAAATCATGTTGTTTGCTGAAGAAATTCCAATACCGGCATTTTTCGACAGCTGGATCGTCCCAAACTGGTGATAAGTCGTACTATGGTTGGCCGCTGTAGCTGAGCGCCCATTTTTTATATCCCCACCGGTAGCCATCAATGTCAATCCGTTAGTCACAGTTAATTCGGTAAAATTCACGAGACCTAATCCTGTCATAGATATGGGCTCATCTTGGTAAGCATTGGTTCCATCTACATTCTCGCCAAAATTCATTTTGACTTGATTGGTGCTGTTAGCAACGATTGCATTGGTGAAATTGTCCGTTGCATTTCCGCCAGAGATCCCATTGATACTTTTCGCCCCTTGAATACGCATCTCTACATCGCGCAAAATCTGATTAGAGGAAATATTCGAGTAATAGGTGGTATATAAATTACCAATACTGGAATCTTCCGCTTGAATGTTCATCATGATCTTGCCGCTTCTCGTATTGCTAGCAGTTCGGCCGCCATCCCCATAAATCGTGGCACCGTTCAAGACATCCGATCCTGGTTTTGTATAGATGTTCAGCGTAATCGTATTGGATGTATCTGTTCCGACAATATTTGTACTGTTGAATGGATTTCCGCCAGAAATATTGGTCCCGCTAGGCAGCTTAAACTCACCGTCATAATTTCTTAAATCCAATGTTAAACTTGCATTTCCCAATAGTCTGCCATTATTAGTCACACCGCCAGAAAAACCATTAGAGCCAGTTCGTGGGGTACCGGAAAAGTTCCCGCCGAAAATCCGATTATTCGAATTTCCGTTGATCGTATGAGAACTGGAATCTCCGTATGAAGCCCCTAGAGAGGCATTGATCACCCCATCATAAACCGTTACTGCCACGTTCCCACCAATCAAGAGATCGTTCCAGCCGCCGCCAGACAAGAACCAATCCACTTGTCCGTTATTGACTGTCGTTTCACCATTACCATAGACTCTTCTACCGGTATAGCCAGTACCTTCAAGGGTGTCTACGATCCCTGAGTTCAATGTATTCGATGCATTTCCTTCAATAACTCCAGAGAAAGAGCCGCCATAGGTCCAGCGAGCAACCGTATTATTTAGAATTGTTTTAGTATTCCCTTTGATGTAGATATTCCAGGTAGTTCCCGGATCTCCCCCACCGCCGACAATATCCCAGCCAGATAGTTCCCCTCGATTTTTGGTTGTTGTGGAATAAGCAAGGTTGGTCGGTTTTGATCCTTTATAAGCAATACCGTCTCCACCTGGACTGCCATCTGCTGTAATCGACCCCACTTCAATCGTGGTATTCCCATCAATATAACCGCCGCGACCTGCAGCTGTAGTATATGTTGCACCATTTGAAAAAGAACCGCTGACCAGATGGGAGGTAATATTGCCGTATACTTTGAAACTTGCTCCCGCTTCTGCTAATTGAGCCCGTTGTGCGGGAGTATAATTGTCGTAAGTCGTTGTATTCGAAGCTCCCATCGAACTTTGTGAGAGCGTGCTGACATTGTTCCCGCCGCCGCCATTGAAATCACCGATCCCACCGACACTAGCGCTAGGACCCGCTTTGACCGTATTTACGATGTTTCCATTGATTGTGCCAGAGTATCGATTACCACCTTCAAAAGTTGCCCGGCCTGTAGAATAGAGACTCGAATCAAGATTCGTTACGATGGCATCTTTAGCAGGTTCCGAGCCAATATTTCCATAATAGGAACCGCCGATAAAACGATTGGCTGTCCCAGTCCAGCCTCCACTACCGGAAACAGTGCTGTTGATTCTACCGTCGATCGTTCCATACTGAACCCCTCCGACAAACGTTCCCAACCGAAAATTGGCATTTTTCGTAGCAATCGTCGTTTCAACATTCCCAGTCACATTGGCTGCATTTGTAGCACTTGATCCAACACCACCGCCATAATAGTTTGTCAATGTGCCATTCAATTGCTTGATCGCTACTTTTGTATTGCCATCGATCGTTCCAACATTGGCTCCCCCTGCAATGGTACTTATCCCAGAGACGGTATTGTTTACGTTGATCGTTACATTCCCCTTCAACGTTCCGCCGCTTTGGTTGCCCCCATAAATATTCCAAGTACCTGAACCCGTGTTATTCACATGGATCGTCGGATTGCCTTCCAGATCCCCACTGTTTGTGCCACCATATATCGTAAAGCCATTTCCAACGGCACCCCCATTGAGGAAAAGACTGTGCCCGTTCATGTAAATCGTCGATCCCCTATAGTCGATATTGCGAAACACGATATCCGAGCCAAAATAATTATTCGTTGAGAAATCAACCCGTCGACTGCCTGAAGCCAATGTTGTCGCATCTGTGATGGGATCGTTAGCATGACCAGTTAATATCAAGCGACTAACTTTCCCTTGTAATGCATAAAACGTGATATTGCTACTGTCTACTGTGCTTGGTATTGTTTTGGCTGTCAGATCAGCCGGTAAAGTCAAGGTACCCCCTGATCCGACATACAAAGCAAACTCACCGCCATTGCCATTTTGATACATATCAAACAAGGCTTGCCGAAAGCCATCGACACTATTTGCATACTCAGCGTAAGTTTCCCCATCGCCTGCAGGACTTGGAACGGCAACAAGTCGTGAAGGATCTGCACTTGCAATAATATCTTTGATGGACAGGTCTACTAAGGAACCGCTAGACCGGACACTCACGCCCTGTTTAAAAACTGCTAGCAGGATCTGATCATGATCTAGGTCCACGTTTTGCAATGCTTCATTACTATAAATTTTTCCTTCTAGCTGCCAGCCTTCAAAGGATGCCGGATTTTTAAAGGAAGGAATGTCCGTTGCTGTAAGACGTTCCCCTTTTTTCTTGCTGATTTGAAGGCTTGTTTCTCCTGTTTCCAACAAACGCCCTTCAGCACTTTTGAAGGTTATCGTCAGTTCTTCTGACTCTTGTGAAGAACTAGTAACAGATTCTTGGGAATGAGATTCAGATGCTGAATGTGCTGGCGATTCATCCGATTCTGCTGTTTCAGTCGCTTCAGATGTTTCGTTTGTTTCGTTATCCTGACTTGCGGTACCTTCACTGCTTTCACTGCTACTTTCTCTGTTACTCGTGATACTTTCCTTATTATCTATATCGCTAAGCTTTTCTAACTCGTTTAAAGTATCCGTTGTTTCACTTTTTTGCGCGATACTTTCTGCATGTGCAACTACCTCTGTATATGAAAAACAAGGAGAAGATACTAATAGAAAAACAAGAAAATTGGTTAAAAAACGATTCACTTTATCCCTCCTGACTGAGTGAAAATGAGTAAAATATTGCGCAATACACGCATTATGCTATCCATAGTCTATATCCAAATAAAAAAAGGATTATAATTTTTTTTCATCCATTCCAAAATTATGATTATAAATTGACATCCTAACCGCTTGTTTCTTCTCATTTTTGGCCTTGTCAGGCAGTTTGTTTGACATTTACTTGAAATGCTTGGAAAGGATAAATTTAGAGTTAATTTCACCTAGCATACTAAAAAAACGTAAGAGTTCAAGAGATATAATTAGAATAAGATTATAAAAATCACATAATAAAGCAATCTTTACCACTGAAAAATTAATCTATTATCCGAATTATTTGTACTTGATGCCCCTATATAGAAATCGCTAACATCATTTATATTTCATAGAATTAATAATGTTATAACGAATAATAATTCACTGTATTTTCTAAAATAAAATAACTCAAAGTATAATAACCGAAAAAAAATTTATAATTTTTTCTAAACAACATTAGAAAAATAATACAATCATAAAAAATAAAATAACTATTAATCTAATTTAACAGCATGTATTTTTATTTCCGTGCGCAAAAAAAGCACCAAACAGTCCTCTGTTTGGTGCTTCATTTTCAATTATTTGGAAAAGAACGTCCATCAATAAATGTTGTATAGATATGCTCGTCCTCTACTTGCTCTCCTTGAATCGATTTGACGATTTTCTCTGAAGCAATCATTCCCCAACGATGCTTCGAGTAAGAAATTGTCGACAACCGCGGCTGTATAAACGCCCCTAATTCTGTATTGTCAAAACCAATGATGCGGATATCTTCTCCGATTTTTAAGTCTGTTTTACGTACATACTTATAAACCCCGATGGCCATTTCATCGTTTAAGGCAAAGATATCGATTGGTCTTAGCGGATTTTTTGCTAAAATTTCTTCTGCTCCCCGATACCCTGAGGGTTCAGTAAAATCACCAGCTATTACATCATAGGAAATGCCAAATCGGGTAAGCTCTTTGATACTGGCTTCTAACCGTTCTTGACTATCATAACTTTTTTCAGGACCAGCAAGTAAAAAGACATGTTGGCTGCCACCTGAAATCAATTTATCAATAGCCAGTGCCGCACCACCTTTATTATCCAAAAGGACTTGATGGATATTTTCATGATCGAGGATCCGATCTAGTACAACGATTTGATGTCCCCGCTGAGCATACCGCTCAATTTCCTCTGAAGGAAAAGTCCAATCTAAAATGATGGCTCCATCGATCATACGCTCTGGTATAAACAAATGGGATTTTTTGCCGCTGCAAACAATCATTTCGTAACCAAAAGTCTCGAGACTTTTTTTAATCCCGTCTAGCAACTCTCCATAGAAACTCCCCGCGTAGTCTGCGAGGTACACGCCAATGATGTTCGTTTGTCTGCGCTTCAGTGTACGAGCAGCCATGTTCGGAACATAATTCAAGTCACGAGCAATCGCTTGGATACGGGCGCGCGTCTCCTCCGTCACTTTAGGGCTGCCGTTCAAAGCATAGGATACAGTGGAAATAGACACACCGGCTTTTTTAGCAATATCTTTGATCCCTACCATGGCTCCTCCTTTCTATCGATAAATATCGATATGATTTATTTCCTTATTGAACAACGGCAGCACTGCTGATTTGTCTAAACAAAAGGCCCCTTTTCGATAGCTGTTTTCTGCTAGTGTATAGTCTACCGGTTGGCCATTGATCAATACCTGTTCTTTTGACGCTTCGTGAAAATGGATCTTAACCGGTTGATCAAAGACCCGGTAGGTCATCGTTAAGTCAGATAACTCAGTTGGCAAGACAGGATCAAGGAACAAATCATCTGCCATTTCGCGAATGCCCAAGACATTGCTGATCAATTGATTCAAATAGATACCTGGTCCGCTGGAGTACACGCGCCAACCGCCTTTTACACCGACGCTTCCATCTCTAAGTTTACCAAAATTCTCTTGGGCTTCAAGCCTTGTTTTGAAATCGCCGTCAGAGCTGCTGAAATAGACATTGGCTTGTCGCAGTTCTGCATTTGGCACGCGTTCTTGCAACTGAATAGGATTGATGACCCCTAAAGCATGCCAAGTTTCTTCTTTTTGTCCCAATTTGGCCATTGCTTCAGTAAAACGGATGTGGGCATGAACATATTGCAACCCGATTTCCCGACCAAAGTTCGCTGCTTGCTCTGCACGTTTGAAATTCGTACTGACCCCACCATGATAAGCCGCTGGACGATTCATCAAGCGAACGCCATCTGGATGTTGCAAGTGTTCTTTGATGATGCCTAAATGGTGCTCGGCTTCGTCCGGAGAAAGTAATTCACCGATCATGCTTTGCTGCATCGGCAACAATCGGTACTGAATCCCTGTCTTTTTGTCTTCTGGATGGATCATCAATTCCACATGTTCAGGGTCTTCCATATAAACAAATCCTGGGATGGTTCCTGAGGACAAAATGTATTTATCAAAATCTGTACGAATGCCGCTGACGATGGTTTGTAAATGATCAGCATAATTTGGATCATAGTCTTTCAGCTGTGCCGCTAGTTTCTTCATCACTTCATAAGTTAATGCAACTGTCCAACTGCTGGCCATCTGCTTTTTCAATTTGCTATTGTTTGGCTGCAGGGTATCATCCCAGTCCCCATCCCCATAACATGAAAGATACGTACCTTCCAAGAAATTCGCTTCGATATATGCAATCTCTTTCTGTAAATGATCATAAAGAGAAGCAGTTTGACTTGTCTTTAAGAACGTTTCGCGATCTGTATAAGGTATTTGCGTTTCTAAAATCGCGAAGTCCTTCGTTTTTTCCAAGTAATCGCTGACGACTTTCATTGGCCACACAATCACATCTCCATGACTTTCGTCGGCTTTTTGTTTTTCGTAGCGGTCAAACATAAACCATTGCGGCCAATTGCCATCGTCGGCAAATTGATTGGCAAAGAGGTGTTTGATGATCGACGCAACGATCTCTGGACGATTGACTGCTAAGAAAAATTCTGTTGGTCCTTGTGAGACATCTCTGGTCCCCCAAGCAGCACCGCCATACTGTTCCAAACCATGAGGAGACAAATAATGGACCAGCATGTTGTGCGTGTACCACCGAGAGAGCAAATTAAGAGTTTGGACTTCTGCTTGGTCATGGGTCAATTCAAATTGATTCAGCAGTGAATCAATGAACGTCACATATTTTGCTTCTTCTTGCTGCTTAGAAGACGCTTGTTCTCGGTAAGGATCTCCGGTCAACGTTCCTTGAATCTTAAGGGTAACTTCTGACTGATCCGCAAATGTCAGAACAGTTAGTGCGCCATCACTGTTTTCTTGTAAGAACAAGGAATCATCTGTCACATCAAAAGGCTGATCCGCCTGCAGATAATAAGTTAATTCTGGATACGCTTCTTTTACTGGTGACATAGTCCCGCTTGTGATCACTACTTGCTGCTCTTTTTTCACAACCGCTGTCGGTGCTTCTTCATCTGGTCCCATCAAAAACTGGTTGCTGATGGCCCATGAATAAGCCTTTTTGCTATGGATCGTCGTTCGGATCTCACGGCTGTCAAGCAGTGTATACGTCGTGACCGTGATCAAATCATCTGCTGTTTTGTAATACCACGTTGCAGAGTTCAGCCCCATCTCGAACGCAGATGGCATCGTCAATAAGCGCCACGTATCCTGTTCTTTCAAGTAGATCCGCTGTCCTGATCGTTTCATGACATTCAACGCATTACGGCTGTTACTCAATAATTTATTCATTGACGTATTCCCTAGAACGATCTGCGAATTGAAAATACCATACATATAAACCGTCGTACTAAGCAACGGCTGATCTACCACTAGATCACTGCCACTCAGCAATATATGCCCATGAGCCCGTTCCACGGCACTTTCTTTTTCCTTCAACACAACGTGACGGTAGTTTTCGGTAAAAAATGAATACATTTGGCCATCGATTCGTTCCATTGCTTCCTGTTTTGGAAATAGCGCGGAAATATCTGCTTCTGACAAGGTCTCTCCAGTCAATGCTGCTCCGAGTTGTTTTGCCGGAAGTAGCTGTGTCGTCAATGACTCAAAAGTCAATTTTTGAAACTGTTCCTTCAGAGAAGGGCGGTCGAATTGCGGACCGGATACTGCTTGTGGCTGATCTGCCTTGACAGCACTATAAAAAATGACTTCTGTTGTTTCGTCAGATAGCTGATAAGACTCGGACTGCAAAGCAATGTAGGCAAATTCATATTGATACACTTCATTCGCTAATGTTTCGTGCGCTAAGGCTTGCGGCAAATTAGTCACCTTGTATGTTCTGCCAAAAAATTGATACCCATCTGTTGAATAACTCCGCAAGGGTTGGAAACTTCCTTGTTCGACTAATGGAAATTTGCCGGATTGCGGTTGATTTTGACGAGAAGAGACGACGATCGTTCCGTTATCCTGAGTCACGTGGTGATCCAGATATTGAGAAACATACGCTTCATTGGACTGAACTGCTCCTTTTAGTGCATTGCCTATATCTTGACCATAAATGATATCTGCTTTTCCAGAACCCGTTAACTGGATTCGCCAAAACCAGCAATCTTCTGCCAGTTGCAAGTCCACTTGATAATGAACGTCCAAAAACTCTCCT
Organism: Enterococcus gallinarum; assembly: GCF_021496385.1. Lineage (NCBI taxonomy): Bacteria > Bacillati > Bacillota > Bacilli > Lactobacillales > Enterococcaceae > Enterococcus > Enterococcus gallinarum. Next base: position 963,190 of record NZ_CP050816.1, on the reverse strand, counting down.
GACCAAGACAACTGCTGTTGGGAATACCCAAACTTACTGGCTGAATTAGAACCGACCATCGGTGTCCAACGAATCCCTTCTGATGTATAGACTCGCAGATACAATTGATTCAAACTGCCGTCTAACGGATTGCCATTTAGTTGATTGATCATCATGCCATTGCTATCTATTTCATACAGATCCCCAGTTTTCAAAAATCTCAGGCGTGTCTGATTCTTTTCAAGAGTAATATATTGTGTCATATAAACCTTCCTATCCTTATCTTACGAATTTGAATGTAGCCATCTGCAGATCGCGACTGTTGCTGCCGACCATGGCTTGGAATGTGCCAGCATCACTGGATGTTTCCTGATTGCTGTGGACGTAACGCAACATATCTTCCGTAATTGAAAAAGTTACTTCTTTGGTTTCCCCTGGTTCTAACCATACTTTTTGGAATCCTTTTAATTCTTTGATTGGTCGGACAACTTCACCAACGAGGTCTCGCAGATATAACTGGACGGTTTCTTCACCAGCAAAGTCGCTATTATTCTTGATCTGAAGGGATACTGTCAGTGTCTCTTCAGCAGACAGTTGTGATTTATCTAAACTTAACTCACTATACTGAGCCTCGTGATAGCTCAAACCGAAACCAAAAGGATATTTTGCATAGTTGGAGACATCCAAATATTTCGAGACATATTTTTCATCAGGTGCACTTTCATAAGGACGACCGGTAGTTTCAGTATTGTAATAAACAGGTACTTGACCAACTGTTTCTGGGAAAGACATACTCAAACGGCCGCTTGGATTGTATTGTCCCCATAAAAGATTTGCTAATGCGTGACCACCTTCTGTTCCAGGGAACCATGCTTCAACGATGGCTTTTGCTTCATCAATGCCTTGAAGATCTAATGGACGACCATTATACAAGGTCACAACGAGTTGCTCATTGACTGCCTGCAATTGTTTGAATAATGCTAACTGCGCTTCAGGCAAGCGAATATCGCTGCGGCTCGCTGCTTCTCCGCTCATCCAGTCTTGTTCACCTAGTGCGAGAACCACTTTATCTGCTTGTTTAGCTAATGTAACAGCTTCATTGATCGCTGCTTCTGTTGGCGCAAAATAATCGAATGGTTCTTTTCCATAAAGAATGTTCTCTGAAACTGCTTTGCTCCCTTCGATCAATGAAACGGCTTCTTCTTGTTTCCCTTGCCATGACCATGCACCTAAAATATCTTTAGAGTGAGCCGCTGGTCCAATGATCGCGACCGTCTCCGTTGATTTAAATGGTAAGATGTTCTCATTCTTCAATAAAACCATTGATTTTTGAGCGATTTCTCTCGCGGCTGTTCGATGTTCTTGCGAAAGTACGACCCTAGCTTCAGCAGCTTCATCTGCCCCACGATGAGGATTTTCAAAAAGACCAAGATCATTTTTAAGGGTCAAGATCCGCAATACTGCTTCATCCAATAACTCTTCCGCAACAGCGCCTTCTTCGATCAATTCTTTCAAATAATCGTTGTAGCAAGTCGTCATCATTTCAATATCGACGCCTGCTTTGATCGCTAATTCTGCCGCCTGTTTCTCATCCTCTGCTGCGCCATGGGCAATGATTTCTTTGACCGCACCCCAGTCAGAGATCACTACGCCATCAAAACCAAATTCTTTTCGCAACACATCACGGAACAACCAGCGATTCGCTGTAGCCGGAATCCCATCTACCGTATTAAAGGAAGTCATCACCAATTTTGCCCCAGCTGCTAGTGCGGCTTGGTAGCCTGGTAAGTAACTTTCCCGCAATTGACGCTCAGACATATTGACTGTGTTGTAATCACGACCGCCAATTGCTGCGCCATACGCCGCAAAATGCTTCACACAAGCGGCGACCCGTTCAAAATCATTGGTCAAATCTTCTCCTTGGTAGCCTTTCACGAAAGCCTCCGCAAGTCGACTGTTCAAGTAGGGATCTTCTCCGGTAGATTCCATCACTCGTCCCCAACGAGGGTCTCGGACTAAGTCCACCATTGGCGAGAACGTCACATGGAGCCCAGACACAGCGGCTTCTCTAGCTGAAATTCCGGCCATTTGTTCCGCAGCATTCAGATCCCACGAACTACCTAGAGCCAATGGAATCGGGAAGATTGTTCGAAACCCATGGATAATATCTGCCATTAGAATCGTCGGGATCTGCAGGCGATTGTTTTTGATGTATTCTTGTTGTACTCGGATCGCTTCTTTGGCACCGGAAACGCCTAGCGTTGTTCCAGCGTTGTTGATGGTTTCTTGGGTCAGTCCCAGATCACTCATCGGTCCGGTTTTTTCTTCCGCTTTGTCTGAATAAAACGCAGCAGCCAGTTGCAATAATTGATCGATTTTTTCATCGATAGTCATTTGTTCAAGTAAGTGCGTCAATTTTGTCTTTTCCATTTTTGTTCCACCTTTATCGTTCATCGAATCGGAGATCTGCTTCCAACGGGAAATGATCGGAAGGAAACCGTCCGTCACAAGAATCCGTCAAACACCCGGTTTTAATGATTCGAAATCCTTTAGTATAAATATAATCAATTTCTTCTAACTGGTTCCATGGGAGTTGATAGTCAAAATTTTGATAGGAACCTCTGGGACCGTAATGTCCTTTTTCATTTTGTTCTTTTGCGTTAACAAAAATCGTTTGCAGGGATTCATGGACGCGTTCAACTGCTTCTGCATTGAGATCCCCCATTAGTAAAACGGGTAAAGCGGCGATTTTATCCGCTAACCGTTCCAAGATGACTTTCATCCCTTCAAAACGGGCGATTTCTGAAATATTGTCCAGATGCGTATCGATGACTAAAAAGTCATGTCCTTTTCTATCTCTTAGTACCGTCCACAAACACAGACGCAAGTATTCCGCTTCTGGATGAATACTTGGCACATCAGGTGTCAGAGATAACCAAAATGAGCCTGAATCTACTTTAGAAAACATCGTCTTCTTATAATAGATCCCGATACCTTCTCCTGTTCCATCGCCGTCTCGTTCAGCAGTTACCGACTCGTAATCAGTCAATCTTGCTAAATCAGCGACTTGCGTCGGCCGGACTTCTTGTACGCACAAAATATCCCAATCATGATAATCGATCAATGCCAATACTTTGTCCGCACGATAAGACCATTGCCACTCTTTATCGTAATCCGTATCCACACGTAAATTGTAAGTTGCCACTTTCATTTCTTCATATCCTTTTTAACAATTTTTGGATCTGTTGCATTTCTTTTCGAATCTGTTTGGCTTCACCGCCGCCATGCCCTTTGTTTAAATACACAGTTAATTGTTTTGGGGTTGAGATTCGATGGTAACTGACAAAAAAATCGGTCATTGGGCAGATAGGATCCTGGCTCCCTACTGAAGCAAAGACAGGGCCAGTGATTTTTGCTGCCAGATTTTTCAAATCATAGTAGGCCATTTGGTAATAGATGGTCTCCTTGCTATCTGGAAAGGTATCAATATATTCTTGCATCACATGATAGCTCCCAGTTCTGCTTTCGATGCGGTGAGAAATATTCGAGTGACTAGGAACATCTGCAAAAGTCGCAAAGATTGGCGTTTCAGCCAGCGCATTGACAATTAATGCAATCCCGCCGCCTTGTGACCCGCCTCTTAAAATCACTCGTTCAGAATCAATCTCCGGCAGCTCTGCTGCGACCTCTAGCAGGCGAAGACTATCTGCAATCATGCGTTTCATATAAAAATCTTCTTTTTTTAAAATTCCTCGACCAAACGGTGCCTCATGTTGCGTCGTTTCATAAGGATGTGTATCTTTCGTACGGCCGCCTTGCCCGCGATTATCGATCACCAAGCAGGCACAATCAATCAATGCCCAGTGGGCAAACTGAAAGGGTTCCTGTAGGTGATTCATATAACCTAAATAATCGATGACGATTGGAAGTTGGCTCTTATTTTTCGGAACTAAAAGATAGCCGTAAATCGTTTCATTGTATAAACTTTGGAAATTGACCTGATAGACATCGATTCCTGTCAGCAATGCTGGTTGTTGCTTTCGTTCAAACGCTAATGGAATCTGTTTGATTTCTTGTTTGACTTGTCGCCAAAAACGGTCGATTTCCTCCTGAGATGGTTCATTTCTAATTGATTTCATTGACGTCACCCTCTTTTGCCCACACCTTATGAAAGAACAGTACTTGCAGATAAGCGAATCCTGAAATACCTAAACATACGAATAAGAAAGAATTGATCTTATTCAGCAATAGAAATACGAATACTGGAATCACTAGCAAGATGATCGCATTTGCGGTACTGCTCAACACCGCATAGGCAGTTTCGTGTGCGGTTTGTTTGACTGTGGAAGAAAACAAACAAAACAGTAGGACAAACACCGTCAAGAATAAACCAGCTAAACTGCTGAGTATCACTGCCAACACCCCAAGATAAGTGGTGATTCCCATCAATCCATAAATGATCGCCGCGGTGACAGCAACATACCCCACGATGATCCCTTCAAGTACGATTCCACGTTTGATATTTGCTAGAAAAGCTCGACTATACCGTTGCCAAACTGGAACATCTTTTTCTTGGTAAAGCTGATCGATGGTTTGATACAAGGCGATCAAGGCTGGTCCTGTCAGTACAATCGTGACCGCAGGAACAAGGAACAAAAAACTTAATAGGATCATATCCGCGGCAAAGGAAAAGACACGATAGTACCATCCTTCATAAGAGAAAATTTGTTTCATCTCCACTCACCTGCTCCCTTTCTAGTTTCAATCCTACTGATTTCTTGTTGTTTTCTTACTCATCTCTTGTTTATTATCCTTTTGCTAAAGTAGTAAAAAGATCCTTTTACATATACTTTTGTTGGTACATTTCTACATCTGCTCGTCTACACTGCGCTTCGCCTACAGTTGCTTCTAGGCTGGCGCCAAGAAGAACTTGCATGTCTTGCTTTGTAAGCCAATCGCAGTGTTTCAAAGCACCGAGTAGGTACTTTTCTACATCTGCTCTGCCTTGCTTTGCAAGCCAATCGCAGTGTTTCAAAGCAAAAAGAGGAAAGGTCGTTGGGTCTCGCTTTCCTCTTTTCATCCTTTCTATAACTGATTATTTAAGTTTTTCGCGGTTTTCTGCCATTTTTTCAGATTTGACTTCTTTGATTGCATCCCAATTGTTGGAATCTAAAAAACTTTCAAAATCAGACAGTGTTGAATCAAACGTTTTTTCATCTTTTGAACGAATCAAGGAGATGACTGTGCTATTTAGTTTTGTTTTGATCGAATTATTGGAACGAGCTTCTGCAGTCCCAGCATCTGGATCTGTGTTCTCAATAACAAAGTGCGGATAAAGTTTTCCTTCACCCCATTCTTGCATTTGGGTTAATGCGCTCTCTGTTTCTACTTTCAATGCATTGACACGGTCATTGTTGAAGTAGTTGAAGCGACTGATACCATATTTCTTGTTGTACCCTTCGTTATCTGTTTTCTCCATTTCTTTTACTTCAGGTAAGTAATCGATTTTGCCTTCGTCATTGTATTCATAAGTGACGCCTTCAACACCGAATTTCGTCAAGATTTGTCCTGGTTCATCGATCAAGTAAGTGAATAGTTGAGTGACTTTTGCTGGATCGACTGCATCTTTTGTGATGTAGTTGATCAACCAGCCTGAGATACCGGTTTGATTCAATGTTGGTTTCCGGCCTGATGTGCTGGCTGGTCCATCAATAGCAATATAGCGAGTATCAGAATTCTTCATAAATTCAGTAAAGTTGCCGCCTTGACCACTAGTTCCTGCAACAAGCATCGTTGCATATTTCCCTTGTTTTACTTTTTCATCATAGGTCGGACCGTCATCTGTAAAGCTGTCATCACTGATGTTGCCTTCACGGTATACTTTGTTGAATGTTTTCAACCAATTGATATATTCTTCATCTAAGTTGCGGTCATAGTAATTACCAGATTCATCTTCTAATGGAACACCTAAGAAGTCTTGTAATTTATCTAAGAAAGGACCTGCTGTGTCACCGACAGTCGTGAAGCCCATTGGGGTTAGATCAGGATATTTCTCTTTGATTTGATCCATTACTTTGACAAAATTTTCTGGTTTAGAAATGTCTGGTTTGCCAAGTGCTTCATAGACATCTTCACGAATGACGAAGTTATCATTTACCGGAATATTGCCGCTTTCATAATCGGCTGCTGTATTCGAATAGTTTGGATAGCCATATGTTTTGCCATCGTCTAATGCAAACCAATTGAAGGTATCTTCTGTTACGACATTCAATAGGTAAGGATCATATTTTTTCGCTAGATCATTCAATGAGTAAGCCCAGCTATCTGCTTTAGTGGCTGCTTGACTGGTTTTGTCCATCAATGTCACGATGTCTGGCATATCGCCACTTGAAATAAGTGCATTCAACTTCGAGTCGTCTCCGGAAATAAATTCGATATCGATATTTAAATCTTTCTTGATCTGTGCGGTGGTAACATCTTCCCCAAAAGGTAATGCCGTCCAGTCTGAGTTGATGTACCAAGTGATTTTAGTTGGTTCTTTTTTGGTATCAAGTTTCCATGCTGGTGTTTTCTCATCAAGCTCATAACGATCTTTGATCGAAAAATCTGAGCTGCTAGCGTCATCCGAGCTGCCGCCACATGCTGCTAAGCTAAGTAATGCTGTTGCTGCCAATAAACTGCCTAATACTTTTTTCATACTGATCCCTCTTTCTATTCTTTTACCGCACCGGCCATCATACCGCCGATGAAGTGTTTTTGAAGTAATGGATAGATAATCAAAATTGGTACAGTCGTGATAACGATAGTAGCCAATTGCACCCCGCGGGTCGTTGCCTGCACGACAAAGTCGGTACTACCGCTTTCGGTCATCGTGCTTAAGTTGGACTGCACAATGATTTCATAGATCTTCATTTGCAGCGGATAGAGATATTCTTTGGTGATGTACAATTTTGTGGTCATAAAGTCGTTCCATTGTCCGACACCATTGAACAATATGATGGTAGCTAATGCTGGTTTCGTTAATGGTAGGAAAATCTTGTAAAAAATTTGAAATTCGCTGGCCCCATCGATTTTCGCCGATTCTTCCAAAGAAGGAGGAATCTCACGGAAAAAGTTCATCAAGATAACGACGTCATAATAGCTGAATAACGCTGGAATGATATAGACCCAAAATGAATCTAATAACCCTAACGATTTGATCAGCAAATAGGTTGGGATCATCCCCCCGCCGAAGTACATCGTAATGACTCCTAGCGTGGTGTAGATATTCCGGCCGATCAGCCGTGATTTACTGAGTCCGTATGCCACAACGGCACAAAACAGTGTATGTGTCACTGCCCCGATCAATGTTTTCAGTACAGAGATCAAAAATGCCCGTGGGATACTGTCATCGGAAAATACTTTCCGGTAATTCTCCCAAGTAAATCCCCGCGGCCATAAAACGAGACCGTTTTCAGCCAACCCTGAACTAGAAGATACCGATGAGACTAAGATATTCCAGATTGGAATAATGATCAGCAGCGAAAACAGAACGAGGATCACTGTGTTAAAGAAATAAAACCATTTGTTCTCTTGTGTTCTTCTTTTTATCACTTGGTCACCCCTCCTATAAGATAACTGAATTGCCATTGTTCAATTTGCGTGTCACACGATCGGTGATGACTAGAAGAATGACAGAAATGATTGCTATTCCCAAGCCAACCGCTGTTGCATATGAGAAATCGCCTTGTGTCAGACCCATTTTATAAACGAATGAGTTGATGACTTCCGATTTGTTTTGGTTTTGTGAATTCATCAAAACCAATGTCTGGTCTAAATTAGATCCTAAGATGCCGCTCACATTTAGGATCAGATTCAATGAAATGATCGGCGTCAAAAGTGGTAATGTGATTGTCCGAATCTGCGTCAACTTGGTGGCGCCATCGATTCTGGCCGCTTCATAAAAAGTTGGATCGATACGAGACATTCCTGCAAGATATAAAATCGTTCCCCATCCTACTTCTTTCCAAAGGTCAGATAAAACAGCGATCCACCAATATTTATCAGGATCCAACAAATGATTGACACCTTTATCCATCATTCCTAAAGACATCAGGACTTGGTTGATAAACCCATTGGTCGACAACCATGAAATCATCATACCGCCTAGGACAATCCAAGAAAAAAAGTGAGGGATATACGAAACGGTTTGAATAAATTTCTTCAATTTTCCGTCCCGCATCTCAAAAATCATAATGGCGAGAATAATTGGAATCGCAAAGCCTAAGCCTAACTTCATCATACTGATTGCTAACGTATTCCCAACTGCTTCCCAGAAAAAACTGTCGTGTAAAATAATTCGGAAATTCTCTAACCCTACCCATGGTGCAGAGGAAATCGTATCAATGACCGTATAATTCTTAAAAGCAATAATGATTCCATAAATTGGAATATAATTAAATACGATCATGAATGCCACGCCTGGTAGTACCATCCAATGCAGTTGCCGCTGCCGGTATATCTCTTTCAGCTTACTCATACGCAAAAACCCTTTCTGTTATCGTCTCAACGCTCATCCTATCTTTTTCTTTTTAGTGAAACGTTTCTACGAGTTGATTATAAATCGCGCTAGAAAGAAATGCAAGCCTTTACATCATTAAAGTTTTATCATTTTTCATTATCTCATTTTTAATGACTTACATATCCTTTAAAGATATTTTTCACAAACAAAAACCTTTAATAACAAGGTTCTCCGCTACACCAGATCACTTATTTTTGTTTTTCTACAGCTCTTGCAACTGTTTATTGCGTTGTTTCTTTTCTCGAAGCAACTAATTTTAGAACATGAACGATAGAAAAACGTTTCACTAAACCATAAAAAAAAGAGCTTTACAGCTCTTCAAAATGATTTTCATAGCCAAAATGGGTATAAGCAAGTGTGGTAGCGATCCGTCCACGTGGTGTTCGTTTCAAAAACCCTCTCTGAATCAAGTAAGGCTCATACATATCTTCCACGGTCTCTGTTTCTTCACCGATGTTTACAGATAATGTGCTGAGGCCCACAGGCCCTCCACCATACAACTCGATCATCGTTCGAATCAGCTTCTGATCCACATAATCTAAACCAGCATGATCGACTTGCAAAAGCAGCAAAGCTTTATCTGCGATTTGGCGGTCAATGATTCCATTCGCTTGCACTTGCGCGAAGTCTCGAACACGTTTCAGCAAGCGGTTAGCGATCCTTGGCGTTCCTCGAGATCGTCGAGCAATCTCAAATGCCCCTTCTTCCACGATCTCCGTCTGAAAAATATCCGCTGAACGTAAGACGATTTCTTTTAAGTCTTGGTCTTCATAATATTCCATATGAGAAATGATCCCAAATCGATCCCGTAATGGTGCAGAAAGCATCCCTGCCCTAGTCGTAGCTCCTACTAGGGTGAATGGCGGCAACGGGAAATGGACCGGATGCGCAGTTGTTCCTTGGCCAACCATGATGTCCACGAAGAAATCTTCCATTGCAGAATAGAGCATTTCTTCGGCAACTCGCGGCAAACGATGGATCTCATCAATAAACAAGACATCCCCCGGCTGCAATTCATTCAAAATCGCAATCAAGTCTCCCGGCTTTTCGATAGCAGGTCCACTAGTCGTCTTGATGTTGACCGCCATTTCATTGGCGATGACCATCGCCATTGTCGTCTTTCCTAATCCAGGTGGTCCGTAAAGCAGCACATGATCCAATGCTTCTTCCCGATTTTTGGCTGCTTGAATGTAGATCGACAACTCTTCTTTTACTTTATTTTGACCGATATATTGCGCGAGAAACTGCGGACGCAATGATTTTTCGATCAATTCTTCTGTTTCATTCGTTTCCGGTGAAACAATCCGTTCATCCGTCACCTAACTCGCTCCTTATTTTTTCATCATCAATTTTAATGCTTCTCGTAAGTATTCATCTGTTGATTTAGTCGTATTAGGCGCTAAATATTTCTCAGCTTTCTTGATTTCTTTTTCACTATAGCCTAATGCTTTCAAAGCTGCCATCGCTTCGTCCAACGCGGTATTCGCCACAGTGACTGGTGCCGTTGGCTCTTCACCGACTAATTCTGCGACTTTTCCTTTTAAGTCCAATATCATTTGCTGTGCTGTTTTTTTGCCAACACCTGGGAATTTGGTTAAATAAGTGACATCTCCGTTTTCGACAGCCGTGATCAATCCCGCATGGTCTTCATTCGCCATAATTGCCAATGCACTTTTAGGACCGATCCCAGAGACGCTGATCAGTTTTAAAAATAATTGCTTTCCTTCTAATGTAGAAAACCCGTATAAACTATGGGCATCTTCTCTAATTACTTGATGCAGATAAATCTTCACTTCTTGATTCAGCTTGCCGCTGAACGCATACGGATTGCCGAATGCCACTTGATAACCGATACCGTGCGTTTCAACAACGATATACGCCGGAAAGATATCCGTGACTTTTCCAATAATATATTCGTACATAACCGTTCCTTTCTATACATCTAGCTGTACATACGTTCCCTTTATTGTAGCATAGACTGAAAGACAAAAAAAGAAGCAAGCGAAGCTTGCTCCTTTACTCAACAAGAGAAGTATATTCTCCATATCCTTGCTCAGCCATTTCTTCCAATGGGACGAATCGCAAGGCTGCGGAATTGATGCAGTAGCGCAACCCGCCTTTGTCTTGCGGGCCGTCTGAAAAAACATGTCCTAAATGGGAATCTGCTTCTTTACTGCGGACTTCGACACGGTGCATGCCATGAGAGAAATCTGCTTTCTCTTTGATTTCTTTGCGGTCGATGGGCTTCGAAAAAGAAGGCCATCCACAACCAGCATCATACTTATCTGTCGAAGCGAATAGCGGTTCGCCGCTGACGATATCCACATAGATCCCTTTTTCATAAAAATCATCATAAGTCCCTGTAAAAGGACGTTCGGTCGCATTTTCTTGTGTGACCGCATATTCGATTGGTGACAATTTCGCTATCAAATCTTCTTTTGATTCTGACATTTTTCTCACCTACTTTCTTCTCTTATCTTGCCTTTTTTCCAATCGTTTGTAAACGAACTTGCTTCTTTACTTAAGAAGAGGGCAGTTCTGGCCACCTTCTGGTTCTTTCAGCAAAATGATAAAACGGCGGCTGGTCTTTCGTATAGATTTCTTCTGTGAAAACTGCTTCTGTCAATTCTTGAAACAAACCAGTGGCAAAGAAGAATTCTGCCGTCTCCTGTGCATAATAAAATAAGCTAGAGCCACACTGGCGGCAAAATCATCTTTGCGCCCAATTAGAAGAGTTATACCGTTGAATCAAGGATTCGCCAGTAAATGTGATTTGATCACGGGAACAAGCGGCCAGCGCTAAAAAAGGACCACCATGAAATTTCTGACACATTGAGCAATGACAAGCAGTCACTTGGGGATGAACCTCCGTTAGCTCAATCGTAACTTGACCACAAAGACACCTGCCGGATAGATTCATTTTTCCAGCTCCTCCGGAAATTCTTTTAATAACTTGGCAACCGTATTAACAGGGAAGCCAACGATCGTATAAAAATCCCCTTGGATCGCTTCAACAAACACTTTTGCTGCTCCTTGGATCCCATAGCCCCCGGCTTTGTCTTGATATTCCCCAGTTTTCAGATACTCGGTAATCATTTGCTCCGTCAACAGACTAAAGGATACTTGTGCAGAAACCAATTTTTCTCGTCGTTTTTCTTGTTTTTGTAAAACGACCGCAGTATGGACCCAATGAGTCTTTCCACTCATCTTCTGCAACATCCGTCTGGCATCTGCTTCATCAGCAGGTTTGCCGAAAATCTCCTGGCCCACCACTACGGTAGTGTCACTGGCGATCACAAGATCTGTGGGAAAGCAGGCTGTGACAGTTGCTGCCTTTTCCCGCGCCATTCGCTGCACATACTCCTCTGGTGCCTCTCCAAATACCACAGACTCATCGATATCTGCCGGCTGTATCTGAAAAGATGGGACCAATTCCGCTAATAATTCTTTTCGCCGTGGCGATTGAGAAGCTAAGACAATCATTCCATTCCACTCCTTGCACGATGCGGATCTTGGATCCGTTTAAACATTCGCTCCATATCACTATTGGTAAAATGAATCAATACCGGACGTCCATGAGGACAATTGAAGGGATTCTCACACTTTGCAAGATCCGCCAACAGGATTCGTGCTTGCGCCTCATTTAGATAATGATTGGCTTTGATCGAACGTTTGCAGCTCATCATGATCGCTGTTGCTTCCCTGAATTTCTTGACGCTGACTGAACCTGTCTCTAAAAGCATGTCGATCATTTCTCGAATGATGCTTTCTTCTTCTCCTGCTGGGTACCAAGTGGGATGCGCCCTTACAATAAAGCTGTTCGCCCCAAACTCCTCCAAATGGATCCCAACTTCTTGTAATTTTTTAGTTTGTTCCTTCAACTTGATCGCATCATTATTGGGATAATCTAAGACGATCGGTACCAATAATTCTTGCAGATCGTCACTCACTTCTCCGATTTTTTCCCGAAAATATTCATATTTGATCCGTTCTTGGGCCGCATGCTGGTCCACGATATAAAGTCCTTCGTCGCTTTGAGCAAACAGGTACGTCCCATGCATCTGTCCGAAATATTCTAAATGAGGGAAACGTTGCTTGGCAGGCGTTTCTTCTAACAAACGATCCACATATTTCGTATAGTTTTTCTGTCCGGCATGCAGTTCAGGATGCAGCCGTTCTTGCGCCTGCTCTTCGATTAACGACAAGTCCTGCTGACTGGCATCCTCGAGAACAGACGCTGCTGGTTGATCAACTTCTTGGACAATCTCTGTCACAGGTACTGTCGCAGCAAAGGGATCTCGCAACGTTTTATTGGGCAGTGTTTCTTCCAGACTATCGAAAACTGCTTGATTTTCCACAGAATATGCCGAAGACTCCGGAGCCTTTTCCCTTTGCTCCGCGCTTTCTGGAAGTTTTCCACCTTCCTCCACAGGGTTTTCCACAAAGTTATCCACAGTCTGTTGATAACCTGATGACGCCACTTGAAACTTTCCTGTCTCGCGGTTGAAAGTTAATCCCGAAGAAGTCGTAGGACTCGTTCCCAGATCCAGTTTCGTTTGTTCCACAGGTTCAGTGGTCACTTTTTTCTTAAAACGAAGATTATCGGCAGCATTCGGAATCAAATTCTCGTCTCGCAAACTGTCATTGATCGATTTACTGATCAATTTGGTCAGTTCTTCTTCTTTTGATAAACGTACTTCTTGTTTAGTGGGGTGAACATTGACATCGACTAATAATGGGTCCATCGTGATCTCCAGGACCGCAATCGGGAATCGTCCCACCATCAATTTTGAGCCATATCCAGCAACGATTGCTTTATTCAAGGCAAAATTCCGAATGCATCGTCCATTGATGATCGTGGATAGATAATTACGGCTAGCCCGGGTCACTTCAGGCAACGAGACATAACCAGTCAGCTTAAAATCAAGATCTTCACTGTTGATAGCTAACATTTTTTTAGCAGTCTCAACACCATAGATCCCGGCGATGGTTTGTTTCAAATCCCCGCTACCAGTAGTAGTCAGCATTTTATTGCCTTCATGGACCAAGCGAAAAGCAACTTCCGGGTGACTCAATGCAATACGGTTCACGATATCGCCGATATTGGCCAATTCTGTCTGCAATGTTTTGACATATTTCAAGCGCGCTGGCGTATTATAAAAAAGGTTTTCTACAGTGATCTTCGTTCCTTGGCGCAAGTTCGCTGGTATATGTTCTTCCACAGTGCCTCCCTTCAACCGAAGAAATGAGCCTTGGGAAGCATCTTTGACAGCTGTTTCGATTGTTAAAATCGAGACTGAGGCAATACTTGGCAATGCCTCACCGCGAAAGCCAAGTGTCCGTATCCGAAACAAGTCATCGCGGTTATGGATCTTACTGGTGGCATGGCGCTTGAAGGCCGTAACGACATCTTCTTCGGCAATCCCCTCGCCATTATCGATCACCTGGATTTTGCGTAGACCGGCTTCTTCAATGAAGATATCGATCTGTGTGCTGCCGGCATCCACTGCATTTTCCACAAGTTCTTTGACAACAGAGGCTGGCCGTTCCACGACTTCACCGGCAGCGATTTGATTCGCTAGACGTTCAGATAATTCTTGGATCTTGCCCATCTGTTTTCCTTCTTTCTAGATTCGTTTTTGCAATTCATAAAGCTTATTTAACGCATCCATTGGGGTCATTTCTAAGAGATTCAGTTTTTTCAACTGATCGATGACGCCAACTTCTTCTGTGGACACCTCGCTAAACAATGAAAGCTGTTGTGTTTCTTCTATCACAGGCTTTTCGATCGTTGGTTCATGTTCTTCCAGAGCTTTCAAGATCGTTGCCGCCCGTTGTAGTAATCCGCTAGGCAGTCCTGCAATTTTCGCCACATGGATTCCGTAGCTCTTGTCTGCCGGACCTTCCATCATTTTATGCAGGAAGACAACTTCACCGTCTTTTTCTACCGCTCCTACATGAATGTTCCGCAAACGCAGTAATTCTTCGTCCAATATGGTCAGTTCGTGATAATGGGTCGAAAAAAGGGTCTTCGCTTTGACTTCTTTATGGATATATTCAATGATGGCTTGAGCAAGTGCCATCCCATCATAGGTGGCTGTTCCACGCCCTAATTCATCGAATAGGATCAAACTGTTTGGTGTGGCATGACGCAACGCCTGATTGGCTTCCATCATCTCGACCATGAATGTACTTTGTCCAGCAATCAAGTCATCGCTGGCACCGATTCGGGTAAAGATGCGGTCAAAAATCGGCATTTCTGCTGATTGCGCAGGAACAAAACAACCGATTTGAGCCATAATCACTAACAGTGCCAATTGCCGCATATACGTACTCTTACCAGACATATTCGGTCCAGTGATCAGTAAAATATCGGTGTCTTCATGCATCACGATGCTATTAGGAATATATTCTTGGTGCCCCAGCACTTTTTCCACAACGGGATGACGCCCATCGACGATATTCAAGGAGCGCTCTTTTTTCAAAACTGGCCGTACATATTGATAGCGTTCAGCAATTGTCGCAAAACTTTGTAACACATCGACTGCACTAATGGCTTTGGCTAATTTCTGCAAGCGAAGGATACTTTTTTTCACTTCTTCTCGTACTTCCAAGAACAATTGGTATTCCAGATCCACCGATTTTTCTTCCGCTTCTAAAATCACTGTTTCCAGCTTCTTTAATTCAGGTGAAATAAAACGCTCCGCATTAGCAAGGGTCTGTTTTCGTTCATAACGGCCTTCTTCGAGACCAGCCAGATTGGCTTTGGTGATTTCGATGTAATAACCAAAAACACGGTTGAAGCCCACTTTTAAATTCTTGATGCCTGTTTCTTGGCGTTCTTTGGCTTCTAACTCAGCTAGCCACTGCTTGCCGTTGCGCATCGCTTCCCGATACTTGTCTAGTTGTTCGTGAAAGCCATCTTTGATGACATTTCCTTCAGTGATCTGCAGCGGTGCGTCTTCATCGATGGCGCTATCGATCAATGCCACTAACTCATCCAGTGGCTCCAATTCGATCAACAGGTCATTCCACTCTCCACGATTGATGCCTTTGATCAACTGGGCGATCAGAGGAACTTGCTGCAAAGAAGATTTCAGCTGCAGAAGATCCCGTCCATTGACATTGCCAAAGGCAACTCGCCCAACTAAGCGCTCCATGTCATATACTTTTGTCAGTGCGTCTTGTAAGTCTGCTCGTTCAAAAAAGCTGTCCAACAATGATTGAACCATTTCTTGACGTGCAAAGATCTTCTTTGGTTGGATCAAAGGACGATCCAACCACTGCTTCAATAAACGGGCACCCATTGCTGTTTTGGTTTCATCTAATAACCATAAGAGTGTTCCATGCTTTTGGCCAGTTCGAATGGATCGACTCAATTCGAGATTGAACTTTGAGTAATAGTCCATTTTCAAAGAATGATCTGGTTGATATTCTACTGCTTGCTGGATATGAGCCAAGCTGCGTTTTTGGGTGATTGCGAGATAACTCAATAATTTGCCAGTGACCGTCTTTTCATCTTCAGGCAATCCGCTAGTCAAAAAACGGAATTCAGCATTTTCTTCATATGTCTCTTGTTTTGAAAAAACAACACTCAAGCGAGTGGTCAACAGTTCTTTAAGGGAGTCAGGAACTTCGCTGCACAAAACGACTTCCTTGGTTTGTAAGGCAGCGGCCTCATTCAATACCGCATCCTCGTCTTCTAAAAGCGCGGTCTTTAACTCACCGGTACTCAAGTCTGCATAAGCAAAACTGTAACCTTGCGTCGTTTTCATCACAGCCGTCAAGAAGTTATTATCTTTGGCGGACAGCCCTTTGCTATCCATCACTGTCCCTGGAGTGATCAATTGAACGACTTCCCGTTTGACCATTCCTTTGGTGGTTTTGGGATCTTCGACTTGTTCACAGATGGCGACTTTATAGCCTTGTTCGATCAACGTATCAATGTAATTACTGGCGGCATGATAAGGGACTCCGCACATTGGGATCGGTTCTTCCGCATTTTTGTTGCGGCTTGTCAATGTCAGCTCCAAGATTTGTGCAGCTTTGATCGCATCTTCATTGAACAGTTCATAGAAATCTCCCAGACGATAGAACAAAAAAGCATCTTGGTATTGTGCCTTGATGCTTAAATATTGTTCCATCATAGGAGTGTTTTTAGTTTTTTGAGGCATGAGCATCTTCCTCCTCGATGGCTTTATTCACTTGCTTTTGGATTTCTGTTGTGACGTAGTGCAGCAATTCATCTGCTTCCTGAAGTGCCGCACGATAGGCGATCACGAGTGGATGCTGGTCATATTGTTGGGTCAACTCAGCCACTCGTCGCAAAGCATCCTTTTTTGCTTCCGGTTTATCATAATGTTCATACTGAACGATTTCTTTTTGGGTTTGCTTGATTGCTTCTTCTAACTCCAGCAGTTTTTGATTCTTTTGCGCCCGTTGTTGAATCCTTTGAAACTCTTGTACTACCGGGTGTTGTGCCAATAATTGCCGCAACGCAGCCAATTCTTGTGCTACTGCTGTTTCTTTTTCTAATGGGTCCATGATTCTCCTATTCTGTAAAAGGCCGGTCTTCGCTGATTTGGATTGGACGAATCGATTTGGCTTTTCCAGTTTGTTCATCGATCTCGATCAGACAAGCGGACAAAATACTGCGTCCGTTCTCGATCACTTCAAAGCGTTGCGGCAATGCCGTCAAGAATTTTTCGATGATAGGTTCTCGTTTCATCCCTAAAATCCCATCATAAGGACCAGTCATTCCTACATCTGACAAATAAGCCGTTCCTTGTGGCAAAATTCGGGCATCATTGGTTTGTACGTGGGTGTGTGTGCCGACGACTGCAGAAACTCGTCCGTCTAGATACCAGCCCATGGCTTGTTTCTCACTCGTTGTCTCACCATGAAAATCAACAAAGATAAATGGTGTACGCTTGCGGGCGATAGTCACCAACTCATCCATTTTACGAAAAGGGTCATCAATGTCGACCATGAAAGAGCGTGCTTGCATATTGATGACTGCTAATTCGATCGCATTGACTTTCACAAAGACCATTCCTGTACCAGGAGTCCCTTCTGGAAAATTTGCCGGACGAATCATTTTTTTTGCATCACCAATAAATTCAAAAATATCTCGATTATCCCATGTATGATTTCCTAGTGTGATCACATCGACGCCATCTTGAAGAAATTTCTTATAAATTTTCCCCGTGATCCCCCGACCCGCAGCTGCATTCTCGCCATTTGCGATCGTCACTTGCGGCCGATAGGCTTTCTTCAATTTTGGTAAATACTCTGTCAAGGTATTTCTCCCTAACGATCCAACCACATCTCCAATAAATAATACCCGCACACTTTTTCCTCTTCTCTTTTAACATCTTTCTTTATTATAAGTGTTTTCCTTGAGAAAAAAAAGAGCTATTCCATAACAGCAAACAACCTTAAACTACAGGAATTCCTTCCTACCGACTGCTCTTGTTGCTCTTCTAGGACCCTTTAGAAAATAAAACACTCTCCAAACAACGTTGGTCGTTTGGAGAGTCATCATTATTCAGCAACACGTTTCACGATCGCAACGATTAAGTCCCGCGCCTTTGCCATCGCTTCAACAGTGATAAATTCATATTGACCGTGGAAATTCTCGCCGCCGGTAAATAGATTAGGGGTTGGGATCCCTTTGTAAGTGATTTTGGACCCATCTGTGCCGCCGCGAAAAGGGGCTTCGATCGGTGTGATCCCTAAGTCTTTCATTGCTTGACGAGCAATGATAACACTTTGAGGATTTTCTTTGATTCGGTCGCCCATATTGTAGTATTGATCATACAGCTGATAGGTGATCCGCTCACCATAGTACTCATTCAACTTTTCAATGATCTGCACCATCTTCTCCTTGCGCTTTTGGAAAAGCGTTTGATCGTGATCACGAATGATGTAGGAGAGTTCTGCTTGCCCGATATGTCCAGAAAGATTGTGAAGTAAGTAAAAGCCTTGATAGTCTTTTGTTTTTTCCGGGACTTCTGCTTGCGGCAGTGCCGCATCGATCTGGTTGGCGATCTTTAATGCATTGACGAGACGACCATAAGCCGTCCCAGGATGGACGCTTGTTCCGTTGATTTGGATATCGATCCGCGCAGCATTAAAGGTTTCATACTCCATATGTCCCACACGACCACTGTCCATTGTATAAGCAAAAGCCACTGGGAAATCGGCTGGGTCAAACAGATCCGCCCCTTTCCCAATTTCTTCATCCGGACCAAAAGCGATCCAGACATCTCCCCGTTCTTGTGGATCAATCGTTTGTAAAATCCGCAATGCATCGATGATCTCAGCAATCCCGGCTTTATCGTCTGCACCTAGGAGCGTCGTTCCATCTGTAGTGATCAACGTCTCACCTATGTAGTCTTTGAGGTTAGGAAACTCAGCGACTGTCATCATGATCCCCAACGGCTCATTGAGGCAAACGTCTTTGCCATCATAATTTTCATGGATCTGGGGTTGGATGTTTTCGGCTGCAAAATCAGCGGTGTCTACATGTGCGATAAATCCGACAGCCGTTTTGTCCGGATTTCCTGCAAGACGTCCGATCACAAAGCTATTTTTTTCATGGTACAACACATCGTTAAGCCCCATAGACTGCAATTGATCCCGTAATAAAAGTGCCAGCTCAACTTGTCCAGGGGTAGTAGGAATTGTTTGGCTGCTTGCATCGGAACGGGTATTGATTTTGGCATAACGCAAAAAATCGGCGATCATTGGTTTGTCCTTCACTTTCGTCACTTCCTTCAAAAAGATAATGGTCGATGGTCCGTTTCATGGATGATCTGTCGGAAATCTGCAAATCCTGCATCTAATCCTCGGAGCAGCATTTCTGCTGTACCGATATTCGTAGCCAACGGGATTTCATAAACATCTGACAGACGGATCAATGCGGTCACATCCGGCTCATGTGGTTGCGCTGCCAATGGATCGCGCAAAAAAATCACCATATCCAACGCATCCTCCGAAATCATCGCCCCAATTTGTTGATCGCCTCCTAAAGGACCAGACTTATAGCGATGAACGGATAGTCCCGTAGCTTCTTGGATTCGTTTTCCTGTTGTTCCTGTGGCATATAATTGATGCTGTGCCAAGATTTCGCGATAAGCGGTGACCATCTTCACCATCAATTCTTTTTTGCGGTCATGGGCTATCAATGCTATTTTCATCTTCACTCCTCCTCTTTTTTCCATTGTACCAATACTTGCTGAAAAAAAGAAACTGTGCTCCCAAGAATAAGACATTGCCTAATCTTACACAGAGCTTCCATCATAGAATCAACCGGATCCCTTAGTAAAATAGGTAGGCTGCCACCTTAAGAAGGGGCACCGAAGGAAATCCTTCTGGCAATTTGCGGGGCTGATTTCTCTGATTTGGCTGTTGCAAAAAATTTCAGGTTTGTCTGTTTCTTAGGACACAGTTTGTTTAAATCAAGTCTAGTTCTTTCAATGCTTGCCAGATGCCATCCTCATCATTGCTGGCGGTGACTTTATCAGCAATCGCTTGAATCTCGGGAGCCGCGTTACCCATGGCCACGCCGACGCCGGCAGCTTGCAGCATTTCGCGATCATTTTGGCCATCGCCAAAACAAATCACATCTTTTTGTGAGATTCCTAGTTGGTGTGCCACCGAAAGAATCGTGGCTGCTTTTGAACCATCTTTTGGCACGACATCGACACTGTTTTCATGCCAGCGAACAAAACGTAATTTACTGTAGCGATCGTCAAAATAGTCTTCATACTCTTTCCCATAAAAAGCCAACGCTTGATAGACTTCTTTTTCTTCCGGAAAGTGCATGTCTAATTCAGGCAATTGTGCGCCAAAAGAGCGCATTGCTTCATCCATGATACCAATATTTAAAGAAGAAGCTCGTTTAGCCGTATCCATTCCCACAAATGCGGTATCGATCCCTAACTCGTTTGCTTCAGCAACAAATGCTTTTAGCTGTTCTTCATCTAATAAATTTTTGTACACTTGTTGGTGTGCCAAAAATGCAGCAGCGCCATTGCATAAAATATAATTATCAAAAGCAAGGGAGCGGATGATGTCTTTCGCATGGAAACGACTGCGGCCTGTAGCAACTGTCACGAAATGCCCAGCATTTCGCAGCAACTCCAATGCTTCAATCGTACTTTCCAACGGTTGCTTGTTCGAATCCAGTAACGTGCCATCAATATCAAAAGCAAAGAATTTCCGATTCATATCCATAAAAAACTAAGACTCTCTTTCTGTAAGAAATAACAAGAATTTTTACTTTTGGATCATGTTCTCTCCAAAAAGCATACCCTATTCTTAACATAAAAAGCTGTCTATTTCAATAAGTGGCGGATCTTGGTGAATGACTCTTGCTTACCAATGAAGGTGGCTCATTTTTTGGGGAAACTGAAATATTTTCAACCACATGAAGTGTTTGCCTCAATCGTCTTTGTCTATTTGGCAGTGACTGGTTGAGTGCCCCAGACTTCATCTGCCACTTCAATGATCAGCTGCAATTTCTTCCATTGATCTTCTTCTGACAGAATGTTGCCCTCCTCTGTTGAAGCAAAGCCACACTGCGGACTCAAGCTCAAACGCTCTAAGGGCACGTATTGGCTGGCTTCTTTGATCCGGGCAATCAAGCTTTCTTTCTCTTCCAGAGCCCCATTTTTACTTGTGACTAGACCGAGAACAACTTTCTTTGTTTCTGGGACAAATCGCAATGGCTGGAAGTCCCCAGAGCGATCATCATCAAACTCCAAGAAAAAGGCTTCGACCGCTTCATGTCCCAACAGCGAATCCGCAACTGGCTCATAGCCTCCCGATGCCGCCCATGTCGAATGGTAATTGCCACGGCAAACATGGGTAGTCACGTGCAGGTCGTTAGGCAGATCCACCAATGCACTGTTATTCAACCGCAGATACAATTCTTGTAATTTTTGTGTATCATACTCATCGTTGGTCCTTGACTGCCAGTAATTTTTGTCCACCAGCATCCCCCACGTACAGTCATCCAATTTTAGATGACGACAGCCAAGATCATACAAGGCTAAAATGGTTTCACGATAGGCTTGCGCAATATCAGCAAGCAATACTTCCCGATCCGGATAGATAGCGTTCACTTTTTCTTCGTTGCTGCCTCGAACAAGTTCGACAAACAATTGAGCAGGCGCTGGGATACTCTGGCGAACAGGCACCCCATCTGCTTGAGCCGCGACAAAGCGATATTCCTCAAACACGGGATGTTCTGGATTGAATGCGACTTTCCCAGCTAATCGTGCAGAATCAGCACGGGTTTCTTCCCCATGGAACAAGTAGCCTTGATCCATCAAAATATGCTCTATTCCTTGAAATCCCCAGAAAAAATCCAAGTGCCAATAACTACGGCGAAATTCGCCATCGCTGACATATTTCAAGCCAACTTCTTTTTGTTTTGCGACTAACTCACTGATCGCCTGATCCTCAACTTCTTTTAACTCGGATCGAGTGATTTTTCCTTCAGCGAACGCTTCCCTTGCTTGCTTCAACTTCTCCGGACGCAAAAAACTTCCTACAATTTCATAATGATTGATCACTTGGCACATAGTTTCTCCTCCTTTTTTGGGTAAAAAAAAATCCTTAAGAGTTATCTCTTAAGGATGTAATAAATTTACATGGTACCACCTTAGTTTGCATCCGACTTACGAAGAATGCCTCTACTCCAATGCGACGCTGTTGCGTGATATTGGGGTCTCAGTAACGGGGACATCCGTGCGCTTCTAGAACTTGCGTTCTCGAAACACCCACTCAAAAGCCATTTTCAGATTCGTTTTCTTTCACCCTTTTTCAGCTGTCGGGGCTCTCTGTTAGAAATTCCACAGAATCTTACTTTCTTTTTCTACGTGTTTACTTATTGATTTTTAACAAGGATAGCAGAATGATTTTAGTGTGTCAATATTGATTTTAAAAAAAAGAAGCATTGCTGCTTCTTTCTTCGTTTAATCCACATAAGTTGATTTTGATTGATTGAGCCATGCATAGCCCAGACCCATGATCAAGCCGCCACCGATATAGTTCCCGATAAAGGCAAAGACAAGATTGTGAATCACGCTGCCGACAGTCATACCAGCTAAGTGGCCGCCAGATGCCCAGAAAGCTAACGTAAACGCTGGGAAGTTAGCGATGACGTGTTCATAGCCTAAGAAGGCAAAGATAAAGATAATGAAAATAATCGCAGCTACTTTCCCTGCATCATCTTTCATTCTCATACTTACTAAAACAGCTGTATTAACGACAATGTTTGCGAACATTGCTTCGACGACGATTTGGAGTGTCGGCTTATCAAGTTTTGCGGTAATGGAAGTCAATAAGAAATTATCCGCAGGCAACCCTTGAAAAGGTCCAGTCAAAGAAATAATTGATCCAAAAATCAAACCACCGACTAAATTGAAGAGCACACAAGTGAACAAAATCTTCAATGCCAAAGGAACACTCAATCGTTTGCGATAAACACCGACGGTCATATACAACATATTTGATGTGCCTAATTCTGCGTTCATATATAAGATCATGACAAGGGACCAACTAAACATAAATGCATACAACATTTTTCCTAGTCCATGTGCAATGTCCTCACCTTTCATAGCAATCGCAAAGGCAATCGCTGTTCCTAGCGTCAAGAAAAGACATGCCATCATGGCCCGTACAGCATAGCGTAAATAACTGCTTTTGATCAAATCGACCTTCTTTTCAATGGAAGAATCAATTTTTTCAAATAATGGGGATACTGGATTCATTTTTCTGCTCCTTTTTATGGGTATGATAATTGAGTTCGTTATAAAGTACACAATACCTTCACATTTTAATAACCAAACGCCTATTTGTAAAGTGTTTTCTGAAAAACGTTACTTTTTATATGAAATTTTCATCACATTTTCATTGCAATTGAATTCAATCATACCTTGACTTTTCCTCTTATTTTATCGTATACTGTTCCTTGTGTAAAATAATGCAGCAGGGAAATAACAGCTCGTCACCAGTTCGTTGCCTAAAAGGTTCAATTGCGTAACCGCGGCTGCAAAGGTGAAGATTGAAGAACGAACTGCACGGATGTGAATTTTTCAACGGATTATTTTACTCCAAACTATATTTATTGGAGGAACTAAATTATGTCTCGTTATACAGGACCATCATGGAAAATTTCTCGTCGTTTAGGAATTTCTCTTTCAGAAACTGGTAAAGAATTGGCACGTCGTCCTTACGCTCCAGGACAACACGGACCAAACAGCCGTGGCAAAAAATCAGAATACGGTATGCAATTGACTGAAAAACAAAAACTTCGTCATATGTATGGCATGAACGAACGTCAATTCCGTACATTGTTTATCAAAGCAAGCAAAATCAAAGAAGGTAAACACGGTGTTAACTTCATGATCTTGTTAGAACAACGTTTGGATAACGTCGTTTACCGTTTAGGTCTTGCAACTACTCGTCGTCAAGCACGTCAATTAGTAAACCATGGCCACATTTTAGTAGATGGCAAACGTGTAGATATCCCTTCTTACCATGTTGAAGTTGGTCAAGTGATCAGCGTTCGTGAAAAATCACAAAACATCTCAACAATCAAAGAAGCAATCGAAGCAACTACTGGTCGTACAGCATTTGTAAGCTTTGATGATGAAAAATTAGAAGGTTCATTGACTCGTTTACCAGAACGCGATGAATTGACTGCAGAAGTTGACGAAGCACTAGTCGTTGAATTCTACAACCAAAAACTATAAGAATTTTCACCAGAAGCTGCGACAGAAATCTTGTCACAGCTTCTTTTTTTATAAATTGTTAGAAATAACTTCTTCGGAAAGAAGTCAAAATTTCACAGAAATCCGACAAGCAATTTTCGAACTCTCCTTTTCATCTCTCTTGAAGCAGACTACTTCTGACATGACCTCTTTTTTGAGAAATCAAAAAAACTGTGCTGGTTTCCCGAAGGAAATACCACACAGTTCGCGATTAATCGGCAGGTCGACTTCAAATAATATTGACGACGGACTCTCCGGATGAATTTTTTTGATGATAGTTGAACAACAGCAAATCTTTCTGACGCTTTTTAAAGATTACTTTCCGAATATTGCGTGGCACAAATTTGCGGATATCATCTTCATTATATCCTACTTGCAGTTTGTCGCCATCAACAATGATGGGACGTTTCAATAAATTCGGGTATTGCTCAATCAACGCTAATAATTCTTCTAATTTCAAGTCATCCAAATCAATGGCTAATTTTTGATACACTTTTGAACGTGTTGAGATAATATCTTCTGTCCCGTTTTTTGTCAAAGAAAGAATTTCCAGTAGTTCATCACTATTTAATGGATCGCTAAAAATGTTTCTTTCTTTGAAGGGTAGTTCATTTTCGGTCAACCAAGCCCGCGCTTTGCGACATGATGTACAGCTAGGCGTTGTGTATAGTGAAATCATTGATCATTCTTCCTTTCTGATTTTTCTGCGGATTCTTATTGATTATCTGTGATTTTTTCGATCGTTTCTTGTTTGACGACATCCACGATGCGAATGTTGATTTCTTTGACTTCTAAAGCAGTCAACCGACTAACTTCTTGCAAAACAATTTCTTGGATCTGAGCAAACAACCGGGGAATATCCTTCCCGTAGGCAACAATAACTTCCAAATCAATTGCTACTTGTTCTTTGCCAACTTCCACTTCGATCCCCGATGTCACATTGCTCTGGTCGGCCAAATCTTCCGTCATACTTGAAAAAAATTTTCCATCTGCACTGATTAAGCCATCAATTGACGCCAAGGCTACACCTACGATCGTCTGCAAGACTTTCTCCTCAAAGGTAAGCGAAGCAGTCTCTACATTTGCCGCTTGTTCATTTTCCATTTTTCACACTCCTTGTTTGCATTTCTGAAAAAAGAACGTTTTTTTTAGTAACAGATCCACCAAAACCAACAACCTTTTGCGGTTATCTGCCACCATAGGTAAAAATACCCTCCTCTATTAGCATAGAAGTTTTTTGTTTTTTTTACAAAGAAAAACACTTGTTACCGGATACTTTTTTTGCAAATTACCGAAATAAGGTACGTTTTTTTAATATAAAAAAGCGATTCCAGAAAATATTTTCCTCGATCACTTCTTATATTTTATCTGATTTATCTAAAAAGATTCTTCCTCAATCCTACCGCTCATTCAACCTTGTATAGCTCCGGTCAGAAGACACTTCCTTATAAGCTGGTCGCATGATTTTTTGGGCATTGACTAATTCTTCGATTCGATGAGCAGACCAGCCGACGATTCGCGCAATCGCAAACATCGGTGTGTAAAGTTCTTCTGGCAAGTCTAACATTTTATAAACAAAGCCGCTGAAAAAATCAATGTTCGCACTGACGCCTTTATACATTTTTCGTTTTTGAGCAATCACTTCTGGAGCGATTCGTTCAACAGTTGTGTAAAGTTGATATTCTTGCCAAGCGCCGATGCCTTTCTCTTGTGCGAGTTTGGCTACATAATTTTTAAAAATTGCCGCTCGAGGATCATTGTCACTGTAGACAGCATGTCCCATACCATAGATCAAGCCCTTGCGATCAAAAGCTTCTTTATCCAAAACTGCTTCTAAATAACGACGAACTGCAGCTTCATCTGTTGTATCAGCAATCTGGCGTTTCAGATCACTCATCATCTCCGTCACTTTGATATTGGCTCCACCGTGTTTAGGCCCTTTTAGCGACCCTAATGCGGCTGCGATCGTCGAATAAGTATCGGTACCGCTAGAAGTAACTACCCGAGTAGTAAAGGTCGAGTTGTTTCCGCCCCCATGTTCCATATGAAGCACCAGCGCCATATCCAAGGTTTGAGCTTCTTGAAAACTATAGGCTTTATTAGGACGCAGCATGGTCAAAATCGTTTCTGCCGTGCTTAATTCCTCCGAAGGGCGATGAATATACATACTTCCCTCTTGATTGTAGTGATTATAGGCGTGGTAAGCGTAGATCGCCAGCAGTGGAAAGACACTGATCAGCATCAAACTTTGCTCTAATACATTCTCAATACTGACATCATCGGCTTGCGGATCATAACTGGCTAATGTCAAAATACTGCGAGATAAACTATTCATGATATCCGCAGAAGGTGCTTTCATGATCACGTCACGAACAAAATTGGTTGGAAGCGTACGTTTATCCGCCAATAACTGACGAAATCCCTGCAATTCAGATAACTTTGGCAGCTCGCCAAAAAGTAATAAATATGCAATCTCTTCAAAACCAAACCGATTTTCTTCAACGAATCCTGCAACCAATTCATTGATATCGATTCCTCGATAACGTAATTCCCCACAAGCCTCGAGGGGCTTCCCCGCCACGATTTTTTCTGGATAAATGGTAGAAATGGTTGTTAAGCCGGCTAAGACACCTTTTCCATCTAAATCTCTCAGTCCACGTTTTACGTCATACTCTGAATAAAGATTCATATCGATTTGATTGTGTTTCTGACACAATGATGAAAGATATACGATATTCTTTTCTTTTTCTAATTTTTCCACAGCCATGTTACCTCCTAACATCCTTACGTAAACATGCTACTAACTTCATTTGATTCAAAAAATAAAAACTTTTAAACATTATAGCACGATGTTTATAAAATGAAATATTTTTCATAATTTTAATTGATTTTTCTTTTTATAAACGTATAATTATTCCTAATAGATTGATATTTAAGGAGGATGCTTATGAATTGGCACACAAACCTGATCGTGAATGATCAGCGCTATACGTTTATTGATTTAGCAAAGGTCGCGGCTGACTTTAACGCTGAATTAAAAAGATTGCCTTACTCGATTCGCGTGTTACTAGAAAGTGTCGCCCGTCACCAAGATGAAGAGATCACTGCTGTTTACTTGGATTATTTGGTCAATTGGAACGCTGAACAGCCCACAGGCGTCGTACCTTTCAAACCCGAACGTGTCGTTTTGCAAGACTTCACTGGTGTTCCAGCGGTCGTAGACCTTGCTGCGATGCGAGACGCCATCGTTGCCTTAGGCGGGAATGCAGATACAATCAATCCTGAGATTCCCGTGACTTTGGTTGTCGATCATTCCGTCCAAGTCGATTGTGCAGGGACTCCGGAAGCAGTGGCTTTCAATACGGCGCGTGAATTTGAACGAAACCAAGAGCGCTACCAATTCTTGAAGTGGGCTCAGGGTTCATTTGACAATTTTGAAGTTGTCCCTCCAGAGACCGGTATCATCCATCAAGTAAATATTGAATCACTTTCTGATGTGATTTTGGAAAAAAAAATTGCTGGCGAGCCGTTTCTTTTTCCGGATACATTGCAAGGAACAGATTCCCATACAACGATGATCAATGGTCTCGGTGTATTGGGCTGGGGCGTTGGCGGTATCGAGGCAGAAGCAGCGATTTTGGGCGAGCCGTCATTTTTCCCGACTCCAGAAGTTATCGGTGTCTGTTTTGTGAACGAAATGCCTGCCGGTACGACCGCAACTGATTTGGCGTTGACTGTTACTGAAGTCTTGCGAAAGGAGCAAGTGGTAGGAAAATTTGTTGAATATTTCGGAACCGGTTACCAACGGTTAAGTTTAGCTGACCGTGCGACCCTTGCCAATATGGCACCAGAATATGGCGCCACTTGCGGTTTTTGTCCAATTGATGAAGAGACCCTCAACTATTTAGCTACTACGGGACGAACACCCGAATTGATCCATAAGGTTGCTGCCTACACAAAAGCCAATCATCTCTTTTATGATGCGACGGAGATACCAGACTACACCAAAACGGTCACCATCGATCTAGCCAAGATCCAGCCCGCATTGGCAGGACCAAAACGACCACAGGACCGTATCTTATTACCGGAAGTTGGCACTGATTTCGATCGTTCCCTCACGGCTGACATCGGACCAAAAGGCTTCGGTCTTTCGGAGAAGGAATGGCAAAAAAGCAGCCAAGTTAACTGGCCAAACGAGCCTTCCGAAACATTGCAGACAGGAGATATCGTACTTGCAGCTATCACTAGCTGTACGAATACGAGCAATCCCTTCGTCATGCTCTCTGCGGGATTGTTAGCAAAAAAGGCGGTAGAAAAAGGATTGACCGTGCCAAAATCGGTCAAGACTTCCTTGGCCCCTGGTTCCCAGATCGTAACCACCTATTTGACTGCCAGTGGATTATTGCCTTATCTTGAACAATTAGGCTTTTATTTAGTTGGATACGGCTGTACGACTTGTATCGGCAACTCCGGTCCATTAGAAGCACCCGTAGCAGAAGCAATCGAAAACGAAAATTTACTGGTCGCTTCTGTTTTATCTGGAAACCGCAACTTTGAAGGTCGGATCCATCCACAGATCAAAGCCAATTATTTAGCTTCTCCTCCGTTAGTCGTCGTCTATGCCATTGCTGGAACCATCCGGAAAGATTTGACGAAGGAGCCTCTAGGCGTCGTAGCAGGACAAGAAATTTATCTGACGGATATCTGGCCAAGTAACGAAGAAGTCAATGAATATATTCAAGCTTTTGTTGGACCAGAAGCGTTTCGTGCAGCTTATGCGCATCTATTCGACGCCAATGAGCGTTGGAACCGTATCGATACAACTGCCAGTGATTGTTATGCTTGGGAGGACACATCAACATATATTGCCCACCCACCCTATTTTGATTCCTTGACCAAAGAATTACCTATCCAAACAAGTTTGTCTGATTTGAAAGTGTTAGCCAAATTGGGGGATTCTGTTACGACAGACCATATTTCTCCCGCTGGTAGCATTGGATTAGATTCTCCCGCCGGCAGGTTTTTGCAAACCAAAGCTGTTCCTTACCGTGAGTTCAACTCTTTTGGTTCACGGCGAGGCAATCATCACATCATGATGCGGGGAACTTTCGGCAACATTCGTTTACAGAATCAGCTGGTTCCTGGAAGTACTGGCGGGATCACCCATTATTTTCCTACAGGGGAAACGATGTCAATCTATGACGCTGCCATGAATTATCAGAAAAACGAACAGTCTTGCATTATTTTAGCTGGTAAAGATTATGGGATGGGTTCTTCCCGAGATTGGGCAGCTAAAGGGACCCAACTTTTAGGCGTCAAAGTAGTCTTGGCAGAAAGTTTCGAACGGATTCATCGCAGCAATTTGGTCATGATGGGTGTGATTCCTCTAGAATATCTTGCTGGGCAAACTGCCGCTTCCTTGGGATTGGATGGCTCTGAATCCTTCTTTATCCAACTGCCCGAAGAACCGCAGGTCAATCAGCAGATTGATGTGACAGCCAAACGTACAGATGAAACAATGATCACCTTTCCGACTCGGCTGCGTTTCGATGCACCAGCAGATATCCGTTACTGGAAACATCAAGGAATCTTACCAATGGTCATTCGCAAAAAAATAGAAGCAGGAGGAACTAGCAATGCATTCTGAAGCGTCCTTATCTAACACTGTTCTCACAATTCCTTATATCAGTGGTGACGGCATTGGTCCAGAAATTTGGCAAGCAGCGCAACCTGTGATTGATGCGGCCGTAAAACAAGCGTATGGTCCCAAAAGAAGGATCCACTGGCAAGAAGTTTTAGCTGGTGAAAAAGCATTTAGACAAACCGGCGAATGGTTGCCGCAGTCGACTCTTACCACTATCCAAGAGGCTAAAATCGCATTGAAGGGACCATTGACCACACCAGTTGGCAAAGGATTCCGATCCCTCAATGTCACATTGCGCCAAACATTAGACCTCTATGCTTGTGTTCGGCCCGTTCGATACTTTGCCGGGGTACCTTCTCCTTTGAAGCATCCGGAAAAGACGAATATGGTGATTTTCCGTGAAAATACAGAAGATGTTTACGCAGGAATCGAATTTGCAAAAAATGATCCCCTCACGAAACAATTAATTGAGGTGCTGCAAACACAATTCAGTGTCAAAAACATTCGCTTTCCAGAAAGCAGCGCCATCGGGATCAAACCGATCTCAAAAGAGGGCAGTCAGCGGTTGATCAGCGGAGCGATCGAGTATGCTATCGCACACCACTTGCCGTCTGTCACCCTTGTTCATAAAGGGAACATCATGAAATTCACCGAAGGCGGCTTCAAAAATTGGGGCTATCAATTAGCGGAAACGAATTATGCCGATCAGTGCTTCACGATGAACCAATGGGCAACAATTAAATCTGAGCAGAATATTGAAGCGGCTCAAGCAGCACTTGCTGCTGCACAACAAGCCGGAAAAGTCATTATCAATGATGTGATCGCAGATAATTTCCTGCAACAGATTCTTTTGTACCCAGAAAAATTTTCAGTGATCGCAACTTGCAATCTCAATGGCGACTATCTTTCCGACGCATTAGCCGCTCAAGTCGGCGGAATTGGGATCGCTCCAGGTGCAAATATCAATTATGTAAGTGGTGCCGCAATCTTTGAAGCAACCCACGGTACTGCCCCCGATATCGTTGACACAGGAAAAGCCAATCCCTGCTCGTTGTTGCTCTCTGCTTGTATGCTCTTGGAATATATCCAGTGGGATGAAGCAGCAGTTCTTATTACCACAGCCATCGAGACAGCAATCAAGGAAAAGAAAGTCACAACTGACTTTGCGGCAGCTATGACTGACGCGCATTGTTTGTCTACCAAAGCGTTCGGTGACTATCTGGTCACATTGATCACTCCATAATCATTCACCGCTCTCGTTGACTTGTCATTTTAGACAACTCAACGAGGGCTTGAATTTTTTTGAGACAACTCAACGAAGGCTTGATTGTATTTCAGTTGCTAGTTCCCCTATACTGGAGACACGAAAGGAGGAGTTCACATGAATGAATTCAACATACGGCAAATCGGCCAACGGATTGCCAGCAAACGTCGAGAACTAAATATGACTCAAAGCAACTTAGCAGATCAATTATTGGTCAGTTATCAAGCTATCAGCAATTGGGAGCGAGGCAATACATTGCCTGACATCGAAAAATTGCCCCAGCTAGCAACAATTTTGCAGTTATCCATTGACGAACTATTAGGAAATAGCGGAGTTGCAGTAATGCATTACCACGAGGGAGTCGCCGATTCTCAGGAAATCACCACGTTGGCGCCGATCATTAAACCTAAAGAATTGGCAGCTGCGACTCAAGCCCAGCCTTTTGAACTTGAGTTAGTGGAGCAATTGGCACCTTTTTTGAGCAGTGAAGAATTATTTGCTTTATTGAAACCTATAACAGAACCGCTGACCGAAGAAGCACTAGAAGAATTTTTACCTTTTTTAGAGACAGATCATTTGGAACAATTGATGAAAGAGGACTATACTTTCGCTTTTCTGGAAGAAGCAGCGCCCTACTTATCTGCCACTTTCTTAGCCCAAAAAGTTGAGCAGGCTGTCTCAAACTCGCTGTCTTTGTACGAGTTGGAAGATATTGCCCCTTTTCTCGAAAAGCAAGATCTAGGACGCATTCTTCAAAAGATCCTGGCAGCGTCAGAGAATCCGGAGCAACGGTTGTCAGAGCTTGAAGACCTGCTACCTTTTCTCGATGAATCTACGTTAGTAACGCTTGTCGGATACTTTCCTGTATCCTCTGAGGTTTTTGAACTGTTTACCCCTTTTTTGGCTACAGAAACTTTGTTGCAAGCGTTGCGAAAAAAACGTTGATTTACTCTTTACTTTTCGTTAACCAAGATTTATAATTTCGTTAACCAACTATTGGATTATGTGTTAACGAAAGAAGGATACTATGAAAATACCATTGCGAGAACAAATCTATGCTGCTTTTTTTGCCATCATTATTGCTGGGCTGTCTCAACTAACCATCCCATTAGGATTGATTCCTCTGACAGGCCAAACCTTTGCTGTCGGCTTGGCGGTAACCTTTCTAGGAATGCGCACAGGGACCATGTCGATCCTTATTTACTTATTGCTGGGGTTGATCGGATTACCAGTTTTTGCCGGCGGAGCAAGTGGCATCGGCGTCTTATTCGGACCTACAGGCGGCTATCTGATTGGTTTTATCTTTAATGGACTCTTGACGGGGAAACTTTTGGAAACAGGCCGCGCCGGATATGTGAGAGGGATGTTAGCGAATATCGCTGGTGCATTAGCAACATTGTTTTTTGGTACCTTATGGTTAAAATGGAGCACCGCTATGTCTTGGACTGCTGCCATCAATGGCGGTTTTGTTCTCTTCCTTCTGCCCGGTGTGATCAAAGCCATTGCTGCGGCTTATTTAGGGATTTTCTTGCGGAAAAGATTGCAGCGGTAAAAAAAGAGAAAGTAGCAAACGTGGACTGCTTCAATCAATAAAAAGGAATTGCCGAAAATTGCTGTTTTATTTTTTTGAAATTTCTGCTTATTTCCGAAGAAGCTACTGTTAGTCGTTTATTCGAAAAAAAGAGGGACTGTGCCATAAGTCATCATCCAACAAGTTAAACCGAATAATAGTCTGTTGCTAGGATAGATTCCTCTGACTTTTGCGACGAGGAGTCCCTGCACCGCAGGAGCAATAATCATTAATGTTCGGATAGTTTTACTTGTAGGAGACTTATGACACAGTCCCGCACGCTTTTATCTCGTAGCGAATCAATAGTTGATCCATGTGATTGCTTGCTGGAGCTCTGCTCTTAAATGGGCTGCTTTGTATTGATTGAACGCTGCTTGATTAGTTCGCAAAAGTCCCCGTAGCTTTGTTGGCTGAAAATTTTCTGTCAACTGATTTTCCAGAACAAATCGTCGGGTCAATTGCCATTCATAGTAATAGCCCAAAGGACGACAGCTATAAATCGTCTGTCCAATCACTTGATCTTCAAACCGACGATGGGTATGACCAAAGACTACTTGACGCACATTGTCCGCCTCATCAATAACTGCCCCAAATTCTGGTGAACCTAGAAACGCGTTCAAATGATTCCAACGAACATACTTCCCCGTTTGTTTGACGATAAAGGTTGCTTTCGGAACAAAATGAGTCGTTACGATGACTTCTTTATCTTGAGGGAGCCCTCGCAATGTTTGACGCAGTCTTTCATTGATCTGATGACTGATTTCCGGATCGGTTCCTGTCCGCTGAATCATACGATCATACCAAAAGAGGTGCTTGAGACGAAGGATCTCTTCTGTGCTTTGCAAGTCAGAATAGCCGTAGTCATACCAGCCATTGACACCTAACAAGAGTGTTTTTTCCGATAAAGCGACTGTTTGAAAGTTCAAGAAAGCTGGATCAGGATAGGTTTCGATCAATGATTCTGATAAATCAGCCATTTCATGATTGCCCCAATGAAAGGTAGTAGGCAGCTGTCTTTGAAAGAAATCAATGACGGTCATCGCTGCTGTCTCTTTGTTTGCAATATCTCCAGCTAGATGCAAGTGCGTCGCTTGATTGGCGTCTAGCAATTCGGCTATCAGCTGCAAGTCTGTTGCACTGAAATGATTGATATCGACATGCAAATCGCTGATAACGGCTAATTTCCCCATATCAGTTTCCTGCCACCTTTTTGTCCATGCGCAACAGTTGAACGTTAGATGCCAGCAGACCGCTGTCACTAGTCAACTGCAAGCGCTGATAGTCAGGATCGACCACCAAGCGTGTCCGCTCTTCTAAATACATTGCTGCGCCTTGTTTTAACCAAACTGTTCCAATTGCTGTATCCAGCTTCGTATCATAGATAGACAATCCTTCTTCTGGATAATCTGCTGGTACGAGGATCAAGCGAAAACTAATATCTAACCGGCAAGAGATCGCCGTAGCCGGAAAAGGTCCCACACCATCTTCAAAATCTAGATAAATTCGATCTCCCTCCTGTTTGACTTCTGAGATTTTTGCTACTGCTGCTGCATCCATATCAATCGTTATTTCCATAGCGATTCTCCTTTACATGATTCGTTTTTGCCACTCGTCTCGGGTAATTCCCCGCATCACTTCGTCCACTACTTGCCCACGAAATCTTCGCGCAGCCGGAATCTGTGCTTCCACTTTCATGCCAATTTTTTCCATCACGCGACCAGATCGATGATTTCGCTGATCGTGCAGTGCATAAATACGAACAAGCGCTAATTTTTCAAAACCCAAAGACAAAAGCATCCGAGCAGCTTCCGGTACGATCCCTTGCCCCCAGAAAGCTTTATTCAAGGTATAGCCTAGTTCTGCCACTTCCTTTAGCGGGTCCACCCGCAAGTCGATCGTTCCGATCATATTGCCACTCATTTTCTCTTCAATAGCAAATTTACCTAATGGCGCCGCTAAAAAATACGTTGCAATGGCGATTTTTGTATCCACAAGTGATTGATGCCTCGGAAAAACAAACTCCGTCGTTTCTTCATCACTTGCGTATTCGAATAAATCATTGGCATCTGCCATCGTCACAGGACGCAACCATAATCGTGGTGTCTCGATTCGTTGATTTTCTGCTAAAATCAATAAGTGGTTCTTTTGGATTTCCATGTTTTCACCAGCTTTCTTTCTGATCTTTTTTAGTCTTTCTTATGACCTCACTGAAATAGCTAAATGTTTCTAATAATCGACGCTCCCTTTTTTGTGCTATAATATAAAGCAAGAAAACGCTTAGGAGGATTTTCAATGTCCGATGAATTGGAGAAACGCCTAGATACAGGAATGTACGGGACACCTCGTGTTAATCCAGATGAACAAAGAAAATACTTGGGAACGTTTCGTGAACGTTGTTATCTAAGTATGACGGTAGCAGAAATGAAGAAAAAGGACAACCAAGAAACGTTACAGTCGGTTCTCCCTAACTATCAAGGGGCACTGATCTTGATCAACGGAAAATTGCCCGAAACGCTTCAGACGACCTTTATTTCATTGATTACGAAACAACAGCTCGATTTTCGAGTGGTGACTGACGCCCAGACTGCTGATCCTGACAGTATCGGTTTACTGATCGTTGCCAATGAGGCAGTGAATGAAGAGGTAATCGATATCGAAGAAAAGTATCCTCAAAAGACAAAATCATCTTCCGAAGAAGATCCCATCAAAGAAAAAAAACCATTCTGGGAACGATTCTTCCGCTAAACAAACCAACGGATCAATTACTAGTGATCCTTCACTAGTACGAACAGCAAAAGAAGTTGTATTAGAAATGGTCAGCTTTAAGATATTTCGGCTTATTTCCGAAGAAGCTACTTCTAACCATTTATTCTAAAAAAAGGAACAGTGACAAAAGCCTTGTCACTGTTCCTTTTTCAACTTCTGACTGTTAAGCGGCTGTTAAAATCGTTCCGGAAAAAGCAGCTTGAGGACAGACATGGTTAAGCGGCGGCTTTGTCCTTGGTACGGGTAAATATGCATATGCATAGCGGGATTGAAGTTCGCTTCAATAATGCCGTATGCTCCCGGATCCTCCGCGGGCTTTTCCTTGTCAGGAATAATCAAATCAATCCCACTGATTCGTGCCTGTAATGCGGTCACGGCATCTGCAGCGATTTTTTTGTAGTCATCATTAAATTGATCGGTGACATCGATCGAATCGCCGCCCGTGCTGATATTGGAATTTTCCCGCAAGTAAACGATTTGTCCTTTTTCTGGGACAGAATCTATGTGATAGCCTTGCTCTTTCAACATCAACTGTTCCAATTCACCTAATTGGATCTTCTCCAACGGTGTCCGATGGTGGGTCCCCCGTAATGGATCGGTATTTTTCTCTGCAACTAATTCCTTGATCGTGCGCCGACCATCTCCTATTACATTTGCCGGTATTCGTAGCAAAATTGCTTCAACTTGACCATCGATCACAAAGAAACGATACTCTGTTCCAGCAAGGAATGCTTCAACTAAAATCGACTGGTCTTCAGCAA
The DNA here is from genome assembly GCF_021496385.1 of Enterococcus gallinarum. Classification (NCBI taxonomy): domain Bacteria; kingdom Bacillati; phylum Bacillota; class Bacilli; order Lactobacillales; family Enterococcaceae; genus Enterococcus; species Enterococcus gallinarum. The sequence goes on along the minus strand of NZ_CP050816.1, from coordinate 926,861 downwards.
AAGCTAAACGGACAGCAGCTTGATAGTCCTCCAACGAAGCGCCATCCTTAAAGATCGAGATTCCCACGCCATAGTTGGTTGTTTTGGGTTTGACGACAAAACCTCTGTCAGCAAATTGCGGGTAAGCAGCAAGCGCCTTTTCTACAGTGGCGAATTCTGCTCCTGCAGGAACCCGAAAACCATTCTCAGCTAAAATCTTTTTTGTGACCGTTTTATTGGCCATGATCAAAGGAACGATATAACGATCCTTACTTGTCATATTAGCGTTTTTGACATATTCAACATGTTCATCGATCGATAATTTCAAGAACTGATCAGATTCATCCAACACTTCCACCTTGATTCCCTTTTGAATCGCATCGAACATCAAAATTTGTGTTGACAGTTCCATGTTGGTGAAGCCTGCTAACTGATAAGGTTTTTCCCAGGCAACTTGATGATAGGATACTCCTAGTTCAGTTGCCACTTGAGCCTGACTTGACCTTTGGCTGGCTTGATATAAACGACCGGCAAAAGTTTTGCCGGGATCTTCCAACATTGGCAGCAGTTGATCCAGTAAAGGCATTGTCGGCAGACTGATTTCCTTTGCAAAAGCGATCAATTCTTCCGCAACTACTTTAGCTTCTTCAAGATAGATCGTTTGATTCAATGGGTGTTCCAATGCCACTTGATTGTTTTTGCGATTTCCTTCTTCGACCCAAGCATCGGCATCAGCGCCCTCCTCTTTCGTTGCTAAGTATAACAAGAAAAGGTGCAGAAATTTCACTTGATCTTGCGAAATACCATACATTTCAAAGGGATTGATATCAATATTGCGTAATTCAATGTAACGAATTCCCGCTGTTGCTAAGTCGGCAACCTTTTGCCCCCCTCGCAGGCGAACTGGTGCATAAAACTCTTTTTCCTCAGATAGTTTGCCAGTTTCTACCAGCTCAGCGATATCCGCCAGATAGGTCTCAAGAGAGGCATAAGACACGTTGACATCGGTATGATTCGTGTAGCCATAGCGGCTGTTACGAATGCTGCGGACAGGTTCTTGCGGTCCAGAACCCGCCATAAAATAATTGGCTTCCGTTTGCGGCGTTGCTCCAAAGAAATAAGTCAAAAACCAGCGGTAATGCAAGTAATTTCGGGTAACTTTCAAGTAAAGTTCTGTTTTAAACCTACGATAATCTGTTTCTGACGACTTGGTAAATAACTTTCTTAAAAAATCATCCCCAAATTCAAAATTGAAGTGGATGCCGCTGACCATTTGCTTACGACGCCCATACGTCCTTGCCAAAAACCGACGATAAAGAACATCTTCAAAACGATCCAGCTTTGCGATCACGATATCCTCTTCTTTTTCCGGCAACGCAGGCGGCATACTTAATGGCCAAAGCATCTCCTCAGGTGCCATCGAACGATAAGCAACATCATGGATCGCAGCCAGATAACGAAATAGTTCCTCTGAGCTTTCCGCGACTGGCGTGATCAATTCCAACTGATTTTCAGCAAAATCGGTTTGTATGTACGGATGAAAACTACGATTGCCTAATGCTTCAGGATGATCTGTCCCAGCAAAACTTCCGTCTAAACGTGCACGCTGCGCCTCACGTTCGATCCCATAACGCCCATCAAATAAGTAGGGACGCAGTTCTTCTTGTATAAAAAGTGATTTTAGTGTCATATCATTGCCCTCTTTGTCTTAGATTCTTCCTTATTATAGTCAATAATCCAGCAGAAAAAAATGAAATTGTGCGATTCTCTTTGCTAGTTTTTTAAAAATTACCAAGTTTTTACAAATTACTTGAATAAATTTGATATTTGACCTCTAAATAAAGTATACTTACTATATAATAGTAAATTATTATGTCAATATTACAACTTTTTTGAAAGGAAGAATAGTGAATGAAACCACTCAATCTTACCAAACGCGAACGTCAGATCATGAATATCTTCTGGAATGCTGAAAAACCTTTGTCTGCAAATGACATTGCGGTTCAACAACAGGACTTAAGTAAAAACACGATCCAAGCCGTTGTCAGAAAATTAAAGAACCATGATTTATTGAAAGTAGCTGACATCGGCTACAGCGGTACTGTCTTGACCCGCTTGTATTCTCCAAATGTTTCTCAAGAAGATTTTCTAGCTGCCGAACTCTCTGAACAATCGTTGCTGAATCTAGTCTCGAATTTCATTGAAAACAGTGAGGATGCCGAGACATTGAATGATTTGGAAAAAATCATCAAAGAGCGGCAAGCACAGCTAAAAAACTGATTTCTGAAACAAGTTGTTCTTGTTCACAGAGAAATGTCCACGCTGAACATTTCTGACAAGACAAGGAATCTTTCTTGGAATGATTTCAATTTCAGGAACAGCAGCTACATCCTTTTAGCTGCTGATGGGGAGGTTTTGTGAACCAGAAGTCACACGTCATCTGTTACGTATTCTGCTGTGGTACTTCATGTACATCGCAGCTGTCAAACAAACGTATGCCTATAAAGTTTATTTCCATAACCGATGAGCTTTATGCAAGTTCCTTAACAAAAAATATCCGAACTACTACTGATTACTCCTACCGTTAACGCCATCGCGAGATGATGAAGAGGAATAATCAAACATAGTTCGGATATTTTTGTCTTATTTCAAGCGATGAACAGCATCAACCTTCGTTGATGAGACCTTTAAATAGCCCAACAACAAACTCATTTGGATCAAACGGCTCAAGGTCGTTGATTCCTTCCCCTAATCCGACCAATTTAACCGGTAAACGCAATTCATTGCGAATCGCTAAAACGATCCCACCTTTGGCAGTTCCATCTAATTTCGTCAAGACCAATCCTGTAACATCCGTGGTTTCTTTGAATTGTTTGGCTTGGTTCATCGCATTCTGACCAGTCGTCGCATCTAACACGAGCAACACTTCATGAGGCGCATTCGGCTCTACTCGTTGAATGATCCGTTTGATTTTCTCTAACTCATTCATCAAATTGACTTTATTTTGCAAACGACCAGCGGTATCAACTAATAGAACATCTGCTTGCTCTGCTTTCGCTCGTTCCATCGCATCAAATACGACGGCTGCCGGATCACCACCAGCTTTCCCTCGAACGACTTCCACACCTGCTCGATCCCCCCAAACGACGAGCTGATCGATTGCTCCAGCTCGAAAGGTATCCGCAGCTGCCAACAACACTTTCTTGCCTTCTGATTTGAATTGATGCGCCAGTTTTCCAATGCTGGTGGTTTTACCGACGCCATTCACACCGACAAATAAAATGACGGTCAATCCAGGTTGCATATTTAGTTCGTTGACTTCGTCGACACCCGCTTCACCGTAAAGATCGACTAGTTTTTCAATAATAACATTTTGAACCTCTGCCGGCTTCTTGACATTTCGCAACTTGACCTCTTGACGCAGTGCATCCGTGATCTTGATCGCTGCATCAAAGCCTACATCGGCTCCAATCAATGTCTCTTCGACTTCTTCAAAAAAATCTTCGTCTACAGAGCGAAAATTCGCGAACAGCTCATTGAGTCGTTGCCCGAAAGTTTTGCGAGATTTCGATAGTCCCTTCGTGTACTTATCTTGTACATCCTCTTTGTGAACCGCTGTTGGCTGAGGTTGTACTTCAGGTTTTTTTACCGTTTCACTAGGTGTCACGACGTCGAATGGTTCAGCTGATTTCAGATCTTGTGCTCCTTCTGATGATGAAGTATCAGCCGCGGACTCCTCTGTTTCTGTTGGCTGCAACGCGGAATCGGTAGTAGTTTCTGGACGAGAATCCAGTGTTGGTTCCGTCGATTCTACTGTTTGTTCTTGTGCGGAATGGTCATCTGCGACGGATGACTCATCGACAGATGACTCTGGAGATTCAACTGGTTCCTCTACTTCGCCTTGCACTTTGTCTTGCTCTTTTGATTCACCAATCAAAGCTTTTTTAATTTTGTCAAAAAATCCCATTTCAAACGCCTCCTTTCAAAACATATTTTTCGATGACAGTTGCTACACCGTCTGCTTCATTCGAATCTGTTACCACATCTGCGGCTTCCTTGATTAAAGGCACGGCATTAGCCATCGCTACACCGAGTCCTGCATAGCGAATCATCGGCAGATCATTTTCTTCATCTCCGATCGCCATGACTTCATCGATAGTGATACCTAAATCCCGAGCCAGCAATTCAATCCCATAGGCTTTCGTAATTCCTTTAGGCATAAATTCCAGCAAATTATTCCGAGTTTTGATTACTTCATATTTCTCTCTGATTGCTGAAGGAATTGCCAAAATCTTCGGATCCAGTACTTCTTGATGATAAGCAATCACAGCTTTATTATAGAGTTTCGACTCATCCAGAGCTTCTATCGCATACGGGCGGCAATCCAGCAATGGATTCAGCGAACCATAGATCGACTGATTCGTTGCTGAAGTCGGCAAGCACAAAACGATTTCTTCGGATACGACATCCAGCGGCAAATCCAGTTCTGCTGCGACAGCAACCAATTCATGAATATCAGCCAATTGCAAAGCGGCTTTTTCCATGATTTCTCCCGTATCGTTTTTTTGCACCAGACCACCATTAAAAGTAATGCTATAGTCCCCTGATTCATTCAATGACAACTCTTCTAAATAAGGACGAATTGCCCGTAAAGGACGACCTGTGCAAAGGACGATTTTTACTCCTTGTGCTTTTGCTTGGGCAAGAACTTCTTTATTTTTTTGCGATACTTGTTTCTTTCCATCCAGCAAGGTACCGTCTAAATCAATTGCGACTAATTTGATCATTTTGCTACTCCTTCTTGATCTGCGACAAAATTTCCGCCTTCTTTGACATCTTCCAAACGCACAGAAACGGTCTTAGATACACCGGATTCCTGCATCGTCACGCCATACAACACATCTGCCGCTTCCATGGTCCCTTTGCGATGTGTGACAACGATGAACTGTGTATCATTTTGGAAGTCGCTTAAATAATGGCCAAAGCGTGATACATTGGCTTCGTCTAAAGCAGCTTCAACTTCATCCAGCACACAAAACGGGACGGGACGGACTTGAATGATCGAAAACAGCAGTGCGATGGCTGTCAGCGCTCGTTCGCCTCCAGAAAGTAGACTCAAGTTTTGCAGCTTTTTACCTGGTGGTTGGGCTTCGATCTCAATACCAGTATTTAGTAAGTCCTTTGGATCTGTCAAAATCAATTCCGCATGTCCCCCGCCGAACATATTGGGGAAAACTTGCTTGAACTGCAGACGAATCGCATCAAAAATCTCACCGAAACGTGTTTTGACTTCTTCATCCATCTCGGACATTGTATCGAATAATTGTGCTTTTGCAGAAAGCAGATCATCTCTTTGACTGGTCAAGAAGCTGTGACGCTGTTCCACTTGATCATATTGCTCGATAGCATTCAAATTGACTGGTCCAATCGCATCGATTTTTCCTTTTAGATCTTGGATTTCTCGTTTTGCAGCTTCCGGGTCATCGATTGCTGGATAGTCATTGGCCGCTTTTTCAAAGCTCAATGCATATTCTTCCTGCAAGTAAGCCAACCGATTATCCATCACCAAATCCGCGCGGTTTTTCTCAATTTCTACATTGGTCTTTTCGGATAGTTTTTCTTTTTGTTGCAAGTTTGCCAAACTGAGAGCTTCATCCAACTGTCCAATTTCCTGTTGGACGATTTGTCTTTGTTGCCGAATGTCCGCCAATTCTTGTGTCAGTGTTATTTTTCGTTGAGTAAAATCACTGATTTGCTGATCCAGGCTTTCTTCCGAAATTTCATGGTCACTCACATTCGAATTGATTGCTGCTAACTGCCGTTCTAGCGACTGTTGGCGTGCTTCATTCTCCGCTAACGCTTCCGCATTCGCAGCAATTTTTTGTCTTAAATGTTCCACTTGTTCTTTTTGAACAGCAAAATCAGCTTGTAATTGGGCGGCTGTCGCTGCTAACTGGCTTCTTTTTGCTTCGATTAAATCTTCTTCTGCATTCATGCTTTGAATGTCGTGATCGATTTTTTTCAGCTGCTGCGCAATGGTTTGCTGTTCCGATTCCAACCGAGTCTTCTTCTCGTTATACTCTTCAAAAAAGGCCTGAATCTCGCGATTTTCAAAGTCAAAGACTTGCTGCTCTTTTCTCAACCGTTCCAACTCGTTGGTGAGGTTTTGCAGTTGATTTTTTAGTTCGTGTTCCGTCATTCGAGCCGTTTCACCGGTGGTTCGCAGCTCTTCCAAGGCTGCTTGAGCATCTTTTGTCACCGTTTCGAAGTGCTGCACTTGTTTCTCTGTTTTTTGCAGGCGTTCATCCAATTGAACGGCTTGAGCCGTTAATTGCTGCAACTCATTGCTTTGACTAAATAGGCTGCCGGCATTTTTCTTCGTCGCTCCACCGGTCATCGAACCCCCGGCATTCATCACGTCGCCTTCCAGTGAAACGACACGATAGCTATAGTTCAGCGCTTTAGCTAATGCATTAGCACTTGTCAGATCTTCTGCGATGACGATACTTCCCAATAGATTTTCGGCAATGTTTTTTACATCTTCATTGAAACGCACCAGCTCACTAGCAACGCCGATAAATCCTGGTACTTGTTGTGCTTGAGAAACAGCATAACTAGGTAATTGGCGAGACTTGATTGTCGTCAACGGCAAGAATGTGGCCCGACCACCACGATTTTGTTTCAAATAGGTAATCGCTGCTCTGGCATCACGTTCGGTTTCTACTACTACGTGCTGGGCAGAAGCGCCCAGTGCTGTTTCGATAGCAACTGTATATTCTTCTGGTACTTCGATCAATTCTGCAACAGCACCCACGACACCGGTTAGCTGCTGCTTATTTTTTAGAACTAGTCTGACGCCTTGATAAAAGCCAGCATAGTTTTCTTGGATATCCTGTAAACTCCGTTGTTTTGCCCGCACTTGTTGGACTTGGTTCATTAACTGATACATTTTTTTCTGTGCATCATCAAATTTTTCTTTGTTCTCTTTGGCTTTCTCTTGTAAATGGATATATTGCTTCCGCTGTTCGTCCAACTGTTGCTGCACGGCTTGCAAGCGTTCATTAACGATTTCTGCGGCTGTCGCTTTTTCTTTGATCGCTGTCGACAGTTCTGTCTGCTTCGTAACGGCTGTTTGATTTTTTGCCGATTCTTGCTGGTATTGGCGCTCAAGATATTTGAGCTCATTGCCGACCGTTGCTTGCTCCTGCATTGCTTCAACATATTGACTGCGTAATTCTTCGATGATCTCTTTGGCCGATTTCTGATACTTTTCTTGTTCCGCTCGACAATCAGCAATCGCTACTTCTGCCTCTTGGACACTGCGATTCTTTTGCGACAGTTCATGAATCAATTCAGCTTTTTCGTCATTCAACTGTTGGAGGCGTTCACTGACGGCATCCAAGGTCTCTTGATATTCTGCTGTGCTTTTTTGCGTATGCTTGGAGCGCTCCAACAGTACTTCTTTTTGGCCTTCGGCTTGCTTCAGCCCTTCCGTTACTTGCAACAGCTGCTGATTGAGCTGCTCCAATGATTCATCGAAGGCTGCTCGACGCTGCCGCAATTGCTGCACACTGCGTTCATCGGTATTGATTTGCTGCGTGATTTCAGCCAACTGATGATTTAATAGTTCCAGCTGTTCTGTAGCTGTTTCCCACGCCCGTTTGGCTGTCTGGATCTCCATGACAGAAAAAGCCACGTCTACTTCCGTTAATTTTTCCTTCAATGACAAAAATTGTTTGGCCGCTTCACTTTGAGCAGCTAACGGAATCAATTGATCCTCTAACTCATAAATAATATCTTGTAGACGGTTAAGGTTGTCTTCTGTTTCAAACAATTTCTGTTCTGCTTTTTTCTTACGCTGTTTGTATTTCAAAACACCGGCAGCTTCTTCAAAAATACCGCGACGATCTTCTGGTTTGCTGCTGAAAATCGCTTCGACTTTCCCTTGAGAAATAATCGAAAATGATTCTTTTCCTAGCCCGGAATCCATAAAGAGTTCCTGGACATCTCGCAGGCGGCAACTTTGTTTGTTCAAATAAAAGTCGCTTTCACCGGTTCTCCTTAACCGGCGAGTCACACTGATCTCACTGTAATCCATTGGTAAATAGTGATCGGTATTATCTAAAATAATCGTTACTTCCGCTACATTTAATGGCTTGCGAGTGTCAGATCCTGCAAAAATGATATCAGGCATCTTGCCACCACGCAGGCTTTTGGCAGACTGTTCTCCTAAAACCCAACGAATCGCTTCAGTAATATTGCTCTTGCCGCTGCCATTTGGTCCTACGACCGCAGTCACACTATTTTCAAAATCAATGATCGTGCGGTCTGCAAAGGATTTGAAACCGGCAATCTCTATTCGTTTTAAATACACTCCGCCATTCCTTTCTTATTGATCAAGACTTGCTAAGGCATTTTCTGCCGCTGCTTGCTCTGATAATTTCTTTGATTTTCCTTGCCCCTCGCCAATCAGCACATCGTCACAATAGACTTCTGTCCAAAAGATTCGTTCGTGGGCAGGACCTTCTTCTTTCGTTAAACGATAGTTGATGGACACATCGCCAGATCGCTGCAAGACTTCCTGCAATCGGGTCTTGTGATCCATCTCATGGGAAAAAGCACCTGCTTTTACTTTTGGAAAAACAACAGCCGTCAAGAAACCGTCGACGCTCTCCAAACCTTGATCCAAGTACAACGCACCTAAAAAAGCTTCAAAAAGATCGCATAACAATGAGGGACGCTTACGTCCGCCAGAGTTTTCCTCTCCTTTGCCTAACCGAATATATTGATCAAAACGGCAATCTTTGGCAAACATTGATAAGCTATCTTCGCGAACGATTGCTGCCCGCAGCTTTGTCAACTTCCCTTCAGGAAGGTCCGGCAGTTCACGGTACAAATACCGTGAGACGATCAATTCTAAAACAGCATCTCCTAGAAATTCTAGGCGCTCATTATCGGATAGGTGCAAATTGCGATGCTCATTCACATAAGATGAATGCGTAAACGCTTGTTCGAGTAAATCTACATCATGGAAGACAATGCCGTAATCCTCTTTTAATTCGTTCATTAGCTGTGTATTCATTTGCCACATTCCTTCATTAGTTTATCGACACTTCCCTATTATACTGGTTTTTGGCTAATTATGAAATGTTTCGTCCAAAAACTTGAAGCCTCCATAAAAAAATTTTAACCGTTTATTCTCCTGCTCTTTGTTTCCATGACTGATTCATTGTTTTTTATTGATTTTGCCGCGAACAAAATAAAAAAAGACGTTCCCGAAAGAACGTCTTTTCCTAAATTAGCGAGATTCTGCTGTTACAGAAACTGTTGCCCATGGATTGTGATCTGCATCATATGCCCATGTGAAATCTTTGACGCGATTAGATACTGGTAATACTTGGTTACGGTAAAGCGAAGGAATAACAAATGCTTCATCCGCAGCGTATTCTTGCCATGCATCAAATGCTTCTTTACGTTTTGCTTCATCAAATGATTCTTTAGAGTCGATTGCTTCTAATAGCTTCGTATTTTCATCAGATTCAAAACGAGTGTAGTTAAATGCTGAGTTTGGTCCATAAAGTCCGGTTGGTGAAGGATCTGAACCTGTTCCCCATGCACCTTGATACACATCGATTTCAGGATCATCATTTTTCAATTTATCATAGAATGCTTGGAAATCAATCAAACGACCAGTTGTGTATTTCACATCTAAGCCGATTTCATTCCATTGTTGGATGTAGTAATCAGCCAATGGTTGAGCTGTTTCGCCACCTGACATTGAAGCAAAATTGATGGTTAATTTTTCACCGTTTTTGTCTTCACGCATGCCGTCGCCGTCAACATCTTTGTAACCAGCATCGTCTAACAATTTGTTTGCTTTGTCGATATCTTGTGTGTAACCTTTAACTTCTGTATCGTGCAATGTTCCAAATACCGGTGGGATCAATGTTGTCGCATTTGAACGTAGGCCATTATAGAAACGGCTACCGACAGCATCATTATCTAGTGCGTAACCCATTGCTTGACGCAATGATTTGTCCGCCATTTTTGATTCAGGATTGTAGTTAACTTTTCCTTCTTTATCATCCCAAGTACCTAACTTAAATCCAATATACGTATAAGCTTGCTCAGGACGGCCCAAGATTTGGTAGCCATCTGCATCTTTGTAAGTTGGGTAAGTATCTGTTGGCATTGACAATGCTAAATCATATTGCTTCGCTTTTAAACCTTCTACGATTGAAGCTGCTGGAACTGCTTTAAATGACAATTTATCCATTTTAGGTTTGCCACCGTAGTAATACTCATTTGGTACGTATTCTACAGATTCACCGGCTACGATGTTTGACATTACGTAAGGTCCGAAAACGATTGGTGTTTTACGAACAGGATCACTTGATTCCATATCTTTGACTGCAATACCTTCAAACGCATGTTTTGGTAAAGCAGAAGACCAGATACCGCCGCCTGCTTGCATCATACCAGGGTGAACTTCTTTGTATTGAATTTTAACGACTTTGTCGCTTTCTTTTGTGATTCCTGAGATTGTGTCAGATTTGCCATCGTGATAATCTTCCATCCCAACAATATTTGTAAAGTTGTTGTCATAACGGATTCCTGTGTAATCTTTGTTACCGATCACTTCATAGGAGAAAATCACGTCATCTGCTGTTACATCTTCGCCGTCTGACCATTTCAAATTGTCGCGTAATGTAATCGTTGCTGTGTTATTATCTTCATCTAATTTAAGATTTGCAGCCCCACCATCAACAATTCGAAAATCAGCATCTGTTAAGAATAAACTTTCATTACTTGGTTGCATGAACTGAGAATCATAATTGTCTTGATAAAATTCAGTTTGGAACAAACCTTGGAATTGTGTATCCATAACTACTGCGACGTCCAATGTACCGCCTTTGATTGCTTCTGCGTCATTTTTGACTTCAACCGGCATAGAGCTAATATCTTCTGTTTCAGTTGCTGAGTTGCTGCCGCCTGATGAATCTGTTCCGCCACTATTGCCGCCACAAGCTGCCAATGCTAAGACTGACAAAAGTGTGACCATACCAAAAATATTTTTCTTCATCCTGTATCCTCCTTGTTTTAACCTAGTCGTTGACGTGCATCGGCTGAACGCTTAAATGCCTGACCAACGTAGTTTATACTCAACATCAATACTAAAATCAATATTGACGCGGGTAACCATATCCATTGTCTGTTGACCAGCACATCACCGCTGCTGGCGTACCCAATCAATGTTCCCAAACTTGGAACATTCGTTGGCAGACCAAAGCCCAAGAACGTTAGAGTTGTTTCGATACCGATATTTGCTGCAAAGTTCATCGTCAAGTTGGTGATGATCAATGAGCTTAAGTTCGGCATGATTTCGCGAAACATGATCACAAAATCATTGGTCCCTAATGTTTTTGACGCACTCACATAATCTCGGCACCCTTCAGAAAGGGTCTTACTGCGGAAGAGTCTCGCTTTTCCGACCCAATAAAAGGCACTCATGACCCAGATAAACGTCCAAACATTGTAGCGAGGTATGATCGAAACAATAACGATAATGATCAACATGATCGGTAAGATCATGACAAAATCGACGATACGCATCAAGATATTATCAATCAACCCGCCATAGTAACCTGAAATGATCCCCAAGCCAACTCCGACGATCGATGTAATGATCGTGATGGAAAACCCAATCAAAATCGAATTACGCGCTCCAATGATCAATTGTCCCCAAACATCACGGCCACCTTCATCCGCCCCTAATAGGTAGGTGCCGCCATTTGGTGAGACTGCTCCTGGTGCAGCATATTTATCTAGAATACTTACATGCATGACTTGGCTTTGATCAATGACTGCCGAGCCGATGAATACGAAAAGCAGTACTGCTACCAACAAGACCAACGAAAAAATAGCGATCTTGTCTTTTAAAAATTCACGAAAAATCATTTGTAATCCCATAGGTGGGATACTTTCTTGTTTTAACACTTTTTCTTTCTTTTCAGACACGTTTATCCCCTCCTACTGGATTCTGATTCTTGGATCAACAATACTCATAATGATGTCTGATAGCAATGTACCGATCAATGTCGCCAGACCTAATATCAAAGTCAACGAAGTGATCACGGCATAATCCCGCTGTACAATACTATCGATAAATAATTTTCCGACACCTGGGTAAGCAAAGATTTTTTCAATGACCACTGAACCAGCGATCAATGAAGTGATCTCATACCCCATTTGAGATGCGATCGGCAAGGATGCATTTCGGAACACGTGACGTGAGAAGACTTTACTAGTTGGCACCCCTTTCGAACGAGCAGTTCGCACGAAATCCAATGATTTGGAATCAATCACTTCACTCCGCAGATACTGGATCGTCACAGCGGTACCTAATAGCGCAGAAGTGATAGCCGGTAAGATCAGATGATACAGACGGCTCCAAAACTCAGCCATTCCCGTTACGCCTGGTGCTACAGACCCCCCAGTTGGGAACCAACCTAAACGATAACCAAAGATAAACAGTGCAATCAATGCAAAGATAAACAATGGTACCGCAAAACTAAAGAAGTTATACACGACAACGACTTTATCTAAAATCGAATTTTGGTAACGTCCAGCCAACATTCCTAAAGGAATCGCGATCACATACGTTAAGATAACTGTTAACAAAGATAGCCACAATGTGTTGCTGATCCGTCCTGAAAGTAATGTTGCTACTGGTAGTTTATAGATAAAACTTTGACCAAAATCTCCTTTAAGTGCATTTCCGATCCAACGGAAATATTGTGTATACCAAGGATCATTCAATCCGGCTGCTTCCCGCATCCGTTCAATAACTGCTGGATCTTGGTTCGGATTAATCAATCCTGTAAATGGATCCCCGGGCATTGCTTGTGCAATCAAGAAAATTAAGACACTCAAAATAATGACTTGCGGGATCATTAATATCAAACGACGTAGAATTGTTTTCCACATTATTCAGCACCCCCATTTTTCAAAGCGACTTGATGTGTTCCTGTGATGGTTCTAAGGTCATAAACACGACCTGTTTCATCATAGTAATCTTTTTGGTGAGTGACATATTCCAACTCTACCCGACGGCGGTTTTCTTTATGCGCCTCACGATTTTTCACATCAATTTGAGGAATAGCTGACAATAACCGCTTCGTATAAATATGACGCGGATCTTGATAAATATCTTGGCGTGTACCGATTTCAACAAAACGACCTTTATACATGATGGCGATATTGTCGCACATGTGTTTCACAACACCCAAGTCATGAGAGATGAATAAGAAACTTAAGCCAAACTCTTGTTGGATTCGTTTCATAAAGTTGAGCACCTGTGCCTGTACAGACAGGTCCAATGCAGAAACAGGTTCATCAGCAACGATCAATTTAGGGTTCGATGCCACTGCGCGGGCAACCCCCAAACGTTGTCTCTGTCCACCAGAGAATTCATGAGGGTATTTGTATAAAGCATCTTCTGGCATCCCAACGATATCCAAAAGCCGTTTCACCCGTTGTTTTTCTTCTTGGTCACTCAAACGTTCAAAATTCCGTAGCGGTTCAGCAATAATATCCACTACCCGCTTTTTAGGATTCAGACTTGACATAGAATCTTGAAAAATCATTTGAACATCCTTGTTGTAATTCATTTTTTTGCGGACAGAGCGCTTTGTGACATCTTGTCCTTCGTAAATGACTTCACCGCTGGTAATCTTTTCCAAGCCAACGATTGCTTTCCCTGTTGTTGATTTTCCAGAGCCTGATTCTCCTACCAGACCGTAAGTTTTTCCCTTTTCGATGATGAAATCCACACCGTCAACAGCATAGACATAGTCCGTTACGCGGTTGAAAAAACCGCTGCGAATCGGATAGTGGACTTTCAGATCTTTGATTGTGATTAATTCTGACATCTACACTTCTCCTTCTTCGTCTCTAAAATGAAAATGCTTATAGCAAGTACAGCGAACTAAATGATCTGGTGCAACTTCATGCAGGACAGGATTTTCTTCGTGGTCACTAGCTGGGATCCAAGGGATACGAGCAGCAAAACGGCAACCAGTTCTTGGCATGTTTTTCAATGAAGGAACGACGCCTTCAATCACGTGCAGTTCACTGTCTTGAGAATCTTCTTGTGGAATTGAGTTCAGCAAAGAGCGTGTATAAGGGTGTTTTGGATTTGCAAACAACTCTTCCGCTGTGGCAACTTCAACAAACTGACCGCCATACATAACGGCTACACGATCAGCCATTTCTGCCACTACACCTAAGTCATGGGTGATCAAAATGATTCCCGTTTGTGTTTCAGCCTGCAAATCTTTCAACAAATCTAGGATCTGTGCTTGGATGGTTACATCCAATGCAGTGGTTGGCTCATCAGCAATAACAATTGGCGGTTTGCATGCGATGGCAATGGCAATGATCACCCGTTGCCGCATCCCACCGGATAATTCGTGGGGATACTGGCGACCCACCCGTGCTGGATTTGGAATTCCTACTTGATCTAGTAATTCAAGGGCCCGGGCTTGTCTCTGTTCCGCATTCATATTTGTATGATAAGATAAACCTTCTTTGATTTGGTCTTCAATACGCATGAGTGGGTTCAAAGCGGACAATGGATCTTGGAAAATCATCCCAATGTCGTTCCCGCGAATTTTGTTGTAAAGTGTTTCATTTAAGTTTGACAAATTCAAGTCTTTGTATAAGATTTCACCGGTGATTTTGGTATTGTTTGGATCATGCAATCCCATAATCGTTGTAGCTAAGGTACTTTTTCCACATCCGGATTCGCCTACGATCGCTAAAATCTCATTGCGTTCCAACGTAAAAGAAACACCGTCTACAGCGTCATAGTAATCATCTTTAATACGAAAACCTGTATGTAGGTTTTGAACATCTAGTAATTGATTATCAGTTGACAATCGAATACCCCTCTCTTTTTTATAAGATGAAGTGCCCTCTAATGTAAAAAAGTAGGAATTATAAGTCAAATTCCAAATGCTTTCTTAACATCGTGTAATATTTTCTTAATAATTATATAGAATCACTCACTAGATTGCAAGTCTATAAATTTTTAAGATACTGAATTTTCAGAATACTTACATTTCATTTACATTTTTTCAGGATGGTGCAAAGAAAAGGCACTTTTTTTCGAGAAACGAATGGTTATTAAACAAATTCTGATAAAGAAAGAGCTGGGTCATCTATGACTCAGCTCCTGTATCTGTCTTAAGCAAGATGGCTTGAAATATAATCAACTGCTCCGCCGACTGTTTCAATCTGTTCGGCATCTTCATCAGAAATCTCCGTACCAAATTCATCTTCTAATTCTAAGACGAATTCCATCACACTGATTGAATCAGCATTTAAGTCGTCTTTAATACTCATTGTATCCGTTACTTTATCTGCATCGATCTCAAAATGGTTTGCGATCACTACTGCAACTTTCTTGAATACTTCTTCTCGCGTCAATTGCCTTCACCTCCACGCGTTCGCACAAAACATAGAATGGCTAACAAACATTGTACTGCTTACATGCAAATTTGTCTAGTCCTTTTTTGCATTTTCATTACAATGATTGCAGTCTCATTGCGTTGGCTCTTCATGCTTAGATGTTTCTTCAAAATGAGCCACCAATTGAGGAACCACATCTGCCTGCAACATGGTATAGATTTGTTTGATGGTTGCTGCCACGGCATCTGGTCCAGTCGCTCCATGTGTTTTGATCACTGGTGCTTTCAGACCAAACAAGACAGCCCCTCCGTGTTTGGCATAATCCATCTCATTTTTTAAATTGCGCAAGGCATCTTTCAATAATAAAGCCCCTAATTTCCCTTTGGTTCCGGAATTCATGATGGATTGTTTCAATAACGACATCATATTCAATGCGGTTCCTTCAATGGATTTCAAGACGGCGTTCCCAGTGAATCCATCTGTGACCACAACATCCGCTGCACCGTTCAAAAGTTCCCTAGCTTCAACATTTCCGATAAAGTGAATCGATGATTCTTTGGTCAACAATTCAAACGCTTTTTTGGTTAACTCGCTGCCTTTGGTCTCTTCCGTCCCATTGTTTAGCAACCCTACTCGCGGTTGTTGAATGCCTCGGACTTTTTGAGCGTAAAAAGAACCTAACACAGCATATTGAACGAGATGTTCTGCTTTATTGTCAGCATTCGCTCCTAGATCCAGCATATCAAAGCCAGTTTCTTTCCCAAGTACAGGCATCGTCGACATTAAGCCAGGACGTTCGATTCCTTTGATACGACCTACGATAAACAAACCTGCAGCTAACAAAGCACCGGTATTTCCAGCAGAGAAAATGGCATCCGCTTGACCTTCTTTGACCGCTTGGGCTGCTAAGACCATCGATGCGTTCTTTTTGCGGCGGATCGCTTTAACAGGTTCATCATCACTGTTGATTTTTTCATCGGTATGAATGATTGTAAGCTGACTTTCGTCTGTCACATATTTTCTGATTTCATCTTCTTTTCCGTATAATAGAAATTCGATTTCTGGATATTCTTTTTTTGCTAACATGACGCCTTCAACGATCGCTTTTGGTGCGTTATCGCCACCCATGGCATCTACGGCAATTTTCATGACATACGCCACTCCCTTCATTTTTCCAAGTTAGTATACCATATTCTTTAATCAAAAAATTGATTGTCTCGTTTTTCTGCTGCTAAATAATCGGCTAGCGCTTGATACTCCGGTAAAATCTGCCATTGGTGCTTCTGCCAGATTTGAGTTGCTTCTACTTGTGCAACTTCAAGAATATGGGCATCGGCTACTAAATCGGCTGCGGCGAATTCAGGTAAACCTGATTGACGATTACCAAAGACTTCCCCGGGACCTCGCAATTGCAGATCTTTTTCACTGACGACAAAGCCATTGGTGGTTTCAGTCATGATTTTCATCCGCTCTATTCCGGTTTCATTTTTGGGATTTGCCACCAAAATACAGTAAGAAGCATCTGCACCACGGCCGACACGCCCCCGCAACTGGTGCAACTGAGCTAACCCAAAACGATCTGCATCAATAATCAACATGACTGTCGCATTGGGTACATTTACCCCTACTTCAATAACTGTCGTTGATACCAAGATCTGTAACTGGTTGTCCTTGAACTCTTCCATGATCTCGTCTTTTTCTATATTTTTCATTTTGCCGTGGAGAATGCCCACTTGGTAGTTAGGGGCAAAATAAGCCTGCAGCTGCTCGTAAATCTCCGTAGCATTCTTGACATCTAACATTTCTGATTCTTCAATCAGCGGACAGATCACATACATTTGATGTCCTTTCGCTAATTCCTGACGAGCCCAGTCCAGCACAGATTCCAATTGAGGTGGTCGTACCCAACGCGTTTCGACCGGAATCCGGCCAGCTGGCATCTCATCGATGATGGAAACATCCATCTCACCATAGGCCGTGATGGCCAAGGTTCGTGGTATCGGCGTCGCCGTCATGAACAAAACATCCGGCAAATATCCTTTTTCTCGCAATATTTTTCGCTGATTGACACCAAAGCGATGCTGCTCATCTGTGATGACTAAACCTAGACGGGCAAAATTGACCCCTTCTTGGATCAACACATGCGTCCCTACGACAATATCGATCTCACCTGCAGCCAATTGCTCCAAGATCACTCGCCGTTCCTTTGTCTTGGTGGACCCTGTCAGCAGTGCCGTTGTCACTTCTAGCGGATCAAATAACTGGTTAAGGCTTTCCAAATGTTGTTGTGCCAGAATCTCAGTTGGTACCATTAACGCCCCTTGAAAGCCAGCTGTCATAGTGGCGTACAGTGCGATAGCAGCCACAACTGTTTTGCCGCTACCGACATCTCCTTGCAGCAGTCGCTGCATATGTTGCGGACTTTTGAGGTCATGACAGATCTCGTTGGTGACTCGCTTTTGAGCAGCAGTCAATTCGAAAGGCAGTGTCTGGGTGAAAGCTTTTAACCGCTGAACATCATAGTCAATGGCTAAGCCGTTCTTTTCAGCCTTTTCGGAAATTTTCAATCCTTGGATCTGCATTTGAAATAGGAAGAACTCTTCAAAGATGATTCGCCGCTTTGCTTGATGACTTTCTTGCGGATCTTTTGGAAAGTGCATAGCTCGCATAGCAGTCTGGCGATCCAATAACCGATATTTCTCCGTTAAAGTTAGAGGTAAGATTTCCTCGATCTGGTCTCCGTATGATTCAAATGCCTGCCTGATCAAGTCAACCAGCACGCTTTGCCGTACCGATTTGTTTACATGATAGATAGGAGCGAAATCACCTGGCTTCTTGCTGCCAAGAATCTTCATCCCAGCTAGTGATTTCCGTTTCGCATCCCATTTCCCGTAAACCGCGATTTCTTCAGACAAAACAACTTTATCTTTTAAATAGGGCTGATTAAAAAAGGAAACATTGAATACATCATGATCTTGCATCATTCGAAACTGCAGCCGACTCTTTTTGTAACCAAAACGATTTACAACAGCCGGGGAAACAACGATTCCTTTGATCGTGACTTTTTCTTGATCTTGTATCTCGTTCAATTGACGCTCTTGAATATCTTCGTAGCGAAAGGGGTAATATCGCAATAAATCTTCGATTGTCTGGATTCCAAGCGCTGCGAGATCTTTTGCTCGCTTTTCTCCGACACCAGACAAAACAGTGATTGGCTGATCAAGCATTTCTTCCCTCCTCAAAACTAGTTGTTTGCAGATTGCTTTCTTTATTTTACTCTTCTCTGTTTAAATTACGAAGAATTTGAATGAAAAAAGATGAGCAAAAACAGGCTGTTTCTCTATCAATCAAAAAAGAGACGGAAACAAAAATCGCCCTGCGACTTTTGCCCCGTCTGCTTTCAAGTTTTATTCAGCCGAGAAAAGATACGGATAAACAGGTTGATCTCCTTGATGGATCTCCACTTCGATCTCCGGATAGATTTCTGTCAATGCTGCTTCGATTTTTGCTGCTTCTTTTGCTTTTCCTTCTTCGCCGATAATAATCGTAACGATTTCTGTTTCATCTGAAATCATCTTCTGCAATGTATCCATGGAAGCAGAGAAACAATCGGGTACAGAAACCACGATTTTCCCATCAACCATTCCCAAGAAATCACCTTCTGTGATTTCAATTCCATCGATCGCTGTATTACGAATCGCGTGTGTCACCGAACCACTGACAACACTTGACAAGATTTCAGTCATCGCTTGTTGATTTTCCGCTAACGTTGCTTGTTCATTGAAGGCCAACATTGCTGTCATCCCTTGTGAAATCGTACGGGTCTCAACAACAGCGACTGGGATGTCCGATACTTCTGCTGCTTGTTGTGCAGCCATAAAGATATTCTTATTGTTTGGTAAGACGATAACCTGATCTGCGTTCACTTCATTGATAGCAGTCACGATGTCTTCCGTGCTTGGATTCATCGTTTGACCACCGCTGATCACATAGCTTGCACCTAAGCTGGTAAATAGTTTATTTAATCCATCACCGGCTGCGATAGCAATGATTGCATAAGGTGTACGCGGACGTTTCACTGCAGCAGAGGGTTGATCGTGCTCCAGAATTGTTTCATGCTGTACACGCATATTATCCACCTTGATCTTGATCAAAGAACCAAATTTTTGGCCATAGTTCATGACTTCACCTGGATGTTCTGTGTGTACATGGACTTTGATAATCTCATCGTCATTGACGACTAAAAGAGAATCTCCAAGTTCGTTTAGATAATTTCGGAATGTTTCATAATCAAACGTACTGTCCACTGTTGGTCCTTCACCAATTTTGACCATGATCTCTGTACAATAACCGAATTTGATGTCTTCTGTAGCCATTTGTCCTTGAACGCTGCGATGATGTTCGGCATTGACCATTTCATCCATTGCTGCTGGTGTTGGTTCATAGACCTCATTGGCTTGATATTCTCCAGTCAGTGCATTTAAGAACCCTTCATAAATGAACAATAATCCTTGGCCACCACTATCGACTACACCAACTTCTTTCAAGACTGGCAATAGATCTGGTGTTTTGGCTAGCGCACGTTTTGCTCCGTGAACGACTGCTTTCATGACTTCTACACAGTCATCACTAGTTTGTGCTTTTTTCTCACCGTATTCTGCAGCAATACGTGCTACTGTCAGAATCGTTCCTTCTACGGGTTTCATGACTGCTTTATAGGCGGTTTCGACCCCATGTGTAAAGGCTTGTGCCAATTCTGGCGCAGTTAATGTTTCGACCGTGGGGATCGCTTTAGCAAATCCACGGAACAATTGAGACAAAATGACGCCTGAGTTTCCTCGTGCGCCCATTAGTAGTCCTTTTGAAAGAGTTGTGGCAAGATCGCCCACTTTTTCTGAAGTGGCATCTGCTACTGCTTTAGCACCGCTTGTCATTGATAAATTCATATTCGTTCCTGTATCTCCATCAGGTACTGGAAATACATTCAATGAATTGACAAACTCTGCATTTACTTGTAGACGAGCCGCGCCTGCCTGCACCATCTCTTGAAACTGACCTGCGCTGATATTCGTTACCTTCACTGATAATCCTCCTTAAAATCATCCGCCGCAAGCGGATCACTTGCCTAATCTGGCAGTACACGTACACCTTGGACAAAAACATTCACTGAATTTGCTGAAACGCCTAGCATTGTTTCAAGATTATATTTCACTTTTTCTTGCACATTGCGGGAAACTTCAGAAATTTTTGTACCATAGCTAACGATCGTGTAGACATCCACTGCAATACCGTTTTCTTCTTGACGAACAACGACACCGCGAGAATAGTTTTCTTTGCGTAAAATTTCATTGATGTTGTCCTTGATCTGTTTCTTGCTGGCCATGCCCACAATACCAAACACATCTGTTGCTGCGCCACCGACAACTGTGGCGATGACCTCGTTGCTGATTTCAATAATACCTGATGAGGTTTTGATTTTTACAGCCATAATATAGCCTCCTTAAGCGGGATATTCCCATCTTTCTTCTCTCACATTTTATCATAGCTGCTAGTCAAATAAAAGGATGTGACTTATGAAAAGGGGCTTGGCATCAGATATTCTTGTATTCTGACCTTGTTTAATTTACAATGTTTACTGCTAAAAGTCAATCTTTCTTGAAAATTACCCTTGCATTTTCTAACTTTCTATGATAAATTCAGATGGTATGAGCTGAAATAGCGCTCCAACATCAAGGCAAAGGAGGAAATAACCACATGGCTAAAGTTTGTTACTTTACTGGACGTAAAACTACAAGTGGAAACAACCGTTCACACGCAATGAATGCGACAAAACGTACTGTGAAACCTAACTTGCAAAAAGTTCGCGTTATGATTGACGGAAAACCTAAAAAAGTTTGGGTGTCAACTCGTGCTTTGAAATCTGGAAAAGTTGAGCGCGTATAATCTTAACCACACATTTTCGGCCGTTCTTGCGAGCGGTCTTTTTTGTTGTCTTCCGTTTCATTCCTCCTTTCCTTTCTTATGTCCTTTGTTTTTTCTTTAAACAGCTAATGACATTGTTTTTTTAATCCTTTGAATTATGGTACACTAATAAAAAATTCATAAGGATTAGGTGACTATTCTTGGCTACTATCAAATCATTCATCAAACAACATTGGCCTTATATGACCGCCAGTTTTCTGCTGCCGTTACTGATTATGGCAGTCATTTATTTAACGATCGGAATCTATCCCGGCAGCAGCCGCAGTGTCTTAGCGAGCGATGCCTTTTCGCAATTTTCGAATTTCCATGCCAGTTTTCGTAATGTCTTATTAGGCAAGCAGAGTATCTTCTATACTTGGAATGCCTCTTTAGGGTTGAACTATCTTGCACTGATCTCTTACTATTTAGGTGGTCTTTTTACGCCGCTGGTTTTATTGTTTCCCAATCAATTGATGCCAGATACGCTCTATGTGCTGACACTTTTGAAAATCGGCAGCGCCGGACTCGCATTTTGGTTTTACGCGAGTCAAACATTTAAAATCCAACGGTGGCATCATGTTACGCTTGCTGTCTGCTATGCGTTGATGTCCTTTATCACTGCTCACTCCGAATTGATCATGTGGCTAGATGCACTTATTTACCTGCCATTAGTGATTCTAGGGATTGATCGGCTCTTGCAACAAAAAAAACCGACTCTTCTGTTTGTCAGTTACCTACTGTTATTTATCTCAAGTTTTTATATGGGATTCATGATCGGAGTGTTCTCCGTCTTGTATCTATTCGTGCAATTAGGTCGCGATTGGAAGCAAAACAAGAAAGCAATCATCCCTTACGGCATCACTTCTTTATTAGCCGGTGGGGCTTCCATGATCATCATTTTGCCTGCTGTACTTGATTTACGTTCAAATGGGGAAGAATTGTCCACTATCACGAAGTTCAAGACAGAAGCTACTGGTGTTTTCGATCTTGTAATGAAAAATATGATTGGCGTATATGATACAACTAAATACGGTTCGATCCCGTTTATTTATATTGGCCTACTGCCATTACTACTTTGTATTTTATACTTTGTTTCTAAGAGAATTCCTTTAAAAGATAAACTGCTATATGCTGGATTGTTTAGCATTTTGATCGCCAGTTTCTATATCGTTCCCTTGAATCTCTTCTGGCATGGGATGCATGCCCCAAACATGTTCTTGTTCCGCTATGCCTATTTGTTCTCCTTTCTAGTGATTCTTTTGGCTGGTTATGGTTGGGAACAGCTGCAGCAAAAAGACCGAGGTCTGTTTGTGATTGTCGGACTATCTACGATTGCTCTCTTTGCACTTTCTTATGGACTGGGAGGAAACTCGTATGAATTCGTCACCACAGCCTCTTTTGCGTTAACGATTGTTTTCTTTGCCCTTTACTTGCTGTGTATCGGTTTCGGTCAACTTGGTATGCTAACTAAAAAGAAAGTGGCACTTCTCTTGTTGGTTTTCGTTTGCGGTGAAATGGCGATCAACACGAGTGGGATGGTTCGCGGAATCTTAAATGATTGGAATTACGCCTCTCGAAGTCTGTTCACTGATCCTTATCCTTCAATCAAGCAATTGGTGGATCAAGCCGATAAAGACAATGAGACCTTTTTCCGTTTGGAAAATCTGGATCCCGTTTCTTCCAATGACAGTATCAACTATGGTTACAGCGGTGTCAGCATGTTTTCTTCAATCCGCAACCGCAACTCCTCTAGTTACTTAGATAAATTAGGTTTTCGTTCAAGAGGAACGAATCTTAATATCCGTTATCCGAATAATACATTGCTAATGGATGCTTTCACCGGCATCAAATACAATATTAGCAAACAAAACTTAACAAAATACGGTTTTGAACGCGTAGGAGAAGCTGGAGACTACAAGCTTTATCAAAATAGCAACGCTCTTCCCCTTGCCATGTTAGCAGAGCCTTCGATCAATAAGATCCAACAGCCTGCCAACGACAATCTAACCAGCCAGAAGAATTTGATCAACGGTTTGGCAAACATTGAACAAAACTATTTTGATTTTCAACCGATCACTGTCATTCACAGCAAAAACACCGATATCACTGAAAATGGCATGTACACGACATTCCAAGAGCAAGAAAGCAATGTGGCGAAAGAGATTACTTGGCAAGTAGAAGTACCTGCTCATTCCCAAGCCTATCTTAGTCTGTATCCGGCAAACTTCGGTGAATTAGAGAGTTCTACAGCTACGATCACTGTGAACGGGGAACAGCGGGAAAGTCAAATTGGAATCAATGGTCAATATTATGATCTAGGCTACTATGATACGGCAACGACCGTGCAGTTTACGGCAAGTTTCTATGGCACTCAGTCAATTTCTTTCCAAAACCCACAGGTGGTGACATTAGACACTACCGCCTTTCAACGGGCAATCGATGCCATTCAAGAGAGAGGTGTTGCGATGACTGTCGGCAAACAAAATGCCGAAGCCGATATCACTACTGAGAAAGAACAGCAGCTTATCACTACGATTCCTTATGACAAGGGCTGGTCTGCCAAACTGGATGGCAAACCTATCGCTATTGACGCTTTCCAAGATGCGTTTATCAGTGTGAAGATCCCAAGCGGTACCCACCATCTTGAACTGACTTATTTACCGCAAGGTTTTGTGATCGGAGTCATTTTATTCTTTAGCTGCCTACTGCTCTTTATTTTGTTCCGCTATTTCTATCAAAGAAAAGTAGCAGCTGAGATAGAACACACACCCACAGACAAGCCAGGCAGATGAGAGCAATCGATACCTTCTTTATCTGCCACAATAGCAGTCAGCTGCGAAAAGAAGCGCCCCCCAACGGATCGATACGAATCGAACCTTAGGAGGCGCTTCTTTCTTTTAGTTCTCTTTTATTCATAGGCTACGCGAACCAAATACAACCCTTCCGGATGAGCAGTAGGTCCAGCGGCATTGCGGTCTTTTTGGGCAATAATGGCGGGAATGCTATCTGCTGGTAAGCGTCCATTACCGATCTTCAACAGGGTTCCGACCATGATGCGGATCATTTTATATAAGAAGCCATCGCCTCGAAAGGTAAAGAGTAGTTCGTCTCCGGCCTCATTCACTTCCATACTAGCTTGGTGAATCGTCCGGACTTTATCTTCTACGGAGCTGCCAGTGGCACAAAAACTGGTAAAATCATGCGTACCTAATAAATCGGGTAAAGCTTGCTGGATTTTCATTAGGTCCAACGGATACGGGTAATAGCTTGCGTAATATCTACGAAAAGGGCTTCGTGGTTTGCCGATATCTACGCGAAATTGATAGGTCTTCTCCCGCACAAGATAGCGGGCGTGAAAGTGTTCATCGACGATTTCCACCTGTTTCACAGCAATATCTTCCGGTGTTTGTGTATCAAGTCCAAAGCGCATTTTTTCTAATGGACGTTCGTCAAAGTCAAAATGAATCACTTGACCTAAAGCATGGACACCCGCATCGGTCCGTCCTGAACCGTGGATTTGGACTGCTTGTCCATTTTTCATGCGAGTCAATGTTTTTTCGATTTCTTCTTGTACTGTGCGTCCATTGGGTTGGCGCTGAAATCCTTGGAAATTGGTGCCATCGTAAGCAATCGTTGCTTTATAACGTACCATATTCTCACCTGCTTTCATTTTCTCAAAAAAATCTGAGGAGCCGATTGCACTCCCCAGACATTTACTTTTATCCTCTTAATAATACTAAACCTACTGTAAAGAGCACAAAGACCAACACTACGAGTGTGTCGCGGTTGTGCCAGTGAAGAATCCGATACTTGGTCCGCCCTTCACCGCCTTGATAGCCTCTAGCCTCCATGGCTGTAGCTAGGTCCTCTGCCCGGTTAAAACTGCTGACAAACAAAGGGATCAGCAATGGGACGATAGCTTTCATCTTTTGCAACAACCCGCCTTCTCCGAAATCGACTCCGCGGGCACGCTGGGCATTCATAATTTTCTCAGTCTCATCCATTAATGTCGGCACAAAGCGAAGTGCGATCGACAGCATCAAAGAAATTTCATGCACGGGAAATCGGATGGCTTTTAATGGGCGTAATATATATTCGATTGCATCTGACAACTCCAAAGGTGGTGTCGTCAACGTCAGCAATGTCGACATAAAAATAATCAAAACAAAACGGCAAAAAATGAACGCACCATTCTGCAAACCAAATTCGGTAATATTGAAGATCCACCAGGACCAATAGACTTCTCCACCCGTCGTAAAGAGAATCTGCAATGCTACAGTGAATAAAATCAGCCAGATCAACGGGCGAACACCACGAACGAAAAAACCCAAATCAATTTTGGAAAGAAAAATGCTAAATAGCGTAAAAACAGCTGCCAAAAGATAGCTCTGCCAATTGTTTGCCAAAAAAATGATTCCAATAAAATAAAAACTGGCAAGTAATTTCACCCGTGGATCGAGTTTATGGATAAAGGAATCTCCTGGAATAAAGCGGCCAAAGATTAGTTTATTCATCATTTGCGGTCGCCTCCTTTGCTACCAGTTGATCCGCAAGTTCTTCTGCTGTCAATGGCAAGTGTTCGAAATGCAACCCTTTCGCTTGCAACAACGCTGCAAAAGCAGTTGCTGTTGGTACGCCTAATTGTTTTTCTTGTAGCCATTCGATATCTTGAAAAACATTCTTCGGTGCACCCTCTTTAACGATTCGTCCTTTTTCTAATACATAGACATAATCTGCAAAATTAGCCACATCATCCATCAAATGGGTCACTAAGATGATGGTCATATTTTTCTCTTGATGGAGTCGCTGGAACATCTCCATCATTTCTTTGCGTCCTTGTGGATCTAAACCCGCTGTCGGCTCATCTAATACCAATACTTCCGGTTCCATTGCTAAGACCCCGGCAATGGCTACTCGGCGCATCTGTCCTCCTGAGAGATCAAATGGGGAACGTTCAAGAAAGCTTTCATCTAAACCAACGAGTTTAATGTACTCTTTCGCTAATTCAGCTGCCGCTTCTTCACTCACACCAAAATTTTGGGGACCAAAAGCGATATCTCGAGCCACAGTTTCTTCAAACAATTGCGATTCAGGAAATTGAAAGACGATTCCTACTTTTTTACGCAATGGTTTTAAATTCTTATTATCAGTTTCAGGAGTGATCACGCGATCACCAATCGTCACTTTGCCCGCTGTTGGCTTTAATAATGCATTCAAGTGTTGTAGTAATGTTGATTTGCCACTACCAGTGTGACCCACCAATGCTGTATACGAGCCTTCTTTGATTTCGAGATCAATATCGAATAACACGCGTTGCTCAAATGGGGAATGCGGTTGATAAGTAAATGCTACTTTTTCAAAACGGATGTCCATAGCCAATCCACCATTCCTTCCTCTGTCAAGTACGCTGCAGGCACAGAGATGCCGCGCTGCTTCAAAGCTGCCTTCAATTTTTCTGGAAAAGGCAAATCTAGACCCAATTCGATCAATTCTGGGCCAGCCGAAAAGATTTCTGCCGGCGTCCCTTCACGAACCAGTTCTCCTTGGCGCATGACCATGACCCGATTGGCATTGGCTGCCTCATCAATATCATGGGTGATTGACAGAACAGTTAAATTATTTTCTTCCTTGATTTTCTTGATCGTTGAAATAACTTCTTCTCTTCCTTCAGGATCAAGCATACTAGTTGCCTCATCTAAAATGATGATATCGGGACGTAATGCCACAACACCAGCGATGGCTACTCGCTGTTTTTGTCCCCCAGAAAGTCTGGCTGGTTCTCGTGTTGCAAATTCTTCCATCCGGACTTGTTCTAGAGCATTTTTGACTCTGATCACCATTTCGTCACGAGGAATCCCTTGGTTCTCTAGACCAAATGCCACATCATCTTCTACAGTTGAACCGACAAATTGATTGTCGGGATTTTGAAAAACCATTCCGACCATTTTACGGATATTCCAAATATTTTCTTCATTAAGCAGCATGTCTCCCACTGCAACGCTTCCTTCTTGCGGTAAAATCAAACCGTTGATCGTTTTGGCCAAGGTCGATTTTCCTGAACCGTTATGACCGATAAGCGCAACCCATTCTCCTTGCTCAATGGACAAAGAGACATTCTTCAACGCCGGACGATCTTCTTCGGTATAACGAACGGTGATAGCATTCAATTCAATGATCGGCTTCATGATATACTCCTTCATTCCAGTTAATTCTTACTTACACTACCAAAAAAGTAAGTTATTTTCAATCATTCCGATGAGATTTCCAAACAGAACTTTGTTTTCACTTGCCATGACCTGTCAAGACAGATCATCGAAAGTAAAAAAAAAGCACTTTATGATGAGTGCGTACACCTCGAAATACATCGAGGTGTAGGCGCTGAGCTAGACTCGGAAAGTTTCTTCCAACATCATAACACTCTTAATAAACATCTATAAAGTGATGATAAGTGTGATTTTAAACAAGTTCTAGGATAACCATTGGTGCAGCATCTCCGCGTCTTGGTTCTGTTTTCAAGATGCGAGTGTAGCCACCTTGGCGATCTGTGTAACGAGGAGCGATGTCATTGAATAATTTTTGCAAAGCTGATTCAATAACTACTTCTTCGTTTTCTTCACGAACGCTAGCAACTTCATTACGAACAAATGCGGCAGCTTGGCGACGTGCATGCAAATCACCACGTTTACCTAAAGTGATCATTTTTTCTGCAGTTGAACGAACTTCTTTCGCACGAGCTTCAGTCGTAACGATGCGTTCGTTAATGAATAAATCAGTTGTTAAATCACGCAACATCGCTTTACGTTGGCTAGATGTGCGTCCTAGTTTACGATAACTCACGTGGTTTCCCTCCTTCACTTTCGTATGTCGTCTCGATCAGACGAGCCGAAACTAACGTAATCGAAGACGTATTAATCGTCTTTACGTAGTCCTAAACCAAGATCGTGTAATTTCACTTTGACCTCTTCAAGAGATTTACGGCCTAAGTTCCGTACTTTAATCATTTCTGGTTCAGATTTATTAGTCAATTCTTGTACAGTATTGATTCCTGCACGTTTTAGACAGTTGTATGAACGAACAGACAAGTCTAATTCTTCAATCGTCATTTCCAACATTTTTTCTTTTTGTGTTTCTTCTTTTTCCACCATGATCTCAGCGTTTTTCGCTTCGTCCGTTAGGTTTACAAAGATGTCTAAATGTTCGGTCATGATTTTTGCAGCTAAACTCATTGCTTCCAATGGTTCAATTGAGCCATCAGTCCATATTTCCATCGTTAATTTGTCAAAATCATCACGACGACCAACACGAGTATTTTCTACTTGGTAGTTCACACGACGTACTGGTGTATAGATTGAATCGACTGGAAGAACACCGATTGGCATGTCTTCTTTTTTATTTTCATCTGCTTGAACGTAGCCGCGTCCAGGTTTCACAGTTAAGCGAGCATGGAATGAAGCTCCTTCAGAAACGTTGCAGATATACATATCTTTGTTAAGGATTTCTACATCACTGTCTACGATGATATCGCCAGCAGTTACTGTAGCAGGTCCTGTAATATCGATTTCCAGGGTTTTTTCTTCATCCCCGTACATTTTTAATGCAAGACCTTTGATATTCAAGATGATTTGAGCAACGTCTTCCCGAACGCCCTTAACAGTTGAGAATTCGTGTAAAACTCCATCGATTTGAATATTGGTGATTGCTGCACCAGGTAAAGAAGATAATAAAATACGACGTAAGGAATTTCCTAAAGTAGTTCCGTATCCTCTTTCAAGAGGCTCAACGATGAACTTGCCATAATCTTTTTCTTCATCAATCTTTGCGATTCTTGGTTTTTCGAATTCAATCATTCTTATCTTTTACCCCTTTCAAAACGAAAAGTGTCTTGTTCAATGACGTAATTGTTACACTCAAAATGAGCAGCACTCATTAAACACGACGGCGTTTTGGAGGGCGGCATCCATTATGAGGGACTGGAGTCACGTCACGGATTGCAGTCACTTCCAAACCTGCTGCTTGTAATGAACGAATTGCTGCTTCACGTCCAGAACCAGGTCCTTTAACTGTTACTTCTACAGTTCTTAATCCGTGTTCCATTGCTGCTTTGGTAGCTGTTTCTGCTGCCATTTGAGCGGCAAAAGGAGTAGATTTTTTGCTTCCTTTGAAACCTAATGAACCAGCTGATGACCATGCTAATGCATTCCCATGAGTATCAGTGATCATAATGATTGTATTATTGAATGTTGAGTGAATATGTGCAATACCCGCTTCAATATTCTTTTTCACACGGCGTTTACGACTCACTTTTTTTGCTGCCATGAAGTTTTAACCTCCTTCACTTAGGAATTATTTTTTCTTGCCTGCGACTGTTTTAGACGGGCCTTTACGAGTACGTGCATTGTTTTTCGTGTTTTGTCCACGAACTGGCAATCCACGGCGATGACGGATACCACGGTATGAACCGATTTCCATCAAACGTTTGATGTTCAAGTTCACTTCACGACGAAGGTCACCTTCAACTTTTAATTTATCAACTTCAGCACGGATAGCATCTGTTTGTTCATTCGTTAGATCACGAACACGAACTTCTTCAGAAACGCCAGCGTTTGCTAAAATTTGTTTTGCAGTCGTGTTACCAATACCATAGATATAAGTAAGTGAAACGACCACACGTTTATCACGAGGAATATCTACTCCTGCAATACGAGCCATATTTGTTACACCTCCGATTATCCTTGACGTTGTTTATGTTTTGGATTTGCTGGGCAAATCACCATAACGCGTCCTTTACGACGAATTACTTTACAATGTTCGCACATTGGTTTTACTGATGGTCTTACTTTCATGATAATACCTCCTGTGGTTTTACGGAGTACAATTATTTAAAGCGATAAGTAATGCGGCCACGGTTCAGGTCATACGGTGATAATTCAACCGTCACTTTGTCTCCAGGTAATATACGAATGTAGTGCATCCGGATCTTACCAGAAACGGTCGCTAGAACTTGGTGTCCGTTTTCCAATTCGACTTTAAACATTGCATTCGGCAAAGTTTCGACGACTGTACCTTCGACTTCAATCATATCTTCTTTTGCCACGCACAGTACCTCCTTGTACTTGTGATTTTCACACGATAAAATGGCGGAAACGGGGTTCCCACCTGATATTCTCAAACTATGCTTCTACTTAATAACAGTAGAAGTCGGACTGACATATTTTATCATACTCTGTCAAAGGTTTCAAGAGAAAGTTTTGTAGCTGCAAGTCGGTGACGGGCAATCTATGATTAGTCAATGATGTTTTTAACATCTTTAAATACAGCATCGATGTCGCGATCACCATCAATCGACTGCAATAAACCTTTTTCTTTGTAATAAGCTAAGATTGGTTCACTGCTTTTGATATTGACAGCTAGACGATTTTTGACCGTCTCAGGCTTATCATCTTCACGTTGGTAGAAGTCATGACTTCCACAACGATCACATGTTCCTTCCACTTTTGGCGGATTGAACAATTTATGATAAGTTGCCCCACAATTGCGGCACATGAAGCGGCCGGCTAAACGTTCTACGAGAACTTCTTCAGGAACATGAATATCAATGACAGCATCTAGTTTTTTGTTTAGGTCTTTCAACATTTCGTCCAATGCTTCAGCTTGTTCCAAAGTCCGCGGAAAGCCATCCAATAAGAAGCCTTTCTCTGTGTCTGGTTCAGCTAAACGCTCTTTGACGATACCGTTGGTGACCTCATCTGGAACCAAAGCGCCTTGATCCATGTAAGATTTTGCTTTCAGGCCTAATTCTGTTTCGTTCGCCATTGCAGCCCGAAACATATCGCCTGTTGAAATATGAGGAAGACCGTATTCAGCAACGATACGTTCTGCCTGAGTACCTTTACCGGCACCAGGTAGTCCCATTAAAATGAGGTTCATTCTAATTCCTCCTGTAAGTTTTTGAATAGTGTTGAGGAAGACCTCAACACTTCAATAACTTTAATTGATAAAACCAGTATATTTCCGTTTCAGCATAAGTCCTTCTAGCTGCTTCGCAGTATCCAGAGCTACCCCGATAACGATCAATAAACTTGTTCCACCTAAACCGATTGATTGCGGCAAGTTCCAAACCATCTGAGCGATGATCGGCAACAGCGCAACTAGTCCTAAGAAGACCGATCCTACTGTACTTAATCGCATAAGCAGACGTGAGACGTATTCTTCTGTTCCTTTACCAGGGCGCACACTTGGAATGTAGCTTCCTTGTTTTTGTAGGTTTTCCGCTAATTTCTCAGGGTTAACTTGTACAAATGCATAGAAGAACGTAAACGCCACGATCAAAACAGTATAGATGATCGCACCAGGTACGGTGTTATAACTAAAAATCGTTTGTACTACTTCATACCAAGTTTCGCCTTTGTACGAACTACCTAATGCTTGAATGATCGCATTTGGTGTTGTAATAAACGAACTAGCAAAGATAACTGGGATTACACCGGCAGCGTTGACCTTCAATGGAAGATAACTACTTGTTGGCGCACCAGCTACTCGCTTCGTATATTGGATTGGAATCTTTCGTTCTGCTTGTTGTACATACGTCACAAATGTGATGATGACCAAAACAGCAACGACAAGCAAGACCATAAACAATGCATTCATCCAAATATCTGATGGATCCACGTTGATGAAATAATCTTCTACCAATTCCTTGATACTAGCGGGTAAGCGTGAAATGATCCCTGCAAAGATAATCATTGACACACCATTTCCAATTCCGCGTTCTGTGATTTGTTCTCCTAACCAAGTAACGAGCATCGTACCTGCTGTTAAGATCAAACCAATCACCACAAACGTCGAGATATTTGGATTGTTGACAAAGCCAAGTTGTGTATAATAGTTGAACCCTGCAGTTAACGTCATCGACTGAACAAAGGCCAAAACCAATGTTAGGTAACGAGTTGCTTGATTCAATTTCTTACGACCAACTTCCCCTTGCTTCGACCACTCAACAAATCTTGGCACAATATCCATCTGCAACAACTGAATAACGATTGACGCAGTAATATATGGTGACACACCCATTGAGAAAATCGAGAATTGCTGCATCGCGCCACCGCTGACCAAGTTCAACATGTTCAGAAACGGTAGATCAGCAATTTCCCGCAAACGGCTTGCGTCTACGCCTGGCACAGTAATATGTGTACCCAGACGAAAGACAAACAAGATAAGTACGGTGAAGAAAATTCTCGATCTAATATCTTTTACTTTAAAGGCGTCCTTTAGTAGTTTGAACATTAGATCACCTCGATTGATCCACCAGCAGCAACGATTGCTTCTTCAGCTGCTTTTGAGAATTTTGCTGCTTTCACAGTCAATTTCTTCGTTAGTTCTCCATTTGCTAATACTTTGATTCCAGCTTTTTCATCTTTGACGATTCCAGCTTCATGCAAAGCAACAGGTGTTACTTCTGCACCGTCTTCAAAGCGGTTTAATACATCAAGATTGATAACTGCATATTCTTTGCGGTTGACATTTGTAAATCCGCGTTTTGGCAAACGACGGAACAATGGTGTTTGTCCCCCTTCAAAGCCTAAACGTACTCCGCCACCTGAACGAGCTTTTTGACCTTTTTGTCCGCGTCCAGCTGTTTTACCGTTACCAGATGAAGTTCCGCGACCAACACGGTTACGTACTTGGCGTGATCCTTCTGATGGTTTTAATTCATGAAGTTTCATAGGTTTGGCACCTCCTTAATCAAACTAGATCTGCTGATCCTTAGACTTCTTCAACGTCCACTAAGTGAGAAACAGTGTTGACCATGCCTTTGATTGCATCATTAGCAGGTTTTACTACTGTTGAATTCAACTTTGTAAGACCTAACGCTTTTACAGTATCGCGTTGGTTTTGGGGACGTCCAATAATACTGCGTTTTAAAGTGATTTTCAATTCAGCCATTATAGTGTCCTCCTTAACCGATTAATTCTTCTACTGATTTGCCGCGAAGTGCTGCCACTTCTTCAGCGCGTTTCAATTGTTTCAACCCTTCAACTGTTGCGCGAACAACGTTGATTGGTGTGTTAGAACCTAAAGATTTAGATGTGATATCCGCTACCCCAGCTAATTCCAATACGGCACGAACGGGTCCACCAGCAGCTACCCCAGAACCTTCTACAGCAGGTTTCATAAGGATGCGTCCGCCGCCGAATACACCGATAACTTCGTGAGGGATTGTAGAACCAACCATTGGTACTTCTACCAAGTTTTTCTTCGCGTCTTCGATTGCTTTACGGATTGCTTCTGGTACTTCTTGTGCTTTACCAGTACCGAAACCTACGTGTCCGTTTTTATCACCGACAACAACTAATGCAGCAAAACGTAGACGACGTCCACCTTTAACAACTTTAGTTACACGGTTAATCGCAACAACGCGGTCTTCTAATTCCAAATGTTTTGGATCAATATAAACCATGAATGGTGTTCCTCCTTCTCTTAAAATTCCAGTCCATTTTCGCGAGCTGCTTCAGCTAAAGCTGCTACACGGCCATGGTAAAGGTATCCACCACGGTCAAAGACTACTACTTTAATACCTTTTGCTGCTGCACGTTCTGCAACTAATTTGCCGACAGCTTGTGCTTGTTCAGTTTTGTTTCCACCTGAAATTTCTTTATCTAAGGCAGAGGCACTTGCTAGCGTCACACCCGCTACGTCATCAATGATTTGAGCGTAGATGTTTTTGTTCGAACGGAACACGTTTAAGCGTGGGCACTCAGCAGTACCAGAGATTTTGTTACGTACACGACGATGTCTTTTCTGACGTGTTTTATTTTTATCTGGTTTTGTAATCACAATTGTCACCTCTTTTTATTTGCTAGCCTAAGCCGCTATTCGTAAATGCTTACGACTATTTACCAGTTTTACCTTCTTTACGACGCACAAATTCGCCAACATAACGAATTCCTTTGCCTTTATAAGGTTCTGGAGGACGAACGCCACGAATATTGGCAGCTAATTCGCCAACAACTTCTTTATCTGATCCTTTGATGATCACAGAAGTGTTTGAAGGAACTTCAATTTCGATTCCAGCTGGCGCTTCGATTTCAACCGGATGAGAGTAACCAACGTTCAATACAAGTTTTTTACCTTGCAATTGAGCACGGTACCCAACCCCGATCAATTCTAACGCTTTTTGGAAACCTTCAGAAACACCAACAACCATGTTGTTGAAGTTTGCACGGGTAGTTCCGTGGATAGTTTTCATTTCTTTACTATCGTTTGGACGAGTGAATGTTACTTCGTTTCCTTCGATATTCATTTTGATATCAGAAGAAAAAGTACGTTTCAATTCACCTTTAGGTCCTTTAACTGTAATGTCGTTTCCATCTTGTTTGATTTCAACACCTGCAGGAAGAACGACGATCTTATTACCGATACGACTCACTTAGAGGCACCTCCTTGTGGATTATTTTAAATTACCATACATAAGCGACTACTTCGCCGCCAACATTTTTTGCTCTTGCTTCTTTGTCAGTGATAACACCTTCAGAAGTTGAGATGATCGCGATTCCTAAACCGTTCAATACTTTTGGCACTTCGTCAGCTTTGACATAAGCACGCAAACCTGGTTTAGAGATACGTTTCAAGTTTGTGATAACACGTTCACCGTTTTTGCCGTATTTCAAGAATACGCGGATCACGCCTTGTTTGTCATCTTCGATATATTCAACATCGCGAACGAAACCTTCACGTTTCAAGATTTCAGCGATATCACGTTTGATTTTTGAAGCAGGTACTTCTAAGCTTTCGTGTTTTACCATATTGGCATTACGTACACGCGTTAGAAAATCTGCGATTGGATCTGTCATGACCATGGGATAATTTACCTCCTTTATGCGAGTATAGTTTACCAGCTAGCTTTCTTCACGCCGGGAATTTGTCCTTTATAGGCAAGTTCGCGGAAGCAAATACGGCAAAGATGAAATTTACGATAAACTGAATGTGGACGTCCGCAACGTTCGCAACGAGTATACTCTTGTGTTGAGAATTTAGCAGGGCGTTTGTTTTTAGCAATCATTGATTTTTTAGCCACGTAGTTCGCCTCCTTTTTTTATTTTTGGAATGGCATGCCTAATTGTGACAACAATTCACGAGATTCTTCATCTGTGTTGGCTGTTGTTACAATAACGATATCCATACCACGTACTTTATCGATCAAATCATAATCTACTTCAGGGAAGATCAATTGTTCTTTGATTCCTAATGTGTAGTTTCCGCGTCCGTCAAACGCTTTTTTGCTGACACCGTGGAAGTCACGGACACGTGGCAATGAAACTGTTACTAACTTGTCTAAGAATTCATACATTCTTTCGCCGCGTAGAGTAACTTTCGCACCGATTGGCATTCCTTCACGTAAACGGAATCCAGCAATAGATTTTTTCGCTTTTGTGATCAATGGTTTTTGACCTGAGATCAATTGTAATTCTTCAACAGCTTTATCTAAGTTTTTTGCATTCGATACAGCATCACCAACACCCATGTTGATAACGATTTTATCAACTTTTGGTGCTTGCATAACTGAGCTGTAGTTAAATTTGTCCATTAATGATGGGACAACTTCTTTTGAATATTTTTCTTTAAGGCGGTTCATCTGTTAGCCCCTCCTTCCTTTATTTGATTATTTATCAAGAACTTCTCCGGTTTTTTTAGAAACGCGGACTTTTTTGCCGTCAACTTCTTTATAGCCTACACGTGTTGCTTCACCGTTCGAAGGATCAACCACCATCACGTTAGAAACATGAATTGGTGCTTCCATCTCGACGATTCCGCCTTGAGGAGCTGTTTGAGAAGGTTTTTGGTGTTTTTTAACGACGTTCACACCTTCAACAACGACTTTGTCTTTCTTAGGAAACGCTGCAAGTACAACGCCTTCTTTGTTTTTGTCTTTACCAGTGATAACTTTAACTTTATCGCCTTTTTTAACAAACATGTTTGTTTCGCACCTCCTTTAGATAAGAATCACTATTACAATACTTCTGGTGCTAGGGAAACGATCTTCATAAAGTTGCCTTCACGCAATTCGCGAGCAACTGGTCCAAAGATACGAGTTCCACGTGGGCTCTTATCGTCACGGATAATAACCGCAGCATTTTCATCAAATTTAATGTAAGAACCGTCTGTACGACGTGCTCCTGATTTTGTACGAACGATAACGGCTTTAACGACGTCACCTTTTTTGACAACCCCACCTGGCGTTGCTTGTTTGACCGTAGCAACGATCACGTCACCAATATTCGCAGTTTTACGACCAGATCCGCCAAGGACTTTGATCGTTAGAATTTCACGGGCACCTGAGTTGTCCGCCACTCTTAATCGGCTTTCTGCTTGGATCACGATGTGTATCCTCCTTTCAGATTTTGCAATTCACAATCTATATAGGAAAATCTCGTGTGATTAGATAATCACTGCCTTTTCAACAATCTCTACTAGACGGAAACGTTTCGTAGCTGATAATGGACGAGTTTCCATAATTTTCACGATATCGCCAACTTTTGCTTCGTTGTTTTCATCGTGTGCTTTGTATTTCTTAGAATAGTTCAGACGTTTGCCGTAGATAGGGTGGTTTTTCTTAGTTTCAACGACAACAGTGATTGTTTTATCCATCTTGTCGGATACCACGCGACCTTGGTAAACTTTGCGTTGATTTCTTTCTTCAGTCATACGCTAAATGGCCTCCTTCCACTATTACTTTGCTTGTTCACGCAATACTGTTTTGATGCGTGCAATCGATTTACGTACTTCTTTGATACGTGCAGTGTTTTCTAATTGTCCTGTAGCTAATTGGAATCTAAGATTAAACAATTCTTCTTTCAATTGTTTTTCTTGATCTAGCATTTCGGCAGTGGTTAATTCTCTGATTTCTTTAACCTTCATTCGATTCACCACCCATTTCCTCACGTTTTACGATCTTTGTTTTCACTGGCAATTTGTGAGAAGCAAGACGTAACGCTTCACGCGCAACTTCTTCGGGAACGCCGGCAATTTCAAACATGATTTTACCACGTTTTACTGGTGATACCCATCCTTCAGGAGCCCCTTTACCAGAACCCATACGTACCCCAATTGCTTTGGCCGTATAAGATTTGTGAGGGAAAATTTTGATCCATACTTTCCCGCCACGTTTCATATAACGAGTCATTGCAATACGGGCAGCTTCGATTTGGCGGTTTGTGATCCAGTGTGATTCAACAGCTTGCAAGCCGTATTCACCGAAAACTACTTCTTTTCCGCCTTTCGCTTCACCGCGCATTTTCCCGCGGAATTCACGACGGTGTTTTACACGTTTAGGTACTAACATGTTTATTTCCCTCCTTTCTCAGTGTTCTTTTTAGTTGGAAGAATTTCTCCACGATAAATCCACACTTTAACTCCTAGTTTTCCGTATGTTGTATCTGCTTCTTCCCATGCGTAATCAATATCCGCACGTAATGTATGAAGTGGAACTGTTCCTTCTGAATAGCCTTCTGAACGAGCGATATCTGCTCCGTTTAGACGACCAGATACTTGTGTTTTGATTCCTTTAGCGCCAGAACGCATTGTGCGTTGGATCGCTTGTTTTTGCGCACGACGGAAAGCAACACGGTTTTCTAATTGACGTGCGATTCCTTCGCCTACTAATTTAGCATCTAAATCTGGTTTTTTGATTTCAACGATGTTGATGTGAACTCGTTTGCCAGTTAATTTGTTTAATTCTTTTCTTAGGTTTTCGACTTCAGATCCGCCTTTACCGATAACCATACCTGGTTTAGCTGTGTGGATTGAAATATTTACGCGGTTTGCTGCGCGCTCGATTTCAATTGTTGACACAGCGGCATCAGCAAGTTTAGATGCGATAAATTTACGGATTTTCAAATCTTCATGTAGAAATTCAGCATACTCTTTTTCAGCATACCATTTTGCATCCCAGTCACGGATGATGCCTACACGCATTCCAATTGGATGTACTTTTTGACCCACTGATTGTCCCTCCTTATTTTTCTGATACGACTACAGTAATATGACTTGTACGTTTGTTGATTGGAGAAGCTGAACCTTTCGCACGTGGACGGAAACGTTTCATTGTTGGTCCTTCGTTGACGAATGCTTCAGAAACAATCAAGTTTTCAACATCTAAGTCAAAATTGTTTTCTGCATTAGCGATAGCTGACATCAAGACTTTCTCGATGATTCCAGCCGCTTTGTTTGGTGTGAACTTCAAGATCGCGATTGCTTCAGCAACGCTTTTCCCTCTGATCAAATCAATAACTAGACGTGATTTACGAGGAGAAACGCGGACTGTTTTAGCAGTTGCTTTCGCTGATGTGATTTGTTCTGCCATTTTTGGATATCCTCCCCTCAAAATTAGCGTCTTGTTTTCTTATCGTCGGCAGCGTGTCCGCGATAAGTTCTTGTTGGTGCAAATTCACCTAGTTTGTGTCCTACCATGTCTTCTTGGATGTAAACTGGTACATGTTTCCGTCCATCATACACAGCAATTGTAAATCCGATAAAACTTGGGAAGATTGTGGAACGACGTGACCAAGTTTTGATCACTTTTTTCTTTTCAGCGCCTTGTTGTGCTTCGACCTTCTTCATCAAATGGTCATCGACAAAAGGTCCTTTTTTCAAACTACGACCCATGGTGTACCTCCTCTCAAAATGTGCGACACATGGTCAAGTAAATTATTTAGTCTTGCGACGACGAACGATAAGTTTGTCTGATTTAGCTTTCTTGTTACGTGTTTTGTAACCAAGTGCTGGTTGTCCCCAAGGTGAAACTGGAGCTTTACGTCCGATTGGAGCTTTACCTTCACCACCACCGTGTGGGTGATCATTAGGGTTCATTACGCTACCACGTACAGTTGGGCGTTTGCGCATCCAACGAGAACGTCCGGCTTTACCGATGTTGATCAATTCATGTTGTTCGTTACCAACAGAGCCAATTGTTGCACGGCATGTTGCCAAGATCATACGTACTTCGCCTGAGTTCAAGCGGATCAATACATATTTTCCTTCTTTACCAAGTACTTGTGCACTTGTACCAGCTGAACGGATCAATTGTCCGCCTTTTCCTGGTTTCATTTCGATGTTGTGGATAACAGTACCAACTGGAATATTTTCTAGTGGTAATGCGTTCCCTACTTTAATATCTGCATCTGGTCCAGAAACGACAGTCATGCCAACTTCTAATCCTTTAGGTGCTAAGATATATGCTTTTACTCCATCCTCGTAATGTACTAACGCAATGTTAGCAGAACGGTTTGGATCATATTCAATCGTTTTAACAGTAGCAACGACATTGTCTTTGTTACGTTTGAAATCGATCAAACGGTATTGACGTTTGTGACCGCCACCTTGATGACGAACCGTGATACGTCCGTTGTTGTTACGACCAGCATTGTTTTTCAATGGCGCTAACAATGTTTTTTCTGGTGTTGAAGTTGTGATTTCAGCGAAATCAGAACTTGTCATATTACGACGGCCGTTTGTGGTAGGTTTGTACTTTTTAATCGCCACGTCTTTTTCCCTCCCATTTAGTATTTAAATATGGTCTGCTTATTCAGCAGCGTCAAAAATTTGGATTTCTTTTGAATCTTCAGTTAAAGTCACAACAGCTTTGCGACGTTTTTTTGTGTATCCTGCATATTTACCCATGCGTTTGAATTTAGGGCGTACGTTGATGATATTCACGTTAGCCACTTTCACTCCGTCAAAGGCAGCTTCTACAGCTTGTTTTACTAAAGTTTTGTTCGCTTTTGTGTCTACTTCGAAAGTATATTTCTTGTCATCCATGGCAAGCATAGATTTCTCAGTGATCACTGGGCGTTTGATGACGTCTAGTAAGTTCATTATGCAAGCACCTCCTCGATCTGAGTAAGAGCAGTTTGTGTTACCAACATTTTATCTGCTGAAACAACATCCAATACGCTCACGTTATCAGCAGTTACTACTGAAACAGATGGCAAGTTGCGTGCAGATAATGCAGCAAAGTCGTTTTCTGTTTCTAAAACTACCAATACTTTTGAGTCAATAGTCAAGTTAGCTAAAACTTGTTTGAATTCTTTTGTTTTTGGTGCATCAAAGCTTAACCCTTCTACTGCTACCAAGTTATTTGAAGCAACTTTTTCTGACAATACAGATTTCATTGCTAAGCGACGAACTTTTTTAGGAAGTTTGTAGCTGTATGAACGTGGTGTTGGTCCGAAGACTACGCCACCTCCACGCCATTGTGGTGAACGGATTGAACCTTGACGAGCACGACCAGTTCCTTTTTGGCGCCATGGTTTACGGCCACCGCCACGAACGGCACTGCGATTTTTCACAGCGTGTGTTCCTTGTCTTAATGAAGCACGTTGCATGATGATTGCATCGTAGACAACTGTTTCATTTGGTTCAATTCCGAAGATTTCTTCGTTCAATGTAATTTCGCCATTTTGGCTTCCATCTTGTTTGAATAATGCTACATTCGGCATTCCTTAGTTCCTCCTTTCTTCCTATCTACTTATTTAGCTTTCACAGCTGATTTGATTGTAATCAATGATTTTTTCGCGCCAGGTACATTACCTTTAATCAAGATAACGTTACGTTCTGCGTCTACACGCACGATTTCCAAGTTTTGGATCGTGATGCGGTTACCGCCCATACGTCCAGCAAGACGTTTGTTTTTGAATACACGGTTAGGTGCAACTGGACCCATTGATCCAGGACGACGGTGATAACGAGAACCGTGAGCCATTGGTCCGCGGCTTTGTCCGTGACGTTTGATAACGCCTTGGAATCCTTTACCTTTCGAAGTGCCGGTTACATCAATGATGTCTCCTGCTTCAAAAATATCAACTTTAATTTCTGAACCTACTTCTAAGCCCTCTAGCTCTACATTCTTGAATTCGCGAATGAAGCGCTTAGGAGCCGTGTTTGCTTTTGCAACATGACCTTTCGCAGGTTTGTTAGACAAAACTTCACGCATATCTTGGTAGCCGACTTGAATTGCTTCGTAGCCGTCATTTTCGATTGTTTTCACTTGTAGCACTACGTTTGGAGTAGCTTCTACTACAGTTACTGGAATCAATTCGCCAGATTCAGTGAAGATTTGAGTCATTCCCACTTTTTTCCCTAAGATTCCTTTGGTCATGATTACACCTCCATCTTAATTATTATAGTTTGATTTCAATATTTACACCGCTTGGCAAGTCTAGCTTCATTAAAGCATCAACTGTTTTTGGTGTTGGATTCACAATGTCGATTAGACGTTTGTGTGTACGCATTTCGAATTGTTCGCGTGAATCTTTGTATTTGTGTGTCGCACGGATGATCGTGTACAAGCTGCGTTCAGTTGGCAATGGAATTGGACCAGATACGCCAGCTCCAGTTCTTTTTGCAGTTTCTACGATTTTATCCGCTGATTGATCTAAAATACGATGTTCATACGCTTTTAAACGGATACGAATTTTTTGTTTTGCCATTGTTTTCCCTCCTTCGCCTATTTTGAAAAGTAGACATAGCTCCACGAAAATTTCCGTCACGCTCGTCCATGGCAAAGCGTCCGGGCGTGTCGCAACCTCTCGTTTCGTAGCCGGCAGTTTTTTCTTTGCTGCCAGTGTGACTTACGCATATACGTAAACAGCACCTTTATGATTATATTATGGATAAACGCTGATTGCAAGCTTTTTTTAATGAAAAGAAACGATTCTTTTGCGTTTTTTTCAGAAAACTTTCTTTTCTCTTGAAAACAACAAAAACCTTGCCTAATGACTTGCTCTAAGCAAAAGCTTTTCCAACAACCATAGCTACTAACGCAAAAGCGCCCCTTCCGGAATAATTCTCCAGAAAAAGCGCTTCAAACCACTAATCATCTCGATTTACTACTAGTTGATTAATCCTTTAGTCACACGTTGGATTGCTGCTTTTAACGGAAAATAAGCAATAGCGACAATCAAAATCGTGGCCACTACATTGATGACTGTTGCCGGCAATTTGATGACCGCTGCCGACCAAGCTCCTGACCAGCTGCTGCCAAGATACCAAAGCATAACAGTATTTTTGATTTGCGTCATAGCAAGTTTCGCCAAGCCAGTAACAGACCCAATAACCACTAACTGCCATATTGCTTGCGGACGTTTTTTAAATAAGAGAAACGCACCATATGCAAAAGCCCCCACAATAAAACTTTCCAAAATAAAATAAGGGGCCTCTGTCGCATACCCATTCAGCAAATCAAAAATCGCAAAGCCTAGTCCCCCAGCAAGGGAGCCTTTCACATAACCTAATAATAAAACTGCTAATAAAAGAACGGCATTCCCCAAGTGCACAAAGGCGCCGGTGGGCAATGGGATCTTGATCATCGTACCAATGACTGTCAACGCTGTAAACAATGCCACAAAGACAATACTTCGAATTCTGTGATCATTCATGTGGTATCATCCTTTCTTCCGCATGATTATAAGCACCGTGCCAGACGTGACCGACATAAGGATTGATCAGAACCCCTTGTCGAATCGCCGCAACGACGAAGTCTTTGGCCAAGCGAATGCTTTCTAGTAACGGCAGCCCTTTTGCTAATCCAGCAGTAATGGCTGCAGAAAACGTACAGCCTGCACCATGGTTGAAATCAGTATCGATCCTCCGGCTTTCTAGAGTAGTAAAAGAGTGTCCATCATAAACTAAGTCAATTGCTTGCGCTCCTGGCAACCGATGACCTCCTTTGACGACGACACACTTCGCGCCTAAATGATAAATCCTTTTCACAGCTTCTTTCATAGCAACAAGGTCTTTTAAGTCCCCCATCCCCGATAAAATTCCAGCTTCAATCAAGTTAGGTGTCACCACATCCGCCAAAGGCAGCAAGTATTCGATCAATGCATCCACACTCTTTGGCTGCAAAATATGTGCGGTCCCTTTACAAGCAATAACAGGATCGATCACCACCTGTTTCACTTGTTGTTGCTGGATCATCTTGGCAGCCTGCGCAATATTGGCTTCATTCCCCAACATCCCTGTCTTAACGGCATCCATTGGTTCCCCCGTGAAAGCCGAAATCAATTGTTTTTCGACCAAAGAAGTGTCCATAGCTGTCACTTCGTGGGTCCATCCCATTGACGGATCCATGGTGACGATCGAGGCAATCGAAGCAAAACCAAAAACACCATACTCTTGAAAGGTCTTTAAATCAGCTTCAATTCCTGCGCCGCCTGTTGAATCGGACCCGGCGATCGTTAATACTTTCTTCATTATTATCGACTCCTTTTATTCAGTATAACCAATGGTCCCCTTGACGAAAACAGCCAATTGGCTTATTTTTATACCATCCAATAAAAAAGGAGGGCTCTAATGACCGATTGGCAAATCGATAAACAGAAGAAGCAACCACTCTATCAGCAAATCGTCACTTACTTTATCGAGGCCATCCAAAATGGCGATTACACACCTGGTGAACAGTTGCCCGCCGAACGAAAACTAGCCACTCAATTCGGGGTCAACCGTTCAACGATCGTCAAGGCACTGGATGAGCTTCGGA
Source organism: Enterococcus gallinarum (assembly GCF_021496385.1). NCBI lineage: Bacteria > Bacillati > Bacillota > Bacilli > Lactobacillales > Enterococcaceae > Enterococcus > Enterococcus gallinarum. The sequence continues at coordinate 882,916 of NZ_CP050816.1, read as the reverse complement.
GTTTAGGATGGATCACGCGCAAACGAGGCAGCGGCACACAAGTCTCTGAAGGTCGATGGGGCAACCGTCAGACCCCTCTGTCTTATCTCCGCTCGTCTCTATCTAGTCCCTACTTACAGCAAGACCCCTTTGTTGAAGAGATTCAGCGATTGCGCACAAAAGACCAAATTCTCGACCTTTATACAGGTGATCTGCCACAAGAACTGCTTCCTGATTTCCAATTTCCTGCCTTTACTTGGGAGATGATCCGCAACGAAAGCCTGCAAAGCACCCCAGCCGGCTATCCACCATTGCAAGAAGTCTTGATGCGGCACTTGACGGAAGATTTCGGAATCCCCTTATCTGGACAAAAACTCGTGATCACTTCTGGCTCCACGCAAGGTATCACACTGCTTATGCAAGTTTTGTTGACTTCAGGTGATAGTATTCTTACGGAAGATCCTTCCTTTTTGTTTTCATTGCCCTTATTTACAACAATGAATGTCCGCGTTCTCGGAATCAAACAGGACGAAGAAGGGATGCGACCGAAAGACTTAGAACAAGCATTGAAAGAGCAGAAAATCAAATTTGTTTATTTAAATCCGACATTCCAAAATCCCACCGGTCGTACCATGAGCCTTGGCCGCCGCAAAGAAATTATCGCTATTTGCCAGAGGTATCAAGTACCGATCATAGAAGATGATATCTTTAGTGAGTTAGCCTTTACGCCGCAACCCGAAAAATTTAAGGCACTGGCACCAGATTCGGTCATTTATCTCGGATCTTTATCAAAACTCTTTGGGTCTTCTATCAAAATCGGCTGGTTATTAGCTCCTGAAGCATTGGCGGATCAATTTGCTCAAGCTAAAAAAAGGATGTCTATCGAGACAACGATTTTTCCTCAACTGTTAGCTAATCTTGCTCTCCGTTCCATGGAGTACCCTCAACAACAACAGGACTTGCTAAAAAAGATGGCTCAAAAGCAACATGCCTTGATTCAGCGACTGGACGCTTTTTCTGAGGATTGGGCATTCCAACAGACCACTGGGGGACTATACCTCTGGCTGCAATGGCAACACGCCCCACTGAAACGGAGAGACTGGACACTTTTCTTAAAAAATGATTGTCTAGTTGCCCCAGCCTTTCTCTTCAGCAATGATACAAACGGATTTCGTCTGAACTATACACGACTTTCGGAAAATCAACTAGACTTGTTTTGTCAGCAATTCAGAAAAATCACAACACAATTAAAGGAGCATCTGTATGAATGAGACAATTGATCTATTAACCAACCACCGCACTTATCGCCAATTCGATAGCAACTATCAATTATCAAAGGAGCAGTTAGAAGCAATTTTATCTGCTGCACGACAAGCACCTAGCTGGATGAACGGGCAAGCTTATTCCATTCTCGTGATCGATGATCGTTCACTTCGACAACAGCTGGTTACTTGGAATCCAGGTAATCCTCATATCGCTGAAAGTTCTATCTTTTTACTTTTCTTGGCTGATTTAAACCGCACCAAGAAAGTTGCTGAGAAAAAACAAACACCTTATCTGGTTGATGAAGGTCTACAACCATTGTTGATCGCAACAACCGATGCTAGTATCGCTTTACAGTCAGCTGCCATTGCTGCGGAATCTCTTGGTCTAGGAACAGTTATTTCCGGCAGTGTCCGCAAAGACAGCAAAGCGATCGCCGAATTGCTCGAACTGCCAGAATACGTTTACCCTGTGGCTGGATTAAGTATTGGCAAACCAATTGTAGATATTGCTCTCAAGCCTCGCTTGCCTCAAGAGGCGGTAATCCATTACAACAAATACCAGGATTATTCCTATCAAGCGATCGAAGACTATGACCAAATCATGACCGCCTTCGGTGAAGCGAGAGAAACAATGCCTTGGTCCGAAAAATTCGCCAATTTCTACGGCCGTGTCCCTGACCAAGGCTTTGATCAGTTTCTAAAAGATCAAAAATTGATCAAATAAAAATTTTCAAGCAAAAAAAAGCAGAAGCGCTAGCGCTTCTGCTTTTTGCATTTATCAAGTCAATTAAGCTTTGATTTCAGTTACAACGCCTGAACCAACAGTACGTCCGCCTTCACGAATTGAGAAACGAGTTCCGTCTTCGATAGCAATTGGGTGGATCAATTCAACGTCGATTGTTACGTTATCGCCAGGCATAACCATTTCAGTTCCTTCTGGTAATTCAACAACACCAGTTACGTCAGTTGTACGGAAGTAGAACTGAGGACGGTAGTTAGTGAAGAATGGAGTGTGACGTCCACCTTCTTCTTTTGTCAAAACATAAACTTCAGCTTTGAATTTTGTATGAGGTGTGATTGTACCAGCTTTAGCCAATACTTGTCCACGTTGGATGTCTTCACGAGCAACCCCACGTAGCAATGCACCAATGTTATCCCCTGCTTCAGCATAGTCTAACAATTTACGGAACATTTCAACACCTGTTACAGTTGTTTTAGCAGTTTCGTCAGCAATACCAACGATTTCTACTTCATCACCAACGCGAACTTGTCCACGTTCAACACGGCCTGTAGCAACAGTACCACGTCCAGTGATTGAGAATACGTCTTCGACTGGCATCATGAATGGTTTGTCAGTATCACGTTCTGGAGTTGGAACGTATTCGTCAACTGCAGCCATCAATTCCATGATTTTTTCTTCGTATGAAGGATCTCCTTCAAGAGCTTTCAAAGCAGAACCGGCGATTACAGGAACATCGTCGCCTGGGAAGTCATATTCAGACAATAGGTCACGAACTTCCATTTCAACTAATTCTAGCAATTCTTCGTCATCAACCATATCCATTTTGTTCAAGAAAACAACGATGTATGGTACGCCAACGTTACGTGATAACAAGATGTGTTCACGAGTTTGAGGCATAGGACCGTCAGCAGCAGATACTACTAAGATCGCACCGTCCATTTGCGCAGCACCAGTGATCATGTTTTTAACATAGTCCGCGTGTCCTGGGCAGTCTACGTGAGCGTAGTGGCGAGCTTCAGTTTCATACTCAACGTGAGCAGTTGAGATAGTGATTCCGCGTTCGCGTTCTTCTGGAGCACCATCGATTTGGTCGTAAGCAGAAGCTTGTGCCAAACCTTTTTTAGATAATACAGTTGTGATAGCAGCTGTAAGTGTAGTTTTACCATGGTCAACGTGTCCGATCGTACCAATGTTTACGTGGGGTTTAGAACGGTCAAATTTTTCTTTTGCCATTTTAAAATGTTCCTCCTAAAAATACAGTTTATTTTTTATATTTGATAGGTAGAGGGCGCGAAGCCCCCCATCCCTTATCATCGATAATATTGTACACGAAACTTCATAAAAAATATAGCTTTTTACTGAATTTCGCATTTGTGCATCAATTATTCAGCTTTGCCGCCGTTTTTCTTGATGATTTCTTCTTGAACAGACTTAGGTACATCTTCATAGTGATCAAATGTCATCATGAAAGTACCGCGTCCTTGAGTAGATGAACGAAGTGTTGTTGCATATCCGAACATTTCAGCCAATGGAACAATCGCGTTAACGATTTGTGAGTTACCATGCGCTTCCATACCTTCAACACGTCCACGACGAGCAGTTACGTGTCCCATAACATCACCTAAGTAATCTTCAGGAACAGTGATAACAACTTTCATCATTGGTTCAAGAATCACTGGATTAGCTTTCTTCGCTGCAGCACGTAAAGCCATTGAAGCTGCCACACGGAAGGCTGTTTCACTTGAATCGACATCATGGTATGAACCATCGTAAAGCTTGGCTTTGATGTCAACCAATGGATAACCAGCTAGAACACCGTTAGCCATTGAGTCTTCAAGTCCTTTTTCAACTGCTGGGATGTATTCACGTGGAACCACACCACCGACAATTGCGTTTTCGAATTCGAAGCCTTTACCTTCTTCGTTTGGTGTAAATTCGATCCATACGTGACCGTATTGACCTTTACCACCAGACTGACGTACAAATTTACCTTCGGCTTGCGTAGAAGCACGGAATGTTTCGCGGTAAGAAACTTGAGGCGCACCAACGTTTGCTTCAACTTTAAATTCGCGACGCATACGGTCAACAAGGACGTCCAAGTGAAGTTCACCCATCCCTGCGATAACAGTTTCGCCAGTTTCAGCGTTTGTTTCTACACGGAATGAAGGATCTTCTTCAGCAAGTTTTTGTAAAGCCACACCCATTTTATCTTGGTCAGCTTTTGATTTAGGTTCAACAGCTACTTCGATAACTGGTTCTGGGAATTCGATTGATTCAAGGATAACTGGTGATTTTTCGTCACACAATGTATCCCCTGTTGTTGTATCTTTCAAACCAACAGCTGCAGCGATATCGCCTGAATAAACTGTTTGGATTTCTGCACGAGTGTTCGCGTGCATTTGCAGGATACGACCGATACGTTCGCGTTTGTCTTTTGAAGCATTCAAGACATATGATCCAGAGTTCAAGACACCTGAATACACACGGAAGAATGTCAAACGACCTACGAATGGGTCAGTCATTACTTTAAATGCTAGTGAAGCAAAAGGCGCTTCATCGTCAGCAGGACGATCAGTTTCTTCGTCAGTTTTAGGATTGATCCCTTTGATTGCAGGAACATCAAGTGGTGAAGGAAGGTAGTCGATGACTGCATCCAACATCAATTGAACCCCTTTGTTTTTGAAGGCTGAACCACAAAGAACTGGGAAAAATTCAACAGTCAATGTCGCTTGACGGATACCAGCTTTCAATTCTTCTTCAGTGATTTCTTCACCTTCCAAGAATTTCATCATTAGCTCTTCGTCAGTATCTGCAACTGCTTCAACTAATTTTTCGCGCCATTCTTCAGCTAATTCTTTGTACTCTTCAGGAATTTCAGTTTCTTGAATCTCTGTTCCTAAATCGTTTGTATAGATCTCAGCTTTCATTTTTACTAGATCGATGATACCAGTAAAGTCATCTTCCGCACCAATTGGTAATTGGATTGGATGAGCATTTGCTTGCAAGCGATCATGTAAAGTAGATACAGAGTATAAGAAGTCTGCACCGATTTTATCCATTTTGTTACAGAATACGATACGTGGTACGCGGTAATCTGTCGCTTGACGCCAAACTGTTTCAGTTTGTGGTTCTACACCAGATTGTGAGTCCAATACTGTTACAGCACCGTCAAGAACCCGTAGTGAACGTTGTACTTCAATTGTGAAGTCCACGTGTCCAGGAGTGTCGATGATATTTACGCGGTTTTCTTTCCATTGCGCAGTTGTCGCAGCAGAAGTGATCGTGATCCCACGTTCTTGTTCTTGTTCCATCCAGTCCATTTGAGAAGCACCTTCATGTGTTTCCCCAATTTTATGGATTTTACCTGTGTAATAAAGGATACGTTCAGTTGTCGTTGTTTTACCAGCGTCAACGTGGGCCATGATCCCGATATTACGAGTTTTTTCTAGCGAAAATTCTCTTGCCATTCTAGGTTGTTCCCCTCTCATTCTTACTTAAACCTAAGCTAAGGTTGTCTCAGTACCTTCCAATAAAAAGCAGTGAGGATCTTACCAACGATAGTGAGCAAATGCGCGGTTGGCTTCCGCCATTTTGTGTGTGTCTTCGCGTTTCTTCACAGAAGCACCAGTGTTGTTTGCTGCATCCATGATTTCTTTCGCAAGACGTTCTTCCATTGTGTGTTCGCCACGCAAACGAGCGTAGTTTACCACCCAACGAAGACCTAGAGTTGTACGACGTTCTGGACGAACTTCAACTGGGACTTGGTAGTTAGAACCACCGACACGGCGAGCTTTAACTTCCAATACAGGCATAATGTTCTTCATTGCTTGTTCGAAAACTTCCAATGGATCATTTCCTGTAGATTCTTTGATAATGCCAAAAGCATTGTAGATAATATTTGCAGCAACACCGCGTTTACCATCAACCATTACACGGTTGATCAAACGAGTTACTAATTTTGAGTTATAAATAGGATCTGGTAAAACATCACGTTTTGCAACAGGACCTTTACGAGGCATCCGTAACTCCTCCTTCCGAAATATCAGTTCTGATTAAATAGTTTCATTTGTAGTTTGAATCAAAATTAAGCTTTAGGACGTTTTGTTCCATATTTAGAACGAGATTGTTTACGATCGTTAACACCGGCAGTATCCAATGCACCACGAACGATATGGTAACGTACCCCTGGTAAGTCTTTTACACGTCCACCGCGTAGCAATACCACACTGTGTTCTTGCAAGTTGTGACCGATACCTGGAATATAAGCTGTCACTTCAATCAAGTTTGACAAACGAACACGCGCATATTTACGTAGAGCTGAGTTCGGTTTTTTCGGTGTCATAGTTCCCACACGAGTAGCTACCCCACGCTTTTGAGGTGAGTTAACATTCGTTTGAGCTTTTTTGAAACTGTTGTATCCTTTGTTCAATGCTGGTGAATTTGATTTTTCAACCTTGGATTTACGAGGTTTACGTACTAATTGATTAATTGTAGGCATCCCTAGTTTTCCTCCTTCCTTGATTCGCTTTATAGTTCCACACATCCAGGTGGTTCTTTTTTTGCGATAAAAAATAATGCATTCTCTGCATTCTTATCAAATATGCTTTGATAAACAGTCAGCACGTCTCCAACGAGAGACCTGTAGATAAAGCACCTTTGATAGAATACCATGATAAAAAGACTCTGTCAACCATCTCTCCAATGATTTTTTATGAAAGGAGCAACTGCCAAAATTTTATAAAAAAAACTCTCCCTTGCGCCTCCTTTTTACTTCTTCTTACTATATAATAAAGATGAAAATAGTATTTTATTAGAGGTGGGTCAATAATGAATCTAAAAGAGATGGTCGGTATTGAAGCGGCCAGCTATGTCACTGACGGTATGGTCGTCGGTTTAGGAACTGGTTCAACTGCGTATTACATGATCGAAGAATTGGGGCGCAGAGTGAAAGAAGAAAACTTGTCGATCGTTGGTGTACCAACATCCTGGGCATCAAAAAAACAAGCAGAATCGTTAGGGATCCCGGTCAAAACGATCGATGAAGTGGCAAGTGTCGATTTAACGATCGATGGTGCAGATGAGATCAGCGGAGACTATCATGGAATCAAAGGTGGCGGTGCCGCACTGCTTTTTGAAAAAATCGTCGCAACCTACTCTAAAAAAGTTCTTTGGATTGTTGATAAATCAAAGATCGTTGAAAAATTAGGCGCATTCCCATTACCTGTAGAAGTGATTCCCTATGGCAGTCAGCAATTGATGCGATTGTTTACAGAAAAAAACTATCACCCTGTCCTTCGCCTAGCCGAAGATGGCACCCCGCTAAAAACTGATTGCGGTCATTACATCATTGATCTTCATCTACAAACCATCAATGAACCAGTTGCATTGGCTCATGAACTAGATCAAACCGTCGGTGTTGTAGAGCACGGGCTCTTCTTGGATATGGTACATACGATCATCATTGGACAAGAAGATGGACCTGAGACCCGCAGCGTTCGCTGATGCCTCTAGCAACAAAAGGAGCAAGTGCTCCTTTTGTTCGAGGTTCTACGTATTTTTCTTCATTTTTCTAGAGTTAAATTCATTTTTGTGCAAGTTTTCTCTATCATTTATGCCTCATTTATGCTACATTCAAATAAAAAAGAATAGGAAGGAGCGGCTATGAAAGTCATCGGTTATGCTCGCACAACAATTATTGATAAAGAATCAAGTGAACAATTAAACAAACTAAAAGAATTTGGTTGTACAGAATTGTTCCACGAAACCTATGCCTACGAAGAAAACTGTGATAACCACTCATTAGAATCTGTGATTGCTCGTATGCAGTCTGGGGAAACGCTGGTTGTTTCTGAACTTCATCGTTTAGGTAAAACAACCCGGCAATTAACTGAATTGACAGATCTTCTAAGAAAAAGAAACCTTCACCTAGTTTCTCTAGCAGAAAACATCGATACGAGAGAACCCATGGGGGCGATTTATTTCAATTTAATGGAAGGTTTGGCAGCGATGGAACAAGCCTTAATCAAAGAACGGACATTAGTCGGATTGAACAATGCCCGAAAGAACGGCAAAATTGGCGGACGTCCAAAAATCGATCCAAAAACCATCAAAAAAATTCGCCAGCTTTATTACGATAAAAAAGAGACGATTCAATTCATCTCCACAAAATGCGGTGTTTCTGTCGGAACCTGCTATAAATACATAAAACTTTCAGAAGAAGAATTGGATAAAGTATACAGTCATTAATCACTTGTCTGAATCCGGTGCTTCATCTTTTTTTCTGTGCGCCGATCCTGTCAGACAAAATGATTCAGAAATAAAAAAGAACGTCGTGAAGAAAGACGTTTTTTTCTGTTTCTTTTTTTAAGAAACAAGGTTTTACGCTAAATACGTAGAAATTCTTTGCGAAAAAGTGTACAATAAACAGGGAATTGAAAATTTCAGAAAAATATCTAATATCTAAAAGGAGAGTTTTACATGCCAAAATTAGTATTTTCTCGTCACGGACTAAGCGAATGGAATAAATTGAACCAATTTACTGGTTGGGCCGATGTAGATTTAGCGCCAGAAGGTGTCGAAGAAGCAATCGAGGGCGGACGTAAAATCAAAGAAGCCGGCATCGAATTCGATGTTGCCTACACATCTGTATTAACTCGTGCCATCAAAACTTGTAACTACATTTTAGAATATTCTGATCAACTATGGGTGCCAACAATCAAATCTTGGCGTTTGAACGAACGTCACTACGGTAAACTACAAGGATTGAACAAAAAAGAAACTGCTGAAAAATACGGAGACGAACAAGTTCACATCTGGCGTCGTTCCTACGATGTATTGCCTCCATTGATGGATGCATCTGATGAAGGTTCTGCAGCAAACGATCGTCGTTATGCAATGCTTGATCCTCGCGACGTACCTGGCGGCGAAAACTTGAAAGTAACGCTAGAACGTGCATTACCTTTCTGGCAAGATGAAATCGCACCTGCATTGAAAGACAACAAAACTGTTTTAGTTGCCGCTCACGGAAACTCTCTACGTGCGTTAGCAAAACACATCGAAGGTATCTCTGATGAAGACATCATGGATCTTGAAATTCCAACAGGTCAACCACTTGTTTATGAATTGAACGATGATCTAACAGTTGCGAAAAAATATTACTTATAATCATTAACAGCCAAGGCTGTGCTGCAAGTCAGAGCAAGAGTATTCTTCCTGACTGACGGCACAGTCTTTTTTTGATTGGTTTCCTGAGAAATATTCGTTATAATTGAAACCGCATACGAAAGGAGCTTGGAATGATGACCACACTCTGTAAAAATGATACGCTACTATTTCTTGGAGATAGCATCACCGACTGCGGCCGTGATCGACTCGATGCTACGGATCTGGGAAAAGGATTTCCCGCCTTTGTGGCAGCCCATCTAGCTGCAGAATACCCAGATGCAAACTTGTCATTTGTTAACCGCGGCATTAGCGGGAATAAAATTCGCGATATCTTAAATCGCATCGAGGAAGACTGCATTGATTTAAAGCCAGATCTACTGATTTTCTTGATCGGTATCAATGATACCTGGCGCAATATTGGCACCTCCTCTTTCGGCACACCCGAAGCAACTGCGACATTTGCTAGTGATTATCGGCAATTTTTGCAGCAAGTGACCGAAAGTGGGATCAAGAAAATCCTGCTTTTAGAGCCATTTGTTCTTCCTTATCCAGCAGATCGCAAACAATGGCGGAAGGATTTGGATCCCAAGATCCATTCCATTCGTGAACTAGCTGCTGAATTTGGTTGTGACTACCTTCCTTTAGACGGCTTATTCGCTGAACGTACTGTCAAAAAACATTCATCTTATTATACTGGGGAAGATGGTGTCCATCCAACAATCGCCGGACATGGTGTGATCGCACAAGAGATCTTGCGCCGTATCCATTATTCAAGATAATTCTTTGATAGAAGTACGCAGACAAATAATCGGTAGGATACCAATTACCCTACCGATTATTTGTCTATTCTGTCAGGATTTCTTCATTTAGAGATACTCTGAAGGGGTCAAAGCCTCTTGATAAATGGCAATGACATCAGATTCTGTCAACGGTACGTAGGCATTTGTCGCAATTGAACTAAATGCTACTGCTTGTTTGGCCATTTCTTCAAAATGACGATCATCTTCGATCCCCACTTCTGGTAAAGTCATTGGGATCCCACAAGCAAGGAAGAAATCGTATAACTTTTGAATCCCCATCCGAGCTGCCATTTCTGGGACCGCTTCTTCTACTTGGAATACTTCACGGGCAAAGCGAGCCAACTTAGGTGCTGTTGTCTCATTCAACACATGAAGCATCCAGCGGGGCGTCAAGATGGCTAAGCCGATCCCATGAGTAATATCATAAAAAGCACTCAACTCATGTTCCATTGGATGGCACGACCACGCACCGGCTTTCCCACTACCTGTCAACCCATTTAACGCCAATGTACTTGCCCACATCAAGTTTGCCCGAGCATCATAGTCATCTGGGGTATCCAAAGCAATCGGCAAGTTTGTGATTACCGCTTTCAACAGCCCTTCTGCGATGCCGTCTTGTACATCCGTATTCTCTGTTGTACTAAAGTAGTTTTCGATCAGATGACTCATAATATCTGCAGAACCAGCCGCTGTTTGATAGCGATTGACGCTAAAGGTCCAGGTGGGATCTAAGAAAGAAACCTTCGGCAAGAAATTAGGACCGTGGACCCCTAATTTTTGTTTCGCTGTAAGGTTCGTGATAACTGCTCCCCGATTCATTTCACTACCAGTTGCAGCTAATGTCAAAACCGTAACTAATGGCAATGCTGGCCCTTGGTAGCTGCGTTTAGTCACTAAAGTCCAAGGATCTTCCTCACTGCAAGCAGCACCTGCGATCACTTTGCTGCAATCAATCACGGAGCCGCCTCCGACTGCAAGAATCACATCAATTTTTTCAGTGCGGCAGAGTTCTGCCCCTTTTGCTACTGTTTCAATCCGAGGGTTTGGTTCAACTCCTGCTAATTCTGTTACTTGATTGTCATTGTTTTGCAATTGCGCCATGACTTGATCATAAAGTCCGCTTTTTTTGATACTGCCGCCGCCATAGACCAATAGGACATTTTTTCCGAAAGTATTCAATACTTCCGGCAACTCATTTAACCGATCTTTCCCAAAACGTATATCCGTTGTCACCTGAAAAGTAAAATTATTCATGCTCCAACCTCCTTTTCTTTAATTAAACCATTTTCGTCCAAAAGTGCAACTATTCCAACTAGCTAGAAAGATTCAATCAATCATTTAACAAAAAATCACTTTCTGACTGGCTCCCATTGTCTAAGGAGTCAATCAGAAAGCGATACAGGAATAAAAAATTTTTTGTAGGCTGTAGGATAAGAAAAAGGATTAGGAGATAGCTGTTTCTAAGCCAACTTTGATCATATCATTGAATGTTGTTTGTCTCTCTTCCGCTGTTGTTTCTTCTCCAGTGATGATATGATCACTGACTGTGCAGATCGCTAAGGTCTGTACGTGGAATTTTGCTCCTAAATAGTAAAGCGCAGCGGCCTCCATCTCAACACCTAATACACCAAGATCAGCCAATTCCACTGTTTCTGCCATATCATCTTTATAGAAAGTATCTTCCGATAAAATGTTCCCAACGTGGGTGGTAAAGCCGGATGCAATCGCTGTATCATACGCTTTACGCAACAAGTCGAAATCTGCGATTGGCGGAAAATGAAAACTTTGAAAGTTCTTTGCTACCATGGAAGAACTTGTCGCTGCAGCTTGGGCGATCACTAAGTCCCGAACATGAACATCTTTAGAAATCGCGCCACAAGTGCCGACACGAATCAATTTTTTTACGCCATAAGAATTGATCAATTCATGGGCATAAATGGTCGCAGAAGGCATCCCCATACCAGTTCCTTGTACTGATACTCGCTCACCTTTGTAGACACCGGTATAACCGAGCATCCCTCGGACATTGTTATAACAGATCGGGTCTTCTAAAAATGTTTCTGCAATGTATTTTGCGCGTAGAGGATCGCCAGGTAATAAAATCTTATCAGCAATCTCGCCAGCTTTTGCTTCAATATGAACGCTCATCTTTTCGCTCCTTTTCTACTTCTCTTTTATGCTCTTTTTTTAGGGTTTGCTTGTTTTACAGATTCGCTAAAGTTTCTTTGATCAGCGCTTTAAATTCGGCTTTGACCCGTTCTGTTGTCTCTACGACTTCTTCATGGTTCAGGCTTGCTTGCATACCAGCAGCTAGATTGGTGATACATGAAACGCCCAACACTTTCAAGCCACTATGAACAGCTACGATTACCTCAGGAACCGTCGACATACCCACAGCATCTGCACCAATCGTACGAGCAAATCGAATTTCAGCAGGTGTTTCATAAGTCGGCCCAGAAAAGCCCATGTAAACTCCTTCTTTTAAGTGGAGACCTTTTGTTTCTGCAATTTGTTTTGCTGTTTCCCGGTAGCTTGGATGATAAGCCTGGCTCATATCAGGGAATCGTGGTCCCATTTCTTCTTCGTTAGCCCCAATCAATGGATTGTCCCCCATGAAATTGATTTGATCCGTGATCAACATCAAATCACCAGGTTGGAAACTTTCATTCACTCCGCCGCATGCGTTCGTCACAACAAGTGAATGTGCTTCAAGGGCCGCCATTACTCGAACAGGGTAAGTAACTGTCTGCATGGAATGTCCTTCATAGTAATGGAAACGACCTTGCATCGCCAATACTTTTTTTCCAGATAATGTACCATAAACTAGTTGTCCGGCATGCCCGACGACTGTTGAAACTGGAAAATGAGGGATATCGTTATAAGGCAGCACAATTGGATTTTCAATCTCATCTGCTAATTCACCTAATCCTGAACCTAAGATCAAACCAAAATCAATAGATCCTACCCCTTTTTCCTTGATGAATGTCGTTGTTTCCTGCAATTTCTCATGTAATGTTGTCATTTCTCCACCTCTAATTTAAATGATTTAAGAAGCTTTCCCCATTTTCTGTTGCCGGTACTGCAAAGTTTTCTGCAATTGTTGCTGAAATATCGGCATAATGGCCTTGGGGTAGTTGGCCTTGTCCTTTAAATTGTTTGCTGTAAACCAATAATGGTACATATTCTCTTGTATGATCAGTCCCAGTAAAGGTTGGATCATTTCCGTGATCGGCTGTGATCATTAATAAATCATCGTCAGCCATGGCATCCAGAATCTCTGGGATTCTTAAATCGAAATCTTCAATGGCATGAGCATAACCGACAACATCCCGGCGATGGCCGTAAAGCGCATCGAAATCAACTAAATTAGTAAAACTTAGGCCGGTAAAGTCTTGCTTCATCACATTCAATAGCTGATCCACACCATCCATATTGCTCTTTGTTCTTACTGAATCAGTGATTCCTTGACCATTGAAGATGTCATTGATCTTTCCGACAGCGATGACGTCTTTGCCAGCATCTTTCAACGAATCCAACACTGTGTGTCCAAAAGGATCCAGTGCATAGTCATGCCGGTTGCTTGTCCGGGTGAAGTTTCCTGGTTCACCAACATAAGGGCGAGCAATGATGCGGCCGATCATATATGGTTCATCTTTGGTAATATCACGCACATATTGGCAAATGCGATACAATTCTTCCAACGGAATGATTTCTTCATGAGCTGCAATTTGCAAGACTGGATCGGCAGACGTATAAACGATCAAATCGCCTGTTTTCATTTGGTGTTCACCGTAATCATCAATGACTGCTGTACCGGAATAAGGTTTGTTGCAGACGATTTTACGTCCAGAAAATTCTTCGATTTGTTGCAGCAATTCTTGAGGAAATCCGTCAGGAAACACACGAAACGGTTTTTGAATATTCAAACCCATGATTTCCCAGTGTCCAGTCATGGTATCTTTTCCGACAGAGATTTCTTCTAGTTTCGTTGCATAGCCGTCATGGTCTGCTACATTTTTGACACCATCCAGCGGTCGGATCGTACCAAGACCTAACTGTTCCAAATGAGGAATCGTCAATCCAGCTTCTTTGGCGATATGTCCTAATGTATCAGAACCAACGTCACCAAATTTTTCTGCATCGGGCGCTTCACCGATACCTACAGAATCCATTACGATCAAATGTACACGTTTAAACATTCTTTTCCCTACTTTCTTTTATTGTTATTCTTTTCTTATCATACTAGAAATAAGAAAGATTTGCCTTTAAGGATGTTTGAGATATTGGGTTTCTTGCTGCTACACAAAAAAAAGGGCAGGGCACAGCAACACAAACATGTCCCATAGCCCCACCCTTTCATACAGAAAAAATTATTTAGATTTGATGTAGTTCTTACCGTTAGCTTTAGGTCCTGCCGCTTTCCCAAGGAACAGCACTAGAACAATAATTGTTAACGCATATGGTGCTGCTTGTAGATAAACCGCTGGAATGGAGGAAATGATTGGCAATTGTCCGCCAACGATACTGATGTTTTGCGCAAAGCCGAAGAAAATTGCAGCGCCCATCGCACCTAACGGATTCCATTTACCAAAGATCATTGCTGCCATTGAGATAAACCCTTGACCGGCAATCGTTGTTACAGCAAAACGTCCAGCGATTGATTGGGCAAATAACGCGCCACCCATTCCGCCTAGGAAACCGGAGATCAACACGCCAGAATAGCGCATCACATAGACATTGATTCCTAAGGTATCTGCTGCCTGAGGGTGTTCACCCACGGAACGTAGCCGTAAGCCAAATCGTGTTTTAAAGATGACAAACCAAGCAATCACAGAAATCAAGATCGCAAAGTAAGCAGGTAAAAACGTTTGGTTAAAGAAGACTGGACCAATCACAGGAATATCACGCAACACAGGAAAATTGAAATACCCTAATGTTTGTTGAATATTGTCTGTTTGCCCTTTGTTGTAGATGGCTTTAACTAAGAAGACAGCCAGCGCTGGCGCCATCAAATTCATTACGGTACCACTGATAATGTGATCTGCTCTAAAGTTGATGGTGGCTACAGCATGCAGCAGTGAGAAGGCCATTCCTACTAACCCGCCGACTAGCATTCCTAACCAAGGTGTCCATGCACCAAATTGTGACGCAAATTCAATATTGAAAACGATCGAACTGAAGGCACCCATCACCATGATTCCTTCAAGACCTACGTTAACGATCCCGCTTCGCTCTGAGAAAACGCCGCCCAGTGCAGTCAGGATCAATGGTGCAGCATAAATCAACGTTTGTGTGACGATCGAAGAAATTAAACTGATATTCATTAGATGGTTCCTCCTTCCTGATCTTGATTATTTGGCTTTGCTTCAATTTCTTGGACAACAGCGACTTCCTTTTTGCCATCAAAGATTTTAGCTAATACAAAACGAATCACGTAGCTGATCGCAACGAAGAAGATGATGATCGCAATGTCGACATCAACAAGTTCTGAAGGAATCCCTGCAAACTGCATTCCTTGTCCGCCCAGTTTAAGAACACTGAACAGCAATGCAGAAAGTAAAATCCCAATCGAAGACCCGCTGCCTAATAATGAGACTGCCATCCCATCAAAACCAATACTCAATGACGAACCTTGAACGAAGAAGTTTTCAAAAGTTCCCAAACCTTGAACGACGCCACCTAATCCAGCTAATGTTCCAGAGATGATCATTGAAATAATGATTGTCCGTTTGCTGCTCATCCCAGCATACTCAGATGCGGTTGGATTCAAACCAACTGCTCGAATCTCATAACCTAACGTTGTTTTCTTCATCATGAACCAAATCAACACGAGGAAGATCAGTGCCATGAAAATACCAATGTTTAACCGGGAATTGTTGGTCAAATTTGCTAAGAAAGGTGTTTGTAAAGAGGCATTGTCGCCTACCATTTTGGTCACACCTTTTGTTGTGATCATGGATTCATTCATGACGTTATTGACGATATGATTTCCTGTATACAATAAAATATAATTCATCATAATAGTTACGATAACTTCACTCGTACCAAAGAAGGCACGTAAGATACCTGGAATAGCTGCAGCAATTGCACCACAGGCTGCCCCTACAAGAATAGCGGTAGGCAACACGATGATTCGAGGAGCATCTGGCATAGACAATGCGACCCAGATACTTGCTACCCATCCTGCTAATGCTTGTCCAGAAAGACCGATATTAAAGAATCCTGCAGAATTCGCTACTGCGAATCCCAAAGCTGTAAAAATCAGTGGACCAGCTGTAACGAAAATCTCACCAATATTTCTAGCATTCAATCCGCCGTTTTGACCATTGATAAATACGGTACGGAACATTTGAAGATACCCATCGATTGGGCTGTAGCCAAATGCCGCCATGATGATTCCACCAAGGATAAAACCAAGCAGAACAGCAATGATCGGCACAAGCAGGTTCCGAATTTTTTCTTTGCGGTTATTCAACAGAACCACCTACTTCCTCCATTTGTAGCTCGCGTCGGGCTTCTTCTAATGAATAACCCGCCATTAGTAATCCGAGTTCTTTTTCTGATGTCTCTTTCGGATCAACGACGCCAACAATCTCACCAGCATGGATAACGGCGATTCGGTCTGATACGTTCAAAATCTCATCTAATTCGAAGCTGACTAACAAGACAGCTTTGAATTTGTCCCGCTGTTCGATCAAACGTTTATGGATAAACTCAATTGCGCCTACGTCTAAGCCCCGTGTTGGGTTCGCTACGACCAAAAGATCCGGATCACGGCTGATTTCCCGTGCAATAATCGCCTTTTGCTGATTCCCGCCAGAGAGGGCACGAGCAGGAACAATCTCATTGACTGTACGGACATCAAACTCTTGGATCAATCCACGGGCAAATTCATTCATTTCCCCGTAGTCCAGCACGCCATAATTGCTCAGCGGTTTTTGATAATACGTTTGTAAAGCAATGTTTTCTGAAAGCATCATGTCTAGAACCAATCCATATTTATGACGGTCTTCCGGCACATGCCCGACACCTGCCTCCGTTACTTTACGAGGTTTGAAATTTGTAATGTCGTCACCATTCAATAAGACTTTGCCGCTTTCGGATTTTCTTAATCCTGTGATTGCCTGTAGCAATTCCGACTGTCCGTTGCCATCGATTCCGGCAATCCCCAGAACTTCCCCAGCCCGCACTTCCAAACTTAAGCCTTTAACAGCCTCTAGGCCGCGATTTTCTTTTACAACTAAGTTTTCGATAGACAGGACGACTTCTTTTGGTTCTGCAGGTTTTTTCGGTGTTTTGAAGGAAACAGAACGACCAACCATCATATCTGCCAATTGCTGTGACGTTACGTCTTTGACATTGACTGTACCTATTCCTTTGCCTCGGCGAATCACTGTACAACGGTCCGCTACTGCTTTGATTTCATCCAACTTATGAGTAATCAAAATGATGGATTTTCCTTCCCGAACAAGTCCTCTCATAATGACAATCAATTCTTCGATTTCTTGTGGTGTCAGTACTGCAGTTGGTTCATCAAAAATCAGTACATCTGCACCCCGGTATAATGTTTTTAGAATCTCCACACGCTGTTCCATCCCGACTGAGATGTCTCGCACATAAGCATCTGGGTCAACCGATAAGCCATATTGCTCAGAAACCCGTTTGATTTCTTTGCGGGCTTTTTTACGGTCCAACACACCCAATTTATTTGGTTCGCTTCCTAAAATGATATTTTCCGTGACAGTAAACGCGTCAACCAGCATAAAATGCTGATGGACCATACCAATGCCAAGTTTATTAGCTGCTGTAGGGCTAGTAATATTCACTTTCTCCCCATTCATCAAGATATCGCCTGATGTCGGTTCTAACAAACCTGACAGCATATTCATCAAGGTCGACTTGCCAGCTCCGTTTTCCCCAAGCAATGCGTGGATTTCTCCCGGCCTTACTTGTAAGTTGACATCGTCATTGGCTTTGAAGGTTCCAAACTCTTTGGTGATATGGCGCATTTCTACAACATATTTTTCTTCAGCCAAGTTTCTCACATCCTTACTTTCTAATTCGCTCTCACACTCAGTGACACAACAATTTTTAATACAAATAAATGCTATTGCTTAGGATGGTTATTATCCTCATGAAAACTCAACAGCTTTCATCAAGACATTAACCACTAAAGATGTATTAGCAAGACGAGCATCTGAACGATAGCGAATCGCTCAACTCTACTATCGTTCAGAATTTCTTGTCTTTTTTTTTCATTGTTTAAAAAAACTTGCTTATTTTTCTGGTTTTTCTGGCACTTCAACTTTGCCATCGATCACATCTTGTTTTGCTGTTTCGATCGCTGCTTTTGCATCATCTGATAAGAAACCTTCAGTGATATCTACACCGCCGTCTTTCAAACCATAAACGATGTGTTCGCCGCCAGGGAAGTTATCTTCTAATGCACGTGTTGAAATATCTTGTACGGCTGCGCCTACACCTTTAAGTGTTGAAGCCAATGTGAAGTTGTCTTCTTTGCCGTCTTTTGTTTTGTATGCACCTTCGTCTTGTTGGTCGCTATCTACACCGATAACCCAAACTTTTTTGTCTGCAAGGTCAGCTTCGTTCAATTGTTCATTGATTGCTTTTGCTTCTTGGAAGACACCAGCACCAGTACCACCTGAAGCATGGAAGATTACGTCAACGCCGCCTTGGTACATTGAAGCTGCTAGGGCTTTCCCTTTTGCAGGGTCACCAAATGATGCTGCATATTGAGAATCAATTTTAATCTCTTTGCCTAATGCTTTAGAAGCATCTTCGACACCTTTGATAAAACCAGCTTCAAAACGGTCGATTACGACACCTTCTTCACCGCCGATAAAGCCAACTTTGTTTGTTTTTGTTGTATAAGCTGCTGCAAAACCAGCTAAGTAAGCTGCTTCGTTGTCTTTGAAGGTTGCAGAAACAACATTGTCTTTGCCTTCGATGACATCATCGATAATCCCAAATTGAGTATCAGGGTTTTGTGCTGCAGCTGCTTCAATTGAATCTTTCAATAGGTAACCGACACCAAAAATCGTTTTGAATCCGTTTTGGACAGCACCATTTACGTTTGTTGTATATTCTGAAGCTTCATTTGATTGAACGTAGTCATATCCACCAACACCGCGAGCGATGTTATGTTCTTTCCCCCAAGCTTCCAAACCTTCCCAAGCAGATTGGTTGAATGAACGGTCATCTACACCACCGATATCGGTAACGATTGCTACACTGTGTGCTGCATCTGTTTTGCCGTCTGCAGAACCGCCGCCTGTTGAATCAGTCGAACCTGACTTTCCTCCATTGCCACATGCACCAAGTAGTGTCAACCCAGCCACTGCAACAATTCCTAAACTAAATAATTTTGCTTTTTTCATTGCTGTAAAGCCCCCTATAAAATAGTTTTTATTTTTCAACAGCCGCTTCGACTGAATGAACATGGTTTATAGATCTTTGTTCGTAAAATAATATGGCAGCAACCCTTCGACAGTTGTCTCTTTGATTATACCATCGTCTCCCACAAGAGTGACTGGCATATCCGGCTGACAGAACTCAACCATTACTTGGCGGCAGGCGCCACAAGGTGAGATAGGCTCTGGCGTATGACCAGCAACAACTAAGTGTTGAAAGTCTTTTTCGCCTTCTGAAATTGCTTTGAAAAATGCGGTGCGTTCCGCGCAATTCGTTAAGCCAAACGAAGCATTTTCGATATTGATGCCTTGATAGATGGTTCCTTTTTTGGTGACCAAGCAGGCCCCAACTGGAAATTTAGAATAAGGAACGTAAGCTTTGTCTAATGCGGCAACTGCCGTTTCGATCCACTCTTTTTTCGCTTTTGTCATGATGAACCTCACTTTATTGAATTAGTAGCCAGCCCCCGTTGACCCTGTAACGATTGCTACACTTGCACTGGTTCCTAAACGATTTGCTCCTGCTTCGACCATTGCTGCTGCTTCTGCTTCGTTATGGATGCCGCCAGATGCTTTCACACCCATTTCAGGGCCCACTGTTTCACGCATCAGTTTGACATCAGCAACAACCGCTCCGCCAGTAGAGAATCCTGTCGATGTTTTGACAAAATCAGCTCCTGCTGCTTTCGCTAATTCACAGGCCTTTACGATTTCTTCATTGTCTAAAAGTGCTGTTTCAATAATGACTTTCACTAATGCTTTGTCTTTAGCTGCTGCAACAACCGCTTCGATATCCGCTTGAACTTTTTTGAACTGTTTTGATTTCAAGGCACCAATATTAATGACCATATCCACTTCATCGGCACCATTCTTGATGGCATCTGCCGTTTCATAAGCTTTGACTTCTGATGTATTGGCACCTAAAGGAAAGCCGATCACGGTACAAACAGCCGTCGGTTCACCTTTTAATTCTTCTGCTGCCAAAGCTACCCAAGTAGGATTGATACAGACAGAATAAAAGTGATAGGTTTTTGCCTCTTCAATGATGCGCAAGACATCTTCTTTTGTTGCATCTGCCTTTAAAATAGTGTGGTCGATCATGCGATTTAATTCCATTCCACTCGCTCCTTATTCTGTAATGATTTCATGGATCAACGGTGGCTCACCGCCGCTTTCTCCGATTTCAATATTTTGATA
Organism: Enterococcus gallinarum; assembly: GCF_021496385.1. Classification (NCBI taxonomy): domain Bacteria; kingdom Bacillati; phylum Bacillota; class Bacilli; order Lactobacillales; family Enterococcaceae; genus Enterococcus; species Enterococcus gallinarum. Next base: position 862,338 of record NZ_CP050816.1, on the reverse strand, counting down.
GATCAATTCGATGACATCATCGATGGCTTCTGTGTTGCTGTAGATCGTTAACAGTGCTTCACCTTGCTCAACAGACTCTCCCACTTTTTTATGCAGTTTGATTCCTACTGCGTGATCGATGTCTTCTTCTTTGGTTTTGCGGCCGGCACCTAACATCATAGCTGCGATGCCTAGTTCATTGGCAACGATCTTAGTTACGACGCCAGAAGTTTTTGCTGGTAATGCTCTTTGATAATTGGCAGTCAAGATTTGGCTTGGATCATCGATCACTGAATCATCGCCACCTTGATTACGGATCATTTCACGAAATTTAGCCAACGCTTTACCAGAGTGCAGTGCCTCTTCCAATAATGCGCGTGCTTCTTCCAACGATTCTGCTTTTTGGGCTAAAACAACCATTTGGCTGCCTAATGCATAGCACATTTCTTCTAAATCAGCTGGACCGTTTCCTTGCAATGTTTCAATAGCTTCCACTACTTCCAAACTATTTCCAATGGCTTCGCCTAATGGCTGTGACATATCTGAGATCACAGCCATTGTCTGACGGTTCGCTAATTTGCCAATCCGAACCATCGTTTGTGCTAAGCGTTTGGCATCCTCAATTTTCTTCATGAAAGCACCGTCACCAGTCGTCACATCTAACACGATGGCATCCGCACCTGCTGCGATTTTCTTACTCATGATCGAGCTAGCGATCAATGGAATCGAGCTTACGGTCGCTGTGACATCCCGCAACGCATATAATTTTTTGTCTGCAGGGGCCAAATCCCCCGACTGACCGATAACCGCCACTTTGCTTTCGTTTACGAGGCGAATAAACTCTTCTTCTGCAATCTCAATCTGAAACCCGGGAATTGATTCTAATTTATCCAGCGTACCGCCTGTGTAACCAAGTCCACGACCAGACATCTTGGCAACTGGCACACCAACACTTGCTACTAGTGGTGCTAGAATCAACGTGGTAGTATCACCGACACCCCCTGTTGAATGTTTATCTACTTTGATGCCTTCGATTGAAGAAAGATCAATGACTTCACCAGAATTTGCCATAGCTAAAGTTAGGTTTGTGATTTCTTCATCGGACATATCCACATAAAAAATAGCCATCAACAAAGCACTCATCTGATAATCTGGAATACTTCCTTCAGTATACGCAGTTACAATGTAGTCGATCTCTTCCTTTGTCAATGACTTACCGTCACGCTTTTTTTCAATTAAATCCACCATTCGCATCAAAATGACCCTCGCTTCCTCTGACATTATACAATATTTTTCTTGTAGGTAAACCACTTTAGTAAAACGGTTTACTATATAAAACAAAACTATGAAAACACTTACAATTGGAAATATACCGCACTATTTCGCAATTGTCAATGCCTTCACGCTCTCACGAAGAATTAATTTTGTATCAAAAATCTTATTTGGAATTCTTCGAGAAGGAAACTCGATGGCGTCTACCAAAAATTTCGCTGCCGTAAAGCCAATCTCAAAGGTTGGCTGCATCACCGTGGTCAATGGTGGTGTGATGTATTCCGTTAGCTTCAATGCGTCAAAACCAATCACAGAAATATCCTCGGGCACTTTTTTCCCTGCTTCATAGATTGCTTGATAACAGCCGATCGCCATAGCATCATTCCCACAAAAAATAGCCGTAAGCTCGCGGTATTTCAATAATTTCTTGCAGGCATCGTATCCGCCGGTCACTGTTAACTCAGCCGACTCCACGTAACGCCCTTTAAACGGGATCTGATGATCTTTCAACGCATGACGATAACCATTGAAACGTTCTTCCAATTGATAATAACCAGTACTTTCTTTTAGCATACCGATGTTTTGATGGCCATTATTGATCAGATAGCTGACTGCTTGATAAGCGCCTTCGTATTCTTTCACAATCAAACGGCCATTGTCTCTTTGATTGATTCCCCGATCGACGAGAATAATTGGTCGGTCATCAAAAAAACCGCTCTTCAATGAATACTCGTCAGGCAGCTGATGCGGTGTTGCCAAAAGAATACCATCCACTGATCGATGAGACAGCTCTCTCAAATATTGTATTTCTTTTTCTTGGCTATGTCGGGAGTTACACAATACCAGCATATACCCCAATGGATTGAAATAACTTTCTGCTCCTTCAATGATTTTAGAAAAGAAAAAATCCGTAACGTCAGGGACAATCATACCGATCGTTTTTGAGTGGCGATTGATTAGATTCGAAGCAAAAAAATCTGGCTTATAATGGTGCTTATTAACGATATCCAGTACCCGTTTGCGGGTTTCTTCACTGAAACGGCTACCTTTATTGTTCAGAATTTGCGAAACAGTAGTTACAGATACCCCTGCCATTTCAGCAATCTGCTTGATTGTCAGTTTCATTTACTTCTCACCTCTTTCTTGCCTAAAGTGTAGCAAATTTTTTCTAAAAAAAATAGCACCCCTTGCTTTCTTCCAAAATTTTCTTTTTACAAGGGTTAAAAAACAGCTCCATTCCTTAAAAAAATCGACAAAAGAAAACAAAAAATAAAAGACCAGCGATTCTAGGCAGCTCCTAGCAAATGATCGTGGTCTTTAAAAAACAGGTAAACCTATTGTGAACGTGAAAAACGTCTGCTTTGCGCGCTTATTCTTTGTAGCTTTGAATAATATAATACCCTTTGTCTTTTTTGATGATTTCGGCATTACCAAAGGTTTGTTGCATTTTCTTTTGGGCACTGGGGGCACCTTGTTTCTTTTGAATCACGATCGTTAATGTGCCGCCCGTTTTCAATAGCGGCAGAGCCCCTGTCAAGATCTCATGAACAACCTCTTTGCCTGCCCGAATAGGTGGATTGCTAAGAATTGCTGCGTATTCGCCTTGATGCAAGGTTTCGTAAATGTTTGAGGCATGAATGTCGGCATTCTCGATGCCATTTCGTTTCGCATTGCCTTGGGCAAGATCAACCGCCCGCTGGTTGATATCGATCATTTCCACTGGACGCTGGGATGCATAAGCCAATGACAACCCGATCGGTCCATAGCCACACCCCACATCCAAAATCGTTCCCTCTGGTAAATCCGCCCATTCAAAGGCATCAATCAGTACGCGAGAGCCATAATCGACGGTCTCCCGGGAAAATACCCCACTATCTGTCACAAACTGAAATTTCTTTCCTTTTAACTCAAAAGACCATTGTTCAAAATCATGTGCTGTTTCCGGATTTTCTGTATAATAGTGATTTCCCATCTTTGTTCACCCTTTTTTCTTTTAACTAGCGATAGTTCTCGCTTTATCTGTTTGACAATCAAAAGCATTTCATTTGCTGACTCTTTTCCATGATACCGAAATTCCTGCAGAAGTAAACTCCCGATAATCGTTTCCTCAATGAATCTTAGATAATTTTCGTTTCTTTGCCAACGATTTTTCCTGGTTTTTTTATAAGTTCCTGCCATTTCTATGGTAAAATATTTCCGAGCAGCAACCAGATACAGAAAATCAGCCTTTTCTGAAGGCCAAGTACCGGTCTGCAAAGATAGGCAGGTTCTATATGAAGGAGTCGAACATGCAAGAAACCATGAATTTTTATCAAATTCCTCGGGAGCAATGGCAAGGCTTTTACACCAATGGCATGATGCCTTTCACTCAAGAAGAATTAGACAATATCAAAAGTTTGAATGACCGCATCTCGGTCCAAGATGTCGAAGATGTTTACGTGCCACTGTGCCATCTGATCCACCTTTATATGAAAGAATTTGAATCTCTCACGTTAAGTAAAGGACTTTTCTTGCATCGTTATGTCAAAATGCCGCCATTCATTATTGGCATTGCCGGCAGTGTCGCTGTTGGTAAAAGCACAACGGCGCGTTTGGTTCAAAACCTGTTGAGCCGGCTTTTCCCTCGGCGCACCGTGCAACTGATTACTACTGATGGCTTTTTGTACCCAAACGAGGTCCTAGAAGCACGAGGGATCTTGGATCGAAAAGGATTCCCTGAAAGTTATGACATGGAAGCATTGATCAATTTTTTGAACGCGGTGAAGTCTGGAGAATCTGAAATCAAGATCCCCGTTTACTCTCATGAAGTTTATAATATTATTCCGGATACGTTTGAAATCATCAATCAGCCAGATATTTTGATCGTTGAAGGAATCAATACATTACAGCTGCCCGCAAACCAGCAGATTTATGTCAGTGATTTCTTCGACTTTTCGATTTTCGTGGATGCGCAGCCCGATCTGATCGAAAAGTGGTATTTAGAGCGTTTTGAATCTCTTTTGGATACGGCTTTTCAAAAACCAAACAATTATTACTATCAGTATGCGATTGGCGACCGCGGTGAAGCAATCAAAATGGCAAAAGAAGTATGGAAAAATGTGAATTTAAAGAATTTACACGAGTATATCTTGCCTACACGCAGCAGAGCCGATATAATTCTCCATAAAACAAAGCACCATTCAATCGATGAAGTATTCTTGCGAAAATATTGACTGCTTCATTATTCACCCTTATGCTGTTGAAAAGGAATCTTCCTTTTTTCAATAAAACTAAAAGAATAGAGGTAATTTATTGTGACAAACGTTGACAACATGCCAAACGTTGAAAAAATTATCGTACTCGATTACGGTAGTCAGTACAATCAACTGATCACCCGACGTATTCGTGAGTTCGGTGTTTTCTCAGAGTTATTGAGCCACCGCATTACTGCTGAAGAAGTAAAGGCAATGAATCCTAAAGGGATCATCCTTTCTGGCGGTCCAAACAGTGTGTATGATGAGAAGGCATTTGGTATTGATGAAAAGATTTTTGATTTGGGGATCCCCGTGTTAGGAATCTGTTACGGTATGCAGTTGATTACTTATAAATTAGGCGGAAAAGTTGAACCAGCCAAAAACCGCGAATACGGTAAAGCAGAATTGGAAGTCACTTCTGCCGATGCTGCTCTTTTCCAAAATACACCTGTGAAACAAACAGTTTGGATGAGTCATGGCGATTTAGTTACCCAAGCGCCAGCAGGTTTTGACGTCATTGCCACCAGCAAAGACTGTCCAATTGCTTCTATCCAACATGCAGAGCGCAAAATGTATGGTATCCAATTCCATGCCGAAGTCCGTCATTCCGAATATGGCAATGATTTGTTGCGTCACTTTGCAATCGATGTTTGCCAATGTACAGGCGACTGGACAATGGACAACTTCATTGATATGGAGATCGCTAAGATCCGCGAACAAGTGGGTGATAAGAAAGTCTTATTAGGTCTATCCGGCGGTGTTGATTCTTCTGTCGTTGGTGTTCTCTTACAAAAAGCGATTGGTGACCAATTAACGTGTATCTTTGTTGATCATGGTCTATTGCGTAAAGGAGAAGCCGAACAAGTCATGGAAAGTCTTGGCGGAAAATTCGGCTTGAATATTATCAAAGTTGATGCCAAAGAGCGTTTCCTATCCAAATTGGCTGGTGTTTCTGATCCAGAAGAAAAACGCAAGATCATTGGGAATGAATTCGTTTATGTCTTTGATGACGAAGCAACCAAGCTGGCCGGTGAAGAAGGCGTGTCTTTCCTTGCACAAGGGACCCTTTATACCGATGTGATCGAATCAGGAACAGAAACAGCACAAACGATCAAATCTCACCACAACGTAGGCGGTCTGCCTGAAGATATGCAATTCAAATTGATCGAACCATTGAACACATTGTTCAAAGACGAAGTTCGTGAATTAGGAACCCAATTAGGCATGCCCGACAGCATCGTATGGCGTCAACCATTCCCAGGACCAGGTCTAGGTATCCGTGTTCTTGGCGAATTGACTGAAGAAAAATTAGAGATCGTCCGTGATTCAGATGCCATCTTGCGAGAAGAAATCGCCAATGCTGGATTGGATCGCGACATTTGGCAATACTTCACTGTCCTACCAGGTATCCGCTCTGTAGGTGTAATGGGTGATGGCCGTACGTACGATTACACTGTTGGTATCCGTGCAGTCACTTCCATCGATGGAATGACCGCTGACTTTGCCCGCATCCCATGGGAAGTCTTACAAAAAATCAGCGTCCGTATCGTGAACGAAGTCGCACACGTCAATCGAATCGTGTATGATATTACGAGTAAGCCACCTGCAACTGTGGAGTGGGAATAAGAGAAAAGAGCTTAGAATCCTTTATTTAAAAGGGTTTTAGGCTCTTTTTATGCATGATTGCAACCATTTTGCAACCAACCTATATTATTTCTTATTTGTTAAATGTAGAATTCTTGCAAATCATCTATCCAAATTGCACCAAGTAAACCACCGTAACCAAAACCGCAGGCAATCTTAATGCTATTGTTTGCTTTGTAAATTTTGTCATATTTTCAAAAGCCAAATTTCAGTATTCAATACATTAACCTCTATCAAAAGTTTCATTCAGTTTTTCAAATACTTCATCATTTTGCCAACTAAGTTGAATCGGTGTCAGTACACTATCATAAAGTAAAATTTCACCACTACCAACTGTTTTGAAAAAAGGTTTTCTTTTAATTGGAATAATCGTAAACGTATCAATTCCTACAAGTTCAAATTCTCCCTTATGAACGGTTGTGATTTTCGTTTGGGGTGTATGCCCTACAATTTGTTTTTGATACTTTAGATTTGGCAAGCAGCTTAATTCATGGTCAAAATCAGCCCATAATGGACTACCTAAAAAGTATTCCCCACCTCTTGCCTTGCCGACATGGTCTTCTAAATTATCTAAATTATCGATTAAATTTTCATTTATCGTTTCAAAATGCCAATCTTCTAAATCAAAGTCTTGAGTGTAACCAGCATGACTAACCAAATAATCATCTAACAAAAAGGCAATTTGCAAATTTAATTTCAATAGCTTTCGACCGACTGAAAGAAATCCATCTGCATCTTGAAGTGAATACCTTCTAGGTGTAACCGTCAAATAAGACACGTCATGATTTCCTAAGAGGTTTATCACTTCAACACCGAAAACCTTCATCTTTGATTTCCATATGAACAAATAATCCAATTCATTCATGTAAAGGTCAAAGTTTCTTTCTTGCTCGTATGCGTCTGTATAGTCGCCTAGCAAAATCACTCGTTTAATGCCTAATTCTTTAACTTTCTGTTCAACCATTGGTAAGATTATTTGTGCTTTTAAGTGTAAATCTCCCACCAGAATCGTTTTCATATGGTCACCTCATCTATTTAATCAGTTATCAATCGTCCCATATATTTCCCAAACAATTTGGACACTGATAATGAATATCTGTTTTTGTTACATAATTTTTCACTTGAAATAATTTAATAATTTTTTTTAAAACTTGCTTATCTGAAAGATAGCACTTATCTATATAGATAATACTTTGATTGTTTAGTTCATCAAAAATAACTCTTCCTCGGGGTACATTGATATAGTCATCTGTATCAAACTTAAAATTAAGCGAATCGAACAACTCCCAATGATCGATATTACTATCATATAACCCATTTAAATTCCTTCCTTTTTTATAAGGTATATGATTTTCGATAATTTCACCATTACTACAAATAAAAAAAATTCCTATTCTATTCATTGCTCCACAACCTTCTGTGAGACTAATTATTCTAAACTCTTCAATTCATTCATTAACTCCGTAGCAGTATCTTTTGTATAAGGCTTCCCAATCAATAGCCCATATACTTCAATATTCGGAAAGAATAAGGAACTATCTTTTTTATCGTTGAGTTCTTCAATATATCCAAGGCGTTTTAAAATATAATAACCAATTGCTGAGCTTCGACTAATACCCTGCTCACAATGGAGAACAAAGTTTTTATCAGCATATTGGTCTATAAACTCATCTATTATCACCTTATCTTGTTCCGTTAATCGATTGCTACCTTCTGGCGTATTTCGGTCTATTTCATCAGCAAATGACCATTCATCATAAAAAGCTAAAGATAAGGTATCTAAATATCGTTTAGAGGCAGTGTCTTTCACTGGTGGTCTATCGCCAATTCTAATGGCAACAACTTGCTCTTTTGAAATTGGGGGTATCCACTCCAAAAATTTTTTTCGGCTCATGATGGTAACTTTATCCATTGAAAACCACTCCTTTACTTTCGTTTAATATACTGATTAGTAATAAGTTTTCTAGTCACATTAGCTTTTGGAATATCAATTATATTTGTTAGTTTTCTCGCTACTTCTTTATTAGCATTCTCATACAAGTGTCCATATGTTCCCAAAGTTGTTTGTATATCCTCGTGACCTAACCTATCTCGAACAACTAGTGCATTTTCACCCATTGAAATTAACAAGGAAGCATGAGAATGTCTTAGTGCATGGGCTTTAATTCTATGAACACTAGCTAGCTTAGAATGACGTGTTATTACATGATAAGTAGCACTCTTATTTGTTGGCACTCCATTATATGATAGCACATACTTAGAAGGAATATTTTTAGTTTGAAGAGTTTTCCATTGTTTCAGTAATTCAACGGTATCATCATCTAAAGCTATTACTCGATTACTGGCTTTTGTTTTTGGTTCGGTTAAATAGTACTCACTAGCATTCTTGTAATACATGGATTTGTTTACTCTTAATGTTCGATTTTCAAAATCAATATCTTTTTCCCACTCTAATGCTTGAGCCTCTCCAAAACGTAATCCAGTCATAAATAACAACCAAATTAAAACAAAACTAAAATATTCATGGTAATCTGATAAATCAAATGTTGCAATAACTTTTTCAAACTCATCTTTTGTCCAAAAATCTACTTTTTTCTTTACCTTTTTTACATTACCCACTTGTTTAGCTACGTTTTTATTTAACAATCCTAGTGTCACCGCTAAGTCTAGTGATTTTTGAAATAACCCATAAATGTTACGAATATAAGCAGAAGAATAGTTTTCTGATAAAGTGTTTTGCCATTTCTTAATGATGGGTGGTGTAATATCTTTTAATTTTCTGTTGAAGAAATATGCAAAATGGATATCCATAGACGACACTCGATTTTCATATGTCCTTGATTTAACTGAACGTTTGTAATCTGGTTTAAAATACGTTTCGTAAAACTCTTTAAACGACATCGTGCTATTTTTTTTGATAGCAGTATCCGAAAAATCATTCATATAATCATCATAGGCACGCTTTGCCTCTCTTTGAGAATTATATCCACGTCCCCAATGCCTAATGCGTTTTCCTTTTTCGTCATACCCTAAATTAGCTACAAAATACCACTTACCACTTTTTTTATCTTGATAAACATTGGATATTTTAGGCATTAATTTGTTCTCCTTTTATCTAAACATGTTCCATAATAATTCTAAATCCAAGTATCTCTTCAACAGCGGAAACAGGTACTCTCCCTAATCGTTTACTTGCATAATAGGAATATCCTTTATTTACCATTAAATATTTTGCTTTTCGGATAATATCAGAGGATTGGCTTGGCCCGAATCCTAAGTCACATAATTCTTTTTTTGTAATAGTGTTATTAGTCAAGTAAATCACTCCTTTAAAATTTTCGTATAGTGAACAGTTCCTTCTTTAAAATTAAGATATTCTCCTGTAAACTCTTTAAAATCTAGAACTTTCCGTTTATAATCTTTTGTATAAATAATATTTTTATTGGAAAAATCATACGGTTGTGACGTAGTTATTTTCCTAATTTGAGGCGTTTTTAAATTTTGAGATTTAAAAAACGCTTTTTTCTTATGCTCTTTAATTTCGAGGTCTTTTGAAAAATATTTACTCAAATAACGACCTCTATTCTCAACGCTATCAACGTCTACTTTATTGATTTTTACAAAACCATTTTGCCATATTTTTTCTAATTCAGAATTTTTAATATAGCCCAATGAAAAGAAGACAACATGATAATGAATTGAACCCCTTTTTTGTTTTTCCCATGTTGCTAAATACTTAGCACACTGATTACGCTTTTTTAATCTTCTATTTAGCCTTTGGATAAATTTTTTAAATTCATTGTTGGCATAATCTACTGATAATATATTTTCTCGAAAAGTCAACGTCACAAACTTTGTCGCCTCATCAAAATTACAATCAACAATGCGAGCAATTTCCCAACGCATATCTTCATAATGCCGTTGTTTTCTTTTCAAGCTGTCGTATTTTTCACTATTAGACAGTTCTTCAAAAGTACGTTTCTCGATATCATCATCTAACCACTCTAACTGTTTAGACCTTGATTCATCTTCGATATGTCTACTATAAAAAATAGGCTCTTCATACTGATAAACTTCAATATAAGTTGAAGTTTCAATAATTTTTGTATTATAGGCACGTGTTTCTTTATACATCACACACCTCTCAAAAATATATTTTGCGAGCAGATGTTGTTTTATATATCAAGTTAAGTGTCGGGCAAAGAACGCCCGACTGCACCTCTCAAAGTGAGTGAAAAGACTCGGACACTCCGTTTAGTCGCTAAGGCGACTACCTCCCTATTTCACTCACTTTAAGAGGTATTATTGTCGTTTATAGATAATACTTTCCAATTCTGCAATAAAATCAAAATCTTTCATAAATGGTGTTTCAAAGTATTTTTCTTCTCCTTGTCCATCAATCTTGATATATCCTCCACCTTTGACAGAAATAGACTTATGTTCTACGCTAGACGAGCCAAAGCACATCATGGTAGCCTCTTTACTCGCGGTACCTAACAGGGTTCTACAGCCAAGCTGGTCACGTAATGCACCATCTAAAATGGAACTATCTGGACGTTGAAGAATAATTTCAACGAAACACCCCATTGCACGACCTTTTAAAATAAGTGAGTATAGATAAGACATACAATCTGTCCTTAATTTTTTATCGGCACTCTTGATAAATGCTGCAAATTCATCAAATACTAGCACAACAGGTGGTAAGTTGAAATCAACAAAGGTTTTACCGAATGCAGAAACTTCACTGAAATACTGCCTATATCTTGTTTCCATAATTTCTGTTACTTCTCTTAGTACCCTTGCAATGTGATTCGGTTCGCTTACTACTCTATCTTCAAAGCCATGAACATATTTTAATAACGATAAATCTGCTGACTTCGGATCAGCTACATAAATTATTGCACCCATTTGTGCATAAACTAAAATCTTGTATTCAATCCAAACTGATTTTCCACTCCCAGTGTTTCCAATAGTCAAACCGTGACTAACCTTACTGACATCATAAGAAATTTTTTCAGTGACTTGAATGATTGCTCCATTAGTTTTGGGAATGCCATGTGAAAGGTGTAAGCGACTATCTGACACTTTTTCAAAGATATAGTCACAGTATTGAATATCATCATTTATTGTGCAATTAAGACCAAAAATAGCCGATAATTTATTGCTACTAGCATTAGCTAGCTCGTTCCATTTATCACCATTTTTCCAGAATCGGATAATTAGTTCGTTGGGAGTTTCTTTATATAATATAAAAACACTTTCCGTTATTACTTTTCTCTTTACAGCTTTGCCATTGCTGTCTTTTCCTAAAACTTGTATTTCTTCTAGGAAAAGCCGATTATCATTAATAAACCTTTTAATCAAGCTATACGGAGAATTTTCCCAGTTTGTTTTTCTATACATCACAAATTTATAGATTGTACTGGTAAACAGATAACAATAACTAACAAAAACGAAAATGTGTAAAAATCCATTAACTAGTTGTCCTATAATGAAAAGAAAAATTATTAACTCAACACTTAGGACAGCAAGTAAAAAACTCCAACGGTACCGTAGTAGTATGCTTGGTGAAAATGCTGAAACTTCTATAAAATCATCTTTCTGTCTCCATTGCATAATACTAAACCTTAACAACTACACATTTGTCCGCTTTGGAAGACAACTGAATCCAGCCATTTGAAACGTATGGAGTAAATGTTAAATTCTCAAACTTCACATAAGTGTTTTCAGGAATATCTTCTCTCTCCGTATCAAACAGAGGTCGTATTTCTTCAATTTTCACACTAATTTTTTCAAATTTCTTTTCAAGACATACAACTGTGTAATTGTAATGAGTAATTCTATCTGTTTTTTCAAATCCTCCATCACTATTTTTAACCCTTTCAAACGCTGGGTTCAAATCTACTAATAGTAATGAATTACCTACAGTTGCAACAGAATCAATAATTGGTTTAATAGCCATTCTTTCAAATCCTTTCATTTTATATCTATATGACACTATTACCAGTAACTTAACTAGGTGAACCTCTATTTCTCGTGTTCAATCAATCACCCCTAAATTTATTCCACATTATTAAAATAAAGCCTAGAAAATTTCTAATTCTCATTCTGATAAAAAACATTAAACAGACAACTAATGATAAACACCCTATTGTATTTAACAGTCCATTAGTTATACCTTCAACTTTAGTTGCAATAAATCCAAACAAACAGCCAATAATAAGAAAAATAAAAAATTTTAAATTATCAGATTTCATGTTTCTTTTCCTCTTTTTCAATAATTTTCAAAGCATTTAGAATCCCTTTTACTGCATATTCACGTTGCATAATATCGAATTGCAAGTAGTGTTCAATTCCTCTTAGTATTAATTTTACTTTCTCATTTTTATCCATATATGTCTCTTCCTATATGATATAGTGGTTCCACAAGTAAACATTTAGCTCCAAAAAATTTCTAAATAGCTGCTAAACTATTTAGAAAAGCTTTACTTTCATATATCTCCTGTCTGTATTAGACTGTCATAAAAAGCAAAGACTACTAATTTAATAATATAACTTAATAATGGAAGACGTTTCCCTGGTTCATCAATCTTAAATCTATATCTATAATGTTCCAAGCCATCTAAAATATCTTCATCTAAGTAAAACTTAGGTGTAACTGTGGTTTCAGTTTTAAAATCATTTTCCTTAACCGCATGGTTCATTCTTTTTTCAATTTTTGACCAATCTTCATCCGATAAGTTTTGTTTTTCGCAATATCGATATGCCTGCTCCAAAACACTACCACTTGAAACTTTCAAAACAAGATTGAGAGAGACACCATTAACCAATTCATTGAATTGACTTTGTATTTCTTCCTCTAGTTTTTTAATCAAACCATTTTTAATTTCAACTTGCAATTGTCTTTCTCTATATACTATTAGTTTATCAAGCCATATTTTTGTTTCATATGCTAATCTAACCGTTTTATATACTTTTGCCATTGTTGTTCCCTTCTATCCGATTTAAAATTTTTTTCCCTCTATTTTCAATGCTAATATTAACTTGTTCTAAAAACATGATTATTTCTTCACGAGTGACTGGCTTTATTCTTTCAAAATGATTTTTCCAAAAAGGAATTACATTATAATTCTCATCAACATAATCGTTTAAATAATGAGTATTTATGAATGATTCCCAAGAATAGTAATCTGACATATAGCTCTTTATTGATTTGACTGTATATTCCGAAAAACAATTACTTTCTTCTTCAATAAATATTTTTTTTAATGAATTAAGTGATAAATCCCAATAATCAAGATGTGGACAATACCTAGAACTATTAAAACCTTTCGGTACCAATATTAGATTTCCGATAGTGTGAGTTAATTTAGCAAACTTAACTAACTCAAAGCAACTATTTACCTTAATAAATTGGTCAAAATTTTCAATTAGAAATCGATTCCAAGTATATCCTTCCTCAACAATAAACTGCGGAAAATTAGTTTTATAATAACTTATATACTTTTTATGAATCAGTTGATAATCTTTACTATCAAAAGGAGGATACCCATTATCTACTTTAGAAATCGTTAAATTTGTGTTTTTTTGCAATGGGACTTTATTCCTAAGTGATCCGTCAGGAGTAAAAACATCAGGATATTCAATCTGCAAGAAAAATTTATAGGTAGTCCAAAAAGAATTCATAACATCCTTATGATTTTCATTTATTTTTGGAAACACTTTTGTGAAAACATCTTCTACAATCTGATAGTTTTCAATATGTCCTTGATAGAAATTACTATAATCAACTTCACTATCAACATAATTAGCAGATTTTTTTGCTAAGAGTATGTTTTTTATGATTTTTTCAATATTAATATTATATTTCTGATGGCCTAATAATATTCTCTTAAAATCAAAATCCCATGTTAACTCGCTTATGTTCACTATCATCATCCCTTTTTACTTGTGATTAATTATTCTCCACATACATGATAAGATATCTTTATAATGCAACAGAAATAGACAAAGCAGGTTCATACACAGTATAAAACTCATTACCATTGTGTTTTATTTCTAAAATATAATCTAAAAGTTTTCTTCCCGACTCCATCTCATTAAAATAGTACTGAAAAAGAGTTTCCAACTTATAGTGAGATTTATTTTCCCATGCTGGCCAAATTACAGAAAATATTCTTTTCATTTCATCATCAACATAAATATTCTTAATTGACGTAGCCTCTTCATCTAAAATAATAGTTGCCATTAACTTTTTATTTTGACCAAATTTAATGAATATACTAGTCATTGGTTACCTCCTAAATTTTAATAAACTTAATGTTTCTTTGTGGTTCTACATTTATCTTACCATAATATTTATTATTTTCAAGAAATTTATTAAAAAAATTATGCAACCATTTTGCAACCAATACAAGAAACATCTATCAAATTCATACTCTTTCTAACAATCGAAACTCGCTTAATTACAACAAATCAATCCTTATAAATTGTCAATCGCATGGAGTGGGAATAATAAAAGAAACCGTGAATCCTTTGATACTAAGGGATTCACGGTTCTTTTTTGCTTTTGAAGTTCTTTTACTGAAGAAAAGATACTATAGAGAAACAGTTATCATATCATCGTCTGAGATTAGTCGTATTACTTTACATGTTCAACTTCTGCTTTTTAAATAAAAATTAATTTTGTATACTATTCTTAATAAAATGAAAGAAAATCAAAAGAGCTAATATGTTTTTTAGCAATTTTCAGAAGAAAGGAGGGTTCTTTTGAGCAAAACGATAAATCTGACTCCGACCATAAGGCAAAGCTTCACCATCTTCATCAAAGTAGTAAATAAAATCTTGCGCAAATAAAGTAGCCCGCTCAATAAATCGCTCTGACCATTCTGGATCTTCTTCTTTCATAAAAGTAGCATAGATCAAACCGTAATAATGAAAGGCAAAAGCAACATAATAATCGCGTTGCGTTACTTTTCCATCTACGTACCATCCATCACCAATATACATCGAATCGATCAACGCTAATTCTTGTGTAAGTTCGTTTTTTGCCAATGGATCCCCACACTGATACAATGCCACCCGGATCAACACTTTAAAGAATGTCCAATTGTTTTTGGGAATCTTACAGGTTAATGCGTGTGACAACCACTTTTTCAGTGCTTGTTGATTCCTTTCAGGCAATTGCTCCCAAACATATTCTTTATGTAGTAAAAGTGTTAATGCCAATGCCGCTGCTTCAACAATATATTGGTCATAGTCCGTGATCTCTCCCCAATAATTTTCGCTGCCAGGGTCGGTTCCTGTCATTAATTTAGCAACATAGGCATCTCGCAACGGATCATCTTGGCATGCTGTCCAATAAGGTGCGATCCCCCATAGCGGACGTACAAGCGCTTCCATCTCTGCACGCTTCTGATCATATACAGCACCGCTGCTACCTAAATTCAATCCTGGACGATCAGTGGACAAAATAGCTGCCCGCAACGGTTGCATGATTTGTTCAAGTGCCGCTTGGTAATCCTGACGAGTCAAAAAAGGATTCTCTTGTAACGACGTCATTGTCAGCCCTCCTCTATCGATTTACAAAATAGAATAGCAAGCAAACCGGGCTTTTTCAACCGTTCTCATTCTATGAAGCAGTGATAAAAATGAGAGATTTTTCTCTCGTATTTCTCACTTAACCTATTAACAAAAGAATGACCCGTGATTCTATCTCAAAAGAGGAGTCGCAGTCCGAAAAAGTTAACCTGTCAAATATGAAAAGTCTATGATAGATTCCCAGATTTCTCGAATTTTTTTTCATAATTTTTTTCTAAAAAAAAGACCGACACATGTTTTGGCGCTTGAATAAAAAGTTGGCTTTCAAAAAGCTGCAGACAACTTACTCTCGGGCGTGAGACTAAGTAATACCCCATCAAGCTGTATCTGCTAAATAGCTCATAAAGTTTCTCCTGTCGGCTCTTTCTCTCAATAAGGAATGATCCGAGGAGCAGACAAGACAACACCCTTAGTTCTTGACTGCAGGAAGAACCATTCGCCAATTCATAAAAAAGAAGAGTGAAAAGAAACTAGAAATGACCCATATACAGGGAACGAATTCAAACTTAATCACAGCGCTGCTCACTTTGAACTGATACAAGGATCCAGCTAAAATAAGGGTTAGTCCGATACTGGCAAACAGAGTTTTTAACAACAAAGCAGGTCTTAACGGTTTGCTGCGAATGTGGATAATGACCTTAGCAAATACATGGGTTAGGAATAGAATGGTTAGGAAGCTCAATATTCCGGAAGAGAGCATGCTTAGCTTCAATGCTTTACCAGTCTCTTCCACCAGAACAATGCAAATAGGATGGATAAAATAATAATATTGTGACAGTTCTCGTAATTTTTTTAAGCAGGAGTTCTGCGTTGGATTTTTTGAGAGCAGCCAAAGAAATAAGAAAAAACTCAACGGCACAAGCATCAAGATAAAATTCATGTCCAATCTGTGAATGTGAGAAAGGAACAGACCTTCCAACACGAACAAACTTCCAAATAACAAAAGAAAACTAGAACTATGTTTTCCCATTCGGGATAACTTTTCCTGATGATCATAGATGAAAAAGCCAATAAGCGTGAAAATCATGCCAAAGAACAGACCATTTCTAGTCGTAAATGTTAGCCTAATAACCAGATCAAAAAAATCTTTAAACCAACCAGATGGTAGAAGACCATAGTAGGTCTCCAAACTTCCAAATAAATAAAGAACTAGTGAAATGACAAACACTTTTTGATACGAAAAACGTTTCAACAAATTTACTATAAAAATGACCGAAAGGATAAATGCAGGGATGTACCATAAATGATAATAGGTGCCGATATGGACAAATCCAACAAACAAAGCCGCAGGAAGTAGTTCTATTGGCACTTCTTGATTTTGATGAATCCAGTCTAGCCCCATCGGAAGGAAAAGAATGCTCCATACGACGTAAGAGTTGATTAAATGCAGGAAATATTCTTTTAAATATTCCGGTCTCATCTGCATCCCCTTACGGATGAAAAATGAACTGCTAACAAAAAAGAAAGGCACCGCAATACGACAAATAATATTTTTGATAAAAAAATTGGTCTCCGCTTGAGGAATAAGGGTATCACAATGAATCATAATAACCATGATAGCCCCTGCATATTTCATTCTATCCAATGCTGGATAACTCACTCTTTTTCCCATCCTATCCTCCATAAACTGGTAGCCACTTATTTTTTCAGCCTAAATATATCACAGCAGAGAAAAAATATTGTCCACCATAAGTCTGAACTTCTACACTGGAAGATAAGCAAAGAAAAGACGTTAAAACACATTACATCCTTCAAAAAAAGAATGCAGCAGGTTTTAACGCCTTTCAACAGTTTACAGCCATTCTTGCTTTACAACAAAAAATGAGCCGCGAATCTCGCCAGCAAGTTTCGAACGCTGACGAGCGAATTTAAATTTCCCTTCTAGCTCAGCAGGAACCGGCATCCCTTCCGACAGTTTGATACCAACTGCACGTTTCGGAGGCTTTCCTTCACTGGTTCCATGTTTTTCATAGAGTAAATTAAGGACCATGCCACTCTCATAATAGAATTCAGGCCAAAAAAGATCATCATCTTCGTAAAGTGCTACTTCAAGAATGGGTGATTCAAAAACTAGATCCCGTTCTTCTTTTAAGATCTGCTTGATCAGTGCCACCAAATCAGGCTTTTCAGCAGCTGGATAGGTGGTATACACATATTTGTATTTGTTCCAAAAGTAACGCGCTTCATTTGCCCGCAGACCGGCTAATTTTTCTGCAACAGGAGAGCTCTCTAATCCATCCGTCACTACATTTTTAAAATCCACTTCGTAAGCCATTTCTTTTCTCCTTACGTTTATTTGATCAATCACCAATACTAGCTAAATAATGATTATTTGATGGCTTGATTATAACACTAAAGAGGAATGACAGGTCACTAGCTAGCTTAAGGAAATGGTTTAGCCAGTACTAGTTGGTACAGGCAACTGGATAGTCAGTCATTATTGTTTTGGAGGACAAAGAACTAGTTGTCATTGTTTGTCGAATAGTAGGAGGGATGCTATGCTTAATCTAGAAAGATTTTTGATCAATCATCTATCGATATAAGTTTAGCTAAAAAAATTCCCTTCAATCTCTGAAGAGAAAACCAATAACAAAGGGCCATGACCTAAGTAAACATCCAACGAAATGATCTGAGTTGGAGGAGCGGTCGAATACTTTTCATAAAGCTGTGATCAGAATCTATGAGATCACAGAAGCCTGTCTCTTAGTATTCAGATCTTCCGTTTATTAAAATACTTACAGTCATCCCTTTTCTGAAAAGGAGAATCTCTATGAAAGTCTTATTTATTGGTGCATATGGCAAAGTCGGTCAGCATTTCGCCGAGCAACTGAAGAATCATCCACAGATCAAGGAAAAAGCCTTGATCCGAAATCCTGAACAAGTTCCTTTCTTTGAAGAGAAAGGGATCGAGACGGTACTACTGGATTTGGCTTCCAGCTCGATTGAAACGATCGCAGAAGCAGCAAACGAAGTTGACGCTATTGTTTTCAGTGCTGGTGCCGGCGGCAAAGGACTAGAAAAAACGATAGCAGTCGATCTAGATGGTGCCGTCAAAGCCATGGAAGCGGCAAAGAAAGCGGGCGTCAAACGTTTCGTCATGGTCAGCACTTTCAGAAATGATCGGGAAGAACTGTTGAAACAAAATAGTTTGCAGCCTTACACGATCGCCAAATATTATGCGGATGAATGGTTGAGAAGCCGCACCAACTTGGACTGGACCATCGTCCATCCCGGCGGTTTGACAGACGATCCGGGAACAGGCAACGTCAAAGCAGGCAAACGCAATGAGTTCGGCTCGATTCCGCGGGCAGATGTTGCTGCCACATTGATCGCTGTTTTGGAAAATGAAAACAGTATTGGCAAAGAATTTGAAGTCATCAGCGGAGAAACACCAATTGCTGAGGCCATTCACGAATTATAAAACCATCTGATGAAATAGTCCCCTTTCGTTAACAAGCAGTCCCTGCCACTATGTTGTCTCTCAAGCGACAACATAGTGGCAGGGACTTTTAGGGCGAAATGCAGGCTGTGCCTTCTCCAAACAGCATGCTTATCTTGTACCTTTAATCATTGCTAACGCTTGCGAAACATCATCTTCGTCATTTGAAACGGTCACATGATCTGCTAATTCTTTGATTGCTGGATGACCGTTTGCCATGGCAAAACTTATATCCGCGTTCTTAAACATTTCTAAGTCATTTAAACTATCTCCAATAGCGAATTTTGTTGGCTGGTCTAATTCATAAATGCGGCTAAGATGATCAAAAACAAAGCCCTTGGATACGGAGCGAGGAACGATTTCAAGATTGACGGCCGCTGATTCAGTAACAGAGACATTTGGTATATTTTCTATCTGCGGAAATAGCTCTTTTTTTATCTCACGATTAGGGACGAAAACAAACAGTTTATAAACATTAATATTTTTTTGATTGATGATTTCTTCAATCGCATCGTAAGCTGTCGACTGAATGGTATTTTCATAATCAAGTTCATAATTCAGTTCTTCTACAGGAAATTCTTGACCAATCGCATAGAAAATGTTTTTCATCTCTTCTTGATAGTTTTGCGATTCATAGCTGCCTTGATTGGTATATATTTTTGTTGGAAACGCTGAAACGATCTGGCTCACTTCTTTTACAGCTTGGGGATCAAATGGAAAATCAAAAATCAGCTTGTCTTGATCGTACCCAATGGCACCATTCAATCCGACCGCCGGGATCGCTAAATCAGCTTCTTTGAGGATCGCCTGAATATCTCCTACTTCTCGACCCGAACAAATAAAGGGAATCAATCACTGGAAAGCGACTTTAAAGAAGCGGCATTTTTATGACTGATCTTTTGCTCCGAGTTTAGTAGTGTTCCATCCAAATCAATTCCTATTAAATTCATGATATACGCTCCTATATTGTTTTTCTTTATTATACGTTTTAACTTAGGAGTTGACCAATACCTTTCGCACATAGGTTGTTATCTCTACAACAGCGAATTTATTCATATGCCTTGACTTCGCTCAAACAAATGTCCTAATAGTTAGAGCATTGCTCTAACTAGCCAGTTCAAAAAAAGAGGAGAATGAACTAAAACGATGGATATCATCAAGATATTGATTATGAAAGACTCTTGTAACCGATGACTTTAATCAGTATCCTGCTGGAAATCTATTTTTGCGCTATCTGCGATTTTTATCCAGATAGACCTCTTTAATAAGCAATATGATTTAGTGCCTTAATTACTTTTATTCAGGCCATTGTCAGCATCTGCTAATTCATATACCATCACGACTGTCGAACAACGCTCACCGACTTGATTCACCCAATGATCTTTCAAAAAACCGCTTTGTTTGAACCCTACTTTTTCGTATAATTTCAGTGCCGGCTCATTTGTAGAATTGACAGTGATTTCGATTCGATTAAAGCGATTTTGGGCAGCAATCCTTTGCATGCCTTTTTCTAAAGCCGCTTTCCCATAGCCTTGCCTTTGCCTTGACAGTTCACCAATCTTTATATCAAACGTTGCTCCTTTAGCTTCGATAGGCTTGTAGGCAAATTCTCCAATGAGGTGGCCTTTTTCGTCTATAATCAATAAAAACTCACCAGAAACCTCCTCGTAGTAATGAAGCGATTGCTGTACTTCCTCAACGCTCACTGCTAACCCTTGAGGGAAACCGACCGCTGCCATCACCTTTCCGTCTTGCCACCATTTCTGGATCAGTGGGCTATCATCTATTGTTGCTTTTCTTAATGAAATTGCCAATTCTTTTCTCCTTTATTTTTATCAGTTGTCTCTCTCACGAGGGCACATCCAAGAAGAACCTCGTTCGATTATTTCAGATACTTTTGCAGAGCATTCTCACTTCTTCTATGACCTCAATAGAAAGTCTATTTAATAAATTGGTTTGCCTATTAATCAATAGTATGGCATAAAAATAAGCAGCAGTAAACGCTACCTGAATTTCTAAACTTTTTCTATAAAAAAACAGCAGCCACTGGATCTTGTCTGCCCCTTTGGTTGCTGTTTTTTTAAATTGTTGTCTTCAGTTGTGTTTTTTTACAGTATATATAGTGTTAAACCCTGTTTCACAACCAGTTAATCTGCCTTTTCTAACCACTTTCGTGATTTTTCAACCTCTTGATAGGTCAGTTGATGACTTGGGGTCCAAACATATTCTATTTGTGCACGTCGAGACTCAAAAATCGCTTGCACATACTTGCTGTCTTCCACAGAAACGATAGGGTCCTTCAGACCAAAACTCATAAATACGTTTGTTTGTGCCAGTAGGTGATTGGGTAATTTCGATACTGGATACATTGGATGGTACAAAATCGCTTTTTGAAAAAGAACACTGAATTCCAGCAATAGATTGAGCGCAATATTGGCTCCATTAGAGTAACCAACCAAGACAACTTGTTCGATTGAGAAACCTTTTTCTTTAGCGACTTCTTGAATGAATGCTGCCAGTTCTTGCCCCCGGAACATTAAATCTTCTTCATCATAGATGCCTTCTGCTAATCGTTTGAAATAGCGGGGCATGCCATTCTCTAAAACATTGCCTCGAATACCTAGCAATGATGCTTGGGGATCTAGGTCGTGACCTAGATCAAGCAAAGAGCGTTCATCGCCGCCGGTTCCATGTAACAAGACAAGTACGGGAGCAGCTGGTTTTCCTTGGTGAAAGATAAAGTTCATTTGTCCTCCTTCTCGTTTGGTCGTGCCAAATCGAAGATCTCGCCGATCTCAGCATACGAATTTCCCGCAAGTCGGCTAACTGCCGCCAATTTTTTGGGATTGATTTTTCCTTCTTCATAGACCTGTTCATTTATTTGATACCCAGTGATTTTAAGTAAGAGCAGATCCACTTTTATCTCTTCTTTATTTTTTTCCTTGGTTTCTTCCTCGTTAATCGGTACATGTTGGTAAAGGGTGGTTTCAAAGCGAATTTTCGCCTCTTGCAATCCGGGTACGCCAACCGTTTGTGAAGGGACTGGCGTAAAATTTGCGACGGTCAATTCACTTTGTTCTGCAGGTAACAGTGCCGCTGCCTGATTGGCTGCTTCCACATTGCTGCGATCCAAGATATGGATCACTGCTTCCTTGGTCGTGAGTAAGTTACGAGCCGTATCTTTCATCGTGCCCTTTTTTCGCTGAACAGCGATCGAAACGATGGCGGGTTCTGAACTGACGATCGAAAAGAAACTGAAGGGGGCAATGTTTACGGTCCCTTCTGCCGATCGTGTCGTTACGATGGCAACCGGCCGCGGAATGATCGAGCCGATCAATAATTTATAATTTTCTCTTTGCGTCAGATTTTGGGGATCCAAATAAATCATGCAACACCGCTTTCTCTTTTTTGTGTATGATTGATGACTTCCTACTTGTAAATTAAACAGTCAATTTGGGTAAATGAGCTGTGATTTCTCCGCGGCGCTCTTCAAAGTGAGGGGGCAATTTGAGTGCTGTCCCCAGGGTTTCCAATGGTTCATCGATGAGAAATCCCGGAGATTCCGTTGCAATCTCAAAAAGGATCGTACCAGGCTCTTTAAAATAGACGGCTTTGAAGTAGTTACGATCTTTGATTTCTGTAACACCATACCCTTTTGTATAAAGGTCATCTTGCCAGTTGATTTGGCTTTCCTCATTCGGTACCGACCAGGCAATATGATGGACGGTACCGACACCCCAACGACCAGGTCTCAGTGGCTCTGTTGGTAGGAGAATCTCGTGTTTCACTGGTCCGGCAGTCACCAATCGTCGGTTTGATTCTGTCTCCGCTACAACTTGCAGCCCTAGATCATGGGTCAACGTCTTGAATGTTTCCTCTGGCTTAGCGGAAAGTAAGACCGCTCCATGGAACCCAAGAATCGCGTTTGTTTCCGCTGCTTCCCCTTCCACTAGCGCTAAAGACAGTTCATGAGGATCTTGAAGTTCCAATGTTGGTTGCCCAAATAGATGGCTCTCATGAACAGTGACTTGATGATGGGCCAATTGTTGTTTCCAATAGTCGCTGCTGCCTTTAGGAATGCGAAAGGTAATCGTGCCCACCTGTCCGCTACCGACACGACCAGGATGCGCGTTGGCCCATGGGAAAAAGGTAATGATCGTGCCATTTTCAATGGACAGATTGCTGTAGTAGAGATGATACGTATAAGGATCATCAAAGTTGACGGTTTGTTTGACTAAACGCAAGCCTAATACTTCGCGGTAGAAGTCTACATTTTCTTGCGGGTCACCGACGATTGCGGATATATGGTGGATTTGTTGAATGGGTTGCATCATTTTTACCTCCTTAGTTATGGCTGCGAGTGGTATCAAACGGCTTGATCGCTTTTTCGATCATTGCACGTTGGTCTTCCAAAAACGGAGCCAGTGATAATTTTTCGCCCAATGTTTCGTAAGGCTCGTCACCCATGAAGCCAGGTTCATCTGTCGCTAATTCAAAAAGAATATGTCCTACACGTACATACAGCGATTCAAAATAGTAGCGGTCCACATAGCCGGAATTCGCGAGACCCAAATTTTCAAAAACTTCTTGCCATACGGCTAAAGATTGGCGATCGGCTAAACGAAAGGCGACGTGATGCACTTCCCCGTCTCCTTGTTGTGCTTGTGGGCTTGTGGTATCTTCGACTAAGACGATTTCTGCCCCATTGCCCCCCTCGCCAACTTCTAATAGCGTGCGATTTCCTTCTTGATCGATGGCTTTGAATCCAAAGACATTTTCCAGTAATCCCTTGAAATCGGCAAAATAAGAAACGGAGATTTCGACTGGGCCTAAACCATAAATAGCGAATTCTTCTGGAACTGGCCCTTGTTTCCATGGAATACCTGCTTTGACGCCTTGATTGTGTTCATCAGAAATCAATTGGTAAGATTGCTGATCAAAATCCCAGAAGCGCAACACTTTTTTGCCAAATTCTGTTGTGATCGCTTCATGTTTCACATCAAATGTCTCAAAACGCTTTTTATAATAGTCTAATGCAGCATCGGATGGTACGCGAAAGCCTGTACGGGTAATTGAATTTGTTCCTTTACTGCCACGATCGGTATTGGGAAAATCAAAGAATGTCATCGTGGTTCCTGGGGAACCTAGATCATCCGGAAAATATGTGTGGTAGGTATAAATATCATCTTGATTGACGGTTTTCTTCACTAAACGCATCCCCAAAATCTCTGTAAAGAAGTGATAGTTTCTTTCGACATCACTGGTCATGGCTGTTACATGGTGTACCCCTAGTAATTGGTCTTGTTTTCTCATTTTTTCTTCCTCATTTCTCGTTATAAGTTATTTTTCGTAATAATGTTTTTAATGTTTGCAACTCGTCAATACTAAGCGAGGCAAAACTTGCCGCAATTTTTGTGGCATGAGTTGGAAAGATCTGATCCATCAATTCTGCCCCTTTATCTGTCAGACTGACATAGGTGATTCGCTGATCCGTTTGACTTGTTTCTCGACGAACGCAGCCTTTTTTTACGAGTTGATCGATGACGTACGTCGTGCTGCTGCTGGCAATCAAGATTTTTTCTTTGATGGCTTGGGTGGTGTGTGTACCTTTATGATAAAGCAGTTCCAGAACGGAAAACTCTGTCAGATTCAAGCCATAACAGCGGACATCTTGTTTAGCCACCTGCTCTAAGTGACTGCTGCTGCGTAATAAACCAATATAGACCTTCAATGCTTCCTCTTGATGATCCATTTCCTCACCTCGCTCGATTTATTTCGAATTCGAGATAATAATAACTTACTTTTTGTAAGTTGTAAAACAATCTGCTTTCCTTCTGAAACAAGCTTTGTCAACGTACAACAAAAACCCCCTTACCATTAGAATCCTTTTAAGCAAAAAGGATCTAATGGTAAGAGGGGGATTGACTTCTATTTGTAGCAGGTGTTTATTGTCCAATCTACTAGGAACTACTTCATTAAGATATAGAGAAAAATCAAATTCCGCTGGTTAGTATGAAAGCAGCGAGGCAGCCTCTTTATCAACGATCAATGTCATATCTGGATGGGTCGTCAATAGCGTTGCCGGAACGTCCTCCATTACTGTTCCATCTACTAATTGTTTGACGATGCCTGCTTTTTTCTTGCCATTGGCGATCATTACCAATTTCTTCACCTGCATGATGCTTTTTGGTCCCATTGTTACATAGAAATCAGGTTGTTTTTCTTTGTCTCCACCAACCTCACTTAACAAAACGTCAGCCATCTCGGGTGTCGCATTCGCATTCACGCGACTCGTTAAATCTCCAAATTTTGTCGTGTTCGGTAAATTCCCACAGAAATGGCCATCTGATCCAACCCCCAGCAACACCATATCCAATCCACCATCGGCTTTGATTCGTTCATCTTGTGTTTCATAATTCGTCCAGTCCAAGACATGGATTCTTTCACGATCGATTTCCGCTGGTCCAAAAAACAGGTTGTGCAAGTTCGTCATCGTGACACCATAGCGGTCTTCTTCCCCTTTGAATGGAATCTCATCAAAGTTATAAAAGTGAACGTGCTCAAAATATTTTTTATTTTTTACTAGTGGTACCAGCATTTCATACACCCCTTTTGGTGTTGATCCAGCGGTGATTGAAATATTCTTTCGATGCTGGCTGTGCATTACGCCTAAAAGGTGCTGTACGGCTACTTGGCTCATCTCTTGATAATCTTCCGTGATGATAACTTTCATGTGTCTTCCCTCTTTCTCATTCGTTTCGTGGACAGCGGCCCTTAATGGAATTACCTTCTCAAAAAAAGCCCTTTCACTTTCTATTGTATAGGAAAAACAGGCCAAATTGTTCGACTTATCTGAAATTTATTTTTGCATTCTATGGCGCACATCTTTTTGATCCATCCGAGAACTACAATTCTTCCCCTTGGGCGAATGTACAGCTGCAGGAAATCTATTCAATACTAAAAAAGCATCTGATACAGAGTGAAGTCGGAAATCAGCAATGAAATCTGCACTTTTCTCCTATTTACTTCCTAACCTTCTAATCTGTATTTCAGATACTTTTTTTCAGAAAATAATCCATCAGTGAAGAATCAAATGCAACGCAAAATCTACCTAACTATAGTAAAAAATCATTCCGCTTCTTCGATATCCCGGGCAATTTTTTCCACGTCGATTTCCCGCTGCAAGAACTCAGCATTCTCTATGGGAAAATGTTGACGAAACTCGGCTACTTCCATTACTTCTGCTTCACCACTGATTAAGCTAAAATCCAGTACATGACCAGCAAACTGATGATCGTCACTAATAAAGTGCAGATGGAAGCCTGCTGCTGCAGCACCATGGAAAAGTTTCGGGGTAAAGAAGCCTACGATAGTTCCTGCTATTTCTGTCGCCGTAAATTCAGGTTGATTTTGAATGATTTCAACGAATTTTGGATAGGGCTTTTCTTGTTTAGGCGCTACCCGCACGTGCATCGTATCAAACATTCCATGAAGCTTGATGGCCGCAAACAAATTGGGACTGATGGTCGCTAATAATCTTCCCTTGACTTCTTCATCCGTAGCTTCTGTGTCAAAAGCAAGTTCATCCGTGGCTGCAAAATCAACGACAGCTGCATACGGCGTCGTCTCGGTCCCTGTCAGCTGCTTCACCTGTCCTGTTTCGTCAACATGATAAATCACGCCCTCCAAGAAAATAATCTCACCATTTGAACCAGCTAATGTACCAATTCCTGTATCACCATAGGCTAACATCTTGCCGATTTGTTCGGTACCATCCATCAAATCTTCCATCAACCCGCCTAAAGTTCCGTGTTGATATAAATAACTTTTGCTTTTCACGTTCATCATGAAGCTCCTTCTATTAGTAAAATAAATACTCTTAGTAAAATTGATCCGGCAAAATCGTCTTGCCTAATTCGGCATTATCGGAATAATCGACCGGGATATCAATGACGACTGGTCCATCAGTTGCAAACCCTTCTTCGATCGCGGCTGTCAATTCTTGTTTTGTTGTGGCACGTAATCCCTTTGCCCCAAAGGCTTCCGCGTATTTGACAAAGTCTACAGGACCAAATTGAACACCTGAAGCACGATCATATTTCATTTCTTCCTGAAATTTCACCATATTGTAGGTGCCATCATTCCAGATAAGATGAATGATGTTCTGTTTTAAGCGAACAGCCGTTTCTAATTCTTGTGAAGAGAATAAGAAACCACCATCACCAGATACGGAAATAATTTGCGTATTCGGCCGCACTAATGCTGCCGCAATTCCCCATGGCAATGCCACACCTAATGTCTGCATCCCATTACTAAACAATAGATGGCGAGGTTCATAACTGCGGAAATGACGCGCCATCCAAATGTAGTGACTGCCGACATCAACAGTCACGGTCATCTCATCCGTCAGTTTTTGCTGCAATGTATCAATGATCTCCAATGGATGCAATGTTTGTTCTGTTCCACGGGCCTCTATTTGCTTTTCGGTTAATTTTTCTTGCAACGTAGCTAAATAGTTCTGTGCATCTGCTGATAACGTATATTGATCGATGGCTTGTGTCACTTGCTCAATGATTTTGGCAATGCTGCCTAACAGCTCTACTTCAGGCTGCATGTATGGATCGATTTCCATCGGTACTTCATCAATCACAATAATCCGTGCGTCTTTCTCTGCATTCCAATTGCGCGCTTCATATTCAATCGGATCATACCCCACAGCGATCACTAAATCACTTCGTTTTAGCAGCATGTCTCCTGGCTGATTACGGAACAAGCCCACACGGCCAAAGAAATGGTCTTCCAAAGCACGAGAAATGATTCCTGCTCCTTGAAAAGTTTCCACGACTGGTAATCCCGTTTTCGCTATCAAATGACGAATGGCTTCTGTCTCGCTTTCAGCAGAAGCCCGCATGCCTAGTAATAAAACCGGTAGTTTTGCTTCCTTGATGCGTTCAACGAGATCCTCGATATCCTCTGGATTCGCTTGTCCTAATTTTGGCGCTGATAATGGCTTGATGGCACTTCCTTCGACTTGGCCATCCGTTACATCTTGTGGTATCGACAGAAAACTGGCACCTTTTTTTGCGGTTTTAGCGATTCGAAATGCATTTGCGATATTTTCAGATAATGTTTCGGGATCTTGGATCTCCGTGCTGTATTTGGTTATTGGACTAAAGAGAGCAGCGTTATTCATACTTTGATGGGTCAGTTTCGATAAATCAGAACGTTTCACTTGCCCAGCCAATGCCAGAACTGGATCTCCTTCAGCTGTCGCTGTCACTAATCCCGTTGCTAAATTACTGGCACCTGGACCACTGGTAGCAATGACTACTCCTGGCTCTCCAGTCAAACGGCCAATGGCTTGTGCCATAAATGCAGCATTCTGTTCATGCCGGGCTAAGATCAATTGTGGTCCATGGTCTTCTAATGTATCGAAGACACCATCGATTTTTGCTCCTGGAATCCCAAAAATATAGGGGACGTGATGATTTTCTAAACTTTCAACAATAATTTCTGAACCTTTTTTACTCACTGTACTACCTCTTTTCAAAATCTGTATTAATCTCACGACTAATAATAGCACTTTTCTTTTATTTATCAAGAATAATACACTTTTTTAATCTGTATTAAAAAAATAGCAATTAAAAGGAACCGTTTTCTAGCGCTCCCTAAAAAGGATTCTATAAATAAGAACGATTCGTAAAAACAAATTGTTATTATCTAGTTTTATTTTCTTATTTTTTTCATGTTTTTAATATAAATCATGTTATAATAAAGACATCAAAAAGTGAAAGGAACTAGAAAAGTTATGGGTATGTGGATTAGTTTGGTCAGTTTCTTAGCAGTAATTGTAAGCGGTATTTTGTTGATTATCGCTGCCATCAAGAAGCGACCGAAAAAAAGATTGGGATTTATTTTATGCGGAAGCGTTATTCTATTTTTTGTTGGTGCAATTTTATCTCCGAGCAATTTGACACTATCTGTTATTTCACCTGAAATACAAACGGATGAAACAGGAAAAGCGACTATCGAAGGGGAAGCCACGGCCGATGCTGTCCTAACGATCAATGGAGAAACGGTCAAAAACAGCAAAGGTTCTTTTAGCTACACAGTTCACCTGAATGATGCCACTGAGCAACAAGTTGTGGTAAAAGCTGCCTTAAATGATCAGAAAAAAGAACAGGAAGTCTTGATCAAACCTTCCAAAGAATTTGTGGCTTATTTAGAAGCAGAAAAAGCGGAGAAAGAACTGATTAAACGGGTCGAAACTGCACTAGCGTTGGCAGAATCTAAACCAACACAAAAAAATTATGATGAAGCAGCAACATTGGTTCATTCTCTCAGCAAAACATATGACGATTATGATCAACGTTTGGCCGTCCTCCAAGATCATCTGCAGATCGCCAGCGCGTTAGAAAAAGCGGAACAAAGTCTAAGCAGAACAGACCTTGAGGCAGCTGCCAAGCTTGTTGCAGCAACAAGTTTGACGAAAACTGAATTTGAAGATCGACTGGCTTCTTTACAAACAAAAGTTGAAGAGAAAGAAACACAAGCGAAATTGCAAGCACAAGCGACCAAAGCTGTTGAAAAAGCCGAAGCAGAGCCGACTGAAGCAAACTTAGCTAGTGCAACTTCTGCGATTGCCAAGCTTCCCTCAGCAGATGATGGATTGACGCAGCGAGCTGAAGCTGTTCGCCAATCGATTCGTGAAGAACAAGAACGGCAGCTTGCTAAAGCCGAACAAGAACGGCAAGCAGCCGCCGCTGCGGAACAGCAGGCAAACCAAGCCAGCCAGTCAAATCAAACCACAAGCAATCAAGCAGAAGAATATGTCATGATCACCCGTACAGGGAAGAAGTATCACACCCATAAATGCGGCAATGGTACTTATTTCCCAGCTACGTTGTCCGAAGCTTTAAGCAAAGGATTGACCCCCTGCGAGAAGTGTTACTGATTTTTTTGAATATGGAACAGAATCTAGACAGCGTTCTTCCTTTCTAATCAAAGGAAAGAACGCTGTTTTTGGCGAACAAATATGCGGGTCATACCATTCTTCCTAAAATATCTAGCAGGACCGAGATACGTCGAAGCTTGTTTGGTCGTAGAAAAAAACGTCAAGGCTAGTATGCTCCTAGCATTGACGTTCATCGTATTTTCTGTAGATTATACCTGTTAGATAGAAATAACACGCTGGTTGCTTGTCAAAAGGACTTAGAAAGATAAAGCACAAGATCGTCATTATTGTAACAAGCAGCACCCATTGCCAAGACTTGATTCTCAAACCAGACCCCTGATCCGTCAGGTAAGTAGCCATTTTTTAAATACAGTCGCTGTGCAGTGCCATAACCAGAATGAAGCCCCACACCAATGGTGATCACAGACGAAAATGTTTTGGCTTGTTCTTCTGCAGCTTGGAGCAGCTTAGCGCCGATTCCTTGCCGCTGAAAGTTTTGAAAGACATTTAGATCGGTGATCTCCGGATAGCCATTCTTTTTAAAAGGACCGGCTTTTGCGTGGGGAATCAATGTCGCATAGCCTGCAATCTGTCCCGAGTCTTCCGCGACAAAGACCTGTCGCAGTCCGCGGCTCTGTTCTTGAAGATATCTCTCTAATGTAGCTTGACGACTAGGCCATTGTTGTGCAAGAAACGCTTGATCAATTGATCAACAATCACTAGCTGTCATTGGGCGAATAATCAAATTGATCCCTCCATAAATTTCATTGTCTCATTGATTATAACGCATTTCGGCTCAAGCGTTCGACTTTTCCCATGTCCTTGCAGAATACTGCTGCCCCAGTTGCCACTAGCAGTTGCTTTATTCACCCATCAACATAAGATGGCAGGTTCGATTCCTAACTCGGTTTTGGTCAAAATCCACGAAATAAATATACCCTACAGAACCAATTTCAAGCTTTCCTTCATGTAAAATAAAACTTTCACTCGCCCCGAAAAACGAAGAACGGATATGGGCATCGCCATTTAAAATCGTTGCTGGATCTGTCGGATAGTTAGGATCATCTAGGCTCATCAGAAATTCCAAATGTTTCGGTCCAGGGTAACGATAATTTGTATTTTCCGAGAGTTCTCTAGGCACTAGTTTATCCAAAATGCGATTCAGATCAACTTGTAAAAATTCATCCCCATTAAAATCCGTATCATGCATGAATTCCTCGAAAATGACGGAACAAGTTGTGTGTGGGGATTGGACTAAACAGATGCCGTTTTTGATTTGGCTTCTCTCTACAAAGTCCTTCACTTTTTGCGTAATATTATGATAAGATACCCGATTGCCATTTGATGTCAATGTTAGCTGTTCTTTCGCGAATTTCATCTTTTAATCCCCTCATCTCTTAGCTCAGCAACTTTTTTGATCATTTCTGTCAAAACGTTCTGCGGATCTGGCGCGCAGACGATACCACTGGTGCCACCCGTTCCGTCGGCTCCTGATTGCAGTGCTTTTGCCACATCGTCTGCGGTCGAAATACCAGCCGCTTGTAAAATCTTGATTTCTTTGTTGATGGCACGGATGGCTTGATTGGTTTCTTCCATATAAGAAACGTCGCTCGTTTGACCGGTACCAATCAATTCAGTTGGTTCACAAACCATAATGTCAGGCTGCAGAGCTGCCACTGCTTTAGCTTCTTGCAGTGAATTCGCGCAAGCAATCGTGATGAGCCCCAACTCATCTGCCCGATTAATCGCTTTTGCGAGTTCATCTAATGTCATTGGGTGTTCTGCATGATTGAGAAATGTCGCTGCTACGCCGACATTTGCTACTGATTCAGGTAAGACGTAGCCCATTCCCCGTCCAACAGTCATGCCATCGATGTGTTGAACCGTAATGAACAAATGATTCGTAGCTTGTTTGATCGTTGCGGCATCTGCGTGCTGCACCGTGAACAAGATATCAACGTCATATTTTTCCGCTAATTGATCGGCGGCTTTTGCCAGTGCCAAGGATTCTTTTCCGTATAAATAGGCTTTGGGATTGACTACAAAAAAGGGTGCTCGTAACTGCTTTTTCCTCATGCTTATCCTCCTAACAAGTTTTTGTATGAAAAACGTGATAGTAATGTGCTAGCGTATCTGCCATTCCTTGATTCGCTGCTTTCTTTAGTTCAAAGTAGTCAGCAGGCTGCTGTTCTTGAATCTTGGTCATTGCGGCTGTAACGAAATCTGTAAAGATGTTGATTTTTCGGATCCCGCCTTGTGCACATTTTTCAAGATTTTCATCACCAGAAGAAGAACCGCCATGTAAGACTAACGGAATAGTAATGGCTTGATGGATCTCACTTAGTACATCAAAGTTGATTTTAGGCGTTCCTCGGTAATGCCCATGGGCTGTGCCGATCGAAACGGCTAACGAATCAACATTCGTTTGTTCAGCAAATCTTACTGCTTCATGGAAGTCGGTATAAATCGAATCAGAAAGCCCCGTTGCTTCCAAACTGCCGCCAGAGCCGACATACCCAATTTCTGCCTCTACGACCACCCCATATTGATGGGCATAATCGGCGATCGCTTTGGAGCGGCGGATATTTTCTTCAAGCGGGTCTTCTGACGCATCGATCATGACAGAAGTGAAGCCTAAACGAATCGCTTCCTTGATGACTTCCTCATCTTGACCATGATCCAAATGCAACGCTACGGGGAAGGCGCTTTTTTCAGCCAAATACTTCCCAATCAGGGCTGCTTCTTCCAAACTCAGCATATCCATATGTGATTGGGCAAAAGCCAAGATCAATGGACACCCTAGCCTAGCAGCCGTTTCAACATAGGTGCGGGCACTGTCTAGATCAAAAAAGTTGGCTGCGGGAATGGCATAGTTGAATTCCTCTGCATGGTCAAACATTTCTTTTGTGGTAACAAGCATTTTGCAAGACTCCTTTATTCTCTGATTTTCTTTTCGATTTCTGCATACATTTCTTCGATACCGATCCCTGTCAATAAAGGCAATCCCATGATGACTTTGTCTTTGATGGAATCAGGGACTACCGTGGTACTCACAACAATGTCGTAATCGTCGATCTTGTTCATTTCATCCGCGACTTTGGATTGATACAATTTGACTTCATTCGTCAGTTCTTTTTCTTTTAGCCATTCTTTGACTTTATTGGTTACGATCGTTGATGTCGCTACTCCGGTTCCACACATGATCAATAATTTTTTCATTGTTCTTCCTCCTACATGACGCTTTGTTTTTTAGGTAACACCTTGTTAACATAGATCAAACCGATGACAACAATCGCACCGATGATCGCTAATCCGCCCCAGCTCAATACTTTTGTCAAACCGACATAAAGCCAGGTAGTCCATAGTCCGCCTTCAGCTAGAGCTGTGATCGTTGAATTTCCTTGTAAGTCAAAATTGGCAGACTTAGCAGCTGTTGTTACTAATGGTGCGACCCAAGAAGTGATATACAAAATACTGGTCATATAAATTGTCCCTGCGATAACCGTCCGGATAATATTTCCGCCAAATACTGCTGCCATCAAACAGACAAGAAACGGAATCGTTGCTAAATCTCCAAAAGGCAATGTCGTATTTCCTGGCAAAACAACCGCTAAAAGTATCGTAATTGGTACGAGTAATAATGACGAAGACAATACTGCTGGATGTCCGACAGAAAGCGCCGCATCCATCCCAATGTAAAGCTCTCTTCCAGG
This sequence comes from Enterococcus gallinarum, assembly GCF_021496385.1. Classification (NCBI taxonomy): domain Bacteria; kingdom Bacillati; phylum Bacillota; class Bacilli; order Lactobacillales; family Enterococcaceae; genus Enterococcus; species Enterococcus gallinarum. The sequence continues at coordinate 828,504 of NZ_CP050816.1, read as the reverse complement.
GAAACGTTTCTTCACAAAGTCATTGGCAGACTCAGATATAGGTGTAAGCCCTTCCATTAATAGAGCAACCATTTTTGGCATAATGACCATCACTGCGCCGGTTTTAACTGCTAATTGGCCAGTGCCTGCCACATCATAGCCAGCGAGAATTCCGATGATCAAACCAATCAGAAAGCCCATAACTGTCGAGTCCCCAAAGACACCAAAACGTTTTTGAATCGATTCCGGGTCAGCTTTCCAGTCTCGCAATCCCGGAATACGATCGAATAACCAGTTCATCGGTAAAGCGAAAACAAATCCTGGAGCAGCGGTCCCGTGTGGGAAAGTGATATTCGGGAAACCATAGAATTTATTAATGATCGGTCCTAAAATATCTCCCATCAAAAGAATCATCATTAGATAGATGACGGTTGCAGCGATCCCCATGGCAAAGTTGCCAGTCAAAGCATAGACCAACGAAGAAATGAACGCCGCATGCCAAATATTCCAGATATCGACATTCAATGTTTTCGTCAGGCCAAAAATAATCAAAACAACATTTAACACAACACCGATCGGAATTGCCAGACTTCCTAGAATCGTCCCATAGGAAATCGCAGCTGCTGCCGGCCAGCCAACATCAATCGTCGTCAGATTCAAGCCAAATCGCTCAACCATCTGTTGCGCTGCTGGTCCTAAGCTATTGCTTAACAGGTCGATCACTAGATTCAAGCCCACAAAACCGACACCAACTGTTAAAGCAGATGTGAAAGCCTTGCCTGGTTTCGTTCCCAGAATAAGACCAAAAATAAATATCAAAATCGGGAGTACAACGATTGACCCTAAATCAACAAACCACTGTAACGCATTTAACATGATATTCCCTCCTTATTCCAATCCATACTGTTGCAAAATCATCCGATATTCCTCAACATCATGGATGTCTCTTAACTTTTCCAACACACCATTTTTTTGAAACATTTCGATCAAGTTTTGCAGCATTTGTAATTGTTCGTGCGGCTCCTTTAATGCCAACATAAAGATTAATGAAACTGAAATTTCTTTGTCCCTTGTTCCCATTTCAATGAATGGCAATGGATCTGTCAATGAAAGAAAGCCAACTTGCGATCTCTTGACATACTGACTATCTGTATGAGGAATCGCCACGCCAATCCCATTGATCATCAGACCGGTTGGAAAAACCGCCTCTCTTTTAATCACGTTGTCAAGATACGCCTCTGTCACACATTCATTCTTTAAAAATTCCTCTGTAAGTAGCCGAAATGCTGCTTCTTTAGATTCTACTTCTTTGTTTAATAAAGCAATTTGCTGGTCAAAAAACATTCGGGGTCCCTCCTTTTACAAGTTTACGATAAAGTTCTTCTCGATTTTTACTGCTAACCACCCATCGTATTTCTTCAGGAGAGTTGAATAAATCGTAAATAGATGCAATCAATTCTTTTGCTTCTGACATATTTTTTTCAGCGATTGCCAAGAGAACGACTAATTGAACTTCCGTATCTCCCCATTTTATGGCTTTAGGTAGTGTAACAAATGCTAGTTTTGTTGTTTTGACAGTCTGCGGATCGGCATGCGGAATCGCTACGCCTGTCTTTAATCCGGTACTGCCTAATTCTTCTCGTGCATAAAGTGACTGCTTAAAATCGTTGGTGACTAAATGATGGCTCAAATAACTCTCTGCAAGAAAATCTAAGACGTCTTTTTTGGTGTTAAACGGTTGGTTAATGTACAAAAATGCCGGATCTAGATATTTCTGCAATAGCTCTGATGATTGGTATTTGGATGAATGCAGTTTCTTTTCATTTTCATTCAGGTTTGAAAGATTTGCCGAAATCATGGCAATTTCTTCAGTTGTCGGTAATGGTGAAACATAGAGAACAGGGGGTGACACTTCCTCCAACGGAACAGTTGAAATGATCAGATCCACTAATTCTAGTGATGTACTGGCTAATTTCTCTGCACTGATGATCTCTAAAACTGTCGTAGCAGAAATCGTTTGTTTGATCCGGTTAAAGATCAGCTCAGAAGTGGCTAATCCAGAGCTGCAAACGATCAGCACATGCTTTGTGACTTTGATTTTTTCAAAAGCGAGTTGAAAATGAATCGTTAGAAATGACACTTCATCTTCTGTCAAGAAGAGTGCAAAGTTTTTTTCTAGTCCGCCAATCGCATATTTCGTTAATGTAAACATGGTCGAGTATTGCTTCTTGATCAATCGCAACAAAGGATTTTTGACTAACATGCCATTTTTCAGACGATGGATCATAGGGACAATATGCGAAAGCAGTGCTTGCAACAATAAGTTATCTTGTGTCAAATCAGTATCTAGCAAACGGGACATCTTCTCGATCATTTCTTCCGTTGTTTCGATCACGTTGGCTTCTCTTTTTTCCGTAATCTGCATATACGGCTCAATTCCATGAGCTAAAAGCAATGAACAAATGTATTGGATATCTGTCTCTGCTAGGGAAACAGCTAGTTCACTTTCAATCCGTTCTGCAAAGGAAACAGCAACCATATACAGTTTCATCTGTTTTAATTTCTCAAATCCCAAATTCTCTTGCTGTTCCAAATGTCTTCCTAGACAAATCCGTGAAAGAAAAATTTCCAACGATACCGTCAAGGATTCCACAAAATAACTATTGAGTTGGCGACCAAGTGTTAAGGATATTTCTGAAATCAGTGCTGTAGTCAAGGTAACGATCTTCGGATCAAACAATGTCTGAATGGCAGAGTGATCCAATCTTGCAGAATCTGTATGTTTTTCAAGAAAAGATTTGAAAGTTGCTTGTTGAACAGATTCTTCCTCCTCTAGCTTCAACCCTTTTGCAGACATTGACGCACGAACTTTTTTCTTCTGACAAAAAGCGAATAATTCATCTACATCTTTTTTGATCGACTGATAACTAACGTAGAAATATTCTGCAAATCCTTGGTAATGCATTGGCTTTTTCGAGAAGAAATAATTTGCAAAGATAAACAATTTACGATATTCAGGAGAATATTCGTCAACGATTTTACCTTCAGTAACGATGAGTTTGTAGCCTTTTTCCCTTGCAGTGGGATTCCCTTCAAGCTTGACCCCTCTTCTAGGCAAACGAGCAATGGTCAACCCGTAAGGCTTGATTTTTTCTTCCAGACTCGCCAAATCTGTATAGACTGTTTTTAAAGAAACATAGAGCTGTTCTTGAAAAAAAGCGGCTGGTCTGAACTCTTTTTGTGTCAGCAGCAATTGCAACAACACTTTCTCTCTTTTACTCAAATCCATTTGACCACCTCCAGGAAGCGCTTCCTTAACTATATATTAGGGAATCAGCGCATAATAGTAAATAATATCTGATTACCACATTAATCTGGTAATTGTATCACATAGTGACCATTCCACCACTAGACAAACAGCTTTTCAATCTGGAGGGATTCTTGTATGCTAAGTAAAACAATGAATGATAGAAAGGATGAACCAAATGGAGCACACAAACGATTCATTAGACCGAGGACCTTTTTTCCACGGAACAAAAGCATCATTACAATTAGGCGAATTACTGGAACCAAAAAAAGAATCCAACTTTGAAGCCGGTCGGATCTCAAACTACATTTACTTCACCGCAACATTGGATGCAGCCAAATGGGGAGCCGAATTAGCCAAAGGAACTGGGCAAGAAAGAATTTATTTGGTTGAACCGACTGGGCCTTTTGAAAATGACCCGAACTTGACCGATAAGCGATTCCCTGGTAATCCGACCCGTTCCTACCGTTCTGCCTCTCCGCTGAAAGTCGTCGCAGAATTAGGGGCATGGGAACGGCATTCGGAAGAAGTGATTCAACAGATGTTATCCCACCTGCAGCAACTAACAGAAGATGGAAAAGCCGAAATCATTGATTGACAGTTTTCTTAGCACGCAAACGCCACCCTTGTTTCTGGCCGTCGAAAAGAAAAATATTCCAACAAGTGCCATGCTACAATGCAGAAAAGACACTGATTAAAAGAAGAAAGTAGGAATAACGATGTATGTAGGATTTGATATTGGCGGCACAACGATCAAATACGGGGTTCTTGATGAAACAGGAGCAATTCTGGAAAAAAATATGCTTCCGACAAACTACGATCCCCAGTCTTTCTATCAAAATTTAATCACAATTATTAATGAAGCTAAAAGTCGCTATCCGATCGCCGGGATTGGGATCAGTGCGCCGGGCATCGTGCAAAAAGACGGTTTGATGCTGACAGCTGGCGCCATCAAACCATTGTACGGCGAGAATTTCAAAACCACATTAGAAGAATGCTGTGGTTTACCAGTTTCTGTCGAGAATGATGCCAATGCAGCCGCCATCGCAGAGAAATGGATCGGCAATGCCCAATCCTTCTCCAATTACCTTTGCCTCGTCTTAGGAACTGGTGTAGGCGGAGGGATCGTAATCAATGATCAAGTGTATCGCGGTGCCCACGGCATGGCAGGAGAATTTGGCTGGATGGTGATCGACGCCTTGCCTTCTACAGGTAATAGTGAGGAAGTTTCGATCAATCGTAAAGCTGCTGTCGTTGATGGGCTCGTTCGGATCTACAATCAAAAAGGCGGTCAGCTGGCAGGATTTCAAGCGACGACAGATGCTCGAGAAATTTTTCAGCGCGCACAGATGGGAGAAACATTAGCAGAAACAGTGACCCAACAGTTCCTGACAGATTTGTCCGTCGGGTTGATCAATTTGATCAGCTGTTTCGATCCAGAAGCCATTTTGATTGGCGGTGGTATCAGTGCCAACCCATATTTCTTTGAACGACTGCAACAGACATTAACAACTGTCGAAACACAACACGCTGCCATCAACTATTTGCGGGGAAAAACGATTGCTCCTGTGCTGCCTGCCAAATTGCAAAATGACGCCGGATTAATTGGTGCAGTTTATCAGATTCATCAGCAACTCACTCGCTAAATCATGGTATACTCGTCATATACTCTTATGGGATAGCGAGGAACATTTATGGCCGTTTTTCAGCATTTGAACTTAAACAAATTGTCTTCAGTCGAACAAGAGATCTATCGCTTTATTGTCAATAATTTAGAAAAAGTCCCTTATATGCGAGTACGGGATATTGCAGATGATGCCCATGTTTCTTCCACTTCTGTCTTTCGTTTTGTTCAAAAAGTGGGATTCGATTCCTTTCCTGAATTTCGCTTTTATATCAAGACCCATTTAGAAAAAGTCCATTATGAAGAACATCAAAAACAGTTATCCCTTGAAGAACGCATCCGTGGATTGAACATGACGATTTTCCATCCCGATGTCGAATACCAAATCAAGAAGATGGCGCAAACACTGCGAGATGCGGACTGTATTTTATTTATGGGGATGGGGGCGTCTGGAGCAATTGCACAGTATGTCGCCCGCAAGCTCGCAAATATCGGCTACTTCTGCATCAGCATCGATGAATTGACTTACCCGATCCGCAGCTTCTTACGAGCCGATCAAAAAAACGTTCTGGTTTTCTTGAGTGTTTCTGGTGAAACAAAAGAATTGATCGAAGTCATTACTGGATTAGCTAATAAAGCGATTGCCCAAAAATATTGTATTACGAGAAATAAAGAGAGTTCTCTTGCCCATTTATGTGACTACTCGATCGAATACGCAGTCAAAGAAGAGCGCAAAGACATCTTCCTCGATCTGACTAGCCAGCTTCCAGCCATCGCCATCGTGGAAACACTGATTGGTTATTTACAAGATGAACCTACCCCTCAATGATGAACGAGCACAGAAAGTACCAGACAACGAAGAACGCCCTAGCCAGAACACTCGCTTTACAGCAGCAGTTTTCTGACTAGTGGCTGCAATCAAGCGTTTGTCTTGCTGCTTTCTGTTTTTTGTAACCACTTGTTCCGACTGTGGAATAAATTTCTTCCTCACAGAATTTGATTCTAAAAACGAATGCGCTTACTTTTTCAGGCAACCTTTCGCTATAATAAGTCCATCAAATAGAGAAAGGTGTTACTGTTATGCAAAAATTTAATGATCTACTAGACCGGTCCTTGGTACCAATTGCCACCAGATTGAATAACCAGCGACACGTCGCAGCGATTCGTGATGCATTTATGTTGATTTTCCCGTTGACGATTTCTTCTTCATTAGTTATTTTGGTTAACAATATCTTATTTTCCAACGATAGTTTTATCGTGCAATTATTTCAACTCTCAAAAATCTTTCCCAATTTAGAAAGTGCCCAGCAAGTACTGGCATCTGTTGCTAACGGAACCATCAATATCATGAGCGTATTCATTGCTTATCTGGTTGCCCAACTGCTAGCAAAACACTTTGATGCAGATGCGACACTAGTTGGTTTGACAAGTGTAGCTGCGTTTATGATTTTATATCCGACTTCTTTCTCAGTTGACGGTGTCAATGCCATCTCCACCCAATATTTAGGCGCACAAGGCTTATTCGTCGCCATGATCGTTGCTTGTCTGGTAGGAGAATTCTTGCCGAAACTATTCAAAGTCAAACGATTACAGATCAAAATGCCCGATATGGTACCGCCGGCAGTTTCCCGTTCGTTTTCTGGAATGATTCCTATCGTGATCATCGTAGCAGTTACCGCATTGATCAATTTCCTAGTACTGATGATTGCGCCAGAGGGCATCAATGAATTGATCTACAAAGGGATCCAAAGTCCGTTGCGTGATTTAGGAGGAAATGTCGTTGGTGTCTTGATTTTAGCTTTCTTACAAACACTGCTCTTCTCCATCGGGATTCACGGACCAAATACATTGAATGCCGTTCGTTCAGCAATTTTTACAGAACAGGATTTAGCCAACTTGGATTTCATCAATCAAGGCGGTTCCTTGTGGGATGTACCTTACAAAGAAACGTGGGGCGTTTTGAACGACATGTTTGCTAATATGGGCGGAACGGGAATGACGTTAGGGCTGATCATTGCCATTTTCATCGCCTCGAAGCGACCAGAACAACGGGAGATCGCTAAGATGTCACTTGTTCCAGGAATCTTTCAGATCAACGAACCGATTATCTTCGGGTTACCGATCGTCTTGAATCCGATTATGATCATTCCCTTTATATTGACTCCAATGGTCAATATTCTAGTTGGTTATTTTGTAACAGTCATTTGGCCGATCATGCCGACACCAGCAATCGGTGTGCCTTGGACCACACCGGGAATCATCAACTTGTTCCTAGGAACTGGCGGAAATGCAGTAGCTGCAATCGTTGGTGTGGTCTGTCTGGCGATTTCCGTATTGATCTACTTGCCATTCGTGATTGCTTCAAACCGTTCACAAAAAATCGAAGCGTAACTTTTTTAGGAGGAAAGAATTATGAGCAGCAAAATGCCAAAAGATTTTCTATGGGGTGGCGCAATTGCTGCCCATCAAGCAGAAGGGGCTTGGAATGTCGCAGGACGCGGCATGAGTATTGCTGATGTGATGACTGCTGGAGGAAACGGGATTCCTCGTGAAATCACGAGAGGCATCAAAGAAGATGTGTATTATCCTAATCACGAAGCGATCGACTTTTATCACCGCTACAAAGAAGATATTCAATTATTCAAAGCGTTAGGCTTAAAGTGTCTGCGTACATCGATCTCCTGGAGCCGTATTTTTCCAACCGGCCAAGAGGACGAGCCCAATGAAGCAGGCCTGCAATATTATGATGACCTTTTTGACGAACTATTAAACAATGGGATCGAACCAATCATTACACTGTCTCATTTTGAAATGCCTTATGCGATTTATGAAACCTACGGTGGCTTTGTCAATAAAGCCGTGATTCCCCTCTTCGTTAAATTCGCAACCTGCGTTTTTGAACGCTACAAAGATAAAGTCACCTACTGGATGACATTCAATGAAATCAATAATCAAGCAGACGGACAGGAACCATTACATGTCTGGACAAACTCCGCCATGATCATCGAAGAAGAAAGCAAGAAAGAAGAACTGGTCTTTCAAGCGGGTGTCAACGAACTGATCGCTAGTGCGGCGGCAGTCATTGAGGGGAAAAAAATCAATCCAGACTTTCAAATCGGCTGTATGATGGCTTATGTCCCAATCTATCCTTATTCCTGTGCACCAGAAGATTTGATGGCTTCGGTCAAAGCCAATGAACGTCGTTACTTCTATAGTGACATCCACGTCAGAGGAAAGATTCCGACCTATGCACAAACTTACTGGCAGCAAAAAGGGATCAAAATCCAAATCAGTGAGGAAGAGAAGGCTTTACTAAAGGCAGGGACTGTTGATTATATTGGTTTCAGCTATTATATGTCAGGAACGATTACGACATTGGAAACTGTCGAAGGCCAACCGACCGACGATATCCCTCACGCAAAAATCGTCCGTAATCCCTATATCACCGCGACGGATTGGGGATGGCCAATTGATCCCGTAGGACTTCGCTATGTTTTAAACACGATCTATCAACGTTATGACTTGCCGCTCTTTATCGTAGAGAATGGCTTTGGTGCCTATGATCAATTAACAGAAGAAAACACGATCCATGATCCCTACCGTATCTCTTATTTACGTCAGCACATCGAACAACTGGAGAAAGCAGTAATAGAAGATGGTGTACCCGTCTTAGGTTATACTCCTTGGGGAATCATCGATATCGTCAGTTTCGGCAGCGGAGAAATGGAGAAACGCTACGGCATGATCTATGTTGATAAAGACAATGCTGGCAACGGAAGTCTGCAACGCTTGAAAAAAGATTCCTTTGCTTGGTATCAACGGGTCATCGCTACGAACGGTGAAGAACTTTAACAGAAGTCTTGCTACTATCCCAAAAGTAAAAGCGACTACCTAAAAGACTGTTCTTTCAGGTGGTCGCTTTATTAAGGTTTCTTATTTGATTTCCTCTATACTAGAAGTGATTACCCAGTCATCCATGTTCTTCCCTCGTTGATACGTAAAAGGTTCAATCGCTTCCAGTTCAGCAATTCGATAAATGGCCAAAAATTTCTTTCCTGCCCAACGCTCCATTTGTTTTTTGGATAAATTTAATTCTGATTGGTGCTGCTCAACAAATTGTTGTGATTCTTCAGGTGTCATTTTCTCCGTTTCAATCACGTTCTCAATCATGCCACGATGAGTAACTAAAAGATCGCCACCTGTTTCCACGAAGTAGACACGGTCGCCAACTTTTGCGCGTCCACCTAACGGAGATTTGCGCCCTGCTGCCCCACGGATGATGGCGTTCTTTTCTCCCGCCAACAATTTCTGCAGCTCTTTGCCTTCTTTGTTTAGATAGACTAGATGCTCCGCTACTCCTTCTTTGCCTTCAACCCAAGAACTCACCATTTCCTTTTCTCCTTTTTTCGATTATCATAGCAGAAGAAAGCGGTTTAGACTACAAATTTTTCATGTCATTTTAATCAGCTAGTTCCCCTTACAAATGACGAAAAATGCGAATATATCAGCAATTCAACGAATCGTTGCGTTCTTTATTTCCTGATTCAACGATTCATTTCTTGCACCTATCAATCAAAGGAGGCTACTCTGATGGTAGAGATTGGAGAAAATATCAAAAAGTTGCGCAAAGCAAAAAGGATGACCCAAAAAGAGGTGGCTAATCAATTGAATGTCACGCCGCAAACGATTTCTAAATGGGAGCGAAATATCAGTTATCCGGATTTGGATATGTTAGTCAAGCTAAGTCAGTTGTTCCATATTTCAACCGATGCTCTTTTAGGCAATACAAAACCAACTTTTTTTGCTTCCTTATTCTCAAAAAAGAAAAGAGGGAAAACGATGGAAAAAGTACCAGCAACTCCGTCCACTATCCAAACAGACAAGCTGTCCTCATCTGAGAAACAGATCATGATTTTTAGTGTCAGCAGCTGGATAACCGAGGGAGAACTGCAAACACAACGTCTGCAGTTAAAATTACAGAAATATTTTACTGTTCAAAGGCAGCCGATTGCGGTAGAGATGTACAGCTTGTCAAAAGTCGCAGAAAAAGCGCCAGCTGCTGATTTGATCCTCCTGACTCCTGAAGCTCAATTTGCATTAAAAGAACTACAAGAAGCCGTACCACACACCCCGATTCTTTTGCTTAGTAGCCAAGAGTACGGTCTACTACCGATTGAACAAATCGCTGAAAAAAGTTTGCAAGCCATGCTTTAGAGCGTTCAACAAAAATAGAGCGTGGAACAAAAGTAAAAAACACTTTTGTTCCACGCTCTAAACACGTCTAAACGGTGAGAGGCGAAGCAACTCCTTCGGAAATAAGTCGAAATACCCCCAAATTTGAAAAGTAATTTCCGTGTATTCCTCCTTATTTCTCGGAGTTTAACACTTCTGTCCCAGCCTCTTTCTTATCCTGTATTAGATTTTCAGCAACCAGATCAAGCTGAGCGCTGCAATTGTTTGAACCAAACCGACTGAAAGTCCATAGAAAAGGAACTTAGGTCCTTCTTTCATGAATTTACGGAAGTCTAAGCGCAAGCCGATTGCTGCAAGGGCGATGGTCTCAAACCAGGTACTGATGAAATGTGCAGCATCATTCAACCAACTTGGCAATGCAACGAAGCTGTTCAAGATACAAATCAGCAAAAAACCTAAAACATACCAAGGAATACGCAACGATCGTTTTTGTTTTACGACGGATGCGGATTGATTTTGTTGCGACACCATTCGTTCGAAAATCAAAACCACCACGACCAATAAAATGATCCGAGCGATCTTAAACAGCATGGCATATTTGACAATCTCTGCATCAAGTAAGCTGGCACCCGCTACGACTTGCCCTACGGATTGTAGCGTTCCTCCCAACAGTGCGCTTTTTTGTAAAACATCCGAACCAAACAACGCCAGACCAAGAAACGGCAAAGTCAACATCATCACTGTTCCTAACAAATTGACGAGTGTGATGATCTGCCCTTTTTCTTCATCATCGGCTTGGATGGCTGGTGCAATCGCGCCAATCGCAGAAGAACCGCAGACCGCATTGCCTCCTGCCATCATCAAACTCATTTTTTGATTGAATCCCAACTTCTTGCCAATCAAGTAAGCCGCAGTAATAACGATCGTCATCATCAATACGATGAAAACAAAACCACGAATCCCCATCTCACTGATCGTTTGAAAGGTAACAGTAAATCCTAGCAATACAACCGAATATTCTAAAAGCCGACTTTCTGCAAATTTCGTTCCTTGCGCATACTGTTTTTGATTGAAGAACGTATTGCCTAGAACGATCCCTAATAAAATCGCCAAAGTCGCTCCTCCTAATTGCGGCAGCCAAAGAGCCAAGACTTTCGCTACAGCCGCTACAATAAATGATAACAACAAGCCAGGTAAAAATGGCTGCAGATTGACGGGTTTGATTTTTTCAACATTCATTCTTGTCCATCCTTTCATACTGCCTTATATTATACACAGCATTTTTCATCTATAACATTTATTGATATAATAGTTTTAATAGGATTTTATAATGGAAGTGATTACACTGCTGGAAAAACTAGAAACGTTCAAAATCGTTTACGAAACACAGAATTTCTCGAAAGCCGCTGAGTTGCTGTTCGTGTCTCAACCTACCGTCTCCGCCCATATCAAACAATTAGAAGAAGAATTGAATACCCAACTTTTCATTCGAAATGGCCGCATGAACATTTCAGCAACCCCACAAGCTCACCTGCTTTATCAAAGAGGGCTGAATTTATTGGACGATTGGCAGCATCTCTATCAAGAGATCCAACAAGGTACGCAACAGTTGGTTCCATGCCGGATAGGTGTTTCCCATACTTTTGCGATCTATTTGCTGCCGGATTTGCTGATGCGCTTATACACTCGCTTTCCCCACATCCAATTTCAAGTAGAGATGATGAACTCTGACGCTGTCCTGCATGCGGTAGAGCAACACGAGCTTGACCTAGGGATCATTGAAAAGCCCTTATCCGCTGCTACCGTGGAGCGATACCCATTGATGAGTGACCAGCTAGTATTGGCTGGCGATCCGGCAGTCGGACCGTGGCTTGTGCGAGAACAAAGTTCTGGGGTTTATTATTATATGAAACGCTATCTAGAAGAGCAAAATATCCAGACGCCTATTTTACAAATCGCCAATAATGAGATGATCGTTGCATTGTTGAAAAAAGGCTTCGGCTGTTCAATCATTTCTGCACGAGCTGCTGGAGATGTCCCCCATGAAGATTTAGGCGAGCGTTATCGCCGCCAATTTTATTTGGTCAAACGGACCCGCGATTCCTATAAAGAATTTGCTGCTTGTGCTTCTTTTATCCGACAATGGCAGGAGGAATAATCGGTGTCTCTTGATGCCATCAGGCAACTTCTTAATCTTTTCTTACGATTGAACTGATTTTTTTGGTAAAAAAACTCATTCATTGTTTCTTAATTATTTTGTGATAGAATAATAGGGGCTCTGACGTTCCCCTATAAAGTAAAACAGATGTGAACGACCACCTAGAAAGGACCCTGAAATGAAGGAACAGATCAAAAACAAATTAGCTCTCTTACCCGATCAACCTGGTTGTTACTTGATGAAAGACAAAAATGGTACGATCATCTATGTAGGTAAGGCGAAGATTTTAAAAAATCGTGTACGTTCCTATTTTACAGGAAGTCATGACACGAAAACGGAACGCTTAGTTCAGGAGATCGCCGACTTTGAATATGTCGTCACTGAATCCAATACTGAAGCGCTTTTGTTAGAAATCAATCTCATTCAAAAAAACAAACCAAAATACAATATTATGTTGAAGGACGACAAGTCCTATCCATTTATCAAAGTTACGAATGAACGCTATCCTAAATTGATCATCACCCGCAAAGTGTTGAAAGATGGTGCGCTTTACTTTGGCCCTTATCCGGATGCCCGAGCAGCGAATGAAACAAAACGGATCTTGGACCGCTTGTTTCCATTACGCAAATGTGGTGCATCGCAAAAACGCCCTTGTCTCTACTATCATTTGGGACAGTGCGTCTGTCCTTACGTTCATCACATGGATCCCAAGGAATACCGAAAAATCGTTGATCAAGTCAAACACTTTTTCCACGGTGGCCATGTTGAGATCCAAAAAGAACTAAAGGAAAAAATGGGCGAAGCGATTGAATCCCTTGAATTTGAACGTGCTGCGGAACTGCGCGATCAAATCCAAGCCATCGATACCGTTATGACGCGTCAAAAGATGACTTTGACCGATCTGCTTGATCGCGACGTCTTCGGTTACAGTGTGGACAAAGGCTGGATGTGTGTCCAAGTGTTCTTTATCCGCCAAGGAAAATTGATTGAGCGGGAAGTCTCCTTGTTTCCTTTTTACAACGAAGCGGAAGAAGACTTTTTGACATTCATCGGTCAATTCTACCAAAAGAACGAGCACTTCATCCCAAAAGAAATTTTTGTCCCCCAAACGATTGAACGGGAACCTCTAGAAGTGCTGCTAAAAACGAAAGTCTTGCAGCCACAACGAGGTGACAAGAAAAAATTGGTCGACTTAGCCAATAAAAACGCGCAAATCGCATTGGATCAGAAGTTTGCTCTCATCGAGCGGACAGAAGAACGGACCATCGGTGCGGTGGAAAAATTAGGTGAAGCCATGGGCATTTCGGCCCCTTATCGCATCGAGGCGTTTGACAACTCTCACATTATGGGAACCGATCCAGTTTCTGCAATGGTCGTCTTTGTGGACGGCAAGCCTTCAAAAGATGATTACCGAAAATACAAAATCAAAACCGCACAAGGCGGTGATGATTATGGTTCGATGCAGGAAGTGATCTACCGGCGCTACTCGCGAGTTTTGAAAGAGAAATTGCCATTTCCTGACTTGATCGTCATCGATGGTGGGAAAGGTCAAGTAGGCGCCGCACAAGATGTCTTGCATAACCAGTTAGGATTAGATATTCCAGTAGCTGGTCTTGTCAAAAACAATAAACATAAAACCAGTGAGTTACTGTTTGGCGATGATCTGCAGCCGATTCAGCTCGAACGAAATTCAGTCGAATTCTTTTTGCTGCAAAGAATCCAAGATGAAGTTCATCGGTTTGCCATTACTTTCCACAGACAATTGCGCAGCAAGAACAGTTTCTCTTCAAGATTGGATGAAATTCCTGGTTTAGGACCAAAACGTAAGCAACAGCTAATGAAAACCTTCAAATCGCTGAAAAACATTCAAGCAGCTTCCGTGGCAGAGATCCAGCAAGCGGGCATTCCGCAAGCCGTTGCCGAAACAATTTTAGAAAAATTATCCGATCAAAAGAAAACCACGTCCTAGAAACACTCGGACGTGGTTTTTGCTGGAATGAATCATCGAATTGTTTGGAAAGGCCACTAAGACATAAACGTGCTCTCAAGGGAATAGCGGAATGTTTCGTTCCCTTTCAGGCCTGTCTCTTAGATGGCTCTTTCACAAAATTCGTTACCCAGATATCTAGATATGTTTTCCTAAGCAATCAACAAGTTGACACGCAAGCCATCCAGTTCAGCTTTCTGCTCTTGTGTGATATGAGAATCTGTAATCAAATAATCACATTCATCTGGTGCAGCAAATTGCTTGAAACTCCGCTGATTGATCTTGCTGGATTCACATAGAACAATTTTGATCCGACTAATATTGATCAGGCTTTTCTTCATTTCAGCCGTTTCGTAATTAGGAGTTGAATGCCCATAATTCTTGTCAAAAGAAGTGGTGCCTAGAATCACTTTATCCACGGAAAAACCCGCTAATCCCAATGCCACAGAACTGCCTGAAACATAGGGATAGCCATTTCGAATGGTACCGCCAATGACTTGCACTTGATAATTGGTTTTCTCACTTATCAATAAGGCAATCTCCAAATCATAGGTCAAAATCGTCAAATGCTTCAGTGGACTGTTGATCAATTTTTCTGCAAACGCACGGCAAGATGTTCCTGTATCAATCGCCAAAATATCATTTTCTTCGATCAATCGGACCGCACGTTCAGCGATGCGGTATTTTTCATTGGTAAAGGCCCGATTTTTGGGGATCGTCTCAACACTTCGTTGAAATTCACGTTTAATCACGCCACCGTGGGTTCGAGTGACTAACCCCTCATTCTCAAGTTCTCGTAAATCATTGCGGATCGTTGAACCCGTCACATTGAAAAGTTCCGCCAACTCAGCAACTTGCATCCGGTTTTTCTCATTGACTATTTTAACGATTGATTGTTTTCTTTCCTCTGCGTACAATTGATCATCCATCTTCTATCACCTTTTTGTGTTTTGTTTCATTATAAAAGAAACTGAAAATGGAAGCAATCAAACTAAAATGATTCGTCAAAGACAATGACATTTTTCAAACCTACTGCATTGACAGCATTTTCAAGCGCCTGAGGAAACTCATTGATTGTGTAACATTTTGTAATCAATTTTTTCAACGGAATTCTGCCACTAGCAACTAGCTGTGCGGATGTTCGATAGCCTGCCAAGCTGGCACGAGTACAACCAAAAACGCGTAATTGTTTGTAATGAAGAATGTTCGTGTTCAATTTGACTTCCTCTTTCTCCTTTGGCAAGCCGCCAAAGAAGAGACAGCGACCGTTTGTCGCCATATAACTGAAACTTGCTTCTTGTGCCTGTGGTGCCGGCGCGGCAATAATACACAGGTCTACCCCTTGACCATTGGTTTCAGCAAAAACTTTTTCCTGCAATCCATCAGAGGTCAATGGAACCAAGTCGGGAATTATTTCCGGTTCTGTTGCAAAGTTTTAAATAAAGAATAAAATCCCTTACGGTATCTATGATTTAAGCTGGGATTCCCAATAATACCTTGATTTCAGTACAGACCGAAAACCCGAAGAGAGTGCCTTCTTTTCGGGTTTTCTTATATAATCCTCGAATGGCTTCCATGCCTTTAATCGTGGTAGAGGCAGTGCGTAAACTTCGATAGAATTTATTGCGTCTCTTTACTGGACGATGGTCTTGTTCGATCAAATTATTCAGGTATTTAATGGTACGATGTTCTGTCCCTTGATAAAAGCCGTATTCTTTTAGTTTCTTAAAGGCACTTGTAATAGAGGGGGCTTTATCTGTGACTACAACCTTCGGTTCATCAAACTGCTTCACTAACCGCTTAAGAAAAGCATAGGCTGCTTGTGTGTCCCGTTTTTTACGTAACCAAATATCCAAGGTTAAACCATCTGCATCGATGGCTCGATACAAATAATGCCATTTTCCTTTAATTTTGATGTACGTTTCATCCATTTTCCATGAATAAAAGGATTTTTTATTTTTCTTTTTCCAAATTTGATAGAGTAGTTTGCCATATTCTTGCACCCAACGATAAATCGTCGTATGAGAAACGTTAATGCCACGATCATATAAGATTTCTTGAACTTCACGATAGCTAAGGTTATAACGAAGATAGTAGCCCACGGCTACAATAATCACATCCTGCTGAAATTGCTTTCCTTTAAAATGACTCATCGTCATTCCTCCTGCTATCTTTTTCTATTATTCTACCTTATCTGATAGTAGATTTAAAACTTTGCAACAGAACCATTATTGTCACTTAGACGTTCATTGTTACAGGTGGAAAGGCGAAGCATGATCTCACCCAGTGTCAATATTTTAGTCATAAAGATCATCCTTAATCTTTTTAAATTCTGTCATGTATTCTTTAGCGATACGCGTGACACCTTTATAGTCTCCAGTTTCAGCGGGCTTCAAAAGATTGCCCCCGACGCCGACTGTTACCACACCTGCCCTGAACCAGTCTTTCATGTTTTCCAACGACACCCCTCCGGTTGGCATAATATTTATCTGTGGCAAGGGGGCTTTGAAGGCAGATATGATTGCTGGGCCATATGCCGATCCGGGAAATAATTTTACGATATCTACGCCTGCTTTTAGAGACTCTTTTATCTCCGTTACGGTTAGACACCCTGGTAAATAAGGTATTTGATACAGGTTACAAACTTCTGCTGTTGCTTGATCGAAGGTCGGACTAACTATAAATTCAGCTCCTGCCATTATGGCTAAACGGGCAGTAGTGACATCTAAAACTGTTCCCGCACCAATTACTACGCTAGAATCCAAGTTCTCCGAAACTAATTCCCTAATAACCTCTGCAGCATTAGGCAATGTAAAAGTAACTTCGATTCCCTTTATTCCACCTTGAATCAATGCTTCACAGGATCGTTTTCCTTGTTCTTTAGAAGCTCCGCGAACTACCGCAATGACACCTGATTCTTCAATTTTAGTTAATAATTCTACACGTTTCATTCTTTAGCACCCTTCTCCGTCTTTCAAACGATACTTCCTATCTCATTTCCATTCATCTGCATCCCATACTGAATAGTTAAATGAGGATCTTTCATTTCAGGAAAAACAACCATAATCGAAGTATCCTTATTGTTTTCCTTCAAAAGAGATAGATCAATTTCTGCTAACAACGTATTCTTTGTGACTCTTTCGTTTTCTTCTACTAGAATATTATAGCCATTACCTTGCAATTCCACGGTATCAATCCCCATATGAATCAATGCTTCTTCTCCATGCTCACCTTTGATGATTATGGCGTGTTTTGTAGGAAAAATTGACATAATCGTTCCATTAAACGGTGCATACACCTGTCCATTTTCTGGCTTGATCGCAAATCCTTCACCCATCATTTTCTTTGAAAAAACGGGATCATTAACATCTGTGATTTTTACAACATATCCTTGAACTGGGTTATAGATCTTTTCATGTCCAGCTTCTTTGACAATCCCTTTCTTCTGTTCTTCTTGTTCCATTGCTTCATTAGGGTCGAAAAAGAAATAGACCAATCCGCCAGATACAATCATTCCCGTTAAATGAATAATGAAATAATCTTTGATACCAGTTGCGCTATACAAATAAGTAACAATTCCGGGTATAGCTGCCACACCCATACCAGTACTTTTAGCATGTAACAATCCTGCAACTAAACCCGCAGTTGCCCCACCTGTTAAGGCAAAAAGGAACGGTTTGCCAAATTTTAGATTCACTCCGAAGATCGCTGGCTCTGTGATCCCCAAGAAAGCTGGCAATGAAGCCGACATCAAAAAGCCACGTTTCTTTTTATCCTGAACTTTCCATCCAGTTACTAAGGCCGCAGTTGCTTGTGCAATAATTCCACCAGTAATCATTGCATTAAATGGGTTAAATCCCGTATTCGCTAACAAATCTGTTTCCAAAGCCAAAAATATATGATGCATTCCAGTGACAACAATGGCTTGTTGCGTTCCTCCAATAATCAAACCGCCTAATCCGAAGGGTAAACCAATTACTGCTTTTGCAGCGCCCAAAACAAGCAATTCAATGTATTGGCAAATTGGACCAATGATAATCAAACCTAATAATCCAGCAACTAAAATCGTTGTAAATGGTGTGACAATCAAATCAAGGACATCAGGAACTTTCTTTTTTAGTGCTTTTTCCGTTTTTGCGGCTATAATCGCCACCATTAGGGCCGGTAATACCGAACCTTGATAACCTACAACATTCAAATCTAATCCGAAAAACGTAAATGTAATCGCGTCTGCTACCCCTTTAGCGACATCGCTAGGATTTGGTAACAACGGGTTGACCAACATCAAACCCAGAACAATCCCTAACACTGGACTTCCACCAAATTGCTTCATTCCCGCCCATGCAATCAGTACAGGCAAAAATGTGAAAGCTGTTTTCATCAAAATAGTTGCGATTGTCAAAACATTTGGGTTCATTTCTACACCAAAAGCGTTGATACAATTGATAAAACCGCTAAATAATCCGGTAGCAACCAAAACTGGAATAACTGGAATGAAAATATCCCCTAAAATTCGCGATACTTTTTTAGGTAAAGACATCCCCTCATATAGATCGCCTTTAATATCTGTATTTAACTCAGTACTCGTATTTCCAACCACAATAGCATACACACGATCAACAAATCCCGTTCCAAGAATAATCTGGTATTGCTCTCCAGCAAAAAATTGCCCCTTTACCCCATCAATATTTTCAATCTCAGCTTCGTTAACTACTTTTTTGTCGTTCAAGGTCAAACGCAAGCGTGAGGAACAGTGTCCTACAGCTCGAATGTTTTCTTTTCCACCAATCGCTTCAATGATTGCATTTGCTACCATAACATCTTTATTTTGATTCATTTTTTAACTCCTCCTTAAGGTCTTCCTGCAGATCCATCTGGCAAACGGCACAATGTCCAGTCAGCCATCCGATCATGTGTTGGAAAAGCCGCCGCAGCTTCCTCATCAATATCGACACCAATACCTGGTTGATCATTCAGATAAATGTACCCATCCTTTGCAACCGGTGTTCCCGGAAATACTTTGTACGTATTCTCTTTAATGCTGCAACTCCATTCTTGGATACCGAAGTTCGTGGAAGTAATACTTAAATGCGTATTCACCGCATGCCCGATCCCTGTCATATCACCTGGGCCATGCCACGCAGTTCGCACACCATAAGCATCTGCCAAGGAAATAATTTTTCTTGTTGGTGTAATTCCGCCCACCTGACTCAGATGCAATCGCAAATAGTCGATTGTCCGGTTTTGGATAAGCCCCGTCCATTCATGGGGATTATTAAACAGTTCTCCCATTGCTAGCGGAATATTGGTATGGCTTCGTAAATGCTCAAACCATTGGACTTGTTCTGGCGGCAATGCATCCTCTAAGAACAACAAGTCAAATTTCTCCAGCTGATTAGCAAATTTTACCGCTTCACTGGGAGATAAGCGTTCATGCACATCATGACAAAGCTTGATCGAGTCTCCAAATTTTTCTCTCAATTTTTCAAACCCTTCAATCATTGTCTTCATATAAACATCTGGATCGTAGTAAACACCGGGAGTATTATCCTTAGGTAAATGCATCGCCTGATTATTTCCGCCATACCCGCCAATCTGTACGCGAATCTGTTTCCAGCCTTGATCGACTCGCGTTTGCACTAACTCAACAGCATCACTGACACTTTGTGCATCGGCATGAATATAGGCTGGAACAGCATCACGAACCTTTCCACCAAACAATTGATAAAGCGGCATATTC
This sequence comes from Enterococcus gallinarum, assembly GCF_021496385.1. Taxonomy (NCBI): domain Bacteria; kingdom Bacillati; phylum Bacillota; class Bacilli; order Lactobacillales; family Enterococcaceae; genus Enterococcus; species Enterococcus gallinarum. The sequence goes on along the minus strand of NZ_CP050816.1, from coordinate 808,516 downwards.
GCCAGTTTCCCTTTAATATCCCAAAGTGCCATGTCGATTCCTGACAAAGCGTTGTTCAATACCGGACCGTTTCGCCAATAGCTACTCACCGAAGCTGTGCGCCAAATATCTTCTATCCGTTGCGGATCTTTACCAATCAAAAATGGTTTTAAGTATTTATCAATCGCTGTTACAACTACTTCATATCTCTGTGTAAATGTTGCACAACCCACTCCATAAATACTTGGGTCATTCGTTGTCACTTTAACTGCTACTAAGTTGATGCCTTCTGGAGCCGTGGTAATTACTTTAATATCTTCAATTACTAGCGCTTTCATCATTTGTTAAAACCTCTTTCTTAAATTTGACTCAAGTATAAGCGAATCCTTTTTTTCTGCCTATAGCGTCTGTGAACTTAAATAAATGATTCAGCATTAGATTCTTTTCCCAAAAATTGAAATTTTTCCCAGATAGTCAAAGAAAAAAACTCCCTAATTAGAGAGTTTTTTCTGTTTATATTCCATATAGCGTAAGAATAGAATACTTACTAAAATAAAATAGGGATCTAACACGCTGTATTTTTTCCAATTACCAATAGGAACTTGCTCCAAATTAACAAAAATATTTTCATTACTGAAGTGGGCGATTTGATTCTCTGAGAAGCTCGTAATCACAACAAATGGCACACCCTTCACCTTCAAGTCTTTAGCAAAGGAATGAGCGTTGTCTGATCGTCCTCTCAATGAAATAATAAAAACCAAGTCTTCTGTCGTTAACGTATCCGTTAGGGAACCAATCTCATCAACCCCCTCAACTACGTAAAAATGTTCATCACCTGCTAGAAAGACCCGACGCATCTCTTGTGCGACAGCCCTTTGTAGAGTTCCTGTACCATAAATAAAGACTTTTTTACTACTTTGAATAAGTTGAAAAATCGTTGAGAAATCCCGGTACTTCATTTCATTCATAGAGTTAGCGATAATCGAAACATACTGATCAATTAAGTTTCCTTCCAAATCTTCTGCTTCTAATTCTGCTTTAAGTGCATACTTCAATTCAGAGAAACCCTTATATGATATTTTTTGAGCAAAACGATGAATACTAGATTTGGAATAATTGCATTTTTTTGCCAAATTAACTAATGTTGATTCTGAGGCTTCTTTTTTATTGTTAGAAATGTATTTCCAGATTGCTAGATCATTCTCATTAAGGTCAAAAAAATATTTACTAACTAGCTCTTCTGTTTTAATAGACACTATTTTTCACCTCGTTAAGGTATTTTCTTCATTGTAATCTTCAGCAGCCGTGATCGGATCAAAATTAGCTACCATTAAGTTATTGATTCCATTTATTGGAGTAGGTTTATTAGTCAACGTTGTCTGAAAGACGTCTTGTAGGTTTGAGGCTGGATCTGTACTAACCAGCATTACTTTATTTCCATCTTGTGCTAAAGAAGTGGCTGTCGCACAAGCGGTAGTTGTTTTCCCTACGCCACCTTTACCAGTGAAAAATAGATATTTAGTTAAGCCCATCTTTTGGGGCATATATTATAACATTTATTCTCCTCCTTACTTAAACTAGAAAAGAGGCTGTTAACAACAGCCTTCGCTTCCATCATTTCCTCCACAGCATCCACCAGAGTTATTAACCGGCTGAGCAACAAAGTGAATCGCACCATATTTTCCAAATTCTTCTAACGTAGGATAAGATCCTTCTTTGACAATTTCTCCGTCTAGCAATGTAACTGGTAAAATATCATTTCCTTTTTGTTGTAACAACTTTAAAATCGTGGAGTTATTAACAAAAGCATCTGGATCACTTGTAAGATTATGACGTGAAGCTTCTACTGAATCTATTCCCTCAAATGTCTCAAAAACTGAAGTCACCATGAGTAATTCTTCGTCTACAGAAGGTCCACACACTCCTGTTGAGCAACACATTGCTGGTTCAAATAGTTCCAATTTTTTCATCTTCTTTACAATTACAGTTTGATGTATCACAAATGCAATTCTCTTCATTAGAAAATAATTGCATCATTGAACCCATAAATTGATCTACAAAGCTATCTGTCAATTGATATCTGTGCCATGTTCCATCTTTGGTAACAAGCACAATACCAACTTTTTCTAATACTTTAATATGGTGTGAAAGGGTCGGTTGAGTAAAATCAAAATGATCTAAAATATCGCATGCGCATAAGCTGCCACAAGACAATATATCAATGATTTTTAACCGTTTTGGATCAGCAAGTGCTTTAAGCATTACTGACATTTCATCATAGTTCATACTTAATCCTCCTGAACATAGACGCTTATCTATGCATTAATATAGATAAATATCTATAAATCGTCAATCGTTTCTGTATTTTTTATGCTTGATGAATGAGAGTGTAAAATATTTTGTGTAAATAGAAAAAAGGAAGTCCCTTCTGTAGAATAGAGTTACCACAACACATTCACAGAAGAGAGGACTTCCCTATGAACGATTTTACTACAGAAATTCTAAAGACTCTAGCGAACAAAGGCGATTTGAATGAATTATTCCGTGTCCATTTGGAGAAAGCAGTCAATACGCTTCTCAAAACGGAGTTAACGGCTTTCCTAGATTACGAAAAGTATGATCGCATTGGTTTTAACACGGGTAATTCTCGTAACGGCTCCTATGACCGTACGGTCAAGACCGAGTATGGGGAACTTCATCTCCAGATTCCGCGCGACCGCAATGGTGAGTTCAAGCAACAGACTGTTCCTGCTTATAGACGGACGAATGACACGTTAGAGGAGACCGTCATTCACCTCTTCCGAAAAGGTATTACCATGTCGGAAATCGCAGACTTGATTGAGAAAATGTATGGGCATTACTACACGCCCCAAACCATGTCCAATATAACAAAATCATTTACAGAAGAGGTAACGGCGTTTAAAGGGCGGGAGCTTCATGACCGTTATGCTGCTATTTATATGGACGCAACGTATATTCCGTTAAAGCGGAAAACCGTCGCCAAGGAAGCTATTCATATCGCAGTTGGCATTCGCGGACGGATCAAAGGAAGTATTGAGCTATGCGATTGCACCGACTGAATCCATCACGATTTGGGAGGAAATTTTATTGGACCTTCAAGAGCGCGGTTTGAAAAATGTCCTCCTGTTCATCACGGATGGCTTAAAGGGGATGGTAGGGCGATTAGTCGGTTCTATCCCAAAGCTCGTTTTCAACATTGTTGTGTACACGTTTCCCGTAATATCAGTCACAAAGTGCGTGTCGATGATCGTAAGGAAGTCTGTGATGATTTTAAAATGGTGTATCAAGCCTCATCTAAAGAGGTGGCGTTGGAAGCACGTGGTGCTTTTGCGGAAAAATGGAAAACCAGCTATCCAAAAGTGGTTGAATCGATTCTTTCGAACGATCACTTGCTCACTTTCTATGATTTCCCCTTGGCCATACGCAAGAGTATTTATTCTACGAACTTGATTGAATCCTTTAATAAGCAAATCAAGAAATACAGCCACCGCAAGGAACAGTTCCAAAACGAAGAGTCGATGGAACGTTTCTTAGTCTCGTCTTTTGATACTTACAACCAAAAATTCCTAGGTCGCAGTCATAAAGGCTTTCAACAGGCCGAAGGCGAACTTGAACAAATGCTAAGCCAACTGATTGAGAATTAGAAACAATCTGCAGTAGGGAAGAATCATTTACACAAAATTATTGACGCTCCCTGATGAATAATCAATAGAACCAAAAAAGCATTAACATCGATAATTTTCTTTATCAATGTTAATGCTTCATATTGGTATATCGATCTAATAGATTTAATTCATCAAATGTAACACAATCAGATTGTGTCACATTAGGCTTTTGATATTTTCGGTAAGATTTGATTATCTCAGAACATTAATATTGCCCCTTTAAAAAATTTTGTCAGTACTTTTAAGTTATTATATTCTGAAAATTCAAAATTTTCGATAAAGTCCATATAATTATGTAAAAGCAAAAAGGCCATATGAACGCCTCTTTACGGTACAATGTTTTTAACCACTAAAAACATACCCAGGAGGCAATCATATGACCCAAGTACATTTTACATTGGAAACAGAAGATATTCAAAGTTTAATTGACCAGTCGGTCAAAGATAATGCGGCTAAACAAATTTTACAAACTGTATTTAATCAGTTGATGGACGAGCAGCGAACAGATTATATTCAAGCCACAAACTATGAACGATCAGACGATCGAAGAAGCCAACGCAACGGCTATTATGAAAGAGAATTAACGACTCGTATTGGCTCTCTTGAGTTGAAAGTTCCCCGAACACGCGACGGTGAATTTGCACCGACTGTATTTGAGCGGTATCAACGCAATGAGAAGGCTTTGTTAGCCTCTATGTTAGAGATGTATATTTCTGGTGTCTCTACACGTAAAGTCTCTCAAATCGTTGAAGAACTATGCAGTAAATCAGTCTCTAAATCCTTTGTCTCCAGTTTAACTGCCCAGTTAGACCCTATGGTCTCTGAATGGCAAAATCGTTCTTTATCAGACAGGTCTTTCCCTTATGTTATGACAGATGTTATCTACATCAAAATCAGAGAGAATCATCGTGTCGTATCTAAAAGCTGCCATATAGCGATTGGCATATCAGAAGATGGAGAGCGTGAGATTATTGGCTTTATGATTCAAGATGAAGAAAGTGACGAAACTTGGTCTCTCTTCTTCGACTACCTCAAAACCAGAGGGTTAAGTGAAGTGGAAATGGTCATTTCCGATGCCCACAAAGGCTTAGTCAAAGCCATCAAGAAGTCATTTACAAACGCTTCATGGCAACGATGCCAGGTTCACTTTATGCGTAATATCCTCAATTGTATCCCTAAGAAAGATTCAAAACCTTTCAGAGAAGAAGTCAAAGCACTCTTCAAATTTACGGATATTGAAACGGCTCGCAAGGCTAAAAATACTATAGTAAGTGCCTATAGCGAACAATCAAAATACCATAAAGCCTGTGAAAAACTAGATGAAGGATTCGAAGATGCCTTTCAATACGCCGTTGTCGGTAAAGGTCAATCGAGATTAAAAAGCACGAATCTTCTTGAACGGTTAAATGAAGAAGTCAGACGCAGAGAAAAAGTTATCCGAATCTTTCCGAATCACGCCTCTGCCAATCGTTTAATCGGTGCAGTTCTTATTGACCGTCACGAAGACTGGCTAAGCTCTACCAGAAAATATATTCAATTTTAACCTATAGGTTAAAGCTTTAAAACAGTGTACTGTATTTTACACAATTTTATGGACTTGACTAAATTGGGAGCGTCAATAATTTTGTGTAAATGATTCTTCCCTACTGCAGATTGTTTCTAATTCTCAATCAGTTGGCTTAGCATTTGTTCAAGTTCGCCTTCGGCCTGTTGAAAGCCTTTATGACTGCGACCTAGGAATTTTTGGTTGTAAGTATCAAAAGACGAGACTAAGAAACGTTCCATCGACTCTTCGTTTTGGAACTGTTCCTTGCGGTGGCTGTATTTCTTGATTTGCTTATTAAAGGATTCAATCAAGTTCGTAGAATAAATACTCTTGCGTATGGCCAAGGGGAAATCATAGAAAGTGAGCAAGTGATCGTTCGAAAGAATCGATTCCACCATTTTTGGATAGCTGGTTTTCCATTTTTCCGCAAAAGCACCACGTGCTTCCAACGCCACCTCTTTAGATGAGGCTTGATACACCATTTTAAAATCATCACAGACTTCCTTACGATCATCGACACGCACTTTGTGACTGATATTACGGGAAACGTGTACACAACAATGTTGAAAACGAGCTTTGGGATAGAACCGACTAATCGCTCCTACCATCCCCTTTAAGCCATCCGTGATGAACAGGAGGACATTTTTCAAACCGCGCTCTTGAAGGTCCAATAAAATTTCCTCCCAAATCGTGATGGATTCAGTCGGTGCAATCGCATAGCTCAATACTTCCTTTGATCCGTCCGGGCGAATGCCAACTGCGATATGAATAGCTTCCTTGGCGACGGTTTTCCGCTTTAACGGAATATACGTTGCGTCCATATAAATAGCAGCATAACGGTCATGAAGCTCCCGCCCTTTAAACGCCGTTACCTCTTCTGTAAATGATTTTGTTATATTGGACATGGTTTGGGGCGTGTAGTAATGCCCATACATTTTCTCAATCAAGTCTGCGATTTCCGACATGGTAATACCTTTTCGGAAGAGGTGAATGACGGTCTCCTCTAACGTGTCATTCGTCCGTCTATAAGCAGGAACAGTCTGTTGCTTGAACTCACCATTGCGGTCGCGCGGAATCTGGAGATGAAGTTCCCCATACTCGGTCTTGACCGTACGGTCATAGGAGCCGTTACGAGAATTACCCGTGTTAAAACCAATGCGATCATACTTTTCGTAATCTAGGAAAGCCGTTAACTCCGTTTTGAGAAGCGTATTGACTGCTTTCTCCAAATGGACACGGAATAATTCATTCAAATCGCCTTTGTTCGCTAGAGTCTTTAGAATTTCTGTAGTAAAATCGTTCATAGGGAAGTCCTCTCTTCTGTGAATGTGTTGTGGTAGCTCTATTCTACAGAAGGGACTTCCTTTTTTCTATTTACACAAAATATTTTACACTCTCTTCAGTCTGCATGGAAATCAAGTTATTATTGGGAATTCCAGCTTAATCTATAGTAAGCAATATATTCTTATTATTCATTTTGAAATTTTGCAGCAGAGTCTTACATTTTTTTGTCATTTTTTTTCCACATTTTTAATATTAGCGATGCTATTTTATCATTAAGTACTATCAAAAATAGGACTGTAACAATAATCATCGTATCGTGATTTGGAAAATACCTAAATCCTAATAATAAAAATAGTAGTGCTATGAATGTTATTACATAAGCTATCTTTCTTTTTCTATCTACCGTCACTTCATTCACCTTCGATCCTACTAGCTATCCTGTGTCCATATAGCAGTTGGAACTAAGAGATGGGCTTTATTCCTCGAAAATCTTATAATTACTCCTTTGTTGAGATCCACACTTCCTGCTTTATCTATCAAGAACGCTGCCGCAGTCGATGCGAAAACACCTGCAATTGGGGAAAATAAACTTGATAGAGCCCCAACTCCTAGAGCTAACGCTGCTTTTGAATACGAACTATCTAAATATAGGTACTTCAAGTCATTGCTCATTACAATCATTTTATTTACGCCTCTACGTAGCATGACTGATCTGGTATTCATTTCAATTTCTTCCTTGGTCCAAATATCTTCTGGATCATAACCTTTCTCAATTGCTAAATTCATTAGGTCTTGGAAAGTTATACTGGTGATTTCTGCTATAACCTCATCTGAAAGATATTCTAGTGGTACACCATACGTTCCTTCTTCATCTACATACTCATTTTCATTTGTATTGGTGTTAACTTCTGATGCAATTGCTACAGTATTCCCAATAGTTCCAACACCTAAAATTATCGCAGCACACACACAAATCGCTTTAATCTTATTCAGCATTTTCATCTACCTCGTTTTAATTAATTACTTTTACAATATTACAATACACAATTATACACGACTAAACAATGTATAAAATTGTTCTTTCGGTGTTTGTCCACTTCATCCAACACAATAATAGAAAATAGTTAGTAAGAGAATAATAATTAGTATTCATCAAAAACTGAAGAAAGATTACCCTTTTCGATTTTTCCTTATTCTGAAAGCGTGCTATCACTGAATCCAATTATTGCTTCAACTTCTTTATACGATTTACCGAAAATAATTTATCCATAAACAGACCACTTTTTTGGCGTACTGGTTGCTCTCGAGCAGCCTTCTTTGTAATCTTGTAATTCCGATTATTCTTTCTTTTAAAGGATACAAGCGTATTTACATCGAGCTTAAATAATCGAAAAAAGTATTTCTTTTCTCTATAAGTTCCTTCATTAGAATCATCTTACAAATCTAAAGACATCTGTTCAAAAGCGTGTGGCTTTCATTTTATTGCCTTAACGTTATAATTTATTTGCGAAATACGATAATTGGTACAAGTTACAACACAAAGGGCCGACCTACTGCGAATAGGTCGGCCCTTATTTTGTGCTGGAAGCAACGGCTAGCGACTGTCCTAGAAGCAGCTTACTTTTGATGATTGTATTCTTAGAAATAAGTTCTAGTACCAGTCCTATAAAGATTGACGCCATAATCAATGCAATAATTTGGTCAATCAAGAAAAAACACCCCTGAACTCATCCATCCCATAGTAAAGACTGCAACGTGCTCCTCGTTTATGGATAGCTTTTCCTCATAATCATTTACTTTACTACTGTTTCAGAATATCTTTAACCAGTTACTAGTTTACTTCTCTTTATTAGTGAAGTGGGCTAGTTCTGCATATTCTTAGTAAAATGCTTTCCTCTCCTTCACTTTATCCCCTGTCTTTCCTAGGAACGAGTCCAAGCCTCTCTCATCTATATCATTCATCCCTTTTGCTGATTCTGAACAGCTGTCTCTTTCAGTTGGCGGTTCTCTGCGGCTAAACGCTCCTGCTCACTACGGGCTTTTGCTAGTTCTGCCTGATAGATAATGATCTCTTCTTGGTGGGCTCTCCGAGCGGCACTTACGCTAGCTTCCAGCTCATCCACTTTTGTTTCTAGTTCGAGATTGAGCTTTTCATACTTTTCATATAAGATCTTGGCATTTTCTATATTGGTCTGCTCTAAGTTTGCTTTGCTCGACACCCGAGTAGCAAAGTAGGTTAGAACACCGGTAATCAAGGAAGGTAAAACGACTGCGGCAACTGTTGTATCCATAGATAACCCCTCTCTCATTCTCTTTTTGATACAAAATGTATCAACTAATTGGAGTATATTCGATACGATTCATATCGTCAACTAAAAAGATACATTGCATATCTTTATTCAATCAAATTAGATACACTTCGTATCTAATTGTGGTATACTGATCGAAAAGGGGGGATCACCATGCTTGGTGAACGATTAAAAGCACTGCGGATAGGAATGAATCAAACGCAGCAACAGATTGCTAACCATCTAGGAATCACCCGGGCCGCCTATTCGCATTTTGAAAATGATCGAAACGAGCCTGATGGTGAAACGATCGTGAAATTAGCTGAATTATTCCATGTCTCCACAGACTATTTGTTAGGACGACATGCCATAGACAACTTCACCCAACCTTCTAAGCGGGTGCAAACAGTTGCTGCCCATATTGATGAAAATGTAACCGATGAACAAATGGAAGACATTCTGAATTATATCGACTTTATAAAACAGCGGCATGCCCAAAAGGATTGATGTATATGGATAAAGTTGAAGAACTAATGGCTGCATACCCAGATCTGCATTTTATTTTTGATAAAAATATGCCAGAAGGTCAACAAGGCTTATATATCGATGATCATATTTATCTGAATCCAAAACAATCGAAAGCAGACTTGTTAGGGACCATGGGTGAAGAAATCGGACACTATTTAACAAGTGCAGGAGACATCACTGCACAAGATACCAATGAAAAGCGTAAACAGGAACGTAAGGCACGTGACATTGGTGCAGCAATCGTTGTCACACCTTACGATATCATCGCCTGCTTTGAAGAGGGCTGCAAAACGTTACTAGAATGCGCCTCTTTTTTAGGGGTAACGACGCGAACGCTCAAAGATGCGGTCTGTTACTATGCCCGACGCTTTGACGGAATCAAGACAGACAATCAGTATACGTTGCTGTTTCAATTAGATGGAACCATTGAGGTGATCAAAACCTTTTAGTTACTAGCTGTGAGCGTTGGGCAATATTTGGATCAGTGAAGACACTTCTTGATACGATTCTACAGCTTTACTATTTCTTAAATAACAAAAAACGGCACTGTGCCGTCACGTTCATAAACAGAGCGCTCATTAAAAGCTTTACGGTACATTCGCTACTCATCAGTGGCGCGCGGATGTACCGTTGATTTCTGATTATTTCGATTGATGCACAAGGCCGTTTTCTATTCTTGGGTCATATCTACAACTTTCAGCAGTCGATTTGGCAAATAATTCTCAGAAGTTTGATGAATCAATTTACCGGATTCAAAACGATACAAATTATAGCCATATCGTTCTTCGAAGCGCACGATGCCTTGACCTTCATCTTCTCCCACAAAAGACATACTGGCGACAGTATAGTAAGGAATCCCTTGGATCTCACCGGTAAAGGAATGATGCGTGTGACCATTGAGGATACAGCGAATGTTATAGGAGGACAGCAAGTCCAACAAACGATCCGTACCGGGCCACACCGGTGTCGTACTTTGATGTGCCAGTAAATGATGATGGGTCACTAAGACGATCGGCAGATTTTTTAATTCCGCTAACGTCTGTTGCAGCCAGTGGAATTGTTGTTCATCGACAACGCCATCAGAAGCTCCATAGCGGGAATTATCAAAGGCAACAATCGCCATATCTGAATAACATTTTACTTGATTATATGGCGACTCGGAGGCCGCTGTACCGCACCAGCCTATGTGGAAATTGCTTTTGATGTCATGATTGCCTAAAGTAACGATTATTTCGACATCGCCTAGCAGCCTATGCAGTTGTTCTTTCAAGTAACGATAGTCTTCCACGTCTCCATCCTCCGTCAAATCCCCACTGATAACGACTAGGTCAATCGTTGCTCGTTGCTGGGCATGGCGAAGACATTCTGTTAATGGAATCAATGGATTCTGCATGGCCGCCAACATGCCTTGATAACCCTCTTGGCAGTCTGGGTATTGTCTGCGAAAATGTATATCTGATATATGCAATAAATTCATCTTTTATCTCAATTTCTTTCTTATGATTCCTGTTATTTGGTCTAAAGCAAAGACGGTGATCACTACACCGATCAAAATAATACTAACTTTACTCCACGTACGTGTTTGGATCGCAAAAATCAATGGTGCACCGATTCCGCCTGCACCAACTAAGCCTAGTGTTGCCGCACTACGCACAGCGATCTCAAAATGATTCAACGCAAAGGAACTATAGATCGGCATCAAATAAGGGACACGTACAAAAAACATTGTTTGCCAGAAATTTGCACCCACCGCCTGCATCTCTTCGGTCAGCCGTTCATCCATCGCTTCCATCTCTTCCGTAAACAACTTGCCTAACATTCCGATTTGATGGACACCGATTGCCATCACACCGGCAAAAGGTCCTGGACCAACGACTTTAACAAAAATGATCGCATAGACCAGTTCTGGAAACGCCCGCAAGACGTTGCAAATAAATTTACCGATTTTAGCGACCCAAGGAGTTGCTGACCAGAGATTGGCCGCACTCAGCAATGTGATGGGAATGGCTAAAACCGTGGCGATCATGGTTCCCAAGCAAGCGATGCCGATCGTTAATAACAGCAGACTAAATAAATCTTCCCCGCTGCCGTCATAGAAAAATGACCAGTCTGGCTGACTCAGTCCTTTCAACACATCTCTGCCCATTGCCAGTGAAAAAGTGCTTAATCCCGAATAGTCTAAGTCCATTGCAGACAACAGGAACAGGACTACGAATAGTCCCCATAGGAGCCACGTTTTTTTACTCACTTCACGAATCATCATAGAAAGGACCTCCTTACTCGTTCACTTAATTGGTCAACGATGGCCACAGTGACTAAAATCGTCAAAATAATGATGGAAACTCGTTCATATTTCAGCAATGCCAAAGACGAATTCAAAATGACGCCGATCCCCCCAGCCCCTACATAACCTAGGACTGTCGAAGCACGAACATTGACCTCAAATGCATAAAAGGTATAGCTGGCAAACTGACTGATGACTTGAGGAGCTACTGACCAGACTGCAATCTGCAATTTGCTGGCCCCGACCGCCGCCGCAGCTTCGATCGGACCAAAATCGATTGTTTCAATTGCTTGGAACATCAACTGAGAGACCATCCCAAATGTAAAGACAGCAATCGTCAGGACCCCTGTTGCTTCTCCAATCCCAAAGATAGCAACAAACAATGCAGCCAATAATAGGTTAGGAATCGTCCGAATCAAGCCCAATAAAAAGCGAAAGATCGTCGAAAGCCAGCGATTTTCAGTAATGACTGTCGTAGCCAAGAAACTGACCGGGATCGCTAGACAGACACCGATGACCGTTCCAACTAAAGACATTTCCAATGTTTTAAGCATTGGCGAGACTAATTTCGGTAAATAGCTAAAATCCGGATGCAAGAAACGTGCAAAGAATGCCGTTACTTGGTTGGAATTTGACCAGACTTGCGCAAAGTCAGCCCCTGTGATCCATGCACTGCTTTGAAAGCAAAGAATTAAGAAGAGCAAGATCAGCAGGTTCTTGTACCACTTAAAGTGAACGGTCTCTTTCAATTTCATGGGTTTCTCCTGCCTTTTCTTCAAAAATCGCCTTGCCATAAATCTGTTCCAGCCGTTCATCTGTCAATGCTTCCGGCACACCATCAAAAACAACCGTTCCCGCTTTCAAAGCAATGACTCGTGTGGAGTAAGACCGTGCTAGCGGAACAGAGTGGAGGTTGACGATCACCGTTTTTTTCATTTCTTGATTGATTTTTTTCAAGTCCTGCATGACTTTCTCTGTCGTGATCGGGTCTAATGAAGCTACTGGCTCATCTGCTAGAATAATCGGTGCTTGCTGAACAAGCGCTCTTGCTATTGAGACCCTTTGCTGCTGACCGCCACTCAACTGATCGCTGCGGGTCTGCAGCTTATCCAACAGACCAACCGTGGCTAGTGCTTCTTTTGTTCGTTGATAGTCTTCTTTTGTAAATAATCCTAAAATACTTTTCCAAGTTGAATAATACCCTAAACGTCCAGATAGGACGTTCTTTTGAACGGTACTGCGTTTGACTAAATTGAAACTTTGAGAGATCAATCCGATTTGACGACGGATCAATCGTAATTCTTTCTTGCTTGCCTTAGTGATCGAGGTCTCATTAATGCGGATATCCCCTTCAGTGATCGGCACTAAACGATTGATCGAGCGCAATAAGGTGCTTTTCCCTGCCCCACTCAGACCGATGATTGAGACAAATTCTCCCTCTTCGATCGTCAAATTAATGTTTTGTAGTCCTTTGACCCCGTTTGGGTATACTTTGGACACATTTTCGAAAATTATCATACTTCTTCCCCATCTTTATAAGCATTGTGACACGGATCATACCAAAAGAATGAGAGACGAAGGGATACTTTGGTGGGATCGCTCTCGTTTTCACTATATCAGCCGCCCTCGCAAAAAGATCTGCACCCTTCGTCCAATCATTTTTCTGTTATTCCTTGTCGCAGCCCATTGTTTTACTCGGCTGCTTTTTCGGTATATTCACGGATCGTATCATAAGCAGAATCAGCTGCTTCTTCATATCCTTGATGTCCCCACAATGACATCGCTTCTGCGCCTTCTTCGTCATCTTTCATGTTCAAGAAAACATCTTTGATTTCTTTTTTCAAGGCATCGTCCATTTTTGGTTGGACCGCAATAGCATCGTTAGGAATATCCCCTTCGGTCAGATAAAGTACTTTGAGCTCTTTAAACAAATCATTGTCTGCAAAGCTAGAAGCAAAGACATTTCGCGCACCTTCGAAAACAAACGCAGCATCCATTTGACCATTCAAGACTGCTGTGATCTCACTTGGAATATCATTGACTGTTGTCAAAGTCGCTTCGGTGGTAGGATCTACTCCGGCATCTTTCATTTCAGCAACTGGATAGATGTACCCACTAGCTGAGTTAGGACTTAAAGTAGCGATCTTCTTGCCTTTCAAATCAGTCAATTCATTCAATCCGCTGTCTGCACGAACTAAGATCTCCCCTTTGAAAGTGTTTGTCAATTGACCTTCTAACGGCAACCCCGTTTCTTGATCATAATCCCCTAATTGCGAAGTCAAAATGGCTTCAGCAGCGTCCATATCTTTTGCTTGGACATAGGCAGCTGGCGGCATGATCCCAATATCTACTTGACCAGAAGCCATTGCTTCAACGATCGTTGAGTAATCCGTAGCCAAGGTCACATCCACCTGACGATCTAGCTTCTTTGATAAATATTCAGCGAAAGGTTTTGCTTTTGCTTCCATCGTCCCATCGTTGTTGGTCGGTACGAACTGCACCACTAATTTTTCTTTTGCTGCATCCTCTTGTTTTGAATTGCCACTGGCACAGCCAGTTAAAGCAACAGCCAACATAACTCCCATGATCCCTTTAGCAACCTGTTTGAAACGCATGTTTATTCCTCCTGTGAATGTTTTCTACTACGTGTAAATCATACCAAATAACTTCAGATTAAGAAGTGACACATGTCCTATTTTACCTTATTTTTACATACATTTTACATATAATATTAATTATCGTTCGTGTTGAGGCGTTGTTGATTCTAGGCTATAATAAAGAAAAACCTCCAAGGAGTGGTCCTTCTCCATGAAAAAGATCCATGATGCGCAACAGTTGTCTGCTTATATCGACACCTTTTCTTTGCAAAATTATTTAGATGCGGCGTTATCTGACATGGCGGTATTACACTCTTTCGACAAAGATGAGCACTTGATCCAGACAGGGACCGTATCCGATTATCTCTACTTCCTTGTGGAAGGAACCGTGATGGTCTACTCGTACCCTTCTGATACCCAAAATATCTTTATCGATTATGCCAAACCCGCCACTCTTTTAGGCGAAGCGTCCTCTTTATGGGAATTATTGCCAAAAAGCAGTGTAAAGGCCGTGACACCTTGTATCTGCGTGTGCATTTCTTTGAATCGCTATCGTTCTGTTTTACAACAGGATGTTCGGTTTTTGCAGAACATTTGCCAACTCCTCAGCTCACGGCTCAATTCAGGGATCAACTTAGCCAATTCCCTCACTGAGCCAGTAGAAACTCGTTTAGCAAAATTCATTTTGCTTCATGAAGAAAAAGGGGTGTTTACGCATCAGTTGACGACTTGTGCTGCTGTCTTGAATGTTAGCTATCGTCATCTCTTACGAACGATCACAAATTTCCGTGAGAACCGCATTTTAGAAAAGCAAAAAAGCAAGTATGTGATCCGTGACCGCTCTGCTTTAGAAGTTCTTGCTGAAAATCTCAGTCATTCCTGAAGATTCTAAGGATCTACGTATGGAGAACCTTCTGTGTGGAACCGCAATTGCCAAAGTCTATTTCTTTAAGTTGTGATTCAATGTCTTCTTTCTAACTACAGATACTGACCTAAGCTATCTCCTCTAAAGTTGCCTTGACAGATAGCATGTTAGTCATTTCAATAAAACAGCCCTTCAGAAAACCATCATTCTGAAGGGCTGTTTTATTGAATGCCTTGCTTTAACCATTTGACTTTAAATGCAAAATCCGTCAACAGTTCATTGCTTGTCCATTGATTGGCGTAAGCATCTGTTAAGCTGTCAATGACCAGTTTCATCGAGAAATAGAGAAAACTATCGGCCTCTTTTTGACTTTCGATCCGAAATTTATTTGCTGTTAATACTTTTTTCCAAGCTGCCGCGCCATGAGGATCCTCACTGCGATATGAAAACAAATAACTATTCTGGATCAATAGCTGCAATTCTTTGTATTCCTCACTATCTTTGCCATATTCTAACGCTTCAACTAAAAAAAGCTCCAATCCTTTGAAAAAATCCTGCTGATGTTTCCCAATTTTTCTTAGGATACGGCCATGAACTTTGTTTGCTGAGTCATGGATCAAGTAATCATAAGCATCATTCAAATCTTCAAAATACTTATAAAAAATTCCCCGAGACATCTGCAGTGCTTCAACGATCTCACTGACTTTCACCTGGCTAATCGGTTTGTCAGAAAAAATCTTCAGCAAAACGTTTCGCACAACTATTTTTTTCTCAGGAGGAAGATTATTAAAAGTCGCCTTAGGCATAAGCCGCAGTCCTTTCTTTGAATTCGTTGCTTTATTATAGCATAGATGGCCGAAATTAATTCGGTGACAAAATGTCACCGTTGAGGTATGATGGATTTCGAAAGGGGAAATCATTATGTATTTAGCTTGGAAAGAAATCCGCTATGCCAAATTACGGTATAGCTTGATCATTGGCATCATGGTATTAGTTGCCTATGTCGTATTTATGCTTTCTGGATTGGCCAATGGTCTGTCAGATGGTCACAAGAAAGCAGTCGCCGACTGGGGCGCTCAGACGATCGTACTATCCGAAGATAGTAATAAGGTCGCTAGTGCTTCCATTCTGACTCGCGGGGATTTATCCCGCGTGGAAGCAAAAGAAAAAGCCGCAGTTGGTCTGGCTTCTTCTGCAATCTCCCATAAAGGAAAAACCGAAAAGACCAATATCTCCGTCTTTGGTGCTGAGGCCGATCAATTCGTTGTCCCAAAAGTGATCGACGGCCGAAACTATCGCTCTGCAAATGAAGTGATCGTTTCAGAAAACCTTCTGCCAGAGGGGTTTGCCTTAGGGGATCACATTCAATTAGGCGGCGACGATCAAGTCTTTACGATCGTGGGCGTCACGAAAGCAACGACTTACAGCGTGGTCCCCGTGCTTTATCTCAACCTAGATGCCTATGCTCAGCTTAAATATGGTAATCAAGAGTTTGATCAAAGCAACGGCCCTATTTCATTGATCGCTACTAAAGAGCCGAAATCTGACGTCAAACTCATCCAATCAAAGGATCAAACAAAACTAACGGCATTGACTTTTGATGATTTTGTTGAGAACTTGCCTGGTTATTCTGCCGAAAAATTGACGTTGAATGCAATGGTTTACTTTCTATTTGTAGTGGTAGCAGCAATTGTCGGGATTTTCCTCTATGTGATGACATTGCAAAAAACAGCCCTCTTTGGTGTATTGAAAGCACAGGGAGTTTCTACCGGCTATCTCGTTCGTTCCATCGTGGGACAGTCATTGATCGTAAGTATTGCTGGCGTTTTGATTGCTTTTGTTCTCAGCTATTTGACTAGTCTAGTATTGCCAGCTGCGATGCCGTTTACAGTCAATTTACTGCAGTGGTGTCTTTATGGCATGGTTCTGATTTTTGTCTCGATCATCGGTGGTTTATTCTCCATTCGAACAGTCACAAAAGTCGACCCGATTACAGCGATTGGAGGCGAATAAGATGGCACAAACAGTCTTATCTATGGAACACATTACAAAAACATTTGGTTCTGGCCATACCGCAGTTACTGCTCTAAAAGGAATCGATTTTTCAGTGACAGCCGGTGAATTCGTCAGCATCATTGGACCTTCTGGATCTGGCAAAAGTACGTTCTTAACGATTGCCGGCGGACTACAACGCCCCTCAGAAGGTAAAATCATCATTGGTCAGCAAGACTTTACTGATTTACCTGACAAAAAACGATCTGCTGCCCGTTTCAAAGAAATCGGCTTTATTCTGCAAAGTTCAAACCTCGTTCCTTTTTTGAAAGTCAGTGAACAGTTTGAGTTTGTAAACAAGCTGAACAAAGACAACCAAAAAGAAGCAGCGTCTCTTTTACGTTCCCTCGATATTTGGGAGCTCAGAAATAAATTCCCTAAAGAACTCTCAGGAGGCGAACGTCAACGAGTAGCAATCGCACGCGCATTGTTCAATGATCCTTCACTGATTTTGGCAGACGAACCGACGGCCAGCTTAGATTCGGAACACGCTTTTGATGTTGTCAAATTATTGGCTAAAGAAGCGCATGAAAAACAAAAGGCGATCATCATGGTAACCCATGATCCAAGAATGACCCAATGGAGCGATCGGGTCTATCGCATGCAAGATGGACTTTTAGTCGAAGAATCCATCAACCCGCACACTTCATCAAAAACTTCAGAAGAATAATTAAAAAAGCTATCCAAACATAGGGACTCGCGACTGCGATGTTCCTTCCGTTGGATAGCTATTTCTATTACAATTCACTGATTAAGACGCACCAGGTTTATTTGACGATCGCTAAGAAATCTTCCCCTTGCAAGACGTCTTCTTGATTCATATCCAACACATCTAAATAGTTCGGCGTATTCGTAACAACAATTGGCGTAACGGTTGAATACCCGGCTTCTTTGATTAGGGAAAGATCAAATTTGACTAATAGATCACCTTTTTTCACTTGATCCTCTTGTTTGACAAAAATCTCAAATCCTTTGCCCTCAAGCTCAACAGTATCCATTCCAATATGCATCAAGATCTCTACCCCATCTGTCGTTGTCAAACCAATCGCATGTCCTGTTGGAAATAGCGTAGTAATCGTCCCGTCAGCAGGCGCGACTAATGTACCGTTTGCTGGATCGATGGCAATCCCTTTGCCCATTGCTCCAGATGAAAAGACTTGGTCTTTCACTTCATTCAGTGGAACAACTCTACCAGCCAATGGACTGCTTAATACGACCCGCTCATTGGTAGTGGATGGTGCAGGTACTTTTGATTTTTCTGTATCTGTATCTGCGGGATTCGGTTGATCTTCAAAGCGCAAAACAAAAGTTAAGACAAAAGCTGCGCCAAAAGCAACGGCCGTTCCAATCGCAGCGGCAATCAAACCACTCATATCTTGTGTGTCTTGAGGGATAAAGGATGGTAAGCTCAAGAGACTGACTAAACCAAAAGTATAGTTCTTAACTTGACTGAAACCGACGATTGCACCACCGATCGCACCACTAATACATGCAGCAATAAACGGTTTTTTCAATGGCAACGTTACTCCATATACAGTTGGTTCCGTGATACCAAACAATGACGTGATCGTTGATGAAAGAGCCAATCCTTTCAGCTTGACGTTTTTGGTGATAAAGAAGACGGCTAGTGCTGCTCCACCTTGTGCCAATACAGCTGGCAATAGCATCGGCACCATTGTATCAAAACCAAATTGTGTCAAGTTCACCATCGCAATCGGTACAAAGCCCCAATGCATTCCAAACATCACAAATACTTGCCATAATCCCCCCATGATTGCTCCAGCAAGAATTGGGCTGAGATTATAGATTGCATCATAGCCGCTGCCTAACAAGTTCCCAACGATCGTTCCCAATGGACCCACAACGATAAATGTCACTGGTGCCATGATCAAGAAGACAGCTAATGGCACACAGATGATCTGTAGGAAACTAGGAATCACCTTTTTAAAGAAACGTTCCACATAGCTTTGTAAAAAGACGGCCAAAATGATCGGAATGACCGAGGAGGTATAGGCGCTGGCCCCAATGATTACTGGAATACCTACAAAACTCAATGTTTGTCCTGCTAATTCTGTGATACTTGGGTGAACAAGTGCCATGGCCAAAGAAACAGCTAGAAATTCATTGGTTTTAAATTTTTTCGCTGCTGTAAACGCCAACATCACAGGTAAGTAAGTAAAGAGCCCATCAGCAATGGCATACCAAACCGTGTAGACGCCAGAATCGGCCGCCAGCCAATTCATCGTCACTGCTAATGTCAGAAATCCTTTGAGAACCCCGGCCCCAGCCATTGCGCCTAAAAATGGGGTAAAGATCGATGAGATGATATCGATCAATTGATTCAGCGGATTTCCTTTTTCAGCAGATTTTTCTGATTCGCCATCAAAATTGGCGACCCCTGTTAGTTCGCGATAGACATCACTGACATGGCTGCCGATGACGACTTGATATTGTCCGCCACTTTGTACGACTTGGATCACGTCATCGTCTTGATTCAACCGATTTGTATCCGCTTTTTCTTCATCTTTTAGTTTGAAACGCAAGCGCGTCGCACAATGGACCACACTGTTGACATTTTCTTTGCCGCCGACCGCATCCAGGACGCGGACTGCTATTTCTTTGTTTGTACTCATTTCCAAACACTCCTTTTTTAATAAAATAAAAAACCCAGATTGAAAAAACGCGGTTAACAAGCGCAAACTTGCTAACTGCTGTCTTTTCAATCTGGGTCTTGCCTGCTGTACAGTAACAATCCGTTAATGATTGAATGTTAATTTGGTTCGTTGACAACGCGTTCAATATGGATCGTCAAGTAGATCATTTCTGACTCGCCGATTGGCTTGCCATACGTTTTGATCAGATATTCGTTGATCCGCTGGACTGTCTGAAAGGCTTTCGGGTATTTTGCCTGAATCAGTTCAAACAGGAATTCGTCCTTCTCGCCTGAAAGGTCATCACTTAAATACCGTTGAGCGAAATAGTGAAGATGAGTCGTGATCCGTTGATAATTCAAGGAATCAGGATTAAAGACTTTGCCATAGAAACGACTGATGATCGCTAACACATCACGAACGATCTCAACGGCTTGCATCGTCGTCTCCATTGTTCCATTGGCTTGCTCACTATTGACAATGTGAAAGGCGATAAATCCTTTCTCCGCTTCGGGAAGCGAAACACCAAAGTTCTTTTCAAAGCGTTCGACCGCTTTAGCAGCGATAGCGTACTCCTTAGGATAAAATTTTCGAGTCTCAAACAATAGTGGATTCGGTATTTCGATTCCTTCTCGAGCCCGCATCAAAGCATAGTGAATATGATCCGTCAGCGTTAAGTAAATATTCGGTGAAAGTTCGACTCCCAACACTTGCTCTGCTTCGTCGACCACTTGCTTGACTGCTTCGACCTCTTCTGCAGGAATATCCGCAAATAATTGTTGAAATTGATTTGCGGTGAAAGAGTCCTTCAAAACAAATTCTTTCTCCACAAATGCGTCGTCGATCACATCGCCGATTTTTTTCTTAAATGCGATGCCGCGTCCCATATAGATGACTTCTTCGCCGGCATCATTGGTGGAGACCACGACATTATTATTCAATATTTTTCCAATAACCATCGTTTTCCCTCATTCCAAAATAAAAAAACCTAGAATTTCCCCATAAATCTGCGGTCAATTCTGGTTTTGCCTGCCGAACAGTAACAATCCGATGTAACTGAAAAAATAATAGCACATCCTTTTTGAGATTGCAACCCTTTTCACGCAAGATTCTTTCTCCAAAAAAATTAGCGGTTCTAATGGACAAGCTAGATAGTTGTTTTATTTTTCAGAATCTTGTTCACTCACAACAACTCCGTTAAGACAATTCATTTCCAAAAATGGTCTTAACGGAGTTGTTGTCAGTTGTTGCTTAGGTCTCGCCGGCGTTTCCATACTGCACCTAAAGTGCCATACGTGAATACTGCGATACCTAACCAAATAAATCCAAACGCGGTGAACTGCGCCAAAGAATAAGATTCGTGAAACAAGAAAACAGCTAGTAATAGCATGATCGTCGGATTTACATACTGGATAAAGCCTAATGTGATGTAAGAAACGCTTTTCGTTGCTTCCGCAAACAGCAGCAATGGGATGGCAGTCACGACGCCGGCACCAATAAGTAAAAGATTGGTAGATAATGGATAAGCCATCAATCCAACAGAAGAAAAACCTAAAATATAAATCAATGCCGCCGGCAAAATAACAAAGGTTTCAACTGTTAATCCCGTTGCAGAACTGATTGGTATGTGTTTTTTGATGAGACCATACGTGCTGAATGAAAAAGCCATGATCAGTGAAGCATAAGGGATCGCACCAGTTTGCACCGAAAGCATGATCACTCCGACAGCTGCCAAACCACAAGCAATCATCCCCGACCGACTCAACCGTTCTTTCAAAAAAACAGTTGCCAACAAAACATTGACCAATGGATTGATGTAATAACCTAAGCTAGCTTCCATAACATGGCCGGCACTGACAGTAAATATAAAAGTAAACCAATTGATTGAAATCAAGATCGCCGCCAAAATAATCATTCCTGCAAACTTTTTATTTTGCCAGATCCGCTTCAATTCAGAGACAAACTGTTGCCATCTGCCGCTAAGTCCGATAAAGCCAAGCATAAAGACAAATGACCAAATAATACGGTAGCACATGATCGCCAATGGCGAGACACCAGTGATCAGTTTCCAATAGAGGGTGATCAGCCCCCACAGCACATACGCTGTGATTCCCAACACGGTTCCTTTATTTTTCATTTTCCTAGTCGCTTTTTACCTTGTCAACGTACCAATAGTCCAAGAAAAAAACTTCCCTCCTCAAATATATGTTATCTTATTATAACGAAAATAAAGTTTTTTCCTAGTATTTCATGAAAAAAACAAAAAAAGTCCCAACCGATAGCTTTCAAAATTTGAAAAATCGGTGGGATTTTTGAGAAACAACGTTTAATCATTTGTTGCTTATACTCTATTGGTTACTAACTTCATAGCAGACGACCTTATTTTTCTTTTACCGATAAGCGGCGCATATAAAAATAGAAAAGCAAATCAATCGTAACAATTTGCAAAATGATCGAATGAGTGGCCCCACTTCCGTAATGACCATTCTTGATATCTTCTGTCCGTGCTGTATGAATAGGTGTATCTACTTTTTTAGTCAGCTGGTTCTGCCCTAATTGAGACATTCCTAAGGTCGGCATACCAAGGCTTTTCGCTATTTCTACTAATGATAAAACATCGCGGTTTTTCCCTGAATGGGAGATTCCCCAAAACAAACTGTCTGCGCCATCATTTTTCATTTGTTGTGTCAGAAGATACCGATCTTTATCAAAAATCACTGTTTTTCCAATCCGAGTCCATTTTTGACGAATATCCTCTGCTGCTAGAACGGAAGTTCCTACACCATAAACATAGATTCGTTTAGCATGAAACATTTTGTCTACTACTTGTTGCACGGTTTGTTCATCTAATATAGGATCCGTTGCGTCAATAATCATCTTATTGTTTCTAAGAATCTTATTTTTAGCCGTTTGAAACGAATCATCATTTTGAATATCGCTATATTCATTATAGATTCGATTTTCAATATCTTTGGTTAAGGCTAACTTAAAGTCAGAAAATTTACTGAATCCCAATTTTTTAGAAAATCGAATGACCGCTGCTGGACTTGTATTCGAATGAACGGCTAACACATTAGATGTCATAGTAGGTATTTCATCAAGATTTTCGACAATATAATCTGCTAACTTCAAATCCGTAGTCGAAAGTTCATTTTTGATACTTTCAATAGTTGTTACTACACTCATTTCTGTCCCCCTCTACTGCATAGTTGCTTCAGCAATTAGTTACTTCTATTTTACATTAAATTCATGTCGAACTGAGAAGTTTACGATAAAAATAAAAGGCACCTTTTGTATTTGGTGAATCACTTAAAACCACTTCCGTAATTTGATCTTGGAGACGAGCAACAACCGATTCTCGAATAAAGTGATTTTTTTCTAGCACTGAACCTGCTAAAGCTAACTTCACTTGGGTTTGGTTCATTCTGTTTAGTAACAAACGAATCATTTCGATCAATTCGTCAGCAGTTTCTTGTAATAGTTGATGAGTGATGGGGTCGTTTAAATGCGCCTTCGAAAAAAACAATGATTTTTGTGCAACCTCAGCCTTGTTCATCTGATAAAGTTCACTAATTGCTTTAGCTGGATCGTTCATATCTAAAAAAGATAGAAAGTCTTGGGAGAATCTAGACAAAGGTGAACCATGGTCCATTTCTTGTGCAATATGGCGATAGCATTTCAATGCTAGAGCATAGGCACTTCCTTCATCCCCTACTAAATGTCCCCAGCCCCCTACTCGATAGAAGTTTCTGTCAACAGATCCATAGGGGACTGATCCGGTCCCAGAAATAATCAAAGCGCCATCCGATCCTTCAAGTTTATTGATTAACCCTAAGTGAGCATCAGAAATCACTTTGGTTTTTTGAAACTGCTGCAGCTCATGTTGAACAAGATGATGTAACCCACTCGTCTCTATACCTGCAATTCCAGCTAAAACGCCGAGGCAATCGCCTGATTGATGTTCTAAAACAGACTGGATCCCTTGTCTCAAAACTGCTAATGTACGATTTGTATCTACCACAATATTTCCAGCTGACAGGTGCAAATCAAAGAGTGCTCTTCCCTTTTTGTCATAGGTAGTAAATTGGGTCTTTGTCCCCCCAGCATCAATTCCTAGTACATAATTCATTTCTTTTCCTCCTAAAAAACTGCAATAGAAACGTTCCGACAACCTAGTGAGTAGCTGATCAGTGATAAAAAACAACTATCAGCATGCGAACAGTATTCGAAGATAATGGATCATTCTATCTCCTTTAGTACTGCTTGCTAAGAAGAGAGGATTTCCCCAATAGGTTTTGGCTTATTCATTAAATCCTTATCAAACCATTGCTTTATGAACAGCTTTATTCAGCAGTTTACGAGTCACTGTATCATTTGTCGAGGATCGTTTCTATCACAGCTTAATGGATGTTAGTTCTGATTGAATTGATTCAATTGCTGTTGCATTTTAATCAGTCGTTCAATCAATGCTTGCTCGCTCATTGTTGTCATTAACTGGTCTTGCGCATGAATCAACAAAAGACTGATCTGCCCTTGACCTTTTAGATCATCTTGAATCAATTTCGTCTGCAAATTATGAGCAATGGTCATCTCTGCTTCTGCCTGTTGCATACACATTACCGATTGCTCATGATTGTCTGCTTCTGCTGCATCCAACGCTTCAAAAAGCATTCCTCGCGCATTGCCACTATGAACGATTAATTCAAAAATCACTGCTTCGATATTTTCCATGATATCACCTACTTCATTTAAAATCATTTTTTTCATGGTTAGAACTGATAAATAAACAACTCGCAAATAAGGAACATTGCTGCAAAGGTTACAATCGAAAAATAAGCATATCGTTTTATGGTAAATTTTTCTTTTCGGTCAACATATAACGCAATCGCTGGAAAGATAAGACTGATAGAAACCAATTTCCCTATAAATAAAAACGTCTCAGACTGTACGTATGAATTGATTGCAATCAACAGGATGTTCACGCTAAAAACAGTTCCTAAATAAAATAATGCACCTTTGAACTGCATTCTTGTTTTTCTCATGCTTCGCCTTCCATTTCTTGCATTAATTGTTTATTGTCATAAATCTTGAAGAAGGGATAATAAACGACCGTAGCGATCAATATGTTAACAATGACCAATAGAATAGCTCGCCAATCTCCTCCGGTAGCCAAATACGCGCCGATTGGTGCCGGTAAAGTCCATGGTGGCTGCACAAACATCAAGTGCACCCAACCAGCTTTAAATACCAGCCAAGTAACCGTTGTCATCAAAATCGGTGCTAACACAAAAGGAACAAAGAATATCGGATTTAGCATGATTGGAAATCCAAAAATCACTGGCTCATTGATATTGAAGATGCTTGGAATCAGACAAGCTCGACTAATGGACTTGGTATACTTGGCTTTTCCAAAAAGAATCGCGCAAATAATCAAGCCAATTGTCGCGCCAGATCCTCCAATCCAAATGAACCATTGAAAGAATGTTTCTGGAGCAATATGGGTAGGGGTTTGATGGTTTGCAACTTTTTCGGCATTCTCAGTAAAAAATTGAAGCCAAATCGGACGTGCCACTGAGCCAACGATCGAGTCACCATGAATCCCAAAAAGCCAGAAAAAAGTAACCAAGAAAACTGGAACTAGGACCCCTAAGAAAGTGTCTCCTGCTTTTACTAAAGGTGAAAAAAGAGTTTGGATCACTTGTTCAATATTCACTTTAAAGACAACATTAATCGTTCCAATCACTATGATAATAATTGCTGCTGGAATTACGGCCTCAAAGGAGCGTGCGACAGAGCTAGGAACTTGTTCCGGCATTTTAAACATAATCTTTTTGGTTTTACAAAATCGTAAAACTTCAACCGCAAAAATGGCTAAAACCATACACGGGAAAATCCCCACTGATCCGAGTGATTCCATTGGCAACATCAATCCTTGATCGAACTGTACCGGCATAATACTTAATAGAAAAGCTGCCACCGATAATTGTGCTCCGGTCAAAGGATCTAACTGATAACTTTTCGCTAAATTGTATCCGATTCCAAAACAAATATACAGAGACATAATCCAAAATGTCATCCGATAGGGAATTAGAATTTCCGTAATGTGATCTGTTGCCCATTGGTGAATTGCCCAGTTTTCTGGAACAGGTGGAAAAGCAATGATCAGAAAGAAACTACCAACAATAATAAACGGAATCGCCGAAACAACCCCATCACGAAGCGCTCGAAGATGTCGTTGCTCAGAGATCTTCGACATTGGTAACGCAACCTTGTCCTCTAGCATTTCAAAGAAATGATTCATTTTTATCCTCCTTTTCTCAACTCAAACTTTCAATAATTTTCAAGAGATTCTTGCCACCTAACGGACTGTAATCTGTGGGTTTGATCAATTCAATAGGAATATGTGCTTCATCTGCGGACTGTTTAAACAAGCTAAAGCGATGCTTTACTTGTGGGGCTACAAAAATAATGTCCCAATCTTTTTCTTGGATAACTGAATCCGCCTCACCACTTCCTACTGCAGAACTTGTTAGAGCAATTCCTTTTTTTTCGGCTTCTTTGTCTAGCGCTTTTTCTACAATTGCACTAGACATCCCACCAGAACAGATAAATAGAACTTTTTTCATTTGATTTACTCTCCCTTCTTATTCTTTTCAATAAAAGAACGATACCAATAAAAGCTATCTTTCTTGTATCTACGATAATCTCCATTCCCCTCATTATCAGCATCAACATAAATGACACCATAGCGTTTATCCATCTCACAGCTGCCTGCGGATACAATATCAATGATCCCCCAAGCAATATACGCAATAACGTTGACCTGATCGATATCTCTAGCTTTAACTATTTCAGCAAAGTGCTCTTTGAAATAATCAATTCTGTAGGAATCATGAATTGTGCCATCTGCCTCGAGTTGATCTTTCGCACCGAAGCCATTTTCAGCGATTATAACTGGTTTTCTATAGCGGTCATAAACTTTATTTAATGTTGTTCGCATACCGATAGGATCAATTTGCCATCCCCAATCACTTGCTTTTAAGTAAGGATTTTTCGTTGTAACTACTAAATTCCCTGCAGTTTTTTCTGCTTCCTCGGTCGTTACCACACTGGAAGAATAATAAGAAAAAGAAACAAAGTCGCAAGTATATTCCTTCAGAATCTGGCGATCTTCTGCGGTTATATCTAGATCAACAGAATTTTTCTCAAAAAAAGAATGCATATAATAGGGGTATTCCCCTTGCATAAGCACATCACTGCAAAACCACTGATTAATCTGTTCCTCTTTCACTAATTTCAAATTATCTTCTGGTTTTGGTGTCAACGGATAATAGCAGAAACACGACACCATGGAACCAAAGATTCCAGGAATATCCATTTTTCGTGCCAGCTGAATCGTTTTTGCATTTGCAACAAATTGATAATGTAGTGCTTGAAATACATCTTGATAGATATAGTCACCATTGCTTGGTTTGATTAATCCTGTACCGTTATAGGGACTAAAAAAGCCGGCATTAATTTCATTAAATGGCAACCAAAAATCCACTTGATTTCCCCATCGAGACAAAACAAACTCTGCAAAAGAGAGGTAATGGTCAATCATTTCACGATTCTTCCACCCACCGATGCTTTCCACCAAATAAAGTGGCACCGCATAATGATTCATTGTCAAAAAAATTTTGATTCCTTTCTTCTTTAATTCCCGAAAAATCGAATCATAATATGCCACACCTTGTTCATTTGGTTGCTCTTCATTCCCCAGTGGAAATAATCGTGACCAGCTAATCGAGAAACGATATAAATCAATCCCTAACTCGCTTAGCAGCTGTAGATCTTCCTCCCAGTTTTCGTATCCTTTCGTCCCTTTTCTAAACGGATAAAATTGGGTAGTTTCTGATTCTTTTGCTTCATTGATCACCTCTTGAGTCAACAATCGCGTTTGGATTGTTGCATTATTACTTCGAGGAAGATAGGGACGGCAATCTTGTGTATCTATCCCTTTCCCATCCTTATATCCACCTTCATATTGACTAGCTGCGGTTGCACCGCCCCAGTAAAACGTTCTCAATAGTATTCACTGCCTTTCTCTTTGTGACAGCTTCATTATAGACCTTCTGATTATTTTTTTCAATATTTTATTAAATATTTTGATTATTTTTTTCAAAAAGAGATTTTTCATATGAAAGAAACATTCAAAATTAAAAAAAAACCGCTTCGCAAAAAGCGAAGCGATTTGACTAGTTGATTAATTTTCTACTTCTATCAGAACTTCTGTGCGACTATCTTTGATCAAAAATAATCCCGTGAACAATAGCAGTCCCGAAGCGACGGTCATGACTAAAAACGAAACATTCATGCCGTGGAGCAAAGCGGCGGAGCCAGTCAATGTATGACTGTTGCGGGCGACCGTATTCATGATCCCAACAAAAACAGCTGTGCCGATGGCGCCGGCGACCGTCCGCAGCGATGTCAGTAATGCGGTACCATGAGCAGTCAATTCTGGCGGGATATTTTTATTACCCCAGGTAACAAATGGCATCAATAAACAGCCCGTGGCGGCACAGCGTAAAATATTCAGGCAGACCGCCATCCAAATTCCTGTGTGTATATGAATAAAAAACATACCGATATTACTTAAAACTAACGAACTGCCGCCAATGATCGTTATGATGCGGATACCGACTTTGTCATAGATACGGCCAGCGATAGGACTCAAAAAGGCAGAAACTAACGAACCTGGCAATACCACCAACCCTGAGATTGTTGCAGATTTTCCAAGAATGGATTGTACATACAAGGGCATCAGCATTGAAGAGCCCATTAAAACAAGATAGAGTAAAATACTCCCAAACACACTTAGCGCATACTCTTTCGTTTTGAGGACCCGCAGATCCAAGAAGGGCACTGCCGCTTTCATTTGGCGGTGGGCAAATAAGATGCCGCCAATCAAACCTATGAGCAATGCACCCAAGACAGGGAGACTGGCAAAGCCATAGGTTCCTAGATTCCCGAATCCTAATGTGAAGCCGCCAAAAGTCACAGCGCTGAGTAAAAAGGAGAGCAGATCAAATTTTTTCTTCGTTACATCCAAGACATCTTCAAAGACATTCAACGCCCAAATCAACGAAACAAAAACAATGGCACCGACAATATAAAAAATGGCATGCCAGTTCAATTTATCAACGATCATTCCAGCTAATGTAGGGGCGATCACTGGTGCGGCAGTGATCGATAACCCATACCAACCCATGATTGCACCAATTCGATCCATTGGATAGATCGTCAATAGAATCACTTGAGCCATTGAGATCAAAATACCATTACCAATGGCTTGGAGGATACGAGACATCATCATAATGGGGAAGTTCGGTGCTAACGCACATAGAACCATCCCAATAAGAGCGATTACCAATGCGGAAAGATATAATTTTTTGGTAGGTACCCGATTCATCAAAAAAGCGGTCAACGGCATGACGATAGCCATGGCGAGGGAATAGCCGCTGGTCAGCCACTGTCCAGTGGTCACAGAAATTTGCAAGTCGGCCACGATGGCCGGTAATGCGGTGGTCAATGCGGTGGATAACATCGTTAGTGCGATACAAGTAAGAATCAGATTAATAAAAATAAAGGTTCTTTTACGGTTTGTCAGATTACTCGGTTGGTTCAATAGATTCCGCCTCCATGCGTTGGTAATAAGCTTCAATTTTTTCTAACCCGCGACCAAAGGCTTGTTTTTCTTCTTCTGTTAGATCGGTCAGCATATCTTGGTGTGCTTTGCTGCGTTTTTGTTTCATCGCAGCAGCTTCAGCTCTTCCTTCTTTCGTTAATGAGATCAACTGGATTCGTTTATCTTGCGGAGATGTTTCTTTTTTGATCCAGCCTTTTTTCTCCATTTTTTTTAAGAGCTCCCCTGCTGATGTCGAGCGGATCGCCAAATAGGCGGCTAAGTCTTTCTGATTCAGTGTGCCGCGCTCGTCCAAAACTAACAAACAGTTGAACTGTCCCCGCCCAGGCATGAAGGGACCATATTTTCTTTCAGAATAACGACGATTCAATTTATACACTTCAAAAAACCGTTCAACGATCTTTTGCTCTGAGTAAGACATATGTATTGCTCCTTTTTTGTTCATTAAAACCAATTAAATAGGTACCTACTTAACAGACTGCTCTCTATTTTACATAGGTACCTATCTATTGTCAAGGTTACTTCTACATACAAAAAAAGCATTTCTCTCCTTGGAGAGAAATGCTCAGTTATTTGTGCTCCTCAGCAGCATCAGATACTTCTTCAGACAATGTTCCCGCAGCTTTATTAGCATGAAACTCTGCTAGAAGTCTGCGAACTTCATCTGTCGACTTAGTTGTCATCAATTGTGCGCGCAAATCGCTCGCCCCAGGAAATCCTTTGACATAAATCTTAAAGAAGCGATGCAATCCGGCAATGGATCGGGGAACCATCGTAGCATAATGGTCTTGCAGGTCTAGCTGCAATTGCAGCAACCCTAATAATTCCTCCGATGAGTGTTCTTTTGGTTCTTTCTCAAAGGCATAGGGATTTTTGAAAATGCCCCGTCCAATCATGATTCCGTCTACGCCATACTGTTGGGCTAACGCTAGTCCTGCTTGACGATCTGGAATATCGCCATTGATAGTGATCA
This sequence comes from Enterococcus gallinarum, assembly GCF_021496385.1. NCBI lineage: Bacteria > Bacillati > Bacillota > Bacilli > Lactobacillales > Enterococcaceae > Enterococcus > Enterococcus gallinarum. Next base: position 778,098 of record NZ_CP050816.1, on the reverse strand, counting down.
ATGTTTGAGGTGCCACTCGATCACGAATCGCTAGAACTTCTGGGATCAGATCCCAATGGGCAGGGACTTTACTCATCTCTTTGCGGGTCCGCAAATGAACAGAAAGATTGGCAATGTCTTGCTGCAACAAGTGAGTGATCCAAGCTTCCATCTCAGCCATTTCTGTGTAGCCGATCCGTGTTTTGACGCTGACTGGCAACCCACCTGCTTTTGCCGCTTCAATCAACTCAGCCGCCACATCGGGACGCAAGATCAAGCCGCTGCCTTTGCCGCGACCGGCAACATTTGGGACAGGACACCCCATATTGATATCGATCCCTTTAAATCCCATTTCCGCCATTCCAATACTCATTTGCCGGAAAAATTCCGGCTTGTCTCCCCAAATATGGGCGACGATCGGTTGCTCGTCTTCTGTGAATGTCAGTCGACCACGAACACTCTCGATCCCATCTGGATGGCAGTAACTATCTGAATTGGTAAATTCCGTAAAGAAGACATCTGGCGCCCCTGCTGTCTGCACAACATGGCGGAACACTACATCTGTCACATCTTCCATTGGTGCTAAAATAAAAAAAGGCTTCGGTAACTCCGCCCAAAAATTTGTTGTCATGCTTTCCGCTCCATTTCTTAGTGACCGGATCACTTCTTTGATCCAACTTACAAAAACATAGTCATTATACTAGGAATAAGCAAAAGAAGCAAAAAGCGAGACCATCCGCACTCATGGTCTCGCTTCTTGTTTCATTACTCGATAGACGCCTAATGCACCGATTTCGCACAAAAAGATCAGTAACGCTAGTGGAAGATAGGTATGACTGCCCATGATACCCACTAGCGGCGTACAGATGATCCCGATGCTGTACATGCCGATCCCTAAGATCGAGGAAGCGACCCCAGCGTGTTCACCTTGCCGATCCATCGCTAATGTAGTTACCACCGAATTGACGATCCCTAATGTCGCCACGACCAGAAATAGCCCAATGATCGCTAATGCAATAGAATTTCTGATGCCACTCAGCATCACCAGTACACTGCCAATAAAACCGATCACCAATCCGCTGCCTAATTGCTGGACTAGGGACAATCGCCGCGATAAAATCCCCGAAAGCTCCGCAGTCACAATGATACCGATCCCGTTGATACCATACAATAGGCTATACATTTGATCACTGAGCCCATAGACATTTTGGAACATGAAAGAGGATCCTGAAATATAACTAAACAATGCACCATAAATAAATCCTTGGATAAGCACCAGTAACATAAAGATGCGATCAGACAATACTGCCCGCCAGCCAGATTCCATCTGATGGATGTGTTCTTGCGGCTGTAATGTTTCCTGATAGCCAAAGAGAATACCAAGCAATAGCAAGATGCCTAAACCACCCAAAAAAAGAAAAATCGTTTGCCAAGAAGCCACTGCCAAAATCGCACTGCCTAGCAGTGGGGAAATGATCGGGAAAATACCGTTCACTGCAATCAGCATCGCAAAAAACTTCGTCAGCCGTTCGCCGGTAAATAAATCTTTCGCAATCGCACGGGTCAAAACGATCCCTGCGGAACTGGCGATTCCTTGCAAGAGACGCAAAGCTAGGAATAACCAGATATTTCGCACGAAGGGAACAAGTAAACAGCAAAGAATCGCTACGGTAATCCCTATAGCAAGAGGTTTCTTGCGCCCAATCCGGTCACTAAGTGTTCCGATTGCTAATGGACCTAATGCTAAACCAATCAGACACATGGTCAAACTCATTTGTGTGAGAGAAGCACTGATTCCTAATTCTTCTTGAATGACTGGAAAAGCCGGTAAATAAGCATCCATTAGTAAAGGGCCATAGGCGCTCAATGTGCCAAGCAATAAGGACAGCCAAATGATCCTACCTTTTGATAACTCCATTTTTCCTTCTCCTTTCCTATCTAAAAAACCTACCTCTAGAATACTAGCTGATTCCGTGGTGATTTTCAATGAGAATTTTTCTTAATTTCAGATATTTTTAAACAACTAAAACAATTCGTTTGGATATGGCTTTTTTTTAGTTTTTGGTTCTAAGAAGCTTTAAAGACAATAGGGCGTTTCACCCTTCAATTCCTAACAGATCTCGAAAAAAGCTTATTGCCTTCTCCCTACCAAAAAACTAGTAGTAAGAAAACAATAAGCGTTTCACATGAAGATAATTATTGAATGATTTGAGCGATAAAAAGCCAGTGGCAGTATTTCAGCGATCATTTTTACTTACTCATCGTGTTGAATCTGGTACACTAACTGATCGAGCAATGGACCATAATCTACTCGCTGATAATCCGTCACATCAAATTCATAGAGCGTTCCCAAAGCAAATTCAGCGTACTTTCGTTCATTGATGATTCGTCGGAATTCTTCCTTTGTAATATGATTGGTTCCTAATGAACGGTCTTCTAGACTATCGCCATAATGATAGTGATCCATGATATAGCTCAAATGCCGTTCCGGCTCCCGATCTCGCTGGTAACGCCGTTCCCACAACACTTCGAAATCAGCCGTTAAGCGAATCGTGATTACTTCATAAGCATAAGTATCAGCAAGGTCTCGCAAGCGTCCTTTTTGCTTCTCGCTAAATGGATACTCCGAAACAATGACTTTTTTCTCCGCTTCCATATATAACTCTAATGCGCGATAAAAGAACGGATAGTGACACTGAATGGTTCGAATCGAAAAGGGCGAATACCTTTCTCCTTTATTACCCATTTAGTAAGAAACAAGTTAAAGCGGATAAACCAAAAGATGCTGCGGTCCTTTGGGTCCCATTTTCTCTTCACCACTATCTACAAAACCCACAGAATAATACAGTTTTTTTGCTGCACTATTTTTTTTATTGACTGCTAGAACAATTTGTTTCATTGCTGGAAAATGAGTTTTTACAAAATCAGGCAATAATCGCAATGCTTCTTTTGCATATCCCCTCCTTAGAAATCTCGCATCAGTAGAGAAACTCCGCAACAAAAGAGCGTCATTTTCATCCGTATAGTCTGCTTTTTGGGGTCCTGCATCCAAAACAAAAAAAGTGACCAGTTTCTGTTGGGAAAAAGCCAAGATCGGATGATGCTGGGGATTCTTTTGGGAAAGTGCAATATTCTCTTGTGGCGTCCCTGTGAAATAGGTCATTTCGTCAGTCAGAAAATAATTGACAACATCTTCTTTGTATTCATCTCGATATTTCATTAGTTCCATCTTTTATACACACCTCTTCTGGTCTAAAACAATAGCCCATTCATTTGTAGGTCATTTTATCAAGTATTGCTTGAAATTACGAATAAAGTCATATACCTGATCGTTACACAGGTATATGACTTACAGACAGGTCCAAAATCAGGCTTCTTATTGTTCAATCGCCGAATGATTCATTAAACGATTGATATGGACACCTAGAAAAACGATCTCATTCTCAGGGATTTTCGTTTGATATTCATTATCTACATACGCCTTTACCTTTGTTGCAATCTCCATAGCATTTGGGTAAAGGGCCCACATTTGCCGATACAGTCCTTCGTCTTTTTCTTGCAATAATCCTTCTGTAAAGAAACGATCTACAAAAAAACGGACATGTGTGATAAAGCGGCTATAATGAATCGAATTTGTATTCACATCTTGCTGGATCGAATAGCGGACAAGGTTTACGATAATCCCAATCAATTTCGCTTTCTTCAACCCATCCTGATTATCCGCAGACGCAGATTGGGCATTGATCAAATGAAAAGCAATATTTGATGCTTCTTCTTCTGGAAGAAAGATTTGATACTTTTCACGTAACAAAAGTAACGCTTGTTCTGCAACTGCGTATTCTTTTGCATAATAGTTTTTGATTTCCCAATACAAACGATTGGTGATACTTAACCCCTTCTCTTGGCGTTCAACAGCAAAATGCAAGTGATCCGACAACGTTAAATAGATCGTAGAGTTTAGCGGATTGGGCATTAACTGTTGGGCCAATTGAACGATTTCTTTCGTCATCTCAAAAAACCTAATGGGTATCTCATCAATTAATTCAGCAAACTGCAGAGATCTCGTTTCATCAATTGGGAGAAATACTTGATCAATTTGAGGGTTCTGTTGCAAAGTTTCCGATAAGCTCATTTTGAGGTAAAATAATTGAAAAAGATAGCTTGGAGGAATGAAGATGACTCAGTTCAAAGGAAAACAATTTCAAAAAGACGTGATTATCGTAGCCGTCGGCTACTATCTTCGGTACAACCTGAGTTATCGTGAAGTGCAGGAAATTCTGTATGACCGAGGAATTCACGTTTGTCACACCACAATTTACCGTTGGGTGCAAGAATACGGAAAGATTCTTTATCAAATTTGGAAAAAGAAAAACAAACAGTCCTTTTATTCATGGAAAATGGACGAGACTTATATCAAAATTAAAGGAAAGTGGCATTATTTATATCGCGCTATCGATGTAGATGGCTTAACCTTAGATATCTGGTTACGGAAAAAGCGCGACACACAGGCTGCGTATGCTTTTCTAAAACGACTGAAGAACCAGTTTGGAGAACCAAAGGTTCTAGTAACGGATAAAGCACCCTCTATTAAGAGTGCCTTCAGAAAGCTTCAGAAAAATGGACTGTATATAACAACAGAACATCGAACAATCAAGTATCTGAATAATCTGATTGAACAAGACCATCGTCCAATTAAGCGAAGAAACAAATTTTACCAAAGTTTGCGAACAGCCTCAACCACGATTAAAGGCATGGAAGCGATTCGAGGAATTTATAAAAAAAGCCGAAAAGAAGGGTCTCTTTTTGGCTTTTCCGTCTGTACAGAAATCAAAGGACTATTAGGAATCCCTGCTTAAATAAGAATCATCTTGAAAAACTAATGACCTTTTTGAGACTTTGCAACAGAACCCATTGGTTTGTGTAAACGCAAAGAAACGGCGGCTCTGAAAATCAAAGCCACCGTTTCATAGGCGTGAAAATATGTCTGCTGTACGACGGCTTTTTTCTTTTGCCGTCGTGCGGCAGATTATTGCTTATGGAATTGTTTTTCTATCACATTACTGTTATAAGTACAACAAGTATACCAAGATACCAAGCACAATTCGATACCAACCAAACACCTTAAAATCATGTTTTTTGATAAAGTTCATTAGGAATTTAATTACTAAGACAGATACCGCAAATGCCACAGCCATACCGAGAACAAGAGCGAGCAGTTCTGCACTTGTAAAATCAAACCCGAATTTTAACAGCTTAAAAGCACTTGCTCCAAGCATAGTAGGTACTGCGAGGAAAAAAGTAAACTCTGCTGCTGCCACTCGTGAAACTCCTATGAGTAAAGCACCTATAATCGTTGCTCCCGACCGTGATGTGCCGGGTATAAGTGATAACACTTGAAATGCCCCTATCAAGATTGCTGTTTTATAGCTGATGTCAGAAAGTGCCATAGTAGTAGGAGTACGCTTTTTATTCCAATTTTCTATGAGAATGAATAACAAACCATAAAAGATTAACATGATTGAAATCACAATGGGGGTTTGGAGGTAAGCATCCAAATAATCATCAAATAAAATCCCCATAATACCTGACGGTATACAAGCCACTGCAACCTTGAACCACAACGAGAAAGTATCCTTTTTAACAAGTGGCTGCGATTTATCCTTTAGCTGAAATGGAAACATCTTGTTCCAAAACATTACAACCACTGCGAGTATAGCTCCAAGTTGAATAACAACAAAAAACATTTCTTTAAATGCTTCGCTCATATTAAGTGTGATAAATTTGTCCGCAAGAATCATATGTCCTGTGCTGCTGATAGGTAGCCACTCAGTAATACCCTCAACAATTCCAAGAAAAATAACTTTTAAAATTTCTATAAAATCAAGTACCATTATTTCAAATCCTCCTTTTTAAAATGATGAAAGGTCATAAGAAAACCAACTGCTGATACAAGAATAATAATAGATACAGACAGCAGTGTAGGATAGCCGGTACTCTGAAGTTTACCCTGCACCAAGAAATAGGTGGCTGTCCACGGATACAACGCTCCCCATTCTTGATTTGAAAGTGCGGCACTTCCCATGACAATCACGGCAGAGCCAATCATCGGGGCGACAAATCCTTTTGTTTTCATAGCAACAAACACAAAAGGAGAAACTGTTAAAAACATCAGGATACTGCCAAACAAAAACTTGGGGAGCCATACTATTGCCACTAGTAAGCTATATCCCTCCAATGTAAAGACAGCGTGATATAGCCCACAAGCGATAAATATACCTGCCCATGTTACAAGGGTGAGCATAACAATCCAAAGAAGCAGGGTGCAAAATTTTCCAATTAATAGTTTTGTCCTTGAAATGGGTATGGGCAATATGGTTTTGAGTGTGCTTTCTGTGTACTCTCTGCTAAACAAGTAAGCTGCAATTGCCACATATATCATAATGTTTACCAGCAGCATGATATACAGTACACTGTCGCTGTATATGTCAGACAAGGTAAAGATAATCTCCGGCTTATCAAAATGTGTTTGCAAGGCTTCTATTAACATCAAAAGTGGGGTAGATAATACCCCTGCCACACTAATTAGCACCATTTTTGAACGCTTTAGTTTTAATAATTCACAAGAAATAAGATTAAGCAATACCGCCACCTCCAATCAGTTTAGAAAAGTAGTCCTCTAAGTTTTCCTCACTATCATCTATCCTTGTCACGAGCAGTCCATTTCGTGCAAATTCTCGATTGATTTCTCCAACACTTTGGCTAAAGTCATAAATTCTCACCGTACCGTCCTGCACTGTAAAATCCGTCATGTGGTAGTGGCTTTCTAAAATCTTTCCAGCTATCTCACTGTCAGATAAATCAAATTGAATGTATTTTCGATTCCTTTTGTGAAGCTCGGATATATTCACTTCCTCTACTAAATGCCCCTCGTGCATAACGCCGATAATATCTGCTATCTGTTCAATCTCGCTTAAAACATGGCTTGAGATAAAAATGGTAATGCCATGATTGTGACTAAGTTCAGATAAAAATGAGCGTATTTCAACTATTCCAATGGGGTCAAGTCCGTTAATCGGTTCGTCAAGTATTAAAAGCTCCGGCTCGTGCATAATGGCGGCGGCAATACCAAGCCGTTGCTTCATTCCGAGGGAATAATCGGAAAAGACTTTTCTTTTCTCTTTATGCAGCCCCACAACTTCAAGAGCTTTTTCTACTCCACTTTTAGATACTCCCCCTCGCAGTTTAGCGAGAATTTGCAAATTCTCATACCCTGTTAAATTACTGTAAAATCCCGGTGTTTCGATAATAGAGCCTACTTTGCTATAAAGGGTATGGATATTTTCCTTATAGTTTGTGCCAAACAAGCGTACCGTTCCATCCGTTGGGAGAGCAAGCTGCAACATCATTTTCATTGCTGTGGTTTTGCCTGCTCCGTTTCTGCCGAGCAAACCATAAATTTTGCCCGTTGGCACATGAAGATTGACCTTATCGACAACGGTGGCTGTTCCGTATCGCTTCGTAAGATTTTCTGTTTCAATGATATAATCCATATTTGATTTTCCTTTCCGTTGGTTGCTGTTCTTGTTTTCACTGACCACAATTTTATTATCACAGGAGCTATATCAAAAGCCAAGAAACCTACCGTCACATCGCCTACATCTATCATGTCAACATGAAAAAAAGCCCCGACACTTATCGTGTCAGAGCCTATTTCAAGGGATTTATATCGTTTTTACTTTGTTCCGTTCTGCTTAATCCAAACAACTATTTTTGCGACAAACAGCAGAAACATAAGTGCTGTTATATATGGTTCTCTTGCTGCTGCTAAGAAACAGATAGCCAAAGCAGTGAGTCCAAGGGAGCATTTTGTAGCAATGCCGCCCCATGTTTCTTTATCTAAATGGGTAAGTATTATTTTAGCAATCCCTATTACAATCAAGGCGGCAAAAGCACTCCAGTAGACTGCAAGATTGAATGGTGTGGTGGCTGTAAATGATAGTAGATTGACCGCATAAACATAACCGCCAACAGAGTTTCCATATAACGGAAGAAATATAAACGCAACTGCCATCATATCCAATATTCCATAAATATAGTTGTAAATCTTTTTCAAGTTGGAACGATTTTCAGTTTCGGCAAGTGTAATCAGTTCTTCGCCCGATAGTAGTTCATCTATGGTCACAGAAAAGAATTTAGAAATACACTTGAGCGACTCAATGTTAGGGTAACCCTTGCCGCTTTCCCATTTTGAAATGGCTGTTCTTGATACATATAATTGCTCCGCAAGTTGTTCCTGCGTTAAGTTCTTTCCAGTCCTAAGCTGTTGTAGCTTTTCATTAAATTCCATGATTCTCCTCCTGTTTGTTCCTTGTTTTCATACGTCCATCAACGGGTTTTTCTGCATCTTTTGGTATCATCCATGCACGACCAAATTTTTCAGTTCCGTCAATGCGATTTTCCTCACATAATTTTTGTATCCGTCTTTCCGATATGCCCCATTTTTCAGAAGCGGCTTTCACAGAAATGTAATCCATAATATCAACTTCCTTTCGCAAAGAGTATATAATTATTATATACGGAATGACGAATAATAGCATTTTTCTCTCCACTAATACGAAATTATACACTACTAAACATAAAATCATACTTCGTTCAAATATCATCACCCGAAATGTACAATGATATAGGGTGATATTAAAATGTACCAAGATGAAAGAAAACTTGATTTTAAGCCGTTAGGTATAGCGATAAAAAAAGCTCGGGAAGCAAAAGGGTGGACACAGGAATATCTTGCCCAACTGGTAGACCTTACGCCACGCTCTATTATGGGTTCTGTTGCAAAGTTTCCGATAAGCTCATTTTGAGGTAAAATAATTGAAAAAGATAGCTTGGAGGAATGAAGATGACTCAGTTCAAAGGAAAACAATTTCAAAAAGACGTGATTATCGTAGCCGTCGGCTACTATCTTCGGTACAACCTGAGTTATCGTGAAGTGCAGGAAATTCTGTATGACCGAGGAATTCACGTTTGTCACACCACAATTTACCGTTGGGTGCAAGAATACGGAAAGATTCTTTATCAAATTTGGAAAAAGAAAAACAAACAGTCCTTTTATTCATGGAAAATGGACGAGACTTATATCAAAATTAAAGGAAAGTGGCATTATTTATATCGCGCTATCGATGTAGATGGCTTAACCTTAGATATCTGGTTACGGAAAAAGCGCGACACACAGGCTGCGTATGCTTTTCTAAAACGACTGAAGAACCAGTTTGGAGAACCAAAGGTTCTAGTAACGGATAAAGCACCCTCTATTAAGAGTGCCTTCAGAAAGCTTCAGAAAAATGGACTGTATATAACAACAGAACATCGAACAATCAAGTATCTGAATAATCTGATTGAACAAGACCATCGTCCAATTAAGCGAAGAAACAAATTTTACCAAAGTTTGCGAACAGCCTCAACCACGATTAAAGGCATGGAAGCGATTCGAGGAATTTATAAAAAAAGCCGAAAAGAAGGGTCTCTTTTTGGCTTTTCCGTCTGTACAGAAATCAAAGGACTATTAGGAATCCCTGCTTAAATAAGAATCATCTTGAAAAACTAATGACCTTTTTGAGACTTTGCAACAGAACCATTTTTAGTTAGTCGTTCAACATTCTTTTCTAAACGATCTTCAAATTGCTTTTCGGTGAAGTCAGTAATATTCGCCATGTTAAGCCACTTTCTCTTTTGTCAAAATTTGTTTTGAATATTGATTCATTGACCGCCAATACTCATGAATAGCTTGTAATTCTTCAAATGGTTGTTGAAATAAATCAACTTCTTGTGCCACTTCTAATTGATTTAAAAGATTCACTTCTAGTAAACGAGTATTTTTAGTATCTAGTTCATGGTTCAAAACATAGTTTAATACTCGATTATAAACGCTTGCCGATAATTCGTTAATGATCTCTATTTCAAATGTTTTTTCATACGTAACTGCCATTTCATTTTCACTCCTTTTTAAAGTTTATCAGGTAAATATTTCCGTATATATTCTTCTAAGGCTTGATCCATAACTTCTTTTACGTTTCCGCCATTTTTTGCTGTTTCAATTTTTATAATATGGTGTAAGTCAGCACGAACACGAACCGTCTTATCTCCCATTATATCTTTTTTTGCACTGATTGGTGTATCATTTCGTTTTGCTTTTTGTGCGCCTAAATTTCCCACAATCACTCACTTCTTTCTATTTCTTCTTATTCTTATTTTATCATCAACAATCACAAATCACAAGTGATTTGTGATTAATCACTTGTGATTTGTGATTCTATTCTTTTTCGTTTTCTAATTGAATAATTCGCTCAAGCATTTCAAAAAATACGTTCTCATACATGGATAAAACTTTTTTGTCATAGCCTTTGTGTTCTGTAATTCCATTTTTAGACCAGGTACTTACTTTATTACTTCGCTTGATAATATTTTGGAAAACCAAGTTATCTTCTTTATGTTGCTTGTACAGTTCTTCCAGGTTTGATTTTATCGTTGCGCTGTCCGTATCAACTAAATAAGGAACAAAACCGATCATATCTAGTCCAGGGTTAAATTGTTCTTGTAAATCAATCAAATAGGAAATATAGTTTTGAATGTTGTTTGTACTTTCTTCTTCTGCTTGTAAAGGGATCATAACGTAATCACTCGCCACGATTGCATTATTTGTATAAACGCTTGGCGTTGGTACAGTATCAATAATAATGAGATCATAGTCACTTTTTAAAGGTGCTAAAAGAGTAGCAAGCAATCTACTTTCATTTTCAAAAGTCCATGAGCGAGTTAATTTTGGCAGTAACATCAAATCAAACGTGCCAGGGATCAAGTCTAAATTATCAGTCAAATGAACAATAGAAGAAGCCAAGTTTCCATTTTTCAAGCCTTCATAAAAATTGACACGTGGCAATTCTACCTCAAAAGTTTTTGCTAAGTCTTTTGTCAATGTTGCCTGTAAGTCCTTATCGATCATTAAAACTTTTAAATTCAATTTGTCTGTCAAGTAAGCAAACATAGTCGATAATTTGGACTTTCCAACACCACCTTTAAAGTAATTATTCAAGATAATAATTGCTTCATTTTTATTGTTTAAAATACGTCTTAATTCTTCAAGTATTTTTAGTTTTTCCTTCTCCATAACTACGCCCCATTCTTTTTTTGTATAGTAATATTGTATCATTAAGAATCACAAATCACAAGTGATTTGTGATTAATCACTTGTGATTTGTGATAAGTGATTTGTGATTAATATATAAAAGCCCTCTTTAAAGGGCTTTTATGTTTATTTTGAAAAAGAGATAAAATCAATATATCCCTTTTCCCCAATTTTTACAACGGCATTGTAGGGCTTTTTCTCTTTGTTTTTGATTCCTTTTACCAGGGTTTCTTTTCCCTCCAGTAATTCTTTTACATTCGTTTTGGTTAGTTTTTTCTTTCTAAAATGTTCAGCTAAAGTAAACTTACATTCAGGATAATTTGAACAACCATAAAACGATTTTTTTAATACAATATTGTTGCCACACTTAGGACATTTTCCTACAAGGGGTCCCGAGCGCTTAGTGGGAATTTGTACCCCTTATCGATACAAATTCCCCGTAGGCGCTAGGGACCTCTTTAGCTTCTTGGAAGCTGTCAGTAGTATATCTAATAATTTATCTCCATTCCCTTTAGTAACGTGTAACTTTCCAAATTTAAAAAAGCGACTCATAGAATTATTTCCTCCCGTTAAATAATAGATAACTATTAAAAATAGACAATACTTGCTCATAAGTAACGGTACTTAAATTGTTTACTTTGGCGTGTTTCATTGCTTGATGAAACTGATTTTTAGTAAACAGTTGACGATATTCTCGATTGACCCATTTTGAAACAAAGTACGTATATAGCTTCCAATATTTATCTGGAACATCTGTGGTATGGCGGGTAAGTTTTATTAAGACACTGTTTACTTTTGGTTTAGGATGAAAGCATTCCGCTGGCAGCTTAAGCAATTGCTGAATCGAGACTTGAGTGTGCAAGAGCAACCCTAGTGTTCGGTGAATATCCAAGGTACGCTTGTAGAATCCTTCTTCAACAATCAGATAGATGTCAGACGCATGGCTTTCAAAAACCACTTTTTTAATAATTTGTGTGCTTAAATGGTAAGGAATACTCCCAACAATTTTATACCTCTGTTTGTTAGGGAATTGAAACTGTAGAATATCTTGGTGAATTAAAGTGACACGAGTATTCAGTTTTAATTTTTCTGACGATAAGTTGAATAGATGACTGTCTAATTCAATAGACGTTACCTGTTTACTTATTTTAGCCAGTTTCGTCGTTAAATGCCCTTTACCTGTTCCAATTTCGTAAACGGTATCGGTTTCTTTTAAATTCAATTGTTTTATTATTTGGTTGAGTACTTTTTCACTCGTTAAAAAGTTTTGAGAATATTTTATATTTTTGTTCATGTAATCACTCCTGAAGTGATTACATCTGTAAATAAATACAGAAGTTAAACGATTTGTTTGTAATTTTAGTTATCTGTTTAAAAAGTCATAAGATTAGTCACTGGTAGGAATTAATCTAACGTATTTATTTATCTGCGTAATCACTGTTTTTAGTCTGTTTCAAAACAGTAGATGTTTTATCTACATTACGCATTTGGAATACCAACATGACGAATCCCTCCTTCTTAATTACAAATTTTTAGCATCTAATTTAACTTCAATTCCTATTATACACAAAATTTTAAGATACTGCACTATCAACACACTCTTAAGTTTGCTTCTAAGTCTTATTTCCATAACTTCTTTTACGTTTCCGCCATTCTTTGCTGTTTCGATTTTTATGATATGGTGCAAGTCAGCACGAACACGAACCGTCTTATCTCCCATTATATCTTTTTTTGCACTGATTGGTGTATCATTTCGTTTTTCTTTTTGTGCGCCTAAATTTCCCACAATCACTCACTTCTTTCTATTTCTTCTTATTCTTATTTTATCATCAACAATCACAAATCACTTGTGATTTGTGATAAGTGATTTGTGATTAATATGGGGCTGTCGCATTAGCGGGTTAAAATCCTTTAGCGATAGCTCCTTTTTCAAATTGTAAAAAATATTTCCTAATAAAATATTCTAATAATAATGAAGTCTTTAAAAATAAGCGCACTTTAATAAGCCTCTTTAAAAGACTTTTTTAAAAATATAATTATGCTGTTTTCTTTAATTCAAATAAATGCTTACCAGTACGGTTTGCTTGAATCTTCCTATGTAGTTTATTTATATTAAGTGCCATAGCAAGAAGTATGCTTTCTGCTAATACGTTATTTTGTCCTCGACACATAAATCTTCTAAAATCCATATCTTGCTTTAGTTGGGCAAAAGAGCCCTCTGCTTGTATACTTCTATTTACTCTAAGAAGACAGCCTTCGTCACTCACAATTCTTTCCAAATCATCTTTTCTTTGACGATTGAATTTTTTTGATGTTTCAAATTTCTTAGTTCTCTGTTCTATAGGTATTTTTGAATTATTTCCTTTTATGCAGCTGATTTTACAGCTACAATTGCTGCAATCCTCACAAGCATAAATTGTTTTTTCACTTTCATATCCTGTTTTAGATTTTTTGATTTTTATGCTTTCTTTTTTTAATTGCTTGCCACTTCGGCAGGTATAGAAATCTTTAGCTTCATTGTATTCCATGTTTTCTATCTTCCCGATATCATTTTTAAATTTTCTTGTTTTTGATATTTCATAATTAGCTGGTTTGATGAAAGCTATCTGATTGTTTTCTTCAATAAATGAATAATTTTCTTCGCTTTCATATCCAGCATCTGCAACTATTTTTAAGTATTTAAATTTTAATCTTTCCTCCATAATTTTAAGAAAAGGTATAAGAGTTGTTGTATCTGTTGGTTGTGGACCAATAGTGAGCCACACAACATATTCTGAATCTACACCATGTTGCAAATTATAAGCTGGTTTTAGTTGTCCATTTTTCATAGCATCTTCTTTCATTCTCATAAATGTAGCATCCACATCAGTTTTTGAATAACTGTTCCGACTACCGCAAGTGTATACCTTTTTTGTATATTCTTTAAACTTTGATAGGTATTCTTCAAGAGTTTCAATTGAACGTTGTAATGAAGTTTTTCTTTTTCCACATCCGTGGACGAATTGTATACCCTCTGAATTTTTCAGTGCATAAAGCTTTTTTCTAAGTTTTTTTACATGTTTCATCTGCACCATATTTTTGTAAGCAACCTTAATATCATAAAGATCTTCACACTCTTTAACAAGGTCTGCTATTTTGATTAATAGTTTTGCCGTATTCTTTGTTACGGCTTTTTTCCAAACAAAAGAATATTTATTTGCATAAGCTTCAATTTTGGTTCCATCAATAAATATAGCTTCTCCTGAAATTTCACCGATATCATAAAGAAAATTGCTCATTTCCGCAAGAATTTTTTCTGCACATGGAGCAAAATGCAAACTCCTAAATCTTGCAAATGTTGCATGATCCGGAGCAGGAGAATCTTCAAGTAAAAACATAAAATTAATATCTCTGCGACATGCATTTTCAATGTCTCGGGATGAATAAAATTTGTTCATATAACCATAAATCATAATCTTCAGCATTTTTCTTGGCGATACTTGATTTTCCCTTACTCGGGAATAAGTCGAATATAAATCTGTTAAATCCATCTCCTCTACAAATTGACTTAGCAAACGCACTGAATCATTAGCTGGTATCATATAATCAATATTTAATGGAAGCTTCAATTGATAAAACTTCTGATTAATTGTATAATCTTTATGTAAAATGTTTCTTATTCGCATAAAAATATTTTACTATAAATCTCAGATTCATTGAAGTCTGAGATTTATTTTTTTACTTAAAAGGAGCTGTTCACTAATTATTTAGTGCGACAGCCCCTTTTATCTATTGTAGTTTAATACATGCTCCATGACCAGTTGCTATAAAACTAGGATTTAACTGTCCTAAATTATTCTTTAACTGTTCAAGTTTACTAGGGTCAGGAACTTGCTCTAAACTAATATTATTTATTTCTCCACACCAATTAGATTCTTTTACTGTACCTATTTCTTTTCCCATTGCTAGCATTAAATCACTACTAAAAAATATTTTACGTTTATTCTCCATAATTAATAATCCATCCCAAAGATGCATTTCTGACGGATAATTTATGAATTCCAATTCGTAACTGCCAGTACTTAAAATTTCTCCAGCTTTTTTAACAATAGTTTCTGCCTTAATGCCAAAACCATTTAATTGAAATGCTGTAACTTCTGAACAAATTGTTTTAGCTTTAGGAAATTGTTCTAATATTACTCTCAATCCACCACACTCATCGGCTTCAAAATGTGATATAAAAATATATTTTAATTCTTTGCCCTTAAGTGCTGCTTTAAGCTGTGGCAACAAAGCTTCAGCCTGAATTATATTACCCGTATGAACTAACACTGGTTCATCACCAAGTAGTAAGTATTGATGGAAAGTAAGATTAATTGGCTCAATATAAGTACTAAATTGGTACAATTCCTCATTTAACACTGTCATATAAATCCCTCATTTCTTTTCAAACTAAATTTAAAGCTAAAAATACTGATTTTTAATCTTTAAGCTTATTTTTTCGCAGTTTAACTTTTCCGACGCATTTATCGTCTTGGTAGTAAAGATATATTATCTTATCAGTATTGTCAATATATTCAAGGCAATCTGCCTCCTCATCCTCTTCATCCTCTTCGTCTTGGTAGCTTTTTAAATATGGCGCTTCATAGAGTAATTCTGTAAAGGTCCAATTCTCGTTTTCATACCTCGGTATAATCTTACCTATCACCTCAAATGGTTCGCTGGGTTTATCGATATCTTTCAGGTGCCCTGCTTTCATTTCTGTAATCACTGTTCCCGCCTCTCTTCTATATCAGCGGCATATGTGCTATCCAGGCAGCCGGTTTTACCAGTGTATTTTTTATACATGTCCCTGGTATATTTTGTTATATTCCTATCATACTCCGGATAGGCATAATGAAGCCTTTCCGCCACCTCACCGGATACCGCCCTGAACAATTGATGGCATAGAAATAATGCTTCCCATATGTTTTCATAGGAATCCATCCGGTAGGTGGACAAAAGTTTCTCCCACAAATCCTCGGATATATACCTTTCAATAAACTTATAGTTCTTGCCTACACTTAATTTAAAGCCTGTTTCGATGCCGACCTTCCATGATATCATTCTCAGCAGCTCATGGCGAACAATCTGATTAAAATGATCAATAGCAAATAAAATTTCCTTACGGCACAATCCTTTAATAACATAAGGTGTTACATTCCAAAATTCATTGCAGCAATCATCATACTCCCTTGCGCTTGGCTTTCTTACATGATAATCTATATCAGTCGGAACTATGTCCCTTTTAATTCTACAATCTTTATCAATTAGAACCTTTATTAATTTATCGCCCTTTAGGTAATTATCTAACTCTTCCAAGGGCAATAAGGTAAGATCAATTTTATTGTAATCATCAAATAGCATAAGATAGGAAAATCCCTTTTCTTCAGGTGGGAATAATTCCATATCCTCCGGCTTTTGCATCATTATTATATTCCCAAATTGATTAAGCCAGTCATCATTAGATATAAACGGTTCTATATCACTTACAAAATATGTAATATCATAATCCTGAAATTCATCTTTAGGTATATTAATATTTGCGCGTGACCCCTCAAGGGTCACAATTCGAATACGTTCATCCTGTTCTGCTAAAGAAAGTACTAAATCCATCATTTCTTTTTCTGATCTCATTTACATACTCCTCGTTTATTTTTTCTTTCTAAAATGTTCAGCTAAAGTAAACTTACATTCAGGATAATTTGAACAACCATAAAACGATTTTTTTAATACAATATTGTTGCCACACTTAGGACATTTTCCTACAAGGGGTCCCGAGCGCTTAGTGGGAATTTGTACCCCTTATCGATACAAATTCCCCGTAGGCGCTAGGGACCTCTTTAGCTCCTTGGAAGCTGTCAGTAGTATACCTAATAATTTATCTCCATTCCCTTTAGTAACGTGTAACTTTCCAAATTTACAAAAGCGACTCATAGAATTATTTCCTCCCGTTAAATAATAGATAACTATTAAAAATAGACAATACTTGCTCATAAGTAACGGTACTTAAATTGTTTACTTTGGCGTGTTTCATTGCTTGATGAAACTGATTTTTAGTAAACAGTTGACGATATTCTCGATTGACCCATTTTGAAACAAAGTACGTATATAGCTTCCAATATTTATCTGGAACATCTGTGGTATGGCGGGTAAGTTTTATTAAGACACTGTTTACTTTTGGTTTAGGATGAAAGCATTCCGCTGGCAGCTTAAGCAATTGCTGAATCGAGACTTGAGTGTGCAAGAGCAACCCTAGTGTTCGGTGAATATCCAAGGTACGCTTGTAGAATCCTTCTTCAACAATCAGATAGATGTCAGACGCATGGCTTTCAAAAACCACTTTTTTAATAATTTGTGTGCTTAAATGGTAAGGAATACTCCCAACAATTTTATACCTCTGTTTGTTAGGGAATTGAAACTGTAGAATATCTTGGTGAATTAAAGTGACACGAGTATTCAGTTTTAATTTTTCTGACGATAAGTTGAATAGATGACTGTCTAATTCAATAGACGTTACCTGTTTACTTATTTTAGCCAGTTTCGTCGTTAAATGCCCTTTACCTGTTCCAATTTCGTAAACGGTATCGGTTTCTTTTAAATTCAATTGTTTTATTATTTGGTTGAGTACTTTTTCACTCGTTAAAAAGTTTTGAGAATATTTTATATTTTTGTTCATGTAATCACTCCTGAAGTGATTACATCTGTAAATAAATACAGAAGTTAAACGATTTGTTTGTAATTTTAGTTATCTGTTTAAAAAGTCATAAGATTAGTCACTGGTAGGAATTAATCTAACGTATTTATTTATCTTTATCTGCGTAATCACTGTTTTTAGTCTGTTTCAAAACAGTAGATGTTTTATCTACATTACGCATTTGGAATACCAACATGACGAATCCCTCCTTCTTAATTACAAATTTTTAGCATCTAATTTAACTTCAATTCCTATTATACACAAAATTTTAAGATACTGCACTATCAACACACTCTTAAGTTTGCTTCTAAGTCTTATTTCCATAACTTCTTTTACGTTTCCGCCATTCTTTGCTGTTTCGATTTTTATGATATGGTGCAAGTCAGCACGAACACGAACCGTCTTATCTCCCATTATATCTTTTTTTGCACTGATTGGTGTATCATTTCGTTTTTCTTTTTGTGCGCCTAAATTTCCCACAATCACTCACTTCTTTCTATTTCTTCTTATTCTTATTTTATCATCAACAATCACAAATCACTTGTGATTTGTGATAAGTGATTTGTGATAAGTGATTTGTGATTAATATATAAAAGCCCTCTTTAAAGGGCTTTTATGTTTATTTTGAGAAAGATATAAAATCAATATATCCCTTTTCCCCAATTTTTACAACGGCATTGTAGGGCTTTTTCTCTTTGTTTTTGATTCCTTTTACCAGGGTTTCTTTTCCCTCCAGTAATTCTTTTACATTCGTTTTGGTTAGTTTTTTCTTTCTAAAATGTTCAGCTAAAGTAAACTTACATTCAGGATAATTTGAACAACCATAAAACGATTTTTTTAATACAATATTGTTGCCACACTTAGGACATTTTCCTACAATACTTTTTTCTGCTTCTTTTTCTTTCTGTTCCTGGTAATCAGAAAAATTTAGTTTTTCTATATCGTTAGGTACAGCTTCCAGTAAATGAACAATGAATTTTTTGATATTCGTAATAAAGTTCTCTTGATTGCCTTCTCTTTTACCGATTTTTTTTAAATACGTTTCCCATTTAGCCGTCATTTCAGCACTCGTTAAAAGGTGCTGACTTTCAACTGCCTGGCACAATAATTTTCCTTTTTCAGTTACAACAAGCTTATTCTTAATCACTTGGATATATTCTTTTTGTTTTAACGCTTCAATAATACTTGCTCTTGTCGCTTCTGTTCCAATCCCCTCAACTTCTTGTAAAATCTTGATTGCTTCTTCATCATCAACCGTTTTATTCGCCGTTTTCATAGCAGTTAATAATGTACCCTCTGTAAAAGCTTTTGGCGGTTGCGTTTCTTTTTCAACACTCTTAACACCAACTTCGGCACGTTCGCCAATGATAACGAGTGGTAACGTTTGAACGTCCTCTTTTTCTTCTTTGGTTTGTTGTTTGAAAAGAATTTTCCACCCTTCTTGCTTTGGTGTCTTTCCGATCGATTGAAACAGCAAATCAGCTACTTTCGTTTGTATCTTGGTTTCTTCATACAAGTAATCAGGTAAAAACATGGCAACGGTCGTTTTAACGACTAAAGCATAAATTTTTCGTTGTAAATCGTCCATTTTCGCTAATGCAGATTCGGTAGGTACTTGTTTTGTTGGGATAATGGCGTGGTGTTCCTGTACCTTACTACCGTCCACATAACGCTTTCTAGGCTCTGTTTGAACCATTTCAAGATCAAGTCCTAAAAAACCGCTATATTTGCCAAAATTCGCTTTTAAATAAGCAAATTCGTTCTCTGTAATAAATGGTGTATCTGTTCTTGGATAACTCAATAATTTTGCTTCATACAGTCCTTGCATAGCTTTTAAAGTTTGGCTCGCTGTCGCTTTATAAAGCTGATTGACTTTTGATTGCAAACTACTTAAAGAAAACAAACTCGGACTATTCGTTTTCTTCTCTTTGGTTTGAACATCAGCAATTATCCCCTCTTGATTGCCTATTTTAGCTTGTTTAGAAGAAACAAAAGCTAAAAGCTCCTCTTGGGTTTTAAAACGCTGTGTGGGGCTTAGAACGCCCTTAAACGACCCTTGGTTTACTTTTATACTAGCTTCCACCTCGAAAAAAGGTTCTTTTTTAAAATTCTCTATGGCTTCCTGGCGCTGAAAAATAAGGTATAAGGTGGGCGTTTGAACACGTCCTAGTGAAAATGTACCTTGTACGCCCTTCTGTTGTAAATTTAACGTATACAAAGGGCTTGCGTTCATGCCGATCAACCAATCGGCAATTTGGCGTGTTTGCGCTTCTTGATAAAAGGGATAGTAATTCATTCCAGGTTGCAAATTTTGAAAACCGCTTCGGATTACATCTTTTTCTAAGCTATTGATCCATAGTCTTTTAAATGTTTTATCTTTTGAAAAGGCATTTGCTTTATGGATAATCGACCAGGCGATATTTTCACCTTCTCTGTCGCTATCTGTTGCAACAATAATTGTATTTGCCTTTTTGAGAAGTTCTGCAACAATTTTAAACTGCTTTCCCTTATCTTTTGCAACTTCAAAATCGTATCGATCAGGAAAAATCGGCAAAGATTCAAGTTTCCAATTTTGCCACTTTTCGTCATAATGACCTGGTTCTGCTAATTCCACTAAATGCCCAAAACCAAAGGTGATAAACGTTTCATCTGTAAATAGTGGGTCTTTGATCTCAAAATAACCGTCTTTTTTGGTGCTTTGTTTTAAAGAACTTGCGTAGGCTAATGCCTGGCTTGGTTTTTCAGCTAAAATAACCGTACTCATTAACTATCCCTCTTTTCATTGTTTTTTCTTTGATCGACTGTCACGTTATATCTTGCTCGATACCTTCTAAACGTTCGGCGATTGATTCCAGTTTGTTCTTCAACTTCTTTATCGGATAAACCATTCAAAAACAAATCGAAAGCATGCTTTAAACGTGGATCATTTTCTTTAAATTTATGCTGACGACCTTTGAATTTGCCTTTTTTCTTAGCAATTTCGATTCCTTGTGCCTGACGTTCCTTAATTTTTTTTCGTTCTGATTCTGCTTGATACTTGTACAATTCAATGACAAGGCTATTAATCAAACGCCTTAAATTTTCATCTTCAATACCATTCATTGAGGGTAAATTTAAGACTTCCAGGGTTGCCCCCTTAATTTGAATTTGATTCATCAATTCTGTTAATTCTTTATTATTTCGTCCTAATCGATCTAATTCAGTAACAATAACAATATCCCCTTCACGAATATAGTTAAGCATAGCTTGTAATTGTGGGCGTTCGACCGATTGACCGCTTAATTTGTCTGAAAAGACCTTAGAAACGCCCTGTAACGCTTGTAATTGCCGATCTAAGTTCTGTTCTTTGCTACTGACACGTGCATAACCAATTTTAGCCATTTTCAACCAACCTCTAAAATTCTCTCGGTTGCAATAACCAATCAGCAATATCTACTTTTTCAATTTCAAATTGCTTATCAGAAATTGTCTTTTCGTAAGCGATAAAATCTTGCGCATATTGTTGCTCATTAAAAATAGCCACCACTTCGTCATTTTCTAAAACTCGATAAATAAATTTTTTCATTTTACTCCTCCTATTATGCCCAACTTAAATGACCTATTCACCAAGTCAATTATACTGCTAAAACCATATTAGGACAAATAGGTATACCTTATTGCTCTTTTTTAATTAAAAATAGCATAAAAATCTAGTTATCCGCATAAAAACTGGACTTATCACACTTTATCAAGGTCAAAACCACTCAATTTACTACTAATTTACTACTTATGAATGAGCTTTGATACGACGATTTATCCTTGAAAAGTGAAGATATAAAGATACTTCCAATAAAATTTGAATATTTAATAGGTAGACACTTCAAAAAATGAGGTGTCTATTTTTTTACCCGATTTTGAAAGGAAGTGAACTTATGAAAACAAAAAATCAAGAATCAAAAGGTCGTTCCCCACTCTTTAAGACCATCAAACATTCATTCAGCCAATAAAAAAGAAAGGATAGGTAAAAATATGGAACTTAAATTTGTGATTCCCAACATGGAAAAAACATTCGGCAATTTAGAATTTGCTGGCGAGGATAAAGTCGTTCAGCGAAGAATCAACGGACGGCTAACTGTCTTATCAAGAAGCTATAATCTCTATTCTGATGTTCAAAGAGCAGATGATATTGTGGTGGTGCTTCCTGCTGAAGCTGGCGAAAAACATTTCGGCTTTGAGGAACGTGTGAAGTTAGTCAATCCACGTATTACCGCAGAGGGCTACAAAATCGGCACTCGTGGTTTTACAAATTACCTTTTACATGCTGACGACATGATAAAAGAATAAAGAAAGAGAGGAAAAATGATGAGATTAGCAAATGGCATTGTATTAGATAAAGACACGACTTTTGGAGAATTGAAATTCTCTGCTCTACGTCGTGAAGTGAGAATCCAAAATGAAGACGGGTCGGTTTCAGATGAAATCAAGGAACGTACCTATGACTTAAAATCCAAAGGACAAGGACGCATGATTCAAGTAAGTATTCCTGCCAGCGTGCCTTTGAAAGAGTTTGATTATAACGCACGGGTGGAACTTATCAATCCCATTGCGGACACCGTTGCTACTGCCACCTATCAAGGAGCAGATGTTGACTGGTATATCAAGGCAGACGATATTGTGCTGACAAAGGATTCTAGTTCATTCAAAGCTCAACCACAAGCAAAGAAAGAACCGACACAAGACAAATAGTCGCTAGGTAGAAAGGAGACTTTTTCGCATGAAACAGCGTGGTAAAAGGATTCGCCCATCTGGTAAAGATTTAGTCTTTCATTTTACGATAGCGTCACTCCTGCCTGTTTTCCTGCTGGTTGTCGGACTGTTTCATGTGAAGACAATCCAGCAGATCAACTGGCAGGATTTTAACCTATCACAAGCAGATAAGATTGACATTCCCTATTTAATTATCAGTTTCAGTGTCGCAATTCTTATCTGCTTGCTGGTAGCGTTTGTATTCAAACGGGTTCGCTATGATACGGTTAAACAACTTTACCACCGTCAAAAACTGGCAAAGATGATACTTGAAAACAAGTGGTATGAATCTGAACAGGTCAAAACAGAGGGTTTCTTTAAAGATAGTGCTGGTCGTACAAAGGAAAAGATAACCTACTTCCCTAAAATGTATTATCGACTTAAAAATGGCTTGATACAGATACGGGTGGAAATCACGCTGGGAAAATATCAAGACCAACTCTTACACTTGGAAAAGAAATTAGAGAGTGGCTTGTACTGTGAGCTGACGGATAAAGAGTTAAAGGATTCCTATGTGGAATATACTTTGCTCTATGACACCATAGCCAGTCGTATTTCTATTGATGAAGTAGAAGCTAAAGATGGTAAACTTCGCTTAATGAAAAACGTATGGTGGGAATATGATAAGCTCCCTCATATGTTGATTGCTGGTGGTACAGGTGGCGGTAAAACTTACTTTATACTGACACTGATTGAAGCCTTGCTTCATACAGATTCAAAACTGTATATTCTTGACCCGAAAAATGCTGATCTTGCGGACTTAGGTTCTGTGATGGCAAATGTCTACTATAGAAAAGAAGACTTGCTTTCTTGCATTGAAACATTCTATGAAGAAATGATGAAACGTAGTGAGGAAATGAAGCAGATGAAGAACTATAAGACTGGCAAAAATTATGCTTACTTAGGTCTCCCGGCACACTTCTTAATCTTTGATGAATACGTCGCTTTCATGGAAATGCTGGGAACAAAAGAAAACACCGCAGTTATGAATAAGCTGAAACAGATTGTCATGTTAGGTCGTCAAGCTGGCTTCTTTCTAATACTGGCTTGTCAACGTCCAGACGCAAAATATTTAGGCGACGGAATCCGTGATCAGTTTAATTTCAGAGTGGCTTTAGGTCGTATGTCTGAAATGGGCTATGGCATGATGTTTGGCAGTGACGTACAAAAGGATTTCTTCTTAAAGCGAATCAAAGGTCGTGGCTATGTTGATGTAGGAACAAGTGTCATATCAGAGTTTTATACTCCCCTTGTACCAAAAGGATATGATTTCTTGGAGGAAATTAAAAAGTTATCCAACAGCAGACAGTCCACGCAGGCGACGTGCGAAGCGGAAGTCGCAGGTGTGGACTGATCTTGCTGGCTGGTGTGGCAATAGCCACGCCAGCACTTAACCCCCCGTATCTAACAGGGGGGTACAAATCGACAGGAAACAGTCAAAAAAACATTAGAAAATCCTTTGGTTACAAGGGATTTACAAAATTTCAGCGTATGTCAAATGGGCTTTAAAAGTTGACATACGCCTTTTTGATTGGAGGGATTTTTACTGAATGAACAAACTTGGTTACAGCATTTAAAAGAAAAACGCTTGGCTTATGGACTATCTCAAAACCGTTTAGCTGTTGCGACTGGTATTACAAGGCAGTATCTAAGCGATATTGAAACAGGAAAAGTCAAGCCATCAGAGGATTTACAGCAGTCCCTTTGGGAAGCTCTGGAACGCTTCAATCCCGACGCTCCCCTTGAAATGCTGTTTGATTATGTAAGAATTCGCTTTCCGACAACAGACGTACAGCAGGTGGTCGAAAACATCTTACAACTGAAACTGTCCTATTTTCTTCATGAGGACTATGGTTTCTATTCTTATTCAGAGCATTATGCTTTAGGCGACATATTCGTCCTTTGCTCCCATGAACTGGACAAAGGAGTTCTGGTGGAATTGAAAGGTCGTGGGTGCAGACAATTTGAAAGCTATCTTCTGGCACAACAAAGAAGCTGGTATGAGTTCTTTATGGACGTTTTGGTGGCTGGCGGTGTGATGAAACGCCTTGACCTTGCCATTAACGATAAGACAGGGATTTTAAATATCCCTGTACTCACTGAAAAGTGCCAACAGGAAGAATGTATCTCCGTCTTCCGCAGTTTTAAAAGCTATCGCAGTGGCGAACTGGTACGCAAAGAGGAAAAGGAATGTATGGGAAACACCCTCTATATCGGTTCATTACAAAGTGAAGTTTATTTCTGTATCTATGAAAAGGACTACGAGCAGTACAAGAAAAATGATATTCCCATTGAAGACGCAGAAGTAAAAAACCGTTTTGAGATTCGATTGAAAAATGAGCGTGCCTATTATGCAGTCCGTGATTTACTCGTCTATGACAATCCAGAGCATACCGCCTTTAAAATTATCAATCGGTATATCCGTTTTGTAGATAAAGACGATTCCAAACCTCGTTCTGATTGGAAACTGAATGAAGAATGGGCTTGGTTTATTGGGAACAATCGTGAACGATTAAAACTAACCACAAAACCAGAGCCTTACTCCTTCCAAAGGACGCTGAACTGGCTATCTCATCAAGTTGCCCCGACCTTAAAGGTTGCGATTAAACTTGATGAAATCAACCAGACGCAGGTTGTAAAAGACATTCTCGACCATGCGAAACTGACAGACCGACACAAGCAGATTTTGAAGCAACAGTCAGTAAAAGAACAGGACGTGATAACAACAAAAAAATAACTCAAATACAAATTCATTGAATATAGAGAGGAGAACATTTTTATGAATTTTGGACAAAACCTTTATAACTGGTTTCTATCAAACGCTCAATCACTGGTGCTTTTAGCAATCGTTGTGATTGGCTTGTATCTTGGCTTCAAGCGTGAGTTTAGCAAACTGATTGGCTTTTTAATTATTGCGATTATTGCGGTTGGCTTAGTCTTCAACGCTGCTGGAGTAAAAGACATTTTACTAGAGCTATTCAATCGCATTATTGGTGCTTAAATAAAACCGTTCTTTTGTGGAATATAAGTGGTTTTCTTATGTTCCGCAAAGGAATGGTACACCAAACGAAGTGCGGTAGGGATTTTTGAATCTCTACAAAGAAAGGACGTGAATATATGGACGATATGCAAGTCTATATTGCGAATTTAGGCAAATACAATGAGGGCGAATTGGTCGGTGCGTGGTTTACCTTTCCCATTGACTTTGAGGAAGTCAAAGAGAAAATCGGCTTGAATGATGAATATGAGGAATACGCCATTCATGACTACGAGTTACCCTTTACGGTTGACGAATACACTTCCATTGGCGAACTCAATCGACTATGGGAAATGGTATCGGAATTACCCGAAGAATTACAATCGGAGCTATCTGCTCTGCTCACTCATTTTTCAAGCATTGAAGAACTAAGCGAACATCAAGAGGATATTATCATTCATTCCGATTGTGATGATATGTATGACGTGGCACGCTACTACATTGAAGAAACGGGTGCTTTAGGCGAAGTACCAGCTAGTCTTCAAAACTATATTGATTATCAAGCCTATGGTCGGGATTTAGACCTTTCAGGAACGTTTATCTCAACCAATCATGGGATTTTTGAAATCGTCTATTAAATCTGTCGGTACATTACTACTGGCAGATTTTCTATTTTACGGGGTGGCTCAATCAGCTACCCCTATTTTTTATGAAAGGATTGATTACATGAAGAAAATACGAAGCTATACCAGTATCTGGTCTGTGGAAAAGGTACTGTATTCTATCAATGATTTTAGACTTCCGTTTCCCATAACCTTTACGCAAATGACATGGTTTGTCGTGTCACTCTTTGCAGTGATGATACTTGGCAACTTGCCCCCTCTTTCCATGATAGAGGGAGCATTTCTCAAATACTTTGGGATTCCTGTGGCTTTCACATGGTTTATGTCTACAAAAACTTTTGATGGTAAAAAGCCTTATGGATTTTTGAAGTCTGTCATTGCTTATGCACTGCGACCAAAGCTGACCTATGCAGGAAAAAAAGTAACGCTTGGCAGAAACCAGCCACAAGAAGCCATTACAGCAGTTAGGAGTGAATTTTATGGCATATCCAATTAAATACATTGAAAACAATCTCGTCTGGAATAAAGACGGGGAATGTTATGCTTACTATGAGCTTGTTCCTTACAATTACTCATTTCTAAGTCCAGAACAGAAAATACAAGTGCATGATTCTTTCAGACAGCTTATCGCACAAAATCGTGATGGCAAAATTCATGCTTTACAAATCAGTACAGAATCCAGCATACGTTCTGCACAAGAGCGTTCCAAAAATGAAGTCACTGGCAAGCTCAAAGCGGTTGCCTATGACAAAATCGACCAACAGACAGACGCTTTAATATCCATGATTGGCGAAAATCAAGTGAACTACCGTTTCTTTATCGGCTTTAAGTTGCTTCTCAACGATCAGGAGTTTTCTATGAAAAGTCTTACCGTTGAAGCAAAAAATGCTTTGTCTGATTTTGTCTATGATGTGAACCATAAGCTGATGGGCGATTTTGTTAGTATGAGTAATGATGAAATCCTGCGTTTTCAGAAGATGGAAAAGCTCTTAGAAAATAAAATCTCTCGTCGTTTCAAAATCCGCAGGTTAGATAAGGACGACTTCGGCTATCTGATTGAACACCTTTACGGACAGACAGGCACTGCCTATGAAGAGTATGAGTACCATCTATCAAAGAAAAAGCTGGATAATGAAACGCTGATTAAATACTATGACTTGATTAAGCCTACTCGCTGTTTGGTGGAAGAAAAACAGCGATATTTGAAAATCCAGCAGGAAGATGAAACCGTCTATGTAGCTTACTTTACCATTAACAGCATTGTCGGAGAACTGGACTTCCCGTCCTCTGAAATCTTCTACTACCAGCAACAGCAATTTACATTCCCGATTGATACGTCAATGAATGTGGAAATTGTAGCGAATCGTAAAGCCCTATCTACTGTCCGCAATAAAAAGAAAGAACTGAAAGACTTGGATAACCACGCTTGGCAAAGTGATAATGAAACCAGCTCCAATGTGGCGGAAGCTCTGGAAAGTGTGAATGAGCTGGAAACCAATTTAGACCAAAGCAAGGAATCTATGTACAAGCTGTCTTATGTGGTAAGGGTATCAGCAAATGATCTTGACGAACTCAAACGTCGTTGTAATGAAGTGAAAGATTTTTATGACGATTTAAGCGTAAAACTGGTACGACCATTTGGGGATATGCTCGGCTTACATGAAGAATTTTTACCTGCCAGCAAGCGTTATATGAATGATTATATTCAATACGTGACCTCTGATTTCCTCGCTGGTTTAGGTTTTGGTGCTACTCAAATGCTGGGGGAAAATGAGGGGATTTATGTTGGCTACAGCTTAGATACTGGACGCAATGTCTATCTGAAACCTGCTCTTGCCAGTCAAGGGGTTAAGGGTTCAGTAACCAATGCGTTAGCGTCGGCTTTTGTTGGTTCGCTGGGTGGTGGTAAATCCTTTGCGAATAACCTTATCGTCTATTATGCGGTGCTTTATGGGGCACAAGCAGTGATTGTAGACCCAAAAGCAGAACGTGGCAGATGGAAAGAAACCTTGCCAGAGATTTCCCATGAAATCAATATCGTCACTCTGACTTCTGATGAGAAAAACAAAGGCTTACTTGACCCTTATGTGATTATGAAAAATCCCAAAGATTCTGAATCACTGGCTATTGATATTCTGACATTCCTTACGGGGATTTCCTCTCGTGATGGGGAACGCTTCCCAATCCTTAGAAAAGCCATTCGTGCAGTAACCAATAGTGAAGTACGAGGGTTGATGAAAGTGATTGAGGAATTACGGGTTGAGAATACGCCACTAAGTACCAGTATAGCCGACCATATCGAAAGTTTTACAGACTATGACTTTGCACATTTATTATTCAGTAATGGTTATGTGGAGCAGTCTATCAGCTTAGAAAAACAACTGAACATTATACAGGTTGCGGACTTGGTACTTCCCGACAAGGAAACTTCCTTTGAGGAATATACCACTATGGAGCTTTTATCCGTTGCTATGCTGATTGTCATTAGTACCTTTGCTTTAGACTTTATCCATACAG
The DNA here is from genome assembly GCF_021496385.1 of Enterococcus gallinarum. Classification (NCBI taxonomy): domain Bacteria; kingdom Bacillati; phylum Bacillota; class Bacilli; order Lactobacillales; family Enterococcaceae; genus Enterococcus; species Enterococcus gallinarum. The sequence goes on along the minus strand of NZ_CP050816.1, from coordinate 749,317 downwards.
ACCGAAGCATTTTCAAGATTGTAGATTTAGACGAAGCATGGAGCTTTTTACAGGTAGCACAAGGAAAAACACTATCTATGAAGCTGGTTCGGGCTGGTCGTGCTATGAACGCTGGGGTATATTTCGTGACCCAAAATACAGACGACCTCTTAGATGAAAAACTGAAAAATAACCTCGGCTTAAAATTTGCATTTCGTTCCACTGACCTTAACGAGATTAAAAAGACCTTAGCCTTTTTTGGTGTAGACCCAGAGGACGAAAACAATCAGAAGCGATTGCGTGATTTGGAAAACGGGCAATGCCTTATCAGTGATTTATATGGTCGTGTCGGTGTGATACAGTTCCACCCTGTATTTGAAGAACTGCTCCATGCCTTTGATACCAGACCACCTGTGCGAAAAGAGGTGTAAATGTGAAACCATCAATAGTAAACAGAATAAAATCAAACTGGACGCTGAAACGTCTAGGTAAAGTGGCAATGACAGTGGCTTTCACACTTGTGATTGCCATTTTTCTTTTAGCCATGCTGGGAACGGTGGTTCAAGCTGCGGGCTTGGTAGATGATACGGTCAATGTGGCAAATGAATACAGCCGATACCCACTTGAAAACTATCAACTGGATTTTTATGTGGATAATAGCTGGGGCTGGCTTCCGTGGAACTGGTCGGACGGGATTGGAAAACAGGTCATGTATGGACTATATGCCATTACCAATTTTATTTGGACAATCAGTTTGTATGTTTCCAATGCGACAGGTTACTTAGTACAGGAAGCCTATTCCTTAGACTTCATTTCCGCTACAGCAGATTCCATTGGTAAGAATATGCAGACCTTAGCTGGTGTGAGTGCAAACGGATTTTCAACAGAGGGTTTCTATGTTGGATTCCTCTTACTCTTGATTTTGGTTCTTGGGGTTTATGTTGCCTATACGGGACTGATAAAGAGAGAAACCACAAAGGCAATTCATGCCATTATGAATTTTGTGCTGGTGTTTATCCTATCGGCTTCCTTTATTGCCTACGCTCCCGACTACATTAAAAAAATCAATGACTTTTCATCAGACATCAGTAATGCCAGTTTATCACTTGGCACGAAGATTGTCATGCCCCATTCCGATAGTCAAGGCAAGGACAGCGTGGACTTAATCAGAGATAGCCTGTTTTCCATACAGGTTCAGCAACCGTGGCTACTGCTTCAATACAACAGTTCAGACATTGAAAGTATTGGTGCTGACCGTGTGGAAAGTCTACTTTCAACCAGTCCAGACAGTAATAATGGAGAAGACAGAGAAAAAATTGTAGCAGAAGAAATCGAAGACAGAAACAATGTGAACATGACGATTACAAAAACTATTAACCGTTTGGGTACAGTCTTCTTTCTCTTTGTATTCAATATCGGGATTTCTATATTCGTATTCCTACTAACAGGAATCATGATTTTCTCGCAGGTACTTTTTATCATCTATGCCATGTTTCTGCCTGTGAGCTTTATTTTAAGCATGATTCCGTCCTTTGATGGTATGTCAAAACGAGCCATTATCAAACTCTTTAATACCATTTTGACACGAGCTGGAATCACGCTGATTATTACGACAGCCTTTAGTATTTCAACCATGCTCTATACCTTATCGGCTGGTTATCCGTTCTTTTTGATTGCCTTTTTACAGATTGTGACCTTTGCAGGAATCTACTTCAAACTGAGCGATTTAATGAGTATGTTTTCGCTTCAAAGCAACGATTCTCAAAGTGTGGGAAGTCGTGTGATGAGAAAACCTCGTATGCTTATGCACGCTCATATGCACCGCCTACAGCGTAAACTTGGACGCTCCATGACAGCTTTAGGTGCTGGCTCTGCCATTGCCAGTGCTACAGGAAAACAAGGACAGTCGGGTAGTTCTGGTAGGACACAAGCAGATCACACCCGTCCAGACGGACAGGAAAAATCAACACTTGGAAAACGTATCGGACAAACAATCGGAGCAGTTGCTGATACCAAAGATAAAATCGTTGATTCTGCTGGTAATCTCAAAGAACAGGTTAAGGATATTCCGACCAATGCAAGATATGCAGTGTATCAAGGAAAATCCAAAGCAAAAGAAAATGTTCGTGACCTAACTTCCAGTATTTCTCAAACCAGAGCAGACAGAGCCAGCGGACGCAAGGAACAGCAGGAACAAAGACGCAAAACCATTGCAGAGCGTCGCTCTGAAATGGAACAGGTCAAACAGAAAAAACAGCCAGCTTCTTCCGTTCATGAAAGACCAGCTACTAAGCAAGAACAATCTCATGATGGACAGACCGCAAAACAATCTTCTATTCAGACTTCACGCATGGAATCTCAACAAGCCAAACAGGAGCGTCCAGCAGTTAAGTCCGATTCTTTAAGTTTAAAAGCGGAACGACAAAACCGTACTACACAAGAAAGAACAGTTCAAAAGCCAGCAACTTCAACTACACCAGCAGACAGAGCTTCACAACGTCCAGTCACAAAAGAGCGTCCGTCTACTGTTCAAAGAGTTCAAAGCCAAAACCTTAGAAATAGACCACCAATAAAATCCGCCACTATCAAGAAAGGCAGTAAGAAACCATGAAACTGAAAGCTTTAGTGATTGGTGGTTCTGGGCTATTCTTGATGGTCTTCTCACTGCTTCTGTTTGTTGCCATTTTATTTTCAGATGAACAGGACAGCGGAATTTCCAATATTCATTATGGAGGTGTGAATGTTTCCGCAGAAGTGCTGGCTCATAAGCCTATGGTAGAAAAATATGCCAAAGAATATGGCGTTGAAGAATATGTCAACATACTTCTTGCGATTATACAGGTGGAATCGGGCGGTACTGCGGAAGATGTTATGCAGTCCTCGGAATCCCTCGGTCTTCCACCTAATTCATTGAGTACAGAAGAATCCATTAAGCAAGGTGTGAAGTATTTCAGTGAATTATTAGCCAGTAGCGAAAGGCTCAGTGTAGATTTAGAATCGGTTATCCAGTCCTACAATTATGGTGGTGGTTTCTTAGGGTATGTGGCTAATCGTGGAAATAAATATACCTTTGAACTGGCTCAAAGTTTCTCAAAAGAGTATTCAGGTGGCGAAAAAGTGTCTTACCCCAATCCCATAGCCATACCTATCAATGGGGGCTGGCGATACAACTATGGCAATATGTTTTATGTGCAACTGGTAACGCAGTATCTTGTCACAACAGAGTTTGATGATGATACGGTACAAGCCATCATGGACGAAGCACTGAAATATGAGGGCTGGCGATACGTTTACGGTGGAGCTTCCCCGACTACTTCTTTTGATTGTAGCGGACTGACACAATGGACGTATGGAAAAGCTGGAATTAACTTACCACGAACCGCACAACAGCAATATGATGTGACCCAGCATATCCCACTATCGGAAGCACAAGCTGGCGATTTGGTTTTCTTTCATTCTACCTATAACGCTGGCTCTTATATTACTCATGTTGGGATATACCTTGGCAATAACCGTATGTTTCATGCAGGCGACCCAATCGGTTATGCCGACTTAACAAGCCCCTACTGGCAACAGCATTTAGTGGGAGCAGGACGAATCAAACAATGAGAAAGGAAGATTTAATGATGAAATTTAGAAAAAATCAGAATAAAGAAAAACAGATACCAAAGGAAAAGAAACCTCGTGTCTATAAGGTCAATCCTCATAAAAAGGTTGTGATTGCCTTGTGGGTACTTTTAGGGCTTAGTTTCAGCTTTGCGATATTCAAGCACTTTACAGCTATAGATACTCATACTATTCACGAAACAACTATCATAGAAAAGGAATACGTTGATACTCATCATGTAGAAAATTTTGTAGAGAACTTTGCGAAAGTCTACTATTCATGGGAGCAATCCGATAAGTCCATTGATAATCGAATGGAAAGTCTAAAAGGCTATCTGACAGATGAACTTCAAGCTCTCAATGTTGATACAGTACGCAAAGATATTCCTGTATCGTCTTCTGTAAGAGGATTTCAGATATGGACGGTAGAGCCAACTGGCGACAATGAGTTTAATGTAACCTACAGTGTAGACCAGCTCATTACAGAGGGAGAAAATACAAAGACCGTCCACTCTGCTTATATAGTGAGTGTCTATGTAGATGGTTCTGGAAATATGGTACTGGTTAAGAATCCGACCATTACCAACATACCTAAGAAATCAAGTTATAAACCAAAAGCCATTGAAAGTGAGGGGACGGTTGATTCCATTACAACCAATGAAATCAATGAGTTTTTAACGACGTTCTTCAAGCTCTATCCTACAGCGACAGCCAGTGAACTTTCCTACTATGTGAATGACGGGATATTAAAACCAATCGGAAAAGAGTACATCTTTCAAGAACTGGTAAATCCTATTCACAATCGTAAGGATAATCAAGTCACGGTATCGCTGACAGTGGAGTATATCGACCAGCAGACCAAAGCAACGCAGGTATCTCAATTTGATTTGGTACTTGAAAAGAACGGGAGTAATTGGAAGATTGTAAAATAACAAATATTGGTACATGATTACAGATACTTTGTAATCATGTACTCTTTTTGATAAAAAATTGGAGATTCCTTTACAAATATGCTCTTACGTGCTATTATTTAAGTGACTATTTAAAAGGAGTTAATAAATATGCGGCAAGGTATTCTTAAATAAACTGTCAATTTGATAGCAGGAACAAATAATTAGATGTCCTTTTTTAGGAGGGCTTAGTTTTTTGTACCCAGTTTAAGAATACCTTTATCATGTGATTCTAAAGTATCCAGAGAATATCTGTATGCTTTGTATACCTATGGTTATGCATAAAAATCCCAGTGATAAAAGTATTTATCACTGGGATTTTTATGCCCTTTTGGGTTTTTGAATGGAGGAAAATCACATGAAAATTATTAATATTGGAGTTTTAGCTCATGTTGATGCAGGAAAAACTACCTTAACAGAAAGCTTATTATATAACAGTGGAGCGATTACAGAATTAGGAAGCGTGGACAAAGGTACAACGAGGACGGATAATACGCTTTTAGAACGTCAGAGAGGAATTACAATTCAGACAGGAATAACCTCTTTTCAGTGGGAAAATACGAAGGTGAACATCATAGACACGCCAGGACATATGGATTTCTTAGCAGAAGTATATCGTTCATTATCAGTTTTAGATGGGGCAATTCTACTGATTTCTGCAAAAGATGGCGTACAAGCACAAACTCGTATATTATTTCATGCACTTAGGAAAATGGGGATTCCCACAATCTTTTTTATCAATAAGATTGACCAAAATGGAATTGATTTATCAACGGTTTATCAGGATATTAAAGAGAAACTTTCTATGGAAATTATAATCAAACAGAAAGTAGAGCTGCACCCTAATATGTGTGTGATGAGCTGTACGGAACCTGAGCAATGGGATGTGGTAATAGAAGGAAATGATGACCTTTTAGAGAAATATATGTCCGGTAAATCATTAGAAGCATTAGAACTCGAACAAGAGGAAATCAGAAGATTTCAGAATTGCTCCTTGTACCCTGTTTATCATGGAAGCGCAAAAAGCAACATAGGGATTGAGCAGCTTATAGAAGTGATAACGAATAAATTTTATTCATCAACATACAGAAAGAAGTCTGAACTTTGCGGAAATGTCTTCAAAATTGAATATTCGGAAGAAAGACAACGTCTTGCATATGTACGCCTTTATGGCGGAATCCTGCATTTGCGGGATTCGGTTAGAATATCGGAAAAGGAAAAAATAAAAATTACAGAAATGTATACTTCAATAAATGGTGAATTATGTAAAATTGATAAGGCTTATTCCGGGGAAATTGTTATTTTGCAAAATGAGTTTTTGAAGCTAAATAGTGTTCTTGGAGATACAAAGCTATTGCCACAGAGAGAGAGAATTGAAAATCCGCTCCCTCTGCTGCAAACAACTGTTGAACCGAGCAAACCTCAACAAAGGGAAATGTTACTTGATGCACTTTTAGAAATCTCCGACAGTGACCCGCTTCTACAATATTATGTGGATTCTACGACACATGAAATTATACTTTCTTTCTTAGGGAAAGTACAAATGGAAGTGATTAGTGCACTGTTGCAAGAAAAGTATCATGTGGAGATAGAACTAAAAGAGCCTACAGTCATTTATATGGAGAGACCGTTAAAAAATGCAGAATATACCATTCACATCGAAGTGCCGCCAAATCCTTTCTGGGCTTCCATTGGTTTATCTGTATCACCGCTTCCGTTGGGAAGTGGAATGCAGTATGAGAGCTCGGTTTCTCTTGGATACTTAAATCAATCATTTCAAAATGCAGTTATGGAAGGGATACGCTATGGTTGCGAACAAGGATTATATGGTTGGAATGTGACGGATTGTAAAATCTGTTTTAAGTATGGCTTATACTATAGCCCTGTTAGTACCCCAGCAGATTTTCGGATGCTTGCTCCTATTGTATTGGAACAAGTCTTAAAAAAAGCTGGAACAGAATTGTTAGAGCCATATCTTAGTTTTAAAATTTATGCGCCACAGGAATATCTTTCACGAGCATACAACGATGCTCCTAAATATTGTGCGAACATCGTAGACACTCAATTGAAAAATAATGAGGTCATTCTTAGTGGAGAAATCCCTGCTCGGTGTATTCAAGAATATCGTAGTGATTTAACTTTCTTTACAAATGGACGTAGTGTTTGTTTAACAGAGTTAAAAGGGTACCATGTTACTACCGGTGAACCTGTTTGCCAGCCCCGTCGTCCAAATAGTCGGATAGATAAAGTACGATATATGTTCAATAAAATAACTTAGTGTATTTTATGTTGTTATATAAATATGGTTTCTTGTTAAATAAGATGAAATATTTTTTAATAAAGATTTGAATTAAAGTGTAAAGGAGGAATTAATTATGAAGTGAAATGAATGTAACAGGGTTCAATTAAAAGAGGGAAGCGTATCATTAACCCTATAAACTACGTCTGCCCTCATTATTGGAGGGTGAAATGTGAATACATCCTATTCACAATCGAATTTACGACACAACCAAATTTTAATTTGGCTTTGCATTTTATCTTTTTTTAGCGTATTAAATGAAATGGTTTTGAACGTCTCATTACCTGATATTGCAAATGATTTTAATAAACCACCTGCGAGTACAAACTGGGTGAACACAGCCTTTATGTTAACCTTTTCCATTGGAACAGCTGTATATGGAAAGCTATCTGATCAATTAGGCATCAAAAGGTTACTCCTATTTGGAATTATAATAAATTGTTTCGGGTCGGTAATTGGGTTTGTTGGCCATTCTTTCTTTTCCTTACTTATTATGGCTCGTTTTATTCAAGGGGCTGGTGCAGCTGCATTTCCAGCACTCGTAATGGTTGTAGTTGCGCGCTATATTCCAAAGGAAAATAGGGGTAAAGCATTTGGTCTTATTGGATCGATAGTAGCCATGGGAGAAGGAGTCGGTCCAGCGATTGGTGGAATGATAGCCCATTATATTCATTGGTCCTATCTTCTACTCATTCCTATGATAACAATTATCACTGTTCCGTTTCTTATGAAATTATTAAAGAAAGAAGTAAGGATAAAAGGTCATTTTGATATCAAAGGAATTATACTAATGTCTGTAGGCATTGTATTTTTTATGTTGTTTACAACATCATATAGCATTTCTTTTCTTATCGTTAGCGTGCTGTCATTCCTGATATTTGTAAAACATATCAGGAAAGTAACAGATCCTTTTGTTGATCCCGGATTAGGGAAAAATATACCTTTTATGATTGGAGTTCTTTGTGGGGGAATTATATTTGGAACAGTAGCAGGGTTTGTCTCTATGGTTCCTTATATGATGAAAGATGTTCACCAGCTAAGTACTGCCGAAATCGGAAGTGTAATTATTTTCCCTGGAACAATGAGTGTCATTATTTTCGGCTACATTGGTGGGATACTTGTTGATAGAAGAGGTCCTTTATACGTGTTAAACATCGGAGTTACATTTCTTTCTGTTAGCTTTTTAACTGCTTCCTTTCTTTTAGAAACAACATCATGGTTCATGACAATTATAATCGTATTTGTTTTAGGTGGGCTTTCGTTCACCAAAACAGTTATATCAACAATTGTTTCAAGTAGCTTGAAACAGCAGGAAGCTGGTGCTGGAATGAGTTTGCTTAACTTTACCAGCTTTTTATCAGAGGGAACAGGTATTGCAATTGTAGGTGGTTTATTATCCATACCCTTACTTGATCAAAGGTTGTTACCTATGGAAGTTGATCAGTCAACTTATCTGTATAGTAATTTGTTATTACTTTTTTCAGGAATCATTGTCATTAGTTGGCTGGTTACCTTGAATGTATATAAACATTCTCAAAGGGATTTCTAAATCGTTAAGGGATCAACTTTGGGAGAGAGTTCAAAATTGATCCTTTTTTTATAACAGGAATTCAAATCTTTTTGTTCCATTAAAGGGCGCGATTGCTGAATAAAAGATACGAGAGACCTCTCTTAAGTAGTTCAGTTTTGGAGTACAAAATGACAAAATGTACTTCAAAATGGACTACTTTTTTCATTTTAACTTACATACCAAATTACATACAAAATGATTTATAAAATGCAATTGAAAATGATAATTGAATGAAAATTTGTGATTTTGTGGTATTATGATAATATAACTTATAGAAAAAATTGCTTATTCAACTAACGGGCAGGATAATGAGAAAAGGTTTTTTGATAGAAATAAGAAATTAGATGGTAAATTAGTTAAAAAGGCTGTGTTATAAATGAAAGTTTCTTTGATTGCTGCGATGGATAAGAATAGAGTGATTGGCAAAGAGAATGACATTCCTTGGAGGATTCCCAAGGACTGGGAATATGTTAAAAATACTACAAAGGGACATCCGATAATATTAGGTAGGAAGAACCTTGAATCAATCGGAAGAGCCTTACCTGACAGAAGAAATATTATTCTGACGAGAGATAAGGGGTTTACCTTTAATGGTTGTGAAATTGTTCATTCAATAGAAGATGTTTTTGAGTTATGTAAAAACGAAGAAGAAATTTTTATTTTCGGAGGAGAACAGATTTATAATTTGTTTTTCCCTTATGTTGAGAAAATGTACATCACAAAAATACATCATGAATTCGAAGGAGATACTTTTTTTCCAGAAGTGAATTATGAGGAATGGAATGAGGTATTTGCCCAAAAAGGGATAAAGAATGATAAAAATCCGTATAACTACTATTTTCATGTATATGAAAGAAAAAACTTATTGAGTTAACGGGTGCGTTAATTGAAGAAGAACAGTAAAGATAAAGCACAAGAGCTTGGGATTACTCCAAGCTCTTTTTGTCATTTGAAATAAATTATATCTTTCCAATCAAATTGTTTATCTGTAATCCCTAATCTTTGAGCAGGTGTCAAAACCTTTTTATCCGCTGATTTAAAAGGGCGACAAAAGTTGTAGTAAGTTCTTAGAATTGTAATCGCAAATTGAGCATACTTCGGATTGAAGTTAGCGTAAATATAGCTCTTCTTATCACCACGAGCTGTTGTTAATGGTCTTTCAAGAGATGATATATAACGTCTTATCTGTTGAATAAAGCTATTGGTCGAATGGTCATTAACATTTAATAGCATCTTTGCGATTTCGTTTGGTTCCAGAGCAGATAAATCCGTTCTACAATCAACTGAATAAAATCCTTTATCCTTAGTGGCTAATGGATGTTTGATAGGGTTATCGGCATATTTGCGATATCTTTCTCCATCTTTACTAATAGCCTCTTCGTGGAATTGATGACTTGTTAGTAATTCAGTTAGATAATGAGATGCCAAAGTCCGTAGAAACTTTGTTTTGAATCCTCTGATATCTCCCCAATCGAGCAGTTCTGCTTTTGCTTGTCCGAATTCTTTTAAGCATTGTTTTCTGCTTTTCGTCTTGTTAACTTGGCAAATAAAATGATGTGCATCGCTCAACCTTAATTCTTTCGTGAATACTCTATAAAAGGCGTTTCTAATAGAGAAGTCATCATCACTAATCATTCGCCATTCGTCGGCATTAACCATTTGTTTAATTAACCAATAGTGAGCAGTTGTAGTATAAGGAGCATCAACATTTAAACCATCGACAAATCTACTCCTATTAGTAATTTTCCCTAATTCGTGAAGATAAGCATTCCTATTTTCGCTATCGTTAGCGGATGGTTCTTGTGGATAATAAGACCAATCTAACCTATCATTTTTACGACTAAAAGTATTGAGATGGTCTTCTTTGAATTTTCTTGTATCTTCATTTAATTCATCCATTGAAATATTCCAATCATAGGCAACATCAGAACGGAACACATATCTTGATAAGACCTCAGCAGATACAACTATATACGTTTGCATATTAAGGTCTTCAAACCCCGTATATTTCTTTGAACCTTGTCCTTTCTTACGGACGTTATTTAGGTAGTAGTGCATCTTGTCCGTATTAAGCCACATCTCGTTAAATTTCTTTGTTTGAAGGGGTTGTGTCTCATATCGTTCTAAAAACTCCAAACAACGCCTATACAGCCACTCCAGCTTATGATAGTAGGTTCCAACTCCAATTCCTAAAATATCACAAGTACGACTGACTGAAACCCTTCCAACGGTTCTGTTGCAAAGTTTTAAATAAAGAATAAAATCCCTTACGGTATCTATGATTTAAGCTGGGATTCCCAATAATACCTTGATTTCAGTACAGACCGAAAACCCGAAGAGAGTGCCTTCTTTTCGGGTTTTCTTATATAATCCTCGAATGGCTTCCATGCCTTTAATCGTGGTAGAGGCAGTGCGTAAACTTCGATAGAATTTATTGCGTCTCTTTACTGGACGATGGTCTTGTTCAATCAAATTATTCAGGTATTTAATGGTACGATGTTCTGTCCCTTGATAAAAGCCGTATTCTTTTAGTTTCTTAAAGGCACTTGTAATAGAGGGGGCTTTATCTGTGACTACAACCTTCGGTTCATCAAACTGCTTCACTAACCGCTTAAGAAAAGCATAGGCTGCTTGTGTGTCCCGTTTTTTACGTAACCAAATATCCAAGGTTAAACCATCTGCATCGATGGCTCGATACAAATAATGCCATTTTCCTTTAATTTTGATGTACGTTTCATCCATTTTCCATGAATAAAAGGATTTTTTATTTTTCTTTTTCCAAATTTGATAAAGTAGTTTGCCATATTCTTGCACCCAACGATAAATCGTAGTATGACAAACATTTATTCCACGATCATATAAGATTTCTTGAACTTCACGATAGCTAAGGTTATAACGAAGATAGTAGCCCACGGCTACAATAATCACATCCTGCTGAAATTGCTTTCCTTTAAAATGATTCATCGTCATTCCTCCTGCTATCTTTTTCTATTATTCTACCTTATTTGATAGTAGATTTAAAACTTTGCAACAGAACCGTTTTTTACGATACGAATTGTAATCAAAAATACATTTTTGGGAGTTGACAGAAAGTTTTCCTAATTTTATGGCAGAAAACCATTTATTAAATGCTGTATTTGTTTTATACTTATCCATGTATGAGTCCTTTTTATTGGTCTTGGATAAGTCATCCAAGTGCTAGTATAAAGGATTTTTTGTTCTATGGAATAGGTTAAAATTTTAATGCAACACTAGTGAAAATTTTTATATCTTTAGACTCAATGATAAATTCTTTCGTATCCAAGTTAGCCGTTAATGTTGCACTATCACTACCGTTTTTATTTTTACGTGTAATCACTATTTCTGATTCTGATGGCGTTGCTACTTCAATCGTTCCATCCAAATCAAACGCCGCAGATTCATTTCTAAATTTTAAAAGTGCAAATAATTGTTGAATCACTGGCCGTTGCACTTCTTCTTCAATTTCGGCTAAATCATAGTAATGACGATTAATATTACGCCCTTCTTTCGTTGCTTCCAACAGTTCAATATCATTTTTTCCTGCTAATAACCCAACGTAATAAATTTGTGGAATCCCTGGCGCAAATACTTGAATCGCACGTGCTAACAGATAGCTACGGTCATTATCGCCTAATGCACTATAATAGGTGCTGTTAATTTGATAAATATCTAAATTATTGTAATTGGCACTTGAATAGACCTTCTTCACATTCGCCCCGACTTTATACAATTCCTCAGAGGTGTAATCCAATTCTTCATCTGTTAATAAATCACGAGCGTCCACAACACCAATTCCATCATGCGTATCCAATGTTGTAAACTGCTTCATCGGACTCATTTTCAACCAATTGGCTAAACGTTCTGATTTTCCACTATAAAGTGAATACAGAGTGACCATTGGCAAGGCGAAGTCATAGATATAATAATCATGATTGGCAATTTTCATTTGAATGGAATAATGCTCATGGATTTCTGGTAATAATTCGACGTCATATTTCGCTGCTTCTTGACGCACTTCGTCTAAAAGTTCCCAAATATCTGGTTCCACGAAGAAATCATTGGTATCTAATTTTTTAATCGCATAAGCAAACGCATCTAATCGAATTAAAGAACAGCCATGGTTCGCCATATCTTTGATGGTTTCTCGAATAAATTCTTTCACAACTTCTTTGGTCACATCTAAATCAATTTGTTCTTCCCCAAAGGTATTCCAAACCTCTTCTGTCGTACCATCCGCAAATTCTACCGTTTGAAACGGCGCTTTGTCTTTACGCTTGTAGATTAAATCAATATCTTCTTGTGTTGGTCGATTTTCTGGGAAAAATTCATGAATACGGATAAACATTTCTTTGTATGGTGACTGCTCATGGTTTTTTTTGAAATCTTGGAAAAATTTTGATTCACGAGAAATGTGATTAATCATAAAATCAAACATCAAATAATAATCTTCACCTAATGCTTCCACATCTTCCCATGTTCCAAGAGCTGGATCAACTGTCGTATAATCACTCGGCGCAAAGCCTCGATCACCTGTCGATGGAAAAAAAGGCAACAGATGTACACCACCAATAACACCTTGTAAATGTTTGTCTAAGACTTGTTTTAATTCGCCCATGTTTTTTCCTAAACTATCTGCATAGGTGATGAGCATTGCTTCGTTTTTAATTTTCATAATTGTCCTCCATAATTAGCTAATACAATACTTTCAAACGGTCGTAAACGCAATTTTCGACTTTGATCTAATAAAACATCTTCATAATTATTGATTAATACTTGTTGGTACTGTTCATCTACATAATATTCTTGTTCTGTTGCTGTAACGTTTAAGATAACTAATACGATTTTATCTTCTAATTGGCGTTCATAAAGCAAAATATGTTCATTTTTATCTTTCACTGGTAGAAATTGTCCGTAGATTAGCACGTCTTTGTATACACTATTTTTTCTTAATTTAATTAATTGATGATAATAATTGAATACCGACTGTTGATTGGTTAACTGAGCTTCTGCATTGAGTTCTGGATAATTAGGATTTACTTTTAACCATACATTATCAGAAGTTGAGAATCTGGCATTTTTTTGCGTATTCCATTGCATAGGTGTGCGAGAATTATCCCGACTTCGTTTATTGACAGCTTTCAATGCTTGCTCTGGTGCCAATCCATATTCTAATGCCCGTTTATACTGAGAATGCGTAGCTACATCATCAAAATCTTCTAATGATGCCATTTCTATGTTGGTCATTCCTAGTTCTTGTCCTTGATAAATAAAAGGGGTACCTCTTAGTAACATAAAAAGCGTCGCCAACATTTTTTTACTATAATCATTGATCCATTCTTCTGGAATATATTTATTAATTGAACGTGGTTGATCGTGGTTTTCTAAATATAAGGCGCCCCAACCTTTATCTTGCGTAACTAATTGATTCGTAAAAATATTGGTACGCATATCCGTCCATGTCCATTGGCTATCTTTAAACCATTCACCAGTTTCAGGTACATCAATATCCGTATAACTAAAATCAAAAACCATCGAATAATAGCCATCTTCACCAATATATTCATCTAAACGTTCATTAGGAACATCGGCTTCTGCTACCGTCATACTATTATGTGGTTTAAATGTCCGCTCTCTCATTTCTTTTAACCACACTTCAATGCCCGACTGATTAAGAATCCAGGGCCCAATGAAGGCTAACCCATCTTCTCCATCAGATTCAAAGATGCCATACTCTAGTTTTTTTTTGATGTTTAATATCGCATCGATTCTAAATCCGCCTAGTCCTTTATCTAACCAATAGTTAATCATTGCATAGATTTCTTCACGTACTTCTTCATTTTCCCAATTCAAATCAGGCTGCTTTTTAGTAAATGCGTGTAAATAAAACATATTTTCTTCGTTTGGAATGAGTCTCTTTTGGTGTTGCACTTATATTGTAAATTCAAGCTACTATATCTGTTTCAAATAAAAGCGTTGTGTCGCATAATCACCATGTAGTTCTGAGTCAATATAAAAACCGAGATTCATCAATTCATCGCCAGCAAATGTTACATCTTCCATTTGATAAGTTGCTTCTTCTGCTAATCCTGCTAATTTCAATGTGACTAATGGATGCGCAGCTTCTGCTAATACTCGGAAATAAAAGACCATGGCTTCTGTTTGGTCTTTTGAGACAAACATCCATGCAGTATCATTGCCTTCAAACGGACTTTCCAAGCGATAAAAAGTTCCATATTGCAAAAGTTGGCGATGCTTTTTATAAAAGGCAACTTGTTCTTTAATTTCTGCTTTTTCTTCAGAAGTTAATTGCGTTAGATCTAGCTCATAACCAAAAACACCAGCCATCGCAGCATTGCCACGAATAGTTAAACTCGTTTCTCTTCCTGTTTGATGATTTGGGACTGCTGAAACATGCGCACCCATACTTGAAATTGGATACACTAAGCTGGTTCCATATTGAATTTTCAGACGAGCCACGGCATCGGTATTGTCGCTCGTCCAAGTTTGTGGCATGTAATACAAGAAACCTGCATCAAAACGACCGCCTCCACCCGAACAACTTTCAAATAAAATAGTTGGATAATTCGTTGTTAACTTTTCTAAAAATTCATATAACCCTAACATATAACGATGAGCCACTTCACCTTGCATCGTTGAGTCCAACAAGACAGAATAGACTTCTGTCATATTTCGATTCATATCCCACTTCACATAATCAATCGGTACACGATCAAAAATCGCCGTCATTTGTTGATAGATATTATCACGAACATCTTGTCTTGAAAAATCAAGAACATATTGATTTCGACTAATTGAGCGGTCACGACCTGGAATACCCAATGCCCAATCTGGATGTGCTCGAAATAGTTCACTATCTTCAGAAATCATTTCCGGTTCAAACCAAATCCCAAATTTCATCCCGTTATCATGCACTTGCTTGGCTAAATTTTCCAAACCACAAGCAAGTTTGCCTTCTGTTTCAACCCAATCACCTAATGAAGTGAAGTCATTTTCACGACCGCCAAACCAACCATCATCTAAAACAAACATTTCAATGCCCAAGTTCTTCGCATCATCGACAATATTCATGATTTTTTCTTCGTTAAAATCAAAATACGTTGCTTCCCAGTTGTTGATTAACGTGGGACGTTCTTGTAAACGATAGTTTCCACGAATTAAACGGTGATTATACAATTCATGATACGTCTGTGATAACGTATTCAGACCTTCATTACTATAAACCATCACGACTTCTGGCGTTTGAAATGAGTCGCCAGTTTTTAGTTGCCAACCAAAATTAAATGAATTAATTCCCATAATGACCCGTGTTTGGTCAAATGGATCTTTTTGAATCACCGTTTCGTGATTACCGCTATAAACTAAATTAAATCCATATGCCTCTCCTTGAAATTCATCTGTTTTGGCATCTACTAAAGCAACAAACGGATTTTGTTGATGGCTGCTTGATCCGCGTTTACTATCTAATACTTTTATCCCTGTGTGAATTTTTTCTCTAGTCATTTGACGTTCTCTTGCCCAGGTACCATTTAAATGAATTAACTCGAGTGGACGATTTGAAAAATCAATTGATTGACTAGCTAAGCGGTTAATCTCCACTGTTTCATCACTATTATTTACTAATTGCGTAGAACGAATAATTACACTGTGATTTTGATAAATTGTGTAGAACAACTGTAAAGTCAATCCACTAATCGCGTCTTTCAATTGAATAATCAGCGTTTCAGCTTCATCATCATCTTCCGTATATAAGGCTGGCAATCCCGCTAAGCTGGGCTTTCCTTTTTGAATTTCGTAGCTATCATAACGAAAATCATTTACACGACTACCGTTTCCTAATTTAATATTATGCGCCGGTTCTCTAAAATCACCATGTCCATATCCTGGAAATTCTAATGGTAATGTATCTAAAGATAATAAACGATCTTGTGCATTTGCATTGTTGGGTGAGAAGGAACGATCTGTTCGGGGGTAGCGATACCCACCAGAATAGTGCGTAATCTTTTTTCCAAAATAAAGATGCGTTAAATAATTATTTTCTTCGATTCCTAATAGATAGCTAATTTTTTTATTTTGTAAATGAAATGTTTGTGTGTGATTGTCAAATATAATCATAAGTTTATGAACTCCTTTATAATGAGAATAATTTATTGGTTATTTCACTGCTCCATTGCTCATTCCAGCTATAATACTTCTTTGGAAAGCAAGATAAACTAGTGTAATCGTGACAATTCCTACTGTATAGGAAGCAAAACTTGGACCATAGTCGTTAAAATATTGTCCCGTATAATTATATTGAAACAATGGTAGTGTCCACATATTAGACTCACGATTTAAAATTAATAATGGTAGCATGAAATCATTCCAAAACCATAGAGCATTAAGAATAATAGTCGTCGCATGCATTGGTTTTAACATTGGGAAAACAATTTTGAAATAAGTTGTAAAGTGACTAGCCCCATCAATTTCAGCAGCCTCATCCAGACTGATAGGCACATTTAGTTTAATAAAACCAACATATAAAAATAGTGTCTGTGGTACGGCATAAGTGAGATAGAGTAAGATTAATCCCCACATATTTGCTAAACCAATTTTACTCATCATAACGGTAATCGGAATCATAATTACTTGGAAAGGAACAAAAATTCCTAAAATTAAAAATAAATACATCAATCCGTATGCTTTCCCACGAGTCATTTTTCTTGCTAGTGAATAAGCAGCCATAGGAATAATTGCTGTCACAGCAACTACTGCAATGATTGTGATGATTGCCGAATTCCAAAAGTAATGACCAATTCCATCCGCTAACAATCTTCGGAAATTTTCCAAAGTCGCTGGATTAGGAAAACGAAAGAAATTATTCATAATATCGGGTGTTGTCTTAAATGAACCGAATAGCGTTGAAACTAAGGGAACTAAAATCATGAAGCCCCCTAATAATAAAAGCAAGTATTTAGAAATATTTTTTTCTTTTGATGTTTTCATTGGGAAACCTCCTAGATTTCAAATTTTTTCGATAATTTTAATTGTGCCAGTGAAACAATCCCAATTAAGATAAATAAGACTAAAGCAATAGCATTCGCATAACCAAACTGATTGTTTTTAAAAGCATAATTATAAACAAGTAACCCCAAAGATGTTGTGGCATCGCTTGGTCCACCACCAGTTAAAGCAAAAATTTGATCAAATGCTGTTAAGCCACCTTTTAATGCCATAATAAATACCATTGAAATACTTGGTAATAAGTAGGTGATTTCAATATTCCAAAAAATTTGCTTATCATTCGCCCCATCCATTCTAGCAGCTTCAATAATTTCTTGTGGAATACTTTGAAAACCCGCTAAGAAAATGATGACTGGCATGGCAATTCCTTGCCAAAGTAAAACAAAAATTACTGCAAAAATCGCTCCCCATGTTGTTCCTAAAAGACTGGTTTGTAAAAATTCAATGCCTAACATACTACCAATTTTTGGTAAACCATAGTTAAAAATTTGTTTAAATACTAAGGAAACAACCACGCCCGATAAGACCGCTGGAAAAAAGAACCATGCTCTAAAGAATGTTTTCCCTTTAATATTTGCGTTCAACGCCCGCGCAATCAAAATACCAAAACCAATTTGTCCAGCAATCATGCAAAGCGTCACAATTAAAGTGAAGCCAATCGATTTGATAAACTTCGGATCAGAAAAAAGAATCTTATAATTGTTCAAACCCACAAAATCAAAATTATAAGTCAGACCAGTCCAATTAGTTAAACTGTAAAAAGCACCTTGAACCATTGGAAAGTAGAAAAAAATCATCTGCAAAATAATTGGAATTGCTACAAAAATGATTGCCCAGTAACGATTTAAAATTTCTTTTATTTTCATTTTATTTTCCTACCTTCCGTCAGCTTTCATTGGATTAAAGAAAGCATTTAATGCGTTAATCATGGCTTTTTGATTGCCATTGTGTAAATAATTTGTTGTTAAGGTATAAAAATCATTTTCACTATTCCAATCTTTGGCTAACCAAACTAAATGACGATCAGTAAAAGCAAGTTCAGTTAAACCACTTAATGGTGAATCCTGAGTATTCTCGATAACGCCCTCAACAGCACACGGTGCACCATCTACATCATAATATTTCTGCATCGCTTCAGGTGTTGTCATATATTCTACAAAACGTTTGGCTTCTTCTTTATGTTGAGAAGTTGCAGAAACTGATAAGGCTAGGTCTCCTGCGCCAATCGTTAGACTTTGACCTGCTTCATCTGCTGGAAAAGGAAAAGTTCCTACTTCAAAATCTGGATTTTGTGAATGAATCATCGGCATTGCCCATGAACCATTCGGCATAATCAACGCATCACCTTTTGTAAAAGTAACTACTGTATCGTTATAACCGGCACCTTGCCAGTTGTTTTGCAAAGCTTTTGGTTCTCTTAACAAATCTAATCGATTAAAATCTTTTTGCATTTCTTTGCTTTCAGCATTAATTCCATTAACTTCTGAGAAACGCCAAACATTGTTCGCTTCCTCTTCACCACCAGCAGCAGTCGCTAAAGCTAGTTGGTGATAACCATTTAAAGTCCAGCCTTCTGCTCCTGCAATCGCAAACGGTACTTTGTTTTGATCTTTAATCTCAGCTACTATTTTTTCAAATTCTGCCCAAGTTTCTGGTGCTTGAATTCCCATTTCCTCAAAAGCAGTTTTGTTATAGTAAAAACCATAGACATTAGCGGTTAATGGTATGCTATATACACGATCCTCAATAGCAAAACGTTGTGCATATCCATTTTTGATATTCTCTAAATACGGTTCTTCGGTTAAGTCCTCTAAATAACCAGCTTTCGCCCATTCTTTCAATTCTATACTTTGAGGATAAAGATTAATGACATCTGGTACATCGCCTGCAAGCATACGTGTTTTAATTACTTCACCAGCATTCGGTACATCCACAACTTTTACATGAATATCAGGGTTTTTTGCTTCAAAATCTTTAGCAATCTCCTGAATCGTTTGAGTCATTTCTTTTTTTTGATTAAAAAACTCTATTTCTACCTTACCGCTTGCATCTTCCTGATTTTTTCCACAAGCAGTCAAAGAGATCGTTGCTCCTAGTGCTATACAAGTTAAAATGATTTTTTTAGACCACTTCATTTTATGCTCCTCCTTATACAATTTGAATGCGTTTTCTTTTTTGTTAACACTAATGTAACTGTTTACTAAGTGTTTTGTCAATATTTTTACTAAATTTAACTAAGAAAAGAGTAAGGAATTGAAAATTCCTTACTCTTTCAGATTCTTTTTAATTATATTCAGGTAAATAGTCCCCATGTGCTTCGATTAAATCATCCACTAAATTTTTGATATCTGTTAAAGACAATTCAGATGATAGATGTGGATCTAAATACGCTGCTTGATAAATTTTTGATTTATCTAGTGTTAAAGCGGCTTCTACTGTCAGTTCTTGAACATTGATATTCGTCCGATTTAAAGCAGCTAATTGTGTTGGCAATTCACCGACATAGGTTGGTTGCACGCCATTTTTATCGACTAAACAAGGTACTTCCACACAAACATCTGTCGGTAAGTTTGTGATTAAGCCTTTATTTAAGACATTTCCTGCAATCACTGACGGAGTTCCTGTCGTAATAGAATCCATGATATATGAAGCATATTCACGGCTTCTCGTATGTGTTAACTCCCCATTATTTACAATGTCCTCTCGCATGCTTTCCCAATCATTAATTTGTTGTTCACAACGACGTAAGTATTCATCCAACGGAATCCCTAATTCGTCAATCAATTCTGGGTATTTTGATTTAATAAAGTATGGATGGTATTCTGCATTGTGTTCACTTGATTCTGTAATATAGTAACCAAAACGTTTCAACAATTCAAAACGTACAGAATCTGGATGTGGATTTGGTTTTTCTGCAGCTAACTGACGAATTGTTGGATAGAAATCTTCCCCATTTTTTGTAATTTCCAACAAGAATGCCATATGATTAATGCCTGCAATTTTCCATTGAAAGTCATTTAAGTCATATTGATCGGCTATTCCTAAATGCTCAAACAATTCTGGTACGCATACTTGAACGCTATGACATAAACCAACAGTCTTAATACTCGTCGCTTTTAAAACACCCATGGTTAACATCGCCATCGGATTTGTATAGTTCAATAACCAAGCATTTGGACAAACTTCTTCCATTTCTTTAGCAAAGTCTAACATTACTGGTAGTGTCCGTAGGGTTCTAAAAATCCCACCAATCCCCATGGTGTCACCAATAGTTTGTCGCAACCCATATTTTTTAGGAATATCAAAATCAATCACTGTTGAAGGTTTATAACCACCCACTTGAATAGCATTGATAACAAAATCAGCCTCTCTTAACGCTTCTTTGCGATCATAATAAGAAACAATATCAGCACGATTTTCATTCGAATTTTTATTAATATTTTTAAGCATTAAATTTGATTCTTTTAGTCGTTTTTCATCAATATCGTACAATGCAATATGTGCATCTTGTAGACTTGGAGTTAACATCGCATCGCCTAATACGTTTTTTGCAAAAATAGTACTTCCTGCACCAATAAATGTAATTTTTGTCATGTACTTACTCTCCAATCACTAATTAATAGTTTTATAATTTACCACCTGTTGTAGCAATTCCTTCAATGAATTTTCTTTGGAAAACGATGAATATCACAACTATTGGCCAAATTGCTAATAACGAACCTGCCATTAATTGTGGGAAGTTCGTGGCATATTGTCCTTGTAAGTTTGCTAATCCCGGAGCTAAAGGCATCTTATCAATTGAAGTATTGACAATCAATGGCCACATTAAATCTTTAAATGCAAACAACGCTGTGAATATTCCAAGTGCAACCAATTCTGATTTAGCAAGCGGCAACATAATTTTGAAAAAGATCGTCCAAATATTGGCACCTTCTAAATAGGCCGCTTCCTCCAATTCATCAGGTAAACCTAAGAAAAATTGTCTTAATAAAAACGTACCAAACGCACTAACTACCCTGGTAATATTAATGCTGGAATTGTATTTAAAATACCCAATTTTTGTGCTAATAAATACTGTGGAGTAATAAAAATGGAACCGGGAATCATCATTTGAATAAGTACTAAGCTGAAAAAGATATTTTTCCCTGGAAAACTTAGACGCGCACAAGCATATGCAGCCATTGCTGAAAATAAAACCGAGCCAATCACTCGTCCAACAACCATTAAAAATGTATTGATATAAAAAGCCATGAATGGTAATAAATCAAGTACTTGTTGATAGTTACTTAGCTGAAATTTCTCAGGGAAAATTGTAGGTGGAATTTGGGTAGATTCAACCAACGTTTTCCCTGAAGTTAAAATCATCCAAATAAAAGGTAATGCCATTGCAATACCACCTAAAATAAGCATGATATGGATTGGCGCATTTGAAAAAAATTTATTTTTCATAATTTGATAGCCTCCTTAATAGTTTACCCACTTTTTCTGCAACTTCATTTGAATTGCAGTAATAATTAATATAATCACTAAAAGGAACATAACGATTGCCGAACCATATCCCTTGTCATTTAAAATAAATGAATGTTTATAGAATAAATAGGCTAATGATTGTGATTTAAACATGGCGGTACTATTAGGAGTAATCATCATAAAAATAACATCAAATACTTGGAAAGCATTGATAACTGTTGTTACAACTACAAAAAATAATGTTGGTGTAACTAATGGTAACGTAATGTTGAAAAACTGCTGGATTGGACTAGCACCATCAATTTCCGCTGCTTCATAATAATCTTTAGGAATTTCTTATAAGCCGGCTAGTAATAACACCATGTTATAACCAATAGCACTCCAAACTCCTACAATGATAATAGAATAAATCGCAATCGATGGATCCGTTAACCATGCTGGTCCATCGAGACCTATTTTAGCCAACATGTTATTAATCAGTCCATAATCATTATTGAACATCCAGCGCCAAATCATTGCGACTGCGGATGGTGCAGCAACGACTGGTAGAAAATAAATTGTCCGATAAATCGACAATCCTTTAACTTTTCTATTCATTAAAACTGCCACCAACAAGGATAATACAACAATACTAGGTATCGAAACCACTGCATAAATTAATGTGTTTAATAAAGACTGAAAAACTTCACCGTCTGCAAACATTTTTTGGTAATTTCTTAATCCGACCCATTCAGTATCACCGAACCCTACCGTTTTTTGAAAACTTAAAATTGCTGTTTGAATTGCTGGCCATATATTTAATAAAATTAATCCTAATGCCGTTGGAAAAATAAAAATATAGCCCCATATCACTTGATCTTTACGATATTTTCCAAAAATTCGATTTTTCATAATATCCCCCTTTTTGGTATTCATCCATTAATATACAGACGAAATAGAATCCTTTCGCCTGTATATTATATAATTAACTAATTTAATTTCCGCTCAATATCGCATTGACTTCTTTTTCAATTTGAGCGGTTCCATCTTCAACAGTTACTTCACCAGACAGAATACGGTTAATAATTTGAACTTCTGCTTGTTCAGCTCGTAATCCATCTTTATTGTATGGACGAGGGACTCCATACTCCAACATTTTTCCAAAAGCACTCAAATCAATTGTATCTGAAGAAGCAGCCCACTCGTCTTCAAAGCCTTTTAGTGCTGGGATTGATGCCCCCGTTTCCGCTTGGATTTTATTGGCGTCCTCACTAGCTAAAAATGCCATTAGTTTTTTCACTTCTTCTGGGTATTTTGTATTCGCACTGGCAGCCCAACCAAGTCCATTTGTAATTGTTGCATTAACTTTTCCCTTAGGTAACACGGCAGAAGCAACATTTTCAACTAGATAGTCATTTTTCAAAAATCCCGGTGCAAACCAGTTTCCTTCAATCATCATTGCTAATCTACCTGATTGAAAACGACTTAACTTATCAGGATCTTGTAATTCTGTAATTGTTGGTGAAGCATGATCAACAAGTGCAATATCTCGATAAAAAGCTAAAGCTTCTTGTGCTTCTGGGGTATTCAAACCTGATTTTGTATTGTCATCGGCAAATACTTCTCCCCCATTTTGATAAATAAATGGCCAGTAGCCAGTCTCTGTTCCAATATGTGATGCAAAACCATAGATGCCTTTTGATTCATCTGTTAAATCAATTGCAGCTTGTCTGAGTGTTTCCCATGTCCATGTTTCATCTGGATAATCGACACCTGCATTATCAAATAATTCTTTGTTGTACCATAGCCCCACTACAGAAGCATCTTTAGGGATTGCGTATAGTTCGTCTTCAAGCGTATAGAAATCAGCAATTCCTTCAGTAAAGTTTCCCATGTCAATATCATTTTCTTTGATAACATCATCAAGTCCCATCAAAGCATTCTGTGACATATATTTATAGGATTCGCTAGAGTGCATGGTTACTACATCTGGCATATTACCTCCCGTTGTTGCAGCTTCTAATTTAACCCAATATTGATCCCAAGGCGTTGTCTCCATTTCTACTTTGATATCAGGATTTTGTTTTTCAAATTCATCTAACATTTTTCTTAGTCCTGGAGCTTGGTCAGTATCCCAACTCGCATAGCTTAAAGTTACTTGCCCGTCTTTAGAATTACTATCTCCCCCACCACATGCTGCGAGTAATGTCCCAGTTAAAACAGCTATCCCTGTTAAAGCTATTTTTTTGAAATGTTTCATCTTAATTCCTCCTGTTTTGAATGCGTTTTCTTTTTGTTAACAACACCATAACTGTTTACTTAATGTTTTGTCGAGATTTTTTACTAAAAATATTAGTAAACAAAAAAGTAAACACCCTTTTTTGGATGTTTACTTTTTAATCGATATTTTTTTCACTTTCTCTAACAATAATATTATTAGAAACAATCACTTTGATCGAAACATTTCTAACTTCTTTTATTCGTTCATTAACCATGCGAACTGCTAGTTTTCCAATTTCTTCTGTATTCACATTCACCGTATTTAATGCAGGTGTTAAAAATTCAGCAACTTCAATATTATCAAAACTCACAATCGAAATATCTTCTGGAATATGTAGACCATTTTTTTGAAGTGAACGATAAACCCCCACAGCAATAGGATCATTTCCTACCATGATAGCAGTCGGCAACTTATCTTTAGCATGTTTTTTCAAAAGTAAATCTGCTGCCTGCATTCCGTCAAGTGTGGTCCAGCCTTCTAAATAAATTTGACTATATTTTTCTAATCCTTTTTGTTTCATCCACGTCTCATAGGCTATTTTTCGATAATCATCATCTGACACGTGTTTATTTCCTTGGCTATCTAAACGAACACGTCCTCCTCCGATAAACGCAATGTTTCGGTGTCCTTTTTTATACAATCGATCTAAATGCTGATTCGTTGCTTTTGTTAAATCAGTATAAACTGCATCTACTTCAGCTTCAATACTAGGGTCATCAATCACTACGACATTCGAATTAATTGCTGATACTTCTTCAATCACAGAAGATAGCACCTGCCCAATAATCAACACACCTTGACATTTTAGCAAATCGTCTTGCTCCAACGGTGTTTCTGACAAACGAATAATTTTCTTCAAATTGACTTTGCTTTGTTCTGCTTCGACTTGAATCCCTCTGCGAATCGTTCGAAAATAGGGATCTTCCAACTCATCTACTTCAGAAACTGTCGTTATTAATGCAATATTTGTTAAATTTTTTGCAACGGGACTTTTTTTGACATAATGATAAAAATTAACCGATTCTGCAATCTTTCGTTTGGTTTCATCGGTTACTGAAAGTGTCGGATCCTCATTTAGCACGCGCGATACTGTTGCAATGGACACACCCGCCCGTTTTGCAACATCCCTAATTCCTACCATAATAGCTCCTCTTTTCATATTTGAAAGTGTTTACTAAAATATAATCATACATTTTGAAAATAAGCAAATTTCGTTAAAAATAGGCACTGTAATCATAATTAAAAACAAGAAAAAATATCCGAACAATTTAGAGTAAATAATGCTAATTCTAGTGAATTTGCGACGAGGAACTGCTAGATCACAGTTCATTCTCTCTATCGTTCGGATATTTTATTGTTAACTATACTTATTTCACAGAGCTTTTTTATTTGATTTTGTGAACAGAGTCTCGAGGGTTCTGTTGCAAAGTTTTAAATCTACTATCAAATAAGGTAGAATAATAGAAAAAGATAGCAGGAGGAATGACGATGAATCATTTTAAAGGAAAGCAATTTCAGCAGGATGTGATTATTGTAGCCGTGGGCTACTATCTTCGTTATAACCTTAGCTATCGTGAAGTTCAAGAAATCTTATATGATCGTGGCATTAACGTTTCTCATACAACGATTTATCGTTGGGTGCAAGAGTACAGCAAAGTCCTCTATTATCTTTGGAAAAAGAAAAATAAAAAATCCTTCTATTCATGGAAAATGGATGAAACGTACATCAAAATTAAAGGAAAATGGCATTATTTGTATCGAGCCATCGATGCAGATGGTTTAACCTTGGATATTTGGTTACGTAAAAAACGGGACACACAAGCAGCCTATGCTTTTCTTAAGCGGTTAGTGAAGCAGTTTGATGAACCGAAGGTTGTAGTCACAGATAAAGCCCCCTCTATTACAAGTGCCTTTAAGAAACTAAAAGAATACGGCTTTTATCAAGGGACAGAACATCGTACCATTAAATACCTGAATAATTTGATTGAACAAGACCTTCGTCCAGTAAAGAGACGCAATAAATTCTATCGAAGTTTACGCACTGCCTCTACCACGATTAAAGGCATGGAAGCCATCCGAGGATTATATAAGAAAACCCGAAAAGAAGGCACTCTCTTCGGGTTTTCGGTCTGTACTGAAATCAAGGTATTATTGGGAATCCCAGCTTAAATCATAGATACCGTAAGGGATTTTATTCTTTATTTAAAACTTTGCAACAGAACCACATTTCTTGTTGGATTCTTTCTGTTTTTTTCATATTCTCCTCCAAAGGTGTCATGAAATGAAACCATTAACTGTTACAGTTAGTTTATCATAGAGAAAAGGAGAATTGATTTTGGCATCCATCGATGTAGCACTTTTTTTGACCTTAGAAGGAAAAGGAACAGAAGCACTGGCTTTCTATCAGGATATTTTTGATGGAAAACTATTATTTAAAATGACGTTCCAAGAATTTAAAACCCAATTGGCTCCCGATACTGTGATTGAAACTGGCACCGAGCATTGGCTTTCCCACGCAGTACTGCAAATAGGCCAGACGCAAATGCAGTTGACAGATCAACCCATTGATCCTAGGATTCCTTGCCAGCAAGGAAATACCTTGTCATTGAGTGTCATTACGGATACGATCGAAAAAGCACAAACCATTTACGAGAAATTGAGCCAACACCAATTGAGCAAGATCTATCAGTCTCCTATTCAAAATGAATTTGCGGACTTCTACGCCATCTTGCAAGATCCGTTTGGTCTGGTCATTCAAATCACCAAAGAAAAAACACTTTCTGATGAGTAGGAGGAAAATCAATGCGTCAGTATCAAACAAAAGCAGAATTGATCCAAACCATTCAAGACACGTTTCAAAAATACATCACCGAATTTGAAGAGATTCCAGAAGAATGGAGACACCAGCACCATGATGAGGTAGATAAAAGTCCCTCTGAAAATTTGTCTTATCAACTAGGGTGGCTCCATCTTCTATTAGACTGGGAAGCCCAAGAAAAAAACGGCGTTGCTGTGCAAACACCAGCAGCAGGCTATAAGTGGAATCAGTTAGGTGCACTTTATGATCAATTTTATCAGCGCTATGGGCAGCTTTCCCTAAAAGAACAACAACAGCAGTTGACCCAACTGGTGGAGGAACTATGCCAATGGATCAGCACACTATCAGATACCGAACTGTTTGAGCCCGGACAGAGAAAGTGGGCTACAACCAAAGCACAATGGCCCCTGTATAAATGGATCCACATTAATTCAGTGGCGCCATTCACTAATTTCCGAACAAAAATCAGAAAATGGAAACGATTGGTGATGGCCTAAAATGCGGCAATCAGAGAAATTGATGACTGCATTATTGAAGATGCACCATATAGCTGGCCCCACTAAGATTCAAACGGAGAGACAAAACAGCGTATATGAAGGCATGACTTTCGTTGTTGGAAACACGACTTTTCGTAGCCGTCTGGCGAAGAAAACACCAAAGAAAAAAGGCTATTTCACTGCATTGTGGGAGCACCCTCATGAAAAGAATCAAGCTTATTCATTAAGCGGCTATCCAGACAAATGAATGATTACTGTCCTTGATGGCAAGCAAAAAGGTCAATTTGTCTTCCCGTCTTCTGTTCTTGTCGCCAACGGCATCATCAAAACAGAAACAACCGCAGGGAAAATGGCTTTTCGCGTGTATCCACCATGGGTGCAGGACTTAAATCCTACCGCATCCCGAACACAAAACTGGCAAACGCCTTATTTCCTCGATTTATCTGAACCTCTCAAGCAGACTGAAACCCTAGAAAAGTTTTACTTTCAATGAAAAAGGCTTAGAAGATGTCTGCGCTTCTGAGCTTTTTTCTCTCATCCCGTCTCTAATTTCCTTTATTAGCAAAAATCTCATTTTCCCTTTGACAGATTCCAAACTATTTTGTACACTAGATAAAACAATTTAAATATTCTGAAAATTTAGACAAAGGAAGTGATTGAATGACTGTTAGTAGAAGAGAGGCAATTATTTTATTATTATAGTCGGGACTGTTTGAGTATTTTATTCAAAGAGTCCCTATTCACATTGCACCAGAAGAACAGAGAATCTTCTTGGGTGGAATGTTTTTTTATACCCTTTTTAAAGCTTTGCTTGTTGAAAACTTTTGCTGGTAGCTGTGCTGGTTTTCTATTGATTCCTCTGATCCGCAGCATCTCAGGTGTTGGAAACGGTGATAGGATTGCTAGTCCCTTTACGTCAAGATGGAAGGAAAGTCTTAATGAATACAATAAATTCGATTGCCAAATTTGTGAATAAATACCTGATTTATCTCATGGTCCTTTTGATGCTGATCTCCTACCTGTTTCCCCAACCATTTTTGTGGATACCTACGCGCACAACAACGTTACTAAGCATCATCATGTTTTGTATGGGAATGACGTTAAATGTCACTGCTTTTAAAATGGTGGTGATTCAGCCAAAAGCTTTTCTTTTAGGTTTATTGATCCAATTTACCATCAGCCCGCTTGTTGCTTATGGCTTGGCACAGCTTTTCGGATTATCCTCCGGACTGATCATCGGTTTTGTCTTGCTGGGTTCTGTTTCAGGAGGAACCGCCAGCAACGTGATGACCTTCATCGGCAAGGGAGATGTCGCATTGACGGTCTCTTTGACCACTGTCTCCACGCTAATGGCAACGGTGGTGACCCCTTTTCTTGTCTATTTTTTAGCTGGACAGTATACAGAAATCTCATTTTTCGCCATGCTTTTGTCGGTTTTGCAGATGGTACTACTGCCGATTCTTTTAGGGATCATCGTCCATAAGCTTATTGCCAACTATATCGATGCGTGGATGCAGGCTTTTGTCTTAGTCTCTTCCGTCAGCATCCTTTTGATCGTTGCAGGAACCGTGGCGAAAAATGGGGCAGTGATCGTTCAGTCTGGAATAATCGTCATCTTCCTTGTCTTGCTGCATAATCTTATCGGTTACGGTGCAGGCTACGGGATTAGCCGCCTACTAGGTGTCAGTGATCAACAGGCCAAGTCGATCATGTTTCAATTAGGAATGAAAAATACCGGATTAGCCATCTCCTTAGCGAATGCTCATTTCGCCACGATCGCAGCTGCCGTTACTCCAGCTGCTGTCGGCATGATCATTCATCAGATCACAGGACCAATATTAGCGAATATCGTCGCAAAGAAAGAAGGAAAACAATATGAGTCAAAGTATCTTTTTGCCAAATTATACGATCGGAACAGACGCTTACGAAAAAGTAAATGATATCGTTAAAAGTTATGGGACAAAAGCTGTTCTGATTGGTGGAAAAACAGCACTAGCGAAAGCAGAGCACAAAATCAAGTCTGCCTTGACACAAGACGTATTCGTCATTGACAGCCTATGGTATGGTGGAAATTCTACCTATGAAAATGTAGCACGCTTACTGCAGGAAGAAAGTGTCCAAGCAGCAGAGGTCCTATTTGCCGTTGGAGGCGGCCGTGTGTGTGATACCGTCAAAGTCGTAGGTGAGAAATTAGCCAAGCCCGTCTTCACATTTCCGACGATTGGCTCAAATTGTTCTCCCGTTACAGCCGTGTGCGTGATCTACACCGAAGCAGGCGAAATGCATGGCTTGTTCTTTCCTTCAAAACCGCCGGTCCATGCCTTTATTGATACAGCTATTATCGCCGCAGCGCCGGATAGTTACCTGTGGGCCGGCATCGGTGACGCCTTATCGAAAGAAATCGAAGCCACTTTTTCTTCTAGAGGGGATCAATTGGATCATACCGATGCATTAGGCATTCAGATCAGCAAAATGTGCACGGAGCGCTTATTGACCTACGGCACACAAGCGTTGAAAGACAGTGCCGCCAATCGCCCCTCGGATGCCATCCAACAAGTCGTCTCAGATATCATCGTGACCACCGGGTTAGTATCTGTCTTAGTCATCAATGACTACAATTCTGCCATGGCCCATTCGTTCTATTATGGTACGACTGTTCTGGAAAAAATGGAGAATTATCTGCATGGGGCTTCTGTCAGCTACGGCGTTCTAGCATTGTTGATGATGGATCAGCAAACCGAACTCTTTCAACGAGTCTATGCTTTTATGAAAGAAAACAAGCTGCCCGTCTGTTTGGCTGACATGCACCTCAATGCCCAATCGGACTTGGAAGCCATCTTAGATAAAGCCATGACCACCAACGACATTGTTCATGTACCCTATCCCATCACTCGCGAGATGTTCCAGCAAGCCATTCTTGCTGTAGAAGCCTATCATGCCAAACAAGAAAAGCAGCAGTACACTACTATTGGATAAATACCACGAATAAACCAAGAATCTTTCTACCAAAAAAGTAAGCAAAAAAGAGCAGCTCGAGTTGATTCGCGCTGCTCTTTTTCTATTACGGCTTATCAATTAACTAAGGAATTCATTCATTTTCAACTAATCGTGGTCTTATCGGCTGAACAATCGTTGCGCCATTCTACTACCTTTTGGAAATAGTCATTTGTTATGAGAGAGAAACGACTGACCAATTACTTTGGCGGATGATCGCCGATAGTGATAGCATCTCTCCTTTCTCAATGAGTCGTTTTGTCCAGTGATTGGATCACTTCTCTAAGTTGGCTGCAGGATTGGGCAAATTTTTGCTTCTCGGCTGGGTCGATATTCAGCTCAATGATTTCCCGCACCCCTCCTTGGTCAACCACCGAAGGGACACCTGTAAATAGATCCTTTTCGCCGTATTCCCCATCGAGATAGGCAGAGACGGGCAATACTGCTTGCTCATTGTTCAAGATTGCTCGAACGATTCTGGCAACACTCATACCGATACCATAGAAGGTGGCTTTTTTACGATTGATAATCTCATAAGCGCTATTTTTCACCCGATCAGAAATGGTTGTCAGATCTTCGACAGTCAATCGATGGTTTTTGACGATAAACTCTAGCAACGGTTTTCCCCCTACTGTCGTATGTGACCAGACTGCTACTTCAGAGTCCCCATGCTCGCCAATAATGTAGCCATGGATACTTCTTGGGTCAATCTCTAATTTTTGCGCCAATTCTTTACGGAATCTGGTGGTATCTAGCGTTGTCCCAGTTCCAACGACGCGGTTGCTTGGCAGACCCGATGCTTGCCAAGCAACGTGTGTCAATACATCCACAGGGTTAGAAGCAATGACTAAAATCCCATCAAAACCTGACCCCATCACTTCTCTTACAACACTAGTCATGATCCCCGCGTTGACATCGATTAGTTCCAACCGTGTTTGTCCTGGTTTTTGGTTGACACCTGCCGTGATCACCACGATATCTGCATCCTGGCAATCAGTATAGTCGCCAGCCCAAACTTTGATGTTTTCCTGGGCCCATGACATCCCATCCAATAAATCAAGGGCTTCTCCTTCCGCCTTTTCACGATCCACATCGATCAAAACCAATTCATTGATCAGCCCTTGGTTGATCATTGAGTAAGCAATACTTGTTCCTACAAATCCAGTTCCAACGACAACTACTTTTCTACTTGTATTTCTCATATGAACCCACATCCTTTTTTATTATTTAGAAACAATATGACTTTCATTTATCCCGCAATAACAACAATTTTCTTACTCGAACTTACAAAGATACGTCCATTAATACCTTAACATTCATGATCTGCGATCAAACTCTTTGTCTGACTATACAAATGAACGAAGTATTTCAGCAATACATAGCAAACCATTGCGATAGCTAATACTGTTTCAACTATACTCAATAACTCAGTCACTCCAAATAAAATTGGGCGATCCATAAAGAATTGAGAAGACTTGAACATTGCTGTTGCTGAAATGACTAATGGGAATGTGAAGGCTGCATAACTTGGATAAAAGCCAACTTCCAGCATTTTTTTCATGTAAAATACCACGCAGAAATAAATTGCTTGGGACAATACCAGCATCAAAGCTACAAATAAAGCCGATCCTTCTTTAAAGACTGACAGATAGCCAGCTAAACAAAGGGAGCCAGGGGCGGTCAAAATTGTGATCAAAGGTACTGCTGAAGCTTCTGTCATCTTTTGGAACATAATTCGTTTTAGAATCACTGGTAGTAGAGCAAAATATAGAACCAGTGCAATCCATACAACGATTTCCCCCAGTTCTTTGATAAAGACTGCTGATGTATTTGGAATCACTCCAATGCCGACAAAAGTAATAAACCAGCTTGGATACACATATTCCAACGTAATGTCGACAGGTAAAATATGAACGACAACAAAATAAGTCATGAGACCCAAATGCAACCCGATTGATGTCAGCCATAGCAAGTCATTCATCAGTAAATTAGGAAATACTCGCTCCAACACTACCGAGATCACCATCAAAGACATGGTAAAAGTAGGTGCAACAGAAGCGATGATCGGATTTTTCAAATCCGCTAATGTGTGTTTAAATGTGAAAAACAGCTTAAGAAGGAACAATCCCATAATCAAAATACCAATCAAACAAAAGATATTGCCGATTGCTTCGAACCCTTCGGCAAACAATAAATTTCCTAACGAAACCGTTCCTAAAATCAACCCACAAATAGGTATCGGAATTGCATTCAAAAAATTTTTTAGTGCTTGATTCATTGATCCATCCTTTCTGAACGATTAAAAATTTCTATCGTACTTGTGTTATCTTTTGTAGTCATCTATAATATAACCACAAATTAACTATTTGTAAAATAACGATTTTATATATCCGTTATAAATTATATTAATAGAAAAAGGTGGGATTCTTTTGTTTGAACTATTAAAAACATTCGTTGTCGTTTATGAAACTAGGAATTTTAGTGTTGCCGCCAAACAAATGTTTAAGACCCAGCCAACCATCTCCGTCCAAATTCAAAAATTGGAGACCGAGTTAGGGTTCAAACTCTTTGAACGCAAAGGAAAACAATTGATTCTACCCACGAAACAAGCAGAATTCTTGTACCCTAAAGTGGTGGATTCGTTAAATTCGTTAGCTAGTGTCTTTGCACAAGCTAAAAATGCCAAAAATTTCAAGACGGACTGCGTATTGGCTTGCTCCAATACAACTGGTGTTCACCTACTCCCAACGATCATGGGCCAGCTGATCGAACACTTTCCATTCATTGCTTTCGAAATCAAAATCATGAATTCTCAGGAAGTCATTGATGCCGTGGAAGCCAAC
Organism: Enterococcus gallinarum; assembly: GCF_021496385.1. NCBI lineage: Bacteria > Bacillati > Bacillota > Bacilli > Lactobacillales > Enterococcaceae > Enterococcus > Enterococcus gallinarum. Next base: position 715,989 of record NZ_CP050816.1, on the reverse strand, counting down.
AAAGCCCATATCGGACTGATCGAAAAAGCCATCGTCTCTCCTTTGATCCAAAAAGAGTTCGTCTATAAAGACGAACTTGTTCTAGCAGGAGATATTGATTCCGATTTCTGGATCCTCAGAGAGAATGATTCCGGAATGTACTATATCAATGAAACGTATCTTTACTCGAATCATTTGAACCCGCAGATCATTAAAGCCAACAATAGCGAAATGATTCTAGCACTACTGGAGAATAACATCGGCAAGTCGATCATTTCCAAACTTGCCCTCACAGACACATTGAATTGGCAAGAACTAGCCCCAGAATACCGTTACCGAGACCTGTTTATTATCCAGAACGTCCAAAGCCCCTACCCAGAAACAGCCGCAGTTTATGATGTGATCAAAGACTTACTGATTCAGCTGTCGGAAGAGGCAGATGCCTAAGAAAACAACACAAAAAGCAGCTCACCTACTGATGAGCTGCTTTTTATTCCTATCTCAAAATTATCTGAAAAAATGTTTTTATTAGGGTGATTAGCAAGGTTGTCAATTATAGATTTCAGCTACAAAACTTAACGCTTTTTTGTCTCTTAAGCATTGGATAATCCCCGGTACACCCTACCAAACAGCAAGAGATAATGAAGCGTTTCAATGATCTGTAAAAATAGCAAGAAGATTTCCTGAATGATTAACCAAATACATTGCCGTCAAATTAACTAACACTTATTTGCTCATTTTATCTTGTTCTTACTTTACCTATTGGAAGAACTTGCATGTCTTTTATGACTAATTGGAACAGTTCTTGTGTCGATTTTTATTACTGGAAAAGCACGCTTTCTTTATCTGCTCTTGCCTACCAACACTTGCCATCGTTCATTCGTCTTCAACCAAGAAAAGGTTTCTTCATCACTAAACATGCGGAATAAATTCTCGTAAAGTTCGTTAACGAAGTTGCTGTCGATTTCCTTAAATGTCATGTGTTCATACAACGTTGAATGGGTGAAATCGTTGATTTTAGCAACACTGGCGAGGATTTTCTCCATTGTTTCTATCGTTCGATCCGCATCCTTTTCTGCAATAGCTAAGTCAATATCACTGGATACCTCGTGATATTCCCCCATTTCAAATAATTTTGCCAATTCTGACTGTTTCTTCACTAGCAGATGCGCCTTTGCTTTATTCTCATCCTTCATCGCCAAAAGATATAATTGTTGGAATACCATACTCATCCTTTGATAACCAGAAAACAGCAGCTCCTCATAAGCTTGATAGGCTTCTGCTACTCGTCCGGTCTTACTGTAAAGATAGGCTTGTTTGATTTTTCTCTCTGGGTTCTGATTGGAAAAATAATGGAGGTAGCTTTCTGCTTTCTCGTACGCTTCTTTTCGTACGTAAAATCCAAACAAAGAATCGGCTGCTCGATTTCTGGTATCTTCATCCCGACTTTCTAACGCCCGTTCGTACCAACGATGAATGTGCTTCTGGTATGTTTCTTTAGCGGGAACAGCTTGTTCCAATAGCTGTACATCTAAAAGCAGTGCTACTTGGCCAATCAATTGTTCACAATTTGGGTAGGTATCCAAAATTTCTTTGGCCCAGCGAAATACATCTTCAAAAGGTTGTTTTTTGAGCTTATGATCCAGTTCACGAATGATCTGATTGATTTCGGTTATCGTGAGTTCTTTTTCAAATGAGAATAACGTATCAAGACTAATGTCTAGTAAGCGTGCAATTGGCGCTAGCAACAAGATATCTGGATGTGAATGCCCCTTTTCCCACTTATTTACTGCTGGCGCTGTCACACCAAGGCGATTGGCTAGCTCTTCTTGTGTCAATCCTTTCTTCTTCCGATACTGGCGAATCACTTCCCTCATCTCCATCGCTGTGGTCTCCTTTTCGGTTGATAGTGGTAACTGCTTTGATCATAACAAGAATCGGAACACGCAACAATTGATTAAATGATTCTATTTTCTAAAAAAAATTAACCAGTGGTTAGGTTACAAAGAGCAATCAAAGCGGACATAGAAAACTTGTCTCTTAGTTGTTTTTGTAGCAATCTTGACGCAAAAAAGACACCCATCTCTGAGTGTCTTACCAATGACTGATTCCCCATCTAGTAAACAGTCTTTATGCTTCACTTATTTGACGATTTTCTTGACCATGTCGAATAATGTTTTCACATCTTCTGGTCGCGTATCGCCAGTTTCTTTGTCAATAATCGAACTGTAAATATGCGGAATCACTTTTTTAACGCCTGCATCAATGGCGATTTGCAGAATTTCTTCGAAGTTTTCCAGATCAATTCCTCCGGTTGGTTCTAAATAAAAATCATATTTGGCGCAAGCTTCCGCAACTGCTTTGAATTCTTCTTTGTGCGCTAACCCTTTCATTGGGAAGTATTTAATGGAGCTTCCACCCATATCTTGCAGCATTTTAATGGCGGTCTCGATGGGAACCTCTGCCGCCGGTGCCTGTGAACTTAAAGGTCCAGTGGCAATATTGACGTACCCTACCTTGCCTGTTGGTGAAACCAATCCATTGATGACTGTATCGTTTTGTCCCAATAAAGCACGGGAAGTTCCTACACCAGTGAATACTTGGTTGACATGTTGCGGTTGTAAAGTACCAGATAGACGGGAAACCATCTGACTTTGGTTGGGATCTCCGGCGCCCAACCCAACGGACAATGCATTATCCGTTGCCGCTTGATATTTTTTCATGTCTTCGATCGCTGCTTCATCGCTAGTATAGTTTTTGGATAACACACCTAGTACGACATGTCCTGCTGCTGCTTCATAACAAGCCTTCGCATTTTCAACTGAATGAGCCAATACATTTAAACATACGCGATCTTTATAATAATTTGGAATAACTGACAATTTAAAAGCCTCCTACATGATTTCTTTTAAGCGTTTAATGATTTTTTCCATTTCGTTTTGGTTGACCGAGCGAATATCAAACTCAATAATTCCGTTATTTGCTTGATATTCCCGTGTGTAGACTGCTGGGTTTTGTGCCTTTAGTTCTTCAATGACTTCTTTCGCAGATTTCTTGCCAGCAACCGTGACACTTGCACGATAAATATCTCTCCCGGCGCCATCTTGAACGATTTTCGCTGATAAATCAGGAAGTTGATTGATCGCTGCCACGAAAGGTGCCAATCGTTGTTTCATGGACTCACCGGATTCACTGCCATTTTGCAGGTAATCTTCTACTGCTTGTGTAAAGCCTAAAATATTGTCTTTGCCGATTTTCATTGCCCGACCGATCCCTTTAGACTGTAGACGAATCCATTGAATGTATTCCTTTTTCCCTATGACCAGACCGGCACTCGGACCTTCGATTGCTTTGGCGCCAGAATAGATAACAAGGTCGGCACCCATTTCGCTGTATTTGAACAAGTCTTCTTCCGCGGCTGCGTCAACGATCAATGGCAAGTGATGGGCTTTGGCAACTTCTACCATCTCCGACACCGTTAGCATACTTTTCTGCACGGTATGATGGCTTTTAATATATAGAAGTGCGGCTGTTTCTTCCGTGATCATCCTAGCGACATGCGCCGGTGTACACATATTTGCATATCCCGCTTCGACGACTTGTCCACCCCCTTGAGCAACCATTACTTCAACCGGTGTGCCGTAGTCTACATTGTGACCCTTAGGTACGACGATCTCCCGTCTCGTGATTTTTTCCGTGTAGGGATGATAAACATGGTACAGGTCGCCTTGACCAATCAAAGCCGCGACAGATTGGGCAATCCCTGCTGAAGCAGAAGAAACAATCTGCGCATCTTCCACCTTCAATAACTGAGAAAGGTAGGCGCCAGTTTTCACAGTCAGATCACTCATTTCAAAAAAATGTTCACCGCCAAATCGTTGTGCGGCTAGCACATTTTCAGATACTTTCGAGACACCGAGTATCGTCATTTTTCCCGAGGCATTGATGACTTCCTTTAAAGCAAACTTTTCATAGCTAATTGTCATAAATGACGCCTCCAATAATTGTTTGGACTGGAACAATTTGTTCTTTCGCTATCCGTGTAACCCCATTGGAATCTTTCAGTTCTTTTTCATTTTCGACAATCTCAAAGATCGTCAAATCGGCATCAAAACCAACAGTCAATTGACCTTTCTTCGCCAAGTGGAAGTTTTTGGCAGGAACTGAGGTGACTTTCTCAATAATCTCTTCCCACGAGTAGCCTACTACTCTCATTTTTTCCAGCGTAGTAGCCAGATCAAAGACTGGCCCATTCGTACGATTGCGGATATAAATATCTGTACTGATCGAGTTGGCTTTGAGACCTGCTTTTAAGGCAGTTTCAGCAACGTGGAAATTAAAGCTGTCTGTTCCATGACCGATATCAAAGACAACGCCTTTTTTATACGCATCCCAAACAAAGTCTTTGATTTGATCCGTGGCTTGGTCTAAAATGCCGTTCGGTTTTCCATTAAAACAATGGGTCAATACGTCGCCTTTTTCCATTCTTGTCAATACTTCTTCTAATTCAGGAGGCGCCGAACCAATATGAACCATCAATGGCAAGTCATTGTTTTCTGATTGGATTTTTTTGGCTAACTCTAGTGGCGTGATGCCATTCTCGCCGACAACTGTTTTGCTCATTCTTGCCTTGATCCCTACAATAAATTCCGGAAGCTCTGCTAATGCAGCTCTGACTAGATCTTCTTGGATTTTTGTCAGGTCAGCAAGTTCATCTTGTTCCACGATCCCCCATTTAGAAATGTTCATTAGTGCGTACACATTGGTTTTGACCGATTTCGTCAGTTGATAAAAATCGCGAATATTTTCTGCGCCCGTAGTCCCTGCATCAATAACCGTTGTTACTCCCTTTTGGACCCCTATTTGATCGGGATAATCATAATACAGGTTCATCTTTTCATAACAGTGGACATGATCATCGATCCAACCGGCAGAGAGATAGGAATTGCCGGATAAATCAATCACTTCTCGTGCCGGCTCATTGATCTCTGAAGCAACTGCTTTGATTATGCCTTTTTCCAACGCAACTTCCACTTTGCTGCCATCGATTAATTTGCCATTTTTGATTAAAGTATCAAACATTTCATTGCCTTCTTTCTATTGAATTACCGCTGGGAAGATCGCACCTAAGATCATTGCGCCTAAAATAGCGCCACCGGCAATTGGTTTTTTCCAAGCATAAAAAGCCAACGCGCCTAATGTCGCCCCAATGCCAATGGGAATAGAGGCTGCACAAGCACTTAAAATGATCAATGGGCCTAAAAACCGGCCGGAGGAATTTCCGGCGCCCATCATAACATCTGCCCCAAAAGTTGAATTTGACTGATTGATGGTGAATTTGCGAATCAACACGATAATGCCGCCAACGATCAGACCCAAGACCAATCCGGTCAATAACGAGAGGGTAAAATTATCGATTGGTGCTGTTATCTTCATGCTTAGGAGAATGGCTGGAACGCCAATCCCGATCCCAGTCAAAATCGAACCGCCTAAGTCCAAGATCCCTACCAAAGAGCCTTCTAAGATCCGAGCAAATAAGAAACTCGCCCCAAAAGCTGCCGCAGCCCCATAGGAACCGCCATCCAAGCCGGCTTTTAGCATCGCAACGATCGAAACTTCATTGAATGCACCGACGCCATACACGACATACATATGGGTTCCTGAGAATACAGCCGCTGACATGATTCCTACGATCAATGGGAAAGACCAGTCTGCAAACCAAAAACTCTTTTGCCGTTTTGCTTCTACTGCTTTTACCTGTTCTTCTGTCTCCATGATTTCCCTCCTATTTCACACTAAAGATGTTGTGCAAGTTATCAAGCCAATGAGGTACTTGAAGTTGGAAACTCTTGATCATTTCCATATCAAATCCACGGAAAAATCCGCTGAAAACAAAGAGTAAAACAATCGCAATCATCATACTCTTCGTGACCCGATTCCAACCACTCTCATCGACGCCTTTACCGATTAAGATTCCTAGAACAACGCCAGGAACCGCATTGCCCATGATCAGTTGCGCAATCCCGCCAAAAAGCGTCCCCCAGAAACCTGTTCGTTTCCCTGCATCTAAAGCCGCCAACCAGAAGATCACTGGCATCACGGTATTGATCAGAATCGTCGCTGCTGGAACCAACACGGAAACAGCGGTTACTTGTAACGCCTCTGGAATCGCTGCAGCTGTCGTATTCAAGAAAGCGACTACTAACGCGCCAATAACAGCGCCAATGATCCCCATTTTTTTCGGATCATGCATTGTCTGGCTGACATCTTTGTTTTTGGCTAAGAGAGCCGCAGCTGCCCAGTTAGGCACGATGCGGTGGGTCACATCTTGCGTGAAAGCTCCAGCGCCAACTGAAGAAGCCCAAGCATTAAAGAAAAAACCTAATCCAAAGGAAAAATGGGAGGCAGCATCCCCCATGCAGGCATTCATCTCCCCTAATGTTCTAAAAGCTCCTAATCCTTGCGTACTGGGCGCATGAAACATACGAGCTGCTCCGACAGATGCAGAGAAACCGAGTAAGCCCCCGATGATGATCGATTTAGTTAAAATAATGACAAAATCCACGTTATTCCCTCCTCCTTATGATTCAAATCAAACTTTTTTCGTTACAAACGGTAAAACAATCCCATTGGGGTCTTCTGTGAGGTGTTGAGTGAAAGGTACATCTGCCAAACGTATTTCTGTCACAGTTACCGTGACAGAAAGTTCGACTTCATAATTCACTCGTTGCCGGGGAAAAAAGAAGAATAGAAAGCGTTCTGTGTATTTGTTTTCGACCGCCTTCAACACCTCCACATTGACTGGTTCGATGCGCAATAATACTTTCGCCGATGCCATTAGTTTGTTTTGGATCTCTGCGAGTGCTGATGCAAAGGCATGTTGCTTAGTTTCTCCTTTACCGGAGACGATGACTTTTTGCTGAGTTGTCTTTTGAACGCTCATCTTGTGTGCCCTCTTTCTATTTTCCGTGCTTTTTGATAAATTCTTCCGTCAAGCGTCTTCCTAGCTCTTCTTGATCCATAAAACCGAAACCTAGCACGGTTTTCCCATCTTTGATGGCGGTGATCCCTTCTTCAATCGAACGCATCCCATGACGTTCTGGATACCCATATTTATTTGCGGCTGTTAAGGCTCCAGCCCCACCGCTCCCGCAAAAAGAAATTCCCATATCGGCATTCTCTTGTTGCATGACATCACCTAAACGCATATCTGCGCCCATTCCCGGGACAACAACTGCCTTGCCGCCAGCTGCTTCTACACCTTTAGCTACGTTTTGTCCTTTTCCCATACGATCTGCAATAACTACTGTAATCATGACTGTTTCCTCCTAAATATTAATTATTTTTTGCTGTTTCAAAATGAATCGATAAAACATAGATCTCATCTTCACTTAAATGACCAATCGTTCGAACGACCTCATCGGAAATCGCAATGGCTTCTTTGGATACTTCTCGGAACAATTCCCGATCAACAGCGGGAATCTTTTCTCCTTTTTGAGAGCGTTTCAGCATCTCGTTCAAGTGATTGATCAAAATCGTCCACTGAAGTTCAGTAGGTTCAATGGCAAATTCTGCAAGTCGCTCTTCGACCAAAGCAATCACTTGTTTTAATTTTTCCTGGTTTTGACTTTCCTCGATCATAGTTATCGCTTCTGCTGACAGTTTCACTAGCTTGACGCTCCTTCTTTTATATATGAAAATAATGCGCTGATTTCTGATTTGTTGATGCCTAAATTATTTTCAGCAAAAATTGCTTCAATTTCTCCTACCAACGCTTCTCGGTTCAAAATGATTTGGTCGACTTGGCTGCCTTCTGCTAAATATTGCTGATCAAATGTGATGCGATGGACCATTAAGAAAACATGGAGCAAAAAGGCTTCTCGGTACTCTTGGATCAATTCAGACTCTAATGTGACAAGTAACTGTTCATAGATCGTATATGCCTTTAAAATCAGTTCCTTGCTGAAGTCTTCCAGAGTTTCCTTATTGATAGGTGCTTCATTGAGAACTAATTGGTGCCGCCTATCCTGACTTGTTGAAGCGAGGATTTTTTTGATCATTTGCTGGATGTTTTGCAGATCCTGCTCAGTCGGCAGTGGATGGACTTTGATGAAAGGCCGATCAATGCCATTGATCGGAAAAATACTAATGACCAGATCCGGATCCTTCGCGGCAATCACCTTTTGTGCATTTAAGACTGAAGCAAAAGCTACAATAGTAATATTGTTCAATTCTTCGTTGATCTTTTGCTTAATTAAACTTGTCACGCCTAAACCCGTTGAACAAACGTAAACCGCTCGAACACTTCGCAAGTCTTCTTCTCTTTCGTAGGAAACCAGAAAGTGCAACGCAATGTAGGCAACAAAAGAATCATTGATCAAGAGTTTCTCGCTTATTTCTTGGAGGGCTGCTTGATTGATAGCAGCAAACAATTCAGGATATTTCTGTTTGATGTCCTCTTTAAACGGATTGTACTCATTGACAAAATTTTTCCTTCTTGAGAGACGCATAGACAAATGGGCGTAGAGATTCGTCAATAATTGGGGGTCTTGATAAAACGGAAAATTGATTTTCTTGCTTACCTTATAAATCATATTCTCTACCAATTTCATGACATCTTGCTGATGGATCGTATCGAAGGTATCACTATAAATATAGTCATATTCATCTTCAAATAATGGCAATTGATAGTAATCAAACACCTGCTGCATCACCCGATACGAAAGATCGTTTTTTTCTATTTCGTGTTCAGGAATCAATTGGTACCGTCCAATCGTGGCCTCTTTGCGCAAGCGAACAGTGGCGATCGTTACGCGAATCAGAATATTTAGTAGTTCTGCATAATTTAGTTTTTCCAGATTTTCGGATTCCAGTAAGTGCCGCATCCGAATGATGACTTGATTAAAGACCTCCTGCAACGGCGTTTCCTTCGCAGAATACATTTCGAAACATTCCGTTTCTCTGCCATTTAGCAACAACGCCATTAATTTATAGATGTCATAGTCCGTAAACTCTTTTTGCAGAATCTCCTCGATCGTTAACCGAACCAAACGTTCATTGCCAGTGATCCAAAATCCCTTTCGTGTTTGGCGATTCAGAACTAAACCTTCTTTGAGAAAGTGATGTTCCAACTCATCTAAATCATTCATGATCGTATCTTTACTTACTTCTAGCGCATTGGCTAACTTTAGCGCCGTGATTGCTTCCTTGGTAACAAGAAGCATGATCAACAGGCGATTGATCCGTAAGCTTTGATCGGCAAATAGCTCCAGACGATTGACATCCATCAACTCGCTTTTTAATTTGATTCGATCAGAATCACTCACACTGAGCCAAATTCCCTGACTCCGTTTGCTGTGCAGTTCTTGATTCCGCTCAATCAACCAATCACGGATATCCTCCAGATCATATTTGATCGTTCGTACACTGACACTTTCTTTTTCAGCTAACTGTTTGATCGTTACCGGTTCTGTCATTTCTAACAAGTAAATCAAAAGTTGGCTTTCTCTTTTGGTAAGCTGCTGCATCGTTCTCGCTCCTTACACCGCTAAATATAAGCGTTTTCTTAACTAGTCACAATATGAAATGTTTGCACTTAACTTAGTGCAAATGATCGTAATTTAACAACTCATCAACTTATTCACAAGCTTATCCTCCCTCAAAACCGCAACGTGGACCCATTAATTATTGCACTAAGTCGTCCCTTTACAACATCTCGATGCCATTTTTTTTGCTTTTTTTATTTTATGACACTAATCCAACTGACAGATACCCTTCACCTCAATGTATCAGAAATCGGTTCCCCGCATGACATCATTGAACAGCAAAAAACACTTTCCAACTTTTGGAAAGTGCCAGGAAATAGGATATGAACGTGTTCATTTTCTCGATTGATTGTTATTTAATCTGGTAATTGTGCATCAATGAAACCGTTAGACATATCCATCTTGATTAACTTTGAACAGCTATTTATTGAATCAGGAGAAGAAACAGTTCAAGATCAATACACTTGAGAACCAATGAAAACCCACTAATGCTATGCCATTTGTCATTAAAACTACTTCCATTTGTACTCGCCTACTTCATTTCAAACTCTTTGCCGAATTTTATTAGATACATTTTTTCCAAAGTGTCCTCTAACAAATACAACTTCCTAGGGGAGATAAATGCATTCTTCCAGTCCCAATTCACCAAATCATACTTTCCAATGTCAGCCATCGCTCTTACTTCTTCAATCGATAAGTTCAATTCTTTTCTTAGTTCATCGATTTTTCTGATTTGTTTTTTTCTTCTGAGAGCCGTTGGTACATTGATCGAAGAAATGACCACCATAAACCCTAAGAAAGAGGTCCATTCATAATAAAAGTCAAATACCTTACATACAAATAACAGAAACAAGCCTAACAAGAAAAAAATAATCGAATACAACCAATCGATCTTTTCATTAGCTACCATCTTTTTCACGTTGATAGCCTCCCTCCTACTTCCCTTCAAGACAAACAATAAAAAAAGAAAGCAACTCGCTTGATTTCAGCCGCTCCCAGCTATATTTTACTATGGTTCTGATTGACTGTTCGTTAAATATTTTTCACTATTCTTCTATTTTTTTCAACCTTAACCGCAACACAAGATACATCATACCTCCAAAAAAGCAACCTCCGGCAATGGAAGCAACGATTCTGGCTGGTGAAACGATGTATGGAAGGAAATCTTCTTCATCCACCATCATACTAAGTACTCCATTCAATAAGTGAATCGCAATTGCAAAGTAGATACCCAGTCCAATTCCTTTAAGAATCGTCTTCTTCTTTTCTTTTGCCATCTCTTTGGCTTCTACTTCGTTTTCTGTCAATTTTAAGCGTGCCGTGGCAAACAGAACATAACCGCAAACGATAAAGACTGTAAAGAATATATTACAGCCAATAAAAATCCATAACGCCAGCTCTGGTTTCTTAGATGCAAAAACCGTTACCAGTAAATTAGCAACCAGCGTATACCCAAACATCAGCATAAACGCATTATTGCCAATATGTTCTACTTGGCTTTTTTTGTATTCATCTAAGACACCAGAAATACCATAAAACCGCTTGATTATTTTTACTGCCAATCCTTCTTTAGCCTTCATCACTTTCAACCTCCCAAAACAAAGAATTTAAATCCGTTTGCAGTACTTTAGCAAGCTTAATACATAAATCAAGAGAAGGATTATACTTATTATTTTCAATCAAATTGATCGTTTGTCTTGCCACCCCAATCTCTTTAGCTAAAGCATTCTGAGATAAATTCATCTTCTGTCGAAATTCTCGGACTCTATTCATTCTTTTCTCCTATTTAGTCATATATATGTGACACAAGCGTACTACTTATCTCTTTTTCTGTCAAATATATATGACATATTACCAAGCTAGTGTAAACTCCCAGCAATCGATCTCACAAGCTTTGTAGAGAGTATAAAATTTATAATCCATATCAGCAAATCTAGGCTAGAAGTACGTAAAAAAGACCCTTCCAATGGAACAGACCATCATTACCTAAGATAACTATTCTAGTAGAATGGAATAAGCTTTGCATGTTCCACATTCTGTAACCAGCATCTTTCGTTGAGGAGACGATACGCTAAAAACTTCTTTCTTAATCCTCTCATCATAGAACTCTTCTTTTTTCTCGAATCACTTTTTGCTATACTAATTGAACATATCGAAATTTTTATTGTTTATGGAGGAACCATGCAAAAATTTATTGGAAACAAAGCTTTTTACAGGACTGTTTTAACGATCGCCATTCCGATCATGATCCAAAATGCCATCACTAATTTTGTCGGTTTATTAGACAATTTAATGGTAGGACAAATCGGAACGGCCCAAATGTCTGGCGTGGCGATCGTTAACCAACTAATTTTCGTTTTTAACTTAAGTATCTTTGGCATTGTTTCTGCCGGTAGTATTTTTGGTACCCAATTTTATGGGAAAAAGGATTATCAAGGGATGCGAGATGCCTTTCGTTTCAAGTTAGCGGGCAATCTTTTGATTTGTTTGTTGGCGATGGGGCTGCTGTTCTTTTGCCAAGATTTTTTGATTCGCTTATATTTACACGGTACCGGTGACAGTGGGGAACTGACACTTGCTTTGACGTCTGCCAAAGAATTTCTAGTTATTCTTTTGTTTAGTCTGCCGTTTTTTGCTATTTCTCAAGCTTATGCCAGTTCTTTACGAGAAATGGGCAAAACCATGGTGCCGATGTTTGCCAGCAGTATCGCTGTCGTCACGAACACAGCATTGAATTTCTTATTGATTTTTGGTTTGTTTTTCTTCCCCACTTTAGGGGTGCGAGGTGCCGCGATCTCCACATTGATTGCCCGCATCGTCGAATGTGCTATTACGATGTATTGGGTACATCGCCATGAGGAAGAGAATCCGTTTGCCATTCGGGTCTACCATCAATTCCATGTCCCTTTGCATTTGGTGAAACAGATTCTGCGTAAAGGATCGCCATTGATGGCAAATGAAATCCTTTGGGCGATCGGGCAGACAATGATTATTCAAGCTTATTCTGTTCGAGGACTATCAGTGATTGCTTCCTTGAACATCTCATCCACCGTCTCCAATTTGTTCAATATTGTCTATATGGCCCTTGGTGGTGCCGTTGCGGTCATGGTAGGGCAACTTCTTGGAGCCGCTAAATTTGAAGAAGCCAAAGACAGCGCCCGGAAGCTGCTTTTCTTTTCCGTCATGAGTTGTCTTGTACTTGGTCTTTTGATGATCCTAGTCGCACCATTCTTTCCAGAAATTTATCAAACCGAACCCGAAGTCAAACATCTGGCGAGTCAATTCATCAAAGTCGCCGCACTGTGTATGCCTATGTACGCCTTTAATCATGCCAGCTATTTTATTTTACGTTCAGGTGGGCAAACCTTGATCACCTTCTTATTTGACAGTGTCTTTACCTGGGTGATCGTCTTGCCTCTAGCCTTTGTATTAAGCACTCACACCAGTCTTTCGATTGTCTTAGTCTACTTGTTCTGCCAACTAGCAGAGCTGATCAAGAGTGGGATTGGGTATCGTTTGATTCGATCCGATCTTTGGGTGAAGAATATTGTGCATTGAGGAAAAGTTTCAACATAGGGGATGAAAAAGATGGATAGTCTGGTGGAAATGAGTGATTTTTTATCCTAAAAATAAATAAGACATTCCTAAAACCGATTATGATTTTGGGAACGTCTTATTTATTAAGATTATATTTATTCTTTTGACCATTGAAAATATAGACATTTCATACAAAAACTGTTTTCAAAAAATGGTAGCTTTACTAAAAATGACTCCGCAAAATGATCATAGTAATTTTTTGCTATTATTGAAATAATTTTTTTCCAGTCCAACTTGAAATTTCGTAACTTTGTAAAGTTTTTGGAATCGTACTGTAATTCAAATAAGTAGCATTTTCGTACCAACCATCTGCCACTACAATAAAGTTTGCTTGTGCCCCATTCATAGTGCCCGATAATGCCCCTTGGGTAAATACCGTATGTCCTCCAATACTTCCGTTAGGTTTATAGTAAAAATAAGTAAATGCTACTGGATAACTCTGTGCAATTTTCGTTTGGATATCCGAAAACGAAGGAGACACTTTTCTCTGATATGTTAAACTAACACTTTTATCTTTTGCGTATTTTACTAGTGCTGGTCCAATTTGGTCAGGTTGTGTCCCTCCATAAGAGATTCCATTATTGGTTGAAGATACGGTAGTTCCTGAATAGTTCCACAATGAATTGTATGCCACCTTTAATTCCGAATCATTTCCAGAATTAAAGAATCTATAGGAAGAACTTATAGTTGCTAATGCATGTACTGCACAAGCGTATTTCCCAGTGGCTTTTTCAGATCTACTCTGGGATAGCGCATTAAACATTGCTAAATAATGTGCACTTGTCAAGTGTAAATTACTTGGATAATTACTAAATACCGCGCTTGCATGGTCATACTTTGTAGAACGAGAATTATATCTAGAAAAGTGTTCTATTTCCATTTCAGCAACAGGCTGTACTTCTTCTACATACTTTTCAAATTCATTTAGTGAAAAGTTCTCACCGTTGGTACTGATGACTGAATCTTTGTCTTCTACAACTAAATTATATTCAGTGGGAAAAGTCTCAATTAAATAAGATTCCTCAGTATTATCAACTTTCATTTGTGATTTATCTGCTAAAAATCATATAAACTTTTTGATCCAAGTTCTATAGAAAATTGAGCAATATAAGTACCTTCCATTCTTAAATCAATTATAACGTAACCGTGTGTCACACCCTCTTTAATAAAATCTACACTATAAGAAATAATTTTTTCTTCTGTATCATAAATGGGAATTATAGAAGAAACAACCAAATCTTCAGTTCCTTTAAATTCTTTTGCAAAGTTTAAAGCTAAATTGGCTAAGCTTTCATCAGTTATTTCAACAGCAGACTGTTCAGAATAATTTTCACTGATGTCTGCTTCTGAAATGGAAACTTCTTTTGCATTAGTACTCTTCTCTGTATATAGAAACACAAAACAACTTGTTACCATTACCCATAAAATTCTACTGATTTTCTTCATTTTTAACTACTCTCTTTGTTTGCCAACCAGCGCAACCATAGAACACAATGTATTATTCATTCCACTTAAAACCATATTCTATGACCAACATTTTTTCACTTCATTTACCTAGCATTTACAAATTTTATGACAGTTTAAAACATTCAGTAGAGCTTAATTGCTTCGAGAGTGTAAAATATTTTGTGTAAATAGAAAAAAGGAAGTCCCTTCTGTAGAATAGAGTTACCACAACACATTCACAGAAGAGAGGACTTCCCTATGAACGATTTTACTACAGAAATTCTAAAGACTCTAGCGAACAAAGGCGATTTGAATGAATTATTCCGTGTCCATTTGGAGAAAGCAGTCAATACGCTTCTCAAAACGGAGTTAACGGCTTTCCTAGATTACGAAAAGTATGATCGCATTGGTTTTAACACGGGTAATTCTCGTAACGGCTCCTATGACCGTACGGTCAAGACCGAGTATGGGGAACTTCATCTCCAGATTCCGCGCGACCGCAATGGTGAGTTCAAGCAACAGACTGTTCCTGCTTATAGACGGACGAATGACACGTTAGAGGAGACCGTCATTCACCTCTTCCGAAAAGGTATTACCATGTCGGAAATCGCAGACTTGATTGAGAAAATGTATGGGCATTACTACACGCCCCAAACCATGTCCAATATAACAAAATCATTTACAGAAGAGGTAACGGCGTTTAAAGGGCGGGAGCTTCATGACCGTTATGCTGCTATTTATATGGACGCAACGTATATTCCGTTAAAGCGGAAAACCGTCGCCAAGGAAGCTATTCATATCGCAGTTGGCATTCGCCCGGACGGATCAAAGGAAGTATTGAGCTATGCGATTGCACCGACTGAATCCATCACGATTTGGGAGGAAATTTTATTGGACCTTCAAGAGCGCGGTTTGAAAAATGTCCTCCTGTTCATCACGGATGGCTTAAAGGGGATGGTAGGAGCGATTAGTCGGTTCTATCCCAAAGCTCGTTTTCAACATTGTTGTGTACACGTTTCCCGTAATATCAGTCACAAAGTGCGTGTCGATGATCGTAAGGAAGTCTGTGATGATTTTAAAATGGTGTATCAAGCCTCATCTAAAGAGGTGGCGTTGGAAGCACGTGGTGCTTTTGCGGAAAAATGGAAAACCAGCTATCCAAAAGTGGTTGAATCGATTCTTTCGAACGATCACTTGCTCACTTTCTATGATTTCCCCTTGGCCATACGCAAGAGTATTTATTCTACGAACTTGATTGAATCCTTTAATAAGCAAATCAAGAAATACAGCCACCGCAAGGAACAGTTCCAAAACGAAGAGTCGATGGAACGTTTCTTAGTCTCGTCTTTTGATACTTACAACCAAAAATTCCTAGGTCGCAGTCATAAAGGCTTTCAACAGGCCGAAGGCGAACTCGAACAAATGCTAAGCCAACTGATTGAGAATTAGAAACAATCTGCAGTAGGGAAGAATCATTTACACAAAATTATTGACGCTCCCGGTACCGGTGGTGGGAAGACATATTTCATTCTTACAATTATTGAAGCCCTACTACGAACAAAAGCTAAATTATTTATTTTAGACCCCAAAAATGCAGATTTAGCTGATTTAGGTACAGTTATGGAAAATGTCTATTACAAGAAAGAAGATATTTCTGAATGTATAGATGATTTCTACAATCGAATGATTAATAGAAGTTTAGAGATGAAAAAAATGTCCAATTATAAAACAGGAGAAAATTATGCTTATTTAAAACTTACTCGATTTCACTTTTAATACGACCACCTCCCATAAATAATATTTAAATTTATGGAAAGGAAGATGGTCTATGAATACACTGAAAGAAGATTTTATTTTAGCAAAAGCTGGAAATGAAGAAGCCATTGAAGCCATTCTTAAAAGATTCAGCTCGTTGATGCACAAAAAATCGTGGAGAAACGGAAAATACGATCAAGATTGTTATCAAGAATGTATGATTGCAGTCTATCTAGCAATTTCAAAATTTGAAATCAAGGAATAAGCTCATTTTGGGGAGATGCATTTTGCTTCTCCCTTTCTTCTTATCTACCTCACCTTATCCATTAAATTTTTCAATTCAGTTACATTTGTTAACTCGATTATATTAGGAATTGGCTGCTTTATTAGATTATTCCTAGTGAGTTTTGTTAAATATCTACTAAGTGTTTCTGGAGTCATCCCTAAATAAGAAGCAAGTTCTTTTTTCGTAGTTTCCAATTTTATCTGCTCTGTATTTTGCTTTATATTTTCTTCTAACAAATACTGAATTAAGCGTGTTTCTGCTCTTTCAGTCGTGATTCCTACAGTTAATCGTTCTGTATTATCAAGACGTCTCGCCATTTCTGATAAAAGTTCTAGAGCTATTTGGGGATGCGATAGTAAAATCCGCTTAAAGTTGTCCTTTTGAATGGTACATACTTTAGTTGGTGATATTGCTTCTATAAAGCATCCATAATGTTGTTCTTCAAATAATGCCAGCTCGCCCACAAAATCACCCTGTTCTAAAATACGAATCACCTGTTCTTTACCTGAAGAACCTAAGCGATAAACTTTTACTTTTCCTTCTTGAATAAGATAAAGAGATTCAAGTATATCTTCTGCTTGATAGATAAACTGTCCTGCAGAAAAAGCTTGTTCTGTAATATCACTTTGGATAAATTGAATTTCAGTGAGGGACAATCCCTGAAATAAAGGCATTGTACTTATACAATGATCATATTTTGTGAAATCAATCATGTTCTTACTACTCCTCTTTTTGTGGTTAGTATAGCATAAAAAAACGTTCACTCATGTAATATCATCAGTGAACGATTTTCTATACTTATTTTTCTTTATCTGCATCATAAAGAACAGCGCGTACTGAAACTTCAATGGAATCCTTTACTGCTTTAGAATATGGACAAACTTTATGCGCTTCTTCAGCAATTTTTTGAACTTCTTCTAAATCTAAATCTTGAATTGCAACTTGAATCTCAACACTTAATTTAAAGTCCACATCGTCTGGCTTTTTGTATAATTTTACTGTATGTGTAACTTGTGAAGATTGATGAATTTTACGTTGACCCTTAACAATTTCTAATGCCCCGTGAAAACAAGCACTGTATCCTAAAGCAAATAATTGTTCTGGGTTTACTCCACTCCCAGATCCTCCCATTTCTTTAGGTGTAGAAATCTTCACTTCAAATGATCCATCATTTAAATAGCTCACTCCATCACGGCCACCGGTATTAGTCGCTGTTGTTTCGTAAATTTTTTTGTAATCTGACATATTGAAGTCACTCCTTTTCACTTTTATGGTCCTATTTTAGGAAATAAAGTTGGTGTTGGCATTGATCTAAATCAAGAATCATAAAGTTAAGAATAACTTTATGAAAAAATATCGTTGGATGCAGTATATCTCTTTACTTGAACTTTATTAGCTATGTTTATTGGTCTTTTTGTTAAGGTAAATAAATATTAACAAAGCTATTATTGCGCCTCCAAAAGAACCACCTATCGCAATAAACACATCCACTGTTCCTTGAATTCGAATGATATTTGATTTAGTTATAAAATGGATGAACTATGATATAATTTTTTGCTTTAGGTTTCCTTCAGATTCCATCAGCTACAAAGTTGCTACCCGTGCAGGGTACATCAAAAAAGGAAATGCCAAAGCATTTCCTAAAGTGTGATTTGGTCAAAACAACACCATTTGACAAAGCACTGAAGAAACTAGAATGACTTTTCATCAATAAACCCTATTGTTCGTTCAGATTTTCCATTTACTCCAACACAAAGGAGTTTTTGAAAACAAATTCACTCCTCCCTCCTAAATCTTCTTAAAAACCATTATTCTCCGCCAATGTCTTAAACCATTCCCCAGATTTCTTAATCGTCTTAATCTGAGTGTGAATATCATTAGCGATTAAGCCGTAGCGGTTACGGTAGGCATTGCTCCAGGACCAGCAATCGATAGGAGTCCATAGATGGTAGCCAAAGCAGTTGGAACCTTCTTCAATCCCTTTATGCAACCATTGGAGATGCTCTTTGATAAATTCTATGCGGTAATCGTCTAGAATTTGCCCTTTTTCATCCATAAAGCGTTCTTCCCGAGAAACCCCCATGCCATTTTCAGAAACAAACCAAGGTAGATTGCCATAATTATCGCGAATATTGATGGCAATGTCATACACTGCTTTGGGATAGATTTCCCAACCTTTGTCAATATTCATGCGACGGCCAGGCATTTGATATGCATCATAATAACGATCAGGCATCCAGGCACCCACTGAATTTGGAGCAATGTCAGGTGTCTTGACCCGGTTTGGATGATAGAAATTCACTCCGATAAAATCAACAGTATTTTCCTTAATCAAAGCTAACTCATCAGCAGTTGACTGCCACAATACCCCATCCTTAGTCAGCAATTCTAGCAATTCCACAGGAAATTCCCCTTTGATGGCTGGGTCGAGAAACATTTTATTGTTCCACAGTTCGGCAATTCGGGCTGCCTCTTGATCTGCTTCAGCATCTGAAGCTGCGTAAGTTGGCGTCAAGTTTAACACGGTACCAATCCGGCCACCAGCTTGTGGTTGACCCATTTCGCGAAACTTCGCCATGACCTTAGCGGAAGCGAGATTTAAATTGTATGCCACTTGTACTGCTTTCTTGCCATCCACCAATTTTGGATAATGAAATTGGAACAAGTACTCCCCATCTACTACCACCATCGGCTCATTGTGGGTCACCCAGTCTTTCACACGGTCACCAAACAAAGCAAAACATTGTTCAGCAAATCCCACAAACAAATCGACAACTTTCTTCGATTCCCAACCGCCATATTTATGGTAAAGCTCCACTGGCAAATCAAAATGATGGAGGTTAAAAATCGGTCGGATATTTTGAGAGAGGAACTCATCAATCACATTATTGTAAAAAGCAACACCCACTGGATCCACTTCATTGGTTTCCAAATCCTTGATGAGACGGGTCCATTGAATCGAGGTGCGAAGGGAATTCAATCCCGTTTGCTTCATCAATGCGATATCTTCTCGGTAGCTATTGTAAAAGTTCGAAGCCATATCTGGCCCCACTCGGTCATAAAAAACTTCAGGTTCAATATCGTACCAATGATCAAACATATTGGCATGTTTCTTTTGAAAACGGCCTTCTGATTGGGGACCAGATGTGGCTGCACCCCACCAGAAATCTTTTGGAAATGTCAACATAGCATTCTACTCCTTTTCTCTCAAAACGTCGGCTAAACACTGCCGCATATGATCGCCAAATTTTGGCAAGTATTCATGGCCATACTCTGGATAAAATAGCATTTCTTTGTCAGCTGCGCTACTTAGCTGATTGTACACAGCAAACTGGGTTTTCGGTGGACAGACTGTATCTGCAAGGCCAATTGCCCAATGCACCTTCCCTTTGATCCAAGGAGCAAAGTATTGCAAATCAATGTAATCCAATGTTTCAAAGAAAGCTTCTTCTCGTTGGTGCAAGGGGTCTTTAAAGCGAAACCAATAAGCCAACTCTTCATAGGCGGAGTTTTCTACATCTAAGCGATAAGCTTCGCGATAATCACTTAGGAACGGATAACAAACAAAAGATTCCTTGATTTCCGGAGCAACAGCCGCACAAATCAACGCCAAAGCTCCTCCTTGTGACGCACCATAGGTATACAGTTGGCTGGTATCCACTTGGGGTTCTGCTACCATTAGCCGAGTCAACTGGTAAATATCGAGAAACACACTTCGATAAAATAAATCATTTGGTCCAGACTCCACTCCCCGGATTATATGCCCTTTCAGACTGGTTTTCGTGGTCAATCCCACATCTTCTGACAAACCACCTTGTCCTCTAACATCGAGTGCCACTACCCAAAAGCCTTCAGCAGCCATAGCGACCTTGTCTGACCAATCCCCAGCATCTGAGTGATACCCATGAAATTGAAGCAAGAGGGGAGACTTTTTTTGCAGACGTTTAGGCCGAATGAGTTGACAATGGACGGTGGCTCCTTGAACACCTGTAAAAGTTAAATCAAATGCTTCTGCTACTGAAGAATTCAAGGGATGAGGCTCTAAATGATAGTCTGTCCCCAAATCATCTACCTCTTGAAACCCTGCCTGCCAAAAAGCTTCAAAATCAGCAGGCTTTCGCTGACTCCCTTGATAGTTTTGCCACCTTTTTTTTGCATCTATTGCATACATTAAACTTGCTCCTTTCGTAAGTGATAGTTTGCCACTGCTCCTATCAGATTAGCATCTTGTTGAAACTGACAAATCTTCACAGTAATTCGTTGGTCCTCTGAATGATGATGTTGTTGTAACAAACATAATTGGGCTTTTACCGGAGCCAATAGATCTTTGCGCATTGATATGCCACCACCGATACAGACTACTTCAGGATCGATGACCAAGCAAACATTATAAATACCAATCGCCAAGGCTCGGAACAATTGTTGAACTTCTTGTTGAGCCAATTGATCTCCAGTGTCAGCAATATCAAATAGTTCTCGACCTGTAATACCTGATACCAAACCTTTCTGTTCGCAATAGCGCTTTGCAGCATGAACAGGGCTGGCTAACTCACTTAACGTTTGTCCATTTTCCGCCAACATGTAGCCAAATTCGCCTCCAAATAAGTTATGCCCCTTGACTAGTTTCCGCTCCAACACCACGGCTCCACCGATTCCCGATCCAATGATAAAAGAAACTGAACTTTTGGCATCTTTGGCAGCACCATAAAAGGCTTCTGCTAACCCTGCACAATTGGCATCATTTTCCACGAAGACAGGTTTTTCCAATAACTCCTCTAATTCTGCAACAAAATGAATTTTATGAATATAGGGGATCGCACTGTAGCCCCCGATAATCCCCTGATCACTGTCCACTGCTCCGGGTACACTGATCGACACCGCTTCAATCGGTGTCTGACTACAACTGGTTAAATTATGCAAAGTGGCTTTTAGGTCCATCTTCATTTGCTCCCAAGTCACGGGTGTCACAAAGGAACCTTTTTCGGTCAAGGCTTCTGCTGCCCACAGAGCATATTTGATACTCGTACCCCCAATATCAATTGCTAAAATACTCAAGAATTCCCCCTACTTTCTCAGTCTACTTACCTACACTAATTTTCATTGTAAGTAGTTATTTATTTTTAGGTATATACTTTTAAAATTTGAAAATCAAAATAAAAAGCGGAAAGAGGATTTTTCCGCTTACTTATTCTCTCGTTAAGACAAACTCCACCGAAAAACTATCATAACGATGAACTGAAATGGAGTACTCAAAAGCGATGCCTGTATCAAAATAAGCAATTTGCTCTGCCACTGCCACCGGATCTCCCGAATCCAATTCTAGATACTGTTGTTCGATTTCAGTCGCCTTTCGGACACTGACGCGTCGATGCCCACTTTGGATTTTCAAACCGAGATCTTCTTCAATATATTCATAAATGGACCCTTCAATATTGGCTTTTTTCAAACCAGGAATCAAATCGATAGGCATGTACATTTTTTCCATAACCAACGGCTTGCCATCAATGTGACGCACCCGATAAATATCATACACGAAAGTATCTTCCTGCATATTTAATTTATTTTTTACCAAGTTATCCGCTTCTATTACCTTAAACTCCAAAACTTTACTTTTAACTTCTTTTCCTGGATTGAGAGCAGTCGTCCCACGAAACTGATTAGCCACCGCAATTCGTTCTATTTCATCGGTCGCCAAATCCTTGACAAAAGTACCGGATCCACGACGTTTGATAATCAATCCCTCTGACACTAACATATCTAAGGCCTTTTTCACCGTCATCTTACTAGCGTCATATTCCACACAAAGATCTTTTTCGAAGGGAATTTGTTGATTTGCTTGATATACACCTTCCAGTATCTTCTTACGGATATCACTGGAAATAAGGATATATTTTTTCATCGTCATGTTACCTCCACTTATGGCTTATCCTAATATCTTATCCTATCTGCTACCGAATGGAAATAGCCAGCCACTGTCCTTTTGAAATTATTTATCTACTCGTCGTAAATGATACAGTTGAGACGCATAATCCCCCGGCAATTGACGGGACCAATAGTCTTTTGCTCGACCGACATAGTTGCCACCCATAATCAAGCCAATGCTAGAAAGATCCTTACCGGAACGTAATTGTGGCAGTTGATTGATTTGATAATTAGCTTCCAAATCTAAACCGGCCAATAATAAACGACGATAAGCCGGATTCGGTTTACCCAACACTTGATAATCCGCCACCAAAGCTTCACTCAAATCTTTTGAAACTACCATCCAACTACACTGGGTATTATCAAAAGGACTATTGAGACGATAAAAACGCCCCTCGTGGATCAATTCTCGGTATTCTTTAAAGGTGGCAATCGCTGCTTTTACCTGTTGTAGCTCTACATCTGACATCCTCGTAATATCCAACTCCAAACCATAAGTACCAAACATCGCTACCTGATTACGAAAAGTCAGTCCTGGCGAACGCCCTACTTGATGATTGGGAATCTGTGACAAATGACTACCGATACTAGCTAATGGGTAAACCATCGAAGCCCCGTATTGAATTTTCAAGCGTTCGACCCCATCAGTATCATCACTGGCCCAAGTCTGGGGTGCATAGTAGAGTAACCCAGGATCAAAACGGCCACCGCCACCAGCGCAGGATTCAATCAACAAATCGGGGTATTTTGCTAAGATTTTTTCATACAGGTCATAAACACCTAAAATGTAGCGATGGAACAACTCTCCTTGATTACCATCGGCGAGGTAATTGGAAAATGGTTCTGAAATATAACGATTCATATCCCATTTCAGGTATGTAATTTTGCCACAAGCAAGAACGCAATCGATTTGCTGGAAAATTGTCTCCACCACTTCTGGGTTGCTAAAATCCAAGACAAACTGATTCCGTCCATGAGAGATTTGCTTCTCAGAATTACCAATTACCCACTCAGGGTGCATCTCATACAAGGGTGTATCCGTAGAAATCATTTCGGGTTCAAACCACAGCCCAAATTCCAAACCTAATTGATTGATTTTCGTCGCAAAGGCAGAGATCCCCTCTGGTATTTTGGCTAGCTGCACCTGCCAATTACCTAAAGAGCCGTTATCACTATTCCGAGTACCAAACCAGCCGTCATCCAACACAAACAGATCCACACCGATTGCTGCTGCTTTTTCAGCGATTTGTAATAATTTCTCACTGTCAAAATCAAAATAAGTGGCTTCCCAATTGTTGATTAAAACAGGTCGTTGCTTATGAGACCAGCGAGATGATATCAAGTGCTCTTGGAAAAAATGATGGAAGCTTTGACTCATACCATTAAAACCGGCCTCACTATACACCAGTACTGCTTCCGGTGTCAAAAATGTGCTTTTTGGAGTTAATTGCCAAGCAAATTCAAAAGGATTGATACCCATTTGAATTCGCAAAATGTCATAAGTATCCAGCTGCAAACGTGCCACAAAATTGCCACTATAAATTAAGCTAAAGCCATAGATCTTTCCTTGTTCTTCCGTCGCATTGGACTCACAAACAGCCATAAAAGGATTGTGGACATGACTGCTGGCTCCACGAGTACTGGCGACTTCTTGCACACCATAAGCAATGGAATTTCTACTAATCTGGGTTTCTCTCGCCCAAGCTCCATCCAAGTGTAGCCAATCATAGTGCTGATTTGGAAGATCCAGATTAAAACTCAGACAGTCCAATAACTCAAAGGTCGTCTCACTAGGATTGATGATCTTCATTTGTCTGGTCACTACAGATTCTTCACCAAACAAGGTATAGTAAAGCTCGACTTGCAAAGGTGAATAACGATCTTGCAAGGTGATAATTAAAGTTTCCCCCGCTTCACCAAAACTGCCAGGCAAGCCAGAAAGTGCCTGTTTTCCTAATTCAATCCGATAGTGTTGATAGGTAAAGTGACTAATACGATCTCCTTTTGGATAGCGTACCCGTAGCATGGGATAGCGAAAATCAGTGGTACCATAGAGGCCCACTTCTTGTTTGATATGTTCCAACGAAGTAGTGTAGTTTTGCTTGATTTGGTTGTTAGCG
This sequence comes from Enterococcus gallinarum, assembly GCF_021496385.1. Taxonomy (NCBI): domain Bacteria; kingdom Bacillati; phylum Bacillota; class Bacilli; order Lactobacillales; family Enterococcaceae; genus Enterococcus; species Enterococcus gallinarum. The sequence continues at coordinate 691,339 of NZ_CP050816.1, read as the reverse complement.
GGACGTATTTCTCTTTCAATCAAAAAATCATATTGATCATAAATAGGAATACTACTTCCAAAATAGAGTTGTTCCAAGACGTCTAACTCTTCCATTACCCGAAAAATATAACTAATGTTCTGATTTTTTAGGTGAAACTCTCTTCTTTCAGGATTGACACTAATCATGATTTATTCCTTCCATTTCACGAAATTTTTGCGAGCCTTTTTTCAGTAAATAGGCCACTCCGCCAGGAGCCACCAAGAAAAACAGCAAGGGACTGACCAGCAATAATAGGATCCAAAAGGCATAGGTCCCCAAGATGAAGCCATTTAGCAAACTGGGTCGTAATGTCTGAAGTAATAGCTGATACCCAATAGCAACAGGAGCTTCCTTCATTTCGTCATACGTCGCTGTTCCCAAGACCCAGTGTGCATTATAGAGTAAGAAAAGAAGCAAAGATAATCCCCCAGTAACTTTAAAAAACAAGCCTAGTGAAGTGCTACCGAGCCACGCACCAGATAAAAAGATCGCCAAGGACAAAAATACGCCCACAGATAGCACTTTTTCGCACAGTTTCGTAGGTGGTAGCTTCTTGGTTAGTCGACAGAGCTTTTCTTGTAAGGCTTCTGGATGGTCGACACAAAAAACTAACTTTTTATGGCTACTAACCCAGCCATAAATAAAGCCACCAGTGACTAACCAGCCCCAAAAATGCAAGGAACACTTTACTAGGACATAGAGTAATTCCACTGCAACTACTAATTTACTGGACTTCTCGGTCACCAGTAACCCTCCTTTTCCGGTAAGCTTATTTCACAGAACCAGCAACACCATTGTAAATGTATTTTTGCAAAGCCAAGAAGACAACCAAAATCGGTAAAATAACAATAATTACCCCGGCTAAGATCACTGGCCAGTTGGTTCCATAAGGGCCTTTGAATGCAAAGAGTGCCGTGGAGATCACTTTTAGTTTACGATCGGGCATATACAAGAATGGATTATAGAAATCATTGTAAACACCCACACCGCTGATGATTAGCATAGTGACAATAGGTGCCTTTAAGTTCGGTAAAATAATCCGCCAAAAGATACCAAAATAGTTGGCCCCGTCCAAATAGGCCGATTCGTCTAGAGAGACTGGGATTTCATCTAAGTATTGCAAAAAAACATAGATGGAAATCACATCTGTTCCCAAATTTAGTAAAATAACTGACCAAATCGTGTTGAACAAGCCAATTCCTTCAATGATTTGGAACGTCGCTACTTGACTAGTAATGCCAGGAATCAACATTGCCATCATAAACAAAGCCATAATCGGCTTTTTCAGTTTAAAATCAAAACGGCTCATAACATAGGCAAACATCGAGCCTAACAAAAGCTTACCTACCATACTAATTGAAAAAATAAGCAACGTATTTTTAAAACCTGTCAACATCTGACCATTGATAAACGCAGTTTTGTAATTACTAAAGTCCAATGACTTTGGTAGCGACAAGACACTGGTAGACAAAAATTCATTATTGGATTTGAAAGAGCCAATAAAAACTACCAGGATTGGTAGTACGGCAACCACTGCCCCGATAATCAAAATCAAATATTGAAGTATACGTCCGATAGAAAATTGTCTTTTCATCTTCTATGCCTCCTTCTCGCTAATAAATTTCCGTTGAATCAACGTCACCACTAAGACAATCACGAGTAAAATAACTGCCATCGCTGAAGCTAAACCAACTTTATTATACTTAAAGGCAGTATCGATGGTTTGGATTACAAAGGTCATGGTGCCGTTGGATCCTCCAGTCATAATATATGGAATATCAAAGACACTCAAGGAGCCGCTTATGCCCAAAATCAGATTTAGGAAGATGATTTTGCGAATACTCGGTACGATGATATAACGAAACTCATCCCAACGATTAGCCCCATCTATTTCGGCTGCTTCATAAACTTCTGGATTGACCGACTGGATTGCTCCTAAAAAAATCAAAAAGTTAAAGCCGGTATAACGCCACAAGGAAGTAAAGGCCAAAGAAATATTATTGATGGAGCGATCTCCTAACCATAGCCGAATTTGACTCTCCAAACCTAGCGCCGATAGCACTGTATCCAAAGTTCCATCACCTTTAAAGAAGTACAAGAAAATAAATCCAATTGCTACCCCATTTAGTAAATAAGGGAAAAACAAAATCCCCTTCCAAAAATTAGCAAATTTGACCTTAAAGGACAAAATCGTTGCAAACAATAAAGCGACACCCAATTGCAAAAAAGTTGCAAAGAAGTAATACAAGCTGGTTTTAAAAACGGTAAAGTATTTTGGATTGGTTAAGACTGTCTTGTAGTTATCTAGTCCGACAAATTTACTGTCTGGGGAATAACCATTCCACTCTGTCAAACTGTACTGGAACATCTTCACTAAAGGATAATAAGATAACATTAATAATAAAAATACCGGAATAATGGTAAAAGTAAAGATCAAGATTCTTTTTTCAGTTTTTTGGCTAAAACGGGATTTTTTCACCGTCTTATTCATGGTAAACTCTCCCTGTTTATTCATGTTGGCTCCTCCTTATTCTAAAACCCCTCATATCGACCACGGTCCGCAATCGCTATGTACTCCTGCAAAAGAAGTTACTACCAAGATAAGTTTTCTTTACGACACTGTGCTTTTGCCTGGCACAAGTTGCCAGACAAAAGTTAGTGCCTACAATCAAAACTTTATTTGCTATCAATCAAAAGTCTTTTCCTAACTGCTAGGGTGACTTCTAAAAAAATTTTACTCTCCCACTTCTGCTATCGCATCTGACCAGCGTGTATTGAAGTCTTTCATAATAGCTTCGAAGCTTTCGTTAGAGTTACCAACTGCTGCATCGATGATTCGTTGCTTTTCAGCATCTGTCGTACCCAAACCTAGTTCAGATTGGTCATTGATTGAACTAAACAATGATTCTTTTCCGGCTGGTGCTGGATTTTCTTCAATTAACTCAACCCCAGCATCTTGTGCAGCCTTCAATGATTCTGGATAATCTGCTCCAATTTTTGCTGACAAGCCCCCGTTTTCTTCCGCGTAGTCTGATTCATTGACTAACCAGTCGATCAACTTGCGCGCCGCTTCTTTGTGCTTACTATGAACGTTGATCCCATAGTTATAATCTGCTCCAATTGGCAAATATTGTTTACCATCCTCGGCAGTCATTGGAAATGGTTGGAAGATAATGTCCTCAGCAGTATCAGCATTGATGTCTTTGATTTGTGGTACCGCCCAACTTCCCAAAACCATGATCCCAATCTTACCATTAGCCATATCTACTTTTGATTGTTCCCAATCAGATGTAGTTGGGTCAGCCTCAATCAACCCTTGATTGCTAACATCGTATAGGGTTTTATAAATCGTATTCATCACTTTACCCGCTGCAAATGGCTCTTTGTCTGAAGTCATCTTATTGGTAAAGTCTTTATCACCAGAAGCACCACTGCGAACAAAGTCCCAGTTTGATAATGTCCAACCAGCCGCATAGTTAGTATATAGCGGCATCACATCAGTATTTTTTTCTTTGATTGTTTTTAATGCTGCTACAAAATCTTCTGGTGTTTGTGGAAATTCGTCAATACCAGCATCTTTGAAGACCTTTTGATTGACCACCATCCCAGTGGCGTTCATCTGTGACGGTAAGCCATAACTCGTGCCATCATAGGACCGATCATTTAAACCCATATACTCTTTGCTGAGCTCTTCCTTTTTACCAAGTGGTTCAAAAAAGTTCCCATAATCTTCTGGCTTGATATCTCCTGGAATCATCAAAACATCCCCATATTCTTCACTATTCATCCGGGTTTTAATTTGGCCAGCATAGTCTGTAATCGTTTGAATTTCTACTTTGATATCCGGGTACTTCTCATTGAATTTTGTCATGTATTCATCCCATTTTCCATTGGTTTCCCAGTCGGTTTTGTGGTTGATGAAGGTAATGGTCTCAGTTTTCCCACCATCCTTGTCATTAGCTGAATCTTTGTTGTTTCCACATGCCCCTAGAACTAAACCTGCTACTCCCAAGACGATCATTGAACCTAGCATTTTTTTCTTCATGTTACTTCCTCCTATAAATTAATAAAGTGCTGTTACCAAAAACTGTTCATGGCCTGTTACGTCAGAAATGGAAAACGATTACATAAATATAATACTGCATTCCCATTTCAAAGTATATACTTTTATATATATTGTTTTGTACTTTTGTAAAATTCTCGAATGATCGCCGCAGCCGGTTTACCGTAAACCCCGTAATCGTCGTCTTTGAGCGCCATCTCTCGCGAATATAACCGCGCCTTCCAGTCCCAAATACCAAAGCCTTGAATCCAGTTTCTCTTGTCACAAGCAGTAAACATCTTTTCAAACCATCGTGATTGCGCTATCATGCTAACTTCCCCTGAAAAACTCCAATCATTGGGTAGATATTGACTTCCTTCACGACTTGGACAACCCACTTCACAAAAGAAGAAAGGTTTTTGGTAGTGATTTACCACTTGTTCAATCCGATCCAATTCTTGTTCCCATTTGTCAATCGGATAATAGCCTGATGAAGAGATGACATCTACAGCATCCCACCAAGTTAGATTATTTTCTTGATACTTGTCACAATTATAAGTTAGTAGACCATTGTAATGCTGTCGAATCTGGGAAATAGTTTCCCGCCACTGAGCTTCCCGTCGATCACTATTAACCAATTCACAGCCGATTACCAACATGACACACCCTGTCTCTTCAGCGAGTTTTGCATAGTGATTCAGGTATTCACGATAGGAATCAAACCATTGGCTCCAAGTCGGCTCGCAGGGAACATCGTAATCAAAAAAATTGATGTGCGCTCGCCACGTACCATCTGCCACATTGACCATGGGTTTCAAGATTACTTTCAACCCGATTCCCTGAGCGTAAGCGATCATCCCTTTCACTTCTGCATCTATTAAAACGTTGTCACTTTGCCAATCGATTTTGGTAGACTGAGGATGAGCTTGTGTGACAGTAATTGGTAATATCACATGACTTGCAGCTAACTCTTCTTTCATCATGCGTAATGATTCTCGACTCATTGGATCTTGCCAGTCTCCCCGTTGGCTCATAAACCCAAAAGTTATCCCATTGATAGTTTCCATCTTTTCACTTCTCCACGTTTTATTTTGTAATCGATTTCAATTCTATATTATAAAGGACGAAGAAGAAAAAAACAACAAAAATATATACTTTTGATTATAATGATTTATACAATATGATATAGTAAATATAATAAAATTGGAGGTCTTTTTTGGATAAGAAAAAATTGTACACGCAGCTCACTCAAAAAATCATCCCCTTCTGGCAAGGTAAGATGGATCTAATTCATGATGGTTTTTACGGTCGTCGGGATAAGATCCCACTACTAATAAGAGCTGCTTGATGAACGCCCGGTATTTATGGAGTTTTAGTCATTGCTGCCGCATTTTACAAGACAAATCCTTAACTGAGTCTTTTTTAGCTAGCCTAAAGACTGCTGCGAATCCTGCCTATGAATTTTTCCGGTAAGTCTGTTGGGACCAGGAAAACCCAGGGGATCTTCTGGGAGCTAACCGCAACTGAAATACTCTCTGATCCCAATAAAACCACTTATGCTAATAGTTTTGCCCTCTATGTTCTTAGCGAGTATTACTTAGACTTTCATGATCTGTCTGCATTAAAAATGGCAACCACGCTCTTTAGTTTTCTCGAAAAGAAGTCTTATGACCCTCTTACAAATGGTTATCAGGAGGATTTTTCCCACAACTGGTAGCCCGTTCCCTCCCAATCAATCGGACCCAGCGATTTGCCAGATCTAGACTTTACCACTAATACCCATTTGCACTTTTTAGAGGCATATATAAATTTCTACATGACGACGCCAACATTCGATGTAAAAACTACCTTGCAAAGATTACTCATTGTCTTTACAGATAAGATTGCGACCCCAGCAAACTGCCTCCAATTTTTCAATGCTGATTGGTGTCCTCTAAGCCAAGAAATCAGTTTTAGCCATGACATTGAAACCATTTGGGTATTGCAACGGACTTTGACTGTTACTAGTATCAAAGATGTGCAAGTCAGTCAATTTATTGAAAATCTTGGTACTCAAGTAGCTACCAAAGGCTTCGATAACAACAAAATCATTTGTGATCATTCAAATACCCTTCAAACCTTGACTCGAAAAACTTGGTGGACGCTAGCAGAAGCAATCATCGGCTTTTACAACCTGTATCAATTAACTAATAGTAAGGTCTATTATGAATTGGCTACTCACCACTTCGAAATGGTAGAATGAAACTTTGTGGATACTCGATCTAACAGTGAATGGTATGCCTACCTCATCAATGATGGACACCAGATTCTACAGAAGATATCGCCAACGCTTGGAAAGGCCCCTTACCATACCTGTCGTATGTACACAGAAACAATTGCACGCCTATCTAGGTAAGAAAAACAGGACGACCTGACTTCTAGAGAATCATTCGAATTGTAGTGACATCGCAAAAAGCCAACTAAAGAACAGTTGGCTTTTTGATAGTTTATTTTAGTAATTTCTGCTTAGATGCAAATATATGCGCAAATGGTTCTTTAGCTCTTGGTTATCCTTAATACTACAACCTAATTGATTCTCTCCAGCAACTCCACCCTATTTTTCATAATTTTTGAATTAAAATAAAGGTAATCCCTTTTAATTTTCTATCTTTATTTCAATATCAGAATTTATTATTTTAAATTTTTACATACCTGTTTATGAAAAACTAAATAATCTGTCAAAAAAATATGATTGTTCATTTCTAAATATGTTTTCCAATTTTAAAATCTTTTTTAGCATTTTTGTTTCCTTTTCATATGGTTTTTCGGTGTTAATAGTGACTAGGATGATATTCCTATTTTGACCATTGACAATTAAATATAATTTTTGAATAACGTTCCCTGCTATTCGAGCTAAGAATTCAAGTACGCCATGACCTATTTAGCGATAACTACTTAGAGATTTCTTTTTGTTTTGGGAAGACAAAATGCCATGACAATAGCAGTAGATAATGATACTTCCGTAAGGCTCGCCGTAAACTGGGGAGAGGTGAAATTCCTATGTGCTTACCCAAGGCAATTCAAAAATTTTAGTTCATTTATAAGGGGATGATTTTATTAAATCAATAGTCTATCTAAACAAAAAACAAACCTGTGAGTTTTTAGGAATTGATAACAATACTTTAGATAAATGGATTCGTATATATAATTTTCCCGTAATAAAAATAGACGGTATAATTCGCTTTGATGTAGAAGATATCAAAGGCTTTATGGATACGTTCAAAAAGATTTGAATTTTACTTTTGACTGCATATACTAAAAGTAGCGAAATATACTGCCTTACTTTTTTATTAAGGAGTGAGGAAGTTGCCTACGAAGCTTTCAAATGGAAAATATAAAACTAATTTGAGATATCCAAAAAAATTTAAAGAAATTACAGGTATCAGTTCAGAAAAATTCCAAAAAACATTTCCAACTAGGCAATTGGCTATTAAAGCCGAAAATGAAATGAAAAAGAAAATCGCAAAAGTCTTAAGAGAGGAGAATGCAAATTCATTAGAGCTCAAAGGTCAAATAAAATTCAAGGAGTTTTATAAATCTAAATGGCTTCCTAGATATGAGTTAGGGCAAACTACTAGATCCCATAAAGCTCCAAGCGATATAACCATCATTAATACAAAGAATTTATTTCGATTGCATATTCTGCCTATATTTGGTGAGTATGCCATGAGCTATCTTAATGCAAATACCGAAATAATATCAGATGAACTCACAAAAAAGTCGAAGGAATATGCAAACATAAAAATCATTAAATGCTATGTTCGTTCCATGTTTGATATTGCAGAGGTTCTAAATTATATTGAATTTAATCGTACAACAAAAATAATTCAAAGTATTACTGCACCTAAGAAAGTTGCTCTGGAAGAAAAAAGAATACGAGAAGGAAAACAAGCTTTATCTTCGAAAGAACTCACTGATTGGTTAGACACTGTAAGAGATGATTTCAATGATCAATTACTTTCCTTTCACGATTACACTCTTTTTATGCTTACTTTATATCTTGGGGATAGAAAGAGTGAGACCTATGCTTTGCAATGGAAATACATTGATTTTGAAAACCAAACAGTCCGTCTTAAATATGCCTTGGATAAACACACAAAAAAGAAATTTACAAAAGGTCGAAAAGATACTATTATCCAAGTTCCGGAAATTGTAATGACACTATTGCAAGAATGGAAATCAGTGCAAGCTGAACAACTATTGAAGTTGAAAATTAAACAGACACCTGACCAATATCTTTTTAGTTACTCCAAACCTTCTGGTGAAGTAAATTGTCCAGTCCATACTGATTACTTAAATTATCGAATTAATTCTATAAAAAAAAGACATCCCCATTTGGTTCATTTAACTCCTCATAAACTTCGACATACTTACGCAACTTTAGCTAGACAAGGTGGGGCTGATATGAATCAAATTTCTAACGCTTTGACACATTCAGGTATTTCAACTACAAAAATTTATGTGAATACACCTGATTTAGTTGATAAAGCTGTGTTCGAAGCGCTTCAGCGAGGATTACAAAAATCTAATTAATGTGTTCTAGAATGTGTTCTAAATATAAAAAAAGACACTTTCCAAATAATTGGAAAGCGTCTTGAACGTTGATATATAAAGGATATTAACGTTTTGAAAACTGTGATGCTTTACGAGCTTTTTTAAGACCTGGTTTCTTACGTTCGACCATACGTGCGTCCCGAGTAAGTAAACCAGCGCGTTTAAGAGCTAGACGGAAATCAGGATCTACTTGTAGCAATGCACGTGCGATACCGTGACGGATTGCACCTGATTGTCCAGCATATCCACCACCATTTACGTTTACAAAAACATCATATGATCCTTTAGTTTCTGTAACGCCGAATGGTTGGTTGATTACTTCACGCAAGTCAGCGTGTGGAATGTATTCTTCAACATCTTTTTTGTTAACAGTAATTTTACCAGTACCTGGTACTAAACGTACGCGAGCTACTGCATTTTTACGACGGCCTGTGCCGATATATTGAGCTTGTGCCAATGAAATTCCCTCCTATTAGATTAAGTTTGTGATGTCCAATACTTCTGGTTGTTGTGCAGCATGTGGGTGTTCAGCGCCAGCATAAACATGAAGTTTCATTCCTTGTTTACGTCCTAAAGTGTTTTTAGGAAGCATGCCTTTAACAGAAGTTTCGATCAAACGACGAGAATTTTTAGCACGTAGTTCTCCCGCAGAGACTGATTTCAATCCGCCTGGGAAGTTTGAGTGACGGTAATAAATTTTATCGCTTGCTTTGTTACCTGTTAATTTGATTTTTTCTGCATTAATGACGATTACGAAATCACCTGTATCCACATGAGGTGTGAATGTTGGTTTATTTTTACCACGTAAGATAGATGCCACAACTGCTGAAAGACGTCCCATAGGAACATCCGTTGCATCTACTACGTACCATTTACGTTCTACTTCGCCTGGTTTGGCCATATATGTTGTACGCACGATTTTTTTCCTCCAATTCAATTTCACGAATGTTTGACATACACTTGAGTTTCCGGGGCTCTCGTGGGGCAAACAATACCATATAACATAATACCGTCTTAAGCGCCACATGTCAACGTGTTTCGCAGTTTTTTTGAAATTTCCCTTCAATTCTTTTCCGAAAACTTTCAGTTGTTATTCTGACCAAACAGCCTGCACTTTTATACACATTTTGCGCATAATTTGTATACTTCCTGCAATAAGTATCTCTGGTTTTTATTATTATATCAATCTGTATCTATATCCTTGCTAAACACAAGAAGAATTCATTGTATAAATATTTACTTTTTCTCTTGATTTCTTATTTTTATTCTGTTACGATAGCTTCATCTTACTTGAACTTAAGGATGGGAGTTAATCATTATGAAAGAAAAAGTAATTTTAGCGTATTCTGGTGGACTTGATACGTCTGTTTCCATTAAATGGCTGACAGATCAAGGATATGATGTGGTGGCGTGCTGTCTGGATATTGGCGAAGGCCGTGATACACAATCAATCAAAGACAAAGCACTCGATGTGGGTGCCATCGAATCCTATGCGATTGATGCCCGAGAAGAGTTTGCCCAAGACTTTGCATTGATTGCCTTACAAGGGAATACCTTCTATGAGAACTCCTATCCGCTGGTCTCTGCCCTTTCTCGTCCATTGATTGCTAAGAAGTTGGTGGAATTAGCTATCGCTACAGGAGCGACTACCGTTGCTCACGGCTGTACCGGTAAAGGAAATGACCAAGTCCGGTTCGAGGTCGCGATTGCCGCATTAGCCCCTCACTTGAAAGTCATTGCTCCGGTTCGGGAATGGAAATGGTCCCGGGAAGAAGAGATTGCCTATGCCGCTGAAAAAGGGGTGCCGATTCCTGCCGATTTGGATAACCCTTATTCGATCGATCAAAATCTTTGGGGCCGGGCTTGCGAATGCGGGGTCTTAGAAGATCCATGGGCGACTCCCCCTAGAGGCGCTTATGCCATTACGCAAGAATTGGAAGATACTCCTGATGTACCGACGATCGTTGAGATTACTTTTGATCAAGGGATTCCTACCGCATTGGATGGCGAAACACTGAATCTGGCCGAATTGATTATGAAAATGAATCGTCTAGCCGGCGAACATGGTATTGGTCGGATCGACCACATCGAAAACCGTTTAGTGGGAATCAAATCTCGTGAAGTCTACGAATGTCCGGGAGCGATGGCTCTAATGACAGCTCATAAAGAATTAGAGGATTTGGTTTTTGTTCGCGAGTTGGCCCATTTCAAACCAATCATCGAGCAGCAACTGGCCCAAGTAATTTATGATGGCCTCTGGTTCAATCCCTTAACCGATGCCTTGATCGCTTTTCTAAAAAACACACAAGTCTATGTCAATGGGATCGTACGTTTGAAATTGTTCAAAGGCAATGTCATCTGTGAAGGACGTAAGTCAGAGAACAGTCTTTACGATGAAAACTTGGCGACTTATACGTCTGCCGATACCTTCGATCAACACGCGGCGATCGGATTCATCAAATTATGGGGACTGCCTAGCAAGGTCCACGCAGAGATTCAGGCACAACAGCAATTAACAGAAACACTGATTTAGTCAATAAGGTGACTTTTTCCTTTTGAGGGTGAAGTCAAGTTTCTTTCGAGGTGAGCAAAATGGCAAAATTATGGGGCGGTCGTTTCGACGGCAAAAATGAAGCATGGATCGATGCCTTTGGAGCGTCGATTCCTTTCGATCAATTATTGGCAAAACAGGACATCCAAGGCAGTTTGGCTCACGTCAAAATGCTGATCCACACGGGGATCATTGATGAAGCAGATGGCAACAAAATCATTCAAGGCTTGTTAGCGATCCAAGAAAAATTAGCGGATGGTGAACTGACCTTTTCGATTGAGAACGAAGATATTCATTTGAATATCGAGACCTTTTTACATGAAGAAATTGGACCCGTCGCTGGCAAATTGCATACGGCCCGGAGTCGGAATGATCAAGTTGCGACGGATATGCACTTGTACTTGAAGGATGTGGTAAAGGAAGTCATCGACTTGATTGCGGCGTTCCGTCACGTACTAGTGGAGCAAGCTGAAAGCAATATCTACACGATCATGCCCGGCTATACTCACCTGCAGCATGCACAGCCGATTTCTTTTGCCCATCACTTGTTAGCCTATTACAGCATGTTGACCCGCGATCAAGAACGGTTTACAGAAAGTCTCACTCGGATCGATATCATGCCTTTAGGCAGTGCTGCATTGGCTGGCACCACATTCCCTATCGACCGTGCCTATAGTGCGGAAGCATTAGGTTTTGGCTCGATTTACAGCAATAGTCTGGATGCCGTTAGTGACCGTGATTTTATTCTGGAATTTTTGAGTAATGCCGCGATTTTGATGATGCATCTTTCTCGTTTTTGTGAAGAGTTGATTCTTTGGTGCAGTCATGAGTTTCAATTCGTGGAATTGACGGATACTTTCTCTACAGGTAGTTCAATCATGCCGCAAAAAAAGAATCCTGACATGGCGGAATTGATCCGCGGCAAAACAGGACGTGTCTATGGCAACCTTTTTAGTTTATTGACGGTCATGAAAGGTCTGCCTTTGGCTTATAACAAAGATTTCCAAGAAGACAAAGAAGGCATGTTCGATACCACCGAAACCATTGTGAAAAGCTTGCAGATCATGACCGGAATGATCCAAACGATGCAAGTCAACCATGAGCGAATGAAACGTTCGACAGAAAAAGACTTTTCCAATGCCACTGAACTGTCGGATTATTTAGCAGGTAAAGGAATTCCTTTCCGACAAGCCCATGAAATCGTTGGTAAATTGGTGAGTGAGTGCCTCAGTAAAGGCATTTATCTACAGGATATCCCACTAGAAGAGTATCAAGCAGTCCAGCCAGTGATCGAAGCTGACATTTACGATAAACTGGACTCTTATACGGCAGTCAAGAACCGGCATTCTTACGGCGGTACCGGATTTGACCAAGTCAAACAACAGATCGAAGCCGCCAAGCAATCCTTGGCATTGGCATAAAAAAAAGGCTGCAGAAGAACTAGCTAACCAAAATAATCTCAACGATGATAAATGAATGGTGTGATCCATTACCTATTTGCGAATCGGTTCTGCTAACTGCAGAGACAATCTCATCGTTTGATTATTCTGTTTGCTGAAGGGCTTCTGTCAAAGCCTTTTTTATGTCTATCAGAAATACGAAAGCCTGTGCTTTATAAATTCTGATAGTGAAAAACTTGTTATCGTTTTCCTATACAAGTACCTGTTGGATTAAGAACAACTAACCTTTTGATTGTTACCTATCTTAATCAAAAATCATCTAATCAAAATTCGTATCCTTTAGCAATTTTCCTGCTGTATTAGCGACTCGCCAATCGCTCCCCCTGGATGCCATTGCACATACATTTCTGGGGTTAACTTTCGAGCTTCTTGCAAGAGTAGCGATAGCTTTTGTAAAACAATGATTTGTACCAAAACCGATAAGCGAGGCGGCTTGTTCAATAGATCCCCTTCTTTATGAACTGCCGCGCATAGGGAAACATCCGATAAATGACTGAGCGTAGAGTCACTTCTTTTGGAGACGCCGATAATTTTTGCACCATTATTCTTAAGTGTCTCAACTGTATAGAGTAGTTCTTTGGTTTCCCCACTGTTAGAAATAGCGATCACTACATCACCAGCTTTTACTTGACCACTTGATCCATGGACCGCTTCCGTTCCATCTAAAAAATAGCTTGGCGTACCGGTGGATGAAAGCAATGAAGCAATATATCCCGCAACATAAGAGGGTTTTCCGATCCCCGTTACATGGACGCGCCCTCCGTCAGCTTCTGTTTGGAGAATCGTCTCTTTCGCAGCTTCTAAAGATCCTTCATCGATTTTGTCCATCGCTAAAGCCAACTCATCTAGTACACACTGATCATAACTCAATCCCATTCTTTCACCTGATTTCTATTTATTGAAAACCGAATAATCTTTTGTATCCATAGGTGTCGTTTGGAAGAAAAACTTGACGCCTTTTTCTTGGATTTCTCGTATAGCTGTCATTTCTTCCTGAGTGAAATATTCATCGATTTTCTTCAAGAGAATTCGACTTGCTGGATAAGGAAGTTGCACTTCTTTTGAAGAAAACCCCTTATTCACAGCCTCTCTTAGCGCACAAATATTTTTGAAAATAATCATTACATTGCATTTTTCTTCCGTGTCCTGTGCTAAAAATTCCAATAATTGATCGACTGAGAAGATACTAACTTTACTTTTATTAGAAAAGCTAAGCTGCAAAACTTTCTCCAGGAAAGGATCATCTTTATGAGTAGGATCTACAATCGCGATATAACTAGCATTAATGAAGTTGTTCCAATTCAATGCCACTGTTGCATGCAACAACCGTTTGTCCACTCTGACTAATTTCACTTTCTTACTCATAGATCTCACCTGCCTGCTCACGCTTGTCATTATCACTTAAATAGTTAGCTAGTAAATAAAACTGGATCTTACCTTGAAAACTCCCACGAATATCGATATGAAATAGTTCCTCAAATCGTTTGATTTTATACACTAGAGTATTTTTGTGTAAAAACAAACTTTCTGCTGTCTGTGTCAGATTATAATCATTAGTGTATAAATGTCTTGCAATACTGATCAGTTCAGCAGTATCAATTTTGTTGATTCCTCCATTAAAATAATCAAACAGATTCGTTACTTCTTGGTGAGGAACTCGATTTGCTAGGTAATTAAGGACGTAGTCCCAAAAATGGTAAATCTTTTGTCCTTCCATTGCAAAATTTCTCTTCAGCCAATATGTATGTTGATAGCTTGACTGGAATAGCCGCAACTTATTTTGCACACTGCCTACATAAAAATAGCAGTCACTTAATCCCCATTCTTGCAGATCGCGAATAAAACTGTTGAGATAGTCTTTGACCGTCAGCTCCATCAAATTTTTTGGGATGACTTTAAACATAATTATCTCATTATCTGCCATCAATGAGTAAATAGTCTCATCTTCATTGATTTTGTACTTTAAGTTTGTCACTTCTTGCACATCAAAAGCTGTTCCTTTGACTATACGGATTGCTACTCTTGGCTTTGTTCCATCAATGTGCAGTTCTTGAACAAGACGCAGAACTTCGTCAATGCTAAAATTCCTCTTGGCAATCAGTGCTTTGATCAATTGTTCTTCCAAACTTAAACTTTGTCTAGCAGCTTCTTGATTCATTTCATAAATAATTCTTGTTTTAAGCGACTCTGACAGCAAATTTGCCACAATACTTAAACTATCATCCTGTCCATTTACCCATAAATAACCATAGTCTTTCTCTTCAACAGCAATTTTATAGAAGTGGTCGTCTTTACCTTGTTGACTTAGGTCGATCAAAGTACCATTTTTTCTTTTATCGCTACTGGAAATAACTTTTCCATAATTATCTATAAGGCCAATCGTATATTTGGGATTTTCTTGTACAACAAAAATAAATTCTTTAAAAATTTGCTCCAAATTCATTATATTCACCTCAAGCTAAAAAATACGGATCCAGCATAAACATAACATTTCTTATCAACAAATTTTTAAAGAATCCTCACACTTAATCAATTAAATTGTAATACTTTAGCATAGACAAAATTTTCCTGTCATCGGATGCTGTTGTTTCTTTCACTGGTCGTCGAGCGGGACCTACTTCGGCAATCGCAGCCAATTCAATTGCTCTTTTTAATATTGAAGGTACTGTTCCTAATTTTAATGCACCACGTAATTCTTCAATGTCATTTTGTAATTTCTCCGCTGATTCCCAGTTATTCCCTCTGATTGCCTGATCCAAGCTCACGATCGTTTCCGTGATTAAATTGCTTGTACCAGCAATTGCCCCAGATGCGCCTAGTTTATAGCCGGCTAAAATTTTCGAGTCAGATCCAACCAACACGTTAACCTTTGTGCCCCCAGTTACTTCTAGGTAGTCCTTTAAGTTGTTCAAGTCTCCGCTGCTATCCTTGATTCCTAAAACATTGGGTAATTTTGTCAACTCTCTCAAAACTTCTTTCGAAATATTACATCCAGTATTTTTAGGAATATTGTATAGAATGATTGGGATCTGTACACTGTTCGCTACCTTTTGATAATGCTGCAAAATTTCTTCATCAGATGGGGTTATAAAATAAGGCGTTATGACAGATAAAGCATCGGCTCCCAGTGACTCCGCTTTTTGTGATAGTTCGATCGTTTCTTTTGTAGAACATGCGCCAGTTCCAATATAAACAGGTACTCGTTTTGCCACATGATCAATGACCGCTTTTGAAAAAGCCATTTTTTCTTCTGAATTTAACACATGAAACTCCCCGTTACTTCCTAAGGGGAATATTCCAGACACACCTTTTTCAATCAGATGATCCACCAAGTTTTCCATTGCCTCATAATTGATGGTTTCAGCTGTATCTCTATGAAAAGGGGTGACAATTGGGGTAATTATTCCTTCAAACATCTTTTAGTCTCCTTCACTCAATAACTGTTCATTTGTTAAAACAACACTTTCTTTTGCAACCGTAAAACAACTCTCAACAAACGCATCCAGATCAATCGTCTCGGCAGTTGTGCCTTTCATATATAAATCAATAAACATTGGCAAGTTTACACCAGTCACCACTTTATGCTGGTATTTTTTGGTCAACGCCGTCAGTACATTGGAGGGTGTTCCTCCAAATAGATCAACTAAAGCAATCGTTGGCCCACTAATGGTTTCAAATAATTCATTGGCTTCTGCCAAAAAGTTTTCAAAAGATTTATCGGGAAGCAGTGATAGGCTATAGACATTCACCGTCTTTCCTACGATCATTTCAGCCGAACGAGTCAATTCTGCGCCAAATGATCCGTGAGTTGCCACGACTAGATTCAATTTAGTCATTTTCTCTCTCCTTCATAGTTTAGCAATTTACTCAAAACAATATCCGTTGAAATTTCGCAAGTTCTGGCTTCGGATTCAATCGTTCTGGCACCTGTATGGGGTGTTAGATAGAAGTTTTCCCTCGCAAGCAATGGGTCCTCAGATTTCGGCGGCTCTGAACTAAATACATCGAAACAAGCACTGCGAATGACTTTCCCAGCTAAAGCTTTAGATAACGCCTCCTCGTCAACAATGCCTCCTCGTGCAGTATTGATTAAACAAGCATTATCTTTCATTCTGTTTAATTCAGCAGTTGAGATTAGATTTTTAGTTTTTTCCGTTAAAGGTAAATGTAGTGAGACGTAATCCGATTCCTGCAGCAATGTTTCCAATGCTAGTTGCTCTGCATCATACTGTTTCAGCTCTTCAACCGGCACATCATAAACGTCATAAATCCGAACATGCATCCCAACACCCTGTGCTTGTCGTGCTAACTGTTTCCCAATCGCACCAAATCCAATGATACCAATTGTTTTTCCATATAATTCTCTGCCGGTAGGTTTCTGCCATTCTCCTTCTTTGACTTCACGAACCGTTTCATAAATATTTTTTGATTCACTGTAAATTAACGCCATAACATGTTCTGCGACAGCGATAGAATTAGAGCCAATGGTTCGTCCAACATAAATTCCTTTCGATTCCGCGTAAGCAACATCGATGTTGTCGGTTCCGACACCGAATTTGCAAATCACTTTTAACTGTGGGCACTGATCGATAAATGCCTGATCAATAAGATCGACACCAACAATAATCCCATCCGCATCCTTTGATAATTCAAGAAATTTTTCAGGTGAATAAGCTTGACCAGTGTTGTTATAACTCACTTGAAATCCGTGAGAACGCAGTTTGTCCAATTCCTTTTCCCCATAATTTGCAAAACCGCGAGGTGTAATGACTATCTTCATTTGCGTTTTCTCCAATCTTCCTTACAAAATACCAAAAAAGGTTAGCGCGATTGCAAAGAGCATCGTCGCAATAATGATCTGCAGGTATTTGGGTCCTTTTTTCATGATATAAAAATACATTGCCATAACTAAACAGAAAGGCAGAAAGCTCGGTAGCATACCGTCAATAATTTCTTGAACCGAGGTTGTCCCTGTTTCATTGCTAAATTCAAGAATCGTCGAAAAATTGACATACGCCGCAGACAGACACCCAATCATAAAGAGACCAACAATACTCGCAATGTCGATGACTTTTTTGATTGATCCAGAATTCAAAATATTTAATACAGAACTCTTTCCTAGAGTGTATCCTTTATTAATCAAAAACCATGACCAGCCAAAACTCCATGCGATGTAGATAACTCCTGGGATAAATGCTGCTAGAATTGATCCGTTCAAAGCCATAGGTACAAAAATCGCGAGTGGTATTGTAGCTACGATACCTTGGTCGACGCTATCACCAATCCCTGCTAAAGGTCCCATTAAACCAATTTTTAACGACTCGATGACTTCAGGTGTAATCTCTTCATTTCCATTAGCCCGCTGTTCTTCTAAAGAAATGACGATTCCATGAATAATACTTCCCCAATCACAATTCGTATTAAACATTTGTACATGTCGTTTCATCGCTGCTTGTAATTCTTCTGGGTCATCTTTATAAATTTTTTGAAGTGTCTTATTTAATGAATAGCTGAAAGCTAAAGCCTGCATTCGGTCAAAGCTAACCGGAACCTCGACAGCTAATGTCCATTTCCACCATGCTTTTAACAAATCCAATTTCGTAACCTTTTTTTCAGTAGCAACTGTCATTTCTGCACTCATGCAAATTCCCCCTCATCAGAATTTTGTTTGAATAATGAACTAATCATTGCAATACATACAGCAAAGACTGCCCCTGTCAACATTGAGAATCCTAGAACTGCATACATAAAGAACCCTAAAACGAAAAATGGTAAATATTGTTTTTTACCCATCACGACCAGAGTCAATGCAAATCCTAATGCCGGCAACATTCCTCCTGCATTGGCTAATCCATTCATTAACCATTCCGGAATAACATTTAAGAATGCCTGAATGACATTTGTGCCAAATAAGGTTGCGATAAATACCGGTGTAAAGTATAGAACACCGTTCGTTAACCAAGGAATCACGAAAGAGAATAAAGACAATTGATCATATTTATTCGCTTCAACCAACGCATCAGCACGCGTATTATAAAATGAGTTGATCGTACGACGAACATTGTTGATCAATACACCAAGTACACCGAATGGTACTGCTAAAGCAACTGCTGCGCTAGCCTCTAGACCACTAGCTAAGGCTGCTGGAATAGCGATACATGCTGCTAAAGCTTGATCGCTTGGAATATTCCCACCAGCCTCGATCCCACCCATGTACATCAACTGAATCGTTGCTCCATATAATAGTCCAGCTTGAACATCCCCATATACGAGACCAATAAAAACACCTAAAACTACCGGTTTTCTAAAGGCAAAAGAAACGAAGTAACTCGCACGACCCATTGCTAACCAATAAATTAAACCGACTAAAGCTGATTGAATAACCATGTTTTCACTCCTTACTCTTTATGCTAATTTTTTTACTGCATTTTGAAGTGTTTCTGAAGGGTAATCTGGTGTCGTTTGAAAATAGACATTGATTCCTTTAGACTCAATCGCTAATAATTGATCGGCATCTTTGCGATCAAGCGTAATGGCATTGTTGACTGCCTTTCTACCAGGGCCCCCACCTAAGCCGCCAATTTGAATTTCGGGTAATGCCAAACCGGCGTTGATCGCATTGGTCAATTCTTGAACACTTTTTAGTAAAACCAAAATACGATTTCTCTCAAATTCGCCATTTTCTTGCGCTGCGACAGCTTCTTCGACAGAAAGAATCCGAATCCGAACCCCTTTAGGTGCAGCCATTTTAAAAACATCTTGCATAAACTCATCTTTGCTTAGTGCTGTATCTACTGTCACGATTTCGTTGATATCACATTGCTTTAGCCAGCGAGTGATCACCTGTCCATGAATTAGTCTAAAATCTACTCTTGTCAGTGCAATACTCATATATTTTCCCCTTTTCTTTCCTATTACTTAGTAAGCGGTTTCTAATTGTTGCTTGTTAAATTTCCTTTACCCACTCTTTTTTCCAAAACTACTTACGGTATTTTTGGACGACAGTATGAATCGCTTCCGCATTGGTCCTAATTTCTGCCACCGTTCCTTTTGTCAATAGGCTCCCGATACCACAGACATCAACGCCACGTTGTAGCCATGTTTCTATGTTCTCAAGATTGATCCCGCCACTAGCTAAAATTGGCATATCTGGAATCGGTGTTTTAAAGACAGTTACTAGTTTAGAACCATAAAAATCCGAGATTGGAAAGGCTTTGATGAAAGCAGCTCCCGCACTCAATGAATCGACAGCCTCTGTAAAGGAAGTACAGCCCGGTGCATAAGGTATTTGGTATCGGTTACATATCTTTGCAACCTCTTTTGAATAATTCGGTGCAATAATAAACTGTGCACCATGCAGTATTGCATGTCTGGCTGTTTCGCTATCAAAAACTGTCCCTGCACCCACACATAATTGATCCCCATATTTTTCTGTCAATTTTTTTATGATGTCGCCAGCACTATTCAATGTATAACTCATTTCCATCACTGGTACACCACCGGCGATACACCCATCAGCAATTTCACACGCTCGTTCAAAGGATTCCGTGCGGACAATTGCTAATGCACCGGTTTGATAGATTCTCTGTGTAACACTCATTTTTTTCATCATTTCTCCTCACCTCACCTATAATTTAAATCGAATGGGAAAATATTCATATGTTTGAACAAACGAAAAAAATCTCCTTTTTTGGATGACAGACACAATCCACTTGATACGAAAGCGTTTTCTATCGCTTTTAAAAAGGTATTTTTTAGCAAAACAACCCTGTAGTAGTGGACTTTGGAATAAAAAATTGGAAATCGAAAGAAGCCCTGATCATTAATAAAGGACAGATTTAGCGTAAAATCGTTCATTTAACCGAACTATCTGAAGGACAGGTTCTTTAGCAAAAGAAAAAAACCGGAACAGAAGTCACACTTCTGTTCCGGTTTCCACTCTATTTATACAGTTTGATCAGAAATCTTTTTTATGCTCACTGAATCAATGACGCACACGTGATTTTGCTGGATCGATTTGAGGCGCTTCACCTAGGTGCGCTTGGATCATCCAGATACGTTTTTCAGTATCTGTTTTGAAGCCGATAAAGATATCTTGTGTTGGATCATCGCCTTCTTCACCACTGACTTCAATCCCTTTTTGGTATAAGTCAGCTAGATAACGATAACCTTCAACAAGTGTAGCTAAACGTTCTGGGATCGTACGGTCCCAGTTGCCGATTTCATCAGGGATTTGTGTATTGTCTGCCATTTCCCGTAATGTTGAGTATGGTGAGCCATCTAATGTGATCAAGCGTTCAGAGATCACATCTAATTGATCATTCAAGTCATCCATAAAATCATCCATCATTGGATGTAAAGTTAAAAAGCCAGGTCCTCGCATGTACCAGTGTGTTTGGTGAACGACCATTGCCATTTGACTTAAGTCAGCAACGAGTTGATTCAACACTTCTTTTGTTTGTTCAAATTTCATTACGATTCCTCCTTTAAATTCTCTATTTCAAGCATAGTATGAATCTAAAAAAAAGTACACCAAAACCTACTACTTGAGAAAATTTCTCAGCTTTTCACGTATTTCTTTATGAGGCAAAGGAGGAGGAGACAGTGTATCTGATGTGGGGGTATATTTTAGGTGCAGCGGTATATGCGTTTATTCAAACCATTTACTGGCAGGATGATCCAAGCGAATATTTTGATGATTTTCATAGAAAACCTCCTATTTTCTATTCCGTGGCCCAGCAGCCATTTTTTCCTTTTATCAAGCATGCTCAAGTTTTATTGGATTGCACTGCTGCTAGTTTATTGGCAAAAAGCGTTTATGCTTGGCTGATCTGGCTTGCTTTCCTACAACCATCCGTAGGGGAGTGTTGGCTGGCGTTGGTCTGGTTGAACAGTGCTTACCTCCTCACTTTGACAGATCTCTACGATTATAGTGTCAAGGGAGAGATTCTCTATCCTTCTTTGTTTTTATTGGCTTTTACCAATCTCATGAACGCACAGCCTTTTCATTGGCAGAACTTCCTGCTGCTTCTGCCATTATTCTTTTTCGTTTGGCAAGAACAGCTGGGAGATGGTGACTTATTCTTGATTGGTGGTTGGGCGCCTTGGCTGTCTACTCACCAACTCCTGTGGCTGTTGATTATCGCTAGCTGCTGCGGGCTCTTGTTTTTTTCATTGCATAAGCTGTTTGTCAGAAACCAATTACGAATGCTGCCCTTTGTTCCTTGTTTGAGTTTAGCATTAGTCATCGTGCGTTTCCTTTAACAAAAAAGCCCGCTGTTTCATTAGCGAAACAGCGGGCTTTTGTTTAGTTTTGGTTGTTCAATGCATCTTCTGCAGCCATTTGCGCTTCAATGTCGGAAATACTATAGACATTTTCACTCGCAACAGTGACTTCTTTTGGTTCCATTTCACGGTAGCGAGCCATACCAGTACCTGCAGGAATAATCTTACCGATGATAACATTTTCCTTCAATCCTAGTAATGGATCTTTCTTCCCGCGGATCGCAGCATCTGTCAACACGCGCGTTGTTTCTTGGAAGGATGCAGCAGATAAGAAGCTGTTTGTTTCCAAGGATGCTTTTGTGATACCAAGTAAGACTGGGCGGCTGGTAGCAGGAACCCCGCCGGCAACTAATGTGTTGTAGTTGCGGTCTTTAAAGTCAGCGATATCCATCAATGTTCCTGGCAAGATGTCTGAATCACCTGGATCCATGACACGAACTTTACGCAACATTTGACGAACCATTACTTCGATATGTTTGTCGCCGATTTCTACCCCTTGCATACGGTAAACGCGTTGTACTTCACGCAATAGATAGTTTTCAACAGACAAGACGTCACGTACTTGCAGCAATTGTTTTGGATCGATTGATCCTTCTGTCAATGGTGCACCACGATGGATAAAGTCTCCTTCGACCACTTTCATACGTGCGGTAAATGGTACAGTATAGGTCCGAGTATCAGTTTCCCCTTTGATCGTCACTTCTTTCGTACGAGTAGACGCATCTTCAGAGATATCGATTACTTCACCGGTAACTTCAGTGATGACCGCTTGACCTTTCGGATTACGGGCTTCAAAGATTTCTTGGACACGAGGCAGACCTTGAGTGATATCATCACCGGCTACCCCACCGGTATGGAATGTACGCATGGTCAACTGAGTACCTGGTTCACCGATTGATTGGGCAGCGATCGTACCAACTGCTTCACCAACTTCAACTTCTGAACCAGTTGCCAAGTTACGACCATAACAATGTTTACATACACCATGTTTTGTATTACATGTAAAGACGGAACGGATCGAAACAGTTTCGATTCCTGCGTCAACGATTTCTTTGGCAAGGTCTTCAGTGATCAATTGATCTGGTCCGACAATGACTGCACCAGTCTCTGGATGGATCGCTGATTTACGTGTGTAACGTCCAATCAAGCGTTCTTCCAATGATTCGATGATTTCGTTACCTTCACGAATAGCTTGAATATCTAAGCCACGGTCGGTTCCGCAATCTTCTTCACGAATGATGACATCTTGCGCCACGTCAACCAAACGACGAGTCAAGTAACCAGAATCGGCTGTCTTCAAGGCGGTATCGGTCATTCCTTTACGAGCCCCGTGAGTAGAGATAAACATTTCTAAGACAGAAAGTCCTTCACGGAAGTTTGAAATGATCGGTAATTCCATGATTTGTCCATTCGGCGCAGCCATCAATCCACGCATCCCAGCAAGCTGAGTAAAGTTGGAGATGTTACCACGGGCTCCAGAATCAGACATCATGAAGATTGGGTTTTTCGCTTCCAATGATTCCATCAGTTTCAATTGGATCTCATCTTTCGCGGCATTCCAGACACCGATTACGCGTTCATAACGTTCATCATCAGTGATCAAACCACGACGGAATTGTTTCGTGATCGTTTCAACTTGTTTGTGGGCATTTTCGATGATGTCATGTTTTTCATGCAAGTTCATGATATCTGCAATACCTACAGTGATACCGGCCATTGTAGAATGGCTATACCCTAAGTCTTTCATGCGGTCAAGCATCCGTGATGTTTCAGTGATGCGGAAACGTTTGAAGACTTCAGAAATAATATTTCCTAAGTTTTTCTTCTTGAATGGTCCGACTAGTTCTTGTTCTTTGATGAAAGCAGGAATATCTGTTCCAGCTTCGACAAAGTACTTATCTGGTGTTTGGACTGTCAAGTTGAAATCTGTTGGTTCATTCAAGTAAGGGAATTCTGTTGGCATGATCGAGTTGAAGATCACTTTCCCAACAGTCGTTACCATCAAGCGTTCTTTTTGTTCTGCAGTAAATGGTTTGTCCCCTAATGTGTTTGGATTGATCGCAATACGGGTGTGTAAATGCACGTAACCATTGCGCCAAGCTGTTACTGCTTCGTCCATGTCGCGGAAGATCATGCCTTCCCCTTCGCGGCCTTCTTCTTCCATCGTCAAGTAGTAGTTCCCTAGGACCATATCTTGAGATGGTGTTACAACTGGCTTACCGTCTTTCGGATTCAAGATGTTTTGTGCTGCTAACATCAACATCCGTGCTTCGGCTTGCGCTTCTTCATTCAATGGCACGTGGACAGCCATTTGGTCTCCATCGAAATCGGCGTTGTAGGCTTCACAGACTAGTGGGTGCAAACGAATCGCACGGCCTTCAACCAATACAGGTTCAAATGCTTGAATTCCAAGTCTGTGCAACGTAGGTGCCCGGTTCAAAAGAACAGGGTGTTCTTTGATGACGTCTTCTAGGACATCCCAAACTTCATCTTCTTGGCGTTCGATTTTACGTTTCGCATTTTTGATGTTTGACGCGATTTCACGAGAAACCAATTCACGCATCACAAATGGTTTGAACAATTCGATCGCCATTTCTTTTGGCAATCCACATTGATACATTTTTAGGAATGGACCAACGACGATAACGGAACGACCAGAATAGTCAACACGTTTACCTAGCAAGTTTTGACGGAAACGACCTTGTTTTCCTTTCAACATATGAGAAAGAGATTTCAATGGACGGTTACCTGGTCCTGCAACTGGACGACCGCGACGACCATTATCGATCAAGGCATCCACTGCTTCTTGGAGCATCCGTTTTTCATTTTGAACAATAATATTCGGTGCATTTAAGTCTAATAGACGTTTCAAGCGGTTGTTCCGGTTGATTACACGGCGATAAAGATCGTTCAAGTCACTTGTTGCGAAACGGCCACCTTCTAATTGGACCATTGGGCGCAAATCAGGCGGGATAACTGGAATAACATCCATGACCATCCAGCTTGGTTTGTTTCCTGAAGCACGGAAAGCTTCTAAGATATCCAAACGACGGATCGCACGTGTCCGTTTTTGTCCGGTCGCATTTTTCAATTCTTCTTTTAGTTCGGCCACTTCGCCGTCTAGATCCACACCATCCAACAATTGTTTGATGGCTTCAGCACCCATCGCTGCTGAAAATTCTTGACCGTATTGGTCACGTTTTTCACGGTATTCCCGTTCAGTCAATAATTGTTTCTTCTCAAGACTAGTGTTTCCTGGCTCGATCACGACATAAGAAGCAAAATAAATGATTTCTTCCAAGGCACGTGGGCTCATGTCTAACACTAGACCCATCCGTGAAGGAATGCCTTTGAAGTACCAAATATGTGATACAGGTGCCGCTAATTCAATGTGACCCATCCGTTCACGACGAACTTTTGAGCGAGTGACTTCAACACCGCAACGGTCACAAACGATTCCTTTATAACGAATTCGTTTGTATTTTCCGCAGGCACATTCCCAGTCTTTGGTTGGGCCGAAAATACGCTCGTCAAACAACCCTTCGCGTTCAGGTTTCAACGTACGATAGTTAATGGTTTCAGGTTTTTTTACTTCACCGTAAGACCAGCTTCTGATTTTTTCAGGAGAAGCCAAACCGATTTGCATACTTTCGAATTTATTTACATCGATCAAAAAAGGTTCCCTCCATTTCATTTCATGGACATATCCGATAGAACACGAGGTTGAGACCTCCGTCTGATTTTGACGGGTGTCCCCTCGTTTCTATTATTGCAAGCGATCTTCTGCTGTCTCGATTTGTTGGTTCAAATCATCGGCGGCATTTTTAGCTTCTGTTTGTGCTTGTTGCTCAATTTCACGAGCATTTTGTTGTTCGGCAAATTTTGTTAAGGCGTCCACGGTGATCAAGTCATCATCGTCATCATCCATATCACGCAATTCAATCTCTGCATCATCAATGTCTAAGACACGCATGTCTAAACCAAGTGATTGCAATTCTTTGACTAATACGCGGAATGATTCTGGTACGCCTGGTTTTGGAATTGGTTCCCCTTTAACGATCGCTTCGTATGTCTTCACACGACCAACAACGTCATCTGACTTGTACGTCAAGATCTCTTGCAAGGTATAAGCAGCACCGTATGCTTCCAGTGCCCAAACTTCCATTTCCCCGAAACGTTGTCCACCAAATTGTGCTTTACCACCCAATGGTTGTTGCGTAACCAATGAGTATGGTCCAATTGAGCGGGCATGTAATTTATCATCGACCATGTGGGCCAATTTGATCATATACATGACACCTACGGAGATTCGACCATCAAATGGTTCTCCAGTACGGCCATCATACAAAACGGTTTTGGCGTCGCTAGCCATGCCGGCTTCTGCAACTGTTGCCCAGACATCTTCATCGCTGGCACCATCAAAGACTGGTGTAGCAACGTGGATTCCTAATTGGCGGGCAGCCATTCCTAAGTGTAATTCCAATACTTGTCCAATGTTCATCCGTGAAGGCACCCCTAATGGGTTCAACATGATATCAACTGGTGTACCGTCTGGTAAGAAAGGCATGTCTTCTTCTGGCATAATGCGAGAAACGACCCCTTTGTTTCCGTGACGGCCGGCCATTTTATCCCCTTCATGGATTTTCCGTTTTTGAACGATATACACGCGAACGAGCATATTGACACCTGGTGACAATTCATCGCCAGCTTCGCGGGTAAAGATTTTCACATCATGGACGATTCCACCACCACCGTGAGGTACGCGCAGAGAAGTATCGCGGACTTCGCGGGCTTTTTCACCAAAGATTGCATGAAGCAAGCGTTCTTCTGCAGATAGTTCCGTTACCCCTTTAGGCGTTACTTTACCAACCAACAGATCGCCATCTTTGACTTCCGCACCAATGCGGATGATACCCATTTCGTCTAGATCTTTCAATGCGTCTTCCCCGACATTCGGGATTTCACGAGTGATTTCTTCAGGTCCTAATTTTGTATCACGAGCTTCTGATTCATATTCTTCAATATGCACAGAAGTGTAGACATCATCTTTCACCAAACGGCGGCTCATGATGATGGCATCTTCATAGTTGTACCCTTCCCAAGTCATGAATGCGACTAGAACGTTTTGTCCTAATGCCATTTCACCATTTTCCATGGATGGGCCATCTGCAAGGATGTCGCCTTTTTCTACTTTTTCGCCAAGGGCTACAAGTGGGCGTTGGTTGTAACTTGTTCCTGAGTTAGAACGACGGAATTTCGTTACCGAATAAACATCTAATGCGCCATTGTCGCGACGAACGCGAATTTCAGCAGCATCCACATATTCGACGATTCCATCTTGTTTACACAATAATGCAGCACCTGAGTCATGGGCTGATTTGTATTCCATACCAGTACCAACCCATGGTGATTTAGGGTTGATCAATGGAACTGCTTGCCGCTGCATGTTGGCACCCATCAAGGCACGGTTGGAGTCATCGTTTTCCAAGAATGGGATACAAGCTGTTGCGACTGCGACTACTTGTTTAGGTGAAACGTCCATGTAGTCCACTTTGTCGATCGACACTTCTAAGTTTTCAGAAGTCGCACGAGCCATAACAACATCATTCACGAATGTACCGTCTTCATTCAGCAAACTGTTTGCTTGGGCAACGACGTAATGGTCTTCGATATCTGCAGTCAGATAGTCGATTTGATCTGTCACACGGCCAGTCTCCCGATCAACACGACGATAAGGGGTTTCGATAAAGCCATATTTATTGACTTTGGCATAAGACGCCAAGCTATTGATCAACCCGATGTTCGGTCCTTCAGGCGTTTCGATCGGACACATCCGGCCATAGTGGGAATAGTGAACGTCCCGTACTTCATATCCAGCACGGTCACGCGTCAAACCACCAGGTCCTAAGGCTGATAAACGACGTTTATGGGTCAACTCACCCAATGGGTTGGTCTGGTCCATGAACTGTGACAACTGAGAAGAACCAAAGAATTCTTTGATACTTGCTACAACAGGACGAATATTGATCAATTGTTGCGGTGTCAATGTTTCTGTGTCTTGGATTGACATCCGTTCACGAACGACACGTTCCATCCGAGCAAGTCCGATTCGGAATTGATTTTGCAATAATTCCCCAACTGAACGAATGCGGCGGTTTCCTAAGTGGTCGATATCATCAACATTGCCGATACCTTCCATTAAATTGAAGAAGTAGCTCATAGAAGCAATGATATCCGCTGGACGTACTGTACGAACGGTCGTATCTGGATAGCCATTACCGATAACATTCACTTCTTGTTCTGGATCTTTTGGTGAAAAGACTTTGATGACTTGAACAGTCATTGGTTCTGTAACAACACCGTCTTCTGATGGGTAGTAAGTAACACTATTTAAACCATTATCGATAAAGGCACCTAATGTTTCCATCACTTGGTGAGTCAACACAGTTCCTTTTTCGACGATGATTTCGCCAGTTTCAGGATCAACCAATGTTTCTGCTAATGTCAAATTCAATAGACGTGTTTTCAAGTCTAATTTTTTGTTTACTTTGTAACGACCAACATTTGCTAAGTCATAGCGTTTTGGATCGAAGAAGCGAGCATTCAACAAGCTGCGTGAGCTGTCAGCCGTTTTGGGTTCGCCTGGACGCAGACGTTCGTAAACATCTTTCAGTCCTTCTTCTGTCCGAGAGTCGCTTGCATTTTTGTGCAAGTCTTTTTCGATTGTGTTGCGTAACGAATCACTGTCTCCAAAAATTTCAAAGATCGTGTCATCTGAACCAAACCCTAAGGCACGCACTAACACAGTCAAAGGAATCTTCCGAGTACGGTCAATACGTACATAAGAGATGTCTTTCGCATCTGTCTCCATTTCTAACCACGCACCGCGGTTAGGGATCACAGTTGAGCCGAATCCTTCTTTTCCGTTCTTATCGACTTTCCCATGGAAATAAACACCTGGTGAACGGACTAACTGAGAAACGATGACCCGCTCTGCCCCATTGATGATAAACGTACCTTGTTCCGTCATTAATGGAAAATCGCCAAAGAAGACTTCTTGTGACTTGATTTCGCCAGTTTCACGGTTTGTTAAACGCAATGTGACATGCAAAGGTGCCGAATAGTTGGCATCATGTGCACGAGCTTCTTCCACTGTATACTTAGGTTCTTTCAATTCATAGTCTACAAATTCTAGGGACAAATTGCCGTTAAATCCTTCGATTGGCAAAATATCTTCAAACATTTCTCTTAGGCCCTCATCTAAGAACCATTGGTAAGAGTCGGTTTGAATTTCAATCAAATTCGGTAATTCTAATACTTCACTGATCCGTGCGAAACTTCTACGTTCGCGGTGCTTTCCGTATTTTACTACGTGTCCAGCCAAGCTCTTCACCTCTTCATAAAGTCTTTCAAAAAGGCTATCCGATTATTTACAAAACTGTAACAAATATTAAATATATATTACAGAAAGCATTTTTTGCGGCTTTTAGGCAAAAAAAAACCAAAAATAGAACGGATGCATTGGGCATTTTCTACTTTTGTTTCCTTATTCCCAAGCCGAAACGGACAATATTTCGTTTCTGCTTTTTTCTTTCAGATAGTTTTTGCAACTCCTTATTATACAGATGAAGCACATTGATGTCAAGCTTTCATTGAAAGTTGCAACGCTTTTCCGATGCATGCAAATTCTAAGTTTTCTTTAAGAAAGGATTCTCTAAAATTAGAAAAAATGACGAGAAATTTCTTTGCATTTTCTTGTTTTCTTGCTATGCTAGCAAAAAAAGCATGAGCGTTACACGTGAAACATTTTGAAAGGAGCAACTATGACAACTAGAGAAAAGATTTTGGCATTGTTGCAACAAGAAACCTCCGTTTTATCCGGAGAAAAAATTGCCCAAAAATTGGACATATCACGGACTGCCGTCTGGAAAGCGATTAAAGAATTAGAGAAAAAAGGCTACCGCTTTGAACATTCAGCCAGCGGCTATCGCTATTTATCAGCAGATCGTTACGAACAACGCGCGTTACAGGAAGCACTGCCGATGGTAGCAACGATCCAGATCGCTGACCAAGTTGAGACCACGATGAAAGAAGCAAAGCTAGCTGCTTTATCTGAACTTGCGACTCCGGCTCTATTTTTAGCAGAAACACAGGTAGGCGGGCATGGTCGATTCAATCGTCCTTTCTTTTCACCCAAAGGAAAAGGAATCTATATGAGCTTATTGCTGAAGCCAAATCATACCTTCAGCGAGTTGCCTCAATACACATTATTGGCAGCGGTAGCTGTGGCACAAGCAATCGACGAGTTGACCGGCAAAGAAACACAAATCAAGTGGGTCAACGATATTTACTTAGAAGGAAAAAAAGTCTGCGGTATTTTATCTGAAGCCACTAGTGACTTTGAAAGTGGCCGCATCGCTTCGATCGTCATCGGCATAGGCATCAACTTTGCGATCCCTCAGACAGCTTTCCCAGAAGATATCCAGCAAAGGGCAACCTCTCTCTTTCCAACTGGGGAAGCTCCTGTCAATCGTGCGCGCTTGATCGCAGCAGTATGGACACGCTTCTTTGACTTGTTGGATCAATTACCGGCTGATGATTATCTAACTATTTATCGTCAGAAATCATTTGTTCTTGGTAAAACCGTTTGCTTCACACAACAAGGCATCCGCTATGAAGGAGTCGCAGAGTCCATCACTGCTACTGGTGAATTAGTGGTTCGGACAACAGATGATGTCAAAGTCCTTTCTTCTGGTGAAATCAGTCTGGAGAAATATTCTTAGCAGCATTTTTTTCAAAAAACCAAACAAAGACCCGTCAGATCAAGAAAGACTGCTCTTACGATGCAGCCATTCTTTGTCTGACGGGTCTTTGTCTTGCTATTTAGTGAACGAGCATTTGCCAGATCAGGCATAAAATTAGGCCTAGAGCATAGCTACTGTTAAATAAAATCATGTTTTTGATTGAATAACCAAAGCTTCTTGGGTGCGGCAAACTTGCTTGATGCTCTTTCAAGTTTTGGCGAATCTTCGGTAAGGTTAGAAAGACGAGTAAGATCGGCCACTGATAAAGACCAAACAAAAATCCGATCAAAATCGCACCGTAGGATGCCAGCATCAATCCTTGGAAAAGATGAATGCCGTTGGTCCGACCAATGTAATAAACCAATGTGTACCGGTGGTTCTCAATATCTGTTTCTAAATCACGCAAGTTATTTGCCAACATAATATTGGCAATCGTAAATACAAGGGGCAAGGATGCTAATACAATGGCACATACCGCCCACAGATGACCCACTAATCCGAAGGTTCCGGTCGCAAAATCAATGTCTAAATAAAAAACTTTTTGTGTGACAGTGTTCAGATAGATGGTGATGGCAAAAATACCTAATCCCATCGTCACTCCACTAAAGACTTCCCCCAATGGCATCCGAGATAAGGGAACCGGCCCAAAGGTATAAAACACCCCGATAAAGCATACGACTAATCCCATCAGCAATAAAAGCCAGCCTGTCATCCAAGTCAGATAAAGACCGATCAACAACGTCAGCGCCAACATGCCAAAAATCATGTTCCGTACAAGGGTTTCGGGAATCTTTTCCCGACCGATCACATTTTGTTCATACTTATAAACCTTAGACTTTGCTTTTTTGAAATCCATGTAGTTATTGATCGATGTTGTCGTTAAATCAAACAAGATCATCCCTACAAAAAATATAATGGTGTTCAATGGATGGAATTCATGGAAGTATACGAGAGAAAACAAGATTCCCATAATAAACGGAAAAATACTTGCAACCTTAGTCCGAATCTCAACAACTTCTAAAAATACTGCAAGAGACACAAGATCCCTCCTCTTATTTTAAATCGGCACGATCGCCCATCGTGTAACCTGATTCTTCAGACAGCTTAAAGGTATCTTTGATTCCATCCGTAACATAGACGATCCCTTCTTTCGTGATGAAGATCGCATCTGTTCCTTTGTCGGTGTGCTGCTCGATATATTCTAAACCAGCTTTGATCCCTTTATCAAAAACCACCGTCGTCAAACCATCGCCATCGATCGATTTATCTGTGATCACAGATACACTGGCAATGTCATTGTCATACGGATACCCTGTTTCTGAATCAAAGATATGGTGATAGGTTTTGCCGTCGACTTTCAAATAGCGTTCATAGATTCCTGAAGTGACCACCGTTTTGTTGGTTTCTTTGATACTGCCAATAATGGAACCGCGGGCTTCGTTGGGATCTTGGATCCCCACATTCCAAGGTTCGTCTTCACCACGATTGCTATGTCCTAACACATAGACATTGCCGCCTAAGTCAACGATTGCCGAGGTAACCCCTTGTTCCTTCAATACTTTGACTACTTCATCCGTGATATATCCTTTAGCGATCGCTCCTAAGTCAATGATCATATCTTTGTCTTTTAAATAGACGGTCTTCTCATCATCATTGAACTCAACTTTCCGATAATCGATATGTTTTAGTGCTTCATCAATTTCCGATTGTTCCGGTTTGCGAGCATCATCAAATCCAATCCGCCACAATTGGGTGATCGCACCGATAGCCATATTGAACCCGCCATTAGATTTTTTGCTATAGTCATAGGCATCCTTCAATAGAAAATAAATATCATCAGAAACTTTGACTGGTTTGATTCCAGCTTGGGCATTGATCTCGTCAACTTCTGATCCTGCTTGGTTGATCGTAATCTTGTCTCCCAATTCTTTGATGCGGGCAAACGCTGGTTTCATCGCAGATTCTTTGCCTTCATCGTAAATTCTGATGCGTGTATACGTGCCTAATAAAAATTCTTCTTGAAAATATGGTTCGTCTCTTAATTGAACAGTTTCTTTTTCACTGCCGCAAGCGGATAATATTGTGATAAAAAAAACAATCAATGCAAAAAACGGTAATTTCTTTTTCATGGTCTTCCTCTTTTCTGTTGTATTCAATTTTATTATAATAGCTTTTTTTTTCTAAAATGAAAAGGGTTGGCGCCAGAATCTTAGTTTCTTTTGCGATTCTTTAATCTCTTCTGTTTCTTTATCAGACAGAGGGAGTCCACGTAGGAAGGTTTTCTACTAGAATTTTTTTATTATTGGTAGGTTATTTAGCGCTTTTGAACATAAAAAAAGCGGTACTCTACATCAGAATACCGCTTGTTCATTTATGAATTATTCAGTGACGATGTTGTCCACTTGGATAGGTGTTTCGTCCCCTTTTTCTGCTGCGTTCAACAATTGTTGTGCATAGATCACGAAGCTGTGGAAGCTGTGTGTCGCACCAGAAACAACATCCATATCAGCAACTGAACCATCTTCAGCATTTACTGCTGTCACGAATGCTTCGTTGAAGTTTGGAATAAATTCTTCTGGGTTTGTACCAGATTTTGCTTTCATGTTTTCGTTGTATTCCGCATCATCTTTTTTAGATTTGCCATCTTCGTTAACATAGTCATAGTTAGATTCAGACACTTTGCCGTCTTTGACAGTGATTGAGAATGCTACACGGTAGCCATTTGAATAGTTCTTTTCTTCTAAGCTATACGTACCATCTTTCAAGTCTGCACCGTTGTCGATCTCGATTGTATCTGTGTTGCCTGCTTGAGCAGCTTGGATCAATTGTTGTGCATAGTTTTGGAATGAATCGAATGAGTGTGTCGCACCAGAAACAACTTCAATTGCTGAAGGGCTTTGTGCCGCAACCAATTCTTCATTGAATTTAGGAATAAATTCTTCTGGACTGATTCCTGCTTTGGCTTTCATGTTTTCGTTGTATTCCGCATTTTTTGTTTTTGATTCGCCGTCTGCATTGATGTTGTCATATTTAGATTCAGTGATTTTGCCATCTTTAACAGTGATTTCAAAAACTACGCGGTAATCATTTGAATAATTTTTTTCTTCTAATTTATATGTGCCATCTTGCAATGGTGCTCCTGCGACTACTTTCGCTTCTGATTCAGAAGTTGCTGTTGCTGATTCGCTGCTAGCGACTTGTGAAGTACTTTCTTTTGTTGACGAAGAAGCTGACGTGTTGTTGTCAGATCCACAACCTGCTAATACTAACGCTGAGAATGAAAATACCGCCATACCTACCATTAATTTCTTTGCTTTCATAATGCTCCACCTTTTACTAATTATTTTCCCACAAAAAAAGTTTGTGATTCATCTAACATTTTAAAGTAAATTAGAAATATGTCAACCGCTTCCCTATAGCTTTTGTGAATATTTTTGAACTTTTTTTGATTTTCGCAAATTTTCACGAATTTCATGAAATATCGTATTTTCCTATCAGAAAAGTTAGACAAACGATGGATTTCTATATATAATAGGAACGATTGTGTATTTATTATCATAGATTATTTTTTTTAAGGAGAGATTTGCAATGGCAAAGAAAAGCATTGTCGTTGTCGGTGCAGGCTATGCCGGTGTTTCAGCAACCAAGTACATGGCAAAAAAATTGAAAAAAGACAATGATGTAGAAATAACATTGATCGATCGTCACTCTTATCACACCATGATGACCGAACTGCACGAGGTTGCCGGGGGACGTGTCGAGCCGACCGCAATCCAATATGACTTGCAACGTTTGTTTTCACGTAAGAAAAATGTTCGCTTAGTAACCGACACGGTAACTGCTATCGATAAAGAAAAGAAAGTCGTACAAACAAAACAAGGCAGCTATTCCTTTGATTACTTGATCTTAGGTATGGGTGGCGAACCAAATGACTTCGGCACTCCAGGAGTAAAAGAACATGGATTTACTCTATGGTCATTTGAAGATTCTGTTCGCATTCGTGAACACATCGAAAAAACTGTTGCTAAAGCAGCAATCGAGCCTGATGCAGCACTTCGTAAAGCAATGTTGACTTTCGTTGTCTGCGGTTCTGGCTTTACCGGTATTGAAATGATCGGTGAACTGATCGACTGGAAAGAGCGTTTGGCTGAAGACTACAAATTGGATCCAAGCGAAATCACGTTGAAAGTGGTCGAAGCAATGCCTACGATCCTTAACATGTTGGATCGTAACGATGCTGCCAAAGCAGAACGCTACTTGAAACAAAAAAATGTCGAATTAGTTCTGAACGCACCAATCGTTGAAGTGGCTGAAGATCACATCAAATTAAAAGATGGTTCAACGATCCCAACTTATACACTGATTTGGACAGCTGGTGTGAAAGGAACGAGCGACGCTGCAGACTTTGGTCTAGAAACTGCTCGCGGTTTCCGCCTTGTTGCTAACGAATATATGGAAGCAAAAGGTTATGAAGACAAAAATATCTATATCATTGGTGACTTGGTCTTCTATGAAGAATTTCCAAATACACCAACACCACAAATCGTTCAAGCCGCTGAACAAACTGGTCATACAGCTGCATCAAATATCGTCGCAGCGATCAAAGGCGGCGAAAAACACAAATTTAAAGGAAATTACCAAGGATTCATGGTATCGATTGGCGCTAAATGGGGCGTAGCCAACTTATTCAATAAGATTCACCTTAGCGGTTTCTTAGCAATCATTATGAAACATATCGTCAACTTGAAATACTTCTTTGACATTCGTTCTGGCTACTACATGTTCCAATACTTGATGCATGAAATCTTCCATATCAAAGATGATCGGACAGTGGCGCGTGGTCATACTTCACGTTACGGAAACGTTCTTTGGAGTGTTCCACTGCGAATCTTCTACGGTCTGGTATGGTTTGTTGAAGCTTTCAAGAAAATTCTAGGTACAAATGGTGAAGTCTTTAAGCCAGGAACATGGTTTGGCGAAGGTTCTTGGTTCCAAGGAAACAGCGTATTCCCTTGGACTTGGGAATATCAAACTGTTGCTGATGCAGCAAGCGGCGCGAGTGAAGCAGCTGACGCTGCCAGTGCGGCAAGCGGTGCAGGCGATGCTGCCGGCGCAGCAGCAACCCAAGCAGCTCACTTTGGTTTAAGTTATGCCTACGGCGAACAACCAATGGTCGTGATCGAAAAATCACCAGATTGGTTTACAAAAGTGATGCAATTTATTATGCCTAACAACGATGTAGCAATGTTCTTCCAAAAATTCATGGTCTTCTTTGAAATTGCTTTAGCTTTAGCATTGATGGCTGGTTTGTTTACTTGGTTAGTGAATGCAACGACAATTGTTTTAGTCTTGACATTCTGTATGTCAGGTATGTTCTATTGGGTTAACATTTGGTTCATCCCAGTAGCCTTTGCATTAATGAACGGTTCTGGCCGTGCCGTTGGTTTGGATCGTTGGGTGATCCCATGGTTACAACGTACACTTGGTAAATGGTGGTACGGTACACCGCGTTCCTTATACGGTAAAAAATAATCGCTTTTTAAACGAGACTGAGGCAGCCTGATCCTTTGATCAATGTCTCAGTCTCTTTCCAAGTTAAGCACTTTTTTATCTACTAGAAAAACCTTCTCTTAAAAGTAGTAGAAAACCAGCGGATTATGCTAGAATGAGACACAGAACTTCAAAGGAGTCTTTCTGATGAAAGTAAAAGAATTTATCCGTCGTGCCCACCTGAAGCCTTGGGACGGGGTCATCATTCTGGTACTGATACTTAGCTCGTTTTTACCAATTTTGATTTTTGGGCAATCACAAAGTACCCCTACTGCCGCCAAACAAGCTGTTTTGCGAGTTGATGGCAAGGAGATCAAAGAGTTTGATTTGATCGAAGGACAAGATAGCTACACGTATCGATACGAAGATCCAGATGGTGATTACAATCTCATTGAAATCGCTGGTGACCGCATCCGCATCAAAGAAGCTGACTGTGGCGATCAAATTTGCGTCCGCCGCGGCTGGGCCTCAAAAAATGGCGAAACAATCGTATGTTTACCACATAAATTAGTGATCGAAGTTCGTGCAACAGATGGGAGTGAGACAGACGATCTAATCTACTGATCGTGATACTATGAGTCGTTTACAGAAAATCATTTTCATCTCATTATTAGTTGCTCAAGGAGTCGTTATCGGTTTGATTGAAAATATGATTCCGTATCCTTTTGCCTTTGCTCCCGGAGCTAAATTAGGTTTAGCCAATCTGATCACGATCATTGCTTTGTTCACTATGCCTAAACGAGACAGTTTTTTGCTGATATGGCTACGTTTAATCTTAACTACACTCTTAGGCGGAACTGTTTCAACATTCTTATATAGTATGAGTGGTTCACTTTTGAGCTATTTCGGTATGTTGCTAGTAAAACAACTAGGACCTAAGCGCGTCAGCATTATCGGGATCAGTGCAGCTGGTGGTTTTTTACACAATGTTGGCCAATTGGTCACAGCTTCTTGGATTGCTCAATCCTGGAGTGTCATGCTTTACCTACCCGTTCTCGCATTTTTCGGTATTCTATCAGGGATCGCCATCGGCATCGCCGCCAACTATCTTTTGCAAAGAGTAGACACATTACGGCGATTTCAGCTTGATTATGAACGGCAAACCAATGTCAAGTGGCGTTCTGATTCAAAATAAAGGAGTCATTTATGAAACTTCATCCAATGTGGCAAGCATATCCTGCGTTGCAAAACGATTTATCTGAATCGCTGCAATTAATGGAACAATCCTTGAAACTAAAAAATAAAGCAGTAGAACAAGCGATATTAGCGATGATCCATTCTGGCGGCAAGATGCTCCGCCCGGCCTATCAGTTGTTGTTCTCTGAATTCGGAGAAGAGAAAGATTCTCAAAAAGCAGTAGCACTATCCGCAGCGATCGAAATGCTCCATACTGCTTCACTGATTCATGATGATATTGTTGATCAAGCCGATACTCGGCGAAGCTTGCCTACTATCCGTGCACAATTCGGTAATGATGTCGCCGTTTACGCGGGTGATTATCTCTTTGTATGCTGTTTTAAACTACTGGCGGATTACGCTGGTTCTCTCAAAAGTCTGCAAATCAATTCTCGCAGCATGGAAACAATTTTAGCTGGAGAATTAGGACAAATGAGCAAACGCTACGACCTGAATGTGACGATTGAGGACTATCTGGAAAACATTTCTGGTAAAACAGCTGAACTGTTTGCTCTAAGCTGCTTTATCGGGGCTTATGAAAGTGGGGCTTCTCTACGTTTAGCCAATCAGGCAAAAACGATTGGTCAATCCATCGGGTTAGCATTTCAAATCATGGACGATATCCTTGATTACAGCCAAAGCGAAAGTGCCTTGGGTAAGCCTGTCCTTGAAGATGTCAAGCAGGGGGTCTACTCACTGCCGTTGTTGTTGGCACTGAAAAAAGAGCGGGCAGTGCTAACACCATTACTGGAGAAAAAAGCCGAGATGACCGATCAGGAAGCGCAGCAAGTCTACCAAATCGTTCACAACAGCCATAGCGTTGAAGAAGCACATCAATTAGCTGCTCGTTATACAAAAAAAGCCCTGCAAGGAATCAAGAAATTACCTGATCCTGGAAAAAATACCAAAGACTATTTGTATCAGATCACAAACCAAATCCTAGCTCGCACAAATTGAGTGGTTTTTCTATAAATAATAGTTTGATAAGTGATTTAGAGGTAGCTGCTTTCAACTAGCTGTCTTTCAGACAAAAAAGAACGATCTCCGATTGATTAGACGACACGTCTTCTATAATCGGAGATCGTTCTTTTTCTTTACTTCACTTTCTCTTGACTGTTTATCGCATTGTAACGAACTCTTCTGCTCCAGTCGGATGGATTGCAACGGTATTGTCGAAATCTGCCTTAGTTGCTCCCATTTTGATGGCGACGGCGAATCCTTGCAGCATTTCATCAACACCAATTCCAATACCGTGTAGACCAATGATCTTCTCTTCTTTTCCTAAACAAACAAGTTTCATTTCACATTTTTGACGATAGTCATTCAATGCAAAGTACATTGGTGTAAAGCGTGAATGATATACTTTGATTTCTTCTTCGCCATATTTTGCGATTGCAGCTTCTTCTGAAAGACCGATCGTTGCAATTGGTGGGTGCGTAAAAATGACTGTCGGCACCAGATCATAATCTAAATGTGCCTCAGTTTGACCATTGAACAATCGTTCAGACAAGCGACGACCCGCTGCAATCGCTACTGGCGTCAACTCTAATTTGCCGATCACATCTCCAACTGCAAAGATCGATTCAGCAGTCGTATTTTGGTACTTATCAACAATGACAAAGCCTTTTTCATCTAGAGAGACATCTGTATTTTCCAAACCAAGGTGTTGGGTATTGGGCACTCGTCCCCCAGCAAACAATACACAGTCCCCCGTCAGTGTTTGACCATTTTCAAAGAAAACCGTATATTGTCCATCACGTTCTTCGATCCTTTCAGCTACATAGCCGGAATAAAGGTCCATTCCTGCTTCTCGATAAATTTCTACTAAATTATCAGTTAACATATGATCAAACGCCCGTAATGGACGTTCTTTACGATAAGCCCAAGAAACGTGACTGCCAAATTGCTGACTCATTCCGCTAAGTTCTGCCGCAATGTACCCTGCTCCTAAGACGATCATTTCTTTAGGCACTTCTTCTAAGGCAAAAAAGCCATTGGAATCAATCGCATGTTCACCACCAGGAATCGACATGACACTAGGTTTTCCTCCTGTAGCAATTAAGATCTTTGGCGCTCTGTATTCTTGTCCATCGACCGTCACAGTATGGTTATCCACAAACTGTGCATAACCGTGGATAACTTCTACTCTGTTGCTATCTAAGCCTTTTTGATATGCTGTGTGTAAAAAATCAATATATTTTTCACGGTTATCCACAAGTTGCTTGAAATCAAATTTATCCACATGTGGATAAATACCATAGCTCGTGGCATCACGCTTAATCATTTCTAACATTTCACTTGCTTGCCACATCACTTTTTTGGGTACACAGCCCACATTGACACAAGTACCCCCCAGCTCATTGCCTTCAATCAATAAAACTTTGGCTCCATGCATTCCTGCACGGTTTGCAGAAGCAATCCCGCCACTGCCACCGCCAATCACTATGTAATCATACTCTTGCATTATTGGTCTCCTCCTTAGGAACAACTTCATTTTGGTGTATATCGAAGGATTTTTCAAATCTTACAAAAAAATGCGACAGAAAGCACCGAGTCAATGATAAAGGGAGAGGAACATAACATGTACGAAATTCAAACTCGCTTTTAGCACAGTGCGCTACCCCTCGAATCTCATTATTTTTCCTTTATCAGCCTTGGATACTTCTGTCACAGTTTTTATTTTTTCTTCCGGATCATGTCGCCAACCTGAACAGGTTCAGCGACGGGCATCGTTAGAAGCATCATC
Source organism: Enterococcus gallinarum (assembly GCF_021496385.1). Taxonomy (NCBI): domain Bacteria; kingdom Bacillati; phylum Bacillota; class Bacilli; order Lactobacillales; family Enterococcaceae; genus Enterococcus; species Enterococcus gallinarum. The sequence goes on along the minus strand of NZ_CP050816.1, from coordinate 651,111 downwards.
GGATTTGGCGCGCGATCGATCGATTCACCGTCTTCATTATACATGACTTCCACCTTTTGATGGAAATGATGGAATCCAGGTCCATAAAACTCGATCTCGTCCCCCACCGAAAACAAATTCCGCTGCCGGATCGTGGCCATCTTTGTTGCGTCATCATAGGCCATGACTTCCCCGATAAACTTGTATTGCGGGATTTTACGCCGAGGACCAAATAATTGCTCATTTTCACTCGGTGTATGGTAATAAAATCCGGTAGCTAGTTCTCTTTGCGCTACCTTCCATAATTCATCAATCCACTCTTGTTTGCAGACATAGTTCTCTGGATCTTCCATATAACTGTCAACTGCCGCTTTGTACACATTCGCAACAGTTGAAACATAGTGGATCGATTTCATCCGTCCTTCGATCTTAAAACTATCGACGCCGTTTTCAATCAAGTCAGGAATATGTTCGATCATGGACATGTCGACTGCACTCATTGAGAATTCTTCTTCGATCGTTCCATTCTTTGTCAAACTCTTTCTTTCTTGTGCAAAAGGCATATCAAAAAGATCATATTTCCAACGACAAGATTGTGAGCAACCACCACGATTGGCATCTCGCATCGACATGTGATTGGACAATGTACAACGTCCAGAATAAGAGATACACATCGCCCCATGAATAAAAGCTTCAATCTCCACACTCGTATTTTTGCGGATTTCGGCGACTTCTTCCATGGATACTTCTCGAGCCAAGACAACTCGCTCAAGCCCTTCTTCTCGCCAAAATTCTAGCGTTTCATAATTTGTCGCGGAAGCTTGCGTTGAAAGATGGATCGGCAATCCTGGTGCTTCTGTCGCACAGATCTCGATCAAAGCAGGATCAGACACGATCACCGCCGAAATTCCCACATCCCGCAATTGACGGAAAAATTCCCCAGCTCCTTCTTGATTGCCTTCATGGGTGACCATATTTGCTGCTACATATACTTTAGCATTATGAGCTTTAGCAAATGCAACCCCTTCAGCCATCTCTTCATAGGTAAAGTTTCCGGCACGACTTCGTAAGCCATAGGCGTTGCCGCCTATATAAACAGCATCCGCCCCGTAATGAATGGCTGTTTTTAATTTTTCTAATGTACCGGCTGGTGCCAATACTTCTGGCCGTTTCAATTTTTGTTTGACTGTCATTTCCATTGCTCCTTACTTGATATCCTCTGGATTGATCGCATAAAAACCGGTATCTAACCCCCGTTGAGCTGGATGTAGCTGACGTACTTGTTCACTCAAGCTAGCTGCTTGTTCAGCAGTCCATGTGCCTTCAGTAAGCAATTGCTTCGCCTGTGCAAAACAAGCTACGATCGAGACAAACGCTGTCCCTGGAGTAAATAAACCGTCTAACTTCCAAGTCTGGTACCCCGTTTCAAAAAGAGACTGCAATTCATTCATCAAATTGATGTCATTATTGGCGAAAATATGCGTGCCATGACTGTCTTCATAAATCGAGTAGTGGGTATCCTCCTTCTTGGGTTCTGATAAAAATAAACCTCGCTCACGAGATTTTTCATCTTCCTGTTGCGTATAATTATAATAATTTTGAAGCAATGGACGTTTCGACTGATGGATGCACGTTGCCCCATAGACAAGCACTTCCGCAGGAATCGTTAGCTGTGGTGCTAAAACTGTCATTTCTCCAAAGGGGACTTCTCTTGCTAAAACTGCTCCAATCGCCCCTTTTTGCCCCCAAAAATTGATTTGTCTAGCACTGGTGACCAGCGTCTCTCCATCGTATACAAACGGCAATGCCAATTCCGGATTCTTTTTCATACGATAAATGATTCCTGGATCGCCGATAGAAATTTTATCAACATGGTTGGCCTTCAAAAAAGCCAAGTATTCTGGAACTAGCGTCATTTTTTGCGGGTGCATGATGCCATTGACTGCCGCCATCGCTTGTTTTCCTTCTGCTTGCGCTAAGCGGATCAATTCGCTTTGTTCCTCTCGTGAGAAAGATGTCGGCAAACGCAAACCGAAAGTTTCTTCTCCGAAAAAAATAGTATCTACATAAGGTAAGAGCTGTTTTGCTTGTTCAATCGACTCCACCGTTGCGATAATCTCAACCATGATATTCCTCCTCTATAACTCACTAATAGTATCACAGGCAACACGGCTTTCCAAGACTTCCTTTTGAACTTTTTTCACTAAAAAAAGGAATACTCAGCGATGAGAACTGGTAATCCAACTTTAACGCTCTTTTAAATTTGTGAACTTTATGAGTTTTTATCTCCATTTCAATTGTTCGAAATCCAACAAATACTATTTGCCCACAAAAAAACTATCCAAGCAGCAAACGATGGTTCAGCCTGCATTCTGCTGACCATCAGTCGTTTGCTAGTTAGATAGTTTCATTTTTCTTTCTAATAGAGCTTATACTTGTTGAAGAATACGAGATTGGCCTTCTCTTACATTCAATGTAATTGAGCCTTTCGATGCCCCAATCGTCACCCGGTCACCTAAATGGATCTGTCCAGACAATAGTGCTTCGCTTAAGCGGTCTTCGACCTCTTTTTGCAATGCTCGACGAATTGGGCGAGCCCCATATTCTGGATCAAAACCAGCTTTACCGATGACATCAATCGCTGCAGATGTGATCTTCAGTTGAATGTCTTGATCACTGAGACGTTTGATGATCGCTTTACTCATGATTTTAACGATTTCATGAATTTCATCTTCGCCTAATGAACGGAAGACAACTGTTTCATCCACCCGATTCAAGAACTCAGGACGGAATGCTTTCTTGAGTTCTTCCAGAATCCGTTTTTGCATCGCTTGATGGTCTTTGCTAAGATCCACCACATTGAAACCTACATTCTTTTCTTCACGAATCTGTTGTGCGCCGATATTTGAGGTCATAATCAGGATTGTATTACGGAAATCGACTTTCCGCCCTTTGGCATCTGTCAAATGACCATCATCAAAGACTTGTAAGAGAATATTGAAGACATCTGGATGAGCTTTTTCCACTTCATCTAGTAAAATCACTGAATAAGGTTTTGAACGAATCTTTTCAGTTAATTGTCCACCCTCATCGTAACCAACATAACCAGGAGGGGAGCCAATCAAACGACTTGTACTGTATTTCTCCATAAACTCAGACATATCCACACGAACGAGTGAATCCTCACTGCCAAACATTGCTTCTGCCAAGGCTTTTGCCAGCTCTGTTTTTCCGACACCCGTAGGACCTAGGAACATGAATGAACCAATTGGACGATTCGGATCTTTTAGACCACTACGTGCTCGACGAATCGAACGTGCGACTGCTTTCACAGCTTCTTCTTGACCAACAACTCGCTGATGCAGGATTTTTTCTAGATCGAGAAGCCGTTCACTTTCTTTTTTCTCCATTTGCTGTAAAGGAACGCCCGTCCATTGCGACACGACTGCCGCAACATCTTCGCCTGTGACACTGTCTGCGTAGCCAGAAGCTTCTTTCACTTCCATGAACGCAACTTCAGTCAACTGCTGGGTCAATTTCTTCTCTTTGATGCGCAAACGAGCTGCGGCTTCAAAATCTTGTTGGCGAATCGCTGCTTCTTTTTCTTCAATCAGATTGGCGATTTCATTTTGCAAATCGGCCAACTCAGAACTTTCGTCTGTTTTATCCAAGCGCACTTTTGCTGCCGATTCGTCCATCAAGTCAATGGCTTTGTCCGGCAACTGCCGTGAATTGATATAGCGTACCGACAATTGGACAGCGGCATGCAGGGCATCATCTGAAATCTCTACGCCGTGATGCTCTTCATAACGGGGACGTAATCCTCGTAAAATTTCTTCTGCTTCTTCTGGCGTTGGCTCATCCACTTGAACACGGGCAAACCGTCTTTCCAATGCAGAATCTTTTTCGATATACTTTTGATATTCATCTAAGGTCGTAGCACCAATTGTTTGTAATTCTCCGCGGGCTAATGCAGGTTTTAATATATTCGATGCATCGATAGCACCTTCCGCACCACCAGCACCAATCAGTGTATGCAGCTCATCAATAAATAAAATGATCTGTCCATCTTGGTAAATTTCGTCGATGATTTTCTTCATTCGATCTTCAAACTCACCGCGATATTTCGTGCCAGCTACTAAAGCACCCATATCTAACATCATTAAGCGTTTGTTCTGCATATCTTCTGGTACTTCACCGTGAATGATTTTTTGTGCCAATCCTTCAGCAATAGCTGTTTTACCAACCCCCGGTTCCCCTACTAAAACAGGGTTGTTTTTGGTCCGGCGGCTTAGGATTTGAATCAATCGTTTCACTTCTTTTGCTCGACCCACTACTGGATCTAAGCGTTTATCTCTTGCCAATTTTGTTAAATCTCGAGCTAGTGAGTCCAGCGTCGGCGTTCCTTGTGCTTTTCCTTGAGGACGACGACGACCCGCACCACCGGCATTTTTTGTGTCATTGATACCCATTTTTTTCTTTAATAACTGCCGCATTTTAGCCAAACTCAAACCTAAGTTCAACATGATTCTTGAGGCTAAAATATCTTCATCCCGAAGCAATCCTAACAAAAGATGCTCTGTGCCGATTTGAAGAGCGCCTAAACGCTTAGCTTCATCTCCAGCGTAAACAAATGTTTGCTTCGCTCGTGGGGAATAGGCTAGATAGGCATTCTCTGGATATTGGCGAACAGTTCCGTAACCTGTTAAATGCTCGATTTCTTCGCGAATATCATTTTCAGTGATATTCATTTCCCGTAACGTTTTGCCGGCAATGCCATTTTGTTCAATGACTAAGGCAAGCAAGATGTGTTCTGAACCTACGGACTGATGTTTAAAGTACTTTGCTTCTTCCTGTGCGATCGTCAGCACAGCTTTCGCTCGTTGTGTAAATAGTTCATCCATCTCATTCACTTCCTGTCTTCATAACTTAAACGTTCTAAAATTGCATGGAGCAAGTCTGCTCGTGTTCGATTTTCATAAGGAGAACGTCCTAATACTGACTTCGCAATGACGGTCAACAATAAATTGCCCTCACGCTTCGACAGGATTCCTTCCTCATAAAGTTTTTGGATTATTGCATAAGCATCTTTTTCCGAGATGGTTTCATCAAATAATTGATTCATTTCTTCAAGGTAGTGGTGGTTATCCGTGATCTTTACTTTTTCGATACGGATATATCCTCCGCCTCCACGTTTGCTTTCAACAGTATACCCTCTTTGAATAGTGAAACGGGTATTGATCACATAATTTATTTGTGAAGGCACACAATTGAATAAATTCGCCATTTCAGCTCGGCGAATCTCGATTGTTTCGCTGTCTTCAAGAATTTTCTTCAAATATGCCTCAATCAAATCGGAAGTGTTATGATGATTCAATTCATTCCCTCCCTTGACTAATTCTGACCTTCATTATACCCAATTTTTGAAAACTTGAAAAGATGTACGCCTAGAGATGCGGAATTACTAAAAGAAACTTAAACAGCTAGCTCTTTTTTCGCATCACAAAAAAACTATCCGCATCTTCAAGTGGTTACTTCTACAGTCTTTGGTTGCCATCTCACTGCGACCTATAGAGTAAACTTAAAAATCATTCGGATAGTTTTTTCAGCTATTGATTAATCTTCAGAGCTCGTTGAACTCGTACTTGTTGATTCACTGCTAGCGGAGGATTCACTCGTAGAGGACTCTGGTTTTGGTCCTTTAGAAATAGTAACATTTACTGAAGAACCAACAGCCACCGAAGTCCCTTCACCTGGCGAAACATCTGTGACTTCTCCAGCCGGAACAGAATCATTGTAGCCCGATTCTTCTTTGATCGAATATTTTAACCCAGCCTCATTTAGTGCTGCTACAGCATCATTTCGACTCTGTCCAATGATTCGTGGCACATTAACCATCTCTTGACCGCTGCTGACTGTCAGCGTGATAACAGTTTGAGAGGTAATGACTGATTCTCCTGCTCCTGGCGCTTGATTAATGACAGTCCCCACCGGTTCATCGCTTGGCGCTGATTGTTCATAAATATTTTCGGTTGGAACTCCTTTTGAGGTCAATGCCGCCCGTACATCTTCGATTCTTTGACCATAATAGTCTTCCATTGCAAACGATTCAGGTCCCGTGCTGACTACAAAAGTAATGTCATCCTCTTTCGGAGAAACTTTCTCGCCGACATCTGGTGATTGGCTAATGATCAGACCTTCTCCGATAGCATCACTGGATTTGGTCTCTTCTTTGATTTGGTCTTCTGAAAAACCTAACTTGATCAACTCGGCTTTTACATCTTCAAAATTTTTCTCTTCATAGTTTTTTAAGGTGATTTTTTCAGTCCCTGAGCTGATATACAAAGTGATCTCGCTATTTTTTTTGACTTCGGTTCCTTCTTGTGGATCCGTTTTAACGACATTGCCTTCTTCAATCTCATCGTCAGCAATTTCTTCGGTTTCATCAGCAACTTTTAATCCTGCTGCTTCCAGCTTTTCTCGAGCAACGGTCTCTGTGTCTCCGCTGACTTTAGGGATCTCAACATCGCCGCGCCCTCCGCCAAAAACAAAATAGCCGCCAATGACCAGCAGCGCTGCAATAACTAGTATTGGCAGGATCAGCCACCATTTCTTCCGCTTCTTCTTTGGTTTTTCTTGTTTCTGGTCTGCGGTCTCTTCTACTTCTGGCTCCGTCACTGCCGGTTCTGCAGGCTGTTCAGCTATCATTTCATCGGTAATAGGGGTCAGCGCTCGAGTTTCATCGTTTAGCGCATGTGGCTCCCACCTTGGTTCATTCAAGCGCTCAGGTGACAGGGCTGTTGAAAGATCTTCTCGCATTTCATCAGCGGTCTTATAACGATCGGCTTGCTCTTTCGCTGTTGCCTTTAATACGACATTCTCTAATGATTGAGGAACATTTTTATCATAGATACGAATAGAAGGGATCTCATCTTGAAAATGTTTTAAGGCAATTGTGACAGCGGACTCACCATCAAAAGGAACTTTCCCCGTCAGCATTTCATATAGGATGATTCCAATCGCATAGATATCAGATTGGTTAGTAGCCATACTTCCCCGTGCTTGCTCTGGCGATAAGTAGTGCACAGAGCCTAACATCGAGTTGGTTTGGGTGATCGATGTTTCCGATAAAGCAATCGCGATCCCGAAATCCGTGATCTTAACGACGCCTTCTTCATTGATCAGAATGTTTTGTGGTTTCAAGTCCCGATGAATGATTCGATGTTGGTGAGCCAATGCCACTGCTGACAAAATTTGTTGCACGATATCGACAATCTGTAGATAAGGAACTGGGTAATGGGTTTGAATATATCGCTTCAAGTCCATGCCTTTGACATATTCCATCACCAAAAACTGCATCCCATCTTCTTCGCCTACATCATACACTGTTACGATATTGGGATGAACCAACTCTGTGGCAGCCAATGCTTCACGCTGAAAGCGGCGAATCGCATTTTTATCATTTTGGAAGTCAAATCGCAATACTTTGACGGCAACTTCTCGATCAAGAATCAAATCATGAGCCAGAAATACATTTGCCATGCCGCCACTGCCGATATTGCCAATGATTTTATAGCGGCCATTTAACTTTTTCCCTATTTCAATCATGGGCAGTTCCTCCAACTTTGATCAGTAACACTGTGATATTATCGACTCCGCCTTGTTGATTGGCTGCATCGATCAACTGCTGAACCGCTTCTTTAAGGGACGACGCGCCTTCAATGATGGCTGCGATCTTTTCATCTGCCAACATGTTTGTCAGTCCGTCTGAGCAAAGAAGCAAGTAATCACTTTCAGCAAAATAATGAATCGCTACATCTACTTCTACTGTATTAGGCATTCCAACAGAACGAGTCAAAACATTTTTGCGTGGATGGTTCAGTGCCATTTCAGCAGTAATTTGGCCAGATTTCACCAATTCATTGACAAGAGAATGGTCTTCAGTAATTTGTATCAACTCATGATCCCGCAAAATATAGGCGCGGCTGTCGCCAACATTCGCAATCGTAAATTGATCCTCAAAGAGTGCTACAGCAATGATCGTTGTTCCCATGCCATTCAGCGCCTCATCCTCGATGCCTTTTTCATAGATCGAGACACTTTCTGCCTGGATTTTTTGGATCAGCCATTGAGCAGCCTTTTCACTATCTGTCAATTCTGTTTTTTCCCAAGCGGTTCCCAAGCCACTCACAGCCTGACGACTCGCTACATCACCTGCCCGATGTCCTCCCATCCCATCAGCTAAGATCGCCAATGTGATACTTTTTTTGTTGACATACACAGCAGCAAAGTCTTGGTTCGTATTCCGACGTTTACCAACATCTGTTTGAAAATGGATTTCCAACTTCTTTTCACCTCATTACTTTTTGCGAAGGCAGCTTATGAAAAAGCCATCTGTCATAAAATCTTGCGGATAAATCGTTAGCATCTGATCATTGATATTCGCAGCAATATCAGCATTTACCGATACATCGATTCGTTCGAATTCTGGATGATCCGCTAAGAATGCCTCCACTACTGCCTGATTTTCTTCTAGCATTATAGTGCATGTACTGTAGATCATTATACCCGAATTTTTTAGCGTTGGGGCGGCACTTTCTAAAATCGCTAACTGAATTTCGGGTAAACGCTCTAGATCAGCTGCCTGCTTGTTGTATTTGATGTCTGGTTTACGACGCATCAATCCTAGACCGGAGCAAGGAGCATCCACTAAGATTCGATCAAACTGTTGTTCCTCAAAATGTTGAGCGACTTCCCTTGCATCCATCACTTCCGCTTGAACCACCTCTGAGACCGCAAGTCTTTCAGCATTTTCAGTGATCAATTTAACTTTATGAGGATGAATATCCAATGCAGTGACTTTCCCACCTGCTTCTGCAGATAGAAAGGACGCGATATGGGTTGTTTTACCTCCAGGCGCTGCACAAGCATCCAATACTTGGTGCTCTGGTGCAATGTGCAGTGCCGGTGCTACTAACATCGAACTTTCATCTTGTATTGTCAATAATCCGTCATGATATAAAGAAGAGCCGGCTAAAAATCCTTTATCAGCCACAATCCCATACGGAGATAGTTGGCTTTCTCGAGCTTCGATTCCTTCTTCCTGTAGTTGAAGGATGGCTTCGTTGCGAGTAATTCTTTGTAGATCAAGGCGTCCACTAGCATGGCTAGGTACTAGTAAAGACAGCCCTAACTCCCGGGTTTTATCGCTGCCGATCTGCGCTACGAATCTTTCAGTTAGCCATAATGGCATACTGATTTCTATAGCTAACCGCTCCAAGGGATCTTTGATTTGATCAAGTGCCGGCACACCCTCTCTTTGAATCGTACGCAACACGCCGTTAACAAATTTTCCGATTCCTGGATTTCCTTTTGCTTTCGCGATTTCCACGGCCTCATTTAAAATAGCATGATTAGGTACTTTGTCCAAGTACAGCATTTGGTAAAGAGAAAGACGCAATAATGATCTGACCCATGGATCGACTTTTTTTGCATTCTTGATAAAGTTCGCTAAATAATAATCCAATAGCAGCTGCCGACTAATGGTTCCATAGACCATTTCTGTCAATAAACGTCCATCTTTATCATTTAAACGGCCTTGATTCATCAGTTCTCTCAATAATAAGTTCGAATAGGCACCGCCTCTTTCGATACGAACTAAGGCCTCTAATGCAACAAAGCGAACAGTATATTGGATTTTTCCTATTTTACGCTTCATGAGTACCAACCTTATCACCTAGTTGAATGTGTTGCCCAGTGCCATTTAGAAAAGCCGCAATGGATTGACGACCTTTTCCAGCTGGTTGTAGCTCTTCTAAAGCTAAAACTGTCTGTTGACCACAAGCGATCCATAGCGCCTTTTTCGTTCGTTGTATGATGGTTCCTGGCGCGGCATCTGTTGTTTCATCGACTACTGCTACTGACCAAATCTTCCAACGGCTCCCTTGGTAAGTCGTGAAAGCAATTGGCCACGGTCGCATCCCTCGGACCTGATTGTCGATCTCCTGTGCTGTCTTTGTCCAATCAATTGCTTCTTGTTCTTGCGTAATATTGGGGGAGAATGTTGCCTGCTCTTCAGCTTGAGGCATTGGTTTCAGTTCTCCTGATAGGATCTTAGGTAATGTTTTCAGCAGTAATTCTTTACCCAATAAACTTAATTTCTCAAACATAGTCCCCACATCGTCTTGATTAGTGATCGGCAGTTTAGCTTGAGAAAAAATACCCCCAGCATCCATTTTTTTAATCATTTCCATGATGGTGACACCTGTTTCCGGTTCGCCTTCCATGATGGCATAGTGCACTGGGGCACCACCCCGATACTTTGGTAATAAGGAGGCATGGACATTGATCGCTCCAAATTTTGGTACTTGCAACAGCTTTTCCGGTAAAAATTGGCCAAAGGCCGCAGTGACTAAAATGTCTGGTGCTAATTCTTTGATCGTTTCCATTTCAGGTGAACCGCTGATTTTTTCTGGTTGCAAAACCAACAATTGGTGCTTCAATGCTGCTTCTTTGACAGGCGTTGGCGTGATTACTCGTTTTCGACCTACGGGCCGATCCGGTTGGGTCACTACCGCTGCAATTTCATAGCCTTCTGCCAGCAATCCTTCTAAGATTGGTACAGAAAACGCGGGGGTTCCCATAAAGACAACTTTAGTCATTTTCGTGTTCCTCCATATATTGTTCTAGTTCAGATTCTGGGATCTTATCGATCATTTTATCAATAAATAAGACACCATTCAGATGATCAATCTCATGCTGGATAGCCCGAGCCAAGTAGCCAAAAGCTTGAACCTCCATTTCTTCTCCTTCACGGTCAAAGTAGCGAACCGTAATCTCATCTGCTCGCTTGACCGTACCATAGGTATGAGGAATACTCAAGCACCCTTCTACATCAACAGATTCTCCTGATGACTCGATGATTTCTGGATTAATCAGTTCGAAACGATCCTCTTCATCTACTTCAACGATTGCCACTTGCAGGTTTTTACCAATCTGAGGGGCCGCAATACCTACGCCGTCATGCGCCACCATTGTTTCATACATGTCTTCTAGTAGTTGTACCAGCTCATCTGTAATCATAGATACCGGTTTTGGTTTTCGACGAAGCTGATCGTCGGGATGAATAATAATCGGATAGCGCATAATATCTCCTTTAAATAAAATTCAACGGTTCTTGGTCAATGGAAACATAGAGTCCTTTTCGCTGATCGATCTGACTTTGTTCCAATAACCGGGTCAACAGTTCAGGCAAATGTGGTTCATTTTTGTATTTAATAATCAGTTGGTAGTAATAGCGATTTTTGACACGCATGATCGCGCTAGGTGCCGGTCCAAGCAAAATACTTTGACCCGATAATTCTTTTTGTACTTCTTGGTAAATGGCAAACATCTTTTGGGCAGCTGCCTGCTCTTCGAGATGACTGCAGGTAATTTTTACCGTGTAGTAATAAGGGGGATATCCGCTTTGATGCCGAACCCACATTTCTTGTTGGTAAAAAGCTTCATAGTTTTGGGTTTGTGCTAGCTGAATCGCATAGTGTTCCGGATTAAATGTCTGAATGATTACTTCGCCGGCTTTCTCCGCCCGGCCAGCTCGGCCGCTTACTTGCGTCAGCAATTGAAATGTTCGTTCACTAGAACGAAAATCTGGCAGATTCAATGCTGTGTCAGCATTTAAGACCCCTACCAATGTAATATCCGGAAAGTCTAACCCTTTGGCAATCATTTGTGTTCCTAGTAAAATGTCTGCTTTCTTTTCGCCAAATAAAGTAAGTATTTTTTCATGTGCTCCTTTTTTGCGGGTAGTATCCACATCCATCCGCAATACCCGTGCTTCTGGAAATCTAGCAATTAGTTCTTCTTCAACTTTCTGCGTACCTGTTCCATAGTAACGGATCTTATCTGCATGACAACTAGGACAGCGGTGAGGGATCTTTTCTTCATGCCCGCAATAATGACAGCGCATCGTCTTGGTATCCATATGAAGCGTCAAAGAAATATCACAGTTCGGACAAGGCAGAACATACCCGCAATCACGACACATAACAAAAGAAGAATACCCGCGTCTATTCAGCAGCAAAACGATTTGTTCTTGTTTATCTAAGCGATCTTGAATTTTTTCCTGTAATTGGCGAGAAAAGGTCTGGTAGTTTTTGTTGGCAAATTCTTCCCGCATATCTACTACATTGATCTGCGGCAAACGAGCACTGAGTTTTGCTCGTTGATTCAAACGCAACAATTGATAAACGCCTTTTTGCGCCCGAGCCCGTGACTCGAGAGAGGGAGTGGCACTCCCCAAAACAACAGGACAATGATGATATCCTCCGCGCCATATCGCTAAATCACGCGCATGATATCTTGGTGCCTCCTCCTGCTTATAGCTTGCTTCATGTTCCTCATCGACAATAATGACGCCAATGTTTTTTAAAGGAGCAAAAATAGCTGAACGTGCGCCGACTACTACTTGGGCTTCTCCCCGTTCAATTTTTCGCCATTCATCATATTTTTCCCCTTGTGACAGTCCACTGTGAAGCACAGCCACAGCGTTACCTAAGCGGCTCTTGAATCGTTCCACCATTTGTGGGGTTAAAGCAATCTCTGGCACCAGCATAATGGCAGTCTTTTTTTGTTCCAACAGCTCAGCGATCGTTTGAAGATAGACTTCTGTCTTCCCACTGCCAGTGATGCCTTCTAAAAGAAAGGTTTGTGCCTCTTGTCTTTTTGCTGCTGACAGAATTTTTGAAACCGCATCGGTTTGTTCTTCGTTCAATGCTAATGCTGCAGTTTGGGGAAATGATCGATCTTTGAAGGGGTCCCGATATGTCTCAACCTCATGAAATTCAAGCCAGCCTAATGCTTGCCCTTGATTCAAGACAGCTGTCGAAATGCCTGCTTCTGCAAAAAATGAAACAGGAAGCTGATCAGATTCTTGTAAGACTGTCAATAGTTGTTGTTGCCGTTTAGCCCCTTTCCTGATTTGCTTCATTGCCTCTGGAATTGCTTCTGGAGAGATCAGGCGTTTCACCATACGGATTTTCTTGGCTTTATTTTTATTTTTTACCACATATTGCAATTCAACGACTGCTTCTTCACGCAATACTTTCAATTGCGACAATAATCCCGCTTCCTCAGCAGCTTGCCAGCTCAGGCTATTCGTCTCAGGAAAATGCGCTTTTATTGGGTGCGTATCATCCAATAAAAGAATATTCTTCTGGTATTCTGCTTTCATCACACTAGGCAACATGGTCTGCAAGCAGGTAATCTTAAAAGCAAATGTCGTTTTTTTCATGTAATCAGCTAACTGTAATAATTCTTCATTCACCACAGGAGAAAGATCCAGCAAGCGAAGAATAGGTTTCAATGGTTGACCTGGCGGTGTATCCGTCAATCCTACGATAAAGCCTTGGATATGCCGATCCCCATTACCAAATGGCACTTCGACTCGCATGCCAGTCTCTGCTACAGCGCGCAAATATTCAGGTATTTCATATGTAAAAGGTTGATCTGTCTGCATCGTTGGTACATCCACGATCACTTCTGCTGCATAGGTCATCTTCTCACCTCCTCCAGGCTTTATTTTACTAAAATGACAGACATTTGTCTGTAAACCTTACGAAAATTTAACGGCTATCGACTCAAAAGAAAAAGCCAGAACACGCATTGTGCTCTAGCTTTTTTAATTGTCTACAGATTCTGTTCGTCACGAATCCGGGCTTCCAGTTCTTTTTGCTCTTGGTCTTTTTGCGCTTTGCGCTCTTCTTGTTCCATTTTCAAGCGAGCACGTTTGATTTCTGGATGCGGATCATTAACAACAAGCTCTGCTTCGATTTCTTCCAATGCTTGTCCTACGCTTTTCACCGAATCAAATTGTTCCAATGTTGCTTGGGCGCCTGCATCTAGTTCATGCGCGCGTTTGCTGGCTAAAATCACAAGGGAATACTTTGAGTTCACACGATCCAATAATGAATCGATTGAAGGTTTTAACATCATTCGTTTTACAGCTCCTCTAACATTTTGATATACTTGCCGATTACTCGATCAACGCGAAAATGTTCACTTGATATAATTTCTCGAATCCGTTGTACTGCTTTAGATACTTCATCATTTACGACTGCGTAGTCATATAAAGCCATCATTTCGATTTCTTCTCTGGCAACACGCATTCGTTCATCGATCACTTCAGCAGAATCTGTCCCCCTGCCAGTGATACGTGAGCGTAGCTCTGCTAAATCAGGTGGGGTAAGAAAAATAAAGACCCCATCAGGCACTTTTTCTTTGACTTGTTTAGCTCCTTGAACTTCGATTTCCAAGAAAACATCTTTCCCTTGGTCCAATGTTTTTTGAACATAAGACAACGGGGTGCCGTAGTAATTGCCAACGTATTCTGCATATTCCAACATTTCGCCTGCTTCGATCAAGGCTTCAAATTCCTCACGGGTGCGGAAATAATAATCAACGCCTTCGATCTCACCTTCACGCTTGTTGCGTGTTGTCATCGAAACAGAATATTGAAAATCGTTGTCATCACTTTCAAAAATTGCTTTTCGCACAGTGCCCTTGCCTACACCGGAAGGTCCTGATAAAACTATTAGTAATCCTCGCTCTGACATAATGACGTCCTTTCACTGACTTTTGCTTAACGTCTATTTTGCACTTTTTTTCAGCAACTTTCAAGAACTACTTTATTATAATGGGAAATTCATGAAATTACTACTCATCTCTCCTACTTTTAGAACCCCATGTTGCTTAGCGTATTGATCACACCTGCCAACTCATCTTTTGTCGTGATAGCTTTCTCCGTAGGATCTTCTACTTCCTGGCAATCAATCCGAACGATATACCGACGATTCAACGATACCGCATTTCCATTGACCAAAATTTGCAAGAACTCTTGATCAATCGCGACACAAGCATCTTGCCAAGCATCAAAGTTTGCTTTATCTGATGGGACGCTCCGCTTGATGACGTTTTTTCCGCTTAATTCATGAAAAGTAATATCATAGTATTTCATTGTTGATCACTCCTATTCGATATTTTGGACTTGTTCTCTTATTTTTTCAATAATCGTCTTCATCTGTACTACACTATTCTTGATTTCAATTGGGCTTGACTTGGAACCTATGGTATTTACTTCTCGGTTCATTTCTTGAATCAAAAAATCCAGCTCCCGGCCGATCGGCGATTTTGCCTCTAACAAAGTAGTCATAGAATCTAAATGAATCATCATTCGATCCAACTCTTCATGAATATCTCCCCGCTCCAACAGGATGGCCATCTCGGTCAACAAACGTTCTTGATCTACTTGCTCGCCTAAATATTCCGTCAGCTTTTTCTCAAAACGTTGGCGATGATCGGCTTCATAAACGGCAATAAACGTCTGTAATTCCATGATTTTACCAAGTAATTGCTGCTGATTTTCTTTTAACACTTGATAAATCCCTTGTCCTTCAATTTCACGGCTTTGATCGATAGCTGTTAGAGCCTGAGATAAAGCATCTAACACACCTTGCTCTAACTGGGTATCTTCTTGTTGTTTTTCTCGGATATCAAGAAATGCTTCATGGACGATTAATTTTTCCAAAAGATTTTTTTTCGACAGCTCTTTTATATCCAACCTTTGAGCAGCTTCTTCTTCGACCTGCTTCAAAAAAGGCACCAATAAATCCCATTGGACTATAACTTCTTTATGAGCCGCATTCTTTTCGTTCAATGTCAGATAAAGCTCCACCCGACCACGCTGTAATACTTTTTTGACTTCTTGTCGAATTAGTGCTTCCAAATCATTCAATTGTTTGGGCATGCGCAACTGCAAATCCATAAATCGCTGATTGACACTTTTAATCTCAATCTCTATTTGATAATCAGCTGTTTCTCCATTCCCTTTTCCAAAACCTGTCATGCTTTTCATTCATTTCTTCCTTTCACATAGAAAGCAGTGCTTTTTTCAATTCGGTGAATTCTTCATTTGATAACGTTAAGCCTTTACCCATTTTTTCATGTCCTGGACTCCAGTCACGCAAGTCAAACTTAGGCGGGCGACCATTCCAGCTGACTAAATTAAGCTCTTTACGCCACCCTTTAGGATTTTCCGAAAGAACGGCGATCTCCTCTACGATCTCATAAGAAAAATTATCCATTGTGTTCCTCTCCTTTTAAAAAATAAGCCAGATAGGCTGACAGCACAGCCAATTCTGGATACCGCGCACGAATCTGCTGAAATGCCGGTGTTTCAATTTGTTGGGTTCGATAGAAAAACAAGAACCGTTTTTGTTCAGATAACAAAAAGAACTGTTCGCGATAGTAATACAACCATTCTGACACTGACCATACTTCTGTTTCTTTCGTTGGTTCTGCCATGATTTTCTCACGTATCGCTTGCAGGAAAGATTCCTTTGTATAAATGACGGTCGGTGTAAGATGTAGTAATCTGCCTATGCATTCAAAAAAGACGCGCCCACAAATTTCCAAGGGGACCTCTTGCTGATATAACTTACGCACTTTCTTCCAAAATTCCTTTTTTTTCATAAATGCGTACAATCGCGGTGCATCTTGTCGAAGCAAATGAACGAATGGCTTCCACGAATCGTTGAAGACCTCTTCATCAAAAGTATACCAATAGCCACTGAACTTGCCAAAGTATTTCATCGTTTCTAAATACCCAAGAGTCATGTTTTCTAGAGAACGTTTGGCATCAAAAATCAAAAAACTACCTAGAGTCCAAGGTGAAGCAATTTGAATCTGCGCAATTGATTCTGAGACCTGAACCTTCTTATTGATTCCAGGCCCTTGGACATCGACGGCAATGACTTCTGTAGCGCCTCGCTCAATGGCTACATCAATTGGCAGATTGTTGCGGTACCCTCCATCAATATAATAGATCCCATCAATCAATTGTGCCTGCATTGCTGGATAAAAAGACGCTGATGCTAGCAACCATTGCAAACTATAATCAATTTTGCTGGAATCAAACTGATAAACAACCTCTTTGAAATCCGGCAGACGAGTCGTACAAAGTAAGAGCTGGCTTTTGCTGGCATTAAATTTTTCTGCATCAAAAGTCGCTGCTAACAGCTGTGCTAATGGTTTTGTACTCGCACCATTGTCTTTAAGTGCTGTCTTTACGAGTGAGCGTAATTGCTCCATCATATCTAATAAGGTTTCTTTTTTAGCAGCAGCTTTTGGGTATTGGAGGACCTGTTCACTAGAAATATTCGTCCATAATTGCTCAGCAGCTTCAATATCGTCCATTAAAACCAATGCACCATTCAATGCACCAACTGACGTCCCCGCTACCCACTCAAATATGATTCCATGTTTTTTCAGCGCTTGCCATACGCCAATTTGATAGGCGCCATGGGCGCCTCCTCCACCTAGGACGAAAGCTGTATGGTAGTCCAGTTGCTTGTGGTACCCCTGTGTCACCCTACCATATCCACGTCCCACAAACCACTGATCCATGATGGGGTTTCTTGTCATTTCCCAAAGTATCTGGTCTACGAAACGGCTTCTAGCAAAACTCTCAGTCATCGAAACAAGTGTCTCCCAAGTAAATGCATCACTTGGCACCTGCAACAAATTCTGAATGGTCAGAAGCGGCCCTTCATGGACACAAGACAGATAGACTGTGCCGTGTTGACTCGTCAATCGCCACCCCTGTTCGTTGACCACTGATTGAAAAGCGGCTCGCGCCTCCGAATGACTAGAAAAAAAAGGGAAAACTAGTCGGCTTTGTTGAAACACATCTTGGGATACATATAAATCAGAAAAATAAATTTTTGTTGTCTTCATCCGACTCCTCCTCAAATGCAAAAAAGAAACCACGGATGATCAATGAAAATTTCTGACATCATTCGTGGTATTCTTATCATTTAAAAAGTCCGCTGTTCCATATTGAATGCGGCCCGCATCTCGTCTGTCGCATCAGCAACTGGTGTAACCGATTCAAGATCACCCTGAACCACACGTCTGGTTACTCCACCCATTTCACCACATGTAATTAATGTGATCATTTTTCTCCCTGCTACTTCATCCAATAAATAAACATCTGTTGGTTGAACCCGCACGGTTGAAGTTGCTGTATATGTATAAATATTTTCTAAATCCGTAATATAAATTGTTGCGCCAATAGCCACATCATCTAAAGGTGTGAACAAAAGGTCTGGCGACTGCGCACGATGGCTAGCTAGTGCATAATTTCCTTCGCCCATTTTTTGTGTTGGGCTAAGAGTTCCTGCTCCATATAGCAAAGCTTCATTCGATAACCCCTTAAAAATCGGCAAATTAATCGCTACGCTAGGTATCGCAACACCACCGATCACTGGTAATGTGCTGTTACTTAGTTGCGCTTTAAGAACTGCTTCTGAGCTGGCCGGTTCAACGGCATCAAAATCAAAAGTAGTATCTGCCTCCATATTTTTTTTGACATCGGCTCTAGAGATCTCGGAAACTGCGTAAGCATCTCCGTTGTGTTTGATCAGAAAATTTTTGATTTGATTATTAAAAATCAAAGCAAGACCAATCAATAACAAAAGGACCAAAAATAGATTCGAGAGCCAATGGAACAAAGTTCGTTTCTTTTTCATCGTTTTTCGTCTCCAATTTTTATTACTCCTATCATAACAAAATCATTGCAGAAGCGCCAATTTTGGATTTTTTTTAATAAAAAAGCAAAGTTTTTTGCTTCATAAAAAAACGTAATCTTAAAAATTGTTTTTTCCGTTATTTTGTAATATAACTTTAAACGAAAAGATACAAGCAATTTGATACACTTTATTGTAGAATGAACTTATTATCAGGGAGGGATTAATTGGCATGTCGAACACGATTTATGTACATATTGATACAACCAGCAATGCCGTTTCGACTCGCGGAGTGGATGCTCAAGATTTCAACAAGAGCATCGTTCACCAGCCAAAAAATCTGTTGTTGCTTGATCCCTCTAGTGAATTTGGTGAATTTGAGTCGCATACAGGGCTAAAGATTATCCGAGGCATTGAAGATGTCCACCTTTTCTTTCAACAACTCAACCGCGGACGGATCACAGAAGAAATCAAATGGATCGACTTTAATGATTTAGAAATGGTAAAGGAGCTAACACCGCTAGAAATTTCAGAATTGTTATATTTTGGGCATATGAAAACGCATCTTCATTCTCCGTTTTTCTACAAACTGCAAAACAACTTTGTTTATTTCGACCTCAAAGATCAGCGTTCCCGTGTTTACTACCGCTACCTGGAAGAATATTACCGAATTTTAGCTGACAAAATCACGCACATCGTTCTAGAAAAAATAAATGATCGACTTTCTTTCTTCAAAAAGCCTACTCCGGTCTCTAAACTTGATTTAAATCTTCTCAAAGACTTGCGGGGGGTCATGCAGGAAGGAATCATCTTATGTTTCCATCAAGAACAATTGGTCGATAAAACCTACACAATCCCGATTTACTTAGTCGAGGAATCTGGGCTCAAAAATAGTCACCTCTCTCTGAAAGAAGACTATCAAGTGGCAACGCTTCGCTACTTTGCAAATAAAAAAGAATGGCAGTTGGAATTGGATCAAGATGATCTAGCTTTTGGTTTTATCGATAAAAAATGACTTGCTCTCCTATTTTGATTTTGGAGAACAAGTCTTTTTTTACGCAGTCCGATTTAAATAATCGTCCTTAGGTACAAATACCTCTGGGGATGTTCGATAAGCAATTAGTAAGATAATTGCCGTGACGATTGCCGTAGCAAGTCCGCTGGCGGTATTCATTACCAGAGAGAAAAGCCAAGGTTTCATCCCCCAGAGAGCATATGCGCCCCAGTAAACCCAACCGGCAAGGAAATGCCAAAAATAACGAGCAAATGCGCCTGTGAATGTTGCTTGTACAAGTAGTCGTTGCACGCTACCCTTCGAACCATTTCTAATCGCCAAATGAATTTTATTTGCATAAAGTCCGGCAAAACCAACAAATGTAAAAGCAAATGGGTACTCAATCAATACTTGAAGAACACTCAAAAACCAGACTTTACCTAATGGGAAATGCAGCAATCCCCAAACCAATCCGGCCATTAATCCTGGCTTCCAGCCTCTACGGATAGCAAATATTGTTAATGGAATCTGTCCTAAAGAAATTGAAAAACTACTTCCAAAGTCTAAAGGAATCAGCGATAGTACCATCGCCAGTGCCGCCATAATCGTTCCCTCTATCCAAATTTTTGTACCATTTCCCACAAAAAAACTCCTCCTTTAGAATCATCACAATTCACAAAGGAGAAGTGTTAGACACTTCAACTCGTCACAATTCCTACGTTCGCATGATCGAAACAGGTACGAAGGGTTTAGAGTACTCTCATTCTCAGCCTTTTCAGACTCCCCTTTGTGATTAGATTCTATTTTATTTTGCTTGCACTGCTGCAAGTCATCTTCAAGAATACCACAAAATAAAAAAAAGAAAAGAAAACTCGCTCTGATAAAAAAAGAAACATCTCAACCGCGTCTAGACGAGATGCTTCTTTTGGGTTATCATTTTTAAATCGATAATTTTGATTCAAACAGTGGACTAACAGGTTTATTCTCATGGATTCGTTTGATTGCTTCTCCCATCAATGCACTAACACTGATTTCGTCAATTTTTTCAGATTTACGATCTTCTGGCAAGAAAATTGAATCAGTAACTACTAAGTGCTCGATAGCTGAATCTTCGATCCGTTGCAAAGCAGGTCCTGATAAAACAGGATGAGTACATGAAGCATAAACACTTTTTGCACCAGCTTGTTTTAATGCGTTCGCTGCTAGAGTAATTGTTCCGGCCGTATCGATCATGTCGTCGATCAAGACACACGTTTTGCCTTCTACGTGACCAATGATATTCATTACTTCAGCAACATTTGCTTTTGGACGTCGTTTATCAATGATCGCAATTGGTGATTTCAAGAATTCTGCTAATTTACGCGCACGAGTCACTCCGCCGTGGTCTGGTGAAACGACTACAACGTCATCTCCTTGAATATCTCTTTCCAAGAAATAATTAGCAATCAATGGTGCACCCATCAAGTGATCTACAGGAATATCAAAAAAACCTTGGATTTGTGAAGCATGTAGATCTAAGGTAACCATACGATTTGCGCCAGCTTTTTCGATCATGTTCGCCACCAATTTAGCAGTGATTGGTTCGCGGGAACGAGCTTTACGGTCTTGTCTCGCATAACCATAGTAAGGCATCACTACATTGATTGTTTTCGCACTTGCACGTTTCAAGGCATCAATCATGATCAGTAGCTCCATTAGGTTATCGTTTACTGGACTGCTTGTGGATTGAATAACATAGACATGTGAACCACGGATACTTTCTTCAATGTTAACTTGAATCTCGCCATCGCTAAATTGGTTCACTGAACACTTACCTAATTCCACACCTACTGCAGCTGCGATTTTTTCAGCTAACGGACGATTAGAATTCAGCGAAAAAATCTTCAATCTTGGATCAAAATAATGATTTGACATGAGAACCTCCACTTTCTTTGCGTTCATCTGGCAAAAAGACTACTAGTTCACCAGAATCTTCTTCCTAGTAAATAGTAGTCATTTTTGCTAAATAAATCAAGTCATTTCGCAGTTTCTTCATTCAAATAAGGCAATTTTTTTGCATAGCCTTCTTTGTTTTCCTGCCTTGCTCGGGCAATCGCCATGCTATGTTTAGGAATATCTTTTGTGATTGTAGAGCCAGCAGCGATCATGGTTTCTTCCTCAATCTGCAATGGCGCCACTAAATTCGAACCAGAGCCGATAAAACAATTGTCTCCGACAACTGTCTTGAATTTATTTTTGCCATCATAATTTACAAAGACGACGCCGCAACCAACATTGATATTTTTCCCTAGCGTTGCATCTCCGACATAAGAGAGATGCCCTACTTTTGTTCCCTCACCGATCGTTGCATTTTTTATTTCTACGAAATTACCAATATGGGCTCTTTCTTTAATGTCTGCTTTTGGACGCAGATGTGCATTTGGTCCGACATCTGCCCCGTTGTAGATTCGACTTTCTTCCACCACAGATGCCTTGATCGTTACATCATCACCGATTTGACTGTCTATGATTTGAGAAGATGCAGTGATGACACAGTCTTCACCAATTTTCGTTGCACCTTTGATGACGACACCAGCTTCAATCAGTGTGTCTGCTCCAATTTCCACGCCATCATCAATATAAGTAGTATCAGGGTCAATCAATGTCACACCATTGCGCATATGCTGCTGATTGATACGCTTGCGCATCAAACGATTCGCTTCTGCCAGCGCTAATCGATCATTGACTCCTAACGACTCATTGAAATCATCCGTTTGATAAGCAGCTACAATCTTCCCTTCTGCTTTCAAGATCTCAATAATATCTGTTAGATAATATTCCCCTTGTGCATTATCGGTATCTAATTTTGCCAATGCATCAAATAATAATTCATTGTCAAAACAATACGTTCCCGTATTGATTTCTTGGATCATCGCCTCTTCCACAGAGGCATCTTTTTGTTCCACGATTTTTTCTACGACACCCATTTGATTGCGTACAATCCGACCATATCCGGTCGGATCTTCAGCTTGCGCAGTTAAAATCGTTGCTGAGGCTTTTTGTTCCTGATGGAACTCAAAAAGATTATTCAATGTCTCAGTCGTTAACAAAGGGGTGTCTCCACTGATTACTAACGTTGTTCCCCGTTTTTCTCTTAAGAAAGGCTCTGCTTGAACAACTGCATGGCCAGTTCCTAACTGTTCTGCTTGTAAAGCATACTCACTGCGGTCCCCTAATTGTTGCTTGACCATTTCTGCTCCATGTCCGACGATTGTTACGATTGCATCAGGTTCTGTCTCCACTACGCGATTCATGATATGTTCTACCATAGGTTTTCCGCAAACGGGATGCAAAACCTTGTATAACTTGGATTTCATTCTAGTACCTTTGCCTGCGGCAAGTATAATTGCAAAACGTGATTCCACGTGTTCCACTCCTATCGATTCCGACTGATTGATTTCTGTATATGTCCAGTTTAGCCCAACTAAGGATGGTTTTCAATATATAAGGAAAAACACAACTAGACCAATTAAAAAAGACTGATTCAAAATCAGTCTTTTGTTTCAAAATAATTCCCCGGCACGACCGAGATCGTTTTCGTCTGAGTATCAACGTCTTCAACAAACAGCAGCGAACTATAATCAGAAATAGCACGTTTTCCTTTGAATTTAGCTTCCGCAAAAACCGTTATGCCAACAAGTTCAGCTTCAAATTCTTCGATCAAGCTCTTCATACCGTTCACAGTGCCGCCGCCTTTCATAAAGTCATCTACGACTAAGACTTTGGAACCGCGTTTTAAGCTACGCTTTGATAATTCCATTTTCTCGATTCGTTCAGATGACCCAGAAACATAGTTCACGCTGACTGTTGACCCTTCCGTAATTTTAGAATCTCGCCGAACGATCACAAAGGGAACATTTAAATAATAAGATACCGCTTGTGCGATTGGCACTCCTTTAGTAGCAACAGTCATGACTGCATCAATTTGTTTATCCAGATACTTCGAAGCAATGATACGGCCTACTTGCCGCAGTAGCTCAGGTTCTCCAAGCAAATCCGAGAGATAAACGTAACCACCAGGCAGCAGTCGATCTTGCTCAGAAAGGCGTTCCGCTAACCCTTCAACATAGGCATAGGCTTCTTCTTTTGAAATCTCAGGCACAAAAAAAACACCGCCAGCTGCACCTGGAATTGTATCGAGAGTTCCCGTACCACGTTCTTTGAAGGTCTTTTTGATAATCGCTAGATCTTCACTGATCGATGATTTAGCAGAAGCATAGCGTTTTGAAAAAAATGACAATGAAATCAATTCATGCGGATGATTCAATAAATAATGTGTCATATCTATCAATCGTTCACTTCGACGAATTTTCACACATGCCCACTCCTTTAATTTATTCGTCTTATTATAAGGCTTTTTGCGTATAAATGCGAGCATTATCTTGAAAATCTAAAGAATTGTTCGCTTTTCATTCAATCAAAGAAAAAAAGAAACGAAAAATTTTCGTTTCTTATCGTTTTAACCGTTGTTTTCGTTGGAAAAGAATGACAATACGCTTGACCACATTGATGACTAAAAACAAACCGATAAATACTAATGTGATCGTAGCGCCTGGAGGTGTATCGAGATAAAAAGAGCTAGTCAATCCCGACAGCATACCGAATAGACCAATCAAGACACTGATCAAAATCACCGCATTAAAACTCTTGCCTAAACGCATACTGATTGCAGCTGGCAATACCATAATCGCAGAAATCAGTAACGCACCAGCGATGGGAATCATCATAGCGATAGCAATCCCTGTCAAAACATTAAAAAGCATCGACATTATCCGCACTGGCAAACGGTCTACATGAGCCGTATCCTCGTCAAAAGTCAGGACATACATCGGACGTTTGAATAGAAAGAAGAGAACGAATACAGCTAAAAATAAAAAGCCTAGAAACCAAACTTGATCCTGAGTAATGGTCACGATGGAACCAAAGAGATAGGATTGGATACTGGTCGCTGAGTTTCCTCCACTCAGATTCATAAGGACCAATGCTAATGCCAAACCGCCTGACATCAAAATCGCAATTGAGATCTCTGAATAACTCCGATAAAGTGTTCGTAAATATTCCAAAATGACCGCGGCGATGATTACGATTAATAAGGTCGTGAGATCTGGATTCAAATTAAGAAAAAAGCCTAATGCTACACCAGCTAATGAAACATGTGAGAGTGTATCGGCCATCAAAGACTGTCTTCGGATCACAAGAAACACACCTAGCATCGGTGCGATTCCGGCAATAAAAATTGTAGCCAAAAAAGCACGCCTCATGAATTCATATGAAAGCAACGCCATGGTGAATCCTCCTTTCGAACCAACCGAATTTGTCGATCCGCATACTCCTTAATATCTTCGTGATCGTGGGTGATCATCAAAATCGATTTCCCATGATCGTGTGCATTGTGACGCAGTAATTCATAAAATAAATTTCGTGATTGCTCATCCATCCCTGTCGTTGGTTCATCCAAAATAAATAAATCTGGATCAGTCGCAAAGATACGTGCTAAACTGATTCGCTGTTTTTGCCCTCCGGACAGTTCGCCAATCCGTTTTTTGCGCATTTCCCACATACCTACTGCATCCAATGCTCGCCGAACATGTTCATGATCCCGCTTTGTCAGCTTCTTAAACCATCGGTCTTTCGGATAACGGCCAGATTGGACCAATTCTAAGACTGTACTTGGAAAGCCTACATTGAACGAGGCAATCTGTTGTGGAATATAGCCTACACTTAGCTTTTGTCCTTCTCTGTTTTTGGTAGCCAGTATTACTTCTCCCTTTGATGGTTTCAACAACCCTAATGTTGCTTTAATCAAGGTAGATTTTGCAGCCCCATTTTCTCCTGTTAGAATGACGAATTCCCCATCTTCAACAAAATAAGAGATATCCTCTAATACAGGCTCATCATCATAATAAAACGTTAGTCCTTTTACATCGATATAACGCACAGATGTGCCTCCTTACTTGATACTTTTTTGTAAAGCTTGCAGATTTTCCTTCATTACTGTGAGATATGTTTCTCCATCACTAATCTGTTTTTCCGTCAAACTTTCTAACGGATTCAATACAGCCAATTCAACCCCAGTCTCATTCGCTAAAGTTTCCGCGACTTTAGAAGAAGCATTTTCTTCAAAATAGATAACTTTGACTTGATGATCCTCAACATATTCTTTTAGCTCTGCTAACCGACTAGGAGTTGGTTCTTGATCTGGAGATAATCCAGCAATCGATTCTTGGACTAGATCATATTGTTTTGCCAAATATCCAAAAGCGGCATGTTGTGTGACAAATGTTCGATTGACCGCATCTTTCAAAGCAGCAGTGTACTCTTGATCCAATGCGTTCAATTGCTCAATATAAGCAGCGGCATTCTTTTTAAATGTAGCTGCTTTCGTTGGAAATTTCTCGCTTAACTGATCTCGAATCGTTTCAACTTCTTTGATTGCCATTACTGGATCTGTCCACACATGCGGATCTAATTCATGGGTATGGGCGTCTGTCCCATGTTCTGCTTCTGCTTCCGTTTCTCCATGGTCTTCATTTTCAGCTAAATCAATCTCTTTGGCCGCTTCGATCACAACTGTTTTGTCAGTATCGATCAAATCTGTCATTGTTGGCACCCATGTTTCCAATTCCGGACTATTGTACACAAAAGCATCTGCATCCATAATTTTTGCCATATCTTTCGCACTAGGTTCATAATCATGGGGTTCTGTGCCCGCCGGTATAAGCAAAGATACTTTACCTGTATCTCCAACAACCTCTTTGGTAAACTCATACATTGGATAAAAAGTCGTAATAACCTGCAAATCCTGACTTTCTTCTGCGACTTGTTCTGATCCTTTTCCGCAAGCCCCTAATAAAACAGTACTGGTAAGCAAAAATAGAGCTAGTAATTTTTTCATGATGATTCCTCTTTTCTTATTAAAACGGAACTAATCCGATTTATCAGCAAAAATTACTCTACCAAAGGAAACCTCATTCGTCAAGACAAATCGTATGTTTTCCGATTTAGAGCGTTCCTCTGCCAGTAAATCGGAAAACATGGGAAAATTGATTCATATATCCGCTAAGCAAAAAACAGATGTCACATTTTTTGAATGTGTGCATCTGCTTTTTAATTTGTCCTTTTGTTTCCTACTATTTTAATGTGCGAACTAGATAAACCTCTTCACAAAAACCTTTTAAAGCATTATACACTCGCTGAGCCCGTGAGTATTTCTGGCACAAGGCAAAAACAGTCGGTCCACTTCCAGTCATCAGTGCCACATCCGCACCATATTTCATCATTCGTTCCTTGATTTGTTGTACGACTGGATGCTTAGGAATCGTGATCGATTCCAAACTATTTCCCATTGCAGCAATCATTCGTTGATAATCTTCAGCAAGAATTGCATCAGAAAGTTCTTGAATATCTGGATGATGCAACTGATCTAGATCAACTTCTTGAAAAATTTTACCTGTTGAAACACTTAGTCGGGGCTTGACTAAGACCACCCAGCACTGCGGCATCGGGCGCAACGGCGTGACTTTCTCTCCTTTACCAGAGATGAACGCAGTCGTTCCATAAATGCAATAAGGGACATCAGTACCTACTTCCATTCCTATATCGATCAATTCCGGCATCGTCAGACCTAATTGCCATAAGCGGTCCATCCCCCTTAGCGCTGCTGCACAATCTGTACTGCCACCGCCAAGGCCTGCTGCTACAGGGATATTTTTCGTGATCCGAATCAAGATACCTTTATTGATACCATAGCGTTTTTTGACAATACTGGCTGCTTGATATACATTATTGCGTTTATCGATCGGCAAGAAGGCCTTATTGGTTTCGATAATGATTTTATCTTCTTCTAGCTCTTCCATTATCAGACGGTCGGCTAGATCAACACTGGACATCACCATTTCCAATTCATGGTAACCGTCTGCTCGCTTACCCAAAACATCAAGTCCTAGATTTATCTTAGCAGGCGCTTTTTCAATAATTTCCATCTTATTCACCCAATCATCTGATAGTTAACTAGTTCTATCATAGCAGATTCTTTAGAGATAGTTGAGATATTTCTCCTGTTTTTGATCTTTATCAGCTTTTGGGTTGCTCTTTGAAATCGTTCCTCGTAAAATAAGAGTAACAAATTTGATCAAGAAGGCAGGGGAAATTATGGCAAATCTAATTCCTAGAGATCTACCTGGTGGAGAAGAACTATTAGGCAAATTGATGAACAGTTTCTGGCAAGAACGACAAATGAATACAGATATTAAAGAATATGAAGATCATTATGTAGTCAAAGCTGATCTTCCTGGTATAAAAAAAGAAAATATCCGTGTTAGTTTCGTGAATGATACTCTAACAATTTCTGCTTCCCAAATTGAAGAAAGCGAAGAGAAAGATGATCTTGGTCACTACTTGCGTAAAGAACGATCTAGCAGTGCTTATCAACGTGCATTCACTATACCTGACATTGATGAAGAAGCGATCAAAGCACGGTTCGAAGATGGTGTCCTTTCCTTGAATTTACCAAAGGCAAGTTACAAAGACGCGCCAGGTAAGCATATT
Source organism: Enterococcus gallinarum (assembly GCF_021496385.1). Taxonomy (NCBI): domain Bacteria; kingdom Bacillati; phylum Bacillota; class Bacilli; order Lactobacillales; family Enterococcaceae; genus Enterococcus; species Enterococcus gallinarum. The sequence continues at coordinate 622,971 of NZ_CP050816.1, read as the reverse complement.
CCAATCGAATAATTGAATTATCGCAAAAAGTAAAAAAGACTTCAGAAATATCAGTTTCTGAAGTCTTTTTTGTTGTATTTCTACCTTGCCTTACCAGTTTGACGATAAGCTTGTCGAGTTGTTGCTGTGGGTATTTCTTCTTTTTTGACATAAAGCTTCAAACTATAAGGTTCATGATATTTTACATCATTTTTGACAAAATCTCCACCAGTAATGAACAACCCAACTGGTTCCAAAGCTTTTTCCCCGTTCCAATGAATACGGCCAATTGTTGTTAAGTCACTATAGCTCGTACCAATTTGCAACGAGTATTCAGAATCTGACCGTTGTTTGACAAAGTAGTAGGGATAAAGGGTATTTTTAGGAATCACAAATCCTTGTGCGATAGCATTCGTTGCTAATTCATCTTTTGAAATGAGTTTCTGTAAATAGTCAGCCAATACCAGGTGATAGTCTTCTTCAAAATCAATAACTGCTTTCTCTGTTGATAAACGATCGATTTGTGTGGTGCTAATTTTTTCTCCTTCAATATTGAATACTTCATCAGGTAAATACTTCACAAAAAGCTGAGTAATATCTACCTTAAGATTTTTATCAAAAAAGTAATAAAAAATATTTAGAACCCAGAAATAGAGCAACACGCAGAATCCTATCCCGTATAAAGCCATCTGTAAATAATTTTGATTGAGATAGAGACCATAAACAATACGCAGAATATAAGCCGTTGGAATCAAACTAAGTAATGTATAGGCCCGATTCAAGTATTTAGGACTAATATCCAGATAACCTAAGAACTTATGAATCCCATTGATCATATCTAATAAAAAAGTCATTTATTCACCTACTCATTTTCTTGATCCTCATTGATGACTGCTTCTTGGTCAGCCGCATTCTGATCCTGACTTGACGGCGTCGTTTCCTCGCTTTGCCCGTTCTCTGAAGAAGGGACATCTGTAGCTGGTGGTGTAGAGCTATCCTCTATCGAAGATGAAGGAACAGTTCGCTGATTATTTGTTGTGGAAGATGTAGTGCCTCCATGATCTTCAGCTGATGTTGAAGGTTCTGTGCTTTCAGACACAGGTTGACTGTCTACCGATTGCGAGTGACTAACATCGCTGGTTTCGGTCGTTTCAGTAATCTCAGTCGAGTGACTAGTTCCATTTGACTGCCGATAGCTACTGGAATTCACAACACCAGTTGCAGTAGCGATGATGGTTGAAATGGTCAAGAGAGCAATTGGTTTCAAAATAGGAGGTACTTTTCGCATAATTTTCCATCCTTGTCTTGATTCTTATCTTTTTTGCACTCATTGAGTACTTACTTTCTTTATAGTTCTTTCCTTGGAAATGGTCAAGACTACGAAGGATTAACGGAACAGATTTAAAAAAAAGTAAAAATGTTTTCGGTTACAAACAAAAACTAGCTTTTGCTAGGCTCTAAATAAGAAATTCGTAAAACTTTTGTACAGAACGAGTTAACGCAGAGTGATAATCCACTATCAGCTCTTTTAATAAGATCGATTCTTGTAGCTCAAATGGCTCAGTCAATTCTAAAGTGATCCGAGAACCGTCGATGAAATAAGCATAGGACAGTTCATCATCAGACAATTCGGCTAGTTGATTGCTCCACTCCTCGAAGAATTTCTCCGCGAGCACATCTCCAACTTCCTCAAGAACAGGTTGGAGAGTCTCTTCTACTTGATAAAAAGGTCGTGACAAAATAGATGCCGTTGTCTTTGAGTGGGTTGTATTTTGAAAATCCAAATAAAGCAAGTCAATGTAGTCTTCTTCTTCACCTGTTTCTTCCAGCCATAGAATGCCTTGCTTGACCAATGAGACACATGTAGATTCTACTTCCTTTGATAATTCTATAGTAGCATCTTTGAACCTCAGATTCTTTTCGACTATTTGCTCTTCGCCCATAAATTGCAAGACAGCTTTTTCAAAAACGAGCGGCTCATCTGTAATAAATAATTGAATTGTTGCCATTTTTTTCTCTCTTTCTTTTTTATCTAATTTATTTTTGCTCTAAACAGATTATTTGTCAACGGTATGAATCTTCGTTAGCATAGAAATTGAAGATGAATAAAAGCTAATTTTTAAGGAGGAGATTTGATGAGTAAAATTGCCACTATCATTACCGATCTAGTTGAAGATATTGAAGTAACCTCACCAAAAGAAGCACTGGAAAATGCTGGACATGAAGTTGTCATTATCAGTAATGAAGGCGTGGACTCTGTCACAGGAAAAAAAGGAACCACTTTTGCAGTTGACGCGTCTATTGATACAATCAATTTTTCCGATTTTGATGCTTTGTTGATTCCTGGTGGCTTTTCTCCAGACCAATTACGTACAGATGAACGCTATGTCACTTTGACCAAAGAGTTTCTGACATCTGAAAAACCAGTTTTTGCTATCTGTCATGGACCTCAACTCTTTATTCAAACCGGATTGACAAAAGAATTAACATTGACTGGCTATGATTCCATTCGTCCAGATTTAACATATGCAGGTGCTACTGTCAAAGATGAGCCTGTGGTGATTGACGACACGTATCATTTGATCACTAGTCGTAATCCTGATGATTTGGATGCATTTAATCAAGCCATTACAACAGCACTTGAAGGCAACAAATAAAGCCTAAATTTTAAACGAAGAACTCACAAATAGGGTGTACGAATATCGTACTCCCTATTTTTCTATCCTTTAGCGATTTTACCTGCTGTTTTTGTTCGCAAGTTCTTTTAATTAATATTTCTATTCATCCATAGAAATGTCAAAACCATCAAATGTCTCACCATCATAATATTTAAGTAATTCATCGAGTGATAGCAAAGAAGAAGTCATCTCCTCTTCTTCCGTTTGTTGGTGTTTTTCCCAATAGATCTGATAGGCTTCCGCCAATTGTCGATAGACATCTTTCCGTGAACCACCTTCTGCCTGCAGCATTGGCAATTCTCGAATAAACGCACTATAACAAGGACGACCATCTTGCCAACTGATAGGTAATTCAATCACATGTAGTTGGGCTTCTTCAAACCATCTCTCCATCCCGATCCCTCATTTCTCCCTTTATTATCACGTGAATGATTCAGAAGGTCAAACTTCCTGTCAAAATAGACTAAAAAACACTGGCTACCGATGGCTTATCCATGATTTGGAATAGCAATCGGCAGCCAATGATCATGCAGCTACATAAGCATATTTTTCAATGTTTTGTTTGATCTTCTCAATGATTCTCTGATCCTCTACACCTGTGACTTCTGTGATCACTTGAGAAAGATTAGCTGCTTCCAGTAACTCTCTCAATTGTTGACTTTGCTCGTCCTCAGGATCATGATAGTTGAAAATCATACCAATCGTTTCATAGAGATGGAACGGTTGCACATTTCTCATTTGCAATTCAAGGACGGGGCGGATAAATCGTTCTTGTGCGCTTAATTTTCGCAAAGGGGTGCGGGCTACTCGAGCAATAGCATCCGAAATGTAGTTATTTTTGAATCGTTGAATAATTTTTTCAATATACTGTTCATGTTCATCAGGATCAAAATCCCATTTGGCGACTAAAAGTTGACCAGTTTCTTCTAGAACGGATTTCAGCTGAATCACAACTAGATGGTCACGCATGGCTTCATCGATGGTCTCATAGCCTTGTAGAGCTCCTGTATAAGCTACTGTAGCATGACCTGTGTTCACACTAAACAATTTACGCTCGATATAAGGTTTCAGATCTGGTACGTATTGTACGCCTTGTAGACGAAGCACTGATTTCATTGCTGTTTCTTGAACTACCCACTCACAAAATGGTTCTACTTGAACCAACAAAGGATCATCATGTTGTTGCATCGGAACAATGCGATCCACTGCTGCATCTGGAAAACCAACACTATTCTCCAGGTAAGCGAGTTGTTGGCTATACTTTTCTACTTCCTCTTTTAGAAAAGTGGATCCACCGATCATATTTTCGCAAGCGATGACATCAATTGCTTGCTCCTTTTTCTTGATTGCTCGCTGATCCAGCCCTTTTGCAATGAGCGGTGCAATGCGAGGCAATACTGCAGGACCAATGGCAGTGGTTAAAATATCGGCTTCGACAATTGCTTGAACAACCGCATCCGGTTCTTTTGCGTTATTGATTCCTGTCACGTGTTCAATAAAAATCTGTTCGCGGTTCTCATCTGCTAATTCAATTGTATAGGATTTACGTTGCTGAAGCGCAGCAATAATCGTTTCATTTACATCAACAAAGGTTATTTCAAAACCGTTTGCTGCCAAAATCTCTCCGATAAACCCTCGACCAATATTCCCTGCACCAAAATGAACTGCTCTCATCTTTTTCCCCTCCTATGCCACTGTTAGATTAGCAGCGACTTCTTCTTTGCTCAAAGCATCCGCTAATTCGACCACATTATCGATATCGCTACAGAAGAGAGCGATTTGTTGTACCAACTGCAAATGATCTTCACCTATTCCAGCAATGCCAAATAATACCGTAACGATTTTTTCATCCTCATCTGTCCCGAAATTTACGCCTTCAGGCACTTGAACAATGCAGATACCAGATTTTTTGACATATTTTTTTGCTTCATCTGTCCCGTGTGGTATAGCTATGAAATTCCCCATGTAGACAGATAACATTGCATCTCGTTCGATCATAGCGTTGACGTATTCCGGATCAACATATCCGGCCTCAACAAGTTTTTTCCCACAATAACGAATCGCTTCTTCTTTGTTCGCAAACTGTTGATTCAGCTCAATCATTTCTTTTTCTAATAGTTTCATTTTTCTTCCTCCTTAAAGAGCTTCTTTAAGTGTTGTGATTACACGCTGGTAGTTTGACGTTCGCATCAAATTGCTGACAGATAGATGGACTGCATCTGGTGCTAGCGACCGCGCTTGCTTTGTCAGCTCTTCTTTGGTAATTACCAATGATGAAGCATCCGCTTTTAGATTATCGATATGAACCTTTTTAAGTGATAATGAGAGAGATTCTTTCGCTAATAAGTCTTGAAAAACCTTTCTCGCCATGGTCGCTGAGCCTTCACGATCGTCATGGGCAAGAATAACTTCATGAATGCCCTTTAATTCCTCTAGAGGCAGTGGCTTATAATTTACTGCTTTAGTTTTTTTCTCTTCCTCAACTCCTGAGCCTGACAATGTGGCCACGATCTCATTATATTTAGGAGAATTCAAAAAATTTTCTACAGCAACAAATGTTGCATTTGGTGCTTTTAATTTTGCCCGCTCTTGTAACTCTTTTTGTGTCACAATCAATGTATGCGCATCATCTGTCAGATTATTGATTGCTTGATTGGTGACTTGTTGAGCCAAACCAGCATCTTTAACTTTCTTACGCAAAATGGAAGCCCCCATTGCACTTGAACCCATACCAGCATCGCAGGCAAAAATAATCTTCTGAATGCCTGTTAACGATTCTAGAGCCACTCCTTTTGAACGCTGTTTTGCTTGGTGTATTTCCTGTACCTTCTCATCAAAATTATCTACAGTGTCTTTGGCATCGGCTTTTAGAATTGCTGCCGCCACAAGAAACGATACGGTTGCTCCAACAGCAATCCCTGCTAAAACAGAGACGACACTCATCACCGAATTCAACGGTGTCATCGCTAAAATAGCAATAATCGAACCTGGAGAAGCTGGTGCCCTTAAACCTGCACCTAATAATTGAAAAGTGAAACTCCCAGAAACACCTCCTGTAATAACAGCTAAAAACATTAATGGCTTCATCATCACATATGGGAAATAGATTTCATGAATACCACCTATAAAGTGGATAATGATTGCTCCTGGAGCAGATGATTTTGCCGCGCCTTTGCCAAAGAAAGTGAATGCTAATAAAACACCTAATCCAGGCCCTGGGTTTGCCTCTAATAAATATAGAATTGATTTACCAAACTCGCTTACTTGTTCCGTACCTAATGGAGTCAGAATTCCGTGATTGATGGCATTATTCAAAAATAGGATTTTGGCAGGTTCAATAAAAATATTTGCTAATGGAATCAGATGTGCATTGACAATCACTGCAACGCCTGCTGCCATTACTTCTGTCAATGTGTTTACAACAGGTCCAATGACAACAAAGCCTAACAGAGCCAAAGCAAAACCTAGAAGACCCGCAGAAAAATTATTGACTAGCATCTCAAAGCCTGCCCGCACTTTATCTTGAAAAAATTCATCGAACTTCTTAATCGTATATCCGCCTAATGGCCCCATAATCATTGCACCTAAAAGCATTGGGATGTCTGTTCCCACAATGACCCCCATTGTAGCGATTGCCCCAACAACTGCGCCCCGATCTCCAGCAATTACTTTCCCGCCCGTGTATCCAATCAGTATCGGTATTAGATAAGTCAGCATCGGACCGACCATTGAAGCAAAGGATTCATTTGGCAGATAGCCATCTGGAATAAAGAGAGCCGTTAACACGCCCCATGCAATCAATGCGCCAATATTGGGCATTACCATACTCGACAATGTACTACCTAGTTTTTGGACCCTCGACTTTAAAGACGCCTTCCTGTCTGCTTGTACTTGTTCCATCTTCATTCTCCTCCCAACTTGTTTTTACACCTTGATTGTAGGCGCTTTCCGAAAGCTTCGAAAGTCGTACTTTGTCACAGGAAACTGTGACAAAATTTATCTCTTATCTACAAAAAAAAGCCATGCATAATGCATGACTAATCAATAAATGCCCTTTTCTACTCTTCTAGCGATAGTATTTTTTGGACTTCCTCTATTGTAGCGGCGTCGCTTAATAGTTTTACATTTTGGATATCTGAACAAAAAAAAGCAATTTCTTGCAAGCATGACAACTGCTTTTCTTTGAGAACAACCACAAACAGAATCGTAGTAACCTTTGATTCTTTTGCATCGCCAAAATCGACACCGTCTGGTACTTGAACAAGACAAATCCCTTCTTCATTAATCCATTTGTCTGCCTCTTCTTCTCCATGAGGCAAGGCTACAAAGTTTCCTATATAAACACCATATTTTTTGTGTCGCTGAATTAAACTGTTTATATACTGAGGTTGAACCATTTTTTGGTCTACTAAGAATGTACCTATCTCATGCAATGCTTCTTCTGCACTTTGGAATCGCTGATCTAACAAAATATGTGTTGCTGGAATATCCACTATTTTCTCCTCCCCATTATTGTTTGATTTCTTCAATCAAAAGCGTAGCAAGCAATTGATAAATGATGGAAAAATTTCCTGAATTAAATATTTCTGTATTGAGATCATTCATAATGATGGAACCGCTAATCCTCCCTAAGATTTTACTGCTTTGCTCATCGATTGGATAAGGAGCGAGCATAACTAACAAGCGAGTTACGTTAATCTCTTGTTTATCCATCGCATAAAGTGATAGTCCTTGTGATAAATCAAAGATTTTGAAAACTGGTTGCAAAATTTCTGTACTTGACGCATGAAAAAGGGCAAAGTGAGTCTTCGGTATTCCAACAGGGGCTTGTAAATAGCGCTTCACTAATTTATTGGCTACTTTTTTTCTGTCTTGCACTAACGCTTTGGAAAAATGTTTCATCACTTCAGATAATGTTTCTTCTAAGTTGGGGCCATTGTCAATCGTTTGAAGAGTAAACAATTCTAATAAGCGGTTAATCTCCTCAATAAATGCTAGAACATCTTCATAGGTATCTTCCCTAGTAGAAACTGGCGTAGGTATTGCATGAGAAAGTCTCTTTTTCTGACTAAGCAGACGAAATTCTTCTTTTAGTTCCTGAATGTCTTCTTCCAATAAAATAGGAGATACTAGCTTATATTTTCCTCGATAACCTGGCAACAAAGATGTGGAAATCACCAAGTCGTAGTTGCCCTCAATTTTATCCTGTTCGATATCCCCCACACGGAAAAAAGTAATTTTATTGATAAATGGAAATTGCTTTCTTAGCTGCATCTCTAACAAACTAATTGAAGCCAGTCCGCTTGGTGATACACCTGCAATATTGACTTCCATCACTTTAGGATTCTTTTCTAATGAGTTTGCGAAGTGCAATACCATATAGGCAATTTCTTCTGTTGAAAACTGCTGTTGTGGGAAAACAAGCGGTAAGCTTAAACGGATTGCTTCTGCAATTTCCTCATATTGTTTCATTATTTTTTCTAAAATTGGATTGTTTAGATGGTTCTCCTCCAAAATCGCTCGGGTCATTACCCCAGAAATATGTGTTAGCAACATTTTATATAAAATTTCATCTTCAAAAAAATCAACCTCAGTGTGCTGGCTAATCAGTTCGATCAACCGTTTTACCTGATATGCCAAAGTTGTATCAAAATTCTCTTCAAAAAAATCGCGGTCAAAAGAATTAGAAAAATCCCCTAATAAAATCGCAAAAAAAACTATTTCATTAACCGAATACAACCGCTTCGTTTGTTCAGCAACTTGAGCAAAAATCTGTTTAGCTACCTTCAGCAAATCTTTGTTGATTTGACTTGGATAACTTTCTTCCTCTACTGAAAATCCTGTTGCTACTCGCTCCATGGCTAAAGCAAGCATAATACCAATAAAAGCCAACTTGCGATCACTTAACTCAGGATATTTAGGTTCAACCACTTCTCTTATAAGATCTTGCGCTAAAATCAAGTACTGTTTTTCAATAAACTCAAATAAAAAATGCGCCGTTTGTTCTGCTTCAGGAAAATGAAAAAACTGGTATTCATTTATTTCCATCATCAACGTATTTGCTGCTACTAAACGTCGATGTTTTTCTGGTCCTTTGAGCTCATAGCCTTGATTACGGACAATTGTCAACGGAAGGCGCGCCAAACTTTCTTCTAATTGTTTAATATCAGAAAAAAAAGTAGTATTACTGATTTGATAGAGCTCTAAAAAACGATGGCTACTAATCGGCTTAGCAGTAGTTGCTAATTGCAGCAAAATCCTATGTTGTCGCTCTATTGACGCAAACTCTTGGGATGGATCAGACATAATTGCTTCTTGCAGCTGAGTGATACTATTCCCGACAATGACTCGAAAATGTCCACGACCTTCTTTTTCTAAGGATGCCCCTACAGTACGCAACGAATTCTCTAAATTGGCTAGTTCGCGGTAGACAGTCCGCTTACTTACTTTCAAAAGCTGCATCATTCGGTCCATAGAAACAGGACCGTTACTGTTCATTAGCTCAGTCAACAAAATAGTTTCACGCTTAGTCAAGAACATAGGCGACTCCTTCTGTCATCAATTGACGATATTTGGAAGTTGTCACTAAATCATCGACAACTAAGTGGGTGACATTTGTTAATGCAGCCATTTGCTGAAAATCTTTTTGAACGATATATAATGCCTCTGGATTAAACTGGGTTGTCTCAATATCTTCTTTCTTTACCTCAATAGGTATGGCTAATTCATTGGCAATTTTACGAACGATTGCAACAGCCATCGTTTGAGCGCCTCTTTTCTTGCCTTCATACAAAAAAATCAATGTTGGGATTTTTTCCCCAACTTTAAAAGAAACATTTGCTACCGTTTCTTGCTCTTGCTTTAAAAGTTTAACTAGTGTTTCATACTCTGATTCCGCCAAAAAGTTACTCAAGAAGTAATGTTGTGCTTGAGGTGTCTTTGTTTGAGCTAAAGCACCAAGCCCTGATTGAGTAATAACTAAAAGATCTTCTCCATCCTTCAACTGATAAATTGAATTATAATCGACAGGTATGGAAATGGCTGCTTCTTCTAAATGTTTAGTTAATAAACTTGCCCCAATTGCGCTAGATCCCATCCCTGCGTCGCATGCAACGATAATTCTCTTTACTTTATCCATACATATTGTTCCTTCCGTACTTTTTTCATTCACTGAGTGATAGGTCAAAACAAAATAGGCAACAAAAAAAGAAACAAGCGTGCTTACCAATACTCCAGCTAATACGCCTGACCACATGTGATTTGGCGTATTTGTTAAGATAGCCAAAATAGAACCTGGTGAAGCCGGTGATCGTAAGCCAACTTTACTCATTTGAAAAATAAATGTACCAGTAGCTCCACCTAAAATCGGTGCGATAATCAATAATGGGTTCATTAAAATAAATGGGAAATAAACTTCATGAATACCTCCTATTGCTTGCACAAATGCAGCAGCAGTCGCCCCATTTCTTGCTTTTTTAGAACCATACCTCATACATGCAAACAAGACGCCTAAACCAGGACCAGGATTGGCTTCAAGCAGAAATAAAATCGACGTTCCATGAATACTAGCGCCTTCAACACCCAACGGCGTAAATAGACCATGATTGATAATATTATTAAAAAAAAGAACCTTTAGTGGCTCCAGAAAAAGATGAATAGCAGGAAATAAATTCTGCTTGAGAAAAAAATCAACTAAATGATAACTTTGTTGACTAAGCTGATCGAGCAAAGGGCCAAATACAAAAAAGTTACATAAAAATAGAAGACCTCCAATTAAGCCTGCAGAAAAATTACGAAAGAGCATCTCATAGCCAGTCTTTACTTTTCGAGAAAAGATATGATCAAAGAATCGAAGCATACCACCCGTTAGCGGACCGATAATCATTGCTCCAAAAACTTGTGGAAATTGAGAGGTTAAAATCATCCCTAAAATTGCAATTGCTCCTGAAACTCCACCTCTTGTTGGTTCAACCATTTTTCCGCCAGTGTAAGCAAGCAATATTGGTAAGAGAAAATGTAAAATAGCTTCTTCTGACTTGATCAAAACCCCCTGATCCGCATGTAGTACGGGTACGGCAAACGCAATGACTGCCCATGCAATAAAAATACTTACATTTGGCATCATCATATCAGAAAAATAATGAGTATAGAGTTTTAAAAATTGAATTGTTTGTCCTCTGTCTTTTATTCCCTTCATCCTCCTCACCTACCTAACACTAGTATAATTTGGTTTTCTCTAAAAAGGAATAACCATAGATTATGCTTCCTCCTTTTGAATGTACCAAAAAAGCTGACGAAAAACGTCAGCTTAAGTTATTGCCTTATTTTTACCATTTTTTATTTAATTAACACGCACAGCAAAACTTGGTGCGTAATAAGAGTAGCTGCTAACTGAAACGCTTTGTCCAGTGGTAGGTGCATGAATGTATTGTCCCCCACCAAGTGCAATAGCCACGTGGTGCGTACTTCCGCGCGATCCCCAAAATAATAGGTCACCAGCTTTTGCTTCATTGATTGAGATAACCGTGCCAGAATACTCTTGATCATAGGTCACACGAGGTAATGAAATTCCTACTTTTGCAAACACATATTGAGTAAAACCAGAACAATCGAATCCGTTCGGTGTCGTTCCGCCCCAGACATATGGTGTACCAAGATATTTCATTGCTTCTGAAACAATTGCTGACCCGTTTACAGATTGTGAAGGAACGTTTGTATTGTTTTCTGGTTTATTTTCAGGCTTATTTACAATTGTTTCTTGTTTTGGTGTATCATTTTCTACTGAGTCACTTGTTCCGGTACTGTTAGTACTGGAAGATTCATTTGTTGAGCTTGATTCATTTGAGCTTGACTCATTCGACGAAGTTGATTCGCCTGTTTTTGTTGTACTACTTGTGCTTGATTCGGCTTGCGCAGCTTCTTCACGTTCTCGAGCTGCTTTTGCCGCTTCTTTTGCGGCAGCAATTCGTGCCTGTTCAGCCTGATAGCTTTCTTTTTGTTTTTCTAGGTCGGCTTTTTCATCTTCTTTAGATGATTGTTGCAAAGCAAGATCTGCTTGCAAAACATTCAAGTCTGCTTGCTTCGATTGAAGTGCTCCTACTTGTTTCTCAAGCTCAAGTTGATTTGCTTCAATTTCTTTTAGTTTTTTATCATTTTCATTTTTTTTCGTTTTAACCGCTTCTTGATCCGCTTTTTGTTGTTGAACCAATTCGTTATTAGCACTAACAATCGTCGTCATAGCTTGAACGCGACCGATAGCATCCGTTAAAGAATCTGCTTCAAGAACGGCATCGATAAAATTGGTGCTTTGTCCATTCACTTGGACATCTCTTGCTTGTTCTTGAATCGCTTTTTCCCGTTTTTCAATACGAACATTCAAGTCGTCGATTTCTTTTTGTAATTTTTCTGAATCAGCATGTAAAGTAGATTGTTGCGTCAATAATGCTTCAGCTTTTTCATTGATAGCTGCAACATCATTTTCCAATGCTTTGATTTGTGCTTGAGCATCAGCTTGTTGATTTTTTAAGTTACTGATTTCTTGATCTTTTTGTTCAATTTTGCTATCAAAGTCGTCTGCTGCGACAAGTGTTGGTGCTACAACTGAAGTAAGCGCAATGGAACTCACTAATATTACTGATAGAATACGTTTTTTCACCCTTCATTCCTCCGCCTGACTTTTCATTGAAAGTTTAAGTTAATTTTAAAATATATAAGAATATCTAAAGTCTTTTTACGATAAAGCGATTGTAACATAGATACATGTCAAGCAGATAAAAAGAATGTTACAAACAGATTTCAAATAATCTACCAGATTCGATATAAAACATAACAAAAAAATGAAGCTATTCTTCTTTGAATAGCTTCATGAATGGAATAACTAAAATAACAAATAAAATAATATTTAATAGCAGTGTCGGTGCTAAGAAACGAGAGACAAAAAATGAAGTATTGACTGTTGCTATTTTAAATAACAACTGTATCCCCAAAGTTACCATTTCAAGACCCGTAACGAAAATAATCATTCCAAAAAACATGGTGAATATGTTTTGGTATAGCGTTTTATTTAAAATATACATGATCCACACAATCATCGGGAATGCGACAGCATAAATACCAATTATGCCAATATAGTAAAGGTCATACAAGCATCCAATGATCAATGCAGTTATAATCAAGTAGTTTTTAGGCAAATATCTGGCACCACATAGGAAGGCAATCAATAGTAAATGTGCACTCGCTATATAATTATCTTGCGTCCAGCGCTCAAGTAAACGGGTTAATTGTCCATCTAACAACATCATCAAGAAAAAAAATGCTCCGGCAAAGTACTTTAAATACGTATTTTTTTTCATGCCTATTTGTCACCCGCCAAACGTTTGATAATAGTAACTGCTTGAATATCATACATTTGTGCATAAGGTTTTACATATACTTTTGTATCTAATCCAAATTCATCTTTGGTGGTACTAACAACTGTCCCAACAGCAAGGTCGGCTGGAGAATTCCCTCCTAATCCCGAGGTTTGTACAACATCGCCTTCTTTCAATTGTGTACTTCCAGTCAATTGACTGATAACCAAGGACTTCTCTTTTTGATCATAACTACTTAGAATTCCAAAAGTTTCGCCGTCTTTCCCGCTGATTCGAACAGGAAAATGATTTGAATTTTGATTTTCAGAAGTCAACAATTCGATTTTTGAAGATGCTGCATTCACTTCAATCACACGCCCAATCAAACCTTTTTGGGACATAACCGCCATATTTACTTCGACACCATCTTTCGTGCCACGATCCACAACAAGCATGTCTTGCCATGTATCTGGTGAACGATTAATAACATTGGCAGTAATTTTTTCATAGTTAGTCAATGTTTCGTTTAACTCAAGCTCTTCTTTCAATGATTCGATTTCTCGCTTGTAATTTTCATTTGATCGAGCAATCTCATCATAACTATCGATTTTCTCTTTTAAACGTTCGTTTTCTTCATACGTGACAAAAAGTTTCTTTACAGAGTTTGCACCGGTTTCGATCCACCGTACTGGAGCTGTAATCACCTTGTCCACGATACCAATCGTGTCGTTGACTGCCGATTGCACAAAACTGGATGAATTCCCAACTGCTCTTCTAGCAATAGTCACACTCAACACAGAAACAACTAAAATCACAATAATTAATGTGATTATGATATTTTTATTAGGATTAAACTTTTTCACAAAGACACCTCAATGAGTTCCAAACTGATAGCCTTAATTTTACCACTAAAACGATGTAAACAAAAGTTAAGTTGTACGTCTTAATGCTTTTTTTGTAATTAGCTTTCTGAAATTTTCAAAAATAAAAAAAGAGACTTGAATGTCTCTTAATCTTTGCTTTGAATAACAGCAATAATTCCCGTTTCAAATATAAAAGATGCTTCATCCGTTATGAATTCGTTACTAGCAAATGATGTAGGATGTTCAACCTTCACATTTTCCAATAGGTATTTGCTTTCCAATAATGAAAGATTGTCAATGGGAGTCAGACAACAATATGCCAGATATTTCATGCCCTTTTCTTTACGTATGGAATACTTCCCTGGCAAAAAGAACCGAATGACATTTTGCTTATCTAATAGACTAATATTATGAGCGAAAGGCTGAAACCGTTTCTCCAGTACAATCCATAAATTTGCTAAAAAATGATCGATTCTTCCACCAGTTGCACCGATAATATCAATCTTTGCATTGGGAAAATGCTCAATAGCCATCAATAATGCGAGTTGCGTATCCGTATCGTCTTTTTCTGCCGGAGCTTGAAAAAAATTTTTTGCATTCTGTCGCACTCGTTCTCTTTCTTCAGAAGAAAGAGAGTCAAAATCACCAATCGCAAAGTCTAAAGGTAAATCCTCCTCAAGCAGATAAAATGATCCCCGATCAATACCAATGTATTTATCATACTTCTTTAGAGACGGCCAAGTTTGCTTTTTGCCACCTGCAACTAGAAGAATATTCATTTATTGCAACACTTCTTTCAATGCTTTGATTTGATCAGCAGGACTGTCCGCGTCATAGATGTAGCTACCAGCAACAAACACATTGGCACCAGCTTCTAAACAGATCCGAGCTGTTTTTGGAACGATTCCACCATCTACTTCGATATCATAATGATACCCGTTTTTCTCTTTCAATTGTGCTAATTCCTTGATTTTAGCAACTGTTTCTTCGATAAAAGATTGTCCACCGAATCCAGGGTTCACAGTCATTACCAGTACTTGATCACACATGGATAGTACATGTTGGATAGCAGCTACTGGCGTACCAGGATTGATAACAATTTCCGCCTTTACATTTTCATTTAAAATCATTTGAATTGCGCGATGAATGTGGGGAGTAGCTTCGGCATGAACTCCAATTATATCGGCACCAGCTTCGGCAAACGCATGAATATAATTTTCTGGCTGAGTAATCATCAAATGAACATCCAGTGGCAACTTAGTTATCGGACGAATAGCTTTGACAACATTTGGTCCTAAAGTAATATTAGGAACAAATTGGCCATCCATTACATCTATATGGATGTAATCCGCGCCGTTTTTTTCTACAAGTTCAATGTCCCGTTGCAGATTCGCAAAATCCGCACTTAAAATTGATGGTGCTAGTTTAATCATATTCGTTTCCCTCACTTATTTTTCTTTTTATAAATTGGACGACGATTTTCAATCTCCTCTAAAAATTGAACATAGTTTTTATACCGGGTAAGTGCAACTGTTTGCTGTTCAACTGCTTCTTTTACAGCACAATTTGGCTCATTTAAATGCATACACTCACGAAAACGAC
>NZ_CP050816.1:397500-602500 GCF_021496385.1 Enterococcus gallinarum | reverse complement strand
GGGCGGTGTGTACAAGGCCCGGGAACGTATTCACCGCGGCGTGCTGATCCGCGATTACTAGCGATTCCGGCTTCATGTAGGCGAGTTGCAGCCTACAATCCGAACTGAGAGAAGCTTTAAGAGATTAGCTTAGCCTCGCGACTTCGCAACTCGTTGTACTTCCCATTGTAGCACGTGTGTAGCCCAGGTCATAAGGGGCATGATGATTTGACGTCATCCCCACCTTCCTCCGGTTTGTCACCGGCAGTCTCGCTAGAGTGCCCAACTAAATGATGGCAACTAACAATAAGGGTTGCGCTCGTTGCGGGACTTAACCCAACATCTCACGACACGAGCTGACGACAACCATGCACCACCTGTCACTTTGCCCCCGAAGGGGAAGCTCTATCTCTAGAGTGGTCAAAGGATGTCAAGACCTGGTAAGGTTCTTCGCGTTGCTTCGAATTAAACCACATGCTCCACCGCTTGTGCGGGCCCCCGTCAATTCCTTTGAGTTTCAACCTTGCGGTCGTACTCCCCAGGCGGAGTGCTTAATGCGTTTGCTGCAGCACTGAAGGGCGGAAACCCTCCAACACTTAGCACTCATCGTTTACGGCGTGGACTACCAGGGTATCTAATCCTGTTCGCTCCCCGCTTTCGAGCCTCAGCGTCAGTTACAGACCAGAGAGCCGCCTTCGCCACTGGTGTTCCTCCATATATCTACGCATTTCACCGCTACACATGGAATTCCACTCTCCTCTTCTGCACTCAAGTCTCCCAGTTTCCAATGACCCTCCCCGGTTGAGCCGGGGGCTTTCACATCAGACTTAAGAAACCGCCTGCGCTCGCTTTACGCCCAATAAATCCGGACAACGCTTGCCACCTACGTATTACCGCGGCTGCTGGCACGTAGTTAGCCGTGGCTTTCTGGTTAGATACCGTCAAGGGATGAACGTTTTACTCTCATCCTTGTTCTTCTCTAACAACAGAGTTTTACGATCCGAAAACCTTCTTCACTCACGCGGCGTTGCTCGGTCAGACTTTCGTCCATTGCCGAAGATTCCCTACTGCTGCCTCCGTAGGAGTCTGGGCCGTGTCTCAGTCCCAGTGTGGCCGATCACCCTCTCAGGTCGGCTATGCATCGTGGCCTTGGTGAGCCGTTACCTCACCAACTAGCTAATGCACCGCGGGTCCATCCATCAGTGACGCAAAAGCGCCTTTCAACTTTCTTCCATGCGGAAAATAGTGTTATACGGTATTAGCACCTGTTTCCAAGTGTTATCCCCTTCTGATGGGCAGGTTACCCACGTGTTACTCACCCGTTCGCCACTCTTTTTCTTTCGGTGGAGCAAGCTCCGGTGAAAGAAAAAGCGTTCGACTTGCATGTATTAGGCACGCCGCCAGCGTTCGTCCTGAGCCAGGATCAAACTCTCATAATGATTTGTTTGAACGATCCATAGGATCGTTAAGCTCAAATAAAATTAACTTTGCTAGCTATTGCTTGCATGTATTTTGCTTCATAAATGAAGCGCCCTACACATTGGTTCGTTTGCTTGCTTTGTTCAGTTTTCAAAGGTCTACTGCGCTGCGTTAGCAACTTTTAAATCATATCAGACCGACAAGTGAATGTCAACTCTTTTTTTAAAAGTTTTTTTCGAAAGTGTTTATTCAACAACTTCCTGTGCGTCATCAGCGACTCCATTAGAATAACAAATGAATTGTTATTTGTCAACAACTTTTTTCAATCTTTTTTGTTGCTGCATCAGCATCAAATTGATTTCTTAAATTTGCGACTTCGTTATAATATCATCTGTTGGTTCTGGCGTCAACAACTTTTTTCATTTTCTTTTAGAAATGATTTTTGTCATTTGGCACATGTAATAATATAGCAACTATCTTGCCATTCGTCAACAGTAAAATCATTGATATTTCAACGTTTCTAAATACTGCGGTTCCATCATATATTTTAGTTAATTCTATGGAATAATCTCTCCATTTGGAAACTATGATGATTATTTGAATTCTCAATGTTCGGTTTTTATTCTTGTTGTAAGTATTATTTCCTATCATTCTTATAAATTTAAGTATGATTTTATCAATTTCCTAGAATATTTGCTAAAATAGGAGAAAAGAATATTGTTCCTAGGAGGATTTATATGAAAATACTTGTTGCTGATGATGATAAAGAGATTGTTGAACTATTAAGTATCTATCTTCATAATGAAGGTTATGAAGCCGTCAAAGCTTATGATGGTAAAGAAGCTTTAACAAAAATTAGAACTACTCCAGATATTGAATTACTGATCTTGGATATCATGATGCCTGAAATGGATGGCATGCAGGTTGTAAAAGAGTTGCGAAAAGAATCTCAAATTCCAATCATCATGCTAACTGCTAAGACTACTGATATGGATAAAATACGAGGTCTAGTTGCTGGTGCAGACGACTATGTAACAAAACCATTCAATCCTTTGGAAGTGATGGCTCGCGTCAAGTCTCTGCTCCGTCGAACAAAAATGCAAGCTCCCTCTAATCAGCCAGATATCTTAGAAGTTAGCTCATTGATCATTAATCGTGATTCTCATGAAGTAAAAACAATCACCGGAAATGAGATCCAATTGACCGCTCTTGAATTTGGTATTCTCTACCTATTAGCATCCCATCCGAATCGTGTATTTAGTGCTGATGAAATTTTTGAGCGTGTGTGGAAGCAAGAGAGTGTCGTGTCAGCCAAAACCGTAATGGTTCATGTGAGTCATCTGCGTGATAAGATAGAAGAAGCAACTGATGGCGAGAAAGTCATTCAAACAGTGTGGGGAGTTGGCTATAAAATAGATGCGAAGTAATCCAATAGAAAAAAAGAAACGTATCACCCTCACTTCTAAAGAAATCAGTGAATTATTTGCAGAAGGAATCGTTACTGTAATCCTTTTACTTCTATTAAATGTCGCGATTTTAGTCATTTTGACTTCTATAAGAGAGAATTCACCGTTGTTAGTGGAGGCGATCTATGAGTCAAAAAACGCTTTTACTTCTGCTTTTAACACGGATATTTTTCAAAGTGGCCGCAATTTCATTATCCCTTTGTTCTTTTTATTAGATGTGATTGTTTTGTATTGGCGTTTGATTCGTCGATACCGTCAAATGCAACTACGGCATATTATTAGTGAGCTTCATTATATTGCAGAGGGAAATTATGATCATCGTATTCCATTTGAACTGCGTGGTGACCTCAATCGGATTGTTTCAAATATTAACGGCTTGGTAGATAGTACCGTCGCCGCCATTGAAGATGAACGAAGGATCGAACAGTCGAAGGATGAATTAATTACAAATGTTAGTCACGATATCCGAACTCCTTTAACTTCTATTATTGGTTATCTAGGCCTGATTGAAGATCGTCAATATCATTCTGAAGAAGAGTTATTGAAATATACTCATACCGCTTATGTCAAAGCAAAGCAAATGAAATCTTTAGTAGACGATCTTTTCGAATACACAAAAGTAAGACAGCCTAGCGTCCCAATAAATGTCATTTCTTTTGATATGGCGCAATTAGTCGAACAACTAGCTGCAGATTTTGAATTAGAAGCATCTCGTAAAGGAATAAAGATTGAGACTCACACTCGCCCAGAGCACATTATTATGGACGGTGATACTGAGAAGCTTGTACGAGTTTTCAATAATTTATTGTCTAATGCTTTAAAGTATGGAAAAGGCGCTGACAAAATCGTAATGGAAGTGGAAAAAGTAGGAACAGAAGCCATTCTAACAGTTAAGAACAATGGACAAATGATTCCCAAACATTCATTAGACTCCTTATTTGACCGCTTCTATCGAGTGGAGGAATCACGTTCGCAGGAAACTGGGGGAACTGGACTTGGTCTTGCCATTGCTCAAAGCATCGTTGCCTTGCATGGTGGCTACATTTTTGCAAAATCTACTCCGGATTGGACCTCCTTTATTATCCATCTCCCATTAAAGAGAAATGATTTATCAAATACCCAAAACTATGGTTGACGAACTAACGCTTTTTCGCTATTCTAGAGAAAATACTTACTAATAAAGCATAGAACCTAGTACATTTTTTACTTTTTCAGAGAACTGATGGTTGGTGAGAATCAGTAATGGAAAGAATGGAATCCAGTTCATTAAAAGTGTATCTTTTGAAAGAAAGATCGTGTGCCCACGTTACGGGCAACAAGGGCAGCGTTATGCTGAACTCGGGTGGTACCGCGAAAGATCTTTTCGTCCCAAGAATAGGGATGAAAAGGTCTTTTTTTATATGAAAAACAAGGGGGAAGAATTATGTTAGATATTAAAATGATTCGGCAAAATTTTGACAAAGTCCAAACAAAATTACAGACTCGCGGAGTAAAAAAAGAAGTATTAGAAGAATTCTTAAAGTTAGATGGAAGGAGACGACAACTCCTAGTAGAGACAGAAGAATTAAAAAAAGTTCGAAATGAAGTTTCTGCAGAAATAGCTCAACTAAAACGAGCAAAAAAAGCAGCAGATGATAAAATTACTGAGATGAAAGAAGTCGGTACTAAAATCAAGTCTCTTGATGACGAGATTGCAAAAATTGATTCAGAAATCAAATTGATCGCAACGACATTACCTAATCTGCCTCATGACTCTGTCCCAGTTGGAAAAGATGAAGATGACAATGTTGAAGTAAGACGCTGGGCTACACCAAAAGAATTTGATTTCGAAGCAAAGCCTCATTGGGATATTGCCGAAAACCTAGGAATATTAGATTTTGAACGAGGTGCAAAGGTAGCCGGTAGCCGGTTTGTCTACTATAAAGGATTAGGTGCCCGTCTTGAACGAGCTTTATATAACTTTATGCTAGACCAACATGTTTATGAGCATGGGTACACTGAGATGATTACTCCATATATTGTTAATAGCGATGCAATGTTTGGAACTGGACAGTTTCCTAAATTCAAAGAAGATGTTTTCCAATTAGCGGAAACAGATCTTACCTTGATTCCTACTGCTGAGGTTCCTTTAACGAATTATTATAATGGAGAAATATTGGATCTTGACCAACTACCGGTTTACTTCACAGCATTAAGTCCTTCTTTCCGCTCAGAAGCTGGAAGTGCTGGTCGTGATACTCGCGGATTAATTCGATTACATCAATTCAACAAAGTTGAAATGGTCAAACTAAGTGAAGCAGCACACTCTTATGAAGAATTAGAAAAAATGACTGCAAATGCAGAAGACATTTTACAAAAATTACAACTTCCTTATCGAGTAATGGCATTGTCTACAGGTGACATGGGCTTCTCTGCTGCTAAAACGTATGATTTAGAAGTATGGATTCCAGCACAAGAAACATATCGAGAAATCAGTTCATGTTCTAATTGTGAAGATTTTCAAGCACGTCGAGCAATGATCCGTTATAGAGATAACGATGGCAAGATTCATTACATGCATACATTAAATGGTTCAGGACTAGCAGTCGGTAGAACTGTTGCTGCCGTATTAGAAAACTATCAAAATGAAGATGGTAGTGTGACTATACCAGAAGTACTAGTTCCTTATATGGGTGGAGTTACCCGAATTGAAAAAAATTGAAGAACAAGGTAGGATGAGAATTCCTACCTTTTTTCTTTAAATATTCTAAGAAATACCCCCCTATTGTTGAAACTATATTACAGTTATGTTACGCTTATTTTACTTTATGATGATAAATGGAGGGATAAAGTCATATGTCTGACAAAAATACCTATGCACGTCGTAGCCAACGTCACAAACAAGAACCTGATACCTGTGAAAATACAAATCAATTGAATGAAGCTGTAAAGCCCAAAACCGGAAACGAAAACAAACAACCAAAAATACCGAAGAAAAAATCTAATTATAGCAAGTATATATTCGCATTGTTTACCGCACTTATTCTAGTAATTGTCGCTACTGGCGGCTATATTGTTTATACATTAAAACAGCAAGAAGCAGAAGCTCAAGCCAAATATGAAACTGCTGCAAAAAATCTCATGGCTTCAATCCAAGAAGAGCAAGACCAAAGTGGAATTTCAACGAAAATAGATACTATAAATGACGGAGAAAATAAGTGCCTTGTTTACCGTCCAGTTGATGAAAATACTGTTCCTTTCAAAAATGCAAACCAGCTCTTAGACGAGCTTGCTCAAAAGCAACAAAAAAAGCATCGTGAAAAAGAAGTGCTCACAGTTGCCAGAATAAAAGCAACAGCAATATCTTCTAAAGTTAATCAATATAGAATTGAAGCAGATAGTTTTATCTGGGATCGCAGTAAGGAAAATTTCAAAAAGCCAGATAGTATTTCTGAGAAAGATATCTATATTTTCAAAAAAACTGGCAAAGAAATCACAAATAAGGATTTGATTCCAGATGAAGGAAGTCTCTTAGGTATTCAACAGGTGATTCAGCAATCCATACTTGATCAAGCCAAAGAACCTGAAAAAATCATTGATGCTGTATTAACAATGGATAGAATTTCTTATGATAGTAAAATGACTTATACACCTGATGAATTGACTATCGTCTTACCAAAAAATTCAACTGGAACTTCTAAAGTCACTCTAAAATACAAAGATATTGCGCCATTCATTGATACAGATCTGGTTTCGCAAGAAAGTATAAAAGATACATTACCTGCATTAGATGAAAATAAAAAGTACGTCGCTCTTACTTTTGATGATGGTCCAAATAATAGCTCAACACTTGATTTGTTGAATATACTAAAAACAGATAACGTGAAAGCTACTTTTTTCATGTTAGGACAGATGGTGGATCAAAATCCAGATGTTGCAAAACAAGTCCACGACGAGGGTCATGAGGTAGCAAGTCACTCGTATTCTCATCCACAATTGAATACACTTTCGACAGATGAATTACAAAGTGAAATAAATAAAACCAACAAAGCTATTTTCAATGCTACAGGCGTCTTGCCTCGCAATATCCGTCCCCCTTATGGCGCTATTGACAAAAAAAGTGCTGAAACAATTGGCATGCCAATTATTCAATGGGATATTGACTCACAGGATTGGAAATCAAAAAATCCTAGAGCAATCAATAATGTTGTCAAACAGAATGTTTATAATGGTGCAATCATCTTAATCCACGATATCCATCCTGAATCAGTTAAAGCCATACCAAATATGATCTCCATGTTAAAAAATAAAGGGTACGAATTTGTGACGATCGATCAACTATTGTCAGGAAAACAAAAACCATTGCATCAATATTTTGGTATGAATGATGAACGACTAGTAGAATAAAAGAAAAGCGAACGTATTGGCGTTCGCTTTTCTTTTATTCATAAACATTTGTAGTAAATATTTGAATAAGTAAATGAGAAACTGCTTTAGGCTGCATCTCAGAAAAATCTTTTAGCCAGCGTTCAATCAACCCGATCGAGCCACAGACAAAATAACTCAAACATAACTCTAATTCTTCTCTTGTTGCATCTTCGAAATAAATAGTAAAGCGTTTAAACGTTTCCGGTCTGATTTTTTCCAATAACAAATCTAATAAATGACTGTTATTAAGCAGAATCAAATGACTTACACTAGGATTTTCTTGCAGTATAAGTAATAATTTTTCTAGCCATAGATCTAAGGGGAGATTTTCTTGTTGCAAATTATCTGCAATTTGTTCAACGATTTCTTTCTCAATCTCCTCTAAAAGGTCTGCAGTATCTTTGTAATACTTATAAAAAGTTCCCCGATTGATATCAGCACGCTGGGCAATCTCTGTAATTGTGATTTTTTCAAATTCTTTTTCCATCAAAATCTCTTGAAATGCTTTTCGAATCACTTTTTTTGTATATTGTGTTCGGCGATTTCCAACTATTCCTACCATAACTTCAATCCTTTCTATACAAAAATAACTTAAATGTTTATTTAATAACAGATGAATAAGATTTGAGGATTGCCCCTTTTTTTCTTTCTTAGTATACTAACGCTATGTGATTAAATCAACAGGTGTTCAAAATATGGAGGCGTTATATGAGTTATGTAGAAGTAAAAAATACGTATAAAAGATATAAAATGGGCGAAACCACGATTACCGCTAATGAAGACCTATCCTTTTCAATTGAAGAAGGAGAACTAGTCGTTATTTTAGGTCCAAGCGGAGCTGGAAAATCGACTATTCTAAATATATTAGGTGGGATGGATTCACCTGATGAAGGTCAAATCATTATCGATAATATTGATATTGCACAATTTTCGGATAAACAACTTACAGAATATCGGCGCAAAGATGTAGGCTTCGTTTTTCAATTTTATAATTTAGTTCCAAATCTAACAGCAAAAGAAAATATCGAGTTAGCAACAGAGATATCACCGAACGCACTTGACCCAGCTGCTGTGCTTAAGCAAGTAGGATTAGAAAATAGATCCAATAACTTTCCTTCTCAATTATCAGGTGGCGAACAGCAACGAGTGTCCATTGCCCGAGCGCTAGCAAAAAATCCGAAATTACTTCTTTGTGACGAACCAACAGGAGCATTAGATTTTGAAACCGGTAAACAAGTATTGAAGCTGTTGCAAAGCGCAAGTCGTCAAGCTGGAAATACTGTTTTAATCATTACGCACAACAGTGCCATTGCTCCCATTGCTGATCGCGTGATTCGTATTAATGATGCTACAGTGCGCTCTGTAGAAATTAATGAATCCCCTATTTCAATCGATGAGATCGTTTGGTAGGAGGAAACAAATGAAAAATAAGACGTATTTAAAAGCAAGCTTACGAGAAATCAAACAGTCTAAAGGAAGATTTATCGCTATTGTTTTAATCATCTTTCTAGGTACTTTTTTGTATGTAGGTGTCAAAGCAACTGGGCCTATTTTGAATCATTCTGCAAGTACTTATGTTGATGAACATAACTTAGCTGATATGCAGGTTACATCAACACTAGGTATCACCGATCAAGATCTTAAAGTAGCTAAAGAGTCAGGGATTCAAGTGGAATCAGGCTACCAATTTTATTATGTAGCAGAAGCAGATGAAGTTGTCCAAATCAATTCTTACAACAAAAACCAAAAACAAAACGCATTAATCCTTGAAGAAGGCCATTTACCAAAGAATAGCAATGAAATTGTCTTAGATACACAAGCGAAAGAATATGGCTATCAGTTAAACGATACTTATACTATCGACTCGCAGGATACTATAAAGGATAAAAACTTCAAAATCGTTGGTTTTGCCAACTCGCCCCTATTTATCAGTAAAGCTGAACGAGGCTATGCGAATGTTGGCAGTGGTACAGTAACATATTTTGCTTACCTTCCCGAAAATCAATTTCTGAGTGATGTACAATCGGTGCTCTATCTGTCTTTTGATAATGTGAAAGATTTAGAAACTTATTCTGATTCCTATCAAGAAAAAATGGAAAAGAATCAAGAAAAAGTAGAAACGCTTTTTGCTGATCGTCCACAAGAACGTGTAGCAGAAATCAAACATGACGCAATGGAAGAATTGAAACCTGCTAAGGAAAAAATTGAAACTGGAAAAGCACAGCTATTAGATGCACAAACAGAATTAGATGCTGCTAAAGCTCAGATTGAACAACAAAAAAGTGCAACCCTTCTGTTACCGTCTCAACAACAAGCTGGTGCTATTGAACAACTGAAAACTGCTGAATCGACATTGACTAAACAACAAAATCAAATCAATGAAGAAAAAGAGAAGTTAGCTGATGCAGAGTCTACATTACAAAAAAAAGAAAATGAAATAAATGAAATGGAAGAGCCTACTTATTTATTTAATCTAAGAAAAGATAATCCTGGGTTTCAAGAATACGGCGGTTTATCTGATCGTATAGCGGCAATTGCAAATGTCTTTCCAGTATTCTTCTTTTTTATAGCAGCTTTAATAACTTTTACCACCATGACTAGAATGGTAGAAGAAAATCGAAAAGAAATTGGCACATTAAAGGCTTTGGGATATGCAAAAAGAGAGATAGCTCGAAAATATATCATCTATGCTCTTTTATCATCCAGTATAGGAATTCTCTTAGGAGCTGTACTAGGTATCGAATTTCTACCTCGATTAATCTATTTTCTTTCTAGTGAACGGTATCTTTTAGGTGGTGTCCGGGTTTACTATGTTTGGGGGCCAATCATTCAAGCTACAGTCGCCTTTATTCTTGCTACTTTAGGTGCAGCCCTTGTTGTCCTCTATCGTGATTTGCGAGAAAAACCAGCGCAACTATTGCAGGCACGTGCACCAAAGCCAGGGAAAAGAATTTTTCTAGAATACATTCAACCACTTTGGTCACGCTTGAGCTTTAATCAAAAAATCAGTTACCGAAACATTTTTCGCTATAAATCACGAATGATTATGGCAATAATTGGGATCGCTGGATGTGCAGGACTTATGGTCGCTGGAGTGGGTCTAAAAGATTCATTAAGTGCTGTTTCGCAAAAACAATTTGGTCCTATCACTGATTATCAAGCAATCGTCACATTAAAAGATAGTAAAACAAACAATACCGAAGTTTTTGAAATATTAGAAGAAGATCCAACAATTCAACAATCCCTGCTTGTATTGAATGAAACAATAGAGTTACGGTCCAAAGAACAAGGAAAGCAAAGTCTGTCTTTAGTGGTACCTTCTAATACTGACTCATTCTCGAACTATATGCATCTACACTCTACCGATGGAAAAAAAATGTCACTAGACGATGGGGCAATCCTAACGATGAAATATGCGGAGCTTTTTGATATTCACATTGGAGATGAGCTAACCTTTTATGATAAGGATCAAACAGCTGTAACAGTGAAGATAGCTGGTATCGCTGAAAATTATTTAGGTAACTCACTTTATCTTTCTAGAAACGACTATGAAAAAGCAACAAATACGAACTATCAGCCTACATCGCTTCTTATCAAGAGTAAAAAGATGCAACAAAAGCAAGAAGACGCATTAGCTAAAGAACTATTGAAAACAGACCAAGTTCAGAATACTACCTTCCTGTCTAGTCAAATCAAAGCGCAAAATGAGTCCATGGGGAATCTGAATTCCATTGTTCTTATCTTGGTCATTTTATCTGGCGCCTTGGCATTTGTTGTTCTATACAATTTAACAAACATTAATGTATCGGAAAGGATTCGGGAACTCTCTACAATTAAAGTTTTAGGTTTTTACGACAAAGAAGTTACAATGTATATTGTTCGTGAGAATGTTGTCTTTACTTTGCTAGGGATCCTAGCTGGTTATGGAGTCGGATACTTACTGACTGATTTTATTCTCCGACAGGCATCGATGGAAAACATGGTTTTTCCATTAGTGATTAGTTGGGCTGCTTATGCGTTAGCCGGCGGCATGACCATTTTATTTACAATCATTGTTATGTTGGTTACTCATTATAAATTGAAGCATGTTGATATGATCGACGCATTGAAATCAAATGAATAATTTTCCCATAAAAAAATGGCGGTCAGTGTCTTATTAAGACTACTGGCCGCCATTTTTATTTAATGTTTTCACGTGAAACAATTTCTAAGACTTCACAGAATAGTTTGGTGCTTCTTTAGTAATTTGCACATCGTGAGGGTGAGATTCTTTCAAACCATTTCCGCTCATTTGGATAAACTGTGCTTCATCTCTTAGTTGTTTTAAGTTCGCTGCTCCAACATATCCCATCCCTGATTTTAGACCGCCGATCATTTGGAATAAAATATCTGCAACACTGCCTTTATAAGCCACTCGGCCTTCAATTCCTTCTGGAACAAGTTTATTTGCTTCATTAACTCCACCTTGGAAATAACGATCACTTGAACCTTTTTCCATAGCTCCTAGTGACCCCATTCCCCGATAGGTTTTGAAACGTCGACCTTGATAAATTTCAAATTCCCCTGGAGATTCATCCGTTCCTGCCAACATACTTCCTAGCATAACTGCATGCCCGCCAGCAGCCAAAGCTTTGACAATATCACCAGAATATTTGATACCACCATCTGCAATAATGGCTTTTCCATATTGTCGAGCCACTGAGGCAGCATCATAAATAGCCGTTAACTGAGGGACACCTACACCAGCGACAACACGTGTCGTACAGATGGAACCAGGACCAATACCAACTTTAACGACATCTACACCAGCGTCGTATAGAGCTTTTGTTCCCTCAGCAGTTGCGACATTCCCTGCAATTAATGTTGCTTCAGGAAAATGTGCTCTGATTTCAGAAATTTTACGCAGTACGCCTGCACTATGTCCATGAGCAGTATCGATTACGATCGCATCTGCTCCAGCATCTAACAATGCTTGTGCTCTTTCAAAGGTATCACTGGTCACACCTACAGCTGCCGCTACTAATAAACGGCCATGAGTGTCTTTAGCCGCGTTGGGGAATTCAATGACTTTTTCAATATCTTTGATCGTAATCAATCCACTTAAAATACCTTCATCATCAACGATCGGTAATTTTTCGATCTTATGTTTTTGCAAGATTTTCTCTGCATCTTTCAAAGAAGTACCAACCGGTGCCGTAACTAATTTTTCTTTGGTCATTACATCAGAAATTGCGATTGAATAATCCGTAACAAAACGCATATCTCGATTCGTGATGATTCCAACTAGTTTACGATTCTCCATTGTTTCAACAATAGGGACACCGCTGATTCGGTATTTACTCATAAGGTGTTCTGCATCTGCTACTAGATGACTAGGTGTTAAGAAGAACGGATCAATGATTACGCCACTTTCAGAACGTTTTACTTTCCGCACTTCATCTGCTTGTGCAGCAATACTCATATTTTTATGAATGACCCCTAATCCACCTTGACGAGCCATTGATATTGCCATTTTACTATCAGTTACTGTATCCATACTGGCACTCATGATCGGTATATTTAACGTAATATTTTTTGCAAGCTGCACATGCATATCCACATCATTTGGCAACACATGACTTTCTGCAGGTATCAATAATACATCATCAAACGTTAACCCTTTTTTTACAAATTTGGTTTCCCAGTTGGACATTTTTGTAACCACTCCTTAAAGTTAATATGTATTTTTAAAAAAATAGCAAATATTTTTTCATAAGTCAACTATTCGGAAAGCTTTCTTATTTATTCCTGTGTAATCTGAGAAAACAGCCAGAATCACAATAGATTTCTATTTTCTCCCTCTTGTATGACACATAATAAAAAAGACCCACACGCATGAATGACATGTGGGAACTTATTATTATCCTCTAGGAACAGATAAGCTACTAATAATATTGTATTTCTTCTTCAAGTAATATTTAGCTGCTAGTGCCACAGCCCCAATCACAATTTCGATTAATGGGTCGACCTGTGGATTAAGTGGTGGTTGAAGCATAGCAGAAAGTGAGATAGTCACGATCCATACTAAGAAAGCTCCAACTAAAATCAAAATAATTTTCCACATTTTCGGACGTTTACTTTTATCTGCGCCTGGACGTTCATATTGATACATGTACTTATACATTAAGTAGAAAACCCAACCAGCTAACATGGCCATTAAGAAGAGGGTCAACAATCCGTAAGGCTGTGCTTGACCTTTTGTAAATACCCCCATCACGCCGAGCATTAATCCAAAAATACCTAAAATAAGCAACGTATTGTCTAACCACATCAAGAATGGACCTGATTCTTTTTGTTCAACTGGCTTCGTGATGATTGCTTCCGTACGTTCAGAGACTGTCCCAAAAAGTTGTCTAGCGGTTTTACCACCTTTTTGTTCTTGAACAAGAATTGGTAACATCTCATGTAATGCGACAGTTTTTTCTTCTTCAGAAAGATTAGCTGCCTCCAAAGATTTTTTTAAATCAAAAATATATTGTTGGTTACGTTTTGTTAGTTGTTTTTCTAATTCACGATTTTCGGAAACATACGAGCGCAGAGTTTCTGGTTCCATAAATCATTTCTCCCTTCTGCGTGATTTCTTCACAAAGGACATTTTACCATATTTTTTTTTGGAAGAAAGCCTTTTATACATTAAAACGGAATAACATAACATCGCCGTCTTGAACGACGTATTCTTTTCCTTCTAAACGAACACGCCCAGCTTCTTTTGCTGCATGCATATTGCCATACTTATCCAAATCTTCAAAGGAAACAGTTTCTGCACGGATAAACCCTCGCTCGAAATCTGTATGAATAATTCCTGCAGCTTGAGGCGCTTTGATTCCTTTTCGGAAAGTCCATGCACGAACCTCTTGTTCCCCAGCTGTAAAGTAAGTGGCTAATCCTAATAAATCATAGGCCGCACGAATCAGTTGATCTAAACCAGATTCTTCAATGCCTAAAGCTTCCAAAAATTCTGCTTTATCTTCATCATCCAATTCAGCGATTTCTTCTTCTGCTCGAGCACTAATGACGATCACTTCCGCATGTTCACTCTCGGCAAATTCTTTCACACTTTTAACATAGGGATTCTCTTCTGCATTTGCCACATCATCTTCTGCAACGTTTGCTACATATAGAACAGGTTTTGTTGTCAGCAAAAACAATCCTCTAACGATTTTTTGTTCTTCTTCAGTAAATTCAATAGAACGTGCGGATAGACCTTCTTCTAAAACAGGTTTAATTTTATCTAAAACTGCTAATTCAGCTACAGCATCTTTATCTTTTGTTTTCGCAACTTTAGCAACACGTGCATAACGTTTATTGATAGATTCTAAATCAGCCAAGACTAATTCTAAATTAATAGTATCGATATCCGCTAGTGGATCTACCCGTCCTTCAACGTGTGTAATATTGTCATCATCAAAACAACGGACTACATGACAAATAGCATCTACCTGACGGATATGACTTAGAAATTGATTTCCTAGTCCTTCTCCTTTACTAGCTCCGCGAACGATTCCTGCGATATCCGTAAATTCAAATGTTGTCGGTACAGTTTTTTTTGGATGTACTAATTCCGTCAAACGTTGTAAACGCCAATCAGGGACTTCCACCATCCCTACATTTGGATCGATCGTAGCAAAAGGATAGTTTGCTGCTTCCGCTCCAGCTTTCGTTATAGCATTAAATAAAGTAGATTTACCTACATTAGGTAGTCCAACGATTCCAGCAGTTAAAGCCATTTATTATTTCACTCTTTCTCTTTTTTTTCTAGGATTTTTTTCATTTTTTTGTCGAACTCACGGCGAGTAAGCATAACAATATGGCCACAGTTCGTACATTTTATTTTGATGTCCGCACCCATACGGATAATTTCCCAACGGTTTGCTTTACATGCATGGGGTTTCTTCATTTCAACAATGTCACCAAGATCATACATATTTATCACCTCAAGCTTCATCAAATTGAATATTCAATAAATCAAGGATTCGTGTTAAATCTTTCTGTGAAAGGTACTCAATCTCTATTTTCCCCTTACCTTCCTTTTCATGGATTTCAACATTTGTCCCAAACTTGTCCATTAGTCGTTCTTCACTTTCCCGCAAATAATAGGGTTTTTCACGAATCAAACGAGGAATTTTCTTCTTCTCATTTTTAGCATCATTCATTTCAGACACTAATTGTTCTAATTGGCGAACAGTAAGATTTTCTTTCACACATCGATTGGCTAATTTTAAAATCAGATCTTTGTTTTTTAACCCTAGCAGTGTGCGCGCCTGTCCCATTGATAAGCGTTCATCTTGTACCATCTCTTTTACCAACTTTGGCAATGATAATAGACGAAGATAATTTGCAATATAAGGACGACTTTTGCCTAATCGTGTTGCCACTTCTGCTTGTGTTAATTTAAGATTTTTCATCAGCATTTCATACGCTTCAGCTTCTTCTAAAGGATTTAAATCTTCTCTTTGCAGATTCTCTAGAACAGCTACTTGCATCATTGCTTCTTCATCAAAATCACGGATAATTGCAGGTATCGTTTCTTTTTTTGCTAACTTGGATGCACGAAAACGTCGTTCACCAGCAATGATTTCATAGCCCTTTACAGTAGATTTTCTAACAATAATCGGCTGAAAAACACCTGCGTGTTGAATTGAATTAGCTAGTTCTTGAAGTGAGACTTCATCGAAGGTTTTACGTGGCTGGTAAGGGTTTGGTCTTAATTCATTTAAAGGGAGCTCAACCACTTCCTCTGTTTTGATATCTACTTCTTCTAAGCCTTGAAGATCTTGAAATAGTGCATCGATCCCCCGTCCTAAACCTTTCCCTTTATTTTTCACGAGTTAACACTTCCTTTGCTAATGTCTGATATACTTCAGCACCCTTTGAACGTGGATCATAATCAATAATAGATAGACCATGACTTGGGGCTTCTGATAAGCGTACATTACGTGGAATAATTGTCTCATAAACTTTTTCTTGGAAATAACGACGAACTTCTTCTACTACTTCAGCACCTAGATTTGTCCGTGCATCGTACATTGTCAACAAAACACCTTCAATTTCTAATTCAGGATTAAAGTGCTTTTGAACTAGACGCACGGTATTCAATAACTGACTTAGTCCTTCCAACGCGTAATATTCACATTGAACGGGTATTAAAATAGAGTCGCTGGCTGTAAATGCGTTGATCGTCAAATGTCCAAGAGAGGGGGGGCAATCAATAAATATATAGTCATATTGATCTTTAATTTCATTCAAAGCCGATTTCAAACGAGATTCCCGAGCCATCATTGAAGTTAATTCAATTTCAGCACCAGCTAATTGAATCGTCGCAGGAACAATATCTAAATTCTCACGACTACTTGG
Source organism: Enterococcus gallinarum (assembly GCF_021496385.1). Classification (NCBI taxonomy): domain Bacteria; kingdom Bacillati; phylum Bacillota; class Bacilli; order Lactobacillales; family Enterococcaceae; genus Enterococcus; species Enterococcus gallinarum. The sequence goes on along the minus strand of NZ_CP050816.1, from coordinate 585,836 downwards.
CAATATTGCCTCTACGATTGGTGTTTCATTCACCAATACATCGTAGATATCTTTATCAACATCTGGTTTACGAATCCCTACTCCACTTGTGGCGTTTCCTTGAGCATCAATATCTACTAGTAAGACTTTTTTTCCTACATAGGCCAAACAAGCACCCAGGTTGACTGTAGTTGTTGTTTTGCCTACACCGCCTTTTTGATTTGCCACCGAAATAATACGTGCCATTCTGCTTCCTCCTACTTGATTGGTTGTTTCGCCGGCAAACCAGGTTTGCGCGGGTATTTTTTTGGCGTTTCTTTCGTTTTTTTGATGATCAAAAGATGCCGTTCATCATTACTAACAGGCAATGTCAATTTTTTTTCTTCAATAAACTTACCACCAAGTAATGCGATTGCTGATTTTGCTTCTATTAATTCTTCTTCGCTTTTTGCTGCTTTTAAGGCAAAGAAATACCCGTTCTTTTTAACGAGAGGCAAGCATAGTTCCGTTAAAATATTTAAACGAGCTACTGCTCGAGCAGTGACATAATCAAAGGATTCTCGGAACTCTTTTTGACCAAATGTTTCTGCTCGATCGTGAAACAAGTAAACATCTTTTAAACCTAAATCTGCCACTAAAGTTTGTAGAAAAGTAATCCGTTTATTCAGTGAATCAACGATTGTTATCTTTAGTTGTGGGAAGATGATTTTCAATGGAATACTAGGAAAACCTGCTCCAGAACCGACATCACATAAATGTGCATCTTCTTTGAATGCTGTCACAAAAGCTAAAGAAATCGAATCATAAAAGTGTTTCAAATATACTTCTTTTTGATCGGTAATTGCAGTGAGGTTCATTTTTTGATTCCATTCAATCAACCGATCATAGTAAGTAGCAAATTGCTTGAGCTGTTCAGATGACAACTCAATTCCTTGAATAGATAATTGTTTTTGAAATTCTTCTGGCAGCATAATGAATCCTTTCTATTTTTGTGAAACAGAAAAATGTTTCACAGACTAATTCCTACTTTAACGCAAAAAGTTTTGAGATGCAATAGGAATACATTGCTTTCAAAGAGATTTTAATTTTTCCACGACGGTTTTTATTTAATTGTTTGTGGTTAGTTTATGGCAAAAATTTGAACTTGTACTCAGACAAAAAAATGCATCATTTTCCATGACCGGTAAATACTAACTCACTAGACTTAAAAAATACAATTACAAAATTGTATCTGTATTCTGATGAAATTGTTACTTGTATGAATAGTCAGTAAGCAGCTGTAAAAGTGTATTATCAGTTCTATCAATTTTTTAGTTAAATAATATAGAAAGAATCTGTTTTTCAAAAAAATTGATCGATAAAATAAGAGCTACCCTTCAACATGAAGGATAGCTCTTATTTTTTCTATTATTAATTAATGAACGCGAGGTTCATTATTTTCTTGCATACGATCAGATGTTCGTTCTACTGCACCTTTAGCTTTTTCTGTTTGTCGAGAAGCAAAATCTCCTGTTTTTGATGCCGCGTTGGAGACTTTATCTTGAACTGTCTCGCTATCTTCTTGATACTCAGCTTCTGACTTAATGTCGACCACATTGATATTGACTTCAATTACATCTAGTTGAGTCATATTGGCTACTTCTCTATGAATCACTTCTTTAACTCTCTCAGCAACTTCTGGAATATTTCGTCCGTACTCTACCACAATATCCATATCAACAGCGACTTGTTTTTTGCCAACTTCAGTATTGATCCCAGAGGTTACATTATCTGTATTTACTAATTTCTCTGCAATATTTGAGAAAAACCCTCCATCAACTGTTAACAGACCATCAACATCTTCCAGAGCGATACCAATAATTTTTTGAATAACTTTATCATCATAGGTCAAAGAACCATTTACGGATGTTTCTCCAGTAGGACCTTGAAATCCACTAGGTTTTTCTGTCTGATTATGATGTTGGTTTCCAACTGTTGCTTGGTGCTGTTCAACCGCTTCTTGCGCATGAGGTACAACTGGGTCTGGTGCTTCTGTCATCGGAATATCGTTTTCTTTTGTCGTATGATCCGTGTTTGGTACGACTGGATCTGGATGTGCACTTACTGGTTTTTCATTTTTTAATTCGTTTTTTTCGTTATTCATTTAAATTCCTCCTGAGTTCTTATTGTTTTAGAAATTGATCTAACATTCCCGTTCTCTGTACGTACATCCCTAGGGCAAAGCCTAATCCTGTGAGCACAATGATCAGTAGTGTTTTGAAAAAGCCAATGCTGACAAATAGTAAAGCTAACACTAATCCAATCGCTCCAAAGATAATAGGGATCTTATATTGTTCAAGCTCTTTCATTGATAGACCTCCTATTCTACACGTGGATTTTCTGTAGTGTTCTGTTCTTCGTAGTTCGTATAAGAAACATCGACTTTGACTTTTTCACTTGATCCTAACGTTCTCTGCAAATCTTGCTGGATCTCAGTCATCAAATTCTCTGTTTTACCTACCAATGCAGAAGTACGTTTTAATTTTCCTTTGATTTTTACGCTGATTCGATTTTTAGTTGCTTTAACATTCACTTTAGGTCCATCAACGAATTCTTTTTCACTAACCTTTGTTCGTACTAAACCTTCAATTGCTTTTTTATCGATCGACAATGTTCCTTTATCCTCTTTCAAAACAAAAGTAGCTTTTGTTCTAGGATAGAAGATAATAACTAGAATGACACAAAGGAAAAAGATAATTAGAACTGCTGCTGCCCAAAAAAGATATTGTTGTAGGAAATAATTCGTGAAAAAGAAGGAAATAAATCTTTCTTTTCGATCTAAGCCAAACGGTAAACTAAAATAAGGATTGCCCAATAATAATATTGGCAATAACACAGTAATAAAAATCAATGAAACTACAATCGCTAAAGTTTTCCATCCTTTATTCATAAGACACCTCCTAATATTTGATCACTTCTTATAGATTGATTGCTTCTCCACCAGTTACTCCATAAATTTGAGCTGTTACATAGCTTGCTTTGTTCGACGCCAGAAAAACATACACAGGTGCTAACTCGGCTGGTTGTCCTGCACGTTGTAACAACGAATTTTGGCCAAATTCAGGTAACTGATCCTGAGGTTGTCCATGATCCAACTGTAGAGGTGTCCAAATTGGGCCTGGTGCTACACCGTTTACTCTAATTCCCTTTTCAGCAAACTGTTTTGCCAAACTAACTGTGAAACTAGCAATAGCAGCCTTAGTTGCAGCATAATCCATTAAATGAGCACTTGGACTAAAAGCTTGAACAGAAGTCGTTGTCACAATGGCCCCACCTGCTGGGAGATGAGGTTCTGCAGCTTTAACTAAAGCAAACATGGATAATATATTCACCATGAACGTATCTTTTACTTGCTCAAAGGGTAATTCTGAAATAGAGGGACGTGTGATTTGTTGCGCAGCGTTCAAAACAAGCGTATCCAAACCGCCTAGCCCTTTTACTGCTTTTTCAACGATTTCTTGAGGAGCTGCTTCATCTCTCAGATCATATGGTAATAGGATAGCTTTACGTCCAGCTTGTTCGATATAGTGAGCAACTTCCTCGGCATCTTTTTCTTCTCCTGGAAAAAAATGTAAGGCGATATCGGCCCCTTCTCGTGCAAAAGCAATGGCTGCCGCTCGACCAATTCCTGAATCTCCACCCGTAATCAGTACCCGTCGATTTTCTAATTGATTTGTTCCTTCATATGTTTCTTCTCCACAATCCGGCTCAGGCATCATTTCTTCTTGCAAAGCAGGAGTATCTTGATCCTGTTTTTTAAATTTACCTGTTTGATAAAGTTCGCGCGGATCATTCAAAATAGGTTCACTCATCTTACATCCTCCTTTTGTCTATAACAAAATTCTAAACCATTAAATTTTTTTTTGGAAATATAACGCTTATTTAATTTTAAAATCAAAAATAATTTCAATAAAAATGAGCAAAGAAAGCGTACACAAAGAGGGTTTTAATAAGGATATAGAAGGTAAAATAATTTATTTCTCTTTCCGTACTGAAATTCAATTTTTTCCATATTTTGGCAAAAGTAGGTAAACTAAAAGAAAAAAGGGGGAGTACAAAATGCCTTGGAATATGAAAGATTATCCTGCTTCAATGAAAAACTTGGATCCGTTGGTTCGAAAAAAAGCAATTGATATTGCAAATGCTTTGTTGAATGATGGCTATACAGACGATCGGGCAATTCCTATTGCTACTAGCCAAGCGGAAAAATGGCTAGAAAATGCCAGTGAAGAAGAAAAGAAAGAATTTCGTAAGGAAAAAAATCCTCAAAAAGATGATCCACATACCAAAAATAAAAATGCAAAAAAACTTCTGACAGCCAATGTTCAAGTAAAATTTGAAGAAGATAAATGGATTGTTTTATCTGAAGGCGCTAAACGAGCTAGTGATCATTTTAGTATTAAAGAAGATGCCATTGCTCGGGCAAAAGAAATCGCTGAAAATAAAAAAACTGGTGTAGAAGTATTTAAAAAAGACGGTAGTCACCAAAAAGATTACGACTTTTCCGAATAAAAAAACCAGCCTCTTTAGGCTGGTTCTGTTATTTTCGCAATCTTTCCTTGTTCGATATAGACCATCAATATACTTATGTCGGCTGGATTTACGCCACTAATTCGGCTGGCCTGAGCGATGGTTTCTGGTTGTATTTTTTGTAGTTTTTGTTTTGCTTCAGTTGCAAGACCATTGATTGCTTCATAATCAATGTTTTCAGGAATCCGTTTTGCTTCCATGCGTTTTAGTTTTTCCACTTTTTCAAGAGCTTTTTTGATATATCCTTCATATTTGATCTGAATCTCTACTTGCTCAATTTCCTTCGGCTTTAATGCAGGGTTTGCTTCGATAAACTGCAAGAGTTCTTGATAATTTACTTCTGGACGGCGTAGAAATTCATTTGCTAGAACACCATCTTTTAATGGAGCGGTTCCTTTCTCTTTGAGGAAAGTTTGAACAGATGGTGTTGGTTTGATACGTACTTTTTTTAGACGTTGGATTTCCTCTTCTACAGCTGTTTTTTTCGTTAGATAGGCTTGGTATTGTGGCTCTTCCACTAAGCCAATTTGGTGTCCGACTTCTGTTAGACGAAGATCCGCATTATCGTGACGCAGCAACAACCGATATTCTGCTCTCGATGTCAATAGACGGTATGGCTCATTAGTCCCTTTTGTTACTAGATCATCGATCATTACTCCGATGTATCCATCACTACGTTTCATAATAAAAGGCTCTTTTCCTTGAATCTTAAGAGCAGCATTTATGCCAGCAATCAATCCTTGACCCGCTGCTTCTTCATATCCGCTCGTTCCATTTGTTTGTCCTGCTGTAAAAAGGTTAGCGATGACTTTTGTTTCTAACGTTGGTCGTAACTGATGTGGTACTACAACATCATATTCAATAGCATAACCCGTACGCATCATCTCAACTTTTTCAAGCCCGGCAATCGAATGGAGCATATTGACTTGGACGTCTTCTGGAAGAGAAGTTGAAAGTCCTTGGACATACACTTCTTCGGTATCTAAACCTTCTGGCTCTAAAAATAATTGGTGGCGTGATTTATCGGCAAAACGTACGATTTTGTCCTCGATCGAAGGGCAGTACCTTGCTCCAACCCCTTCAACGATTCCAGTAAACATTGGTGCACGATGAAGATTATCATTAATGATTTGATGTGTATGTTCATTGGTATAGGTTAACCAGCAAGGTTCTTGATTGGTTTTGTATTGGCTATCTGGTGTACTGTAACTAAAGTGATTAGGGGCTTCGTCACCGGGTTGGATCTCAGTTACATCATAGTTGATGGTACTTGACTTCACACGTGGCGGCGTACCAGTTTTGAAGCGCGCAATTTCTAAACCTAACTCTTTTAAATGATCAGCAAGTCCAATGGATGGTTGAGAATTATTAGGTCCCGAAGAATATTTTAGTTCACCAATAATAATTTCCCCACGTAGCGCAGTTCCAGCAGTAATGATCACCGATTTTGCTTGGTAACGAGCTCCAGTTGCAGTAACAACGCCTTTACAAATACCATCCTCAACAATCAATTTCTCTACAATACCCTGGCGTAATGTCAAATTTTGCTCCATTTCAATGGTTTTTTTCATTTCAGAAGCATAGGCATGTTTATCTGCTTGTGCACGCAATGCACGCACAGCCGGTCCTTTACCTGTATTCAACATTCTCATTTGAATGTATGTTTTGTCGATGTTCTTCCCCATTTCGCCCCCGAGAGCATCAATCTCTCTAACAACTACACCTTTAGCAGGACCTCCTACTGATGGATTACAAGGCATAAATGCAACCATATCTAAATTGATGGTTAACAATAATGTTTTACACCCCATACGGCTAGCTGCAAGAGCAGCCTCTGATCCAGCATGACCTGCACCAACTACTATGACTTCATATTCTTCTGCTTGATATTCTTGCATCGTATTCTCCTTTGGTAATTTTATTTTCCTAAACAAAATTGACTAAATAACTGCGTAATTAATTCATCTTGAACACTATCTCCAACAATTTCGCCTAAATAATCCCAGCAACGAGTCATGTCGATTTGCACAAGATCAACAGGCATCCCACTTTCAATTCCTTGAATCACTTCTGCTAATGAATGTTCTGCTTTTTCCAATAATGCAATATGACGAGTGTTTGAGAGATAAGAAGCATCTTTATCTCCTGTATTTCCACCAAAAAACAAGTCAGCTATTGCTTGTTCAAGTTGATCCAATCCTTCACTCGTTAATACCGAAATAGGAAGAGCAGGCTCATTCTCTAAATAGGGCACTAAATCTTCTTGATTGATTCTTGAAGGTAAATCTGTTTTATTTAGCAAAATGATTCGTTTATTTCCAGATGTAATATCCAATAATTGTTTATCTTCTGTCGTGAGTGACTCACTTTGATTTAGTACTAATAAAATCAAATCCGCTTCACTGAGTGCTTTGCGACTACGTTCCACACCAATTTTCTCAACGATATCTTCTGTTTCACGAATTCCTGCGGTATCAACTAACTTTAAAGGCACACCACGTACGTTTACATACTCTTCAATAACATCTCTAGTAGTACCTGCAATATCTGTTACAATTGCTTTCTCTTCCCGTAATAAGTGATTTAGCAGACTTGACTTGCCTACGTTTGGCCGACCAATAATTGCTGTACTGAGACCTTCTCGTAAAATTTTTCCTTGTTGTGCTGTCTGTAAAAGAGCTTGTATCTGTTTCTGGACTTGATTTGCCTTTTCTAATAATAAACGTGTTGTCAATTCTTCGACATCATCATATTCTGGATAATCGATATTTACTTCTACCTGTGCCAATGTCTCTAAGATCTCTTGTCGTAGTTGTCGGATCAATCTTGAGAGGTTACCATCTAATTGGTTGATAGCGAGATTCATTGCTTTATCAGTTTTTGCACGAATCAAATCCATCACTGCTTCAGCTTGAGATAAATCAACACGCCCATTAAGAAAAGCACGCTTTGTAAACTCTCCCGGTTCAGCCAACCGTGCTCCTTGACGCAAAACTAATTGCAAAATTTGATTAACGACAACAATCCCGCCGTGACAATTGATTTCTACTATATCTTCTCTAGTAAAAGTTTTTGGTTTTCTCATGATCGATACCATAACTTCATCCATCATTTGATACTTCTCAGGGTCAAAAATATGGCCATAATGTATCGTGTGGCTACTCACATCTATTAGTTTTTTCTTTCCTGATTGAAAGACAGCATCTGCTATGGAAATTGCTTGTTCACCACTTAATCGAACAATACTGATTGCTCCTTCACCAGGGGGCGTAGATATTGCTGCAATCGTATCAAATTCCTGCGTAATACTCACCATACTAAAGCTCCTCCTAATTTTTCGCATAAAAAAAGCGCCCACTCCACCCGTCAAACTCATAACGGATAGACTTAGCACTTTGACTGCTTGTCATATAAAATTCTGGGAATAGATTAGCATACTTTTTATTTTGTCGCAAGTCTACTTGGTAAACTTTTAATCTTTTGCATCAAACACTAAAAACATTTAAAATAAAGGAAACAATAAGAAATGAGGGATTTTTATGGATACGTCCAAAAAAATAGATACTTCTTCTCGCATCAAGGAAATCATTCTTTCTACCGGAAATGTCAATCGGCCATACATTGTTCGCGATATTGTCTTTGCCGCAGATAAAATTGAAGTAGATTTATTTGATCCTGAAATCGATTTGAATGCGCTTCTCTCTGATGTTGCTTTTCGTCTGAAAGAAAAAGCGCACAGTTATGGTGCTAATGCTGTAATCAACTGCCATTTTGAACATGATCGAATCGTAGAAAACGGGAAAACTTTTTTAGAAATTTTTGCTTATGGAACAGTTGTACAGTTTACACAATCTACAATCGGCGGCTAATTTCCCTCAACAGTAAACTGCTAAACCTCGATACTACCAATACAATTAATATAAAAAAAGAGTCCGTGGCAAACGGACTCTTTTTTTCACCAAAGTAAGAACTACTCATCGTATGTTTACTTTGATAAGAATGATTTCTAGTCAAGAATACTTGGTTTCAAATATCTTGTCAATTCCTTTTTCTCCACGATAAAAGGAATGACCTGAAATCAGGTCATTCCTTTAGACTTAAAAGTTTTTTTTCGCTGGTTCAACCACCAAGTACCGATAAGGCTCGTCACCTTCAGAGTGTGTTTGTATTTGGGCATCCTTACTTAATGCAGAATGGATTTGCTTTCTTTCAAAAGCTGGCATAGGTTCTAAAAAGACTGGTCTACCTGTGCGTTTAACTTTTTCTGCTGTTCTATTGGCCAGACGCTCTAAAATTGCCTGACGCTTTTCACGATAATCACCTACATTAACAACCACAGATAGCTTATTTGCTGCGATTCGATGAATATATACTTGTGCCAGATATTGTAAAGCATTTAGTGTTTTTCCATGTTTTCCAATCAGGAGTCCTTGCTTTTGTGTATCTAGATGAAAAACGATCAAGCCATCTTCTCGTGCTGTTTTTACAAGGGCTGGTGCATTCAATGCTTTAGAAATGTTAGTCAAATATAAAGCAAGATGAGTAAGTGCTTCATCATCAGAAAGATCCTTTGCGTTAGGTTTTTCTTCCGTATCTGCTTGCGATTTTGCAGTAAGCACTGATTCCTCAAGTTCAGGTTCTAAGATTTCTTCAATTATTTCAGTTACTGATTCTGTGATGATTTTTGATTCATCCGCAGCACTTCTTTCAATTGATACGCGGGCATTCTTTTTACCAATACCCAAAAAACCTTTTTTCCCCTCATCCAAAACATCGATCACTGCTTGATCCTTGTTTAAACCTAAAGCATGCAATCCTTCTTGGATAGCTTCATCTACTGTAAGACCTTCATAAATCGGCATTATCTGCAACCTCCTTTTATTTCTTACGTTTTTTCTTAGGACTCATTGCTTTCTTCAGCGCTCTTTCTCGTTCTCTTTCTTTTCGAGCAGCTTCTTCTCTTTCTTGACGAATCTTGAATGGATTATTCAAAATCAACGTTTGTACTACTTGGAATGCATTGGATACAACCCAGTATAAAGATAAACCACTAGCGATATTGATCCCCATCAATAAAATCATCAATGGCATTGCAAAATTCATTATCTTTAAACTAGCATTTGATTCTATTTGACTCATACTAGACAAATAAGTACTTGCAAATGTAAATAGTGCAGCTAATATAGGTAAAATAAAGTAAGGATCTCGGTCCCCTAATTGTAACCACAAAAATTTTCCTTCTTGTAAAGCTGGAACCCGCGAAATCGATTGCCATAATGCCATCAAAATTGGCATTTGGACAAGTAGCGGCAAACATCCGGCATAAGGATTCACATTATTTTCTGCATAAAGCCGTTGCGTTTCTGCACGTAATTTATTTTGTGTTTCACTATCTTTCGATGCATATTGTTGTTGCAGAGCTTTTAATTTTGGCTGCAATTCTTGAGTTTTTCGCATACTCTTTGTTTGAAAATGCATTAAAGGCATGAGAATAATCCGAATGATCAAAGTAAATAGAATGATCCCAATCCCAGCATTGCCAAAAGATAGCATCTTGATCGCTTCAGCAAAGTAATAAACGATATAACGATCCCATAATCCTGAACTTTGCGCATTCACTTCCCCAGTTGCGCTACAGGCAGACAAGACAACTACCAATGAGACGATCCCCAAAAATAGTAAGATACGTTTTCCTTTTTTCACTTAAATAATTCCTTTCCGTTAGTTAATGATTTTAGCAAGCTTTAACACATGCTCTAAATTCGAGTATACTTCTTGAGAAGAGCAATTCGAAACACTTGGACGAGCAATTACGATGAAATCGAGTGTAGGTTTGATTCTAGGTTGCATATCCGTGAGACTTGCTCTGATTTTTCGTTTGATCTCATTTCGTTTAACAGCATTTCCTACTTTTTTTCCTACAGATAATCCGACACGAAAATGTGGCTGATCTTTCTGCAGAACATAGACAACAAATTTACGGTTTGCAAAAGACTTTCCTTTCTGAAAAACCTTTTGAAAGTCTTGTTCTGTTTTTACGCGATATGCCTTTCTCATCTTGGTTCCTTCATTTCTTTCTACTTTGGTTACTCACCTGTCAATAATACCATATTTAGTAAAAGGGATTCACTATATTCCTTAAAAAACGGCATAAAAAAAACCACTGGCATTCAGTGGCTTATGCAGAAATAACCTTTCTGCCTTTACGACGACGACTTGCTAAAACACGACGTCCATTTTTTGTACTCATACGTTTACGGAATCCGTGAACTTTTTGACGTTTACGTTTATTTGGTTGATAAGTTCTTTTCATTTAGTGACACCTCCATCAAAATAATGATTATGCGCATAGACATACTTTGATAGTATAACGAGTCAGACAGTGTTTTGTCAATATAAAATTCACCCACTTTACTGTCTTGTTTTCCACATAAACGAAATGAACTGTGTGTTACTTGTGGATTTTGCATTTTTGTGGATAACTTATTTCCACAAGTTTTTCCTGCTTTTTCCACAAATAAACACCCTTCTAAAAAGTTATCCACATACACTTTTCTGGCTGTGCATAAGTCAGGAAAATGCTTTTACATCAACGTATTTGATTAACAGTTACTTGTGGATAAACAAGAGATTATTGTAACAATCCACAAACACTCCTCCTCTGTGGATAACCGTAAATTTGATAAGTTAATTTCTCCTGTTCTTTTTTTCATAAATGTGGAAAAGTATTTTTTTCTAACCTTTTTTATTATAATCTGTGGAAAACTTCTTCCATCCGTGCTAAATTAGTATTATCTATTCTTAGCTATAGGAGGACAATTTATGTCATCTGCTGATTCCATTTGGCGAGATCTTCAGAAATCTTTTAAAGAAGAACTTAATCCAGCAAGTTACAGTGCTTGGATCGAAACAGCCAACATATTATCTTTTGAAAAAAATCAGTTATTGATTGAAGTACCCAGTGATCTTCATAAATCTTATTGGGAAAAAAATCTAGCTGCAAAAATTGTTGAGATGGGCTTCATGAAGACCGGTGAAGAACTAATTCCTAGTTTTGTCACTGCTGAAGAAGCAGAAGCTCTGCAAAAATCGCCTTCTGTTGAACAAACAGTTACTGAAAAAGCAGAAAAAAAAGGAAAAACTATTCTAAACGAAAAATATACTTTTGATACATTTGTTATAGGTAAAGGAAATCAGATGGCTCATGCTGCAGCTTTAGTTGTAGCTGAAGATCCCGGTTCTATCTATAATCCGTTATTCTTCTATGGTGGTGTGGGTCTAGGAAAAACTCACTTGATGCATGCTATCGGACATCAAATGCTGTTAAAAAGACCAAATGCAAAAATCAAATATGTGAGCAGTGAGAACTTCACTAATGATTTTATTACTTCGATCCAAAAGAATAAAATGGAAGATTTTCGGAATGAATACCGAAATGTTGATCTCTTACTTGTTGATGATATTCAGTTTTTGGTCAATAAAGAAGGGACACAAGAAGAATTCTTTAATACATTTGAAGAGCTTTATCGAAATAACAAGCAGATCGTTTTGACAAGTGATCGCTTACCAAATGAAATACCCACGTTACCTGAACGATTGGTTTCACGTTTCGCATGGGGGTTATCTGTAGATATTACACCTCCAGATCTAGAAACTAGAACAGCGATTTTAAGAAAAAAAGCAGAAGCTGAACGCCTCGAAATCCCTGACGATACACTGAGTTATATCGCAGGACAAATTGATTCGAATATTCGGGAATTAGAAGGCGCATTAGTGCGTGTACAAGCATTTGCAACTATGCAAAATTCGGATATTACAACAAGCTTAGCTGCAGAAGCAATCAAAGCATTAAAGTCAAGTCATGGAAGCACTCAAGTTTCTATATTGCAAATCCAAGAGGAAGTTGCAAAATACTACCATATCCATATAAATGATCTCAAAGGAAAAAAACGTGTCAAAGGAATTGTCGTACCTCGGCAAATCGCCATGTTTCTTTCTCGTGAACTAACGGATAACTCTTTACCTAAAATTGGAGCTGAATTCGGAGGTAAAGATCATACTACAGTCATTCATGCTCATGAAAAAATCCAACATCTCTCAGAAACGGATCCTACCATTAAGAATGAAATTTCAGAAATCAAAAACATTCTCTTTAGTTGAGTTGTGGATAAAGCAAAAATATGCCAAAAAGTTATGCACAGGTTATACACAGGCGTTTTCGTTGACGTCTCAATGATATTTTCTAGTTATCCACAATACTAACAAGCCTATTACTACTATTACTTTATTTAATAACTATAAATAAAAGGAGTGCTCCTAATGAAAGTAACTTTAAATCGAACAGAGTTCATGCAAGAATTACAAACCGTTCAACGTGCCATTTCATCAAAAACAACCATACCGATCCTTACAGGTGTTAAATTAGTTCTAACTGATAAAGGTTTAACTCTGACAGGAAGTAATGCTGATATTTCAATTGAGACTTTTTTAAGCGTAGAGAAAGAAAAAGTTCAAATGAAAATTGAACAAACAGGAGCAATTGTTTTACAAGCACGATTTTTTAGTGAAATCATTCGTCGCTTACCGGATAATACTGTTACGCTGGAAGTGATAGAAAATAACCAAGTAGCAATAACTTCAGGGAAAGCTAACTTTACTGTAAATGGATTAGATGCTGATAGTTATCCACATTTACCAGTTGTCGAAAGTCAAGATCGCATCGAAGTTCCTGCTCACATTCTAAATAAAATTGTTAACGAAACAGTTTTTGCTGTTTCACAGCACGAAAGTCGTCCAATTCTAACCGGTGTTCATTTTGTTCTTGAAAATAAGAAATTATTAGCTGTAGCTACAGATTCCCATCGATTAAGTCAACGAGTAATTCCATTAGAAAGTGGGGAAGCGAATTTCAACATCGTTATTCCTGGGAAAAGTTTGACTGAATTGTCCCGTTCTTTAACAGATGAAGAAGAAGCTATTCAAATCAGTATCATGGATAATCAAGTATTGTTCCAAACCAATACAATGAAGTTCTATTCACGCCTATTAGAAGGGACTTACCCAGATACAAATCGATTGATACCATCAAGCTTTAACACAGAAATTGAATTTTCAGTTCCAGAATTGTTGTCAGCCATCGAACGCGCATCTTTACTTTCACATGAAGGAAGAAATAACATCGTTCGTTTGTCAATAAATGAAGATTCTGTTATTTTATATGGGAATTCTCCTGAGATTGGTAAAGTAGAAGAAGATCTATCCTACGAGCAAGTTTCAGGAGAACCATTGGAAATCTCTTTCAATCCTGATTACATGAAGGCGGCTCTAAGAGCTTTTGGAGATACAAGCATCACGATTCGCTTTATTTCTGCTATCAGACCATTCACTTTGGAACCAACTGAAAGTCAAGGAAGCTTTATTCAATTGATTACACCAGTCCGCACAAATTAGAATTTTTCATGTTTATTGTAAATGCATGAAACAAACGTCTGAAAATACAAAAATAGTTTAGAAGGGCTTAAAATCGATTTTAAGCCCTTCTTTTTGTTTTTGCTTATTTTTTATCTAAAACAATCAAAACTTCTCAGAATGAAAATTATACGGATAAATTTGTTTTATTCCTTAAAAAAGAGTATAATAATGGTATACGTTCTTCTATAGAATCGAGGGATAATATGAAAATGCAAATACCTTTAGAAACTGAATATATGACGTTAGGACAAATGTTGAAAGAAGTCAGCGTAATCAGCAGTGGAGGACAAGCAAAATGGTTCCTAGCTGAACATACGGTACTTGTAGACGGAGAGCCAGAGAATAGACGAGGCCGCAAATTATATGCGGGAATGAGGATTGAGATACCTGATGAGGGTACTTTTTTTATGGTAAAGAAGGAAGCCTCAGATGCGTCTGAATAATCTTCAGCTAAATAATTATCGCAACTATGAATCTTTGGAGTTATCTTTCGATAAAAATCTTGTCATTTTTTTAGGCGAGAATGCTCAAGGAAAAACCAACGTTTTAGAAAGTATTTATGTTTTAGCGATGACAAAAAGTCATCGAACTACAAGTGAACAAGAGTTGATTCGTTGGGATACAGCTGGGGCTCAAGTTAGCGGAGCTGTGTCTCGAGGGCATTCTACCATACCATTAGAATTATTTTTAACTAAAAAAGGTCGTAAAACGAAAGTCAATCATATTGAGCAAAAAAAACTTAGTAGTTACATAGGGCAATTGAATGTAATTCTTTTTGCCCCCGAAGATCTTTCACTTGTTAAAGGAAGTCCTCAAGTAAGAAGAAAATTTATCGATATGGAAATTGGACAGATTGATCCGATTTATTTGTATGATCTTGTGCAATATCAAAGTGTTTTGAAACAGCGAAATCAGTATTTGAAGCAATTATTTGAAAAAAAGCAAAATGATGAGCTCTATCTCACTGTGTTGACTGAACAATTGATTGAATTTGGCAGCAAGATCATTTTTGCACGACAACGTTTTGTAAAACGATTAGCATTTTGGGCCAATCAACTCCATCAAAAAATAAGTGATGAAAAAGAAGTTTTACAAATAGAATACTTGTCTAGTGTTGGTACTGTAAGTGCATCTCTAGAACAAGTTCAACAACAATTCAAAGATGCACTGGATCAAGTGAAAACACGTGAAAAAATGAGACAGATTTCTCTAGTGGGTCCACACCGAGATGATCTCAACTTTTTAATCAATGATAGGAATGTTCAAACATTCGGATCCCAAGGTCAACAGCGAACCACTGCATTAAGTGTAAAATTGGCAGAGATTGATTTGATGAAAGAAGAAACGGGAGAATATCCGGTTCTTTTGTTAGATGATGTCATGAGTGAATTAGACGATTCTCGTCAGTTACACTTACTAGAAACAATTGAAGGAAAAGTACAAACATTTATTACTACAACCACACTTGAACATGTAAAAGATAAAATGTCTGTTGAAGCAGAGATTTTTTACGTAGACAAAGGACACATAAAAGGAGAATAGACTGAATGACAGAAGAAGAAAAAAGTTTAGTTGAACGTGCCAAAGAATATGACGCCAGTCAGATTCAAGTCTTAGAAGGTTTAGAAGCGGTACGCAAGCGTCCAGGAATGTATATCGGATCGACCAGTTCAGAAGGGCTCCATCACCTTGTGTGGGAAATCGTAGATAATTCGATTGATGAAGCACTTGCTGGTTTTGCTACAGCGATTCAAGTAATTATCGAAGAAGACAATAGTATTACTGTTGTCGATGACGGTCGGGGAATTCCTGTAGATATTCAAGCAAAAACTGGCAGACCTGCTGTTGAAACCGTATTTACTATTCTTCATGCAGGAGGAAAATTTGGCGGTGGCGGATATAAAGTTTCAGGAGGCTTGCATGGGGTAGGTTCTTCAGTGGTAAACGCATTATCTACCACATTAGATGTTAAAGTATTCAAAGAAGGCAAAGTTTATTATCAAGAATACCATCGGGGAGCTGTTGTCGAAGATCTAAAAGTGATTGGTGAAACAGATCGTCATGGGACCACTGTTCACTTTGTACCGGATCCTGAAATATTTACAGAAACTACTGTTTTTAACTTTGATAAGTTGGCTACACGTGTTCGAGAATTAGCTTTTCTGAATCGCGGCTTAAAAATTTCAATTGAAGATAAACGAGAAGAACATCCTGTTCTGAAGGAATATCATTATGACGGCGGAATTAAAAGCTACGTTGAACACTTAAATGCAAGTAAGACAGTTATTTTTCCTGAACCAATCTATCTTGAAGGGGAACAACAGGGCATCACGGTTGAAGTTTCTCTACAATACACAGATAGCTATCATAACAATTTGCTAAGTTTTGCTAATAATATTCATACGTATGAAGGTGGTACACATGAGTCTGGATTCAAGACAGCTTTGACTCGGGTTATCAATGACTATGCACGTAAATCTAAGCTAATGAAAGAAAATGATGAGAATCTAACAGGTGAAGATGTTCGAGAAGGTCTTACAGCGGTTATTTCCATCAAACATCCAGATCCTCAGTTTGAAGGACAAACAAAAACAAAATTAGGGAACTCAGAAGTGCGGACTGTAACTGATCGTTTATTTTCAGAACATTTCACAAAATTTTTGATGGAGAATCCAGCAGTTGGGCGCCAAGTAGTTGAAAAAGGACTGCTAGCCTCTAAAGCACGTCAAGCAGCTAAGCGTGCGCGTGAGATGACTCGACGTAAAGGTGCTCTTGAAATTAGTAATCTGCCAGGTAAGCTAGCAGATTGTTCAAGTAATGATCCTGAGAAATGCGAATTATTTATTGTCGAAGGAGACTCAGCTGGAGGATCAGCTAAACAAGGACGGAGTCGTGAATTCCAAGCGATTCTGCCTATTCGAGGGAAAATTTTAAATGTCGAAAAAGCAAGCATGGATAAAATTTTGGCAAATGAAGAAATCCGTTCACTATTTACAGCGATGGGCACAGGATTTGGAGCAGACTTTGATGTTTCTAAGGCACGTTATCATAAATTAGTAATTATGACTGATGCCGACGTCGATGGCGCACATATCCGAACATTGCTATTAACTTTATTCTATCGCTATATGCGACCAATTGTTGAAGCTGGGTATGTTTATATTGCTCAACCACCACTTTATGGGGTAAAACAAGGAAAAAATATCCATTATATCCAACCAGGCAAAAACGCAGAACAAGATTTGAAGAATACAATCGAGTCATTGCCTGCCACGCCTAAACCAAGTGTTCAACGATACAAAGGTTTAGGTGAGATGGATGACCATCAGCTTTGGGAAACAACAATGGATCCGGAAAACCGGATGATGCTCCGTGTAAGTGTAGACGATGCAATTGAAGCAGATCAAATTTTTGAAATGCTAATGGGCGATCGTGTAGAACCAAGGCGTGCCTTTATTGAAGAGAATGCACATTATGTTAAAAATCTTGATATCTAGCCAATCGTAAAGGAGGAAATAGCTTGAGTGAAGCAAAACAAAATATTCATGATGTCAATCTGACAAGTGAAATGCGTGAGTCCTTTATCGATTATGCGATGAGTGTTATTGTTGCAAGGGCCTTGCCAGATGTTCGAGATGGACTAAAACCAGTTCATCGTAGAATTTTATATGGAATGAATGAATTAGGGGTTACACCAGACAAACCTCATAAAAAATCAGCCCGTATCGTCGGTGATGTAATGGGTAAATATCACCCTCATGGTGATAGTGCGATTTACGAATCAATGGTGCGGATGGCGCAACCGTTTAGTTATCGTTATATGTTAGTGGATGGTCATGGTAACTTTGGTTCAGTCGATGGTGATGGTGCTGCCGCGATGCGGTATACTGAAGCCCGCATGAGCAAATTAGCAATGGAAATGCTAAGAGACATTAATAAAGATACCGTCGATTTTCAAAGTAATTACGACGATACTGAAAGAGAACCTGCAGTATTGCCTGCTCGTTTTCCTAATCTCTTAGTCAATGGTACAACAGGTATTGCGGTAGGTATGGCAACGAACATTCCACCACATAATTTGAATGAAGTAATTGCGGCTATTGAGCTGCTAATGGAAAATCCTGAAGTAACAACGAATGAATTGATGGAAGTTTTGCCCGGACCTGATTTTCCAACGGGCGGCCTAGTTATGGGTAAATCAGGTATTCGACGGGCCTATGAGACAGGTAAAGGGTCCATTACGGTACGAGGAAAAGTTGAAGTTACTGAGATGCCTAATGGTAAAGAAAGAATTCTAGTCACCGAATTGCCGTACATGGTCAATAAAGCAAAATTAATTGAGCGGATTTCAGAACTTCATCGAGACAAACGAATCGAAGGTATTACGGACTTGCGCGATGAATCTTCTCGAGAAGGTATGCGTATTGTGATCGATGTTCGTCGTGACGTTAGTGCTTCAGTTATTTTGAACAACCTTTATAAAATGACGGCTCTTCAATCATCTTTTGGCTTTAATATGCTGGCGATTGAAAAAGGCGTACCAAAAATTTTAAGTTTGAAACGAATTTTAGAAAATTATATCGAGCATCAACAAGAGGTAGTAACGCGTCGTACTCAATTTGATAAAAACAAAGCAGAAGCACGTGCTCACATCTTGGAAGGATTACGGATTGCTCTTGATCATATTGATGAAATCATTGCATTGATTAGAGCATCTAATTCAGATGATGAAGCAAAAAACACAATGATGGAACGTTTCAGTCTATCAGATCGACAAGCGCAAGCGATTCTAGATATGCGTTTGCGACGTTTAACAGGATTAGAAAGAGACAAGATTGAAAATGAATATCAAAGTTTGTTGGAATTGATTGCTGACTTAAAAGATATTTTAGCTAATCCTCAGCGAGTTTTAGAAATTATCCAAACAGAATTGCAAGAATTAGGTCAACGCTTTGGTGATGAGCGCCGAACAGAATTACTTGTTGGAGAAGTATTGAGTCTTGAAGATGAAGATTTGATTGAAGAAGAAGAAATTGTCATTACGCTGACAAATAATGGGTATATCAAACGAGTAGCAAATTCTGAATTTCGGGCTCAACGTCGTGGAGGTCGTGGTGTTCAAGGCATGGGGATTCACGATGAAGACTTTGTTAAAACGTTGATTTCTTGTTCAACTCATGATACTTTACTTTTCTTTACTAACATGGGGAAAGTTTATAAAGCTAAAGGATACGAAATTCCTGAATACGGACGAGCTGCTAAAGGTATTCCTGTGATCAATCTTTTAGGTATTGATTCAAACGAACGCATCGAAGCGATTATCTCTGCTTCTGGAGGACCTCAAGAAGGACGTTATCTGTTCTTCACGACACGGCTAGGTATAGTAAAACGTACATCAGTTACTGCTTTCTCCAATATTCGGGCCAATGGATTGATTGCTATTGGGTTACGCGAAAATGATGAATTAGTTAATGTAGTAGAAACCAATGGGCAAGATGTGATGATTATTGGTACACACAATGGCTATTCAGTTACATTTAAAGAAGAGCTGGTTCGAGATATGGGACGAACTGCTGCAGGCGTTCGAGGCATCCGTTTAAGAGAAGATGACTATGTTGTCGGCGCTTCTGTGATCAAAGAAGATAGTGAAGTATTAGTTATCACAGAGAATGGCTACGGAAAACGTACAAAAGGTTCAGAATACCCAATAAAAGGGCGTGGTGGTAAAGGAATAAAAACTGCGAATATTACTGCGAAAAATGGACCGTTAGCTGGATTGACTACAGTTTCAGGCAAAGAAGATATCATGCTAATTACAGACAAAGGTGTCATTATCCGATTTAACGTTGAAACAGTATCTCAAACTGGACGTGCAACTTTAGGCGTTCGCTTAATGAAGATGGAAAACGGAGCGAAAGTAGTCACGATGGCCACTGTAGATCCGGAAGTTTCTGAAACAGAAGAAGAAATATCTTCTGAAAGTCAGTATGATGAATAGTAATGTAACTCCAACACGATGTTGTTGGAGTTTTTTTAATAAATGAAAATATTTTGTGCGTACTTATTGATGCAAGCAATTTTACTGTCAAAAGTCAAAAAATTAATCTTGTATTATGGATGAAAAAAATGTATAATTGGTATTTGTGAGTAGTCTAATCAGGCGACTCTCTCTGCTCCTAGAATATACTAGGGGCCTAAGACCACAGGGAGGTGAATAATCAATGGAAAATACGAAATATGAGATCTTATACATCATTCGTCCAAACATTGATGAAGAAGCAAAATCTGCATTGATCGCACGTTTTGACACGATCTTGACAGATAACGGAGCTGAAGTTATCGAGTCTAAAGATTGGCAAAAACGCCGTCTAGCGTATGAAATGGATGGATTCCGTGAGGGTATCTATCACATCGTTAAAGTTTCTTCTCCATCAAATGCAAGTGCAATCAATGAATTTGACCGTCTTGCTAAAATCAATGACGATATTATCCGTCACATGATTGTCAAAGAAGAAGAATAAAATTGTTTCACATGAAACAAAGCGATGAGGAGATGATGAACTTTGATTAATAATGTTGTATTAGTAGGAAGATTAACCAAAGATCCTGATTTACGATACACTGCTAACGGCACTGGCGTCGCGTCTTTTACATTGGCTGTAAATCGTAATTTTACAAACCAAAGTGGAGAACGTGAAGCTGATTTCATCAATTGTGTGATTTGGAGAAAACCTGCAGAAACACTGGCTAATTATGCTCGTAAGGGTACATTACTTGGTGTGACTGGAAGAATCCAAACACGTTCTTATGACAATCAACAAGGACAACGTGTATATGTAACTGAAGTTGTAGCAGACAATTTTCAATTGTTAGAATCTCGTAATGCTTCTGAACAACGACGCACTACCGAAAGCGGTGGAAATACTTCGTATAATACTAGTGGTTCTTCTGGATTCGGAAACAATAGCACAAATCAAAATCAATCCTCTCAACCATCAGGAATGCCTAACTTTGATCGAGATAATTCTGATCCATTCGGAAACTCGTCAATTGACATTTCAGACGATGATTTACCATTCTAATAAATTGATAGGAGGGAAATAGAATGGCACAACAAAGAAGAGGCGGACGTAAACGTCGCAAAGTAGACTATATTGCTGCAAATCATATCGAACACATCGATTATAAAGATACAGAATTGTTAAAACGTTTCATTTCTGAACGTGGAAAAATTTTGCCACGTCGTGTAACAGGTACAGGGGCTAAAAACCAACGTAAACTAACTGTTGCAATTAAACGCGCACGTATCATGGGATTACTTCCATTTGTAGGCGAAGAATAATTTTTACTATTCAAAAGTTGACAACTGTTTTTGACAGTTGTCAACTTTTTTTGTATATACTATTACTAAAAACATTTAGTGTATTTGTTATTTAATTCTGTTTTTAAATAACGAAAAAATCTTTGCCGGTATTTGATTTGTGGTTTCCTAAATAAAGTTTCACGTGAAACTTTATTTAGGAAATCGCTTATTCGTATAAGATGTGGTAAAATATAAAAGTGTTTAATATTTCTATAGCAGTTTATTGAGGAGTTAAATTATGTCAGCAATCGGACTTATTTCAATTGATAACTATGATGATCTAATTGACAAAAAAGATGACAAACAAATATCCTACTTGAACTCTTTGATCACGACGCTGATTTCAGATTGGGCCAGTGAAAATCATATCTTTTATAAGCGGATTAATTCTGAACGCTTTCTTTTTGTTGCCAAGATTGAAGATATTGAGAAGATGAAAAAAGGGAATTTTGAATTTTTGACACGTGTTCGTAATATTGCTGAAAAGAATGACTTAGCCTTAACCATTAGTATGGGAATATCTTACGGAGAAGAATCGCTAGAGACAATAGGCGAAGTAGCTCAAAATAATTTAGATATCGCCTTGGTACGTGGTGGGGATCAAGTGGTACTGAAGAAAGCTGATGAGGAAGCAAAACCACAGTTTTTTGGGGGGAATACAGATGGTACGCCCAAGAGAACTCGTGTTCGCTCTCGGGCTATGAGTACTACATTAAAAAAAATATTTGCTGATAATAAAAAGGTATTTATCATGGGACACAGGTACCCTGATATGGATGCTTTAGGTGCAGCCTTTGGAGTTGCTTATATGGCAATGATGAGTGAACGTGAATGTTACATCATTTTAAATCCTAAAGAAATTACTGCGGATATTGAACGGGTATTAGAAGAATTGAAGAAATATCCTGATTTAGAACGAATTGTTATTTCAGGTGAGGAAGCTGTAACTTTATCCAATGAGGAAAGTGTCTTAGTAATGGTTGATTATCATAAACCGTCTATGTCAATCTCACAAAAAGTTTATGATGTATTTGATAAAATTGCTGTAATTGATCATCACCGTCGCGGAGATGAGTTTCCAGATAAGCCGTTGTTGACTTATATTGAATCAACAGCATCTTCGGCATCAGAGTTAGTCGCTGAGTTGATACAATATCGTTCTACTCGCAAAACACAAATTCCCAAATTTATCACTACTTCTTTATTGGCGGGAATTTATGTCGATACAAAGAATTTCTCTGTTCGAACAACTGGTAGAACTTTTGATATAGCTGGATACCTCAAAAATCAAGGTGCGGATACTTCACTTGTTCAATATATGCTTAGTACGGATTTAGATTCCTATTTAATGATTAGTGAACTAGTTTCTAAAAGCAAACATTACAAAGAAGATATCGTTATCGCAGTAGCTGATGATAAACGAGTATATGACAGTGTGACAGTCGCTAAGGCAGCGGATACGCTTTTATCAATCAATGGGATTCATGCTGCTTTTGTGATCACAAGGCAGCCTAGTAAGTTGATCGGTATTAGTGCTCGAAGCACTGGCAAAATCAACGTGCAAGTTTTAATGGAAGCACTTGGTGGAGGAGGCCACTTCACAAATGCAGCTACTCAAATCAAGGATAAAAGCTTGGATGAAGTCAAAAAAATGTTAATTCAAGAACTTAACAAGTTAGAAAGAGAATGAGGAGTGACCACAGATGAAAGTTATTTTCTTGCAAGATGTTAAAGGAAAAGGAAAAAAAGGAGATATTAAGGATGTACCAAATGGGTATGCACAAAACTTCTTAATTAAAAACAACTTAGCTAAACCAGCTAATAATGAAAGCATGGCCGAATTAAAAGGAAAACAAAAAGCACAAGAAAAACATGAAGCGGAATTACTGGCGGAGGCTGAAGAACTAAAAACAGTCCTTGAAAAGGAAGAAACAGTTGTTAGAATTAAAGCGAAAGCAGGAGAAGATGGTCGATTGTTTGGTTCTATTCCATCAAAACAAATTGCTGATGCTTTGAACAAACAATATAGTATAAAATTGGACAAGCGGAAAATTGAGTTAGAACAACCCATTCGGGCATTAGGTTATACAAAGGTGCCCGTCAAATTACATTCTAAAGTAACTGCTACAATTACCGTCCAAACGGTACAAGAATAAAAAGTTTCCCAACAGTAAAATGTTGGGATTTTTTAAGCGGATATTTTTGTAATCGAGGTTCTCTTGTGCTTTGATTTGATATCCTGTAGAATAAATGAACACTAGATTAGGAGCGAAAGTCATGAATGAAGTATGGCAAAATCAAATTCCGCCTCAAGACATTGAAGCTGAGCAAGCGGTTTTAGGAGCAATCTTTTTAGACGCGGATTCAATTATTGATGCGATGGAAATTATTGAACCACAAGATTTTTATCGGCGCAGCCATCAGATTATCTTTCAAGCGATGATTCAACTCAATGATCGTAATGAATCCATCGACCTAATCACATTGAAAGCAGAAATAGAAAAAAGTAATAGTCTGGAAGATATCGGCGGGCTTACTTATTTAACAGAACTTAGCCAAGCTTCTCCTTCGGCCGCTAGTATTGCTTATTATGCAAAAATCGTGGACGACAAAGCGACTTTACGCAACTTGATTCAAACCGCTAGTCGTATCGTGACAAAGGGGTTTGAACAAGATGAAGATGTTCAATCGATTGTCGATCAAGCAGAGAAAAGCATTTTAGAGGTTTCAGAAAAAAGAAATAGCAACGGATTTCAGTCTATTGCTGATGTGTTAAATCGAACAATTGAAAATATTGATCAGTTAGCGCAAAATAACGAAGAAATTACCGGATTGCCTACTGGCTATGCAGCTTTAGATAAAATGACAGCTGGACTTCAAAAAGAAGAGCTAATTATTTTAGCAGCACGTCCTGCTGTTGGTAAAACAGCTTTTGCACTAAATATAGCACAAAATGTAGGAACAAAAACAGATCGTTCTGTCGCCATCTTCAGCTTAGAGATGGGTGCAGAATCATTAGTCAATCGAATGCTATGTGCGGAAGGATCTATTGAAGCCAGCCATTTACGGACCGGTCAACTGTCAGAAGAAGAGTGGCGCAATTTGATCGTGGCCATGGGAAGTTTGTCGAATGCTAGTATTTATATTGATGATACACCTGGAATCAAAATTTCCGAGATTCGAGCACGTTGTCGTAAATTAGCACAGGAAAAAGGGAATTTGGGTTTGATATTGATTGATTATTTGCAATTGATTGAAGGTACAGGAAGAGAAAACCGTCAACAAGAGGTCTCTGAGATTTCTCGGCAATTGAAGAAATTAGCCAAAGAATTAAAAGTTCCAGTTATTGCGCTTTCTCAATTATCACGAGGGGTGGAACAACGCCAAGATAAACGTCCAGTTTTAAGTGATATTCGTGAATCTGGATCTATTGAGCAAGATGCAGACATTGTTGCATTTCTCTATCGAGACGATTACTATCAACGTGAAGGTGACGAAGAGGATGGCGGTGAAGAGCCGCAAAACAATAATGTCATTGAAGTGATTATTGAAAAGAACAGAAGTGGAGCACGGGGAACAGTTGAATTATTGTTTATCAAGGAATACAATAAGTTTTCCTCTCTATCTCCAAGAGTTGAGTTTGCATAGGATAGGTTGCGACTGGTACTATTGCCGGTCGCTTTTTTTATTCGTATTTAGCTTTGTATAAAAAAAATAAATAAAATATAGTTCGTTTTTTTCTGCTTTTTTTCATTTTAATCGATTCAATCATTCGATTTTAGATTGAATCCATGATCGAATACTGGTACAATACTTATGGAGTGCAATATATAAAGAAAGAGGTCATTAAATGTCATCTGTAGTAGTAGTAGGTACCCAATGGGGCGATGAAGGAAAAGGGAAGATTACCGACTTTTTGAGTGAAAATGCGGAAGTGATTGCACGTTATCAAGGTGGAGACAATGCAGGACATACTATTAAGTTTGATGGAGTAACATATAAATTACACTTGATTCCATCCGGTATTTTTTATAAAGATAAAATTAGCGTGATCGGAAATGGCGTAGTTGTGAATCCAAAATCTCTTGTTAAGGAACTTGCCTATCTAAAAGAGAATAATATAATAACAGATAATTTGAAAATTTCTGACCGTGCCCATGTTATTTTACCGTATCATATCAAATTAGATCAGTTACAAGAAGATGCTAAAGGTGACAATAAAATCGGAACAACGATCAAAGGGATTGGTCCAGCTTATATGGATAAAGCCGCTCGTGTAGGTATTCGAATTGCTGATCTTCTTGATAAAGAAATTTTTGAAGAAAGATTACGTATCAATCTTGAAGAAAAAAATCGTCAATTTGTTAAAATGTTTGATGATGAGCCGATTGCTTTTGAAGATATTTTTGAAGAGTATTATGAATATGGTCAACAAATCAAGAAATATGTAACGGATACTTCAGTTATTCTAAACGATGCGCTAGATCAAGGAAAACGCGTACTGTTTGAAGGTGCTCAAGGAGTTATGCTAGATATTGATCAAGGAACATATCCGTTCGTAACATCCTCAAATCCAGTAGCTGGTGGAGTAACCATTGGTAGTGGAGTGGGTCCTTCTAAAATCAATAAAGTAGTTGGTGTTTGTAAAGCATATACTTCAAGAGTTGGTGATGGCCCATTCCCAACAGAACTTTTTGATGAAACAGGCAATCAAATTCGTGAAGTTGGCCGTGAATATGGTACGACAACTGGTCGTCCACGTCGTGTTGGTTGGTTTGACTCTGTTGTCATGCGTCATTCAAAACGTGTTTCTGGTATCACGAATCTGTCTCTAAATTCAATTGATGTTTTGAGCGGCTTGGAAACTGTAAAAATTTGTACTGCTTATGAATTAGATGGAGAATTGATTTATCATTATCCTGCAAGTCTAAAAGAATTGAATCGTTGTAAACCAGTCTATGAAGAGTTACCAGGCTGGTCAGAAGATATTACTGGATGCAAAACATTAGCTGATCTTCCTGAAAATGCACGTAACTATGTACATCGTATCTCTGAATTAGTTGGGGTTCGTATCTCAACATTTTCAGTAGGGCCAGATCGTAATCAAACGAATATATTAGAGAGTGTTTGGGCACAAATCTAATCAGTGGGTAGAATTAATTAGTAGAATTGAATAGTAGAAAGAACAAGGCAGAGTATTTTAGAAGAAAATCGATGATTTTCCCGTCTTCAAGTATGATTTCTTCTGCCTTGTTCTTTTTTTGCTATAATAAGGTTATCAAAGGGGGTGTACCTATGTATCAAATCATTACAGATTCATGTTGTGATCTACCAGCAAAAAGATTAGCTGAATTGGGTGTTCAATATATATCTATGACAATTGAACTTGAAGGAAAAGAATATATCGATGATATGGGTGAACAATTTGATGCCAAGTGGTTTTTAGAAAAATTAAAAGAAAATGCACAACCGACAACTTCTCAAATCAACGTCGGACGTTATGTTGAATTTTTTCGTCCATATGTAGAATCGCACACGCCGATACTTTATCTAGGTTTTTCGTCTGGAATGAGCGGTTCTTTTCAAAGCGCTGTTCAAGCTGTTGCTATTCTTAAAGAAGAATACCCTCATGCTGAAATCACACTCATTGATACAAAATCTGCTAGTTTGGGAGAGGGTTTTTTAGTAGCGGAAGCAGCAAAAAGACAAAGTGAAGGTTGGTCTCTTCATGAGGTCAGCCAGTGGGTAGAAGAACATAAATTATCTCTAGATTCTTGGGTGACAGTTGATGATCTTCGACATCTTGAAAGAGGCGGTAGAATATCTAAAACAGCAGCGGCCATTGGCGGCCTATTAAATGTTAAACCAATTATTACTGTAGATACAGAAGGAAAGTTGAAAAATGTCGATAAAGTGAGAGGTCGAAATAAATCAATTCAAAAAATTGTTGATAAAACAGTAGCGAATCTGCGTGAATCTCAAATAGAGACGGTTTATCTTGCAAATGCAGGTGATGACGAAGCAGCAGAAAAAGTGTTAAGACTCTTGAAAGAGCAATTTCCAGCATTAATTATTTATCATTATCCTTTAGGACCAACAATTGCCAGCCATACAGGATATGGTTGTTTGGCACTTTTTTCATTCGGAAAAACACGTTTGATCAGTGATTGATTTTCTCTTAAATATAAAAGCCAAATGCAAGAGTTCTTGCATTTGGCTTTTTCATTTGGAGATCAATTATATAATTCTTGAATTCTTTGTTGTACATCTTTGTTGTCTAAGAACTCATCATAGGTAGTCTCTGCACGATCAACAACACCTTTATTTGAAACGGCGATAATTCGATTTGCGAGCGTTTGAATAAATTGATGATCATGAGAGGCAAAAAGTAAAGAGCCAGTAAAAGCCATAAGGCCATCATTCAATGCAGTGATCGATTCTAAATCTAAGTGATTTGTTGGATCGTCTAAGACAAGAACATTAGCTTTTGATAGCATTAGTTTTGATAACATACAACGAACTTTTTCGCCACCCGATAGAACATTGACTGGTTTTAAGACTTCATCACCTGAAAACAGCATCCGACCTAAGAAACTACGCAAGAATGTATTATCATCCTCTTCTTTACTAGCATACTGACGCAACCAATCAACAATTGGTGTATCCGTATCAAATTCACCAGTAGTATCTTTTGGCAAGTAAGCGTGTTGTGTTGTAACACCCCAGCGTACACTACCAGTATCTGGCACGATCTCGCCCATAATAACTTTGAATAGTGTAGTCGTTGTGATGTCGTTGTTGGCAATAAAAGCAACTTTGTCATCTTTATTCAAAGTGAATGAGATATTATCTAAAATCTTTTTACCGTCAATAGTCACACTGACATTATCTACTTGCAACAAGTCATTCCCAATTTCCCGTTCTGGTTTAAATCCTACAAAAGGATAGCGGCGTGAAGAAGGTTGAATATCATCAAGTGTGATTTTATCCAACATTTTCTTTCGAGAAGTGGCTTGCTTTGATTTTGACGCGTTTGCACTAAAGCGGGCAATAAATTCTTGCAGTTCTTTGATTTGTTCTTCTTTTTTCGCATTTGATTGTGATTGCAATTTTGCTGCTAATTGACTTGATTCTAACCAAAAATCATAGTTTCCGACGTACAGTTTGATCTTCCCAAAATCTAGATCTGCCATATGGGTACATACTTTATTTAAGAAGTGACGGTCATGGGAAACTACGATAACGGTATTATCAAAGTTGATTAAAAATTCTTCTAACCAGTTAATAGATTGGATATCCAATCCATTAGTCGGCTCATCCAAGAGCAAGACGTCTGGTTTTCCGAAAAGAGCTTGTGCTAACAACACTTTCACACGTTGACCAGCTGTTAATTCTTTCATTTGGACATGGTGTAATTCATCAGGGATATTCAACCCTTGTAAGAGAACTGCGGCTTCAGGTTCAGCTTCCCAACCATCCAGTTCAGCAAACTCTCCTTCTAGTTCAGCAGCACGGATACCATCTTCGTCACTAAAGTCTTCTTTCATGTAGATCGCATCTTTTTCTTTCATTACATCGTATAATCGTTTGTGACCCATGATAACAGTTTCAATAACTGGGTATTCTTCGAAGTCAAAATGATTTTGTTTCAAAACAGCCATTCGTTCATCGGGTCCTAATGAAACATTTCCTGTAGATGGTTGGATTTCTCCAGATAATATTTTTAAGAAAGTTGATTTACCAGCACCATTTGCACCAATCAAACCATAGCAATTGCCAGGCGTAAACTTAATATTAACATCGTCGAACAGTTTGCGATCTGAAAAATGCAAACTTACATCACTTACTGTAATCAATTCTTTTCCTCACTTTATATATATTGACATTGAGTCTCCTAGCATTATAGCGATGAATGTTGAAAGTTTCAAGTAAACTCAAGGATTTCCCTACAATCAAACAAGGAGCTTAGAATTATTTTGAGTAAAACAAAAGGCTAGAATCAAGCGTTTTCCTATGCTAGAGTAAAGGGAGAAGATAGGAGGAGAGAAATGTTTTGGTTGAATGGTTAATGCAACTGTCCCCGTGGCAGCAGGCTTTGGCTGGTACTTTATTTACATACGCCATGACTGCTCTAGGTGCGGCACTTGTTTATTTTTTTAAGGATATCAATAAAAATGTTCTGAATACGATGTTGGGATTCGCTTCCGGTGTAATGATTGCTGCAAGTTTTTGGTCATTACTAGACCCTGCTATCGCTCGTGCGGAAGAAAATGGGGATATCCCATGGCTTGTGGTTAGTATTGGTTTTGGATTGGGTGGACTATTTTTATATGCTGCAGACAAAACATTACCGCATATGCACTTTGGTCCTAACCATGAAACAGAAGGCTTTCCAAGCCATTTAAAACGAACGATTCTGTTGGTATTCTCCATCACATTACACAATATTCCTGAAGGCTTGGCAGTTGGTGTGGCTTTTGGAGCAGCCGCCAGCTCGGAAGATCCTCGGGCAGCAGTTTTGGCAGCTATTTCAGTAGCTATAGGTATTGGGATCCAAAATTTTCCCGAAGGAGCTGCTGTATCTATTCCTTTAAGACAGGAAGGATTGAGTCGTAATAAGGCCTTTGTCTATGGACAAGCTTCTGGGATCGTTGAACCGATTGCCGGTGTTATAGGCGCTTTGCTGGTAACAAGTATGACAGCCGTTTTGCCATATGCTTTAGCATTTGCAGCGGGAGCGATGATTTATGTAGTGGTAGAGGAACTAATACCTGAAGCACAACAAACAGCTAGTAGTCGACGGCATTTTGCAGTTTTTGGTGTTATGACAGGCTTCATTCTGATGATGGTTTTGGATGTTGCTTTAGGATAATCAAAAAAGACTTGGAACAGATAATGCTCCAAGTCTTTTTGTTAGTTATAGTATTTTTTTGGTCGTTGTCGAACGTTTGTCAGCCACCGAACAATTAGAACAGCTAACAATAAAGGAATACCAAAACGAAAAATTAAACCAATCAATCCGCCAATTAATCCTAAGACGAGAGATAAGAGCAATGAAGCCAGAACTAAAACTGCTACAACAGTTACGATTTTACCTAACAAACTTTGTGTATTCATAATAAATCCTCCTATGCCTTTTTCTTAAATTTATTTTATCAAGAAAGAAGAGGTGGAACATCCATCTTAAGGCGGAATTTTTTCTCCGTCGGTAGTCAAAGAGATGTTAGTGAGGTAAACTGGTAAAAAAAAGCAGGTGAGAACATGAAAGCAATTATCAAAAGTAAACATTTTATTACGGAAGGAGGGTGCAATGCTTGCCAGGCCTTTGAGTTAGAAACGTTTACGATGCACTTAGAGAATGGTAAAGAAGTTTCTGTAGAAAATCTGGACGTAGCATCTTTAGTAATGCCACTTATCCAAAATGAGCATTGGCAGACAGCGCTATTATTAAACGAAGAAGAGGGCTACATTTTTCGAAAAGAGAATCAAGAAGTGAAATTTGTGGATAATGATGCTACACAAGTATTTGTTTCAAAAGAACAAAGAATTGTTTGTCAGAAAAAAGCCTGTGATCAGGAATTGTTTACAGAAGCAAATGCAGTTTTACAGCAACTCTTCGCTATGGAACCAGTTGAATTTGTAATTGAACAAGCATAATCAATCAGAAAAGCAGCTTGAAAAAGAAACTTTCAATCAAAAGTGAAAATCACTTAAAGATTGAAGTCTCCGGAATCAAGCAGCTTTTTTATTTACGTATTTGACCTTCTCCATAGATAATATATTTGGTGGAAGTCAGAGCTTCAAGTCCCATTGGGCCTCTAGCATGCAATTTCTGAGTTGAAATGCCGATTTCTGCTCCAAAACCAAAAACAAACCCATCCGTGAATCGTGTAGATGCATTGACATATACTGCAGCAGCATCTACTTCTTGTAAGAATTTCTGAGAGGCAAAGTAGTTATCCGTGACGATAGCTTCAGAATGCTTAGTGTTGTAATGATTGATGTGGGCAATTGCTTCATCGATGGAATCTACAACTTTGATGGCTACAATATAATCTAGAAATTCGGTTTGCCAATCTTCTTCAGTAGCAGGTTGCGCATTTATTAAATAGTTACGCGCGTTAGTATCAGCACGCAACTCTACTTTATTTTTCAGTTCTTTTTCTAGTAAAGGTAGAAATTCTGCTGCACAACTTTTATGAACGAGTATCGTTTCGATTGCATTGCAAACAGAAGGTCGCTGAGTTTTGGCATTGACAACAATGTCGACAGCCATCGGAAGCTGTGCAGCTTTGTCAATAAAGATATGGTTGTTACCTGTTCCTGTTTCAATGACAGGAACTGTTGCTGTTTCTTTGACACGACGAATGAGGTTAGCACCGCCTCGTGGAATCAGTACATCCAAGTACTTGTTCAAGCGCATCATTTGATCAGCCACTGCATGACTGGTGTCATCAACAAATTGAATAGAATAGGGTGAATATCCATTGGCGCTTAATGTTTCTTGCAAAAGATTTACAAGGATTTGATTTGAGTAGAAGGCTTCTTTACCTCCTCGCAGAATGACAGCATTCCCAGATTTGAAACATAGACCGGCAGCATCTGTTGTAACATTGGGTCTTGCTTCATAAATAATTCCCACAACACCTAATGGTACACGTTGTTTACCAATTAAGAGATTATCACTATTGCGCCACATTTTGTCCACGATTCCAAGTGGATCAGGGAGCTGAACGATTTTTCGAATACCAGTTGCCATCTCCTTGATTCGTTCATCAGTTAATTCTAGGCGATCAATTAAAGTTGAATTTAATGCATTTTTTTTTGCAGCAGCAAGGTCTTTTTTATTTTCTGTTAAAATTCGTGAACGATTTCTTTCAAGTGTATCGGCCATAGCTGATAGTAAGTGATTTTTCTCAGTAGCGGTTAGTAAGCTAAGTGAGGCCGCACTTTTTTTTGCTTGCTTTCCCAATTGCATTAAATCGATCATAATGTTTCCTCCTTGTAAAAGTAAGTGCCAACCTTTTTGCCAGCTAAGATATCAAAAATGATTTTAGGCTGTTTCCCATTCGCCAAGATCATTGTGGCATCTGTTTTGAGAATACGATCCGCAGCTTTTAATTTGCTTGACATGCCACCAGTTCCATACGGACTTCCTTTTCCGGTTGCTTGTTTCATTAAATCAGGTGTAATCTCAGTAATTTCATCATAAAGTTTAGCAGTTTTATGATGTAGCGGATTAGCAGTATAAAACCCATCGATGTCGGATAGCATAATCAGCAGATCCGCATGGACTAACTGCGCTACAATTGCAGATAATTGATCATTATCACCAAATTTAGTAAGATGGTCCAACTCATCTATGGCAACTGTATCATTCTCGTTGATTATTGGGATAATTCCCATCGCTAAGAGCTGCTCCAATGTATTACATACATTTTCTCGACTTTGAGGAAACTCAATAATATCTCGAGTCAACAATAATTGAGCAGTTTTTTGATTGTAAACTTGAAAACGGTGATTGTAAATATTCATTAATTCGGCTTGCCCCACGGCTGCAACAGCTTGTTGCTGGGGGATTTCTACAGGACGTTGTGGAATGTTTAGTTTATTCATCCCTACACCAATAGCACCAGAAGAAACGAGAATAATCTCTTTGTTTTGATTCTTTAGATCGGACAGAACAAAAGCCAGTTCATCAATACTCGAGAAGTTGATATTTCCATTGGGATAGACGAGGGAACTGGTCCCAATTTTGATAACGACTCGATTCGCTTTTTTTAGTTTCTCTCGCATGGATGTAACCACCTCTTCTGAATTCAGTAAATAATATTTTTTCTATTGTACTAGCAAAATAGCCTTTCGTCATGTCCTTTTTCTATTTTCTTCGTTTTTTTGACTGCGGAAGCGAAGAAAATATAAAGAGTTTCTGTTAATTTTGTTTTCATTAAAGAAAACAAGGGTTACTATGCTAAAATGACTATATGTTTATTAATTGGAGGAAAAGATGAAGACACGTGGATTTGAAATTGTTTCAACATATGCAGATAAGGATATAGCTCTTCCGCAACGCGCAACACACCATGCGGCAGGGTATGATTTTGAAGCGGCAGAAGAAGTCGTAATACCTAGTATATGGAAAGCGGGGTTGATGAATGGCATCCAAGCGTTGACAGCTAAAGATGTTCAAAAAGCAATCAAACCGACACTGGTTCCGACTGGAATCAAATCATATATGGGGAAAGAAGAGTATTTACAATTAACGAATCGTTCGAGCAATCCTCTCAAACGTTTTTTGTTACTAACAAATGGTGTCGGAGTAATTGACAGTGATTATTACAATAATTCTGATAATGAAGGGCATATCATGTTTCAATTTACGAATTTTGGTCCCAGTGATTTGACCATCAAAAAAGGTGAACGAATTGGTCAAGGGATCTTCTTGCCGTTTTTAAAAGCGGATCAAGATGTAACCAGTCAATCACGCTCTGGAGGATTTGGTTCCTCAGATCTGTGATTGTTCGATATACGCATGCAGTCAGTCCTAGATAACGAATTGGAGGTTTGCAATGGCTAAGAAAGCAAAGAGTCAGTTTGTCTGCCAAAATTGCGGATATTCTTCACCAAAGTATTTAGGGAAGTGCCCTAATTGTGGTAGTTGGAATTCGATGGTAGAAGAAGTGATTCAAGAAACAACGGATCGACGAGTACGGACCACTCTTACGGGACAACGGATGCAACCAACAAAAATTGCTGATGTCATACCAAAGAAAGAACCACGAGTACAGACCAAGCTAGCAGAGCTAAACCGAGTTTTGGGTGGTGGTGTTGTTCCGGGATCATTGATTTTGATTGGTGGTGATCCAGGGATCGGCAAGTCGACTCTTTTACTGCAAGTCTCACAGCAGCTTGCAGCTATTGGCGGCAAAGTATTGTATGTTTCGGGTGAGGAAAGTGCAGAGCAGATAAAGATGCGTGCCCAGCGTTTAGGAGCCATTGATACGGAATTTTATTTATATCCAGAAACGGATATGTCTGAGATAAGCAAGGCAATCGAAAATCTAACACCGGATTATGTCATCATAGATTCGATACAAACGATGACACAACCAGATATCACTAGTGTGGCAGGAAGCGTGAGTCAGGTTCGAGAAACGACTGCCGAACTTCTAAAACTGGCTAAAACCAACGGGATTGCTATCTTTATTGTGGGACATGTAACCAAAGAAGGTTCAATTGCTGGTCCACGAATGCTAGAGCACATGGTGGACACCGTTTTATATTTTGAAGGTGAAAAGCATCACAGCTTCCGTATTTTGCGTGCCGTCAAAAATCGATTTGGTTCGACAAATGAGATTGGGATTTTTGAAATGGAAGCAGGCGGATTGAAAGAAGTAGCCAACCCCTCTCAAGTCTTTCTTGAGGAGCGATTAGAAGGCGCTACGGGTTCTGCCATCGTTGTTGCAATGGAAGGCAGTCGACCGATTTTAGTAGAGATCCAAGCTTTGGTGACACCAACTATGTTTGGTAACGCTAAACGAACGACTACCGGATTGGATTTTAATCGTGTTTCATTAATCATGGCGGTCCTTGAAAAACGGGCTGGGTTGCTTCTACAGAATCAAGATGCTTATTTAAAAGCAGCTGGTGGTGTAAAATTAAATGAACCTGCAATCGATTTAGCAATTGCAGTCAGCATAGCCTCAAGTTATAAGGAAAAAGGTACGAGTCCTACGGAATGTTTTATCGGTGAAATTGGGTTGACTGGTGAGATTCGACGTGTCAATGCGATCGAACAACGGGTAAAAGAAGTGCAAAAATTAGGATTTACTAAAGTATATTTACCTAAAAATAATCTTACTGGGTGGCAACCGCCCAAAGGTATCGAAGTAGAAGGTGTGTCAACTTTATCGGAAACCCTACGAAAAGTTTTTCGTTAATTCTGATAAGGTGTTAGTTAAAAAAAAGAATAAATTCGAAGATGAGACGAAAATAACGAAATTATCAGAACAAGAATGAATGAAGACTGTTTATTGAGAACTATTTGCATCAGAAGGTGCTATCTTTGTCCAGCTCTTTCAAAAAAAGATTTTTTCGTTTATGAGTCTCAGCTTCGTACTAAATTAGTTTGGAGGAACGTGTATGCAGAAACGAGTCATTACTGCGCTAATGGTTCTTGCTGGAGCAAGTTTAGGTATATCATTGATGCCTGTTGCATGGCAAACCATTGGTCAATCAAAAAATGAATGGCTGAACAATAATATCACTAATAGCTTGCTTGGAGCCCTTATTTTCTTTTTATTATCTTTGCTATTAGCGAAATATATTGCAGCTGGAATTCGTAAAATTGAAGAAAAATTGAGTGAATTGAGTCTAACTTATTTATTATTTGGAGCAATCGGATCAATTATTGGTTTAATGATCGGGGTCATTGTATCGATTCCTTTTTATAATTGGGATATTCCTTTTATTAACGGAATCGCGCCTATTTTAGTAATGGCGTTGTTGGGATATCTTGGCTTTCAAATTGGCACGACTCGAATCGAAGAATGGAAAAAAATCTTTTCTTCTAAAAGCAAGAAAACAGAACCTGTTGAAGAACAACAGATGCTTGATCGTAAAATAGCTGATCATTTTCATAAGTATAAAATTCTCGATACGAGTGTTATCATCGATGGACGTATCTACGACATTGCTAAGACAGGTTTTCTTGAAGGGGTCCTATTAATTCCCAATTTTGTTTTATATGAATTACAATATATTGCAGATTCAGGAGACAGCTTGAAACGTGTACGAGGTCGACGTGGATTAGATATTTTGAATGCTTTGCAAAAAGAAGAAGGTATCGCTGTTGAAATGTATGAGGGTGACTTCGATGATATTTCTGAGGTCGACAGCAAATTGATCAAATTAGCAAAGATCCTTGATGGTATTGTGGTTACAAATGACTATAATTTAAACAAAGTTTCAGAATTTCAAAATGTTCCTGTGTTAAATATCAACGCTCTTGCGAATGCAGTTAAACCAGTAGTGATTCCTGGAGAAACAATGAATGTACTTGTTGTAAAAGCTGGAACGGAAAGACAACAAGGTGTCGCTTATTTGGATGACGGAACGATGGTTGTTGTTGAAGATGGACAGCATTACATGAATGAACATATCCAAGTAGTTGTTACGAGCGCACTGCAGACAGCTGCGGGACGAATGATATTTGCTAAACCGGCTCATTCAAGTCGTGGAATCGATAATCAGGAAGACACAAAAAATTAGCAATAATCAATGGCAATTGGCGGATTTTACGCCGGTTGCCTTTACTATTTTGCTTAATGATTGTACAATTCTAGCTGAGCGAACTATTTTATTATCGGAGATTTTCCCTATAAGCTAGAAGGTAAAAACCGAACAGCAAAGGATTGTTTGCAAATCAGATGAAGGAAGAGGAAAAAGATGACTAAAGTGCGAGTACGTTATGCTCCAAGTCCAACTGGACATCTACACATCGGAAATGCCCGAACAGCATTGTTTAACTATTTATTTGCACGTCATAACGATGGCGAATTTATTATCCGTATTGAGGATACGGATCAAAAAAGAAACATTGAAGATGGTGAGAAGAGCCAGCTAGAGAATCTCGCTTGGTTGGGTATTGATTGGGATGAATCCCCTGCAAACCCTGGAGAGTACGGACCGTACCGCCAATCAGAACGCGGTGAGTTGTACCAACCATTGATTGATCAGTTGCTAGCAAGCAATCGTGCCTATAAGTGTTATTGTACAGAAGAAGAGCTAGAAGCAGAGCGTGAAGAACAACGCGAACGTGGCGAAATGCCTCATTATGGCGGAAAATGCGCTAATCTAACACCAGAGGAGCAAGCGGAAAAAGAAGCACAAGGCATCCAACCAGTTATTCGTTTCCGAGTTCCTAGAAATACAGAGTATAAGTTTCATGATATGGTAAAAGGTGAGATCGTTTTTGAGTCAGATAATGTAGGCGGCGATTTTGTCATTCAAAAGCGCGATGGGATGCCAACATATAACTTTGCAGTGGCAGTTGATGATCATCATATGAAAATCACACATGTATTGCGGGGCGATGACCATATTGCTAATACACCAAAACAATTGATGATCTATGAAGCATTTGGTTGGCAAGCGCCACAATTTGGACACATGACACTGATCATCAACAGCGAAACTGGTAAAAAGCTAAGCAAACGCGATGAATCAATTTTACAATTTATTGAGCAGTATCGTGAATTAGGATACTTACCAGAAGCAATGTTCAATTTTATCGCATTGTTGGGTTGGTCCCCAGTAGGAGAAGATGAGTTATTTTCTCAATCTGAATTGATCCAAATGTTTGATCCAGAACGCTTGAGCAAATCACCAGCGGCTTTTGATGCCAAAAAATTGGAGTGGGTCAACAACCACTATATGCGTCAAATGGACCTGGATCAGTTGACAGAAATGTGTTTGCCATATTTAATCAAAGCAGGTCGAATTGAAGAAGAGCCTTCCGCAGAAAAAAGAGAATGGCTGAAAAAAATCGTCTCACTATATCAACCACAAATGAGTTATGCTGCACAAATTGTGGAAGTTTCTGAGTTATTCTTTAATGAACATCCTGAATTGGATGCTGCTGCGCAAGAAGTCTTGGCGGGTGAAACTGTTCCAACTGTACTCAATGCCTTTAAAGAAAAATTGACTGCAATGACTACCGTTGACGCACCAACAGTAAAAGCTGCAATCAAAGAGATCCAAAAAGAAACAGGGATCAAAGGTAAAAACTTGTTTATGCCAATTCGTGTTGCTGTCTCAGGACAAACGCACGGACCAGAATTACCAGATACAGTAGAATTACTAGGAAAAGAAAAAGCACTTGATCATTTAAATAATGTATTATAAACACGAAGAATAGACGAAGTACTTACCTTTTTTTTGAAGAGAGATCACGGGTGGTGAGAGTGATTAAAAAAAGTAAGGAAATGCACCTAGGAGTGGTTTTGGCGCAAGTCAAAAACGGCAGCAGACGTTACCTGCACCAAGGCAGAAAATTCTGTGAACAAAAGTGGAACCACGTGGTTGAGCGTCTTTTGAATAAGGAAACTTATTTGAAAGATGCTTTTTTGTATGTAAGTAATCAATAGGGGAAGCAGGTGAGAAGATGACTTGGACCCAAAAAGCAATTGCAGCAGCGAAAAAAAATGACCCTTCAGCTCGATCAACGCTGGAAATCGTATTGTCTTATCCGGGCTTTCACGCATTGTTTTGGCATCGCTGGTCGCATTTTTTATTTCAAAAAAAACTCTTTCTTCTAGCTAGACTCACATCCCAGTTTTGGCGTTTTCTGACAGGCATCGAGATTCATCCTGGTGCTCAGATTGGCGAAGGGGTTTTTATCGATCACGGGATGGGTGTTGTAATTGGAGAAACAGCTATTATTGAAGATGACGTCGTATTATTTCACGGTGTAACACTAGGCGGGACAGGTAAAGAAAAAGGGAAGCGCCACCCGACCATAAAAAAAGGGGCATTCATTTCAGCTCATGCACAAATTCTTGGCCCTGTCACAATAGGGGAAAGCGCCAGAATCGGTGCTAGTGCAGTGGTTCTTAGTGATATCCCAAATGAAGCGACTGCTGTAGGAATACCAGCCAAAGTCGTAAGAATCAAAGGAAAGAAGGTTAGCCAAGATGATCAAAATTTATAATACGTTAACACGTAAAAAAGAAGTTTTCCAACCTCTCGAACAAGGTAGGGTGAAAATGTATGTTTGCGGGCCAACAGTTTACAATTATATCCACGTCGGCAACGGACGTAGTGTAGTATCTTTTGACACGATTCGCAGATACTTAGAATATAGAGGGTATGAAGTCGATTACGTAATGAACTTCACCGATGTTGACGACAAAATTATTCGGACCGCCAAAGAATTGAAAACTTCTGCCCCAGAAATAGCAGATCGTTTTATCGAAGCATTCAATAAAGATACTGCGGCTTTAAATGTTCAACCAGCTACATTAAATCCGCGAGTAATGGATCACATCGAAGACATTATTGCGTTTATTCAAGTATTAGTAGATAAAGGATACGCCTATATGGCAAATAATGATGTGTATTACCGTACACGTAAATTCAAGCACTATGGTCAGTTAAGTGATCAATCAATTGATGAATTAGAAGTTGGGGCCAGTCAACGAACGGGTGAAGAACAAAAGATCAAAGAAGATCCGTTAGATTTTGCTTTGTGGAAAGCGGCTAAGGAAAACGAAATCGCTTGGGATTCACCATGGGGACTAGGACGTCCCGGTTGGCACATCGAGTGCTCCGTTATGGCAACCAAACATTTAGGAGAAACAATAGATATTCATGGAGGTGGACAGGACCTGACTTTCCCTCATCATGAAAATGAAATTGCACAGAGTGAAGCGAAAACGGGTAAGACGTTTGCTAATTATTGGATGCACAATGGTTATGTCACGATTGGTGAAGAAGAAGAAAAAATGAGTAAATCTTTGGGCAATTTCGTTACTGTCCATGAAATGGTTCAAAAAATTGATCCTCAAGTTTTGCGCTTCTTTTTGGCTACTACCCAATATCGGCGTCCAATCAAATACAGTGAAACGACATTGAAAGAGGCAGAAACAAATCTGCAAAAATTGAGAACAGCCTTAGAAAATGCACAATTTCGTTTGCAAAATAGTAAAGAAGGATCCCCAGAAGGAACCGACCATGCCATCTTAGCAGAATTTGAACAGCGTTTTGTACAAGAAATGGATGACGATTTTAATGCAGCAAATGGTATCACAGTAGTATATGAACTTGCAAAATGGTTGAACACTTACAGCGAAAGTGCTTCAATCGATATAGAATTATTGACTGCTGCAGTTGAAAAATTCAAGGAATGGCTAGCCATCTTTGGGATTTACTTTGTGGGTGAGGAACTTTTAGATGAAGAGATCGAACAACTAATCGAAGAACGTATCCAAGCAAGACAAGCAAGAGATTTTGCCCGAAGCGATGAAATCCGGGATGTGCTAAAAGAAAAAGGGATTATCTTGGAAGACACAGCGCAAGGTACCCGGTGGAGAAGAGACGCATGAGAGATTACAAACAGTTGAACGGACTAGCGTTAGCCTATATTGGGGACGCGGTCTATGAAGTATACATTCGGGACTATTTGATTGAACAAGGACAAACAAGACCTAATCAGCTTCATCATATGGCGACACACTATGTATCAGCAAAAGCTCAGGCGGCATTGATCCAAAAGATGCTTGATGAAGAAATAATGACTGAAGAAGAATATGATTTTTACCGTCGTGGACGAAATAGTAAAAGCCATACCAGTGCAAAAAATGCTGATGTAACCACCTATCGCATTGCTACAGGCTTTGAATCCTTAATTGGGTATCTACACTTAACAAAGCAACAGGATCGTTTAGACACGCTCGTAGCTTGGTGTATCAAGAAAGTAGGGGAAGAAGATGAGGGAAAAGAAACAAAGAAAACCGTCGCGTCAAAACACGGTAAAAAATAAACAGCACACTAGAAAGAATTTTCGTGAAGAAACAACTGAATTGATAGATGAGAATTTTGTATTCGGTTATCATGCGGTAATTGAAGCGTTGAAAGAAGGACGCGGGAATAAATTATTTATGGCAGAGGATGCCAGAGGGGAAAAAATCGATGGGTTAAAAGAAGCTGCTCGTGCACAGTCTGTCCCAGTCAAGTGGGTGCCAAAACAAAAGCTCGATCAAATGAGCAATCAAGGCGTCCATCAAAGTGTGATTTTAGCGATCACCCCTTATGAATACCTATCTCTGGATGAATTATTGGCACAAACAAAAGAGCAGTCATTCTATTTGATTTTAGACAATTTAGAGGATCCACATAATTTTGGTTCAATCCTGAGAACAGCGGATGCTAGTGGGGTAGACGGAATCATTATTCCGAAACACCGTGCAGTAGGAATCACTCCTGTAGTCGTGAAGACTTCTACTGGTGCTGTAGAACATATTCCGATTGCTCGTGTCACCAATTTAAGCCAAGCGATTCAACAACTAAAACAAGCTGGTTTTTGGATTTTTGGAACGGATATGAAAGGAACTGATTACCGTTTGTGGAATGCTCAAGGGGCAGCGGGATTGATTATCGGCAATGAAGGTCGAGGAATGAGTGAAGGATTGAAAAAAGATGTTGATGAGATGTTGACTATTCCGATGACTGGTCATGTACAAAGTTTGAATGCTAGTGTGGCAGCTGGGTTATTAATGTATCAAGCTTTTACTAGTCGAAATGGGGCGCCGCAATGAAAACGCCCCTGCTAATCGTCGATGGCTATAATATGATTGGTGCTTGGCCTGAATTAGTCTTATTAAAAAACCAAGATCGTTTAGAAGATGCAAGAGAGGCGTTATTGCATCGATTATCCAATTATTCAAAATACGAAGGATTAAAGATTATTGTTGTATTTGATGCGCAATTGGTTCCCGGTGTTACTCAAAGCTATAGTAAATATCAGTTACAAGTCATCTTTACTGAAGAAGGTGAAACTGCTGACAGCTATATCGAACGCATCGCTGGAGAATTGAATGACCGTTTGACTCAAGTAACAGTTGCAACGAGTGACTTAGCAGAACAATGGGTTGTGTTTTCTCAAGGTGCGTTGCGAACTTCTGCTCGAGAGCTTTATAAAAGTATTGAAAAAACAGAAGAAGCAATCCATCAGCATCAAACAGACATCAAATTTGAAAATTTTCGCAGAAACTCTCCTTGGACGCCTGAACAATTAGCTGAATTAGAAAAAAAACTGCATGATTTGAGTTAGGGACAAAGATGGTTCGTTAAATGAGAAACTAATGAACAAGAATATGTTACGCTCTTTTTGTACCAAAAATTAAGCATAAAAGGAGCGTAACAAAATGAAATCAAACGAATCAATCAGTAGGAGTTCAGAAGAATTTGAAGCAATGTTTTTCAAGTATCGCCCTATCGTCGAGATTATGTACAAAAAATATTATCTCAAAGATTATGATTTAGATGATTGGATGCAAGAAGGCCGTATTGTTTTTAACAAATGTCTGCAAGCTTATGATGAAAACCGTGGAACAACACTAGGAGTTTTGTTCAAACGCTCGTTTGAAAATCGCGTCTGCAGTTTATTACGGTTGCAACAAGCACAAAAAAGAAAAGCACAATTAAATTCTTCTTCTCTTGAAGAAAAAATTTCTCATGAAGGACCAAATTTTCTCTCCGATCAAAATGAACAAACTGAAAAAGCGGAGAAGTATTTAATGCTTCAAGAAACTATGAATAAATACGATTCGCCATTTTCGAAGTTAGAGCAAATCGTTATAATGAATTACTTGAAAGGATTAGAACTTGAACAAATCGCAGAACAAACAGAACTTCCACTGCAACAAATTAAAAGCGCTTACAACCGCGGTAAAAAGAAATTGAGAGCGCTTCTTATGAACCCTTAGAGAAAATCTTATTGAAAGAATAATTATTTTATGGTAAACTTGAAATTTTCTGTAAATTATAGTATACTGTTGCTTGAGGTGAATGCGATGCCAACAACTTTAGCAACAATCAAAAAAGATTTAGAAGGTCGTATAGGCAGTGAAATCATGCTAGTTGCTCAAACTGGGCGTAAACGTCAAACGGAACGCCGTGGTGTTTTGACAGAAACATACCCTTCTGTGTTTGTCGTGGATTTAGATCCAAACGAAAATTCGTTCGAACGTGTTTCC
Organism: Enterococcus gallinarum; assembly: GCF_021496385.1. NCBI lineage: Bacteria > Bacillati > Bacillota > Bacilli > Lactobacillales > Enterococcaceae > Enterococcus > Enterococcus gallinarum. The sequence goes on along the minus strand of NZ_CP050816.1, from coordinate 542,699 downwards.
TATAGTTATTCGGATATTCTTACTCGAACGGTTGAGATTGAATTTTTAACAAAAGCTGTTTGATCAGAAAAGGGCTGACAAAATGTTAGCTCTTTTTTTGTATTTTTTATTATTGATTAGTTAGGAGATAGTAGAATGATTGTTATGATAAAAGAGTTGCATGAGATGACCGGATTAGAATTTCACCAAATCGCTGCTTTACGTACTCAAGTGTTTGTCGTAGAACAAAATTGTCCCTATCAAGAAGTAGATGCAATTGATTTGATTGCTAAACATCTTTGTATTTTTGATGAACAGCAACAACTTGTTTCTTATGCAAGGATATATTTTATCGAAGGTACGGTTCATTTTGGTCGAGTTTTAGTAAATCCTCTGTTCCGTGGACAAGGGCATGGGGATCAATTGCTACAAGAAATCATCAAACAACTAAATCGTTTCTATCCAAATGCTCCGATTGAAATCGAAGCTCAAGCGCATTTGCAGAAATTTTACGGGAAATATAATTTTGTCACTGTTTCCGATCCTTTTGATGAAGATGGAATTTTACATGTGGTTATGAGAAAAGAGAAATAAAAGCAGTCATTACTTATAAAAAAAAGATGAACAAATCATGAATAACTCTCTGCTCTGACATGTATTTGCCAGAGCTTTTCTGATTTCAAGAGCTATCCATTATTGTTCGAATCATTCTAAAAAACTATCTAGTTAAAAGGATCACGGTTTATATCATTAGTTGTGATATTGGTGCGGGATTCTGTTTGTACTTTCAATAAGTCACGAATTTCTTGAAGATAGTCTTCGGCAGTAACTTCTGGTTCTTCTTCTTCAACTGGTTTTTGATGAAGATTGCGCAATTTATTCACAGCTTTAACGATTAAGAATAGAACAAAAGCAGTAATCAAGAATGTAATAATTGCAGTAATCACTTGACCGAAATTAAAGACGACATTTTTTTTAGGCTCCCAAACAAGCCCTGAAAATGCATCTTCGCTGCCGAAAAATGAAAATACCAGCGAAACTAATGGTGTTAAAAGACCTTCTACCAAACTGGTGACAATCGCTGTGAAGGCACTCCCGATGACAACCCCAACAGCTAAGTCAATCACATTTCCGCGCAAAATAAATTCTTTAAATTCCTTGATCATAAACAAACCTCCTTTAAATTTATTCTTAGTATAACGAATAAACGATGATTTATAAAAATATACGCCCGTAAAATGAGTAATTTTTCTGGAAAAATTCTGCATTATGCTATAATTGAAGAGATGATTTTTGAGAGGATAAGAGGTGCATTATGGCAATTGAACTAAAAAAAAACGTTCGACTTACGGTTTTGCCGACTAAAAAATATAAAACAATCCGTGTTTTTATTCGATTTACTTCGCAATTAGCGGCTGAAACGGCTGCGAAACGCACATTATTGACGAGTTTATTAGAGACAACTAGTTTGCGTTATCCCACTCAAACAGCCTTTAGTACGCAACTGGCAGAATTGTATGGAGCAAGCTTTGGCATGAATGTTAATAAAAAAGGGGATCTTCATCAAGTCAATGCAGCGATGTCGTTCGTCAACGGAAAATATGTTGCTGATGAAGAACTATTTACCCAAGCCGTTTCTTTTTTGAAAGAAGTGCTTTTTTTCCCAAATATTGTTCAAGACGAATTTGAATCAAAAAATTTTACGATCGAAAAAAGCAATTTGATTGCTTATATGAGAAGTATTGCTGAGGATAAACAGGCGTTTGCTTCATTAAGCTTACAAGAATTATTTTTTTCAAAAAGTGACAATCAAAAATTTCCAAGTTTTGGTCGTCCTGAAGATTTGGAAGATGTGACGGCAAAAGAACTAACAGAAACATATAGTTCTATGATTAAAGAAGATGCTGTAGATATTTTTGTGATTGGGGATGTCGAAGAAGATCAAGTAATTGAAGTTATGAAGGATCTCCCCTTTGAAAATCGTCCTGAAAAAGATCTTTCTGTTTTTTATCGTCAAGATTTGGAAAATATTATCCGCGAGAAAATCGTCAGAGAGCCTGTGACTCAGGCAAAACTGAACTTAGGTTATCGTACGGGTGTTTATTATAATCAACCGGAACGTTTCTCTCTCATGGTTTTTAATGGATTATTTGGCGGATTTCCTCATTCAAAACTATTTATGAATGTTAGAGAAAAAGAGAGCTTAGCTTACTATGCATCAAGTAATGTGGATACATTTCGAGGTTATTTATCTGTTCAAACAGGAATTGATGGCAGTAACCGGGATCAAGTCTTTACTTTGATTGAACAACAACTTCAAAGTTTACAAAGAGGAGAAATTACAGAGGCTGAATTGGCACAGACAAAAGCTATGCTTAAAAATCAGTTTTTGTTATCGTTGGATAGTCCACAGTCTTTGATTGAAACAGAATATCTTAATCAGTGGGTACCGAATACTAAAATGAGTGAAGAGCAATTTATACAGCGTTTGGAAGAGGTATCGGTCACAGATGTTCAAAAAATTGCTCAAAAGATCGAACTTCAAGCCGTATTCTTTTTAGATAAGGAGCTTGATCATGAATAAAAAACATTATAATCAAATAAATGAAGTCTTGTATAAAGAGATATTACCCAATGGATTAACAGTTTATTTATTACCTAAAGAAGGGTTTCATAAAACATACGGTCTTTTTAGTACAGATTATGGTTCTATCGATAATCATTTTGGTTATGCGAATGAAACGATGCATACTGTACCAGATGGTATTGCCCATTTCTTAGAGCATAAACTTTTTGAAAAAGAAGACGGTGATGTCTTTCAAAAATTTGGGCAACAAGGAGCATCAGCCAATGCATTTACTAGCTTCACAAAAACGAGTTATCTTTTTTCGGCTACCAATCAAATTCAAAAAAATTTAGAAACCCTTTTAGATTTTGTACAGATGCCTTATTTTACGAAAGAAACGGTTGAGAAAGAGAAAGGGATCATTGGGCAAGAAATTCAGATGTATGATGATGATCCTAACTGGCAACAATTTTTTGGTGTCATTAAGAATCTATATCCAAAGCATCCGCTTCACATTGATATTGCTGGGACTGTTGAAAGTATAGCAGCCATCACAGCAGAAGATCTTTATCTGTGCTACCATACATTCTACCACCCAAGCAATATGACTTTGTTCATAGTTGGAAACATCGATCCAGAAGAGACAATGAACTGGATCAGAGAAAACCAGGCAGAAAAAACTTTTTCTGCAGCAAAAGAAATTAAGCGTCAATTTCCGGAAGAAACCGTTCAAGAAATTATTCCAGAAAGTATTATGAGGATGCCCGTTACGCGACCAAAAGGTGTTTTGGGTATCAAAGGGAATATGGAGAAACGTCCGACGGAAGGTCGGGAGTTGCTACGATATAAACAATCTTTGAATTTATTGTTCCAATTACTTTTAGGTAATACTTCAGCTAATTACTTAAGGTTGTATGATCAAGGAATTATTGATGATACGTTTGGTTTCGAAGTAAGTTTGGATCGAAGTTTTTACTTTGCTGATTTTTCTGGAGATGCAGAATACCCTGAAGAGATGCTTCAAGCGGTTGAAGAAATTTTATTGAATTATGAAAATGATCCTGAAATGAACGAGAAGAATCTTGAGTTACTTAAGAAAAAAATGCTGGGTAAATATTTTCAATCTCTCAATTCATTAGAATTTATTGCTAATCAATTTACACAAAGCTTATTTGGCGAAACAACACTCTTTGATTTGCCAGATGTTATACGTTCAATCACGCTCAATGATGTTCGATCTGCTGCTAAAGTATTCATTGATCAAAAAGCATTCAGTCGGTTTTACTTGCTACCAACTAAAACTAACTGATTAATCGTCATTGTGTAAGATGCCGTCTATGCATTTTCTGATAGATGGCTCTTGTTTTTGTAGAAGAATGAGTAATGAGATCAAAAAGTATTAAATTTTGTTTGCGACTTGTTTGAATGTTATCCTCAGTCAATTTTTTTTATGGTATTCTTTAAATGATACTGATTGAACAATTTTCATTTATGATGAAAAATCAAGAGTAAAAATGTTATATTTAATAAACAACCTATCAATTAAGCAATCCAAGGATGACAAGGAGAAACGAAGTGGATTTCCGATCCAAGTGTTTGCCTTCCATAAAATGAATAGTAAAGACTGGAGTAGATGATCGAGTGGCCAACGAAACTACGATTGGAGCAAAATTACGGCAAGCCCGTTTAGATAAACATATTTCATTAGATGAATTACAGCAAATGACAAAAGTTCAAAAAAGGTATTTGGAGGCAATCGAAGCCGATCGTTTTGAACAATTACCAGGAACTTTTTATGTTCGTGCATTTATTCGTCAATATGCCGCCGCTGTAGGTGAGGACGGAGATAAGTTAGTTTCTGTATTTGATGGAAAAGATACATTGGCAGAACCACTGCCTAAAAGACCTCAACCTGAGACCGTAAGCGGATCGAGAAAAGCTTTGCATGTAGAGGAAAAAGGCGGAACGTTTTTATCCCGCTACTTACCAATGATTTTATTAGGATTAGTAGCAGTCACTATTATCTGTATTGTTGGGTATATGGCTTGGCAAGACAGACATTCAACCCCTATGATTCAAGGTAGTTCGGCACCGGTGGTTGAGAATTCAGCCTATACATCAACCTCAAGCACGGTGGAATCGACAGCAAGCAAAGAAACGAGCGAGTCAGAGACTCAATCTTCTAGCAGCACAGAATCTAGTGAGAAAGAAATGACTATGACCAAAGGGGAATCTTCCCAATCAGATATCAGCATTTCAATTAAAGATGCGACGAATCCAATTAAATTAGAGTTAACCGGATTAGATGCCTCGTGTTGGGTAGGCATTCTTGTAGACAATGCGTATGTCTACCAATATACTTTACAAGCGGGCGAAGTCCAATCGACGACATTGCCAGAAAATGCAACCAATGCAACCATTGTACTTGGTGCAAGTCAAAATATCCAGATTGCGGCAAACGGGCAAAAAATTGATTTCGATGATCCTCAGTATAAATTGCTCCAAAAAAATGTGCATTTAGCGATTGAGTATCAAGAAACAAACTGATCAGAAGAACGATTAATTAGTTAGAAAGATAACATTGTTCCTATGGCAAGTGCTGTAGTAGCATGATTTCCGTTTTTTTCGTACAATATTTGTCAGAGAGGAGCAAATTTTTTGAATTTACCTAATCAATTAACTGTATTACGCATCATAATGATTCCTATATTTATTTTAGTTTTGGCGTTGCCAATCGATTTAGGAACATTGGACGTTGGAGGTGTCGATTTACTCACAACACATCTGATAGCAGCCATTCTATTTGCTGTTGCAAGCATTACGGATTGGCTGGATGGTAAGATTGCTCGTTCCAGAGGATTGGTTACCAATTTTGGGAAATTTGCCGATCCCTTAGCGGACAAAATGCTGGTAATGACTGCATTTATTATGTTAGTCGAATTGGATAAGGCTCCAGCTTGGGTAGTCTCTATCATCATTTGTCGAGAGTTAGCAGTCACCGGTTTAAGGCTCTTGTTAGTAGAGCATCATGGTGAAGTTCTTGCTGCTGCTTGGCCTGGTAAAATCAAAACAGCAACACAAATGGTTGCCATTATTTTCTTATTTATTAACAATCTTCCTTTTTCACTCATAGGCATTCCATTGGATCAAATCATGTTGTATGTATGTTTGATCTTTACAATTTATTCTGGAATCGATTATTTCATTAAAAATGCCAGTGTTTTTAAAGGTTCAATGTAATTTCTAAAAGTTCAGAAGAATTCTGAACTTTTTTTGTAAAAAAAATCAATTACAACGTAGTTGATAATGAAGGAGTAATGAAATGAAGGCAGAGATTATTGCAGTAGGGACCGAATTGCTTTTGGGACAGGTGGTGAATACCAATGCAACTTTCTTATCAGAAGAATTAGCTAGTTTAGGAATCGAAGTTTACTATCATAGTGTTGTAGGGGACAATCCAAAGCGTTTGGAAGAGCTAGTAACACTTGCCGAGAATCGCAGTGACTTGATCGTATTTTGCGGCGGTCTCGGACCTACAGAAGATGATTTAACCAAACAAATCGTTGCACAGCATGTCGGTCAAGAGCTCGTTCGTGACGAAGCAGGGTATGAGCAAATGCTGACCTTTTTCAAAAATGGTCAGCGTTTTATGACAGAAAATAATTTGAGACAGACGTTGGTATTCAAAGATGGTACAGCGTTACCTAATGCAACTGGGTTAGCAATCGGTATCTTCTACCGAACAGCTACAGCGGCATATCTCCTGTTGCCTGGACCACCAAGTGAACTGAAACCTATGTTTATCCAACAAGCCCGTCCAATTTTGCAGACAGAGTTTTCATCAGAAGAACAGTTGATTTCTCGAGTATTGCGATTTTATGGAATTGGAGAATCCGCACTAGTAACTGAACTTGCCGATCTAATTGATTCTCAGAAGAACCCAACGGTCGCACCGTACGCTAAACCCAATGAAGTAACCTTGCGTTTGACGGTGAAAACTACGGATGAATCGGCAGGACAAGCCAAACTAGATGAATTAGAACAACAAATCCAAGCAAGAGTGGGCGAATATTTTTATGGATATGGAGAGCATACATCATTAGCTGAAGTAGTTGTTGATATGCTGAAAGAAAAGAAAAAAACTGTGACGGCTGCGGAGAGTTTGACAGCGGGACTCTTTCAAGCGACGCTGGGAGACATCTCAGGCGTGTCCCGTGTATTTTCTGGTGGTTATGTGACTTATGCTAAAGAGACAAAAAGTAAGATGCTAGGAATCAATGAAGACTTGCTAACAGCTTATGGAACTGTCAGCAAGGAATGTGCAGAAGCGATGGCGCTTGCTGCCCAAGCCAAAGAAAAAGCGGATTATGCCCTTTCTTTTACCGGGGTAGCTGGACCAGATGAGCTTGAGAATCAACGCCCAGGAACGGTCTGGATTGCTTTAGCAACCAATGAAGGTGTGAAAAGCAAGTGCTATCATTTTTCCAGAGATCGTGCATACGTTCGTCATAGTGCAGTAATGGCAGGATTAGATCTATTACGTAAGGAATTGTTAAGATAATGCGAATGTTTGTTCGTTTTTTCTTGCATTTTTTTAAAAGAAGGACTATTATTAACATAGTAATTGACACACGAAAGTGAAGAAAATAAGGGGGATTATCCGTTTGGCAGATGATCGTAAAGCAGCTTTAGATGCTGCACTGAAAAAGATTGAAAAGAACTATGGTAAAGGTGCCATTATGAAACTTGGTGAGAAAGTCGATCAACAAATTTCGACGATTCCAAGTGGTTCATTGGCTTTGGATGTTGCTTTAGGTGTGGGTGGTTATCCACGTGGACGTATTGTTGAAGTATATGGACCAGAAAGTTCTGGTAAAACGACAGTTGCTTTACACGCAATCGCTGAAGTTCAAAAAGGTGGCGGAACAGCAGCCTTTATTGATGCAGAACATGCATTAGATCCTCAATATGCACAAAAATTGGGTGTAAATATCGATGATTTGCTGCTATCTCAGCCCGATACAGGTGAGCAAGGTCTTGAGATCGCTGATGCTTTAGTATCAAGTGGAGCTGTCGATATTGTTGTTATCGACTCGGTTGCCGCTTTGGTACCAAGAGCTGAGATCGATGGTGAGATGGGTGATACCCACGTTGGTCTTCAAGCCCGGTTGATGTCTCAAGCATTGCGTAAATTATCTGGATCAATCAATAAGACCAAAACAATTGCGATTTTTATCAATCAAATTCGTGAAAAAGTTGGGATCATGTTCGGTAATCCTGAAACAACTCCTGGTGGACGTGCGCTTAAATTCTATTCGACGATTCGATTAGAGGTACGACGTGCAGAACAATTAAAATCCGGGACAGACATTATCGGAAACCGGACAAAAATCAAAGTTGTCAAAAATAAAGTAGCGCCACCTTTTAAAGTTGCTGAAGTAGACATGATGTATGGACAAGGAATCTCTCAAGAGGGAGAGTTGCTTGATATGGCAGTAGAGCAAGACATTGTTGATAAGAGCGGTGCTTGGTATGCTTATAAAGGAGATCGCATTGGTCAGGGGCGGGAAAACGCGAAAAACTATATGCGTGAACATCAAGAAATGATGATGGAAGTTTCTGCTCGTGTTCGCGATGCGTACGGCATTGGTACCGGAGAAACGGTCATTGAAACAGAAGATGCGCAAGAAGAACTACCATTAGACGAATAAGATCGTTTAACGATAAAGAAGAAGCCAAACATTCAAGTGTTTGGCTTTTTTTGTACAGTAATAACAGATCTGCTCATAAAAACTGCACGTTAAAATGAAACCTACAGGAGGTGATATACATAGGATTTAAAGTTGACACTCTTGTGTACAAACATTAGAATAAACTTATGTGGGTTTCCACATAGCAGTAGGCAACTTGATAATTTATTTTAATTTGTTTATCAAAACTACAAAATATTGTAAAAGATAGTATGGAGGTGGATTCATTGGAACTACTTTACATTCTCCTCGCTATCATCGGTTTAATTGTCGGTCTTGGATTAGGAGTTTTTGTGACCAAATCTCGTCACGAAAAAGAGATCAATGGCGCGCAAAATTCTGCAACTGGAATTATCGAAAGCGCTAAAAAAGAAGCAGAAACTCTAAAAAAAGAAGCATTGTTAGAAGCTAAGGAAGAAAATCAGCGTTATCGGTCAGAGATTGAAAGTGAGTTGAAAGAAAGCAAACTTGATTTAAAATCACAAGAAAATCGCTTGCTCCAAAGAGAACAAGTACTTGATCGCAAAGATGATTCTTTGGAAAAACGAGAGCACTCACTGGAAGAAAAAGAAAACAGACTTAGTGAGAAACAACAATTAATTGACGAGCGAGAAAAAGAAGTAGAAAAACTAATCGATGGGCAACAGCAAGAATTAGAGCGTATTGCGGCTTTGTCTAGAGAGGAAGCCAAAGAGTTGATCATGAAATCAACGGAAGAAGAGTTGAATCATGAATTAACGATTATGGTAAAAGAATCAGAGCAACGTGCAAAAGAAGAAGCAGATCGTAAAGCGAAAAACTTATTGTCACTAGCAATTCAACGTTGTGCTGCAGATCAAGTATCAGAAACAACAGTATCTGTCGTATCATTACCAAATGACGAGATGAAAGGTCGAATCATTGGACGAGAAGGACGCAATATTCGGACATTGGAAACATTGACCGGTATTGATCTGATTATCGATGACACACCAGAAGCAGTTGTACTATCAGGATTCGATCCAATCCGTCGAGAGATTGCACGAATGACATTAGAGAAACTGATCCAAGATGGACGGATCCATCCTGCACGTATTGAAGAGATGGTTGAGAAATCCCGCAAAGAAATGGATGAACACATCCGTGAATATGGGGAACAAGCAGCCTTTGAAGTCGGTGCACATACCCTACATCCTGATTTGATCAAGATATTGGGACGTTTACGCTTTAGAACCAGTTATGGACAAAACGTATTGAATCACTCAATTGAAGTGGCAAAACTTTCGGGTGTTCTAGCTGCTGAATTAGGTGAAGACATTCAGTTAGCAAAACGTGCTGGACTGCTGCATGATATTGGAAAAGCACTTGATCATGAAATTGAAGGCTCACACGTTGAGATTGGTGCTGAACTTGCTGCCAAATATAAAGAAAATCCTGTAGTCATTAACGCAATTGCATCCCACCATGGAGACGTAGAAGCTACTTCAGTTATCTCTGTGCTGGTAGCTGCAGCAGATGCTTTATCCGCTGCTAGACCAGGTGCACGTAGCGAATCGTTGGAAAACTATATCCGTCGTTTACAAAACTTAGAAAATATTGCGAATGGCTTCAAAGGTGTAGATTCAAGTTTTGCTGTACAAGCAGGTCGAGAAGTACGAGTTATGGTTAAGCCAGAAGAGATTTCCGATTTAGATGCGGTTCGTCTAGTACGTGATATCCGTAAAAAAATTGAAGATGATCTTGATTATCCAGGACATATTAAAGTAACGGTTATTCGTGAAACGCGAGCAACTGATTACGCTAAATAGCATAAAAAAGAACCTTGGCTTTTAAAGCCAAGGTTCTTTTTTATCAAATAGTTTAGCCCTCGTTAGCAGGATTAAAATTAATCAAAGCCGCCTAGTACTTAAGAGAGGTTAGATTTTTCTTCTGCGCGCAAAGTCTACAAATCGAAACTTATCTAAGCGATGTATCGATTCAGTGTATTCAAAACAGCGTGTGTCTTCAAGATAAACCAAACTACGTACAGTAACAACATGTTGATCATCAGGATGAAGGTCCATTAAATCTCTTAATTCTTTATTGACTGGATCCACGGTAATTTCTTTTTGTGCATAGGCAATTTCAAGTCCAAGATCATTTTCAAAGTAATCATAGATCGAGTCTTGTGCTCGACGTTCAGGCAATTCTTCAATAATCGAAGCATCTAAATAATCTTTATCTAGAATGACAACTTCACCATCAATCTTTCTTTGACGTACCAATTTCCAAGCTTCAGAAGCAACTGGCCAATCAGTAATACCATGTAATTTTGGTGAAACGGCGATCTTACGAATTTCAACTACTTTTGTTTCACTAGGAATACGTTGAGTATCTTGTAATTCTTTAAAACTAGTTAGACCAGAAATAGGAAAGTCAAAACGATTCAGATCTAAAACGATTGAACCTTTTCCTTGTTTTTTTTGAATGTAGCCAGCATTTTTTAAAAGATTCAAGGCTTTTCGAACCGTTTCACGAGAAACACTGTACATTTTGATTAATTGGTTCTCACTAGGTAAAAGAGAGTGTGGCGGGTATTCGTTTGACAGTATCTTTTGTTCAAGATCCAAAAATATCTCTTTGAATTTATTCATGGGATTGCCTCCTCTTGCCTATTATAGCGAGGGCATTTTTGAAAAGCAATCGGCTATTTGGCCAATAATTCATCAATTGAAAGATCCGTCAGTTTTTCGACGATTGTGTCAGCTCCATGCAGTTCTTCACCAGAATAGACACCAACTGCATACATGCCAGCTGCCTTAATGCCATCAATACCTGCTTGGGCATCTTCAAAACCAACTGCATCACTAGGTTTAATGTTCAGCCCTTTTGCAGCTTGGATAAAGATTTCTGGATCTGGTTTACCTTTAGAAAGTGTGGCTGGGTCAACGATTACATCAAAATCCTGCATGACACCCAATTTATCTAAAATAAATGGCGCATTTTTAGATGCCGATGCGATAGCACAAGGAATCCCCTTGTGTTTTGCTTCTTCTAGAAAAGTTTTGACACCCGGAAGAAGGTCATCCGGAGTCAGACTTTGAAGTAATTGAACATAGTGAGTGTTTTTTTTGCTTGCTAAAGCATCTTTTTCTTCTGAACTATAAGCATCATTTTTATTTCCTAATGTTAAAATACGCTCTAAGGAATCCATACGACTAATCCCTTTTAGTTGTTCGTTGAATTTTAAGTCGATTTCAATACCGATTTCAGCGGCTAGTTCTTTCCATGCGATATAGTGATATTTGGCTGTGTCTGTAATCACACCATCTAAATCAAAAACAAACCCTTTTTTCATTATGTTACTCTCCTTTAATAGTTGATAGATTGTTCTTTATTGGCTTTTAATTCATGAGTAGCGCCAGAAAGAATGATCGTTGTATTTTGGTCAGCTACAACTGTCAATGTTTCATGTGTAACATTAAAGTGATAATTAATACCTCTGACTTGAATATTAAATTGAATATTTTGCCATTGCTTAGGCAGATTTGGATCAATACGCATCACATCTTCCCGAAAATCGATTCCCGCAAATGTCGTTAGCGGAATATAGAGAGTTGCCGCCATTACACCCGCATGAATTCCTTCGGCGGTGGTTCCTCCTTGAATATCGCGGTAATCTGAATAGAGAGCCTCTTGATATAAAGACCAAGCGAGATCTTGCTGATCAACCATTGCTGCCAATTGAGCATGTACAACTCGAGAGAGTGTAGAGCCATGAGAAGTTCTGGCCAAATAATAATGCAAGTTTTTTTCTACATAATCTTCGGGTAAGCGGTAAGTAAGATCATCTAAGATTTGATGCACTTGCGCTGTTGAAAAATTGTAAAAAATCATTAGGCTGTCAGCTTGTTTGGCAACTTTGTATGCATCGGCGCTTTTTCCTTCAGCATTTAAAATACGATCCATACGATAAATGTTCCCATATTTTTCTCTATAATGATCCCAGTCTAAGTCTTTTAAATCAAAATAGCCTTCAAATTGTGCAATAATTCCTTCGGGATTAATTTCTAAACTTAAATTTTTACGAATATCGGTCATTTGTGAGAAATTGTCCTCTGAAAGCTGCACTTTAGCTGCTACACTTTGAAAGATTTCTGGTGAAAGTTGGTTGCGTAATTTTTCCACTTCTTCAAACAACCACACTACCATCATATTGGTATATGCATTATTTTTCAACCCACCTTTTTGACTGTTGGGATAGCTTTCATGAAATTCATCCGGTCCCATGACACCTTCGATTGAGTAACGGCCTGTGACAGAATTCAAAGTAGCAGCACTCTGCCAAAAATGAGCAATTTCTAAAATTAATTCTAAACCGTATTGCTCCATAAAAGATCGGTCACGAACGTTATGCCAGTACTGCCATACATTATAGGCAATCGCTAAAGAAACGTGACGTTGCAATCGGCTATGGTCTTCTTTCCACTCACCACTGATAGGATTCAAATGAAGTTCTTGTGACTGTTCTGTTCCATCTAAACCAGATTGCCATGGAAACATTGCGCCTTGGTATCCGGCTTCTTTGGCTGCTTTCTTGGCTGCCGTTAAGCGCTGATAGCGGTAAAGTAAGATCTCTCTGGCGGTTTTAGGAAAATGAAGAATATAAAAAGGTATGATGAATAATTCATCCCAAAAAATATGACCACGGTAAGCCTCGCCATGGAGACCACGGGCTGTGATACTAGCATCAAGAGATTGCTCATAGGCGTTGGGTGCTGCTGACACTAATAGATGGTATGTGTGAAGATTCAGCATTTTTTGTGACATGAGATCCCCATCAATGGTAATGGCTGCATTCTCCCATAGTTTGCGCCAAGCTTCTTTGGATTCAGCATACATTTCTTTAAACCGTGGTAGTGAAAGAAGTGCCAGCTTGCTAGTAGTTGTTTGTTCTCCCATTTGATATTTAGCAACAGTAACTGATTTTTCTAAAGTATAAGTTCTATTTTTCTCCGCAGAAATTGTTAATTTTTGAATTACTTTTTCTGCCGTTTTTTCTGATTTTAATGTTTCAAGAGAAAAGTCATCAGAAAATAATTGTGATGCTTGGCAAACCGTAATGTCAGACTGATTTGTACGGGCAATGAGCAGAGCTTTGCTCTTAAAATACTCCGTTGTTTGAATGGTCAAGTGCTTGTTTGTCAAGCTTCGATAGCGTGCGACATTATAATTGTAGACCGAACCATCTGCTTCACTTATCACGTCGATTTCTCCGGTAAAATTAAGTGGAGTAAAGCGGTAAAGGATGGAGTAGTGATGACTATTTTCCATATTAGCAATTTTTTGTGTTTCAATTCGTAATTGCTTTTTAGTTTGTGTTTCGATTTCAGCGAAGGAGGTAAATAATCCAGTTTTTAAATTTAATTGACGCTTAAAAGATAAAAGTGTATTTTGTGCGATATCGATTTTTTCGTTGTCAATGACTAAATAAATTTTTTGCAGATTTGGTGCATTGACGAAGTCCTCATTTGTAATGGTACGATCAGACACCTCTGACTCCGCCGTATTATAGAGACTTGCTAAATAAAGCCCAGGATAATTGGCATCGGAAATCTCCATTTCTGGTGTGGTACCACGCAACCCTATAAAGCCATTTCCTACTGTCAATAGTGATTCAACGGAGTACTCATCTTTGCCAGGAGTATAGCCATAATATTCTAATTGCCAAGGAATCTCCAAACGCTTCTCTTCAAAGCTTTCTTCAGTTCCACATACAAACGCTCGATTTAATTTTTCGGTTAACCATTGATCTAATGAAAAGGTTCCTTCTTCGTTAGTAAAGACGAATGAGTCGGAAAGGATTCCTCCCTCTTGATTCTTTTCCAATTGTTTCTTTAATGCTGCTATTCGTTCATTGGTGGTCCCTGTAAACGTGAATATAGCACCCATGTGGTCGGCCAATAGCCATTGATCATTAGTGATCTCAATTTTGTTCACAGTATTCTCTCCTTTCTACTTGTCTATACATGCAAAATGATTATAACCGATATTGTAAGCTTTTTCAATTTAATAAGGCTGTTTTTTTAAATTATTGTGTAAAGTTAAATGAAAGTGATTTGTTTTTTTTATTTGCTCAAAGTTTATCTTTTTGAATGAAAATCCTTTTGTACCAACAAAAATAAAGCGTGTTCTGAATGATTATTTTTCACAAATGTCTTTAGTGAAAAAAATATAGAATGAAACGCTTGCAATATTGTAAATATAAAGTTATGATTAGCATGAAATAAAAACATATATATACAAGTTTAAATGGAAGGGGTTTATTATTATGGGGAAGTATCGGTATGATGCTGAAAAATTGCTGGAGTATGTAGGCGGTAAAGAAAATATTGCAGCTGTGACTCACTGTGCGACGCGGATGCGATTTGTACTGAATGATCAGTCGAAAGCAAACGAGAAAGCCATTGAAGATATTCCAAGTGTTAAAGGGATGTTTACAAATGCTGGGCAGTTTCAAGTGATTATCGGAAATGATGTTCCAACGTTTTACAATGATTTTACAGCGGTATCTGGGATTGAAGGAGTTTCTAAAGAACAAAGTAAAGCGATTGCAAAAAATAACCAAAATATTGTTCAACGCGCCATTGGCACATTAGCAGAAATTTTTACGCCATTATTACCAGCAATTATTGTCGGTGGTTTAATGTTGGGTTTAAGAAATTTTCTAGAAGGTGTACCTCTTGAGGCTTTAGGTGGACAAACAATTACGCAATCCTCTACTTTTTGGAATGGGGTCAATGGATTTTTATGGTTACCCTGTGAAGCAATCTTTCACTTTTTACCTGTAGGTATTACTTGGAGTATTGCTCGTAAAATGGGAGCTACACAAATTTTGGGGATCGTTTTGGGGATTACTTTAGTATCACCGCAATTATTAAATGCTTATTCTGTAAGTTCAACCAGTGCTGCGGAGATCGCTCAAAATTATACATGGGATTTTGGTTTTTTCACAATTGACAAAATTGGCTATCAAGCTCAAGTTATCCCAGCTATGTTAGCCGGGTTCCTATTGGTTTATTTGGAAAGATTCTTTAGAAAATGGATTCCAGAAGCAGTCTCTATGATTTTTGTTCCTCTATTTTCATTGTTACCAACTATTTTAGCAGCTCATATGATTTTAGGTCCGATCGGCTGGCAAATTGGTTCAGGAATCTCCTGGGTAGTAAATGCTGGTTTAACATCATCATTAAACTGGTTATTTGGTTTTATTTTTGGTGGTCTTTATGCGCCGCTCGTTATCACAGGCTTACATCATACTACGCTAGCAATTGATTCACAATTAGTAGCAGATTATGGCACAACGAATCTTTGGCCAATGATTATGCTATCAAATATTGCCCAAGGTACAGCAGTATTAGCTATTTGGTTCCTTCATCGTGGGAATAAAAAAGAAGAACAAGTATCCGTACCTGCAACAATCTCTGCATATATGGGTGTAACAGAACCTGCTATGTTCGGGATTAATTTGAAATATGTCTATCCATTTCTTGCAGCTATGGTTGGCTCTGCATTTGGCGGAATGTTGATCACTGCTACAAATACAAGAGCACTAGGTATTGGTGTCGGGGGACTTCCAGGATTCTTATCTTTCCAAATTAAAGATTACCCAATGGTTTTCCTTTCGATGGGTGTGACTATTGTAGTAACGTTCATCTTTACTTTTATATTTAGAAAAGTTAGTGTCTTAAATAAGTTGGAACCAGAACTGGCTCTTGCAGACACAGGTGTTACTGATACAGCGACAACAGTAGACCCAATGACTTCTTCTGCGAATGCAGCAACTACTGTAACTGAGGAAATGCTTTATGCACCGGCAGATGGTCAAATCATTGCAATCGGTGAAGTGGAAGACCCTGTTTTTTCACAAAAAATGATGGGTGATGGCTATGCAGTTCGTCCAAGTAACGGAAAAATCTATGCTCCTGTTGCAGGGACGGTTTCAAGTATTTTTGAAACAAAACATGCAATTGGAATTTTGACTCCTGGTGGGGCAGAGGTTTTAGTTCATATGGGATTAGATACCGTTGAATTAAAAGGCGCACCATTCACTGTCAAAGTGTCGGAAGGTGATGCTGTCACAGTAGATACATTGATTGCTGAGATGGATCTAGAAGCTGTTACCAAAGCTGGAAAGAAAACAGATGTTGTTACGGTTCTTACGAACGCTGAAAAGATCAATCAGCTGACAATCAACAAAACCGGCAGTGTACACGCGCATGATCGAGTAGGAGCTGCTGAAGTCCGCTAAATAAAAAAGAGTAGGCTCATGAAAGGAAGCTATCATTCCATTCATGAGCCGTATTTTTTTGTTTTATTTTTCTTAAAGGGTTATTTTGTTTGGCGTACACGTTCTTTATAAAAGTAGCGCAAAGTTAGAAATACGACTAGCAATACTAGCACCCATAGGAAGAATAAAGCGATTTGTGACCCTAAAATTGTTCCGGAAATATAATCGGGACTTACTTTTTGAGCAAGGTCGATCATTGTCGCAACTAAAGCTGTTGCGACAGCGCCAGAAAATTGTTGCAGTGTGTTGAAGACGGCATTTCCATCGGCGGCCAAATGTTGGTCAATTTTACTTAACCCCATAGTCATCATATTGCTATACGAACAACCGATTCCGATCATATAAAAGACATGGGCAGCAATAAACGCCCACAAAAACGTCAGGTGCAATAGCAAGGCCAACGCTAACCAGCCAAAAGTAATCAATACAAGACCAATCATAATCGGTTTTTTAGGTCCGATGCTATCCAACATACGGCCTGAAAGAGGAGCTAGAACAGCACCTACAATCGCACCAGGCAACATAACCAATCCAGCAGTGAATGCGTCCTGACCAAGGACTATTTGAACAAAGTTTGGCAAGACAAATGAGATTCCAAGTAAAAGAAACTGACAGACAAGAAATCCGAATAAGAATAATCGGAAAGAACGATTTTTGAATACAGATAAGCGAATCAAAGGCTCAGATTGCAAGGAACGTTTATAGAAAAGAGCTGCACCTAAAATACCAAGTGCTAATGGAAATATGCTCGTAAGAGAACCAATTTGGTTTAAGAAAAGCAAAAAGCCACTAAACATAAAAGTGATACCCAAAACACTCCACAAATCCAGACGACCAGTTTTTTCAATTGCAATTTTAGGTATTGAATAAAGACCTAAAACCAATGAGACCAATAAGACGGGTATTAAGAAGAGGAAAATGTAGTTCCAGTTCAAGAGAGAAGTCAATAAACCTCCGTAAGTAGGACCAATCGCCGGTGCAATTGAAGTAGTTAAATTTCCGATTCCAATCATAGTTCCTCTTTTTTCCAAAGGAGAGTACGTAAGGATGATATGAAACATCAACGGTAAAGCAATTCCTGTACTTGCCCCTTGAAGTAAACGGCCAAGTAATAGGATAGCAAAGGAAGGGGAGAGGAAATCAATCAGTAATCCTGCTAAAAACAACCCGTTGGCAGCCAAAAATAATGTTCGAATTTGAAATTGTTTCAAAAGAAAAGTAGAAATTGGTACGATGATCGATATCACCAGCAAATAGATTGTTGTAACCCATTGCACATTTGAAGTAGAAAGATTGAATTGATTAATCAAAGTCGGAAATGTTACATTCATAGCTGTTTCGATCAATACCCCAGCAAATGACATAATACCGGTTGCTATAATAGCGCCTAACAATTTTATTTTTTTCTCCATATTATCACCTCTAAAAAAATTCATAAAAAAAGAGCCAGTTTCTAAATAAATAGAAACCGCCTCTCTCTCGACAAGCATTACTGCTTGTTATCTGTACGATTTAATCTAAAAGCTATTGTACTGACTTCTTTTTGAAGAGTCAATAGAAATGTTTGAAAAATAAAACTGAATTTTATTTGAAACTTTTCAAAAAAATTCTTACACCAAAATTTTTATTTTGTTAGAATAATCAAGTATGTAAAAAAGAAAGGAAGTTCTAAATGCCGATTAACAAAAAAGAAAGTTTGATCTATACGACATTTATGTGTTTTTTTATGGTGTACTTCATGAGTGTCTACAATTTAATGTATGAGGTGGGAATTACTGCAATAGCTTTTCAATTGGCTTGGAATGAACTGCCATTTGCTATATGTATTGCGTTTATTTTAGATTGGTTTATTGTCTCAGGTCCTGCGAAAGCATTTGCTTTCCGTTTTATTGAAAAAGATACCCCAGCTTGGAAAAAGATTGGTCTAATCTCATCAATGATGATTGCCGGCATGGTTTTCTTTATGTCACTTTTTGGTGCTGTAATGCATCCGAATGTAAATCAAGGACTATTAATGACATGGTTATCTAATATTGGTAAGAATGTAGTTGTTGCTTTGCCGTTACAATTATTGATTGCCGGACCAATTGTACGACGATTATTTAGAAAATTATTTCCCATAGGTACGGTACAAGAAATTCAATAGAATTTATACAAAGGGCCACTTCTGAGGTTGAACTCAGAAGTGGCTTTTTATCTAAATATATTTGTTAAATAACAAACAAAAAACACCATAGGATGGTATGGCGTTTCTTGTTTACCCTATAAAATAGGATACAGGATGTACTTACATAATAGTATGCATAGGAAGAAAAGTATAGTTCAACAATTTCATTGCTCGGTGAAATCATTGCTTTGAACATATTTTAATCTGTAAAAAAATTGAAAAGTTGGTACCAAGGACGGTCAGATACGATGTATGCTTCAGGAGAAAAACCTGATGATGCATACCCTAAAAAACAAATGAATAGCCCTAGAAAAATGAATGCCCCGCCTATCATTAGTAGCAAACGTTTATTTATTTTGATCATCTTACCACCTGCTTTTGAAAGTTTTTGTATATCGCTTTAGGCAAATGAATAAACTGTTGCGTCCAACCTAAGATGGGTTTACTAAGCATATAAGTAAAAATCATACATACTAACCCTATTCCGAACATCGTGACGCCTAGACCTAGCTGGGTGATAGAAAAGTGAAGACCTTGAGATAGTAGTAAAGGGCTTAAAACAACACTTGCAATGCCGCCAATCAGTGAAGTTATGCCAATAACACTTGTACTGAATGGAAGGCACCAAATAACTATCAAACCACTAAGCATCAACAATAGAACGGTTAACAGTAAGCTTCCCCATAGAGGAAATCCTAGAAAAATTATCACTAATAAGAATGGATGAAAACGCCGAGGAACTTTTACGACAATTTCTTCGGCACCTAAAGCACTTTGAGCAATACTTTGAGGAGTCCCTAATCTGGCTACAGCTTCAACTTCAGAGAGTCCCTCTTCCATCAAATCTTGGATCATTTCATCATAATAATCAATAAGATGATGAATCTCACTTGGTTTGGTCTTATAGGCTAATTCAGCTGCTAAACTTTTAATAAATGTTATGCGATCCATGTCAATTGTCTCCTTTAATATAATGATGAATTTTTTCTAAATGAGGCCAATCAATAGTCAAAAATTCATGGATACTATTTTGACCATGAGCAGTGATTTGATAATATTTTCTCAGCCGGCCATTATGTTCTTTTGAATAAGTCGAAACTTTTTTATTTGCCTCTAAGCGTTTCAAGATAGGGTATAAAGTTGATTCAGAGATTGGCAATAGAGGAGAAATATTTTTAACGATTTCATATCCATAAGAGTCTCCTCTTTGTAAAAAAGCTAACACACAGAATTCGATAATCCCTTTTTTCAGTTGACTATCCAATGACTACACCACCTTATACATAATACTATATAAAACATAGTATAGTTTTGCAAGTCGATTTGTGGAAATCAGTCTCAAGACGTAGTAACTTCCAGGTTATGCCTATTTTTTTTGCTTCCAGTCATTTTTCCTTACTTAAAATTCATCGTACGGTGAAAATATTGATTATTTTATATTAGATTCTTTTGGTAAAGTATTACTAATAAAAAGTTGTTAGGATTTTAGACAATCGTATAGTTGTTGTGTTAGGTAATTGCTGTTGGAAAAGTTGCTTGATAAAAAACACACGATACTCAGTCCAGCTACGAAAGAAGTTAGTAAGAGAGTGTGTGTTTATCAGGAAAGGAGTTAATAATGAGAAAACAAACAATCACAAAGAAATATTTAATCAATAGGTTACGCAGTCATTTAGAAGAATATTTGTATACTCCCATCACTGTTAGAAAAATTGCGAAATATGCAAAGATTTCTACACAACCGATCTATTTGCAATTTTCGAATATGCAAAATTATAAACAGGCAATGATTGATGATGTTTTGGCAGAGATTCACGAGCTTTCTTTGAAAAAGGAGATAGAGGATGATCCATTGTATACGTTTTGGCTTAACTATTATTTGTTTGCCAGCCAAAATAGGAACTTATATTTTGCGTTATTTTTGAATGATATAGGGTGTGGTTCCTATTTAAGAGATCAATCATTGTCATTGTTTATAGAGACAATGGCTGAATCCGAAGTATATCAAAAAGCAAATTGCGAAGACATTGAAAAATTGCATAATGAAAGTTTGATTTTCTTTTCTGGTCTCGTTCTTACTTATGTACGGGGAGAGAATATGCAAGCAATAGAAGAATTTTTACAAGATATTAAAGACTATTTTTATCGTACACTGATTGATCCTATGTATATTTATCGAGAAATATTACCACAATCAGTCATCGAAGCTGGTTTTTAAAATAACAATAAACTGTTTTTTAATTTTTTCATTACTTGATAGGCTTCTTGCTTTATAAAAATTCTTGGCTCATTCATTTTCTTGTAAACGAATAGTATGGGTTTATTGTTGGCAATTTTCAAGAAATATGAGAAGGTAGAATTAGCAAAAAGTAAGGTGTTTTATGACTAAAAAGAAACAAGTGATGGAGGAATCTTGATGGGTCAAACAGATAATTATTCAGATAAAAAAGCTCAAATCGATCAGCGAATCTGTTTTTTGGAAGAGCATACTTACCAAGGAAACGACCTTGGCGTAACCTTTCAAGAGCATGCGATAACCTTTAAATGCTGGACGCCAGAGGCTGATGCAGTTTCAGTCATTATTTATCAAAGCGGAGAGGTTAAAGACAAGGATCGTGTGATGACAGTTCCAATGAAGCAAGAAAATAATTGTTGGAAGGTCACAGTTACGGATGAAGTCAAAGAAATGTTCTATACGTTTGAAATTCAGCGAGGACAAGAGAAGGTTGAAGTGGTTGATCTTTATGCGAAAGCTGTCGGTCTCAATGGGGATCGTGGGGCTATCGTTGATTTAAAAGAAACGGATCCTGAGGGATGGTCGCAGACAGAATGTGTTGGCCAAGATACGATTACAGACGCTTACATTTGGGAATTACATGTGGAAGATTTCAGTAGTTCTAAAACTAGCGGCATCTCAGAAAAAAATCGTGGAAAATATCTAGCGTTTACTGAAAAGAATACGCATCTTGAAGGAGATGAAAGGCAGCCAACAGGGCTCGCCTATTTGAAAGAACAGGGGATTAACTATGTTCATCTGTTGCCAATCTTTGATTTTGATAATGACGAGCTGTCTACAGCCTACAACTGGGGATATGATCCTAAGAATTATAACGTTCCAGAAGGAAAGTATTCTTCAGACCCGAAGGATCCCAAAGCCCGCATTCGGGAATGCAAACAAATGATTCAGTCTCTCCATGAGGAATCAATTGGTGTAGTAATGGATGTCGTTTTTAATCACACTGCAGTCACAGAATCTTCTTGGTTTAATAAGACTGTGCCAAACTATTACTACCGTCAGGATGAAGAAGGAAATTTCGCTGATGGCTCTGCCTGTGGCAATGAAATTGCCTCAGAACGTAAAATGATGCGCAAGTTTATTATTGATTCAATCCTTTATTGGGCTAAGGAGTACAAAATTGATGGATTTCGTTTTGATTTGATGGGACTGATCGATGTGGAGACGATGAATCAACTGCGTGCAAGCCTGGATTCGGAAGGTTTCTCTCATGTTATTCTATACGGAGAACCATGGGATGCCGGCAGCAATCGTATCATCCAGCCAAACATCCCAGCGAATAAAAGTAATGTCTGGGCACTGTCAGAAGGCGTTGCGGTTTTTAGCAATGATTTAAGAGACAGTATCAAAGGTGATGTCTTTGAAGAAACAGACGGAGCGTTTATTCAAGGAATGAATGGTCAACCGCAAGTCAAGCAAACCTTTTATGCGGCAAATTTGGCAACGGCGATTCAAGGAAATACGAAACAAAACGGACAGGCTGCTGGTGACCGATGGGCAAAATCTCCCCGCCAAGTGATCGCCTATGCTTCAGTCCATGATAATTTGACCTTATGGGACAAACTGGTGGCAACCATGCAGGCTTCAGCGAAGGAAAGAAATTATGATTTTGATCTTGAGCTTTTAGCCCGCAACAAACTAGCAGCAGCCATTTTGTTTACTAGCCAAGGAGCAGTATTGACCCAAGCAGGCGAAGAGTTTGGCCGTACCAAACAAGGAGACGAAAATTCTTTCCGTTCACCGATAGAAATTAATCAGCTAGACTGGAAACGCGCACAAACTTTTAATGAGTTGCGGTCATTTTATCAAGGTATGTGGCAGATCCGTAAATTCTATCCGCCATTAAGAGATGCCACGATTCGGACAGCTGAAAGTATTCAGTTTATTGAGACTAACAATGAAAATTTCCTTGCATATATTATTCCGAATAATGGTTACAATGATACATGGCAATCATTAGCTGTTTTGGTGAACAGCAGCAATAAAGACATTTTGGTAAATAGGGAAGAATTCAAGCAAGAGAAATGGTGGATCGTTGCAGATAATTTTGGAGCAGGTATAGAGCCACGTGGAGAGATCGTGGGTGAAATCAACATCGCTGCCAAAAGTCTTTTACTTTTAGCTAAATAGTTATTTTATTTTTAAAATTTTTAAATTAAGAAGAAAGTTAAATTGTATTAAAATCCATTAAATATGGATTTTAATACAACTATTACGAATGTTTATAAAGCGATAGGAATAATTTTCTGTTATGAGAGAAGTACAGGTGGACCATAACATGAACGGTTTAAAAGAAACCGATTTTATGATGACAATCTGACTGCTTAATGCTATAGTAAAAACAGAAAAACCCAAGTTGGATTGTTACTGACTCGATCAGGCAAAACCTAAATGAGAAAACGCTCTTTGTAGCGGCTCTTATTTAGGTTTTTTATTTTTTTCGGGTATTTCTTAGAATGTTAAGCAGCAAAGTTATTGTTTCAGTTACTTGCAAACATATGACTTTGTTAAAATAAATTAGGCAAAGGAGAACGAGCAAATGGCAAAATTTCCAGAAAATTTCTTATGGGGCGGCGCGACCGCAGCGAATCAATTAGAAGGGGCGTTCGATCGCGATGGCAAAGGCTTGTCAGTGGCGGATGCAATGCCTGGCGGCAAACAGCGTTTAGCGATTTTAGGCAGTGATACGTTTGATTGGACGATCGATGAGGACAAATACACCTACCCAAATCATCGCGGGATCGACCATTATGACCGTTTCAAAGAAGACATTGCGTTGTTTGCGGAAATGGGCTTCAAGAGCTATCGTTTTTCAATCGCTTGGACACGTATTTTTCCAAAAGGTGATGAAACGACACCGAACGAAGCTGGGTTAGCATTTTACGATGCGTTGATTGATGAATGTTTGAAATACGGGATCGAGCCAGTGGTTACGATCTCCCACTATGAAATGCCCTTGCATTTAGCCAAAGAATACGGTGGCTGGAAAAATCGAGCATTGATCGATTTCTATGAGCGTTTTGCAAAAGTCGTCTTGGAACGTTTCCATAGTAAAGTCAAATACTGGATGACTTTCAATGAAATCAATTCAGCTTTTCATTTCTCCGCATTGAGCCAAGGAATGGTCAACAGTACGGGTGCTAGCGACTTTACAAACGTGATCCAAGCGTGGCACAACCAATTTGTTGCCAGCAGTAAAGCAGTCAAAATTGGGCATGAATTGAATCCTGAGTTACAAATTGGTTGCATGATCATTTATGCAACGACCTATAGCATTGATGCAAACCCAGTCAACCAAGTAGCAACAATGATCCATAACCAAGCCTTCAACTACTACTGTGCCGACGTGCAAGTACGTGGGAAATATCCAGCATTTACTGATCGCTTGTATAAAGAGCATGGGGTCAAGAAGGAAGATCTTGATATTACCGAAGAAGATTTAGCATTGATTGCTAAGTATACCGTCGATTATATTGGATTTAGCTATTACATGTCTTCTGCAGTGGATATCACAACAGAAGAAGCTGATGAAGTACAAGGTAACTTGTTGGGTGGTGTCCGCAATCCATTCTTGGAAGCAAGTGAATGGGGCTGGCAAATCGATCCAGAAGGACTGCGCATTGCGTTGAATGAATTGTATGATCGGTACCAGAAACCATTATTTATCGTGGAAAATGGTTTAGGAGCTATCGATACTATTAGTGAAGATGGCAAAATCGAAGACGATTACCGCATTGATTACTTACGTCGTCATATCGAAGCAATGGGTGAAGCGATTGAAGATGGTGTTGACCTGATGGGATATACACCATGGGGATGTATTGACCTCGTTAGCGCGTCAACCGGAGAAATGAGCAAACGCTATGGCTTTATCTACGTGGACTTTGATGATGAAGGCAATGGCACAATGGATCGATCAAAGAAAAAATCCTTCGATTGGTATAAACAAGTGATTGCTTCAAATGGAGAAGATTTAGCGTAAGATTAATACTCGTTTTTTTATAGCCGCACAACACGGATTATCGTTGTGCGGTTATTTTGCTGAAAAAATAGATTGTCTGAATAGAGTAAAAAATCTAAAAATAATAGATAACACATCATAAAAATTTTAATCAGAAAAACTTTAATAATTGCACTTGGTAAGCGGAATAAAACTAAATTTTCAAATAAATTTTTCAAGAATGGCTGACTCTTTCTTTCCAACTAAAAGGGGACCAACATATTTTTGATGATATGGAAAATTTTGCAAATTTAGAAGGGCGTTGTGGTTTTCTTCTGAAATGTTTCACGTGAAGCATTTTTACAGAAGATAGTTACATCAAATGCAATATTTTCGAAAATAGCGACTCTATTTTGTGAAGCGGATGAGTTTCTCTTAGAACGTTTGGATTAATAAAAATTATTTCGAGCCGATTAAAGAAGTAAGAGAACGGAGTATGAAAAATTGTTTCCCCTCATCTATTCGAATAATTGGTCTTTACCATATGATGGTGATAAGATTAAAACATAGAAATGTAGAGCATTTTGTTTGTGAAAACGTTTCAATTTTAAAGAATGGAGAGTAAGCGATTAAAAAATAAAAATAGTAGGCAAGTTGCTTCTTTTTTACTTAAGAGAGGAGTATATTCGTATTTGGAATTTTTCTTTATTTAGAATGATTTTAATGTATTTTTTTAGAAATAGGGGGATGTAAAATGGATATTGTAACATTAGCACGAATCCAGTTCGCGATGACGACGATTTTTCACTTTTTCTTTGTACCGTTTTCGATCGGAACTGGTGTCGTTGTTGCAATCATGGAGACACTTTATGTGATCAAAAAAGATGAAAAATATCGCCGAATGACAAAGTTCTGGGGAAATATTTTTCTATTAAGTTTTGTGGTAGGAGTGGTAACTGGGATCATTCAAGAATTTCAATTTGGAATGAACTGGTCTGATTATTCTCGTTTTGTTGGGGATATTTTTGGTGCTCCTTTGGCGTTAGAAGCATTGCTAGCCTTCTTTTTGGAATCAACTTTCTTAGGATTGTGGATTTTCACATGGGATAAAGTCAGCCCTAAACTGCATATGACGTTCTTTTGGTTAGTTACTATTGGCTCGATGCTCTCTGCTTTCTGGATTTTAGCTGCCAATAGTTTTATGCAACATCCAGTTGGATACACATTGAACAATGGTCGTGCTGAGATGACTGACTTCGGAGCCCTGTTAGCTAACCCACAAGTCTGGTATGAGTTCCTTCATGTTATTACTGCAGCAATTGCCATGGGAGGAATTCTGATTGCAGGAATGTCAGCTTTCCAATTGTTGAAAAAAGACAAGAAAGTTGACCGTGATTTTTTCAAAAAATCAATGCGGATCGGTTTTGCAGTAGCTTTGTTTGGTTCAATTACGGTGTTGATCGCAGGTGACGAACAAATGAAGTATTTGGTTGAAGAACAACCAATGAAATTTGCAGCAATGGAAGGTACGTATGAAGATACCGGAGATCCTGCGGCATGGACTGTAGTTGCATGGGCAAATGAACGAGAACACAAACGGGTTTTTGGTGTTGAGATTCCTTATATGTTGAGTATCCTTGCATTTAACGAACCATCTGGTTCGATTGATGGAATGAACACAGTGAATCAAGATTTGATCGAACGTTACGGAGATCGGAACTATTTTCCTCCGGTCAACACATTGTTTTGGAGCTTCCGGATCATGGCAGGTTTCGGTGCATTGATGTTGTTGGTTTCTTCATTGGGGTTATTCTTTACGCGTAAGAAGAAGCCTTCGCTATTTGAGAAACGTTGGATGCTTTGGGTAGTGGCTATAACATTATTTACCCCATTCATTGCAAATACAGCAGGGTGGCTGATTACGGAATTGGGTCGCTACCCATGGACAGTCTATGGTCTATTTACGATTGAAGATAGTGTTTCGCCAAATGTATCGGCAACTTCGCTTGTTATCTCAAATATTGTTTACTTTGTTCTTTTCTCTGGTTTGGCATTAACAATGGTTTATTTGATTCGGCGAGAGTTAGGACATGGTCCTGAAAACAACCAGATGGAAGGAACGCTGCACGAAGCAGAAGAAGATCCATTTGATAAGGAGGCGTTTGAAGGATGACCGGATTGCAACTAATGTGGTATGTATTGATTGGCATTTTGTTTGCCGGCTTCTTCTTTTTAGAAGGATTTGACTTTGGTGTGGGGATGTCTGTCCAGACATTGACCCATAATGAACAGGAAAAAGATCAGATCGTGCATACGATCGGACCAGTGTGGGACGGGAATGAAGTTTGGTTGATTACCGCAGGTGGCGCGATGTTTGCTTCTTTCCCTTACTGGTATGCCTCTTTGTTCAGTGGTTATTATTTGATTTTGTTATTGATACTAGTCGGATTGATTATACGCGGTGTTTCCTTTGAGTTTCGGGCAAAAATGCCTGAAGACCGTAAAAATATGTGGAATTGGACATTAACCATTGGCAGTACATTGGTGCCTTTTATGTTCGGACTCTTGTTTACAAGTATGGTCCAAGGCATGCCAATTGATGCAGAGGGAAATATGTCCGCGCACTTCGGTGACTACGTCAATCTCTTCTCTGTAGTTGGCGGGATTGCCCTAACTTTGCTTTGCTACTTACATGGATTGAATTATATTGCACTAAAAACTACTGGTCCGATTCGTGACCGTGCCCGAAATTATGCGAGTGCCTTTTATGGTGTGCTATATTTTGGTTTGGTGGCGTTTGCCGCGCTACTTTATTTCAAAACAGATTTCTTTGAAAAACATTTTGCTTCGACGCTTCTTTTGCTGATTGTGATTGTGGCTTTGACGCTGATAGCGAATATCTCTGTATTTAAAGGGAAAGAAATGGTGGCATTTATTGCTAGTGGTTTGACCATGGTGGCGCTAGTCGGATTGTTGTTCTCTGGTTTGTTCCCACGAGTATTGATTAGCTCAATCGACCCTAGTTATGATTTGTTGATTGCAGAAGCTTCCTCTAGTCACTACACATTGAAGATCATGAGTTATTTATCACTGACAATCTTGCCGTTTGTTTTGGCTTATACAGCATGGACCTACTATATTTTCCGTAAACGAATTAGTCATACTGAGCTGACGGAGGGTTATTAATGATCGACAAACAAATCATAGAGCTTCCCGGAATGAAACGGTTAATGGGATTGCTTGCAGGACTTTCTTTCCTGCAAGCTCTCTTCATCATTGGACAAGCCTATGGTCTTGCTAGTGGGATCACTGGATTATGGGAAGGACAATCGTTAGAAGAGCAGTGGGGCTGGATTCTACTGTTCTTTTGTTCGTTTTTAGGTCGCCAGGCCATTGTTTATTTTCGGACAAAGAAATTAGACAGCTATAGTTACCAGCAAGCTACTGAATTACGTAATCAACTGCTAGAAAAGATTTTTCGTGTAGGACCACAAATCGTTCAGCAACAAGGTACCGGAAACATTACAACGATGGTATTGGAAGGCATTAGTCAGGTAGAAAACTATTTACAACTAATATTGGCAAAAATTATGAACATGTCGATCATTCCTTGGGTGATTTTGGCTTTAGTATTTTACTTGGATTGGATCTCAGGTCTGGTTTTATTGCTGGTTTTTCCACTGATCATTATTTTTATGATCATCCTAGGCTATGCCGCCCAAAGTAAAGCTGAAAAACAATACCGCACATTTCAATTATTGTCCAACCACTTTATTGATTCATTACGTGGAATCGACACCTTGAAACTTTTTGGGATCAGCAAAAAATATGGAAAAAGTATCTTCGCTTCTAGCGAACGTTTTCGTAAAGCAACGATGGGATCGTTGAGAGTCGGAATTCTTTCCACTTTTGCATTGGATTTTTTCACAACATTGTCCATCGCTGTGGTTGCGGTTTTACTGGGGCTGCGTTTGATCAATGAAGAAATCTTGTTATTTCCAGCACTAACGATTTTGATTTTATCTCCGGAGTATTTTTTACCAATTCGCGATTTTTCAAGTGATTACCATGCGACTTTAGATGGGAAAAATGCAATGACCGCTGTATCTACGATTTTATCTGAGCCAGAAGCAGCCATTGATCCAGTAAGTTTACCTCAATGGCAAGCTGATTCGGAACTATCGATTCATTCGTTATCTTTTGATTATGGAGAAAAGTCTGTTTTGAAAGATATTGCATTGGAGGTCCAAGGATTTCAAAAAATTGGGATCATTGGGATGAGTGGCTCTGGAAAATCAACGCTGATCAATAACTTAAGCGGCTTTTTGATTCCGAAAGAAGGCGAAATTACTTTTGATGGCCAAAAAATGACTGCATTAAGACAGTCGGATTGGCAGCAGCAACTAGTTTATATTCCCCAAAACCCCTATATCTATCGGCTGACTTTGCGAGAAAATGTGGCTTTCTATCAGCCAAATGCTACTGAAGAACAAGTGTGGCAAGCAATCGAAGTTGCAGGTTTAACGAAATTAGTTCAAGAATTGCCGCAAGGAATCGATACAATGCTAGGTGAAGGGGAACGCCATCTAAGCGGTGGACAGGCGCAACGAATTGCGTTGGCTCGTGCTTTCTTAGACCAGCATCGAAAAATTTTATTATTTGATGAGCCAACTGCCCATTTAGATATTGAAACAGAAGTAGAATTGAAAGAACGGATGCTTCCGTTGATGGAGAACCATCTAGTCTTCTTTGCGACACATCGCTTGCACTGGATGGAAGAGATGGATCAAATCCTAGTAATGGATCAAGGCAGAATTGTTGAGCGAGGGACATTGGCAGAACTGCAAGCAAAGAATGGCGCTTTCGTTGCGTTAGTCAATGGGATGAGGAGGGAACAACTTGAATAAAATCGGTCTCTGGCGTTCGCTAAAAACAGATACCTGGGTCAAACCCTTTCTTTCAAAGTACAAAAAGGTTCTTGCAGCAGCGCTGTTTTTAGGATTTATGACATTCTTTTGCGGAGGCGCGTTAATGTTTAATTCTGGCTATCTGATTAGCCGCTCTGCCTCAATTCCAGAGAATATTTTGTTAGTATACATTCCAATCGTTCTGACCCGAGCATTCGGGATCGGCCGACCAGTTTTTCGTTATGTTGAACGACTGACAAGTCATAATTGGGTGTTGCGAATGACATCGAACCTACGCCTAAAACTATACAATGTTGTCGAAAAAGATGCCGTTTTCTTTAAGCAGACCCATCGAACTGGCGATATTTTAGGATTATTAGCAGAAGATATCAACCATATCCAAAACTTATATCTGCGAACGATTTTCCCTACGGTGATTGCTTGGTTATTGTATACTTTTCTGATTATCGGATTAGGGTACTTTTCGTTAGGATTTGCTTTGGTAATGTTGCTGTTGTTGGGAATAAATGTGTTTGTGCTGCCGCTCTGGTCCGTTGTGATCAATGGCGCTCGTCAAGAAAAGCAAAAACAAATGAAGAATCAATTATATACAACATTGACTGATAATGTGCTAGGAGTTTCTGACTGGGTATTTTCACAGCGAGGAGCAGAATACGTCGATGAACACAAGCAATTGGCGGCAAATCTACGAAGCGTTGATGAGAAAATCAATCGTTTTGATCGAAAAAGAGATTTCCTTTTACAAGTGATCTTCGGGGTGATTACGGTTGCGTTGATTGTCTGGACAAGTCAGCGATTTCCTGGCGAGCACGGTGGCTTAGCTAATTGGATCGCAGCATTTGTCCTTTGTGTCTTTCCTTTGGTAGATGCTTTCGCACCATTGCCTTCAGCGGCACAAGAAACCAATATATACAAAGATTCGATTGATCGTTTTAATGCATTACCAGAAAAAGAGGAACAAAAACGGACAGCATCAGCTATAAGTGCACCGTTCAATTTAGAAGTGAATCAGGTTAGTTTCCATTATCCATCTGAAAAAGAGGTACTAAAGAATCTTAGCTTAACGATTCCTGCGCATCAAAAACTGGCAATATTGGGACGTAGCGGTTCTGGGAAAAGTACCTTTGCTTCTTTGCTCAGGGGAGATTTATTGCCGACCCAAGGTAGTATTACCTTAAATGGTGAGCCGGTAGCAAGTTTTGGTGAAGATATTAGCGAATGGATTGGAGTCATCAACCAGAGTCCTTATTTGTTCCATACAACGATTTTAAATAATTTGCGGATTGGTAATGAAGAAGCGTCAGAAGAAGAAGTTTGGGACGTACTGAAACGAGTAGGCTTATCAGAGATGGTGACAGCTCTGCCAGAAGGTTTGCGAACCATGGTTGATGAAGCAGGGTTACGTTTTTCCGGCGGTGAACGCCATCGGTTGGCATTAGCGCGAATTCTTTTGAAGAAAACACCGATTATTTTATTAGACGAGCCAACTGTTGGGCTAGATCCAATCACTGAGCAAGCTGTTTTGGAAACTTTTTTCAATGAGTTGGAAGACAAGACGATTATTTGGATCACCCACCACCTGCAAGGAATCTCACTGATGGATCAGGTCATTTTTATTGAGGATGGAGAATTAACGATGAGCGGTACGCCTGCTGAGTTAGCTGTCGAAAACCAACACTTTCAACAGTTATTGGCTATTGATCAAGGGCGACTGTAATCAAACTGGGACCTTTGCCAAGACAACAAAAAAATCGGCTAGTGATCGACATGAATGTCGGCTTAGTTTTTGAGGAGCATTCGCTCCTCAAAACACTTCACTGTTTACCCGATTGGTTCGTTTATTTTCAGAATAGCTTTCAGTTGCGGAGGATAGAATAAAGAATGATCAATAATTTCGTTGCAAAAGCAGTTGCGTTAGCTCGCGAATTTTTTCTTTGCTAGGGGTGTTCGGCAGCAGTTCGATGTCGGCTAGTGCTTTTTCGGTATAAGAAACAGCAAAATCGGTGGCTTTTTCAACGCCATGATAACGGCGCACTAATTCAGCAACCTCTGTGGCCTCCTCGGTGGTCAACTCGCTTTTTTTGGACAGATAACTCTCAAATGCGGCAGGATTTTGTTCTTTAGCAAAGAGCAGAGGTAATGTATAGACACCTTGTGCCAAGTCTTCAAGAACGGGTTTTTTCAACGTTCCAGAATCTGCTGTATAGTCCAAAATATCATCAAAAACTTGAAAAGCGATGCCGATGTTTCGTCCGATCTCACCAGCCCGTTCTTGGTTTTCTAAGTCGAGACCGCCAAAATGAGCACCTTCGATGCAGGCCAGCCAGAATAATTCGGCAGTTTTACCATTGATGCTTTGTAAGTAATCAGCAATTGATTCATCTATATTGTAGCGTGTGTGCATTTGATCTAATTCTCCCAGCAAAAGGCGTTTCATTGCTTGGGCATTTGTAGCCAAAAAATGAGAGCCATTCATGCTCTCGATCAATAACTCAAAGAATTGGGTGAAGAGCAGATCACCTGTGTAAACAGCGATATCTTTGCCATATTTTGCTTGGACAGTGATGCGTCCGCGTCGCAACGGCGAATCATCAATGATGTCATCGTGAATCAAGGTTGCCATATGTAAGATTTCTAATGAAGCAGCAATTTTGGTTAATTGATCATTTCTTTCATCAATGGGTTCGCCTAGATCAGCGAATAAGAAAAATAATGCTGGACGCAGCATTTTTCCTCCAGAATAAGTAAAATCAACTAATACATCTTGTATTTCTTTGTTACGAACAGTTACGCGTTCTTCAATGATCGAACAGACAGTTTTTAGTCTTTGCTCGATCGAAGGATAATCGATCCAAAAATTCAACATATTAAAACCCTTTCTACCAGTCATTCAGCCCTTATTCTAACTTAAAGGGAGTCTATTGACTAGTTAAGTGCATTTATCAAAAGGAGATGAGTATTTGACACTCCCAGTATTTCTGGAGCTTGTGGAATTTAAAGCGAAAACAGCCAGTGTCCTCCCATTTTTTATCGGAATTTGTTACAGCTGGTATAACTACGGCTCAATTCATTTAGGTTATGTGGTGTTATACTTTATTGCTATGCTGATCTTCAACATGGCAGTAGATATTTTAGATAATTATAACGATTACCATCACGCAACAGAAGTTCATGATTACAAAGAAAAAACAAATATTATCGGACGCGAGCAGCTCTCGCTTCCATTCGTTTTTCGCTTAATGATCGGTATGATCGTCGTTTCGGCGGTGATGGGTATCGTATTGGCCTATTTCGTCGGTTGGCCCTTGTTTTGGATGGGACTTTATTGTTACTTGATTGGTATCTTTTACTCATCAGGTCCGCGGCCTTTATCGAGTTTACCGCTAGGTGAGTTTTTTTCAGGATTTACGATGGGCTTCATGATTTCGTTGATTTGTGTATATTTGAATACTTATGAAACCTTTCAATGGAATAGCGCGACCTTGGGTGGAATATTTCTAATCGCACTACCCAATACACTGTGGATCGCTAACTTGATGCTGGCCAACAACATTTGTGATTTGGAGGAAGATGAAAACAACAATCGTTATACATTGGTGCATTATTTAGGAAAGAGTCAAGGATTACGGCTATTTGTTCTTTTGAACATTATTGCATTTGTAGCGATCTTGACAGCAGTGGTTCTGCATTTAGCACCATGGACGATGTTGTTGACGTTTCTCGTCTTACCATTTGTCTGGAAACAGACAAAACTATTTATGCATAAACAAATCAAACGCGAAACCTTTGTCTGCGCTGTAAAGATCCTTGCGGTCGGAGCATGTGCGCAGGTCATTAGTTTTGCGATCGGTTTGATTTTATAATTTTTTGAAGGAAGAAAGGAAGTAATAGGAAATGAAGGAAGTTGTCATTTTAGGAGCAGGCTACGCAGGGTTGCGAGCATTGCATGTATTACAAGGAGCAAAAGGTGATTTTCATATTACATTAGTAGATAAGAATGACTACCATTATGAAGCGACAGATTTGCATGAAGTGGCTGCTGGAACGCAGCCAAGAGAGCGAATTAGTTACGATATCGCTGATGTGGTACGACCACAAAAAACAACTTTCCTACAAAATGAAGTTGCAACGATTGACCGTCAAAGTCAACGGATCATGTTTACGGATCAAACATCTCTTTCCTATGATTATTTGATCGTAGCATTAGGATTTGAATCTGAGTCATTTGGGATCCCAGGTGTTAATGAAAACGCATTGGAAATGGTAGATGTTGATTCAGCAGAAACTATTTATCATCATTTATTGAAACAAATGAAAGAATACAAAAAAACACAAGATCCAGATTTATTGAAAATCGTCGTATGTGGGGCGGGATTCACTGGAGTAGAACTCTTAGGTTCTTTAGTGGAAAATCGGAAGGAATTTGCTGAGATCGCAGGTGTCCAATCAGAAGAAATCAAACTCTTTTGTGTAGAAGCAGTTACGCGATTATTACCGATGTTTGATGAAAATCTGTCTGCCTATGGAATCAATAACTTGGTAAAATGGGGTGTTGAATTTCTAACAGGAAAACCAATCAAAGAAATCAAGCCTGGAGTAGTTGTTTATCAAACGGATGCTGAAACGGGTGCTACAGAAGAATTGTCTGCTAAAACGATCATTTGGACAACAGGTGTCAGTGGAAGCCATGTCATGGCAGATTCAAATTATGCGGCTCGCCGTGGACGTGTGATGGTCAACCAAGATTTAAGTGATCCAGAGCACAGTAATGTTTTTGTAGTAGGGGATGTTTCAGCTGTGATGGATCCTGCAACAAATCGCCCTTATCCAACGACAGCACAGATTGCTTTGAAAATGGGGTATCAAGCTGCCAAAAACTGTCTACACTTGATTAAAGGTGAAAAAACGGAAGACTTTCATTTTGAATCTTTAGGATCTGTAGCCTCTATTGGGAACACGCATGCCTTTGGTTTGGTGGGTAAAATGCCTGTAAAAGGTTATCCAGCATCATTTGTCAAAAAAGCCATCATGGACCGCTCCCTGTTCCTAACTGGTGGGGTCAAAGAAGTGTTAGCAAAAGGCCGCTTTGATTTTTATCATTGAGTCGTGCGCTATTTTTTCGACTTAACATTAACAGAAGCAAGAAGAGAACATGTACCGATGGAGATAGTTTAATTATAAGTAAAATAGACAGAGATGCCCGATTCATGTTGGGCGTTTCTGTCTATTTACTACTATTTCAGTTTTTAACACCATAGGGCGTAAGGCCTTTATTGAATCTCTAGATAAATGATTAGGTTTTGAAGAGAAAACAGGGTAAGAAAAAACCCCCTTTTGTACCTTTATTAAAAAAATGTTAAAATAAAGAGACTATGTTTGTTGGGAGGCATGAAATGACGATTCGTAAAGAAAGACGCCGTTTAGAAAAACGATTGAAGCGTTCATTATTAGCAAAAAAAGGGTTGACGATGGCTACAACTGTGGTAGCCGGTTCAACGATTGCACCAAATTTGGTTTTAGCTGCAGAAACAGCGACTTCAGATGATGCAAAAAACCAAGCAGAGATCACAGAAAATCAAGTATCTGGAGGAAATAGCTCCACTGATTCAACTGGAGACAGCATTCAAAGCAGTGCTGACGAGACGATTTCGACAGAGGAAACAACAGAACCAACTGTTCCTATTGAAGAGCAGCCTGTTACAACACCTGAGGAAGCGGCAACGCCACAGGAAACTATCACGGAAGATACAGCGGTCGTTGAGACGCCAATTGTTGCTGCACCTGCGTTAGCAAGAACCTCGATCTTCTCAGCACGTGCTGATACGAGTGGATTTATTGCGAAAGCAAGTGGTTATGCAACAGAAGTAGCTGCCGCTAATGATCTCTATGCATCAGTGATGATTGCACAAGCTATCCTAGAATCCGGCTGGGGTACTTCGACTTTGACGACCCAAGCGAACAATATGTTTGGAATCAAAGGAAGTTATAATGGGCAGTATGTCGAAATGGCAACATTGGAAGATAATGGTTCGGGCAATTATTATCAAATTATAGCGAAGTTCCGCAAATATCCATCTTTAAGAGAATCTTTCCAAGATAATGCGTATGTCTTACGAAATACCAGTTTTGCTGCCGGTAGCTATTATTACAGCGGTGCTTGGAAGAGCAATACGAGATCATATACAGAAGCAACGGCATGGCTGCAAGGACGCTATGCGACTGATACTTCCTATGCCAGCAAATTGAACAATCTTATTGCAACGTATAACTTAACTCAATACGATAGCGGCAGTTCCGCTGGGAACGGTGACATGAATAATGTTGAGACCCCTGTAGGAGAAAACGCGATTCAAAAGCAAATGAAAACGACTGCATCTATGAATATCCGTTCAGATGCGTCTACTACAGCAGCAGTTACCGGCTCACTTACTGCGAATACAACCTTTACGGCAGTTGCGGTCAAAACAGGAACGAGCGTCAATGGCAATACAAATTGGTATAAAGTTTCTGGCAAAGGCTGGGTCAGTGGTGCGTATTTAACAGAAGTAAATTCTGGTTCAACATCAGGCAATGCAAATGATAATACTGTCAATACTGGAATCAACCAAAAGATGAAGACGACTGCGACATTGAATATTCGTTCTACAGCATCGACGAGTGGCAGCATCGTTGGCTCATTGAGTCAAGGCAGCACTGTGACAGCAACGGCAGTCAAAACAGGAACGAGCGTCAATGGTAATACGAAATGGTACTATGTTTCTGGCAAAGGCTGGGTCAGCGGCGCGTATTTAACAGAAGTAAATTCTGGTTCAACATCAGGCAATACAAATGATAATACTGCCAATACTGGAATCAACCAAAAGATGAAGACGACTGCGACATTGAATATTCGTTCTACAGCATCGACAAGTGGCAGCATCGTTGGCTCATTGAGCCAAGGCAGCACCGTAACAGTAACAGCCGTCAAAAATGGTACTAGTGTCAATGGCAATACGAAATGGTACTATGTTTCTGGCAAAGGCTGGGTCAGCGGCGCGTATTTAACGAGTGACTCTAGCTCATCGTCGAATACATCGAATACAGGTGATTCGATCAATCAAAAGATGAAAACGACCGCGACATTGAATATTCGTTCTACAGCATCGACAAGTGGCAGCATCGTTGGTTCATTGAGCCAAGGCAGTACCGTGACAGCAACAGCCGTCAAAAATGGTACTAGTGTTAATGGGAATAACAAATGGTACTATGTTTCTGGCAAAGGCTGGGTCAGTGGTGCCTATCTTACGAAGACCGCGACAAATGCTTCTTCAAGTAATAGTTCTGCCAATAATAGTTCTTCGACTAAATATCATACCGTTAAATCTGGGGACAGTCTGTGGTCTCTTGCGCAAAAGTATGGTAGTAGTATTGACCAAATCACTTCATGGAATCGCTTGTCCAATAATATCATTTATGTTGGTCAAAAATTGATCGTGAAATAGTGAGACACCTGATTTCATGCAACTCAAAAGAAAATCAATCAGCATTACCCGATACACATTCGTGATATCGGGTAATGCTTTTTTGCTGGTTTGTTCGTAATAAAAATCGCTGAAGATAGATTTATTTTTGAATGGTCTTTTAGAATCATTCTGTTTACCTCTGTCAAAGAATCCAAGCAGATTTTGGTTCCGTCCCCCCTATGGAGTTTCCTATTTTTTAGGTAAAATAGAAAACAAAGAAAGGAGTGGAGAGTATGAAGACGATTGTTTATAGTGGGATGATGAACGGATTGACGATTGATCGCTCACGACGAGATAGTATCTACAATATGGTGAAGCATTGGCATTCTGAATGCGAAATCCAATATTTTATAGAAGGGAACCGCTATTTTTTGATTGGAGAAAAAACCTATAAAATCCAACCTGGTACATTGGTTATGATTCACCCCGACTGTGTCCACAATACATTCTCAGGAAAGTATATTTATCATGATCGTGTACTCGTTCTCTATGAAGCCAGCAAATTTCCAAGAATCGCTCAATCCATGGGAATAGATCTGGAGACCTTTTTTTTAAAACATCATGGTATCATTCAGATTCCGCCAGCGGATCGCTCTTACGTACAAACGCTCTTAGCGAAAATCGCAGATGAAGTGATCCACAAAGAATACAATTACCAGGTAATGGTCGAAACAAAATTAATCGAACTTTTTATTTTTATTCAGCGGATCAAGAACTTCAGGGGGCTTTCTGATGAACCGGCAGAAAGTTTGGGAAAACAAAGCGAGCTAGTTAATCAAATTGCAGCCTTTATTCGTCGGAACTATGCATCGATCCATTCATTGGAACAAATCGCTTCGTCTTTTTATCTCGACAAATCCTATTTATGCCGTATCTTCAAGCGTGCAACAGGCTACACCATCACTGAATATACCAACATTCAACGAATCCGTCAGTCTCAGCGATTACTGGAAGATACAGATTGGGATATTGCTGAAATAGCGAGAAAAAGTGGATACAGCAACATTACCTACTACAACCGTGTGTTCAAAAAATATACAGAGACATCCCCTTTGCAATACCGCAAGAAACAAATTGCATACAAAGAAAGTCTGCGAGAAAAAAATAATTTCTAAATAGTCACTCATCTTTGCACAGGCATGAAAGGGGGATTATTTTCCTGTTAAAAAAGTCAATATTGTACAAGTTCGCGGATATTACGTCACTTTTTTGTGCAAGTTTTGCTTGTCTATTGCTGAGACATTTTTTGTCCGATAAAATCAGTAAGCGGATACATAAATGAAAAATTGTAAACGTGTGCATTTTATGGAGGAGGAAATAATCAGATGAAAAAGAAGATATTGGTTGCCAGTCTTTTTAGCACTTTAGTTCTAGCAGCGTGTGGATCTCAGCCTGACACTACTGGTTCTGGCAGCAGTGGTTCAACAAAAGATGCAGAAGCAGTGACGATTAAGTTTGCTTGGTGGGGAGCGGATAATCGTCATGATGCGATGCAAGATGTAGTGGCTCTTTTTGAAGAGGAATATCCGCATATCACGGTTAACACAGAGTATGGTGCGTGGGATGGATGGCAAGAAAAGACATTGACTCAGCTATCCGGTAAAACTGAAGCAGACGTGATGCAAGTGAATTACAATTGGCTCTTTTCATTCGGGAAGGGCAAGAATATCTTTATGGACTTGAATGAGGTCAGTGACTATTTGACGCTAGACAATTGGGAAAGTTCTTATTTAGAAGCGATGCAAGTGGGTGGTGAACAAGCCGCGGTTCCCCACGGAATGACCGGTCGGGTTCCTTTGATGAACCAAGCACTTTATGAAGCCAATGGGTTGGAACTGCCGACGACCTATGATGATCTTTTGGCAGCGGGAGAAGTCATTGCGAAAGGGAATACGCCAACTGGTGAAGACAATCAGTACGCATATCTCAATGTGGGAGAGTTCTCATTAGATCTATTTATTGCTCAGATGCTTTACAACTATACAGGGAAGATCATGCAGACCGATGGGACAGTCAACTATAGTGTGGCTGAAGTGAAAGAAGTGCTTGAAAGATATAAAGAATTGGAAGATGCTGGTGCACTGCCGACTTTTGAGCAAACAAGCCCAATCGATACGGAATCAAACCCTCAATGGGTAGAAGGCAATGCAGGCTCTGTTTATGAGTGGGCAAACTCACTGGCGAAATGGACAAACTCATACAAAGGCGGCGACGGGTTAGATGAGTTAGTTGTAGGAGATTTCTTGCAAGTCGATGCTGACTCTAAACCAAGTATCTATGTGAAACCAAATTTTGGCTACGCAATTTCAAAAAATTCGAAACATCCTGAAGCAGCAGCCACTTTTATTGAGTTCTTGTTTACCAATGAGCAAGCGGTGAAGGCTGCCGGAGATTCTTTGGGTATTTCAAGCAACACAGTTTGTTACGATCTGCAAGTAGCGAATCAACTAGTCGAAGGTGCTGTGGCTGAAGGGTACGCCAAATTGGATGACTATGAACAAACGGTGTTAGATCCATACTTTGAAGACGAAAATGTGCGGGGAGAAAGATATACGGTTTACGAGGCATTTCGGACAGGAAAGTTCACGTCGGAGGAAGCTGCGAAGCAATTCATTGAGAAACAGCAAGCAGCACTTGATAAGTATTACCAAG
Source organism: Enterococcus gallinarum (assembly GCF_021496385.1). Taxonomy (NCBI): domain Bacteria; kingdom Bacillati; phylum Bacillota; class Bacilli; order Lactobacillales; family Enterococcaceae; genus Enterococcus; species Enterococcus gallinarum. The sequence continues at coordinate 502,611 of NZ_CP050816.1, read as the reverse complement.
AATAGGAAGCAACAAGAAGGAATGCGAGACTTAGCTACGTCCCGTACCCTTCTTTTTCCAAAATAAAATTGGACATGAGTGAGAATGTCTGGAAGTAACCCATTAGTATCTGGGCGTTCATTTAGAAGGTAAAGGAGTCAAATGCGATGTTGAAAAAAATGAAAAGAACAAATTGGGTGATCTACTGCATGCTCATGCCATGGATCATTGGCTTCCTAGTCTTTAAAGTTTACCCAATCATTATTTCTTTTTACTACAGTTTGTTAGAATATCCGATTTTAGGTGATCCGGAGTTTGTCGGATTACAAAATTATCTAGAGATTTTTACAAAAGACGATACGTTTACTGCGAGTTTCTTTGCAACAATCAAATATGTGTTGATTGGTACCCCAGCAGTTATCATTGTCTCTTTTGCAGTAGCAGCCATCTTGAATTTTAAGCTTAAGGGAGTCAATTTCTTTCGTACCGCTTATTATATTCCTTCTATTTTAGGAGGAAATGTAGCTGTTTCAATTTTATGGACCATGCTTTTTGATGTCAACGGACCTGTGAATATGGTGTTGAGTGTTTTTACACTCGGAAACGATGTCGCCATTAACTGGACAAAAGATCCAAAGTTCGCGATTTTTACCCTGATTATTTTAAAAACTTGGCAATTCGGTTCGACCATGTTGATTTTCTTATCGGCATTGCAAGGTGTTTCTAAAACAGTTTATGAAGCGGCAGAAATGGATGGGGCTTCAAAAATAAGACAACTGTTCAATATCACTGTACCGATTATTACCCCCGTAATTTTGTTCAACGCCGTAAATGTATTAGTCAAAGCGTTTCAAGAGTTTAACTCCGCGTATTTAATCACTAAAGGTGGACCAAATAAGACGACTTATTTCTTGAATCTTTATATTTATGATCAAGCCTTTCAAAATGGGAATTATGGCTATGCGAGTGCACTAACATGGATTTTGTTGGTGATCATCGGTATATTTACGGTTATTATTTTCAAGTCATCTGATCGGTGGGTATTTTATAATGATTAAGGGGGCTGAATAATGGAAATGAGTAAATCTCGAAGACGGATGAATGAAATCATTCGTTATGGATTATTGATTGGTGTGGGGATTATCTTGATTTATCCGTTGTTTTGGATGATTGGTTCTGCGTTTAAAGAGAACCGGGACATTTTTGGTAGCTTGAGTATTTTCCCGCCAAGTGACCGTGTGGTTACAACGAATTTTTCCGATGCTTGGCAGTTGACGCGAGACCATTCTATCTGGTTTTTCTTTGGGAATACACTGAAATTTTTGATTCCAAAAACGATTTTTACAGTTTTATCTTGCGTGATTACCGCCTATGTGATTGCACGAAAATCGTTTAAAGGGAAAAAATTTGTCTTTGGTGCCGTGATCGTTACATTATTGATGCCAGAACTGGCTTTTCGCATTCCGCTGTATCTGTTGTACCGTGAGGTGGGACTTTTGGATAGTTTTGCCAGCCTTTATGTAGCGGATATTTTTGCTAGTTCTTCGTTTTTTGTATTTATGATCATTCAATTTATGCGAACAATTCCTAGAGAGTTAGATGAAGCGGCAGTGATGGACGGGTGTAATGAATTTCAGATTTTGTTCAAAATCATCATTCCCGTAATCAAACCAATTCTGATTACCGTTGCCTTGCTAAGCTTTATGTGGGGCATGAATGATTTCCAAGGACCATTGATTTATTTGAATAGTTCAGATAAAACGGTTCTATCAGTAGCATTGAAACAATTATTAGACGGTGAAGCAATGGTCTCCTATGGGAGAGTATTCGCTGCTTCTTGTTTGGGGCTGTTACCTATGATCGCAATTTTCTTTATGGGATCACGGTACTTTGTTGATGGCGTTGCTTCTACAGGAAGTAAAGAGTAGTCATATGTTGATCAGAAGAATTCTCGCACAAATCGTTGATTTTGTCTTAGGGATTTTAACCATATTTCTTATCTTTGTAGGAGGACTTCCGCTAATCGGTCGGATCATCAATAATGACTTTGTCGCTGTTTTGACTGCGATTTGTTTGATGTGTGTTATGTATTTTGCACTGCAATATCCATTCATGCAAAATCAGCAGACGATCGGAAAAGCATTCTTTCAGCTGCAGATCGTTTCAACAGATAAATATCGCAAAAATGTTCCAGTGGCAGTCATTTTTCAACGAGAGATTTTATGCAAACTAGCCAGCTGTTTCTTCATTTGCCTGCCGCTACTGTTTGGCAAAGAAGGAGGACATGAGGCATCTACACATACAAAGTTAAGAATTGGTAAAGGAGAAAATAGTTGGAAGAAATAAGACAATTTTTGGATCAAGTAATCGCACATTCTTCGCCAGAAGCACCTATTTGGAATCAAGAGGCTCGATTAGCCAATCATCCAATCCGTTGGAGTTATATCGATGGCTGCATGATTCTGGCGATCCAATACATGTTTAATGCAACACAAGACGAGAATTATCTTGCGTTTGTTGAAACCTTTATTGATCACTACATTGATGAGGCAGGGAATCCATTGGGGTACGATGAAAAAGAATATAACTGTGACGCAATCAATGAAGGAAAACTATTGTTTCAGTTATATGCAATCACTAAGAAAAGCAAATACCGCAAGGCTCTAGATAATCTGTATCGGCAAGTTTTGTTGCAACCGCGCACTAAGGAAGGAAGCATGTGGCATAAGCTGGTCTACCCGCAACAAGTTTGGCTAGATGGTTTATACATGGTTCAACCATTTGCGATCCAATACCAACTAACGTTTGGCAACTCCGCAGATGTTAGTGATGTGATTGGGCAATTCAAAAATGTCATGGAGTCAATGAAAGATCCGCGAACAGGATTGCTGTATCACGGATACGACTGTACGAGAACTGCATTTTGGGCGCATCCAAAGACAGGTTGTAGCGCAAACTTTTGGACTCGTTCTCTTGGATGGTATGCTATGGCATTAGTTGACACACTTGAAGTTTTACTGTCCCATGAAGGCTATCTCCAAGAAAAGCAGCAGTTGCAGCGCTATTTAACAGAACTTGTAGGTGCAGTAATGGCTTATCAAGATCCAAAAACGAGTCTCTTTTTTCAAGTAACAGATAGACCAGACGGTGAAGACAATTATTTAGAGACGAGTGGATCTGCTGCTTTGAGTTATGTGATGCTAAAAGCCAGTCGATTAGCTATTCTTCCTTCACAATATAAAATAATCGGCGAGACGATCCTACGCGCTCTTGTAAAGCACAAATTGGTTATTAAAAACGGAGAATTTACGTTGAAAGATATCTGTTTAGTTGCTGGCTTAGGGGGGATGCCTGGAAAAGGCAACTACAAAATCAGAGATGGCTCCTATGAGTATTATATTTCAGAGCCAGTTGTCAACGATGATGCTAAAGGCATCGGTCCGTTCGTTTATGCTTACAGTGAATGGTTGCAACTGCAGAACCAATAAAGCCAGTGATTCTTATCATTTTCGTAAGCGCAAACAAACCATTTGGTCTCCTTCGCAGAGTAAGATACAATGAAATGGTAGGCAACTTCCTTCAATGAAAAGGCAAGTGCTGAAAGATAGACCGATTTCATGCGTACACAAAATAAGGAGGCTTTCAAATGGATAAAAGAAACCTGACGATTATTGGCAGTTACGACACTCGGGCTGAAGCATTGACAGCAATTGATCAATTGCGAAACGAAGGGTACAACAAAGACGACATTGTTTTGTTTGCGAATGCAACGATCATCGAGCAGTTTGGCTTAGATACGTTAAGTAGTGCAGAAGTAGAAGCGACTGGAGGATCAGATGATGATCGTTCAATGTGGGAAAAAATCAAAGATGCTTTCTCATTTGGCGACTATGACCATCGGACGATTGATGATGAGAGTGATCCTTTATTTGCCTATCGTGACGACCTTGAGCAGGATCGTTTAGTGGTAGGAGTCTACGATTATCACGCAATCGATCGAATCGAAGAAACAGATACAGCGATCATTGATCAACCTGTTACAGGTGAGACAGCAATGCCTGATGAATCGGTTCATCCGACCCCTCGAATGGGAGATAGTGATATCGAAACACCAATTAATGACCCAAATCACTTGCGTAATTTATAAAAAAGATCCCATCCAGTAAATGGTCGGCTTATAATCAAAGAAATAGCAGCCCTGCAATGGCTGTTATTTCTTTGTATTTCAGATGTTAAGCTTGTAAAATACGGGACAATTGCTGCAACGAATTCTTAATTTGTTGCTCGTTTCTTTTTTTTGTATAATAGATGGAGAAAACCATTTCTTCAAAAAAATGCACGGTACTTCATATAAAGAGAAGGTGAGGGATAGCAATGAAGTTGAAATTTAATTTGCAGTCAGCACTCGTTAGTTGTTTTGTCACAATTATGTTGAGTATGGCAATTGATCAAGACGTAAATGCTTTTGTTGCGGCCCCGTTCCAGCGCAATTCTTCGGAGCCATCTTCTGAAGCACCAGTGCAGGTTGCCGAAACAAGTACGTCTGAAACGGAAACAACCAGTGAAACTTTTTATGAAGCACGGGTCAGTTCCTACTCCGAAACAACTGCACAGACCAGTGGAACAAAATCAAATGAAGATTCATCGGCCATTCCGTCTACAGAATCAGAAAGTATAGCTGACAGTAGTGAAGCAGTAGTGAAGGAGACAGATACAGCATCTAGCACTTCCAATAATGGATCAGCAAATTCTGATACTACGACTAGTACATCCGAAACGACGAGCTCCTCTAGCAGCAGCTCAAGTACGAGTAGTTCAACCTCTTCATCTAGCAGTTCAAGCAGTACAGACACAACTACTTCTGACGAAAGTGAAGAGAGCACAGAAGCTGGTGATACACCGATTGATAGTAATGATCCGGCCAATGCTGCGGATGGATCAGAACCATTAAAACTTCTTTTAGAAGAACCATTTGATGCCTTTTTTAGATAAGCGCTTCGGCAAAGATCGTCAGAATTTTAAACCAGCGAATCCCTTACGACTATTCATCTATTTGCTGAAGTAGCGACTGATTATTTTGTGCAATAAAAGTGCACCTTTTTCAAGCATATCACAAAGTGATTTCATTAAATTCGCTTATAATGAGTTGAAAAGGGGGCGCGCTATGGGCAAATATTTCAGAAGCTTTGAAAAGCTGATCAGTGCTATTGTTGATATTATGTTAGCAATTTTAGTTGTATTGGTATTGGTTGTGATGGCAGAAGCAATTTATAAAATCATTACTTATGTCATTCCTTTGACAAAAGTCAGTGATCTATCCTTCTTGATCGAAGAGATTGCTACGCTATTTATTTTACTTGAAATCATTTTGATGTTACTGCGTTATGTAAAAGAAGGACATCATATTCCTGTTCGTTATCTGATTCTGATCAGTATCACAGCGATTTTGCGGGAGTTGTTGTTGGCACAAGGAAAAGGGCTAGAGACGTTGTTTCTGGCGCTGGCAATTTTAGTACTGATTTTTGTTTTACAAGCACTAGAGAAGTTGAAATCTTTTCATAGCTCCAAAGACATCTGAAAAACAAATCAGAAAGTTGCTTAGAAATAAAAATAATCCTATCAGTAAACTGAATGACTCAGTTATTGATAGGATTATTTTTTGCGAATAAACTAGCACTCTCTGCTTGAAGTTGTTTCCCAATATCCGTTTGACGCACAGTGATTCGTTCTGTTTGACGAAGAACGATTTTCTTTTGCGTCATTAGATCCTTCCGCTCCTTGATTGCTGTCTGACGATCTGTAAATGGTTGGTGAGCAGCAAGTGTCATCCCAAAAGAATTAGATAGCAGCGTGTAACCGGCGATACCGGTAACTTCCTGATAGGAGCGGGATAAGCCACCGTCAATTACCAGTAGGTGCCCATTGGCTTTGATTGGCGTCTCTCCTTTTTTCACTTTTACTGGTGTGTGGCCGTTAATGATGTGTCCTGTCGAGTCTAATCCAAACGCAGCGAATAAGCGACGGCAAAATGCTTCTTTTTCTCTTAGGGTATAGTAGGCGTTTTTTTCTTCAATATGCGTGTGTTTATTACTGATGAAATAGCGCTCGAAGGTTTTCATGGATTTTTTACCGAAAAGAGAAGACCCTTCTCCGCACCAGAGATACCAAAGGACATCGGTCGCCAGATCGTCGGTCCTTTCTGGTGTTGCGAAACTCTGTTTTACACATTCTTGAAAGAAATCCATCAATGCTTTGCCCTGATAAGAGGTTTTTCCAAAGGACACTGAAAGGAAGCGACCATCAGGATGACAGGGGATGCAACCGTGGTACAGTAGATTGCCATTATAAATTTGATAGATCGTGCCTTTTTCTACTAGAAAACGTACATGGGTTGCTAACCTTTCGGAGGATTGAAATTGTTTGAGAAGATCCTCCAGTACTTTTTGCTCTTCATCAGTCAAAAGATAGGGTGCTTCGGGATCAACCAATTGAAAGCAAGCATGGATCAGAGGCTCAAAGTGATCCTCTAGCTGAATCTGCAAATCCTTTGTGATTTTACCCAATAGCAAACGATCCGCTAATTGAAATTCGGGGCGTCGTTTGATCACAGCGGCCTCTACCTTGAATTGAATGATTGCAAAGGCTTGCTGGAGGAGCATTGCGTCGTGAATTTCCTCTTCGGAAAGATCATCAACAGTTTTCTTAGGATAAAACCCCTTATTTTCTTGATAATGTTTACGACTAAATGCTATGGATTTAGAGAGGTCGATGCCATAGCCTTCTTTCAACAATGCTAAATTTCCATACCGTGCAGCGATCCGTATGGTACTTGCCAAACAAGGGAAAGAACCGCAGTAACTCCCGATCCACAAAATATCATGGTTCCCTAATTGGATATCCAAAGAAGGAAGCGCCATGAGCCGGTCGATGATTTTATCAGGTGCGGGTCCCCGGTCATAAATATCCCCAATAACATGTAGGTGATCAACGACAAAACGCTGAATCAAAAATGCTAGCTGTTCACAAAATAGAGGCGCTAAGGATAAGTCGATGATCTTATCAAAAATCGCTTTATAATAGGCTTCTTTGTTGAAGTCCGAGTCATATTGATACAGCAATTCTTCTAAAATATAAGCAAATTGTTTTGGTAAAGCTTTTCGAACTTTGGACCGCGTATATTTGCTGGAAGTAAAACGAGCCACTTTGACCAGTTGAGTCATTAATTGGATCCAATCCTCATGCGGATAGTCTTTTTCTTGCAATACTTCTTTTGGATAGTAAATCAAAAAACATAGCTCGGTCTTCTCAGCAGCGGTCAGTGAGTATTGAAACAATGTTTCGACTTTTTCCCGAATGCTGCCTGAACCATTGCGCAAGATATGATCAAAAGCTTCATATTCACCGTGCAGATCACTGACAAAGTGTTCGGTTGCTTTAGGTAACTGCTGGATCGCCTCTAAATTGATAATCTCAATGAAATCATTTAATTGATCTTCAGTGTGCATAGGCATTATTTTTGTAAAATTCTTCGATCAACATCGAACTTTCTTCGATCGACCGTTTGCTGACATCGATTACATTGATTCCTAGCTGTTGGAATAATTGATTCGCATAGGCTAGTTCATCATCGATCCGGCTTGGTTCTGTATAGTTAGTAGTTTCTTTCAACCCTAATGAAGCCAGTCGAGAACGGCGTATTTCGACGAGTGAGTCAGAATTTGTAGTGAGCCCGATCATTTTTTTGGGATCGATTTGATTGATCTCTTTGGGTAAAGCGACCTCAGGTATTAAAGGCAGATTAGCCACTTTGTAACCACGATTAGCCATATATAGACTTAACGGTGTCTTGGAAGTACGGGAAACACCGAGCAATACGATGTCAGCATCGAGAAAACCACGAGGATCCTTGCCGTCATCATACTTCACTGCAAACTCCATTGCAGCAACACGACTGAAGTATTCTTGATTTAAACGATGGATTGCGCCAGGTTCCTGAACTGCTTGTAGCCCGACGGTTGCTTCGATTACTGAGATCAATGGCGTCATGAAATCGACATGTTGAAGACCGGTGCGTTTAGCAAAGGCTTCGACAAATTTCACTAAATCTTTGTTAACAAGCGTCGTCACAACAATCGATTTATCCAGTAAAGCATCTTGTAAGATTTCCAATAAGCTCTCTTCATCATTTGTAAAAGGATACAGTTGAATATCGGATAGATCGATCGTAGGAAATTGTGCGGAAACTGCACTAATCAATTTTTGTGCTGTTTCACCAACGGAATCTGAAATCAAATATAGTCGAACATTCTTCATTTTTTTCGCTCCTTAGAATTGATTGTTTTCGATCGCATTGCCTGCTTGGATATAGTAGTTCATAATTTTAGACTTGGTTATTTTACCAATGACTTTTTTTGGATTCTCAGCATCAACAACAGGGAGTGTATCTATTTCATGCCTAGCTAATAAGGTACCTGCAGTCAAAATAGTTTGGTCGGCAGTAATCGTGACGATATTCGGCATTCGCGTCATGATCATTGCCACCGGTGTTTTTTCTGCTGCTGAATTGCTGATAGCGAAGCGCAGAAGGTCTTTGCGGGATAGAACACCAATTAGTTCCTCTTCTGCATTTTTCACATAAAGAGACCCGACATCATACATGAATAGGGTTGTCACAGCATCATATACCGAAACGGATTGCTCAATCATTAACGGTGGGATCATAATCTCTGCTACTTTTGCATGGTATAGCTTATCAAACAACAGCGGTTCTACGGTCTGTCCGGTATAAAAATAACCGACCTTGGGCCGGGCATCGAGTAATCCAGTCATTGTCAGGATAGAGAGATCATTGCGCAAAGTAGCACGGCTGAATCCTAGTTTTTTTGCGATGGTTTCACCACTGATAGGTTGATTGTCTTTTACGATTTCAATGATTTTAAGTTGTCGCTTTGTCAATTCCAATGTGTCACCTTCTTTAAATAAATGTGATATGCTATTTATTATATATTTTCCGCGTGGAAAATGCAATAAAGGATTTTGGCGCGAATTTTTCTTAAAAATTTCTTCTTGACGAATCAATGATGTACGCTATATACTTCGTTTTAAGTTTAATAGTATATCACATTAGGAAGGCGGAAAAAAATGAAGAATATCGTTTGGTTCTCAGAAGGTACGAAAGATCAAAAAGAGCTATTAGGAGGGAAAGGAGCAAATTTAGCTGAAATGACCAGTATCGGGTTGCCTGTTCCTGCGGGATTTATTGTTACAACAGATGTTTGCCGACAATTTTTAGAAAACCAGCAACTTACACAGCCGTTGGTAGAAGAAATTATTCGAGCAGTAGCTACATTGGAAGAACGAACCCACAAGTCTTTTGGCGGAAACCAGCAGCCATTACTGGTTTCTGTTCGCAGTGGGGCAAAGTATTCCATGCCGGGGATGATGGATACGATTCTCAACTTGGGGTTAACTGATCAAACGGTACAGGCGCTGGCAGCTAATACAAGGAATCCTACATTTGCCTATGATTGCTACCGTCGCCTTATCCAAATGTATGGGGATGTTGTTAAAGGGATCGATAAGAGTCATTTTGAATCCTATTTAACGACCTATAAACATAAAAAGGGATATCCTTCTGACCAATCAATGGTCGCTCCAGACTGGCAAGAGATTTGCGAGGTTTTCAAAAGTATTTATATGGAACATACGCAAGAACGATTCCCTCAAGATCCGCTGGAACAATTATTATCAGCCGTTCAAGCTGTGTTTCGTTCGTGGAATAATCCCCGGGCTATCACTTACCGTAAAATCCACAAAATTGCTCATGATCTAGGAACAGCCGTGACTGTTCAGGAAATGGTTTTTGGCAATAGTGGTGCTGCAAGTGGAACTGGCGTTGCTTTTACTCGCGATCCGACGACAGGACACAGAGGATTATTTGGTGAATTTCTCGCTTGTGCACAAGGAGAAGATGTTGTCGCGGGGGTTCGTACGCCAAGACCGATTAGTGATTTAGCCAAAACACAACCAGAAATCCACGCGCAGTTTTCGGCGATTGCCGAGTTATTAGAGAATCATTACAAAGACATGCAAGATATCGAATTTACCATTGAAGAAGGGCGATTATTTGTTTTACAGACTCGTAATGGCAAACGGACAGCCAAAGCTGCTGTACAGATTGCTATAGATCTAGTTTCTGAAGGAAAGATCATGAAGAAAGCGGCACTGCATCGATTGACACCAGACATGCTTGATCAGTTGCTGCATCCCATCTTTTCCCCGGAGTCACTTGCTAAAGCATCTCCTCTTAGTCAAGGGTTACCTGCCAGTCCCGGTGCAGCGGTAGGTCGAGTTTATTTTTCTGCAGAAGCAGCGGTCAATGCCCACCAAGCAGGAGAAAAAGTTATTTTGTTGCGACAAGAAACCTCACCGGAAGACATTGATGGGATGGTTGTTAGTGAAGCAATCGTGACTTCTAGAGGCGGCATGACTTCTCATGCGGCAGTCGTTGCCCGAGGACTAGGAGTTTGTTGTGTGGCAGGTTGTGATCAGTTAGCAGTCGATTCATTTTTGAAACAGGCTCGATGTGGTGAAGCAATCATTCAAGAAGGAGACTATCTATCAGTGGATGGGACGACAGGCAATCTGTATCAAGGTGCGCTATCACTGGTTGCCTCGCAGGATTTTGGTTTGCTGCAGACGATTTTAGACTGGTCTAAAGAAAGAGCAGACCTAGTAGTACGAGCAAATGCGGAAACCATCGAAGAAATCAAGACAGCAGCTTCTTTTGGAGCAGCAGGTATTGGACTAGCGCGAACGGAGCATATGTTTTTTGGTGAATCTCGGATCTGGCCGATGCGGCAAGTGATTTTAGCTGAAACGACTGAAGAAAGACAGGTAGCTTTGTCTCAGCTAAAAACGTTTCAGTTAAATGATTTTAAGGAGTTATTACTGCAGACAAAAGAACAGAAATGTGTCATTCGCTTGTTGGATCCGCCGTTGCACGAGTTTTTACCACGACCACAAGAATACGAAGAAATGGCCGAGCGCAGTGGCTATTCTCTAGAAAAAATCAAGCAACGAGTCGATGATCTACAAGAAGTAAATCCGATGATGGGGCATCGAGGAAGCCGTCTAGGAATTACTTATCCTGAGATTTATGAGATGCAGACAGCTGCAATTATCGAAGCAGCACTGCAAGTTTCTGATACAGGCAGTGTTGTGTATCCTGAGATTATGCTGCCTTTGATCAGTATGCCGGAAGAAATGCGCGTTTTGAAAGAACGTCTTGAAATGTACATCCGACAAATTTTTGCTCACTATCAGAAAGAAGTACCTTTCAAAATTGGGATGATGTTAGAAACACCAAGAGCATGTTTATTAACGAAAGAATTAGCTCCGCTAGCTGATTTCTTCAGTTTTGGGACCAATGACCTGACACAAATGACTTTTGGTTTTTCACGGGACGATGCTGCTGGATTTATTCAGCGCTATTTAGATCAAGGTATCTTGTCTGAGGATCCGTATCAACACCTTGATAAAGCGGGTGTAGGACAACTAATGGAACAAGCGGTAACATCCATTCGCCAGCTAACAAAGGAAAAAGCGATCGGTGTTTGCGGCGAAGTAGGTGGAGATCCTCAATCCATTGCATTTTTGCGGGAAATCGGTATTGATTACGTTTCTTGTTCTCCATATCGAATTCCAGCGGCTTGGTTAGCAATTGCCCAGTCTGCTCCGGATCCTCTTTCTTAACTATGGAACAAAAAGCGGCTTTTTCCGGATATTAAAAAGAGCACTCCTTAAGTTTTAGCTGTTTCACACTTTCCAAAAGTAATCAATAAGCCTAAATAATCAGCGAGATCCTTCCCCAACGTTCAACGTTGCTGCTAGTGGTCGCGCTGATTGTTGAGGCTTTTTTGTTTACTCTAATGACTTTTTAATTGTTGTGTATTTTTTAGATACGAAAAAAATTTTGATGATTAAAAGAACAAGGAACTCTTAATAAAAGGAATACAATGACCGATTACGAAAGAGTAAGTCTGTTTGAAGAAGTTTCTTCGTTGCAGAAGTTAGAGAGAATTTGAAAAATGAAGGAGTGTCTCAAGTTTGAGAAAAAAGAAAAAGAGTATTGGGCTTTATGTTGGTTTGGTTATGATTTTAGTTGCAGTTATTCCAATTTTATTTTTAGTTGTGAGTTCGTATTTAACAACAAAAAAATCATTGATTGAACGAAATGACATCAACAAAGAAAGTGCTGTACGATTGATTATAGCGGAAGAAGATATGCTGCGAAAATCAACAGAAGATAAATTGAAGTCAATGGCAGAACTTCCTCCAATGAAAACAGAATACAGTATGGGGAGAATCCGTGACAGTCTCTCAACAGCGATTGCTGGTACAGATAGTTTTCGAGCAGTTGCTTTCGGAACTGAGGAGAAAGAATTTGTCTCATTCAATCCATTACCCGATGACTATGATCCAACCACTCGACCATGGTATAAAGGAGCAATCGAAGCAGGGGGAGAAGTTTATTGGACAGATCCTTATCTAGATACAGTAACGAATGAATTTGTGACGACAGCTTCTGTGATGATCACAAATTCAAAAAAACAGATCGGTGTCTTGTGTGTCGACGTTTCTTATGAATCGATCCAAAAAATCTTGTCGTCTATCGACGTTGGTCGTACCGGGAATGTTTCATTGGTTTCAGAGTCTGGTGTAGTGATTACATCCAAGGAAAAATCACTGATAGGAACAAACATTCAAGAGAAAACAGTATTCAAACGAATTGCCGCTGCAGAACAACCAATTGGGAGAGTAAAGCCGGCAGATTCCAATGGAATCAATGATGTGATATACGATAAACCTGCTGGGTCAACGGTTTGGGCATTTTCAGAAGTAGAAGCAAATGATCTAGACAAAGAGCTACATTCTATTATTTGGATTTCTGTGGTCGTTGCCGGATTTATGATTCTTTTGATCGTTGCCGTGTCTATTTATACAACGAGGATCGTGAGCACGATCATGAACGTTTTCAATGAGAAATTTTCTAAAATGGGTGCTGGTCAATTGGAGTTGTTAAAACGACATCAAAAAGATCCAAACCAAAAATGGCGATTTGGTCAGTTCGCTGAACGAATCGTTTATCCAGATAAGGATGGCACAGAGATCCATCAGATGGCAGCTAATTATAATCAAATGGTTATAGAAACTGGGAAACTAATCAAAAATGTTCAAAAAGAAAGTGGCAATGTCGCTTCAATGTCTGATTCCTTATTAGAGTTGGCCAAACAAATCGGCGTGGCAGCAGAAGAAGTTTCAGAAACAATTACAGGAATTGCAGAAGTGACTGGCTCACAAGCACAGGAAACAGAACATAGTGTGGCGCAATTACAAAATCTTTCCCATGTAATCAAAGAGCTAAGCAATACCATCAATGAGATGAGCAGCAAGTCGCAAGAAGCGACAGACATCAATCAAGAGAGTTTAAATCTGATGGATGAAGTTGGTTCAAGCTGGCAAAATGAGCTGGAACAGATGGAAAAATTGATGACGAATATGACGAATATGAATGACAATATTCAGAATATCAATACCATTATTCGTGTGATCAATGACATTTCTTATCAAACCAATTTACTGGCCCTAAATGCTTCAATCGAAGCCGCAAGTGCGGGGGAATCCGGCAAAGGCTTTGCGGTAGTAGCAGCAGAGATTCGTAAGCTGGCTGAACAAAGCAAAGCTTCCACGAAAGAAATCGAATCAATCATTGAAGAAATTCGTACACAATCTGCTCAAATGGTAGAACAAACATCTGATTCGCTAAAAGGTGGCGAATGGCAAACGAATTTGATTCAACGGGTCATTGCTTCTTCAAAAGAAGTCTATAAACGCAGTATGTTCATGATTGATGGCATTCGTGATGTAGAAGAAGCAAGTAAGCGGATCGAACAGATCCAAGGAAATGTTTTAGTTGATCTTGAGAACATCTCTGCTTCGACAGAGGAAAATGCGGCTGGTACACAAGAAGTTTCCGCTAATTCAGAAGAAGTTCTAGCGACAATGGATGAATTTACCAACCATGTTTCTGATCTTAGAGATATCTCAAAAGTATTGAAAAAATTGACCGATCAATTTGAATTGAAATAAATGAAAAAAACACCGCGACAGTCTTCGTCAGCAGAAGAACTATGCGGTGTTTTTTGCGAGGGATCGCTTTTATAGAAAGACAAAAAACGAAGACTGTTTTCCTGTTTTTCATTGATCCAGGATAGTCAGTCTTCGTTTTTTTGTAGTAAATCACTTATCAATTTATTTTGGTTTGAACATGGCTTATTCATCTATTTGCGAGCGCTGGATGATCATTTCTACCCGTCGATTTTCAGAACGTCCGGCTGCGGTGTCATTGCTTGCTTTAGGTTGCGTATCAGCATAGGCTTGGATAGCAGCATTTTGTTCGGAGATAATCTTCTTGTCGATTAAATAGTTCATCACTGTGATTGCACGAGCCGCACTCAAGTCCCAGTTAGATTCATAAAGACCTGTGCCTTTCTCCGGTACGTTGTCAGTATGACCAGCAATAATAATTTTATGTGCTTTCAACTTTTTTAAAGCAGAAGCAAGGGTATCCAGAGACTGGCTGGTTTGGGAAGTGATCCCAGCACTACCAGAAGCAAATAGGATACTGCTGTCTAATGTGATGTGAAGACCGTCCGCTTCTAAACTGACCTCGCTTTGTCCGTCTAAAGCAGATTCGGCTAAGTCTTTTTGTAATTGTTCACTGATCTTTTCCAGTTGTTGGTTTTCTAGTTGCATGCGAGTTGCTTCTTCTTGTGCCTGTGCTTCAGAAGCATTGGTTGCAGCGCTGTTGCCTGTTTTACCAGAGGCGCCCATATCGATGACAGAACCAATGACTGGGGAGCCGCTATGATGACTGGAAAGAATTGATCCAAATTCACTACGAATCTCCTGAAACTTCTCATCATCGACCTTCGCCATGGCAAACATAACGATAAAAAGGGCCAAAAGCAGTGTCAGCATATCAGAGTAGGGCAGAAGCCATGCTTCATCAACGTGTTCTTCCTTTTTCTTTTTTCTTTTCATGTTGAGTTAACCTCTAGGATCTTTCTTCTCGTTTGTTTGGTTCAATCAAACTATAGAGTTTCTTTTCAATACTCTTAGGAGATTGTCCTGCTTGGATCGCCAATACACCTTCAACAATAATCGACATCACTTGTACTTCTTGTTCCGATTTCAAATTCAGTCGAGAACTGAAAGGAATAAACAAGACATAGCCAAAAAAGATTCCGTACAGTGTTGCCACAAAGGCAGCTGAAATCATATGCCCCAATGCTTCGACATCTTCTAAGTTGCCGAGAGCACCAATCAGACCAATAACAGCCCCTAGAACTCCTAGTGTCGGTGCACTTGTTCCGGCTGTTTTAAAAATATTAGCGCCAACGTGATGCCGCTCTTCGATACCGTAGATCTCATTTTCCATGATTTCTTTGATCTGATCTTCAGGAATTCCATCTACTACCATTTCCAATCCTTTTTTTAAGAATGGTTCTTCCAAGTTTTGAATGGCATTTTCTAAAGACAGTAATCCATCACGCCGTGCTTGGTTGGCCATATCTACGATACTATTGATCGTTTTTTTTACATCGTACTCTTCGTTTTTAAGTAGAATACCGAAAATTTTAGGTATTCGTTTGATGTCACTACTCGGAAACGAATTGACAACAGCTGCGATCACTCCAACGAAAATAATGATAGCTGCTGCTGGGTTGATCAAAACCGCTACGTTTGCCCCTTTTACGATCATTCCGACAACGACTGAAATAACGCCTAATACTATACCGATCAGCAAGAAAAAATCCATTTGTTGCTTCCTCCTATAACTTCTATTACCTAAATATGTACCTTATTTTATTATCGGATAAAAAAAATGAGAAATTAAGATGTGGAAAAAATATTTTTAATATAACGTCTTTATGAAACTTATTTTCGTTTTTTCCTTTTTTTAGGTGATTATTTGTGTAAAAATGCGCAAAAATAAAGTTAATTTAAAAGTGGCTTGACTATTTTAATAAACCGCTTTATTTAAACAGCATTTAAGTTATTTAAATTATTTAATATCCTTTATTTTAAAGAATAGTTTATTTTATTGATTATTTTTTAATCATGTTTTCAGAAATATCATTAATCATTTTGTTTGCTGCTTCTTCCAGTTTCCTTTGTGAATAAATGATTTAAAAGAAAGGATAACAGCTATTATAAAATGACTATCAAATAACACACTATCTCCATAATCAAAAGATAATAACAGTAAAATTTAAAAAATCAAATTGTAAAATAATTTTAATTACTCTATAATTATACCGCGCGATGTTTTTTTTAATTATATCAAAAAAAAATGATTATTTTGACAAAAGATTGAAATTCTTATCGGATGATCATCTGATACAGACTGAAAGGAGTACTGAAAAGATTGGATAGTTATGAGTTGTTAAAAACGACGCTTGCTGTTTCTGCTAAAAGAGCAGAGCTGATTTCTTCAAACATAGCCAATGTGAACACGGATGGTTATAAAGCGAAGCGAGTAGAATTTGAAAGCGAATTGAAACAAGCATTACAGGCTGCTGGGAATCAATCTTCACAAGAAGACATTCTTTCACAAGTACAGCCCCGGGTAACTCAAAATGCGAACACAAGTCTTAAGGACAATGGCAACAATGTAGATTTAGAAGTAGAAATGCTGGATCAAGCAGCAAACGGATTATATTACAGTGCATTGACTGCACAAATCAATGGGCGTTTGCAAATGATGAATTATGTATTGAGTAATTAAAGAAAGTAGGCAAATGTAGTGGGTGTTTTTGATGGACTGACGATCAATGCAAGTGGTTTAGCGTTGGAACGATTAAAACTGGATACGATATCGACCAATATTGCGAATGTCAATACCAACCAAACAGAAAATAGCGAAGCATACCAAAAGAAAAGCATTCTTTTTTCTGAAAATCTTAAGACGGTTCAAGATGGAAAGACAAAGAATTATGGTGTTAAAGTGACGGGGATCCAAACGGACGAAACATTGAAATTGACTTATGATCCGACTAACCCTGCTGCGGATGAAGACGGCTATCTTGAACAATCAAATGTGGACATCGCAGATGAAATGGTGGCAATGATCCAAGCAGTGCGTACATATGAAGCGAATGTTTCTGCCTCCGAAATGAATAAAACAATTCTCAAAAAAGCACTAGAAATATCAAAGGGGTAGAAAAAAATGAATGAATTATTATCAACACAAGGATTAACCGAATATCAGAATTCCTTACGGGCACTTGGTGCTTCAGGAACTTCTGCAACTGAAGTTGATTCTTCATCAGGTGCTGCATTCGGTAATTATTTGTCTGATGCGCTTGAAAATCTTAATCAAAAAACTGCAACAATGGATCAAGACACGATCAAAATGATCACAGGAGATGAGAGTGATCTAGGAAATATAATGATTCGAATGACAGAAGCACAGTTAGCGCTCCAAACAGCCGTGACCGTGCGCAATAAATGCTTAGAGGCATATAACGATGTTAAAAATATGCAGTTTTAGCAGTTGGCGAGGGAATAAAGCGAAATGATGGAAAAATTGAAAGAATGGCCGGACCTGATCAAAGAACGATGGCAGGCTCAAAGTTCACTGAAAAAATTGATAGCAATTCTTTCCGTTATCAGCGTTATTGGTGTCGCGGCAACAATGTATTACTTAAATACAAGAGTCGAATACGGTGTTTTGTTTACAGATTTAAGCGAAGCTGATGCAGGAGCGATCACCAATGATTTGACAGATCAGAAAATCGACTACAAGTTGACAGATAATGGAACGACCATTTTGATTGCCAAAGAACAAATCGATGAATACCGGATTGAATTAGCAGTCGAAAATAAATTACCGAACACAGCAACGGGATTTGAGCTTTTTGATGATGCTAGCATGATGACTACCGATGAAGATCGGAAAATCATGTATCAGCGTGCCGTTACCGGAGAGTTGCAACGGGCAATCGAGACATTAGATTCTGTCAAAACAGCGAAAGTTCTCCTAGTGATGCCAGAAGACAGTGTTTTTTCGAGTGAAGAAAGCAAACCTACTGCTTCGATCATTCTAACACTAAAAAATCAACAGATTTCTGAGGAAGCGGTACAAGGAATTGTGACGCTGACTTCGGGTGCCGTTGAGAAGCTTGAGCCAGAGAATGTCAAAGTCGTCGATAGCTCAGGAAATACATTGACGATCGAAAAAGATGAAAATAGTCAGCTCAGTAGTTTGAACAGTAAGTACATTGCAATCAAAAATGAGTATGAAAAAATTCTGGAAGAAAAAGTCTCGAAATTGTTGGCACCAATCTACGGTGAAGATAAATTTCAAGTCTCCATCAATTTAGATCTGAACTTTGATTCGATTGAAAGTACCAAGGTGACTTACGATGATCCGGAAATAAGAAAAGAAACAGTTCAAGCAGCTGGATCTGGCGAAGCGATCCAAGAAGCCCAAACGGGTACAGTCGATGACAATGTTTCTAATGTGACCGGAGATGATGGGGATGCAGGCAGTTCATACAGCCGCTCAGTCGAAAATGAATTGAACACAGAAACGACCAAAAGAATTACAGCACCGGGTATGATTCAACGAATGACAAGTTCAGTGGTCGTTAATGCAGACCTTTCGCAAAATGATCAGGCGGAACTGCAGTTGCTGATTGCCAGTGCTGTAGGATATGATGCTGATCGCGGCGATGATATTGCTATCCAAGGCTTTGACTTTGCCCAAGCAACAGCAGAGGTGGAAGAAACGGAAGGTACGGAACAATTAGCAGCGGCAAAAGGCTATCTGAAATATATCATTTTCGGTGGTATCGCATTGGTCGTGATTTTGTTAGTGCTATTCGTGATTGGATTGGTTCGAAAGCGTCGCGAAGATCAAATTTCAGTAGATGTAACACAAGAATTGCCGGTTGCACAGCCAGCTGATTCAGAACCAGCACCAGTTATGGAAGAATCCGAAGAAGTTGTCTTTGGCGGTCTAGGGCACAACGTTGATACTTCAGTTGAAGAATCAAATGAGCCTGAACAAGAGCCGGTCGAGGAAAATTCTTTAAATCATTCAGCAAAACAACATGCCGATTCAAATCCGGAAGTGGCTGCTGAATTGATCAAAGCTTGGATGAAGGAAAAATAGAGGGGAAAGAAACGATGGAAACACTCGATGGTGTCAAAAAAGCAGCAATACTCTTGATCTCATTGGGATCGGAAACCTCTGCGAAGATCATGAAACTTCTACCGGAAAATTATATTCAAAAAGTGAGTTATGAAATCGCCAATATCGATTTTGTCAGTCCGGAAGAACGCGATCAAGTATTAGAAGAATTTTCAACGACATTCACTGCTAGAAAATATGTTCTTGATGGTGGGATCGATTATGCAAAGAATTTATTGAATCAAGCATTAGGTTCCCACAAAGCAAAAGAAGTGATTGATGTGTTGACGCAGATCCAATTGCGAGAACGCCCATTTAATATTGCACGTAAAGCGGATGTGCAACAGTTGACGAATCTCTTGATTGGTGAGCACCCTCAGACGGTCGCTTTGATTCTATGTTACATGCAGCCCGATAAAGCAGCTAATGTGTTATCGCAGTTTCCAGATCATCTCCAAGTAGAAATTGCAGAACGGATCGGTACGATCTCCAGCACCTCGCCATTGATCATTGAGCGAATCGAAAAAGTGATCGAGAACAAGTTCTCTAACTATGTAGAGAATGACAGTGAAAACGTGGGCGGCGTGCACACATTGGTAGAGATCTTGAATTCAGTGAGTCGAAGCACCGAGAAGAATATTTTGACCGATCTGGAAAAGCGGCAGCCTGAGCTTTCAAATGAAGTCAAATCAAGTCTGTTCACATTTGACGATATCGTTACACTTGACCGATTGGATGTTCAAAAAGTGCTGCGGGATGTACCAAATGAAGTGCTTGTCCTTGCACTCAAAGGTGCTCCAGAAGATATCAAAGCTTTCGTTTTCTCAAATCTTTCATCTCGTGCAGTGGAGAATTTACAAGAAGAGATTCAATTTATGGGACCAACTCGATTGTCTGCTATTGAGGAAGCACAGCAAAATGTGGTCGCTGTGATTCGCCGTTTAGACGAAAATGGTGAGATCTATCTTGGAAGGGGCAACCAGGATGCAGTGGTCAAATAGTAGCTTGTTGAAACATGAAACGGTCAAAAACCTTGATACCGAAAAATCAATTTTAACTGAAGCTGTAATTAAAACGCCTTCTCCGTTGCTTTCTACTACTGATTCGACAGAAGCGGGGCGTCAAAAGCGGCAAGCAGCGCAACGGGAACGTGCGTGGAAACTTGAGATGGAGCGTCAGCGTAAAGAAATTGAAAGGTTGAAACAACAAACACTAGAAGCGGCTCAAGCAGAAGCCCAACAAATTAAACAATCTGCGCAAGAAGAAGGCTATGCTAACGGATTTGCAACTGGACAAAAGGAAGGCTATGAGCAAGGGTATCAAGAAGGCATGTCTGTAAGTAAAGAGACAGCTGCCAAGCTTATTGCACAAGCCGAGCAGAATGTACAGCAGGCAGCAGAAGAGATTAATGCTTTTCGGTCAGAGAAAAAAGCTGAGATGATTTCCTTCGGTGTACAGATCGCCGAAGCACTGATCAACCAGCGTTTCGAGCAAAGCAATGCTGCTTTGCTTGCTTTTTTGGAGCCTATTTTACTGCAGTTTGAACAACCGGACCAGTTCTTGACGATCCGCATTCATGAACAGCATCTGCATGTCCTTAAAGATATCTTGGAAAGCCGAAAGCAGGCGATCAGTAATTTTCGCTATTTGCTGTTACCGGATGATCAGCTTTCAGCTCACGATTTTGTGATTGAATCAGATGATTCGATCGTTGTCTTCGAGTTGGAAAAAGAAATTCAACTTTATCTGCAGCATCTTTTAGAAAGTAGTGAATAGCAATGGTGCTTGAATTACCTGTTGGACCAATTGTCCAAAAAGCAAAAAAACGTAGATTTTACTCCATTTATGGGAAGGTCAGCGAAGTGGTTGGTCTATTGATCAAAGTGGAAGGATTAGCCGTTTTTGTAGGAGAAATCTGTGAAGTGAAGATCCGCAACAGTTCTCACGTTGCGTTAGCCGAGGTTGTCGGTTTTGTTAAAAAGACTGTTCTATTGATGCCGTTAGATCAATTAGAAGGTATTGGACCTGGCTGTTTAGTGAAGCCTACCGGCACAACACTGACGGTCAAAATCAGTGACTCGCTCCTAGGGCATACATTAGATGGATTAGGACGTCCAATGGATATGGCGATCGATTTAAGTGATGCTGACGAGTACCCTGTCAGTCAAGAATCTCCTGATCCATTTCAGCGGAAAAAAATCTCTGAAATCATGAGTACAGGTGTACGAGTGATCGATGGTTTGTTGACCGTTGGCCAAGGACAGCGGATCGGTATTTTTGCCGGAAGTGGTGTAGGGAAAAGTACGTTGCTTGGGATGTTGGCTCGCTATTGCGAAGCCGATATTATCGTGATTGGACTTGTAGGCGAACGTGGCCGAGAAGTAAAAGAATTTATTGAAAACGATCTGGGTCCAGAAGGCTACCGCAAATCAGTCGTTGTTTGTGCAACTTCCGATATGCCGCCTTTAGTACGTTTGAAAGGGGCTCATGTGGCAACCGCTATTGCCGAGTATTACCGAGATCAAGGGAAGAAAGTTGTGTTGATGATGGACTCCGTGACTCGCTTTGCGATGGCGCAACGAGAAATTGGTCTATCCACGGGTGAGCCGCCGACGACTAAAGGGTATACGCCTTCGGTATTTACGGCGCTGCCAAAACTGTTGGAACGCAGCGGGATGTCCGATCAAGGATCCATCACTGCTTTTTATACGGTTCTGGTTGAAGGGGATGACATGAATGAACCTATCGCGGATGCCGTCAGGGGGATTCTCGATGGTCACATTATCTTATCTAGAAAAATTGCCGCTCAAAATCATTATCCGGCGATCGATGTTCAAAACAGCTTGAGCCGTTTAATGAAGACATTAGTTACGCCTGAACACTACAATGACGCTGGTGAATTAAAAGAAAATATGGCTGCTTACGCTGAAGCGAAAGATTTGATCGATATTGGTGCATACAAATCAGGTGCAAATGCCATCACCGATCATGCTATCGCATTGCATCATCCAATCAATAGTTTTTTACAACAAAGAGTAGATGAACGAAATTCATTTGAAGAAACACGGGCTGCATTGGCTGCTTTGTTCAATGAGGATGCAGCTCTTGAACGACAGCGAAATGCCCTGCAATAAGAAAGAAGGTAACTGAAGATGAAAGCTTTTCATTTTTCATTGGAAAAGGTATTGGATCACCGTGTGAGTGTAGAACAAGAAGCAAAACGAGCCTACGCAGAGAAACAAAAAGCAGTGATCCAAAAAGAACAAGTTCTTACTCAAATGATCAATGAAAAAACCGCATTGATGGACGTCAATGAAATGACTCTTGGTCGTATGCAAGTTCAGCATCGCTATCTTACTGCTTTAGAGTCTGGCATTCATGAGATGTATCAGCAAGTGCGTCAGCTGAATCAGGAAGTTGAAGTTGCTTTGACAGCTGTCGTTCAAGCACAGCAAGAACGAAAAGTCGTTGAAAAGCTAAGAGAAAAGAAACTCGAAGAATACAATTATGAATTGCTTCAAGAAGAACAAAAACAATTAGATGAAATGGGCAGCCGTAGTCTAGCAATGCGCTGAGTTGCAGCTGCGGATTCACAAAATCAGTGAGAGGAGGTGAAAAATGAAACAAGTGGCTATCACGCCAGCACTTATGAAAGTTGCTGACAAACAACAACCTGCTGCTGTCAAAGATCCAGGCAATTTCATTCAATTCCTGCAACAGTTTTCCCAAAATCTTGAGGATAACTCAGCGAATGAAGATGGAGTGCCGCAAGGGGATCTTTCTTGTGCAGAACAGGGAAATCAGCTAGTGGACGACAAAGAAGATGAATCAGTCGCCGATTCTGAAAATGCAACCGACACACGTATACCAGAAGCAAATTCAGAAATGACGAAACAGGCAGAAATCGTAAATGAAGGAGCTTTGGGGTGGCTAGGTTTTTTCGGATCGCAAATGACTGAATCGAAGGGAAGTATTTTGGGAGGCTACCCATTGCAACTGCCAAAGGAAGACCCGTTAGTGGTGGATTCGGTCAGTGAGCAATCTGTCACTTCAGTAGCGACCGATCAAGTATTTCAGTCAACAGGAGGAAATCCGTTAGAAGACACTGCTTCAGAATCAATTCTGAGCAAGCCAGACACACCTGTAGCAGCGATTCTGCCAGTAGGAGAACTGACTGCGGACGGAGAAAAAATCCACTTGGATTCTGGAACAGAGAGTATCTCACAAACAGATGCCCCAGTAGATGCAAAAGGAAATACAACCAGTGAAAAGACACTTCTGGTTGATGAACCTTCAAAGGGGAGTGCACAGTCTTTCATTCCACAGCAAGCACTTGAAAGAGTCGCTATTTCCGAGAGTTCCACAATCGACGACTCAATGAAGCCAAACGATGGATCTAACGGTTTGCAGCAAACAACGACACTAGACTTGTCCAAGTTGTTGATGCAAAACGATCAACGTCCGACACCAGCTGCAGTCAAAACAGTCGTAGAACCATTGACGCAGAAAATTGAACAGTTAGTACAGACTCCAGAGAAAAAAATCACACTCCAATTAGTGCCGGAAAAACTTGGCAAAGTCCGAATTGCATTGGAAGTTACTGCGCAAGGGAGCCGTCTGGAATTTACGGTAGAGCAGCAACAGACCAAGCACTTATTGTCATCGATCAAGACAGAACTGGAGCAAGTCCTTCAAAAACAAGAAAATCAACTGATTTCTGGGAAAGAAGGCGTCTTGAAAGAAAATCCTGCCACAGCGGTTGAACGTGCTGCTTTGACTGATTCACTTGCTAGTTTTACTTCGACGACTGATGGACAAACAGCACAACAAGGCTTCTCACAGCCTCAAAGACAATCGGGAAAAAAAAGCTACAATCAAGTTCCTTTACCTAAAGAAGAAGAGACAGCAGAGCAAACAAATCATGCCATTAGTATTTTGGCTTAATGCAAAAGGAGAAGAAAGATGCCTAATGAAATTACACAATCGGCTGCGGGGATCGCAAATGCAACTTCTTTAGCTCAAACCCACCGAGCTTCCGATATTTCAATGGATGATTTCCTTAAGATTTTAGCAGCTACTATGAGTAATCCTTCTTTTAGCGGTGACTCTTCAGGCGGCGGAACGGATTACATTTCTCAATTGGTCCAGTTTACTACATTGGAACAATTGAATGAATTAAGTGAGACGGTAATGACGTCAGTAATCCTTCAGCAGCAACAACAGGCTTTTGGTCTGATCAACAAAGAGGTCACAGTATTAGATGGAAAAGAAAAAGTTACAGGAGTCATTGAGAAAGTTCGCTTTTCGAATGGGTATGCCACGATCGTTGTCAATGGGAAAGAGTACAACATGAGTGCAATTGAAGAGATCGGCGGCGATCCTAAAACTTCGGATGGATCAGAAAGTGAATCAGAGAGCGAATCGAAAGGTGAGTCAGTATGAATCAAATAGGCCGTAATTTACCATTACAAGCTGCCACCTCTGAAAAAACGCCTAGAACCGCACCCTATCAAGCAAGAAATACCGATTTTTCGGAGATGCTGCAAGACAAGCAAAGAAGTATCAAAGTTTCCCATCATGCACAAAAGCGGCTGACGGATCGAGAATTAACACTTCAAGAGACCGATTATGATTCGCTTTCAACTGCAATGAGTGAATTAGCAGCTAAAGGTAGTAAAGAATCATTATTAGTATACAAAGATATGGGGCTGATTGCAGATGTTCACAGCCGTACGATCATTACAGCAATGGGAATGAACGAATTGAACACAGTCACCAATATCGATAGTGCAACATTTATTAAATAACAGCTGGACTGAAAAGGGGCTGTAGTATTTTCTGAATGACAGAGGAAAATACGTCAAATTGAAGGAGGAAAACAAATGTTACGATCATTATATTCAGGTGTTAGTGGAATGAAAAATCTTCAAACGAAAATGGACGTGGTATCAAATAATATTGCCAACGTCAATACGATTGGTTTCAAATCAAGTCGGGTACTTTTCCAAGACATGATGAGCCAAACCACATCAAATGCAACCGCACCAGGAAATGGTTCAGGTGGTGTCAACGGTACACAAGTCGGTTTAGGCGTGCAAGCTGGTTCGATCGACATGATCAATACAGTCGGAGCACCTCAATCTACTGGGCGAGCAATGGACTTTTACATCAGTGGGCAAGGGTATTTCATGGTCAAAGGTTCTGGCGAAAATGGCGAAACTTATTACACACGTGATGGATCTTTCGTACGAGACAGTAACGGCACGCTGACTAACAGTGATGGAATGCAAGTATTAGGACGTACTGGCAGCACAAATCCGCCACTCGTTTACGATGACAAATATGAAGAGGGTGCAGGACTTAGCGGCGAAACAGAGATTGGACCGTTAGAAATTCCTGCAACAATCACTGTTGATGGCAAAGAACTTACTTATAATTCAATGGCCATCGATGCCAATGGACTAGTCGTTGCAAAATACGGCGACAAATCATTCGTCATGGGGAAAGTCTCTATTGCAACTTTCAATAACCCTGAAGGATTGGAAAAAGTCGGCGGAAATAACTACATGCAATCGAACAACTCGGGTGCCCCAATTGTTGCGGGTGCAGGTCAAAATGGCTCAGGTCGTCTACAAGCAGGCGCATTAGAAATGTCGAATGTCGATCTATCGACGGAATTTACAGAAATGATCATTGCCAGCAGAGCGTATCAAGCAAACTCAAGAAGTATCACCACTTCTGATGAAATGCTGCAAGAATTGTTGAACTTGAAACGTTAACAGAATCCCTCATAAAAAATAGGAGGTACCGGATGATTTTATTGACGGCACTGAATGACAGAGAGTTTTATCTAAATCCGGAACTGATCTATCGGGTCGAAGAAATGCCCGATACGTTGATTACACTAATCGATGGCAAGACACTGGTTGTAACTGAGTCTGCGGCAGAAACGGCACAGCGTGTCATTGACTATAAACTCTTGATCAATTCGAAACAAATAAATAACTAAGGGTGGGTTAAGATGGCTAAAGTGAAAGAAAAGGAAGAAAAAGAACAAGGGAAAGAAAAAAGCAAAGAGAAAGGAATCAATTTGTTTTTACTGATCCCGATTCTGTTGGTTATCGTGATTGGCGGGACGATTGGCGGGACATTGGTAACCAATCACTTCCTAGTAGAAGACAAAACTGTTGCGCCGAAAACGAAAGCAAAAGGCATTGCTTCTGATGAATCGATTGTTGCTTTAGAGGAATTTCTTGTAAATCTTGAGAAAGAAGAAGGGCAGGAACAGCAATACATGAAGGTCAACCTTTCGATTCTCGTTGATAATGAAGAAAAAAGCGAAGAAGTGACGAAGAATGTTGCTGTTATTCGGGATAGCATCGTTAACTTGTTGCGCCAAAAGAAAGCCAGTGACATTTTAAGTTCGGCAGAAAGTGTTCCGAATTTGAAAAAAAATTTGAAGGAAGCAATTAATCATGAGTATGGATCAGCAATCGTCAATGAAGTATATGTCACTGATTTAGTGATCCAATAGAAAGAGGAACGTTGATGGAAACATTTTTTTCATTGATTAAAATGATCGCTTTTTTGTTAATCATTTTGTATCTGATCAATGTCAGTTTGAAGTATTTGAATCGCTACACGAACCAACAGAATAATCAGCTGCGGATTCTACAAAAAGTCGCCGTCAGCAAATCCTCCTCCATTGGGATCATTCAGATTCTGGACAAATATTATGTGATGAGTTTTTCGGAACAGCAGAACCAGATCTTAAAAGAACTTAGTGCCGAAGAAGCAGCTATCTTGATGTCCAGAACTGGGGAAACGTCAGAATCATTACGAGTGACAGATTTCTCTGAATGGGTAAAGAAAGCAAAGAGTCAATTAGAAACGAAACGAGGCAAGCAAAAATGAGCGCAAAACGAAAATGGACGCTAGTAGCAGCGATCCTTTTAAGCAACTTATGGATGCCTCAAACTGCGTTTGCCTTAGACATTGGGGATATGAGTACCACGATTAGTGATTTGCTCTCTAACGGCAGTGGATCAAACGATACGATCAATACTTTTTTGCTGGTGACTTTGCTATCTTTGATTCCTGTTTTACTGATCATGATGACCTCGTTCACCCGAATCATTATGGTACTTTCTTTTGTACGAAGTTCATTAGGAACCCAGCAGAATCCGCCCAACCAAGTATTGATCGGTCTTGCTTTGTTTCTTACTTTCTTTATCATGAAGCCCGTCTATACGGATATTTATCAGCAAGCCATTGAACCTTTTGACCGGCAAGAAATCACGCAATCCGAAGTTTTTGATCGCTCAGAACGTCGAATCAAAGAATTTATGATGCTCCAAACACGAGAAAAAGATATTCAGCTTTTCGCCGAAGCTTCTGGGGCAAAAGAAAAATATGAAACTTCAGATGAAGTGCCGCTAACCGTAATGGTCCCGGCATTTATCATTAGTGAATTGCGGACGGCCTTCAGTATTGGATTTTTGATCTTTATTCCTTTCTTGATCATTGATTTAGTTGTTTCGAGTATTTTGATGTCGATGGGGATGATGATGTTGTCCCCGATCATGATCTCACTGCCATTTAAGATCCTACTATTCGTCTTAGTTGACGGTTGGTATTTAGTGGTGGAATCACTGATCAAGAGTTTCCAATAATTCACAGGAAAGGAGCAGAAAACCAATGTCTGTTGCAACGGTACTCGACATATTGCGAGAAGCATTCATTCGGATCTTGTTGATTTCTGGACCGGCGTTACTTATCGGGATGCTTGTGGGGTTAGTGATCAGTATTTTTCAAGCCACTACCCAGATTCAAGAGCAGACGTTAAGTTTTGTGCCCAAACTGATCGCTATTTTCTTAACATTGATTCTTGCCGGCAATTTTATGCTGAATCTTTTGCTTAATTTCACTAAAACCATCTTTAAGATGATCGCGGCATTGTAAGGAGGCAAAGCATGGCACTGATCCAAGCAAGTATCCTGATTTTTTGCCGCATGATGGCATTTGTTATCTTGTGTCCCATATTTTCACAACAAAATTTTCCTTCGCTTGCGAAAGTGGTTCTAGGCGTTGCCTTCACCTTCCTTTGTTTACCTGCGGTCGAACCATTGCCAGAGGCGACATCGTTTATGTTTGCGATTTTGGCTCTCAAAGAGATTTTACTGGGAATGGCGATGGGTTATTTGAGTCAGTTAGTTTTTACTGGCGTGCAAATCGCTGGTCAAATGATCGACTTTCAAGTGGGGTTTTCGATGGCTCAGGCCTATGACCCGACGATCCAAATGAACGTCTCTCAATATGGAAAAACGTATTATTGGTTAGCCGTAGGAACCTTTTTCACCTTGAATTTGCATCATCGCTTGATTTCAGCGCTGCTTCTATCTTTTACGATTGTTCCCTTAGGAACAGTTCAAATTAGTGGTACTACCATCGAAGGTGTCGTGAAACTATTTGGACAGATGATGGAAATGGCACTCAATTTAGCTGCGCCGATGCTCATAGCACTACTGATGGTAGATCTGGTATTAGGGGTGATTTCGCGGTCGATTCCGCAAATCAATATCTTAATGATGAGTCTTTCCTTAAAAACAGCAATCAGTTTTATGATCTTTTTGCTACTACTGCCAAACGCCATTACTTTTTTGAGTAAGCAGCTTCCAGATACAATCAAGTATTTACAAGAGTTCATGACATCACTGAAATCATAGAGAGGTGAAAAACGTGTCAGAAAAAGACGGCAAAACAGAACAACCCACGGCCAAGCGTTTACGGGATGCCCGTAAACGCGGAGAAGTTCCTAAAACGCAAGAGTTAGCGGCTGCGGTCTCTCTGATGGTCTTTTCTTTTATGTTGTTGCCCCTTTGGCACTTTTTTGCGCAGCGCTTTTTACCTTATCTCACTCGAGCGTTGGAGCATCTGTATTTGTTTGAAGCCAGCGTTGCGGATTTACCTCGTTTAGGACTTCAAAGTATTTTGCTATTTTTTTTGCTTTGCGCACCTGTCTTTGTGATTGCTTATGCGGTTGGTTTAATTACTAACTATGCTCAAGTGGGAATCTTATTTTCTGCTAAAGCAATCAAACCAAATTTCAAGAAGCTGAATCCGCTGGCTGGATTAAAGCAACAATTCAGCACTCGAGCGCTTGCCAATCTCGCTAAAACGTTAGCAAAATTTGGCATTATTGTTTATCTTTGTTACCAGAAATTTTTGGCGGCTGTCCCAACATTACTGGGTGTCAGTGAGGTCGGTTTAGAAAAAACAGTCTATTTTCTGATTGAACGGGCAAAGGATCTATTTTTTCAAATCTCACTTTTTTTGATTGTTTTAGCGGTAGGAGACTATGTGTATCAACGCTACAGTCATCGCAAGAACTTGAAGATGAGCAAGCAAGAAATCAAAGATGAATACAAGCAAATGGAAGGTGATCCGCAAGTCAAATCTCAGCGGAAAGCAAAATACCGAGAGATGACACGCAACGCCATCGCTCACGTCAAGGAAGCCACTGTCGTTATCACTAACCCGACGCACTTTGCCATTGCGATTCGCTACGATGCGGAGAATGAAGGAGTGCCGAGGGTTTTAGCAAAAGGTGCTGATCAGTTGGCACAGCGAATGAAAGCAGAAGCAGCAAAAGAAAACATTCCGATGATCGAAAATCGGGAAATTGCTCGAGCTCTTTATAGACAAGTAGAGCCGGGAGATTTGATACCAGTAGAGATGTACGAAGCGATCGCTGAGATTATTGCACTGGTTTATCAATTGGAAGAAAACGAACGCGGAAAGATTTAAAACGGAGGCAACAGCATGAATGAGGCAGTAGCAAAATCTAAGAAAAAAATCGGTTATGCGGATGTCCTAGTTTCTTTTTTAGTGATCGGGATTATTGGATTGATCATTATTCCTTTACCAGCAACTATTTTGGACTTTTTAATCATTGTCAATCTAACGATTGCTATCAACATTCTGCTGATCACCCTGTTTACCAAAACAGTTTTGGAATTTACCACCTTTCCAACACTTCTTTTGATTACAACGATGTTCCGGCTAGGATTGAACCTGTCTTCTACCCGCTTGATTCTGACACAAGGGAATGGGGGCCATGTCATTGATGCCTTCGCGAATGTCGTAGCTGGAAGTAATTACATTGTCGGAATCATTTTGTTTGTCATCATCATGGTGGTACAACTAGCTGTCGTGACTAATGGTGCGGGACGAGTTTCAGAGGTTACTGCTCGTTTCACACTAGATGCGATGCCAGGAAAGCAAATGGCCATTGATTCGGATCTGAATGCCGGATTAATCACGGAAGACGATGCCCGGAAACGTCGAAAAGACTTGCAGCGGGAAGCGGACTTTTTTGGATCGATGGATGGTGCCAGCAAGTTCGTTAAAGGAGATGCGATTGCCGGGATCATGATCACGGTCATCAACTTAGTCGGCGGCGCGATCATCTTTTCCATGGGAGGGCAAATGACAGTCATGGAAGCTTTCTCCCAGTTTGGTAAATTAGCTATCGGAGACGGTTTGGTTAGTTCGATCCCCTCCCTGCTGATCTCCATCGCATCTGGTGTGATGGTCACTCGTTCAGACAATGACAGTTCCTTTGGTTTAGACATTGCAGCCGATATCACAAGAAATCCGCAACTCTTCCGAATCGTCGGTATGATTCTTTTTGTTTTGGCGATCGTGCCAGGGTTTCCACCGATCCCTTTTCTCCTGATTGGTGGCGGTTTATTTGCCGCTAGTTTCATGATTACACAGCAAGAAGAAAAGCAACGGACAGAACAAAAGAAATTGGAACAGAAACTCGCTTTGGAACGTAAAAAAGAAGCCCAAGAAGAAGACGATTCTGTCGCTTCCTTCCAAGTAGAACCGATTGCAGTTGAAATCGGCTATGGACTAATCCCAATCGTCGACAGTTCCATCGATAATAGTCTGATGAATCGTATCGTCGCGATTCGTAAACAAAGCGCCCGAGAGTTAGGGATCCTAGTCAGTCCGGTACGTATCCGAGACAATCTCTACCTTGAGTCAAATGATTATGTGATCAAAATTCGAGGGAATGAAGTGGGACGGGGCGATATTTATCCGAATAAAGTAATGGTCATCAGTCCTAATGAAGAACCTTTCCCATTTGAAGGAATCGCAACCAAAGAACCAGCCTTTCATTTAGATGCGATGTGGATCGATGAGAAAGACAAGGAATTGGCTGAATTGCAAGGCTTTACGATTATTGAACCATTAACGGTGATTGCCACGCATCTCAAAGAAATCATTTACAGCCATGCGCCAGAATTACTAGGCCGACAAGAAGTGAAGAAATTGTTGGAAGGAATCAAAGAACAGTACAACGTAGTCATTGATGAATTGATTCCTGAGATTTTAAGGTTGGGTGAAGTACAAAAAGTATTACAAAATCTTCTAGATGAACAGATCCCAATCAATGATCTGGCAACAATATTAGAAACATTAGCCGATTACGGCGTTGTAACAAAAGATGTAGAAGTCTTGACAGAATATGTTCGTCAAGCACTGAAACGAACGATCGTGGCGAAATATATTGGGGAGCAGCATGAACTGAAGGTCGCTGTCATTCATCCAAAATTAGAAGAAATGATTGCTCAAAGTATTCAGAAGACAGCAACCGGCTCTTACCCAGTCTTAAAGCCAGAGACAGTGACGAAAATTTTGGATTCAATCAATACGATCCAACATGCAGCGATCGCTCAGAATGTTTCCTTCGTAATTCTAGCTTCACCAAAGATTCGTCTTCCGTTCAAGAAAATGATCACATTCAATTTTCCGGATTTGGCAATCTTGTCATTGAATGAGATACCTAACGAAATCGCTATTGAGACGGTAGGCAGTATTGAGATATGAGCAAAGAGTGCGAAGTGAAAGGAGAATAACCGATGTACGAAGTGGATAGAGAAGCAGAAATCATTAAATACCTTCCTCTAGTCGAACGCGTGGTTCAGCGAATGTCAATCAAAACGACAGATTACGAACAAGGAGATCTATTCAACATTGGGGTCATCGGATTGATGGATGCGTTAAATAAATTTGATCCGACGAAAAAAGTGCCTTTTGAAAGTTATGCGGTCCTTCGTATCAAAGGAGCGATCATTGACGAAGTACGCAAGCATGCAAAAATCTCACGTTATAAAATGGCGGCAGTTAACCAATTTTATCAAGCACGACAAGAGTTAGAGCAAACCTTGAAGCGAGAAGCGACTGATACAGAAATCTCTAAACAGATGGGAATTAGTCGCGGACAGTTGGCAGATATTTATGAAAGCCTACATTATTTAGCTAGTGTGTCATTAGAGGATACATTGTTTTCTGCTCAAGATGAAGGTATGACGATCAAAGATTCTATCAGCGATAAAGAAGCGGTAGATGTGGAAGAAGCGTTATTAGAAACAGAACGTCTGCAAGCATTGACTACCTGTATCAAAAAGCTCGGGGAAAGAGAGCAGTTGATTTTGAGTTTGTATTACACCGAAGAATTGACACTCAAAGAGATCGCAGAAATTTTAGAAATCTCAATTCCAAGGGTTTCACAGATCCACGGCAAAATGGTAGCTAAATTACGATTATTGATCAAGGAGGAACTAGCATGATTCGAGGATTAGATATTCTTTCCCGCAACATCAATGTCTTACAGAAACGGCAAGAAACGACTAGTGGGAACATCGCCAATGTCAAAACCACTGGGTATCAAGCAAAAAAACTATTTCAATCGACATTAGATGAAGTAGCATTACATAATTATCAAGGCGGTGCTCAGGCAAACACTCGTCATGATATTGGTGGACTGGCATTCGGGAATCAATTAGCCGGCACCAGTTTGGAACAGGCAGCTGGGGCGATAAAACAAACGGATCAAGCAACAGATTTCGCACTGCTTTCTGATGGCTACTTTACTCTCCGAACACCTGCAGGTGAAACATTATACACGCGAAAAGGGGACTTTACCCTTAATCAGCAGAATCAATTCGTGACCCAAGAAGGATACGTTGTTTTAGGCAATGGCAATCAGCCAGTGACCGCAGCAGATAATCCGCAATTCCAAGTCCGTTTGTTTGAACCAGACCAGTTGATGGCCAATGGGGAAACTTACTATACCAGCGACAATGCAGGGACGATCGCTGCACGGCCGACGGTGCAGCAAGGGTATCTGGAACAAGCCAATGTGGTCGTGGCAGACGAGATGGTGGCAATGATCCAGACATCAAGAGAATTTGAAGCAAACCAAAAAGTATTGAACTCCACCAATGAAACACTCCAAAAAGCAGTGAACGAATTAGGAAAGATTTGAGGATAGCAGAATGAATATGAACGGTTTATTAGGGATCAGTCGTTCAGGAATGAACAGTTTACAAAAGAATTTGGACAATGTTGCTAACAACATTGCCAATGTCAATACCAATGGTTATCAATCGCAAACGACTCATTTCAAAGAACTGATCAACAATGCAGTATCAACTGAGGAAGTCTATTTCAGTGGTAATGCGGCACAATACGGCTGGAACGTTGGTTCTTCAGCTACAACTGGAACTAGCTTTGGTCAAGGCGTGTTGACAGCTAGCAGTCAGCCGCTAGATGTGGCGATCCAAGGTACGGGATTCTTTGGCGTCCGCAATGGAAACAATGAGTTGCTTTTGACAAGAGCTGGTAATTTCCAGTTAGATGCTGAAAAAGGACTAGTCACCAGCGATGGCTACCCTGTCGCTATGACTACTATGGTACCCGCTAATCAATGGCCAAATGCCCAGAACATCCAAATTGATTCTGCAGGCCGATTAATGACCCAACAAAATGGACAGGCAGTTCTACTAGGGCAATTGACACTTTATAACCCAACCAATATGAATGATCTGGTTCCTGTGGGAAGTCAGCTATTTCAAACACAAAATGCCCAGCTAACAAGTTCTCAAGCAGACCCAACCGCTTTTGGAACGATCAATCAACATTATTTGGAGGGATCGAATGTAGACTTGGCCGGTTCAATGACAGAACTGCTGACGACACAAAGAGCATACGCCCTTAATACAAAAGCAATGCAAACAACGGATGATATGTTAGCTGTTGTCAATCGTTTTACTAATTAGAGGAGAGACCAATGATCCGATTAACCAAAGTCAGCAAGCAATTCCAAAATGGCACGCTAGCATTAGCAAATATTACCGCTGAGATCTCGCAAGGCGAATTTATTTATGTCGTAGGACCGAGCGGCTCTGGCAAATCGACACTGTTCAAGTTACTGCTGAAAGAAGAAGAGCTTTCAGCAGGGTCGATCCAAATTGGCAATGTGCTGCTAGAAGGGCTGAAAGATCGTCACTTATATATGATTCGGCGACAAGTAGGCATTATCCAGCAGGAAGACCTGCTGTTGGCACATATGACGGCTTATAAAAACATTGAATATGCATTACAGGTATTGGGCGTGCCACGGAAAATACGCAAAGAAAAAACCGATAAAGCATTGCAAATGGTGGGCATGACGGCTTATCAATCTTGCTATCCCCATGAATTGTCGGTAGGACAATGCAAAAAGATCGCGATCGCCCGTGCCATCGTAACTGAACCGGCAGTCTTGATCGCAGATGAACCTACAGCAAATTTAGATATTAAATCCGCAGTAGAAATCATGAAATTATTCATAAAGATCAACCAGTTAGGGGCCACCGTGCTTCTTGCTACCCATGACAGCACCATGGTCAATACTGTTCGGAATCGTGTTTTTGAGCTTAAAGAAGGACGATTGATACGGGACGATCGCAACGGCGGCTATACCCGTTATGCAGACCCGAAAGATACATATGTCTGGTGACAAGCCTTAAATTTCCAGTTAATTATCCGATTAGGGAACTAGAAGATTGTTTTCATAATCGGATAAAGAAGGAGTGACACTGCGATTATCAAGTGAAGAGCGAATCTTGATAAAAATCATTGACGATCATATCGCATAGGAAAGGATACTGTCATGAAGAAGAAGTTACAAGCTATTATCAAAAAAATCCGCCTCGCTACGCTGCTTCCCTTAATTATTACGTTTGTCGTTTTATTGGGGTGCTATTTCTTTGTTTTACGGCCTCACGGAGACGATCAGTTGAGTCATGTGTTCTTTATTTTTTCAATAATCGTTCTCTTATTGGAATTTATTGGAGTTGTCGTACTCTCTTTTGTGGTGAAACATAAGGATCCAGGAATGGATACATTACTAGCAGAATTGGAAATTGTTAGTGGAGGAGACCTCTCGCACATTGATGCTATGGGGAATGACGGAAATGATCCCCTCTTTGAAAAGGTCAAAAATAGTTTTAAAGGTGTCTTGAATACATTTAAAGCAGTAATCGTGGGAATGCATGAAGAAAGCACCCGCATGACGGAAATGGTTGGAAATTTGACCAAGACGTCCAAAAATGCCAAAACATCTATCGAAAATGTTCGCCAAACGATGAACGCTATCGCCAACGCAGCCAGCTCTCAAGCCTCTGAAGCAGAACAGACCTCTGTTGACATGGACGAATTAGCAACAAGCATCGAGGAAATCCACAAAGAGATCGACCTCATGAATGGCTACGTGCAAAAATCTCAAGATAGCAATTATCGAAATTCTGAAGTGATGATGTATGTCTCAGAAAGTTGGGAAGTCGAACGTCAAAATCAAGCTGATTTGGTGGATGGTATGAATGATATGAATGAAGACATTCAAAGTATCGGCAAAATCGTTCAGTTGATTAATGATATTTCTGATCAAACCAATCTTTTGGCATTAAATGCTTCGATCGAAGCAGCTCGTGCAGGGGAAGCAGGCCGCGGATTTGCCATTGTGGCAGAAGAAGTTCGCAGTTTGGCAGAACAGAGCAGTCAATCGACTAAAAGTATTCGCACGATCATTGAAGCAATCCGCAAAAAATCTGAGAAAGTTGTTTCAGCAGCGATGAATTCTTATGAGGGCGGGAAAAAACAAACAGACAATATCAATAAGGTGATTGATTTAGCCAATGAAATCTCTGATATTGTTGAAAAATTAGTAATGAGTATCCAAACAGTCGAGTCACATATTACCGGCATCGTGGAGAAAAAAGATATGGTGCAAGTCTCTGTCAGCAATATTTCCTCTGCTGTTTCAGAAACCTCTGCCGGCACCCAAGAAGTGACGGCCAACTTGGAAGATTTCTATTTGGTCATCGAAGAATTTGAATCGAATGCGCAAGAAATCGAAACGATCGCGAGCATTCTGAAGTTCCAAGTAGATAGCTTTAAATTCTAGAGAGAGGAAAAGATGCTGATGGAGCAATATGTAATATTTAGAAGTCATGACCAGCTCTTTGCAATCCGAGTCCAGCAAGTGACACGAGTGATTGAAGCCCAATCCTTTATTCAGTTACCGGAAGTGGCTGATTTCGTTTTAGGTGTCTATGAATTTCAAGAAAAAATGATCCCGATTATTGATGTTCGCCGTAAACTATTCAAAGAGCCCACAACGGTTTCTGAACGGAACAATGTCATCTTATGTCATTGGAATGATCAAGATCTTGGGCTGTATGTCGATGAGATCGTGGGGATCTCTACGCTGGAAGAGACGGATTATGAAGCTCAGCTTGATCGTTCGGGACTTAAACAAAGTTATATCGAGCAATTTTTGAAAAGCGATGAATCCGTCGTACTATTATTGGCGCTCTCCTTTTTATTTGACTATGAACCGGAGGAATGGCAGGACACGTTCGGAGAAACGAGTTGACCCGTCTATTGAAAACAAAACAGGAGATTCATGTAGGCATCTCAGAGTATAAAATTGCCCAGTATCCGGACAAATTAATGACCGTTGGACTGGGATCCTGCGTTGGCACGATCATTTATGATGAAAAAAGCAAAATTGGCGGACTGAGCCATATTATGCTGCCAGATAGTCAACCATTTTCCCACAAGCGGGAGATCAAGCCGGGAAAATTTGCTGATCTGGCATTGCCAAACATGGTTGAAGAATTGCAGCGTAAAGTACGTGCTCCGCGATTCAAAGCCAAAATCGTTGGTGGTGCCAATATGTTTCAATTCCAAACAATCACGAATACGAGTAATATCGGACAACGCAATGTTGAGGCAGTTGAACAATCTTTGGCCAAGTTGGGAATTCCCATTGTAGCCAAACACGTTGGTGGTACGGCTGGAAGAACAATGATCGTTGACTTAGACGATTTTACAACAATGGTTCGGATCGTAAATCAAGAAATCATCTATCTATAAAGGAGTTTGAAAAAAATGAAAAGAGTATTGATCGTAGATGATTCTGCTTTTATGCGGAAAGTGGTGACGGATCTGTTGGAACAGATGCCCCACATCAAAGTAGCTGCTGCTGCTCGTAATGGCAAGCAAGCACTAGATCATCTTGCGAAAGAATCTTTCGACCTTGTAGTGATGGATGTAGAAATGCCTGTATTGGATGGATTAGAGACATTGCGGATGATCAAAGAACAGTACACCGTTCCGGTAATCATGCTCAGTTCAATGACAAATCAAGAAACAACGATTGAGTCATTAGAGCTCGGGGCGGCAGACTTCGTTGAAAAGCCTGTTAATCTATCTCAGATTCAACAAGACTGGATCGATGATTTCTACAAAAAAATCGATTCGCTTGATCAAAACCATTCTAAGGAAATAAACCATAGTATAGCTGAACAAATAAAATTAACGTCACACCATTTGCCACGGACAGTTGAAGCAGTCGTGATTGGCTCTTCCACCGGTGGCCCCAGAGCTTTGTTGGGAATCATCCGCGGCTTGCCTAAACGACTGCATTGCCCAGTCATGATCGTTCAACACATGCCGGCTGGATTCACTGCATCTTTCGCTCAACGTCTGAACTCGGAAACAACAGTACCAGTCAAAGAAGTGACCGACGGCATGCCGATTGAAAACCAAGTCTATCTTTGCCCAGGAGATTACCATATGACAGTGGGACAAGGGCGTTTTCACCTGAATCAACGGGAGAAGCTTCACGGAACTAGGCCGGCGGTTGATTATTTATTCACTTCAGCAGCCAGCGCTTATCAAAAGGGGCTAGTCGGTGTTTTATTGACTGGAATGGGTAAAGATGGTGCCAAAGGAATGCAAGCGATCCAACAAGAAGGTGGTTATACCATCGCTCAGGACAAAGACAGTTGTGTGGTCTTCGGGATGCCGCGATACGCCATCGAACAAAAGGCAGTCGATGAAGTTCTAGCACTAAGCAAGATTGAAACAAAAATCGGACAGATAGTCGGGTGAGAACATGGAGACAGATTTTGTTGTTTTTAATCAATGGGTCAGTGATCGGCTGGGGGTACAGCTAGCGGCCTACAAAGAAAGTCAAATGCAAAGACGGATTTTGACCATCATGGAACATTCAGGTGCTAAAAATTTGCAGGAATACCAGCGGCTTTTGGAGAAAGATATGGTTGCCAGAGAAGCTTTTCTAGCCCATATCACGATCAATGTTACCGAATTTTATCGTAACAAAGAGTTATTTGATGCCTTTGAAAAAACGCTGCTGACTAAGATCGTGCCACAGTTTGCATTGCCGAAAATTTGGAGTGCGGCTTGCTCGATAGGTGCGGAGCCTTATACGATCGCCATGCTGTTAGAGAAAAATCGCTTGGCAGCGCCCGCTGTTTTAGCAACGGATATCGATCAGCAGATTTTGACAAAGGCAAAACAAGGGGTGTATCGCGAGCACGAGCTAAGAAATGTTCCTATTGAAGAACTAGCGAATTATTTTGAGGTCAAAGAGAGAAACACTTATCAGATCAAACCAGAACTCAAGCGGAAAGTTCATTTCAAGAAACATGATCTATTGAAAGATCCCTATGAAAAGAATTGTCACGTGATCGTCTGCCGCAATGTAACGATTTATTTCAAAAGTGATGCCAGAGACGAAGTGTATCAGAAGTTTAGTGATGCCTTAGTACCAGGTGGGATTTTATTTACTGGAGCAACAGAAACGATTAATTTTTCGGAAAAATTCGGGTTGAAAAAAATCGATTCCTTTATTTATCAAAAAATATAATTTCGCAAAGGAGGGATTCATTTGGATGATAATAGCGTATACCGTACGCTTTTCTTCGAAGAGACAGATGACCATCTGCAACAGCTGAACGACCATGTATTGGCATTAGAAAGCAATCCGCAAGACACAGCACTTTTAAATGATATTTTCCGCTCAGCTCATACACTGAAAGGGATGGCAGCGACGATGGGGTACGATGTGATGACACAGTTGACCCACAAGATGGAAAATATTTTTGAGCTATTCAAAACAGCAACGTTGTCAGTGACGAGTGATTCCATCTCGCTGATTTTTAAATGCTTGGATCGGTTATCCGAATTGGTGGAAGACTTGCGGGAAGAAAAAGAACTGCAGCCGAATCAAATCACAGATTTGCTGCTGGAATTAGATCAAGTAGAACAGCAAAGCCAAAATCAATCCGATCAACAACATTCGGAAACAACAACCTCCGATACACCGCTTGCGCAGTTATCGCTGGCATTTGAGCAATTAGATTCTTCGGATCTTTTTGTGATCGAACAAGCGGTAGCCGGGGATTACCACGCCTTCAGCATTGCGGTCCGCTTAGAAAAAGATTCCATGCTCAAGGGGCCTAGAGCCTTTTTGATCATGGAAAAACTGGAACAATCTGGTGATATCCTGCATACGGAACCGAGTGCGGAACAATTGGAAGAAGGCGATTTTGATTCTGATTTTAGGCTAGTGTATCTCACTCAGAATGAGTTGGCGGAAGTCCAAAAGAATATTGCTAGTAATAGTGAGATCGAAGAGTTTCGAGTTGAGCCTTTTCAAGCAAATCCGTCTCAAGCAACAAATGAGACTCTAAAAACAGACACCACGAAAGAACCAACAACCCAAACCAAAGAAACCAAAGAAACAATGACACATCATGCGTCTGTTTCTAATCAATCGATCCGGGTGGATCTATCGCGACTCGATTCTTTTTTGGATCTAGTTTCGGAATTAGTCGTCTATCGCAACCAGCTGGAAGATGTCAGCCATCGCGAAAACATCGAAGCAATCAAAGATCCGCTGGAACAAGTCTCCCATCTGACATCTGAATTGCAGGACTTGGTATTGCGGATTCGTATGCAGCAGGTCAATGTCGTTTTCAGCCGCTTTCCCCGAATGGTGCGGGATTTATCGACTGAACTAGGAAAAGAAATGGATCTGGTAATCATTGGAGAAGAAACAGAGTTGGATAAGACGGTTGTTTCTGAACTGAGTGAGCCATTGGTCCATCTCCTGCGTAATTCTGTCGATCATGGGATCGAAAGTCCAGAAGAACGGGAAGCATTAGGAAAATCCCGTAAAGGAACGATTCGGTTAGCTGCATACCAGGAAGGCAATCGAGTCATCATTACGCTAGAAGATGATGGCAAGGGATTAGACCCACAAGTGATCAAAGCAAGTGCGGAAAGAAAAGGCTTAGCCACAGAAGGCTTATCTGATGAAGAGATCCAGCAACTGATTTTCCATCCGGGATTTTCGACAGCAGAAAAAGTTACGAATATCTCGGGTCGAGGTGTAGGGATGGATGCGGTACAATCGAAGATCGCTAATTTAGGCGGCACGATTGAATTATGGAGTCGGCCCAATAAGGGGACGCGCTTTACGATCAAACTACCATTGACCTTATCGATCATTCAAGCACTAATGGTGCGTGTAGGAACCGAAACCTTTGCGATTCCGCTTGATTTAGTTGAACGTGTAGTGATCATCAAAGAAGAAGAAGTGATCCAGACCGTTTCTCAAGAAGTTTATCGTTTCCAGGAAGATTTGATTCCGATTATTCGGACCGATCAGCTTTTAGGAATCGAGGGAAACTCAGTCGGGAAAAAATTCGCCATCATTGTCAACAGCGAACAGCAATATTATGGCTTATTGGCAGACGAGTTAGTTGGTCAGCAAGAAATCGTGATCAAAAAGATCGATCCGCTCCTCCAGCAGCTGGATCGCTATCAGGGGGCGACGATTTTAGGAAACGGCTCGATTGCACTGATTTTAGATGTCAATGCGATTTGTGGAGAAAAAAAGGATGAGCGGCAATGAAATACACCGACTTGCAATTAGACGGATTAAAAGAACTGATCAATATTGGAGGCGGAAATGCTGCCACAAGTATTTCTAAGCTGATCGCGCAACCTATCTCAATGAGTGTACCGGAAGTAGCGGTCTTGGATTATCAAACTCTCTATACACAGATCATGGAAGAAGACAAAGAGGTCCATGCAGTGATCAGTTCAATCAGCGGTACATTCAGCGGCGTGTTTCTCTTTGTACTTTCAGATGTTGCTGCCGATCGACTGGTCCATCTGGTCATGGAAGATGCCACTGAAGAAATGAAGCAGTCGATCATTAGTGAGCTGACGAATATCATTTTTAATTCGTTTCTAAATGCGATCAGCCAACTATTGTCTGCTGAATTAGCGGCGTCGCTACCGATGGCTCGTTATGATTTCTTTGGTGCTGCAATTAGTAGCCTTTATCTAGCATTAAATCAGTTTGATGATCACGTTTTGGTCATTCGCAATGAGTTTTCTTATGAACAAGAAACACTAGACGCCTCGCTGTTCTTTATTCCAGAAGAGGGTGTTCTAGAAGAAATATTTGGTACATTAGGTATTTGAAGGGAGTAACAATTATGTCAAAAAAAGTATTAATCGTCGATGATGCGGTGTTTATGCGCATGAAATTAAAAGATATTCTTGAAAAAAACGGCTATGAAGTAGTCGGAGAAGCACAAAATGGGAAAGAAGCTTATGAAAAATACCAAGCCACTGCACCCGATCTAGTAACAATGGATATTACAATGCCAGAAGTAGATGGCTTAGAAGCGTTGAAAATGATTCGTTCGTCTGATCCATCAGCGAAAGTGATCATGTGTAGTGCCATGGGTCAACAAGGTATGGTTATGGATGCTATTCGAGCAGGAGCAATGGATTTCATCGTGAAACCATTTGATACCGATCGAGTGATCGCGTCTATTGATAAAGCTTTTGCTTAGACTTCAGAGGATGTGTTGAGATGCAAATGATTCTTTTTAAAATGGCGCAGCAACATTATCTGATTTCTGCTGAATCGGTTGAGGAAGTTATCGATGCACCAGAAATCACTAAAGTCCCATTAGCGCCTGAATGGGTCGAAGGCTTGATCAACTTGCGAGGGACCGTTTTGACAGTGATTCGGCTTTCGAAATTGATCGCAGTATCAAGTTCTGCAGAGGATCGGAATGTTTTGATCATGAAGCAAGGCGATGATCGCAAGGGCGTTTTAGTCGAAGAAGTCATCGAAGTGCTGGAATTACAAGAGTCAGATCTGCAATTGAGTGATCAAGAAGGCAGCAGTCATGCCATTGGTGTCGTATCATTGTCAGATAAAGTAGCAAGTGTGATCAAAATTGATCAGTTGATTTTTTAAGAAAAATGGGGGATTAGTGTGGATCAGGTATTGACGCAGCAAGAAATAGATCTCTTACTGAATGCGATGAGCACAGGAGAGATCGATAAAGAGGTAATGAATGAAGAAGACAAGCAGACAAAAGTAAAAGCCTACGACTTTCGCAGACCAACAAAGTTATCCAAAGAGTACGTCAATACCCTGCACATGATCTTTGAAGACTTTTCTAAAATGAGCAGCAGTATGCTGTCTACCCAATTGCGTACCAACGTAACTTTGCAGTTGGCTGCTATCGAACAAGTAAGTTACGATGAATTTATCCATTCGATCCCTAAGTTTACGTTGTTAGGACTCTTTCGTTCTCAACCGCTAAATGGGATTCAATTCATCGAGATGAACCCTCAACTGTGCATGTTGATGGTGGAACTATTATGTGGAGGATTGGATGCGTATCAAAGCAAACAATCAGAGATTGATTTAGAAGACAAGACGAATTTCACGGATATTGAAACAGCCATTCTGGAAGAAGTAGTCAAACTATTCGTACGGGTCTATGAAAGTGTCTGGCAAGATATCGTCAAGTTAGATTCAGTCTTGGATGGGTTGGATACTAATCCGCAGTTGCTGCAAAATATGTCACCCAATGAACCTGTTGTGTTGGTGACCTTCACATTGAAAATTTTCGAAACCAAGAGTTTTATCAACTTATGTGTTCCTTATGTCTTCTTTGAAGGAATCATTGATAAACTAAGTTTTCGTAATTGGTTCGACAGCAATCAACCAGCCAGTTCTGAGGATAGCCGCGAGCTGCAAAAAAGTTTGAATGGAGTCGCGTTAAATCTGGAAGCTTTGTTAGGATATGCCCAGATGAGTTTGTCAGACTTCATTCATTTAGAAGTCGGGGATGTCATCAAATTAGATAAAAAGATCACGGAACCATTAGAGACCTTTGTTGATGGAAAACCGTTTTATCGCGCGAAACCTGGCAAGCAGGGAGATAAGCTAGCCATTGAATTATTAGACAAGTTAGAAGAGGAGCAAGAAGAATGAGCGAAAGTTTTAGCCAATCAGAGATCGATGCATTGATGAATCACGATACCTCTCAGCAAAATGTAGATGAACAAGTAAAAGTTGATATTATCGGAGAAGTCGGGAATATTTCGATGTCCCAAGCGGCAACGACCTTATCGTCGATCTTGAATCGCCGTGTCAGCATTACAACGCCTAGAGTTGTCAGAGTCAAACTTCAAACGATTTTAGATGATCTAGTGGCACCGAAAGTGGCCACGATTGTTGAGTTTAAAGAAGGACTTGTCGGCAGCAATTTGATGCTCTTGGAAGTCAAAGATGCAATCATCATTGCAGATTTGATGATGGGAGGCACAGGTGAAACAACAAGTACTCAATTCACAGAACTAGAGCTAAGTGCTGTTGCCGAAGCAATGAACCAAATGATCGGTACCGCATCTACCTCGATGGCAACGATGATCAATCGCAAAGTGGATATTTTACCACCGATCGTCAAACTATGGAGCGAATCAGAAGCTCTGGAATACGAGGCAGTTAAGGAAGAAGAAATTTACTGTATTTCATTCTCACTAAGTGTGGAAGGTGCGATCGAGAGTGAGATCATGCAAGTTTTTAGCGATCCAGTCGTCAATGATATCGTAGCCGCGATGTTAGCAGATCAA
This sequence comes from Enterococcus gallinarum, assembly GCF_021496385.1. Classification (NCBI taxonomy): domain Bacteria; kingdom Bacillati; phylum Bacillota; class Bacilli; order Lactobacillales; family Enterococcaceae; genus Enterococcus; species Enterococcus gallinarum. The sequence goes on along the minus strand of NZ_CP050816.1, from coordinate 458,210 downwards.
GCAACAGTTGTGGAACGGGAAACACCGGCAAAACCGCAGCCCGCTGTAGAAGCAAAACCAGAACCTGCGGTTAACCAACCGCAAGTGGAAGTCAGTCAACCAGCATTCCAGCCATTAAATGCAACACCAACCACAGATGGCGATAATCTGGATTTGATTTTAGACGTGCCATTGGATCTAAGTGTTGTTTTGGGACGCAGCAAAAAAACAGTCAAAGAAATTTTATCTTTCAATGCTGGATCGGTCATCGAATTGGACAAACTGACAGATGAACCGTTAGAAATATTGTTGAACGGGAAATTGATCGCTAAAGGAGAAGTTGTCGTCATCAATGAGAACTTTGGTGTCCGGATCACCAATATCTTGTCCCAAAAGCAACGGATTCATAACTTGAGTTAAGTGAATCTTCTTAGAAAAAGTTAAACAAAAAGGTTTAACTTTTTTTCTTTTTATCCGATAGTATAAAATAGAAGAAGCACCGAGAATGGAGGAACTCTCATGAAAATCGCAAGAGGTTATGCAGAGTATAGCGACAAAGCCATCCAACGAGAAACAATCAAGCCAACCAAAGCAGAGCAAACCGCTGCCGAAAAAAAGGTTGACGTCCAATTGTCAAAAACAGCGCAAACGATCAAAAACAGTGGCGGTAACGAAGCGAGCCGTGCTGATCGTGTCGCTGCATTAAAACAATCCATCAAAGATGGCACTTATCAAGTATCAGCAGAAGCAATTGCCACTAAAATGCTTGCTAGCGATGTAAAGAAGGCGGATTAGATGACAGAACGTGAATTTGAACGACAATTACAACGTTTTTTTCGACTTTTGGTCAAAGAGAAAGAGTATTTGATCAAGGGCCAAGGTGAAAAACTGATCGAGCTGGTAGAGAAAAAAGAAGGATTTGTCCCAGTCATCGAATCTTATGAAGGCAATCTGACAGACAAATGTCGTGAATTGATCCAACAAATCCAAAGACAACAGCAAGAAAATCTCTTATTGACTGAACAAGCCCTCAGCTACCAAAAAACATTGATGGATGCCGTTAAAGACAACATCCAGCCGGCAGCAAATACGTATTCGAAATATACGGAAAAGGCCACTGTTCAGACAGCGATCATTGACCAAAAAATTTAAGGAGAACTTTTATGACAGGATTATTCGGATCACTTGGGACCGCTACTGGCGGTATGAGCGCAAACCAAGTAGCACTACAAACGAGCAGCCATAATATCGCCAATACGAATACAGACGGGTATTCACGGCAACGTGTCAATCTACAGACTCAGCAACCTTACTATCTACCAGGAGCAGGTACGATCGGTACAGGGGTCAAGGTTAGCAGTGTGCAGCGCGTTGTTGATGATTTTGTGATTGGGCAAGTACGAAATGCCAATTCCAAATATACATACTATGAACAAAAAGCAGATATCCTTGGCCAATTGGAAGGTATCTTAAATGAGCCTTCAGATAATGGTTTATCGAAACAGCTGTCTACGATGTTTGACTCTTGGACTGCGCTAGCCAACAATCCCGAATTAGAAACGGCCAAAAGTCTAGTCCTCGAAAACAGCAGTACCCTGGCTGACATTATCAACCAAATGTCTTCGCAAATGAAAAAATTGCAAGGTGACACGGTAGATGACATTGAAAAATCTGCATTGGATTTCAATGAAAAAATCAAACAGCTAGAATCATTGAATGAACAGATCTATGCCTTAGCAACTGACGGACAAACCTCCAATGACTTACTGGATCTGCGGGACAATCTACTCAAAGATATTTCAAGCTTGGCACCGATCGAAACGACATTTGACCAATATGGCCGTGGCTATGTAGCGATTGGCGGCCAAACGATCCTAAATGCAGACGAACGCAATACGATCAGTGTAGTGATGGGTAAAAACGAGCAAGGAACCATCGTTTCCAAAGACGGTAACAGCTTGAATCCACGGGAGACAATCAGTGGGGATTACCCTCCCGGAACGATTTTGATCAATAAGCCAACAGAAGACGGCCAAACAAACTACGAGGAGTTGCCGATCAAAGAAGGATCGATCGGGGGTCTGCAAGTTTCGGTCACTGAGATTGACAGTCGCTTAAGCGAATTGAACAATTTTGCCACAACCATTGCCAAAGCAGTCAATATGATCTTTACAGATGGAAAATCCAGTACTTCCGGTCTCTTTGAATTCGGAGAAGATACTGCCGGTACGATCAAAGTCTCTCAAAGTATCATTGATAATCCTAGCTTATTGCAAGCCGGTAAAACAGGTGAATCTGGAGATGGTTCAAGAGCAGCAGCGATTGCGAAGCTTCGCAATGCAAAATTGGATTTTCCGCTGTCAGATGAAACGATGGCTTCTTTTGATCCCGATACACTTACCTTCAAAACAGATGGTTCAGGTATGACGTGTGACAGTTACTTCAATAGTATCGTCACGAAGAACGGGATCTCAAAACAGCAAGCAGATAATACTGCTAGCGCTCAGCTATCACTGCTAAATCAATTAGAATATAGAAATCAATCCGTTTCAGGGGTTTCGATCAATGAAGAAATGTCTGACGTGATAAGGTTTCAACAAGGCTTCCAGGCAAATGCACGAATCATTTCTGTGGTTTCGGAGATGCTGGATACCTTGATCAATCGGACAGGAGTATAGATAAATGCGTATTTCAAATAATATTACTTATAGTGATTTTATTCGTAATTTAGGCACTAACGCCTCGAATGTTCACAAGACACTTAACCAGTTATCTAGTCTGAAAGAAGTCAGCAAATCATCAGAGAACCCATTGCTGATCTCTAAAATCATGAATCTAACTGGATCTATCAATCAGAACGCAACATTTGGCAGTACGATCAAAGACAGTATTTCTTGGTCAAAAGTTCAAGATTCAACATTAGACAATGTCAGCAAATCGATGCTGCGAATCCGTTCGTTGATCCAATCTTCTGCCAATGGTACGAATGGTGATGATGAGTTAAAGGCCAATAAAGCAGAGATTGAAGAAGAAATCGAAGGGATCGTAGAAGCGCTAAATACCAATTACGATGGCCGATATATCTTTGGCGGTACCAGTACGACGACCCCGCCATTTGAAATCGTAAAAGAAGATGGCGAAATCGTTGGGATCAAATACAATGGGACTAGCAAAGACTTGCCGCGAGAAATCGCGAATGGTGTTTCTGTCGATTTACTATCCGACGGCAGTCGTCTAATGAAGGAAACCGGAACAGAGTCAGATCCGGAAAATTTAAGTACGTATTTCAATGATTTATTGTCTGCATTGCGTACTGATGACAAAGAAGCTTTGGGGGGCAAACTGCTGGAAGCCCATGATGAGTATGCCAATCATTTTGTGAATGTGCGTTCTCAGATCGGCGCTTTGTACAATCGGCTAGAAGCTGCCTCAGATCGTAATGAAACAGAGAAACTGAATTTGACAGAGACGCTTTCCAACAAACAAGATATTGATTTTGTGGAAAAGTATATGGAGTTTTCTAATCAAATGACTGCTTACCAAAGTACATTGGCGATGGGAACAAAAATCATGCAGTTGACGATCCTTGATTACGTTAGATAATCGTTTATAGATGTCACCGCAAGATGCAAGAGAGGAACAACAAACTCTATGGACTCTACTTAGAAAAGGAAGTTGCAGGCGGCTATGCTCCGCTGCAATTTACGAATAGCTAAGTAGAGTTTTTTGTTTAAGATGTTTTTTTGATGGTTGACTATAGCAGTTTTATTGCCAGATTGGATAAGAATCACTCTCACGATAGCTGGAGCAATAGAAGATGATTTCTTAGATCCTGTCGTTTACCAAGAATGAACGTGGGTTTCTCTTGTTCAAGAGCAGCTGTTTATACGGAGCATAAATTTTTTTTGATTTTTTTTATTTCCCTATCTTAACTAACGGTTTTTTCTTCCGATACATATAAACAGAGGGAAACCTTAGCGAAAAATTAGGAGGAATAATCAAATGAGAATCAATACAAACGTGTCTGCGTTAAACACTTACTCTCGTTTAACAGCAGCAAATGCTTCTAAAAGCAACTCTTTATCAAAACTATCTTCAGGTATGCGTATCAACAAAGCCGGCGACGATGCTGCTGGACTAGCTATCTCTGAAAAAATGAAAGGCCAAATCGGTGGATTGTCTCAAGCGAAAAGCAATGCACAAGATGGTATCTCATTGATCCAAACAGCTGAAGGTGCATTGAATGAAACCCACAGCATCTTAGGCCGTATGCGTGACTTAGCAGTTCAAAGTTCAAACGGAACTTTGAGTACAGATGACCGCGAAGCAATCTCAAAAGAGTTTTCTGCTTTGTCTGACGAAATCGATCGTATCAGCACAACAACAGAATTCAATACTAAGAGTTTATTAAAAGGTGGAGAAAGTGGTGAAAAAGCTTCTTTCATCTTCCAAATCGGTGCCAATGCAAACCAAACGATGAGTGTAAAAATCGGTGACATGGGTGCTAAGGCATTAGGCGTAGACGCTTTAAAACTTGAGGAAGCAAAAGATGCTGAATCTGAAATTGCTAAAAAAGTTGAAACGGCCTTTTTAGATGCAGCTAATTCAGATAAGTACGATGCTGACGGTAAAGTTGATACAACAGCTGGTAAAACAGCTGCAGAACTTAAAGATGCAATTGAAAATGCGGCTGATGATACTGCAAAAGCAGCAGCACAAAAAACATATGATGCAGCTTTAGAAACTTTTAAAGCTTCTACTAATGGCCAAACAGCTATCGCAACGGCTAAGACAGAAGTTGAAGAAGCTTCTAAAAACAGCACAGTCAGCAAAATCGATGAAGCCATCAAAACTGTTTCTGCACAACGTGCGGACCTAGGTGCGGCTCAAAACCGTCTAGAACACACAATCAACAACTTGGGTACAACGCAAGAAAACCTTTCTGAAGCAAACTCACGTATCCGTGACGTTGACATGGCGCAAGAAATGATGAGCTTTACTAAGAGCAACATCCTTTCTCAAGCAGCAACTTCTATGTTGGCACAAGCAAATTCAATGCCAAACAGCGTATTGAGCTTACTTCAATAATTTTGGGGAAATCACAGCCAAGGACCAGACGGGGAAGCAAGGTCCTTGGCTTTACATAGCACCACTAAGAACATCGGTCGCTGGATGACCGCTCACATAATCAAGAGGCACCAAACAAGCAAATTCACAGAGCTGGTCCAGTGTGAAACGCTAGTTGACTGGATGGTCGCTGTTGTCTGCACCACAGCTTTTGAAGAATATCGTCCAAATCAGGAAAAGTGAACAACTTGTTGGAAAGCCCGCCACTATGGTGCAACAGATGATCAGCGTAATTGAAGACTTTAGAGAATAGATCTCTGAAGTCTTTGAAAGGTTGCGCACTAGAAAGGGATGAGGAAATGGCAAGTATTACAAGTGCTTCAGGAATCAGTACGACATTAGGGAGTTATTCGGGGATCACTGCAGAAGATATCGAAAGTTTATTGGCAGCAGATGCCATTAATAAAACCCGCGCCCAGAATCAAATCAAAACCATCAACTCGCAAAAGACTGCCTGGAGCGACATCAGCACTCGTTTGACCAACTTTTTGAACAAAATCGATGCCCTGCAAAAAGACGAGGCATTTCAAACGAAGAAAGCAGCGTCGTCAAACAGTGGGATAGCGTCTATCTCAGGAACAGCCGAAGCATTGGAAGGTTCCTACGATCTAAAGGTAAAGCAGTTAGCTACTGCTACTAAAGTAACAGGAACGAAAGTTACTGATAATAGCAAAGCTGCATTGAATGTCGAAGGCACGCTTTCTTTGACAAGTTCCGAAGTAGATAAAGACGGCAATCCTATCACGGTAGACATTGAGATCACTAGTGAAGACTCACTAAAAGACATTGCAGATAAAATCAATAAACAAAGCAAAAATTCCTCTGTGAGTGCCAATATTATCGATAACCAGTTAGTATTGACCAATACTAAAATGGGGGACAAAAATTTTACTATCTCTGGTGATGTTGCAGAAAGTATAGGGATCGGTTCCACTGCGAAAACGACGCAAGGGCAATCAGCTATTTTTGAGTTAGACGGTATGGAGATCACTCGTGACAGCAACACGGTCAGCGACGTAATCGATGGTGCAACACTGACGCTATCCAAGGTCAGCGACGAATCCGTAAAAGTATCTTTGACCAACGACACTTCCAAATTGGTAGATGCGGTACAAGGATTAGTTGATCAATACAACAGCTTAATGAGCTTTATTGGTGAAAATCTATCTGTTGGTGATCCTAGCAGTGAAAACAACAAGACGGGTGCGTTGGCTGGGGATACTGCGCTGACTCGGCTTCAAACCCAATTACGTAATTTGATCACGATCCCTTCTGTCAAAGGTTCAGATCTAAAACCGAATGATCTGGGAATTTCGACAATCGACAATAACGGCACTTTAGGCTTTGATAGTGAGAAATTTAAGAAAGCTTTAGAAGAAGATCCTTCAGCGATCAAAGATTTCTTTTATGAAAAGACCAAAAGCAAAGACAGCGACGGGACCACATCAACGACAGAATCTGGCTATACATTAGCGATCAAGGAGTTAGTCAATAGTTATGTTGTTAATACTTCTACCAATAAAGGGGTCATCGCTACAAAATCAGCCACCTATGATTCCACCATCAAAGATCTGAACAAGCAAATCACACGTTTTGACAAGATTTTAGAGATGAAAAGAGATCGGTATATCACGATGTTTACCAAACTTGATGAAGCAATGATGCAAGCTGAGAGCCAGTTAGAATACTTAGCTAGTCAATTCTCATCTAAATAATTCTGGACAATCAGAGTAAGAGAGGAAGAGTGGAATGGAAAATAGCCTGCCTACACTGGACGAACGATTAACACGGATTTTACAAGGGTTGACGGATTGGAACGGTGAAGTGGAGCAAGCAGAAGTACTGCTGGAAACCAATGCTGAGCTTTTAGCAACTCTGACAGATAGTCCGAATCGCACAAAACAGACACAAGCCCTAGTTGAAAAGGTCGTGGCTGCGTATCAAACATTTCTTACACAAGTGCAAGCACAACAAACACTGATCAAACAAGAACTGGGACGTTTGAATCGACAAAATAATTTGGTAAAAACCTATCTGCAACAGGAAGATGTTGCTGGATTTGTCGAATTCGACTATTAGTGAGGGAAAGAAAATGAATTATCAGCAAATGCAATCAAATTATTTAAAGAATCAAGTGATGAGCGCGTCTCCTAACAAATTGATCGAAATGCTTTTGCAGGCAGCAATCAAGAATATCAAGTTGGCCCAGTTAGCGATTGAAAAACAAGAACTAGCAAAAGCCCATGAATACTTTATAAAAACACAAAATATTTTGTTGGAGCTGCGTACGTCGTTAGACGAAAAACAAGGCGGTGAGATTGCTGAAGGTCTTGCAACGTTGTATGAATACATGTATCAGCAGCTGATTGAAGCCAATATCAAAAAAGAAGTGGCTCCTGCCCAAGCTGTTGCGGAACTGCTGAGCGAGTTATTAGAAAGTTGGCAGGTCATTACCCAATCTGCTTGATCAAGTCTACCACCAGCTTGCTGACGGTAGCAAAAGCAAGTATGTATATAGAAAAAACAACGACATGCTGTTTTCAGCCGGGCAAAGTCGCAAACATTGGGTTTGCGACTTTTTTATTTATTGACTTTAGTCAGTTTCTTTCGCGTAGCGTACGAAACAAAAAAAACGCGCGTTTCTACGCGTGGACGAAATAGATTTAGCGATAAAAAAAAACCTTTCGATATACTAATAATGGCTACCAACCGCATATCAGATCGAAAGGAGTTTTTTTACGTCTAACGACGATAAAAGTTTAGCACATACGAGATGGAATTGTAAGTATCACATCGTCTTCACGGGTGGATATTTACTTGGAGGAAATCATATGATTAAAATAAGAAACGTTTGAGGAGGATATATAGTGAAAGAATTATTTTTAAACAAGGATCATATGGCAAAATTTAGTTACATGATGGAAGAATTAGGGTTTGAGGATCTTCGGGATCCATATTGGACGAGCCTTTCCTTTATTGTTACAGGCAATGAAAAGCTTTTTAACAAACGTCACTCACTAATCAATTTTGATCAAAGATTGATTAATAGTGAAGTGTGGTTTTCTGGAACACTTTCGGGTGGGGAGCAACGATTGATTGCTCTAGCTTATAACTTATTTACCAACATGGATTTCTATGAGTTTGAGGATGGGAAGAAATACTACATTTCTCCTTTGGAAATATTTTCTGGAGTTGATGAGGTGGGTTACAAGCTTGCGAAAAATGCGATCGATGTGAGACTGAAGTTTTATTAGTTTTGGAAGTACATTTATAAAAAACTAAAGGGCCATTGTTATTCTTAAATAACTTTGAAAAATAGTGTGTTTTCTCAAATTTTTTAATTATCTCAAACATTTGAAAAGGTGTAATTTTTTATGGAAAAAAATATATAAAATTGATAGTAGCATTAGCAGGTGTTTTAACAGTAGTTTTAGCAGCTTTTTTCTTTTTTAGACCAAGTGGTTTCACTGGGTATTATGAAGGAGAAGACGATTTTGGAAATAATTATAGCCTATCAGTAAAAGATGATGAAGTAACACTACCGAATGATGGAGAAATCTCAACTCACAAGGGGGAATATAACGATATTGATAATTCAAATAAGAAATACCTGCTTGTAGATGACAAGCATATCAAACTCGACATGGGGGAAAATTTGGATGGATCAGATACATATACGATGTTTGTATCAGACAAGAATAGTGGTGATACTAGTCAAGTGATACTAAAGAAGGTAAGCAAGAAAGATAGTATGATTGGGTCTAATTAAATAGTAAAGTAGCTTGGCTTTCATAAAATATTTTATCAAGAAATAAAAATAAGAGACTCAGACTGTTTGGGTGTCTTATTTTTATTTATATCCACAAATTCTTTAACAGGCTCTTTTTAATTTAGCTATTTCTCTTTTGGATTTTAAATTATTATCTCAAAAGAGAATAGTAGATTTAACTTATAAATTATTTTACAATTTTTAGTTTAATTTTGAAATTATAGCGCTTTCATGTTATGGTGACAGTGTAAAAATACTGTATTGAGAGTTGAGTAAATATGAGTAGAAAAGGTAAATGGATTTCTTGCTTTGTAATGGTCCTTTTTGGAATTACTTCATTTAACACTTTGGGTCAATCGGTTAGCGCTTCGGAAAATGTCATTGTTAGTAGTAGCGATAGAGAAATAACCGAGCCAAAAATCATAGAATTTGGGGAGCAAGGTGGTATCCAAGCTCGTGTTCAGGTTTTTAAGTTCAGTATATTATTTCCTCCTGGACAATATCCTTCAGCTGTATACTCAACTCATATGTACATTGGTCATTTAGAACGTGTAAGCTATGTCGGCGGAGCTCAGTATATCGGACATTATTCAACTGGAATCTGAGAAGGAGTCTGAGAATATGAATAACTTTGATCTATGGAAATGGGTTGCAGGAAAAAGGGCAGATAAAGAACCCAACTATTCCAAAAAAAATTGGTTGTATGTAGGTTTAATGTTACTGCTGTTCATATTGATTGTCCTATCTTATTATTTCATTTCCGTATTATGGTAGATTCTAGATCTTTTGAATGAGTGTAACATGGATATTATAAAAATGAATAAATAGCAAAAAGCCTCTTGCATGTTCAAGAGGTTTTTAATTTACTAATTACTTGCAGCCAAATCTTGGTAGTACCTAATGAGTGTGCCAACCAAGTTGTAATTAAATTGTTCAAGTTAGTGTGTTAATCTGATTAAAATTTAGTTCCGGCGTATTACAAATTCTTATTAGGACATCAGAGTATACCTTGCTAGTCTGTTTTTCCTGTCATTTTTCTTTTTAAATGGCAATAATTTTATTTTCTAGATGGTAAAAAATCTATGTAATTTCGTGTAGTGATAAAAATATTTTTCGCTTTATTTGCAAAAAGATCAATCCCAATAAACGAGGATTGATCCTTTTTTCTAGTTAATATATTTCTTTAAAATAACCTCATCACCGTTTGTTTCACCAGTTAAAGTAAATCCAAATTTCTTATATAAGCGTAATGCATTGTCGTTATCTGATTTTGTCGATAAAGTAATGACTGGAACGGATTTGCTTCTAAACTGTTCAACAATGATTTCCAATGCTTTTGTTCCGTATCCCTTATTTTGATACGACTTATCAATGGTAAATTGCCATAGCCAATATCGATCTTCATCATTGGGAATCGATTGATCAAACACAAGCGCAGCGTAGCCAATGACTTCATTATTCAAACAAATGAAATAAGGTTCTGCATATTCAGTCATAAAAGCGGATTGAATTGCCTCTGGGATTGATAAAACTAAATTTGAATGTACCTGTTCACTGGTAACAACTACATTATTTCCTAAGAAAGAATTCTTTTCATTCACTGGAAGTAAATGAATCCAGTCTTCAGTTTCATTTGTAAGTTTTTTTTGAAGTTCAATTTCAACAGAATTTGTTTCTATTTGATTTACGTTATAGATGTTTATTATCTTATCGAAACCCGTGGATTTCCAAAATTTTAAACCTACGTAGTTATTGGTCGATACAACAAGCTCTGCTTTTTTTAGTTGTTTTTCAGCATAAAGATTCTCCAATTCTCTTATAGCAAGTTTACCAAATCCACAGTTTCTATATCTCTTACTTATATAGAAATGAAGAATATACATACTTGATGGATAGTCTTCAAATACCCATAAATACCCAATTATCGTATTTAAATAAAAAATACTCAAACAATGACAATCGTCATTCGAAAGTTCAGGGATTATGCTTTCGATATTTTCTAGAGGGGGTATGGGATCACGACCTTCCACATTGTTGAAATGTGGCTTTGCCTCTTCAAAGATGCAATTGAGAGCATTTTTTTCAACGGCTATTGAAGGTTTTAATGTTATTAAGCTCATAAATTTTTTCTCCTTATTAAATAATATGAAATTATTTAACAAAAAAAGTTGGTCTGCCCATATAGTTATCCTCCGTGTTCTTCTTTTAATTAATTCTACAGTACTTTCCCTTTTTTTTGAAACCCCTTTCTATATTGTGGGTTAGTGTCCAGAAAATCACGCATATAGACAAATTGGGAATGCAGTACCTGTGAACATGGGGCGTTGGATTGGAGAGCAAATGCAAAAATATTTTAGCAAATAAGTCAACTATTAGAAAAAATAACTGAAAGGATGAAGATAGTGAGAATTACAACATATGCGGCGATCATTATGAAAGATTTTTTAAAGACTTAGAGTTACAATAATGTAAGAATCTTATTTATACAATCATGATATAATAATAATGTATTAAAACACTATTATTATATCAAGAATGATGAGTCAATGAAAACAAATCTAAGTAAATACTTATTGTCAATTGTTGCTGCAGGGACTTTTTTAGTATTTTCTACTTCTGTGGCAGTAGCTGCAGAAAGTCAAAATGTTGTTGAAGAAGAAAATTTATACGATACAGATGCTGGCATTCCAGATGATTTTGAAAATATGGAAAACATTGATCAAGTAATCTCAGAAATTGATTCCTTTTATATGCGAAACGAGAATCCATTTTTACGGGCAGCTGCGGGAACGAAGTGGGCCGAAGGCCAAAAAGTATGGGATGGCGAAGTAGGTTATTGGGTTACTAGTTATTTTTGGGTTAAAGGAAGCGCTATGTCCCCTTATTTTGTTGTTGGTCAAGCTCAAAGAAAAGCTGTGATTGCTAAATATGGAAGTGTTAACAACAAAACTTCCTACAAGATGAAAACGAAGCAGCATATTACACTAAAAGGTAAATGGAGCTACAAGACTGTTTCAGCTAGTGCCGTTTGTTACGGTCGATAAAGAAAGTAGGGAAAATCATGAAAGATATCATAGTAATTTTAATTGCGCTTATTTCGATTGGTTTTGCAGCATGGGGAACAGTTGTTGAAGGCAATTGGATGAAAGATCAAATAAAAAAGAATAATGACAAGAAGCATTAAAGAATATCTTTCTTAAAAAAAGACACATTAATCTGTGTCTTTTATTTTCTCTATTTCTTTTGACAATTCTTTAAAGGGGTCAGAAACTTAATAGTTTTTGATCCTTTTTTGTTTGCTCGTTTCATGGCTTCTCCAGTAGCTCAATTAATTAGGTCAGAAATAGTTGGTGAAATTTTAATATATTAGCAAAGAGTTCGGAAGGTATAAAAAGGAGACGGGTATCATTCGCCATTAACACCATAAATAATTATAAAATCCGTGTTCACCTACAATTAGATTTAATATATAATACAGGGTGTAATGGCCTATATTTTAGTTTCCAAAAGTTAGGTTCTTATTGACGAACAAGAGAGGAAGAAAAATTTATGGATAAATTTCAGAGATTATCACTAGTAAATCAATTTGAGTTATTGGCTAAATTTGATGACCAAAACAGATCTTATTATGAAAGAAAAATCGAAATATTGAGAGAAGGTTACGAGTATCATTACGATGATGAAATTTGGAATGAACTCTCTGATCCATTGCCTGAAGAGGATTCTCGATTTGTACTTGATGTATTGAGCATGTATAGAGATATCAATTTTAGCAAGCAAAACCTGAACTCGTCTGACAATCAGAATATTAAACTACATGCTACTTATTTCCGAGGGTTTGATTATAATGATCCCAAAGAAATAAAATTAGCATTTTATGCTAAGTTTTTTATTGAGAAGTTAGATCGATTCCCTGAGTTAGTAGAGGATAAAGAATTTGAAGGTTTCAATAGTCATCAACTAATGGCAAACACTTATAAAAAATATTTATCTAATTACAAAGTAGTAAAAACCTTATCAGATTATCAGTTTGGCAATCTTTCTGTAGATCTTATAAATAGAATCTTAGGTGAGTAAATGGATAAAGTAGATACTTTGTTGAATCTTATTGCCGTCATTGCCAGTATCTTTTTTTCTATTGTCAACTATAGATTTAAAGTTGCAAGCAAAAAAAGTGAAGTAAGAGCTGAAAAGAGTAAAGAAGATACTAAAGAAATTGTAGAGAATGCAAAGAAAGAGTTGATAAGATTAAGTCGTGAAAAAGGCTGGATCCAAGAATACTCCTCTATCGAAACTGAATTAAAGAGTATGAGATCTAAACTTGAAGATTTGTTAAAGAACGATGATGAAATTAATTTTAATGGTATCGCTCCAAGAAAAATTATTCCAGAAATTAGAAAAAGCCTACTCAATATTCGTGATAGATCACATTTGCCAGGACTAAAAGGGTTTAATTTTAGCTTATTTGAAAAAGAATTAACGGAAATTGAAACTGCTGACCAAGATAAGAGAATAAATACTGTAAAGAATCTTCAGATTTTGATTTCACAACAGATTTCAACTATAAAAGAGACAACTGATTCTATTAAGTAGAATGCATTGTTTTTATTACAATGCCAATGAGACACAAGCTGGTTGTGTCTCATTCGTTAAAATCGCTCAATCCTTAGAGGCTCTAAGAGGAAATCACTTTTCTTTTAGGGCCTTTTTTCTATAGCTTGTTTAAATGTGACTTATTATCTGTTATAATCATATTAAGTAACATTTGAGAGGGGGACTAAAAATGAAGAACGTGGAACCGATTCGCGACAAAAAAAAGATCGATGCCATGAAAGCAATTTTGGCTTCCGGAAAATATGGACAACGAAATTTAGTGCTTTTTTCGATCGGGATCAATACAGCGTATCGAATTTCCGATTTAAGACAGTTGAAATTAAGTGACGTGTTAGAAATTTCCCGTGGGCGAGTGATTGTCAAAGAACGTCTGGCCATGAAGGAACAAAAAACGGCCAAACATAATTCGGTCTTCATTTCTAACAAATTGCGAAAAGTGATTCTTGATTATGTTCAATCCGAATTTCCTGAGCAGCTGCAAGTACAAGACTTCAGCAAATGTTTGTTTCCAAGTCGAAAAGGAGCAGATACGCCTTTGACCCGACAAAGCCTTTGGCGAATCATTCATGAAGCAGGAACGGCGGTTGGGTTGAAAGAAATTGGTCCCCATTCGATGCGCAAGACCTTCGGCTATTTTTTGTACAAGCAAGGAACCAAAACAGAAATCATTCAGTCGCTGCTTAACCATTCTTCACAACGGGAGACCTTACGCTATATTGGAATCACCCAGGAAGACAAAGATACCGCAGTAAAGAGTTTAGATCTATGACAGAATAACGCCCTATATAACAGAAGGAAAAATTCAAGAGGTGAGAAAATGAACGAAGAAAAGCAACATAACTTTCCTGATAAATACCACTTATCTCGCAAAGAGTCTGTGTATTTATTGAAGAAAAACATTGTGGAACTGGTGTATAATGCGGGGAAATTTGAAGGATTGAATACAACGATATTACAAACAGAAGAGATTATTAAGTATAATCGGGCCAATAATGTGGCTGTAGATGATGTCCTGACCGTCGTTAACTTAAAAAGAGGCTTTGAAATGCTTTTAAATGACATACAGGAGCCCCTAGTAGAGACAAGTAAGCGGATTAATCGGATAGTTGCAGCGGAAGATGCCCTTTTTCCTGGGGAAATTCGGACTGGTGGAGTAGAAGTATCGACTATTCAAGGAAGATATGTGCCACCAATGTTAACTGAAGATGAGGTAAAGAATCAATATGGCAAGATATTGATACAAGATATATCTGACACGGAAAAAGCATTAAGACTGTTTCTGTTTATATCAAAAAATCAAATTTTTTGGGATGGTAATAAGCGAACAGCATTATTAACAGCAAATAAAATTATGTTTGATCATGGTTTAGGCTTGTTGTCTATTCCTGAAATTGTGTTCGAAAAATTTAACGACCTGTTATCTATGTATTATAATAGCAAACAAATTAGTGACGAATCAAAAATATTATCATTTATGTATGAAAAATGTGTTTTTGGAATCAACTATTGAAGCCTTTTTAATTGATTGAGAGTTTCAAATTATTATGCATCAAAGATAATAAATGAAAATTAATAATAAGGAGTATGAAACTGATATGAGTAAGTATCATTCAGATCAACCCGTATTAAAAAAAGCTAATGATGAATATAATCGTAGTATTTTTGTAGCTGACTTTATAAATATTTTGTCAAACTTTGAGGAAAAAGAAAATTATGTGATTGGACTTTATGCTAAATGGGGGCTTGGAAAAACATCTACTGTAAATATGATCCTAGAAAGTTTAAATCATAAAGAAAATTTTTATGGTGTTTATTTAAGTGCATGGGCACTTGGGGGAGAATATGAAGATATTTTATGGGATATCCTCGATCAAGTTTCACGCAAGATTTCAGGGAAAACTGCTAGGACAAAACGATCTCGTTTAGGAAGACTTTTGTCTAAAACGTCTAACGCAGAATTTCCTTTCGATTTAGAAACTAGCTTAGATTTAAATGGAGGGGGACATAAAGAAACGAAAATATCCTCCGGTAAGATCATAAGTACGGTAAGTTATTTTGGACAACTATTATCATCAAGTGACAATATAGAAAAAGCGCGCAAACGTGTGGAAGAAATTGTAGGTGATAAGAAAGTTGTTGTCTTTATTGATGACTTGGATAGACTTGAGGGAAGACAAATTATTGATATATTAAGGTCAATTAACACGATAGCTAATTATGGGGGGATAACTTATATTCTTCCTTTCGATAAAAGGTATGTATGCTCTGCACTTGAAGAAGTGATTCCTAAAAAAAGTAATGGGGATGAATTTCTTGAGAAACTTATCCAGATTCCAATCAATCTTCCTGCACTTACTCAAAGTAAATTAGATAAAATTATGTTGGTAAAACTTGACCAATTACTTCAAGAGTTCAAGATTACTCTTACTGAAGGAGAAGTACAGAGATTTCAAAGAATTTACTACTACAGTGCTAATAAGTACATTACATCGCCTCGAGACATAAATAAGATTTTGAATGTACTTCGATTTAAACTTCCTTTAATAGACGGAGAGATTAATGTTGTAGATACTATTGTAATAGAACTTATTCGAGTTTTTGATGAATCTCTATATGAAAAAATTAGATTAAATCGAGAACTTCTAGTTAAATCTTCCCAAGCTGACAGATATTTTATGGATAAAGATAATAAAACAAGAAAAATGGATTTTGATAATGTTTTTAAAAATATCACCGATGAAAAAACTCAGTTGATTCAAAAACTATTTCCAATTATTTATGACATATGCAATAACCAATATAGTATTAATGTAGAAGAATTGAGGCGTCAACAACGTATTGCATCAGAAAACTATTTTGATCTATATTTTGCATCACTTGATGAAGAAGAGGGAATATCACATAAAAAAATCATCAAAATCTTGCTTGAAACAGAAAAGGAAGACCTCAGAACAGAAATATTTAATTTAGTAAACCGTGGTAACTTTGATATCGTACTAAGTATTATTGTAGACAATAAGGACGCTATTAGAGATAGACAAGAACTGTGTAAAATTTTATTAGATTTAGTGGATAATTTCCCAGATAAAAATAATTCTTATGGATTTAGATTTAGCCTATTAGAATCCCTTATTTTCCAGATTGACAATATTTTAGAGCCTTCGACTAATAAGTTAGAAGACTATATTGCTTTGTTGAATCACACACTTCACCGGAATCATTTTGAAACTTTTGTTCTACTTATTGAAAATTTCTTTATTTACTCTAAGAAAGATAATGATAGACAAAAAATTCATTTAAAGGAAGAAGAAATAAATATCTATAAAGAACGCGTTCTGGAAATTATACTTAATCTTTCTAAAGAAAATAAAATACCTATTGACGCAATAGATAAATCTAGTCACATTTATCGCTATTGGAAAGAAGTTGGGAAGCAAGAGGATATTTCAGAATATATAAAAAGAAATGTGAAGACAGGTGATCAGGCTTTGGATTTCATATCACAGTTTTTGAGTAAATCAACTGCTATTGGAAGTAACAAGTATCATAGACTTGATTTAGATCAGAGTATTTTTAAGTTTGTTAGCGGTTTTGTGGAACCAGATTTTTTATATGAATTGATCATAACTAGCGAAGAGTACAAGCAATTGAGTAATATTGAAAAAGATCAAGTAATTTCATTTGAAGAAGAATATGATTCAAGGGGTAATGTAGATAGTCTGTCTAAAGTCGGAAATGAGCATACGGATGCTTTTCGTACAGCACTTGCAAGCCAATTCATATATTTATATGAGCAATCTACAGATATTTTTGATAAGGAAAAAATATGAAATTGCTATATCTGTATTATGTTTAAAAGAAAAAATAGGATTTAGAATTATAAAAATTCTATTTTTTAGTTTGCATAAGATATATTATACAAATTTAATTGTTTTTGTAGCTGGTACATCAATATTTTTAAAAATAGATGTTTATTTATGTAAACTATAAAAAGTGGATATTTGGTTACTGGCAAAGATTAAAATATATAAATTCGTATAGATTTTCCTCTTCTGGAAATTTTCTAAACGGTTTGCTATAGTATTATTAGATTTGCATAATTAGACTTTGCGCTCCCATTGATGAAGTTTTGGGTAGCACTCTTTGTTGGAGGACTACAAATGGAAAGAAAAAAAGATATTTGAGAAACGCTGGTAACTAGCTTCAAGTGAGCAAAGAGCGAGATACAATGATTTGTTGACCTCCTACCCTGCGATCGATTGGACTTATAAGGAAAAGAAATACTTACTTTGGTTGTGCCAGCTTGATATAGATACCTTTGAAACTTTCGAAGTGATTCTAGAAAAAATTAAACATGATGGTAGCAAAAAAGCAAATCATTTGGAATGAAATGCTTTTTTATTTAAGAATGCTTATATTATTTTTGAAAGGTTTTACAAAAAAATATATCCATTAATATCTAAAATAGATAATATATTATTTTATTCTTGACTTTAGTCAGTTTCGTTCGCGTAGCGTACGAAACAAAAAAACCGCGCGTTTCTACGCGTGGACGAAATAGCTTTAGCGATAAAAAAATCCTTTCGATATACTAATAGTGGCTACCAACCGCATATCAGATCGAAAGGATTTTTTTATGTCTAACGACGATAAAAGTTTAGCACATACGAGATGGAATTGTAAGGTTCACATCGTCTTCACTCCGAAGTATCGAAGAAAAGTGATTTATGGAAAATTAAGAGTAAGTATTGGCCAGATATTAAGAAAATTGTGTGAGATGAAAGACGTTGAAATCATTGAAGCTCATGCAATGCCTGACCACATTCAACTGTTAATAAGAATACCGCCAAAGATTAGTATTTCTAGTTTTATGGGCTACTTAAAAGGACGAAGTGCAACCTTAATCCATGAAAAACATGCGAATTTGAAATATAAGTATGGGAATAAAAGCTTTTGGTCCAAAGGATACTACGTAAGTACGGTTGGGTTAAATCAAAAAACAATTGAGAAATATATTAGAGAACAAGAAGCAGATGATAGAATAAGGGATAGTATAAGTAAACAAGAGTATGTAGATCCATTTAAATAGTTAAAAAGAGATAGGGCTGTGAGCGGTGGTGGTCATTTTAAAAGCCCCTTTTAAGGGGCTAGCGAGTGGTGAGCCCTTCTAGGGCTTTTTACTGCGTTGATACACTTCGTAATTGTACTTTATAAAAAAGTTATAGGAGGTGTAGTTTTTTTGAAGCTGAATTTAGCTTTCATTAAGGACACTTCATTAGGAGATGCTTCATTAAATTTTTACAATGATACCCTTTTCAAAAAGGCTTATTTTTTACCTTATCCGACAATTCTGTTATTCTAAAAAATAAGAACTGTTTTGCAAGGAGGTCATTTAGTGAAAAAAACAGTTTTATTCAAGCCGACAGTTCTGCAATTGCTCGTTATTTTCTGTGTAAGTATGCTGCTATTGTTGCCGCAATTGTTCGGTCGTGGCTTGATTTTAGGTTCGGACGCCGTCTTTCATTTTAATCGTTTTTATGAGACGAGCCAGCAAATCAAAGAAGGAAACTATCAATACTTTCTTTCCATTTATGGTTTTCAGCAATCTGGTCGGATCGTCAATGCATTGTATGGACCATTTTTTGCCTATTTTCAAGGATTATTAGTTTTGATCAGTCGTTCTTGGTTCCAATACCAACTCTTATCAAATGGATTGCTGTACCTTTTGGCAGGAACATCAATGTACACGTTACTGCGAAAATTGAAAGTTTCGGGCTGGTTATCTCTAGGCATGGGCATCCTTTTTATGACCACGTATTCGATCCAATATTGGGTCGAACGACAAGGGTTTTCGGCTTGGGGAGCAGCAATATTGCCTTTTTGTTTCATTCCATTGATTGATATGACGCGCTTTCAACGGATCCGTCCGTTTGCTGTGGGCGTGTCAGTAGCTGCGCTGTTTCAAATCCATGTTTTTTCGAGTATTTTATTGGTTTTGATCTATATCCCTTTCTTTTTGCGCACTTTTTTGAAAAGCCAAGGTAAAAAGCGGCTCTTGCTTCATTTATTCGCCGCCATTGGAATTTTTCTCCTGTTGACTGCCAATATTTGGCTGGCAATGCTTGATCTTTATCAAAGCAATCAGTTACTGCCACCATTCGTCAATCACCACATGGAGCGAAATACGATTACGGGTACCAGCAGTTACTGGTGGACATCGCCCTATCTTTTCCCATTGGTCTGTGGGCTATTTTTTGCCGGAGCTTTAAAAAAATGGCAAGAGATCCCCAATGGATTGAAGCTGTTGACTGTCGTTGCCGGCATTTTTTTCCTGTTATCGTCTAACTATTTGCCATGGCAATGGTTATCTAGTCTCGAAAATCCATTGATTGAACTGATTCAATTTCCGTTTCGCTTTTTTGTCCCTGCGACAGTGCTGATTCTTGCAGGATTGTGTCTTTTGCGGCCCTATTTAGCGGATAGCCGTCTGAATCGGCCGATTTGGCTGATTTTGCTTTTAGTTGTCAGTGTGGGCCAGATTATGTTTCAAACCAGTACTAAGATGAGTGAGTGGCAATCCAGCGATTCCGCGGTGAAAATCAGAAACCACTCCTATCTGTTTGTTTCTGATCAGCAGACGCTGAAAGAGGCTTATTTCAGTCCAGACAAAGCGAAGGCACTGGTGCTGTTCCAACGGTCAACCCCCGATTATGTTCCCATCTATCGTGACACAAAGGAAAATAAATACGATGCTTACGGGGAACAAATCATCAAGCAGAATACGACAGTACAAAAAGCGGTTGTTAATGGACAGTTGATTTTGCGCTGGCAAGGAGAAGATTCTAGCTGGAAGGCGTTGCCGGTCATCAATTACCAACGAACGACCTTACAGCTTAACGGACAGCCATTGAAGCGTTCTGACATCAAAGTGAGTACGATAGGGGCAGTGACTGTTAAGCAACAGACAGGGCTCAACGAGCTGATCGTGGATTATGATGCGCCGTGGTATTTTGACTGGGGACTGTGGTTGACAATGGCTGCATGGGTCTTATTGGCTCTCGGTTTTCTTTGGAAAAAACGGCAGCTGTTTGCTGCAGTTAGACGCCAAAAATGATCAAGAGAACGGTTGTCGGCGGCTTTTTTGTAGACAGCAATGAATGATTAACGGACTTAAACGAAAAAGAAGCAGCTGTGGTGTGCAACACTTTAGCTGCTTCTTTTTCGCTTAAGATTTTTTAAGTAAAAAATTTTTGAAAAATTAGTTGCGTGCGCAACTAATTATCTTTATACTGAACCTACTGTATTTACCTTACTGCATGTAAAGGAGAAAAATTATGGAGTCAATCATTCGTTCAATCAACCACATTGCCCGTTTAGCCGCATTGTACCGGGAAAGGGAACTAAAAAAATATGGGTTAGGTCCCATGCATCATACGTACATTTTAAATGTCTGTCGTAACCCTGGGATCAGTCAAGAAGCTTTAGGTCAGTTGATTTTTGTCAATAAAAGCAATGTTGCTCGCCAGTTAGCAGTCTTAGAAGAAAAAGGGTATGTTTGTCGGCAAACGAGCAGTTTGGATGGGCGGCGACTGCTCGTTTATCCAACCGATAAAGCGTTGGCGATGCAACCTATCCTCCAACAATTGTTGAAGCAGTGGAACGAGCAAGTCTTAGAAGGGTTTTCTGAAGCAGAACAGCAAAAATTGCTGGCAGATCTACAACTAGTAAAAGAAAACTCACAGCGTGCTTTAAAGAAAGAAGATGAGGTTCAGTGAAGTTACTAAAAAAATATTTGCACCCGTATATTGGGCGTATGTCTCTCGGGGTCAGTATCAAGTTTTTTGGGTCTTTGATGGATCTGCTGTTGCCATGGATCCTAGCCTATATCATTGATACGATCATTCCTACAAAAAATGTTTCCGCCATTTTCTTGTGGGGCGGTGTGATGCTGCTGTGTTCGGTGATTGCTGTTGTAACCAATATTCTTGCCAATCGGATGGCTTCCAGTGTTGCCAGAGATGCTACTGGCAGCATACGTCATGATCTTTTTGCCAAAGTGGCCTATTTATTGATTCCGCAGATCGAACAAGTCGGTATCCCTTCGCTGGTTTCGCGGTTGACTACGGATACTTACAATATTCATCAAACGGTAGGCATGATCCAACGACTTGGCATTCGGGCGCCGATCCTCTTATTAGGAGGAGTGTTGATCACAGCAACCTTAGATCCGGTGCTGACACTCGTATTAGTTGGGGTTTTACCATTCACATTAGTTGCCGCCGTTATTATTTCTAAGCGAGGGATTCCTTTGTTTGCCCAATTGCAAAAGCGAGTAGACACGCTAGTTCGCACCGTCCGGGAAAATGTGACGGGTGCTCGTGTGATCAAAGCATTATCGAAAGCAGACTATGAAAAACAACGATTTCAGCGAGTCAATCAGTCAGTCGTTGCGGCAGAAACAAGGGCGAACCGGACGATGGCTGCCACACCACCTTTAATGGATTTTTTTCTGAATGCGGGATTGACATTGGTGATTTTAGTGAGTGCTTATCGGGTGAATGCCGGGTTGACGCAGCCAGGGGTGATTATTGCTTTTCTCACCTACTTTACGATTATTCTCAATGCGATGTTAAGCATCACGCGAATTTTCGTGATCGTCTCAAAAGGTTTGGCTTCCGCAGACCGTATTCAAGCTGTACTGCGCCTGCCGCAGGATATGAAGGTCGTTCCCCTTCCGGCAAGAGATGAAGAAGCACACATTGTATTTGACCACGTTTCCTTTACTTATCCTGATGGTACGTCCGTTCTGAAGGAAATCGATTTTTCTCTAGTCAAGGGACAGACGTTAGGAATCATCGGAGCTACCGGCAGTGGTAAATCAACGATTGTACGCTTACTGCTGCGTTTATACGATCCGACCAATGGACAGATCCGCATCAATGGCCGTGATATCCGCTCACTGGATCCCGAAGAGCTGCACCAATATTTTGGCATTGTTTTGCAAAAAGACATCCTTTTTGCTGATACGATCGAAGAAAATATTGATTTTGGGCGCCGCTTTTCAAAAGAACAAATCGAAGAAGCTGCCGCTAGGGCACAAGCAAAGGAATTTATCCAGCAGTTGCCACAACAACTGGCCTATGAACTTCATGCGAAAGGAAGCAATCTAAGCGGTGGTCAAAAGCAACGAGTCCTCCTATCCCGTGCATTAGCTGGTGAACCACAAATTTTAGTCCTGGATGATTCAGCCAGTGCATTGGATTATCAGACAGACGCCAAACTACGCCAAGTACTTAAACAACAATTTGCGGACACAACGACGATTTTGATTGCACAACGAATCAGTTCGATCCAGCATGCAGATAAGATTCTTGTGTTGGAAAATGGCCGCATGAGTGGATTCGGCGATCATGCCACATTACTGGCGACGAATACCATCTATCAGGAAATCTATCATGGACAGACAGGAGGGAAAATCAATGCCTAGCAAGACAGTCGCCGAAAAACCAAAAGAGACGAAAAAAACTGTGAAGCGTCTCTGGCACTATTTGTATGAAACGAAATGGCTTCTTCTATTATCAGCAGTTTTAATGATGGCTAGCAATCTGTTTTCCTTAGTAGGTCCACTGCTTTCCGGTTATGCCATCGATGCGATTCAGCCAGGACCAGGAAAAGTCATTTTTCACCGGGTCTTCTTTTATTGCGGATGGATGATTGTTTTTTATCTTTGTTCAGCGGTGTTAAGTTATCTGATCTCATTATTGATGATCCGTCTGAGTCAACGTGTCGTCCAGTCCATGCGCAAAGCGATTTTCGACAAAATTTCTGAATTGCCGATCGGCTACTTTGATCGTGTCCAAACAGGCGATATCATTAGTCGAATCAGTTATGATGTCGATACGATCAATACATCATTAGCTAGTGATGCCATCCAAGTGCTGAGTAGTTTAGTCACCATTATTGGTTCGTTTATTATGATGTTGCTGATCTCTCCAGTGCTCGTTTTGATTTTTGTAGTGACAGTGCCTGCCTCGGTTCTATTGACTCGTTATTTAATGAAGAAATTTCAGCCATTATTTCGGCGTCGTTCGCGAAAGCTAGGGGAATTGAACGGATTTGTAGAAGAAATTCTTTCGGGTCAGCAAACGATTAAGATCTATAACCAAGAAGAACCGATCATTGAACGATTTGATGAAAAAAATCAGGCTGCAGTTTCCTCTTATTACAATGCAGAATATTATGGTAGCATGACGGGCCCGTCCATCAACTTT
This sequence comes from Enterococcus gallinarum, assembly GCF_021496385.1. Lineage (NCBI taxonomy): Bacteria > Bacillati > Bacillota > Bacilli > Lactobacillales > Enterococcaceae > Enterococcus > Enterococcus gallinarum. The sequence goes on along the minus strand of NZ_CP050816.1, from coordinate 434,450 downwards.
ATCAACAATGTTTCGTTGTCACTGATCAGTGTCTTTGGCGCACTGCTATTTTTATTCGGTCGTCTCTCTTTAGGAAGCGTCTCCTCCTTCGTGTTGTACTCTCGTAAATTTTCTGGACCGATCAATGAGCTGGCCAATATCTTTAGCGATTTGCAATCCGCATTGGCAGCAGCAGAACGGATCTTTCGCTTGTTGGATGAAGAACCGGAAGTCTCCGATGTTCCTGATGCCTATGAGTTTACAGAAGTAACCGGGTGTATCCAATTGGATCATGTCTCCTTTGGGTATCAAAAGGATCGCATGATCATTAAGGACCTATCGCTGGACGTTGCCCCAGGCAGTTTAGTCGCTATCGTTGGTCCAACCGGGGCAGGTAAGACCACGATCGTGAATCTCTTGATGCGTTTTTATGATCCGGATCAAGGAGTGATTCGTTTAGATGGACAGGACATCAAAAAAGCGACGCGCAGCAGCTTGCGCAAAAGCTATGCGATGGTGCTGCAGGATACTTGGTTATTTACTGGAACTGTCTTTGAAAACCTGGCTTACGGTAAAGCATCCGCGACTCTTGCTGAGGTAGAGGCAGCGGCTAAAGCAGCCCATGTCCATGAGTTCATTCAACAATTGCCAAAAGGGTATGACACACTGATCACAGAAGATGGTGGCGGGATTTCGCAAGGACAAAAGCAGCTTTTGACCATTGCTCGTGCGATGCTTTTGGATGCGGATCTCTTGATTTTAGATGAAGCCACATCAAATGTCGATACCCAGACCGAGGGGTTGATCCAAACGGCAATGACTGAGCTGATGAAAGGCAAAACGTCCTTTGTGATCGCTCATCGTCTCTCCACTATCCGTCACGCAGATGTGATTTTAGTGGTCCAAAACGGTAATATCGTCGAACAAGGGACTCATGATGAATTATTAGCTAGAGCAGGTGCGTATGCAGCCCTTTACCAAGCACAGTTTGATGAATAAACGACGAATAGCTAGGATCTATGAAGTAGCAGCTTAACAACTGGACTAGAGATCTAAGCATAGTAGCAGAACAATCGGTATTGCATCTAGTTGCAACGAAGATTTATTGAATCTCAGAATTACACAATGACTAGGATAGGCAGTTTGTTGCAGGCCTCTCGTCGCAGCTGCTTCTTTTTCAAGCAAGCAGTTACAAAATTATGCAGCGTTTCCATGACAAACCGCTTTTTTATCGGTATACTTAGAAAGGAAACATTCTGAATTATCGAAAGAAAGAAGGGAACCTGTGTGTTTCATAAACAATTAAAAGATTTCCCCAAAGATTTCTTATGGGGCTCTGCGTCTGCAGCGTACCAAGTCGAAGGGGCTTGGCAAGAAGATGGGAAAGGCGCATCAGTATGGGATGATTTTGTGCGCATTCCTGGAAAAACATTTAAAGGAACGAATGGGGATGTCGCAGTCGATCATTACCATCGATTCAAAGAAGATGTGGCATTGATGAAAGAACAAGGGTTGAAAACCTACCGCTTTTCTGTCGCTTGGACACGGATTTTTCCAGAAGGCCGAGGAGAAGTCAATCAAGCAGGGCTAGATTTCTATTTGGCTTTGATCGATGAATTGCTTGCAGCAGGAATTGAACCAATGGTTACGCTCTATCATTGGGACTTGCCTAAAGCGTTGCAAGAAGCTTACGGTGGTTGGGAATCTCGCCAAATCATTGAAGACTTTACAAATTATGCTGCGACACTTTTCGAAGCATTTCGCGGCAAAGTCAAATACTGGGTCAGTCTGAATGAACAAAATGTGTTTACCTCATTAGGTTATTTATTGGCTGCTCATCCGCCAGGTGTCACTGATCCAAAGCGGATGTATGAAGTGAATCACATTGCCAACTTAGCCAATGCTTCTGTAATCAATACATTTCATGAGATGGAGATTCCGGGTAAAATCGGACCTAGTTTTGCTTACACGCCAAACTACCCGATCGACAGTGATCCCAAAAATATTTTGGCAGCAGAAAATGCGGAAGATTTGATGGCGCATTATTGGATGGATGTCTACCTATGGGGCGAATATCCGATCGCAGCAATGAACTTCTTGAAAGAACAGGGGATCGCGCCAACGATTGAGCCAGGAGATATGGAACTGTTGCGTTCGGCAAAACCGGATTTCTTAGGGATTAATTATTACCAAACTGCCACTAACGCAGCAAATCCGTTAGATGGGGTAGGCGCTGGTAAAATGAATACAACTGGAGAAAAAGGCAGTTCAGAAGAAACAGGAACACCTGGTATGTTCAAAAAAGTCGAAAATCCATTTGTTGATCGTACCAATTGGGATTGGGAAATTGATCCTCAAGGGTTGCGAGTGGCGTTACGCCGTATCACTAGCCGCTATCGGATCCCAGTGATGATCACTGAAAATGGACTTGGCGAATATGACAAGTTGACAGACGATCATCAGATTCATGATCAATACCGCATCGATTATCTGTCAAGCCATGTTCATGCAATCAAAGAAGCAATCAGTGATGGTGCAGAGGTGCTAGGTTACTGTACTTGGTCATTTACTGATTTATTAAGCTGGTTGAATGGCTACCAAAAACGTTATGGTTTCGTTTATATCGATCAAGACGAAAATCAAGACGGTAGTTTGACCCGTTATAAAAAAGACAGCTTCTATTGGTATCAAGAAGTGATCAAGACCAATGGACAAAATAGTTAATTCATAGCAAAATAAAAAGTACGTTTCTAAAAAAGAAGCGTACTTTTTTTGTAGAATGAAAATCGTTGACAAATGTAAACAGTGGAGGTAAAGTAGAAGAGTAGAGATTACAGTTGTAATCAAAAGGTAGCCTCTTTCGCTTATTTGAGGAACCCAGTACGATATTTCATTAAGGAGGAATAAAAATGGCTGAAGGAAACTATGCAATCGAAGGAATGACCTGTGCCTCTTGTGCTCAGACGGTCGAGAAGGCCGTCAGCAAAGTCACAGGTATCGAAGAAGCCTCCGTCAATTTGGCGACGGAAAAACTTCACGTTCGCTACGATGAAACTCAGGTAGATGAACAACTCTTAGCAAAAACAGTAGCCGATGCCGGCTACTCTCTTATAGGAAATCAGCAGCAAGCAACATTCCAGATTGAAGGGATGACCTGTGCTTCTTGTGCCCAGACGGTTGAAAAAGCCGTGAACAAACTTGCAGGTGTTCAAGCGGCTACTGTCAATTTAGCCACGGAAAAATTGACAGTTCGTTACGACAAGCAGCAACTTAATACAGCTACCATTGAAGAGGCAGTAGCTAAAGCAGGATATCAAGCTTTTGGCGAAAAAACTGCGGAGCCGCAATCGGCAAAGAAAGACCCAATTCAAAAGTTATGGCAACGATTTTGGTTGTCTGCCATTTTTACCGTGCCATTATTTTATTTAGCAATGGGCGAAATGATCGGTCTGCCGCTCCCTTCCTTTTTGAACCCTATGACACAGCCTGTAGCATTTGTTAGTACACAATTGTTCCTTGTGCTCCCTGTCATGATTTTTGGCGGTGCTTTTTTTAGCAATGGCTTCAAAGCGTTGTTCAAAGGGCATCCTAATATGGACTCTCTGGTGGCGTTAGGAACCAGTGCGGCTTTTTTATATAGTTTGTATGGGACGGGCATGGTTTATTTAGGAGAGACGCATTTCGCGATGCATTTATACTATGAATCAGCTGCGGTGATCCTCACATTAATTACACTAGGCAAATACCTTGAATCCGTATCAAAAGGCAAGACCTCTGAAGCTATCAAGAAATTATTGGATTTAGCACCAAAAACTGCTCGGATCTTAAAAAATGATTCAGAAATGGAAGTGCCAGTCGAGCAAGTCGTGGCTGGCGATATTGTGATTGTTCGTCCCGGTGAAAAAATTCCTGTGGACGGACAACTGATAGTAGGACATTCAGCAGTGGATGAGTCAATGATCACTGGAGAGAGCCTTCCGGTGGAGAAACAACCTGGTGATTCAGTTGTTGGAGCGAGTATCAATAAAACGGGTACGTTTCGCTATCAGGCGACAAAAGTTGGCAAGGATACCACTCTGGCACAGATCATCCAGCTAGTGGAAGATGCCCAAGGTTCGAAAGCCCCAATTGCACGATTAGCTGACAAAGTTTCGGGTGTTTTTGTTCCGATCGTGATTGGCTTAGCGTTACTAGCAGGACTGGCATGGTTTTTCTTCGGACAAGAGTCGTGGATCTTTGCACTGACGATCACTATTTCGGTATTAGTCATTGCCTGCCCCTGTGCCTTAGGATTAGCAACACCAACGGCAATCATGGTGGGAACTGGGAAAGGCGCCGAGAATGGTGTATTGATCAAAAGCGGTGATGCATTAGAAACGACTCGCAACATCACAACGATCGTTTTTGACAAAACCGGGACGATCACAGAAGGGAAACCAGTTGTGACAGATCTTTTACCTTATGGCGCACATACGAAAGAAACGGTCTTGCAGCTAGCAGCTTCTGCAGAAGATGGATCGGAGCATCCACTGGGAGAAGCTATCGTAGCCGCTGCCAAACAACAGAAATTAACATTTTCTTCTGTTAGTCATTTCCAAGCCGTCCCTGGTCATGGAATCACGGGAAGATTGGATGGAAAAGACGTGCTGTTAGGAAACAAAAAGTTGATGGATCAAAAACAAATAGATGTCTCATCTGTAATTGCATCTGCCGAAGGCTTAGCAAACCAAGGGAAAACACCAATGTATGTTGCCATGGACGGCGCATTGATTGGGTTGATTGCTGTGGCCGATACGGTGAAAACAAGCAGCGCACAAGCCATTGAACGTCTGCATCAAATGGGCATCAAAGTGGCGATGATCACAGGGGATAATTCGCGAACAGCACAAGCCATTGCTGATCAAGTAGGTATCGATGAAGTCATTAGTGATGTGTTGCCAGAAGATAAGGCGGCTAAAGTGGCAGAACTGCAGCAAACTGGACAAAAAGTTGCCATGGTAGGTGACGGAATCAATGATGCACCAGCTTTAGCCAAAGCAGACGTCGGTATCGCCATTGGCTCAGGAACGGATGTCGCCATTGAATCTGCAGATATCGTGTTGATGCGTAGTGACTTGCTGGATGTGCCGACTGCAGTGGAATTGAGTCGAGCAACCATCAAGAATATCAAAGAAAATCTTTTCTGGGCATTTGCTTATAATGTTTTGGGAATCCCTGTTGCCATGGGATTACTGCATCTTTTTGGCGGACCGCTTTTGAATCCGATGATTGCAGGGGCAGCCATGAGTTTTAGTTCAGTTTCCGTCTTATTGAATGCGCTACGTTTAAAACGGTTCACTCCAGTCAGTAAACGAGCAGCAAGAAACCAATAACAAAATAGAGAAGAAAGAAGGATCATTATGAAAAAAACATATCAAGTCGACGGCATGAAATGCGAAGGCTGTGCAAAAACGGTACGAGAAACACTTGCTCAAGTAGTCGGTGTTACCGAAGTTACAGTTGATTTGAACAAGAAAACTGCGACCGTCACAGGCGATGCCTCAGATCAAACGGTGACAGCTGCGTTAAAAGATACGCCTTATCGTTTACTTACTATCTGATAAACATCGAGAAGAGAGCAAGTAAAGCAATGGATCAAAAATAAAAACAGTCAAAGCGAGCAGTGAACAAGACTAATACACCCAAAAACCGAAAAATCTCTTCTCTATATTTTGGTTGTTCTTTTGTCTAGTTTTACTGCGCCGCTTTGGCTGTTTATTATCGTTGAACGTCTAAATAGGAATATACCCGCGTATCATAACGGTTGCGACTGCGGGAGTATTCGATCGGTGAGCCATTTTTTTGGTAAACGATTTGTTGAATTTCTAATACTGGATCGGTTGGATCGCAAGCCAGATATTTCTGATCATATAACGAGCTTTTATCCGCAGAAATCGTCCGATAAGCACCGACAAATTGAATGCCTAGTTCTTCTTTTACATACTGATAGATAGAAGTTTCCAAGTGAGAACGTTTTAGATTAGGAACTAAATGGACCGGCATGTACGTATGCTCCAGAATAAATGGTTTGCCTTCTAAAATTCGCAGACGAATGATCTTATAGACGGGTTGTTCTTCTGTCAGCATCAGTTTTTCTTGGATCTCCTTGTTCGGAAAAGCCACTTGAAAATCAATAACTTCACTAGTCAATGGCCGATTTGCTTTGCGCATTTCAGTGGATAAGCCGACATATTCCGTTAATGTTGTCGTATCTCGATCCACGAAAGGATGATTCAAAATCTTAGTTCCAGCTCCTCGCTGAGAATAGACAAGTCCTTCCATAGAGAGAATCCCGATCGCTTTTTTGATGGTCATGCGGCTCACTTGGAACTCTTCAACGAGATCTATTTGATTAGGTAATAAACTATCTGGAGGATAGGTTTTATTTCTGATTCTTGTTCTTAAAATATTGGCAATTTCTTGATATTTTGGCATCTCCTCACCTCGCAAAGAGTATAGCTGAAAAAAGCGATTTCGACAATCCGAATCGGCAGCCTTTTTTTAAAATAAAAGACTGACAGGTTGATTGACCTGCCAGTCTTTTTGTTTTAACTGATTGAAGCTTCTTGTTGACGATCCAAAATACGCAAGAATGGATACCAGATCACACCAACAAGTACTACATCAATGACTTGTAGCAAGCCACCTAACCAAGAGTTGGTTGCTAACACACCGCTAGCGATCACTGGCACGGTCCAAGGTACGGACACACCAGTTGGTGCTGGAACTAGACCAGCTGCCATCACAAGGTAATTGAAAGTTGTCACCACTAGGGGTGCTACTACCCAAGGAATCAAAATCGTTGCATTCAGTACGATCGGCATTCCGAAAATAGCAGGTTCATTTACATTGAAGATACCAGGAGCAAGAGCCAAACGACCAACATCGCGGTATTGTTTTTTCTTTAGGACAAAAGCCATCAAAATCACAACAGCTAGCGTCATTCCAGAACCCCCTAAACCAACCGTGAAAGTTTCCATGAATGGTTTCGTCACGATATGGGGTAATGCTTCGCCATTTTGATAGGCTTCTAAATTATCCAACATCAATGTGTTCCAGATAGGATCCATGACAGAGTTGACAATGATTTGCCCATGAAGACCAAAGAACCATAAGAACTGAACCAAGAACAGTGCCAATAGTGTAGCAGGTAAGCTGCTGCCAAGACCTGTTAACGGTTTTTGAATCAATTCATAGATTACATCATGAAGGTTCGCATGGAAGACGCCGGTCATGATCGCATTGATCATCAAAAAGATGGTTAGCGTAACGATCGCTGGAATCAAAGCAGCAAATGACTTCGTTACTGCAGGTGGCACCCCATCAGGCATTTTGATTTGCCAACCGCGTTTTGTGACGCGACAATAAATCTCAGCAGCTAAGAAGGCAACGATCATTCCGATGAACATACCTTTGGCACCTAAGCGATCAAGAGATAGCACGCCAGTAATAGTTTCACCTGATTCTGTAGTCATGAAAAATGGTGTTAGAATCAAAAAGCTTGCAAAAGATACAGCGCCTCCAAAGATCCCTTCAACATCATAAGACTTAGACAAATAATAGCCGATACCAAAAGTAACAAAAACTGTCATGATGCTCATTGTTGCATTTTGTCCATTACCGAACAGGGTACTTAGAGTGCCTTTCGTTGCATCATTGAAAAAAGGCAGATTGTTGATAACCACTACGATTGAACCAAACATCGTAATGGGAAAAGAAAGCATGAACGCATCTCGTAATACAGTGAGGTAGCGGTTTTGCCCTAACGCATTGGCTAGCGGCAAGATTTTTTCAGATATTTTATCCATAAAACCGTTCATTAAAAATCACTCCTAACAACTTTTTGCAATCGATTACAATTCATAATGTATCATGTTTTATTTTAAATGTCTATACATTATCCAATAAAAAGATTGATTTTTGGTAGTGCTTCCTTTATGATTACGGTATCAAGCATGAATAGGGAGTGTAAAAAAGATGACGTATCAATTTCCAGAAGGATTCTGGTGGGGTTCTGCTGCCAGCGGTCCTCAGACAGAAGGAACTTTTCCAGGAGACAAAAAAGGACCCAGTATTTGGGATTACTGGTATGAGCAAGAACCAGAAAAATTCTTTGACCGTGTAGGCCCCGAAAAAACATCCCAAGTCTATAAGCGGTATAAAGAAGATATTCAACTGATGAAAGAAACAGGACACAATACATTTCGGACATCGATCCAGTGGAGTCGCTTGATTCCAGCAGGAACTGGCGAAGTTAATCAAGAAGCTGTGGCTTTTTATCATGATTATTTCGATGAATTGATTGCAAATGGGATTGAACCTTTCGTCAACTTGTATCATTTTGATATGCCGATGGCCTTGCAGGAAAAAGGCGGTTGGTTAAGTCGTGAGACAGTTGAGGCTTACGTCGTTTTTGCCAAAACTTGTTTTGAATTGTTTGGTACAAAAGTCAAAAAATGGTTCACTCATAATGAACCAATCGTTCCGATAGAAGGTGGCTATCTCTATCAGTTCCACTATCCAAACGAAATCAACATGAAGCATGCTGTTCAAGCCGGTTTCCATGAAACCTTAGCGAGCGCGAAAGCAATCAAGGAATATCATGCGCTAGAATTGGGTGGAGAGATAGGGATTATCTTGAATCTAACACCTAGCTATCCGAGAGATGAAGCAAACCCGGAGGATGTTAAAGCAGCCCAAATCGCCGATGCCTTCTTCAACCGTTCCTTTTTGGATCCAGCAGTTAAAGGGACATTTCCTGAAGAATTAGTCACGATCATCAAAGAATTAGACATGATACCGGAACATGAAGCAGAAGATTTAGTGATCATCCAAGAAAACACGATTGACTTATTAGGCATCAATTACTATCAGCCTCGTCGTATTATGGCAAAAGAAACACCGATCGACCACACGAATGGTCCATTACCAGATGATTATTTTGATAATTATGATAAACCTGACAAAAAAATGAACCCTTATCGTGGATGGGAGATCTATGAAAAAGGGATTTATGATATCTTGACCAATACCCGTGAGAATTATGGCAATATCAAATGCTACATTTCTGAAAATGGCATGGGCGTTGAAGGGGAAGAACGTTTTGTCAACGATGAAGGGATCATTGAGGACGATTATCGAATCGAATTCGTTAAAGAACACTTGAAGTATGTTCATCAAGCGATCCAAGAGGGTACCAACTGTGTTGGCTATCATATGTGGACATGTATGGATAACTGGTCTTGGACGAACGCATATAAAAATCGTTATGGCTTCATCTCAGTTGACTTGAATCATGATGCCAAGCGCACAATTAAAAAGTCTGGTCGCTGGTACAAAGAGGTTTCTGACAATAACGGCTTTTGATTCAAAACACAGTGAAGATTGCTTCACTGTGTTTTTTTTATTGTCAAAAAATGGTGCTGTCTATAGCAAAAGAATAGGACTGTATAATCCATGCTCAGTTTTATAACTAAAAAGACTAGACTTATAAATGTAAGCGTGGTATTCTATAGAGGAAATCGGTTTCACTAAATTATAGGATGGTTTTTGAAAGGAGAAAAAAATGAATAAGTTTATCGCGTTTATGGAGAAGCATTTTATTCCTATTGCTTCCAAAATCGGTTCACAACGTCATCTAGTTGCGATTCGTGACGGTTTTATCGTAACGATGCCATTGATGATCTTGGGATCTTTTGGGGTATTGATCAATAATTTGCCTATTCCAGCTTATATTGATTTTATGAACGGTATTTTTGGTGAAGGCACCTGGCAAGCATTTGGCAATAATTTATCTGCAGGTACATTTTCTATTTTAGCTTTATTGATTGCATTCACAGTTTCTTATAACTTGGCCAAGAGCTATGACCAAGATGCATTAGGAGCAGGAGCAATTTCAGTTGCCAGCTTTTTTGCATTAGGTGCAATGGCCACAGATGCTGATGGTTTGCTGACAGCTGCGGGTCTTGGTTCACAAGGATTATTTTTGGCATTGATCGTTGCTATTATTTCTACTGAGATCTTCCGTCGTTTGGCAGGCAATCCTCGTCTAGTGATCAACATGCCTGATGGTGTACCACCTGCAGTTTCTCGTTCTTTTGCAGCGCTGTTCCCAGCAATGATCACTATTTCGATTTTTGCATTGTTCACAGCAATCTTCCAAGCATTTGGTGTATCAAGTTTGGTTCTATCTTTCTATGAGCTTGTGCAACAACCATTCATGGGATTGGCAAACTCTTATCCAGCTGCATTGCTACTAGGGTTCATTTCTGCTTTCCTTTGGTTCTTTGGTTTGCATGGTGCAAATATCATCGATCCATTTATGCAAACGATTAACATTCCAGCTATCGAAGCGAATACGAAAGCGCTTGAAGCAGGAGACAAATTGCCGTATATTGTAAATAAGCCGTTTTTTGATTCATTTGTTAATATAGGTGGTACCGGTGCAACATTAGGCTTATTGATCGCAATTTTCTTGGTTGCTCGTCATCATAAAGCCTATATGACTGTAGCGAAATTATCATTGGCTCCAGGGGTATTTATGATCAATGAACCAGTGATGTTTGGATTGCCAGTCGTGTTGAATCCAATTTTGTTCATCCCTTATGTTTTGACACCACTTGTATTAGTTTCAACTGCATATTTTGCCACAGCAACAGGACTGGTACCAGCATGTACCGTTATTGCGCCTTGGACAACACCACCGATCATTGGTGGGATCTTGTCAACACAAAGCATTGCTGGCGGAATCTTAGCTGCAGTTAATTTGATTATCTCGATCGTGATCTATCTTCCATTCGTGAAGATGGCACAGATCCAAGAAAATCGTCGTCTGAAAGAAATCTAACCGATCAAAATTAGGCTGGGACATAAGTCAGAACAAGACGAAACTACCCGAACGAATGAAAATGACAATCCTGTTGCTTTAGTTGCTAGTTGGTGGCTAAAGCAACAGGATGGGTAGTCGTCTTTGTTGCTTATGCCGCAGTCTTTTTTAATTAATAGGATGTGAGGTGAATGTTGTGCCAAAGTATGTTGAGATAGCAGATGTCCTTCGAAAAAGAATCAAAGATGGAACTTATCCCAAAGAGAGCTTTCTGCCGCATCAAACGGAGTTAGTAAAAGAATTTGGTGTCAGTCGGATGACCATTAAGAATGCCATCAATATTTTGATCATGGAGGGACTGTTGCTTTCGAAACGAGGATCTGGGACGAAAGTGTTGAACCATTCTTTTTGGGATCGTGACACGTCTTCTGTAAACGAATACAAAGGACTTAGTTACCAGATGAAAATGCAAAAAAGAGATTTGCAAAGTCAGGTAATTACCTTCGAAGTCTGTTTCCCAGATAGCAGAGTACAAGAGATGTTGAAGGTTGCTGCGGAAGAGCCGGTATATCATGTGATTCGTTTGCGAATATTAGATGGGCAACCTTATATTTTGGAACATTCGTTTATGCCAGTAGATTTAGTGACGGGATTAACGAAAGAAATCTTGCATCGATCGGTATATGATTATTTGTTAGAAGAGTTGAATTATAAGTTTGCCGGTGCTTATCGGACATTTCAAGCAGCGAAAAGTGATGAGTATGATCGTCAATATTTGAAGTGTCAATCGGATGATCCAGTTTTGGAATTAGAGCAGATTATTTATTTAGAATCGGGAAGACCGATCGATTATTCAAGAAGCCGAAATCGGTATGATGTTCGCGGGTATTCCATGTTAGACATGAAACCAGATCTTTTAAATCATCGAAAACCATAACGACCAAAGTGCTCGCTGCTTTGGTTTTTTTGTTTTTGATGGCCGAATGGTTTGTTTTCGTATAGATTCTGAGAATCAGGTATACTAATAGTACGAAGATAGATACAAGCAGTTTTCAATGACTGCTTAAGGAGTGAAGAAAAGTATGAACCTGCTGTTTGCGATTGACGATACGTTTGTAGAACAATTAAAAACAACCCTCTATTCAATTTGGTTGCACACATCGGCAAGCCGATTGGATGCATTTGTTTTACAAGAGAAGGAACTTGCTCAGACAGAGGAATTGAATCAATTTTGTCATGGACTGGGAATTGTCTACCATCCAGTCATTATCGGTACAGGATCTATTTTTAAACAAGCCCCTGTCAGTGATCGTTATCCAGAGTCGATTTATTACCGGTTATTGGCCCAAAATTATTTGCCGAAAGATCTAGATAAGGTCTTATATTTAGACGCAGACATATTGTGTATCAACGATTTGCAGCCGCTATATGAATTACCGCTTGAAGATCATCTTTATGCGGCAGCAAGCCATTCAAAATTAACAGAGGTTACGACAGTCATCAATAAAGTGCGTCTCAAAAATTATGAGTCTGAAGGATATTTCAATTCGGGCGTTTTGCTGATGAATCTGACTCAGTTACGTCAAGAAGTAAAAGAAAAAGAAATTGCGGCATTTATTCAGAAGAATCAATTGAATTTATTTTTACCGGATCAAGATATTCTAAATGGGCTGTATGGGGATCGGATCTTGGGAATTCCAGACCAACTATATAATTATGATGTAAGAAAAAACCGTACATATGAAACGATCAGCCTAGGACACTGGGACTTAGACTGGGTCATCAATCATACTGTATTGCTGCATTTTTGTGGTAAAGACAAGCCTTGGAAGAAAGGGTACAAGAGCCGTTATGGTTCGCTTTATAAATATGTTGCCCAACAACAAAGCAAGTATAGCAGGTCGTTATTAGACAACTAGAGCTGAAATCGACCAACGATCTCTTTGAGACGAGCATTACTTTTTTGAAATGAAGGTAGGAATGATACCATAATATTAGAAACTAAAGCAAAAGCAGCAAACCGTTGCTAGATTCATTTAACCGAGTAGCGGAAGAAAAGTGGAGAACGAAAGGGAGCGATAGAAATGAAATTTTTGCTTTGGCTTGTTTGTGTGGTAGGAATCGAGATTACTGGGATCATTTCCAGCTTGTTCGCGGGTGATATTGCTGCGACGTATGCCCAAATGGACAAACCGTTTTTGGCACCTCCAGGAGGGATTATTGGTATCGTTTGGACGATTTTATATGCCTTTATGGGGACAGCTTTGTTTTTACTCATCATTCCGAAAGTAAATCCAGCATTTAAGAAACAAGCCTATATCTTCTTTGGTATCCAGCAAGTGTTGAACTTTTTGTGGAGTATTGTCTTTTTTGGCTGGAATCTTTATTGGGTAGGAACAGTGGTTATCGTCTTATTGGTTTTGACAGTCATCGTCTGTATGTTTTTATTTGCCCGAATCGATAAAAGAGCCACCTATCTTTTTGTACCTTATCTGATTTGGTGTCTCTATGCGGGGTATTTAACTATCGGATTAACACTATTAAATAGTTGATAGTAACAAAAAACAAGCGCAGAAATCTGCGCTTGTTTTTTGTTATAAATATTCTTCTGTCAACTCCATGAAGGTATCGATATCTTGTAAGACCCGATCGATTCCGGCTTGCCAGAAATCAGGTTTTGTCAGATCAACGCCTAAATGTTTTTGGGCCAATTCTTCCGTCGGCATAGAAGCTGTGTCTTGTAACAAAGCAATATATTCTTCTTCAAAACTCGTCCCTTTTTGGTTGGCATAAGCATAGATTCCCATGCTGAAAAGATAGCCAAATGTGTAAGGAAAGTTATAGAAAGGAACATCATCAATAAAGAAATGTAGTTTTGCCGCCCAGAAATGTGGGTGATAGCTAGCTAATCCATCGGCGTAACTTTCTTTTTGTGCAGCCACCATCATTTCTGTGATTTGTTCAGCAGAAACCAGCCCTTTTTGCCGTGCTTGGTAAAAATTGTTTTCAAAAATAAAGCGGGCATGGATATTCATGAACATGGCAATGGCATTTTGCATTTTGGCATCTAACAAATTGATTTTTTCTTCTTTTGTTTTTGCTTCTTTCAATGTTGCATCAGCAACGATTAGTTCGGCAAAGGTACTTGCAGTTTCAGCCACATTCATCGCATAATCCTGATTAAGCTGCGGCAAGTCCCAAAGAACACTACTATGGAAAGCATGACCTAACTCATGCGCCAAAGTGGCTACCTCATTGACGGAATTACTATAAGTCATGAAAATACGTGATTCTCTTGTTTCAGGCAGACTTGTACAATAACCGCCAGGACGTTTGCCAGGACGATCTTCTGCTTCGATCCAACTTTTTTCAAAGGCTTCTTGCGCAAAATCAGCCATTTTGGGACTGAATTTTTTAAAGTTTTCTAAAATGAAAGCAGCTGCTTCATCGAATGTATAGGTACGTTCCTTCATTTCACCTAAAATGATCGGAGCATCTTGATCCTGCCACTCCATTTTTTCTTTTCCGAATAATTGGGCTTTTCGTGTCAAAAAGTCCACGATCGGTTGTTTGTTCTTCTGGATCGTTCTCCACATTGCGTCTAATGTCGCTTTTTGCAGGCGATTATACTCGAGAGGCTCCTTCAGATAGTCATCTACACCGTGCAGTTTGTAATTGGAGAGACGGAATCCATCCAGATGATTCAATGTATCGGCAAATAAATCTTCTTTTTCTCCCCATGCTTTTTCCCACTCCGCAAATAGTTGAGCACGAACTTCAGGATCTGGGTCACCCATCATTTTGTTGAAAGCTTGACCAGCTGAAAGAGTAATCGTTGTTCCATCCGACCGGGTAAATGGAATCGCAATCGAAGCAACAATCGTATCATAATGCTGACTCCAAGCATTTAGTCCGTCTAAAGAAAGTGTGTTAATAATCGTTTCTTCTGCTTCCGACAAAAGCTCCTTGCCGTCGCGACGAATTTCGCTCAAACGAAAGGCGATAGTCGCAAAGGGTTCTTCTTTCAATAGTGTCTCCCAGTCTTCATCAGAAATTTCTGTCAATTTTTTCGAAAAAACTGTTTCGGCTGCTTGTAGCATTGGCAATTTGGCATAGAGATCGCCCGAAAGTAATTTTGCCTGATTGTCATTAACGTTGGCAGATAGCAATGCATTGATAAAGCTGCTGCACTGAGAAAATCCTTTACTGATTGTTTCGGACAATGATAATAATTCAGCTAATTCCTCTGGTTGAGAGGCATTGTCGGGTTGCCACGCATCTACTTTTGTGCGATAAGTTTTGATTTGTGCATCTAGTTGGGACATTCGTTCTTGCAGTTGGGTAGACGTGCTGCCGCCTGAAAAAATCGAATCAAGGTCCCAGTTGAGAGAATAAGTCATCTTGGGTGTTGCTCCTTTCGTTTATCAGATGGTAATAAGTATAGCACACCCTTCGAAAAGTAGTTGCAGAGAATACTGAAAATGGTAAGATTAGAAAATGAGGGGCTGAGATGATGAAAAAAATGTGGAAAGAACCAAATTTTTATTTCACGATTGCGGTAGCTGTGATGGTGATTTTATTTATTAGTTCGTCACAAACTTATGAACAACAATCACAAGTCGGTTTGCTTTCTCGTCTGTTAAAAGAAGAGCCATTGAAAGAATGGTTGAGCAAATTCGCTTTCTCTTATGCAGGATCTGAAATCAGTATTGCCGAAAAAGGTTATTTTTCTTTTGTGGAATTTTTTATTCGTAAAGGGGCTCATTTCTTTACTTACTTTGTATTAGGAGGTAGCTTATTTCTATCATTGAGCTATCGAAAAATTCCCTATTGGCTGTCAGCTTTCTTTGGCTGGTTGGCAGCAACGGGGTATGCAGGGATGGATGAGTACCATCAAATGTTGACCGGTGGCCGTACACCTTTGTTCCAAGATGTCATGCTCGATTCAGCTGGAGCACTGACAGCTGTCTTGCTTAGTTGGGGGATTCTTAGTTGGCAAAAGCGAGGCAAGAAAAGAAAATAAGATTAGTTTTTTAACAGCAACCATAACTAAAATGCAATCAATCAGCTAGAAATAGTAAAGTAAAGACAGAGGCGGAAAAGATGCAAGCAGATCACAGCAGTAAAATAAATGATCCGAATAGACGACAACCGGATATCGTGGTGCATGAAAGTCTACCAGTAGGAGTTGCCTTAGCAATGGCAGGGGGATTCTTAGACGCATATACTTATCTCTTTCATGGAGAAGTGTTTGCCAGTATGCAATCAGGAAATGTCATTTTGTTAGGAATCAATTTGGCATCTGGAGAGTTTGGACAGGCTGCCAGATATTTACCGCCAATTTTGCTGTTTTTGATAGGGATCATAGTGACTAATGGCTTGCAGCATCGTTTCCCAACAGGTGGTAGAATTGTTTGGCAAAATGTAGCCCTCTTCTTTGAAGCACTCGGTATTTTTCTTTTAGGATTTTTTGCTCAGACATTGCCAAATGTCTTTGTGGATTCTGGACTTTCTTTTTTTGCAGCCATCCAATATGCTTCTTATCGCAGATTAGCTGGAATGCCCTATGCAACGACGATGACGACCGGAAATTTGCGTTCAATGGCGGATTATCTTTATCAGCGTTTCTTCAAAAAAGATGCTACTGTAGATTATAAGATCAAGTATATCGCGATGATCATCGGAGGATTTTTCTTCGGGGCAGTCAGCAGCAGTTTATTAGGTATGTTTCTTTTTCACCGAACGATTTGGGTCGTATCGGGCATATTACTTTTTGTACTGACGATTACGATCAGAAACCAGAATCGGGTATAAAAAAGGACGGAGAAATAATTCTCCGTCCTTTTTGGATTATATAGATTAAATAACGATAACAGGCGTTCCTACTTCTACCATACCAAATAATTCTTTCATCACACCTGGTGGAGTATTGACACATCCGTGAGACCCGCGGGTCTTCCATAAATCGCCACCATATTCTGGTTGCCAATCTGAATCATGAATCCCAACGCCGGTCCAATCAATAGGCATCCAGTAGTCAACAGGAGAAGAATAATCTTCGCCGGTCAATGTAGCATTCCGCTCTTTGTTCCAAACGTAAAATACACCTGTAGGAGTGGGTGATTTAGGTTTTCCAGAAATGATGTCTGTTTCAAGAGCGACTGCACCGTCTTTGTAATACCACATATGTTGATTTTTTAAATCAACTTCGATATAAGTGTTTCCAAACAGTGGACCACTTGGATCTGCACTACCCAAGACCACTGGAGAACGAGTAAAGTCTTCTCCAGTCTTTAAGGCTTCGATCAATGCACTTGTTTCAGAATCAGTTTGGATCGTCCAACTTAGTGTCCCAGCTGGTACGGATACCTCGCCTTGTTTCGTGCTTTTGAACGTAGAAGCATTGGTGCTTGTGTTGTATTGGTTCCCTAGGTCTGCTACATAATTCCGTACTTTTTCTTCATCAATCGTGGTTTTTCCATCTTTATAAGAGAGCCAATCCATGATTGTTGCGGTCGGAATCTGGAAAGTTGAGCCATTGATGGAATAATTAGCATTTACTTGAGCAATTTTATTCAATGATTCCATTTCTTTTGCTAGTTCTTTGTCATCAGAAGTAACGCTAGGTTTCTTTTGATACGCAGTCAAATCCAATTCACTTTCGCCGCTAGTAATTGCTTTTTGTAAATCCGCGACAGTTTGTTCGACGTCAATGGCATCACCAACAACTTCTGGTTCAATCGAGAAGCCATCATCTCCTTTTTTCAATGTGGCATCTTTAGAAGCGGTCCGACCTTCATTTAAGGTTTCCAAAGCCTCTTTGATTGTGGCTGTTTCACTTGTCAACTTTTGTTGATCAACAGAAACGGTACCTAGTTTTTTATCTTCTGCAGCAGATACATAGGCCATTCCCCATGTCCACTGGTTTTGTTCATCTTTCAAATCTTCCAATTCTTTTGTAAAATCCGTTTGCAAACCAAATTGAGCCAAATTGATGGTTTTCCAATCCGTATTGCCTTCTTTGATTGTAAAAGACTGTTTGCTGTAACGGTCATGCAACAAATCATTGGCTTCCGCGACCGTTTTATTGCTGATGTCAATATCATCGATCGAGGTATTTGGCAAGAAACGGTCTTGATAATATGTACTTCGATAAGTGTATCCGCCCGCAATCACGACTAGAACGGCAGCGATAGCGATCAGAACGATCTTTTTCGTCTTACTCTGAGTATGTGTGTGTTTGTTGGATCGTGTCATTTAAAGGCTCCTTTTATGATGATTTAAAAATGATAGATCGGCTAAATCATACCATATTCTACAAGAAAAGCGAATTGATTAAGTGAAAGTTCCATGAAAAAATAGAGAATTCTTAAATTATAAAAAGAGTCTGCTCATAGGACAGCAACCAAGAAGTGATTCAACGAAAGCTGCTGTGTGATAAAAGCACAGCAGCTTTACGCAATATTCTTTGGATCAAAGTACACGAAGCATCTTGATTCAAAGGATCTCTTTCTTGTTCGGTCTTATGTTACAGACTCTTGTAAGTGGCTTATAGCAATCGTTTTATTGATTGTCTTCCGCATCTAGTTTCGCAAAAGCTTCATCTAGAATGTCTTTCAATTGTTTTGCAGAAGCAGTCATTCGATCTTGTTCTCCATCCGTCAATGGAATTTCGATTACTTTTTGGATTCCTTGGGCATTAATGATAGCAGGGGCACCGATATAAATATCTTTTAATCCGTATTCGCCATTCATAAAGACAGAAAGCGGCAGTACTGCATTTTCATCATCCAAAATGGCACGAGTGATACGAGCCAAGGCAACAGCGATACCATAGAAAGTAGCACCTTTTTTCTCAATGATTGTGTAAGCTGCATCACGAACACTGAAGAACAAGTTAACCATTGCTTCTTCATCAATATCGGGGTTGTTTTTGACCCATTCATAAATTTGCAATCCGGCAACATTTGCATGAGACCAAACTGGGAATTCTGAATCGCCATGTTCCCCTAAAATATAAGCATGGACATTACGTGCATCAACATCGATCAACTCAGCTAACGCTTGACGGAAACGAGCAGAATCTAGTGAAGTTCCTGAACCGATTACGCGCTCTTTTGGAAAACCTGAGAATTTCCATGTTGAGTAGGTAAGAATATCTACTGGATTTGCAGCGACAAGGAAGATACCGTTAAATCCTGAATCAACGATTTGTGTAACTACTTCACGATTGATTTTTAAGTTTTTGTGGACTAGATCCAAGCGAGTTTCGCCAGGTTTTTGTGGCGCACCAGCTGTGATCACCACGACATCGGCGTCATGTGCATCTGCATAAGTGGCAGCATAGATTTTTTTGGGTGAGGTAAATGCTAACGCATGAGATAAGTCGATAGCATCTCCTTCTGTTTTTGCTGTATTTATATCAATGATCCCTATTTCTTGAGCAATATTTTGAGTGACTAACGCAAATGCATAACTGGAACCAACCGCACCGTCTCCAACAAGGATTATCTTTTGGTGATCTTTTTTATTTGTCTTAGCAGTCATTTGTGTATCATTCCTTCCGCATATTTGTTTTACTAGGTAACATCCTAACACTTTCAAGCGATTTTGTCATGTGATTTGCTCAACAATGTTACAGATATTTTTGCTGTTTCATTTGTAAATGCTTTCTTTGTTATCCTGTAGGAATTAGGATAAATCAAGGTTTCTAATGATTTTTTTAAGAAAGAGAAATTCTGAGCAAAGGAAAGACACGGTAACAGTCCGTTATGTGTTATAATCGTAGTGAACGTTTTTACTGGGCAGAATTGTCGTGCCCAGTATTTTGTGGTGGTAATTTTTTTGAAAAAATGGAGCGGATCAAAAAATGAAAATGATTATAGGTCTGGGAAATCCAGGCAAAAAATACGAAAAAACAAAACACAATGTTGGGTTTATGGTAGTCGATGCGTTAGCGGAGAAATACCAAGCTACTTTTAAATCATCAGCTTTTGAAGCAGAAATTGCTGAATTTTTTATGAACGGTGAAAAAATCATGTTGGTCAAACCTCAGACTTTCATGAATGAATCGGGCCGGGCAGTAGGGCCTTTAATGACTTATTATGGAGTTTATCCTGAAGAGATCGTGGTTATCTATGATGATCTTGATTTAGCGTTAGGCAAAATTCGTTTGCGGCAAAAAGGCAGTGCGGGGGGGCATAACGGGATGAAAAGCTTGATTTCCCATCTTGGTACATCTGTATTTGATCGCATCAAAGTAGGGATCGATCGACCACAGCCAGGCCGGACAGTGGTCGATCACGTTCTAAGTCCTTTTGCTAAAGAAGACCAGCCGATGATTCTGCAAAGCTTGGATAAAGCAGCAGCAGCAAGTATCGATTACTTGACCACCGGTGATTTTCTTGCCACAATGAATCGATTTAATTAAGGAGGACCTGTATGGATCTGATTGAACTAATAAATAAGGTGCCGCAAGTCGCTGCCTGGCACCAACAATTAACGGATCACGCATCTCGACAGCTATTGACTGGCTTAGCAGGTTCCGCAAAAACATTAGCTTTTGCCGGAGCTTATCAGAAATTTGATCGGCAAGTTATTGTTGTTACACCAAATCTTTATTATACCAATCAAGTTGCCGAAGATTTGCGGAATATTATTGACGACGTGTATGTCTTTCCGGTGGATGAAGTGTTGTCGGCCGAAATGGCGTTTGCTTCACCAGAAGCTCGAGCGGAGCGAGTGACAGCATTGAATGCTGTCGCTACCGGAAAAAAAGGAATTTACGTCATGCCGATCGCTGCATTGCGGAAATATCTGCCTGCTAAAGATACTTGGCTGAACTACCAATTTTCTTGGCATGTGGGGGATGAGATCAATTTAGATCAGTTGCCGCAGCAATTGGTATTGATGGGGTATGAGCGGCAATCAATGATTGGCAAACCTGGTGAATTTAGTATTCGTGGAAGCATTTTGGATATTTATCCTTTGAAAGCTGAATATCCGGTGCGGATCGAGCTTTTCGATGTGGAGATCGACTCGATGCGCTCTTTTGACGTGGAAACACAGCGTTCAGTAGAAACGTTGTCAGAAGTAACGATTGTTCCCACAACAGAATTAGTGTTTTCGCCAGCTGATTTAGCTCATGGACAAAAAGTTCTGCAAGAGTTGCTGAAGAAACGGCTCGCTGTAGTGAAAGAGACCACAGATAAAAACTTTTTAGAAGATTATTTTGGTCAATTAGCATCGGCTTGGCAAAGTGGCATACCTGACGAGAATGCTCGTTATTATGCGGATCTTTTGTATCAGCAACCGACGAGCATTTTGGATTATTTTTCAAAAGATGCACTGCTGATGATCGATGATTATGCTCGTATTATGGAGACAAACCGCGAGATTGAACGAGAAGAAGCTGAGTGGCATACACAAAAAATTGCAGAACTTCGCGTTTTTTCTGAGCAATCTTTCGGGCAAGATGTCCAGCAGTTGATTCAAAAAGAACAATTTTCTACAAGTTTCTTCTCGCTTTTTCAAAAGGGGATGGGAAATCTTCGTTTTCAAGCGATCCACAATTTTCAATATCGACCAATGCAACAATTTTTCAGCCAAATGGGTTTGCTGAAAGTTGAAGTAGATCGCTGGGAGAAACAACAACAAACGGTTGTCTTTTTAGTAAGTGATTCAGAACGAGCAAAAAAATTGGAACAAGATTTTCGTGATCACTCCATTTACGCAGTACAAACCACAGCAGATCGACTCTTTACAGGTCGAACGCAAATCGTTGTAGAAACACTGCAAAGCGGGTTTGAAATGCCCCAAGATAAGTTGGTCATTGTCACAGAAAAGGAAATCTTCCAAAAAATCAACAAGAAACGTACGCGGCGTCAAAATGTGACCAATGCGGAGCGATTGAAGAGTTACAATGAATTAAAAGCCGGCGACTATGTCGTCCATGCGAATCACGGGATTGGTAAATACATTGGTATGGAAACGCTGGAAGTAGATGGTGTACACCAAGACTATATGACCATCCTCTACCAAAATGATGATAAGCTGTTTATTCCAGTTACCCAGTTGAATCTGATTCAAAAATATGTTGCCTCTGAATCTAAAACGCCAAAGATCAATAAATTAGGCGGCAGTGAGTGGGCGAAAACGAAACGAAAAGTTTCAGCAAAAATCGAGGACATTGCAGATGATCTCATTCTTTTATACGCAAAACGCGAATCGGAGAAAGGTTACGCGTTTCAGCCTGATGATGGCTATCAAAAAGAATTTGAAGATGCCTTTCCTTACTCTGAGACAGATGATCAATTACGCAGCACTGCGGAGATCAAACGTGATATGGAAAAAGAAAAACCAATGGATCGCTTATTAGTCGGAGACGTTGGCTTTGGGAAGACAGAAGTGGCATTGCGGGCGGCTTTCAAGGCCATCAAAGAGAGTAAGCAAGTAGCCTTTCTGGTGCCGACAACGATTTTAGCACAACAGCATTATGAAACAATGCTGGATCGCTTTGAAGGGTTTCCAGTCAATGTCGGTTTGTTAAGCCGTTTTCGCACGAAGAAACAGCAAACGGAAACGATCGAGCAAGTGAAAAAGGGCCAAATTGATATTTTAGTTGGCACGCATCGCCTGCTGTCTAAAGATGTAGAGTTTGCAGATCTGGGATTATTGGTGATCGATGAGGAACAGCGTTTTGGCGTCAAACACAAAGAGCGCTTGAAACAATTACGCTCGCAAGTCGATGTTCTTACATTGACGGCTACCCCGATTCCCCGGACACTGCATATGTCCATGTTGGGGGTGCGGGATCTTTCTGTGATTGAAACGCCACCGGAAAATCGCTATCCTATTCAAACTTATGTGATGGAAATGAATCCAGGTGCAGTTCGAGAAGCTATTTTGCGGGAGATGGCACGGGGAGGACAAGTTTTTTATCTCTATAATCGAGTAGATACGATTGAACGTAAAGTCGAAGAGCTCCAAGCGTTAGTTCCAGATGCGCGTATTGGGTATGCCCATGGGCAGATGACAGAAATCCAGCTAGAAAACACATTGTTTGATTTTATCGAAGGACAATACGATGTGTTGGTGACAACCACGATCATCGAAACTGGGGTCGACATTCCGAACGCCAATACATTATTTGTAGAAAATGCGGATTACATGGGCTTGTCTACTCTTTATCAATTGCGAGGTCGTGTCGGTCGAAGCAATCGTGTTGCGTATGCTTATTTTATGTACGAACAGCAAAAAAATTTGAACGAAGTCAGTGAAAAGCGGCTCCAGGCAATCAAAGACTTTACAGAATTAGGTTCCGGATTTAAAATCGCGATGCGTGATCTTTCGATTCGAGGTGCAGGAAATCTCTTGGGGGCGCAACAGCACGGATTTATTGATGCTGTTGGGTTTGATATGTACTCTCAAATGCTGTCAGAATCCGTGGCGCGTAAACAAGGGAAAAATACACAAGCGGAGAAAACAACGGTTGAGATCGATCTTGGCATCGATGCGTATCTGCCAACTTCTTATATAGAAGATGAACGGCAAAAAATTGAAATTTATAAACGCATCCGTGAATTGGATTCTCAAGAAGCGGTGGATGAGCTGCAGGATGATCTGCTTGATCGCTTTGGAGAATATCCGGTCGAAGTGGCTCACCTATTAACTGTCGGAGAAATCAAAATGAATGGGGATCGGGCATTGTTAGATACGATCCGTAAACAGCAGCAAACAGTGATCCTAACGTTAAGTAAAGTTGGCACCAAAAACTATTCTGTCGAACAGCTGTTTGAAGCGTTGAAAGCGACCAAGCTTAAAGCGACGATGGGTGTCGATCACGAGCAGATGACAATCAAACTTCAGATTCCTGCTGTGATGAAAGAAAGCACTTGGCTGTTAGAGATTCAAGATTTTGTCAAAGCGCTACGGGAACAAAAATACGTGTTACAAGAAAATTAGTTATAAAGGGGCGGAGAAGATGCCAAAGTCACAATTAAAACGGACGATGGAAGGAGCATTTATTTTAACGATTGCTTCTTTCATTGCCAAGGTGTTAAGTGCGGTTTACCGCGTCCCTTTCCAAAACTTAGTTGGTGACGAAGGGTTTTACGTCTATCAGCAAGTCTATCCAATCTATGGATTAGCTATGACATTGGCTTTATCTGGGTTGCCGCAATTTATTTCGCGCGTGATCGCCGAACAACCTGATCCTCAGAAGCAGCGTGCCCAGATCCAAGTCATCTATCCGTATGTTTTTTGGACAGCGATTGGACTATGGGCAACGACGTTTTTCTTTGCCGATGTTATCGCTCGGGTCATGGGAGACGCAGGACTGGCATCTTTGATCCGCGTGGTATCATTTACATTCCTCTTTGTACCACCCCTGACTTTTTATCGTGGGAGTTTCCAAGGAAATTTACAGATGGTACCGACGGCAGTTTCCCAAGTAGTAGAACAGCTCCTTCGAGTCGGAGTGATTTTAGTAGCGGCCAGTTTTTTTCATCTCTTCTCATGGGATGTTTATCAGACAGGGACTTTGGCAATGTCCGGCGCATTGATTGGCGGACTTGCAGCGTGGGGGATTTTAAGCTATTATAGTCGGAAAATCACCGGTCGGTCGTTAGCGATCCCCACAAAAACTATGCCTACCGCACATGCTCCTTCCTTGCGTCGCCGTTTTTTGATTGAAGGGGGACTGTTGACCATTTACAGCGGTTTTTTGATTTTGTTTCAGTTGGCAGATTCTTTTCTGATGACGAACTCACTTGAAGCCAGCGGTTTGACGGAACAAAGTGCCCGCATTGCAAAAGGAATCTATGACCGAGGACAGCCATTGGTTCAGTTAGGTCTCGTGGTAGCGATGGCTCTAAGTTCGACTTTCTTGCCAACATTGACGAAATATCTGACAGTCAAAAATCAGCACTTGTTTGAAAAATCAGCTAAGATGTACTTGCGGTTGACTTTAGGGATTGCCAGTGCTTCTGCAGTTGGCTTGGCTATCCTGCTTCCTTATATCAACTTCGCTCTTTTTAAAGATGGTGCCGGCAACAGTGCGTTGGTCTTATTTGTTTTTGCGGTCGCTTTGATGGCTGCAATCCAAGCGTATCAAAGCATCCAACAAAGCCGGAACCAATTCCGTGTAGGGATTTATGCAGCAGGATGCGGCCTTTTGCTTAAAGGTTTGCTGACGTGGCCCTTGACCTATCTTTTAGGAACAACTGGTGCGAGTTTGAGTACCCTTTTAGGTTTGATCGGTACTTTAATCTATTTTGTGTTTTCTGAGAAAAAAGCATTGAACAGCTTTTGGACAGAGCAAGGGTATGGCAAAAAACTCCTGCTTTGTTTAGGGATCATGGCTTGCGCACTGTTTTTATATTATGGTGTGATCACTCTGTTGAGTGGAGGTCCAGTGACGAAAAGACTGCAAGCGCTGATTTTTTGCCTTGGAGGGGTCTTTTTTGGCGGGACAGTTTTCATTATAATGGCTCTCAAAGTTAAATTATTAACGATTCGAGAATGGCTGCTCGTTCCGTTTGGAAAAAAATTGTTGAAATTAAGAGGTGGAAAAAATGAGATTAGATAAATTTTTAAAAATATCCCGGATTATCAAACGTAGATCTGTTGCAAAAGAAGTAGCAGATAAAGGGCGTATCCAAATCAATGGCAAATTGGCAAAATCCAGCAGTGATATCAAAGTTGGCGATACGGTGCGTATTCAGTTTGGAAATAAAGTATTAGAAATAAAAGTACAAGAATTGCACGAATCAACTAAAAAAGAAGATGCAGCTAAAATGTACGAGATCCTCAAAGAAGAACGTATCTCAGAAAATGCTTGATTTTTGTCCCATTTTCAGTTAGACAACTTTTGTGGATGTTGGTATAATGGAAAAAACAATCACAGTGACAGGAGCGAGGTCAGCGTGGATAAAGAGCCAAACAAACAAATAGAACTATTGCAGACCGAGTATGCCAAAGAGCAATTTGCCAAGTTCGAAAAAGAACGACGACAAGTGGTCTTTCGTCGACGTCGACTTGTAGCTGTTTTTGTTGCAGCGCTAGTGATTTTTGCAATCGTAGGTATTCAAATGTTCAATGATCAAATGCGTCTGCAAAAATTACAAGAGTATAAAGCAGAAACAGTAGCAAAACAAGAAACAGCGGACAAAAAAGTGACACAACTTAAGCGAGATGTGGCACTGTTGCAAGATGACGAATACGTTGCAAAATTAGCTCGCAGTAGATTCTTTTATTCAAAGAAAAATGAAAAGATCTACCCTGTCTTGCCGGATGCTTCTGATTCAAAAACAGAAACAAGCGGTGATGAGGCAAATGCTAGTGATACAAAGACAAGTGATTCGGAATAAACAAGGTCATACCTACTCATCGCAGTAGTTGAAATGATTAAATGGGTAAAAATTAGGAGGAACATTTTTTATATGTCAATCGAAGTTGGAGCGAAACTAAAGGGCAAAGTGTCTGGTATTACAAATTTTGGTGCGTTCATTGATCTTGGTGAGGGGAAAACTGGTTTGGTACATATCAGCGAAGTATCAAATGGGTTTGTGAAAGACATTCATGACGTGTTGTCTATTGGCGATGAAGTAACCGTTGTTGTGACGGCAATCGGCAATGATGGAAAAATCGGGCTATCGATCCGTAAAGCAGAAGCAAAGCCGGAAGAAAAACGTGATTTTCCTAAAAAAGAATTCAATCGGTCAAGTCCGAAGAAATCTTTTTCACGCAATCAACCGACGAACGTAAATAAACAAGACTTCGATTCATTGATGAGTTCTTTTCTAAAAGATAGTGATGATCGTTTATCTTCATTACGACGTAATACGGAAGGTAAACGCGGCGGCCGTGGCGGTCGACGTAACTAAACAGGAGGAGCAAGTTGTCAAAAGAATTTGTGACGTAACGATAAGTATTTCAAAAAATATCCGAACTATATCCGATTACTCCTACCATGTAGTAGGCTTTCGCCGTGGAGCACGGCGTTTTGGAATCGACATAGTTCGGATATTTCTCTTTCTTAGCAATAGACAGTCATTTTTAGTTTGAAGTTAAGTATAGAAGCAAGAGACACGGAGGGATAGAATGCTTAAGCAAAAAGTCTATCATGCAATCAAAGCCGATGGATGGGTAGAGGATGCTACTTGTTTGCTTGCTGTTTCGACAGGCGTGGATTCAATGGTTTTACTCCATGTGATCGAAGAGTTGTTTCAGCAAGGAACATTTGGCGTGGCTCATGTCAATCATAATCTGCGGGAAGCTTCAGACGACGAAGCAGCGTTCCTGAAGGACTATTGTCAAACGCGCGGGATTCCATATTATGAACGAGTTTGGCAAGATCCGCCCCAAAATGGCATCGAAGCGGCCGCTAGAGAGTTCCGCTATCGTTTTTTTGCAGAAACGATGACTCTTCAGAGTTATGATTGGTTATTAACCGCTCATCATGCAGATGACCAGATGGAAACGATGCTGATGAAGATGGTGCGAGAGGGACGCTTGCAAAACGCTTCGGGAATCATGCGCAAGCAACCTTTTGGTAACGGTTATTTGATCCGTCCCTTCCTAACGATCGCCAAAGAGGAGATTAGAGACTATGCAAGAAGGAGAGGGATCGCTTATTTCGAAGATGAAACGAATCAGCAAACGCTGTTTCAAAGAAATCGCCTGCGTCATCAAGCGGTCCCTCTGCTGAAAGCAGAGAACCCGAGAGCTCTTGATCATTTTCAGCAGCTTTCTCAAGAGATGATCTATGCTGACCAATTGATCAAAAAGCAGCAAGCAGATTGGCTCGCCGCGATACTTCATGAGGAAGCTGAAGGCTATTTTTTAAACTTGGATGAATTGGCTGCGTTTACCGCAGCAGAACGCTATTACTTTTTTGAAGGTTTGCTACAGAAAGTTTCCCATGATAAAGGAATCTCGTACAATACTAAACAACGAGAGCAGTTGCTGTATCTGCTAGAACATAATCCCAGTCAGTGGATAATCGATTTGAATCAAGACTGGCAGATTGTTCGAGTTTATGATCAGTTGAAAGTCACTGCTGTTAAAAAAGGCTCTCACCTCCAAACGCAGGTAGATGAGACGCATTTTGTTCTAAAAAAAGGTGAAAGTTTCTTTTTGTCGGACCATGAATGGATCGGCTACATTCCAAGTGACGCCCAAGTTCCAGAAAAAGTCATGGATTGGTCAGAGATTTCACAAATTTTACCGATACAATATCCTGCGACAGTTTTTTTGCGGAAGCGAAAACCAGGGGATCGGTTACAGCTGAAACCAGGTCTTACGAAAAAAATCAGGCGTTTCTTTATCGATGAGAAGATTTCGAATGAAAAGCGTGCTGCTAGTTGGGTCCTGACAGACGCTCAAGAGAATGTATTGGCACTTTTGCCTTATCTATTTTCCTATTTGAGTATTGAGCAAGAAACTGATAAAATACACTACATACTTCTTTATAAATATCGGAAGTAAGAGTTGGAAGGAGAACTTTATGTTAGACAAAGATATTGAGAAAATTTTGATTACTCGTGAAGAGATCCAAAATCGTTGTTCTGAACTAGGTAAAGAACTGACGGAAATCTACAAAGATAAGAATCCACTGGTTGTTGGCGTATTAAAAGGAGCTGTTCCTTTTATGGCAGACATCGTCCGAGAAATGGATTGTCATTTGGAATTGGACTTTATGGATGTTTCTAGTTATGGGAACGCGACAATTTCTTCTGGCGAAGTGAAGATTTTGAAAGATTTGGATACAAATGTCGAAGGCCGAGATATGCTGATCGTAGAAGATATTATTGATAGCGGTCGCACATTAGCCTATCTAGTAGACCTATTTAAATATCGCAAAGCAAAGTCGGTTAAAATCGTGACATTGCTAGACAAACCAGAAGGACGTGTGGTGAAAATCGATGCCGACTATATTGGCTTTGATGTACCGAACGAATTTGTGGTCGGCTATGGATTGGATTACGCGGAGCAATACCGTAACCTCCCTTATGTGGGTGTCTTAAAACCAAGCGTTTATCAATCAAATTAGTGACTGATCTAAATCAGTTGTGATACAATTAAATGGTCAGGATTGATAAAACAAAATAGCCAAGGAGGTACGCATGAATAAGAAAAATAACGGTATGATCAAAAATACCTTATATTATGTACTTGTCTTGTTAGCAATGGTCATGGTCGTCTATTTCATTTTTGGAAATGGCAATCAGCAAACGCCAACAATCGAGTACTCAACATTTACGGAGCAGCTGAAAGACGGAAAGGTCAAACAGTTTACTGTTCAGCCTGCTAACGGTGTTTACCGGATCGTCGGTGAATACAATGCCGAACAAACCGTCAGCAATGACAATGGGCTTTCCGTACTAGGAAGCACGCAAGCAAGTACGACACGTTTTACAACGATCATTTTGCCGAATGACTCGACATTGAGCGAGGTTACGACATTAGCAAAGGATCAAGGGGTTAAAACAACGATCGAAGAAGAATCGAACAGTGGTGTTTGGTTATCGTTGCTGATTAGTTTCTTGCCAATC
This sequence comes from Enterococcus gallinarum, assembly GCF_021496385.1. Classification (NCBI taxonomy): domain Bacteria; kingdom Bacillati; phylum Bacillota; class Bacilli; order Lactobacillales; family Enterococcaceae; genus Enterococcus; species Enterococcus gallinarum. Next base: position 405,053 of record NZ_CP050816.1, on the reverse strand, counting down.
GTAATCATCATTTTCTTCTTCTATATGATGATGAGCCAGCAAGGCGGCGGTGGCGGCGGTGGCGGCCGTGTCATGAACTTTGGAAAATCCAAAGCGAAAGAGGCCGACAAAAAAGCCAATCGCGTTCGTTTCTCTGATGTAGCGGGTGCTGAAGAAGAGAAACAAGAATTAGTCGAAGTGGTCGAATTTTTGAAAGATCCACGACGCTTTGTCGAATTAGGTGCGAGAATCCCAGCTGGTGTGCTGCTAGAAGGACCTCCAGGGACAGGGAAAACATTGCTAGCAAAAGCGGTTGCCGGAGAAGCTGGCGTTCCGTTTTACTCTATCTCAGGCTCAGACTTTGTGGAAATGTTTGTCGGGGTCGGAGCGAGCCGTGTCCGGGATCTATTTGAAACAGCCAAGAAAAACGCACCGGCCATCATCTTTATCGATGAAATCGATGCGGTTGGGCGCCAACGTGGTGCCGGCATGGGTGGTGGACATGATGAACGTGAGCAAACGTTGAATCAGTTATTAGTTGAAATGGATGGATTTGATGGCAATGAAGGAGTTATTGTTATTGCAGCAACCAACCGTTCCGACGTGTTAGACCCAGCCTTGTTACGTCCAGGTCGTTTTGACCGACAAATTCTTGTTGGCCGTCCGGATGTTAAAGGCCGTGAAGCTATTTTACGAGTTCACGCACGGAACAAACCGTTGTCGGATGATGTGGATTTGAAAGTCGTAGCACAACAAACACCTGGTTTTGCCGGTGCTGATTTAGAGAATGTCTTAAATGAAGCTGCGCTAGTCGCTGCCCGTCGCAATAAAAAGAAAATCGATGCCTCTGATATTGATGAAGCAGAAGATCGGGTAATCGCAGGACCTGCGAAAAAAGATCGTGTCATCAATAAAAAAGAACGCGAAATGGTTGCTTACCATGAAGCGGGTCATACGATCGTCGGTTTAGTCTTAAGCCGTGCGCGGGTCGTTCACAAAGTAACGATCATCCCTCGGGGCCGTGCTGGCGGTTACATGATCGCATTACCTAAAGAAGATCAATTCTTAATGACGAAAGAAGATATGTTTGAACAAATCGTCGGATTGCTTGGTGGACGGACAGCAGAAGAAATCATTTTCGGCATTCAATCAACCGGAGCATCCAATGACTTTGAACAAGCAACAGCTTTAGCTAGAAGTATGGTCACAGAATATGGTATGAGCGACAAACTAGGTCCAGTTCAGTATGAAGGCAATCATCAGGTCTTCGTCGGTCGTGATTATGGTCAAACCAAAGCTTACTCAGAACAAGTTGCTTTCGAGATCGATCAGGAAGTACGCCGTATCTTGATGGAGGCACATCAAAAAGCACATGAGATCATCGAAGAACATCGTGCGCAACATAAATTGATTGCCGAAAAACTGCTTGAATATGAAACATTGGATGCAAAAGCAATCAAGTCATTGTTTGAAGAAGGCAAAATGCCTGCTGGAACTGAGAATTCAGAATATCCAAGCGAAAAAGCTCAAACTTTTGAAGAAGCAAAACGCGCTTTAGAAGAGAAGGATGCTGAAAAGCAAGCTGCTGAGAAAAAAGATTTTGATCAGCAAGTAGACGAACTTCGTCACAATAATGAAAACCACGAAGCTTCATCTCAAGATAAAACAGAGGACGGTCAAGAGTAGTCGTTCAATTATCAATAGGTGATTAGCTATCGTAAAGTCTAGGGACTGTGTCATAAGTCAAAACAAGAGAACAGATTCGAATGAGGTTCGGACCAGTTGCTTGTTTTACGGCTTGTGCCGCAGTCCTTTCTTGTTAACAAATCGAGAAATAAACCGACAGAAAACATTGGCTTTTCTCTAAAATGGTGACATTCAGTTGAAAAAAAAACAAGTTCCTAGTATGATTCACTAATGAACGAAATAAAGGAGCATAAACAATGGAAGATTACTTAGTAAAAGCATTAGCTTATGATGGTTTTGTTCGTGCCTATGCAGTGTCTGCAACAAAAACTGTAAGTGAAGCACAACAACGTCATGATACTTGGAATACAGCATCAGCAGCGCTAGGCCGCGCTATGGTTGGAAGCCTGCTTTTGGGCAGCACGTTAAAGGGTGATGACAAATTAACGGTCAAAATCCAAGGGAACGGACCCGCTGGAGCAATCATTATTGATAGCAATGGTCGTGGAGATGTCAAAGGGTACATAAAAAATCCGCATATCAGCTTGCCGCTAAACGGACAAGGAAAGTTGGATGTGCGAGGAGCAGTAGGAGATCAAGGAATCCTTACTGTAATCAAAGATTTAGGGTTGAAAGAACCGTTTTCTGGACAAACACCTATTGTCTCTGGAGAATTGGGAGAAGACTTCACTTATTACTTAGCGGTTTCTGAACAGATCCCTTCGGCCGTTGGATTGAGTGTGTTAGTTGATACCGATGATTCTATTCGAACAGCTGGTGGTTTCTTGCTACAGATCATGCCGGGAGCAGATGAAACGGTTATTGATTCAATCGAGAACCGCCTGCAAGAATTACCACGAGTGTCATCATTGCTGGATGAAGGGAAATCGCCTGAAGAAATCTTGACGGTATTGTTGAATGACACCAAAGTCGAAGTGTTAGAAAAAATGCCTGTTCAATTTCGATGTGATTGTAGCAAAGAAAAATTTGCGACAGCGATCATTACATTAGGCGCGGATGAAATACAAGAAATGATGGATGAAGATCATGGTGCAGAAGCTGTTTGTTCATTCTGCGGTAATAAATACCATTTCGATGAACAAGAACTTGCTGGATTAAAGAAAGAAGCTGAGGCATAGAAGATGGCGAGACACAGCTGGAAAATCGGTAATGTCGAAATCCCTAATCGAGTTGTCGTTGCGCCTATGGCAGGAATAACCAATGCGGCGTTTCGCGTAACGGTCAAAGAATTTGGCGCAGGCTTAGTCGTCTGTGAAATGATCAGTGATCGGGGAATCCAACTACGAAACAAAAAAACATTAGAAATGCTTTATATAGATGAAACAGAACATCCTTTAAGCTTGCAAATTTTTGGTGGGAATAAAGAGTCTTTGGTCGAAGCGGCTCAATTTGTCTCAGAAAATACAGCAGCAGATATCATTGACATCAATATGGGGTGTCCGGTAAATAAAATCATTAAAGCGGAGGCTGGTGCAAAGTGGCTATTGGATCCAGACAAAGTCTACGAAATGGTGCATGCAGTAGCTACGGCAATTGATAAACCGGTCACAGTCAAAATGCGGATCGGTTGGGATGATGAACATATTTTCGCTGTCCAAAATGCGCAAGCTGCTGAAGCGGCAGGTGCAGCGGCGATTGGGATGCATGGCCGCACGAGGGTCCAAATGTATGAAGGAGCGGCTAATTGGTCGGTATTAAGAGAGGTGAAGCAAGCAATTTCGATCCCTTTTATGGGGAACGGAGATGTTCGGACACCAGAAGATGCCAAACGAATGCTGGAAGAAGTCGGCGCAGATGCTGTCATGATCGGACGAGCAGCATTGGGGAATCCGTGGATGATCCATCGTACAAAACATTATCTTGAAACGGGAGAGCTGATCGCCGAACCTACTCCACGGGAGAAGATCGCTACAGCCAAACTTCACTTGGAAAGACTTGCTGATTTAAAAGGTGAATTTGTTGCTTCTCGAGAGTTTCGGCAGCATGCTGCCTACTATTTAAAAGGCATTTCACGGGCAGCTAAAGTCAAAGCGGCAATCAACCAGACAGAGAATAAGCAAGCGATTATTGATCTGTTAGATGCATTTGTAGAAAAGACAGAAAAACAACCTGTCGGAAATACTCCTGAGTAAAGTAAAATCAAGTCGATCTTGAACTTCGGCTTGATTTTTTGTGGCATCATTGGCATTATAAGAAGGAAACCCAAGTTAAGAATGGAGGAAAACTCGTGACAGAGGAACGACAAAAACAAGAAGAATTAAATGATCAAATGTTGGTTCGCCGTGAAAAGATGGAAAAATTACGGGAAGAAGGCATTGATCCCTTTGGCAAGCGCTTTGAACGTACGCATAATTCTGCCGAGTTGCATGAGTTATTTGATCAACGAACAAAAGAAGAGTTAACAGAGATGAATCTTTCTGCAAGTGTTGCTGGACGAATGGTGACGAAACGTGGTAAAGGGAAAGCTGGCTTTGCACATTTGCAAGATCGTGATGGTCAGATTCAAATTTATGTCCGCAAAGATCAAGTAGGTGACGAACCGTATGAAGGATTTAAGCATGCTGACTTAGGTGATTTCTTTGGTGTCTCAGGGGAGATCATGAAAACTGATACGGGGGAAGTAACGATCAAAGCAAAAGAAATCGTTATTTTGTCTAAAGCGTTACGCCCACTTCCGGATAAATACCATGGTCTGACCAACATCGAGCAACGTTACCGTCAACGTTATCTGGATTTGATCAGTAATAAAGATAGCTTTGACCGATTCATGAAACGCAGCCAGATCATCAGTGAGATTCGTCGCTATTTGGATGGTCATGGCTACATTGAAGTGGAAACGCCTGTTTTGCATAATCAAGCGGGTGGGGCAGCAGCTCGTCCATTTATCACTCATCACAATGCGTTAGATATTGATCTATACTTGCGAATCGCGCTTGAGTTGCACTTGAAACGATTGATCGTAGGTGGTATGGAGAAAGTCTACGAAATTGGCCGGGTCTTCCGTAATGAGGGGATTGATACTACCCATAATCCAGAATTTACTATGTTAGAAGCTTATACAGCCTATACAGATTTCAAAGATGTTATGGATCTAACTGAGGGAATTATCCGCAATGCAGCAGAGAAAGTTTTAGATTCTGCTGTGATTACTTATGATGGACAAGAAGTCGACTTGGCGAGTGATTTTGCCCGTGTGCATATGGTCGATGCTATCAAACAACAAACGGGTGTCGATTTTTGGAAAGAGATGACAATCGAAGAAGCACATGCTTTAGCAAAAGAACACCAAGTGGAAGTCACTCCAACGATGACAGTAGGACATGTTATCAATGAATTCTTTGAAACGTTTGTTGAAGAAACCTTACAGCAACCGACCTTTGTTTATGGACATCCGGTAGAAGTCTCACCTCTAGCGAAGAAGAATCCAGAGGACCCTCGATTTACAGATCGTTTTGAACTATTTATCGTAGGCCGGGAGTTTGCTAATGCTTTTACCGAATTAAATGATCCAATTGATCAAAGACAACGGTTTGAAGCACAAGAAAAAGAACGACAAGAAGGAAACGATGAAGCTCATGGAGTCGATGAAGACTTCCTTGAAGCGCTAGAATACGGCATGCCGCCAACCGGTGGTTTAGGGATCGGGATCGATCGTCTAGTCATGCTGTTGACAGATGCACAATCGATTCGCGATGTGCTGTTATTCCCAACAATGCGTTGATAATTCATAAAGAGAGACACACGAGTGTTTACTTGTGTGTTTCTTTTTTACCAGTAGTTCCCTCCAAAATGGCTAACAAGAAAAAAACAAGGGAGAAACTCACTGCTAAATGGAGCGAAAACGAATTAAAAACGAACGATGATTTCATTGGATTGTAAGAATGAACGCCTTTGAGAAATTACGAAAATAAGAGAGAAAGTTATTGACCTGACAGCATTTAGTTGGTATATTATTACATGTGCCAAATGACAAAAATCATTTCTAAAAGAAAATGAAAAAAGTTGTTGACGCCAGAACCAACAGATGATATTATAACGAAGTCGCAAATTTAAGAAATCAATTTGATGCTGATGCAGCAACAAAAAAGATTGAAAAAAGTTGTTGACAAATAACAATTCATTTGTTATTCTAATGGAGTCGCTGATGACGCACAGGAAGTTGTTGAATAAACACTTTCGAAAAAACTTTTAAAAAAGAGTTGACATTCACTTGTTGATCTGATATGATTTAAAAGTTGCTAACGCAGCGCAGTAGACCTTTGAAAACTGAACAAAGCAAGCAAACGAACCAATGTGTAGGGCGCTTCATTTATGAAGCAAAATACATGCAAGCAATAGCTAGCAAAGTTAATTTTATTTGAGCTTAACGATCCTATGGATCGTTCAAACAAATCATTATGAGAGTTTGATCCTGGCTCAGGACGAACGCTGGCGGCGTGCCTAATACATGCAAGTCGAACGCTTTTTCTTTCACCGGAGCTTGCTCCACCGAAAGAAAAAGTGGCGAACGGGTGAGTAACACGTGGGTAACCTGCCCATCAGAAGGGATAACACTTGGAAACAGGTGCTAATACCGTATAACACTATTTTCCGCATGGAAGAAAGTTGAAAGGCGCTTTTGCGTCACTGATGGATGGACCCGCGGTGCATTAGCTAGTTGGTGAGGTAACGGCTCACCAAGGCCACGATGCATAGCCGACCTGAGAGGGTGATCGGCCACACTGGGACTGAGACACGGCCCAGACTCCTACGGGAGGCAGCAGTAGGGAATCTTCGGCAATGGACGAAAGTCTGACCGAGCAACGCCGCGTGAGTGAAGAAGGTTTTCGGATCGTAAAACTCTGTTGTTAGAGAAGAACAAGGATGAGAGTAGAACGTTCATCCCTTGACGGTATCTAACCAGAAAGCCACGGCTAACTACGTGCCAGCAGCCGCGGTAATACGTAGGTGGCAAGCGTTGTCCGGATTTATTGGGCGTAAAGCGAGCGCAGGCGGTTTCTTAAGTCTGATGTGAAAGCCCCCGGCTCAACCGGGGAGGGTCATTGGAAACTGGGAGACTTGAGTGCAGAAGAGGAGAGTGGAATTCCATGTGTAGCGGTGAAATGCGTAGATATATGGAGGAACACCAGTGGCGAAGGCGGCTCTCTGGTCTGTAACTGACGCTGAGGCTCGAAAGCGTGGGGAGCGAACAGGATTAGATACCCTGGTAGTCCACGCCGTAAACGATGAGTGCTAAGTGTTGGAGGGTTTCCGCCCTTCAGTGCTGCAGCAAACGCATTAAGCACTCCGCCTGGGGAGTACGACCGCAAGGTTGAAACTCAAAGGAATTGACGGGGGCCCGCACAAGCGGTGGAGCATGTGGTTTAATTCGAAGCAACGCGAAGAACCTTACCAGGTCTTGACATCCTTTGACCACTCTAGAGATAGAGCTTCCCCTTCGGGGGCAAAGTGACAGGTGGTGCATGGTTGTCGTCAGCTCGTGTCGTGAGATGTTGGGTTAAGTCCCGCAACGAGCGCAACCCTTATTGTTAGTTGCCATCATTTAGTTGGGCACTCTAGCGAGACTGCCGGTGACAAACCGGAGGAAGGTGGGGATGACGTCAAATCATCATGCCCCTTGACCTGGGCTACACACGTGCTACAATGGGAAGTACAACGAGTTGCGAAGTCGCGAGGCTAAGCTAATCTCTTAAAGCTTCTCTCAGTTCGGATTGTAGGCTGCAACTCGCCTACATGAAGCCGGAATCGCTAGTAATCGCGGATCAGCACGCCGCGGTGAATACGTTCGGGCCTTGTACACACCGCCCGTCACACCACGAGTTTGTAACACCCGAAGTCGGTGAGGTAACCTTTTTGGAGCCAGCCGC
>NZ_CP050816.1:0-392500 GCF_021496385.1 Enterococcus gallinarum | reverse complement strand
GTCGATGGTTCGAGTCCATTTAGGCCCATTGAACTATATATTTTGTTACATTTGGGGAAGTACTCAAGTGGCTGAAGAGGCGCCCCTGCTAAGGGTGTAGGTCGGGAAACCGGCGCGAGGGTTCAAATCCCTCCTTCTCCGTTTTAGCGGTCCGTTGGTCAAGTGGTTAAGACACCGCCCTTTCACGGCGGTAACACGGGTTCGAGTCCCGTACGGATCATTGCAACACTTTTTGGAGGATTACCCAAGTCCGGCTGAAGGGAACGGTCTTGAAAACCGTCAGGCGGGTAAAACCGTGCAAGGGTTCGAATCCCTTATCCTCCTTTACTGAACTCTTGATCGGATTGTAGATCAATGAGTCCAGCTTTTAATTACTTAAAGCAGCTATTGTAATTAGTAATTTATTATCGCGGGATGGAGCAGTCTGGTAGCTCGTCGGGCTCATAACCCGAAGGTCGTAGGTTCAAATCCTGCTCCCGCAATCAAAAAAACTAAATATGGTTCCGTGGTGTAGGGGTTAACATGCCTGCCTGTCACGCAGGAGATCGCGGGTTCGATTCCCGTCGGAACCGTTATGGCTCGGTAGCTCAGTTGGTAGAGCAATGGATTGAAGCTCCATGTGTCGGCAGTTCGATTCTGTCCCGCGCCATCTTGCGGGTGTAGTTTAGTGGTAAAACCACAGCCTTCCAAGCTGTTGTCGCGAGTTCGATTCTCGTCACCCGCTTTAGTTTTTTATTTTGGGCCTATAGCTCAGCTGGTTAGAGCGCACGCCTGATAAGCGTGAGGTCGATGGTTCGAGTCCATTTAGGCCCATTGAATTTTACTTGGTCCGTTGGTCAAGTGGTTAAGACACCGCCCTTTCACGGCGGTAACACGGGTTCGAATCCCGTACGGATCATGAAAGCATCCTTTGGAATGCTTTTTTTTTATGTTTTAAAAAAGGCAATTTTAAAAGTTTTTCCATAAATTAGGCACAGTAGGTCAAAATTTGTTATAATCAGTCCGTTGCAAGTTCCCGAAAGGATTCGCAGCTGCGAAGATGCCTTGTAACCGAATCGAAATTTAGGGGGAATACAAAAAATGACAGAGAAACATTTATTTACTTCAGAATCTGTATCTGAAGGACATCCAGATAAAGTGGCTGATCAAATCAGTGATGCTATTTTAGATGCGCTGCTTGCTGAAGATCCAATGGCACGGGTTGCCTGCGAAACCTCGGTGACGACCGGATTAGTATTGGTTTTTGGCGAAATCTCGACAAGTGCCTATGTAGATATTCAAAAAATTGTTCGCGAAACCATCAAAGAAATCGGTTATACACGGGCAAAATTCGGCTTTGACGGTGACACTGTGGCGGTATTGGTAGCCATTGATGAACAATCACCTGATATTGCTCAAGGCGTTGACAATGCATTAGAAGTACGCGATGAAGCGAATGAAGAAGAAATCGGTGCCGGAGATCAAGGATTGATGTTTGGTTTTGCTGTTGATGAAACACCAGAATTGATGCCATTACCAATTGCATTGAGTCACCGTCTTGTTCGGCGATTAGCAGAACTGCGTAAAACGAATGAATTGACCTATTTGCGTCCTGACGCAAAATCCCAAGTAACTGTCGAGTATGATGATCAAGATCAGCCTCGTCGAGTGGATACAGTTGTTATCAGCACACAGCATGATGATGCAGTAGACAATGAAACGATTCGTCATGACGTTATTGAAAAAGTGATTAAAGAAGTGATACCAGCTTCTCTTTTAGACGATGAAACAAAATATTATATCAATCCGACAGGACGATTTGTCATCGGTGGGCCTCAAGGGGATGCCGGATTGACTGGTAGAAAAATCATCGTAGATACTTATGGTGGATATGCAAGACATGGCGGTGGCGCATTTTCTGGGAAAGATGCAACAAAAGTTGACCGTTCTGCTAGTTATGCTGCACGCTATATTGCTAAAAATATCGTTGCAGCGAAACTTGCCCGAAAGGTAGAGGTTCAGCTAGCTTATGCGATTGGTGTAGCACAACCTGTATCGATTCGAATTGATACGTTTGGAACCGGAAAAGTCAGTCAAGAGAAATTGATCCAAGCTGTAAGAGAGAATTTTGATCTGCGGCCAGCTGGAATTATAGAAATGTTGAATCTACGTCGTCCGATTTATCGTCAGACAGCGGCATATGGACATTTTGGTCGTACAGATATCGACTTGCCATGGGAACAAACAGATAAAGTGGATGCTTTATTGGCAAGTGTGAAGGAATAAAGAGGCGACCTCTGTTGATGTAAATCAATAGAGGTTCTTTTTTTTGACTTAGAAGAGGGGGAGAATGATGAAAACGAATGTGACACGTGTGACGATTGCTGTTTTTGTTGCAACATTTATGACGGCTATCGAAGGGACGATCATTACGACTGCTATGCCGACGATCGTTGGTTCTTTACACGGGATCGAGATCATGAATTGGGTTTTTTCGATTTACTTATTGACTAGTGCTATGTTGACACCCATTTACGGTAAACTTGCCGATACCATTGGTCGTAAACCGATTTTTTTATTTGGGACACTGCTCTTTATGATTGGTTCCGCACTCTGTGGCTTGTCAAACAGCATGCTGACACTCATCCTTTCGAGAGCTGTTCAAGGAATCGGGGCTGGTGCGATGATGCCTGTTGCATTGACGATCATCGCCGACTTGTACCCTGTAGAAAAGAGAGCGAAAGTCTTGGGTTTGAACAGTACTGCTTGGGGGATTGCTAGTGTCGTCGGTCCATTAGCTGGTGGTGTGATTGTTGATACAGTCGGTTGGCACTGGATCTTTTTTATTAATGTGCCGATTGGTGTGTTTCTCCTTGGCATGATTTGGTTTTATTTTCATGAAAACAAAAAGACGAAGAAATCTGGGAAAATGGATTTACTTGGTAGTTTTTTGATGATGGTCACATTAGTTTCTCTGCTTTTAGGGTTTCAGTTACTAGGCGATCAGGGGTTAAGTGTTGCTGTGGTAAGCTTACTGATTTTGACTATTGTAACATTCCTGCTGTTTTATCGAGTAGAGAAAAAAGCAGCAGATCCATTAATTGATTTAGCGTTATTCCATTCTAGAACTTTTGTGGTAGTAAATATTGTCGCAGCACTAGCTAGCGGTTTTTTGATGGGTATCGATGTGTATATCCCAATGTGGATGCAAGGAGTCTTAGGAATGAGTGCAGGTATCGGTGGTCTTGTACTAGCACCGTTGTCGATTTTATGGATGGTCGGCTCATTTCTAGCCAGCCGCTGGTTGCTGAAGCGGTCGGTTTCATGGGTCCTAACGGCTAGTCTATTAATTACGCTTGTTGGCGCAATCTGGCTTTTTATTACCCCAATGAAAACGTCTTTTCTCTGGTTTTTAGGAATCTCTTCAATTACCGGAATCGGATTGGGAGCGACGATGGTCGTTTGTACCGTGACTGCTCAAACCAGTGTTCCTCATTCACAAATTGGGGTAGCGACCTCCTTCAATACGCTATTAAGAACAATTGGTCAGACAATCATGGTTTCTGTTTTCGGGATCGTCTTGAATATCAGCAATAATTTTGGATTGAAAGAAGCAGGTATTCAAGATCAGGAAATCATGAATCGCTTAGTGGACCCAACTGCTGCTAAGAAACTTTCAACAGACATTCTGCTTCAATTACGAGGAATTTTGTACGATGGATTACATTGGGTATATGGATTAGGATTGTTGCTGATTGTGCTTGCTTTGGTGTTTGCCCGTACAATTCGGCGAGAATCTGGTACAATGATAAAAAAAGAATCGCAGGTGATTTGATGGCTTTTATACAAGCAAATATCTATTCAAATGTTCTTGAAATGGAAGTAATGGTAAACGTGATTCTCCCCCAAACTACCATCAAAAAGGTAGGTACAACTACAAAAAATGATCAAAAAGAATTACCAGTTCTATATCTATTACATGGAATGGGCGGTAATCATAGTGTCTGGGAAAGACGAACTTCGATCGAGCGCTATGTGAGCGACTATCAAATGGCAGTGATCATGCCTTCGACTGATTTGGCTTGGTATACAGATACAACTTATGATATGAAGTACTGGACCTTTGTTGCAGAAGAGTTACCGCAAATCTGCCGAGAGCTGTTTCCTCAATTGAGCAGTGATCGGGAGAAGACATTTGCTGCCGGTCTATCTATGGGGGGCTATGGTGCTGTTAAGTTGGGTTTGCGTAAACCAGAGAGTTTTGCTGCCGTTGCCTCTTTGTCCGGGGCTTTAGCGATTGCTGAAAGCATGGATTCTCTTTTAAAAATTCGAAATACTTCTTACTGGAAAGGGATTTTTGGCCCATTGGATCAGTTTCAAGGTTCAGAGAATGATTTGATCCATTTGATCGATACGATTGATCCGCAAAAGGCACCGCGCTTTTATATTAGTTGTGGAACAGAAGACCAACTGTTTCCTGCAAGTGAATATGCAGTTGCAAAAATGCAGGAACGTGACTTGGCAGTGACATTTGAGTCTGGTTCCGGAGATCACGATTGGCAATTTTGGGATCAGTGGATCCAACGGGTATTAAACTGGCTCGTTGAAGGAAAATAAAAAACATCAGAGACCGAAGAATAGTCAACGGTTCTCTGATGTTTTTTTTCGTTCGATACAAAACAGGACTGGTGGTTGGTTGCGCTGATTGATGAATTGATAGGACAGCACGTTAAATTGCGCTTGTGGTAATTGACGACAAAAGCGATGAACAGCTTCTAACTCTTCAGGTCCGCCTTCGTGGCCATAATAGCATACAAGGATGATCCGACCGCAAGGAACAATACGTTGGATCAATGCTTGCAGTGCCTGTTCGGTCGTCTCAGGTAAAGTAATGATTTTTTTATCGCTCTTTGGTAAGTAACCTAGATTGAAAATAGCTGCATGAACGGCATCAGGGACGTAATCCGCTACTGTTTCATGTCCTTGGTGGATCAGTTCAACTTGCGGCAGGAGTCCTTTTGCTAACATGCGTTCTTTTGTTGTGGTCACTGCTTGTTCCTGAATATCAAAGGCATAGACTTTGCCTTCAGGTCCGACTAGTGTTGCCAACAGCTCGGTATCATGGCCATTTCCCATGGTGGCATCAACTACGGTCTGTCCGGGTTTGACGACTTCTTGTAAAAGGGTGTGGCTATAACGCATGGCTGTTTGTAGCATAGATAGCCTCTTTTCTAACATCAAATTTTCCTTGATAGGAGTCGCGGCGCAGCATTTCTTTATCGATCTCATTCAAGACTTCCCATTTTTTGAGACTCCACATAGGTCCAATCAAAGCATCCCAAGGAGCGTCACCTGTCAGACGATGAATGATGATCTCCGCAGGAATCATTTCTAGTTGGTCGCAAATCAAAGAGACATAAGTCTCTCTTTGCATCAATTGCAGCTTGCCTTCATGATAGTCCCGGAGCATGCGGGTATTTCGCATCAAATGCAAGAGATGGAGTTTGATCCCTTGAATATCTGAGTCCAAGATTGTTTTCCGCACATTTTCCCGCATCATTTCTAATGTTTCACCAGGGAGTCCATTGATCAAATGGGTACAAACCTGAATGCCATGTTTTCTCAATTTAGCGACACCATCAAGATATGTTTGATAATCATGCGCACGGTTGATTGCGTTGCTGGTGGTTTCAAAGGTTGTTTGTAACCCTAACTCCACCCATAAATAAAAGCGTTGGTTCAATTCAGCTAGATAGTCTACCACATCGTCTGGAAGACAGTCAGGACGTGTACCGATAGAAACACCAACGACACCTGGCATGGTCAAAACTTGTTCAAACCGCTCTCGAATGACTGCAGCTGGGGCATGGGTATTGGTGAAATTTTGGAAATAAACGATGTACTTATCGACATGAGGCCATTTTTTGTGCATCATATCGATTTCTTTATGAAATTGAACGGGCAGCGGGGCTTCAGGTGCAACGATCATGTCGCCTGAACCAGACACGCTGCAAAAGGTACAACCACCTTTTGCAACAGTACCATCTCGATTGGGACAGTCGAAGCCAGCATCGATCGGTACTTTAAAGATTTTTTCACCAAATTCCTGACGCAATGCATAATTCCAAGAATGGTAACGTTTATGCTGATTTTCGGCATAGGGGAATGAATTCATGGATTTTACCTTCTTTTCTTTTTTCTAAGATTGTTTTTGTTGGAAACGCCAGACAAAACGCTTTTCTAAATAGTACGGATAGGTCAGTAACAGCCAAGAGAGTCCCACACAAAATCCGCCGAGTACGTCGCTAGGAAAGTGAACACCTAGATAGATCCGACTGATACCGATCAGAAAAATCAGTAAGCCAAGCAAGATTCTCATACCCCAGCGTAACGCTTGTGACTGGAAAAAGACAGGAATCAGCAAAAGTAAGGTTCCATAAAATACCATGCTGCCAGTGGAGTGTCCGCTAGGAAAACTAGAGCTTGTCTCCAACACTAAATGTTCCAGTGTTGGTCTTTCTCGCATAAAGAATAATTTAATCAACGGATTGAAGACCGCTGAGATGCCAATCGTACCGAAACTGAGCCACAGTGCTTCGGAATAGAAGCGATTGATAAGCAACACGACCAATACAACAATGAAAAGCAGCCCAATCGTTACTGGATTAGCAAACTTGGTCACCCATAGGAAAAAGTCAGTCAAAAAAGGGTAACCGCTACGGATCAAACGAGTGCTACTTTCATCGAAAGGATTCAGCCAAGTTGGATAGAATTTGACAACATAGCCTAAAAAGGCAAAGAGCAGCAAAAAACAGCTGCCGGCGAATTGATAATACAGTTTTTTGTTCATAAAAAAATCCTCATTTCTACAGGCAAACATAGTGAGTCTATTATACCATTTATCTTGGAGGGACAAAAGACAGTGGCGCAGGGGTGTTTCTTGAGGGACAATATTGTATAACAAGAAATTGTTGCTTACTTCTTCTTTCGAATAATGTACGTTAGATTACAAAGAGTTTACAGTTTGGCGAAAAGAAGGAAATAACTTTTATAAAATCTTAAGAAATTGTATACTAAACGTAGGAAAAAAATAGAAGACGGAGGAACGTTCATGAACATGAGTTTATCGCGCAAAGAGCGTCGCAGAGAAGGACAGTCCAGTGAATTTTATCAAACGATGAGAAAAAGTGCCGCTGTTGTAGGGACAACCATAACCGCTTGCTCAGTAGTAGCGCCTTTGCTGACTCCAGTTCAAGCGGATGCCGTAGAAAATACTGTGGTGAGAAGTAACTTTGCTGCACCTAATACAGCAGCATTCATTACAGAAATCGCAACTTATGCACAGCCTGTTGCCCAAGCAAATGATCTTTATGCTTCAGTCATGATCGCACAAGCCATTCTTGAAAGCGGCTGGGGAAGAAGTGCCCTGTCCCAATCACCTAACCATAATCTTTTTGGAATCAAGGGCAGTCATAATGGTCAGACAGTCTATATGAACACAGCAGAGTATTTAAACAATCAATGGTTGACTATGAAAGAACCCTTCAAAAAATACCCTTCTTACAAAGAATCTTTTGAAGACAATGCACGAACATTAAGAAATGTTTCGCTAGGAAACGGTAATTATTATTATGCAGGTGCTTGGAAGAGCAATACGTCTTCTTACCGTGATGCAACCCAATGGTTGACGGGGCGTTACGCAACAGCTCCCAACTATGCTTCTTCATTGAATACGGTGATCCAGCAGTATGGCTTGACTAAATATGATACACCAGCTTCAGGCAATGCCGGTGGTGGAGCAACGGTCAGTGCACCTAATACCGCTACAAATCCTGTCAGCAAGCCAGCAGCGACATCGTCAGTTTCTTCTGGTAGTCAAGGCTATACAGTTGCGTCAGGGGATTCTGTCTGGGGAATCGCTAATAAATTCGGCATCACAATGGATCAGCTATGTAGCTGGAACAATATTCGCAATAATTTTATCTACCCAGGACAAAAACTGACGATCAATGGTGGTACTGCCAAACAAACGACGAATACAGGGACCATATCTACCACGACAGCAAGTGCTAGTAGTTATACTGTTGCTTCAGGGGACTCGGTTTGGAGTGTGGCGAACAAGCATAGTATCACGATGGACCAATTGCGCAACTGGAACAATATCAAAAATGACTTTATTTATCCTGGTCAACACTTAGTCGTAAAAAATGGTACTGGGTCAAAAAGTCAGGCCAACAAGACTACAGCAATAAGTTCTGTAACCAATGCTGGTAGTTATACCGTTGCTTCAGGGGACTCGGTTTGGAGTGTGGCGAATAAGCATGGCATCACGATGGATCAATTGCGCAACTGGAACAATATCAAAAATGACTTTATTTATCCTGGTCAACGCTTAGTCGTAAAAAATGGTACTGGGTCAAAAAGTCAGGCCAACAAGACTACAGCAACAAGTTCTGTAACCAATGCTGGTAGTTATACCGTTGCTTCAGGGGACTCGGTTTGGAGTGTGGCGAATAAGCATGGCATCACGATGGATCAATTGCGCAGCTGGAACAATATCAAAAATGACTTTATTTATCCTGGTCAACGCTTAGTCGTAAAAAATTCTGGAAATAAACAGACAAGTAGGCCGACCACAGCTTCTACGAGCATTTCTTCATCAGCTGGCAGTCAAAAGTATACAGTGGCGTCTGGGGACTCGGTTTGGTCGATTGCTAATAAATTTGGTATCACGATGGACCAATTCCGCAGTTGGAACAATATCAAAAATGATTACGTCTATCCTGGTCAAAGCGTACGGGTCAGCGGTACGGCAACGGCTGCGAATCAGACGGCAAGTACGAGCAACTATACCGTAGTATCTGGCGATTCTGTCTGGGGAATTGCGGATAAATTTGGGATTTCCAGAGATCAATTCATTCAATGGAATAACATTAAAGACAACTTTGTTTATCCTGGACAAAGCGTTCGCGTAAAATAGATTGCTATTCCGCTGTTTTTTTGATAGGATAAGTGCAAAGAATCTTTCACATTTGAGAAGGAATAGTAGAAACGTGTTGGAATCAAGAGAGTGCATGGCTGGTGGAAATGCACAGAAGACCTTTCGAACTCGCCTTCAAGTGATATTTGACTGAAATGAGTGTTTCTCAGAACCGCTCAAAGTAGGCAGATACGGCGATGGTCGTTAACACATCGAGGTCTGTTTCATAACAGATAAAATTAGGTGGTACCACGTTTATAACGTCCTATAAAAATCAATAGTGATTTTTATAGGACTTTTTTTAAGTTCTGCTGATTTTTGATCAAGTCAGAGCACCAATTTTTAGGAGGCGTCCATAGTGAACTACAATCACAAAGAAATTGAAAAAAAATGGCAAAAATATTGGGCTAAGAAAAATGAGTTCAATACCCACGATCAACCGGATAAACCAAAGTTTTATGCGTTAGACATGTTCCCATACCCTTCTGGACAAGGATTGCACGTAGGGCATCCAGAAGGATATACAGCGACGGATATTCTAAGCCGCTTCAAGCGCAGCCAAGGATTCAACGTTCTTCATCCCATGGGCTGGGATGCCTTTGGATTGCCTGCTGAACAATATGCGTTGGACACCGGGAATGATCCAGCCGAGTTTACGAAAAAAAATATTGAAACATTCCGTCGTCAAATCAATTCACTGGGGTTTAGTTACGATTGGAATCGTGAGATCAACACGACAGATCCTGAGTACTATAAATGGACGCAATGGATTTTTACCAAACTTTATGAAAAAGGGTTGGCTTATGAAGCCGAGGTTCCTGTCAATTGGGTTCCAGAGTTAGGAACGGTTATCGCCAATGAAGAAGTGATCGATGGCAAAAGTGAACGCGGCGGCTACGATGTTATTCGCAAACCTATGCGTCAGTGGATGTTGAAGATCACGGCTTATGCGGATCGCTTGC
The DNA here is from genome assembly GCF_021496385.1 of Enterococcus gallinarum. Lineage (NCBI taxonomy): Bacteria > Bacillati > Bacillota > Bacilli > Lactobacillales > Enterococcaceae > Enterococcus > Enterococcus gallinarum. The sequence goes on along the minus strand of NZ_CP050816.1, from coordinate 382,579 downwards.
TAGATGATCTAGAAGAAGTTGATTGGCCTGAGAGCATCAAAGAAATGCAGCGGAATTGGATCGGTCGTTCTGTGGGTGCCAATGTCACCTTCAAAGTAGCGGGTAGCGATGCAGCATTCACCGTCTTTACGACACGACCAGATACATTGTTCGGTGCCACTTATACGGTTTTGGCTCCTGAACATGAGTTGGTACAAGCCATCACTACACCGGAGCAAAAAGCAGCAGTTGAGGCATATGTAGCAGAAACAGCGAAGAAGTCCGATTTGAATCGGACCGATTTGTCTAAAGAAAAGACGGGTGTCTTCACAGGGGCCTATGCGGTCAATCCAGCGAATGGGAAAGAAGTGCCAATTTGGATTGCTGACTATGTGTTGGCTTCATATGGTACTGGTGCGATCATGGCTGTGCCAGCTCATGACGAACGTGACCATGAATTTGCAAAAGCTTTTGGGTTAGAAATCATTCCTGTTCTGGCTGGGGGAGACGTTGAAGAAGCTGCTTATACTGAAGACGGTCCTCATATCAATTCAGAGTTTCTGGATGGTCTAGATAAAGAAGCTGCAATTGAAAAAATGAACCACTGGTTAGAAGAACAAGGAGTCGGTAAAAAAGAAATCAGCTACCGTCTGCGAGACTGGCTGTTTTCTCGGCAGCGTTACTGGGGTGAGCCTATCCCGATCATTCATTGGGAAGACGGTACTACAACCACTCTTCCGGAAGATCAATTGCCACTACGCTTGCCAAAAACCGATAATATCAAGCCAAGTGGTACAGGTGAATCGCCATTGGCGAATGTCAGCGAGTGGGTCAATGTCGTTGATCCAGAAACAGGCATGAAGGGACGTCGTGAAACGAATACGATGCCACAATGGGCGGGGAGCTCTTGGTACTTCTTGCGGTTTATCGACCCTCACAATAAAAATCGCTTAGCCGATTTTGACAAATTGAAACGCTGGTTACCAGTAGATATCTATATCGGTGGGGCAGAACATGCGGTGCTTCATTTACTTTATGCTCGTTTCTGGCATAAGTTCCTTTATGATCTTGGTGTCGTACCGACAAAAGAACCATTCCAGAAATTATTCAATCAAGGGATGATCCTTGGGGAAAACAATGAAAAAATGTCGAAGTCTCGCGGAAACGTCGTAAATCCGGATGATGTCATCGAACAATACGGAGCAGATACACTGCGCATGTATGAAATGTTCATGGGTCCATTAGATGCATCGATCGCTTGGAATGAAAACGGCTTGGAAGGCAGCCGTAAATTCCTAGACCGCGTTTGGCGTTTGATCGTGGATGAAAATGGCAAAATGCGTGATCGAATTACTACATTCAATGATGGCAAACTAAGTAAAGTTTACAACCAAACAGTTAAAAAAGTTACCGAAGATTTTGAACAGCTTCATTTCAACACGGCTATTTCACAGCTGATGGTCTTTGTGAACGAAGCATATAAGTCCGATGCACTACCATATGAATATGTTGCTGGATTTGTCCAATTGTTGGCACCGATTGCCCCTCATATCGGTGAAGAACTATGGGCAATTCTCGGAAATAAAGAGGGCATCTCTTATGTGCCATGGCCAACTTATGATGAAAGTGCGCTAGTCGAAGATGAAATCGAAGTGGTATTCCAAGTGAACGGCAAAGTTCGGGCAAAAGCCAAAGTTCCTGCGGATGCAGACAAAGCGACGCTCGAACAGTTAGCTCAATCAAATGAACTGGTAAAAGAACAATTGAATGGAAAAACGATTCGCAAAATCATCGTTGTACCAAATAAATTGGTCAATATCGTCGCTAATTAATTGAAAAGAGGGACTGTGCCATAAGTCTCCTACAAGTAAAACTATCCGAACATTAACTATTATTGCTCCTGCGGTGCAGGGACTCCTCGTCGCAAAAGTCAGAGGAATCTATCCTAGCAATAGACTATTATTCGGTTTAACTTGTTGGATGATGACTTATGGCACAGTCCCTCTAAACATGTCTAAACGGTCGAAGCAGATGCAACTCCGAGAAATAAGTCGAAATACCCCAAAATTTGAAAAGCAATTTCTGTGTATTCCTCCTTATTTCTCGGAGTTTAACACTTCTGTCCCCGCTTTTTTTGTACAAAAAAGCAGCGGTTCAGCTGATGCAAACATCAACTGCCGCTGCATACTATTTTTTGCGAATAATGCCGTAAAACAATACAGCTGTAGCCACTAATGGAATGAAGATCACCAATAGAAAGCCATTTGGATATGTTGCGCGAGTGAAGATTTCTGTGGAAGTATCATTTGTGCCGATCAAGTGGTTTGCTACTAAAAATTGTCCGACCAATGCGATCATTGCTAGAAAACCTACTGTTGCCCCTGTTCCAAAGAAGATTTTTTTCTTTGTGCTGTTCATTGCGTCTGCCCCTTTAATATTCTCTATGTCCCATTATACAAAAAATGAAAAAGTCTTCAATGCGATTTTGTCAAATCATTGATTCGTAATACACTTGAAATGAATTTGACATATTTTTCTAGTCAGCTGACTTTTTCTAAGTGAAACGGCAATCAAATCATTCGCTGAACTAAGAGGGGTCTCGTATAATAGAATTAACGCAAATGAAAGCGCAGAAAGAAGGAATAAAAATGGACTATCAATCTTTTGAAGGTCAAGAGGCTTTTTTCAATGATTATCAACGAGTAGCAAAAGCAGGTTACCAAGAAGAAGAAGTGATCGATGACGTGCTGGAACAGCTGAATCAGCAATTGACTGCGGACCAGCTAATTTACCGAGTGGAAGCGGAAAAAACGAAAGACGGCGAAGTCTTTCTGTTTCCTTTCAGCAAATTCATGTATACCGAAGATTTGGACGCAGCAATCTCGACAGAATTTCGCTATGATGGTGCTCCTTATGTCTATGAAACCTATGAGGATGAACAACCATAATTTTCAGCAAGGTATTTAAATCAAGAACTTTTTAAGAGGCATTTGCATAGACACAAAAATAAACACCCAAAGGATGACCCGCTTGATGCTGTCATTCTTTGGGTGTTTGTTGTTAACGGATAGGTGAGGCAATGAAAAAATCAAAGCAAACGCTGAGCGATCTGCAAATCACCTTCATAAGGTTCTTTTTGACCATTGACTTTCAAATATTGCTCAGCGCCTTTACCAGCTAGAATCACGATATCTTGACTAGCGGCTTCAGCAACCGCTGATTGGACCGCAAGGCTGCGGTCCATCTGTTCTTCAATAATGACAGTAGGTGCAGTGATCGCAGCGGCTATCTCGGCAGCGATAGCACGAGGATCCTCAAAGTTAGGGTCATCAGAAGTTAAATAGACTTTATCTGCATACTCTGAAAGCGCTCGACCCATGTCAGGACGTCGTGATTCTGCTTTGCCGCCGGCACTGCCGGTCACAAAAATCAGCCGTCCTTTTGGCCGCAATGTATGGGCTAGCTCACTCAGTGACTTAAAGCTTAAGTAGTTGTGGGCATAATCAACGATGATCAATGCGCCATTTTGTTTTTCCAGAACGATCATTCGTCCTGGAATCGTTACATTAGGCAAGACAGATTGTGCTTCTTCTTGGGTAGCTCCCGCAAGACAAGCAGCAACGATTGCAGCAGTAGCATTGTCGTGATTGAATTCTCCTAGCAAAGCCAACTGATAGTCGCCATTCACAAGAAGAATATCTTTTTCAGAATGGATGCGGAATGATTTAGGATCGCCCAATTCCGCTGGTAATACTTGATAATCTCCATCGCAGTGACCATAGGTGATCAATGGTACTTGATGAGCAGCACAAGTTTCTTTCAATAGTTCAAAATAATCGCTTTGTCGGTTAATGATCATTTGTTTACTATTGTGGATCAACTCGCGTTTGCAGAAAAGATAATCATCAAAGTCCGGATGTTCTACTGGACCGATATGATCGGGCGAAATATTTAGAAAGATTCCAATTTCATAAGTGATCCCAGAGACACGTTTGGTTTTATAAGCTTGGGAAGAGACTTCCATTACTAGATGTGTCATACCATTAGCGACTGCTTCGGCCATCATAGCATACAAGTCTAACGTTTCTGGAGTCGTCAAAACTGCTTCCTGATAGTTCTTTCCGTCAACAGTATTTTCTTCAGAGGAGAAAAAAGCTACTTTCTGATTGGTTGTTTTGGCTAAAATCTCCCGCACAAAATAAGCACAGCTCGTTTTGCCTTTTGTTCCTGTGATTCCAATTTTAAACAGCTGATCTTGCGGATTGTTGTAAAAAGCCTGGGCAATACAAGCCATGGCTGCTCGGATATCTGTAACGATGATGCCATAGGCGGAACAATTTTCATAAGGGTGTTCCGAAACATAACATTGAAGGCCCTGAGCAACGGCACTTTCCAAATAGCTTTCTTTGAACGCGGCACCTTTACAGAAGAATAGCGTATTTGCGTCTGTCTGACGCGAATCATAACTTAATGAGGTAAAGATCAAGTCGTTCATTTCTTGTGGAACGGTATAATGCCATTCTTGGCCGATAAACTCTTTTAATAGATTTGCTTCGATCAACAACCCGCGGATCTGATGGGGGGTAATGGTAAGTAGTGACATCTTGGTTCTCCTCGTTTCAAAAAGTTTAGTTTATTATAGCATATTCAGGCAAATCGAATGGAAGACAGCATGCGATTGGTCGTTCTTCTTCAATAATGTGAAGAAACTTTAATATGTTGCAAAAATAGATTGCTCGAAGTCCTTTTTCGAATTAAAATGAAGGGGATATGTTTGTAGAAAGTTGGAGAGAACTGCCATGGATAATCATACGCAATCTGCGTCAAAACAATTAACGACACAAGAAAAAATGGCTCAAGGATCGGCTTGGATGACACTGGGAAACATTGGTTCTCGGTTGCTCGGTGCGATCTATATTTTGCCGTGGTACTACTGGATGGGAGCCAACGGAGATAAAGCAAATGCATTGTTTGGAATGGGTTACAATGTCTATGCTTTGTTTTTGATGATTTCTACTGCAGGAATTCCAGCAGCGATTGCGAAACAGATTTCCTACTACAACTCAAGAGAAGAGTATCGTACAAGTCAGCGCTTGTTCCTGAGAGCTTTACAGTTGATGGCAGGATTTGGGGCAGTAACTGCTGGTATCATGTACATAGCCGCTCCTTGGCTGGCAACCGCATCTGGTGGCGGAGAAGAATTGATTCCAACGATGCGCTCCTTAAGCGTGGCACTTTTGGTCTTTCCATGTATGAGTGTGATGCGAGGATATTTCCAAGGAAATCAAGACATGAAACCATTCGCGATTTCTCAGATCGTTGAACAGATCGCGCGAGTCTTCTATATGCTGTTGGCAACGTTTATTATCATGCGGGTGGTAGAAGGCGACTATACAGCTGCTGTGACTCAATCAACGTTTGCTGCCTTTATCGGCGTTTTAGCAAGTGTTCTGGTTTTGGTTTATTATTTCCAGAAGCAGCGGGTTCGGATGGATGTTTTGCTGGACATGAGCAAAGAAGAAACAGAGATCCAAACCAAAGAATTGGTTTTATCCACCATCAAAGAAGCGATTCCTTTTATTATTGTTGGTTCTGGGATCACAATTTTTAAACTAGTGGATCAGTATACCTTTGTTCGAATTATGAAAGGATTTACACAATATTCAAATGATCAGCTCTTAGACATGATGGCAATCTTTGGCAGCAATCCAGACAAGCTGACAATGGTCGTGATCGGCTTAGCAACGTCGATGGCATCTACAGGGTTGCCTTTAATCAGTGAAGCAGTAGCGAAAAAGAATCAAGGAAATTTAGCTAAATTGATCAGTAATAACCTCCAGTTGTATTCCTTTGTCATGCTGCCTGCTACGTTTGGAATGATCGTATTGGCGTATCCATTGTATACATTGTTTTATCGACCGGATACATTAGGGGCAAGCGTCCTCGTTGCTGCTTGTATCTCTGGCTTAATCCTGGGCTTGTTCATGCTGACTTCTAGCATGCTGCAAGGGATGTACCATAACACAGAAGCGGTTATCTTCTTCTTTATTGGTTTGTTGCTAAAATTTATTTTGCAGTATCCGGCCATCTGGCTGTTCCAAGTTTATGGTCCTTTAGTCTCTACAACATTGGCACTTGGTGTGACTTGCTGGCTGAATATTAGAAAAATGTTGACTAAAGGCCACTTCAATGCCAAGTTGACCTTTAGAAGAACGGTTTTGATTTTCCTGATGACTCTCATTATGTTAGTGATCGCGCTGATTGCTCGGCAATTGTTTGGTCTGGTCTTAAGTTCGGATCGCAAAGTCCAAGCCTTTATTCTTTCTCTACTGGTTGCAGCAGTCGGTGGCGGGGCCTATATTTATATGGCATTGAAAATCCGCTTAGCAGAAAAACTACTGGGCTCATCAATGATTCGTTTGCGTAAGAAATTGCGAATCAAATAACCCAATAAACCTGATTAGCCGCTGAGATCGCATGGATCGATCAGGCGGTTTTTTCAGTAAAAAAGATCGCAAAGAAAGAGGCGAGAAAACATGCGACTAGATAAATTCTTAGCAGATATGGGGTATGGCTCACGAAAAGAAGTGAAGCAAGCAATCAAGAAAGGCGTTGTTGCGGTCAATGGGCAACAAGTCAAAAGTGATAAATTCCAAGTAGCTGAACAAGAGGATCAGGTTTCGTTTGCAGGAGAACTGGTACGTTACCAGAAAGATTTCTATTATTTATTGAACAAACCGGCTGGTGTGATTTCTGCAACGACCGATCCGGAAAAGACGGTCTTGGATTTGTTTGCGGCGGAAGATTATCGCCGGGATCTTTTTCCAGTCGGTCGTTTGGATAAAGACACCGAAGGACTACTGCTAATTACGAATGATGGCCAGCTAGCTCATCGGTTATTGTCACCCAAAAAACACGTCGAAAAAGAGTATTATGCAGAAGTTCGAGGGATCATGACCGAAGAGGATCGTCACCAATTTCTCCAAGGAATCGAACTGGATGGGGAAACTCTCATGCCGGCACAGCTGACGATTTTAAAGGTAGACGAGCAGGCCGAGACATCCACGATTACCTTGATTTTGCATGAAGGGAAGTTTCACCAAGTAAAACGAATGGTGCAGGCAGTGGGAAAAGAAGTGACTTATCTCAAGCGTACTCGAATGGGCGGTTTACAGCTGCCGAAAGATTTGGCATTAGGAGAGTATCGCTCAGTGACAGAAAAAGAGCTGGCACAGCTTTCTGCTGAACCAGCGGAAGATTGAATTGTTGCAGCGAATGAAGCCTGACGGCTGTGCCCAGTATGTGGAATGAGACTAGAGGCAATGTCTCTGCTGCTTCAGAAACATTCTGTCCATCACCAGAGCCCAGGCAGCGCTTTGATCTGCAGTGACTCTTGTGAGAATGGATGGGTCAAATAAAGTTCATAGGCATGCAGCTCAAGGCGAGCTGCAGTTTTTTTCTGATAAAGAGGGTCTCCGACGATAGGATGTCCAATGCTAGCAAGGTGGACACGAATCTGATGCGTACGTCCTGTATCTAACACACAATAGATCGAAGTCGTTTGGGCATTGCGAGCGGCAATCTCAACGTGTGTCACCGCAGATAAGCCATTGCGTGGGTCAATGACTCGTTTGCGACGGTCGTGGCGATCGCGTCCGATTTTTTTGCGAATGGTTTGGTTTTGATCCAATTGTCCCCAGACTGTTGCTTGGTAGCGACGATAAATTTGCTTACTTTCAAGCATTCGTCCCAAAATAGGCAAAACTAAGGGGTTTTTAGCAAATAAAATGACGCCGCTGGTCTCTTTATCTAATCGGTGAACGACATAGGGTCTTGTCTCTGGTGCAAGATATGCAGCCAGATCATTCATAAGTGTGTCGGTTTCATTTGGTTGGTTGGGGTGGGTTTTGATACCAGCGGGCTTATTGACAACGATCAGATGTTCATCTTCAAACAACACCGTAATCTTCTCTTTGTTCCCAGAAATCACTGGCTGATACGTGTAATCTGCTTCTTCTAGAAGAAGCGTGAGCTGATCCCCACCTGCTACTTCCTGATGAAAAAGGGCTGTTTCACCGTTGACGCGTACATTTTTGCGGGTTCGCAGTAAATGGCGTACTTTGCGAGGGACGAGCCATTCTTGTTCTAATAATTCCCGAATCGTTGTTCGGGGATGGTCATTAGGTAATGTAATGGTATATTCCATAAAAATCCCTTTCTAAGTTGTGATCTATTTGCTATTATAGCATCTTTAAGATTTTCTTATAAAAAAAACAACAAAAAACAGAAGTTTCGCTGATAGAATTGACGAGCAATCTTTTGTGGATGAAATTTACTGCTAGAGCCGTATTCCAAACGGTTTGATTTATGCTACACTTTGTTAAAAGGAGCGTGGAGAAATGGATTTGAAACAAATCCTTCACAAGATAAAAGAATCGATCCAAACTTTCTGGCGTTGGATCAAGCCTTATCTACAGCAATTCCATCAATGGCGCAAACGCATTTGGAAGAAATATCATGTGAATAAAATAGTTATTTTACTGACTTTAGTGGGTATTTTAGTGATGAGCGGTTACTTGTTTTATATCGCCAAGAATACCAAAGTTAGTGAATTAGAATCAGGATTGAAAGAGTCCACTGTGATCTACGATGCTAAAGGAGAAGAAGCTGGGCAGCTCTATTCTCAAAAGGGCACCTATGTTGATTTAAAAAGCATTTCCCCAGCAGTCGTTCACGCACTGATCTCAACGGAAGACCGGAATTTTTATAATCACCATGGGTTTGATATCAAAGGGATCGCTCGGGCGGCCTTGCGGATGGTAGTCAATCGTAGTGCAGAAGGTGGCGGTGGGAGTACAATTACGCAACAACTAGCAAAGAATGCCTATCTTTCTCTCGATCAAACCTTTAGTCGAAAAGCCAAAGAACTGTTTCTAGCGATTGAAATCGAAAAAAAATACTCAAAAGATGAAATATTGGAAATGTATTTGAACAGTTCCTATTTCGGTAATGGAGTCTGGGGGATTCAAGATGCTTCGCTCAAATATTTTGGTGTTAATGCTTCAGATTTGACGGTGGGAGAAGCAGCTACCTTAGTAGGTATGCTTAAAGGTCCATCAATTTATAATCCTATCGATCATCCAGAAAATGCGACGAACCGCCGAGATACTGTTCTAGGACTGATGGTGGACAACAAAATGCTGGATCAATCTGTGGCCGATCAAGAAGAGCAAGTTTCAATAGCTAGCCTGTTGTACGATGGCTATGGCAATTCAGAATCTGGCTATAAATATCCTTATTACTTCGATGCAGTGATCGATGAAGCGGAGTCTTACGGACTTGATGCGGATGATGTGATGAATCGTGGATACAAAATCTACACAGCACTGGATCAAAACTATCAGGCACAAATGGAAGCTGCCTATAAAAACGATGCGCTCTTTCCAGAAAATGCGTCTGATGGAACGATGGTCCAATCAGGTTCGGTGGCATTAGATCCGACAACTGGCGGTGTTCAAGCATTGGTAGGGCGACGAGGCGAACATGTTTTTCGCGGGTTCAATTTTGCTACCCAAATGAAACGCTCGCCAGGTTCGACAATCAAACCCATCAGTGTTTATGCACCTGCAATCGAAGCGGGCTATAATCCAGATAGTATTTTGGAAGACAAACCTCAAAGTTATTATGAGGCAAAGAATTACGATGGGACCTATTCCGGTGAAGTGCCGATGTATCAAGCATTGGCTCAAAGTTTAAATCTGCCAGCTGTTTGGACACTTCATGAAATTGGTCTCGACCGCGGATACAAAAAGACTCAGGAATTTGGGTTAACATTGTCAGAATCGGACAAATATTGGGGATTGGCGTTAGGCGGATTGGAAACTGGCGAATCACCGTTGACCATGGCTGCCGCGTATGGTGTCTTTGCTAGCGGAGGCTATTACTACCAACCGCATTTGATCACCAAAATCGTTGATTCAACGGGCGCGGTTATTGTAGATAATACTTCAGTCAAAGGAAAACAAGTCATCTCCAAAGAAACAGCAGACAAGATGACAAGCATGATGCTGGGTACCTTCTCTAATGGAACTGGGGTCAGCGCTAGCCCTTATGGCTTTACGATCGCAGGAAAAACCGGGACAACGGAAACAAACTTTGATTTATCAAAAGTCAATGATCAGTGGATCGTTGGGTATACACCTGATCTCGTAATCTCCACCTGGCTGGGCTTTGAACAAACGAGTGCCGAACACTATTTGACTGGAACCAGCGGGCAAGTCGTCGGCAAGATATTTAAAGCGGAAGCCGAAAGTCTGTTGCCTTACAGCCAAGGAAGTCAGTTCCAAGTAGCAGATGCCTATATGACTGGTGGGAAACTGATGGCAGCAGATGAAGTGCCAGATCCAAATGAATCAACGGACAACGATGACTGGAAAAAATCAGTTGACGAGTTTGCCGAAAATGCCAAAGAAGGATTAAAAGATTTTGGTGAGCGCGTCAAACAAGGAACCAAAGAGCTTTTTGGTAATCTATGGAATACGATCAATGGTAATTGATGTTAGCTTCTACTGCATGTGCATCCGAACAGTATGTTATAATAAGAAAAAAACAAAGTGAGGGAACAGTATGGCAAATATTTATGACACAGCGAATCAATTAGAACGAGAATTACGAGAATCCGAACAGTTTCAAGATTTAAAAGCCTCGTTTGATCGTTTGAAAGAAAACCAAGAAGCGTATAGCTTATTCAAGGAGTTCCAAGGCTTGCAACAAGCTTTGCAACAAAAAATGATGGCAGGCCAAGAAATGACAGAAGAAGAAGCACAGCAAGCACAAGAACTCTCTCAAAAAATTCAGCAAGATCCAATCGTTTCGGAATTGATGCAAAAAGAGCAAGCATTTAGTCTGGTGGCCAATGATTTGAATCGAATCATCATGGGCCCTGTGCGGGACTTATACGAAGCCTAAGCGCTAGCTTGCTGACTTACCGCAGCACAAAAGAGACCAAGAGGGGTTCTCAAACAGAGGCCTCGGACTTGTGCCAATTCTATGCCAATTTACAGTGCTTTAGATAGTGTTAGAGGCTAATTTGAGCGGACAACATTCGAAGGATCGGGGACTTCCTCGACCCTTCGAATTTTTTGTTCAAAAAGGCGAACAAATTTTCGTATTTTGCTGACGAAAAAACAAAGAAATGTTATGATAGAAGCAAAAGGGGGAAAGGTATCATGCGTTTTTTACATAGTGCTGACTTGCATATTGATCGTTCTTTCGAAGGGATCCGCATGTTATCGGATAACGTCAAAGAGCAGCTTCCGCTGATCAATCGAAAAATAATCAAAAAACTGGTTGATACGGCACTGGAGCATGAAGTGGATTTTGTTCTCTTGGCGGGGGATACCTTCCACCAACCCCGTCCAAGTCTGCGGATCCAGCATGACTTTTTTCAAGAGATTTCCCGACTTGCGTCAGCAGAGATCCCTGTCTATATGATCTTTGGTAACCATGATTACTATGATCCGCAGCGTTATTGGTTTGATTTTCCTGAGAATGTTGTGCTGTTTCCCAGTGAGACGGTTGAAACGATCAAAGGCGTAACCAGAAATGGTGAGACCTATGCTATCAGTGGCTTTAGTTATCAGCAGCCTTGGATTACACAGAACAAGATCAGGGAATTTCCTAATCGCCAAGCGGTTGATTTCCATATCGGTATGTACCACGGGGATAGTGCGGGGGAACATTATGCACCATTTTCTGTGAGTGAAATGAAGCAGAAAGGCTATGATTATTGGGCACTAGGTCATATTCATGTTCCTAAGATCCTTTCAGAAGAGCCTGCGATCGTTTATCCAGGGACCCCACAAGGCAAAACGCAAAAAGAACAAGATACAGGCGTTGTTTTAGCCACTTTGAGTTCCCATGGTACCGAGATCCAGACGGTCGACGTAGCAGAAATCACATGGGCACAACAAGAAGTCTCATTAGCAGCTTGTAAGGATCAGCGTTCGATTTTGCAAACGATTTTGAAGGAGGTCAACACGAGTCAGCCACGACTGATCAAATTAGTGCTGACAGATACGGATCAGTTATCTTCAGATTGGTTTTCTGAAACCGAAAAAAATGAAATGATCGCCTATTTGAACGAGCAGCTGTCAAGAGACGTATTACAGACAATTTATGCAATCGAAGTCTACAAAACAGAGACAGACAAAATTCCATTAGCGATCCCGGCGTCCTATGTTGATCAATTACTAACTATTTATCAAGATCCGTCTATTTTTGCTGAGGGACTGAATGATTTGCTTCGTCATCCGTTGCTTTATCGCGGGATTGATCAAGGTGCCTTTCAAGAAGAGGTCTTACAGCAGACGAAACACTTGCTGGAGAATGATTTCCAGTGGGAGGAAGAAGTATGAGAATCTTAAAAGCAGAGATCACTGGGTTTGGCCGTTACCATGATCAAGTGATTGAATTTTCCCAAGGAAATCAATTGCTTTTTGGCAACAATGAAATCGGCAAGTCGACATTGTATCAGTTTATTGCGGCTATGCTGTTTGGTTTTCCTAAAAGAACAGCTAAGAAAAAGGATTATACCCCCAAAAATGGGGCCGCTTATGGAGGCAGATTGTGGCTAGTTGTCGAACCTTACGGGGAAGTGATGATCGAACGTTACCGTCAAATCGATCGAGGAAGAGCCAAAGTCCATTTCAACGGGCAGACCGGCGACGAGGAAATGCTGGCACAGTTGCTGCAACCCTTGAATCAGACGTTGTTTTTCGATGTATTTACTTTTCAGCAAGAACAACTTGCCCAAATTGACAAGCTGCAAGAAAATGAATTGCATCAAGCACTGATTTCTTTGGGAATCAGTGGGAGTCAAAAGATGCTGCAACAAGTGGCTCGCTATGAAGCAATCAATCAACAAAATTATAAACCGCGGGGACAAAAACTCCCTTTGAACCAAGCGTTGAAACGTTTGGAGAAACTACAGGAGAAAATTGCCCAAAAAGAAAGCGAAGAACATCGCTTGCAACAGCAGTATCAGCAGATTTCACAGATTCACAAAGAATTGCGGCAATTAGAAGAACAGCAGCAAGTGCAAAGCGATGCTTATCAAGCTGTTCAACAACAGATTAGCCATTGGCCATTGTATGAAGAATGGCAACAGCTATCAAGCCAGCCAGCTGCAGTAGCAGAAAAAGACGCTCAGGAAATCAGCAGATTTTATCAGACCTATCAGCACTTAACAGAAGATATTCATCAAAAAGAAGCAGAACTTGATCGTTTGGAACAAGGGCAAGCTTCAGATAAATATTTCTTTTATCTGGACAACGAACATTTGATCACTCAGATCCTTCAGAAACAAGTTGAGATGGCCCGATTGATGGATCGGCAGGAACAGGCGCTAGAAAAGGAACAACAAGCACGAATGGCGTTGAACCAGCTGATCAATAGACGGCAATGGTCAAAAGAATCACCACCACTGCAGACAGAACAAATCCAGGAACAATTAATGAATCTGGAGCAAAGCGACTACCAGTTAGAGGAAGCAAACAAGCGCTTAGAGTGGTTAGAAGAGAAGGAAAATCATCTTCAACATGCTTTATCACGGTTGGAACAGGCGCACCCAGGATTGATGGGAGAGCAAAAAATGGCTATTCCTATGGTGCCATTAGTAGGTGGTTTGGTTGCTTGTGTTGCAGCATTCTTTTTACCGTCTCCATGGCGCTGGTTGTGTATAGCGGCTGGCACCGTTGGTATTGGACTAGCAATTTGGGAGGCAATGAAACAACGTCCTCATAAACAAGGTGACAGCAAAAAACAATGGCAAGAGTTATTGTTGCAAACGGATCTGGTTGCCTCAGAGATCGCAGATCTGACAGAAGCCAATAATTTACAAAAACAGCAGAATGAACGATGGCGTCAGGCGCTGCAACCTTTTTTTGGCACGGAACCTTATCACAGATGGCCGGTCTTCTTGCTGCAGTACCAAGAAGATGTTACTAATTATCAGTTGTATGCTCATCAGCTTCGCGAAGCCAAAGAACAACTGCAAGAGGTCACAGAACAGCTTCAGCCTTATCAAGCGATGTTTACACCTTTTGCTGATTGGTTGCCCCTGCAAAATAAGACAATACTGGAGCAGGCTCAGCTATTGCATGAATTCAATGAAGAGATGCAGGCTGTTAAATTGGCGCGTTTACAGCAGTCCAGCACGTTGTTGGCGCAGCAACTTGCTCGCAAAAAGGCGGAGCGGACTGCATTGTTGGCGGCTTCTCAAGAGATTCTCTCACAAGTTGGCATTGATCAGCCAGCAGAAATCAGTCTTTGGCTCAAACAATGGGAGACGCATCAGCGGGCGGCAAAGCGGGAAGCCGAATTAGCAGTCATGCTGGATCCGATTTTCCCGGAACCAATCACACAAGAAGAATTGCTGGAAAAGAAAACGCAAGTGGCACAAAAGCAAAAAGAGCTGCACCAGCTTAGTCGACAAAAGGCAGAGCAAAGGCAACGGCTTGAACTAGAAGTAGCCGCCAGCCAAAAAAGCGGTACGTTGAGCCAGCTCTATCAGGAAGAAAGCGAACTGCGGGCAAAAATCGAGGAATTGGCTCTTGCTTGGAGCAGTCGACAATTAGCTGCTTCGGTATTGTCCGATTTGACGACTGAATTGTCTGAGCAACAATTGCCGCAATTACTAGAAAAAGCTTCGATATATTTCAGATTGCTTTCCAATGACCGCTATCACCAAGTAACACTGCATGAGGGGCAATTAGTTGCCAGCAATGCTAGCGATAGTTACTCGATCATCGATCTATCAACAGGAACAAAAGATCAGCTGATCATGGCGATCCGCTTCGGTTATCTTGCGTTGCAACAAAATCATCCGCTTAGTCCCATCATTATCGATGATGGCTGGTTGCATTATGATAGTGCACGAAAAGAACGGTTAGCGGAATTATTCGCTGAGTTTGGCCAATATTACCAAGTAATTTGTTTGTCTTCTGACCAAGAAATGGTAAGCTATTATCATAAATACCAGCAATCCGTACAAGAACTTAGTCAAAGGATGTGAGAAATTTGGCTATGCGCCAAATGTTAACATGAAAAAAATTCGAGAATTGACCGTAGATGAGACGTTTCAACTGTTTTTGCTGATTAAAAATGCGGATGTTCGTATCGCAAAAAATGGCAAAAAATTTATCGCGTTTACTTTTCAAGATACTTCTGGAACAATCGACGGAAAGTTTTGGGATGCTTCTGAGGAAGAAATCAATCGCTTCGAGGCTGGTAAGGTCGTTTTATTAGATGGAAAGCGAGAAGTTTATCAAGGAAATCCCCAAGTCAAGATTTTGCATCTGCGTCTGGCAAAACCAGAAGAACCTCATGACCCGAGCCAGTACATGGAAAGAGCCCCTCTGAAAAAAGAAGACATGGAAGAGGAAATTAATCAGACATTGTTTGAAATCACCAATCCTCATTGGAATCGTATCGTTCGTTTTTTGCTGAATAAATACAAGAAAGAATTTTTTGATTTTCCAGCAGCTAAACGGAATCACCATGCCTTTGCTAGTGGATTGGCTTACCATACAACGACCATGTTGCGAATCGGAAAATCTTTGGTCAAAGAGTATCCGGAAATCAATGCACCGCTTTTGTATGCAGGAATTATCCTGCATGATTTAGGAAAAGTGATTGAATTGACGGGACCAATGACCACAGAGTATACATTAGCTGGAAATCTGGTTGGACATTTAGTGCTAGTAGATGAAGAAATCACCCAAGCGTGTATTGCTCTGAAATTTGATGATAAACAAGAAGATATCGTTGTGCTGCGGCACATGGTTTTGGCTCATCATGGATTGTTGGAATATGGCTCACCAGTTCGCCCAAGAATTATGGAGGCGGAGATCCTGCATCAAATCGATAACATCGATGCTTCTATGCAAATGATGTTGTCATCTATTCGCTTAACGGAACCAGGAGAATACACTGAGCGGATTTTTGGGATGGATAATCGTAGTTTTTATGTGCCGAAAGATGTATAAATAAAAAAAAGATTGGCTTTTGCCAATCTTTTTTTCTGTTATTTTTCAGAGGAATCTGTAGCAGATGAACTAGTTGTTTCAGTTGATTCTTTTGTAGAATCAGTTGCATTCTCTTTGTTATCTGATGCATCTGTAGCAGAAGAATCAGTTGAATCTTTTGTTTCTGCTGCAGAAACATAGTCAGAAAGAATATCAGCTAGATCTTCATCTTTCATTTTCACATTAGCAGCTTTCAATTCTTTACCAATCGTTTTTGCCACGAATGTAGAATCGTTCAATAGCGTGTTTTGTGCGATTTCTGTGATTTGATCTTTGTATTTATCCATGTCGTTGCCTTTGTCTTGGTTTTTGACCATTTTGACAATGTAATAGCTTGTTGTATAAGTAGAAGCATCCGTAGCAGAAATGACCTCTGAAATTTCACCATCTTTTAATGCAAAGGCAGCTGTTTGTACTTCAGCTGGCACAGTTGTTGAGGTTGAGTCGAATTTGACTGTACCGCCATCTTCTGCAGTCGCTGTGTCTGTTGATTTTTCTTTTGCTAATTTACTAAAGTCAGCACCATCTTTTTGAGCTTCTTTTAATACATCTTTCGCATCATCTTCACTAGTCAATTTGATCAATTGTGCTTCAACTTCTGGATGGAAAGAATCCCAAGCTGCTTTCAGCTCATCATCACCAATATCCATGTTCGCTTTTAGCCCTTCTTGTAATGCTAATTGCTGTCTGATTTGTTCACGATAGCTTTTTTTAGTAAGCCCAGAAGCTTCCAATGCAGACTCAAATTTATCGCTGTCGCCATATTGTTTCGCAGTTTGATCGTATTGCTTGTCGATCATTTTCTCTGTAACATCATCCCCATATTTTTGATCGAAGACTTTTAAGACGATCAATTGGCGGATAAGACTTTGGTTATTCTGATCTGTTTTTGCTTGTTCGTAAAAATCTTCAACCGTGATTTTACCGCCTTTCATGGTTGCAATCTCATTACTTGAACTTCCGGAACAAGCAGCTAATGTCAAAACGCTCAGTGCACTGACTGCTGCTAAAATCAATTTTTTCTTCATTCGTTTAAGCACTCCTATTTTCTAAATATTTCAAAGAATCACAGCTAATACTATACCACACTCTTTTTTTAATTGGGAAGAAAACAAATGATGTTTCAAACAAAATTCATAGATTCTCCAATATTTGCTACTTATTTTCTTCTTGGGGAACTGATTTGGCTTGTATCGTCGTGACATGTTGGTTCAAACGATCCACGTGGGTCTTTATCCGCTCGATTCTTGGCTGTGCTTGGAATTTGAATGATTCAAAATCTTTTGTGAAAGACTCTTTGACAACAGGAATCGTTTCGTCAACCGTTTTACGCGTCAATGTGACAGCATCTTTTAAGTTTTTGACACTTTCATTAAACTCAAGAGTCGCTTCCGTGGTCTCATCGACATAACGAATCATTTGTTTACGGGTTTCTTTACCGCTTTTTGGTGCAAATAGCAGCCCGCCTAAGCCGCCGGCGAGAGAGCCGAATAACAAACCTTTGATAAAGTTACCGATCATTTAGTCCACCAGCTTTCCGATTTTTTCAGCGATCTCTGTTAGCTGTTCCTGTGAGTAATCCTCTGCATGATTACCGAAATGCATCGAGAAATCATCTTTTTCATCGTAACGAGGAATCAAATGAATATGGGAATGAAAAACAGATTGATAAGCCAATTCTTTATTGTTATTGATTATGTTGAGTCCATTGATCTCAGGAAAGGCTTTTTCGATTGCCCGAGCGATTTTAGGAACGCGAGCAAAGACCTCTGCAGCAAGGACTTCATCATACTCAAAAATATTCGTTACGTGGACTTTCGGAATAACTAATGTATGTCCAGGTGTTACTTGGGAAATATCCAAAAAGGCATAGACTTGATCATCCTCATATACTTTGTAACTAGGGATGTCACGATTGTTGATCTTACAAAAAATACAATTTTCCATTTCATAAACCTCCTTGTTCTTCTAGTCCTACTTTACCATATTCTGCTGATTTCGGCAGTTTTTGTTCTTGAATTCCTTCAAAAGCAGGCCATCGCTTCTTTTCCATGTAAAGTACGGATGTTTGTGGAGAGAAACGCTTGCATTTGTCCGCTTGCACCAATAGACTTAAAAGCAGAAATAGAAAAGGACGGATACGATGAAACCAATCATTAAAGAAACGTTACAGAAAAAAAAGACCAAACGAGAAAAAATCAGCTATCTTGCCTATGCGTATAAGGAGTGGCTGATTGCAGGACTAGCAGTCATTCTAGTAGGAGGTTCGCTGATCTATTCGATGACAAGACCAAAAGAAGTTGTTTATACAGTGGCTGTTGTTTCTGAGACCAGTGAACAGCAGCCCACACAATCTGAATTTGAACAAGCAGCAACGGATTGGGTGAAGCAAAACGTGGCGCCTGATCACGAAATAACAGTTACATTTGTTTCCTATGAAGATCCAGCCGCTGTCCAAGCCTTTACGACCCGTTTAGCTGCCGGAGCAATTCAAGCCGTCATTTTTGATGCGTCCGAAGCAGACAGGTGGGTCGAGCGTTTTGGTAGCAGTGAGCTGCCAAAAGAACCATTGCAAGTAGCTGGACACGAGTATGTTGTTCAAATAACTAATAACGGAAAATAGCAGATTTCAAGAAGTAGATGACTGCTCTTTGACCGCTGCTTCATGGTATAATAGTCGATATTGGAGGAACGAAAATGACATTACAAGTAGAAAATGTAACAGGCGGTTATACACAGCTACCTGTTCTAAAAAATATTGATTTTTCGATCGCGGATGGTGAACTTGTGGGGTTGATCGGTTTGAATGGTGCTGGTAAAAGTACCACGATTAAAGAAATCATTGGTCTGCTACAACCTCACACTGGAAAAATCACTATCAACGGACTATCGCTGAAAGAAGATCCGCAAGCGTATCGCAAGCAGATCGGCTACATTCCTGAAACGCCTTCGCTTTATGAAGAATTGACTTTAAAAGAGCATATCGAAGTAACGGCAATGGCCTATGACATCCCCAAAGATGTCGCACTGCAACGGGCGGAGCGGTTATTAAAAACATTTCGCTTGGAAAATAAGTTGGACTGGTTTCCAGCAAATTTTTCTAAGGGAATGAAACAAAAAGTCATGGTTTTGTGTGCTTTTCTAATTGAACCAAGTTTGTACATCATCGATGAGCCTTTTTTGGGCTTAGATCCATTGGCAATCAATGCATTGCTTGAATTGATGAATGAGATGAAACAAACCGGGGCATCGATTTTAATGTCGACCCATATCTTGGCTACAGCTGAGAAATATTGTGATAAGTTTATCCTGCTTCACAATGGCGAGATTCGAGCCCAAGGAACGCTGTCGCAATTACAAAGCCAATTTGGGGCTGAAGGAGCTTCCCTCGATGAGTTGTACTTAGCATTGACAAAGGAGAGTCAGCTATGAAGGGGTTCTTCTCACAACGCTTGCAACGACACCAGAAACAGATGAGTCGCTATTTGCGTTATGTTTTCAATGATCATTTTGCGATCCTCAGCACATTTCTAATGGGTGGACTGGGTCTATATTATTCGAATTTGTTAAAAACGCTCCCTCGGCCGTTCCCTCAGGGGGGGATCGTATTGCTATTGATCTGGTTGGCACTTTTGTCAGTCGGCAAGTTGGCAACATTGGTGAAACCAGCAGATTTGATTTTTCTTTTAGCTAAAGAAAAGCAGATGGCGGACTATCTTGCTCAAGCACTGCGCTATTCGATGTGGCTGCCTTTTGGGGTCTCCTTTTTAGTCGTTGGTGCGACGATGCCTTTAGTCGTAGTAGTTACTGAACAAACGTTTGCGAGCTTTTTCTTTTATTTAGGGACGATTTGGTTATTAAAAGTTACGGATCTCTGGTTACAGCGTTTGTCTCTTTATCAAGGACAAGAACAGCGTAACAACCAACGTGTTCTGTGGGTGATTGCTGCAGTAAGCAGCCTTTTAGCTAGTCTGTATGTTGCACCTTGGGTTGGATTGCTCTTAGCTGTTCTACAAGCTGCTTGGTTCAACCTTCAGTGTCGTCCGACAGGTCTTCTATTAGATTGGGATCGCATGATCCACATGGAAGAAACGAGACTTCATCGCATTTATCGGTTTATCAACTTATTCACAGATGTACCTCAAATCACAGCAGCAGCCAAACGCCGCAAGTATTTAGATGGTCTGTTGAATAGGATTCCTTTTGGACAGGAACAGACTTATCGCTATCTATATGCTCGCCGCTTTTTGCGAGGGGAACAATATAGCGGGCTTTTTTTCCGTTTGACACTGATTGGTGTATTAGTGCTTTTCTTTGTTCAAGAATGGTGGCTTAGTCTAGGGTTAGGATGTATGTTTCTTTATTTGATCGGTTTTCAGCTACTGCCGATGTATAATGAGTTTCAGTACATGATTTTGACTCATTTATATCCAATCGAGGAAGGGCAAAAACAGACAGCCATTAATTGGCTATTGCTTAGATTATTAGGCGGAGCTGCTTTCATTTTTGGTGTAGTCGGCTTGTTCCGAGCGGCAATTCTTTGGCAAGGAGTGCTAGTGCTGTTGGGCTTTTTGTTATTTACAGGACTCTTTTTGGTTTTCTATGTACCTGCCCGCTTGAAAAAAATGCAAAGTCAATAAAGATGGCTGGACGTTACTCGAAAAAACCGAACGCATATGCGCTTGACGTTGACTCTTTAGGAAGCTAGAATAAGAGATACTGTGAAATAAGGAGAGAAGCTAGGATGGATATTCGCTTGGATCAAGATTGGCGCCTGAGACCAATCAAAGGCGACACCGGCAAAGCCTACATTGGCTTGAAGGACAATGATAAAGTCTTTATCAAACGAAATACGACCCCGATGCTTGCGGCACTCTCCAAAGAGGGGATTACTCCTAAACTTGTGTGGACCAAGCGTACCGGCAATGGCGATACGTTGTCTGCTCAAGAGTGGCTAGATGGTCGTGTATTGGACCCCGAAGAGATCGGTCAAAGAAATGATGTGATCGATGTATTGTATCATTTGCACCATTCCAAAACATTAGCGAAGATGCTGAGCAAAATCGGTGGTCAAGTGATGACACCAGAAAAAATGTTAGTTGAATATGAAGAAAACTTACCTAAAGCGGTTGTTCAAAATCGCTTTATTGCTATTGTTTATCGTTATTTAAGAGAGAATATTCCAGAATTTCAGGAACAAAAGGCCTCCGTCGTTCATGGGGATGTCAATTACCGTAATTGGCTTGTTTGCCAAAACTATCTGTATTTGGTTGATTGGGATTCGATCATGTTTGCGGATCCCGCAATGGATATCGGTACGATCTTAGGGCATTATGTTCCATTATCCAGCTGGCCGCATTGGCTAGTGCGTTACGGGATTCATGGCAGCAGTGAAGTGATCGAGAAAATTTATTGGTATGCTTTATTAAGTATGCTTCAGGAAGTAAAGAAGTACTACCAACGCGGGGATTATAAAGCAATGAATGCAGAGATTCTGCAATTAAAAAGAATTTATAGTGAATGAGAAGATGGAGCGAAGCAACAAGTTCCATCTTGTTTTTTCGGAAAGGAAACAACATGAGAGTAAGAAAACGTGCGGGAGCAGAAGAATTAGTCCAAGCGCATCCCGAATTTGTAGTAGCTGAACCGACAGCGTGGAGAGGCCGTTGGAAGGAACGATTTGGCAATGATCACCCATTGCATATTGAAATCGGTATGGGAAAAGGCCGTTTCATTACCGAAATGGCTAAAGCACATCCGGAAATTAATTATATTGGCATCGAAATGCAAATCAGTGTGGTTTCCATTGCACTGGATAAACTGATCGAACAAGATATCCCTAATGTGCAACTGCTGCACGTTGACGGTTCCGCATTGACGAATTATTTTGCGGATCATGAAGTCGATCAAATCTATTTGAATTTTTCAGATCCTTGGCCAAAAAAGAAGCATGAGAAACGCCGACTAACATCGAAAGCTTTTTTGGCAGTCGATGAACAAATTTTACGTCCGAATGGTGAAATTCATTTCAAAACGGACAATCAAGGCTTATTTGAATATTCACTCGCCAGCTTTTCACAATATGGTATGGTTTTAAAACAAGTATGGTTGGATCTTCATCAAAGTGACTATGAAGGAAATATCATGACCGAGTATGAAGAGAAGTTTTCCAGCCGCGGTCAAAGAATCTACCGGGTAGAAGCCCAATTTGTGGCACCAGAAGATACGACCAAAAGTTAAATAAGCGAGTCCTAGCGTTCAGACTGTAGCACAAGGCAGAAAATGTCTTTGTTCTACAGTTTTTTTGTATAGAAAAGTAAAAGCTGCGTATCTCTTTTTAGGAGGGTGACAATGGACATTTGTACATTTTCAGATGAGTTGGTGGAGTATGCGAAGGTGCAGAAAATGCAAGATCTATCCATACTGCCAACAGTCGAAGGGATGACTCTGATTTTCAGCAAAAGTTACTATCGGCAAATGTATCGCAAAGTTACTACAGAAGACGCGCAACAATTGATCACTCGATTCAAATTTCTGGGCGGTATGGAAGTAGGAGAAAAACGAAGAGCGCAATTAGGGGCTATCAGCTATCCTTTGGCAGATGGAGAGCAGCGTATCCGGGTTTCGACTGTTGGGGATTTCCAAGGTCAAGAAAGTTTAGTTCTACGTTTTTTGCACCCTTTAGGTAAGTTCCATCGATTCTTTATGAATGAACAATATGAAACGATCGCAGATGCATGCCGCTATCGAGGGCTCTATCTCTTTTCTGGCCCTACTGGATCGGGGAAATCCACACTGATGTATCGCTTAGCTTCAGCTGCAGCAGGTCAGGTGATCACGATCGAAGACCCGGTTGAGATCGTTGAGCCTCGTTTTTTACAGTTGCAGACCAATCCAATGATCGGCCAGGATTATGATGAGCTGATTCGTTTGTCGTTGCGGCATCGACCTGAGCTATTGCTGATTGGTGAGATCCGCAACAAAGAAACGGCCAAGGCTGCGATCCGTGCGGCACTGACAGGACATCGGGTTTTTGCGACGATCCATGCACGGGGATTAACGGAAACAATTGCGCGATTGCAAGAGCTGACAGAGGAAGCAGCTGTGATCGACCAATGCCTCCAAGGAATCATTTATCAGCGCTTACTGCCAGATCTTCACGGAGTCCCTCACGCATTGATGGCCTACACCTTTTATGAACCCCACAAATCCTCAATGACTTGGGATCAAGCACTAACAAGGATCAGAGAAAAGGAGCAGATCACCCATGAGGTTTTTGACAAGGAAAAGTAAACGGCTTTCCCGCAAACAGACCCACGCCTTATTAGCCACATTTACGGTTTTATTAGAGAGTGGTTTCTCATTACAAGAGAGTTTGTTTGTTCTACTTCGCAGTGGCCAATTTGATCCGAATACAGTAAAAGATATTGATCAGCGTCTGAAACAAGGTCAACGACTCAGACAGGCCTTTTCTTTGCTGCATTTATCTGAAGCCGAACAAAATCAGCTGGACTTGGCAGAGACCCATGGCAATCTGGTGGATACGTTGCAGCGAATGGTCGCTTACCAGATCCTTTTGGAAAAACAAAATCAGACATTACAAAAAGTGTTGGCGTATCCCCTTCTATTGCTGGTATTTGTCTTTACCGCTCTCTTTGCCATGCGTCGGTTTCTATTGCCTCAACTTCTGGCCTCCGGTATGATCGATGCGAATCATTGGGGCATTCTCTTTATTACGGCAGCACCATGGATCGGTGCGGTCATTGTAGGCGGATTGGGAGGTTTCGTTCTTGTTGTAAGAGGAATCTTTGCCAAGCAGACAGCGTTGAAGCGAGCCGCTTTTTTGAGTCGATTGCCTTTGTTGGGAGACTTGTATCGCTGCTATCAAACTAGTTATTTTGCATTAGAGTGGGGGAAATTGTTTCAGCAAGGCTTGGAAATTCGTCAGATCATTATGTGCATGCAACAAACAAGTACAGCAACATTAGTACAAGAACTAGCTGTTCAATTAGAGCTGTGCTTGGCAAGTGGCGGATTGTTGCCGGACAAATTAAAGGACTATGCATTTTTGACGCCAGAGTTTTCATTGATTGTGTTCCAGGGCGAAATGCGTGGGAAATTAGGAGAAGAATTGTTTGTTTATAGTCAGCTTTTGACAGATCGGCTTTTCCAACAAATCGAGAAGAAAATCCAGTGGATTCAACCAGTCATTTTTTTATTAGTGGCCCTTCTGATCGTGGGTGTTTATGCTGCAATGTTTTTGCCGATTTACGGCAATATTCAAGGAGTGATCGAATGAGAAAATTGAAGCATCAGGGGTTCACATTGGTGGAGATGCTGATTGTACTGTTAGTGATCAGTATTTTGATTTTATTGTTTGTACCAAACTTATCCGCACAACGTACAGTGATAGATGAGAAAGGAAATGCGGCAATCGTCAAAGTCGTAGAAACCCAGATTGAGTTGTTCCAGCTTAATGAGAATCGAACACCTACTCGACAAGAATTACTAGCTGGAAATTATGTAACGGAGGAGCAGTATGCGATTTATCTTGCCCATCGGAACGAATAGCAGTTTTTTTACTTGGCGGGGATTTACAATGGTGGAGAGTTTGATTGTCCTCTTAGTCGTTTCGATTTTCATCTTTCTTCCGCTAATAGCTATCGACCGTTACCAAGCATATTTTGAAGTGTGGGGGTTTTGTGCTCGTTTGGAAAAAGGATTGGCAGTAGCACAACAAACAGCGATTATTGATGCTCGCGAAACGAAAGTCGCTTATTCTGATTCACCAGTTCCTACGATATATTTTCATTCGACGATCACAGGTGAAATCAAAATGGAGCCACTTGAAGTACCCTCGCAGCTCGCAGTACGTGTTTTTCCTGTACTTACATTCACCAGTCAATCTGGCAATTATACGCGGATGGAAACATTACGGTTTGAATGGATGGACCAAGAAAAAAAGATTACCTACAAATTTCTTTTTGGAAGTGGACGATATGATAAGATCATCGAATAAAGGATATATCATGCTAGAAAGTATCATTGGCTTTGGTTTGCTGACGACGAGTGTCTTCCTTTTTCTGACTGTCCAGACCCATATTTTGCAGCAAAGTGCACAGTTACAGGCCAAGGTGGCTGCTATTCGGGTATTGTATGAAGAAGTCCAATGCCAAGCATTTGAACAGGAAGTCGTTTATTCGACACAACGTACAGAGTCGTATCAGTTGTCTTTCGGTTTCAAGCGTGACCGAAGCTATGGACGGATTGTAAGAGGTCCTCTTATCATGGAGATCAACTATGAAGAGTAAGGGTTTTACTTTGTTGGAATGTTTGCTGTCTTTAATGATCTTAGGACTCAGTGTGTTGTTGATCAACGGAATCATTCGCCAGATGCCTCAAGTTAATCAACAGCTTTTTGCTCGCAAAGACCAAGAATGGCAGATATTTTTGATTCAGTTAGAAAGGGAGCTTCAAACGTGTACGTATGTTTCAGTGAGTCCGTATACACTTTTTTTAAAAAGCAGCAAAGAAAATGTAGTCACGATCGATCGAATCAATGGGAAAGTCCGTAAAAGAGACAATAATGGCTACCATCCGTTATTGACGGAAGTATCATTGATTTACTTTGAAAAAAAGGCATCCTCGATCCAGTTTACAGTGACTTTCGAGAATGGAGAGGTGAGAATTGGTCAATGGCAGATTCCTGCATAAGGGCGGTATCTTTTTGTCAGCAATGATGCTGATTCATTTGCTGAGCCTTATGTTGCTAACGGTTTTAGAAAATACTCGGACAACTACTGATTTCTATATTAAGACTCTTCACATGTATGAGGCAC
The DNA here is from genome assembly GCF_021496385.1 of Enterococcus gallinarum. NCBI lineage: Bacteria > Bacillati > Bacillota > Bacilli > Lactobacillales > Enterococcaceae > Enterococcus > Enterococcus gallinarum. The sequence continues at coordinate 356,676 of NZ_CP050816.1, read as the reverse complement.
GAATCATGAAAGAACTTTTTTTGGCGGATTATCAGCGGTTAACCTATGCCGAGCAGGGCAGTGTCAACTACAATGTAGGAAGGGTCATTTATGAACAAAAAGAAGAGCTGTTGTTGATTCAATGTGTCGTCAATCAGCGCACCTTCCGTTTTACCGAAATTTTGTCAGGTGATTTGGAAAAAATAGCAACAGATCTTGAGTAACTATAATACAGAAAAAGGCACAGACATACTGTGTCTTTTTTCTGTATAAAAGAGTTGAAAAGTATGTTTGTCTCTTCACAAATTATTCTGAAAGATAGCGATTGATTATTTTGGCTGAATCAGCTAAAATTAAACAGGTATGTATGTTGTTATAGTTTTGAAAAGAGGTGCAAGATGTCCCCAGAAAAAATGGAAGAGTCTTTTCATTTATCGCTAGAAGCGATTCAAGTGCTCCAAAACGCATTAGAAACATCTTATTTGGATGCATATATCGAGACGATCGAGAATTTTATTGATCAGTATCGCGTACGGGTGATCGACGGAGTACCTAGTGAAGCGGATGCTCAACGGTTGGAAGCGATTTATAAAAAATTAGAGCAGATACCCTTAACAGCAGAAGAACGGCGTAAACTTGCTCAACTACTTCTGTTAAAGGGCGGACAAACCGAACATCTGCAGCCTAATCATCAGCTGACACCAGATAGTATCGGTTTTTTGTTTGTGTATTTGATCGAGCAATTGACACCAGCGAAGCAACAAACCAAGATTCTGGACCTTTCGGTTGGAATGGGGAATCTTGTCTTAACGCTCTTGCTCAATTTGCAGTTAGCGCAAAGAGATGTGCAAGCAACAGGTGTTGACATTGATGAAACATTACTGAGTGTTGCTGCAGCTACAAGCGAATGGACTCAAGCCCCGCTGCATTTGTTTCATCAAGACGGGTTGCAAGAATTGTTAATCGACCCAATGGACATTGCTGTCAGTGATTTGCCAGTCGGCTATTATCCACAAGATGAAAAAGCAGCATCGTTTCTTACTTCAGCTCCCGAAGGCGAAGGACATAGCTTTGCCCACCATTTATTGATGGAACAAGCAATGAACTATGTGAAAGAAGATGGCTATGGACTATTCTTAGCTCCGGCTAATTTCATGGAAACTGAACAAAGCGATTATTTGAAGAAATGGCTCAATGAAAAAGTTTATCTGCAAGGAATCATTCAATTGCCAGACGAGCTTTTCAAAAATGAGCGATCAAGAAAAAGTATTGTGCTGATTCAAAATCATGGTGCAACGAGCAAGCAAGCACCAGTGTTACTTGCTAAACTCGCATCTCTCAAGGAACCAAAAAACATCAAGAAATTTTTCGAACAATTTGAAGCTTGGAAAGCATCAAATTTGTAATATAAATCGGATAAGGAGAAAATTATGTCTAAAACAATTGCAATCAATGCTGGAAGTTCAAGTCTAAAATGGCAGTTATATCAAATGCCAGAAGAAACGGTGGTCGCTAAAGGGATCGTTGAACGTATCGGATTAAAAGATTCGATTTTTACCATCAAATATGGGGAAGATCAAAAATTCGAACAAATCATCGACATCAATGATCATGAAGTCGCAGTAAAAATGCTTTTGGATCAATTGATCGAATTGAACATCTTAGGTTCATATGATGAAATCACTGGTGTTGGTCACCGTGTCGTTCATGGAGGAGAAGACTTCCCGGATTCTGTTGTGATCACAGATGAAGTGATGGAACGCATTGAAGCATTGGCAGAGTTTGCACCATTGCATAATCCAGCCAACTTGATGGGGATCACTGCTTTCAAGAAGATCTTACCAGATATTATTAGTGTTGCTGTTTTCGATACTTCTTTCCACGCAACCATGCCAAAACACAACTACTTGTACAGTCTGCCATTGGCTTACTACAACGACTATAAAGTTCGTAAATATGGTTTCCATGGTACAAGCCACCGTTATGTGTCAGAACGTGCGGCTGAAATGTTAGGCAAACCGATTGAAGATTTGAAAATCATTACTTGTCATTTAGGAAATGGCGCATCGATCACTGCAGTTGATGGTGGAAAATCTGTTGATACATCAATGGGCTTCACACCACTTGCAGGAGTGACGATGGGTACTCGTTCTGGTGATATCGACCCAGCTGTATTGCCTTATTTAATGGAAAAATTAGACCTATCAATCGATGAAATGATCAATGTTTTAAACAAAAAATCTGGTTTGTTAGGACTTTCCGGTATTTCTAGCGATATGCGGGATCTTGAAGCTAATTATGACAAAGAAGAAGTAAAAGTTGCGTATGATGTCTTTACTGACCGCATTCGTAAATATATCGGTGGCTATGTAACAACAATGAACGGTGTTGATGCAATCGTCTTTACTGCTGGTATCGGTGAGAACGATGCCCATGTCCGCAGTGAAGTTATCAAAGGAATGACTTGGTTTGGTTGTGAACTTGATGAAGAACAAAATGCCAAACGCGGTGAAGAGTTAGTCATTTCTACAGAAGATTCTAAAGTGAAAGTCTTGTTGATTCCAACAGATGAAGAATTAATGATTGCTCGCGACGTGGAACGTTTGCGCGGTTAATTGTCGGAGATCAATTGGAACAAATGAGTTTCATTATTTGATTAAAAAAAGTGTTAAGCCGAGGCTTAACACTTTTTTGTTTTGAACAGCTGTACACCTTGGATACCAATGAATAATGCTTGAAAGTTGCAAATTTAGTTAGCGCTATTCTTATTTTTCTTTATATTTTCAGAAAATCCAACGGTGGAACTCAAAACTTATCTAGCCATTTTCTCATAGCTTTTTTGACTTTGGTTCCATTTCGTTGTCAGAGGTTGCTTGGTTTACCAGCAATCCGTCCGCAAAGGCGGCCACGTCTTCGCCAGTTACTTGAAGAACACTTTTTTCTTGTTGCGCACTGTCTTCAAACAAATCCAACAGATCAACGAGTGGTTGGAAATCGCTGGCAAGATTTACTGGATCAACTTTCATAAAGTACTTTTGTATTTCTTTATAGACGATTCGATAATCATTCGGCAACTGATTTGCCCGTTTTTGCAGAGCACGCCATTCTTTTTTACCTTCTAATGCTTCTTTTATTCCCATCTTCATCCCTCACTTTAGTTTTTTGGTCACTTGATTCAAGTGTTCTCGCAATTTGTCTCGCTCATTTTTAGCACCAGCTGCTTCAGCGATTTCTGAGATGAAGGTAGTCATATTTTCACCGATCACGCTATTGATTGGCAATTTTTCTGCGGCACTTTCTTCAAAAAGACCGACGATCCCTTCCAAGATAGGGTACAGATTTCTTCCAGAAAAATCACTGTAGTTCCAGATCTTTTGATTGAGTTCGCGCCACGCATCTTGGTAGCCAACGGGTAACTTATCAATACGAAGTTGAAATTCTTTTTGTTGCTTATTCATGTCGTTACCTGTTATTTTGTCATAAAAGTTCATGGTGGGCCTCCTAATTAATAAATAGTTGTTTGTAGCGTTTCATTGACAGAAAAGAGAAAAAACTTAGTAATAGGGCTAGCCATAAAAGGGTCAAGAGGCTGCTTTGGGAACCAAAAGAGAATGTACCAGCAAGCAAATTCTTTGTCGTTTCGATAATGGGCGTCATTGGCTGGTTCTCAGCAAATAGGCGCACAGGTTTTGCCATTCCAGCGACCGGCACAAAGGCTGGACTGATAAAAAGCAGGAAGATCAAAATATACGAAAAGGCTCCTGCTCCAGCATAATCTTTTGCTGTTAACGAGAAGGGGATAGCTAGCACAGTGAGACTAACGGCAAAAAGTACGATCAAAAGGGTGAAAAGCAGGAAGTCACCAATCGTTGCTTGTGGTCGATAACCCAATACTAGTCCGATCAGCAGTACTGAAAGTACAGAAATAAGCATAAAAATTGTTGAGGCGACAATGTGCGATCCTAGAATCACCCAACGTTTCATTGGCATAGATAATAATCGCGTCAGGAATCCTTTTGTTTTATCATTGTTGATCCTCAAAGCAGTGTAAGCCGATCCCATTGCCATAGACATCAGCAAAAATCCTGGCATAACGTAGCTAAGATAATCTGAAGGCTCTCCTGCAGTGCCCCCGACTAAAATATTGCCACCAATGACATAAACGAAAAAAAGTAAGATGAAAATAGGCATAACGATACTTGTAATGATCGTATCGACACTTGTTAAATTTTGTCTAACGATGCGGTTCGTTAATGTGAAAAGTTGCTTGATTGTCTTCATTTTTTAGTCCTCCTTTCCAGTAGCATCCAAGAATATTTCTTCCAAACTAAGTTCAATCGGAGCAGTTGTTAGAATGTCAATATCATTTTGCAAGAGTTTCATCATCGACTCTTTTAAATCATTTCTAGCAAGAATAATGGTGTCATTTTCAACCATATAGTGAATCGCAGATTCGTTTAGAAGAGAAGTCGCTTGATCGATCACTTTTTTTGGAACGATGACTTTGTGCAGATCTCTTGCTTGCTTTTTCAATTCTTGTGGTGTGCCAATCAATGAAATCTTCCCATCGTTGATAAAAGCGATTCGATCAGCTAAACGGTCTGCTTCATCAAGGTATTGAGTTGTCAGAAAGATCGTCTTTCCTTCTGCTTTAAGCTGAAGGATTAGTTGCCAAATCTCTAATCTGTTTTTTGGATCCACACCAGTAGTTGGCTCATCAAGAAACAAAATTTCTTTGTCAGGGAGCAGAGAGACTGCAATATCTAGTCGTCGCTTCATTCCTCCAGAATAGGTAGCGACTTTTTTATAGAGAAAATCTGCTAAATGAAGTCGTTCTGATAAGGTATCTATTTTCCTGCGCAGATGAGGGATGTCCAACAGCGTGCCAATTAGTTTCAAATTTTCAAAACCGGTAAATTCATCATCTAGTGTGATCGATTGACTATTCAAGCTGATGACATCCCGCACTTGATCGGAGTCATTTCGTAGGTCTAACCCTAAAATTGTTGCATTGCCGGATGTAGGGCTAGCGAGTGTAGTTAGAATATTGATCAGTGTTGACTTTCCAGCACCATTTTCTCCAAGTAAAGTAAAGATTTCGCCTCTTTTGATTTCAAGAGTAATTCCTTTTAATACGTCAAGATCACCATAGGTTTTTGTAAGATGCTCCACAGTGATGGCTTTCATAGTTATCCCTCATTCCTGATTGAAAAGTGTCTCGTGCTTGATTTTATCTAGCTGATCTACAAGAAACGTCCATTTACTCCAGAAATCTTGGAGGTAAATTTCCCCATTTGCGTTCAAACGATAAAACTTCCTTGCCGGTCCAAGGTCAGATTTCCTTTTTTCAACAGTTACCAATTCTTTTTTTTCTAAACGGAGTAAGACCGTATAGACGGTGCCTTCGACGATATCTTGAAACCCTAATTCGATCAGTGTATTCGTGATTTCATAGCCATAAGTCTCTTTGCTGTTATGGATGACTTGAAGCACGACACCTTCTAGCACACCTTTTAGTAATTCAGTCATTCCTTTCACATCGCTCATCCTCTCAAAAACCATTTGTCTCAATACCTAGTATTACTCAGTACTGCTACATAATAATACTTAGTAGATGGACTGTCAACTACTAAGTATCATTAAGCAAAGATGCAAAAAAAAGTAACACCTTGAAAAAAGCTTCCCGCTTAGTGGCGAATGGTACTCAGGAGACTGGATCCTGTTAAACTGAGCTTTATTGTGGGCTGCTCTGCAACTTCTTCGTTCGAATCTAAGTTTGCAGCTAATCATCGAAGACAGTGATTAGCTGTTGCTCGCCGTTGTTATCACTCTTAAGAACAAGTTCAACAAGATAGGTTCTGATTTGATGAATTGTGTTCAGTAAAGAGAAATAGGACTTCGGTACCGATCATGGTGTGAATCATTGACATGAAATGTTAGACATCGATTGAGAAGGGAGCAAAAAAAATCGAGATTTATTGGGCTCTGTTATGAAACTAAGGATTGTTTCGTTAGGGAATGCCGCTGATATATAGGCGCCCAATGCACTTGATTTGACTGAGACAGTAAGCAAGCCTAGACTAAAAGAGGAAAGCTCACAATTGCTGCTCTTTATGCCCAGTCGGCGGAAATGTTCTGCCAGATGTTGAGAGAGGCTGTGTCCTGCTAAATAACAAAGAACATTGAATAAAAAATCGTCTGATTCAGCATATAAGTGTATGAATAAACATTGATGTGATGAATCAGGTTATTTTTATTAACAAATTCTTGAATCTAGAATAAAAAAACGGTAAAAATAATTTTAATCGATAAAAAACGTTATTTAATTAACGTACAATTTTTTAGGTTGTTAGATCAGTGATTTCCTAGTATCTAGTAAAAAACTCTCATTTTCGACTCAGCATATCGCCATTTTACAAAACATAATCTAAGCAAAATAACCTTGTAAAGGAAGCCAAACGGGAATAAACTGGCATTTGTGAATTTTCAGAAAAATTTCTAAATTTGTTTTTTATAAGGAGCCAGTAAGTATGGAAAAAGAAAAGACTTTCCTAGGACAGCCGCGAGGGTTGTCGACACTATTTTTCACTGAGATGTGGGAACGATTCAGCTACTATGGCATGCGGGCCATCTTAGTTTACTTTATGTATGATGCTGTAACAAATGGTGGCTTAGGCCTACCTAAATCAACGGCTGTAGCGATCATGTCAATCTACGGTTCACTCGTTTATATGTCTAGTATCGTTGGCGGGTGGATCTCTGACCGCTTATTAGGATCGAACAAATCCGTTTTTTATGGCGGGATCCTTATTATGTTTGGACATATTGTTCTGGCAGCGCCTCTTGGTATTGCTGCACTATTTGTTTCTATGATGTTGATCGTTATTGGAACAGGTTTGTTGAAGTCCAATGTGTCAGGGATGGTCGGCCACTTATATTCGAAAGAAGATGTGCGCCGAGATGCAGGATTTTCAATCTTTTATATGGGGATCAATATTGGTGGACTTTTAGCACCGATCATTGTGGGTATTTTAGGTCAAAACGTCAATTACCATTTAGGTTTTTCAATAGCAGCTATCGGAATGTTCATTGGTTTGGTGCAATATTATGTTCAAGGGAAGACAACGTTGAAAGATGTTGCAACGACACCAACTAATCCATTATCTGCGCAAGAGAAAAAAATCTTTTTCCGTAACGTTATCATCGTACTAGTGCTTGTAGCAGTGGTTTTCGGCGGTGCAGCTGCGATGGGCTATCTGACCGTTGATTTCTTTATCAATTGCATCAGTATCTTAGGAATATTTTTGCCGATCTACTACTTTACTAAAATGTTGCGTTCTCGTGATGTGACACCGGATGAAAAGAAAAAAGTTTTAGCGTATATTCCTTTGTTCTTATCTGCAATCGTTTTTTGGTCCCTAGAAGAACAAGGGTCATCAATATTGGCACTTTTTGCGGCCGATCGGACACAAGATACGTTGTTTGGGATCACGATTCCGGCGAGTCTTTATCAAACACTAAATCCATTGTTTGTCGTGCTGTTGACACCGGTATTTGTTTGGTTGTGGACGAAACTTGGCAATAAACAACCTAGAACGGAAGTGAAATTTGCAATTGGTTTGATTTTAGCAGGTTTGTCTTTTGTCTTGTTGATGTTCCCAAGTATGCTGTTCGGAGTCAATCAACGGGTAAGCCCATTGTGGCTAGTCTTTAGTTTCTTTATCATGATTGCTGGCGAAATGTGTCTGTCACCAGTTGGATTGTCTGTAACGACCAAGTTAGCACCAAAAGCCTTCGAAGCGCAAACTCTTGCTATTTGGCTATTAGCAGATGCTTCTTCGCAAGCGATCAATGCTCAGATTGCTCGTTTCTATACACCGCAAACAGAAGGGGCTTATTATGGCATTGTCGGTGGTGTTGCAGTAGTCGTAGGGATTATTCTTTACATGGCAAGAAAACCGATTCGTAAGCTGATTGGGAATATTCACTAATCAACGGACTTGATCTTGAAAAAGATCAAGTCTTTTTTTGCACTTTTAGTCAAGTTATGAGAAAATAAATGGGAACATATGTTCCGTAGGAGGGGTTAAATGCACACGCGACGCTATAAAACGATTCTTTCACCAAACAATACAATGAATCTCTATCGAGGGTGTACACATGACTGTATTTATTGTGATAGTCGCAGCAGCTGCTATCAGATGGCGCATCGGTTTGAAGATATCGAGATCAAAGAAGCAGCAATAACGATTTTGGACCAGCAATTAAAGAAGCGCCGACAGCCTTGCATGATCGTTACCGGTGCTATGTCAGATCCTTACGTTCATGCAGAACAGCGTTTGAGACAAACGAGGCAAGCACTGGAAGTAATCAAAAAGAACGGTTTTGGTGTCGCGCTTTTGACCAAATCAACGCGTGTGTTGGAAGATTTGGATTTGCTGATAGAAATCAACCAGCAAACGAAAGCAGTTGTTCAAATGACTCTAACGACTTATGATGAAGCACTATGTAAAAAATTAGAACGACAAGTCGCTACCACTTATCATCGTTTTTTGGCGCTTAAGACGTTTCAAGCAGCAGGGATTCCTACTGTTGTTTGGTTATCACCTATTCTTCCTTTTATCAATGACAGCGAGGAGAATCTGTTGGGGGTTTTGGACTACTGTCGCCAAGCGGGAGTGAAAGGCATCATCTGTTTTGGATTTGGGGTGACGATGCGGGAAGGAAATCGCGCATACTTTTATCAGCAACTAGACCGTGATTTTCCTGGTATGAAGGAAAAGTATCAGCAAGCTTTTGGCGATCGGTATGTTTGCGACAGTCCGAATCAGCAAAAGCTAATGGCTATTTTTTGTGCATTCTGCCAAACCTATCAAATCCTTTATCGACCAGAAGAAGTCTTTGCCTATATCCATCGTTTTGAAGACCAGCAGTTGACACTCTTTTAATTCGCGTCTTTTAAACAAATGAAATAGCCGCAAGGACTGAGAGTGTTCCAGTGTACGAGCAACACCTCGTCACTCTGTCACGAGGTGTGCCAGTTCTCTTATCCTGCGGCTATTTTTATTTGATTTTTCTGATATGCGATTCCTTATGGTGAAAAAAACGAACGTGGTCTTCTTAAAGAGCCTGCCAGTCGATGGGCTGCCGCATGACCTGCTGGTCGCGGATCAACAGCATGTCTTGGAAAGTTTGTTTTAGAAAATAGCGGTCATGGCTCACAGCAATTAACGTACCACCAAAGCGCTGAATCAATTCTTCAATTTCTTCACGAGCATAGATATCCAAATGATTGGTAGGCTCATCTAATAGCAGGACGTTGATTTTTTTATGAAAAAGTTTCAGCAGATAAAGGCGAATCTTCTCACCGCCAGAAAGATCCTGAATGCGTTTTGAGACATCATCCTGATAAAAACCGATTTGTGCCAGTTGTTGTCGTGCAGATTGTTCATTGCCTATGAACTGATAGGCAAAGGATAGGACCCGCATAGCGGGATTAGAAAATGAGAGCTTTTGAGGCAGATACCCGATCTGCAGATTACTGCCGGATTTGATCGTTCCCGCGTCAAGCGCCAAAGTACCTAACAAAAGCTGAATCAGGGTCGTCTTACCGGTGCCGTTTTCACCAATGATCGCTAAGCGATCACCACGGTAAATCGAGAAACTACTGTCTTCAAAGAGTAGCCGATCAGCCATGACTTTACCGATATTTCGGGCGATAAAGACTTCTCTGCCTGTTCGATCACTTTGATTGACTGTGCGTATCCTTTTTTTAGGAGGCAGCGGGGGCTTGACGAGAGTGATCTTCGCTAAACGCTTTTCAATTTCTTTGGCTTTACGGAAAAAGTCCTCATTGTCCCCTTCATTCCCCCATTGGCGATAACGGCGAATCATCGCTTTAAGCCGCTGGCATTCTTTTTGCTTCAGCTCATAGTTCTTAGTCAGTTCTGCGATTCGAGCTTGTTTCAATGACCGATATTGGCTATAGTTTCCCGGATAAGAAATCAATTGACCATCTTCGATCTCACAGATCCTAGTCGTCACTTTGTCCAGAAAAGCGCGGTCATGAGAGATGACGATATACGCTTTTTTCGTATTGATAAGATAGTTTTCCAGCCAATGAAGACTAGCTAAATCAAGATGATTCGTGGGCTCATCCAGTAAAAGCAAGTCATGCTCTGTCAACAGCAATCTTGCTAGTTCTACTTTGACTCGCTCCCCACCACTTAACGCCTGCAAAGAAGTTTCTTGCAACTGCGCTATTCCCAATCCTCTTAAACTAGCAAGAATCCGGTCTTCTAACAGATAGCCACCGAGTTCTTCAAATTGTAGCTGTAATTGTCCATAGCGGTCCAATAATTTCGATAAGTCAGCGTCAGGATCGCTCATCTGTTGTTCACAACGTCGCATCTTGCGACTTATCTCTTGCAGTCGGGGGGAAGAGGTTTGTAAATACGTCAGCACCGTTTCTGAAGAGGGCGAAAATTCTTGTGCCAAATGACCAATAGAAAGACTTTTACGTCGGCTGATCGTTCCAGTATCATTTTTCTCGGTCCCGAGTAATAAATCTAATAATGTTGTCTTACCAGAGCCATTGATGCCGATTAAACCAATCTTTTCACCGGGATCAATTTGGAAAGTTAATTGTTCAAATAGCGGGGTACCGCCAAAATTTTTACTGATTTTATTTGCTTGAATTAGCATGATCTCACTCCTTGAGACCACTCAAAAAGGCCATGGAAATCCATGGCCTGCGTTATTTTTATCTGATGTTGTTCGAGATAAACACCTTGAGATGGCCATTGATTTTACGAATATTCAACTGTTTTAGACAGACTCGTCCCTAAAACGGTTTTTGTAAAACCAATTGCATGGCTAAATGCGATATGGTAACGCTGATAGTTGACGTTACATGTTATTTTAGTCATGCGCATCATGGTGTTTCCTCCTTTTGCTTATTTGCCAATAGTGTACCGCAAGTGACCTTACTTTGCAATTAGTCAGTTAGTTTTTTCTTGACTGGAACAATTTCAGAAAGGTTACTTGCCTTCGGTTGCCCAATCACTAATGGAACGGTCTCATGGACCACGTCACTGTAAGTGAGTCCAAACCAACGTTCCGGAGAAATAGTATGCCGTTTGATAAAGAGTTTGGTTAACATTACTTGCCGCTCCCATCGGGTTAATGAGGTGACATTCGACAACTCTTCTTCGATCAGAACAAACTGGAAGTCGCCAACTTGACGTCCCGGGGTCAATGAGTATTTTTGCGGCTGTTTTGGTAAGCGACCATCCTTCATCAATTCTTGAATGATTTGTCGGATGTAGACATTGACTTCTTGAGAAACCCGAAAGCCCAAGTAGAGTTTCAATTTTACGATGAAATCTGTCTCAGCCATCGAGACTTCGTACTGTTTTGTATAAGGTTCATCTGTGACTTCCACATTTACAAACCAATACACTTTGGCGCGTTTCGGCCGTTTATCAAGGATCGAATAAATAAACTGACGGCCAATCGTATTTCCTTGCAGTTTTGGAACTAAAAAGACGACATTGGTCTGAGAAAATGGCAATGTCTCATCATTCCGCAATTCCTGTAGTTGGGGAATGTATTCGGTCAAGTCAACTTCTTCGGCAGCTTGTTCTTGAATGTGGTTGCCCCATTCCCAAATGAGCATGATGGCGATAATCAAAGCGGCCATCAAAACCGCAACGAACCCACCGTGGAAAAATTTTGCGGCACTCGAGATGAAGAAGATGCCTTCGATAGCTGCAAAAAATAAGGTAATAAATGGAGCGATAAATCGCGCTTTTTTGAATTGACGCAAAAAGAAATATAACAAGACTGTGGTCATCAGCATAGTTACTGTAATCGCTAAACCATAAGCGGCCTCCATTCGCGTGGATGTCCGGAATAAGAGAACGACACCGGAACAAGCGATCCACAGCATCAGGTTAAGCGCGGGGATATACATTTGTCCGATGGAAGAACCAGGATACATGATCTGCATCCGCGGCAACAAACGCAACTTGATTGCTTCCGAAACTAACGTGAAAGATCCGGAAAGTAAAGCTTGGGAGGCAATGATTGCAGCCAACGCAGAAAAGCCGACGCCAAAAACGGTCCAACCTTGAGGCAAAGCCTGGAAAAAAGGGTTTAGGTTTTCAATCTGTTGATAGGCAGGATCTTGATAAACCTTTAATAACCAAGCAGCTTGACCTAAGTAATTAAGCATCAAACAGATTTTGATGTAAGGCCAGCTGGCATAAATATTCTTTTTGCCCACATGTCCTAAATCGGAATATAGTGCTTCAGCACCAGTGGTTGCCAGAAAGATATTCCCGAGAATGAACAAACCTGAGGTGTTATCAGGGCTAAACAGTAGCCCGATGGCATAACGGGGATCCAACGCACGAATGACAGACAGATCACCGGAAAAGTTGATCAAACCGACGATCCCCAAAAAAGTAAACCAACCAAGCATGATCGGTCCAAATGCTTTACCAACGAATTCTGTCCCAAAGCGTTGCAGGCTAAAAAGAACGAAAAGGATCGTTAATGTAATCCAAACAATAATGGATTGATCATTCCCAAAATGATCATAAAACATCGGAATGCCCCGCAACCCTTCAATGGCTGTCGTGACAGTGACGGCAGGAGTTAGTACACCATCTGCCAATAACGCAGCGCCACCAATGATTGCCGGAATGATCAAGTAGCGGCTTTGCTTACGAACAAGTGTGTATAAGGAAAAAATTCCGCCCTCACCGTGATTATCAGCGTTCAAAGCGATTAAGACGTACTTAATCGTGGTAAGCAGAGTCAGAGTCCAAAAAACGAGGGAGACACTTCCCAATACAAAGTCCGGGGAGAGTGTTTTCAACCCGCCGTTGTCTTCAACGATTGCTTTCATCACATAGAGTGGGCTGGTCCCGATATCTCCATAGACCACACCCATGGCGACCAAAAGGCCTCCCGCGGTTAATTTTTTCATTTTACTCATAGATTTTCCCTCCAAATTGAACTGCAAAAAGACCCAAGAGGCCCTTTGCCACTTAGGTCTTGCAAGAAACATCATAGACCAGCGGATTCCCGCTTGCTGTTGATCTATGATCATGGAAAAACCCATGTGCTACTCCCCTAAATTGCTATAATTATCTTTGTTTTGCTGATTCCTGTCAACTTTTTTCATTTAAAATGTAAATAAACATTTTAAATTTTCTGTTTATTCACGTAAAATTACGTTAAGTCTTATTTCTAAGGGGGATAGTAAATGATTGAATTGAAACATGTAAGTAAAACGTACGGAACAAAAAGAGCATTGAAGGACCTTTCTTTGACGATTCAGCAAGGTGAGATCTTTGGTTTTTTAGGACATAATGGTGCGGGAAAATCAACGACCATCAAGAGTCTAGTTAGTATTTTACAGCCGACGAGTGGCGAAATCGTTTTTGATGGCAAAGCATTAGCCCAATACCGAGAAGAAATAAAAAAACAGATTGCTTATGTCCCGGATTCACCGGACATGTTTTTGCAGTTGACCGCCGGAGAATATTGGGATTTGATCGCAGCTGCTTATGAAGTACCGGGAACCCAAAAAAAGGTACGCTTAAATGAACTGGGCCAGTTATTTGATATGACGACGCATGCAGAAGAAACGCTAGCCAGTTTTTCCCATGGTATGCGGCAAAAAACCATTCTAATTGGAGCATTACTGCCGGATCCGGATATTTGGATCTTAGATGAGCCTTTGCAGGGATTAGACCCGCAGGCAGCGTTTGATCTAAAAGAAATGATGAAAGCACATGCTGCGAAAGGCAAAACGGTTATTTTCTCGACGCATGTCTTGGATACTGCCCAACAGCTTTGTGATCAGTTAGCTATTTTGAAAAAAGGCGAATTGCTTTATAACGGTTCTGTCGATGAATTGCTTGCACAAAATCCAGATCTTTCTTTGGAAGCGATCTATTTAAAAATGACAGGTAGAGGCGCGGAAGAGCCATCGTTGACAGAAAATGGAGGCGAGTTCAGATGAACAAGCGACAGTTATTGACGTTGACAAGCGTCAATCTTCGGTACGCCAATCCGCAAGTCACAGACAAAGCCCGTAAAAAAGGAAAAAGCGGGACACAATTGACTCGTTATTTGATCCAACAATATGTATTATCAGGTTTCGTTTTTTTAGTGATTTACGGCCTAACAATGATCGCACTGGATTTCAGCCGTTTGCCAGGTTTTTTCACTTATTATGTTGCTCTTTTTGGCGTTCTAGGATTTTCTCAAGGAATCTCATCCATTTTTAATGTCTTCTTTGAGAGTCAAGACTTGCCTGCATATTTGCCATTGCCTTTCCGGCAAGCAGAAATTTTCACCGCCAAGATTCTTGTTGTCTTTTTAACAGTGGCACCATTTGTTTTTCCGTTATTTGTCTTATTTCTTTTAACGGGAATGCGTTCACAGGTCTTTATTCTGCTCACGCTTTTGTTAGCGATTGTGCTCTTTTTATTATTTCTGGTGATTGTTTTTAGTATTTGTAGTTTGATCGTTTTTGGATTGGCTCGAACAAAATTGTTTCGTGAACATAAAAAAATGATGACCAGCTTGTTGTTGGGAATTTCTATGATCGTAGTAGTGGTAGGGATCTTGATGATGAATCAAACCAGTTCCTACGATACACAGATCATGGATCGCGGGGCCATTGCCTTTTTACTGCCATTTTTCTATATCATGCACAGTCCCTTTGCAGTTGCAGGAATCGGGAGCTTTGCTATTGTTCTAGTGGTTTGTTTGTTGCTGCTAGGAGCGATTCGGTTCTTTATTTTACCGAAGTTTTATGATCAGGTGGCGATGGCTGTGCCCGACCATGGAAGCGTGCGACGGAAGCAGAAATCCGGGCAAGGATTGTCGCAGATGTTATTCAGTTATAATTCCCAGCTGGTTCGTGATCCCAACTTGATTATGCAAGTATTGTCCACTTCACTGATGACACCGATCATTTTTATTGTGACATTTGCATTGAGCGGTACGTTTGATCTAGGACAAATGGATGCTCGTTTTTGCGGAGTGTTCTTTTTGGCAGGTATCGCATTAGCTGTGATGATGGTCAATCCAACTTCTTTTATCAGTACCTTGATTTCATTGGATCAGCAAAATTTTCTGTTTGTTCGTTCATTGCCGTTGTCTATGAAAAAATATTTACAAGCAAAATTCCGATTTGGCCTAATGCTTCAAATGGTTTTGACTGGCGGGATTGCCTTATTGGCGATTTTGCTCTTTAAGATGCCGATCCTATTGGCAACGACTTTCTTTCTAGGTACGTTACTTGGTTGTTACTTGCTATGCTTAAAATATTTTGCTCGTGATTATCGCTTGCTTTTGCTTGATTGGACCAATGTCAGTCAATTGTTTACCCGGGGTGCCGGAAGTGTGGGAATGATCGTCGGCATGATGGTGGCACTTCTCCTTAGTATTCTGTTACTCGTCGGTTACGGTTTTGCAGCAACGATGATTCCATTTTGGCTCTTGAATGGTCCAGTCTTGCTGGTTCTGTTGATTGGTAGCGTGCTATGGCACAACTACTATCAAAGAAAATTTTGGCAGTTGATTCACTGAGTCTAGTCGCCATCAATAGCGCATAGAAAAAGAAATAGATTTAATCAGAAAATTCAGAAAAAAGACTTTACAAGTATTCAGAAACATGATTAGATAATAAATAACCTATTACTTTGCTTTCATTTTTTGCTGGCAAGCTTGCTCCACAGGCTTGTTGCAAGAGACTGTGCCAAATGTCAGAGTTATTGATCAGAAGGAACCAGAAGTTGTCCGCTTCAAGAAAGACAGCTAGGTCATTTTGAGCTGAGACGGATGGCGCAGTTTTTTTAATGGCTAAAACTAACAAATCGTGAAAAATAGAAAAAAAACACTCTGACAAGCACCTTTTTGTCAGAGTGTTTTTGTTTTTGATTTGAGTATGTGTTGGTTCATTCAGAGATTATGCTTCCTCTTTTTCGTTGGTTGTTGGCAGATGATTGTCAAGGTCTGTCCGTACGACCAATACGTCACAAGAGGCATGACGGATTACATACTCAGAGACTGAACCAATAAAAATTCGTTCGACGGCATTGAGACCAGTAGCGCCGATCATGATTAAATCGATTTGATTATCTTCTGGTAATTGTTTCGCAATGATTGGTTTTGGCGAACCGTATTCGATGACAGTCTTTACTGCAGTTACTTGGTTCTTACGGGCATAGTCTTCATAATCTTTCAATGTTTGCTTAGCCATTTCAGTCGCTTGCTCAGCCAACATGCCATCAAAGGAAGAAACAGTTTGAAAGGCACGGGTATCGATTACATGGGCTAGTACCAGTTCAGAATTGTTCCGTTGGGCCACATTGACCGCTTTTTTAAAAGCTAATTCTGACTCACTTGAGCCATCGACTGCAACCATGATTCGTTGATATTGTTGTAACATATGAAACACTCCTCTCAGATAACTTCATCTTTATTGTAAAACTTTTTGACTAAAAAGAAAAACCTAATTATCTGTTTTTTTCATCTTACGGGCAAACAGCAAACTGAATGAGGCAGAAGTAATCATTAACACTGCTAAATAAACGAGGGCAATCAACTTTTTGTCTAAAAAAGCAACGATGATCGCAAGAATACCTAAAATACCATGAAGATAGCCATAAATGGTCAAAAAAGTTTGATTTTTAGTATTTTCAGGAATAAGGGAAAAGAAAATGGCATGTTTTGTTAACAGTAAGTAGCAGACGCCAAACAACAAAACAGCAGCAATCAAAAATAATAGAAAAATCATCCGTGAAATCCGTCCTTCTCTTATAAGATAGTTTTAGTATAGCGAAGTGCTAAAGGAATAGCAAAAAGCACAAAAAAGCCACCTGTCTAAAACAGATGGCACATTCAATAAAGAATGGGTAATATCCGTAGATGCCGTTCTTTTTCCCGTAGTATTGATCCCGCAAATTCTAGCAGGTGGGTTCCACGGTCTAAGCATCGAACTACCAAATGAAAAGGCATGTTACCAGCTTTGACACAAGACGGATCCCAATATATCAATAAAAATGTTCGGTCAACACACAGATGGGACAACTCGTACATCACAGAATTCCCACCTTCATAGTAGCATAGGACAACAAAAGTAGCAATAAAGAAGATTGAAAACGGTGACAAAAATCTTTCTCGCTTCCATGAAGCGGCTGCTGAGGGTTAGGTCTGTTTTTTTCGTTGCTGCAATTGTTGATATCTTTGACCCAGAGCTTGCTCGTATTTTCCGGTAGCCTTTGGCTGATAATAGTGAGCTTGCTTGATTTTATCGGGTAAGTATTGCTGATCGACCCACGCATCATCAAAGTTGTGCGGGTATTGATAACCGACGCCTCGGTTCAAGGCTTCAGCTCCTTTGTAATGACTGTCTCTTAGATGATCAGGGACATCCCCGGCATTGCCTGCACGAATATCTGCGATGGCAGCGTCTAGTGCCATATAAGCCGAGTTGGACTTAGGGGATAGACAAAGGTCGACCACAGTATCTGCTAAAGGGATCCTCGCCTCAGGTAAGCCTAATCGTTCCGCTGCTAAGACAGCATTGACTGTTCGAGCAGCTGCCGCTGGATTGGCCAACCCGATATCTTCATAACCGATCACCATCAAACGCCGGCAGATGATTGCCAAGTCTCCTGCTTCTACCAGACGACCCAGATAATGGAGTGCCGCATCAACATCACTGCCGCGGATCGATTTTTGAAAAGCAGAGATGACATCGTAATGGGCATCGCCATCTTTGTCATGGGTCAATGCTTTGCGCTGAACACACTCTTCAATAATTGGCAAAGTCAAATGGATTTTCCCATCAGAACTTGGCGGCGTGGAGCGAGCAGCGAGTTCTAATCCATTGAGTGCACTGCGGAGATCCCCATTGGTCGCTCGTGAAAGATGGAGACGAGCTTCTTCTGTCAACTGGATCGATTCTGTTCCCAAGCCACGTTCTTTATCAGCTAAAGCCGCATCAATGGCGGCTAAAATATCTGATTCTTGCAATGGTTTTACTTCAAAAATCTGTGTACGACTACGGATGGCTGGGTTGATAGTGATATAAGGATTTTCAGTTGTGGCCCCGATCATAATGATTTTTCCGCTTTCTAAATGAGGCAGTAAGAAATCTTGCTTTGTTTTATCCAGACGATGGACTTCATCCAAAAGTAAAATGACTGTGCCGCTCATTTTGGCTTCTTCGGCGACGATTTGAAGGTCTTTTTTCGTATCAGTCGCAGCATTCAGCATGCGGAATGCGTAACGTGTCGAACCGGCGATTGCACTAGCGATACTTGTTTTTCCGGTCCCTGGTGGACCATACAGGATCATGGAAGAGAGCATCTTGGCCTCAACCATCCGGTGAATGATCTTTCCGGGTCCAACTAAATGCTGTTGACCTACGACTTCATCAAGGTTGCGGGGACGCATGCGGTACGCAAGTGGTTGCTGCATAATAAGCTCCTTTCTTTTTTCTTTAGTATATCATAAGAACGTATATTCCCATAAGGAAGCGGGTATTTTGCTATTGAAACTAGTCAGTGGCGATAGAAAGGTCAAACAATTGATAAGATGGTCGTAATCAATAGTAAGTTCCTTGAGAATTGTGTAAAATAAAGAAGGTGAAGAAAATGAATGAAATTGAACAATTATTTGCACAACAATCAACAACAGCGATTGCCCGGCAATTATTAGGGATGTATCTGGAACATGAGACGCCCAGTGGGAAATTAGGCGGTTATATCGTCGACTGTGAAGCTTATTTAGGACCAGAAGATCTGGCTGCTCATAGTTTCGGGATGCGTAACACGCCACGAGTTCGAGCAATGTATGAAAAGCCGGGAACGATTTATTTATATACGATGCATACTCATTTGATTTTGAATTTTATCACACAGCCTGAAGGCATTCCCCAAGGGATCATGATCCGCGGCGTGGAGCCCGTCGAAGGAATCGCACAAATGGAGATAAATCGCGGTAAATCCGGTCCTGATCTCTCGAACGGACCTGGAAAGCTCGTGAAAGCTTTGGGAATTACGCCTGATTATTATGGCCATTCAATTTTTACAAGTCCACTGCATCTTGTCAACGAGAAACGGCGAACACCGAAAGAAATACTCGCTGTTCCCAGAATCGGTATCCCGAATAAAGGGGAGTGGACCCATAAGCCGCTGCGGTTTGTCGTAGCAGGTAACCCATATATTACCAACAGCAGAAAATCTGCTGTTCAGCCAGATCACGGCTGGCAATAGGAAAGAAGGAACGTATAATGGCTAAAGAAACAATGCTGACTTATTTGGACAGACAATTAACAAAAAAAATCCCTGAGTACGATGTTGCCCTTGATTGGGATGCAAGAAACCATACCATCGAACTTGTTTTACGCTTATTTGCAGAGAACCCGAATCATTTGCAGGTAGATGATGCCCAAGGAGTAGCCTCTGAAGAAGAGATCATCGAATTTGAAGACGGTATCTTATTGTTTGATCCCCAAAAGTCTTCCTTTGCAGAAGAGGACTTTTTGGCAGTCATTCCCTACGCAGGCAAAAAAGGAATCCAAAAAGCGTTGCTGGATGCTTTGGTTGATTACATCAAAGAGATTCTGACGGAGGGAGAAAGTGATTTACTAGATTTTCTAAACGATGAGAGTGAAGAAGCGGTCTTCGAACTAGTTTTCGATCAAGATCAGTTGTTAGACCGTATGAATACTTACCAAGAAAGCGATGGGGAATCGTATATTCCTTATCCAAGTTATTAAGGAGCAGATAGATGAAATGGAATGAAGTGAAAGTAGCTACTGCAAGTGAAGCAGTTGAAGCGGTCGCCAACATTTTGATGGAACAAGGGGCCAGTGGTGTAGCAATCGAAGATGTTCTTGACATTGAAAACTTTAAAAGCGATGCCTATGGTGAAGTGTTAGACAAAGAAACCTATACAACGCTGGATGAAGGCGCCCAGGTAACGGCTTATTTCCCCGAGACTATCTTTTTACCTGAAATTTTGCCATTTATTGAGGCGGCGATCGCTCGTTTACCGGAATATGGGTTAGCAATCGGCAAAAATGAGATTACCTCCAGTGAAGTAGTAGAGGAAGAGTGGGCGACTGCTTGGAAGAAATATTATCATCCAGTACGGATCACTCGCTATTTGACGATTGTTCCCAGCTGGGAACTATATGAAACGACGGACCCTGCCGAGAAAATCATTACGCTAGATCCAGGAATGGCTTTCGGAACTGGTACCCATCCGACGACGCGCTTGACGTTACAGGCGTTAGAAATGTATTTACGAGGCGAGGAAACGGTCCTGGATGTTGGAACCGGATCAGGGGTTTTAAGTATTGCCAGCCGCCACTTAGGGGCCAATCAAGTATATGCCTATGACCTTGACGAGGTGGCTGTTCGGGCGGCAAAAGAAAATATGGCACTAAACCCAGTTGCCGAAGCAGTGAATGTTGCTGCCAATGACCTTTTAACAGGTATTGAAATCGAAGCAGACATTATTGTAGCGAATATTTTAGCTGATATCATCTTACTGATGATCCCAGATGCTTGGCGGTTGCTGAAGCCTACCGGAACATTAATTGTTTCTGGAATCATCGAAGCGAAAAAACAACTTGTGATTGATGCCATGACAGAGCAAGGATTTGTTGTTGACCAAATCTTGAATCAAAAAGATTGGTATGCGATCGCACTAAAAAAACCAGAGTAGGGAATGTCATATGCAGCGATATTTTTTGAATGAGGATTATGAGGCGAAGCCTGTTTATGTAGTAGAGGGAGAACCGTTTCATCACATGGTACGTGTGATGCGGATGGTTCCGGATGATTGTGTCTACTTGGTCTTTCAAGACCAAGTAGCGATCCTCGCGAAAATCCAGCAGATCGATGAACAAGCGGTTCATTTGATTGAAGTAGAAAAGGAACAGCAAGACAAAGAATTACCGATTCATGTTACGATCGCCAGCGGGTATCCTAAAGGAGATAAATTGGAATTGATCGTCCAAAAAGGGACAGAATTGGGTGCCGCTAAATTTATCGGTTTTCCCGCCCAATCCTCGGTAGTTAAGTGGGACCATAAGAAACTCCAAAAGAAACAGCAGCGGCTGCAAAAAATTGCCCAAGAGGCTGCTGAACAAGCGCAGCGGCAACGAGCACCGATCATCCAACTGGCTGCTTCGGACAAAGAGTTGTGGGATAGTCTTTCAAACTATGACTATGTGATCGTTGCTTATGAGGAATCTGCTAAAAGCGGCGAGAATGCCAAACTGATCGATATTTTGTCCAAAGCAGCGCCCGGCAGCAAAATCTTAGCAATTTTCGGACCCGAAGGTGGGCTGACACCTGCTGAAATCACTCGTGCTGAATCTCAAGGTGCTGTGATCTGTGGGTTAGGGCCACGTATTTTGCGAACCGAAACCGCCCCATTTTATTTTTTGAGTGCTGTCAGCGTACTAACTGAATTAGTAAGGAAGTGATCAAGTGACGCAATTCAAAGACAAGCTTAGTTTTCGATTTTTACAAGCTGGACTGACGGATTGGTTGTTAAAAGATACGTTTACTGAATTTAACACACTTGGTGTCCAAGAAGTCATCGTGTTGCCTAGTGATTTGCGCAGAGCGAAGCAGTTAACTGAAGGCTCCGAGATCCAAGTCGGCTGTGCAGTTGATTTTCCCTTGGCACAAGGAACAATCGCTAAGAAAGCTTTTGAGATCGGTCATTCCTTTATGGATGGCGCTGATTTTTTAGAAGTCTGGCTACCAGCGGCTTTGTTGGTGGAAAAAGAGCGGACGGCTGATCTGGCGGAGTTAATGGAGACAAGCCGGTCACTGGCTTTGTCTGGTGGTGAGATCCGCTGGGCTGTCAATACTTCACTTATGAATGAGTTGACAAAGATCCAAGTAGCACAGCGTTTGAAAGCATGGGACTGGCCTAGTATTACTCTTGGTCAGCAGTTAACTGTTTCAGATGCGTTGCATGATGTCTCGATTTTTGCTCTAGATGGAGGACCGCAACTGACGATCCAAGTCAACACGGCAGCGTCTGTTACGGATCAGAAATCACTTGCAGAACTTTTACAGGCAGGGGCGGCAAAAATCGGCGTGCCCTTTACAGAGTCAGCGTTACTGTTGAATGAATAAACCGGTATTTTGTCTCGCTTAACCAGAATAGAGAGAATTGAAAAAAACAAGAAAAATTTGTATAATGACACTAATCATAAAAGAAGATGGCCAGGCAGAAGCGCATTGCTTCAAGAGTTCTGCTATTCAGAGAGTTGGGGATAGCAGAATTCTTTAGAAGCGGCTTCTGTCTTGCTTTTTGAAAATAGGAAAAAAGGAGGCGCGTTTCATGGCAAAAGAAGTGATATTATCCGGACCTGGTGTGATCAAGCTCGTGGCCCATTATATGAGTGAAGAACATGTTGCATTTGTACAGAAAGCTTTAGATTATGCGACAGAAGCCCACAAAGATCAGTTTCGCAAGTCCGGCGAGCCTTACATCATCCATCCTATTCAAGTAGCAGGGATTTTAGCGGAACTACAAATGGATCCTCATACAGTCGCCACTGGTTTTTTACATGATGTGGTAGAAGATACGGAAGTGACCCTAGCAGATCTAAAAGAAGTCTTTGGTGCAGATGTAGCGATGCTGGTCGATGGTGTGACAAAATTAGGGAAAATCAAATACAAATCCCATGAAGAACAGCTAGCAGAGAATCATCGCAAAATGCTGATCGCGATGGCTCAAGATTTGCGCGTGATCATGGTCAAATTAGCGGACCGCTTACATAATATGCGTACATTGAAACACCTGCGGGAAGACAAACAACGGCGAATCGCCCAAGAAACGATGGAGATTTATGCACCATTGGCGCATCGTTTAGGGATCAGCCGTATCAAGTGGGAGCTAGAAGATATTTCACTACGTTATTTGAATCCACAACAATATTATCGGATCGTTCACTTGATGCAAACCAAGCGGGAAGAACGGGAAGCTTATGTGTCGGAAACCGTTGAACAGATTCGACTTGCAACTGAAGAACTAGATATTTTTGCTGAGATCTATGGTCGTCCGAAACATATTTACTCCATTTACCGCAAAATGAAAGACCAGAAGAAACAATTCAATGAAATCTATGATCTTTTGGCTATTCGGGTAATCGTTGATTCAATCAAAGATTGTTATGCTGTTTTAGGAACGATCCACACAAAATGGAAACCAATGCCAGGTCGATTTAAAGATTACATTGCGATGCCTAAAGCGAATATGTATCAGTCACTACATACGACAGTGATCGGTCCCAAAGGCAATCCAGTAGAAATCCAGATTCGTACCCATGAGATGCATGAGATTGCTGAATTCGGGGTTGCTGCTCACTGGGCATATAAAGAGGGTAGAACCGAGAAAGTCAAAGCAGACAAAATGACCCAGCAAGTCGGTTGGTTCCGCGAAATTTTGGAACTGCAGGATGAAAGCTACGATGCTTCTGAATTTATGGAAGGTGTCAAAGGGGATATTTTCAGTGACAAAGTATATGTATTCACACCGAAAGGCGATGTCACAGAATTGCCTCAAGGTTCAAGTCCGCTGGATTTTGCCTACAGTATTCATACCGATATCGGGAACAAAACCACTGGTGCAAAAGTGAATGGCAAGATGGTCCAGTTGGATTACAAATTGAAAAATGGCGATATCATTGAAATTTTGACATCACCAAATTCATTCGGACCAAGCCGCGACTGGATCAAGCTTGTAGCTACCAGCAAAGCTAAAAACAAGATCAAACGTTTTTTCAAGGCCCAAGATCGTGACGAAAACATCATCAAAGGGCACGAAGCAGTGGTCAAAACATTGCAAGACATGGGCTTTGTACCAAAAGAATTTTTAACGAAAAGCAAGATGGCAGAAGCCTGCGAACGATTTAATTATCAAACAGAAGATGATTTATTTGCTTCTGTCGGTTTTGGCGAAGTGAGTCCAACTACACTGGCCAATCGTTTGACGGAAGAAGAACGCCGTGAGAAGCAGATCGAAAAACAAAAACAACAAGTACAAGACATGATCAATCAGCCAGCGAAGAAAGAACCAGAGAAAATGAAAGTTCGCCATGAAGGCGGGATCGTGATCGAAGGCGTGGACAACTTACTGATCCGAATCTCTCGTTGCTGTAATCCAGTTCCTGGTGATGCCATTGTCGGGTATATCACGAAGGGCCGCGGCATCTCGATCCATCGCAGTGACTGTCCGAATGTCCAAAGCAAAGAGATCGTCAATCGTCTAATCGATGTCGAGTGGGAAGATACTTCTAACAGCGGCAAAGAATACGATGCAGATCTGGAAATCTATGGTTATGATCGTTCCGGATTGTTGAATGATGTCTTGCAAACAGTCAACGCTGTTACTAAACGATTGGTCAGTGTGGAAGCGAAAACCAACAAAGACAAAATGGCCACGATTAGAATCACGGTCTCAATCCAGAACCTAACACATCTTAAGTCAATCGTGGACAAAATCAAACAAATCCCAGAAGTATATAGTGTCAGAAGAACAAAGGGGTGAGACGCGAGACATGCGAGCAGTCATTCAACGTGTAAGTGAAGCCAGTGTTGCAATCGATGGAACTACTGTAGGAGCAATCCAAAAAGGTTTTTTAGTTCTCTTGGGAATCACTCATGAAGATAGCCAAGAAGATGTGGATTACTTGGTTCGAAAAATCAAAAATTTGCGGGTGTTTGAAGATGAAGCGGGAAAAATGAATCAATCGATTGAAGCAATCGAAGGTGCTATTTTGAGTATCTCGCAATTCACATTGTATGGCGAGACCAAAAAAGGAAACCGTCCAAGCTTTATTCAAGCTGCCAGACCTGAAGTGGCTACACCATTGTACGAAGCTTTCAATGCGGGTCTGCACGCTGCAGGTATCGAAGTGGCTACGGGTCGCTTTGGCGCAGACATGCAAGTGTCATTAATCAATGACGGTCCTGTAACGATCCTGATCGATACGAAGGAAAAATAGGCTGCGTTCACAACGACTGCCTATCCAACATGCCAAAAGAACCAAAGCAAATAGTTTAAAGAGGACTGCCAACATGCAAGTTGGTAGTCTTTTTTAGTGGAAATAAGTCCATCTTGTAGCACTTCTGGTACCAACCCTTTTGTCTTTGGACTATCTTACAAAACTGTAAGATAGTTCTTTCTGATCAGAAATAGTTATTTAAGAGCTGAATCTATTCCTTTTCGTAATGGTAGCAGTTACAAAAAAGTTATTTATTTTTATCCATCTCTAAAAAACTTTCAATAAATTAGATTGTCCTTAAAGCGCAAATGTGAAATAATAGTTAAAAAATAATGTCACTGGAGGAAATGACAATGAATTTTTGGCAGCGTGCATTAAAAAGTGTTACTCGCAGGAAAGGGAAGTCGTTTATTTTATTTTTAGTCATCTTTATTTTAGGTAACGTGATCGCAGGTGCGGTAGCTGTGCAGCAGTCTACTATGAATGTGGAACGGGAAACGAAAAAGAAAATGGGCAACGTTGCTACAGTCGAGTTTGATTATGAGCAGTTTGAGAAAGACAATTCAGGAAAATCAGATGAGGAAGTTTATTCTGAAGAAAATAGTCCGAAAACGCCAAAAACGGCGGACTATGACAAAGTGGGAGAATTAGATTACGTCAAATATTACGACTATACCATGATGGGTTGGTTAGAGACCAAGAAATTCAAAGCCTATACACCAGAAGATGAATCTTTTGGCATGGCGGGCGGCAATTATTTTAATTTAAAGGGCGGCAATCGACCACAGCCATTAGATATGGAAGAAGGCAACATCAAGCTGATCGATGGAGAAGTGTTTAGTGAAAAAGACTTGTCAGAAACCACTAACTCGATTTTGATTAGTAAAGAAGTCGCTGAAAAAAATAATTTGTCGGTTGGCGATCAATTTGTTTGGGATATGTATAGTGAAGTCCCTCAAGATCCGATGGGTGACAGTGATGATAGTACGGCTACTTCAGATGATGAAGATGCAGAGAGTGAAAGTGCAGAAATCCAAACAAAAGTTGTCACAGCTGATTATCCTGTCAAAATTGCAGGGATTTTTAGTGTAGTTAAAAAGGAATCGGCCAATAGTAATCCTTCGCAAGAAGAAAAATCCAATCAAATCTGGCAAGCTGTTGAACAGATCAATACGATTTATGCTGCCAATCAGTTGGTGAAAGATTTTAGTAAATTCCAAAACGAAAAATTGTGGGGAGATACGGTAATGGCCGAAGATACGGAGGCCGAACCGGAAGAGTATTATCAAGCGATGTATGTTTTGAACTCTACCGACGATGTTGAAGCATTCAAACAAGAAGCCAATCCATTATTACCGGATTACTATCATGTGGTAGCTTCCACAGATCAATACGATCAGATTGCCGGAGGAATGAATCGTCTGGGAACGATTTCCCGCTATATCGTGATTGTTGCTGCTATTGCTACGGTCTTTATCATTTCATTAGTCGTTCTATTGTTTTTGCGAGACCGCAAGCAGGAATTAGGGATCTATCTATCTTTAGGAGAAGGCCGTGGGAAAGTGATTGGGCAAATCGTTATTGAAGTGGTGCTCGTCAGCTTAGTCGCTCTAATCTGCTCATTGGTGACGGGAAATTTATTAGGAAGTGCGGTTTCTCAAACATTGATGCAAAGTGACTGGATGACGAATCTGTCCCAAACGGATACCTATTCCATTTCAAGCACAATGATGACAAATACTCTCAGCTATGCGGATGTCCAAAGTGCTTATAAAGTCACTTTTTCTATGGGGTATGTCATCACCTATCTTTTATTGGGATTAGGTACAGTCTTATTGTCTGCAATCTTGCCGTTGTTGTATATTCTACGGCTGAATCCAAAGAAAATCATGATGTAGGGGGAAGAAAAAATGGCTTTGTTGGAAACAAAAGAAGTAGATTACTATTATCAAGATGGCGATCAGCGGCGCTATATTTTGAAAGAAACATCGGTGGCGTTTGAAAAAGGCAAGTTTTATGCCATTTTAGGACAGTCAGGGTCAGGAAAAACCACATTTCTCTCTTTGATCAGTGCGTTGGATACACCTAAAAGTGGCGCTGTTTTCTTTAATGGAGAAGATATTCAAAAAATCGGACATGAGAAATATCGCCGAGACGATATCAGTATCATCTTTCAAAGTTACAATTTGATTCCGTACCTGTCTGCGGTAGAAAATGTTCTAGTCCCAATGTCGATCACGGATAATCAATTGCCGGAGAACCAGCGGGAAGTCGCATACAATTTATTGGACTATATTGGGATCACGAAAGAAAAAGCAGATCGTTTAGTCAATCAGTTGTCTGGTGGGGAACAGCAACGGGTGGCAATAGCTCGTGCACTGGCGACGAATGTTGATATTATTTTGGCAGACGAACCAACGGGAAATTTAGATGAAGAAATGGAACAGGAAATCATCGATATTTTTAAAGATTTGGCTCATATGCATAACAAATGTGTGATTGTTGTGACCCATGCGAATGAAATCGCCCAACAAGCAGACGAAGTACTCTATTTGCGTAAAGGTGTGTTGAATAAAGATGAGTGATTTTTTATCAAATTTCAGTCCTGGTAATTACGATGGCAAGAAACAAAGCTCTCCTAAAGAAACTGAGTTTGACGAAAAAACAGAGCGTAAAGCAGAACCAATTCCAGATTCTCAGACATCTGATCAGGGCGCAGGAGAGAGTAAAGCTGCAGCAGCATCGGATCCGAAGGAAATGAAGCGAAGAACGCGCAAGGAAACTAGCTCTTCTCAACCGGTCAGTCGGTTCGGAAAAGAAGAGACAGAGTTTGATCCAACTTATCGCAAGCGGCAGCGTAAAAAATACGCGCTGATCGCTGGTGCTGTCATTGTGCTGATTGCCATCAGCAGTGTGGTGTATTATCAATTGACTCATGTGAAGGTTCCTGATTTTGCTAAGAAAGATTTATCCGAAGCCCGAACATGGGGCATGGAAGAAGGCGTGGCGATCAAAGTCGATCAAGTGTATGATTTTGAGGTAGAGACCAATCGAATCGTTAGTCAAAGTGTTGCTGCAGATCAGAAGATCAAAAAAGGCAAGACTTTGACAGTCAAAGCAAGCCTAGGTCCTGACCCAGAAGAAATGATCGAGCTGCCCGACTTTTCGTCACTGACTACCGAAGCGGCAAAAGAATGGATCGAGAAACAAAAGGCAGAAAATATCTCGTTGATCGAACAGTATGACGACAAAGTCGAAGCAGGTGTATTCATCAAACAAGAAGCAGCAAATAAAGAGCAAGATCTCAAAGCTTATAAGCGCAAAGATCGCTTAAGCATCTATTATTCAAAAGGAAAAGAAGTCTTCGAGAAGAACATCGAAGTTCCTGATTTTACAGGGAAAAACAAAGGTGAAGCTCAAGAGTGGGCTAAGAAAAATGAATTGAAGTACAAAGAAGAAGCTGTTTTTTCTGATACAGTTGCTTTAGACGTCGTGGTTTCCCAAGAACCAGTCAAAGGCAGCAAATTGGCCAAAAAGGATCAATTTCTTGTCAAAGTTTCTAAAGGGAAAGCATTAGTTGTTCCTGATTTCTCACAGTATACCATCGAGCAAGCAGAGGGGCTAGAATCGAAGATACCGATTCAAGTCAAGACAGTTTATTCTGATCAAATCGGTTATGGCAATTTCATCAATCAGTCGGAAGAGGCGGGCAAAGAATATAGTGACAGCGATACATTGCCAACAGTGAAAGTGGTTTATTCACTGGGGCAACCGTATTTGAAGGATATCCGGCACCAAGCAACGGAAGGCGATCTGCCAAAAATGTTCTTTGATGAGTACAAATCGAAAGGTGCTTCTGTATATTATGATGTCTATTATGTAGATTCAGCAGAACCAAAAGGAACAGTTGTGGAGATGAGCCGTTATGGTGAATTTATTCCATTGGAAGTATCGATCACCATCGGGATTAGTCGCGGAAATCTGCAAGGCGAGACCGAATCATTACCGGTCAGTCCTGAGACAGAAAATGTAAAGGATCCGCTAGAAACAGTCAACAGTGCCACTACCGAATGAGACATTTAGCAATCGGGCCCGTAACAAAGCTACAGAACCCAAGCAATAAGTAAGTGAACTATCTAAATGAAGTGTGTCTTCTGTTTGTCGACAATGACAGACTGAAACAGAAGGATCTACCTACATTTAGATAGTTTTTCTGTTTTTTTACTTGGATTTTGAAAAATGGAGAGAGGTTTTTTGTTATCAAGTAATCACAGGTTTTCAAGCATGCATGCTTGAAAACCTTTTATCGATACGGTACAGTTGAATTGATAACTAGTCAATAAGCAGTATTTTACATAGAGAAGGGACGAAAGAAATGATCAAAAAATTACTAGCAAATGTTGGCGATTATAAAAAAGCCAGCCTATTGACACCGGTCTATGTTGCCGGCGAAGTGGCGCTAGATGTCATTATGCCACTGATCATGGCAATGATGATCGACCAAGGAATTGAAAAAGGACACGCGGGCGTCATTTTGCGCTATGGCGGTCTGCTTTTTTTGTGCTCATTATTGGCACTGATGCTAGGAACTTTAGGAGGACGAACAGCTGCGATTGCTTCTGCCGGTTTTGCTCGAAATCTTCGCCACAACCTTTTTAGCAAGATTCAGGATTTTTCTTTTTCCAATATCGACCGTTTTTCTTCCTCTAGTTTGATCACGAGAATGACCACCGATGTGACTAATGTGCAAAATGCTTACCAAATGATTATCCGAATCTTGGTGCGCAGTCCATTGATTCTGGTTTTCTCACTGATCATGGTTAGCACGATCAGTCCAGAATTGATGCTGGTTTACCTAGTCGTCTTGCCAATTCTAGCCATCGGACTCGCTTTAGTGATTCGCTTTGCTCATCCGCTTTTCTTGAAAGTATTTCGGATCTATGACCGTTTGAACAACGTAGTCCAAGAAAATCTTCAAGGAATCCGTGTGGTCAAGTCCTACGTCAGAGAAGAGCAGCAAGAAGAACTTTTTGACGAGGTGTCAAATGATGTCTACCGCAACTTTACGCTAGCACAACGAATCGTCTCGTTCAATATGCCTTTGATGCAATTCTCGATCTATAGCTGTATGTTGCTGTTGTCTTGGTTCGGTGCCCAACTGATCGTTGAGCACAGCAGCTTGACGACAGGGGAACTGGTTAGCATGTTCAACTATACTATGCAGATCTTGATGAGTTTGATGATGATGTCAATGGCTTTTGTTCAGATTCTGATTGCTCGTACTTCCGCACAGCGGGTGGTGGAAGTTTTGGATGAAGAAAGCGACTTGAAAAATCCGGCATCGCCATTGACAGAAGTCAAAGATGGTTCAATTGTCTTTGAAAATGCTTGTTTCAGTTACGCAAATGATCAAACGAAATTGGCATTGGAAAATGTTAACTTACGAATTGAATCCGGAGAGGTAATCGGGATCATCGGCGGAACCGGAAGTGCAAAATCAACGCTGGTCCAATTGATCCCCCGTTTGTACGATGTAATTGACGGTCGTGTTCTCGTTGGGGGACAAGATGTTCGTGCCTATGATTTGGCAGCATTGAGGGATCAAGTCAGTATGGTTTTGCAAAACAATGTCCTTTTTAGCGGGACGATCAGTGAGAATCTTCGCTGGGGAAACGCGGAAGCAACGGATGAAGAGATTCAGCGGGTAGCAAAAATTGCCCAAGCGGATCCTTTTATCCAAGAATTTCCTGATAAATATGACACGTTGATCTCTCAAGGAGGAAATAATGTCTCCGGTGGACAAAAGCAGCGGTTAACGATCGCGCGAGCGCTGTTAAAAAGACCGAAAATTCTGATTCTAGATGACTCTACTAGTGCTGTTGATACAAAGACAGACCGTAGTATTCGAGCAGGATTGAAACAAGAAATCCCGGGAACGACAACGATCATCATTTCCCAAAGGATCAATTCGATCGAAGATGCCGATCGAATCATTGTGATGGATGATGGGAAAATCAACGGAATCGGAACCCATGAAGAATTATTAACTAGCAATGAAATTTATCGTGAAGTCTACGACTCGCAGCAGAAAGGATTTGGTGAAGGTGAAGAATAGACAAGCAGCAAATCCCCAGAGAACCTTGAAACGGCTGCTGGCGACTATGTTTGGCGATTACAAACTGCAGTTGATTATCGTATTGTTCATGATCTTGTTAAGTGCTTTTGCCAATGTTCGCGGCTCACTTTTTTTGCAAGTGGTGATCGATGACCATATAACTCCGCTGCTGGGACAAAGCAATCCTAACTTCAGCGGTCTGCTGGCAGCTATTATTCAGATGGCAATTATTTATTTAATTGGGATCATTGCTGGTTTGACTTACAACTTTATGATGGTCAAAATCAGTGAGGGCACTCAGAAAAAAATCCGCGATCAGATGTTCAAACATATGCAAAAATTACCGATTGGTTATTTTGATGGCCATTCTGATGGTGATATGATGAGTCATTTCACCAACGATACGGATACATTACGGCAAATGATTTCTCAAAGTATTCCCAATTTGATGATGGCTGCCGTCACATTTTGCTCGGTTTTCATTGCGATGTTTTCCATTAGTATCCCATTGACTTGCTTTGTACTGGTTTCGGTCATTTTGATGCTGAATGTGATTCGGATCATCTCCCGCAAAAGCGGCCGCTTCTTTGGCGCACAGCAACGGGATCTAGGCGCAGTCAATGGCTATATTGAAGAAATGATGCATGGACAGAAAGTTGTCAAGATCTTTAACCATGAACACGTTGTCATGCAGGAATTTGATGCTTTGAATGACCAGTTGCAATCCAGTGCTACAAAGGCCAATGTCAATGCCAATACATTGATGCCGATCATGATGAACTTGCTGAATGTTCAATACGTGCTGATCGCAATTATCGGCGGGCTCTTTGCCATCAATGGTGTCTCGGGACTAACCGTAGGGATGATTGCTTCTTTCTTACAGCTTAGCCGTTCGCTGAATGGACCGATCAGCCAAATTTCACAGCAGATCAACTTTGTGATCATGGCTTTGGCAGGTGCAGAACGTATTTTTCATTTGTTGGATGAGACCCCAGAGATTGATACAGGGTATGTCACGCTAGTCAATGCCAAATGGGAATCTGGCCATTTAGTGGAAACAACAAATCGTACAGGACTCTGGGCTTGGAAACATCCTCACGAAGATGGAACTGTTACGTACACAGAATTGACTGGAGATGTTCGTTTTGAAGCAGTTGATTTTGGGTATGTGGATCATCAAATGGTTCTGCATGACATCAATCTTTTTGCTGAACCGGGACAGAAAGTTGCTTTTGTGGGAGCAACGGGAGCCGGTAAGACGACCATCACTAACTTGATCAATCGTTTTTACAATATTCAAGAGGGAAAGATCCGTTATGATGGCATCAATATTCAAAAGATCCAACTAGAATCTCTGCGGCGCTCATTAGGGATCGTCTTGCAAGATACACATTTATTCACAGGAACGATTCGAGAAAATATTCGTTTTGGTAAACTGGATGCCACGGATGAGGAAGTAGAAGCGGCAGCAAAACTGGCGAATGCGGATATGTTCATCAATCATTTACCTGAGAAGTACGATACCGTAATCACGGGGGATGGCGAAGGGCTGTCACAAGGACAGCGACAGCTACTAGCAATTGCCAGAGCGGCGATCGCCGATCCGCCTGTTATGATTTTAGATGAAGCGACTTCCAGCATTGATACGCGAACAGAGCGGATCGTCCAGTCTGGAATGGACCGGCTGATGCAAGGACGGACAGTTTTCGTGATCGCTCACCGTCTTTCGACGATTCAGAATTCAGATGTGATCATGGTGATGGATCATGGTCGAATCATTGAACGAGGTACTCATGATACGTTATTAGCAGAGAAGGGGACCTATTACCAACTGTATACAGGAAAAATTGAGTTAGACTGATTTTTTCCCAGGAAACGAAGACCGGATTTAAGGGTCTTCGTTTTTTTTCTTGCTGCTGTGCTATACTAAAGAAAAACTATGAGGAGTAAGTGGATAGATAGGAGGAAATAGGATGCATTTAACGGTTTCACAGATCCAATTGAATGAGGAAATGTATGAACTGGGTGTCACTAATCAGGGGGCAGCTTATTTTGGTCGTTTAGCAGAACATGCAGAGTTGGCTCTTTTTTTCCCATATGCAGAAATTCGTGAATGTTCTCAGACACCAGAAAGGTATGCAAAGCCGCTGAAAGCCTATTTCGCCGGGGAGCCAGTAGCCTTCGATTTTCCTTTTGACTTTGTCGGTACACCGTTCCAACAAACTGTTTGGCAAGCGTTAACTGAAGTCCCTTATGGAACGACTGTCAGCTATAGTGAATTAGCGGCGAGAATCCAACGTCCTAGTGCCGTCCGAGCGGTTGCCAATGCTGTCGGACGCAATCCGATGATGATTATTGTCCCTTGCCATCGTGTCCTGGGAAAAAATGGTCGATTGACTGGTTATCGGGGAGGTTTGCCGATCAAGCGGAAACTATTACAGCTGGAAGGGATTCCTTTCAAGGACTGAGCGCATTTTTTCTGCAAAAATTTACTAGGTCTTCTTCTCGAATTTAGTGCTTCATAAATTGTTTGTTTAAAAGTAAAAAATACTAAAAAGGCGTTTCTTTTTATGCTACCTTTGATATAATGGAGTTGTTTCCGTTTACAAAAAAGGAGTGGAGAAGATGAAGCGAATGAAGTTGCAAAATGGTTCAGATATCCGTGGAATCGCGCTTTCGACAGCAGATCTTACAGCGGATTTAACAGAAGATGCAGTGAAAGAAATTGCTTCAGGTCTGCGGACCTGGTTGCTGCAGCGATATACGGAACCCTTAAAAGTGGCAGTTGGTCGTGATAGTCGTTTAAGTGGTGAAACGCTGCAGCAGGCGTTTATGAACCAATTGCGAATAGAAGGGATTACGGTTATTGATTGTGGGCTGGCTACAACACCCGCGCTATTTATGAGTACCCAGTTTGCTGATTTTGATTGTGATGCCGGTGTGATGCTGACAGCCAGTCATTTGCCCTATTACTTTAATGGAATCAAGATTTTTAGTAAATCTGGTGGTGCAGAAAAAGAAGATATCTCGTTTATCTTAGCACATCCTGAAGCTCATCCAGCTGACCAACTCGGCGAGTATTACCAACGAGACTTACTTACTCCCTATGCAGCAGATATGGTGACGAAAATTCGTCATGGGATGCAGACAGAAGAAGAACAGCCATTGGCTGGAATGAAAATCATTGTGGATGCTGGAAATGGCGCAGGTGGTTTTTTTGCAGAGCAAGTTTTAGTGCCGTTAGGGGCAGATACGAATGGTTCACAGTTTCTGGAGCCAGATGGACACTTCCCTAACCACATTCCTAATCCGGATAATAAAGAAGCGATGGCTAGTATTACGGAAGCCGTTTTACGAGAACAAGCAGACTTGGGGATCATCTTTGACACCGATGTCGATCGATCCGCTGTGGTGACCAAAAGCGGACAGCCGCTGAACCGCAACAACATGATTGCTGTTTTGAGTAAAATCGTCTTATCTGAACATCCGGCTGCGAGTATTGTCACGAATTCCCCGACCTCCACTCATCTAAAGTCATTTATTGAATCGCTAGGTGGTCATCAAGTGCGTTATATTTCCGGGTATCGTAATGTCATCAACAAAGCGATCGCTCTTAACGAAAAAGGCATTAATGCTCAGTTGGCGATTGAAACTAGTGGACATGCAGCATTCAAGGAAAACTATTTTTTAGATGATGGTGCATATGTTATTGCGAAGATCTTGATGTTGCTGCCAACACTTCGTGCGCAAAATATCAGTTTGGAAGACTTGATCGCGGCGCTGAAACAGCCAGTTGAAACCCAAGAATTGCGTTTCAAGATCAATGATTCAGATTATCGCGCAACCGGGGAGAAGGTTATCGCATCGCTAGCGCATCATCTCCCATCGGGGTGGCAGATTGACAATGAAAATGAAGAAGGCATCCGTATACAGGTTTCTGCACCTTATGGACAAGGGTGGTTTTTGTTGCGGTTGAGTTTGCATGAACCATTATTGGTCTTGCAGATCGAAAATGACCAACCTGGACATTTGCCGGCGATCGTCCGCGAAATCAGTGAACGTTTGCTGCCGTTTGAAGCGATCGATCAGTCTGCAATCAAACAATTTTTAGAAAAATAATGAATAGAGAATGAAGGGTTAATGTTGGTATTTATTATGTTAGTGATCATGGCTGTCACTTATGGTGTGAATCTTTTTCTGATAGCATACATGAGAAAACGGCCGCAGATCGAT
The DNA here is from genome assembly GCF_021496385.1 of Enterococcus gallinarum. Classification (NCBI taxonomy): domain Bacteria; kingdom Bacillati; phylum Bacillota; class Bacilli; order Lactobacillales; family Enterococcaceae; genus Enterococcus; species Enterococcus gallinarum. Next base: position 321,277 of record NZ_CP050816.1, on the reverse strand, counting down.
GTGGTAGAACGATTGTCTATGTTACTGGGCGTCAATATGAGTGTCTTGTTTGTAGATGGGATCGTTTTATTTGTTGGAAAGTTATTATTAGAAGCAGCGATGATTATTGAATAGACAAAGAAACTCTTAGAGAGTCAGAGAAAAAGAACTTTTTGATCTGGCGGATTTGAGAGTTTTTTTAGCTTTTTTTAAAGCTGGGATTATCATTCGCTTTCGATTTAGATATTTGTTAAAGTAAAGAAAAGAAGTGGAGGGGAATATTCAGATGGCAAAAATCATGGTAGTAGAAGATGAAGCAGTTATTCGCCAGCTGATCATCGAAGAACTTGAAAAATGGCAATTCGAAACATTTGGAACAACTGATTTTCATCAGGTTTTTGACGATTTTGAAGAGCAAGAACCGCAATTGATTTTGTTGGACATCAATTTGCCGGTTTTTGACGGCTATTATTGGTGCCAGAAAATCAGAGAGACATCGAAAGTACCGATTATTTTTATATCAAGCCGTAATACGAATATGGATATGATCATGGCGATGAACATGGGGGCAGATGATTTCGTGACGAAGCCATTTGAGATCGATGTCTTGATTGCAAAAATCAATGCACTGCTGCGCCGTTCCTATAACTATGTCGAAAACAACAGCGAAACGCTGGTTCACAATGGGCTTACTTTGAATATCGACAACAGCAGCATGCAGATCAATGATGAGGTAATTGATTTAAGCAAAAATGAGTATCGATTATTATATATATTGATGAAGAATCACGGGAAGATCCTTAGTCGAGAAAAGCTGTTGCGAGCGCTCTGGGATGATGAACGTTTTGTTGACGACAATACATTGACTGTCAATATCAATCGCTTGCGTCGGAAGATTGAGCAAGCCGGTATGGATAATTACATCGAAACCAAAGTTGGACAAGGGTATATTGTGCCATGAACAAACCGATGTCATTCATTGCCTTCTTAAAAGACCGCTGGTTACTTCTGATTGGTTGGGTGATTTTTTTCTTGCTGATGATTCTAGTGATGTGGCTGACACCTGATTTCCCCATCGACTGGGGAACTGTTGGCTATCTTTTTTTGATGGAATCAGTCGTTCTACTGCTTTTTTTGGGCGTTTTTTATATTACTAAACGTCGTTTCTGGCAAAAGCTCACATTCCATGAGTCAGACAGTGTCTTACAAAACTATATTCATGGTGCGCGTTCATCAGAGGAAGAACTGGTTCAAAACTATATCAATCAGCTGATTCGCGAACACCAAGACTTGATGCAGCAAGTGATAAGCAATCAAGAAGAGCAAAAGGAATACATTGATTCTTGGGTCCATGAGATTAAAGTACCTTTGGCAGCGACGCGCTTACTGTTAAATTCGATTGAATTTGATATTCCAGATGAAAAGTATATTTTACTGGAAAACGAAGTGAATCGGATCAATGAGTATGTGGAACAAGTGCTGTATGTGGCACGTTTGGACAGTTTTTCCAAAGATTACCTTGTTCAAGAAGTGTCATTGAAAGCAACGATTCAGCCGGTTATTCGCAGTCAAGCCAACGTGTTCATTCAGAAGAATATTCACTATGCGATTAAAGGGGGAGACCAGCAAGTATTAACTGACGGCAAATGGCTGAGTTTTATTTTTCGGCAAATCCTCAGTAATGCATTGAAGTATACTCCGGAAAATGGGCGAATCATTGTCCAAATCCAAAAAGATGGGCAAGGAACGCGTCTTTCGGTAGAAGATTCTGGAATCGGTATTCCGGCAGAAGATCTAAGGCGAGTCTTTGATAAGGGATTTACTGGTGAGAATGGTCGGAAGACGGATATGCACTCGACAGGGTTAGGGCTCTATTTAGCCAAGAATCTGGCCAAAGAATTAGGAATTGAGTTAACGATTTCATCGGTTGTAGGAGAAGGGACAACCGTCACGCTTTACTTCCCTCTGCTAAGCTACTATCAAGAAAATCGCTAATGATTTTTTGAGAAATACCATTTAGTTCTTGTCTCTATACCGTTTTCACTGATACACTGAACCTTGTGTGTCAAATTGAATGATAAGGATGGATAAGATGAGTATAGTATTTGCTTTAATACCGATGTTTGCCTGGGGCAGTATCGGATTGGTCAGTGGAAAATTAGGTGGGGATGCGAATCAACAGACATTAGGAATGACAATTGGTGCATTCCTTTTTTCACTGATTGTTTTCTTTGTCACTATGCCTACGATTGATGGCTGGATCGTAGTGATTGGTTTGCTGTCAGGACTTTGCTGGTCAGTTGGTCAAAATGGTCAATTTCATGGAATGAAATATCTGGGCGTTTCGGTGGGGCTTCCGTTATCTACTGGTATGCAATTGATCTTAAATACAATTGCTGGAGCCCTTTTTTTTGGCGAATGGACGCAATCACGAGACTATTTGTTGGGAATCACCGCATTGATTTTATTAGTAACTGGTGCCTATTTGACCGCACGACAAGACGGGGAACAAATGCCTGAGACAGAAAACAAGATGTTGGATTTTCCTAGAGGCTTTCGTTCGTTGATTTCCTCAACAATTGGCTATGGTGCTTACACAATCATTATTACTTGGGCGGGAATTGACCCATTGGCAATTATCTTGCCTCAGAGTATAGGCATGCTGATTGGCGCTAGTTTCTTTGCTCTAAGAAAAACCAAAGTCAATCGGGCGGTCTGGAAGAATACATTATCAGGATTGTTGTGGGGAATAGGAAATGTTTGTATGTTGATAACAGTTCAACAGATCGGACTGGCCGTGGGTTTCTCGCTGTCACAGATGGGGATTATTATCTCTACACTGGGAGGCATATTCTTATTAGGGGAGAAAAAAACCAAAAAAGAGTTCAAATATGTGGTTTTTGGTTGCTTGCTTGTTATTTTTGGTGGTATCCTTCTAGGGTATATGAAAGCTGCATAAGTAGTGAAATTTAGGAGGATTTATGGATTTATTTCGTAAAAAAACTATTGAAGCCAGTCCCGTTAGTCATTTGAAAAAAGATTTGAAATTGAAAGACTTGATCATGTTGGGTATTGGCGCAATCATCGGCACAGGGATTTTTGTTGTGACCGGTGTGGCTTCTGCTGTATATGCAGGGCCAGCATTGATCTTGTCATTTGTCTTAGCGGCTTTTGTCGTTATCTTATCAGGGCTCTCTTTTGCGGAGTTTGCTTCCCGTATCCCTGTATTAGGCGGTGCCTATTCGTATGTGTATGTTGTATTTGGCGAATTTGTTGCATGGCTCGCTGGCTGGTTTCTGCTATGCGAGTTTATGTTGGCAGTATCTTCGGTGGCCTCTGGCTGGTCCGGTTATGTCCAAGGGTTCTTGACAAGTATCGGTGTGCATCTGCCAAAAGCGCTGACTGCTGGCTATAATCCTGGCGAAGGAACGTACATTGATCTGATTGCAGGATTAGTGATCATTTTTGTGACGATTTGGGTAAGTCAAGAAGCCAAAAAAGCCTTGCGATTGAACAATGCTATGGTTTGGGTCAAATTCGGGATCATTGCGCTTTTTATCTTTTTTGGGGTATTTTTTGTGAAGCCAAGCAACTGGCAGCCGTTCATGCCTTTCGGATTTTCGGGCGTCTTTAATGGGGCGGCACTTGTTTTCTTTGCTTTTTTGGGCTTTGATGCGGTCGCAATGGCTGCGGAAGAAGTTGAAAATCCGAAAAAAGATGTGCCCCGGGGAATTATCGGTTCAATTGCGATCGCTACCTTATTGTATATCGTGGTCACGCTGATTTTGACTGGAATCGTTCCCTTTACAGAATTGAATGTCAATGATCCGGTAGCTTTTGCCATGCGATATATCGATCACGGCGTAGTTGGTTCGGTGATTTCGGTGGGTGCCATTTTAACGCTGCTGACAGTGACGATTTCCATGATGTACTCATTAGCACGTTTGCTTTATGCTATCAGTAAGGATGGCTTGTTGCCAAAATCATTGCAAAAAATTGATCCTAAGCATAAGACACCGAAAAAAGCGACTTATGCAGCTGGAGTCGTCGCCTTCTTTTTTGCCGCAGCTTTTCCATTGAATATTTTGGCAGAATTAACGAATATCGTGGCATTGGCCTACTTGATCTTAATGTCGTTGGGGATCATCAAGCTGCGTAAAATGATGGGCATGCCCAAAAAAGGGGAATTCAAGGTGCCGCTTGTGCCAGTCTTGCCATTAGTTTCTGTTGCTAGCTGTTTGTTCTTGATGACGCGATTGCAGACAGCCACTTGGATCGTTTTTGGTATTACGATCGTCATTGGTTTGCTGATCTATTTTATCTATGGGTACCGCAATAGTGCATTGAATGAAGAAAACCAGCAAGAGCGTTAGTGTTTGCTAACGCTCTTGTTTTTGTTCATGTCTTGGCAGGAAACCAAAAGTGATGACACTGTAAAAAACGAGCCCCTGAGAGATTCCCAGAGTCTCGTTCAGCTAATAGAAAACAGTATTGCGTCTGCCTGAATTATTTGTTTCCAGTCAAGTCTAACAAGCGATCTTTGAGGTCTTCTTCCAAGTGACCCAATTCCACTTCGGCCGCTCTGCGTTTTTCTTTTCCTTCTTTTTGGATACGCAATGTTTCCTGAATTGTTTCGACAAGATCGTTTTGCGTTTTTTGCAGCGTTTCGATATCAACGATTCCTCGTTCGTTTTCTTTAGCTGTTTCGATCGCAGAGACCTTCAGCATTTCAGAGTTCTTACGTAAGAGATCATTCGTTGTTTCCGAAACTTGGCGTTGTGCAGTAACCGCATCTTTTTGACGCAATAAAGTCAGTGCGATAACGACTTGGTTTTTCCATAAAGGAATCGCTGTATTGACAGATGCCTGAATCTTTTCTGCTAATGCTTGGTTGGTATTTTGGATCAAACGGATCTGTGGTGCTTGTTGGATCGTGATCTGACGGGCCAAGCGCAAGTCATGGGTCCGCTTATCTAAGCGATCCAAAAATTGCGTATAGTCATTGGCGATCTGTACATCCATCTGATCATTCGTTTCTTGTGCTTTTTTCATTGCTTCAGGAATAATCGTTGTTTGTAGTTCTTGCATTTTTAACTCACCGGCAGCAATATAGATATTCAATGCATCGAAGTAATCTTTGTTTTTTTGGTAAAGCTGTTCCAACATCAAATTGTCTTTTAACAGACCGTCTTTTTCTTTGTCTAATTTAACAGCGATTTTATCGATTTGAGCACCGATTTTTTGGTATTTAGCGGTGATCTCAAAAATCGATTGTTTGACTTTGCCAAACATCCGTTTGAAGAGATTGCCTTCTCCTGCCCGTAATTCATCTGGATTAGCTTCTTGCAGACGATACATCAACTCTGTCAATGAATCACCAACAGGTCCGATATCTGCTGCTTGCACATGATTCAGCATCGATTGAGAGAATTCTCCCAGCTTGGTTTGAGCAGCTGCGCCATAGGTAATGACTGCTTGTTGGTCGGTTGGATCAATCTTATTCGCTAACTCTTGTGCCTGTGCTTGTCGCTCAGGTGGTAATTTATCAATTAAGCGAGAGGCTTTTTGTTGTTCTTGCAAGGCATTGATCTCTGCCTGCTGGGTTGTCGTCAATGTATCGACAGGGGTTGCAAATGGATTATTCAATAGATCATCAAGAGTATCGTTTACTGGTTTAACTTGATTTGGTGTCTCCGTCATTCTAACTCCTCCTAAGTCTTGTTTCGAAAAAAATCTAGCCTGGGCTAGATTTTTTTTTGGATCGCTTCATTCGAAGATCGAGCAAAGGAATCCATCCCTATTCATTATCTCGTTTTATGCTTTGTTTGGCAATGGATAACTCGATATCAAGATCATCTAAATCATCTGCCACAAACTGCTGATAATCTTTAGCGATCAACGAGGCCATTTGTTCAATGATTTGAGTGCTTTCTTCGATTTTTTCATAGGTTTCACGGCTTTTGATCTCATGTTCATTGATCTCAATGAATTTGTCTGTCAAATCAACCATGTTCGGCAAATGGGTGTAAAGAAAATGACTCGCCGAATGTAATTTCGTCGGTTCTTTGACCAACTCTTTGAACAGTGCTTTCGAAGCGCGTAATGCATCATGACGCAAGTCGATCGCTTTTAATTTATTGCTGCGGTTGATGTTTTTTTGTAAATGCTCGATCTGTTGTTTGGTTTGATTCATGGTTTCTCGGAACAGTTCGATTTCACTTGGAGACATACCGCTTTTCAAGTAATGCGCTTCTTTTTCTTTCGTCAGTATAGGTAACACATTGGGATTTGCTTCTACCTTACGCCCCTTCAGACCGATAAATACCAGAATCGCGCCAACGATCAGCAACAAGACAGTAAATAAATCAGTGCCTGTGGAACTGATAAAGGCAAAAAGTGTGATTACAGCGATCGCAGAAACGATCAGCCAAATATTTTTTTTCATTTTTCCTCCTCCTAAAATTCTTTGGACAAGTAATATAGGGATTGTTCGACATCCTTATTTTAGCATGTTCACTAGTAGAAAAATATCAGACTTGGGGTGGATTTTCCGATATTTAGTAAAATCATAATCTTTCTTGCTCTTTCTTAAGGAGATATTTTTGAGAAACTATGCTAAAGTATTTTGTAGAAAAGACGTTAAAGGTCAGGTGAAAAAATGTTAACCTATAAAGATTTTGAAGAAAAAACGATTGCCAGAAACGAGATTTTTCATGGAAAAATCATTGATGTCGTTGTTGATGATGTCGCATTACCAAATGGCGGTACTAGCAAACGAGAGTTGGTCTTTCATCCAGGCGGTGTTGCAGTGATCGCTGTGACAGAAGAAAATAAAATGATTTTTGTCCGCCAGTTTCGCAAGCCATTAGAGAAAGTCATTTTAGAGATTCCGGCAGGCAAGATCGATCCAGGAGAAGGTGCACAGCCCGAATTAACTGGTGCTCGTGAATTAGAAGAGGAAACCGGCTACCGAGCATCAACGTTGGAACATGTGCATTCGATGTACCTTTCCCCGGGCTTTGCTAATGAAGTGCTGCATTTGTTTCACGCGAAACAATTACAAAAAGTAGAGAACCCGCTGCCTCAAGATGAGGATGAAGTATTGGAAGTGTATGAATTGACAATGAAAGAAGCCAAAGCAGCAATCGCAGATGGAACGATCTGTGATGCAAAAACGATTTTTGCGATTCATTTTTGGGAGCTTTTAGAATTGAAACGGAGGAACAGCCGTGCCTAAAGAACCACTGATCACCCGCTCTGAATTGCGTCGACGTCGTGAAGAAGAAATGGCTGCTTCTGAGCGAAACCAAAAGATCGTTGCTAAGCAAGCAAACAAAGAGTGGAAGCAAAAAGAAAAGCAAATCGACAATCATTATCGGAAAGTCCGTAAAAAAAATAAAGCGATCACTAAAACGAGAGCAGGAGAAAATCAGAAGTCCCGCAACTTGAATACTTTTTTGATCAAAGCAATCGTGGTAGTGGCATTGCTGCTGATCGTAGTTGCATTAGCGATCTTTTTGCTTTAAGGAACACGATTAATCGGGTTTAATTCGTTGATCAGCACATGTATCTAATCAAAAACCAGCACGCAGAGCATCAGCGCTCAGCATGCTGGTTTTTTTGTTTTATGGCTGGGATGGCTTAGCAGCGCTATATAGAAAAAGAGCAGCATCTTGCCCCATAAACAACTGTGGACCTTCAAAAAATGTTTCATAACTTACTGAATCAAAACCTACTGATTCTGCTAGTTGGAGCAGCGTGTCTTGCTCAAATCCATTGTGTACTTTAGGATGTGAGACGGATTGGTTTTTATTGAAATCAACGATGAACAAACGTCCGCCGGGTTTTAACAATTGATAAAGTTGCTGCAGTAAATGTTCTGTGTCGGGAATATGAAGCATTACCAGCGATAACAGAACGATATCTGCTTCTTCATGAATGGACTCCTTCGTTAAATCGTGGAGTGATCCAGAAACATTTGTCAGCCCTTGCTGGGTGACCTTCTGATCAACGATCGCCAGCATGCCCTCCGCAGTATCCCAAATCTGCAGTTGCTTGACTAAAGGGGCCAGCGGTAAACTAACAAGACCTGTTCCGCCGCCATAATCAATAAGAATTTGTTCACGGGCATTCATCAGTTGGGGTCTTACTGCTGCTGTAATCTTTTCAGCTAGAGCAATCCTTGGGGGTGTATCGTAATGGTCGGCCATTTTATTAAATATCTCAGACATAAAAACCTCCTTAATGGTCTGACAAAAAACTGTTCCTTTGAGTAAAACTAGTTTATCATAAAAGGAGAAAAAATGATCTTTTATTAAGATATAATGTATAGGATCGTCAGGAGGCTACAAGATGAAAATTGGTATTATCGGTGCAATGGATGAAGAAATCAAGATCTTGCGGGAAGCATTGGAAGCTCCCTTATCTTGGGAGCGAGCTGGAGCACTATTTATTTCCGGCAGTATCGGCAATCATGAAGTGATCGTTGTTCGATCTGGAATCGGGAAAGTTGCCGCTTCACTGACAACAAGTTTGCTGATTCAGCAATATGGGGTCAACATGGTGATCAATACTGGATCTGCTGGGGGAATCGGTGCTGGTTTAGCCGTCGGCGACCTTGTGATTTCAGAAAAACTAGCTTATTTCGATGTAGATGTTACTGGATTTGGGTATACATATGGGCAACTCCCAGGGGGAATGCCTTTGTATTTCGAGGCCAGTCGTTACTTGATCGGCGAAATGACCAAAGCCGCAGAAGCAACGAACCACAATGTAAAAAATGGCTTGATCGTAACAGGGGACAGCTTTATCAATGACGGACGTAAAGTACAAGAAATCCTAAGGCACTTCCCAGACGCTTTGGCTTGCGAGATGGAAGGTGCTGCGATCGCCCAAACAGCGAAGCAATTCAATATTCCTTTCCTTGTCGTAAGAGCCATCAGCGACACTGCGGATCATGCTGCAACAGTTTCCTTTGACGAATTCATTTTGGAAGCCGGCAAGCGCTCTGCAGAAATGGTGCTCGCCTTTGTTAAAAAGCTGAAATAAAATTGGAGGAGATCACAAATGAACGCATTACTCTCAATTGATTATACGGTCGATTTTGTAGCTGATACTGGTCGTTTGACGACCGGTCAAGCGGGTCAAGCGATTGAAACAACATTAGTAGATCATACCCAACGATTTATCGATCAAGGGGATTTTGTTGTCTTTGCCATTGATCGCCATGAAGCAGAAGATCCTTATCATCCAGAAAATCAGTTGTTTCCTCCTCATAATCTGGCAGGGTCAGAGGGACGGAATCTCTACGGGACACTAGCTGCAGTGTATGAAGATCACAAAGAAAAAGAAAATGTTTACTGGATCGATAAGCGCCACTACTCGGCGTTTAGTGGGACAGATCTTGACATTCGTTTACGGGAACGGGGCATTACTGCACTTTATTTGACTGGTGTCTGTACAGATATCTGTATCTTGCATACGGCTGTCGATGCGTATAACCTTGGGTATCGATTATTTATTTTCAAAGATGCTGTCGCAAGTTTCGATCCAGTCGGTCATGAATGGGCGTTGCGCCACTTTGAGCAGACATTAGGGGCTACTATTCTTTAAAAAAAAGGAGCTGAGTGTAATGGGATTTATGGATCAATTAAAAGAACAGTTTAGTTTCAGTGAATTGACAGGATTGTATCAGTCCTATAAAAGCGGTGAATTGGATGTTGACAAGATTTTGAATGATACGTTCATGCAAAAGTATACCGATTTTGAAAATGTGGAAGCATTGATGACAAAACTAGGCATTCAAGATAAAGATCAACTCATGGACTTTATGAAAGATAGAAGCAACCGGCATCATGCTGACCAAGTCGTAAAGGACCATTCCCAATTCGATTCTCTAATCGAAATGATCAAAAAAGCACTAGGAAAATAAAATCACCGCCCCCGAAAAGTTAGCTGTTTGCTGCTAACTTTTCGGGGGCGGTCTTAATATTGTATCTTTTGATGAAGGTGGCGGCTGATTGTATTTCTGAACTACTTTGGCTAATGATGTGAGGTGAATCCTCTTTTTTTAGAAAAGTTGCATCAACAAATGGACCAATGATTCATAACCAAACAGTTCGTAACAAATGCCTCGTAGCAAGCTGTATCTTACCAGATTTGAACACGGTCTTCAGGAGCCCGGTACATGCCATCTCCTGGTTCAATACCGAAAGTGGTGAAGAAGGAATCGATGTTTTGAACTTGGATGTTGGCCCGTAACTTGGCAGGGCCATGAACATCAATGGCTAGCAGCAACTGTTGATATTGTTCTTTGGCTTTTGTGCGCCAAATTTTTGCCCAATTGATAAAGAAGTCTTCTAGTGAGACGTCAGTTTCTTTTTCTGCTGCTTCTAGTGCACAGCTTAATCCACCAGCATCGGCAATATTTTCCGATACTGTCAAGGTGCCATTGACCGTTCCACCAGCAAATGGCAAGCCGTCGAATTCATTGATCATTTCTTGAGCCAATGTCTCAAAATGGGCCAGGTCCTCTGCTGTCCACCAATTATTCAGGTTGCCGAATTCATCAAATTTGGCTCCGTTATTATCAAACGCATGGGAAATCTCATGAGCGATCACTGCACCGATCCCGCCATAATTGGCACTTGCTGATTGAGACAGACTGTAAAATGGTGCTTGTAAAATAGCTGCTGGGAAGACGATCACATTCTTGAAAGGATGATAGTAGGCATTGACTGTTGCTGCAGACATTTCCCACTCCTCGCGATCGACCGGTTTTTGCCATTTGCTAAAAAGATCTTCCCGGAAGATACGTCCAAAACGTAGTGCATTTTGTAACAATGATGCATCAGGATCTGTGTGCAGTCGATCATAGATAGCTGGGATTTTGTCTGGATAACCGACATGGATTCCTAGTTTATTTAATTTAACGATTGCTTTTTGTTTGGTATGCTCGCTGAGCCAAGTATTGCTGGTCAAACGATCTTGATAGACGCCGATCATCGTTTCCACCATATGTTTTACATTATTTTTTGCTTTTTCACCAAAATACTTGCGACCATAATAATCACCGACGACTTGACTAAATTGGCCAATCGTCAGATAATAGGCGGCTTTTTCTTTAGGCATCGCTTCATCAACGCCAGAGAGGTACCGATTGTAGGCTCCGCCGAGTTGGCGTAGTTCTTCACTAAGATATCCAGTGTAGCGCAAACTTTGATGAACGATCATCCAGCTTTTCAATAAATCAAAGTGGGTAGGAGAGACAATGATATCGAATGCCTCAAAGTACTCAGGCTCAGTCACGATCAGCTCTTCTGGTTCGGCATTTAATAAAGCGGTTAATGTCTTTTTGAAGTCGAGTTGCGCCGAATGCTGTGCAAAGGTATCTAGACTTTGCGGATTGTAATTTTTGCTGTAATCGGCATTTTCTTCCGCACTGCGAACATGAGGAGCAATCAATTTATCAAAAGCCAGTGTTTGTTCTACCAGCGACTCTGCTTCGGATTGTGATTTCCCTAATTTCGTTAAGAGCGCAACAGCATTGTCGAAGAAAACTTGTAGTAACTCTTCTGCCTGCGGGTGGTCAGTATAATATGTTTTGTCAGGCAAGATCGTTGCTGGCGGATAGGCCAACAGTGTATTCATTTTCGCGTTTTTCATATCGGAGTCGATATCGAAAGCAAATGGTAGTTGGATGCCGTTAAGAATGAATTCAGGTAGCTGTGCATTTAACTCGTCATAAGACGCAAGGGTTTCGATTTTTGCCAAAATCGGCAAAACTTCTTGACCTGCGTTTTCATCACGGGTAGCAAAATCGCTTGCTAAGCGATAGAAAGCAACGGCGTCTTTCATTTTTCCTTTAGGAATTGCTAAAGGATCTGCCGCCATATTCTTGAACTCAGCCATCATCAACTGATCGATTCCGTCTACCAGATCTTGAAAACCTCCAGTTGCCGGTTTATCCGCAGGGATCACCGCTGATTCCAACCAATCGCCATTCACATAATCATAAAAATCATCTTTTAATAATGTTGTCATATGCTTCGCTCCTTTTTATGCTTTCTCCTATTATGGAACAAAATTTTCCAGTACGCAAAAAAAGTTTGTTTTTTTCTTAACGAAAAAGTTCCTTAGTGTCTAAACCGGCTGATTCCCGTGGTACTATTAAGATATACTTTGGTAAGGAGGAATGGCGATGGAAGAAAGAGAGAACATAGATACTTGGCAGGGAATACCAGAAGAACGATTCCGACGCTACAAATCTTGGGTAACACCTTCCGGCTATTTGTGCGGAACTTATGCTGCCACCGTGTTTTTGGCTTATTATCAAGATTATATCGATGAGCAGATCATCCCTAAAACAGTGAGAAGGAAAAATCAGCTGCAGCCGGGCGCACTGACTGACATCTTGCGGCTCTTGATTCAACCTCATGGATTGCCAACGATTGCTTGGCAGGTGGCTCATGGACTATCACGCTTTTTCACTCATTTTGATCTACCTTATCGGGGGCGTGCCACAGTTTTCGGCGGCTGGCAGCGAGCCTGCAAACGGATCGATCAAGGCAAACCGGTGATCGTTGGTCTCTTGAAGCCTTTAGGAAGTACCTACGGCAATCACTGGGTAGTCGCATATGCTTATTTAGAAACAGAGACCGGACGTTATCTAAAAGTTCATGACAACTGGGGGAATTACAATCAAGTGATTCCAGCCAGCTGGATTAACGGAACCGTCTCGTTACCTTAAATTAATTTAATGAAAAAAGCACCTATAATGTGCTAGAATAAAAGAAACAATTCACTTCACTTGGAGGCAGACATGGGCGAAAGTTATAAAGATAGTTCATTGAAGATTTTCAGTTTGAACGGTAACAGACCGTTAGCCGAGAAAATTGCAAAAGTTTTCGGTACAGAGTTAGGTAAGTCAAAAGTAACACAATTTAGTGATGGAGAGATCGCGATCAATATTGAGGAAAGTGTTCGTGGCGATCATATTTTTATCATTCAATCAACCAATGAACCAGTCAATGATCACTATCTTGAATTGTTGATCATGATCGATGCCATGAAACGTGCAAGTGCCAAAACGATTAATGTGGTTTTACCGTACTATGCGTATGCAAGACAAGACCGGACGGCAAATCCTCATGAACCGATCACGGCAAAATTGATTGCCAATATGTTAGTGGAAGCTGGGGCGACACGGATCTTGACATTGGATCTGCATGCCGTGCAGGTGCAAGGCTTCTTTGATATTCCTGTTGATAATCTATTTACGATTCCGCTTTTCGCGCATTATTATCGCGAGAAAAAAATGATCGGAGACGAATATGTCGTTGTCTCTCCCAAAAATAGCGGAGTTCAGCGGACCCGCAGTTTAGCCGAATATTTAGATACAGCGATTGCGATCGTTGATCAAGATGAGGCAGATGGTGGCTATGTGATTGGAGATGTTGCCGGCAAAAAATGTATTTTAGTAGATGATATTTTGAATACAGGCAAAACATTGTCAAAGGCAGCAGATTTGCTAAAAGAAGCAGGAGCTAGTGAGATTTATGCGTGCGTCTCTCATGCGTTATTGTCACCACCAGCCAAAGACATTCTTGATCAATCTGTCATCGAAAACATTTGTGTCACAGATTCTTGTTGGACTGCCGAAGAACGGCATCCAGAACGGTTGTCTTACCTTTCTTGTGCAGAACTGATGGGCGAGGCTGTCAAACGAATCCACGAAAATACACCGATGAGTCCCCTGTTTCGGTTAGAAAGCAAAGAATACAAATAAGAAGCAAGAGAGTCCGGTTATTCTGGACTTTCTTGCTTCTTATTTGTCATGAGACAGTGCAATTTATGCTAAGTTATTGAGGTTCAAGACAGTCTCTCGTTTAATCAGCTTATGCGGGACGACAAGCTGAACCGCATTTGAACCTTCATGGTTTAATTGTGCCATCAAGCTTTCTGTGGCGATTTTTCCTAAGGATAAGACGTTGATGTCAATGCTGGTCAAGTAAGGATGGGTCAATGTAGCAAAAATCGAGTTATTAAAGCTGATCACAGATAGATCATCCGGAACTTTATACCCGAACATCGTTGCCAGTTGGATGATCCGAACTGCAAAAAGATCATCGATTACTACGATTGCCGTTGCTTCGGTCTCTTTGATCGTTGTCTCGAAATTGACATAGTCTTCTGCCTGTTCAAATGTCAATGCCGGATAAAAAGGCAGGTTGGCTAGCATCATTGCTTTTTGATAGCCAAAGAAACGTTCGAAATAGAGATTTTCGTGAGTTGTATTCGTAGCAAACAATATCTTAGAGTGTCCTTGGGAGATCAGATACTCTGTCGCTTGTTTTCCCAGCATTTGGTTGTCATTATCAACAAAAACGATATTTTCTTCATTGCTGTAAGGATGTCCAATCAATGTGAAAGGAACTTTTTTACGAACTAAATAATCAATGATTGGATCTTTTTCATCGGAATAGACTAAGATAAAACCATCCACTTGTTTTTGAAGGTGCATACGTTCCACATTTTTCAATAATGTATCAAAATCACGGGCAGAGGCAACCGCAACCGTCATTTGGTGGTGGCGAGCTTCTTCGTTGATGGCTTCGATCGTTTCTAAATAGAAAGGATTTCCTAGCCGTTCCTTTGAATCCAAAGGCGGCAAGATAACACCGATCGCGCTTGAAATCTGCTTGCCTAGATTTCGCGCAGCCAAATTTGGCACGTAACCCATTTCAGCCATGATTTTGCGTACTTTCTTTTTTGTGTCTTCAGAGATACTAGGGTGATCATTCACGACCCGAGAAACAGTTGAAGTAGCGACGCCGGCTTTTTTGGCGACATCTTTGACAGTTACGCTCACTGTTTTCCCTCCTTTTTTAGCTTATAGTATCATAAAGTTGTGTTATTTTGGTAGCCGGAAAGAAAAGAAAGAAGAAATGCCTTCATTTCTTCTTTCTTGGTTTCTGATCAATAATTAAGCAATAGTTACTGAGACTTCTTCTTCCAGCAGATGCTCTTTTCCATAAAGCTGAACCGTCAATGGCTCACCACTGATTTTCTTTAGTGTGACAGTTTCTTCTTTAACAGAAATGAATAATAAGCGTCCGCGATAATTGATATGGAAAGCATAGCTGTTCCAAGTCTTCGGTAGAAACGGGGCAAAACCTAGATGGGCATGGTCCGTCTTCATTTGGGCAAATCCTTGAACGATCGCTAACCAACTGCCAGTCATTGAAGTGATATGCAAACCATCGTCGGTATCATTGTTGTAGTTATCCAAATCTAGCCGAGCCGTTCGTTCATACATTTCCAGTGCTTTTTCTTCCATTCCCAGCTCGGCTGCTAAGATGGCATGGATACTAGGAGACAGGGAAGACTCGTGCACTGTCATTGGTTCATAGAAGTCAAAGTTGTTTCGTTTTTCCTCTTCTGTAAATTGATCCCCAAAGAAATAGATTCCTTGTAAGACATCCGCTTGTTTGATAAAGCAAGAGCGCAAGATTCGGTCCCATGACCAATTTTGATTCAATGGCAAGTTTTCTGGATCTAAATCAGTGACTGGCATCAAATCTTTGTCTAAGAAGGTATCGTGCTGAACGAAAATTCCTAAGTCTTGATCTTCTGGGAAATACATATTGTCAATGATATCCTGCCAGTAGTCTTGCTCTTTTTCTGGGATCGTTACGGTTGCTTCTGTGGCATATTCTTTATAACTTTGTAAAGTATAGCTCAAGACCCAGGTAGCCATCTTGTTTGTATACCAGTTATTGTTGATGTTATTCTCATATTCGTTGGGGCCGGTAACGCCATGGATCATATATTTTTGCTGACGTTTGGAATAATGGACACGATCTGCCCAGAAACGAGCGATGGCCGTTAATACTTCCAAGCCTTCTTTTTTCAGATAGCTGGTATCACCTGTGTAATTCGTGTAGTTATAGATGGCATAAGCGATTGCACCATTTCGATGGATCTCTTCAAAGGTGATTTCCCATTCATTGTGGCATTCGATCCCTGTAAATGTCACCATAGGATAAAGCGCGCCAGCCAAGCCTTGTTTTTGCGCATTGATATGGGCTTGCGGCAATTGATTGTGGCGATATTTCAACAAATTCCGAGTGATTTCTGGTTTCGCTAATGCCAAATAAAGAGGCACAGCATAGGCTTCTGTATCCCAATAAGTAGCGCCACCGTATTTTTCACCGGTAAATCCTTTAGGTCCAATATTTAAACGTTCATCTTCTCCATAATAAGTCGAGAAGAGTTGGAATAAATTGAAACGAATTCCTTGTTGCGCAGCAGCATCGCCTTCAATGATCACATCAGCTAATGCCCAGCGATCTTTCCAAGCATTGACTTGTTCTTGCCGTAAGTCTTCGTAAGGTGCGCTGTACACTTGGAAAAGCTCTGCAATTTTTGTTACTTGATCATGAGGATTGACATCACGACTGGTAACGATAATCACGTCTTTTTGTAAATGAAAGACAGCTCCTGTTTCTCCTGTAAAAGTAAACGCGTCAGCAATCGTCAATTCACTCGTCTCTGTGGATGCTGGCTCTTGACTATGACGCATTGCGGCAGTGACCGTGAATTGCTCAATGTCAAAGTTGTTTTCAATGGTACGGGTGGTCAGATAACGATAGTTGCCTGAGCTGCCGTGGTCTAATTCTTCCCAGAAGCGTTCTTCGTAATTACTATCTTCATTGCGGACATTATTGTCTAGTTTAGAAATGACTGTGATTTCTGCTGATCCTTCAAGGATTTCTGCCTGCATCGTGATTACCGCCATTTCTCGCTTGACGATACTTAAAAAGCGCTCAAAAGTAAATTTGACAGTTGCGCCAGCTAATGAAACCGTAAATGTCCGGCGTAAAATTCCTGTTTGCATATCCAGTTCCATATAAAAATCGCTCGGACTGATTTTCGCAAGATCAACAGCCTGATTGTTGATGAAAAGATCCATTGCAATGAAGTTAACAGCATTGATCACTTTTCCAAAATAATCCGGATAGCCATTTTTCCACCAGCCAACACGAGTTTTGTCTGGATACCAGACCCCTGCCAGATAAGTCCCTAGATGGTGATCGCCACTATATTGTTCTTCAAAATTACCCCGCATCCCCATGTAGCCATTTCCAATACTTGTAAGCGACTCTTGTAGTCGGCGATTTTCTTTATCTAAAGTAGTTGTTGCGATTTTCCAAGGATCGATATCGAACAAACGCTGGATTTTTTTCATAGGTTTTTCCTCCAAAATCTTTTTGATAACTCTATAATAAATGCAAACGATTGCGTTAGTCAAGCGTAAATCATTGGTTTCTATGCTTTTTTAAATAGAAGTGTGACAAAGAGCTGTTTTTGCGCATTTTTATAAATTAATGACTGAGGAGAATGTAAATTGAAATTTCTCGGTTTACAAAATTTTCAATCTCCGCTACAATGTGGTTATTAAGAAACCGATTGCGTAAAACGGTGGAGGAGGAAGAAAGAGGATGAAAAAATTACTAAGCTTTGAATTCTGGCAGAAATTCGGAAAAGCACTAATGGTTGTGGTAGCTGTTATGCCTGCCGCCGGATTGATGATCAGTATTGGGAAGACGATCCCCATGATTAATGCCGATTGGGCATTTTTGGTAACGACTGGTGGTGTGATCGAAAATATTGGTTGGGCAATTATTGGGAATCTGCACTTATTATTTGCATTAGCTATCGGTGGTAGTTGGGCGAAAGAACGCGCAGGCGGGGCATTCGCTGCGGGGATTGCATTTGTATTGATCAATCGAATCACAGGTTCGATCTTCGGGGTCACAAGCGCCATGCTGACGGAAGAAGGGGCTTTTACTCATACATTGTTCGGTACGAAAATTATGGTGGACGGCTTTTTTACAAGTGTCTTAGAAGCTCCGGCACTGAACATGGGTGTTTTTGTAGGAATCATCGCCGGGTTTGTTGGTGCGACTGCTTATAATAAATACTATAATTTCCGCAAACTGCCCGATGCGCTTTCGTTTTTTAATGGCAAGCGCTTCGTCCCGTTTGTTGTAATTGCTCGTTCCGTGGTTGTTGCGATCGTGTTAGCGATCGTTTGGCCTTACATTCAAGCAGGAATCAATAACTTTGGCTTGTGGATCGCACAATCGCAAGAAAGTGCGCCGATTTTAGCACCTTTCTTGTTTGGAACATTAGAACGATTACTATTGCCATTTGGGTTGCATCACATGCTGACTATTCCCATCAATTATACTGAATTGGGAGGCACCTATACGATCTTATCTGGTGCACAAGCGGGGACACAAGTTTTCGGTCAAGATCCTCTATGGTTAGCTTGGGCAACTGATTTGGTCAATATGCGAAATGCAGGGGATACTTCACAATACCAATTCTTGATAGAGAATTTTGTGCCTGCACGTTTCAAAGTCGGACAAATGATCGGTTCTTCTGGTATTTTGATGGGACTTGCCTATGCAATGTATCGCAATGTCGATGCAGACAAACGCCATAAATATACCTCGATGTATTTATCCGCTGCCATCGCGGTTTTCTTGACAGGCGTGACAGAGCCATTGGAATTTATGTTCATGTTTGCGGCTGTACCGTTATATGTTGTTTATGCAGTCGTTCAAGGGGCAGCATTTGCTATGGCGGATATCGTTCACCTGCGTGTTCACTCCTTTGGAAATATCGAACTATTGACTCGGACACCAATGGCGATCAATGCAGGTCTGGGTCAGGACTTGATCAATTTTGTCCTAGTAACGATCGCATTTGGGGTCGGCATGTATTTCTTGGCTAACTTCTTAATCAAAAAATTCAATTTTGCGACGCCCGGACGCAACGGCAACTACGAAGTAGAAGGAGCTGACGAAAACGTAGCAACAACTGCCTCTGACGGAACGTTAGATCCAAACTCTCAAGTGGTTAAGATCATTCATCTGTTGGGAGGACGTGAAAACATCCGCGATGTAGATGCATGTATGACTCGTTTAAGGGTCTCTGTCAAAGACCCTAGCTCAGTAGGAGACGAAAAGTCTTGGAAAGGTGCTGGCGCATTAGGTTTGATCGTAAAAGATAACGGAGTGCAAGCGGTATATGGGCCTAAAGCCGATGTACTTAAATCAGACATCCAGGATATCTTGGATTCCGGTGTGGCGATTCCTGAAGCAGTCATAAAAGAAGTCACTAATGAGACGAATCACGAAAGCCAAGGGATAACCGCTGAGGTTGTTTCAGTAGCCGATGGGCAAGTGATTCCGATCACGGAGGTCAGTGATCAAGTCTTTGCAGAGAAAATGATGGGGGACGGATTTGGCGTGATTCCCGATAACACGCAGGTGTATTCACCTGTTTCTGGGAAAGTGACGAATGTTTTTCCTACGAAACATGCGATTGGGTTGCTATCTGATGAAGGAGTCGAAGTATTGGTTCATATGGGCTTGGATACTGTTGAACTTCAAGGGGCACCATTCACAGTTTCTGTCACAGAAGGGCAGCAAGTCACAAAAGGTGACCCGTTGGCTTTAATGGATCTCGCAGCTATCAAAGAAGCGGGTAAGGATACAACGATCGTTGTAGTAATGACAAATACCGATCAAATCGATTCCTTTGAATTGTCCCAAACTGGTCAGCAAAAAGCTGCAGCAGTTGTTGGAATCGTCAAACTATAATAAAATGACTAAGAGCTGTGCCATAAGTATTTTACCAAACTGAATATCCAAACGATCGTGGGGTTGCTACAGTCTGGTAGTTTCTCGTCGCAATTCACGAGAAGTACAGCTGATCTCATACAGTGCGGATAGTTTCGTCTGGTTCATACTTATGGCACAGCTCCGTTCTTTTATTTACATTTTGAAAGAAGATAATCAAACGCAGAGGAGCGTTATTCATGAAAGTTTTAACATTAAACACCCATAGCTGGTTAGAAGACGATCAAGAAGCAAAATTAAAAGTGATCGCACAAGAAATCGCAGCAGGAGATTATGATTTGATTGCGTTGCAAGAAGTCAATCAATCGATTGCTGCTACAACGATCGTTCCGGATGGTCTTTATTGTCCGACAGAGGCGATCCTTGAGATCAAAGAAGACAATTTTGCTTTGCGCTTAGTAGAAGAACTGCAGATTCTGGATCACGATTATTATTGGTCATGGACTTACAGTCATGTGGGTTATGATGTCTATCATGAAGGGAATGCCTTACTGTCCAAAAATCCAATCATTGCCAAAGAATATTTGGCTTCTGAGACAACCGATGTCTGGGACCATACTACGCGAAAAAATCTTAGCGGTCTCACAGAAGTAGACGGCAAAATGATCCAAGTGTTAAGCTGCCATTTTTCTTGGTGGAATGACGGCAAGTTTGCCTATGAATGGCAGCAAACCGAAGCGTTTTTGACTGAGCGAGCAGCATCGCTCTTGCTTTTAGGTGATTTCAATAATGAGGCAGACAGCTTGGGTTATCAGCTGGTTAAAAACAGTTCATTGCAGCTGCAGGATAGTTTTCTTGCCGCAACAAAAACGATCGGTGAGGCTTCGGTTGTTAAAGCAATCGATGGCTGGCAAGACAATCAGACAGCCTTGCGTATCGATTATGTCTTTGCCTCACAGAATGAACAGCCCGTAGAGTATGAAGTGGTCTTTGACGGTCAGCGGCTGCCGATAGTCAGCGATCATTTTGGTATCTGTGTGGTTTTTGAATAACCAAGAATAGAGACGACTTCGATTATTCGCTTGCTATCGCTTGAATCGGCTAGAGATTCAGGAAGCAGACAATCGATTAAAAAAAGGATGAGACCAGAAACGAATTTCTGATTTCATCCTTTTTATTTTGATCAAATGTCAATCGAACCATAGCGGTTTTTTAAGGCAGTGCGTATTAAGCGTTCTGCCAAATGTTCATTCCGGGCAAGCAGTGGACCATGGAAATAGGAACCAAAAACATTGCGGTAGACCACGCCTTCTGTTTGGTCCTCGCCATTGTTTCCCTGCCCTTCTACGACTTTACCTAGTGGTTTCTCACCTTTGCCAAGAAACGTCCGACCATTGTGATTTTCAAAACCATAATAGGTCTCATCGAATTCTTCATTATGGATAACGATATCTCCGATGAAGCGATTGTTTTCTTGACTCAATGTGTAATGATCCAATGCGCTAATTCCTTTGATTTTCTCTCCGTTAGCTCCCATGTAGTAATGACCTAACAACTGATACCCGCCACAAATGGCCAACATGACTCCATCGTTCTCGATGTATTCCGTCAATGCTTCTTTTTTTGTTTGGATATCTTCAGAAACGATCAGCTGTTCAAAATCCTGTCCGCCGCCAAAAAAGACTAAGTCATACTTCTTCGGATCAAATGGTTCATGGATGCTGACGACTTCCGAAATGAATTCTACACCCATTTTTTCGGCTACATAACGCAACATCAACAAATTGCCATTATCCCCGTAGGTGTTCAGCAAATTCCCGTAAAGATGAGCAACATTCAAACGATAATTAGCCACGATCCATCCCCCCTTTGATATAGCCTTTTTCTGCCAATTTTTTGCGTAGTTGCAAAACAGCAGTATAGGTTGCTAAGATATAGACTTTTTCAGTTGGTAGATTGGCGATATCTTTAATGACCTCATCAAGATCTTTTGTTTCGGTGATCTTTTCTTCGGGAATTCCCGCTACTTTTAAACGCAGCGCCATATCTTGATGGCGGTCGCCGCCAGCAATGACTTGAGGAATCGCCATTTCGGCAAATGCTTCATGATTTCCATCCCAGATCCAGCTAACATCAATGCCGTCCGCATAATTTGCATTCAAGAGACTGACGAGAGAAAAAGGATACGGAGATAAGCCGATCATATCGATCACTTGATTCAGTCCTACCGGATTTTTGACTAACACGAGTGTACACTCTTTGCCATCGATGGTAATGACTTCTTGACGGCCAAAGACTTTTTCATCATAGGCCAATCCAGCTCTGATTTTTTCAGGTGCGACTTGATAATATTCCGCTACAGCGGTCGCTGCCAATGCGTTATAGACATTGTACATGCCGCCAACTTCGATTCCATATGAATTCCCATCAATGACAAAGTCAGCAGAAGTATTGTCCATTGCTGTGATGGCTGTCAGTTTGTAGTCTAGTTCTGGACGTTTGAAGCCGCAGTTCGGACAATAGTATTTGCCTAGATTCGCATAGGTAATCATTTGGTAATGTAAGATGTGGTGGCATTCTGGACAAAGAACCCCGTCTGTATTGTAATGGGCCATCTGTTCCTGATCAGGTAAGTGATCAAAGCCATAATACTTTCTTGGATTAACAGTAGTGACAGAATTGAACAACGGGGAATCACCATTACATAGAATTGTGGCCGTCGGTGAATTTGCTGCTCCTTCAACGATCATTTTATATGTTGTATAGATTTCACCATAACGGTCCATCTGATCGCGAAAAATATTCGTGAAGACAAATAGTTCAGGTTTGATATACTTCGTTACTTTGCTAAGACTAGCTTCATCGATCTCTAGTACTGCAAACTTTTTGCCGCCTTTTGGTTTGGCAGATAAGAAAGTAGAAACGATTCCTTGGACCATATTGGCACCTGTTGGATTTGTCAGCACATCATCAAATTCTTGCCTTAAAATATTCACCGTCAGTGCAGTAGTCAAGGTTTTTCCGTTCGTACCAGTGATAACGACAACTTGATAATCTTTTGCTAGATGATCTAAAATATGCGGATCGATTTTTAATGCTATTTTCCCAGGCAGACTTGATCCGCCTTTAAAAAAGTTTTTTAATACCCACTGAGAGGTCTTACCGACTGTGACAGCCAGTTGACTTCTTAACCCCATAGTTGAACCTCCAAACGAGATGATTGTCTTTTTAGTTTAAATTCAATTTATCATACCATATGTTCTAAAAAAGGTTAAACGGCTTTTCGATTTCTTTAAGTTTCTGCAAAGAGTTCAGTTTATTGAACCAAAAAAGGCAGAGACATTCGTTACAAACAAGATGTCTCTGCCGCTTCAAAACGCTTGTGGAAGGCTCGCGACTTTAAGATACAACGCTTAGAACCTTCAATAGCGCCATTTTACTGGCTGTTTAACCAATAATAATCTTCTCGGTTGGGTATTCATAACCTAAATCTCGGGTTTCTTTTGGCACAAACAACAACAACGTATAAAGCATACCTACACGTCCAATGAACATCAGTAAGGCTATCACTAACTTACCCACACTTGAGAGATCATCGGTGATCCCTAACGATAAACCGGTGGTCCCAAACGCAGAAGCTACTTCGACAATGATGGCGATCAACGGGATATCTTCAGTGGCAGTCAAAAATAATACGCAGAAAAAGCACATTCCTAAGGATAACATGAAGACAACAACAGACTTACGCACATCGTCTTCATCGATCCGTCGGCCAAATATGTTGATATTGTCTTCACTCTTTAAGAAGGCATAAAGATAAAGACCAATAATGGCGATCGTTGTCGTACGAATCCCGCCACCAACTGAACTTGGGCTGCAACCGATAAACATTAGTAACGAAAAAACGATCAATGTCGTAGTCTGAAAGTTCCCTAAATCATGGATCTGCAGTCCAGCATTACGGGTAGTCATGGAATAAAACATACTGTTGATCCAGGTGCTGCTAAAGCCGTAATCTTTGAACAGATGGTCTTTCTCTAGGAAATAAATGGCGATCGTTCCACCGATAAACAAAATCACAAAAGCCAACATCGCGATTTTTGTAAACAATGAAAAGCGAAAAGGCAGTTGTCGGCGATTTTTTTTCAGCTTGAAGAGGGCCCATTCTCGGAAATCCATAATCACTGGAAACCCAATCCCACCGATAAAAATCAAAAACATGATACAAATCAAAAAGAAATAATCATGTGCGAAAGGTAAAATGGAATTTCCTGTCACGTCAAAGCCAGAGTTTGTGACCGCGGAAATAGCTTGGTAAAAACCATAAAATAGGGCATCCCGCCAATTGTCATAATAGCCATTAAAATAAAAATAAATAGAAAAAATAGCGCCAGAGATGGCTTGGCAAAGTAAGATGATCGTAAACGTGATTCGAATCATCCGCACGATTCCGCTTAGCTTTGGCTGATTCATATCCGTCATAATCAACTGACGCTGCTTCAATGAGATCTTTCTCCGAGAAACGATCGCAAAGAAAGTGGAGATCATCATAATCCCTAGTCCACCCACTTGAAAAAGAACTTCAAGAAGCACTACACCGCGATCATTGAACACATCATCGATAGGGAATGTCGTCAATCCGGTGACACTGACCGTGCTGACTGCCATAAAAAACATATCGATGAAGGAAGCATGAGAATGAGGTTCACGAAAAAAGGGAAGGTAAAATAAACCTAAGGAAATAATCGTCATCAGAATATAGTAAAAAACGATCACTTGGATCGAAGAAACATTTTGGGCAATAAAATATTTGCTTTTGCGTTGTGTCAGACGAGCAAACCGCGTGAAATTCATAACTAGTCTCCTCACTAAATAAACTACCCACAGTATACCAAAGAACCAAGCAGTTTCAAAAGAAAGCAAGATTGAAAGTAAGTAGCAGCCAATATCATCAAAGAAACGCTCTGCAAAAATATGAGATAGTGCCGCAAAACAATTAATGGAACAGAGAAGACGATAGCCTGTCATTGAGAGAGTACTAGAAGATAGCGGTGAGTCGGACAAAAAACTGTAAGCCCAACAGACTTATCGGGCATACAGTTTTTTTGAAGAGATCGGTTAGTTAGAGTGCTTCCACCGCTTCGATTGCGCGAAAGACTTTTTCTGGAGTGATCATTGGGTCGATCAGGACAAATGTTTCTTCTTCTTTAACGGCATAAGTCAAAACAGGCGCAAAATAAGCGCGATCCACACGAGTGACATGCAAGTCTTTTAGTTTCATAGGTAAGTGCAATGCTTCGTAGAAAGGACGCAGTTCCTCGATAACAGCAAAATCGTTGGTGTAGGCAAGCTGTACCCAGATGCAGTAGGCCACTTTATTGCCATGGAGGACACTGTGGGTTTCGCTCAGATAAGATAAGCCGTCATGTAATGCGTGGGCGCCAGAAGTTCTGCCAAACTCTACAGCAAATCCACCAACTTCTCCTGCTAAAGCGATGATGGCATCTGTGATTCGCGCAAGAGCTGGCGTCAAGCGCCCGGCTTTTAAATCAGTGACTGCTTGGATGGCATCTGCGATCAAGAGTTCTTTGATTAGTTTTGCACTTTGAAAACCGAGCCGAACCAAGGCTGTTTTATCTTCTTCTGCCATCGTGCGTACAATGGCTTCCATTTCATAATACTTGGCTAGCGTGTCTGCGATGCCTGCAATGAAATAATCCACGGGTGTTGCTAGCAAGAATCGAGTATCGACGATCGTCATATAAGCCCCTTTTTTGGCGTAATCGATCTTGCAGATTGTGTGGTCTGGGTAATAGGCGACAATCACAGGAGTAAAGGGTGCACAGTTGGAAATCAATGTAGGGATGACGATCAGCTCCGCTCCCATTCTTTCTGCAGTAATTTTTGCGGTATCTGCGACACGTCCACCACCGATCGCAAGCAGGACATCTGTGTGTTTGATCTTATCCGCTAACTCCTGAGCATTCTCATAACTTGAGGAGCCATCATAGCGATAAACAGGATAGTCAAATGGATGCGGATAATAGGTTTTAAAAACGTCAAATGATTGATCGCCAGTAATGACAGCAACCTGATCAAAATCATTGAGATACTCTGGTAGATCAAAAAGCACTCCTTCACCAGTAATATACCGGTTTGGTCCAGGGCGGACTTCATTGGCTAACATAACACAACACTCCTTTGCAATCGTCAGAATTTTCTAATTAGTGTAACGTGGAATAGCGCCTGCTGTCAATTTTTCTTTTGAGCAGTTTTGTTCAGATCAGCCAGGCCAAAGCCAATCGGCGCAAGCAGGCGTAAAGAGGGCATAAAAAAAGACCCTAACAAAGGAGAGTTTGTTCTTGCTAGTCTTCGTATAATCAAGACTGTTTTGCGAAGATCCTCTCCTTTTGAGGGTCAGTTGTTGGGCGAGACAACAGTACTATTTCTATCTCAGAAAACTAAAGGAATATTCAAACTGCCGCTTCTCAAAATAGGTTATGTCCAGTTTTGACGGATGAAACCAGCTCGTCCTGAACCTTCACGGTAGGCGTTGTAATGCGCCGTATTTTTCTTATAAAAATCTTGATGATAGTCTTCTGCTGGATAGAAAGGTTCAGCAGGTTCGATTGTTGTCACGATTGGATCTGTAAAGCGACCGCTTGCTTGCAAAGCGGCTTTTGAAGCTTCTGCGATTTTTCGTTGTTCTTCACTATTGTAATAGATGACTGGACGGTAAGAGTCTCCACGGTCTGCGAACTGACCAAAGGCATCTGTAGGATCGGTTTGTTGCCAATAGATAGCCACGAGTTCTTCATACGTTATTTGTTCAGGATCGAAAGTGATTTCTACGGCTTCTGTATGTCCTGTGGTTCCAGTTGTTACTTCTTGATAGGTAGGATGAGGGACATGTCCACCGGTAAAACCTGAGACTACCGAAAGAATTCCTGGTAAAGAATCGAAAGGTTTGACCATACACCAGAAGCAGCCGCCGGCAAAAATTGCAGTATCTTTCATTGTGATTCCTCCTTTGGTTTTATGGTATGCTTCTTATAGAGAAAGACAAGCGATATGCTTATAAGAAACGGCCAAAGAAAGCGAGGTTTGCTGTGGATACGATCATCATTTTATTGCGGGGGAATTCTGGCAGCGGAAAAACGACAGTAGCAAAAGCGCTGCATCAACAATTAGGGGCAGAAGCGGTGTTGATCTCACAGGATGTATTTCGCCGAGAAATTTTTCACGTGAAAGATACGCCTAATAATCATGCTGTAGGTCTAATGATGGAGGCCCTTTTATATGCGCGAGGGAAGGTTCCTTTCATCATCGTTGAGGGAATTTTTGCCCGTGAAAAATACCAGGACTTCTTGCTCTTTTTACTAGAATCCTTTGAGAAGTGTCTCATTTATTATTTTGATGTGTCTTTTCAAACAACGATTGAAAGACACCGAACACGGCCACAACGGGCATTTTTTTCCGAATCATCGCTACAAAAGTGGTGGCTCGAAAAAGACCTTCTCTTTGGGGAAAACGGCATAGCGTCCAAGAGCAATGATACGAGTAATAAATCAGTCCTCTTAAAAGAGAAGATGTTTACAGAGAAGCAGACAATATCTGAAATGATCACGATGATCTTGGAGGATACGAAACAGTTTCAAAAATAGCCTTGAAGCAAACGATCTGTTTTCCAAAAAAACTAAAGTGAGGTATCTCTATGTTAGACAAATCAATTCCTTATGCAGAAATTTGGATGGAGCGCATGGCTGCGGATGAAGTAGCACCGGTCCCTGCCTCAAATAACTATATCATTCAACCTTATCAATCCGGTGATGCGAGTGAGTGGGCGCGGATTGAGACAGCGGTGGGAGAATTTGATACAGAAGCCGCGGCACTTGCGTATTTTGAAAAAGACTTTCTCCCCTATGAATCTCAATTGCCGCAACGAATGTTTTTTGCAGTGGATCCAGAAGGAACAAAGGTAGGAACAGCGACTGCTTGGTGGAAGAAGAAGCAAGATGGCAACATTGTGCCGCTCGTTCATTGGGTAGCAGTCATTCCCAGCGCTCAAAGACAAGGGATCGCTCGCGGCTTGGTAACCAAAGTTATAGAAACATGCCAGAACCAAACGGCAGATTCCGAAGAATCTGCTGCCGCTATTTTTCTCCATACGCAAACATGGAGTCATGCTGCGATTGGACTGTATCAACAACTAGGCTTCAAACTTATTGATACAGACTATCAGGGACAGATGAATCCCGAGTACGAACAAGTATTGACTATTTTGAGAGACGTGGCGCAGAAGGAAAACGGGCAGTAAAGCCAATCATTTGCAGGCATCGTTCTGTTCAGTACCCCTCTTAGCGACTTCTGAATTTAAACCTGTAAAAATTCCTTGTTTTCAAGTATAATACCAAAGGAGTATCAGGAAGGATGGGCAAGATGGCACAACTTTTTTTTAAATATGGCGCGATGAATAGTGGCAAAACGATCGAGATTTTAAAAGTTGCACATAATTATGAAGAACAAGACAAGCCGGTCGTGATTATGACCAGCGGCATCGATACCCGAAGCGGGATCGGAACAGTTTCCAGTCGTATTGGGTTAGAGCGTGACGCCATTCCGATTTTCGATGAGACCGATTTGTATCATTTAGTAAAAGATCTAGGATATCAACCCTATTGCATTTTGATTGATGAGGCACAGTTTTTGAAAAAACACCATGTCTTGGCGTTTACTAAAATCGTAGACGAATTAGGCATTCCTGTGATGGCATTTGGTTTAAAAAATGATTTTCGCAACGAATTATTCGAAGGTTCTAAATATCTGCTTCTTTATGCAGATAAAATTGAAGAAATGAAAACGATCTGCTGGTTCTGCCACAAAAAGGCGACCATGAATCTGCATTACATTGACGGTAAACCAGTCTATGAAGGCGATCAAGTTCAAATTGGCGGTAATGAAGCCTATTACCCTGTTTGTCGCAAACACTATTTTCACCCTGGAATCAAAAAAGAAGGAGAATAAAACATGTACGATCAGTTACAAGCGATTGAAGACCGTTATGAAGAACTAGGCGAACTGCTTAGTGATCCCGCTGTCATTTCAGATACGAAACGGTTCATGCAGTTGTCCAAAGAAGAAGCAAATACCCGAGAGACTGTCGAAGTGTATCGCCGTTACAAAGAAGTCGTTGAAGGCATCAAAGATACAGAGGAACTATTGGGCGAAAACTTGGATGCAGAAATGGCAGAAATGGCTAAAGAAGAACTATCTGACTTAAAAAAAGAAAAAGATGTTCTTGAAGACCGCATCAAAATCTTATTATTACCAAAAGATCCCAATGATGACAAAAACATTATCATGGAAATTCGCGGGGCTGCGGGTGGAGATGAAGCGGCACTATTTGCTGGAGATCTCTTTAATATGTATCAGAAATATGCGGAAACACAAGGTTGGAATGTCGAAGTGATGGATGCCAACGTTACCGGTATCGGCGGCTACAAAGAAGTCATCATGATGATCAGCGGTGAGAATGTCTATTCAAAATTGAAATATGAAAGTGGCGCGCATCGGGTACAGCGCGTGCCGTCGACAGAATCTCAAGGACGAATCCACACATCTACGGCAACCGTAGTCGTGATGCCAGAAGCAGAAGAAGTAGAGATCGATATTGCTGATAAAGATATCCGAACAGATATCTATCATGCTTCAGGCGCTGGTGGTCAGCACGTCAACAAAACGGCATCAGCTGTCCGCTTGACACACTTGCCGACTGGTATCGTCGTTGCCATGCAGGATGAGCGTTCACAGTTGAAGAACCGTGAGAAAGCGATGAAAGTCTTGCGGGCAAGAGTATACGACCAAATCCAGCAAGAAGCACGAAGCGAATACGATGCAAATCGTAAATCAGCAGTGGGAACTGGGGATCGTTCTGAACGGATCCGTACGTATAACTTTCCGCAAAATCGGGTGACGGACCACCGCATCGGGTTGACTATCCAAAAATTGGATCAAATTTTGGCTGGAAAACTTGATGAGATCATTGATGCATTGATCATGTACGATCAAACATCAAAATTGGAAGAAATGCAAAATGGGTAAAACCTATCGAGAAGTCCTTTCACGGGCTTCTTCTTTTTTAGAAACAAAGGGACTGGAAGGGTATGCGATCCAATACCTTTTTCTGGCTCGTAAAAATTGGCAAAAACTAGATTGGTTGCTGCATATGGATCAGCAAATTTCGCCAGCTGATAAAGTGCAAATTGAAGCAGATCTGCAGCAGCTTTTAGCGCATCGTCCCCCCCAATACCTTTTAGGCTATGAAGAGTTTTATGGCCATCGCTTCAAAGTAACAGAAGACACATTGATTCCTCGACCGGAAACGGAAGAATTAGTCGCTTTATGTCTGGAGCAAACAGAACCTGCAGAGAATTTGCGGGTCGTAGATATTGGGACAGGGACAGGTGCGATCGCGGTCTCTTTGAAATTGGCACGTCCTCACTGGCAGATCGCTGCTGTTGATCTTTCAGAGGCCGCATTGGCGGTAGCTAAAGAGAATGCGGCGCAATTAGGTGCGGAGGTCGCTTTTTATCAAGGCGACACGCTGACACCAGTGGGGGATCAATCATGGGACATCATTGTATCAAACCCGCCTTATATCAGTGAGCAGGAGTGGGAGCTGATGGATGCCAGTGTGCGTCAGTTTGAACCCCAAATGGCCCTTTTTGCAGCGGAGAATGGTCTAGTGATGTATCGTAAGATTGCAGACCAGGCAAAGAAGTTATTGACACCTGACGGAAAAATCTTCGTCGAAATCGGTTTTCAACAAGGTAAATCTGTCCAGCGTATTTTTGCGGAAGCTTTTCCAGATAAAAAAGTTACGGTCATTCAAGATTTATCTGGAAAAGATCGGTTGGTCGCAGTACAATAATCCACAGCATGTGGACAACCATTTTTTTGAAAAATTTTTTTGATAAAAAACAGTGATAGAGTAAGACTTACTTGCGAATAAAAGTTATAAACAGGGTTATCCACACTTGACAAACGATTTATCCACAAAATGTGGATAAAAACCGAAAAAATGTTGATAAGTGTGGAAGTCCTCAAAAAAAGGATGTGGATAAACTGTGGAAACAAAAAAATTTAGTGAAGAACAATTATCCGAAGCAGCAAAAATTTTAGCCGCGGGTGGATTAGTTGCTTTTCCTACAGAAACAGTGTATGGCTTAGGCGCTAACGCTCTTTTGCCTGAAGCGGTAGCACAAGTCTATGCCGTCAAAGGAAGACCTAGTGACAACCCATTGATCGTCCATCTCGCCGACCCGGAACAACTGAAGGATTATGTGGATAACTTGCATCCAGCAGCGGAAAAATTGATGGCAAAGTTTTGGCCTGGCCCCCTAACATTGATTTTTTCTATCAAAAATAACAGTTTACCGTCTATTGTGACCGGGGGGTTATCCACAGCGGCATTCCGTATGCCAGCGAATAAAAAAACACTTTCAGTCATTAAACAGGCACATGTCCCACTAGTCGGACCTAGCGCAAATACCTCTGGCAAGCCAAGTCCGACCTCAGCTGAACATGTATTGCATGATTTGAAAGGAAAGATAGCTGGTGTGATCGATGATGGGACTACTAGGATCGGAGTTGAATCAACAGTCTTGGATTTAAGTGATCCGACAGCAAAACCAATGATCTTGCGTCCAGGAGCCGTGACCAAAGAACAATTAGAAACGGTTTTAGGCAGTGAAGTCGAAATAGATAAACACCTAGTATCTGAAGGTGAAAGACCCAAAGCACCGGGAATGAAATACAAACATTATGCTCCGGATACAAAGGTTGTGATGGTTCGGTCAGAGGACTGGCCAGCAGCACTCGATTGGGTCAAGCAGCAGCGATTGCGAGCAGGTGTCTTGGCAGGCCCATCAATTTGTGAGACAGCCAGATTTGAAACAGCAGCTGTTTACATGTATGCGGACGACACGGTTGAGGCAGCAGCAAAAGGACTTTTTGCAGGTTTGCGAGCCTTAGATGAATCGATCGCTGGCTTGGAGATCATTTTAGCGGCCGCTTTTCCTGAGACAGGGATGGGCAGCGCCTATATGAATCGCTTGAAAAAAGCAGCCAATCAAAATTTTTTTCAGGTAAAATAGAAAAAACGCTGCTTTGATCATAGGTAGTGCTTAGGAAATATGATACAATGCTAGCATTAAGGTAAAGGGGTGTTGTATGAATGGACTATCAAACGTTTGATCCTGATTTATGGCAAGCCATTGAAAAGGAAGCGGATCGCCAACAAAACAATTTAGAATTGATCGCATCTGAAAATATCGTTTCCGCAGGTGTAAGAGCGGCTCAAGGCAGTATTTTAACAAATAAATATGCCGAAGGATATCCAGGTCGCCGTTACTACGGTGGTTGTGAATTTGTCGATGTTGTTGAAAATTTAGCAATTGATCGTGCCAAAGAACTTTTTGGTGCGGCCTATGCAAACGTACAGCCTCACTCAGGCTCACAAGCCAATACTGCAGCATATCTAGCGTTGATTGAACCAGGAGATACGGTGATGGGCATGGATCTATCCGCAGGTGGGCATTTGACCCATGGCTCTCCAGTCAATTTTAGTGGGAAAACCTATCACTTTGTTAGCTATGGCGTAGACCCAGCGACTGAAGTGATTGATTATAATGTCGTACGGATCTTAGCGAGAAAGCATCAACCAAAATTGATCGTTGCTGGTGCAAGTGCGTATTCACGAACAATCGATTTTGCCAAATTCCGTGAAATTGCTGATGAAGTCGGTGCTAAGTTGATGGTAGATATGGCACATATCGCAGGATTAGTTGCTGCTGGTCTGCATCCAAATCCAGTTCCTTATGCAGACATCACTACTTCTACGACCCACAAAACCCTTAGAGGGCCTCGTGGCGGCTTGATTTTGACCAATGACGAAGACTTAGCGAAAAAAATCAACAGTGCAGTCTTTCCTGGCATTCAAGGCGGACCTTTGGAACATGTGGTCGCTGCCAAGGCAGTCGCATTCAAAGAAGCATTGGATGAAGACTTCAAATCCTATTCAGAGCAAGTGATCAGAAATGCGCAAGCAATGGCAAAAGTGTTCAATCAAGCACCGCAAGCACGGCTTGTTTCTGGTGCAACGGACAATCATTTATTGCTGATTGATGTGCGAGGATTTGAGCTTAACGGAAAAGAAGCCGAAGCATTGCTTGACCAAGTCAACATCACAGTCAATAAAAATTCGATTCCATTTGAAACCCTTAGCCCATTTAAAACGAGCGGTATTCGTGTCGGCACACCGGCAATCACTAGCCGTGGGTTCAAAGAAGAAGATGCTGTGGAAGTAGCAAAACTGATTGTCAAAGTGTTGGAACACCCTGAAGATACGGCTGTTTTGGAAGAAGCAAAAGCACAAGTGAAAGAGTTGACGGACAAGTATCCGTTGTATTAAGATGTAGCAGGAAAAGGGTTTGAGCCGATGCTCAGATCCTTTTTTGAAGGAATATGGCTATGACGTGATGCAAGGTTGTATCAATCGTTGATTTGCTTTAAAATAAAAGAAAAACCAAAGGAGACTTTTAAAATGGGTAAATTCCAAGTAATTGACCACCCCTTGATTCAACACAAATTAACAATGATCCGCGACAAGAACTGTGGAACGAAAGTGTTCCGTGAAGTTGTCGATGAAATCGCCATGTTAATGGCGTATGAAGTATCACGGGATATGCCCCTCGAAGATGTAGTGATCGAAACACCGATCGAAGAATCGACCCAAAAAACACTTAGTGGTAAAAAAGTAGCAATCGTACCGATTCTACGGGCCGGACTAGGCATGGTCGACGGTATTCTAGAGTTGATCCCAGCGGCTAAAGTAGGACACATTGGTATGTATCGTGATGAAGAAACCCTTGAACCACATGAGTATTTCGTTAAATTGCCTGAAGACATCGACACTCGTCAGTTATTTATTGTTGATCCAATGTTAGCAACTGGTGGTTCAGCGATCATGGCCATCGATGCGTTGAAAAAACGCGGTGCTTCTAACATGAAGTTTGTTTGCCTAGTTGCTGCGCCAGAAGGTGTGAAAGCATTGCAGGATGCCCATCCTGATGTGGATATCTACACAGCAAGCTTAGATGACCGCTTGAATGAACATGGCTACATCGTTCCTGGATTAGGCGATGCTGGTGACCGTTTGTTTGGAACAAAATAAAAGAAAGAGCGTGGAACAAAAGTGAAAAACACTTTTGTTCCACGCTCTAAACACGTCTAAACGCTGGGAGCAGGAGCAACTCCTTCGGAAATAAATCGAACTACTCAAAAACTACTCAAACATTTGAAAAGCAATTTCCGTGTATTCCTCCTTATTTCTTGGAGATTACCACTTTTGTCCCAGTCTCCTTTTGAACGAACTACATTTTCGTTAACTGTTTATAATTAATGATCAATACACCATTACTTTGTGTAACAAGCTTTTGATTCTCCGCTGTCTGATTCAATTCAACAACCGCAGAGTTCTTAAGCTGCTTAGTGACTGTACCGGTTTGTTTTATTCCATGGATCGTAAACATGACAGGAGTAGCGACCTCAAAATTTGCACCTTCAGCTGACGGGACAACGGTTGTTTCGAACTTACCAAATGTTGCCATGTAAAAACCTCCTTGATATAGTTAAATTATACCACATTTTTTGAAAATTTTCAGTAATCCTATTTTTTCCCTAAACTTCTCTTTACAAAGTTGTGTTTTTTTCTTATAATCTTCTTTGTGTTAGTTGCCAGCTTAGCTCAGTTGGTAGAGCAACGCACTCGTAACGCGTAGGTCACAGGTTCGAATCCTGCAGCTGGCATTGAAGCAGTCTAATTAGACTGCTTCTTTTTTTAGATGATTTTTTTAGAGAAAACTTTAAAGTTTCTAAATTTTTTCTGAATGAGAACGGGGAATCCTTTCTTTTCTGCGCAAACATCACTATAATGGATAAAGATTCTACAGAAGAGAGTGTGGGCATGGAAAATACACGAATAAAAAAGAATGATAATCGAATTGACTACGGTGTGATATTACCCGTATTTTTATTGTGCTTGATTGGGTTTGCGTCATTGTATGTCGCATTGACGAATGATCCAAGGAATCCATCCGTGGGAAAAACCTTAGGATTTCAAGCTTTATGGTATGTATTAGGAGTTATCGCAATTATAGTGATCATGCATATAAAATCCAAGTGGTTGTGGAAGTTGACTCCCTATATTTACGGAGCAGGATTGCTGGTAATGCTGGGTCTCTTGAAGTTCTATGATGCAGGGTTAGCCGACTCTACGGGCTCGCGAAACTGGCTGCGTTTTGGCTCCTTTACGATCCAGCCTTCGGAATTGATGAAGATTGCCTTTATCATGATGTTGGCGCTGGTGGTCACCCATCACAATGTTCGTCATCGAGATCGAGATTTAAAGACGGATGGCTTATTGATCGCTAAAATGTTAGCTGTAACCATTCCGGTCCTAGTTTTAGTCATGCTGCAAAAAGACTTTGGAACGATGTTAGTTTTCTTAGCTATTTTTGGTGGGATCTTTTTGATGTCGGGGATTTCTTGGCAGATCGTGATCCCAGTTATCGCCGCTTTTGTTTTGATAGGGGGCGGGACCATCTTTTTAGTTACAACAGATATGGGACGAGAGTTTCTCTATAATGTCGGCTTTAAAGAATATCAGTTTGCACGTATCGATTCTTGGTTAGATCCGTTTCACGATACTCAAGGCCAGTCTTTCCAACTAGCTTATGCTTTAATGGCTATTGGGTCTGGTGGGATGTTCGGTAAAGGGTTCAATGTGAGTGATGTCTACGTGCCAGTTCGTGAATCAGATATGATTTTCTCTGTGATCGGAGAGAACTTTGGGTTTGTCGGCAGTGCCTTTGTGATTTTATTATATTTCATTTTGATTTACCGAATGATTCGGGTTTGTTTTGATACAAACAATGAATTTTATGCCTATCTTGCTACCGGGATCATCATGATGATCTTGTTCCATGTCTTTGAAAATATCGGTGCTAATATTGGCTTATTGCCTTTGACAGGTATTCCATTACCCTTCATCAGTCAAGGGGGATCGGCATTATTAAGTAACATGATCGGCATTGGCTTGATTTTATCGATGCGCTATCAGGCTGAGAGTACACCAAAAACCTTGTAAGGAGATAGCTATGATCACATTTTACTGGTATCCGAAATGCAGTACATGTAAAAATGCGAAAGCTTGGCTAGAAGCAAATGGGATTCCCTATGAGGCCATTGACATGATCAAAGAGGTGCCTACGAAGGCGCAATTGTTACAATGGATCACCTCTAGCGGCTTGCCAGCTCGCCGCTTTTTTAACACAAGCGGAATGAAATATCGTGAATTAGGTTTGAAAGAGAAAGTACCAACGTTGTCGAATGAAGAAGCCGCAACTTTGTTGGCCACAGACGGCATGTTGATCAAACGCCCATTGTTGATTAGTGAAGATCGCTTTTTGATCAATGGGTTTAAAGAAAAAGAATATGAAGGAGTCTTGTTAGAATCATGGAAAAGAAATGCTTGAGAAAAAAAGATAATTTGTGGGTACTGTTCAATGGCAAAGAATACTGTGTTGGTTTGACAAAAGAAGCACAAGAAGAATTAGGTGCTGTGTCTTTTGCTTCTTTGAAAAAAGTTGGTACAGCCTTGAAACAAGGAGATACGCTAGTGGAGTTGGAAGCAGAAAAAGCTGTCAGTGAATTTCCAAGCCCATTAACAGGCGTGATTTCTTCTGTAAATGAAAAAATCGATCAAAACGTTGATATCTTAAACGACAGCGATGAAATGAACGCTTGGCTAGTCAGCTTTAAAGATGTTGATCCAAGTCAATTTGACGAATTATAAAACAAGATCCAACCACTGATTTACAAAAAGAATTGACAGCAGATTGAGACGTTGCTATAATTTGCTCAATAAATGAATGCTTTGAAAAGAAGAGTACATGTTCTTGACGTACACAGAGAGCCCTGTTTGGTGTAAATGGGCAACGAAGAGAAGATGGAAGATGGTCTTTGAGCAGGATGGGTGAGTCTAAGGACAAGCCTATCACGGGATGCACCCGTTACTGTGCAACAGTATGCGAAGAAATTCAAGTACTGGAAGAGGCTGTTGATGCGAGTCGACAGTAAATCAAGGTGGTAACACGGAAGTTGTGCTTTCGTCCTTTGTAACAGTATAATGTACAAAGGATGAAAGCTTTTTTTGTGTTTAACTAGTGAATGAATAAAGAAAGATGGGAAATTTATGGCATTAATCGAATTGACCCACGTAAAGAAATCCTTTGACGGTAAAAGTGGCGCAGTCCATGCCGTCAATGATGTTTCTCTGCAAGTGGAAAAAGGCGATATTTATGGCATCGTTGGTTATTCAGGTGCCGGCAAAAGTACATTGGTTCGTCTATTGAATGGATTAGAACTTCCTTCAGCTGGTGATGTAGTGATCAATGGTCAAAATATTTTAGCCTTGAAGAACAAAGAATTACGAGATTTTCGTAAAAAAATTGGAATGATTTTTCAACACTTTAACCTCTTGTGGTCACGAACAGTATTGGAAAATATCGAATTACCATTAGAATTGGCAGGGATCCCCAAAATCAAACGCCGCGAGCGGGCACAAGAACTGGTAAAACTTGTCGGGTTAGAAGGACGCGAAAAAGCTTACCCTTCCCAATTGTCAGGTGGCCAAAAACAACGGGTAGGAATTGCCCGTGCGTTAGCAAATGAGCCAGAAATCTTGCTATGCGACGAAGCAACCAGTGCACTTGACCCTCAAACAACCGAAGAAGTTCTGGATTTACTGCTGTCCATCAACAAAAAACTGAATTTGACGATTGTGCTGATCACCCATGAGATGAATGTGATTCGCAAAATCTGCAATAAAGTAGCTGTAATGGAATTAGGCAAAATTGTTGAAGAAGGTTCCGTACACTCGGTGTTTCGTCATCCGCAACAAGCTGTGACTAAGCGCTTTGTGCAGCAAGATTTGGAGCCAGAAGAAGATCCCGAGGAATTGCGTCAAGCCTTTTTAAGAGAAAATCCCCATGGCCGCTTAGTGACATTGACCTTTACGGAAGACAATGCGAATGAACCAATCATTTCGCAAGCGATCCGAAAGTATCTGATTGATGTCAATGTTGTTTATGGCAAGATTCAGCAAACGAATGAAGGCTCTTTTGGCGCATTAACCGTTCTATTGACCGGTGAAACACCAGAAATCGATAAAGCATTGCGCTTTTTTGCGCAAGAACAAGTAGGCGTGGAGGTGATCGAGCGTGGGTAAATCATTTTCAGAAACCTATTTTGATTTTGAAAAAATCGATTGGGCAAACATGCAACAAGCGACGATCGATACGTTATTTATGACATTCTTCTCTATGGTACTAGTCATTGTGATTGGACTAATACTAGGATTGGCTCTTTATTCATTAGGTCGCAAGCAAACATTTGGATCACGCTTTGCCTATACCTTAGTCTCGATTATCAGTAACGTGTTTCGTTCAACTCCGTTTATGATCTTGATGGTTTTGATTATACCGTTTACGACACTATTGGTAGGATCCTTCTTAGGGGCAAAAGCTGCGATTCCAGCATTGGTTCTATCAGCAGCTCCTTTTTATGCACGGTTAGTAGAGATTGCCTTTCGAGAAGTAAGTCCAG
This sequence comes from Enterococcus gallinarum, assembly GCF_021496385.1. Classification (NCBI taxonomy): domain Bacteria; kingdom Bacillati; phylum Bacillota; class Bacilli; order Lactobacillales; family Enterococcaceae; genus Enterococcus; species Enterococcus gallinarum. The sequence goes on along the minus strand of NZ_CP050816.1, from coordinate 282,920 downwards.
GTGTGATTGAAGCTGCCGAGGCGATGGGGGCAAGTTACTGGGAGATTATTTATAAGATTATCATTCCTGAGAGTGTCCCAGCATTGATTTCGGGCATCACTGTCACCACTATTTCAATGATCGGTTACACAGCTATGGCAGGGGCGATCGGTGCCGGAGGCCTTGGTTCATTGGCTTGGCAAGAAGGCTTTCAACGGGGAAATTACACTGTGACGCTTGTAGCAACAGTGATTATTTTAATTATTGTCTTTATCTTACAAGCAATCGGCGACTTTTTGACAAAAGCAACAGACAAACGCTGATTGGCTGAAAAAGAAAAACATCAAATAGAAAATTGGGAGGAATAAAAATGAAAAAGATTTTTGGTTTTGCAACAACAGTATTGTTAACAGTCGCTTTAGCAGCCTGCGGTACAGGTTCAAATAACAGCGCCGATTCAACATCAGCTAGTGGAGAAAACACGAAATTGGTGGTGGGAGCATCTGTCACACCCCATGCAGAAATTTTAGAACAAGCAAAACCATTGTTGGAAAAAGAAGGAATCGATTTAGAAATCAAAACCTTCGATGATTACATCTTGCCAAACAAAGCTTTAGAAAATGGCGATATCGATGCCAACTATTTCCAACATATCCCTTACTTGAACAAGCAAATTGCCGATAATGGCTATGACTTTGTTAATGCAGGAGCGGTTCATATCGAACCGATGGGGTTGTATTCAAAACGGATCTCTGACATTTCTGAATTAGCTGAAGGTGCAACCGTGATTACTTCAAATTCGGAATCCGATTGGGGCCGTATCTTAACGATTTTACAAGATGCTGGTGTGATTAAGTTGAAAGATGGTGTCGATGCTGAAACAGCAACATTTGATGATATTGCTGAAAATCCAAAGAAATTAGAATTCAAGCATGATATTGATCCTTCATTATTGGCAACGGCTTACCAAAATGATGAAGCAGACCTAGTGGCCATCAATGCGAACTTTGCTTTTGGGATCGACTTGAATCCAGCAGATGATTCTGTTTTATTAGAAGCGGATAATTCACCATACGTCAATGTGATTGCCGTACGCAGTGGCGACGAAAGCAGCGATAAAATCAAAAAATTGGTTGAAGTGCTTCACTCTGACGAAATCAAAGACTTTGTCGAAAAACAATGGCAAGGTTCTGTGAAAATCGTTGATGCGGACGCTAAATAGTTTCCTTCATTAAGCAGTACAAACAGAGCAGTGACCTAAGTTAAAAACAGACGAAACTTACTAAATGATAAAGAGATTTGACCTTCCTCGCAATCTTGCGTCGAAGACCTCCTGAATCGCAGGAGTACTCTCTTTACGTTTCGGTTAGGTGGTTTGTTTCATACTTTTGTCACTGCTCTTTTTTAATTCCAATCTAGCAAAACAGAACGGTTATGCCAAATCATTTCATACAGCAGCGGCAATTCAGGGTGCTTTTTTAATAATTGATCGTAGTGGGGGAGCTGGCTAAGAAACAGACGAATGAGTGTGAGGGTATCAGGTGAAAGTGATCCACTCCCTTTAAACAAGATCAGATTGCCTTCCAATAAAGCACAGAGCAAGTGGATTTGAGTGATTTTGACAAGACAGATTTGAAAGGAGTCACTTCCCAGACGTTCTTTGAGCAGTTCTGCAGCAAATATTTGGTTCAGCAAGTAGGTATCTTCTTCAGATAAATAGAAGGCTTCAAGTCCAAGTAATTGTTTCCATAAGAAAAGATAGTTGCGTTCATGGCGCAAATAAAAGGCAGGGACAAAGTTTTTTGGAAAAACTGTAGCTAATGCGATCCCATTTTCCAGCGGATAAACCGCTTTTCTTTTTTCATGGATTGTTTTGATACAAAAGAAGGCCTCACTGGAACTTTTTATCAAGTGTGGACGCATCCAGCGCAACAATTGATAATGGAAAAAACGGATTTGTATTTCGTTCCCTTGTAAAAGTGGAAAATGCTTGCGATTCAGAGATAAGTGATACGCTGCCAAAGAGGATGATAGAGCAGTGAAACGTCGATTGACACTGGAAGGGCTCAGGTGACATTTTCTGCATAATAATGGATAAGTCAACGAAGGTTCTTCCAGCTGGGTGTTAAGAATACGGTAGTTACTGCTCTTTTTTACAAGAGAAGCGATGACTTTTTTTGTAACTCAGTAACCGACATTGCTTCCGTCTGTAAATAATCAAGTTGGCCTTTTTTAATCAAAAATTTGATTGGTAACTTGATACCTAACTCGTTGGCGATCATCCGTCTAATAGTCTTGACGGAGATCCCTTGTTGCAGGGCTGCTTGTTGGAGGGGGAGCGGACTTTCTTTGAAAAGACTACGGATCAGACGCAACATGCGCAACACTTCTTTCTCGAGAAAATCCTCCAAGTTGTGAATCACCTCTTTCGGATGAGATTACATTTATTATAGTGGATAACTAGTTTCTTGGTTTTTTTAGAAAAGAATAATCATCAAAGTTTAATAAATAATTTTCACTACAAAGAGACAGATGTGGAGCTAATCAGCTTAAAAGAGAAAAAAATGAAGAAAATAAGGAAAAAAACAGGGATTCTGGATTCATAGTAGGGAATGATGGAAGGGGAAATTGGGTGATCCTGCAAGCAGTGTCGGTTAAAAGCAGACTCAAAAGAACCGCACAACTGAATAGCTGAAAAATAGTAGGGCAACACTAAAAAACTACTAGGCTAAGAATACCTTAAGCCTAGCAGAAAGTGTCTAGCTATCCCTCACTCGCTGGAGATTTGGTACGTAATGCAGAGAAATAAATTATAGAAGATCAGCTTGCTTCACTAGGCAATAAAATGGTTTGGCGCTGACCATCATCATAGGCATAAACGGTTTGAGGCAAATACTCATTGTAAGCAATCGGCAGATCGATACACATCCCAGCACGGCGATCATCTTGTGAAAAATGAATACTAACACGGCCGTCATTATTTTTTACGTGAAAAGTTAATAGATTTTCTAACGGAATAACGCCTTTCAGATCCAAGTCAATGATCAGCCATAAACTATCGATCAATTCTCCCGGCATGGTTTGGACGATACCACCAGAAGCATAGCGGCTGCGGCTACTGTCAAATGGTTCAAACATGGTTGTTCCCTCCTTGAGGATAAAGTCGGTCGTGGGTCGGCAATCGAAAGATAGAATCAACTTGTTTAAAATAAGACCACTCCTCAAGGAATGGTCTTATTCTTTACTTGTAGCAAAAATTATTCTTGATCTTCACCAATAACAGCTGGTTCTGCTGCTTCACCGTTTTCGTCATCTTCTGAAAGTTCTTGTGCTTCAGCAACAGCAACGATTTGTTCTTCGGCTTCTGTGACGATCGTATAATCATCATTTTTCTCTAAATCGCCTACAGTCAACGCGTCACCAATTTCAAGTCCAGTGACATCAACTTCAATACGTTCAGGTAATTTATCTGGTGTTGCGGATACAACGACACTGTATAAGTTTTGTGTCAATACGCCGCCGGCTTTCACCCCTGCTGCATCACCAACTAAGGTCAATTCAGCTTCTACCTCAGTTTCTTCATTCATATCGACTGAGATGAATTCAACATGGGTCAATGCACGAGTGAACGTGTCTGATTGAAATTCTTTGATCAGTGTATTTACTTTCTTGCCTTCTAAGTTCATAGTGATTACGGTATTCAAACCATTTTCACGTAGCAGTCTTTCTAATTCCGCTGCATTGACTGCAATCGGAGTACTGTCTACTTGATAACCATTCACGATAGCAGGTACTTTTCCTTCGTGACGCAATTTGTTCCGTAATGAACGGGGGCGAACTTCTCTTTTCGTAACTTCTAATGATACTGACATAACTCAATTCCTCCTAAAATTTCCCGAAAAAAACGGGATGTTTTTAAGCAAATTTTGTTAACTCTGCACATTAAGTGGTACGTGAGTAAAAACACGCAAAAGGGCAGTTGTTTACACAACTGCCCCAGAAAGTTTTGGTTCAACTTTTCTCCACCAGGTCGTAACGCTGTGTATGAGAAACTTTATTTACTTTACTCTTTAACCTTACGTGGAAAGTCGAAGAAAGTCAAATGAAATGATGAGTCGAGGATTTGCAAGCAATTAAATCTGAGCTATAATAGCCAAGATGGAGAGAAAACAATGCGTTTAGACAAACTGATAGAAGAGCGGTTAGCGACCTCTCGCAAAGAAATGAAACGTCTTTTTCAACAAGGGAAAGTCTTGGTGGATCAGCAAATCGAACGGAACCCATCTCGAAATGTCGACAGTCGATTGCATGAAATCAAGGTTGCTGGGGTACTGCTGCAAACAAGAGATGTGTATTACTTACTCAATAAGCCAGCGGGGGTGGTGACAGCAAATAAAGATCACCAGCACCCCACAGTCATTGATCTTTTACAGCCAGAAGACCGACAGGCGACACTTTATGCAGTGGGACGTTTGGATCGCGATACAGAAGGATTGGTATTGTTGACGACGAATGGGCAGTTAGGCTATGAATTATTGCACCCAAACAAGAAAGTGCCGAAACGATACGATGTTATTGTCAATGGTCCGGTAACAGCGGAAGATGTGGCTGCTTTTGCTCAAGGCATCGTTTTTCATGGAGGTGTCGTTTGTCAGCCTGCCAAATTGACCATAGAGATGACTTCAGGTAGGCGGTCCTTTGTTCATCTAGAGATTGCTGAAGGGAAGTTCCATCAAGTGAAGAAGATGTTTTTAGCAAGAGGGAAAAAAGTGATTGCCCTAAAAAGAGTTGCAATTGGTCCTTTGGAACTAGGGGATCTATTGTCCGGAGAATACCGGAATCTCACCCAATTTGAATTAGAAAGCCTAGCGAATTATTTTCGCTGAGAAAGAGGAGACTATGACTTATAAAACACTGTTATTTGATGTCGATGATACGATTCTTGATTTCCAAGATACTGAACATGAAGCGCTGACAGCTCTTTTTGCGGAACAAGGTCTGACGATGGATCTCGAAATGAAACAGACTTATCAAGCGGTTAATCACGGACTGTGGCAACAATTTGAACAAGGGAAGCTGTCTAGAGACCAAGTAGTCAATGAACGATTTGGCTTATTTTTTAAAAAGTATGGGCGAATCGTCGACAGTGAAGCGATGGAAAAACACTATCGCTCTTACTTGGATCAAGGGCATAAATTATTAGGCAATAGTCAGCTAGTGTTGGCCGAATTGGCTGACAAGTTTGATTTATATGTTGTGACTAATGGTGTCTCTAAAACCCAATACCGCCGGTTGTCAGATGCTAAGTTGATGCCTTATTTTCGGGATATCTTTGTATCAGAAGATACAGGTTATCAAAAACCAATGAAAGAATTCTTCACCTATGTTTTTGACCGGATTCCTAATTTTGAACAACAAAAAACAGTCATTATTGGTGACTCATTGTCTTCAGATATTTTGGGCGGACACTTGTCAGGGATCGATACAATCTGGCTGAATCCTAACAAAAAAGCGGCTTCAACAGTTCTCCCAACCTATGAGATCCAGTCGTTGGATCAATTGCCATCGTTATTAAAAGACTGATTTCTTAGAAATGAATAGTAATTTTTCAGAATTTCGCTATAATAGAAACAGTGTAAATTTTAGAGACGAAAGAGGTTAATTGAATGACGAATGGCAAGCCCATTATTATTGGTGTGACTGGTGGTTCTGGTAGTGGAAAAACAAGTGTGAGCCGAGCGATTTTCAATCACTTTCCCAATCATTCCATTATGATGCTTGAACAAGACTCTTATTATAAAGATCAAAGCAACTTGAGCTTTGAAGAACGGTTGAACACAAACTATGATCATCCGTTTGCCTTTGATACCGATCTATTGATCGAACATCTGCAGAAACTCCTTGCCTACGAAACGATCGAAAAACCGGTCTATGATTATGTGGCACATACTCGCAGTGAAGCAACGATCATTCAGGAACCAAAAGAAGTGATCATCCTTGAAGGAATCTTGATTTTGGAAGACGAACGTTTGCGAGACTTGATGGATATCAAACTGTATGTAGATACGGATGATGATATTCGAATCATTCGTCGGATCAAACGAGATATGGAAGAACGCGGACGAACGCTGGATTCCGTTATTGAACAATATTTGACAGTAGTCAAGCCTATGTATCATCAATTTATCGAACCTACGAAGCGCTATGCAGATGTCATCGTTCCAGAAGGCGGCGAGAACCACGTAGCGATTGATTTGATCACAACGAAAGTTGCAACATTCTTAACCGAAAGCTGAGCATCTTTTCTTTCGAAAACACTTATTAAAGAATTTTTTTGATAAAGCAGTAGTTTTTCTTTATCAATTATGGTAAAGTATACCTCATGCGACGAGTCGAGATGGTCTAGCTTTGACTGACCAGATTGATAACAGAGGCACAAGGAGCGATCCACCTGCCGGATGCAGGGTGTCGGAATATTCCTTTTGTGGAGATAGGGTATTCTACTAGTAATAGTACTGTGAATAAAAAACAGCTTTGAACATTCGTGTTCAAGGCTGTTTTTTTGTCTATTTCTGTAGGGGATAGCGATAGATCATCGATTCTTCTCCCCAAGGATGATAGCCTGTACCCATCAGCTCAAAACCAAATTTTTCATAAAACGAAACAAGATCTGTACATAAATAAAGGGTCGAGAAACCAGCAGTAGCGGCAGATTGCTTGATAGTATTGATCAAAAGCTGAGCACCACCTTGTCTGCGATAGTGAGGATCGACATAGAGGGCGCACAGCCAAGGCATCAAATCCATTCGGCTGATAAAATCATTCGTGATCAGTCCACCACAGCCAATGATCGAGGGGACAGCAGCGGCTTGGTTATCCACGAGTAGGACCCATTGCGGTAGATCGGTATCAGCAAAACTGTGGGTCAAGCTATCTTCATACACTTTCATGGATGCGGGACTCGCCCATTTTGATTGAAAATAAGCGATCGCTTCCTGTAAATATTCAGGATGTTCTCTTAAATGAATGACTTTCATTTTTATCCCTCCTTTGGCAAACGGATTTGAAAAATAACGCCTTTAGGTTGTAGATCACGTACACTGATTTGCCCTTTGTGTTCCTCCACGATTTGTTTGGCGATGGCCAAACCGAGACCATAGCCGCCGGTTTCTTTTGAACGGGAGCGATCTTCCCGATAAAAGCGTTCAAAAATATGTTTCTTGTCTTCATCGCTAATAGATGGACCTGTGTTTCTAACTTCGAGCAGCCAATACTTGTTGGAAATTTCTGACAGCAGTGTGAGCTTATCTCCTTGACTTGTATATTTCAGGGCATTATCCAATAAAATTACTAATACTTGATGTATTTTTTTTGGGTCGAAGACAGCAGTTGTCGTAGCTAGGTTTTCCAAGACAAATTGTTTATTATTCATTTTGGCAATCTCTTGAAACGGTTTTGCCAGTTCTTGAATGAAAGGAGCGATGGCAATGGTTTCCTTGGCTAACATCTGCTGGTTGGAATCGCTGCGGGCAATCGTCAATAAATCCGCTGTCAATCCAGTCAACCTCCGGGTCTCTGCTAATGCTTGAGCAATACTTTCTGATTCCTCAATGATCGTATGATTGGGCTTAGTGAAGGTGCGCTCTAAACTGTTTTGGATGATCGTCAAAGGCGTCCGTAATTCATGAGAAGCATTTTCGACAAATTCTTGCTGTTTTTTCCACGAAGCGAGGATCGGCCGCATTGTCAATGAAGAAAGGTAGTAGCTGATACCGATTGACAAGATCCAAAAGAAAATCATCGATAAAATCAAAATTGTTTGAAAGTTGTTCATTGCATTATTGATTTGGTTGGTATTGGCCAACACTTGAACATAGGCTACCCCTGATTGGTTCGTAGGCGCGGCAACCGTGATCGAGTGAAACAGCAAAGTCTCCGCTTCATTTTGATCGCTTACGGTCAGTGATTGAATCGTATTTAAATGTTCCGTATCTAATTTGAGTGAAGCTAGCTGAGAGAAACGTCCGCCTAATGATTGTTTGTTTACTATCGTACCGTCTTCTGACCAAAGAATAAATTGGGTGTTGAAACGATTGGTTCCAGGAATCTTTGGCATTGCTGTATTTGGCGGTAAGGCAATGGCTTCGTTTTGATTGGCGTTGTTGATCTCTGCTTGGACCAGACGTGTATCTTGGACGGCTTGTTCAAGGGCAATATCGGTTTCTTGATATGCAGATTGATCAAATAATTCTAGTACAATGATTCCGAGCAATGTAAAGATCAATGCAAAAGCGCTGATATTGATCAAGAACAATTTAAGTCGCTGTTTCTTGGAGAGTTCTTTGTTCATTCGCTAATCTCCTTGCATAATATAGCCTACATTGCGCAGTGTCCGGATCTCTTTATCAATACCAGTATCCCGAAGATGTTTGCGTAAATTGCTGATGTAGACCTCGACTACTGTGATCGTTGTTTCTGAATCAAATCCCCAAATACGGTCAAAAATTTGTTCTTTCGTCAAAATAATGCCTCGGTTTTGCAAAAAATAAACGAGTAATGCAAATTCTTTTCCTTGGATAGGTAATAGCTTTTCGTCAATCGTTACCTCATTAGTAGAGAGATTGCAGGTCAATCCTTTATAGACCACTTGGTTTTCATTAAATAAACCCAATGAACGTTTTAACAAGGCTTTGCAACGCATCAATAATTCTTCCCGATAAAAAGGTTTTGTCAAATAGTCATCGGCGCCCTTTTGAAAGCCAGCGACCTTATCCTCTAATCCATCTTTGGCGGTTAAGATCAAGACTGGTGTCTGAACAGTGTGCTGTCGTAATTTTGCCAATACTTCATAGCCATTCATTTCTGGAAGCATCAAATCTAGAATGATCAAATCATAAATCCCACTTTGGGCTTCATACAGACCTTCACTCCCATCAAAAGCTTGGCTGATTTCACCAATTTCTGCAACGATTTCTTTAATATTTTCTGATAACGTTCTGTCGTCTTCGATCAGTAATAACTTGATCATTCTGTCACCTCTTTCATTATAAGCATAGCATGAGTAACATAAAAAAAACTTAAAAAAGTGATTTTTGCTTAAGCTGTCTTTAAGTTTCAGCGTCTTAAATAGGGACTATAGCAATCAAAGGAGGAAAATACCATGAAATTAAAAAAGGTATTTCAACGAAAAGAAACCAAGTATCTTTTATCGTCTGAGCAGTTTCAGCCGTTTCTGGGTGCGTTGCAGCAGAGGATGAAGATTGATGAATATGGCCAACACACGATTCTATCTCTTTACTATGACACGGATGATTTTCGTTTCATCCGTCATTCGATGGATAAGCCAAAGTATAAAGAGAAATTTCGCATCCGGAGTTATGGTGTTCCATCTCAGGACAGTTTGGTGTTCCTAGAAATCAAGAAGAAAGTCAATGGCATTGTATATAAGCGGCGTGTTTCTCTAAGCTATTCAGATTATCAATCATGGATACGAAGCGGGGAATTTCCTACCACTATTCAACCACTTCAAATTGCCGCCGAAATTCGTTGGCTATTTAAACAAAACCATGACTTAAGTCCGCGCGTTTTGATTGCCTATGACCGCCTTTCGCTTTTTGCATCAGAAGACAGTGAATTTAGAGTGACCTTTGATCAAAACATTCGTTATCGGGAAAACAATCTGACATTGTCTGAAGGGAGTTATGGACAATTGATAGCGCCAGAGATTGGTGTGTTGATGGAAGTTAAAGCAATGGGGGCCTATCCCCTTTGGTTTGTTGAACAATTGAATCAGTATGGTGTGCGCAAAGCTAGTTTTTCCAAGTATGCTCAAACCTACCAACGTCATTTGTTTAAAAAGGAGGATATTCAGAATGTTATCTAGTTTGTTAAGTGATACCGCTACTCTTGAATGGGATGGCTTGATTATTTGTATTAGTGCCTCACTGATTCTGGGTCTCTTAGTTGCCGGAGTGCATATGGTAAAGAATGTTTATACAAAAAATTTTGTCATTACGTTGGCAGTACTGCCGGTTCTAGTACAATCAGTGATTATGCTGGTCAATGGGAATTTAGGAACTGGGGTAGCGATTTTGGGCGCATTCAGCTTGATCCGCTTCCGTTCCGTTCCAGGAGGTTCTCGCGAAATCACCAGTGTGTTTTGGTCCATGGGGATCGGCTTAGCCACCGGTATGGGTTATGTCGGTTATGTGGTGGTTTTTTCATTCGTGGTAGCTGCCTTTTTATTGATGCTGTATACCGTACCCTTTGGCGAACGACGTAAGACGAGCGAACGGGAATTGAAAATAACTATTCCAGAAGACTTAGATTATCCCCAACTGTTTGATGACATTTTTGAGAAATTTACTCATACAGCCAAGTTGGATTCGGTACGCACAACAACCATGGGTAGTCTCTACGAGTTACGCTATCACTTAGTATTGAAGGATCAAACACAAGAAAAGGCTTTGATCGATGATGTACGGACGCGTAATGGCAATTTACCTGTTGTACTCGGTAAAGTTGCGGCTAATCGTGATGAATTATAAGGAGGAAGACCAATGAAAAAAATCTACCCATTGTTTTTGGCACTATTACTGGTAGCTTGTGCGCAGCAATCTGAAACAAATTCTTCAAGTTCTGCCACTGGAACTTCGGAAGCAACGGTTACGAATGGATCTACTTCTTTGGAAGATACAGATTATTATGGAAAGTATGAAGAAGAGGATTTGGATGCTTCTTATGAGTCATCTTCAGCCATAGCGATAAAACTGGCGGGTGCACAAACGGAAGCTGGAGAAGGATTTACAGTTGATGATCAAACAGTAACGATTACTTCGGCAGGGACATATATGGTCAGCGGTTCTTTGACAGATGGTCAGTTGAAAATCAACGTCGACAAAGAAGCCAAAGTTCATTTGATCTTTGCTGGAGTAAGTATCACGAATGCTAACAGTTCAGCAGTTGTTATCGAGCAGGCAGAGAAAGTCATTACGACATTAGCTGCGGATACAACAAATACGTTAACGGATGGAACGAGTTATACCTTTGCAGAAGGAGAAACCGAACCGGATGCTGCTTTTTATAGCAAAGACGATTTGTCGATCAATGGAGAAGGGAAATTGGTCATTGAAGGCAATTATAGCAACGGCATCCGCAGCAAAGACGATTTAGTCTTGGCAAGCGGCACCTATGAAATCACAGCAAAAAACAATGCGATCAAAGGAAAAGATTCGGTGTCGATTCGAGATGGGAATTATACTCTGACGACTTCTGAAGGAGATGGTATCCAAGCCAACAATACCGAAGATGCTACAAAAGGCTATATTGGGATTGATGGTGGTATATTTACGATCCAAAGTGGTCGGGATGGTATCCAAGCTGAGACAAATCTTAGTATTCAATCAGCAGAAATGACCGTTAAGACAGCTGATGGTGCAGATAGTCAATCGGTCGTCGCTGATGAAAGTTATAAAGGAATGAAAGCAGGTGGATCCATCCTACTAGCAAGTGGTTCCTATACTATCGATAGTGCGGATGATAGTATCCACGCCAATGATTCAGTCACCATCAATGGCGGGGAGATTTCAGCAGCGACTGGAGATGATGGCATTCATGCAGACAATGGTTTAACCATTAATGATGGGACGATTACTGTCAACAAATCCTATGAAGGCTTAGAAGCAAGCGTCATCACCATTGCTGGTGGAGATATTCAAGTGCTAGCAAGCGATGATGGGGTAAATGCCGGCGGCGGCAGCGACACGACGGATAGCGGACAATTTGGACAAGATAGTTTTGGAGGAGGACCAGGCGGTGGCGATCAAGCAGACGATAGCAAAGAAGTTGTCATCACAGGTGGAACCTTGTCAATTGATGCTGAAGGAGATGGATTGGACAGCAATGGCAATGTCACAATGAGCGGTGGAATCGTGATTGTCAATGGACCGACGCAAGGCGGGAATGGCGCTTTAGATTATAATGGAACCTTTGAAATTACAGGTGGGACCCTCGTCGCTGCAGGAACCACTGATATGGCAATGAATGTGAGTGGCGGAACACAACGATCAGTGGCGATTACTTTCGATCAATCTCAGGCAGCAGACACGTTGATCACCTTGCAAGATACTGAGGGCAATACGTTATTATCCTATGCACCTAGTAAGGATTTTCAACATGTGGTGATTTCAAGTCCAGATTTACAATCAGCAGACTATACACTACTTAGTGGCGGCAGCAATAGTGAAACTTCTGTTTATGGTCTTTATCAAGGAGGAAGTGTGAAGGATGCTTCTGAATTAGGCACATTATCTTTAACAGATACCCTTTCAAATTTGACCCAATCTGGCGCAACTGCCACGACAAACCAAATGGGCGGATTTGGACGCTGATCAATTCTAGTAGCCCTCGTTGGAGGAACCAAAGAAAGAATACTACGAACGATGACCGCTACAACTTAGTTTATTTTTGCTATACATGATTGGTGAAAAGCCATTAAAGTGTAACATTCTGAAAGGATATTCTAGCCCTCCATTTCCGAGATTGAAGCAGACAGTGTCTAAAGATATCGTGGATAGACCATGCCTATTTTAAGGTGTACTTAAGCTAGTAAACATATAGTCAAGCTACGTTTAGTAGAGGAGGATATGAGATGAATTTTATGAAACGCGGCTTACAAAGTTTGTGGGCAAAGAAAGGTCGAAGTTTGCTGCTGATTGCTGTTTTTTCGGCAATTTTGATTTTTGTTTTAGCAGGATTGACAATCCGCAGTGCTGCTTTAGTCGCAACCGAAAACGCACAAAAAAGCGTGGGAGCGACGGTGACGCTGCAAGCCAATCGGGAGTCTCTTCGACAAAACAGCCAAACAGCTTCTTCAGATACTTCAGAGGGGGAGTCGACACCGCCCGATCCAGGCAGTTTCCAGAATACACCGGTAAATCTTAGTGATGCTCAAGCAATTGCAGCGTTAAGTGGGGTAGCATCCTATAGCTTTGAAGCGAGTACATCAGCCGATGCTGTCAGTGGCATTGAAGCTATTTCAAGTGAGGATGACGAAAGTACAGCGACAGAATCTACGGAGGATTCATCTAGAGCAACGAATGGCCAGCCAAGTGGGATGCCTAATATGCAAGAAGGCAGAATGAGCAGCGGCGATTTTCAAATCACTGGTGTTTCCGAAAGTACGAACTATACAAGTTTTTCAGAAGGCACCGCGAAAATTACCGATGGTGAAGCCATCACTGCAGGAGATGAAGGGACGAATCATGTCTTGATCGAATCAGAATTAGCAGAAGCAAATGGGCTTTCAGTTGGCGACAAATTTGTTATTTCTGATAGTGAAGACAATGAAGTCGAAGTAACGATCAAAGGGATCTATGAAACCAGTGAAGTTGTGAACAGTATGAGCCAAATGTTCAATTTTTTGAACCCAGCCAATACATTGTTTGCATCCTATACTCTCGTTAATACATTGGCGGGTAATGAGGATACGTTAGATTCGGCGACTTATACGTTGAGTGATCCTTCAGAAATGGACAGTTTCGTTGCTCAAGCTGAAAAACTGATTGATACCGATACCTACAGTATCCAAACGAATGATCAAATGTATCAGTCGATGTTGACACCATTGAATAATGTTGCAAGTTTTGCCAAAAATATAATTGTGCTAGTTGCGGTTGCCGGTGTCATCATATTGACATTGATCGTAATGTTGTCGATCAGAGAACGCAAATATGAGATCGGCGTTCTGTTATCTTTAGGCGAATCGCGAATAAAAGTCATTTTACAGTTTTTTACTGAGATTGCTATCTGTATGTTCTTTGCATTGGGAATCGCTGCAACTAGTGGCAATGTTGTAGGGAATATCGTGGGCGAGCAGCTGTTGGCTCAACAAACGACAACGGAACAAGCGGACGCAGGGATGAATGGTCCGGAAGGAATGCCAAGTATGGGCAACGGCGGTCCTAATGGCAGAAGCGGGCTATCCGCTTTTACACCCTCGGCAGAAGTACAAGAGTTAGCTATTACGGTTTCATTCCAAGAAATCGGCTTATTGGCATTGTTAGGTGTAGGGATCAGCTTTGGGTCCATTCTATTATCTTCAGCTGGAATTTTGCGCCTCAATCCAAAAAAAATATTGGTTTCCTAGGAGGGATAGCATGACGTTACAAACAGAAAAATTAGGTTATTGGTACCAAACAGAATCTGAAGCCCTTTTTCGAGAAGTAGATTTGACCTTTGATTCTGGAAAAATGTACGCGATCCTTGGTTCCAGCGGTTCTGGTAAAACGACCTTTCTCTCATTGATCACGGGGTTGGACACACCAAAAGAAGGGAATATTTATTACGATAACGAACCGTTGAACAAAATTGGATTGCGAGAATACCGTCGTAAAGATGTTTCTATCGTCTTTCAAGCTTATAATTTGTTGCCCTATATGTCGGCACTGGATAATGTGACTACCGCAATGGCGATTGCCAAGTCACAACAAACAGATAAAAAGGCATATGCTTTGGCAAACCTGGCTAAAGTTGGGATAACTGAAGAATTAGCTATGAAGAAAGTTACCCAGCTTTCCGGTGGACAGCAACAACGAGTGGCCATCGTCCGGGCTATATGCTGTGAACATGAGTTGATCGTGGCAGATGAGCCCACCGGTAATTTAGATGAAACGACCTCAAAAGATATCGTTCAACTGTTTCAAGAAATTGCCCATGAACAAAAGAAATGTATCATCTTAGTGACCCATGAACAAGAAGTAGCGAAAGTCTGTGATGTTGTTTATGAACTAAAAGAGCGTCAATTTGTCATGCGGGACTCCTAATAAACTTGTTACTGAAAGACTAAACTCAAGGCTGTATTTTCTCATCAGAGAGGATGCAGCCTTGTCTTGCATCTTGCAGCAGAAACTTCTACAATAAAAGGAAGGGGGCGAGACGATGCGATTACTGATCGATGGGGATGGTTCCCCAGTAAAAAACGAAGTCATTGAATTAGGTGCGCAGTTTGCATTGCCAGTAGTGATCGTCACTAGTGTCGATCACTATACGGCCAAAGAATATCCTGATTTTGTTCATTTTGTCTATGTGGATAAGGGGGCCGATCGAGCCGACTATGAGATTGTTAAAGAAATTCAACCGGGCGATTTTTTAGTCACACAAGATTATGGCTTAGCTTCACTTGTATTACCAAAAAAAGCCCGTGTTTTTCATCATAACGGCACAGAATATTTGCCAGAGACTATCGACTTTTTATTAGGGCAACGGTATTTAGGAACACAAATGCGTAAAGCCGGCAAGCGGACCAAAGGACCGAAACCATTCACGAAAGAGGATCGTCAACAATTCAAACAAGTTCTAGAGCAAGAAATTAAAAAAACGATCCAGCAGTAACCATCATTGAGGAGACTGCTGGATCGTTTATTTTTTTCGAAAACGATCATAAAAATATTTTCCGGCAACGGTGACGATGGCCACAAAGGCTATACAATAGCCAAAGATACCCATTTGATGAACAAAGCCGCCCTGTTGGGGACTTGCAACGACTAAAAGAGAGGAACCTAAAATCACTGCTGCTAAGATAATGCCAATCACTAGCCGATTGATCATTTGATCAAAACGGTCCAGCAGCTGTTTTTGATGGCGGATCTCAATATTCAGACGATGCTTGCCAGTAGCTAGTGTGTTGACAGCAGCTAATGTTCGATCAGGGAGTCGACTGAGTGCTCGGAGACTTTTGGCACTGGCTAACAAACTTTTTTTCATTTCTTCTTCAAGATCCAGCTGCTGCAAAAAGTATTTCTGAGCAAATGGCTGTGTCACTTCCATCATCGATAATTGAGGGTCAAGTGCCTCGATTACTCCTTCAAGCGTTCCGAAAGCTTTAATCAGCAGCGTGATGTCACGGTGCATCTGCAGATGATTGTCATGACAGATAGTGATGACTTCAGCTAATACTTTTTGCAAATCAATATCTTTGATCGGCATGTTGTAATAATTTTCAACAAAAGACTGAAGATCTTGATAGAAATCCACTTCATCGAAGTTTCTTTCCCGACGGCAAAGGCGTAGGACAGCTCTACCAACTTGTTGGGTATCTTGAGTGTACAATGCGATCAAGGCATCTGCCAGCCGACTGCGAAGGGTCTGGTCCAGATGTCCCATCATTCCGAAATCTAAAAAGATCAAGCGATAAGGCGGCAGTGTCTCCTCATCCTGCCATTTTAAGGAGTAATCAACACCGCCTAAAACACCAACTTTCTTTTTTACATGGAAAGGAGCTGTTTGCTGATCGGGGTCCAGTGGTTGCAAGAAGAGATTTCCAGGATGAGGGTCTGCATGGAAAAAGCCGTCTTCAAAGACTTGCTTCATAAAGTTCTCTACCAGCAGGGTACCGACCTCTTTCTTGATTTCTTTTACTGTCCGGTTGGGAAAAAATTGTTCATTGTTTTTTCGAGCAAGCAAACAGTTTAGGTTTTCTCCTTCCATATAGTCCATGACGATGACTTTACGTGTACACCACTGAGGATAGACTTTAGGAATCTCGATCTGCTGCCAGTGGTGATTGAAGTGATAAAACTCTTGCGCATTTTTCGTTTCTTGCAGAAAGTTTGTTTCATTATCCAATGAGCGTCGAACTTCATGCAGAACGCTTTTAAGATCCACCACATTCGTTTCTGGAATATAGCGAATCAAAGGAATCGCTTTTTCAAACAAATCGAGATCTACTTGGATAGCGGAAATAATGCCGGGATGCTGTACTTTGACAACAACTTCTTTGCCATCTTTTAGAGTCCCACGGTGAGCTTGACCGATAGATGCCGAAGCTAAGGGCTTTTCTTGCAAAGTTGTAAAAATGGCTGTCAGAGGTTGTTCCCATTCTGCTTCTAACAGCGCTTGGACTTGCGGAAAAGGATCGCTTTTGACATTGTCTTGCAAGTGTTTGAATTCATTGATAAAAGCGTCAGATAATAAGTCGCTACGGACGGAAAGCATTTGTCCGATTTTAATGAAGGTGGGTCCTAATTCTTCAAAGGCTTTGCGTACAGCGAGGGGATCTTGCTGCTTACTTAAATTTTGAATCACTTTGTATTTGAGAAACACTTGAACGATCTGTCTGAGTCTTTTTTTCTTAGATGGTGATTCCTGTTCCATACGGGCACCTCTATTCTTTAAGTTTCGCTAGTCTAATAGTACGAAGAAATCAAGAAACATTCAACTACGGATGATTTCAGTTGTTAAAATCGGCAAGAAATAATGTCGCAGCTTTGTTTTTGTGCTAAAATGTGGAAGAATTAGTTTTGGTAGAAACAATGAATACAGGAGGAATTTCTTTTGAAAATTATTTTATTATATGGCGGACGCAGTGCAGAGCATGATGTATCGCTTCTATCCGCTTTTTCAGTAGTCAATGCTGTATATTATAATTACTACCAAGTACAATTAGTAATGATCACGAGAGATGGCCAGTGGCTAAAAGGCTCTTTATTGACTGAAGCCCCTACATCCAAAGAAGTGTTGAATCTGACGGATTCGGCTTACCAAGGGACGCCGATCCAACCTGGTGAGATCAAGGAAGAGGATGCGATTGTTTTTCCGCTGCTCCACGGACCAAATGGAGAAGATGGAACGATCCAAGGTTTTCTAGAGACCATCGGCATGCCTTATGTAGGCGCAGGGGTTTTAACTAGTGCCTGTGGCATGGATAAGATTATGACCAAATATATCTTGCAGGCGGCGGGGATTCCGCAAGTTCCTTATGTACCCGTTCTTAAAAACTATTGGAAAGAAAATCCTAAAAAAGTATTTGAACAATGTGAAGGTAGTCTTTTGTATCCAATGTTTATCAAACCTGCCAATATGGGTTCAAGTGTTGGGATCACAAAAGCTGAAAATCGGGAAGAATTGCAAAATGCACTTCAAGAAGCCTACCGTTATGATACACGAGCGATCGTAGAACAAGGGATCGAAGCTCGCGAAATCGAAGTCGCTGTTCTTGGAAATGAAGATGTGCGTACAACAATGCCCGGCGAGATCGTTAAAGATGTAGCTTTTTATGATTACAATTCGAAGTATCTTGACAATAAGATTGAGATGCAGATCCCAGCTCAAATTCCTGAGGAGACACAAGCGAAAGCGCAAGAGTTTGCCAAAAAGGCTTATACGATGCTTGGAGGAAGCGGCCTCAGCCGCTGCGACTTTTTCTTGACGAACAAAAACGAATTATTCCTGAATGAATTGAACACGATGCCTGGTTTTACCGAGTTTAGTATGTACCCGCTGTTGTGGGAAAAAACCGGTCTGCCATATGGTGATTTGATTGAGGAATTGATTCAATTAGGAGTCAACCGTTTTAAACAGCGTCAAGCCTTTTTAACCGATGTCGAATAATCACAAACAGGGAAATCAGTTCAACTCAAGGTGAAGCTTGAAAGGACCATGATCTTCCCTGTTTTTAACTTAAGGAGATAAATAAGATGAATCTATCGATAAAAGAAGTTGCCGCTTTATTTGGCGTAGAATGTGCCGATCAGACAATGATCAGCAGTGTAGAATTTGACAGCCGCTTGGTCACTACCGATAGTTTGTTTGTGCCGTTGGCCGGAACGAGAGATGGCCATGAGTTTGCTCAACAAGCACAAGAAAAAGGAGCAATCGCTGCTTTTTGGAGCCATCCGACAATCCAGCCGCCAGAAGGACTAATGATCATCGAAGTATCAGACACCCTAGCTGCCTTTCAAAAGCTGGCAAAATTCTATAAAGAAAAACTGGCGCCAAAAGTAATTGCTATTACAGGTAGCAATGGTAAGACTACTACAAAAGATATGGTAGATGCGGTGGTGGCACAGCAGTTCAAAACCTACAAAACACAAGGAAATCACAATAATGAAATTGGTTTGCCACTAACGATTCTGCATGCCCCAGCGGATACAGAAGTTCTTGTATTGGAGATGGGGATGGATCATGCGGGGGAAATCGAGGCCTTGTCACACTTGGCTCAGCCAGATGTTGCAGCGATCACATTGATCGGTGAAGCCCATATTGAGAATCTTGGTTCTCGTGAAGGAATCGCGAAAGCCAAGATGGAAATCACTGCCGGCTTAGACCCAGCAGGATTTTTCATGATACCAGCAGACGAGCCTTTATTGACCCCCTACCTTGCAGAGTTGACTCAGCAGGTAGAAACCTTTGGTTTGGGTGAAGGCAATCTTAAAGGAACGATCCAAGAAGAAACCCAAGAACAAACAGCTTTTACGGTAGCGGATCAAGTCTATACGATTCCAGTGATCGGCGGCTACAATGTAAAGAATGCCTTGATCGCGATTGGCATCGGCCGTTATTTGGGGATTGAAGAAGAAAAAATCAAAGCAGGATTGGCTGATTTTCAACTGACAAAGAATCGTACACAATGGTTGAAAGCTGCGAATGGCGCCGCTATTTTAAGCGATGTCTATAATGCAAACCCAACAGCGATGGGATTAGTCTTAGACAGTTTCAGAAAATTGCCTCTGACTGGCAGACGGATCGCTGTGCTAGCAGACATGTTGGAGTTAGGTCCTGATTCAGCGAAGATGCATGCCGGGATGGCGGATCATTTAGATGAAAGGTTCGATTTGATCTTTTTGTACGGTAGTGAGATGCAAGCGTTGAAACGTGCATTGGATCAAAGTCGCTTAGCCGATCGAGTCCATTTCTTTAGCAAAGAGGAAAAAGCGGCGCTGATCACACAACTACAAAAAGAACTGCAGCCTACGGATAGCATTGTTTTAAAGGGGAGCAACGGAATGGGCCTGGTTGAGGTAATTGATTCTCTAACAGCAATGTAAAGTAAGCGTGAAATCTTGCTGAAATTTTCATTCTGTGCTATACTTATTTAATGCCGAAAGATGAAGCACAGAATGATTACTGTAAATAAACATTGACGTTTTGAGATAAAATGATGGCTGAGACAGAAAGATTTGTTTTAGCCTTTTATAATGCCTTCGTGAAGCGGTTTTTCGGTAACAAGAGAAAGATAAGAGATGGGACTGCTCTTGTGTTTCTGAAGAAAGTACGCTTCGATTAAAGAAAACAGGCATCATGATGATGACCAAATTAGGAGGATCCATTTGAAATTTAAAGATCTAGAATTATCAAACGAATTATTGACTTCTGTTGAGCGTGCCGGCTTTGAAGAAGCAACACCAATCCAAGAAGCAACAATTCCCCTTGCGTTGCAAGGAAGAGATGTCATCGGTCAAGCACAGACCGGTACCGGAAAAACAGCAGCATTCGGCTTGCCAATGTTGGAAAAAATCGACCCAGCAAATCACCAACTACAAGGATTAGTGATTGCACCTACTCGGGAATTAGCGATCCAAACCCAAGAAGAACTATATCGTTTAGGAAAAGACAAAAAAATCCGGGTTCAAGCGGTTTACGGTGGTGCGGATATTGGTCGTCAAATCCGTCAACTAAAAGATCGTCCCCATATCGTTGTCGGTACACCAGGACGTATGTTAGACCATATCAACCGCCACACATTGAAACTTGGTACAGTGGAAACACTTGTTTTGGATGAAGCAGACGAAATGTTGAACATGGGCTTCTTGGAAGATATCGAGAAGATCATCAGCCAAGTACCTGAAGAACGTCAAACCTTACTATTTTCAGCAACAATGCCTCCTGCAATCAAGAGCATTGGCGTAAAATTCATGAAAAACCCTGAACATGTTCAAATCAAGGCGAAAGAAATGACGGCTGATTTGATCGATCAATATTATGTTCGTTCAAAAGACTATGAAAAATTCGATATTATGACTCGTTTGTTGGATGTACAAACACCTGAGTTGACGATCGTTTTTGGTCGGACAAAACGTCGTGTCGATGAATTGGCACGAGGACTAGAAGCTCGAGGCTACAAAGCGGAAGGGATCCATGGAGACTTGTCTCAACAAAAACGAATGAGCGTATTACGATCATTCAAGAGCGGTCATTTAGATATTTTGGTTGCTACAGACGTTGCAGCTCGAGGATTAGATATTTCTGGTGTGACTCACGTCTACAACTATGATATTCCTCAAGATCCAGAGAGTTATGTTCACCGTATCGGACGGACGGGCCGTGCAGGTAAAGGCGGAATCTCCGTAACTTTCGTTACACCAAACGAAATGAGTTATTTGCATGTTATTGAAAATCTAACTAAAAAACGGATGTCACCAATGCGTCCACCAACCGAAAAAGAAGCTTTTAAGGGGCAATTAGGTGCAGCAATTGAACAAGTAGAAGTGAAAATGGATGAAAACGGGTTGGATAAATACCTCCAAGCTGCAGATGATTTATTGGAACGCTACTCAGCACAAGACTTGGCTGCTTTGCTTCTTAAAACAATCGCGAAAGATCCATCTGATCTTGTCCCTGTGAAGATCACACCAGAAAGACCATTACCGCAAGGAAAGAAATCTTTCAATAAAAATGGTCGTCGCAGCAACAACAGCAACAACCGTAACCGTAAAGACAACGGCGGCAACCGCAGCGGCAAAGCTCGAGGAAATTACAGCAAAGACGGCGCTCGCAAAAATAACCGTCGCAGCAATGACAAAAAACGCGGCTTCGTTATCCGCAACAATCAAGACTAGTCCTTAGAGGTCGCTTTCAGCACCTTTTTCGACACAAAATTATCTGAACTTTTTTCGATCAACCTGCCAATGTGTGCCACTGACCAAGAGGCCACTTGGCGTGATCGATCATTGTTCGGATATTTTTTTTGCCCTTTTTGAGAAAAGACGGTATAGTCAAGGAAAACTGGAGAACGAGCCTCTCAAAAATTTCTTAACCATCCATTAAACCCTTTAGTTTTGAGTGGTAATTCCCTTTTTTTTTGGTAGAATGAAACTAAAATAAATGCAGCTGATGTATTTAATAGATAGATATAAAATCGTAATGAACAGTCATGGAATAAAGGTTCTTGCTGAACAGAAAAGGATAGAAAATGATCAAAGGTATCGGGATCGATGCAGTAGAATTAGCCCGCATCAAAGAATTGATTGAAAACAAACCGCAATTTATTCAGCGTATTTTAACTGAGAAGGAATCTGAACTGTTTTTCAAGCTGCCAAAAAAAAGGCAGATTGAATTTCTTGGGGGACGGTATGCTTGTAAAGAAGCTTTTTCGAAAGCTTGGGGAACAGGAATTGGGAAATTGTCTTTTCAAGATATCGAAGTTCTGACCAACGAGGCTGGAGCGCCCGTTGTTACAAAGGCACCTCACCCTCTACATCAGACGTTTGTCAGTATCACTCATACCAATGAGACTGCCTTTGCGCAAATCTTGTTGGAGAATGAATAATGCCAGAGATAGCGATTCGTTAAGGGAATCACTAGAGAAAGAAGGAAAGTGGAATGGTCGTTTCAATCCATAGACCAACGAAAGCCATTATAAATTTAGAGGCAATCAAAGAAAATGTTGAAAATGAAGTGGCGCGTTTGCCAAAGGCAACGGATTTATTTGCTGTGGTCAAAGCAAATGGCTACGGACATGGGGCTATTGAGACAGCAACAGCAGCTCTAGAAGGGGGCGCTTCCGGTTTTTGTGTTGCGACAGTCGATGAAGGTATCGAGTTGCGGGAAGCTGGATTCAGTGAACCAATATTGGTGTTGGGGATCGTTTCTGTGTCAGATATCGGGTTGCTGAGCTACTACAATCTTTCATTTCCAGTAAGCACGAACGAGTGGTTGCAAGAAGCGGCTGCTTTCTTGCAAAAAAATCCTGTCACCAATCCGCTGAAGGTCCATTTGAAAGTTGATACAGGAATGGGGCGAATTGGCTTTATTTCTAATGAAGAGTTACTCTCGGCTGTCAAATGGCTCCAAGAGCAGTCTTTGTTCACATGGGAAGGGATTTTCACCCATTTTGCGACAGCCGATCAAGCAGATGATACGTATTGGCAAGAACAAAATCAACGGTTTCAAACCGCATTGGCATGTCTGCCTGAATTGCCAAGGTATGTCCATGCCGGCAATAGTGCTACTGCTTTGTGGCATGCAGAAGCCGTAGGGAACATGGTTCGCTATGGCATTGCGATGTATGGATTGAATCCTTCAGGAACGGCATTGCCAGAAACATATCCATTGAAACCAGCCTTGTCTCTTGTTTCTGAATTGGTCCAAGTGAAATTACTTGAAAAAGGAGCCGGAATTGGCTATGGTGAAACATATATCACGCCGCAAGCAGAATGGATCGGTACGGTACCGATTGGTTATGCGGACGGCTGGTTGCGAAAAATGCAAGGATTTTCTTTATTGGTAGCTGGTGAGTATTGTGAAATCGTTGGTCGTGTATGTATGGATCAGCTGATGATCCGTTTACCCCGGTCATTTCCTGCGGGAACAAAAGTCACATTGATCGGCGAAGATAACGGACAGTGCATCACTATGCAAAAAGTAGCGGAACAATTAGAGACGATTCATTATGAAGTGGCATGCACGCTTTCTGCAAGGGTGCCGCGAGAATATAAAAGTTAGGGTGGTCCTATGGTAAAAAGGGGAGACATTTATTTTGCCGATCTGTCACCGGTCGTTGGATCGGAGCAAGGAGGGATTCGGCCAGTATTAGTGATTCAAAATGATTTAGGCAATCATTTTAGTCCAACGGTGATCATTGCCGCGATCACGGCTAAAATGGCTAAGCCAAAACTGCCGACCCATATTGGGATCTCAGCGACTTGTACAGGGATCGGTAAAGATTCAGTGATCTTGATGGAGCAGATTCGGACAATCGACAAAAGTCGACTAAAGGAGAAGGTTTGTCATCTAGATGAATCAATCATGTGTGAAGTCGATGCGGCATTAATGATCAGCGTGGGAGTCGAGACGGCTTATTCCACGTCGTCGATTCATTCATGATGCTAGGGTATTTGTTATTAGCGGCAACACTGATACTATTTTTATTTTATACTTATCAACACTTGCGGCGCTTTTTACGAGAAACTAAAAAGAAACAAGAAGACGTTGAAAAAGGGTATTATTTATTGAGCCATACATATGAAGATCAGGAAAAAGCAAGTTACTATGGTGTCTTTCAGCAAGGAGAAAAGACATTGACATTGGAGATGCCATTGCAGCTTTACCTGCACACAAGCCCACCGCAACGTGGCGAATTAGTCGCGAAAGATGGCAAAGTCATTGAATTCAATACGTGAATACAAAAAAACTTTCCATCACTATATGTGATACGTGAGGAAAGTTTTTTGCATTAGCAGGGAAAATTTTAGCAGAAACGATAAATTAGGAAAAAGAGCCCAGTGTCTAGAACAAGATCGTTCAGTCTTTTATCTTTTTTTATATTCTGAGATCAGAGTGTTGCATTCGTAGTTCTGCTTTCAACAAGCCTCGGAGATGAGTTGCTTTATACGCAAAATTCAGTTATAGTATGTAGCGACTATTTTGAAAAGAGGAAGTAATGTGAAACCTTCAATTTATGGATTAACCAAAGAGTCCTTATCTTTGTGGATGACTGAGCAAGAAGAAAAGAAATTCCGCACGAATCAAGTGTGGGAATGGTTATATGAGAAACGAGTAGCGACATTTGAAGAAATGACCAATTTGCCTAAATCATTGGTAACTAAGTTAAATGAATCGTTTGTGATCAATCCTTTGAAACAAATCGTCTTACAAGAAGCCAGCGACGGCACAGTCAAATATTTGTTCCAGTTACCCGATAATCATATGATTGAGACCGTCTTAATGCGTCAGGAATATGGTATGTCAGTCTGTGTGACGACACAAGTCGGCTGTAATATCGGCTGTACATTTTGTGCGAGCGGTCTGCTAAAAAAACAACGAGACCTAACTGCTGGAGAAATTGTCGCTCAGATCATGCTGGTGCAACATTATTTCGATGAATTGAATGCTGGAGAACGTGTCTCCCATGTGGTGGTGATGGGAATCGGCGAGCCTTTTGACAATTACGAGAATGTCATGCAGTTTCTGCAGATTATCAATGATCCGAAAGGGCTAGCGATTGGTGCGCGCCATATCACTGTTTCAACCAGTGGTTTAGCTCATAAAATCAAAGAGTTTGCTGAAAATGGCTTACAAGTGAACCTTGCGATTTCACTCCATGCTCCAAATAATGAAGTACGAACTTCGATGATGCGGATCAACCGCAGTTTCCCGATTGAAAAACTAATGGAAGCTATTGACTACTATTTGGAAAAAACCAATCGGCGAATCACGTTTGAATACATCATGCTGGATCATGTCAATGATCGACCAGAGCATGCGCGGCAATTGGTCGAATTGCTCAAGAATAAACGCAAGCTTTCTTATGTGAACTTGATTCCTTACAACCCTGTCAGTGAACATGATCAGTATGCTCGCAGTAAGAAAGAAGATGTTTTAGCATTTTATGACATCTTGAAGAAAAATGGTATCAATTGTGTGATTCGTAAAGAACATGGGACGGATATCGATGCAGCTTGCGGTCAGTTGCGCAGCAAACAGATGAAAAAGCAAGTCACTGCCTAGAAACAAATCAAGTCTGACCATGAAGGCGGGAAAGTCGCTCATTGAACAGACTTTTATCAAAAAACGGTACAGAAGACCGTTTTTTCAAAATCAGAAAAGTAGGTGAACGGCACTCTTTGTTGACAGACCGCTGAAAAAGGCCAGATCTAAGACAAAGACGGGTGCGATTCCTGCTTTTGCTGATTTTTTTATTTCAGAAAAGAACTGTTTTGGATAACAACAAAGGAAAGCGGTTTCTCTAGATTTTTTCAAAATTCCGATACTCATGGCTTGAAAAATCGTCTATACTATAAGAATTGATAGAAATAAAAATAACATACATGATGAAAGGATGATTCCATGGAATGGATCAAATTGATTGGTATTTTGGTAATTCTTGTCGGCTTTTTGCTGAAACTCGACACGATCGCCGTTGTTTTGATCGCAGGATTAGCAACCGCATTAGTTTCGGGGATAGATTTTACTGATTTCTTATCAATGTTAGGAAAGGCATTTGTAGACAATCGTCTCGTGACCTTATTCCTACTCACACTACCAATGGTAGGAATCTCAGAACGCTTTGGATTGAAACAACAGGCCGTTGTTTTGATTGAAAAAATCAAAGGATTGACCCCAGGCAAGTTTTTAAGTTTGTATTTGTTTATTCGAGAACTAGCAGGTTTCTTCTCGATTCGGATCCAAGGACACACGCAATTTATTCGTCCAATCGTAAACCCAATGGCGCAAGCCGCAGCGGAGAACAAGTATGGCGAACTAGAAGAAGCAGATCAGGAAAAAATCAAAGCTCGGGCGGCAGCTAATGAGAACTACGGGAACTTTTTTGCCCAAAATACGTTTGTGGCGGCTTCGGGTGTTTTATTGATCACTGGAACGTTAAAATCATTGGGTTATGACGTAGCCGCCAGTGCAATTGCACAGGCTTCAATCCCTATCGCGCTGATCGTTTTAGTCATTGCTACCCTTTCAAATCTGGCTTTCGATCGCAAATTGTCTAAAAAATATGGCGAAAAGGAGGAAAAGTAAATGGAAGCAATCATCAATAATATTTTAGAATTCTTTTATATTTTGATCGGTCTCTTGTCAATCATGACTGCTGTTCGAGTCTTTAAAGATGCGACCCATCCAACACGACTGGGTACAGCAACATTTTGGCTTTTACTTGGTATCGTTTTTGCTTTCGGAAACTTTATTCCTTACATCATTGATGGGATCATCATTATTTGTATGGGCGTATTGACGTTCTTCAAGCAAGTTCGAATTGGTAAAATCGTGGATGTCGATGAACAAAAAGCAGAACAAGCCGCCGAAAGAATCGGCAGTAAGATTTTTATCCCTTGTATCTCACTAGCAGTCATCGCAGTTGCGATTTCCTACACACCTTTAGGCGGACAAGTTGGGATCGGGATCGCTTCTGTTTTGGCGTTGATTTTAGCAATGGTATTGACCTCTGCTAAACCAAAAACAGTGCTGGATGATTCCGATCGTATGTTCCAACAAGTCGGTACTGCTGGTATCTTGCCACAATTACTAGCGGCTCTAGGCGTGATTTTTAATGCTGCTGGTGTTGGAGAAGTGATCTCCCATGGTATTTCAGGTGTAGTACCCGAAGGCAATCGTTTGATTGGTGTGATTGCCTATTGTTTAGGCATGGTTTTATTTACAATGATCATGGGAAATGGCTTTGCGGCATTTACTGTCATTACTGCCGGAATCGGTGTCCCATTCGTAATCGCTCAAGGGGGAGATCCCGTTGTAGCAGGAGCACTGGCGATGACTGCCGGTTTTTGCGGAACATTGTTGACACCGATGGCAGCCAATTTCAATGCATTACCCGTCGCATTACTCGAGATGAAAAATTCGAATGCAGTAATCAAAACCCAAGCACCGATTGCCGTGCTGCTAATTGTGATCCATATCGGATTGATGTACTTTTGGGCATTTTAGTGGTAAAAAGGAATAGAAAGGATGATCAATATGAAATGTTTAGTCACAGGATTTGATCCATTTGGCGGAGAAGAAATCAACCCAGCGTTGGAAGCTGTTAAATTATTACCAGAAGAAATCAACGGAGCAAAGATAGTTAAATTAGAGATTCCTACTGTTTTCGGCAAATCAGCTGAAGTCGTACAAGCTAAAATTGAAGAGATCCAACCTGATGTTGTTTTGAATATTGGACAAGCAGGCGGACGTTTTGCTATTTCACCTGAGCGAGTGGCGATCAATGTCGATGATGCACGTATTCCAGACAACGAAGGCAATCAACCAGTAGATGAAGCCATCCAGCCTCAAGGTCAACCTGCTTATTTCAGTCAGTTGCCGATCAAAGCAATGGTAGCTGCGATGAAAGAAGCCGGGATTCCTGCTGTTGTTTCAAATACTGCCGGTACATTTGTCTGCAACCACATCATGTATCAAGTACAATACATGATCGATACAAAATACCCAACGCTTAAAGGAGGCTTCATTCATGTCCCATTCATTCCGGAGCAAGTTGTTGACAAGCCTGGTCAACCGGCTATGAGCTTACAAGATATTGCGAAAGGATTGGAAGCGGCAATCGGTGCAATTGTCGATTATCAAGGAAAAGAAGACATCAAAGCAATCGGAGGCGCCATTCATTAAGCGGCACGAACAGATTGTCAATTAAAACGAATTGATTTAACGATAGATAGATCAGACAACTAGGAATATAACTTGTAAGAGGATAGGTTGCTTGCGAGAATAGGCCGATGTTGTCTGGTCTTATTTATTTCAAGTAACGAGCAAGTATGAAGCGCGGAAAGTCATTTATTCGTCTTTTTATCGATTTATTGATAGAATTCATCTAGTGGAACACGCGAAATGCGAAGGGGGCAAATCATGATCATTACTGAATTTGATAGAGAGAATTATATTTTACGTGATCAGCTGATCGACTTAGCCGTTCTAATTTATCCGTCTACCTATCAAAAAGAGCAGCGGACAGCAGAAGAATTACTGCAGCCGAATAAAGTTGTCATTGCAGCTATTGAAGGAGAGCAATTGGTCGGCTTTGTGAGTGCCTTCCAAAAAAGCGACACTATCTGGCAGCAAGAGATCAGCTTAGTTGATCCCCGTCATCCAGATGAACAAATAGGTGAGCGTTTGACTGCCTTTTTGCGAGACGAAGTTGTTGCTGCTGGCGGAGAATCGCTAGTTTCTTAAGTCTTCTAGTTGAACATTGCTTGTCAAAACGGACACAGACAGTTATAGTGGCTAAGATGTTTCTTAAAACTAGTCAAGAGTTGGAACATAAGTTAAAACAAATGATATCCGAATGATCAAAAATGAAGGTCGCAAGAATCATCAAGATTAGCGACAAGACACGGCTGTAAAGTGAGTGTCTTTCATTGATTGTTCGGATATATGCTTGTTTTTTGTAACTTATGACACAACTCTTTTTGTTTTTTTTAAAAGAAAAAATGGTCTTTAAAATAAAAATGAGAAGAAGATGAAAGTAGCATATTTATTAGTTTTCTAGGAATATTTAGTAGAAATTCTTCAAAGTTATTGTCTTTTATCGTGTTTTTTAATGCTAAAAATTGCAAAAAAAGATTGCTTTTTTAATAATTATTAATTAAAATCTAATCTAACTTCAGAAAAGAGCGATTATTCTGAAAATTAAATCAATTAAGGAGTAGTTCAGGATGAAAAATAAATGGACATATGGATTGGTTGCTGTGTGCGGCTTAGTTTTAGCAGGCTGTACCACAGGTGGTTCAAATAATTCAAGCAGCGGATCAGCTGCCAGCAGCGAAAGCAATGCGGAACAGGTATTCAATGTTGTGGTTCAACAAGAAATGCCAAGTGCCGATTTGTCCCTTGCGACAGATACAATCAGTTTCAGTGCGCTAAATAATGTATATGAGGGGTTGTACCGCTTAGACGCTGACAGCAAACCGCAGCCAGCTGGAGCAGCAGAAGAAGCAGAAGTCAGTGAAGATGGATTGACTTATAAGATCAAATTGCGTGATGACGCAAAATGGTCAAATGGCGAACCTGTAACAGCAGCTGATTATGTCTATGGTTGGCAACGAACAGTCAAGCCTGAGACGGCTTCAGAGTATGCCTACTTGTACGCACCAGTAAAAAATGCGGAAGCTATCACAGCCGGAGAGAAAGATCCGTCTGAATTAGGAATCAAAGCAGTTGGCGATCATGAGTTAGAGATCACATTAGAAAAGGCCACTCCTTACTTTGACTACTTGCTGGCATTCCCATCTTTCTTCCCACAAAGTCAAGCGGTTGTTGAAGAACACGGGGATCAATATGCGGCAACGAGCGACAATGCCGTTTATAATGGACCTTTTGTTCTTACCGGATTTGATGGACCAGGAACCGATACCGAATGGGCATACGAAAAGAATGATCAGTATTGGGATAAAGATACAGTGAAATTAGAAACCATCAATGTGAGTGTTGTTAAAGAATCAGCGACTGCATTGAACTTGTTCCAAGATGGTCAAGCTGATGATGTCATTCTTACAGGGGAACTTGCACAGCAAATGGCCAATGATGAAGCGTTTGTCTCTCAACCAGAAGCAACGACCTATTATTTTGAAGTCAATCAACGCGATGAAAAATCACCATTCCGCAATGAAAATTTACGTAAAGCAATTTCGTATGCCATTGATCGTGACGCTTTAGTGACATCGATTTTAGGGGACGGCTCAATTGCTTCGACAGGACTAGTACCAGAAGGGATGACCTTTAGCCCATCCGACAATACTGATTTTACTAAATCAGCAGGCAGTGTTTTAGAATATGATGAGGCCAAAGCCAAAGAGCATTGGGAAAAAGCTAAAGAAGAATTGGGAATCGATTCTCTTGAATTTGATATCTTAGCCTCTGATACAGATTCTACGAAGAAAATCATTGAATATGTACAAGATACATTGCAAAAAACATTGGATGGTTTGACAGTAACGTTAAGCCCCGTACCATTCTCTGTTCGTTTGGATCGTTCCAACGCTGGAGACTTTGATATGTTGATGGGTGGTTGGGGAGCTGACTATGCAGATGCTAGCAGTTTTACAGACTTATTCACGACTGGCAACTCATATAACCGTGGTCAATGGAGCAATGAAGAGTATGATGCCTTGATTAAATCGGCAAGTACGACTAACGTCAATGACCCAGAAAAGCGTTGGGAAGATTTAGTCAATGCGGAAAAACTAATCATGAGTGAACAAGGAGTAATCCCAGTTTACCAAAAAGCAGAAGCTCATTTACGTGCACCAAATGTAAAAGGTGTCGTTGCTCATGCAGCAGGCGCACAATACGATTACAAGTGGACATCGATTGAATAACCACTTGAATGCCTAGCGGCTGGGACAGTAACTGGATACAAGATGACGATTATCGATGAATAGCTGGAATAACAGGCATAACAAAAATGGAGAAGCTGCTGCTTCTCCAAAATGCCAAGTGCTTCACTATTTGTCACGTATGGAAATCTTCTCTTGAATACAGTCTCAGCCGGCTTTTTTTTTCTAAAGCAGAAAGGCAGTCGACAAAAGACACGAAACGATAGGTTACTAAATTAAAGAGTATTGATTAATAAAAAGAGCAAAGAAAGTAGCAGTAAAAAAATTCCTGGCCATAGCCAAAAGCCGTAGCTTTGTTTACCAACATCGGAGAGTTTAAGGTAATCGGTTTTATTCTTGGAAAAAGCTTTTTTCATTGAATATTGGAAATGATCAAAGAAGCCAGAGGCAAAGACCCAAAGAAAACCGCCGATGATCAAGAAGAATAAAGCCCAAAGAAATAGTGCATCCGAGATAGTTGACAGGGTCAATTCCTTTTTGAAAAACAACCAGCTAATGGAAATAAGGGTACATATGAGGGCGATCAGCCCACTACTTTTTTTTATCCGCATAAGTTGACTCCTTTTTAATGATTCGTACTACTTAATTTACATAATTATTGATAAGAAGTCAAAATACCTAGGGGGAAGACGCGTGAACGGTTTTTTGAAATATTTATTGAAACGGATATTCTATATGGTATTGACCTTATGGTTGATTGCCACGATCACATTTTTCTTAATGCAATTTTTACCAGGAACACCTTATACCAATGCAGAAAAACTGAGTCCCGAACAGATTGCCTTATTGAATGAACAAGCAGGTTTAGATAAACCGATGATTACTCAATATGGGCTGTACTTGACGAATTTAGTTAAAGGCGACTTTGGGATTTCATTCCAATTCAAAAATCAACCGGTAGCGAATCTATTATCTGGTCGGATTGGTCCTTCTTTACAATTGGGGCTGCAGGCAATTATTTTTGGGACTTTTTTCGGTATCATTTTAGGGACGATCTCCGCTATGAAACAAAATACATGGATTGATACGACGTCAACGCTAGTAGCGATCTTGGGACGTTCGATTCCGAACTTTGTCTTTGCCGTTTTGCTGCAATACATTTTTGCCATCAAATTAGGTGTCTTGCCAATCGCCAAATGGGAAACTTTTGCAAGCACGATTTTGCCAACGATCGCATTAGCCATGTCGCCACTGGCAGACTCTGCCCGCTTTATTCGAACCGAGATGGTCGAGGTGCTCCACAGTGATTACGTTGAGTTGGCTCGTGCCAAAGGGCTGAGCCGCTGGGAGATCGCCTTCAAGCATGGTTTGCGGAACAGTTTGATCCCGCTGCTTACCTTGTTAGGACCTTTAGCCGTTGGATTGATGACGGGTTCATTAGTTGTTGAGAATATTTTTGCGATTCCGGGGATTGGCGAACAATTCGTAAAATCAATCATGACAAATGATTATCCAACAATCATGGCAGTCACGATTTTGTACTCTGCCATGTTAGTATTTGTGATTTTAGTGGTAGATATTTTGTATGGTATCGTTGATCCGCGTATCCGTGTGTCAGAAGGGAGCCGTGGCTAATGGAAGAGAAAACAATCAATCAAGTAGCTGCCATTGATGCAGCCAAATTTCAGCCGTTACAAAAAAATACCAAAGAAGAACGAGAAGCAATTGCTGCGCCATCGCTGACCTTTTTCCAAGATTCATGGCGCCGTTTGAAGAAAAACAAAGCAGCTGTATTTTCGATCGTACTATTGCTGATCATTATTGCAATCTCGATTATTACGATCTTTGTTTCTCCCCATGACCCTACTGCGCAAAACGTGAAGTTCACGAATCTGCCTCCCAAAATTCCCGGACTCAATCTCCCAGGATTAAATGGGTATGCAATGGTTGGTGGTGAATTGGTTGATAAATATGCTGCTGCCAATGTTCCAGAAGGCACTTACTATCTACTAGGAACCGACGGACTAGGACGGGATCTGTTGAGCCGTTTATTTGTCGGAACGAGAATCTCGCTATTGATTGCCTTTATTGCCGCTTTGCTAGATATCATCTTTGGCGTGACCTATGGATTGATTTCCGGTTTATTAGGGGGACGAGTGGATAATATCATGCAACGTTTCTTAGAGATCCTTTCTGGGATTCCGAATCTAGTGGTGATGATTTTGATGCTGGTCGTCTTCAAACCAGGAATCTTTTCGATCGTAGCTGCGATGGCTATCACCAACTGGATTCCAATGGCTCGGATCGTTCGCGCGCAAACAATGAAATTAAAAGATCAAGAGTTTGTGCTAGCTGCTACGACATTAGGTGAGAGCCGTATGAAGATTGCGATGAAGCATATCTTGCCGAATATTTCGAGTGTGATTATTGTCCAAATGATGTTCAGTATCCCATCAGCGATTTTCTTCGAGGCTTTTCTAAGCTTTATCGGTTTGGGCTTAAAGCCGCCTTCAGCATCGCTAGGGATGTTACTGAGCGACGGGTACAAGACCTTTTTATTCTTGCCTTACCAAATGTGGGTGCCGGCGGTTACGTTGTCGGTCATTATGATCGGATTCAACTTACTTGCTGACGGACTCCGTGATGCCTTTGATCCGAAAATGAAAGAGTGATTGCTATGGAAAAAGTGTTAGAAGTGAAAAATTTAGAGATCTCCTTTGATACCTTTGCAGGGAAAGTCCAAGCGATCCGCGATGTCAGTTTCGAACTATACAAAGGCGAAACACTAGCGATCGTTGGCGAATCCGGTAGTGGGAAATCAGTAACTACCCGCAGTATCATGGGATTATTAGCTAGTAACGCCAATATAGATAATGGAGAGATCCTATTCAATGGAACGGATATTCTCAAGAAATCTGAGAAAGAACTACAAAAGATTCGCGGAAAAGAAATTGCGATGATCTTCCAAGATCCCATGACTTCTCTGGACCCGACGATGCCCATCGGCAAACAAGTGGCCGAATCTTTGATGAAACATAACAAACTTAGTAAAAAAGAAGGACTCCGACAAGCCTTGGATCTTTTGAATCTGGTAGGGATTCCGAATGCTGAGAAGCGTTTGAAAAATTATCCGCATCAATTTTCAGGGGGACAACGGCAACGGATCGTCATTGCCATCGCATTAATCTGTTATCCACAGATCCTGATTGCTGATGAGCCGACTACGGCACTGGATGTAACGATTCAAGCCCAAATCCTTGAGTTGTTGAAAGATATCCAACAAAAAATCAATTCATCGATCATTTTTATTACCCATGATTTAGGAGTAGTAGCAAACGTGGCAGATCGGGTAGCCGTCATGTATGGCGGCAAAATCGTAGAGGTGGGAACAGCAGAAGAAATATTCTATAATCCACAGCATCCTTACACTTGGGGGCTGTTAGGTTCCATGCCTACCTTGGAGGGGACGGGGGATCGTCTTTATGCGATTCCTGGCTCACCACCAGATTTGTTGGATCCGCCGACTGGGGATGCTTTTTATCCTAGAAATGAGTTTGCTTTGCAGATCGATGCCGAACAGCAACCACCATTCTTTGATGTTTCACCGACCCATAAAGCAGCTACGTGGCTTTTAGCTCCGCAAGCTCCTAAGGTTACCCCTCCGGATGAAATCTTGATTCGTTGGAAAAAATTCCAAGAAAAAACTAGACAGGCATCTGTATAAAGGAGGAGAACCCATTGGAGAAAGTGTTGCTTGAAGTAAAGAACTTAAAACAATATTTTAATGTCGGCCGCAAAGACGAAGTCAGGGCTGTAGATGATATCTCCTTTCAGATCTATGAAGGAGAAACCTTTGGACTAGTAGGAGAATCCGGTAGTGGGAAGTCAACGACTGGTCGAACGGTCATTCGACTGAATCATCCCACGGCAGGAGAAATCTTGTTTGATGGACAAGATGTCATGAAAATCAAAGGCAAAAAAGATTTAGCTGATTTCCGTCGAGAAGTACAAATGGTTTTCCAAGATCCGTATGCATCATTGAATCCTCGAATGAAAGTTCGCGATATCATTGCTGAAGGGATCGATATCAACGGATTGGCAAAAAACGAAAAGGAACGCAACCAGCGCGTAGATGATTTGTTGAAAACTGTTGGTTTAAACCCAAGTCATGGAACTCGCTATCCCCACGAATTTTCCGGAGGACAGCGGCAACGGATTGGGATTGCCCGAGCACTAGCGGTAGATCCCAAGTTCATCATCTGTGATGAACCGATTTCGGCTCTGGATGTTTCGATTCAGGCCCAAATCGTCAATTTGCTGCAAGATTTACAGCAAGAACATAAGCTGACTTATCTATTCATTGCCCATGACCTATCAATGGTCAAACATATCAGCGATCGCATCGGTGTGATGCATAATGGTAAACTTTTGGAAGTAGGTTCTAGTGATGAAATCTATCATTATGGGGTCCATCCGTACACAGAGAGTCTCTTGTCGGCGATTCCACTGCCAGACCCAGATCATGAACGAGAACGGAAGCGCATCAAATACGTCAGCGAACCAACAGATGACAAGCCTCGTGCCATGGAAGAAATCGCAGAGGGGCATTTTATTTATGCTACGAAGGAAGAAGCGGCACAGTATCAGAAAAAATTGGCACAAAAAAAGGGGTAGACCTGTTTAGGAGGAGATGAAACTGAGTGTTTTAAAAGCATACAAATTTCGGATCTATCCTACAGAGGAACAAAAGCAGTTCTTTATCCAAACGTTTGGTTGCGTACGCTTCACCTATAATCAATTGCTAAAAGCAAAGATGGAAGAACTTACTACAAATGCAGAAAAAGAAAAACTAACACCTGCAAAATTAAAAAAAGAGTATCCTTTTTTAAAAGAGACCGACAGTTTGGCACTGGCCAACGCCCAGCGCAATTTGGAACGGGCTTTTCGCAACTATTTTCAAAAGCGAGCAGGCTTTCCTAAACTGAAGACGAAAAAGAATATTTGGCAATCGTATACGACAAACAATCAACAACATACGATCTACTTGGTCGATGATCAGTTGAAATTGCCTAAATTGAAATCATTCGTTGCAGTCAAGCGTCATCGGCCAATCAATGGTCAGATTAAATCGGCGACGATTTCTGCAAGAAACAATACTGAATTTTATATTTCGATTCTTTGCATCGAAGAAATTCAGCCCTTGCCGAAGAACCAACGAAAGATTGCCTTGGTTTATCATCCAGAAGTGTTGGTAGAGGCCAATGCACAGTTACCCTTTATCAGTACCAATGCCATCAAATCTCAACAAAGGCTGGCCCGTGCAGAACGAAAACTAAATGTGAAAGCAAAAGCTGTCAAACGAAAAAAAATGGTGCTTAGTCATGCTCGTAATTATCAAAAACAAAAAGGAAAAGTTTCTCAGCTATATCGAGCGCATCGTGATCAAAAAAAAGAATACATCGATCAAGTAACCTTTCATCTGGTCAAACAATACGATACGATTTTTTTGGAACGGCTGATCGATGAGACTTGTAGATCTACAGGGAATTTTTCAGTCAGCGACTGGCATCAGTTTATTCGTAAAATCACGTACAAAGCAGAGTGGTACGGCAAAGAAGTCCGATTTATTTCTTTGTCGGCCAAAGAGTGTCAAAAAATGACGCAAATGTTGCGTGTAATCGAAAGTGAAACGAACTGGGAGGAGCGCCAGGGATCGCCTAGGGGATAGAAAAAATCTTTGGATTTTTGTTTCTAGGAATTCTGCTCACTAATTATGATTAACCAGCGAAGAGGCTGTGACGTCAGGCAAAACAAAAAATACCCAAACGATACACAAACCCACAGACGCTGGCTTTATGCTCAGCTGAAAGTGATTCGTCTATCGTTTCGGTTCTTGTTTGCTTGTGTTGCAGCCTCTTTGCACGGCCTACATTTTGTCGCCAAGCACATCAGCATTCAATTCATAGATTTTCGAAGGTCGTCCAATACCGACGGGCTTTTCACCGATTTCCGTGAAATATTGAAGCATGGCTTTTTTGAAATTTGAATGGTCAATCAATTTAAAATCGATCCCCAAAAATTTAGCGAAGACTTTACGTGCTTCAGTGATCGTGAAGCTTTCGCCGAGAACCAGCAGTACTTGTGGTTCGTGTTCCATTTTGTTTGCCACTCGTTCAAATGCTTTCAAAATAATCGCGCTATGGTCAAAAGCCAATGTATCCTTACCGACAGATTGTCCCGAGAGTAGGTCCAAGATAATCTCAACATCGCCACTAGATAAAAAGATTTGGTTCGCCTTTCTCTCTAATGAAAACCAGCGGACTTGATTGGCATCATCCCCAGCGCTCAAAGGTTCTTCGCCGATAAAAGCGAGATAACTGACCGTAATGACCCAGCCCCGCGGGTCTCGCCCTGGTGTGCTGAAGGTATGGAGTTGTTCGATGTTTTGCTTTGAGATGGTTACGCCGATCTCTTCTTGCGTCTCGCGAATGACACTTTGACCAGTTGACTCATTCGGATTGACGAAACCACCCGGTAAAGCCCAAGAATTTCGAAAGGGATGCCCTTTTCGCTGAATCAGTGCAATCTTCAGTTCTTCTTCTTCTTTGTTGTAACACATCAAGACCATATCGACTGTCACAGAAGGCTTCTCATATTTTGGCTGGTCCTGACTGCGATACCAAGTTAAAAATTCTGCTTCAGAAGCTTCTTTTTCATAATACTCTTTTTCTGTTGTTTTTGAGGTGAATTCTTTCATTCCTGTCTCCTACTCCTGATATGATGAAATAATAATGATGATGGATTAGTTAAAAAAATAGGGAAAAATCAAATTGATAAAAAAGAGTGCTAAATAGAAGAATGCCGCTTTTTGTGTGTGCTTCATGGCTAAATATCCCCACACAGCGATCCATAGCAGGAACCCATAACGAAGCAATGATGTGATGACCACAAAGAAGCTAGCTAGATTTTGCCCATTGAAATAGCCGTAAAAATACAAATAAAAACTAGAAAAAATCAAATGGATGATCGTTAAAACAGCTAAGATCATGAAGCGCTGTTGTTGTTTTTTCAAGCGAAAAACCCTCTCTTTCAAACGTTCATTCCTATTATAGCAAAAAAACAGCTCATAAACCAAAAGGAGCTGATAGTAAAATTATCTCATCAATTTGGTCAAAAGAAAAAAGGAAAAACTCACAGAAAATTATGGTATACTACCTTAGTATACACTTTACAGGTGAAAAGGAGGACGTACGCCCATGGCTGAAAAAGAAACATTTTATATTACGACGCCAATCTATTATCCAAGCGGCAAATTGCATATCGGAAATTCTTATACAACGATAGCTTGCGACGCAGTAGCACGTTATAAACGTCTAATGGGCTTTGATGTGTTTTATTTGACTGGTGTTGATGAACACGGGCAAAAAATCGAAAAAAAAGCGGAAGAACTAGGTGTTGATCCACAAGAATATGTAGATAAAATGGCTGCCGATGTCAAAAAATTGTGGAAAACATTGGACATCAGCTACGATAAATTTATCCGGACAACGGACGACTATCACAAAAAGGCAGTCCAAAAAATCTTTCAACAATTATTGGACCAAGGAGATATTTATCTTGGCGAGTATGAAGGCTGGTACTCTGTCTCTGATGAAGAATACTTCACAGAAACGCAATTGGCAGAAGTTTATCGTGATGAAGAAGGACATGTGATCGGTGGGAAAGCACCAAGCGGCCACGAAGTAGAATTAGTAAAAGAGTCTTCGTACTTCTTCCGCATGAGCAAATATGCAGATCGTCTGGTGCAATATTATGATGAGCACCCAGAATTTATCCAACCTGAATCCCGTAAGAATGAAATGATCAATAATTTCATCAAGCCAGGTTTAGAAGATTTAGCTGTCTCCAGAACAACTTTCAAGTGGGGGATTCCAGTAACGGCGAGTCCTGAACATGTGGTCTATGTTTGGATCGATGCTTTATCAAACTATATTACAGCACTAGGCTATGGTTCCGATGACGATTCATTGTTCCAAAAATACTGGCCGGCAGATGTTCATATGGTTGGGAAAGAAATCGTTCGTTTCCATACGATCTATTGGCCAATCATGCTGATGGCATTAGATTTGCCATTGCCTAAAAAAATCTTCGGTCATGGTTGGCTGATGATGAAAGACGGCAAAATGTCGAAATCTAAAGGCAATGTCGTTTATCCAGAGATGCTTGTTGAGCGCTATAGCTTGGATGCTTTGCGCTACTACTTGCTGCGGGCAGTGCCTTTTGGCAGTGACGGCGTCTTTACACCAGAAGACTTTGTTTCCCGGGTAAACTATGATCTAGCCAATGACCTGGGTAATCTATTAAACCGCACTATCGCTATGATCAATAAGTATTGTGAAGGAATCGTTCCTAAATATGCCTCAAAAGTAACTCCTTACGATAGTGAGTTGTCAACAACCGCAGCCAACGTCGTAGGTCGCTACCATGAAGCAATGGACAAGATGGAATTCAGTACTGCATTGTCGGAAGTATGGACGTTGATCTCTCGTGCCAACAAATACATCGATGAAACACAACCGTGGGTATTGGCCAAAGATCCTGAGAAAAAAGCAGAATTAGACAGTGTGATGGTCCATCTTGCAGAAAGCTTGCGAATCGTAGCAATCTTGCTGCAACCGATCATGACCGAAACACCGGCAAATATTTTCCATCAGTTAGGCTTAACTTCAGAAGCCATGGACTTGAAAGACTTGCGGTTCGGTGAATTTCCTAGTGATACCAAAGTAGTGGCTAAAGGAACGCCAATCTTCCCTCGTTTGGAATTAGAGACGGAAGTCGCTTATATCCAGAAGAAAATGGCGGAAGGAACGCAAAGCACTGCTGAAACAGTCAAATGGAACCCAGAAGAAACGGTTCTTGCTTCTGAAAAAACAGAGATCAAATACGATGATTTCGACAAGATCGAATTGAAAGTAGCTGAAGTGATCGACTGTCAAAAAGTCAAAGGAGCAGATAAACTGCTTCAATTTCGCTTAGCTGCGGGTGATGATCAAGATCGACAAATCTTGTCAGGAATCGCTGAGTTTTATCCAGAGCCGCAAGATTTGATTGGTAAGAAAGTCGTAATCGTAGCTAATCTGAAACCACGTAAGATGCGGGGGCAAATCAGTCAAGGGATGATCCTTTCCGCGGAAGATACCGAAGGACGATTAAAAATTGTTGAAGCTCCAAAGGGAATGCCTAACGGATCAATCATTGCCTAAGCGAGACAGTATTTAATCATTTCTGTTCTTTTTTCAGAAAATGAAATTGCAACCGAATGAAACATTTTGTATAATGGTCTTTATTGAGATGATCATGAGGGAGTAACTGGCAGCTTATCGTTGCGGCAACATCACCATCCTGAAAGAAATTTCTGGTGTTGCCTTAAATAGTGAGACTCGTGTATGTGTTTTAGTGCATACATGAGTCTATTTTTTTTCATTTCATGTACAATAAAGAAGGAAGAAGAATAAAGGAGGAAAAACATGTCTGAAGAGAATAAAAAAGAGCAACTCTCGCAAGCTTTTTATGCACAAGAAGCTGAGGCTGTTCTGAAAGAGCTGCAAACCGATGCCAACGGTTTGACAAATGACGAAGCCAAAAGTCGTCTGTCACAATATGGCGCCAATGAATTAGAAGAAGGTAAGAAAAAATCGATGGCTCAAAAATTCTTTGAACAATTCAAAGATTTGATGATCATCGTCTTGTTAGCCGCTGCGATCATTTCTGCTGTCGTGTCACATGAAATCGTCGATTCAATCATTATTTTAGCCGTTGTTATTATCAATGCGATCATGGGCGTGGTTCAAGAAGCGAAGGCCGAACAAGCCATCGAAGCGTTGCGGGAAATGTCAACGCCCAATGCCAATGTATTACGAAATGGGCACACGGTGACGATCAAAAGCGATGAACTGGTTCCCGGAGATATCGTTCTTTTAGAAGCCGGCGATGTGGTACCAGCTGATTTACGCTTATTAGAAGCTAGTTCTTTGAAAATCGAAGAAGCGGCATTAACTGGTGAATCGGTACCCGTAGAAAAAGAATTGACTGTGATCGATGCAAAAGATGTTGGGATCGGTGATCGTGTCAATATGGCTTACTCCAACAGTAATGTGACTTATGGACGGGGAAAAGGGGTCGTTGTCAATACAGGGATGGCGACAGAAGTCGGTAAGATCGCTGGTATGTTAGCAAGAGCCGAAGAAACGGAAACGCCGTTGAAACGTAACTTGAATGAACTTGGTAAATTCTTGACGATCGCCATCATCGTGATCGCCGTAATTATGTTCTTTGTTGGTACGATCTTCAATAATACTTCTTGGGTCGACATGTTGCTGACATCAATCTCTCTTGCGGTTGCTGCGATTCCAGAAGGATTGCCAGCGATCGTAACGATCATCTTAGCACTAGGCACGCAAGTCATGGCCAAACGAAACGCTGTTATTCGTAAATTACCGGCAGTAGAAACATTGGGTGCGACAGACATCATCGCATCAGATAAAACAGGTACATTGACACTAAACCAAATGACAGTTGAAAAACTTTATGTCAATGACAAGCAACATGCTGCTTCTGAAGACATTCCATTGGATACAATGGCTCTGAAAGTCATGAACTTCGCGAATGATACTAAGTTCGGTGAGGAAGGCAACTTGATTGGTGATCCTACTGAAACAGCACTTGTTCAATTCGGGATGGATCAAGGCTTCCACGTGAAAGATCAAGTGAGTGCAGAACCTCGTGTAGCGGATCTGCCATTTGATTCGGATCGTAAATTGATGAGTACGATCCATGAACAAGAAGATGGTCGTTACTTAGTTGCAGTGAAAGGCGCGCCTGATGTCTTATTGGGACGTGCGTCAAAAGTCTTGTTGAACGGACAAGAAGTACCAATGACTGAAGAAGAAAAACAAAAAATCTTGTTCAACAATACAGATATGGCCAAACAAGCGCTTCGTGTCTTGGGAATGGCATACAAGTATGTAGATGCAGTACCAGAAAACTTGGAATCAGAAATCGTAGAAAATGATCTAGTCTTTGCTGGTCTTGTAGGGATGATCGACCCTGAACGGGCTGAAGCAGCCGATGCTGTGCGAGTAGCTAAAGAAGCTGGTATTCGTCCAATCATGATCACAGGAGACCACCGAGACACAGCAGAAGCAATCGCTGGACGTCTAGGAATCATCAAGCCTGGTGATGACGCAGCTGTATTGACGGGTGCTGAATTGAACAAAATGAGTGATGAGGAGTTTGCACAAAAAGTGACTCATTACTCGGTTTATGCACGGGTTTCACCTGAACATAAAGTTCGGATCGTGAAAGCATGGCAACATGAAGGCAAAGTCGTCGCTATGACAGGTGATGGTGTCAATGATGCGCCAGCACTGAAACAAGCTGATATCGGTGTTGGTATGGGAATCACTGGGACTGAAGTATCTAAGGGTGCTTCGGATATGGTTCTGGCTGATGATAACTTCGCAACAATCGTTGTGGCTGTTGAAGAAGGACGCAAAGTTTTCTCAAACATCCAAAAAGCGATCCAATATTTGTTAGCGGCTAACTTAGGTGAAGTTTTGACATTGTTCTTAGCTACCTTATGGGGCTGGGATACACTGTTGCCGATCCATCTGTTGTGGATCAACCTTGTAACAGATACTTTCCCTGCAATCGCATTGGGAATGGAGCCAGCTGAGAAAGATTTGATGAAGCATGCCCCTCGTGGCCGGAATTCGAACTTCTTCTCTGGTGGAGTCATGAGCAGTATCATCTATCAAGGGATCTTGGAAGCTGCAACGGTCTTGTTCGTCTACTGGTCAGCAATTCAATGGCCGGTACACGATACCTATGATGCAATCCATGCGGATGCATTGACAATGGCGTTTGCTACACTAGGATTGATGCAACTGTTCCATGCCTTTAACGTTAAGTCTGTTTACCAATCATTATTCAAAGTGGGACCTTTCCGCAACAAAACCTTTAACTGGGCAATCTTGCTTTCCTTTGCATTGATGATGGTCATCATTGTTGTTCCTGGATTAAATGACATCTTCCGAGTGGCTCATTTAGATCTCTATCAATGGGGAATCGTTCTAGGTGCATCCTTCGCGATCATCCCGATCGTTGAGATCGTTAAAGCTGTCCAACGTGCAATGGGCAAAAAATAAGCAGTCTCTAAATTTATTCCGCAGGCAGAGTATTCTGACTGCGGTTTTTGTTCACACCAATCGTCGTAAATGAATAATAGGAGCGAATGAACAATCTGCTTTTGCCGACCTTTTCATTTTTGGCAATAAACGGTAAAATAAAAGATAGCTAAGAAGAAAGTAGGGGAATGAATCGTGCGACCGAATTTAGGTTTTTATGTACAAACAATCAATGATCTAGTGAAAGAGACAGAGAAAATCGGGGAAACCATGAATCCGAATTATGAAGAGATTCGTCAGGCTCTCGATAAAAAAAAGGAATCTGAACTATCACCAGAGCGTCTGGAAACAATCGAAGCGTCCTTTAAAAAAGGAACGGACAAATATCGTTTGATGCTGGAACAGATCTCTAAATTACGCCCGCCTGCAACGGTCATGGGGATCCACAAAAAATTTGAACGAGCATATACGAAGTATGTTGCTGGCTGTGAAGAAATGATTCTAAGTATTGCTGATGGGGTCGATCGGGAAGCTTTCGATGCGTCAGAGAAAAAACAAGACGAAGCCACTGATGAAATCTCTTTTGCAATTCAGCGGATGACAGCTCTCTTGTTAAAAAAATGATAAAGTTCGTTTCTTAAACGAGAGTTATTTAATTTAAATGTTATGTTATTCTTATGTAAAATGATGATGGTGGATGTATAATGAATTCACAACCAACAACCTTTTTATTTTTCATTTTACTCCTTTTGCCATCAGGACTAACCAACCTGATGGTTTTTTTATTTTTATAAATGTTTTTTTACTCAAAATAATAAAATAACTGCAAAAGACATTGTGAATAAATTTACCTAACAGTTTGT
Organism: Enterococcus gallinarum; assembly: GCF_021496385.1. NCBI lineage: Bacteria > Bacillati > Bacillota > Bacilli > Lactobacillales > Enterococcaceae > Enterococcus > Enterococcus gallinarum. The sequence continues at coordinate 239,105 of NZ_CP050816.1, read as the reverse complement.
TAGTATCGTTTCACTGCTAATCTAAAAACAAGTATCGCCAATTGCGGTTTTTCGCGGTAGATGCTATACTGAAAACAACTTATAAACGAAATGAGGGATCCTCCATTGAAAAACTAACCAATTTGTTGGAAGCTGCATAGAATCATGTTCTCTAGGGAGCAGTGTGCAGATTTTCAGGATTGGTGTGTTTTTCTGGAGGGTCTTTTTGTGTACTTTTCTGGAACCTGACCTGAAAATAGGCGCGGTTTTTGTCTAGAGATAGACAGGAGGTACAAAAATGTCAAATATAAAAATAGATCAATTAAGTTTTGGCTTCGATACTCAGAATCATCTGCTGTTCGATCAAGCTGATTTGGTGATCGATACCCAGTGGAAATTAGGTTTGATCGGTCGAAATGGTCGGGGGAAAACTACTTTACTCAAATTACTGCAAGACCAATTGCCTTATAGCGGGACTATCACCCATCAGCAAGCATTCGTTTACTTTCCTCAACCAGTGGCAGATCCGCAACAACTAACCTATGATACATTACAAGATCTGTGTGACTTTGAGCAATGGCAGATCGAGCGAGAGTTAAATTTGCTTCAGTTGGATCCAGATGTCCTCTGGCGTCCATTTGAGACATTGTCTGGTGGGGAACAAACCAAAGTTTTACTTGCACTACTGTTCATCGATGAGGAACACTTTCCGTTGATCGATGAACCCACCAATCATTTAGACATTACAGCTCGTGCTCATGTAGCTGCTTATCTAAAACGGAAAAAAGGCTTTATCGTCGTCAGCCATGATCGACACTTTGTTGACGAAGTGGTGGATCACATTTTATCGATTGAAAAAAGCCGACTAGTGATTTATCAGGGGAACTTTTCTGTTTACGAAGAACAAAAGCAACGGCAAGATCAGTTTGAACAGGAGCAAAATGTTAAACTGAAAAAAGAGATCGGCCGTTTAAAGCAAACGGCTGCCGAAAAAGCAGAATGGTCACGAGGACGGGAACGAGATAAACTGGGATCACCAACAAAAAAAGGCAGTGGAGCAGTCTATGACACAGGGGCGATTGGTGCTCGGGCAGCCAGAACGATGAAACGATCCAAAGCAATCGTCAAGCGGATGGAAGATCAAGCACAAGTCAAAGAACAGTTGTTGAAAGACATCGAATATATCGATCCCCTTTCTATGAATGTTAAAGCCACGCATCACAAAGTTTTGCTGCGAGTGGAAAATTTGCAATTGACGTATGAGCAACCGTTGTTTGATCCGTTGAATTTTACCATCGAAGCTGGTGACCGGATTGGTATTTTGGGTGCAAATGGTTCTGGCAAATCGAGTTTAGTGGCTGGCCTATTAGGTCATTTTACTGGAACTGTCACCGGCTCTGTTTGGATGCCGCAACATTTGTCCATCAGTCGTGTTCGCCAAAATTACGAGGATAATCGAGGCACCTTGACTGAGTTTGCTGAATCCCACCGATTGGATTATCAAGAATTGTTGAATAATCTGAAGAAATTGGGCGTGGAGCGAAATGTCTTTCAGACCCGAATCGAAGATATGAGTATGGGGCAGCGTAAGCGTGTGGAATTGGCAAAATCGTTGGCAACCCCTGCTGAGCTGTTTATCTGGGATGAACCCTTGAATTATCTGGATGTCTTTAATCAGAATCAGTTAGCTGAAGTGATCCAACTTGTCCAACCGACGATGTTGATCATTGAACATGATCGCCATTTTCTGGATCAAGTGTCTACACAACAATTTTTGCTTGGACATACAGATCTAGCGCGTCCATAAATCGAACCGGGATAGGATTTTTTAAAATCTTATCCCGGTTTTGTTATTTTAAAGTGGTGGGTTTTTGAGAAAGCTACCCTATTTTGATCGTTAGTCTGTTTTTTTGATTTGAGTGGTCTAGATAAAAAATAATAAATGGGTGCCTGTTTTTTCTTTTTTTATTTATTTTAGCTGGATTTTTTATTTATTTTGCAAGAAAAAAAGCCTTACAATGCAATATTCTGTCGTTCAACAATCTCATTTTTTTCTCATCGTTCTGCTAGTTAATTAAAATTTCTATCATAATTACCAAAGGGTTTTACAAAAGATTTACAATAACAGTACCGAATAAAAATATTCATTTGTTATCATAAAAATCGAATTTCTTTGAGCGTTTGACAACAGCCTGTAAGAATTCAGCTGTTTTTGTGTTCCTATCTTGCTGGTCGAACAAAAGCGGCAAAGAGAAAAATAATGGAGGTTCTTTTTTTGATAGAAGTAGTTGGGTTGAAGAAGGTCTTTGACAACAAGTTTGAAGCTTTGAAAGCGGTGGATTTTACGATCGAGAAGGGCGATCTTGTTTGTTTACTTGGGCCTAGTGGCTGTGGGAAGTCAACGATTTTGAATTTGATCGCTGGATTGTTGAGTCCGACAGATGGGGATATCCGCTTTAACGGAAATTCCGTGGTGAAAACGGAGCCAAAGGATCGCAATATCGGCTTTGTTTTTCAAAATTATGCCTTGTATCCTCATATGACCGTTTTAGAAAATGTCATGTTTCCACTGACTGTTGGTGATAAAAAAATCAAGAAAAACGAAGCGCAGCAAATTGCTGAAAAATATATGCAGCTGACCAATATTGAAGAATTGAAGGATAAAAAACCTGGTACATTGTCTGGTGGGCAGCAACAGCGGGTTGCCATCACTCGTGCGTTAGTCCAAAATCCTGAAGTACTATTGCTGGATGAACCATTGAGTAATTTAGATGCGCGTTTGCGTTTAAAGATTCGCGAGGAGATTCGTCGCTTAGTCAAAGAAGTTGGGATCACGACGATTTTTGTGACTCATGACCAAGAAGAAGCGTTGTCTATCAGTGACAAAATCATTTTGATGAATGAAGGCGTGATCCAGCAAAATGATGATCCGCAAAATCTTTATTTAGAACCCAATAATTTATTCGTTGCAAAGTTTATCGGAAACCCAATTATCAATATCTTGCCAGTGGAAGTGACAGATGGTGTCATGCATCATCCAGAATTCACGATCCCTACAGAGTGCTTCGTGGATATCCGCTTCAAGAAACCGTTGACAGATGGTCATTATACTTTAGGGATCCGTCCAGAAGATGTGTTAACGACGACCCAAACACCATTATTCAATACCGAGATAAAAAGTGTTGAACTAATTGGTCGTGAACGGATCTTGAACTTTGATCTGGCTGACATCCACGTTAAATCGATCGTTAGCATCGAAGAAATCATTGAAGAAGGAGCACACTTAGCTTTTGACTTCAATTACAAAAAAGCGTTCATCTTTGATGAAAAAGGGGAGCGAGTTTATTGATGTTCAAGAAAAATTATAATCCCGAAAATCAACCCAAAGCTTGGCTGTTCTTATTGCCCTCACTAGTCATTATTTTGCTCTTTAGTGTGTATCCATTATTTCGTTCATTGTTTATGAGTTTTCAAAAAGGATCATTGATCAATCAGCGATATGCCGGATTAGAAAACTACCAAAAAGTGCTGACGGATCCAGTGTTTTTCAAGGCGCTAAAGAATACAGCTTGGTTTGCATTCGCTGTGGTTCCTATTGCATTAGTGATTTCACTAGCGATCGCTTGGATCATCTTTGAAAAGGTGAAACATAAGAGCTTTTTTGAGACGATCTTCTTTATGCCGTATGTCACCAGTACCATCGCCATTGGGATCGTGTTTCGCTATTTCTTTAATGGGTCTTATGGGATCATCAACTACTTGCTGGGCTTAGTGGGGATTCCCGCCGTCAATTGGCTGGATAATGTCAATATGAGTATGCCGACACTGATCATTTTTGGGATTTGGAGCAGTTTGGCCTTCAATATTATTATTCTCTTAGCAGGGATGCGTAACATTGACAAAGAACATTATAAGATCGCAAAAATGTTTGGCGCCAATAACTGGGAGATTTTTCGCAAGATTACTTTTCCGCAGTTGATTCCGACATTTGCCTTCTTGTTGACCGTTAATATCATCAGTGCCTTTAAAGTCTATACACAAGTCTATGCCTTGTTTGGTGGTCAACCCGGTATCGCCAAAAGCGCAACCACAGCTGTCTATTATATTTATGACAAATTCCATATTGCGGGCCGTCCTGGGATCGCAATGGCTGCGACTGTGATTCTCTTTGTTATTATTTTGGCGGTGACCTTTATCCAAAATAAAATTTTAAAGAAAGTAGGGGAATAAGATGAAAAAAGTCGTAACCCTCATCTCTCTGATTTTTTTGGCGCTCTTAGCGATCATCACGATTTTTCCGTTTATTTATATGATTCTCGCGGGACTGATGACTTATAGTGAGGCCACCAGTATTCCGCCTACGATTTTGCCGGAGTCCTTTCAATGGAGCAACTATGCCGAAGTCTTTACCAAAGCACCATTTCTTCGTTACTTTCTGAATACAGTCTTTGTTTCAGCAGTCACGACTATCGCCACATTGATTACTGCTATTCTGGCAGCTTTTGCATTGACTAGTTTGGAATTCAAATTCAAAGGGCTTGTGATTGCTCTAATGATTTCCTTATTGATGGTTCCTTATGAATCAATCATCTTTACCAACTACAACACGATTGCTCAAATGGGGTTGTTGAATACTTACAGTGCGTTGATTATTCCCTTTCTGACGAGTATCTTTTATATTTATTACCTGAATGGCTATTTGAAAAGCATTTCGAATACCTTTTATAAAGCAGCAAAAATCGATGGTGCAAGCGATATGGCTTACATACGGCGGATATTGATCCCAATGTCTAAACCGGCACTAGTGACTGTTGGCATCTTGACCTTTATCTCGAGCTGGAATTCTTTCTTGTGGCCATTGTTAGTCACGAATGAAAAAAAATATCGGTTGTTGAACAATGGGCTAGCGGCCTTCACATCAGAAAGCGGTAGCGATGTTCATTTGCAGATGGCAGCTGCGACATTGACTGTCATTCCGATTTTGATCATTTATTTGATTTTTAGAAAAGAGATTATTAAAGGAGTGGCAAAAGATGGCATCAAAGGCTAAAACAACAGTTACATTTCACAGTGGTATTCTCACGATCGGCGGCACCGTCATCGAAGTGGCATACAAAGATGCCCATATTTTCTTCGATTTTGGTTCGGAGTATCACCCAGAGCAGCCATTACCCGACGAAGCATTACAGACCTTAGTGGATCATCGCTGGGTCCCGCAATTGCGCAATGTCTATGATCCTCGTCTGTCTTATACGTATCATGGATCAGAACAAAAGGACTATCAAGAAACAGCTGTTTTTCTATCTCATGCCCATCTTGATCATTCAAAGATGGTCAATTATTTGGACCCTGCAATCCCTTTGTATACCTTGAAAGAAACCAAAGCGATCCTAAAAGCATTGAATCGCACCGGTGATTTTTTGATTCCTACTCCTCATGAAGCCCCTGCCTTTGTGCGGGAAATGATTGGCTTGGAACCCCACGATGTGATCAAAGTTGGTGAGATCGAAGTAGAGATCGTTCCTGTGGACCACGACGCCTATGGTGCCGCGGCATTGCTGATTCGAACACCGGATCACTTTATTGCCTATACGGGCGATTTGCGGTTGCATGGCTATCATCCAGAGCGGACAAAAGAATTTTGTCAGTTAGCCAAACACACGGATCTATTGATGATGGAAGGAGTCAGTATCAGTTTTCCTGAAAGAGAAAGCGATCCAGATACTATCGAAGTAGCCAGTGAGAAAGAATTGGTAGCGGCTTTTGTCGAGTTGGTCGAAAAAAATCCACAACGGCAAATCACTTTCAACGGCTATCCTGCCAATGTAGAGCGCTTTTTAGCTTTGGTGGATGCTTGTCCTCGAACGATCGTCCTTGAAGCACACCAAGCAGTATTACTGAAAGAAATCTTTGACAGAGAAGTTCCCTATTACACGGTTGAAGGCGGAGCTTCCTTAGCAGAGTTAGATCCTGCGCTAGAAATTGATTATCGTTCTTTATGTGTCGACACTGGCCAGTATGTCTGGCAAGCAGTTGACCATTTTGAAAATTTACAACCAGGCAGTCTGTATATCCATAGCGATGCACAACCGTTGGGGGCTTTTGATCCTGCCTATGAAGAGTTTCTCGCTTTGTTAGCAAAGCTGGAAATTGAGTTTGTACGGCTGCCGGTTTCGGGACACGCAGTTCCTGAGGATCTTGATCAGATTATTGCGTGGATCGAACCAAAAAGATTGGTTCCAATCCATACCTTGAAACCAGAGAAACTGGTGAATCCGTATGGCGAAAGAATATTGCCAGAACGTGGCGAGAAAATAGAACTATAAAAGGATAGAGGAGAGTAAAGAATGAAATCAAAAAAACTAGCATTTGCAGCAGTGGCTGCGGCAACTTTAGTGTTAGGGGCATGCGGCAACAATGGCTCAAATGACAGTGCAAAAGGCAGCGATGAGATCGTTACAGAGGTTCCTAAAGATACTACTGTCACATTCTGGCATGCAATGAATGGTGCACAAGAAGAAGCACTGACGAAACTGACAGATGAGTTTATGGAAGCAAACCCAAATGTGAAAGTAGAACTGCAAAATCAATCTCAGTACTCCGATCTGCAGGCGAAAATCAATTCGACACTACCTTCACCAAAAGATTTGCCAACCATCACACAAGCGTATCCAGGTTGGCTTTGGAATGCAGCTCAAGATGAAATGCTTGTTGATTTAGGCGAGTATATCGATAATGATACGATTGGTTGGGGTGACCAAGAAGAAATTCGCTCTTCATTATTAGAAGGTGCACAAATTGATGGTGTCCAATATGGTATTCCTTTCAACAAATCAACGGAAATGTTATTCTACAATGCAGATCTTTTAAAAGAATATGGTGTAGAAGTACCGACAACATTAGATGAGTTAAAAGAAGCTTCAAAAACAATTTACGAAAAATCAAATGGCAGCGTTGTTGGTGCTGGCTTTGATTCATTGAATAACTACTATGCTATTGGCATGAAAAACAAAGGTGTTGATTTTAACAAGGATTTACAGCTAGACAGCGATGAATCGAAAGAAGTCATCAATTATTATGCGAAAGGTGTGAAAGACGGCTACTTCCGTATTGCTGGATCCGATCAATATCTTTCAGGACCATTCGCAAACGAACAAGTTGCGATGTTCATCGGCTCGATTGCTGGAGAAGGATATGTCAAAAAAGACACCGAAGGCAAATTTGAATATGGTGTCTCTGCCCGCCCAGAAAAAATCAATCTACAACAAGGAACAGACTTATATATGTTCACAAGTGCATCTCCAGAGGAACGTACCGCTGCTTTTGAATACATGAAGTTTTTGACTTCTCCTGAGTCACAATTAGAATGGGCAGTTTCAACAGGATACATGCCAGTTGTTCAATCTGTTTTAGATAGTGATGAATACAAGAACAATCCAGATACGAAAGTTGCTTCTGAGTTAAGTGAAGCAACAAAAGAACTTTTCTCGATCCCAGTAATTGAAAATGCAGACTCAGCTTACAATGAAGTTCGTTCCATCATGGAGAATATTTTGTCGAATACTGACAAAGATACCGACAAATTGATTAAAGATTCCATTCCACAACTTGAGGATGTTTGGAATCAATAGTTCTGCTCGTAAAAGGGCCAGACAATGACCCTATCAACCCGAAAGAGACCGTCAGATATCCCTGCGGTCTCTTTTACATAAATGTTAGAGGAGTAATGAGAAAATGCAAATCACCTTTCTTGAAACCAGCGACATGCACGGCTATGTCTACCCAACTAATTTCGCCGACGACCACGATCTGGCTATTGGGGCAGCGAAAGTCGCAACGAAACTAAAGCAGTTAAAAGCCGAAGCCGATGGTCCTGTTGTAATGATCGAAAATGGCGATTTTATCCAAGGATCCCCACTGAGTTATTATATTGCCAAAAGCCAGCATCCGGTAGCAGAATTGACCAAAGTGATCAATCACATGGCATACGATGTCCATGTTTTAGGAAACCATGAATTTAATTATGGATTAACGTATCTTCAAGAGGCAATCGCTAGTTATCAATCCCCTGTTTTAGCAGCGAACATCTTAAATGAAGAGGGACAGCCCTATTTCGGCAAAGCCTATACGATCCTTGAAAAAGATGGGATTAAGATTGCGGTGTTGGGATTGGTGACCCAGTATATTCCTCATTGGGAACAACCAGCTACCATCAAGGGGATGCGGTTCGAAAGCATTATCCAAACGGCAAAAAAATATGTGCCAGAGCTAAGAAAACAAGCAGATCTTGTCATCGTCAGCTATCATGGCGGTTTTGAGAAAGATTTGGTAACCGGTGAAGCCACCGAATTGTTGACCGGAGAGAATGAAGGCTATGAGTTACTGCAAGAGGTGCCGGGGATTGACGCTTTCTTTACTGGACACCAACATCGGGAAATCGCCGCCATTGTCAATGGGGTCCCTGTGGTCCAGCCAGGTTATCGGGGCAGCCAAATTGGCCGAATCCAATTAACAATAGAGAAAAAAGAGGGACAAACAGTGATTACGGATCAACAAGCGACATTGCATTCAGTGGCAGAAGTTTCAGCCGATGAAGCAATTTTGGCAATGATCGAACCAATTGAGACGGAATTGGAAAGCTGGTTGGATCAGCCGCTAGGGAAAGTGAACGGGGATATGCGAATTACTGATCCGATGCAGGCACGGATCGTGGAACATCCATACGTGGAATTTATCAATCGCGTTCAGATGGCTGCCAGCGGAGCGGAAATATCTGGGACAGCGCTCTTCAATAATGAAGGGAAAGGCTTCGGTACAACGATCACGATGCGGGATGTCATCACGAATTATATTTATCCTAATACATTGGCTGTCGTAAAAGTGACCGGAGCAGAGTTGCGTCTTGCGTTGGAACAGACAGCGAATTACTTAGCCGTCGAAGCAGGAAAAATCGTCTTTAATCCAGCTTTTATCGAGCCGAAACCGCAATACTACAATTATGATATATACGAAGGAATCGACTATACGATTGATATGAACCAGCCAGTTGGCAAACGAATCACACGCTTGTTGTTCCATAATGAGCCTATCACGCCGGAACAGGAGCTGGAAGTTGTCGTAAATCAATACCGAGCGGTAGGCGGTGGGAATTACGCGATGTTTACAGCCGACAAAATTGTACGGGAGATCCAAGTGGATATGACTGAATTGATTGCTGATTATTTGAAACAACACCCAGTACTAGAAGCTGAGACGAATCAGAATTTCAAAATCGTGTACTAAAAAGCCAAAAAGGGCTGTGACATAAGTCATGCAACAAACGAACGATTCCGAGGAGAATGAGACTGTGCTTGCGCTTCAGCAAGTTTCCATCGCCAATAGACGATGGATGACACCCAGTTATCCTCGGATCGTCTTGTCTAGTTGCTACTTATGACACAGACCCTTTCTATGTTCTTGTAAAAGAAAATCAGATTAGTTTTCTACATTGCGGACATATTCATCGAAGTAGCGAATCAAATCGGCTTTTACCTGCTGATAGTCTTCTTCGCTATAGTTTTTTTCCTCTAATTTTGCTTGGAAAAAAGGAAGTTCTAACTCTTCTTTTAAGCGCTCAAGCACTTCTTCTTGGTTCATGAGATCACCTTTTCGTCTATTTGGTACCATCATAACAAATTGAATGCGGCTGTCAATGCTTCATACATTTCTTTCATTTTTTCCAAACGACTTTTAAGAGAAACAAAGTCATCGTCATCATGGAAAAGGACTTGTTTCAATTCAAAATAGTAAATCTCAAAAGCATCAAAGAAGCCAGTAACTTCGGATGTTTGCAATTCTTTAAAGGTATCACAACGAATATAGGCTTTTTCTGCAATGGCATAGGTTTCAGCCGTAGTCAATAAGACGAGGGCTTCATTGTAACGGCGGCTAGTGACCAATTCATAAGTTGACTGGCACTTATTATAAATATTTGAAAAATCTTTCAGTAAAAGCTCGATGGGTGTTTTATCAAACATGGGGGAGTCCTCCTGATCGTTTTATTTTTCAAATAAGACACAAACACATTCAGGCGCGTAAACGTCTTTTTGAATAGTAGTGAGTTCACCAGTTTCGGCGTTGCGACGGTACAAAGTCAAGTTGTCGGAATTTTGATTGGCACAAACTAAGAATTCGTTGGTTGGGTCCAAGTCAAAGTCTCGCGGGAAGTCACCTTCCGTTGATAGACGTTGAATGAAATTCAATCCAGCGCCATCTTCAGTTACTTCAAAGACAACGAGAGAGTTGTGTCCACGATTGGATGAATAAACGAAACGTCCATCTTTTGATACTCGGACAGCAGCCCCACTATTAAAGTCGGTGAAATCTTCTGGTAAAGTCGGTACTTTTTGGATTTCTTCAAAGCTGCCATCAGCTTCATTGTAGCGTAAAACAGTCAAAGAGCTGTCCAGTTCTCCTACCAGATAAGCATATTGGTGGTTAGGATGGAACACTAAATGACGAGGGCCTGTTCCGGCAGCTGCAACATAAACAGCCGCTTCTGTTAATTTTCCTTCAGCAGAAACGTCATACGTATACACACGGTCTGTTCCAAGATCACATACAGCTAAGCGTTGATCCGGCGTTAAGTCTGTGTAGTGTACATGAGGGTTGTCTTGATTTTCGTGAGGACCAACAGGTTCATCATGATAGATGTGATCAGTGGCTTCAATACTGCCGTCCGCCAATATTTTGTAGACGTTTACTTCACCTTTATGATAATTAGCACCATAAGCAAGTTGACGAGGTTCATCTACTGCTACATAACACAATGGTGCGCCTTCTTCGGTCACAGTATTCAACAACTCAAATTCAGGCGTATAAGCACCACAACCGCCTGCGCCATCAACTTCGGTCACAGTATAAACTCTTTCTTTTTTACTGCGGGCAAGATACGTTGGGCTCTTTTCTTCCGCACGCAAGGTCAAGTCGACCAATTGTTCTTTTTCTGTATCTAAAGTGATCGAATAGATCCCTTTACTTTCGCGACGCGTATAAGTGCCTAGGTAGATCGTTTGCAACATAAAAAAAGCCTCCTAATAGTTTGATTTCTTATTAATTCTACCATAGAATGCGGAAATGGGCGGATAGAAAAACTTCTTATGTTATAATAAAAAAAGAACATAAAGGGGAGGTTGTTGTATGAAACAAGGAACAATCAAAGCGATTGGGCCACAAGCGATCGATCAAAAAGAAAAAATGCTGATTTTTTTCGGCGACCAAGCAACAGAGATCTTAAGGGAGTATTCAGTGATCCAATCGATTCCAGATTCTCAAGATTTGGTCGTAGAAAACGGCGATACACTTATTTTTGGGGATCAGTCGTACACCGTGACACATGTCGGTCCTATCGCAAATCAAATTTTGCAAACGATCCAGCATGTGACATTTATCTTCGATGAAGTACCCGAAGAGCAACTGACCAGCGCTATCTATTTAGAACCTTTCAATTTGCCGACCCTTGAAGTTGGTATGAAAGTTATCTACAAGTAGGAGGCGGGGAAATGAAGGAAACAGAGAAGCGCCCTTTGTCCTGGTTTTGGAAGTGGTTTTTAAATAATCAAGCAGTCACGAGTCTATTAGTGGTTCTACTCGTCTTATTGATCTTGTTTATGTTTACGAAAGTATCCTATCTATTTGAGCCAATTTGGCAATTTCTGGCGATTGTTGGATTGCCAATCATTTTGGCGGGGATTTTGTATTACTTGATGAATCCTGCGGTTGATTATCTGGAACGAAAGGGAATCAAACGCATCTATAGTATTTTCGGTCTTTTTATTTTGGTCATCGGATTGATCGTCTGGGGCGTTGTGGTGATTGTGCCGAAGATCCAAGAACAGTCCATGAGTTTCGTTGAGAATTTGCCCGGATATTTGGATATCATTGAAAATAAAGTCAATGAGATTTTGTCCGATCCGATTTTCTCACAAGTTCAAGATCAATTGGAAGCATCTAATGAGAAGTTGATTGCATCAATGACCGACATCATTCAAAACTTATCACGGAGCACGATTCAAAATATCGGCAGCTTTTTTGGGGCCGTTGCAACGGTGGTATTGGCTGTCATAACGATGCCGTTTATTCTCTTTTATCTTTTAAAAGATGGACGACAGTTAGCACCTTATTTCGTGAAATTTTTGCCGACAAAAATGCGTAAACCATCATTGACGGTTTTAAAAGAGATGAATGATCAAGTTTCTTCTTATATTCGCGGGCAACTAACAGTCGCATTTGCAGTAGCCATCATGTTTATGGTCGGTTTTAGTTTGATCGGCCTAGATTATGCCATCACATTAGGGATCGTAGCTGGCTTTTTGAACTTGATTCCATACCTAGGCTCTTTTCTAGCGATGGTTCCGGCGGTCTTTTTGGGTATCGTCGGTGGTCCTGTCCTGTTGGTGAAAGTCCTGGTCGTCTTTGTGATCGAACAGACTATTGAAGGGCGATTGATCTCACCACTCGTTTTAGGAAACGAGTTGTCGATCCATCCCGTGACGATTTTATTAGTATTGCTGACTTCGGGTAAACTCTTCGGACTTGTCGGCGTGATTCTGGGGATCCCAGTATATGCTGCGGCAAAAGTGATCATTACCCATATTTTTGAATGGTATACGACCGTATCGAGTTTGTATGAAGAAGAAACGGAAAGCGATGTTCAGCAAGAATAGTTCGAAGAAAATTTTTTGACGAAAGATCTTTGTGAAAATCACACTGACTCACACATTTTTCTAGTTTTTTATCGGAGTATAAAAAAGCTGAATTTAGAAGGCTGGAGCGAATTGCTTCAGCCTTTTTGTTATGTGCGATTTTTGACACATAGTTGCAAGAAAAACATATAGCTTCTGTTTCTAGAGAATGCTTATACTGAAAGCACATACAAGCAAAGGAGCGTTGGAATGAAGATTCTTGCAGTAGATATCGGAGGGACAATGATCAAGACGGGGTTGTTGAATAGTCACGGAGAAAGAATACAATTAGGAAGCTTTCCGATGAATAAAGACTATTCAACTGTGATCGACCGATTGATTTCACATATTGATAATGACTATCCAAAAGACTTTTCCGGAATTGCTATTAGTACGACAGGATTAGTCGATCCAGTGACACAACAGATTGGGATGGATTCACCGCTTTATGAGGGATTTGGTAATCGCATGGTTTCTTTCTTAACGGACTATTATCAAAAACCCGTCATCGCGGAGAATGATGGCAATTGCGCGCTTTTAGCAGAAAAATGGCTGGGAAGAGGAAGAGGCGCTAGCAGTTTTGCTGTCATTGTTTTAGGTACCTCTGTGGGAGGCGGATTGATGGTCGATAACCAGTTGATTCGTGGCAAACACTTTTTAGCTGGCGAGTTTGGTTATATGCTGTTTCCTGAAGTCGAAAAGAAAGATTGGGAAATTTGGAGTATTGCCGGTGCAACAAGAACATTGGTAGAACAAGTTGCAGCCGAAAAAAAAGATCCCTCGATTGATGGGTATAAAGTTGTTGCTTACTACCAGCAAAACGATCCGGCAGTGACGATTTGGGTGGATCGCTTTATTGAAAAGCTAGCCGTGGCCTGCTACAACCTACAATACATTCTTGATCCAGAAATTGTTTTGATTGGAGGCGGAATCAGTGAAAGCGACTTTTTACTGCCGCTATTAGAAAAGAAGATTCAGCAGATTGCAGCGCAGATTCCTAGTACAGTTCGATTGCCAAATGTTGCCTGTTGCCAGTTTGGGAATGAGTCCAATTTAATTGGTGCTTGCTACAATTGGTTACTGCAAACTTTTGAAATGAAAACTAGCTAAAACAGTTGCAATTCTAAGATAAAAATGTAATAAAAAAATAGTCTCTATTTTTTTATTATGTAAGCGTTTAAATTGCAGCGAATGAAACAAGGGTCAGGTGATAAAAGTGAAAAAGTTTTACGATCAAAACGGGCAAAACACGTTCAGAGGGATCGCGCGCTCAATCAGTTCCTACTTGCTGGTATTCCTGATCCCCTTTTTAACGGTCTCGTGGATTTGGTATGCGACTTCTGTCAAAAGTATCAATGAACAGGTTGCATTAACGGCAAAGAATCAGTTGATTCAATTGAAATACTCCTTAGAGAACAACTTCCTTCAATTGAACTACCTGACCCAGAAAATGACGGATGACCATCAACTCTCATTAAATTTTTTGACCCATCCCTATTATTCAAAGGAAGGCAAAGCAAGCCTACAAACCTACAAGATCACGAATGAGTTTGTCGAAGAAGTTTATTTATACTATAAAGAAGAACCGGAGAACTTTTTTTCTTCGATTGGCAAATTATCCGTCGAAGGTTTCTTAGAAAAAGTAATCCCAGATAATGATATGCAGCAAGGACAGCTGATCGATCAGCTAGAGAAAGCTTATCCAACGTTGCTGACTATCGAAGGGGCATCATTGGCACGGCATCATTCCCGATTCTTCTACATTGTGCCGTTACAAAATGATGAACTGACTGTCTATGGAGCAGCTATTTATGAGATCAAAGAAGCCAGCTTAGCAAAAATGCTGGACTTGACCAATAGTGATGGTGCGAGTACGAATTATTTGATCAATGATGAGTTTCAGATTTTAGCTAGCACAAATCATAACGATTTGACAGTTTTTTTGAATGATCCCCAAGAAATGGCTCAGATCACCACTCAGGACACCTTTCAGTTTAATCAGCAAAAGTACCTCGTTCAATCAATTCCCAATGAGGAACTGCATATCTCAGTGGTATCGGTAACCAATCCATCACAAGCATTATCGCTGGTCAATCGCGTTCAAGAACATTTCATTCTTATTTTTATGTGTATTCTATTCGTGGGGATCATTGCTGTTACATTAATGGGGATCAGAAATTATCGACCGATCCGCAAAATCGAACATTTGGTTCGAGAATTCCATAAAGATATGGAGATGTCGGTCAATTCGATGGATGATGTTCATAATACATTGGCTGCTGTTTTAGAAGAACAGCAGGAACTGCATAAAGAAATCCAGATGCAGACGCCGCATGCTCGAGAACAAGTTCTTAGAAAGCTGATGAGCGGTCGTCTGCGTTCGGAACAAGAAGTTGCAAGGCTGATCGAAGCCGTTCATATTCATTTTCCTGCGGACAATTATTTTGTCATCACGATCGATACCAAAACCGTGGCTTCAAAATATAAAGCCGGCGAGAGCTGTTTTCTGATTGACTATATTGAAGAAATCAGCAGCCAAGGGTACACAGCCTACGCCACCGAGATCCTTTCCACTGAAGTGATCGCATTGACTGTGGGATTTGATCACAGATACCAACAGGAAGAGATCGTTCAAGAAGTCGCGGCAAAAATAGCAGCTGCGATTGGACTGCTTCCAGCAATTGGGGTGGGAACCATCGTCAATGAATTGACGGCTATCAATGAATCTTATATTGAAGGATTAGCTGCATTGGATTATCATGTCAGTAACAACCAGCAAATCATTTATTACCTTGAAATTTCCGCAGAAGAACAACGCTCGGCGATCCAGTATCCCGACAGTCAAAAATTAAAACTGATCCAAGCATTGAATCAAGGAAATAGCGATATCGCAATTGAAACGGTGCATTGGTTAATCAAAGACGGGTTAAGTAAACAACGATCTCAGCCGGTCCAAAAGATGTATGGCTATTATTTATTGAATACGGTTGCACAAACGGGAGGCGAATTAGTGGGAGAGGAGATTTTGCTATTTGCAGCCGAACATGCAGATTTTACCACTCTGATGCAGCTAGGAACGGTGTTGCAACAATTGGTCCAGCATATTTGCGAAAAAGTGAGGGATCGACCACAAAATCAAGAATCGGAGTTGAATGAAACGATTTTTGCTTACATCAAAGCAAACTTTCAGTCTTCTCAGCTGTCATTGGAATCTATTGCGGAAGAATTTAAAGTATCTGTCTCTTATATTAGCCGATTTGTGAAAAAAGAAAGTGGCAAAACATTTTCTAAGTATATCCAAGAACTGCGGTTAGAAAAAATCAAACAAGAATTAGTCGAAACCGATCTACCGATCAAAGAAATCATTCGGGACAACGGTTATTATGATGTCTCGAACTATACGCGTAAGTTTCGAACGATCGTTGGTGTAACACCAGGACAATATCGCAAAATCAACCAAAAACGCTGAAAATGCGAAAAATGAAGGGAAATGTGACAATGAAAGAAATGACTCAAAAAGCGAGAGAACTTTATACTTCTATTGGTGTCTCATTAGAAGAGGAACCAAAAATTAAGATCGAACCTGCACTAACGGCAGATTTTATTCTTGATGAGGAACAAAAAACGATTACTGCGAAAGATCCCCAGCAATTATTTTATGGTCTGACAACCTACTATTTGAATCAAGTGACGAAGAAACAACAAAAAAACAGCTACACCGCCCAAATCAAGGAGCGCTGCCTAATGATCGATATTGGCCGCAAATATTTTTCCTTAAAAGAACTAAAAGCACTCGTTCACAGTATGGCTTTTTTTCAGTTCACCCATTTGCAAGTCCATTTTTCAGAAAATGAAGGATTTCGAATCGAGTCTGAACGTTTTCCGGAGATTGTATCAACCGAACATTTAACAAAAACAGAGATCCGAGAACTAATCACATATGCCAAAGGTTACGGTATCGAGATCATTCCTGATTTTGACTCCCCAGGACATCTCAAGCAAGTTTTAGCCACCCATCCCGAATGGTGTTTACCTAACGCGACTGGTGGGGTCGATGCTAGGGCATTGAACATTCTTGACCAAGAGGCTGTCGCTTTCATCCGAGAGATCTACAAAGAATATGCAGAGCTATTTGTAGACAGCCATTATTTCCATATTGGTGCGGATGAATTTGTTGATTTTGACCGTCTAGAAGAGTTTCCGACTTTAGTTGAAGCTGCCAAAGAAGCATATGGACCAGAAGCAAGTGGGATTGAAGTATTCATTGCATATGTGAATGATTTGGTGGACTATGTGACTGACTTAGGTTTTGTTGTTCGTGTATGGAATGATGGGTTTTATCGCTTGAATCGAAAGGAACAGCTTTCCTTAACGAAAAACTGTGAGATTTCCTATTGGACACGCTGGAATCAAAATATGGCACCAGTCGCTCTTTATTTTGACAAAGGCTATTCTGTGATCAATCACAATGACAATTTCTTTTATTATGTAGTAGGTGAAGCTGCAGGGTATACGTATCCGACCTATGAAAAAATAAGCGATGAGTTTACATTAACGACTTTTGCCAACGGACAGCAAGTGACCCAAGAACAACTAGCACAAACCCCAGCGATCGCATTAGCGATTTGGGCAGATATCCCAGATGCAAAAGAAGGTGCGGCAGTGATCACAGAAGCTTTTTGGCTGCAAGCTATCATTAGCCTAAAAGTTTATGAAGAAACAGATCCAGGGAAAGAAACCTTTAGCCAACTATTTCAGAAATGGCAGTCGTTGTTGACTAAAGAGCAGTAAAGCGAAACGTTCTCTAGGAAAACGTGACTTGTTTTAAAGTGGACGATAAGAAGAGATTCCTAAGAAGAATACATGGAGAGAATACCTAAAGCGAGTATCTAAAGCGAGTATCTAAAGCGAGTATTTAAAGCAAGTACTTAAATAGTAGACGGCAGTCTAGTGAATCTTCGTCGTGGGTTTGCGAGGAAGATTTACTGTCTGCCGTCTATTTGCTAGAGATATTGTCTAGCGCTTTACGGTATTCTTTGTTCTACTCTTTTCACTTCAATGTAATCTCAAGGACTGGAATGAGAACATTAGGTGGCACTACCGGCAGCGTGACGACTAGATCATTAGGAGCAATGACAGCTTCCGTAGAAGTGATGACTTCATTAGGATCAAAGCCACGATAAAAAATTTCAGAGCCATCATGCAAGAAGCGGATAAAGCGAACTTGATCAGCAATTTCCGGCAAATGAATATGTTTGAAGGGATAGCTATATACATGCAAATAGAGTTTCTTGCCATTTTGAGTATAACGACAATCTTTAGGTACCGGGTATTTACTAGGACCACAATCGATGATAGCTTCTTTATGCAGCCGTATCCATGCACCAATCGCCTGCATTCGTTTGACTGCCCGCGGGTCGATCTCTCCTCGGGGATTAGGACCAATGTTCAATAAAAAATTACCCCCTTTTGAAACCGTATCGATCAACATTTTCACCAACATATCACTTGATTTCCATTCCAACGCATCGCGATCATAGCCCCAAGTCCCGTACATTGTCTGACAGGCTTCCCAAAGAACAGGTAAACCGTCTTTTTCCAGTGGTTTTTCTGGTTGAAATTGTTCAGGGGTGGTAATTCCCCGACCAAGTTCCAAGCGATCATTGATCAGCATATCCGGTTGGAGTGTCCGACAGATTTTTTCCAGTCGCGAACTGTCCCAGTCTTCTGCTCCTTTTCCTTTAGACCAGCCCCAATCACGATGACTGTAAGGAAAGTCGAACCACATATAATCGATCCTGCCATACTGAGTCAATAGTTCGGTCACTTGACCAGCAATGAAATCTTGATAAATAAGCATATCCCGTTGAGAATTGGACTCTCGAGCGGCTAAGTCACTTCTTTGAGGATGCAATCCATCAATCGTAAAATGAGGGTGGTACCAGTCAATCAGCGAATGATAGAGTCCGATTTTGATTCCCACATCACGAAACGCAGGCAATAATTCTGCGAGTAAATCTCGCTTAAAGGGTGTATTGGTGACTTTATAATCGGTCCATTCACTATCCCATAGGGCGAACCCTTCATGATGTTTCGTAGTAAAGACTATATATTGAACACCGCAATCTTTAGCTGTTTGGGCCCAAACAGCAGCATCAAATAAATTGGGATTAAATTGGTCGAAATAAGTTTCTCGATAAGTTTCGGGGGCAATTTCTTCGGTGGTCATAAACCATTCGTGGCGTGCACCAATACTAAATAAGCCAAAATGAATGAACAACCCAAACCGATCATGAATAAACCAGCTAGGATCGGGGTAATGATCAGGCCAATTCTGAAATGTTTTCATAGAGATACTCCTTAATCAATGAATTCGGTATTTGTCATAACCGTTTCTTTAATCTTCCACTGCCCATTCTCGAGCACAAAGGTATGATGGGCTTGGGTAATATGGTCGCGATAGTCATTCTGTCCTTGATTCACTGTTTTTTGCTGTGCAGCTACCAGCATGGAGTCTGCTTCTTGTTTGACAACTTCAAAAGACAAGAGTTCATGAGTCAAATCATATTTCGCAAAAAAAGCGTGCATTTCCTTTGCCGTAGATTCTCTGGCAGAAGTAACAAGGGTCGCTGTGTAGCCCTCAACGTCTTTCTGGGTGGCTGCCTGCAGGTTTTGCTTTAGTACGGTCAGACACGCTTGTGCTGCAGAAGAATCTGTAACGGCTCCTGTAACTTGCAAACGCGCTACAGTGGTTTCTGCTGAACGAGAAGTTGTCTGTTGATAAAAAAATAGACCGCAAATGAAAAGTAAACCAACGAAAAATAAGGGATAACTCTTTTTTTTCATGCAAATCCTCCTTGTTTTCTGCACTATTTTTTGTACTTTTTTTGTACTTATACATCAGATATCTTGCTGGCACTATAAATGCCATGGAAAAGATTTCTTCCCAAACTGCCGATACTTGAGGGATCATCTACTGGCAACAGTGGCATCTCTAGTTCTGGTAATCTAGTGATGTGACCATCCAAATAGTTCTGCAAACGCCATTGTGCCATCTCGGCACGTTTAGATAGAGCGCCGTAGCGAAGATCGATCACTTCAAACCCAAAGGGGCGGTTCCATTCAAACCACAGATCTCGATGAGATTGATGCAAGTGCTGTAATTCCTGCTGATAGCGCTGAATCATCTCAAGGGCTTTTTGAAGGTTCTCACGGTTTTTTTCATGATAGGCTTCTGAGATCCAGGGACTCAAAGAAGCTTTCAAAGCTAGTACCACCGCTAATTGGTGATAAAAGCGGAACATCCGTTGTGTGTCCTGTGTCCCCGTGACTGCGGCCAATCGTTGGGTCAGTTCCTCATAATGTTGGGTCAATGGTACCTCTCTGAATGACTTTTCATAAAGGCCATAAAGAATATCTTGATAAAGCAATAATTTACTTGGATTTGATCCAGAAGGATTTTCGGCAGCAACACCGGGAGTTTGGTCAAAAAGATCCAGCAAAAGAAAATCTTCTGCTTGTGATCCATGAAATAGTTTTAAGTGATCTGTGACAATCTCCCGCGATGGCGTGGCATAAAACTGGGCCTCGCTAAATAATTGTAGACCTAACAAGCTGGCAATCATCGGGGTCTCTGCGCCGTCATCTCCCCATAAGGTAGCATAGACTTCAGTGATGCCATTTGCTTTGGCACTTCTTAATGCTTGCTTCATTGTAGCGATGGTTTTGCCATAATTGGGTGCCAGTCCATTCCATGTCCAAATACCGCCAGCAAATACTGTGGGTTGGTTTAGCTTTTTATGTTCAGCAAACAGTCGTTGATACGTTTGAAAATCATGATGATAATAATCCCAGTACACCATGTTGACCGCTGGAATTTGCTGAATGACTTCTGGAGGAATGACGACTGCTGGATCATAGTAATCGCCTGTTGGAGAACCGATCCGAAAGAACATGTCACTCCACATCATGGGTTCTAGCTGTAGCTGTTCACAGAGAGTGATGACGTGTTTTAAATGTTTAATCATGATGGCAAAGCGATCTTCTAAACCATTGTGTTCGAGGTAACGGCCTTTTCCTAATTGGTGTGCTTCATCCATACCAATATGGATTTTATTTGTTTTGAAGCAGCTGCGAATGGAACGAAGAGCGGCTTCAAGAAAAATGTAAGTTTTGGGCTCACCAACTAGCAGAATGTCTTCCGTGTCACGTATCTCTTTGGCAAAATGCCACTTTAATGGATTTGTCAAATGAGCGAGTGTTTGGATCGCAGGAACTAATGTAACGCCTAATTGGTCAGCGTAATGGTCCAATTCTCGCAAGTCAGATTGACTGTATCTCCCTCGTAAATGACCAAAATAAGGATATTCAGGAATTTCGTAAGTATCTTCCATATATAGCATGAGACTGTTGAGCCCCATTTTACTGCTCAACAAAATGAAACGTTTCAACTGAGGTACTGTCAGTACTGCATTTCGAGATAAATCGATCATAGGACCGATTTGGTCAAATTGCGGAGTCTCTTCGTGGACAAAATCGGTATCTGCTTGCATCCATAGAAGGAGCCCTCGAAATAAATGGGCTTTTTCCTGATAGTAAATCGTGGCTTTTTCTGTATTGGAAATGATTTTCAATGATCCTTTTCGGCGGATCAATTCAAGCGGTTTGCCGGTTTCTGATAGTGACAAGCCAAGTTCAGGAGCAACGATTTGAAAAAAAGCGGCGACGTCTTCGTTGGTGACAATCTTTATCTCCATGATTCACTCTCCTTTAGTAAAAAATCGTCAGTGTTCATTTGTTAGCAACTCTGTTTTTTGGATCGCTTGATAGGCGAACCAACTGATTGGCCAGAGAAGCAAAGGGATGAAGGCAATGAATAACAAAATCGGCAAAAAGGTAGCGGCGAATGTAACCAAAAACACACCTAAGATCATGGCAATCGTTTGTGGCACACTAACGATCATTAAAAGAAACGCATTCCTGAAATAGACCCAAAAAGGAAGATGGTAGCGGACAAAGACCGGCAGCAAATAAAAGCTGATGAGCAAACCGCTGATAAAGAGTACCGTCAATCCGAAATGGAGAAAGGCATTTTGCAAGAATGTACTGGAGATCCGCAGCTCGATCCATAGCAGCAGCAAGATCGCCATTTGCAGCAAACCTAGTTGATTACTACGCCAAAAATTTTTGGCTGTTTGTTGTTTGAACCAACTATAAAGTTCGGCAGGCAGTGGTTTTTTTGCAAATAATTCAAAGAAATAGCGAATAACAGTAGCCGTCGCTGGAAAGAAGCCAAAAATGATTCCCCCCCGTAAGACAAAAAAGAACCACAAAAAATGCAATCGAATCACCATCAGCAAATAGTCACCCAAACGGTAAGATAGATCAAATAACCCTCGTGATTGTTTCATGGACACACCTCTTTTAACTAATTGATAAAAAGTAGAACACTACTAGCCAAATAGTAGCAAGAAATGGACCTTTTAGAAAGCGTATTCAAAAAATTACATAGCCGAACCAGCTAATACATACACCTTCCTAAAGCTATCTTTTGAAAACATTCGATTGCGACGAGGAGCGCTAGCCCGCAGGAGCAAGTCTTCTAGATAAAGAGAAAAGTACGACGAGGAGCGCCAGCCCGTAGGAGCAAGTTTTCTAATAAAGAGAAAAGTACAACGAGGAGCGCCAGCCCGCAGGAGCAAGTTTTCTAGATAAAGAGAAAAGTACAACGAGGAGCGCTAGCTCGCAGGAGCAAGTTTTCTAAATAAAGAGAAAAGTACGACGAGGAGCGCTAGCCCGCAGGAGCAAGTCTTCTAGATAAAGAGAAAAGTACAACGAGGAGCGCTAGCCCGCAGTTTTCTTACAAATGAGAAAGGCGAAATTGCTAGAGTGAACATGGCGTCTGATACCGTAAGCTAAAACTTCAATTGAAGTGGTGTGTTTCTTAAAAAGAGTGCTCTTTTGTTACAAAAAAATAAAGTTTGACATAGCTGCTGAAACTACATATTGATAGCGCTTTATTTTCTCGTTAGATTAGTGGCGAAAGGGGTTGGATAAATTGACAACAATTCGTGGGGACATTGAGTCTGCGAAAAACAGTAAGCAGGATGATCGTTGGTATCCTGAGTCAGAGATGCTGGCGAAGCGTTTGGAATGGTTCCAAGATTTAAAATTTGGGGTAATTTTCCATTATGGCTTATACGCACAAGCGGGTATCGTTGAATCATGGCAACTATCAGAAAAAGATGAATGGGCAAGGGAAAATAAAGCTTATCGAGAAGATATCAACACATTGCGTCTTGATTATTGGCAACTGATCAAAGCGTTTGCACCGATAGAATTAGATACTGATCAGTGGGCTGAAACGTGTAAAAAAGCTGGCTTCAAGTATTGTTTGTTCACAACGAAACACCATGACGGCTTTAATCTCTTCAATACGCTGGAGTCAGAATTCAAAATTGGCGGTAAATTGAGTCCTTTTAAACGAGATATCCTAAAAGAAGTTTTTGCCTCGTTCCAACAAGCGGGTATTGCTACTGGGGCTTATTATTCTAAGGCGGACTGGTACTCACCGTTTTATTGGCTGGATGATGAAACGATCAAAGGGCGTCACGCAAGTTATGATCCATTAGAACAGCCGGAAATCTGGTCGCGGTATGTGGATTTTGTTCATCGACAAATTCATGAAATCACTGGCAACTATGGAAAAGTGGATTTGCTATGGCTAGATGCCGGCTGGTGTGGGCAGGGGAAAGAAGATTTACAGATGGATCGCTTAGCGGAGATTGCCCGGCGAAACCAGCCAGAATTGATCATTGTTGATCGCATGATGGGCGGCAGACATGAGAATTATGTGACGCCAGAACGCAAGATTCCTTCTTTAGAAGAAATCCCAACAAAAGTTTGGGAGAGTAATATACCTATAGGCAATGACTGGGGCTATGTTCCCCATGACACCTTTAAAAGCAGCCAAGAGTTAGTCGATACATTAATCGATGTCGTCAGTAAAGGCGGAAACTTAATTTTAGGAGTGGGTCCAACACCAGAAGGAACTTTCACGAAAGAAGAGACCCAGCGCCTGCTAGAAGTAGGTGATTGGTTGGAACAATATGGAGAAGGCATTTACGAGACCCGAGCTAGACCAGAAGCGTGGACGGAGAATTGGCATCTTACCTATAGCAAAGATCAAAAAACACATTATGCCTTTCGCAGTATCACAACAAATATGCAGCCGCGAATTTTTCTGAAGGAGATCCATGCAAATGAAAAATCCGTGATCACAGATTTAGCAACCAATCAATCACTGACGATTCATGGAACGGGTGAAAACGCCTATATTGCTTCATCAGAAGTGCATCAGCCTGAACTTGGAGCAGTTGGCATTCGCATTTCTACACATTGAAGAAAAAATACACATTGCTTTGAAAGCGAATTCATTTCATATTTAGTATACAAACCAAAAACACAAGGAGGAGTATGAATGGAAACAACAACGATCAGAGAGCCTGTGTCAGCATCAAAAAGTAAAATCAAAGAAATGAAGACTAAATTAAAAAAGAGTCGACAGTTATATTTGTTTGTCCTGCCTGCTTTTTTGATTATTCTGATTTTTTCTTATGGGCCGATGTATGGTGTGATCATCGCCTTTAAAGACTATATGCCTTCTTTGGGAATATTCGAAAGTCCTTGGGTAGGGTTCAAACATTTTCAACGCTTTTTTGATTCTTATTACTTCTGGGATCTAATGAAAAATACATTAGGTATCAGTTTGTACTCTTTGATCGTCGGATTTCCGCTACCGATCATCCTTGCACTGGCTTTGAATGAAATCAAGGATGGTCCATTCAAAAAAATTACCCAGACAGTCACGTATGCCCCAAACTTTATCGCAGTAGTGGTAATGGTCGGAATGGTTATTGCATTTCTGTCTCCTTCCACTGGGATCATCAATCACTTTCTAGATTTTATCGGCGTGGGAAGAATCAATTTTATGACTGAACCGCGGTGGTTCAAAACAATCTATGTATTATCAGGCGTCTGGCAAGGCACAGGTTGGGGATCGGTTATTTACTTGGCAGCATTGTCTGGAGTGGATACTCAGCTGCATGAAGCTGCCACCATCGATGGTGCTTCTCGGCTCCAAAGAGTTTGGTATATCAATATTCCAACGATAATGCCGACCATGGTGATTTTACTGATCATGAGTTTTGGTAGTTTGATGTCGGTGGGATTCGAAAAAATCATTCTGATGCAAAACCCATTGAATATGGAATCATCGAATGTCATTGCAACCTTCGTTTATCAGCAAGGGCTTTTAGATGCACAATATAGTTTTGCAGCAGCTGTTGGGTTATTCAACTCGTTGATCAATTCAATTCTCTTGATTTTAGTCAACGGGATTGCGAAACGGCTGAGCGATTCGAGTCTCTTATAGAAAGGTGGTATAGGAATGAAAACAACTTCATTAGTGAAAGATACACGTGCAGATAAAATCTTTTTGGTTTTTGTTTATTTCTTTTTAGCCATAGCATTACTAATCGTTCTCTATCCATTGATCTATATCGTTAGTGCGTCGATTTCAAATCCTCATTTAGTCAACTCGGGGGAAATGTGGTTATTGCCAAAAGGGGTCACCTTTGAAGGCTATCGAACTCTCTTAGGCAATAGCAGCATCTGGCGCGGCTACTTAAATACGATCTATTACACTGTTTTAGGAACATCCATCAATTTGTTGGTGACACTGCCTTGTGCTTATGCACTCTCCAGAGATGATTTCTATGGCAGAAGAGCTTTTACCAATTTCATGCTAGTGACAATGTTTCTTTCTGGGGGCTTGATCCCTAGCTATTTACTGATCCGCAGCTTAGGGATGTTGAATACGGTTTGGGCTTTGGTTATCCCAGGAGCTGTCTCTGTCTATAATGTGGTCGTTACGCGGACCTTTTTTCAAACGACGATCCCAAGAGAGATGGAAGAAGCGGCAATCGTGGATGGCTGCTCGGATTTTCGCTTATTCATGCAGATCGTACTGCCTTTATCTACGCCAATCATTGCAGTTATGGCACTTTTTTACGGGGTAGGACACTGGAACAGTTTCTTCAGCGCATTGATCTATCTGTCAGATAAATCCATGTATCCATTACAAATGATTTTACGGGAAATTTTGATTTTACAAGATATGTCATCAAATACTGTCAGCAATGTGACTTCCGAAATGGCCAGTATGTTATACAGCAAGCAACAGTTAGCAGAGGTCATCAAATACGGTGTCATGATCGTTTCATCATTACCGGTCATTATTGTCTATCCATTTTTGCAGAAATATTTTGTCAAAGGCATGATGGTAGGATCAATTAAAGGATAAAACATAGAGGAGGAAGAAGATGGGAATGAAAAAAATTTTAGGAGTAACAGGGGTGTTTTTGTGCAGTGCGCTTTTACTCAGTGGGTGCGGGAACACAAAAAAGGAAACAACAGGAGAAAATGAAGGGGTAGCCATCAATCATGACAGCCAATTTCCAATCATTAAAGAAGGCGAAGAACTGACGCTGAACATTATGGCGCCAGGAGTAGGTATGGCAGAATGGGAAGATATGCCGACGCTGCAGGATTATCAAGAAAAAACAGGAATCAAACTGACTTATACAACACCCCCTTCTGCTGACTTTAGTACCAAGTTGAACTTAGCATTTGCTTCAGGGGATCTGCCGGATATCGTTTATGGCGCAGGATCGAATTCGCTCACTTCTTCAATGGAGATCGATTATGGTTCCCAAGGAATTCTGCTGCCGTTAGAAGAATATATCACGCCGGAAATTATGCCTAATCTTTATGCATTGACCCAAGAAGATCCGTCCATCTTAAAATCGATCACCACACCAGATGGCCATATTTATTCATTGCCGATGATTTCGAGAAATGCGACATCTATTTGGTGGCAAGGTCCGATGTGGTACAACGGAACGTGGCTAGATAAGTTGGATGTCAAGGAACTGCCAAAGACAACGGATGAATTGTATGATTTGCTGACACGATTCAAGAACGAAGATCCCAATGGTAATGGCAAAGCCGATGAGATTCCTTTGACCGATGTCGATATGAATTCAACAAGGGTATGGCTGATGGCAGCTTTTGGGTTACGGACACGAGGTGTTCAAGTAGATGATGATGTGGTTTCTTATACACCAATCTCGGAAAACTATAAAGCATTCCTTGAGTATATGAACAAATTGTATAGTGAAGGTTTGTTGGATGCGGAAGTTTATGGCCAATCTGATGAACAGAAAAAAGCAAAAGGACAAAATGATCAGTTGGGCTTGTTCGCCGATTACTTCAGCTTCTTTACGACAGGCCGCAGCGAGATTGAAGCGATGAACGATGCCATGTTCCAACCATTGACTTCAAAATGGTCGCCAGAAGCAGTGATTCCAGGAAGTCCACGAATTTCTCGAGGCACCTTTGCCATCACAAATGTCAATCCATCGCCGGAAGCTTCGATGCGCTGGGTGGATTACTTCTATTCTGAAGAAGGTACGAAATATATCGAACAAGGACCTGAAGGCGTTCTTTGGGAGTACAAAGAAAATGCTGACGGCCAAAAAGTACGAGTTTATGCAGAAGGCATTGATACAGAAAATACAGAAGATGAACGTGGCAAGATCACACCAGCATACGGGTTGACAACACCGAACATTGTTATCGATACGACAGGTGAATATCAAATCTTGAAATCCGCGGATGAACAACCTGATACTCGTTTCAGTGACTGGGTGGCCAAAGAAACAGCAGATAAGATGGATGACATTGCGGAAGTGCCATTTCCATTACTTTATCTGACTGTAGAAGAAAATGATAAAGTGGCTGCTACGGCTACTGACTTGACAACGTATGTCGAACAAATGGAAGCCAAATTCATTACGGGTGTTGAGCCAATCAGTAATTGGGATAAATATGTTTCGACGATCGAGTCCATGGGGATCGATGACTACATTTCCGTTTACCAAACAGCATATGATCGTTGGAAAGAGAACTAGAGTCACGGCAATAGGAGAAGCGGGCTTGGACAATTTCTTGTCTGCCCGCTTTTTTCCTCCTCAGAAACCGAGTAAAGGAGAGAATACAGCGTGCAGTTATTTGAATTTGAACGTATCCGTAAGATTTTATTTCAATTAAAGAATTACCGGATTCGCTATCAGGTGCCTGTTAATGACTTGCAGTTAAAGCAAGAAAACTGGGCACCTTATGTGCAAGGAACTTTTTTTGGAGAAAAGAATTGTTATTACACAATGAAAGGAACTTTTGAACTACCGGAAGACTGGAAAGAGATGTCGGTTGCTTTGCAAGTCTATTCTTCGCTCTCTGAATGGGACAATACGACAAATCCGCAAATGAAAGTGTCCTTGAATGGGAATTACATTCAGGCAATTGATGTCAACCATCGAGAAGTGAGGTTGGATCCCTCGGAGCTAACAGGAACAATAGCCTTACAGATCGATATTTTTTCGGGACGAGAAGAGAAGAAGTTTCCGCTTTACGTGAATCTATTGGCGATCGATCCTATTGTTGAGCAAGTCTGGTTTGATTTCTCGACGATTTTTGACAGTTGGCGTGCCATTAGGAAATTTGGCGGAGAAGAACAAATCTATCAAAGCTGTCTGTCACAAGCTGCCAATGCATTAGATTTTCGAGCCCCCTATACGCCGCGATTCTATGAAGGCCTCACAAACGCGCAAGAATGTCTGCAAGCGTGTTACAGCCAAGAGATTCGTCAAAAAGTGACCGCAGTCGGGCATACCCACATCGATCTGGCATGGCTTTGGACGGCACAGCAAGCGGTTGAAAAAGGAGAACGCAGTTTTCAGACCGTATTAAAATTGATGGATGAATACCCTGAATATACGTTTCTCCAAAGCCAACCCCAGTTATATCAAGCGATCAAAGAACAATATCCTGAGTTATATCAGGCAATCAAAGAGAAGATTAAATCTGGACGCTGGGAAGTAGAAGGTGCTATGTGGGTAGAAGCAGATTGCAACTTGACCTCCGGTGAATCATTGGTAAGGCAGATTTTATACGGCAAACGCTTTATCAAAGAAGAGTTTGATCATGAGAGTCAGATTTTGTGGCTGCCGGATGTTTTTGGCTATTCCGCCGCATTGCCACAGATCTTGCAAAAGACCAATACACCTTATTTCATGACAACTAAATTGTCTTGGAATCAATTCAATCAGATTCCTTATGATTCGTTTTACTGGCAAGGGATCGATGGCAGCAGAGTTTTGACTCACTTTATTACAACGATCAGTGAAGGCTACAGTCCAAGACCCTACTACACCACTTACAATGGGCTTTTAGACCCTTATACAGTCAAAGGCAGCTTTGAACGGTACCAACAAAAAGATCAGCATGATGAGATCTTGATTGCATACGGCTATGGAGACGGCGGCGGCGGACCTACTAGAGAGATGCTGGAGACAAAACAGCGGTTATCAAAACCACTCCCTCAGATGCCAGTGATCACTGGCGATCATGCGGGCAAATTTTTTGACCGATTAGCCGCAGCTTTTGCTCATTCAGAAGCCCCGGTCTGGTTTGGCGAACTCTATTTTGAGTACCATCGTGGGACACTGACCTCCATCGGTAAAAATAAGAAAGCCAACCGCAAAGGCGAATTTTTATTGCAAACTATTGAGAAGCTTTACAGTGCCTATCGAAGCGAAGCGTATCCGCAAGAGCTCCTCGAAAGGCTCTGGAAAAAATTGTTGTTCAATCAATTTCACGATATTTTGCCAGGAAGTTCGATTGGCGAAGTGTACCAGCAGACAGAAGAAGAGTATGCTGCTCTTTTTGAAGAAGGCGAGCAATTGATCCAGTCCCTCGTGGCAGGAGGAACCGCCAGTGATGCAAATCATCAGGTGGTCTATAATCCATTAGGCTTTACTCGTGATGCCGTAATCAAAGTTGATAGTCCGGCGATTCAAGAAGATTATCTGACACAGCGAACCGAAGATGGTTGTTTGCTGGTCAAAGTTCCGCAAGTCCCTAGCTTAGGTCTGCGTCCCCTAACGTTGAGGGAGACTATCTCAGAACCAGTAGAACAAGAGTGTGTTCCGTTGACTCGTCAACTGGAAACGACCGACTTTGTCGTAACATTTAACGCGGCATATGAAATGACTGCTCTTTTTGACAAAAGACACCAGCGAGAGGTCTTGCCAGCAGGAGAAGTGATGAATCAATTGATTGCCTATGAAGACTTACCGATGGATTATGATGCGTGGGATATAGACATCTACTACGATCGTAAAGCTTATCCAGTAGAGGATGTGACTGACGCATCAATCGTCGAGCGAGGCGAGATTCGTGACACGATCCGTATCAAACGGACGTTTGAGCAATCAACGATCATTCAGCTGATCCATTTCTATCATGGAACCGGCAGGATCGACTTTGAGACAACGGTCGATTGGCATCAGCATCATCTTTTATTGAAGGCGCAGTTGCCAATTGCCGTCAATACGCTAGATGCCACTTTCGATATCCAATTTGGGAATGTCAAACGTGCCATCCACAAAAATACCACTTGGGATTTGGCACGTTTTGAGAGTTGTGGGCAAAAATGGGTCGACTTGTCTGAAGATGGTTATGGCGTCAGTGTGTTGACGGATTGTAAATACGGATTCAGCACAGCTTACCAAAAAATTGGTCTCTCTCTTATCAAGTCGGCGACTGATCCCTATCCAGAAGCAGATCAAGGACTTCATTCGTTTACCTATTCTCTCTATGTTCATGAAGGTGACTGGAAAAAAGGACAAACGATGGAAGAAGCGTTGGCACTCAATGTACCAGCATATGTATTGGCAGATTTTGATCAGCAGCAAGAGCAATCTTTTTTACAAGTGGATCACAATAATGTGCTGATCGATTCGGTCAAAAAGGCTGAAGCAGATGAAGCCATCGTGGTACGTTTGTATGAATACCACAATCGCAAAACGACATGCCGCTTGACCGCAGCTAAAAAAATCAAACGAGCAGTGCTAACGAATTTATTGGAAGAGGAACAGCAGGATTTAGTGGTCACGGGCGTGTGCCACCAAGTGGTGATTCCTTTCAACCCTTATGAAATTCAAACGGTCAAGGTCTATTTTGACTAATCGGCATTTTTGATGATAGGAGTTTAAAATGATCGAAGAAATTGTAAAGAAGATGTCCCTAAAAGAAAAAATCGGCCAGTTGAATCAGCGATTGTATGGCTGGCAAGTTTATCAGAAAAAGGAAGGAAAACTTTATTTGACAGACTACTTCAAGTCGGAAGTTGCTCGCTTTGGCTCGATTGGCTGGATCTACGGCGTTTTCCGAGCAGATCCTTGGTCGGGCAAGGACGCAACAACGGGTCTCTCGGTGGAAGAATCACGGGAAGTCAGCCGGATGATTCAGGACTATTTAAAAGAACATACTCGTCTTGGAATCCCAGCTTTTTTGACAGAAGAATGTCCTCATGGTCATCAAGGATTAGCAGCAACAACACTGCCGGTCAATTTCAGTACAGGGGCTAGTTGGAATCCTGATCTTTATCAGAGCGTGCAGACGTTCGTGGCACAAGAGTTACGAGCTAAAGGGGCACAAGTTGGGCTGATCTCTACCTTGGATATCGTACGAGATCCTAGGTGGGGACGAACCGAGGAATGTTTCAGTGAAGATCCCTACTTAGCCAGTTGTTTTACGCAAGCTGCGGTCAAGGGAATGCAAGGGGAAATACTTGGTCATGAACCGACAACCCATGTACTGGCCGTGTTAAAACATTTTGCAGCTCAAGGTTCAAGTATGGGCGGGCACAATGCAGGACCAGTCAATATTGGGGAGCAAGAATTGCGAGAGATTCATTTACCCGCTATGCTGGCGGGAATTCAGGCAGGGGCACTAGGGTGCATGGCTGCTTATAATGATTGGGATGGTGTCCCTTGTCACGCGAACCCTCGCTTACTTCAAGAGATTTTGCGAGAGGAAGCCGGCTTTGCAGGAGTTGTGATGGCAGATGGTTGTGCGTTGGACCGTTTAGCGGATTGGCTAGGAAACAAACCAGAAGCGGCAGCCCGGGCCATGAACAGCGGCGTAGACATCAGTTTATGGGACAATGTTTTCCCTCAGTTGGAAGCTGCTGTTGATCAAGGGTTGATTAAGCAAGAAACCATTGATCAATCCGTGATGCGCGTTCTGAAACTGAAAGAGCAGCTAGGACTTTTTGACGAACCGGTGCCTACGGTGTCCGTTCCGGATCAAAAGCAGTTTCAAGAAAGTGCAACTCGTTTAGCAGAAGAAGCCATCGTTTTGTTGAAAAATGAGCAAGTCTTACCGTTAAAGAAACAAAGACAAACAATTGCTGTTATTGGTCCTCATAGCAAAAACAGCTATCATCAGCTAGGGGACTATACTCCTTTCAAAGAACTGTCTGAGTGCCGCAATCTGTGGGAGGGGTTGCTGGAAATCAAGGGGACCGAAACCACTTTTATTCAAGCAGATGGCTGCGGCATCACAGAAGGAACCAAAGAGCAACTGACTGCCGCATGCCAAGCGGCAGCAACAGCGGATCAAATCATTTTAACGATTGGCGGCTCTAGTATTCGTGACTTTTCGACGGATTTTGATAAGAATGGAGCTGCCTTGCAAGGATCTGCGGAGATGACCAGTGGGGAAAATATCGATCTGGCGTCTTTGGCATTGCCAGAATGTCAAAAACGATTGATTACTGAATTGAAAAAATTTCAGAAACCTCTGATCGGTATTGTCATTGCTGGCCGTCCTCATCTGTTAAGTGAGGTCAGTACCGCTTTTGATGCGTTGCTTTTTGCAGGTTATCCAGGGCAATTTGGCGGAAGTGCGCTAGCTCGGATTCTTTTTGGCGAAACGAATCCCAGTGGGAAACTAGCTGTTTCTATTCCAGATGAAAATGGGCAGCTGCCAGTTTATTACAACTACCGTGAGGCTGCTTTCCAGAGAGATTACACAGATTGTTCAGGAACCCCTCGTTATGGGTTTGGTTATGGTCTAAGCTATGCAGAATTTATGCTTAAGGGAATCCATGCGCAGTATGCTCCGCAAGCAATCCAAATTAATGGAACAATCGAGAATCTTTCGGTGATAGCAGGAGCTGAAGTGGTACAAGTGTACCTTCGCAATTACTCACAGCAGGTCTTACCGCGTGTGAAAGTGTTATGCGGTTTTCAAAAAGTCTTTTTGCCAGCCAAAAGCACCGTCGACTTTTCTCTAACAGTTTCTTATGAAACGTTGAAACGGTTGAACATTTCACCAAATGAATTGCCAGCTGATTTTATCATCCAAGTCGAAGCAGCCAATCAGAAACAAGTATTCACGAAGCCATTGAAACAAGAAGAAAATGGAAAAGGAGAGAAATCATGTTAAAATTCCCGGAAGGATTTTTATGGGGAGCAGCTGCTTCTGCTCCTCAAACGGAAGGCGCTGCGGCGATTGATGGCAAAAGCCCTTCAACTTGGGATAAATGGTTCGAATTGGAGCCAGACAAGTTCTATGATCACGTAGGACCTAGTGATACTTCGAATACCTACCGACACTTTCGAGAAGATGTGGCGCTGATGAAAGCCATGAATCTGAACTCTTATCGGACGTCAATTGCTTGGACACGACTAGTACCTGATGGAAAGACGGTCAACCCTCAAGCAGTCACCTTCTATCGTGCCTATTTTCAAGAAATGGTCGATCAAGGAATCGAACCTATCATCAATTTGTTCCATTTTGATATGCCGTGGTGGTTAATGGAAAGAGGTGGTTGGGAAGCCAGAGAATCGGTAGATTACTTTGCCGCTTACGCTCGTATCGCCTTTGAGCAATTTGGCGACATTGTCAAAAAATGGGCCACATTCAACGAACCTTTAGTTCATATTGAATGCGGATATATGGGGGATGCCCATTGGCCTAAAGTTCATAATTTTAAACGAGCGATCCAAGTAGGTTATCATACACTGTTAGCTCACGCAAAAGCAGTAGCTGCTTTTCGCGAACTTGCGATTCCTAACGGAGAGATAGCGATTATCTTAAATTTATCGCCCGTCTATCCGAAAAGTCCGCAGTCTGCTGATCTTGAAGCTGCTGAATGGGCAGACTTACTCTATATTCGCAGTTTTTTAGACTGTACAGTCCTCGGACGATTTCCAGAAAAATTAGTCGCGATGCTGAAAAAGTCAGGTCTTGCTCCTGTAACAGAGGAGGGGGACCGAGAACTTTTTGCCTTAAATACGGTGGACTTTATTGGTTGCAATTACTACCAGCCATTACGAGTTCAAGCCCCGATTGCGCCGAACGATCCAATCACAGGGCCGAGGGATCTTTTTCGAGGCTATGATTGGCCGGACAAAAAAATCAACCCTCATCGCGGTTGGGAAATCTTTCCGCAAGGTATTTATGACATTGCCATGCGTCTAAAGAATAGCTATGGCACGATTCCTTGGTATATTTCTGAAAATGGTATGGGGGTTTCTCAAGAAGAACGCTTCGTAACGCAAGAGGGGGAGATTAATGACACCTATCGCATCGAATTTGTAACAGATCATCTCAAAGAACTGCAGCGAGCGATCGAAGCAGGAGCCCCTTGCTTCGGTTATCACATGTGGACATTTATCGATTGTTGGAGTTGGCTGAATGCGTATAAAAATCGTTATGGGTATTATCGAGTAGATTTGACAGATGATACCCGAACACCAAAAGCGTCGAGCTTTTGGATGGCGCAAGTAGCAAAGGACAATGGGATCGATTCAGGGAATGGACCTGATTAGCCAACAAATAAAGCATGCTTCAGAGGGACGATTGGACCTCTGGAGCATGCTTTGAGTGTTTCAACTGATTTTATTTTATGCTTAAGTTTCGACCACTGAATTTAGCAGGCGCATTTGACGATCAGAGATATTTGTGACGATAGTCAGCAATGGCCTGTCTTGATTCGTAGATATTTTGAGCCAGCTGTTCATTTTTACTCAAAAAGACATAGAACAGCACATCAACTGCCAAAAGATGAGCAATAATCGAGTTGGTTGCTGCACTGCGCATATTGGCTTCTTTCGGTCGGGAAACTTGCAGCGGAACATCTGCTAATTTCGAAAGGGAATTACTGCCAAAGCGAGTCAAAGATAGAACTGGAATCCCCATCTCCTTCGTAAACTCCGCAAGGTGTAGGATTTCAGGTGTTTGACCACTGTTTGAGACAGCCCAGAGCAAACATTCTTTTTCGTGTTTGATCAATTGAGGCAACAGCGAATTATAGTCGGTTTCGAAAATAACCACTTTGCCTAAGCGAGTCCATTTTTGTTGGATATCTTGAGCAATCAAAGAGGAAGCACCGATACCACATACGAAGATCCGATTGCGGGTTTTCAGTAGGTCCGCTGCTGCCAGCATTACTTGTTCTTCTAAAAGGTCCGCAGTCTCATGCATAGTCACTTGGGCATTATGGCTCAATTTCGCAGTAATATCATGAAAAGATTCGTTCAATGCAACATCTGCATAGCCAATGATCTCCTCATGGGTTTGTCGGGAGCCAGATTCCGCAGAAAGCTGAATCTTAAGATCAGTTAGGCTGGAAAAGCCTGTTTTCTTTGCAAAACGAACAACTGTAGGGGCGCTGATCCCGGTAGCTTGAGCCAACTGACTCGCAGTCATCGAAGGAACTTTTTCAGAATTTTTTTTGATGTAATCAAAAAGTTTTTTTTCGGAATTGGATAATTCGCTCTGGATACTTTCAATGCGAGAAAGGACGCTCATAAGGTCACCTGCTTTAAGAAATTTCTAGATTTAGTATACCATAAGTTGGAGTGTTGCTTTCATTTTAAAATGAAAAGATTCAGCGAAGAAACTTGCATTTTTAGGTAGAATAAAGTAAAGTAATTACGTGTGAATACACGCTACCTGTTACTTGGTTCAACGAGTCACCAACGTTTTACTCAGTCGCAGGTGAAAAAAGAAAAAAGAGGTGAAAAACATGGCAATTACGAAAGAACGCAAAAACGAAATCATCAACAAATTTGCTCGTCATGAAGGAGATACTGGTTCTCCAGAAGTTCAAATCGCTGTTCTTACAGAAGAAATCAACCATTTGAACGAACATGCACGTATGCACAAAAAAGACCACCATTCATACCGTGGCCTAATGAAAAAAGTTGGTCACCGTCGTAACTTATTAGCATACCTACGTCAAAAAGACGTACAACGTTACCGCGAATTGATCCAAGCTTTAGGATTACGTCGTTAATCAAACAAAGAAAAGTGAGGTTCAACCCGAATCTCACTTTTTTGCTATGAATCACTGCGACTGGGCGGCACAAGCCGCACAGAGCAGATGATGAATAGTACTAGGCGACTAATCAGAAGCGTAGTCACCCGAGCGGAATCACTGCGACTGGGCGGTACAAGCCGCACAGAGCAGATGATGAATAGTACTAGGCGACTAACCAGGAGCGTAGTCACCCGAGCGGAATCACTGCGACTGGGCGGCACAAGCCGCACAGAGCAGATGATGAATAGTACTAGGCGACTAACCAGGAGCGTAGTCACCCGAGCGGAATCACTGCGACTGGGCGGCACAAGCCGCACAGAGCAGATGATGAATAGTACTAGGCGACTAACCAGGAGCGTAGTCACCCGAGCGGAATCACTGCGACTGTCTTGCTATAGCAAGACATGCAAGTTCTTCTTAGCAATACTTATAAGAACTGTGAGCGAAGCGAAAGCGGAGACGAGCAGATGATATACTAGGCGACTAATATAGTGGCCCCATCTTTTTAACAAACTCAATTAGCGGGACTTGACTGGTGAATCAAACCCGCAACTAAAAAAGAATCTCTGAGACACGGCGAGCAGCTTCCTACTAACCAAATGAAAGCAGCGGAAGCACCGATCCGCTTTTTTCATTTGTTTAGTAGTGACTTGCTTGGCTCAGAAAAAAAGGAGCAGATTATGACAGAAAAACAAGTATTCAAAACGACTTGGGGCGGGCGTCCGCTACAAGTTGAAGTTGGCCAATTAGCCAAACAAGCAAATGGCGCAGTACTCGTCCGCTATGGCGATACAGTAGTTCTTAGTGCAGCCGTTGCTTCAAAAGAAGCAAAAGATACAGACTTCTTCCCTTTAACGATCAATTATGAAGAAAAAATGTACGCAGTCGGGAAAGTTCCTGGTGGTTTCATCAAACGTGAAGGTCGTCCAAGTACCGAAGCAACATTGACTGCTCGTTTGATCGACCGTCCAATCCGTCCAATGTTTGCGGAGGGTTTCCGAAATGAAGTCCAAGTGACAAACATTGTCATGAGTGTGGAACAAGATTGCTCACCAGCAATGGCTGCAATGCTAGGCTCTTCTTTAGCGTTGTCTATTTCCGATGTGCCTTTTGACGGACCAATCGCTGGTGTTGAAGTTGGCCGTGTCAATGGGGAATATGTGTTGAATCCAACCGTTGAACAAGCAGAGCAAACAGATATCGAATTGACGGTTGCTGGTACGAAAAAAGCCATCAACATGGTAGAATCAGGAGCGAAAGAAGTTTCTGAAGATGATATGTTAGGCGCTTTGCTGTTCGGTTTTGAAGCAATCAAAGAATTAGTTGCTTTCCAAGAAGAAATCGTTGCAGCAGTCGGTAAACCAAAAATGGAAGTGACTTTGCTTCAAGTAGATGCTGACTTGAAAAAAGAAATTTTCGATGGCTACTATCAAACAATGAAAACGGCTGTTATGACCGAAGAAAAATTGGCTCGTGAAGACGAGATCGACAACGTCAAAGAAACAGTTAAAGAAGTTTATGCAGAAAAATTTGCGGGTCATGAGGATGAAGCGCAGCTTCTAAAAGAAGTGAAACAAATCGCAGAAGACCTTGAAAAAGATGTTGTCCGTGAATTGATCACGATCGACAAAATTCGTCCGGATGGCCGGAAATTGGATGAAATTCGTCCATTAGCCTCAGAAGTCGGTCTGTTGCCTCGTGTTCATGGTTCAGGACTATTCACTCGTGGGCAAACGCAAGCATTATCTGCTTGTACATTGGCACCATTGGGTGAACATCAAATCATTGATGGTTTAGGGGTAGAAGAATCAAAACGGTTCATCCACCACTATAATTTCCCGCAGTTTTCAGTTGGTTCAACAGGACGTGCCGGTTCTCCAGGCCGTCGTGAGATCGGACATGGCGCTTTAGGTGAACGTGCCTTGGCGCAAGTAATCCCAAGTGAAGAGGATTTCCCTTACACAATCCGTTTAGTGGCAGAAGTATTAGAATCCAATGGTTCATCCTCACAAGCAAGTATTTGTGCG
Source organism: Enterococcus gallinarum (assembly GCF_021496385.1). Lineage (NCBI taxonomy): Bacteria > Bacillati > Bacillota > Bacilli > Lactobacillales > Enterococcaceae > Enterococcus > Enterococcus gallinarum. The sequence continues at coordinate 201,081 of NZ_CP050816.1, read as the reverse complement.
GGTACATTGGCATTGATGGATGCTGGTGTTCCAATCAAAGCCCCTGTTGCTGGTATCGCGATGGGACTTGTCTCTGATGGCGAAAACTATACAATCTTGACCGACATCCAAGGATTGGAAGATCATTTAGGCGATATGGACTTTAAAGTTGCCGGAACAAAAGATGGAATCACAGCCTTACAAATGGATATCAAGATCCAAGGAATCACCGAGCAAATCTTAACTGAAGCTCTATCGCAAGCGAAAAAAGCACGGATGGAAATCTTAAATGAATTGACTTCAACTATTGCTGCACCACGGGAAGAATTGAGTCCATACGCACCGAAGATCGAGATGATCCAAATCGACCCAGCCAAAATCAAAGATGTGATTGGTAAAGGTGGCGACACGATCAATGGCATCATTGATGAAACAGGCGTGAAGATCGACATCGATCAAGACGGAAAAGTATCAATTGCTTCTTCTGATGCGGAAATGATCAAGAAAGCTATTAAGATCATTGAAGATCTAACAAAAGAAGTCAAAGTTGGCGAAGTTTATTTAGGGAAAGTTGTTCGTGTTGAAAAATTCGGCGCTTTTGTCAACTTGATCAAAGGCAAAGATGGGTTAGTTCACATTTCTCAACTTGCAAATGAACGGGTCAACAAAGTAGAAGATGTTGTCAAAGAAGGCGATGAAGTTCTTGTGAAAGTCACAGAGATCGACAAACAAGGTCGGATCAATTTGTCTCGCAAAGCATTATTGACTGACGATAAAGCAGAGAAAAAATAATTTTCTTAACTAGTTATCCGCAAGAGAAGATTTTGCAAACGTAAATCAACGTCCAACCCCCCAGTAATCGATTCGATTACTGGGGGGTTTTTACGACATAAGGCACAGACATTTCGCTGATAATAAGGTAAACTGACTCAAAGAGGTCGGGCAATCAAAAATTCAAAAAACGTATAGAAGGTGAAAAAATGAAAGCCACACAGGGAAGTGTTTTTCGACGACGAGAGGCCTTGATCACCTACTTAGATAAGTATGATTATGGGACTGTTTCAGAATTAGCGGATCGATTTCAAGTATCAGAAGTGACGATTCGCAGGGATTTGTTGTTTCTGGAAAAAAAGCAGTTGATTGAACGTTATTATGGCGGCGTGAAACGGATCAAGAAATCAGAAAAAAGAGAATCCCAGCAACTTGGATCGGTAGAAGAATTTCCTTGGCAACGATTGCTTCCACCGTTACACCTTTTGCTGCAAGAAAAGAAATTGATTTTTGTGGGGGCTGGACGCTGGTCGAAAGAATTGATCCACGCAGTTGCTGATTTTGATTTAACGATTGTGACCAATGACCATTCCGCATTGATTGATCTAAAACCAGGACGGGCGATTGTTTGTCTGTGTGGAGGAGAAGTGGAAAGCAACTCCACTGCGTTAGTCGGAGATATAGCGACACTGGCTTTCAGCAAATATACGGCTGATTTGTGTTTGATTGAAGCCTCAGGAATCGACTCCCATGAAATCACAACAACGACACTAAGTGAATCCTTTGTGTATCGGACGATGCTTCAGCATACTCAAGGAGAGAAAATCATCTATACGGAAGGAGAAAATATTGGCCATGTCCGAGGATTTATGATTGATCGTACGTTTATGGCGAATCGCTTGTTTAGCAATAGGCAACTTTCAGAGATCGAGACGGCGCAATTTTCTTCTCAAGGTCTGCAGTTTTCACTGCTATGATTTTAATTTAGCATTGAAGTTTTTCTCAGACAATCAATTAAGGAGAAACGTTCATAAATATTCTTTCATGAACAGTTCTTGTCCGGCTATTGCTTTTGATCAAGGAGACGATTATCCTAAATACCAGAAAGCGCTTTACTAAAAAAGACAGGAGAACATCATGACATCAAAATTTCCAACAGATTTTTTATGGGGAGCATCCATTTCTGCACATCAAACAGAAGGAGCTTATTTAGCGGATGGTAAAGGACTAAGTGTTCAAGATACTCGTCCCCGAGACAATAACAAGATCGCCGATTTTACAGTAGCGGTGGATCATTATCATCGGTACAAGGAAGATATCGCCTTGTTAGCAGAACTAGGAATCAAAGTTTTTCGCTTTTCAATTGCATGGTCACGGATCTACCCTGAGGGGCGGGGAAGTGTTAACCAGAAAGGATTGGACCATTATAGTGCTGTCATCGACGAACTGTTGAAGCAGGGAATCCAACCATTTATTACATTAAATCATTTTGATTTACCACAAGCATTGGAAGATCAAGGAGGCTGGACAAATCGCAGTACAGTTGAAGCTTTTGAAACCTATGCTAAGACATTGTTCAACGCTTATGGTGATCGGGTGACCCATTGGTTGACGATCAATGAACCGAATATCATGCTCTTAGTCGATCGCAAGATACTAGGCAAAACGATTCCTCTACCTGAGAAGTACCAGCAATTCCATCATCTGATGATTGCTGAAAAGCTTGCCTTCAAACATTGCCATGAACTCGTTCCAAATGGAAAAATTGGACCAGTCCCTAATATCTCGCTTGTTTATGCAGCAACCAGCAAGCCGGAAGACAATCAGGCGGCCCTTTATTTCAATAGCGTTCGGAATTGGGCGTATTTAGATTTTGCCTGCTTAGGACGCTATAATACAGTCTTTCAAGATTACTTGAATCAAAATGGGGTGAGGATTACTATCCACCCAGAGGATCAGGCTTTGATGACCAGTGCCTTCCCAGACTTTGTAGCTATGAATTTCTATACAACGGTCACAGTTGAACAGCCAACGATGGAAGGAGACATGACGAATGGGATCAGTGATCAACAAAGTGAAGACATCATGGAACGAGGGTTTTATAAAGGATTTACGAATCCCTATTTGAAGAAAAATGCGTTTAACTGGACCATTGATCCTCTGGGCTTAAAAACGACTTTGCAAACACTCTATGATCGCTACCATCTACCAATCCTCATCACAGAAAACGGTTTGGGAGCAGAAGATCATCTGGAAGAAAACAGCGCAGTCCATGATCCTTACCGTATCGACTATTTGCAGCAGCACATCCAGCAATGTCTAGCAGCTATCGAGTCAGGAGTGGAATTGATTGGCTATAGTCCTTGGTCTGCGATCGATTTGATCAGTGTCCATGAAGGCATCAAAAAGCGCTATGGTTTTATTTATGTGGATCGGAATGATGCCGATGAAAAAGAGCAAAAGCGTGTGAAAAAAGATAGTTTTTACTGGTATCAAAAGTTGATCGAAAACGGACATTGGGAGGGATAAGCAATGAATCATGTCTTTACTTTTTTAGAGCAGCGATTGATGCCGCCATTAAATAAAGTCGCTAACTTGCGTTTTATCCGAGCAATCATGCAAGCGGGAGTCATCACGGTTCCTTTCACGATCGTTGGCTCGATTTTTTTGATCATCAATAACCTGCCTCAAATTATTCCGCCGCTGGCCAGCTTTTTTGAACAGACGATTTTGAAATTTTCCCCGCTTTATAGTGTCGCGACAACTATGTCTATCGGCTCGATCGCACTCTTTTATTGTTTAGCCACTGCGTATTATTTAACGGACATCTATCGCAAAGAAGAAAAACTCCAATTGAGCAGCTTTGTTGGCGCAATTCTTGGGTTGTTTGCATTTTTGATGACGATCATTCAAGTCGATATTTCAGATAGTGGGGCACAATTGCTTCAAACAACTGGAGAGACAGCTATCATCTATAATGGTGTAGCACTTGGCTCTTGGGTGACACGGTTTAGTGGGATCGGTATTTTTATCGGTATCCTTACGGCGGCGCTGGCAACCCAAGTCTATCGTTTTTGTGTTAAAAAGAAAATCACGATCCAAATGCCAGCGGGAGTACCAGATGGGGTCAGTAAAGCATTTGCTTCCCTGATTCCAGCGATTATTATTGCTTTTTTGATGATTCTGATCAATGGCTGTTTAGCCGTTTTTCATACCGACTTGCATGGTTTGTTGTCAAAACCATTTGAATTTGTAAAAGATTTGACAGGTTCTTGGCTAGGGATCATTGTAATCATGTTGTTGATCCATTTGTTGTGGGCCGTTGGTGTTCATGGAACAGCCGTCATCAAAAACAGTTTTATCAATCCTATTTTATTAGTTGCTTTAACCGAAAACATCGATGGAGCAACCAACATTTTTGCCGGTGATTTTGTCAATATGTACATTTTTATTGGCGGTGCTGGCAGTACGTTAGGGTTGGTCTTGTTGATGCTGTTTCGAGCTAAATCCCAACAGTTGAAAGTATTGGGCAAAGCGGCGATCCTTCCAGGATTGTTCAATATCAACGAACCAGTGATCTTTGGTGCGCCAATCGTCTATAATCCTTATTTGATTATTCCTTTTATTGTGACACCGCTGATCAATGTGACGATTGCTTATTTTGCTACATCCTTTGGCTTTGTAGCTAAAGTGATCACCGGGATTCCTTGGATCTCACCTGTTGGGATTGGAGCATTTCTTGGAACTGGCGGCGACTTTCGCGGAATCTTGATCGCTATCCTTAATTTATTGATTTCGGTTGTCTGCTATTATCCATTTTTCCGAATGTACGATAGTAAACTTTTTGCGGAGCAGCAAGCAAACGAAGCAGAAGCGACTCTCCATGATCAGTAGACAAAAAGAGCGTGGGACAAAAGTAAAAAACACTTTTGTCCCACGCTCTAAACACGTCTAAATGGCGGAAGCAGAAGCAACTCCGAGAAATTAATCGAACTACCCCAAAATTTGAAAAGCAATTTCCGTGTATTCCTCCTTATTTTGCGGAGTTTAACATTTCTGTCCCAGCCTCTTTTTTAGCGAAAACTATAATCCGACAACGAAATATGCCGGGCATGACACCAGTCTTTGACAGAACCGGAGAAAATTAGCGGTACATTGGACAAATCCTGTGTCCGGGTTTGTCCGACCATGGTGTAGAGCAGCTGAAGCTGTTCTTTCCAAGACTGGATGGTGGCAATCGTTTCTTCAGGTCCTTTATCTAAGAGCATGGTCAAAATCGTAGCAGAGATTCCGACACTTTTGGCACCAAGACATAAAGCTTTGAAAATATCAAAGGCATCTCGAATCCCTCCTGAAGCGATTGTCGTGAAGGAGTGTTGCACTTCGTTGGCTTCTAGTAAAGAGATAACCGTCGATTGGCCGAAGTGATTCAAGTAAGCCATTTCTCGTTTTTTTCTGCGGGCATTTTCAATTTGGGTAAAACTCGTTCCGCCGCTACCAGCAACATCGATCGTTTGTACGCCTACCGAAATCAATTGCTGAATAGTCTCTCTGGTCATACCAAAACCGACTTCTTTTACGACAACTGGTACTGGAGCCGCCTTTACGATTTGTTCCAGCAGACTTAGCCAATTGCTGAATTCACGGTCCCCTTCTGGCATCACCAATTCTTGAGGGGCATTCAGATGGATCTGTAAGGCATCGGCTTCAAATAAGTCGATCGCACGCAAGGCATTTTCAACGGAACTACCAGCACCGACATTTGCTAAAAGAAAGCCCTCTGGATTGACTTGGCGAACGACTTGGAACGTGTCGGACAGCGCTGGGTCTTTTAATGCAGCTGAGACAGAACCAGTCGCCATCATCAGGTCACAAGCTTTCGCAACTTCAGCCAAGTCTTGGTTGATTTTTTTGCTTTTCTCACTTCCGCCTGTCATGGCGTTGATGAAAAAAGGGGTAGCGAAAGAGCGGCCAAAGAGTTCCGTTTCCAAAGTGACTTGTGCGCTATCGATCTCGGGAAAGGACTGGTGAATAATTTGAACCGCATCAAAATCATTCAGCCGTGGCTTGTGAAAGGCTTTTGCCAATGAGACGTGTTCATCTTTTCGATTCATTAAATCTCCTCCCGATAATGATAGACATGCAGCGGCAATGGAATAATGTCGGCTTTTTCCCAAGCGCTCATCAATGGTAAGATCCCGGTTTTTTGATCGACGATCACAATGCCGCAATCCCCGCCGCCAGCGCCTGAAGACTTGGCGGCCCCGCGATAGGTTTCTGCTAAGTCACATAGTTTCTTTAAAGCGGGTGTTTCAATGGTTACACCAGTCAGACTAGATAATCCTACAAGTAATTTTCGATTTTCGGTAATCATTTTTTTGATTGTTCGGCTGTCTTCATTTAAAAAGCCATCAATCAAACGATTGACACAGTCTTTGCTGTCTGCCAAAAATTTGGCATAGCCCTTTTCTTTGGCTTCTTTTGATTGATAGACTTGGTCAACTAAATCAGAAGTGGAAGCAGGACTACCTGTCCACCCAATCAACAGGCGCAATGTTTTTGGTACAGTCAATGGACGGATCGAAAGCTCTGGCCAATCACTGGTCAATAGCTGAGTCAATGTCCATTCCTGCTGTTTTCGTAAGACCCACTCATGATCAAATGTGGAAAAAGCTAGCCAGCCACCATAGCAAGAAGCAGCAATGTCACCACACGAGCCATTCCCTTGCACGGCCAAATGGGCCAATGCGGCGATCTTGAATTGCGTCAAGCGATCCATTTTTAGATCATAGTAGAGGTTGAGTGCTTTGACGGTAGCAACGGTCACTGCACCGCTAGAACCAAGTCCATATTTTCGACCGTTGGAATTATCTAACTCACTCGTTACTTTTAAGTCATAAAAAGAGAGCAGGGTTCCTTTTTCTTGAGCGTATTTTTCTGTTAGACGAATAGCAGCTAGAATGTAATGAAAAGGATTTTCTCGGTGGTCCAGTACTAGTTCGCCATTGCGGCGAGTCCAGCGGATCGGCAAGTCACTGTACTGGGCAGATTGGATACTGCCGTTTTTGCGGGCGCCTTCGATCGTCACATTGATGAATTGATCCACCGCAACGATGATCGCTGGATGTCCAGGTTCAACGACCGCATACTCACCTGCAATAAATAATTTGCCGGGGACTGAGATTTCTATCATTTCGACACTCCTTCATTTGTCATAGACGGATCGGTCACTGTCATTGGTAAATCAACCAACCCTTGTCCTGCGTGAGCAACGATTAATTGTTCAGGATGAAAATCTTTTTTCAGCTGGGTTAATATAGCTTCTTCGTCTTTTCTTTGACAAAGCACTTTGACATTTGGTCCGGCATCCATCGTAAAGTAGCAGGCCAGCCCTTTTTGACGCAAGGAACGGACGCAATCCATTGCTCGCAAGGATTCAGGAGACCAGTAGGTGAACGGTGGAGTCGCCGCCATAGTAGTGGCATGCATTTTTAGGGCATTGGCTTCTGTCGTTTCACCTAATAACTGAAAGTCTTTTTCGCGGATGGCTTGCTTTAACTTTTTCAAATCGTGTGGTGTGCTTTCTAGCCAACCAGAATAATAGCTGGAAGTCTCTACAGTCCGACGCATCCCGTCACGACTGGAAACATCTTTTTCTTTGTCGTTGATCAAAATGAAAAGCATACTTAGCTCTTTTTCCCAGCCTTCCGAAGCAATCGGTGTTGCGTAAGACGTGTCATCATCACCAGTATGCCATTCGACAAAGCCGCCAAAAATACTGCGACAAGCAGAGCCAGATCCCCGCCGAGCGAGACGGGATAGTTCTGTTTGTGATAATTGTAAGTCAAGTGCTGCGTTACAGGCTCCGGCTAAAGCAGCTAGTCCACTAGCAGATGAAGCAAGACCAGCAGCTGTTGGAACGAAATTGCGGCTGTTGACTTGCGCGAAAAAAGGACAATTGGCTTTTGCGCGTACAAGATCCAAAAAAGCGGAGATTTTCTTCGTTGCAGCCTCACTCTGCTGTTTGTCATCCAGGAAAAAACGGTCTTGAGTATATTCCTCTGAAAAGGTAACAGAGGTTTCTGTATAGAAAGCATCTAACGTCAAAGATAAGCTGTTATTCATTGGCAAGATCAGTGTTTCGTTCTCCTTGCCCCAATATTTGATCAAAGCAATATTCGTGTAGGCTCGCGCCTTTCCTTTATACATGTTCGTAAGCTCCTAATCCTTGAATCCAAGTGGCATGGGCGCCATTGGACAATAAAATACGGCTGATCACTTCAGCCTGTGTTTTTGTTTGAGTCAAAGCGATCATACAGCCACCGCGGCCACCGCCCGTCAGCTTTGCGCCAAAAGCGCCGTTGGCTAATGCCAGTGACACGAGATCGTCCAGGTTTTGATTGCTGACACCTAGTTGCCGGAGGGTCTCATGTGCGTGGGTCATTGCCTGACCTAGCTGCGTCAGCTGATTATGTAAGATAGCTTCTTTAGCGGTCTTTGCTAAAGAACCTAAGCGGCTGATAGCCTGACTCGTTTGGTGTTTTTGCGTTTCAAACAGATGCGCGACGCTTTTGACAGCTGTGCGGGTCTGACCTTTGATCCCTGTATCGGCGACTAACAAAAAGCCATCGATCGTCAATGGAAAAGAAGTAATCGGCTGCCCTTTGGTAAAGTAGATCGCCTCGTTGCCGCTTGTTGCTGCAGCATCAATACCGCTAGGATTTCCATGCGCGATTTTCTCAGAAAAATCGACATAATCCAATAGCCGTTCTTTTTTTAACTCTTTGTGCTGCCAATCAAAAAAGGCCCGAGTCAACGCAACTGCAACTGCCGCACTTGAACCCATTCCTCGTTCTGAAGGGATTGTACTAACGATCGAAACAGAAAAGGGACCGGTTTGATGGTCTTGCTGCAAGCGATGAAGAAGTTCTTTCACATTTTTTAAATGCGAAGGAGCTTCTTCTAGTGGGCCGTGGTAATAATTGGAGGTTAAATCATTCGTTAGGCTGGCAGTGATCGTCACGTGGACCTTTGCGCCAGCAAATGGAAAAGCGATGGCGGGTTCACCATAGACGACCGAATGTTCACCCATTAATATGATTTTCCCTGTAGCTATGCCAGTACCGAGTGACATTCATTATCCTCATTTCTCTTAGAACTGCAGCAGAAGTCAAAAGAATGTCTCAGAGGAAGCAGCAGGCAAAAAAATAAAGGTTCCCCTTTGATCCTGTGAGTCATTCTTTTAAACTAAGCTGCAATCTACTTAATAATTACTAGTGATTTCATCATAGATCCTTGTTTTTCCGTTAGAACAGAAAAGTTCGCAGAAAAACGAATAAAAGATTCTTTCTTATTTTACTAGAAGAAGGCTGTTTCGTTAAGCATTCCGAAAAAGAAATCGTAAAAAACTGAAAATATTTAAACTTTTATTGAAAATTTTTTGTTTTTATGCTTCAAAAGCGCTGGGTTGACGATACAATATCTAGTAGTGTATAGTTGATTACGCAAATGAAACATACAATATTTAGTGATGAGTGAGTTGGGGGATATGAGCGTGATCGTATTAGCAGGAACTATCGGCGCAGGAAAATCAAGTTTAACTGCATTGTTAGCTGATCATTTAGGCAGTCAAGCATTTTATGAGTCAATCGATGATAATGAAGTGCTGCCGTTGTTTTATGCCGATCCAAATAAATATGCTTTTTTATTGCAGATTTATTTTTTGAATAAACGTTTTGATAGTATCAAAAAAGCATTGAATGATGATAATAATGTATTGGATCGATCCATTTATGAAGATTCACTGCTTTTCCATTTGAATGCTGATTTAGGACGAGCAACGGATACAGAAGTTCGGGTTTATGATGATTTATTGGCCAACATGTTGGAAGAATTGCCTTATGCAGCTCATAAAAAACATCCAGATTTATTGGTCCATATTCGGGTTTCTTTTGAAACTATGTTAGAACGGATCAATAAACGGGGACGGGAATATGAACAGTTATCCTTTGATCCTACCTTGTATGACTATTATCAAGAATTGAATCTGCGGTATGATCAATGGTATGAAGAATACCAAGAAAGTCCAAAAATCCAAATCGACGGCGATCAATTCAACTTTGTTGAAGATCCAGAAGCAGCCCAAAAGGTATTAGCGATGGTCGACGAAGCACTGGCAAAAGTGCGCAAATAAAGCAACAGCTGGAGTCCAGCCCATAAAAGTGGGGATTCCAGCTGTTTTCTTTTATAATAGAAGAAAGCGAACATGTAACGTGTGGAGGGAAACCAGTGGAAAAAAAACGATTTTACAATGGCCGTTATGAATGGATTCAAGTGGATCAACAAGACAGTAGCAGTATTGCGCGTTTACAAAGACAGCACCAGTTGACTGATGAGATGTTAACTTACTCATTAGACAAGAATGAACGTGCCCGTGTGGAGTTCGATACTGATGACCAAGCATTGTTGTTGGTGTTCAACGTACCTCAACAAGAAAAGAAAGACAATCATTTTGAAACAAGTCCGATGACGTTTATCTTAAAAAAAGATCGGCTGTTTACTTTTTCTTCGAGAAATACCCAATATGTGATTCCGATGATGGAACGGATACTCGTGCAAAATCCTTTGCAAACACCGATTCATTTTCTTTTTAATAGTCTTTTTTTGATCTCAGGAACTTTTTTTCCTTTAGTCGAAGAAGTCAATAGCGATCGCGTGCATCTCAATCAACGGCTGCGGGAAAAGACCACCAATAAAAATTTGTTGGAAATGTCTGACTTGGAGATCGGACTCGTTTATCTGGTTTCGGCAACGAAACAAAATGCCGTTTTATTAGAACAGATCAAAGCTTTGTCATTCTTTCGTTTAATGGACGACAATGAAAAAGAGCAGTTGGATGATGCACTGATCGAAGCGAAACAAGCCGTTGAAATGACTCAGTTAGCGTTTCAAATTCTGGAACAATTGTCAGGTACGTACAATAATTTGTTGAACAACAACTTGAACGACACGATGAAATTCCTGACTGTTTGGTCGTTGTTGCTGACGGTACCATCGATCGTTACCAGCTTCTTTGGCATGAACGTTCCATTGCCCTTCACGAATACCGTGTTTGGCTGGGGAATCGCTCTGCTGATCAGTTTAGTCTTGTCAGGATGGATGTTGATTGCACTCTGGCGCAGAATCAAGTGATGCTTCAGTCAATCACTAGACCTAACCCCGCTGCAATCACTAATGCTTGTTCTTGGTCAACGATCAATCCCCGCAACAATTCTTGCGAAAGAGCGATTTTCTGGAAAGGATTGGTCCGCAGATCCAGCTGATAGAGTTTGGTTCGGAACCAATTACTGTTTGTCAGCTGATTGTGTTGCAACTGGAGATTTTTCCATTGGACTTCGTAAAATTCTGTGTCATTCAGCTGGCACTCTGCAAAGCGGATCGTTTTGAGATTGGTGTTGCTGAAGGAAGCAAAATTGCCGACGCAAGATTCAAATGTACAGTCACGAAAATAACTTTCTGCAAAATTTGTACCGGTCAGCTTGCAGTTTTTGAAGTGTACTTGATGAAAGCTAGCGCCCAAACATTCCATATTGGAAAAGTCGCAGTTTTCAAAGAAAACATTTTGGCATTCCCAATGCTCTAGTCTTGTCTTTTGCATGGTGACCTTTTTCAAGTGGCACTGTTTTAAAATGAGACCCGTACAAGCGTCATAACTGGCATCAGTTTCTGTAAAAAAAGCTTGTTCAAAAATTTCTTCATCTTCAAGATAAAAATCTTTTGTTTCTGAGTATTCAATAATCGGTAAAAGAGGATCCGGCTGCTTTTTTTTCATTTTGCACCTCAAAATTTTGTTTTTTTAATAGTATACCATGTTTTGAGCGATGCCTTTAGCAGTGCAAAGATGTTTGATGGATAGATTGTGAATTTAATTCAATAGGCTAACTTTAGCTGCTGAAATAGCAAGGTTTTATGAAAAATAAATACGCTTATATTCACAAGGTTATGAATTGTTTTAAGAAAAATCTTCATTTCAGAAGCATAATTCAAGGATAATTCGGCAATAACCAGTAAAAACTGTCATTTTTTTATCGGTTTGCGAAAATCTTGATAGTTTTTAAATTCACAATGTAGCTATAATGAAACCATAAACAAAAGGGGGAAATTTTTCCATGACAAAAACAGTGATTATTGGTGCGAACCACGCAGGGATTGCCGCAGCAAATACCTTATTAGACAATTACCAAGATCAAGAAGTTGTAATGATCGATCGGAATACAAACCTCAGTTACCTTGGTTGTGGGACTGCATTATGGGTTGGACGTCAAATCGATTCGTATGAAGGCTTATTCTATACAAAACGGGAAGATTTTGAGGCAAAGGGAGCAAAAATCTATATGGAAACAACTGTTGACCATATTGATTTTGAGAAAAAAACGGTTCATGCAGTAACAAAAGATGGTGAAGAAGTGGTAGAAACATATGACAAACTTGTTTTGGCAACAGGTTCAGTACCAATTTCGCCAAAAGTACCTGGTCGTGATTTAGCCAATATTCATTTCTTGAAGAGATTCCAAGATGGCCAATCTGTGGATAAAGAACTAGCAGCTGAAGAAGTAAAAAATGTTGCTGTCATCGGGGCCGGCTATATTGGAGTGGAAATTGCAGAAGCTGCAAAACGTCGTGGTAAAAACGTTCTTTTATTTGATGCCGCTAACCGTGCATTACCAAACTACTATGACAAATGGTTCACGGATGACATGGATCAAAACTTAGCAGAGCATGGGATCGAATTGCACTTTGGTGAATTAGCTCGGGAATACAAAGGAACCGACAAAGTAGAAGCAGTGGTAACGGATAATGGAGAATATCCAGTGGATCTTGTGATCAATGCGATCGGCTTCTTGCCAAACAATACATTAGGCAAAGAGCACTTGGAACTATTTACGAATGGTGCCTACTTGGTAGACCGTCACCAACAAACAAGTGACCCAGATGTTTTTGCGGTTGGAGACTGTGCAACGGTTTATTCGAATGCATTGCAACAAACGACCTACATCGCTTTAGCAACAAATGCCGTTCGCTCAGGGATCGTAGCTGGCCATAACATTGGCGGTACATCATTGGAATCAACTGGGGTTCAAGGATCAAACGGAATCTCAATCTTTGGTTACAACATGGTTTCTACCGGTCTTTCCGTAGAAGCAGCAGAACGTAACGGTGTGAAAGTGAAGTATTCAGATTATGAAGATACGCAAAAACCTGGATTCATGAAAGAAAACGATACCGTGAAAATCCGGATCGTTTACGAAGAAGAATCACGTCGGGTGATTGGTGCCCAAATGGCATCACGTACTTCAGAAATCGCTATGGGAATCCACATGTTCTCATTAGCAATTGAAGAAGGTGTAACCATCGACAAGATGAAATTACTTGATATCTTCTTCTTACCACACTTCAATCAACCATACAACTACATCACAATGGCTGCATTGAAAGCTGAATAATAAATAGCTGAGGGAGCTGTGACAAAAATCTTGTCGCAGCTTCTTTTTTCAAATAAACGATTAGAAGTAGCTTCTTTGGAACCAAGCCGAAACTTCAGGTGGCTGGTCACTTTTGTTAAGCGCTCTTTTTTGAAATAATCATGAAAATCATTGACAAGAACTAAAAAAAGCAGTATACTATAAAAGTTGAGAAATTAAAGCAGAAGCACCCGCTTCTCGCCTGAGTGACTGTATCGCTGGGCAGAATAGGATTCCTACTTTTCGTGTATGGAGTACGTGCGGGTTCGTGAAGAACTCGTTTTTTTATTGTCTGATTTCGAATCGACAAGCTTTTCTTTCTCTCAAAAAACTCGGAGGTGAATGACCATAGCAAAGGATATGATGGTAAACGACGGCATTCGTGCACGTGAATTGCGTTTGATTGATCAAAATGGCGAACAACTTGGTGTAAAGAGTAAAGCTGAAGCATTGCAAATTGCAGAACGAGCAAACCTTGATGTGGTATTGGTGGCACCAAATGCGAAACCACCGGTAGCAAGAATTATGGATTACGGAAAATATCGTTTTGAGCAACAGAAGAAAGACCGTGAAGCTCGTAAAAAACAAAAAGTAATCAACATTAAAGAGGTTCGTTTAAGTCCAACGATCGACGTCAATGATTTCAACACAAAGTTGCGTAATGCACGTAAATTCCTTGAAAAAGGGGACAAAGTAAAAGCTTCGATCCGTTTCAAAGGCCGTGCCATTACCCATAAAGAGATTGGTCAGAAAGTGTTGGATCGTTTGGCTGAAGAAACAGCTGATTTAGCATCCGTTGAACAAAAACCAAAAATGGATGGACGCAGCATGTTCTTAGTATTATCGCCAAAAAATGATAAATAATGACTCACTGAGTTTCAGTTTAAAGTCAGATAACGAAAGATTTTGAGGAGGAAATTAGTTATGCCAAAACAAAAAACACACCGCGGATTAGCAAAACGCGTAAAACGTACTGGCGGCGGCGGATTGAAACGCTTCCGTGCATTTACTAGCCACCGTTTCCACGGTAAAACAAAAAAACAACGTCGTCAATTGCGTAAAGCTTCTATGGTTTCAGCTGGCGATTACAAACGTATCCGTCAACAATTAGCACGCATGAAATAATTGCGTCCCAGGCTTTACAAATTCAAACAACTATCGATTTTCATATTAGGAGGAATTATACATGGCACGTGTTAAAGGTGGAACAGTAACTCGTAAACGTCGTAAAAAAGTGCTAAAATTAGCAAAAGGTTACTACGGTTCTAAACACACTTTATTTAAAACAGCAAAAGAACAAGTAATGAATTCATACAACTACGCATACCGCGATCGTCGTCAAAAGAAACGCGACTTCCGCAAATTGTGGATTGCTCGTATCAACGCAGCGGCTCGTATGAATGGCTTAAGCTACTCAAAATTGATGCACGGTTTGAAATTAGCTGAAATCGACATCAACCGCAAAATGTTAGCTGACTTGGCTGTAAACGATGCAACAGCATTTACTGCATTGGCTGACCAAGCAAAAGACGCTTTAAACAAATAAACTCACGTTGTTCTACAACGATTGAACCCGCTCAATGAGCGGGTTTTTTGTTTCTATGGGGATAAGAAAGCTGTTTTTCTGTCTATGGAGTGATTTGGTGAATTTAAATAAGCGGTCAATTTATTTTTTAGTTCACTAAATATTCACTAAACTAATTGTCGAACCTCCAAATTAGTGGTATATTAAATTATAATGAAATCGGATTCCAGTTTGAGGTGGAGGCTGTGAGATGAATAAATTGATCATCACTGATAAGGCAATGGATGAGACAAGGAATATTTTGAAAATTGTTTTAGGAAATGTATTGATGGGTTTTGCTTATGCAAAATGGATGAAGCCAAATGGCATTATAAATGGCGGTGTTACAAGTATGGCTATGATCGTTGAAAAGGTGACAAGCATACCGATTGTCTATTTAACGTCGGGCATCACACTGCTTCTATTAGTTTTTTGTTGGTTATTCTTAGGGAAAGCCAATTTTTTCAAGTCTATCGTCAGTAGTATTTGCTATAATATATTTTTTGCTCTTTTTTATTATATAGATATCAACTTTCAAGTGAATATAGGAATTGACTTTTTACTTGCCAGCATTTTTATTGCAATAGGATATTATTGTTGTATTTCTGCAAATGCTTCGACAGTAGGGATGGATGTGATTGCTTTGGCAATCAATAAAAGACATCCTGAATTTAACATTGCTCGAGGAATCCGTTATATCAATTTTATGGTACTGGCTTTAGGTTTTTTAACATACGGAATAAAATCCGTTGTTATTGGCGTTTTATTCAGCTTGGTCAACTCATACATGTTAGATGTTTTATTGAAAAAGGCAAAAATATAATTTAAACAGAGAGAAAATGAGGTGTTCGTATGGCAACAATCAAAGATATAGCAGATTTAGCTGGTGTGTCTAAAACGACTGTTTCAAGGGTGTTGAATTTTGACCAAACTCTTTCTGTTAGTGATGAAACTAGAAAGCGGATTTTTGAAGCAGCAGAAAAACTTGAATATACGAAATATAAGCGGAATCGAGTGATTGATAAAGGGAAAATCGCGATCGTTCAATGGATGACTGAAAAGGATGAATTGGATGATGTCTATTATCTTTCGCTTAGAATGAGTGCAGAGAAGAAGATTTTAGATGAAGGGTATGAAATCCTTCGTTATTTTCGCAATGATGAAATGCTTTTCGATGATGACATCATCGGCATCATTTCAATTGGCGAATGTTCACCGGAACAGCAACAATCTTTGATCGATTTTACGGATAATCTAGTCTTTGTGGGGATGGATATTCTTTCTGCAAAATATGACTCTGTTTCACTCGATTTTGATCAAGCGGTCAGTAGTGTAGTAAATTTTTTTGTTGAAACAGGGCATAGGAATATTGGCTTTATCGGAGGACTTGATTACGGCAAAACATTACCCAATCATCCTATTGGCAAGGATACGCGGACCATTGCATTTGAAAAATATACTCGGATAAAAGGTGTGTATAATCCAGAAAATGTTTTTCAGCACTCTTTCGATGTTGAGAGTGGCTACGAAATGATGACAAAAGCTATCGAAAAACTTGCCGATAATCTACCTACTGCTTTTTTTACTGCAAATGATCCGTTAGCGGTAGGGGCTTTAAGGGCTTTATTGGAAAATGGAATCAAAGTACCGGAAAGAGTTTCATTGATTGGTTTTAATGATACTAGCATAGCGAAACATGTCTTTCCGACCCTTAGCTCAGTTAGGATACATACGGAAATTATGGGGGAAGTGAGTGTTGAATTATTACTCGAACGCTTAGAAACGGAGCGCCAAGTAGCAAAAAAAGTAATCATTGCGACGGAATTAAGTTTGCGAGGAAGTACCGATAATGAAAAGAAGTGAGAAAAAGCCATGACAAACCTCTTGTCATGGCTTCTTTTTTGTTCAAATATATTCAGTAAACAAATATAAAAAGTTCAGTGAACTTATTGACCTTTTGTTTACTTTCGTGTATTCTATGTATTGAAAAAAAGCGTTTACAATATGGAGGGGAAAATATGAAGTTCAGAAAAATGTTGTGCGGTACGTTAGGCTTATTGGCAATCGTTAGTTTGGCAGCATGTGGTGGAGGTGATTCTAAGTCTGAATCGAAAGCGGATTCAGCAAAAGATTTGGCAAAAGAAGCACGGGTAGAAAAGGCGAGCATTGAAGTGTATGTGCCACAAGGGAAAAATACGGATTATTTAAAAAAATCGATTGAGCTTTATAACAAGAAGTATAGCACTGAACTAGAATTGAACCCGGTAGATGTGGCACCTGCAATTCCGATGGTGCAAAAGGTAACACCAAAGCTAGTCGCTAATGAAAAAATGCCAGATTTGATTTTTTTACAAGACAGCAATGCAGGTTCTGTTTTTGATAAATTTGAAGATCTCTTTTATTCAGCAGAAGATTTTGGATTTGTGAAAGATTATGGAAAAGACTTTTATTCAGCCAAAATGAATATGTTAAGTAATATTGCACCATCGAAAAAAGTTTTTGGATTTCCAAATGACTGGGGCAATGCATCTATGTTTTACAATGAAGAAGCATTTAAAACAGCTGGTGTAGATATGAAACAAATCAAAACTTGGGATGAATTGATCGAGGCTGGTAAAAAATTAAAAGAGAAAACTGGCAAAAAGCTATTATTTATGAGGGATACTGGCGAGTTAGACTTGGTCAAGTACTTAACAGAACAGCAAGGCGTTTCATTATTTGATAAAGACGGAAATTTGAATCTCTTAGATCCTGCTGTAAAACATTCTTATGAAATCATAAAAAAATTACAAGATGAAGATTTAGTTGCATATGGTAACTCAAAAGATTATACAGTGATCGGTCAAGACTGCGGTATTATTCTTGCTGGGGGCTGGTTGGCATCATATCAAGCAAGTGACTATCCCGATGATGAAGGGAAATGGAGAATTGGTGCGATTCCAGCAGTTGATGAGGACAATAATTATTCTCCAATGAGTGGTGGCTCTAGTTATTACGTTCCGAAAAATTCGGAAAATGCATTGGCTGCACTACAATTTATTACTTTTGCATTAACAGATAAAGAAGCGTTAGATGCTTATATGGAGTTAAGCGGCTTACCTGCGAATACAACAGCTTATACAAGTGAAGTTGCTCAGAAGGAATTTCCTTATTATGGCAATCAAAAAATCTTATTGACACTTGATGAAATCAGCCAAAACAGTATTGAAGGGTATGCTTTCCCTTATTCAGCTGATTTAGACAACTATATTGAAGCTGCTAGTTACGATATCAAAAATAACGGTGTTTCTGTTGATGATGCATTGAAGAAACAAGCTGATGATTTTGCTTCAAAATATGACGTTAAAGTGAACGAATAATTTTTAAAGGGGTTATTCTACAAAGCTAACCAATGACTGTAGGAATCCATGTACAATGATTCTGATTTCTAGCAGGTCCTTCAGTTCATGACGATCAACTGATTTCAGACGTAGAGGTAGTTGAAAGTTATAGCGTTGTTTTGAGTGATAGAATAACCCCGATTTTAAAATTGAAAAGGGGTATCCATATGGAATTTCGTAAAAAGAGAGGGATTACAAATTATTCCCGCACAGCCTACATTATGTTGCTGCCATTTCTTCTTCTTTTTATCGTTACATTACTTATTCCAGCCGTCATGTCATTGGGATTTAGTTTCTCGAAAGTATCGACAGCAATTGAATTTATTGGTTTGGAAAACTTTATTGCCATTTTTAAAGATCCATTATTTTTTAAATCCTATTTCAATGTTTTCATTTTTATGCTTTTTTCCATACCAATCACAATCTTCTTAGCACTGATTTTTTCTGTGTTGTTAAATAAACCAACGATTAAAGGAAAAGGTTTTTTTCGTACCGTGTATTACTTACCAGCTATTACTTCAATCGTAGCTGTTTCCTCAGTGTTTTTGACCTTTTACAACCCCACAGGATTATTTAACTCAGTTTTGGCGACGATTGGATTAGCGCCAATTCCTTGGCTGACTGATCCCTTTTGGGCTAGGGTTTCGATCATTATTATTTCGGTCTGGTTGAACGTGGGGTATTACACCGTTTTATTTTTAGCCGGCTTGCAAAATATATCAACTGAAATCTATGAAAGTGCGGACATTGATGGAGCAAACAGCCTGCAAAAGTTTTTTAAGATCACGATTCCACTATTGAAGCCTGTAGTTTTGATGGGGATGATTTTATCAACCATTAACGGTCTAGGTGCGTTTGAAGTACCAAACATTTTATTTAAAAATGGCTTTGGTCCAGAATCTTCGGCTGTAACTGTCGGTGTTAATTTATATAAGACGAGTTTCGAAATGGTCGATTTTGGAAAAGCTTCTGCGATTGCATGGACAATGGTAATCATTGCGGCCATTTTATCCATCATCCAATTTATTGTAGGGGGAAAAAACAATGAAGCGTAAGCTGAACCCATTACTTATTTACTTTGTACTCTTAATTGGATTGGTCATTTTTGCATTACCTTATGTATACATGCTGATTGCCTCTACTCAGTCCAATGATGTCATTTTAGGCGAAAAAATAAATTTCACGATTGGACCTCATTTTTTGAGAAACATCAAAGAAGTCCAAGAAAAATATGATTACATTCGCGTACTGATCAATTCAGGCATCATAACTTTTGTGGGTACAGCCGTTTCAACTTTTATCACGACATTAGCGGGATATGTAATGGCGAAATACCGCTTTAAGGGAAGTAATCTAATTTTTAATCTAGTCATGATCTCCCGCATGATTCCTGGGTTCGCGACATTGATCCCTACTTTTTATATTTTAAGTAAGTTTGGTCTGACAAATACGTTTGCCGGTGTCATTATTCCTAGTGTGGCCTCCACGACTTCCGTGTTTATGATGCGACAATATGCACAGCAGTTTCCTAATGAATTAATGGAAGCATCGAGAATTGATGGCGCAAGTGAGTGGACGATCTTTTGGAAAGTCGCGGTTCCGGTTTTAACACCTAGCATCATTACGACTGCTTTGCTTACCTTCATGGGATATTGGAATTCCTACTTGATTCCATTGATCGTACTGTCTGACTCCAAGAAATTTACGGTGCCGTTGATTATACAAAATATGACACAAAACAATTATGACCCATTGAATTACGGCGCATTGATGGCAATTTTGGCCACATCAGTTATACCGATCGTTTTGCTATATATGTTTTTACAATCAAAATTCAAGTCAAATGGGCTAGATTCAGCGATTAAATAGGTGCTTTTTAGGAGGAACAATGGAATGAAGTTTGAAATCAAAGAGGAATTTTACCTAGATGATCAGCCGCTAAAATTAATTTCTGGCGCTGTCCACTATTTTAGAATTCCGCCAACACAATGGGAACAAACATTGCGTAATCTGCAAGCGATGGGCTGTAATTGTGTTGAAACATATGTGCCGTGGAATTTGCACGAACCAAAAAAAGGAGTATTTGATTTTGAGGGGTTGGCAGATGTAACGACATTTTTGGATATAGCTGAAAAATTAGGGTTATTTACAATTATTCGTCCAAGTCCTTATATCTGTGGTGAATGGGATTTCGGTGGCTTGCCTGCTTGGTTGTTAAGCGATAGTAAGATGCGGATCCGTAGTCAATATTCTGGTTATTTACAAGCAATAACGGAGTATTATGAACAACTTTTGCCGAAATTGGTTCCATATCAATTTACCCATGGAGGCCATCTTTTGATGGTGCAGGTGGAAAACGAGTATGGCTCCTATGGTGAAGACAAAGATTACCTGAAATTCTTAGTGAAAGAGCTTCGGAAATATCTCACGGTTCCTTTATTCACTTCTGATGGAGGTTGGCGAGAAGTATTGGAAGCTGGCACTCTTCCAGAAGAAGACATTTTAGCTACCGCTAATTTTGGTTCTGATGCAAACGAGAACTTTGCTTGGCTCAAACGTTATCAAGAAAAAAACAACTTGATTGAACCGCTTATGTGTATGGAATTTTGGGACGGCTGGTTCAATTCTTGGCAGAAAAAAATTATTCGTAGGGATCCGCAGGAAACAGCTGAAGAAGTTCGCGAGGTAATAAAACGAGGCAGCATTAATTTTTATATGTTTCAAGGTGGAACGAATTATGGATTTTATAATGGCTCTTCGGATGCAGGCGTTCGGAATGAACCGCAAATCACTTCATATGATTATGATGCACCATTGACAGAGTGGGGGGCACCTACCGAAAAATATTTTGCCATTCAAAAAGTGATTCAAGAAGAAATTCCTGCAGCGCAGACATCTGAACCACTCTATCCTCAGTTAGTTAGTTTGGGGGTTTTTCCAATTCAAGAAAGCGTAGGATTATTTTCTGTTCTCGACGAAATCAGCAGTCCGATCAGCAATGATTACACATTACCGATGGAGTATTTAGGACAGAATTTTGGCTACACTCTTTACCGTAGTCAATTAATGGAGAAGCGGCGGATAGAAAAATTGAAAGTCATTGATGGATTGGATCGTATCCAGTTTTTTGTGAATCAAGCTAGAGTAGCAACCCAATATCAAGACACGATCGGCGAAGAAATTACTTTTGACCTAACTGAAGAACAAAATGAATTGAGTTTGCTAGTTGAAAACATGGGAAGAAACAATTACGGTCCTAAGCTCGTGGCAGAAACCCAAAGAAAAGGGATTCGCAGTGGTGTGATGGAAGATATCCATTACATCAGCAACTGGGAACACTATTGCCTTGAATTCGAGCCAGAACAAATTGCTAGAATCGATTTTTCTAAAGCGATGACACCAGATACACCGGCTTTTTATAAGGCAACAATTGCTTTAGAACAGGTTGGAAATACTTTCCTAGATTGTAGTAGCTTTGGTAAAGGCGTTGTTTTTGTAAATGGGCAAAATATGGGACGCTATTGGAATGAAGGACCAGTCAAAACCCTCTATATTCCGGATTATTTCTGGCGAAAGGGCGCGAATGAAGTCATCGTTTTTGAAACAGAAGGAATCCCAATTGATGAATTACGTTTCCTTCAATCACCAATCATGGAGTAAAGCAATGAATAAAAACTATGTAGGTTTTTTTAACTGTACCACAAAAGAGGAACTTAATTCGTTTAAAGAGGAGCTGCTTGAGTACCCAAACGATTGTCAGAAATTATTGATGCGAAGTAGACGTTTTGTCTCGGGAGAATATCTTTTTGACAATGAATGGGACATGGAGAGAACACATGAATCTATTCATTGGCAGTTGGCTGAGATTCAATGGGGTGATAGTCCAAATAATGATCCAGAATGGAATTATATGTTGAACCGTCATCGGTTTTTGGTAGATATCGGATTGGCCTATTTGCTGACAGAAGAAGAAATTTACAAAAGGTATTTGGCCGATTTTCTACAGGCTTTCATAGAGCATAATCCATTGAATGAACAGACGAAGGGCTATAGTTGGCGAACGATCGATGTAGGCTTGCGAGTGGTTCATTGGCTTAAATTACTTGAAATCCATCGTCATTTCCCATTGTTTACACCAGAACTAGCGCAACGAATGGAAGAAGAAATCAGCCATCATGGCAAGTATCTCTATGATCATCTTTCGATCGAACGAGGACAAAGTAACTGGCAAGTGTTGGAAATTGCTGGTTTGTATAGTATCAGTCTAGCTTATCCCGAATGGGCATCAGCAAGTGACTGGCGAGTAGCTAGTTTGGCTTATTTGGAAGAATCACTCGCACTTCAAGTGGAAGAAGATGGCATGCAGCGAGAACAATCGTTTATGTATCATAACGAAGTGTTGCTTTCTTTGCTGCAAATCATTCAATTGGCACAAAGAAATCAGCAAGAAATTCCTGAACTGATTCTGAACTATGCCAAAAAGACGACGCAGGCAGCGGCATCTTTTGTCAAACCTGATGGCAAGCAACCCGTCTATGGTGATAGCGATTTAGAAGATATGACGGGCCTTTTGCAGTATGCAGAGGGAATAGTAAGTCCTTCATCTTTTGCAAAAAAACGTCCCACTTTTTTTGCAAAGCAATCGTTTGGTTATGGGGAATTTCCGTTAGAAAATAAATTTTTATCTGTTTTTTCGGTACATCATTTCCAACAAGCCGGATTGATGATTGCCAAAACACCTGAAGACTATACCTTGTTTAAATGTGGTCCATTGGGTGGGGGACATGGACATGATGATTTACTTCATGTGTCTTATACACACCGAGACAAAGATATTTTGATTGATTCTGGCCGTTATAGTTATGAAGTATCTAAAGGTCGACTTGATTATAAAGCGCCTTATGCACACAATACAATCGTAGTGGATGATCAGAATTTCAATCACCATACAGATGCTTGGAACAGTGAAAAAGTCGCTTCACCAATCAATCAAAAATTGCTGTCTCATTCAGGTATTCACTTCTTTGAAGGAGGACATCTAGGCTATTTTGATTTGTCAGATCCAGTCTATCTCAATCGGAAATTAATACACTTTCCAGAAGGGTTTTGTTTGATTAGTGATAGTTACTTCTGCCATGGAGCGCATAATATCTGTACCTATTTTCATTTCAATTCGAATGACGTCCAGCTGACACAAAGAGGACTGATACTTGAGGATCTGGATTTCGAATTGATCAGTCTGGATGAAAGAATGAAAGCAACGATTGAGGATACTGTTGTTTCGCCAACGTACAATGAAACCAAGTCCATTTGCTGCGGTATTCTTAAAAAGGAAATTCAAAGGACAGACACTAGTTCCTATGTTCTTGCTCCACAGGGTCTTATTCAAAATGTCGAACAACTTCCGGTTTATGCAGAGGACCAAAAGCAATCACCAAATGTAGTAGAAGCCATCAAATTTACATTTGAAGAGGGGACACAACAACTGGTCATTTTGCAACATCAAGAACCAAATGTAGGAAGACGTGCTTATCGGATAGAAGGTAAATACTATTATGGTCGGATAATGGTAGTAAAAGATAATAAACGAATGGTTTTGTACTGATGGGAGGATCCTATATGCTATCCAAGGAACGCATCGAAGAAGAAATAGAATTTGTTTATCAAAAAATCATTGGTAATTTAACGACTTTTGAAACGTTAGTCCCAGCAGCTGTTTCAACTGATTATGTTTACCCAGCAGTAGAAAATGCTGATTGGACCGATGGTTTTTGGATCGGAATGTTGCACTTGGCACAATCTTATCGACCCGATGAACGAATTCAAAAAGTGATCACTAAACAGCTAGCTGTTTTTAGTAATCGTTTAGACAAAGAAATCGTCTTGAATCATCATGATATTGGTTTCTTGTATTCATTATCCGCAGTAGCAGATTATCGGGAAAATAAGACAGTTTCGTCAAGAGAGATGGCTTTGCGGGCAGCTAAAGTTCTGATGCGTCGGTACAATGAGAATGCGGGAATCTTTCAAGCTTGGGGAGATGTAACAGACAAAGAACAACAGGGAAGAATGATTATTGACTGCAATATGAATTTGCCTCTTTTGTATTTTGCTTCTAATGAAACGGGAGATCCAATGTATCGAAAAGCAGCAGAAAGCCACGTGAAGCTAGCACAAAAATATTTGATTCGAGAAGATTTTTCAACTTTTCATACGTATTATATGGATATCCAAACAGGAAAACCCCGTTTTGGCGCGACTGCTCAAGGTTTTTCTGATGATTCTTGCTGGGCAAGAGGACAGGCGTGGGGGATCTATGGATTTCCTATCAGTTTTACGCATATCGGGGATACTACACTTTTGGACGCTGCTTGTCATCTTGCTGATTATTATTTAGCTCATTTGCCAGCAGACAAAATTGCCTATTGGGATCTATTCTTTCAATCAGGGGCGGAAGAGCGGGATACATCGGCTTCAGCCATCACTGTATGTGGATTGCTAGAATTAGCAAAACATCTACCACTAACAGATGGGAAGAAACAACGCTATGAGGCAGCTGCTGAAGAAATCATCTTAGGATTAATGGAAAGTTATACAACAAGAAACTACCCGGAATCAAATGGATTACTGGTTCAAGGTGTTTATTCCAAACCTAATGGGAATGGGGTAAACGAATGTACTGCTTGGGGTGATTATTTTTATTTTGAAGCACTAACAAGATTGCATCGTAGCTGGTCAACTTACTGGTAGGAGGAGGAAAGATGAAACTACACTATTTAGGTACTGCGGCAGCAGAAAGAGTTCCTGCGATTTTTTGTCAGTGTCGTGTGTGTCAGTATGCCCGACAGTATGGGGGAAAGGAGTTGCGGTCCCAAACACAGACATTAATAGATGATGGGGATTTGCTGATCGATTTTCCTGGCGACAGTTATTTGCATTTGCGCGAACATCAATTAAATTTTAATACGATTGAGCATCTATTGATTACACACTGGCATAGTGATCACTTGTATGCTGAAGATTTAGCATTCCGTATGAGCCCTTATGGGAATGATTTAGACAATAAATTGACTGTTTACGGCAATGCAGAGGTTCATCGATTTTATGATCGGGCGTTTCAATTGGAAGGAATGACCGAAGGAGCACGAATCGAATTTCAAGAGCTAGCCCCTTTCGAATGTTATACGATCGGTCAATATACCGTGCATGCATTGCCTGCAGTTCATGGAAAAAAAGAGGGGGATTGTTTTATCTATGTGATTGAGCGGGAAGGCAAACGCTTATTCTACACTCATGACACTGGATTTCCTACATTGGATGTGTTGGACTACTTAGAAGAACATCATTTGAAGTTGGATGTGATTTCCCTTGATTGTACCGGACAAGGTTTAAAAGGATCTGGCGGTATTCATATGAATGTAGAGGAGAATCTGCAATTAATCACAACCTTAAAAGAACGTGCATTGTGCGATGATGCAACAATTTTCATTGCAAATCATTTTTCTCATAACGGAGGTCTTACCTATCAAGAAATGAAAGCATTAGGAGACAAACATCAACTGATTACAGCCTATGATGGGATGATTATTGATATTTAAAGTATACTCCTCTTATCCGCAATAAAAACGACAAACTAACAGTATTGATCCAATTCAAATTGGGGTTATTTCATTAATTGACTCGCCTCATAAATCTCTTGTTTATACGGAGATTTATGAGGTGTTTTTTGTTTTTTGTCTATCAACGAATAGAGAGAAACCGTTAAAAATGCGCAATATGACAAAATAAGTTGATTTATTTTGAATTTTGTCTTTTTCATAAACAGGTCAATAAGTGAAAGAGATTTCTCAATCCCAAATCATGTGATTTTTAACACATATTTCAGAAAAAAACGAAGTAAAATGTCCTTATTTATTAATAAAAATGCTCAAGTCTGAGATAAAAATCGCTTTTATCCATTCATTTCCAGGCGCAAAATGATAAGAATTACTCCTTTTTTAAAAAGATTACTAAGTAAGAATGAGACTCAAATACTTATTTTTTGAAAGGATTTTGTCAGTTCCTAATAGCGAAAATATCCGATAATCTGTTTAGATAATCTTTGCACTTTTTTAGGAGTGATCTTTATGTAAAACGAAAATGTTGGATTGGTTGTTTAGGCATGTGTAGGTTAGGAAAGATTTAAAAAAATATGAAAGAAGGTACAGAAATGAAACGAAAGAAAAAATTAGTTACAAAGTTCGTTGTTGCAACAACTCTTTTCACAGCAGGTAGTTTGGTGGTTCCAGCTGTTGGCACTTTATCTGCCTATGCAGCTACTACAGGTCCTGTTGCAGATAATACTAGCCCTCGTTCTATTACACTTTGGAAATATGAAGTGAAAGATCTATCTGAACTGGGTGATCGTGGCGATGGGGAGATGGATGATACGGTTACAAAGACGCCGTTAGCTGGGATTAAGTTCCGCATACAACGGGTAACGGCAATCGGTGATGCTGCTTTAACGAATCCATTAGATCAAAAAGAAGGAACCGATTATACGATTGACAACACATTTACTGCTCAAACAGTAACGACAGGAGCAGATGGGTCTGTCAAAGCGAATTTGGGTGGCGGCAATGCGGCAGATGGCATTTATTTAGTTACCGAATTAGAAGATGACCGTGGTGTCTCTCCTGCCGTTGCAAAACCAGCAGATCCATTCTTTGTGCAAGTACCTCAAACGGACCGTGAAGATCTAGGCTCATTAATCTATGATGTAGTCGTTCAACCGAAGAACATTATGGAATCTTTGCTTGAACCAGATAAGACCGTTGAAGAAGGAAAAGGTTTCTCCAATAAAGCAGGAAATCATTTCACTTGGGAAGCCAATGCCACTCTTCCAAGCGGACTCTATCAAATTGCAGCGAAAGACATGGTTATTACACCAGTTTATGACAAAGATGGCAATCAAGTTGCGGATATTCCAGTCTCTGCAGGCGACGAAATTTACGCTGACTACTATACGATTCGCGATACATTGAACGAAAAGATTTTGTTGGATGGGTTAACTGTTAATACGAAGACAGATTCCAGTGACTGGGTAGCACTTGAATTTGGCACAGATTATACCGTTACACTGAATGGTGCTAATGTGGCAACAGAACCAGTCACTGACCAATCTGAGAATGCAAAAGCTGTTGCTGTTAGTTTGACTGAAGCTGGAATGAAGAAAGTTGCCACTAATGGCGATACGAAGATCCAAGTTGTTTTTGAAACCCATACAGACAAAGACTTCAATGGAACCATTGTCAACCACATGGATGTAGATTATTTAAGTCCAGGATTAAAACCGGTTGAAGTACCATCTCCACCTGAAGAAGACCCAGAATACTACACAGGCGGATTTGACATCAAGAAGACAGCAGAAGACGAAGCTAAATTGTTAGCAGGGGCAGAATTCCATCTTGCAACAAGTGAAGAAGATGCGAAAGCCAATAAATTCTTAGCTTCTGATGGTAAGTCTTATACATTGAATAACGATGGCTCAGTTACTGACATGCCAAATGGCGTCACTCTTTTAAAAGCTACCTCTGACGATCAAGGATTGGCAGAATTTAATGGTCTTGAGTTGAACTGGTATACCGATACAGACGGTGACGGACAACAAGATATTGGTACCGAGCCAACATTTGATGCCGATCAAATCAAACGTGACTATTGGGTAGTAGAAACAAAAGCACCAGAAGGCTATGAATTATTGAAAGCACCACAACAAATCACAGTCAATTTAGCAAGTGAATCTAATGACATCATTGAAGCAACGATCGTCAATGAAACGAAGACCGATCTACCATTTACTGGGGGAGCTGGAACAACATTATTGATCGCAATTGCAATTGGCGCCATCACAATTGGTACAGCTGCTGTAGTGATTGATAAAAAACGTCAAACAAACTAAGAGGAGTTCAGAAGGAAAGAATGAGGTGACTTAAGGAATGAACAAATTTAAATTGAATACACTTGTCGCCGTTCTGTTTCCGGTTGTACTCGCTTTGCTGATTATCTGGGCTATTCCATCTGCCTCTACGTTAAGGGCAGATGATAGTGGTTCTTCTTCGGTTAATGAGGATTCAAATGCGGAGGTGATCGTTGTTCCAACCACTGTGACGGATAAGAGTTTGCAAGAGTTGACAAATAAGGAATACACACCCAAAGATTCCTTAAACAAACCTGTCTACTTTAGTGAAGCAACGTCAGAGGAAATCGGAACTACTGCTAGTTCTCCTATTCAAATGGGAGAAGGCAAAATTGGTTTGAAAACAGGAACAGCAACATTTGATACAAATGATAATCCTGGGTATGACTCGAATGAGACGAATACCATTGTTCGTTCTCATGATCAAATAATATATCTCGTTTCATTTACGATTCAAAATAGTACGAAAGATCAAGATTACACCAATATTCGTTATCGATTGAAAGCGACCCTCCCTAATGCAATTACCAAAGATAGTAATGGCGTTCCTCAAGTCAATGGAGAAATTGCAAACGGGACTTATGTTGATACGGGAGCAGGTGATGGTACCCAGTATTCGGAAGGTATCATGGAATCGACGATTAGTGATACAGGGCAAATCTTTGTGCCAATCGTAGTGAATGTGTTCGATGCAAAGCATGGGACGGTGATGCAACCGACTTTTGAGTTAACCATAGTAGATGCTGAAAATTTGGAAAGTGGTGTAACCGAACCCATTAACAGTGTGTATGATTCTGAATTTGCGGTTCCACAGACAACGGTTTCTGCTAAACCATCGGTAGAGATTCAATTGGTTTCAGGGGATCGAAAAAAAGGAACAGATGTATTTGGTGGAAGCAATGCCAATCTAGATGCATATGATATCGGGGCAGTTACTGTATTGCGTCCATTGGAAGGAAGAGCTACAGGTGATTATCGAGGCGCCTCCTTCCCTACTGGACCAATCACTTACACGATCAAGCAAAAAGGAACCTATCAAGTCAATGGAAGCTCCACTACGAATAATTTAGCGACTTCACAATACGCGAATTATTCGATAGGCGCTTATGCACCAGCAACTTATCAGCGGACGCAACCATTTATGAAAAACGTGGGCACGGTAAATACCAATGTATTTACCGCACCATTAGCGATTCCCAATGCCAATACTGGTGAGATTTATTCTACACAGCCTAAAGGATTGCTGGAAGAGATCGGTGTCTATGAATCAGGTAACTTTAACGTTACCACTAATGGCGATGTCACCAACTCCGATTATGCAGGAGTGGTCAATCCATATACGTACCTCATGACTGGGAATAGAACTACTAGTGGTTCATCTAAAGCATTTTCAAGTTTAGAGCTCATTATGTCTTGGGACCGTACTCAAACAGAAGCGATTGCTCGAACAAGCAACTGGAGTCGATACGATATGAGCTTTTATGTGGATTCTGTTTCCTATGATGGGGTGACAACTTCCAATAATTCAAGTATTTCATATCCTAATATTGTCACAGCATCTGGGGCGTATGTTTGTGGACCAGTACTAGCAAAAGCAAGCAGCTCAGATATGCATAGTTGGTTGACTAATTTAGCACTAAATCAACCTAGTGTTTCAACTAATACAGGAAATGCGCGGTTATCTTCCGGTGACTCGATTGTTGCTTTTGATTTCATCGGAACAACCAATGATGAAGTCTTTGAAGAAGATACCATACTAATGTGGGATCCCAGTGCATTCGCATATGATACTTCGAGACCGTCTGTAATTGAGCCTGTATCCGATAAACCAAAATTTATGTATGGTGTTGCGAAGAATTTTGCAAATACTGCTCCAGTAACAATGCAAGTTCAATCGTTCGGTGTGACAGAACAGCTATATAACTGGTATGCCACACCAGAAGAGGCAATAGCAAGCGGTGGACAAATATCTGCCGTTGCTGCTTATGTAAAAACATCTGTTCCAACGGGATGGAAAGGTATGCCGAGAATCCCGTTGAAGGTTATTCAAAAACAACCCGGCAACGTGACTCCTGCAGGAAATCCTTTAGTATTACTGAGCACACATCAATTTAAAGATAACAATGGAAATATTCTCTATGATCCTTTGGCAGGCACGACTGGAACATACTTACCAACTCAGTATAATGCTAGCGGAGAAGCAACCTCTATTCCAATGACCTATTATTGTATTTTTGGTGAATCAGCCTATGTGAATCCCTTCAGTATTGTAACGAAGACAGAAATCGAAAAAGAACTCTACGATACTTCTGAAACAATTTCTATAAAAGTAAGTGGAACGTTGACAGGAACGAGCACCGTTGATTATGACGGGGCATTGACGACAACATTGCCAAAAGGAATCCACTATCAAGCCAATTCCAGCAAGGATGCTATAGGAGAGTCATTACCCGAACCAACTATTACAACGAATGCTAACGGAACAAACACTCTTCGTTGGGCCTTCTCAGATATGCCATTGACAACTGGTGTAGAAGTGAATTTCAAAGCAACATCTGATTTTCCAGAATTGAGTTTTGATTCTAGTGGATTTACTGACAATTTAACAGTCTCTACTGTAGGGGAAATGTGGCGAGCAGATGATACATCAGTAAAAGACGAAACGGATGCAGCAATTCGATCTTCATCAGACACGTTCAAAGAAAAACTGATCCAACAAGTAATCGTCAGCAAAACAGGAGATAAGAAACTCATTGAAGTGGGAGATGATACACCGGTTGGGGTGACCGATGCTATCAAGTACACAATGATTACAAAGAATGAGTCAGCACAACCTATCCAAGACGTGAGAATCAGCGATGTGCTTCCTTACGATGGGGATTCCAGAGGGACAATCTTACACGGTAGTTACAATGTAACAGATGTCAGTGTGGATGATCCTGATGCAGAAATCTATTTTACCACGGAGAAAGCCAATGAAGAGACAGATCCGAATGATATTGATGATTGGACACTCTATAATGCAGGAACGTCTGACATCTCTAAAGCCAAAGGATTTCTAGTGAAAACAGACTCATTGCCTGTTGGCGAGACACTTACTTTGACAATTACGATTGATCCAAGTGGTCAGAAACCAGAAGATGTCTTGGTCAATAATATTCGCTTCAACTCTCATTTAGACATGGTGGTTCGCTCACAAAACTTTGAAACTACTGTCTATGGTCGTGACCTTTCCGGGCTTGCATGGTATGACGATAACCTTGATGGGTTGATTGGTAATTTGGCAAACGGAAATGCAGAACAACCTGCCAAAGACATTCCAGTGAAACTTTACCGCACAAGTTATGTAGATGACACCTATCAAAATGAATTAGTCAAAGAAAGCTTGACTGGGGAAAAATTTGTTGATGATGCGGGCAATTCTTTGATCAAAACAAATGCAGAAGGGAAATATCTCTTTGCAAACGTTCCAGAAGGAGAATACATCGCGGAATTTGTGGTTGGTGATCAAGTGGTGCAGAAGAAATTTTCTGTAACAAAACCACTCGTTGGGGATGATCCAACACGAAACTCCAAAGCGGATCCAGACACATTCAAGACTGCAGCGTATACAATGCCAGAATTAACGGATTTGGCAGCCGATGAAAATCTGAAGGATAATCTTCACCATATAACAGATGTCAACATTGGTTTGATTCGTGCTTCTACTATCCGGTTATTTAAATACGAAACAGGAACTGCAGTCGATGCCAATGGTGACGGACAGCTGAGCGATGTAGAAAAAACATCTGGTAAACCTTTAGCAGGTGCGACGTTTGATTTATACAAAGGAAATGATCAGACCGAAAAAGTCGCAACAGCAACCACAGATACGAACGGTTATCTGAACATTACAGGTGTAGCACCTGGAGCATACAATCTTGTAGAGACAAAAGCACCTGTCGGTTACGAATTGATCAAAGAACCGCTTAAAGTCACGATTACTGAAGGGAATCAAACAATTCTCGTTTATCAAGAAGATGATCCTGCGACAGAATTACCGCAAGCGGGGGCCAATGGGCCAATGGTTTGGCTTTTAGGTATCGCAAGTGCGTTTGGTTTGGCAGGAATCTGGGCGCTGTTTTATTACTACCGTCAGCTTGGAAAGAAAGGAGCGTAATCAAATGAAAAAAAATATCGTTTTCTTTCTCTCATTCCTATTTCTGATAGGACTAGGGTTAGCTCCGCTTCATGTACAGGCTGATGAAGCTAGTAATGAGTCTTATGCGATTTCGATACAGAAATATAAGCTGAGTGATTCAGCCCTTCTGTCCACAGATCTACCTATGGATGGGACAAAACTAGATAAAGTGACAGATGGAAATGGAAATGCACTCGCACCTTTAGCCGGAATTTCCTATGAAATTACCCGGGTGACTCCGGTACAAGGTCAATCAACGTTTGAGCCTATCGTTGGAGTGGATGCATTTTCGATCACTGTCACTACCGATCAAAACGGATTAGCCCGTGTTGCTGGTTTAGCCAGCGGAACCTATCAAGTGGTGGAAAAAGACAATAATTTGTTGCAGTCAGTGATGGAGCCGGTCATCGTGGAATTGCCTTTGCCGCAGCGGGAGGGAGCAGCGCTAAATGAAGTCTTCTTATATCCAAAGTCTAGTGTGGTCGACTCTCCAGGAACGACACCACCTAGTCCCGACGGCGGAGACAATCAGCGCTTGCCTCAAACTAGCGGCAGTATCGGCAATGCACAGCCTCTGTATTTTATCCTAGTTTTCATCCTTGTGATGGGTGGGATCGGCATCAAAGTTCTGAAAACCAAGCATCATAAGTTTTAGTGGATTGTTGTGTGGGGTAGTCCTAAAAAAACTGCCCCCATTTTATAGAAAAGGACGAACAGGCAAATGGCTGTCACATTTGTTTTAAAATCATAGCAATTATTTTATTCCCGTACATACGTTTTGACCGAAGAGAGAAGAATCGGTCGCAAAAAAATAAAGGAGGATCACATGAGGAAACGTCAATCACGAAGAAAATACTCTTTCTTAATGCTTTTTGCCATAACGATGATCACAGCTGGTTTCCTTGTGCTCCTTTATCCAATCGTAGGCAATTATTTATCGAATCGCGAACGTAGCCAAGCAGAGTTGGCTTACGATCAGACAATGGAAGAAACAAGTGAAAAAGAAAAAAAAGAGCAATACCAATTGGCTCAGAAATACAACCAATACATTTATGAAAAGCAGCAAGGGAAGAATCCAGAACCAATCGTTTACAAAAGTGTTTTAAAGAATCGCTCCGGTGTGATGGGAACGATTGACATTCCAGCAATCGATATCAAGAAGATGCCATTCTACCATGGAACTTCCTATCAAACATTGGATAAAGGACTAGGGCATTTCGAACCAACTTCGATTCCTATCGGTGGCGAGAATACACGTTCAGTTATTACAGGACATAGTGGAGTCAAGAATCAGGTTCTTTTTACAGATATTCGGAATCTTGTGGAAGGTGATTTGTTCTTTATCAATATTTTAGGAGAACGTTTGGCGTATCAAATCACTTCTTTTGAAGAGATTTTGCCTAGTGAAGTAGATAAAGTAAAGATCAATGCCGGAAAAGATGAAGTAACCCTG
Source organism: Enterococcus gallinarum (assembly GCF_021496385.1). Classification (NCBI taxonomy): domain Bacteria; kingdom Bacillati; phylum Bacillota; class Bacilli; order Lactobacillales; family Enterococcaceae; genus Enterococcus; species Enterococcus gallinarum. The sequence goes on along the minus strand of NZ_CP050816.1, from coordinate 167,275 downwards.
CTGACCTGTACACCTCCAGGAATCAATACCTATCGCCTGCTGGTGACGGGAAAAAGAGTTCCCTATTCTTATGCAGTAGAGAAAGCAGTAACGAAACGGAACTTGTGGAGTTATCAAAACATCGTTTTAGGAACGATAGGCATCAATTTGATCTTATTCTTGATTTTGATGTTGAATTACCGCTATTGGTTAAGATATTTTCGTTCGGAAGATCCGCAACGTTCGCAACGAGGACGAAAGAATTTGAAACGTTTGTTGTTTGTGACTAAAGCGTACTTTGCCCTTATTTTCGTCACGATGCTGACGATTTTAGGAATTGCGTTTTATGGCTACATGCAGATGCAGCAAGATACACAAGTCTCAGCAACAGACATTGGTAGTGAACAAACGTTAAGTGATTATAATTTGAACAAAATCCAGCGGGCAAATTATGAAGAACGTCAAATTGCTAGTGTAAATGTTGCTGATTATGCTTTAGCAAAAAGTTCCCTCCAACTTTCTACCAATAATTGGGGGATCGGCAAATTGGTAATACCTGATCAATCGATCGATTTACCGATTCTAGCAGGATTGGAGAATCAAAATTTATTGACCGGAGCAGCGACCTTTCGGCAAGAACAGAAACTAGGGAAAGACAACTATGTGTTGCTTGCTCACAATATTTACGAGCAAGATGTCTTGCTCCATCGAATCAAGTTTTTGAAGAATGGCGATAAAATCTATACTACTGATTTTAAAGATGTGTACGTCTACACAGTTTCTTTAAATAAAGTAGTGGAGGAAACCGAAGTCTCGTATATTGCCAAAAATAAACCGGGTGCTGCTCCAAAGATTACTTTGTTACGATGCGAGGGCAATATCGGTACCCAATACCGCCGAGTCGTACAAGGGGAACTGCAAGCGGTCGAACCGATTCAAGGAATGGATCAACAAGAGATGGTCTCATTAGGATTAAGACAGACGACCGCAAAATCAGATGGAACGATCGTAGAGAAGAATCCAGTCTCTCAAGTTCAAAGCTTTGCGATGGTTGTTGCGGCACGCTTCGTTAGAGAACCATTACAGACAATTTTACCCATGTTTTTATTCTTTATGCTGCCAATCTTATTCTTTAGTTTGCTTCGCTGATTCTTGCTTCCAATGAGCAAACGCGAAACTTTGGCAACTGATTGAATGTCAGAAAATCGATACAGTGAATAGAAAGAAGAAGGTGTGATCATGAAAAAAAGTATGCTAGGTGTTTGCGTAGTTGTGCTGGGACTACTGCTTACTCAGAATGCCTTAGGCCAACCATTACATGCGGAAGATCAATCAGCGATCGAATCAACAGTACCAAGCACTGTTCCGACCAGTGATGAGACAGTGCCCTCTGCGACAGAAAATATAGAAGAGCCCGTTACAGCACCAAGTACAGTTCCTAGTGAAGAGATAGAGAATACAATGGAAAATACTGTAGAATCAACAAATACAACTGCTTCTAGTTCGGAGATGACACAACCAGATACTTCTGATTCTGAAACGATTTCTGATAGTCAATCAACAGAATCAAGTAGTGTCAGTAGTGAAAGCACGGCGGATACAGCAATGGATACTTCAGAGTCAAGTTCTTCAAAGCCAAGTACTTCAAAACCAGTGGGGACAGAATCAACAACTCAATCAACGACCTCAACTTCTAATTCTAGTCAGGAGAAACAGTCAACAAGTACAAGCAAAGAAGAGCCAACGGATTCTAAGCCGCAGCCGGTTACTAATACGAATGAAACAAAAAATTCGACCAAACCAGTCCCATCAACCGACTCAACGAAGATTGCTTCCTCTGTGAATCAACCAGTAATAACCAATAATCGATTGCTGGAATCACAGGTTTCTGAGATTTTATCAAGTGTCAACGGGGCATCTTTGGATCAATCTTTTAAGGTAAGTGAAGTGGCAGAATCTGATTTGAAAGGGTTCGAGTTGCCCTTATTGAACAGCTTTGAAGATAAAACCAAAGGAATTTTGGTCTATGAAGGGATCAAATCGATTGGACAATACAAACTTGATGTCGAAAGAAAAGAAGAGTCACAAACAGCCTTACAAACAACAGAGGACTTGATCAATACATTAGTGGACAATCTATTTGGTAAACCATTGAAGAAAATTCAAAAACAGCTGGTGCAAATTGATGAAAAGCAAGCAGGGGACCTGCTTTACAAGAACGATCAATTACTTGGGCTGTATCTAGGCGCAGATTACTACTTAAAAGTAGCTGAGCCGACAGCCAAGCAAATCGAAGAAAAGCCTGAACTAGCTAAACATAAGGTTAGCACCATCGAACGTTTCCAAGAAGATGACACATTCGCAAAAACAGTGAAAGTCCAACGATTAAAGGACTGTAAGTTGACAGAGTATGGACAAAAAGTTGAAGCCTCTTATCCTGCTTCAATGGACTTTTCTCAAAATACGCAAACACAAACCTTTATCCAATCGATCGCTCAATCTGCTCAAAAGCTAGGGTTAGAGTATGACGTTTTTGCCTCGGTCATGATCGCTCAAGCAATTTTAGAAAGCGGCTCGGGTACAAGTCTGCTGTCTACCGCACCAAATTATAATTTGTTTGGTGTGAAGGGGAGTTATCAAGGGGCATCCGTCAGCTTTGCCACGCAAGAGGACCGTGGAAATGGTGAGCTTTACACGATTCAAGCGGCTTTTCGCAAATACCCGAGTTATACAGAATCCCTTGGCGACTACATCTCGCTAATCAGAGGCGGGATTCAAGGCAATAAGACCTATTATCAATCTGTGTGGCGCTCACAAGCCAAAAACTATTTGCGAGCTGCTGATTCCTTGACTGGCACCTATGCCACAGACACGACCTATAATCGGAAGATCAGCTCATTGATTGCTGCTTATCATTTAACGCAATATGATGTTCCAGAATCAAAAGAAAGACCTGGTTCAACGAGTGCAGTGTTACAAGGAAAAGAAGATATCCCTAAACAGTATCAAAAAGCAATGACTTTCCCAGATTATGATGGCAAAAACTATAATTCATCCGGTTCTTATCCAATTGGGCAATGTACGTGGTATGCCTACAACCGTGTTGCACAACTAGGGAAACACGTGGATGATTTCATGGGAAATGGCGGAGAATGGGGAGATACCGCCAGACGATTAGGCTATCGAACAAGCCAAGAACCTCAGGCGGGGTGGTTGATTTCTTTTAGTCCTGGAACAGCAGGTTCCAGTCCAGTGTATGGTCATGTGGCATTTGTAGAAGCAGTGACCAGCGATGGAATATTGATTTCTGAAGGAAACGTACTTGGCGGAACAATCATCTCCTATCGAGTCATCACGAATAGCTTGGCTCGTTCGGAGCTAGTGACTTATGTGGAGCCAAAATAATCATCCTTCAGTCGATCAAGCGTCTAGACGAAAAAGAACGATAGGTTTCATACTTGCATTCGGAGTTGTTTTTAGCCTCTTTTTCGTCTTACATACCCGCTATACGATCCATCCGGTCTCTGGCAGCTCGATGGAGCCGACGATTCAAGATGGGCAATACGTATTGATCGAAAGAAATCAGAAATTCCAACGGTATGCCACCATTGCTTTCTCAGCCACCGAGGAAGAGGGCATGTTTATCAAGCGCATCATAGGTGTCCCGGGTGATAAAATGACCATCCGGGGAAACATATTGATTCTTAGTTTGGAGACGAAGTCCAAATTTGATTCAACCGTGCAGGTGAAATTAAGTGATCAAGTGGCAGAGCAATTAAAAGAGAAAAATGAAATTCCAGCAGGCTATTATTTTACATTAGGGGATCATATGGACGTGTCGAATGATAGCAGAAATTTTGGATTGATAAAAAAAACGCAAGTAGAAGGAGTTCTAAAAGGGATCCTTCCACAAAGTATAAAAGGAGGTCGTCCTATGTTTGTGCTGAATGTTCTGGCAGTTGCGCTAGTTGTCATCAGTTTTGTCATTTTGATGATTCGATTGATTGCGCATTATCGTCTTGAACAAGTGAAGAATCTTGAACAATATCCCGCTGATTTTCGTCGGAAACTAAGCATCTTGAAACAGGAAGAGACGCGAAAAAATACCTTCTTTCTTTTGATTATTAGCGGATTGCTGGGACTTGCGTTGTGCTTGATGATGGTTTCCGTATTTCAAACGGGCAATCAGTTAGACCTTGCTCAGCACCAAGCAGCTCAAGTCGAAAAAGAAGTACAAAAACTCAAGAGTCAGCAAAATGAATTACTCTCAAAAGTAACGGTTCGTTCTTATCCTGATGAGGGGATCGGACTGAAAGAAACAGACTGGACAAAGTTAGTGGACAAAGAAAAACAAAAAGAAGCACAACCGAAGATTGAAACAGAGTTGACACAAAAATTAGCTCCGTACTTCGGCTTAGTACAAGCAATGATTTCTGTGGATGTTCCCTCACAAACGTTGACACTTTCATTATTAGGCGATACAGAAAATGAAGAAAACAAAGAAAAAATCAAAGAAAACGTAGAAGTATTTATAGCAGAGGCGAAGGATATTCCTAAACTGACACAAATAACCATTGAAATCGTTATGACAGTCAATCAGAAGCAGGAGACGATTTATGAAGGGACCTTTTTGAGAGAAAAAGACCAAGAGGATTTTTCTCTCTTAGAAACGAGTAAAGAGAAAGGATAAGGAGAATTATGGCTAAAAATAAAGATGGATGGTTTTTCAAAAAGAAGCTAATTGATGAAATCAATAGTGTACCAGATGAGATGATCTATGGAGATGAATCGGTCAAAGCTAAGGAAAAAGATTCTTTTGTTTTAGAAGCTAACAAGAATCCTGAGAAACCCAACGAATCGCAAAGTGCGGAACCTGTAAAAGAAATGATGGAAGAAGTTGACAAACAGACGCTAGAAGGAGAAAAAAGAACGGAGGAAATGAAAGAAGTAAAAGAGGAGGGCTTGAAAGAAAGCGTGGAAGCTACAGATATAAGTACAAAGGATAATTTGGGCCAAGTTGATTCATTGCTTAGCACGAACCAAAAACTAGAAAGGCAAGTCACCGAGTTGATGCTAGCGGTCCAACGATCAGAGAAAGAGAAACAAACACTACGAGAAGAAAAAGAAGCAATTATCCTTAAACTGCAAGAAGTAGAGAATGCCTACGAACAGCAAGTGAAAAAGAATGATACATTGTTGAAACAACCACTAGAAAAGATTACAGAGCTCACGGAGCAAAATGAGCAATTGAAAAAAGATGTGCAGTACGCACAACAAGAAATCGGGGAAGTGTTGCTGACGGCCAAAAAACAAGCAAGCCGCATTCTAGAAGAAGCACAAATGGAAGCTGATCATTTGATCAGGACAGCTAATCTTGAATTAGAAAGTATCAGCAATAAAGCACACAAGATCTCAATTGAAGTAGAGGAATCGAAGGATACTGTTACCTCATTGTACATGGAGCTGCAAAACAAAGTAAGACAGCTACAGCAAGAAATCGGACGTTAGAAGGGCTTTGAGGCTAAATCTTATCAGGATCGATCAGAAGATCCACTATAGGAAAAACAGAAGAAAAACAGAGGAAAGTCGAAGCAAAGACGGTCTTTTGTATAAAGTTTTAGGAAACAAGACACGATCAATCACCGGAAACGATAACATACAGCAAGAGCAACAAAATATAACAGGGGACGAGGAATAGAGTCAGCCATGACTTTGTTTCGGGAACAGGCGAATGGGGAACGTCTCCCCTCAAATTAATGGAGGAAATGAAATGCTGAGTCAAACATTTAAGATTAATACGATGGAGGATTACCTTGCGTATTTCGTCAATAAAGTCAATGAGCCAATATTTTCCACTAGTTTGCCGATCGTCAAAGAACGTATCTTGGAAATCTGCAGAGAACTAGAAGAAGAAATTGACGGTATCAACAAAGAAAATTTTTTTCAGCGCTGGGCGACCATCAATAGCCTGGAATCTCAAATATGGATTTTGCTAGAATTGAGCGAAGTGACAGCCAAGAAAGGAAAGACTGTCTTTACGGAAGAAGAAGTCGTCATTACAGCTAAAGAGGATTGTCGAAGCTATTTCAAAGAAAAATGTGGGATGACACTTTTAGATGAGACGCCTCATTCATTGCATTTCTCTATTGATTGATAAGAAGTGCAAAGGAAGTCAGCTGCTTGAGAAGCATCGCTTGAACACGTGAAGTGACCGTAACGATTATTCGGCCGATTAAGAAAAGATCACAATATAGTAAGCTCTGTTTGGATGGAAGCATCGAAACAGGTAGGAAGTCGTCATTCAACTTAACAACAGGTCAAAAAATTCGTTTGTCTTGTGAGAAATCAGCAGACTTAGAATTTTTTTCAGCCTTTATATTATGGTGTATGAGCGGTTTTAGTGAACTTCAAAAAAGCAGTACAAAACTTTTGTCCCCCAACAAGAAAAGTTTTTGCTGTTTTTTTATTTTAAAAAGCAAAGCATATAAATTGTATTGCATAAAACAAGATGATATATTGTTTAACTTATCAATAATAAGGAGGCTTTATTGTGCTAGATTCTTTTTTTAGAGGACAGGATCGGTTAGTGCAAAATTTTTTCGTATTCTATTATCGTTCGTATCAGGACACTTACACATATAAAGAGTTGGTTGATGAATTGAATATTTCTTACCCTGTCTTGAATAATGTTTTGGAACAGGTGGAAGATATTCAAAGGGAATATCCGGAATTTATGATCAAGCGGGACAACAAAGAAATCCAAGTAGTTTTTTCGGAAAGGTTTCTGCTAAATAAAATTCGGGTCAACTTAACCAAAGCTACGTTACTTTATACTATTTGGGATGCGATTTTTTATCAAAAATTCAAGTCACTAGAAGCCTTTAGTCAGAGTCAGTATGTCAGTGGTCGTACCGTGCAACGTCAGATTGGTACTTTTGCCCCGATTCTAGATCAGTATAAGTTGGAACTTAATCTAAAAAAGAGTGAATATCTTGTGGGTGAAGAATATCGAATTCGCTATTTCTTCCATAGTTTTTACTGGCATGTGTATGATGAGATCGAAAGCAACCGCCCCCCGATTGTTGAAAAAAGCGTCACTGAAGTCTATCAAAAGTTAACCAACTATTTCCCATTTCTGAGACATGCAGCGAAAGAACGTTTTATTAATCTTTTAGCTGTTTGTGTGACTAGAATCAAGCAAGGCTATGAGATACAAGAAATACCGGAAAGTGTCAGAAAATTTTATAATCCCTTTATGGACAAGGGGACCTTTGACAATGAGATTTTACTTCCTTTTTTTGAAATGAATTTGATCTTTCCAAAAGACTTGCCAGATGAAGAACTGATCTACCTCTATTACATGTTCACAGTTGGCCAAAGCTATTCGCAAGAATCATTGCAGCGGCTACGCCTACAATCACCGATGTATATGAATGATTATCGGAAATTGATTGAAGATTGGATTTCATTGATCGAACAACAAATCCACTTTTCCTTTGGCCAGAATGAACGTAAGCTGCTTTTTATCAATGCTACTTATATTTTTTCTTTCTTATTAACGTTTGGTTTGGGAAATAAAATCGATTCGTTTGGAGATTACATTACGTTGTCAGAAATCGAAAGACAGTATCATTATTGGTTTACGGTATTGGAAAAAATTTCTTGCGACTTAGAGTCAGAAAATAAAGTCTGGTACGAAACGTTAAATTCTAATTCCTTCAAATACTATGCTTCTCAGATTCTGTATTACATTCTCTCCGATTACGATGCACCTGTCAGAGTGGCTGTTGAGTCAAAAAGCCGTGGGATAGAAGAAGAAATCCAAAAACAAAAGTTGGTACGGATGAGTCCACGACCAATCAATATCGTAGGCATCAGAGAAAATCCGGATGTGATCATTTCTGATTACGCTATTGATCTGTCCAAGTATTTTGTAAAAGAGATCCCGTATCTTTTTCAGTGGGGAGAAAAACAGTACTTGCCGGATTGGATTCGCGTGATCACATTTATCGATAAGATCAGAGATGAAAAGTATTATCGTTTATTAGAAGAGAACTAGCTTATTGCTGCACTACAAAAATTCGTAGAATAGCGTTAGCTAGCAGAAAACAAGGTGATCAAATTATAGTACAAGGAAAGATTCATTTTTGAGAAACTGCAGCAAAGATAGAACGATCAAGTCATCCGAGCCGGAATCGTGGACAGAGTCTAAAATATCGGTTACAGGCTTACTGAGTGGCTCGCGCTATCAACAAAAGTGGATCTTTCTTTTTTATTTTTAACCTTAGACTAGATAAGCATCATTTCCATTGTTTCGCGCGGGAATGTGCTATACTAGATGCTTGTAATCGCACCAAGAACCGGTGCTTGAAAGAAGGAGCATAAGAAATGAAAAATTTAAAAGTTCAAGACCTGATTGCTGTCGGGATATATACAGCTATTTATTTTTTATTGATGAGTTTTTGTCTGCTGATTTTACGGTTTGTTATTCCAGGGTTTCATAATTTATTCATTCCAGCCGTTACAGCACTTTTTTCTGGGGTCATTTATCTATTGATGTTGAATAAAGTACCAAAGTTTGGCGCGATCACCATCATGGGCAGTGTGGTAGGTCTCTTTTTTTTGATTTCAGGTCACTTTCCGCTAGCCTTTATGCCGAATATTTTATGTGCAGTACTGGCAGATACGATTCAGTATAAAAGCAAGTGGAAAGGAAGTCTCAAGACAACTATTAGTTATACCGTATTTAGCTTTGGTTTAATGGGTCCCATCTTGCCATTGTGGTTCATGAAAAATGCGTATATTGATTCGCTAGTTGCTCGTGGAAAAGACCAAAGCTATATTGCAGGGGTCTTTGCTCATACTTCCACAGCGATGCTGGTGATTTGCGGGCTCGCTGTACTGGTTGCTTCGATTGTCGGGATAGGCCTCGGTGCTCGACTATATCAAAAACATTTCCAACCAACGTTGCATCAAACAAACGGGTGATCGATGTGACTAGGCTCTCACTTGACCCCAGATGCAAATTATTTGTGACATTCTTTGCAAGTGTCACATTGATGATTTCATTGACGTGGACAAAAGAGTTGATTGTGATCAGCTTTTTGTTTATCTTGTTTCTACTTAGCGGTTTCTGGCGAAAGGGATTGTTGTTTTTCGGGCTGTTTCTATTATTGTCTTTGGTAGAAGTTTTTTTTGCAGGGCAAAACAATTCAATAGTAACCACACTGCTGGATTTCTTTTCCGTAGGGTATCGCCGATTGTTACCGACGATCATGGCAGCCGTATTTGCGATGAGTGGGACGAAAATCAGTGAATGGTTAGCTGCTTTGCAAAAAATCCGCATTCCCTCGTTTTTGCTGGTACCGCTGGCCGTACTGTTTCGATTTTTTCCAACATTGTTGCAAGATGTCAAAAGTATTCGCCAAGCGATGCGCTTTCGGGGAATTGCTTTGAACGGCTGGTCCTATGTAAGACATCCTCTACAGACGGTGGAGTATTTTTTGATTCCTTTATTGATGTCTGCAGAAAATACTGCCACAGAATTGTCAGCGACCGCGTTAGTAAGAGGCCTGTCGGCTAAAAATCCTCATACATCGGTTTATACACTGCGGTTGAAACTTGCTGATTATGTAGTGTTTGGTACTGTGTTACTACTTATTTTTTCGTTTGTAAGGATGTGAAGGAATGATCACCATCGAAAAACTATCTCTTAAACGGGGCACCCAGCAGGTATTGAAAGACATCTCTTGTCAGATTTTTGCTGGTGAAGTCGTCGTGTTATGCGGCCAAAGCGGTAGCGGTAAGTCAACCTTGTTGAATGTTCTCAATGGTTTGATTCCTGAACTATATCCAGCAGAAATGACGGGGGTTGTTCAAGTGGCAGGGGATTCTTTGCCGACGGAAGACTTTCCCGCCTACGCCAGAAAAATCGGTGTCGTTTTTCAAAATCCCAAAACACAATTTTTTACAACAGATGTTTATTCTGAACTGGCGTTTACAATGGAAAATGCAGGGGTAGAGCCAGTAGAAATACGAAAACGGATCAAAGAAGTGGCAGAACAATTTTCTTTGTCAGAATTGTTGGATGCAAGTGTTTTCGAACTGTCTGGTGGCGAAAAGCAGCGAGTAGCAATCGCTTGTGCAACGATGCTTTCTCATGATCTCTTTTTGTTCGATGAACCTTCCAGTAATCTTGATGAAGAAGCACTACAAAAAATTGCCGCAGCGATCCGCCTTTTGAAAGAGCAAGGGAAGACGATCGTCATTGCAGAGCACCGATTGTCCTACTTGACGGGGATTGCGGATCGTTACTTATTACTAGCAGAAGGGCGCTTGGTCACAGAGTATACCAGTGAAGCATTGCTTTCTCATACCCCGCAACAGATTCACAATCTCGGATTAAGGCGGATCAACGAACCGCAGTTCGAGTTGGCAATCAACGAAACAGAGGGAGCGAGTTTCTCAGCTGATCTGATTGCGACGAATCTCCAAGTCACTTATCGACGTCAACAGCAACCAGCTCTTGATATTGCGAAACTTGTTGTGCCTACGCGACAAGTCGTGGGTTTGATTGGCCCGAACGGTGCTGGCAAATCGACATTGTTTCAAGTGTTCGCTGGCTTAAAAAAATGTTCAGCAGCTCAATTTTGGCTGCATGGTCAACCAATCAATCAAAAACAGTTATTGCGAGAAAGTTTTCTGGTTATGCAAGATGTGAACCTGCAGCTTTTTTTTGAATCTGTCGAAAAAGAATTGTTGGCAAAAGCTGCCAGACCGGAACGTTTTGAACAAGTCGTGACTTTGTTGGAACTAGAGCATTTACTGCGAAGACATCCACAATCTTTGTCCGGTGGCGAAAAGCAGCGAGTCGCGATCGGCAGTGCATTGCTTTCAGGTAAACGCTTGTTGTTTTTCGATGAACCGACTAGCGGATTAGACCTGAAACAAATGGAAGAGGTCGGAAATCTGCTGCAGGAAGTTGCCAAAGAAGTCGATCTGTTAGCCGTGATCAGTCATGATAAAGAGTTTTTGGATGAAACCTGCCCTTACGTGATCCAACTCGAACAGGGAAAGTTAGTTGATACCTATCAGTTAGCGACAAATGGGGGATAAAAGAAAAGCGGAGTGAGCATTGGTTCACTCCGTTTTTGTCTGAACATGAAAAAATCTTCATGATTTTTTTCTTTCAATCCGTTAGGAAGTTTTTACAAAATCCGTTATGATAGAAGCAAAAATAGGAGGAGAGCAGATGGCCTTGAGAATCTTGATAGTGGAAGACGAAGAAAGTTTAGCCAGTTTTATCCAGACTGAGTTGACTTTTGAGGGGTACGACACGGTATGGGCCAAAGATGGCCAAGAGGCATTGACCTTGTTCAATCAGCAAACTGATCTGTTTGATCTGATTTTGTTGGATTGGATGCTGCCAATCTATGATGGCATCACGGTGGCGCGGCGAATTCGCAAAGAAAGCGATATTCCGATTTTGATGATGACAGCCAGAAATCAAACTGCCGATGTCGTGACTGGTCTTGACGTTGGCCTAGATGATTATTTAACGAAGCCCTTTGAAATCGAAGAACTGTTTGCCCGGATTCGCGTGATTGAGCGACGGTTGCAGCGGGAAGCCCAACAGCAAAAGAACCAACAAAATCAGTTGGTGGCAGGCGAGCTGATGATGGACATCGCCAAACACTTGGTCCAGGTTGCCGGAGAGACCATTGAATTGACTCCTAAAGAGTTTGGAATCTTATATGAGTTGATGAAAGAACCAGAAGTAGTCAAAACCAGAGATGAGCTATTGAATGAGATTTGGGGGTATGAATACGATGGTCAAACAAATGTGGTAGATGTTTATATTCGCACCCTTCGCAACAAGCTGGATGTCTGCGGTAAAGGGAAAATGATCGCAACTGTTCGGGGATTAGGCTATGTGTTGAGGACCGCCCATGAAGAATAAGTTCGCCAACCCACGCAGAAAAACTGCCCAGTTTCAATTAACGAGCCGCTTTTCTTTGATTCTATTTGGTCTGTTGATTCTCTTCAATGTATTGTTTATCTTGTTATCCGTAGGGTATTTGTTTGAACATATCGAAAATCGTGCGAGCAATATTCTTGAGGCTATCGAAAACGGGGAGGCTTCAGGGGATGACTGGAATGATCTAGTCAATGCCTATGTTTCGGCAGATGAAGAAGATGCCTTGCAAGTGATCTTAGCTGATGGCAGTGTCATTTTATCAGAAGATGCAGCAGAGATTTTTGCCGAGATCAATCAAGGACGGATCATCCCATTTTTGGAGGGCATCGTCTTTACAGATGATGGTATCTATTATACGAAAACCCAAGAAATCGATAGGGATCAGGTGAAGATCGCCATCAATGGTGAGGACAGTGTGGAATTAGCCTATGGTCTCTTTATGATCAGCAGTTTCTTGAACCTGATCGCTGTAGTCGTTGGCAGTATATTGATTTATTGGAGCGTTGGGAAATGGAGCCGGAAATTAACAGGGATGGCGCAAGAAATTGCTGAAATCGAACAAAGCCAAAAAGGCGAATTGACGATTGTTGAAGAACCAATCGAGATTCGTTCTGTGGCGTTGGCTTTCAATAAACTACTGAAAGAACAGCGTGAGACGATCGCGCGAGAAAAACGGTTTGTTGCCGATGCTTCTCATGAGCTGCGGACACCTTTAGCCGCGATTCGCGGACATGTCCAATTGATCCAGCGGCGTGGAACCAAACACCCAGAAGTCATTCCTTCTTCACTGGCCTTTATCGATAAAGAATCGAAGCGTTTGGAAACATTGAGTAATCAACTGCTGGATTTGGAAAAAAACCAAACCCAAGAAATAAGCCTCGTTGATGTCTCGCAGATCGTGCGAGAAGAATGTGAAAAACAAGCAACGATCGTTCCGCAATCGATTGAATATTTTGTGGGAAACCAGTGTAGGAAGCAAGGGCACAAGCGTGACTTCCAACAGATCATCCAAAATCTTTTAGAAAATGCAGCGAAGTATTCACCAGCAGATCAGCCCATTCATGTGAGACTGACACAAGATCAAACGCACTTGTCTCTAACCGTTGCCGACTTTGGTATTGGGATCCCCAATGATAAGAAAGCGTTGATTTTTGAGCGTTTCTATCGAGTGGAAGATTCTCGTTCAAGTCGAATTTCCGGTTCAGGAATCGGATTATCACTGGTAAAGCAGCTGGCCAACAAGTATCATGCTGAAATTACCGTCACGGATAATCAGCCGCAAGGCAGTGTCTTTAAAATTGATTTCCCAAGTGAAAGTGAAAGATGAAGATTTTTTTAGATTTTCTTCAAGCATTTTTGATTCTTTTTTCTGAAGGACTTGTTATTCTAAATATATAGAAAAAAGGAATAGACAATTAATTGGAGGAATGAAACATGAAAAAAACAACAATTTTGTTCGGAATCGCTGCCCTAGGATTATTGGCAGGATGTACACAAAATAACACTGGAAATTCTGAACCTGCACAAAACAGCAGTTCAAGCTCAGCAGTCGCATCATCAAGTGAAACAACTTCTTCGCAAGCTGTGGACAGATCTTCAAGCAGTGCAGCCATCGCAAATGGCGGTTTGCCTACAGTGACAGTAGAAGAAGCCATCCAAGTGTTCCAAAACAAATATCCAGATGCAGCAATCACATCGCTTGACTTGGATACTTCTTTTGGTAAGTACTTCTATCAAGTTGAAGGCGTAGACGACACGAATGAATTTGAACTAAAGATCGATGCAGAAACAAAAGAAACTTCTGAAGAAAGAACCGAAAAACTAGATGCGGACGAACAAAACGGCGTCAAAAAAGAAGCCGATCAATTGGATCTGACCAACTTGCTTTCATTGGAAGAGATTTCCGATAGTGCTGTGAAAGAAGCTGGCGGTGGACAAGCAACAGATTGGGATCTTGATAAAGAAATGAATGTGACTTATTGGGAAGTCAAAGTTGAAGACGGCAACAAAAAAACAAATGTTAAAATCAATGCGCAAACAGGAGAAATTTTAGAAACTGAACAAGATGACTAGCAAAAGCGATAAGCAATAAAAAAAGCAAGGCAGCGAATAATGAAACTTACGCCAGTAAGCGTTCTTTCGCTGTCTTGCTTTTTATTGATTTGGCTTTACTTCTGTGAGAGGTTTGACTCGTCCGCCTATTTTTGCTGCAAAGGCTTCCGACTGCTTCCGATCTTCAAAAATCCACAACTTGTCCGGTATTTTTTCACGAGTGCGACGACCATCTTTGCCAATGTAACCATGCAAGACTTTAACAACATACATTGTCATCATCCTCCCATAAAAATTACCTTTGATTATACAAAAAAGTGCTCTAAATGCAATTAATCTGTCTCGAGATTAATTTTTCGAGGCAGCCGATAATGTCGCATAATCTGAAAATACTTGATGGATCTCAGGAAAGCTGCGCTTCAAATGGACTAGGCGATAGGTCTCTTTACTCAAAAAACAATGTTTGGAAGCGCCAGTTGTGACTAACTGATTGTTGTCAGTTCTATAAATCTCATAACGAAAATCAAGTCGAGTACCGGTGTAATGATCGACGAGCACATCGATGCGTACTTGATCCTCATAACGGATCATTTCCTTGTATTGTGCATTGACTTCAAGAACGGGAACAATCAAACCCGCTTCTTCGATTTTATGGTATGGCAATTGTAAAAAGGCGAGCATATCTACTCGTGCTTCTTCGAACCAACGGATGTAATTTGCATGGTGAATGATTGCCATCTGATCAGTTTCATAGTAATGAGGTTGGCGGATATAGCCGGAATATAAGGACATCAGGGTTGCTCCTTTTCATAACTGTTTTCATCAGCATAATACAAAACAAGAGAAATGCAAAGTGCCTTCTCTTGTTTCGGGACTATTTAAATTCAGCAAACAGGTGATCAATCGCTTGATAATCGGTTGCGGATAAATGGATATCCAATGCCTGCGCGTTGTCAGCAACTTGACTGGCTTGTTTTGCACCTGGAATAACTGCTGCAACTGCAGGATTTTTCATGTACCAAGCCAACACAAGTTGAGGAATCGTTGCATCATAAGAGGCAGCGATTGGTCGCAATTGGTCGACAGCCGACACGATTTTTTTAAAGCGATCACCTTGAAAGTCCGGCTTTTTACTACGGATATCGTCGTTTGAAAAGGTCGTTTCTTGTGTGTACTTTCCAGTCAACAACCCGGATGCTAGTGGAAAGTACGGAACAAAACTGATTGAATGTTCAGCTAAATAAGGGAAAAGTTCTGATTCAGCTTGGCGATGGATCAAACTGTACTCATCTTCCACAACATCGACGTATCCTTCGGCATTGGCTTCTTTTAATTGTTCAAGTGTGAAGTTGGAGACACCGATCGCACGGATTTTGCCAGCTTCTTTCAGTTGATGCAATGCGCGTATCGCTTCTTCTTTAGGGGTGGTTTCATCTGGAAAATGAATATAAAATATGTCCAGATAGTTGGTTTTTAAGCGTGTTAAAGCTTCTTCAACGGCTTGGGTCAGGAATTCCGGCGAATTATCTTTTTTGTTTGGTTCTTCTGGTCGATGAGCTGCTTTAGTGGCAATGATGACTTGATTGCGATCGAACGCTTCTTCTTGCAAGACATCACCGATCAGTTCTTCTGATCGACCTTCACCGTAAATATAGGCAGTATCAATCAAATTGATCCCATTGCGCAGCGCCGTCCGCACAATTTCCTTGCCTTCTTCTTCATCTAAATTTGGAAATAAATTGTGGCCACCGATGGCATTTGCACCTAAGCCAAGGGAGCGTACATAGACTTGTGATTTGCCGATTTGAACATCTGTCATAAAGCAATTCCTCCTTCTAATCTCTTCTTTTAGTGTAAAGGAAAAACTTGAAAAACGATATTCATAAGTATTGAAAAAGCCTATGAAACAGCTTGACATTTCCAAAGGATTCTTGTAGTTTATAGATAATATCAAAAATCTGTGAAAGATCGAGTACGTCATTTTGGACCTTCAAAGAGAAAACTGCCATGGCTGCAAGCAGTTTAGGACAAATGCCGGAAAGACAATCTGGAGATGAACAGAAGAAAAGCTGTTCCGTGAACGAGCGTTAATCGAAAGGAGAATGAAAGTTCTCGAATTTTAGGTGGTACCGCGTGTAATAACTCGCCCTTGTGTAGAAAACAAGGGCGAGTTTTTTGCTGTGAATCACTGCGACTGACCTGCGAAGCAGGGCAGAGCAGATGATGAACAGTAGTAGGCGACCGGAGGGAGAGTAGTCACCGCTTTTCGAATCACTGCGACTGACCTGCGAAGCAGGGCAGAGCAGATGATGAACAGTAGTAGGCGACCGAAGGGAGAGTAGTCACCGCTTTTCGAATCACTGCGACTGACCTGCGAAGCAGGGCAGAGCAGATGATGAACAGCAGTAGGCGACCGAAGGGAGAGTAGTCACCACTTTTCGAATCATTGCGATTGATCTGCGAAGCAGGGCAGAGCAGATGATGAACAGTAGTAGGCGACCGAAGGGAGAGTAGTCACCACTTTTCGAATCATTGCGATTGATCTGCGAAGCAGGGCAGAGCAGATGATGAACAGTAGTAGGCGACCGGAGGGAGAGTAGTCACCGCTTTTCGAATCACTGCGACTGGTCGAAGACTATGCAAGTCCTTCTTAGCGTAAGCTTAGAAGCGACTGTAGGCGTAACGCAGAGTAGACGAGCAGATGATGAACAGAAAATCGTTTCCCACAATGGATTAAATCAGTATAGTTGTAATGAATACATACGATCGTTTTTGATCGATCGAAGATACCCACAATAGGAGGATGAAAACAGATGAGTTATCAACGTCCAAAAGGCACCAATGATATTTTACCAGGAGAATCCGAAAAATGGCAGTTTGTTGAAGAAACAGCCCGTTTGGTTTTTCGTGATTACCAGTACAATGAAATCCGCACACCGATTTTTGAACATTTTGAAGTGATTGCTAGAAGCGTTGGCGATACAACCGACATCGTTTCAAAAGAAATGTACGATTTCTATGACAAAGGAGAGCGCCATGTGACATTGCGTCCGGAAGGCACAGCGCCGATTGCTCGTTCTTATGTTGAAAATAAACTTTTCGGACCTGAATACAACAAGCCTTACAAAGTCTTTTATATTGGACCGATGTTCCGCTATGAACGGCCGCAAAAAGGTCGCTTACGTCAATTCCATCAAATCGGTGTAGAAGCATTTGGTTCCGCAAATCCTGCGACAGATGTTGAAACGATGGCGATGGCGATGGATTTCTTTAAACAATTAGGGCTAAGTCAACTTCGATTAGTGATTAACTCTTTAGGGGATAAAGAAACGCGTAAGAACTATCGTCAAGCACTGATTGATTATTTATCGCCTCATGAAGCAGAATTAAGTGAAGATTCAAAACGTCGTCTGCATGAGAATCCACTGCGGGTTTTAGATAGTAAAGACAAACGAGATCAACAGTTCGTTGCGGATGCTCCTTCGATCTTGGACTATTTAAGTCCGGAAGCTAAAGCCCATTTTGAAACAGTCATCACGATGTTGGATGCTTTGGACATTCCTTATGAGATTGATTCAAATATGGTCCGGGGACTGGATTATTATACCCATACTATTTTTGAGATTATGAGTGAAGCGCCAAAAATGGGGGCGCAAGCTACGATCTGTGCGGGTGGACGCTATGACCATCTGGTCGAAGAATTAGGCGGCCCACAAACGCCAGGTTTCGGTTTTGCGATGGGCTTAGAACGTCTATTGATCACAATGGAAGCAGAAGAAGTCGTTATTCCAGCATTGAACGAATTAGATGCTTATGTTGTTGGTCTAGGAGAAGCAACCAATTTGGAAGCATTGAAAGTCGTTCAGGCGATCCGTAATTTTGGCTTTTCGGCAGATCGTGATTTTATGAATCGGAAAGCAAAAGCGCAGTTCAAATCGGCAGATAAGCAAGGGGCGCGTTTGGTGCTGACCCTAGGTGAAAATGAATTAGCTGAACAAGTGATCAACATCAAATCGATGGCAAGCCGGATCGAGAAACAATTTAAGTTAGCCGATCTGTATGATCATTTTGATGAAATCTATGATGAAATGACTACAATCTTAATCAAGCAAGGAGAAGAAGAATGAGCAAACGTACAGTATATTGTGGGCGCGTCTCAGAAGCCCATTTAGATCAAACCGTTACTTTAAAAGGCTGGGTCCAAAAACGTCGTGACTTAGGCGGAGTGATTTTCATTGATTTGCGGGACAGAGAAGGAATCGTGCAAGTTGTCTTTAATCCGGAAGTATCCAAAGAAGCATGGGCGATTGCAGATACTTGCCGCAGCGAGTATGTGCTAGAAGTGACAGGTCAAGTCATCAATCGGGCACCGGAAGCAATCAATCCTAAGATGAAAACCGGGCACTATGAAGTGATGGTCAGCGAGATCACTATTTTGAATACAGCCAAAACACCTGCATTTTCGATCGAAGATGATCAAATCGTAGGAGACGAAACGCGGTTGAAATATCGTTATTTGGATTTACGCCGTCCCAAAATGACTAAGAATATCATGATGCGGGCAAAAACGACACAAGTGATTCGTCATTTCTTGGATACCAATGACTTTCTAGATATCGAAACCCCTTATTTAGCGAAATCAACACCAGAAGGCGCCAGAGATTATCTCGTTCCTTCCCGGGTTTACCCTGGTCATTTTTATGCATTGCCACAATCGCCACAAATTTTCAAACAATTATTGATGGGTGCTGGATTCGATCGTTACTATCAAATCGTCCGTTGCTTCCGGGATGAAGACTTGCGGGGAGACCGTCAGCCTGAATTTACCCAAGTCGATATTGAAACAACCTTTTTGACGGCGGAAGAGATTCAAGCTTACACGGAGGAACTGTTAGTCAATGTCATGCGTGAAGTCAAAGGGCTAGAAGTAACTACGCCGTTTCCGCGAATGACTTACGATGATGCCATGGCACGTTATGGCAGCGACAAGCCAGATACTCGGTTTGACATGGAATTGATTGATTTGTCCGAAACCGTTAAAGATGTTGATTTCAAAGTTTTCCAAATGGCGCTTGAAAATGGCGGTGTGGTGAAAGCATTGAATGCGAAAGGTGCTGCGGATAAATATTCCCGAAAAGATATGGATAATTTGGGACATTACGCAGGACAGTTTGGTGCGAAAGGGTTAGCATGGGTCAAAGTCGAAGAAGATGGCTTAAAAGGACCAATCGCAAAATTCTTGACTGACGCTGCAGCATCGATCATTGCTGCTACGAATGCAGAAGTGGGCGATATCCTAATGTTTGGTGCGGATAAGTTTGAGATCGTTTCGGCGGCTTTAGGAGCAATCCGCAGCAAGTTAGGAAAAGAATTAGGCTTGATCGATGAAAGCAAGTTCAATTTCTTATGGGTAACAGATTGGCCACAATTTGAATACGATGCAGAAGCTGGCCGCTATGTCTCTGCTCACCATCCATTTACGATGCCTAAAGAAAAAGATGTACCATTGTTGGCAACTGATCCTGCAAAAGTGTATGCGGAAGCTTATGATATCGTCTTGAACGGTTACGAGCTTGGCGGTGGGTCTCTCCGGATCCATCAGCGGGATGTTCAAGAACAAATGTTTGAAACCCTTGGTTTTTCTCGCCGTGAAATGGAAGAACAATTTGGTTTCTTGCTGACGGCATTAGACTATGGGTTCCCACCACATGGCGGAATCGCACTAGGCTTGGATCGTTTAGTGATGTTGCTGGCTGGTGAAGAAAACATCCGTGAAGTGATCGCATTCCCTAAAAACGGGAAAGCCGCCGATCCAATGTCACAAGCGCCAAGTAAAGTGGCGCCGCTGCAATTGTTCGAATTGAATATTGATGTCACGACAGTTGAAGAAGACTAAGTAAAAAGAAATGAACAAGTAAAGAACAAACGAGCGAATGATGAATGAAAATAGACGATTAAGAAAATTCCATGAGAATTTGTCTATTTCTTTCATTGTTCGTTTCTTTTTTTACTATCTGAAGTATAATAAGAGCAAATCAACAAAGCGAGGCTCTTGAATGAAATGAATACCCTCTTTAAATGGCTGCCACACCCTGATTATGCCAACAAATTATCGTTTTCGATCGTCTACGCCATTTTATCGGCGATCGCAGTCAATTTTTTTTATCAACCCGGCAAAATCTATTCTAGCGGGATCACAGGGATAGCTCAAATTTTGACCACCGTTTCCACGGATTGGCTTGGATTCTATATCCCCGTCTCAGTCGCCCTATTGTTGCTGAATATTCCGCTTTTCTTTCTCGGCTGGTTCAAGATTGGTCATAAATTTACGATTTTCACAGGAATTACTGTAGTCCTAACATCTTTGTTCGTACAGATTCTTCCAGAAGAAACACTGACGACAGATCCGATGATCTGCGGGATTTTTGGGGGAGCCATCAACGGAGCCGGTATTGGTTATGCGCTAAAAAGCGGACTTTCCTCTGGCGGCCTCGATTTTGTAAGTATCGCGATCCGGAAACGTACGGGGAAAACCATCGGGTCCATCTCGATTTTTTTCAATATTGCCATCATGTTTGCTGCGGGTATCCTGTTCGGCTGGCAGTATGCGCTATATAGTGCCATTGCGATTTTTGTCAGTGGTAAAGTGACCGATGCTGTTTTTACCAAGCAAAAGAAAATGCAGGTAACGATTATTACGAGAAGTCCTGAAGAAGTCATCCATACGATCCAGAAAAGTCTGCGCCGAGGAATTACGATCATCAATGAAGCAGAAGGAGCCTACAAGCATGATAAACAGACAGTATTATTGACTGTCGTTACACGCTTCGAGTTGCCGATGTTACGTTCTGCCATGAAAGAAGCAGATCCCAAGGCATTTGTCAGTATTGCTGAAAATGTACAAATATTGGGTCGTTTTTATGAAGAAGAATTATAGGAGAGCTTGGATCAAAGCGTTTCGTGATGAGATGCTTTTTTCTTTTTGTAAAAATTAATTTTTTTAGAAAATAGAGTATTCTTGCTAGCTTTCTTGTTGCTTTATCTGGTAAATTATGAAGAAATGGGTCATTATTTTTTAATGGTTCCACATTGACTGTTTCTTACGAAAACAGTTGATCAAAAAAAAGAAAAGTGGTTGGAGAATGAACAAACGGTTAAAAACAAGCCGCTATATCACTGGTTTCGACGGTATCCGTACATTAGCCGTGATCGGCGTTATCTTATATCATTTATTACCTACTCAAATGCGAGGCGGGTATTTAGGAGTTCCTGTTTTTTTTGTAGTTTCTGGTTATTTGATCACCGATTTGCTTCGACAAGAGTGGGACCAGAACGGTCGTATTGCTGTCAAAGATTTTTATGTCCGCCGGATGAAACGACTGTATCCTGGCATGGTGGTGATGCTGCTTCTGTCTGCTGCCTACATTACATTGTTCCAGCGGAATTTACTGAATAATCTGCGGGGAGTCGTCGTCAGCAGTCTCTTGTATGTCAACAACTGGTGGCAGATCAATCACGGTCTTTCTTATTTTGACCGATTCGGCAATGAATCTCCCTTTACGCATCTATGGTCTTTGGCTGTTGAAGGGCAGAATTATTTGATTTGGCCGTTACTCTTTATTTTATTGATGAAGTTAGTCAAAAATCGTGGGACGATTTTTAAAATCGTGATCGGCTGCTCGTTACTTTCGGCTCTTTTATTAGCGATCTGGTATTCACCAGGGGCAGACCCTACTCGAGTTTATTATGGTACCGACACGCGTTTGTTTTCGATTTGGATGGGAAGTGCGCTGGCTTTCATTTGGCCCAGCACCCATTTAAAAAAAGAAATTCCGAAGAAAGCGAAGCGGGTATTGAACCTAGCTGGTGGTCTTTCTTTTATTGGTTTAGTGATAACATTTTTTGTGCTAGATGATCATCTTTCCTTTGTTTATTACGGAGGAATGCTGCTAGTCAGCTTGCTTTGTACGATCTTGGTGGCGGTCACTGCCCATCCTGGAGCTAGTCTGAACCGTTGGCTGACAAATCCGTTATTCAGTTACATCGGCAAGCGGAGTTATGGGATTTATTTGTATCAGTTCCCTGTGATGATTTTTTATGAAGCAAAGATTGGGAATGTCGGCGAGAATGTTCTCCTGCATACATTGATTGAGATTGTATTGATTCTCTTGATCAGTGAATTGTCCTATCGGTTTATCGAAAATCCGTTGCGGAAATTCCACTACAAAGATACTTTCCGCACGGTGCGCAATTGGTTCAGTAAGCCGGTGATCAGTCGACAAAAGCCTTGGCTGCTTCCAGGACTGCTTGTTTCCTTAGTTGCTCTTTATGGAATAGCTACCGCTCCGGTGAATTATGTAGATGCGCAACAGCAGCAGTTAAAAGAAAATATTGCTGCCAATAAAAAAGCGGCAGAACAGACACAAAAAAATGCGAATGGCTCGGATACAGAAAGTACAGGAGACAATTCTTCAAAGGCAACGGAAGCCGAACAATCAGTAATGGAAAAATATGGGTTGACAGAAGCCCAGGTGAAGAAGGCCGAAGAGCTGGAAATTACCGCTTTTGGTGATTCTGTTATGCTGGATGCCACTGCCGACTTGCAAGAAATTTTTCCCAAAGCTGTCGTTGATGGGGATGTGGGACGACAATTGTATGAGAGTCCCGAACTGATCAAAGCGTTGAAAGAAAAAGATTTGTTACGAGATACGGTATTGATCGGTCTAGGAACGAATGGGTCCTTTACAGAAACCCAATTCGATAATTTGATGAAAGAAATTGGCGATCGCAAAGTCTATTGGATCAATGTGCGGGTACCTACGCAAAGATGGCAAAATGAGGTCAACAGCATGCTGGAGAAAATGGCTGCTAAATACGACAATATGACATTGATCGATTGGTATGATTTAAGTAATGAACATGAAGAGTGGTTCTATGAAGATCGAGTTCATCCAAATCCTGATGGCATGTTGCAATATTGTACACTAGTTTCTCAAGCTATTTTACAATAATGGCGTTGACTATTTCTTAGAAAAATAAACTAACCGAGAGGTCTCAAGCACAGATTCTTGTTTATCTTCAAGAATCGCAAGAGATCTCTCGGTTTTTTGTATCGCCTTTCCTAAGTGGAATGAGGATCTTTATCCAATCGTTGCAACAAGCGTTTCAAACAACAATGCACTGGAAGCGGCACCTGGGTCGATATGTCCGATTGCCCGCTCGCCTAAATAAGAAGCACGGCCTTTTTTGGCGACTAGGTCTTTTGTATGTTCTTTGGCTTCCTCGATTTGTTCTTTAGTCAGACTGCCGTTTTTTAACGCTGCGGCAACAGGTTGCCAGACATCGACCATCGTTTTGTCTTCGAATTCTGCTTTGCCTCGAGCTTTGATCCCATTAAGCCCTTCTTCGATGATGCTTCCTAATTGTTCATACGAATCAATTGTTTCTAGTTCTTTTGTAGCTTTGGTCATGTTCATGAATGCTGAGCCATAAAGTGGACCTGAAGCACCACCAACTTTAGAGATCAATGCCATCGAGAGTACTTTGAATGTGTCTGTGATTGTTTTAGGCTGTTGTTTTGCGAATGCTTCTTGATAGGCTACGACGCCGCGAGCCATATTGTTGCCGTGATCGCCGTCACCAATAGGGGTATCTAGATCACTTAAATAGCCTTTATTTTCCTCAATGGCTTTTGTAAATGCATTTAACCATTGTTGGGTCATCTCTGTTGTCATTTGCATTGAAAATTCCTCCTTTACCAAGCAATCGTTTCAACAGGTTCGTTGAGCGCATCCGTCGCATCGTTGTTACTGAAATCGATCATGGTCAATGATAGACCTTGCATATCGATAGAGGTCATATAGTTGCCGACTTTATGGAATGTGACAGAAATGTCTTTGTCTGCGAGCAATTTCTGTACATCGTTGGCAAAGACGAATTGTTCCATCAGCGGTGTACCGCCCATGCCGTTGATCAAGACACCAACTTTTTTCGGTGTTTGTTCATAATCAGCTAAAATTTTGTCCACCAATTCCTTGGCTAGCTCTTTCGATGGTTTCAATTTTTCCCGGCGATAACCAGGTTCTCCATGGATTCCCACGCCATACTCGATTTCATCATCTGCTAATTCAAAACCAGGTTTACCCACTTCTGGAACGGTTGCTGCTTTTAAGGCAACACCAATGGTTTTGATGGTCGGAACTAATGCTTCACCTAATTCTTTTAATTCAGTTAATGAACGTCCTTGACGAGCAGCAGCACCCAAAATCTTATGAACGAGAATGGTTCCAGCCACGCCTCGTTTTCCAGCAGTATAGGTACTGTTCTCGACGGCAATATCATCATCTACGACGACGATTTCAGCAGTGATGTCTTCCATCTCAGCCATATCTTTGGCCATTTCAAAGTTTAGGATATCTCCCGTATAGTTTTTAACGATCAAAAGCACGCCTTGCCCTTGATCGGCTTCTTTGATCCCAGTCAGGATCTGATCTGGTGTTGGAGAAGTGAAGACGTCTCCCAAGACGGCGGCACTCAACATACCATCACCAACAAACCCAGCGTGTGCCGGTTCGTGTCCGCTGCCTCCGCCTGAGACTAAGCCAACTTGTTCGTGGGTGGCGTTTTTTGCTACGACTCGGGAGTCTTCGACTTGATGAACCAGTTGCGGATAGCTGGCAACCAGACCAGCTAGCATTTCTTCGACGATCGCTGAAGGATCATTGATTATTTTTTTCATTATTGATTCCATCCTTTCTCAGCTGCTTTTTGGGCTTCTGCTGTGATCTGGGATAGGTCATCACTGAATCCAGCGGTGATTGCTGCGGCAAAAGCACCTTCTACAAGCGGTGCATCAATCAAGTGATAGCGGGTTTGCTGTTCCGGTTCCAACATATCATAGGCTAGCTCTGCGTTTAGTACGGCACTACCCAAATCAGCAAAAACGAGAATCTGTTCGGCATCCGAAGACTGATTGACCGCTTCAACGATTTTTGTCGGATCAGACCCTAATTCGCCTTCAGCTGTTCCACCCAATGAAAAAAGAGTGACTGTTTCGCTGTCCGACATGTCTTCGATCATGGCTTTCAGTCCGTCTGTCAGTTGTTGACTGTGAGAAACAAGTAAAATACTTTTCTTCATTTCGATTCACCAACGCTTTCTTAAATAGATTCAGCGGCAGTAGACGAAACCGCCTTCACTAAAAGTATAACAAATTTCGCAAAACTTGCATGGATGACGATTGCTCCACTATATAAATAGAAAATAATTGAAGAACAGATAAAAAAACCGAGCAACTACAAATAAATATCCTTAATTAGGAGAATTTATCATAGTTGTCCGGAATCATTTTTTTCCATTGATCAAGCCGTAGCGTTTTGCTCTAGCCGGCGGGTGATCTGTGTTGCAAGGGCAGATAGCCCCCACTGCAATAAGCAGTTGATCGCCATCAATCCAACAAAGATTGGCAAGGTGATGCTAGTCAAAAAGCCTACTTCTAAAATGTGATGGAAGAGCATTGCGGCGATGTATGTTCCGCTAATCGTGGTTACGATCAAAAATAAGCGCAATGGATTTAGCGGCAAACAGCTGCGGATCATAGCTAAACAACTGATGCCGATCAGCAGATAATAGAACAATGTAGTTGCGGTCATTGGTTCCCAGCCATAGTCAGTTTGCAGGAACTGTACAGCGAAATAATTCAGAAGCACCAAGAGTGCGCTCGGCAACGCTCGCAGCAATGCGGTAGGCAAGTAACGGCCGGTGATTCGCTTTTTGTCTTCTTCAAAGGAAAGGAAGAAGGAAGGATATCCTTCAATCGCCAGGTCCAATAATGTGATTTGGATCGGAATAAAAGGAAATGCCGTAGAAGTGGCAACACATAGTAAGGACAATAGGAAACTGTAGATCGTTTTGATAAAAAAGATCCCAGATACTTTCGTCACATTATTAACGACACGGCGACCTTCAAAGAGTGCTGCTGGCAGTGTCGTGAAATCGGAATCTAATAAAACCAGATTCGCGATTTGACGAGCCGCACTGTCCCCAGCAGCCATAGCGATACTGACATCGGCTTCACGCAGTGCCAACACGTCATTGACGCCGTCTCCAGTCATGGCGACCGTATTGCCTAGTGCCTTCAACTCAGAAACTAGCAGTTTCTTTTGCTGAGGCGTCACTCGCCCAAAAACGGTATAGGTTTGGGCAGCTTGACGAACGTCTGCTTCTTCAGTTAGTTGAGAAAGATCGATATAGTTCTCGGAATTAGGCAATCCGGCGCGTTTGGCGATGGCTGCAACAGTGATCGGATTGTCACCCGAGATCACTTTCAAGTCCACTCCTTCTGCAGACAGGTAGGCCAATGTGCTTTCTGCATTTTCCCGAATCACATCAGCAAGAACAAGAACTGCCAGCGGGGCAGCCTTAGCTGGATCAAAGGGCTGATTGGCGTCGTTATAATGAGGATCAAGAGTCAAGACGAGGACTCTTAAACCAGCCGATTGCGCTTCTTGAATTTGCGGCAGCTGTTGGTTGGCGATCGTCTTTTCAGGTGCTCCTAGGTAGACTGCCCCTAATTCGTGAAATGCGATAGCACCCCATTTTCGATCAGAAGAAAACGGCATTGCTGCAAAGGACTGGTAATGCTCAGATCCGGTGATGGTTTGGCGCAACGCTTGCATCGTCACATTGTTGTCGGTACTGGCAGCCAAATAACTGCCTAAGATTGCCGTTATATCTTGGGTGTCATCGATTGACTGGATCGATTCGACGGATAATCGACCTTCCGTTAATGTGCCGGTTTTGTCTAAACAGAGGGTATCGACATGGGCCAGTGTCTCGATCGCGTACATATCTTGGACTAAGATCCTTTTTTTGGCTAGTTTGATGACACCCGTGGTCAAAGCAATGCTGATCAATAGGACGAGTCCTTTAGGCAGCATTCCCAATAAAGCAGCAGACGAAACGATCACTGCTTCTTTTAAGTCACTGCCACGAAATAAATAAGCTTGTAGAAATAGGATCACCCCTAATGGAACAATCACTAGACTGGTGAATTTTGTGACTTTGCGAATCGAAGAAACTAGCTCTGAACGCAGCGGTTTATGTGTTTTGGCTTCATTGCTTAATTTTGCCGCATAATTCTCTGCTCCTACGCGGATCACTTTTGCAGTGACCTCTCCACTGGCGACAAAACTGCCAGATAAGAGAGTCGCGTCGTTTTCTTTGACGACGAGATCGGCTTCGCCTGTCAGCATCGACTCATTGACATCGGCTTGTCCAGATAAAACCACCATGTCGGCTGGAATCTGTTCTCCTGCACCAATGACAACAAGATCATCAAGGACCAGGGATTTGGCATCCACCGACTGTGTAACGCCATCTCGTATCACACGTATTTCTTGTTGGGCGATGATCGAGAGTTTTTTGACTAGATTTCGAGCATGGATCTCTTGACTGATCCCTACAGTGATATTGATCAAAATGATTACCAGATAAAATAAATTGGAATAGGCGCCAACTGCTAGAAGACAGACACCAATCAACAAGTTCAGCAAATTGAACAATGTGAGGATATTGTCCTTAAAAATTGCTGTCGTAGACTTCGATGTTTTTGTTTCATAATCGTTGTGTTGGCCTTGTTCGGTTCGTTGTGTGACTTCTTCTGAGGTAAGTCCCGTATCTATTTGCTTCATATAATTCTCCATTTCTTTCAGATTCCTTGTTTAGTCTAGCATGCCAAGAAGTCATTGCAAGAAATGATGAAAAAATAATTGAAATCTTAAAAAACAGTAGCGGTTTGTTCGAAAGAAGGGGCTTTTCATTGACTTGTTCCCAGAAACTTGATATAGTCATAATGCTCAAATAGTAATGATTTCGATTTGTTGTTTTTGAATCGAAAATGGAGGACTCTGCTAGCTGATTTCTTTTCTTTTTAGAATGATGGATAGAAAAAACAAAGGAGAAAATAATGGCCAAAAAATCAAAACAAGCAAAAGCAAAAAAACAAGCCGCAATGATCGAGCAATACGCAGAGATCCGTTACCAATTGAAACAAGCAAAAGATTACCAAGCTTTAGCAAAATTGCCTAAAGATTCTAATCCGAATCGCTTGAAGAATCGGGATATGACTGATGGTCGTCCACGGGGCTATATGCGTAAATTTGGTCTTTCACGGATCACTTTTCGACAATTGGCACATGAAGGCAAATTGCCAGGTGTAAAAAAAGCTAGTTGGTAAACGTTTAATAGGTGTAACAAAAATAATACAATCAAACGATCTCCCTTCTAGATAGCAAAGAAATGCGCTGTATGGAGGGATATTCAAGGAAAACTATCTGAATGTTGAGGCAGCTGATCTCCTAAAAAGACTGGGAGATAGACGCCGAGCGTTTAGGTAGTTTTTTGTTTGAATTTTTTGAGGGCAGCGATTCGACTAATCGGAAGTGGTCTCGTATAATAGAAAAAGCAAAGACGAAGGTTTGATGAACACATGTTGGATAGGAGTATATCATGTCTTTAAAAGAGAAAATCATCGCAGAAAGCAAGCGTTTAGGTATTGATAAAATCGGCTTTGCTTCTGCTGAACCGTTTTATGAATTAGAGTCCTCGTTGAGGGAGCAGCGCGCGAAAGGCCATACATCTGGTTTCGAACATCAAGTGATCGAAGAGCGGATATATCCAGAAAGAACCTTTGAAAATCCGCAAACAATCATTGCGATCGCTCTGGCATATCCGACAAAAATCAAAGAGAAAGTGCCGCGAGATGAGAAACGGGGGATGTTTGCCCGCGCCTCTTGGGGGATCGATTACCATGATATTCTACGTGATCGCTTAGAAAAATTGATCCAGTTTATCAAAGCGCAAGCAGAGAATCTGGAAGAAGCAGAAAACTGGCGGTTTGCCCCGCAAGTGGATACCGGTGAGCTGGTGGATGTGGCAGTTGCACAGCGTGCTGGTTTGGGGTTCATTGGCCGCAATGGCTTATTGATCACGGAAGAATTTGGTTCTTTTGTTTATTTAGGCGAGATCGTCACCAATATTTCCTTCGAAACAGATGAAGCGGTACCCTTTGGCTGTGGGGATTGTATGCGCTGTGTTACTGCCTGTCCCACAAAAGCGCTCTTAGGGGATGGGCGAATGAACGCACAGCGCTGCCTTTCCTATCAGACACAAACAAAAGGCATGATGCCTGAGGAATATCGTAAAAAGATGCATAATGTCATCTATGGCTGTGATATTTGTCAGTTGGTCTGTCCCTACAATCGAGGCAAGGATTTCCATTTTCATCAGGAAATGGAACCGGAAGTAGAAACCGTTTATCCTAAGTTGCAGCCAATGCTTTCTTTATCAAATAAAGCTTTTAAGAATCAGTTTGGGCATTTATCTGGTTCTTGGCGCGGGAAGAAACCATTGCAGCGTAATGCGATCATTGCCTTAGCAAATCTGGGAGATCGTACCGCATTGCCAGCCATCTGGCGGTGTGCGACAGAAGACGTCCGACCTGTCATTCGCGGAACAGCCTATTGGGCCATTGGACAATTAGGTATCAAAGAACCCGAACAATGGCTAGAACGCTTACAGCAGTGCGAAGAACTAGAACCGGAAGAAGAAGCACGCGTTGAACTACAAGCGGCGATCGAACGCTTAAAAACGATCGTGGCATCCCCCGGTGCAGATCGGAAAAACAAGTCAGTTGATTGATTGCGTGCTAGGCGGAACTCCATAAGCACGTGAGCAATCGTACAAAAAATGAAGCACGCGATTTTTGATAATAAAGAGCCGAGCAATGTTTAGAATACGTCAACTATGCCGCAAATGCGACATGACCTGAAAGGTCTGGAAGTATTCCGACATTGCTCGGCTATTGGTCGAATGGATGCTATTTTTAGGGGAAGATTTTTCACAGTAGTCTATTTTTTCAGCTTAATCCAGCACATCATCGCTTTCAACGATTTCTTCTGAGTCTAATTCAAAGTCTGGTGCTGGATGGACACGTTCCGGTAATTCCATCTCTAGTTCAGCTGTTTGTTGGTATTCGTTGTCGCTATCAGCAACGTCAATCAATATATCCGTTGGCAGTTCTTGATCGATTCGATAGCCTTGTGCATGGCGCGCATCGAGTAGTTCTAAGAGGTGCTGCCATTCATCTTTGGCAATCACCACGACATCGATTCCTTCTTGATTTTGAATTTCGACAACAGAAGATAGATCAGTCCCAACAGTCTGAATGATTTCTTCTAATGACCATTTTACGTTTTCTAATGAAATTTTTTGTGCCATTTGGATACCCCTTTCTTGTCAATTGACTCTCATTTCATTGTAGCGGGAATTTGGTTGATTGCAAAATAGTATGATCGCAGGTCTATGAAAGGGGTTAAAAAAATGAGAAGAAGAATTGAAGTCTTTTGTGAACAAAGGTAATATGGTATTAAAAGAAATGAGGGAG
Source organism: Enterococcus gallinarum (assembly GCF_021496385.1). NCBI lineage: Bacteria > Bacillati > Bacillota > Bacilli > Lactobacillales > Enterococcaceae > Enterococcus > Enterococcus gallinarum. Next base: position 136,823 of record NZ_CP050816.1, on the reverse strand, counting down.
TAAAGATGAAAGAAAAACAAACGTTTCATGTTAACGGTTACTTAGCACTGATCGTCTTGATCGCCTTAATGATCGGCGGCGGCTATCTCTTTTATGATGGGATTGTCCGCAATGCGGTTTGGGAGTTAGTCATCAGTGTCGTGTTGTGGATCATCGCTATCTTGTTCATTAGTTCATTGACGATTGTGCAGCCGAATCAAGCGAAAGCGATTCTTTTCTTTGGTCAATATTTAGGTACCATCAAAGATAATGGACTCTTTGTGACTGTGCCGTTAACACAGAAAATCAATGTATCACTGAAAGTCCGTAACTTCAATAGCTCTTTATTGAAGGTCAATGATTCTGATGGCAATCCGATCGAAATCTCAGCAGTCGTCGTCTTTCGAGTCGTAGATACGGCCAAAGCATTGTTCGATGTCGACTACTACCAAGATTTTGTTGAGATCCAAAGTGAAACAGCGATTCGCCATATCGCTACCCAGTATCCTTATGACACTTTTAATGATGATGATTTGACTTTGCGAGGCAATACCAATGAAGTTTCTGAAGAACTGGCACAAGAACTGCAAGAGCGTTTAGCGGTAGCCGGTGTCGAGGTGATCGAGACGCGGTTGAATCACTTGGCGTATGCCACTGAGATCGCTAGTGCCATGTTGCAGCGTCAGCAAGCCAAAGCAATTTTATCGGCACGACAAATCATTGTTGAAGGAGCGGTCTCCATGACACAAATGGCCTTGGAACAGATCGAAGATGGCCAGGATATTAACTTTACTGACGATCGAAAAGTCCAATTGATCAACAATTTACTCGTATCGATCATTACTGACAAAGGCACTCAACCGGTGATCAATACAGGCGATGTGAAAGAAAAGGCGGTGTAATCAAATGAAAAAACTTTACATCAAGCAAAAAGTCTTCAGTATCGGTGAAAAATTTACTGTCATGGATGAGCAGCAAAAGCCACGCTATTTTGTCGAAGGGAGTTTCATGAAGATTCCTAAAAGCTTTGCGATTTATGATGAACGACAACAGCAAATCGGTGAAGTCACAAAGAAAGTGTTTAGTCTATTGCCCAAGTTTTTTGTTGAGGTACATGGAGAAGAAGCAATTGTTCTAGAAAAAGAATTCACGCTTTTCAAAGCGCGTTATTCCATCCATGCCCGAGGAATTGAAATTCAGGGGAATTGGTGGGACATGGACTTTGTCGTCAATCGACAGGGACGTCAAATTGCTGAGATTCATAAACGCTGGATCTCATGGGGGGATACCTATGAAGTAACGGTTTATGAGGAAGATCTGGAGGACTTGATTATTTGTCTCGTCATTGCCATCGATCGCGTAAAAGCCGATGATGGTGCAGCTGCGAGTTCTGCCAGTACTTAAACAGAAAATGAAAGCAACGATGGAAAAGGAGACGAAAAGATGTACGGATCGATAGAAGCAGGCGGTACAAAATTTGTTTGTGCGATTGGTGATGAAGAAATGGCCATTAAAGAACGGGTCAGTTTTCCCACCACCACACCAGAAGAAACAATGGCATTAGTGATCGATTTTTTCAAAAAGTATGAAGACCAGTTAGTAGGGATCGGTATTGGTTCCTTTGGTCCAATCGATATCCATCGAGATTCCGCAACGTATGGCTACATTACCTCCACACCCAAATTAGCTTGGCAGAATTTTGATTTTGTAGGTACGATGAAACAAGCCTTTCCTATCCCCATTGCTTGGACTACAGATGTCAATGCTGCAGCTTATGGGGAATATGTTTTCGGTAAAGGAAAAGGACTATCCAGTGTAGTTTATTATACGATCGGCACCGGTGTTGGCGGCGGTGCATTACAAGATGGCCGCTTTGTTGAGGGATTCAGTCATCCGGAGATGGGACATATGCTGGTAGTGCCTCATCCTGATGATTCATTCAAAGGCAGCTGTCCATTTCATGGCAACTGTCTCGAAGGGATGGCCGCAGGTCCAGCGATTGAAAAACGTTTAGGAAAGAAAGGACAGGAATTGTCTGAAGATGAGCCTTTCTGGAGCATCGAAGCTGAATATATCGCGCAATGCGCCTACAACACTACATTGATGCTTTCACCGGATGTCATTATTTTTGGTGGTGGCGTAATGAAGCAGCGTCACATGGTGGAAAAGGTTCATCAAGCTTTTGAACGATTGGTCAACGGCTATGTCAAAACACCAGCAGTTGCAGACTACATCGTGACACCTGAATTAGAAGACAATGCAGGAACATTAGGCTGTCTGGCACTAGCACGAGAAGCTGTGTTACATTCCTGATACATGTGATCACACCAAAACATTGGTGTGATTTTTTTGTGATTGAAGGGATTATTTGGCAGGTAAGAGCAGAATGCGTATACTTAAGCAGAGGTGGAAAGAGATGAAAATTGCAGTTCGTAAAAGAAAAATCGGGAATATCCCAGTATTGGAAGTCGTTCCAGAACATTTGATCTATGAACCGTTGCCGTTGATCATTTATTATCATGGTTGGCAAACGAGTAAAGAATTGGTACTGACGCAAGGTCGAAAACTAGCACGGGAAAACTTTCGTGTGATTTTACCTGATGCCGCCAATCATGGCGAACGAAAGACCCAACTATCCGAGATTCCTTCATTGATTTTCTGGCAAAGCATTCATACCAACTTATTTGAGTTTTCTTATTTGGTGGATTTCTTTGAAAATCTAGGCTTGGTAAATGGGCAAATCGCTGTAGGAGGCGTTTCAATGGGAGGGATGACGACTTGCGGCTTGCTATGCCAACATCCGGAGATCACCGCTGCTGCGTGTGTGATGGGCTCGCCATCGATGATCGGTTACCGTGAACGGATCCAGAAACATGCGGGTGCTGCAGGTTTCTTTGTCCCAGATGACTATCAGTTGCTGCTAGGATGGATCGAAGCTTATGATCTCCAGACGCAACCAGAAAAACTAGCTGGACGTCCATTGTTGTTCTGGCATGGGACGGAAGATGAGAAAATCCCTTACGACGATGTAGAAACCTTTGTGCAAGGGCATCCAGAAGCGAATCTGACATTTATCTCTCGCGAAGAACGACATTTAGTTCGTGGAGAGACCATGGATCAGGTAACGGCCTTTTTTGTTGAACAATTAGGAAAAAGCACTGATTCACTCTGACAACAAAAAACGACAGGTATCTAGGTAAGCAAAGGGATTGTGTGGTTATGTACAAGCATAAAATTCGTGTTCTTCATTTTTCTTTTTTATACTGTAGGGTGGAAAAAAGGAGGAATGACTGTGAACTATCGCGTTTTATTATTTTATAAATACACGACCATCGAAGATCCAGAAAGTTTTGCGAAAGAGCATTTAGCTTTTGGGAAAGAGATCGGTATCAAAGGTCGAATTCTTGTTGCGAAAGAAGGAATCAACGGAACGCTTTCTGGAACGATTGAAGCAACGGATGCCTATATGGAAAAAATGGAAGCGGACCCCCGTTTCAAAGGAATCTACTACAAAATCGATGAGGTGGAAGAACACGCCTTTAAAAAATTGTTTGTTCGGCCGCGAAAAGAATTGGTGTCATTGAACTTAGAAGATGATATCGATCCTTTAGAACTAACCGGAAAGTATCTAGAACCGAAAGATTTCAAAGAAGCGTTGTTGGATGAAAATACCGTAGTGATCGATGCGCGGAATGATTATGAATACGATCTTGGTCATTTTCGAGGTGCGGTCCGTCCCGATATCCGCAGTTTCCGTGAATTGCCTCAATGGATCATTGAGAACAAAGAGAAATTCATGGATAAAAAAGTGGTCACTTACTGCACAGGTGGGATTCGCTGCGAGAAATTCTCGGGCTGGTTGTTGCGAGAAGGATTCCAAGACGTAGCACAACTTCACGGGGGAATTTTTGCTTATGGCAATGATCCAGAAGTTCAAGGAGAGTTGTGGGACGGTAAGATGTATGTCTTTGATGAACGTATCAGTGTTGAGATCAATCATGTCGACAAGACCGTGATCGGTCGCGATTGGTTCGATGGCACACCATGTGAGCGTTACGTCAATTGTGCAAATCCAGAGTGCAATCGTCAGTTCCTCACTTCGGAAGAGAATCAAGCGGCACACTTAGGCGGCTGCTGCTATGAATGTGCCGCCAATGAAAACAATCGTTACGTCATTGAGCACAATATCTCTCAAGAAGAACAAGCAGCAGTTTTAGCACAACTAGCGTCTGAAGTGACGGTTTAAAAGATCCTGAAAAGGATCTTTTTTTGTTCTTTAATTATCTGAAAAATCAAACGATTCCAATTGATTTTTTTAACAAATTTCACTTTAAAAAAGGCAAGCCCCTCGCATATTTGTTTGATTTGGAGTAAACTATACCTAATTGTCAGATAGGAAAGAGGAATAGAGATGAAAATTGTTATTGCTGGTGCTGGTGCCATGGGCAGCCGATTTGCCATTAAATTAAAAAGAGGCGGCAACGATGTAACGTTGATCGATGGTTGGCCAGCGCATATCGAAGCGATCCGTACCAATGGACTACAAGCAAATTTGGATGGAGAAGAAATCACGGAATCGTTTCCGATTTATGCACAGTCTGAAGTAACGGCGGATGCGCCAGCGGATCTGATCATTGTTTTTACAAAAGCGATGCAATTAGACCAAATGATGCAAGACATTGCTTCACTAATCGGTGATCAAACAAGAGTACTTTGCTTACTTAATGGCATTGGACATGAAGATACAATTGAAAAATATGTCGCTACCGATAAAATTTTCTTAGGAAATACCCTATGGACAGCAGATTTGATTGGACCTGGGCAAGTTCGATTGTTTGGGGAAGGATCGGTTGAACTGCAAAACATTGGTGAAGGCAAAGAAGCAGCGGCCAAAGAACTGGCTGAGGTACTGACTGCTTCTGGATTGAATGCGTCATACTCTGAAAATATTCGCTATTCAATCTATCGTAAAGCCTGTGTCAATGGTACATTGAATGGTTTATGTTCAATTTTGGATGTCAACATTGCACAGTTTGGAAATACAGCCACTGCACGACAAATGGTGCAAACCATTGTTGGAGAATTCGCAGCTGTTGCGGCTCATGAATCGGTAGAACTAGATGTTCCAGAAGTCGTTGCCCATATTGAAAAAACCTATGATCCTGCAGGTATTGGCTTGCACTATCCTTCCATGTATCAAGATTTGATCAATAATCATCGTAAAACGGAGATCGATTACATCAACGGGGCTATTTCGCGTAAAGGTCGAAAATACAATGTTCCCACGCCTTATTGCGACTTCTTGACCCAATTGATCCATGCCAAAGAAGATGTGCTTGAAGCGAAGTAGTAGAAGCTATATGTTTTGGGTGTTTAAGGGTAACGGTATCCATAATAACTCATTGAATGAATCGAGACTTTTCTTTAATTTATAAATACTGGTGTATCTTTTTATAAGATTAGTTTGAGCTTGCTGAACAGATTGTTTGGCAAGCTTTTTTTGATCGCAAAACTATTCTTTTTAAAAAAAAGACCACGGTCTCCATACATTCTAATTCTCATATACAAGTTATGTCATTTAGGAGCTATAGTACAATTATATTAAGCTTTGATTGTCCATAGATAAGGACATAGATTGAAATGTAACCGCCTACTTTGATGATAAATTATAGATGTGAGGTGAGTGAGATGGTTTTTAGTTCGAGTGAAAATGAGTTGATTCATTCGTTGAATTACGAGAAGTTCATCGCAGCAAAAGAACTCTCAGAGAAGCTGTTTGTGTCTAATAAAACAGTTTATCGGCGCGTGAAGAGGATCAATGATATCTCAGAAAAAGAATTTGGCGAATCATTCATTATTGCTGAGACAGGAAAGGGATACAGGCTGAATAAGCGCATGATGAATATTTCTATTCATCCTATTATCGATTATCAAGAAGAGAATATGCTGAACACTCTTATGCTGACACTATTGTTTAAACACCCCAAGAAAATTGATCGCGATCATTTTAAACTGGCGTATGTCAGTGAAAGTACCACTGAACGATTTATAAAAAAGATAGCTCACACGTTCAAACAGTATGACCTTCTCTTTCATATCAATCAGGATTTTGCTTGGCTCACTGGATCAGAAAATAGTATCCGTAAAGCAATCAATCAGCTGATAATTGATTTAAACAAAGTAAATGCTCTGGGAGAAATAGGGATCAAAGTGAACGAAATAGATAAGTTTTTTATCGATAAACAATTAATGATCTTAGAAGGAGCGATTGGGGAGACAATCAATTATCCCTATGATATTACTTTTTTTACTCATCTTTATATGGTTCTTAAACGGTATCGTGAAGGAAATGTTTCTTATTTGGATGATCAAGAACCACTTGAATTAAGTGAGCAACAATTGATGGATGCAAATAAGGTATTAAAAAATGTCTCGAAAGAGATAAAAAAGAACTTAGAATGCTATTTAAATATTGGTTTAAGTGAGATCGAACAGTATTTTATTTTTGAAAATATTTATTCTATTCGAATTCAAGCACGTGAAAGCAGTAATCTTGATAAAACACTGGGCAGCTTGATCACACAACAATTGATCACGCAATTTTTTAATTTAAGCGATGTTCGTCTACTACCTTCCTGCCGTACGCTACACGAAAATTTATTGCAACATATCTTGCCTATGTTGAGTCGTTTAAGAAGCGGTATCATTATCGAGAATAGTCTCCTTAATGAAGAAAAAATTGAGTATAAAGAAACTTTTGACAAACTCATGAAAATCGTTGAACGAATAAACAATGATTTGATGTTCGACACAAAAATAAATGAAGAAGAGGTTGGATACCTAACTTTATATTTTGAAAAATACAAGTTAAACAAGGAACACCAACGAAATATCCTTCTAGTTTGTTCTTCGGGAGTGGGGACATCGGAATTATTAAAAGCACGATTGAAAAATTACTTTCCTAATCTAAATGTTGTTGCAACTATGAGTCAACGACAAGTCCAACAGAATAAAGACTTTCTAAACGAAAATATTGATTTGATCCTATCAACTTTGAAAAAGCCGATTGAAAAAGTCGATATACCTGTGTTAACGATAAGTCCTTTATTGACTGAGCATCAAATTCAAAAATTAAAATACATGCTAAAGGAGATGTAGCGAGTGGATAAAACAATAGCATTGGAAAAAATTATAAGAAAGGAACTTATCAAAATTAATTCCTTAGCAACTAATAAAAACGATCTGCTAAAAGAGATGGTCGATATCCTTTACAATAATGATTTTATTATCAGCAAGGAGGAGTTTTTATCCGATGTATATCTCAGAGAAGAAGAAGGGGAGACTGGGATTGGACAAGGTATTGCCATCCCTCATGGGAAATCCAAAGGCGTAAAAACGACAACACTTGCAGTAGCAACACTCAAGAAGCCAATTGAGTGGGAATCTCTCGACGATGAAAAGGTTAAAGTTGTCATTATGTTCGCAGTTAAAGATTCCGATGTAAATACAACCCATATTTTGTTGCTACAACAAGTCGCCATCATGCTTGCTGATGATCAATTTTTAGACAACCTAAAACATGCGTCATCACCAGAAGAAATTTATCAGTTAATCACTGAAAAATAATAAAAAGAAAGTAGGAATGAAGATATGTTAGTATCTGGAAAAGAAATTTTAGGAGTGGCAAAAGAAAAGGGGTTTGCAGTACCAGCCTTTAATGCTGGCTCAGGGCAATTGCTAAATGCTGTAATGGAAGCATGTGAAGAAACACAATCTCCTGTAATGATTGCTATTCATCCTGACGAGTTGAGCTTTTTGACAGATAGTTTTGTCAGCCAGGTGAAGTTTTTGGCAAATCATAGTCAACTGCCGGTTTGTATTCATCTAGACCATGGCGGCAGTTATGAGCAAGTGATTCATGCGATCCAATTAGGGTTTACTTCGGTAATGATTGATGCCTCACATTTACCATATGAAGAAAACGTTTCGATTTCTAAGAAAGTTGCAGAAACGGCACATGCAGTCGGCGTTTCTGTGGAAGCGGAACTTGGTACGATAGGCGATACAGGAAATACTGTTGAAGGCGGCGTCAGTGAAGTGATTTACACAGACCCTAAAGTTGCTCAAGACTTCATTGACAAGACTGGAGTTGATAGTTTAGCAGTAGCTATTGGAACGGCTCATGGAATCTACCCTAAAGATGTGGAACCTAAATTAAGACTGGATATTCTTGAAGAGATTGAGCGGATAACAGATATTCCTTTGGTGCTACATGGGGGATCCTCGAATCCTGACGAAGAAATCAGTAAAGCTGTAACAATGGGGGTAAACAAAATAAATATCTCTTCCGATATCAAAATTGTTTTCGCAAATAAATTAAGAGAAGTATTAAATGCCGGAAATACAGAGATCAGGGAACCTAATGTGTTATTTCCGTCTTGTATGGCAGAAACGAAGAAAGTAGCGATTGCAAAAATAAAACTTTTTAACTCTGAGAATAAGGCACAATACTATGGACTAAAAGGAAGAAATTAGTAATTTTCTATTCGATACTAAAGGAGGAACCAAAATGAAAATCGTTGGTATTGCAGCCTGTACAGCAGGTATCGCCCATACTTATATTGCAAAAGAGAAGTTGATGAAAGCTGCTACTGCACGGGGACATGAAATCAGTATCGAAACGCAAGGATTAGCTGGAACCCAAGATGTCTTAACGAAGGAAAGTATTGAAGAGGCGGATATCGTTGTTATCGCAGCAGATATCAAAGTAAATGGCAGGGAACGTTTCAAAGGGAAAAAAGTAGTTGATGTTCCAACAGGATTGGTCGTGAAGTCACCATCAAAATTAGTCGAAAAATTTGAAGAAATACAAGTAAAAGTATAGCCATCAACAGTTTGTGACAGAGTTTAGTAAGGAAAACTACTTTCAAACATTTTCTATGCATATTTACTAGATTCTGTCACGGTTACTAAAATTAGGAGGATGCGAAAAATGACACTGATAAAAGAAGTTGGATTCAAAAAACATTTGATGACCGCCATTTCGTTTTTTTTACCAATTGTTGTTGCTGCAGGTTTTCTTTTGGCTATAGGGAATATGATGGGCGGAGAGACCATCGAAGATTTTAAAGGAACGTGGACATTTGCTGATGCTATGACAACTATGGGAGGATATGGCCTAGGGCTACTTCCGATGATCGTTTCAACCGCTATTGCGTATTCTATTGCAGATAAGCCAGGGATTGCTCCTGGATTGATTATTGGGATGGTTGCTAATGGTACGGGTACGGGGTTCTTGGGAGGAATTGTTTCTGGCTACTTTTCGGGAGTAATCGTATTACTAATGATTCATTATATTCACGTTCCTGCATGGATGCAGGGCCTGATGCCAACTTTGGTTATCCCTTTTGTTAGTTCATTTATTGCCGGAGTGATTATGTACTATATAGTAGGGACACCTATTATATGGGTAACAGAATCATTGACCAATTATTTGAGAGGATTAGACACAAACTCTTTGTTTCTTTATGGGGCAATCATAGGTATCTTAGCTTCGATTGATTATGGAGGCGCTATCAACAAAGTTGTTTTTGCGTTTGTTTTTGCACTTTTTTCTGAAGGGATCTATGAACCAATCACAGTACTTATTCTTGCTTCTATGGTAACTCCATTTGGGTTGACGATGGCCTTTTTTATTGGGAAAGTCATTAGAAAAAATATTTTCACGAATCAAGAAAAAGAAGCGCTAAAAACGGCGTTCCCCATGGGAATCTGTCAAATTACAGAAGGATGTTTTCCAATTGTTTTAAATGATTTAGTAAAAAATGTTATTGCAACAGGGATCGGTGGAGCAATCGGTGGCGGATTGAGCATGCTTTGGGGAGCCGATAGCCATATTCCAGCTTCAGGTATGTTTGCTATTCCTACTATGACTCGTCCGTGGGCATTTATCGGTGCTTTGTTTATCGGTTCTTTAGCCACTGCGCTTACTATTATAGTCTTGAAAAAAGCTGTTGATCCCAATGCAGAAATAGTTATTGAAGAAAAAGAAGAAGACATCTCTTGGGACGAGCTAAAAATCAGTTGAAGGTGGGATTGAAGGGGATGGATTATAAAAAGAAAGTAAAAAGTTTTTTCGAAAATATACCTATTGCTTTTACCAAAGAAGAATTAGAACAAATCGAGTATGCCGATTTTGGTTTAAACAATATTGCAGAAGAAGGATTGAATTTGATTGTCTATATTAATAATGAGAGATACTGTGCTAAAGAGATGGTTCTGCTACCTTTTCAAACTTGTCCAGAACATCTTCATCCTTCGATCGGAAGCAAGAAAGGGAAACAAGAAACATTTCGATGTCGAAGTGGGAAAGTCTATCTATATGTAGAAGGAACTGGAGAAAAAGGAAAGATAAGCAGTCAGATTCCTCGAAAGACGGAAAATTTTTATACAGTTTTTAATGAAATCGAGTTGCTACCAGGCCAACAATATACGATTGATCCCGACACGAAACATTGGTTTCAAGCTTCAAGTGAAGGTGCAGTTATTTCAGAATTTTCTTCTCCTAGTGACGATGCTAGCGATATTTTTACAAATCCACATATCCAACGTTTACCAACAAATTTCTGACGAGAACTAGTGAGAACTAATCAAACGATTCAAATAATCGTTAATAAAAACGATAAGTTTGTCATATTTGAATGCTGATATGTGGTCTAAGCTTTTATGAAGATGAACAATGTTTTTGGGAGGGGGATATGAAACGTTATACGTTAGAAAATCATGAAATACAAATTGAATTCTTAGCTATGGGAGGCTGTATTACTAAGATTATAAACAAAAAGACTAAAACGAATTATGTCCTCTCCTATGATGATTTATGGCATTATTGCACTAATCCATATTTTTTTGGTGCGATCATTGGAAGGAATGCAGGAAGAACATTTCCTGCTTATTATCTATCTCATAAGAAAGATTCAATTCTTTTAGATAAAAATGAAAAAGGTAATCATTTACATGGAGGAGCCGCTGGATTTCATCTTAGAGAGTTTCGAATTTTCAAGAAGAATCTTACGACCTATGAACTTAGATTAGATAACGATTCCGGACCCTATGAGAGAATGGCGATAAAAATCAGTTATCGTATAGAAAAAAATGTTTTCACCATAGAAATTGAAGGAGAAGCAGAAGTTCCAACAGTATGTAATTTGACTAATCATGCTTACTTTAACCTAGATAGAGAAAAGAGAACAATAGAGAATCACTTACTGAAGATGGCGGATGCAAAACTCCAACTTATCGATGAACAGTTCATTCCTACAGGAGAATATATTGATTTTCAAAGTTGTACGCGCTATCAAAAATTTGATTTTACAACTGAGAAGAGGATTGGGGAAGCTTTTGATTCAGAAGAGGATTTATCCAAGATTTGTAGTGGGGGCATAGATCTAGGGTATTGTTTCAAAAAAAGAAATCAGCACCCATTGATTTCTCTGTCGAATCGTGCCCGAACTAACTGGTTGCATATTCGTTCAAATCAAGAATGTGCTGTGATTTATACACTAAATAAAATAGCTGAGCAGAATTTGGTTTCTGGATCACCAGTACAAAAACATCAAGGCATTACATTCGAGATGCAAAGAAGGCCTAATTATGTTCATGAACTGGCGGACTATTTAGACAAAAATTATTATTCGATTACGGAGTACATCATTGAGTAGAACGAGTTTTTCCAGTGAAGAGCAGTTTTTATGTTAGGATAAAAGCAAACTAAAAAGACAATCCACATTGCCGTTTTGCGAAATTTTTCGAGAGCGGTAATGTGGATTGTTTGTATATAGTAGATAGTTTTACTTGTTTCTTTCATATCCGTTTTTTCTGATAAGCTTGCTATATCCTCCCTCAACCTTCAGGCAAATCTGCCATGTATCTTTCGGTTCCTTGAAAGACGGCCAATTGTTCTACACCGAAGGAGCGCAGCATCTGGCTCATTTCGGCAAATAACAAGCGATAATCACTGGACTTATGAGCATCTGAACCTAGTGTAAAGAGTTTGCCCCCCATACTTTGATAGAGTGGGATCGCATATTCGTAAAGTGATGCATTTTGATAAGGACCAAAGCTTTTGGCATTGACTTCAAAAGCTAGCTCGCGAGCGACGACTTTCTTGAAAATAACTGTCAGTTCTTTTTCGAAATGCTGTGCAAGTTTTTCTGCTGTAAAGTCGAAGCGCCGCAACCCGTAGTCAAAATGGGTCAGGATATGTCCGTCAGAAAAAGTATCTAAAACTGTGGCCATCTGATCAAAATAAGACTTGACGACGGTAAGTTTGTCTTTCTCCAATACGGCATCATCCATATAGTCAAAGGAACCGTTTTGATGGATGCTGACTAACTTCAGGTCATAAGGATGCTGATCCAGATAGTCGCGTATTTGTGTTTCTTGCCCAGGAACGACACCGATTTCGATCCCTTTCAAAAGTTTCGTTGCTGTTTGTTCCTGTAAAGTCTGATGGCATTGTTGAAGCTGTTCATAATCGGGAATATCATCGCGATAATTTGAATAAGGGTTCTTGAGATCAAAGTGGTCAGTCGCCACAAAAAATTCCGGTTGAAAAGCTAAATAATTTTCGAAGCGTTCTTCTGAATCAAAAGATAAAAAAGTATGCAAATGCTGATCGTAGTAATTCATAATAACCTCCTTTTTGTACAAGATACCATAAAAAGCGAGCAGCGACTATTTTTTCATAAAAAATCAGAAAAGCATTTCGTACAAAAACTCTTTGTTCTATAATGGATGAGAATGGAAGCAAAGGAGTAAATAGCAGTATGAGTATGTATCTTGAGATTCCAGAATTTGAAAGCGATTTTCGCTTTCGGACATTCCTTAATGATGGGCTGACGATCGTTTATCCCCATGTACATAAAGAAATCGAGCTGATTTATGCGAAACGAGGAAAAGTCAATATTGGGGTAGCTGATGAGATCATTGAGTTGGAAGAAGGCGAGCTGTACATTTTTGCCAGCGGTCAGCCGCACTATTTTTTGGCTTCTCCAGAGAGTGAGCGGTATGTGTATCAGTTTGATTTCGCGCTGTTTGATGAAACCATTTTGCGAGAAAAAGAACTTTCTTTAAAGACGCTTTTTGATGAGGGGGAACCCCACAGCAAGCATTGGCCAGTCAGTTTTACCGAAAAAATCACAGGATTGTTGATCGAACTCTACCAGTTAGAGGAAGAGCAAGTAGCTGGTAAACGCTATTTGACGATGGGATTTTTGTATCAGTTGATCGGCGAATGTTATCAAGGGTTGCCGCCACGTGCCAAAAAGATCGCTCCTTTGAAACGTTCTGCAGCTCAATACAAAGAAACGCTGCAACGTCTGGATGAAGTGTTTGAATATATTGAATCCCATTACCAAGATGTCTTAACGATGGAAGAAACAGCGAAGCATGTTGGCTTCAGTCCCCATTACTTTACCCGTTTTTTTAAGACGAATACTGGAAAAACATTCATGCAGTTTCTGACGGAATACCGGATTAATCAAGCCAAATTCATTTTGGCAAACGAGAAACTTCCAATGGCAGAAGTAGCGGAAAAAGCCGGATTTGCCAGTGTCAAAACGTTCCATCACGTGTTCAAAGAGACCGTAGGACAATCCCCATTGCAGTATCAGAAACAATTAAACAATTAAATAATTGAATACTTGATGAAAGCTAGATCAACGACCCAATCTTGTCAATCACTCGAACCCTTGAACAAGCGCAATTTTTAAGCGGTTGTTCACTGTTTGTTTGGGTGTTTTTATTTGGTGTGAAGGAGTCTTTGATTCGTTTTAGTGAGAGTTCCATAAGATAAATTTCGGGAATTTTTTAAGAGGAAATTGGGAAGAACCTGTCAAATCCTTTCGCTATAATGAATGAGTAGAAAATAATAAGCGTTTTCAGGAGGAAAGAGATGACAGTAAGAATTGGAATCATTGGTTGCGGTGGGATTGCGAATGGCAAACACATGCCGGCATTATCACAAGTAAAAGAAGCGGAAATGGTCGCATTTTGTGATTTGATCGTCGAACGAGCAGTGGAAGCTAAAACAGCTTTCGGTACAGAGGATGCCCAGGTATTCAGCGACTACAAAGAAATGTTAGCAGAAGCTGAATTAGATGTTGTGCATGTTTGTACACCAAATGCTTCTCACGCGGAATTGTCTATCGCAGCATTAGAAGCAGATTGCCATGTAATGTGCGAAAAACCAATGGCAAAAACGACAGAAGAAGCAAAAGCAATGATCGATGCCGCTAATCGAACAGGCAAAAAATTAACGATCGGTTATCAAAATCGTTTTAGAAAAGATTCCCGCTACTTGCACGAGGTTTGTGCGGAAGGACAATTAGGCAATATCTATTTTGGGAAAGCCCATGCCATCCGTCGTCGTGCCGTACCAACTTGGGGCGTCTTTCTAGACGAAGAAGCTCAAGGCGGCGGACCATTGATCGACATCGGTACGCATGCTCTTGATTTAACATTGTGGATGATGAATAACTACCAACCTAAATTTGTTGTCGGAAAAGCTTACCATGAATTATCTCAGACAAAGAATGCAGCGAACGCTTGGGGGTCATGGGATCCAGAGAAGTTTTCGGTAGAAGACTCTGCTTTTGGATTTGTCGTGATGGAAAATGGCGCAACGATTTTCTTGGAAGCTAGCTGGGCGTTGAACAGTTTAGATGTCAAAGAAGCAAAAACAACATTGATGGGCAGCAAAGCTGGCGCGGATATGAATAATGGCTTAACAATCAATGGCGAAGACCATAGTTTGTTGTATGAAAAAAATATTGAGTTGGAAACTGGTGGTGTCGACTTCTATGAAGGGGACGGCGAAACGCCTGAAATCTTGGAAGCACAATCTTGGATCAACGCCATCATCAATGACACAGAACCTGTGGTCAAGCCGGAAGAGGCAATGGTAGTTACTGAGATTTTAGAAGCGATCTACAAATCCTCAGCAACTGGCGAACCGGTCTACTTGTAAAAGCAGTCGCTAAAAAGGAGCAAAGCATGAAACCAAAAATCGGACTACAGTTATGGAGCATCCAAGAAGCGTGTAAAGAAGACTTGTTCCAAGCACTTGAAAGTGTCAAAAAAAGCGGGTATGACGGAGTCGAATTCGCGGGTTACTACGGTTATTCCGCAACAGAGGTCGCAAACGCGCTAAAAGAATACGACTTGGAAGTTGCTGCTTCTCATCTACCCTTTGAAACATTGCGGGATCATTTTGAAGCAACACTGGCCTATGAAAAAGCGATCGGGAATCACCGACTCGTGGTTCCATATGCTTCATTTGAGACATTCGCAGAATGGCAACAGTTTGCCCGAGAGTTTGCAGAAGTTGCTAAGAAAGCAGCTGCTCAGGGCTTTGAATGCTACTATCACAATCATGCCCATGAATTTACCGAGATTCCTAATAAATCAATGATTGAAGAATTGTTAGCTGAAAATCCAGCACTTAAATTAGAAGCAGATCTTTATTGGATCGCTTATTCCGGCACTGATGTTTTCACTTGGTTGAAAGAACATCAAGAGTCCGTTGGTCTTTTGCATATCAAAGATATGCAGGAAGAACCAAAAGAAAGCACAGAAATCAATAATGGCATTTTACCTATCAAGGACTATGTCACAGTTGCGCAACAATTCCAATTGCCTTGGTTGATCGTGGAACAAGAAGCGTTCCAAAAATACGCACCTTTAGAAGCGACGGCCATCGATTATTTGCAATTAAAAGCTATCGTTGAGGAGGTTTACCAATGATCCATGTCACTGTTTGGAATGAATTTAGACACGAAAAAACAGATGAAACCGTTCAGGCAATGTATCCCGAAGGAATCCACGGACAAATCGCTGCCTTTTTGCAAGCAGATGATTTTCAAGTTCGCACAGCAACCTTGGATGAACCAGAACACGGATTAACAAACGAAGTATTAGCTGATACCGATGTGCTCGTTTGGTGGGGGCATATGGCCCATGATGAAGTACAAGACGAAATCGTTCAGCGCGTTCAACAACGGGTGTTAGAAGGAATGGGTCTGATTGTCCTCCATTCTGGTCACTTCTCAAAAGTCTTCAAGAAATTGATGGGCACTTCCTGTGACTTGAAATGGCGCGTGGATGATCAGCATTGTCGAATTTGGAATATCAACCCGAGTCATCCAATCGTAGAAGGTGTCGGCGAATTTATTGAACTTGAGAAAGAAGAAATGTATGGGGAACACTTTGACATCCCAACTCCAGACGAATTGATCTTTGTTAGCTGGTTCCCAGGAGGCGAAGTCTTCCGCAGCGGCTGCACCTTCCGTCGTGGCAATGGCAAGATTTTTTATTTCCAACCTGGGCATGAGACGTTTCCGAGTTATTACAACGAAAAAGTACAAAAAGTTATCAAAAACGCGGCACGTTGGTGCGCACCAACAGAAAATACGTACCCAACGTACGGCCATTATCAAGCCAATGAGGAGGTAGGCAAATGAAGTTAGGAGTATTTACGCCATTATTCAATCATTTAACTTTTGAAGAAATGATCACAGAAGTTGCAGAAAAAGGATTGCAGACAGTTGAGATCGGTACAGGAGGTTCTCCAGGCAATGCCCACTTGGATATCGATAAGTTGCTTGCTAGTGAAGCAGACCGGAAAGAATATTTAGCTAAATTAGCCGACAAAGGACTAGAAATCTCGGCGTTAAGCTGTCACAACAATCCCATTTCGCCTTTAAAAAATGAAGCGCAGGAAGCAGATGAATTATTACGCAAAACGATCAAGCTGGCCAGTTTGATGAATGTCCCTGTCGTCAATGGATTCTCTGGTGTTTCGGGAGGAAATGCAACAGACACGCAAGTCAACTGGCCTGTTCTGCCATGGCCAACGGAATACGATGATAATTACAACTATCAATGGGAGCAAAAGCTGATCCCTTATTGGAAAGAAATCAATACCGAGGCAGAAGCTGCTGGTGTAAAAATCGGTATTGAGCTGCATGGCGGATTCTTGGCTCATACGCCTTATACGATGTTAAAACTTCGCGACGCTGCAGGTAAAGCAATTGGTTGTAACCTTGATCCAAGCCATTTGTGGTGGCAAGGGATCGATCCAGTGGCAGCAGTCAAGATTTTAGGTGAAGCAGATGCGATTCATCATTTTCATGCCAAAGATACGTATCTTGATCAAGATAATATCAACATGCATGGGTTGACAGACATGCAGCCATACAGCAATGTCAAAACAAGAGCTTGGACTTTCCGCTCTGTTGGCTGCGGGCACAGCTTGCAAGTTTGGTCGGACATCATTTCCGCATTGCGGATCTATGGGTATGATTATGTCTTGAGTATCGAGCATGAAGATCCAATCATGTCTGTTGATGAAGGATTGAACCGAGCAATCACTAATTTGAAATCGATTATGATCAAAGAAGAACCATCCGCAATGTGGTGGGTGTAACGAGGAGTATAGAAAATGAGTGCAATCAATTTTGTTGTCATCGGTTATGGCGGTATGGGTGCTTACCATGTGCACAACATCCTGCCGAATGAAAATGAACGGATCCATATTGTGGGAACCTATGATATTTCGGAAGAAAGACAAGCTATTTCACAAGAAAAAGGGCATAAAATCTATAAAAGTTATGAAGAAGTCTTAGCAGATGAAACCATTGAAGCAGTGCTGATCGCAACGCCGAATGATTTGCATAAGGATTTGTCGATCGCAGCCCTCAGAGCGGGTAAGCATGTTGTATGTGAGAAACCTGTTGCTTTAAACACTGCTGAACTAGACGAAATCGTTGCTGTGGCCAAAGAAACAGGCAATACATTTATGGTCCATCAAAACCGTCGCTGGGATCCAGACTTTCTGATCGTTCGCGATTTATATCGTAATAGGCAGATCGGTGATCTTTTCCAAATCGAATCACGGGTCCAAGGTGCAAATGGCATCCCAGGTGATTGGCGCCATGTGAAAAAACAAGGAGGCGGCATGGTATTAGACTGGGGCGTTCACTTGTTGGATCAAATACTTTGGTTAGTGGACAGTCCAGTGAAAGATGTGAAAGCTGACTTAAGCTATATTCTGGGAGAAGAAGTCGACGATGGATTCTTTGCTTTGATCACATTTGAAAATGGTGTCAAAGCAATCGTGGAAGTTGGGACCTCCAATTACACCCAGTTGCCTCGCTGGTACATTAAGGGGATTGAAGGAACTGCTACGATCCAAGATTGGGCATTGAATGGTGAGATGGTTCGGGCAACTGGCCGCGAAGATGTTGCCGCACCTAAACCTGTCCAAGCAGGTGTTGGATTAACGAAAACAATGGCACCGCCATCTGAATTGGCTGCAGAATCAATCCCATTCCCAGAAGCGAAAGCCGATTTTGATCCTTTCTACAAGAATTTTTATCATGTAGTCCGTCACGGTGCTGAACCAATTGTCAAAAATGAAGAAGTTCGCAACGTCATGGAATTGATCGAACGAATCTTTGCCGTAGCCAGCGCAAAATAAGAGCAATCAAGACACAGAAAAACGAATCCCGCCATAGCAAATGATCCCTGTTAAATCTTGCAGTCAAAGGAGAGTTAACAGAGATCATCAAGTGATGCAGGTGATTGTTTGCCTGTGTCTTTTTTTATTCCGAAATATAAAAATTGAAAAGCAGATCCTGCGGGTAATTTCCCCAACGATCGCCAAAAATAGTTAGACCGCCTGCGTTTTCTGCGGTTGCCGGTGCTGCAATTTTGAATGTAAAGAAATCACTGTGATCCAAATCGATCTCGCTTAAGTTATGGTCGGTCAGTTTTTCTCCGTCGATCGAAGTATCAAAACGGTTGATCCGCAGATGTTTCAACAAGCCGTATTGACTGAACTCATCGATCCACCATTGAGGGGTCAATGCCCCCCGTACATCTGAAAAGTTTCCTGGAACAGTATAGGTTCCTAAACAGACATCGTTGATATAGAAAGAAATATCACTCGGCCAATAATTATTGGAAATAGGGAATTCAGAAGCAATCTCCATGCTGATTTCCAGCATTTCGATTTTTTCCCCATTTTTTAGCGGTTTCGGAATTTTGTACTCTAAGAATCCATTGTTTAACCAAATAATACTGGCATCTACTCGTTCTTGTGCCAAAAAGGATTTAGGATCATCCAATGCGCCGATCAGACGATCTTTTGTAGCCATTCCACAAGAAGCTTCGGCTCTAAAATCAGTGAAGTGACCAATTTTCACAGGTAATGAAGTCAAATTCATTTCTGGAAATACTTTTTCGGGGAAGTTGATGTTGATGAAATCAGTCTTTAAAGCTAGAAACTTCTTTTTCCAATCTTTTCCCGTTCCTTTTTCTAATCTGATCAATTGTGCCTGCTCTAATTTTTTGATGTGCTTGGTCATGAGTGCGTTGCTGATTGCCAGTTTTTCCCCAATCTCACTGATGCTTTTTCTTTCCCCGCCTAACTCTCTCAAAATTGCCAAACGCGTCTCATTGGCTAAAGCTTCATAAACCGGTAAAGAAGTTTTCTCTAAATTTAATTCCATTCTATTCACCTCGTTATACTTTTTAGTTAATCGATTGCGCAGGTTTATTATAACATAACTTGATGATTTTACACTATAGTTAAACGATATAAATATTTTATTTTAGTTGTTAAATAGCTGTTGACAGCGCTTTATTTTGATGTTAATTTAACGGTGTAAACAGTTTGGTTTTTACTGTTGTTGAAAAAAGTAAAGTGAGTCGGAATATCGTTTTACAAATAAGTTAAATAATAGGAGCGTGGAAAAATGAAATTTAGTAAAGCAGCTATGGTAGTAGGGGCGACGTTGCTGTGTGGCATCGTATTGTCAGCATGTGGAAGTGGCGGAGGCAACTCAAGCAAGAGTTCTGAAATTTTGTTATGGTCATCCACAACTGGACCAGATGGGGAGAAAATCAAAAAGACGATTGACGAATACAATGCGACGGATCCGGATTTCAAAGTGAAATTAGTGAGTATGCAAGGGGATACCTTCACCTCAAAACTAACTACAGCAGGTAAATCGGGGAAAGGTGTACCAGATTTGGCTTTAGTCGCTTCAGAAGCACTTCCCACCTATAAGAACCAAGAGATGCTGGATTCTTGGGATGACATGATCAAAGGTACAGAGCTAGATCGCAGCAATTATGTTGAAGCAGCTTGGGATACCGGTACTCTTGAGGACAGCCAGTATGGGATCCCAGCCACCATGGGGTCGTGGGTCATGTATTACAACAAAGATCTGGTAGACAAATACATTCCTGGAGCATTAGATGATGGCATCGTGACTTATGAAGAAATAAATCAGGCAGGTGAAAAAGCAAAAGCAGATGGCGTTTATAGCTTTGGTTATACCTGGGGGATGCAGAATTATTCCAATCTATATCAGCAAATGGGCGGACAATGGCAAGATCAAGATGGCAAGATCAATATCGATAATGAGTATTCGTATAACACGGTACAGGAATTCAAAAATTTATATGATGCGGGCTATATGGTGCCAGATGGGGAAGATGCCAATAAACTTTTTGCGAATCAACAGCTGATCTTCTTGCCAGAAGGAACGTGGATGTTGAGCAATATGGAAGAAATCAGTGACTTTGAGTGGGGAGAAACCTTTACACCGCAATGGGATGCGGAAAATATCGTTCAAGGATCGGGAGTTGATCAGTTTGCGATGTTTAAGACAAAAGAAGAACGGTCTGATGAAAAGAAAGAGGGAATGGTGGATTTCTTGACTTGGTTGCAGGCAAACCAGTTAGAATGGGTGAAATCTGGCGCCAATCCAACTTCACTAGCGATGCTTGACAATGAGGAATATGTCAAGATGCCGCAATCTTTCTTGTTGAAAACAGAAAAAGGACAGGCGGCGATCTCTGTGAATGCAGTCGATGGATTGTCTTACATTTTTGATGAATACGATAATCGTTCTTGGGACATGATCACTGGAAAAGCCGATATTAAAGATACCTTTGGTGAAATCCAAAAAGTCGTGGAAGAGAAAATGAAATAATCGCAGGGTCTGTGACAAAAGCTGAAGGCAAAGAAGATAGTGCTCAGACATGTCGAGAAGGCACATACCAAAAGAGGACTCATATAAGATTTCTCAAAGAGTGGCCTTTTGATCTGGTTAGCTTGGCAACTTACACGAAAGAGCATCTTCCATGCAGAAGTGGTTTTTGTCACAGTCTTTTTCTAGTCGATTTTATCAAGGCATGAAAGGATGCGTAATGTATGAGTAGCAAAAAAAAGCTCAGTGGTTGGCCCGTTTTGTTTATCGGTCCCCACATGATTCTTTTTATTTTATTCTTTTTGGTTCCTGCTGTAATTGGTGTTTATGTTTCCTTTACCGAATGGGATCTTTTTAGTTCACCGATTTTTATTGGTTTAGACAATTTTAAGACGATTCTATTTGATCAAGACTCGCTGTATCATACGCAATTTTTCAATGGGATGAAAAACACGCTATTCTTTGCAGTGATATCAGTACCTCTGTGTATCGCGATTCCATTGCTATTAGCTGTTGCATTGTCCGCAAAGCCAAAGATGATGCGCTTTTTTCAATCGGTTCTTTACTTGCCGACATTGTTTGCCATCTCTGCTGTAATGATCATCTGGGGGTTTCTGTTAAGTAAATCCTTTGGCCCCATCAAAGAAGTTTTTGGGATAGATATCAATTTTGTCGGGACACAACCATGGGCCTGGATCGCGATTTTGATCGTAACGATTTGGTGGACATTAGGAGGAAATTTGATCATTTATGTAGCTGCGTTGAACGGTGTGCCCAGGGAACAAATGGAGGCAGCCGAGCTTGACGGAGCCAGCAGTGTAGTGAAGTTTTTCCGGATTTCGTTGCCGAGTATTCGGAATCAGCTGATTTTTACAACAGTCATGACGACTATTGCTCAATTCAATATTTATGGACAGCCATTGATGCTGACCGGGGGTGGTCCGAACAATTCGACGAGAGTACTCATGATGTATATTCAAGAGAATGCTTTTGGCAGTAGTACGTCCGTTGCCGGTATGTCATCGGCGATGGCGATTTTACTAGGGATCGTTATCATGATCGTTTCGGTCTTTCAATTTATCATGATCAAAAAATTAGAGAGGTAAGGGGACAGCCATGCGAGAAAATAAAGTAGGAAAAAGAGTCGCATTTATCGTATTAGCTATTGTTTGTATTGTCTGGATTTTTCCTCTGATATGGGCTATTTTTACCTCTTTCAAATCAGATGCTGAGATCCAAAAAGTTGGCTTTAGCCTGATTCCTAAAGAGTGGACTTTCGCAAACTTTTTAGGGTTGTTGCAGGGGAATGATTCATCGCCAGTCTTTCGCTGGTTTTTGAATTCGATGATCATTTCAACAGCCCACACATTGTTGGTGATGGTGATCGTTTCTTTTGCGGCTTATGGTTATACACGGCTGACGTTTAAAGGTCGAGACTTGATTTTTGCATTATTGCTGGGAACGATGATGTTTCCTGGTGTCGTCAATTTGATCCCCAATTTCAAAATCGTGGATACATTAGGCTGGACCAACACGTTTCTAGCCGTGATCGTTCCTGGCGCAGCAGGTGTCTATAACATTTTTCTAGTTCGTCAGTTTATCTTAGGGATTCCTAAAGAATTGGATGAGTCGGCTGTAATCGATGGGGCAAATGAATTTCAGATTTTTTATCATATTATTCTGCCGCTGATCAAGCCGGTTTTAACCGTCGTTGCGTTATTTAGTTTTACTGGTTCGTGGAACGACTTCTTGTGGCCTTCTATCGTTATGAGCGATATTGATAAACTGCCTATCACGCCGGGACTTCAGTTGCTGCAAGGGCAATATATGACGTATCCGGGAGTAGGAGCTGCAGGAGCTCTTTTAGCATTGATCCCGACATTCCTTTTATATTTAGTGGCGCAAAAGAGTTTCATGGAATCAATGTCATTGCAAAGTGGTATAAAATAAATTGTTTTTTTGGAGGAACTATGAGCAGAAATGAATACCCTAGACCCCAGTTTCAACGAGAGAACTGGCTGAATTTAAATGGAGAATGGCGCTTCGCCTTTGATGATAAAAATGTAGGACTAAAAGAGAAATGGTATCAAGAGGAGGAAGCCTATCCGCATAGAATCAAGGTGCCCTTCGTCTATCAAAGCGAATTGAGCGGGATCAACCAACGAGAACCTCACGATATTGTCTGGTATTACCGGACATTCACAGTGCAGGCAATGGACAGTCAACGTGTAGTCTTGCATTTTGGTGCGGTGGATTACGAGGCGGATGTCTTTGTCAATGGTTGTCATGTAACGAATCATCAAGGCGGTCATACCTCTTTTGAAGTAGATATTACCGATTATTTGGTCGACGGTCAGCAAGCGATAAGTGTGCGTGCATTTGATCCTCATGCAGATGAAAGTATTCCTCGAGGAAAACAATTCTGGGAGACAGAATCTGCTGGTATCTGGTATACGAATTCTACCGGGATTTGGCAGCCAGTATGGCTGGAAGTCGTTTCAGAGACTTATTTGAAAGAAATCAATCTGACTCCAAATTTGGATGAAGGGACCGTGACTGTTGAAACGATCTTGAATCAGTTCCAGCCGCAGTGTGAACTGGACTATCGGATCTCTTTTAAAGAACAGCTAATCGCAGCGGGGAGACTGTCTGCAGATTCGGCAAAAATGAAGTTCAATGTCGATCTTTTTCAGGAACATATTTTCAGAAGCAATTTCCATCATGACGGTTGGTCTTGGACACCGGAAAATCCCCAGTTATTTGATATTAAACTTTCTTTAATCAACGATGGAGAAACAATTGACTACCTGAAAAGTTATTTCGGCATGCGTAAAATCCATACGGAAAACGGCATGGTCTATTTGAACAACAAACCTTACTATCAAAAGTTGATTTTGGATCAAGGGTACTGGCCTAGTGGCCTCTTAACTGCACCGTCAGATGAAGACTTTAAAAAAGACATCTTACTAGCAAAAGAAATGGGCTTCAATGGTTGCCGCAAACATCAAAAAACAGAAGATCCGCGCTTTTTGTACTGGGCGGATCAGTTAGGTTTTCTGGTTTGGGGAGAATGTGCGGCTCCGGCGATTTACAATGAAGATTCTGTTGAACGACTGATGCGGGAATGGACCGAGATCATTGCCAGAGACTTTAGCCATCCCTCCATTGTGACTTGGGTGCCGATCAATGAAAGCTGGGGCGTGCCAAAGATTTCCTTTGACCGAACACAGCAACATTTCTCTCAAGCAATGTATCATTTCTTGCACGCATTGGATAAAACACGATTAGTGATCTCAAATGATGGTTGGGCAATGACAGAAACAGATATTTGCGCCATTCACAACTATGCCCATGGCCAAAAAGAAGAAACTGAGAAATATGATTACTTTAAAGAAACCCTCCGAACTCGCGAAAATCTGATTAAGCGGCTTTCTACTCCGTGGCCGATTTTTGCCAACGGCTTTTCTTATCAGGAGCAACCAATCTTGTTAACGGAATTTGGTGGCATCGGCTTTGATGTATCGGGACAACCAGGTTGGGGGTATACGTCAGTCGACAATGAAGTTGAATTCTTAAAGGACTACCAACGGGTGCTGTCGGCTGTCTATGCTTCAGTAGGGCTCTGGGGATATTGCTATACGCAATTGACCGATGTTGAACAGGAGATCAATGGGTTATTGACTTATGACCGTCAGCCTAAAGTGGACTTGGCAGCAATCAAAGCTATCAATGATCAATTTCATGTTTCTCAAGTTGAATGATATTCAGACGGTAACATTGGAAAGGAGAGACAATGAGAAAAAAAGGTATTATTTGTGCATTGATTTTGGCGACTCCTTTCGTAGGAGGTTGCGGTACTTCTCATGAAACGCTGGTTGACGATTTCACAGCGATCATCGACAACGATGGTGCAGACCCGTGGATTTTTCAAGATGAGGAATATTATTATTATACGAAAACTACTGGTAACAATTTAACCCTTTGGCGTTCGGAAAATCTGACTGAAGTAGCAGCGGGGGAGAAAAAAGTCATCTGGGAAATGCCTGCGGAGTTCGAAAGTATCTGGGCACCGGAACTTCATCAGCTGGAAGGTACGTGGGTCGTTTATTTTGCGGCCAATCATCCCTCAGAAACCCACCGGATGTATGCACTAGTCAACGAAAACCAGGATCCTTACAGTGATGATTGGCAGTTGGAAGAAATCAAAGGACTGGATGACAAGTTTGCTATTGATGGAACTGTCCTCGAATTAGACGAACAACGGTATTTCCTTTGGTCAGGTTGGGAAGGATATGAAAATATTGCCCAAAATATTTATATTGCTGAAATGATCTCACCTACAGAAGTCATTGGTGAAAAGCAGCTGATTTCGACTCCGGAATACGAATGGGAAATGCGGCAAACGCCGTTGATTAACGAAGC
Source organism: Enterococcus gallinarum (assembly GCF_021496385.1). Taxonomy (NCBI): domain Bacteria; kingdom Bacillati; phylum Bacillota; class Bacilli; order Lactobacillales; family Enterococcaceae; genus Enterococcus; species Enterococcus gallinarum. Next base: position 111,363 of record NZ_CP050816.1, on the reverse strand, counting down.
ACCTCAAGTGATCATCAAAGAAGATACGGTGAATGTGGTCTATTCGGCTAGTGGAAGTTGGGACAATGATTATGCACTGGGACTTTTGACAATGGATCGCCAAGATGATCCATTAGATACCCGAAGTTGGACGAAAGAATCCGAACCGATTTTTCAGCAGACAGAAACTGTTTTTGGTCCCGGGCACAATGGGTTTGCCAAGTCGAAAGACGGCACCGAAGACTGGTTGATATTTCACGCTGCTCGTTGGGATCATTCTGGCTGGCAACGCTCGATTCGTTTGCAGCCGATCAAATGGGAAGAAAACAAGCTGAAATTAGAAGTTCCTTTAGCGGATAATGAAACACAGAAGCTTCCCAGTGGTGAAGCAAAAAGGATCCGAATGACCGCCAGTGATGCGCTTCTTGAAGGTAATTTAGTAACAGTGACAGACGAGGAAGCATTGATGAAAAAAGTGGTTCAAGGGTTTGAATCGATCGAAGATCGTTTGGTTTTTCAACCAACAATGGGACAGGCTAGTGAAGCGACGGTCATCGTTTATCTTAAAACTCAAGATTATTTGTCATTGAATGAGCCCGTGTATGTTCAACTGAAAACAGATGATGACAGCCAACGTTTGGCGGTCTATCCGTCACAATACTATCAGCCTATCCAAACTACTATGAATTTGAAAGCAGGCACTATCAAAATCGAAGTGTCTTCAGAAATTGGGGTCGACACACTGAGTGTCGATCGGATGGAGATCATACCAAAAGAGGGAGAATAGTTTCTAGAGCTGCTTTCAGTGGTTTAGATATCATAACACTGAAAGCAATGGCGTGGCTCAAATGGCCATGCTGTGATCTGTCTTGTTCAATTTAGGGCTGTTCTTCGATCCGAATGAAGCCAACTAACATCCTAAAGCAGTGTCATGGACAGACGTGCCATGATACTGTTTTTTTTTTTGAGTAATTAGGATGAGCCGCTGATATAGCTCTAGGCCAAGATAGGCAGTTTTCCTTCTTCCATGTATAATAAAGACAAATGGAACGGAGCAAATCGTTTTACAAAGTAGACGTAAAAGTAAATGCAAATGAGGTGAATGGATGAAAACCAGGCAAGAAATGATTCGATCTTCAAACGGCAAAGATCAACTTTATGTGAAAGTTTGGCAGCCGGAGGGACAGTCCAAAGGAATGCTTCAGCTGATCCATGGCATGATTGAACATATTGAACGGTACGATCTGTTTGCTCAATATCTCGTTTCAAAAGGATTCACAGTGATCGGTCATGATCACTTGGGACACGGAAAAACAGTAGCTGAGCAAAACGAGTATGGGACATTTGGAGAAACAAAAGGTGTGGATTATCTTGTAGCAGATGTGGGATTGGTTCAGCGTTTTGCGTTGGAGCAGTTTCCAGCTCAGCCTTATTATCTTTTAGGTCATAGTATGGGCTCTTTGGTTTTGCGCATTTTTTTGTATCAGAAAAATACAAAATTGGCAGGTGCAATCATTATGGGGACGACACTGGAAGCGCCGGCCAAAATGACCAGTGCCGCTTTATTGACGAAGTCGTTGATGCCTTTTCGACAGCAAGCATGGCCCTATCGCGTGATGGAAAATCTGGTTTTTGGTCAACATAATCGGCGGTTTCAGCCCAACCGAACGGCGAAAGATTGGTTGTCCAGTGATCCCCAACAAGTAGATGCTTATTTAGCAGATCCGCATACGCAATTTCATTTTTCATTAAGTGCCTATCGAGATTTGTTTTTATTGACAAAAAAAGCGAGTGCCCCCCGCCTGTTGCAGAAAATCGATCGCGAATTGCCGTTACTGCTGATTTCAGGAAAAGAAGATCCTGTGGGCCATTATGGCAAGAGTGTCCGTAAGCTAGCAAACTATTTGAACCAGCAAGGGCAGCGGCATCTGACAGTTTATTTGCTGGAAGGCGGTCGTCACGAGATCTTAAATGAAACCAATAAACAAGTCGTATTTCATGAAATCTGGCAATGGTTAGAAAGCAATGGATGAACGTCATCAATTGCTTTCATCTTTTTTTCAGAAAATTGAGAATTTTAATTATTTTTAACCTTTTTTCATATTCCTCCTTCTGCTATAATGGGTGTCACATCTAACAACAAAGGAGAGATTTTTGTATGACTGTTTATAACTTTTCAGCTGGTCCCGCCGTCTTGCCCCGCCCCGTATTGGAAAGAGCTCAATCCGAGCTTTTGGATTATCGTGGCAGTGGGATGTCCGTTATGGAGCTGAGTCATCGGTCCTCCTTGTTTGAAGAGATCGTTCAAGACGCAGAAGCCCTCTTGCGGGAATTGATGGCGATCCCGGATAACTATCGGGTGCTGTTTTTGCAAGGTGGAGCAAGTCTGCAATTTAGCATGGTGCCATTAAATTTAGCGAAAAACAAAAAGGCCCTTTATATCAACACGGGCTCTTGGTCAAAAAAAGCGATTCAAGCGGCTGAAGCAGTTGCTACGGTTGAGGTGATCGCATCAAGTGAAGATAAGCATTTTACTTATATTCCAGAAATCACAGTAGATAACATCGACCAAACAGCGGCTTATCTGCATATTACTACGAATAATACGATTGAAGGAACAGCTTTTCAGACGATTCCGGATGCTGGCAAAGTCCCGATCATTGCTGACATGTCATCAAATATCTTGGCCAATGAGTATCGTGTAGAAGATTTCGGTATGATCTATGCAGGTGCCCAAAAGAACATTGGACCAGCAGGATTGACGGTGGTTATTATTCGAGAAGATTTATTAAATGAAGAAGCGGTCTTTGCTCCAATGTTGGACTATCGTCTTCAATCTGACAACGGTTCCCTTTACAATACGCCGCCTACTTACAGCATTTATATCGCAAAACTGGTTTTTGAGTGGTTGAAAGAATTAGGCGGTGTAGCAGCGATTACTGCGCAAGACCGTCAAAAAGCTGCACTGCTCTATCAAGCGATCGAAGCATCGAACTTGTTTAGCAGTCCCGTAGACAAAAATAGCCGCTCCCTAACGAACATTCCTTTTATCACTGGCGATAAGGAGCTGGATCGACAATTTAATGAAGCTGCAGAAGCAGCCGGCTTTAAAAACTTAAAAGGACACCGTTCGGTAGGCGGTATGCGAGCAAGTTTGTACAATGCGTTCCCTATCGAAGGCGTTCAGGCACTTGTCGATTTCATGAAATCATTCGAAGCGGAGGTCAAATAAATGTATCAGATCAAGACATTCAATGCGATTGCACCAGAAGGGCTTCAAAGGCTAAACAAAGAAAAATATGCCATCAATGAAAGTGATGAGCCAGAAGGAATCTTGCTGCGAAGCCAAAAGCTGCATGACTATCCTTTTCCAAAAAGTGTATTAGGGATTGCGCGAGCTGGAGCTGGTACGAACAATATTCCGGTCAAAGAATGTACAGAACAAGGCATCGTCGTCTTCAATACCCCAGGAGCTAATGCAAATGCAGTCAAAGAGTTGGTTATTGCAAGCTTGTTATTAAGTGTTCGCCCGATTCTCCAAGGTGCTCAATGGGTCCAAACACTGAACGGATCAGATGTAGAGGAACAGGCAGAAGCCAACAAAAAGCAATTCGCCGGTACGGAACTAGAAGGCAAAAAGCTTGGTGTGGTTGGGTTAGGCTCGATTGGTGCCATGGTCGCTAACGATGCCTACCGCTTAGGGATGGAAGTTGTGGGCTATGATCCTTATGTTTCGGTGGACACAGCGTGGACCATCTCCCGCAGAGTCAAACGGGCTAATGATTTAGCAGAAATTTTCACAACCTGTGATTTCATTACTCTTCACGTGCCATTGATGGAAAACACCCGCCATTTAGTGGGCAAGAATGAATTGGCCAAAATGAAGCCAACGGCTAAACTGTTTAACTTTTCTCGTAGTGAGATCGTTGATACAGCTGCAGCTCTTGCTGCGTTAGATAATAATGAGATTGCTGGTTATACAACTGATTTTGCAGATGAACGCTTACTGGGCCATGACAACGTGCTAGTTCTACCGCATTTAGGAGCATCGACAGAAGAGGCTGAGATCAATTGTGCCAAAATGGCTGCCCGCACATTGAAGAAATTTTTGGAGTTTGGGACGATCAAACGCTCAGTGAATTTTCCAACCGTAGAAATGGCGTTCCATTCGCCGTATCGTTTAACAGTGATTAACCGCAACGTGCCAAATATGCTAGGACAAATTTCCTCGATCATCGCTGAATCTGGAATCAACATCGATAATATGTTGAATCGCGGACGTGACGACTATGCCTACACATTGGTGGATGTCGGAGCAACAGATGCTGCATTGCTTGAAGCGGTGGCAGATAAATTACGAGCTAAAGAAGATATTATTCGCGTGCGAGTGATCAAGAATCAGGAGGTAGGCTATTAATGGTTCAAGTTTTTCCTTTTAAAGCAATCCGCCCACAAACTGACTTAGCAGAGAAAATTGCGGAGTTGCCCTATGATGTAGTCAACACGCAAGAAGCAGCGGCATATGCTGCCGGCAACCCGTACAGCTATTTTCATATCGATCGCTCAGAAATCGATCTGCCAAATATTGCTCCTTATGATCCGCAAGTGTATGCGAAAGCAGCAGAAAATTTGGCTGCTTTTCGAGAAAAAAACTGGCTGATCCAAGACAATGCACCGTCCTATTATTTATATGAGCTGACAATGGCGGGGCGGAGTCAAACTGGGCTTGTTGTTTGCACATCGATTGAGGATTATGTAGCTGGTAAAATCAAAAAACATGAGTTTACTCGACCAGAAAAAGAAGTTGACCGCATCAATCACATCCAAGCTTGTGATGCAAACACGAGTCCAATCTTTCTAAGTTACCGTCAGCCTGAGTCCTTAAAAAAAACGATCCAGGATTGGCAGAGTCATCATCAACCGATCTATGATTTCACGAGTTACCACGAGGTCCATCATCGGGTTTGGCTGATCGATGATTCTGCGGCGATTGCTGCTTTATCACAAGAATTCTCAGCGATTGATGCGTTGTATATCGCTGACGGCCATCATCGTACTGAGTCGGCAGTGAAAGTCGGCTTGCAAAAGCGCAAGGAAAAAAACAATAGTGAGGAAAGCGAGCGCTTCTTAGCGATTTTGTTTCCGGAAAATGAATTGGCGATCTGGGAATACAACCGTGTGGTCAATGTACCGATTCCAGATCATTTCTTCGATCATCTAGCAGAGAAATTTCACATTGAGAAGCCAACTAGCAGCAAGCCTTCTCAAAAGGGAACCTTCTATTTGTATTTGGGCCACGAATGGTTCTCTTTAACCATCAAAGAAGCAGGGAATGACGCAGTCGAAAGTCTGGATGTTTCTCTTTTGCAAAAAAATATCTTAGCGCCATTACTCGGTATTGAAGATGTCCGCACAGATAAGCGCATCGATTTTGTAGGAGGAATTCGTGGTCCAGAAGAATTGGAACGGATGGTGGATTCCGGAGAATGGACAATGGCCTTTTTGATGTATCCAACGCAGATGAAAGATTTATTGGCTGTTGCCGATGCGAATGAGATCATGCCGCCTAAATCTACATGGTTTGAACCCAAATTGTTAAGTGGTCTGTTTTTACATGATTTAGAAACCAAAAGCTAGAAAGCTAAAAAGAAAAAAAGCCGCACGATCTGCAGAGAAAACTGCGATCGTGCGGCTTTTTTCTTTTTTTAAAAAATACCAGACATTGTTTCGATGATCAAGCGAATGTTGAGGACTGTTAATGCGATGGCGCAAATCCAGCCCAGAGAAGTGACCCACAGAGGGTTCTTGAACTTTTCGCCCATGATTTTTTTGGAACTAGTAAAGTAAACCAATGGAATCATTGAGACTGGTAATGCAATACTCAAAAAGACCTGTGAATAGATCAAAAGATTATCTAGTGCCTGTTCATTACCGCCAAAGTAGAGGGTACATAGTAAAACAGGTACGACAGAAAGGCCACGAGTGATCAATCGTCTTGCCCATGTTGGAATCTTCATATGGATGAAGCCTTCCATGACGACTTGTCCTGTCAGTGTTCCAGTGATAGTTGAGTTTTGTCCGGAAGCCAGTAATGCTACGGCAAAAAGAACACTAAGGGCTGGACTAGCCACCGCTCCCGCGATCGCTGAATTTTGTAAGGCATCATACAGCGCTGAAAAAGTGCCGACTTCTTCGCTGTGACCGAAGAACAATGCGCTCCCTAAAATCAGCAGCAGACAATTAACGACAAAAGCAGCCGAAAGCTGAATATTTGAATCCCATGTGGCAAAGCGAACAGCTGTAGCGACTTCTTGCGGATTCGTCCGATCAATCTTTCTTGATTGTGAAATCGACGAATGCAAATACAAATTATGGGGCATGACGGTCGCGCCAACGATCCCTAATGCCATGGTCAGCTGTCCAGGGTTCAATACTTGTTTTTGGGGAATGAAGCCTTGAACAAGTGCCGGAAGATCAGGCTGAGCAATAATCACTTCGTAAGCAAAAACAAGCAGAATCACCAATATTAAGGTCATCACGATGGCTTCGATTTTTCGAAAGCCTAATTTCATCAAGAAAAGCAGTAAAAAGACATCGAAAATCGTCAAAAAGACCCCTACAACTAATGGTAGACCGAATAATAGATTCAAAGCAATTGCTCCACCGATTACTTCGGCGATATCTGTTGCCATGATCGCCAACTCGGTAATAATCCAAAGGAAAAAGCCCAGCTTTTTACTGGTGTGTTTACGGGTTGCTTGTGCGAGGTCCATATGGGTGACAATCCCTAGTTTAGCTGCCATGTATTGGAGCAACATCGCAATCAGACTTGAAATCAAGATGACGGATAGCAGGAGATAACCATATTCGGCACCACCCCCGATTGAAGTGATCCAGTTACCAGGATCCATATACCCAACCGCGACTAACGCTCCGGGGCCAGAAAAAGCTAAAAGATTACGCCAAAAATTCCCATCCTTGGGAATAGCTACGGTATTGTTTATTTCTTCCAAGCTAGGTCCATTTGCTGCCTGGATCAATTTTTTTTCTTCATTCATTCTGTCACATCCTATCTTTTTAGGTGTACCTAAAAACAATCTTATTGTATTCCTTGTTTATGAATTTTTCAAGAGAAAAACTTCTGAAAGTTTGCATTAACTAAAAAAACAGATATTAGAAAAGGACAGATTTCGTTTGCCAAGGTGATTGGTGATTGTTGGATTGATCAATCCTAATCTAAAATAGGGAATGTTGCTCTACATAGAATTGATGAATGAGGGAAATCTATTTGATCCCACTTGTTTAGAAAGACCGAAAATTTTCTTAAGAAACATAAAAAACAAGAAGCACTCAAAATTGATGATTTTGAGCGCTTCTTGACGCTGGATTGTATGTGGAGGATGAATGAACTTTTATCAGGATCTTTTTTATATTCTTATTATGTCAAAAGAACAAGACGAGCAGCCTTTAGAATGTTAATAACCAAGTTTATTAATCAAAGAACAACCAAGAGGCTGCCCACTATTGTACGATGTGTATGGCTATCAATAATAAAAAGTATCATTGTTTTGTGTTGTTGCTGATAAAACACTGTGTCAGCGTGTCTACAAATTCATCGAAGGTGGTTATGGCACTTAATTTATGAATGTTTTGTTCATCTGTACAAATCATGGCCAGATCATCAAAAATTTCCCGAAACACATGACGGTTATGGTAATTGATGGAAATCAAAAAAACCAATGTGACACGATTATTTCCCCACTGGATCCCCTTTGGATTGACGGCAATCGCAACCCCCGTACGATTGGCATTCATTGTCAGTGAATGTGGAATAGCCACTGAACCAAAGGCAGTAGAAGAAAGTTGCTCCCTCTCAATTACTTGTGGATAAAAGGTCTCGTCCACGATTCCTTCTTCTTTCATTTGACCACATAATTGTTTGAGCAATTCTGCGGAGTTTTGATTTTCAGTTGTATATGAGAATCGCTTTTTATCAACAAGCGATAGAAAGGTTTTCACAAATTGTTCTTTTCGTTTTTTTTCTTTGATATCAAAGATCTTGGCGGTAATTTGTTGCCGATCTTCAAGGGTAAAAAAAGGATTAATGATCACGTATGGGGTAGCGATCACTTGCTTCAGTTTAACAGCAGACACAATCAGTTCTGTATCTACATACTGCAACTCTTTTTCACTAGTAAGAATATTCTGGATCTCAAGGTCATCAGAGAAATTTTTCTGAAGCTTTTCCATCACCTGAATATTCATGTTGTAGTAATGAGGCACTAGAATCGTGCAGTTTATTTTATTCGTACGCTGTTTTTGAATTTCTAACGCATAGCCTAAATGAAAAGCTATGTAGGCAATTTCGTCTTCACTAATCGTATAACCGATTTCTTTTTGAATGACATGAGAAACCTGGACGGCACAATCATAGATGAGCGGACATTCTTTTTTTAGTGTTTCTGTCATTGGGTTTCTACAAGAGTAGCCGTTATTGATCCGATACAGTAAATTCTTTATATGGAGGGCAAATCGAATGAAGAACTCAGGTTCATTGCCATCAATAAAGTATAATTCATCCACTTTTGCTAGAATTTTTCTTACTAAGTCAAGGCAGTTTTTGTCCGTGACCTTCTCTAACTCATCAGGTGAAATTTGAGTGAAATTCACGCTAGTTCCATTCGCTGAAATTAGGATAGCTAAATCACGAATTTCTTCTTTGGGAAAACGAATACCGTACCGTTCCGCTACTTTTTCCGCGATTTTTTCGGAAATTTTTAGTACTGTCGGATGGATTGAGTGAGGCGCTTGAGCTTCTGCTTCAGGAGACTGAAAATTTCCTTTCATACGGTCTACGGCAATTGCTAGATGAATAACTATATTTGTTAACGCATAATCATTCGTGAAAAAATCATAGTCTGAAAAAAGTTCGGCAATAATTTCCTTGATATAATCAAGGTCAAAATCTATAAAACTTTCTTGTAGCTTAGTCATATCAACGAAATGATTATCCAATTCGGATAGCAATGTCTGATGGATTAATTGTCTTTTCGCTTTTTCTGTCCCAATCAACTGTAGTGTATCTTTGGTCAGTCTGACTTCGATAGCCAGTTCAGAACATTTTTTTTTAAGTTTTTTTGCATCACTCAATAATGTGGACTCGCTGATAAATAGTTCTTCTGCTAGATCATAAACAGACAGAGCTTCCTCGGTTGAAATCAGTCGCAAAAGGAGATAAGCAGTTCGTTCAGTAGGTGTTTCAGGGACACTTGTTTCTGTGTTATTGAAAAAAGTGACCAGATTACTTGCTACCACTCGATAGCCTTTGTTTGAAGAAAGGATCAAATCAGATTCATTGTCTTGAATATCTGCGATATACGATTTTATCGTCCGTTTGGATAACCCAAATTTTTCCGCTAATTGAGTGGAGGAAACCCAATTGTCTTGCTCATTTAGATAGTGAAGAAGTTTTATATACTTTGCTTTCATTAGCTGACACCCTCTCTTTCACCACTGCAGTGCAAAAGAATATTTGTTTCACCGCTGTAGATTGACTATAGTATAACTGTAATTGATAGCGCTATCAATGAAAATTGAATTGGGGGAGAAAAATCATGAAAAAATTGAATGTTTTACTTGTGTGTGGATCTGGAGCCAGCTCAGGTTTTATGGCTGCTAATATTCGCAAAGCTGCTGCTGAAAAAGGATTGGAGATAAAAATTACTGCTCGCGGTGAAAGTGAGATTGAAAACTACATTGACGACATTGATGCGTTAATGGTTGGTCCCCATCTAGCGTATATTTTGGATGAAGTAGAAGAATTTGTTGGTGATGCACCAGTGAAAGTGATTTTGATGAAGCCTGAATACTATGCCACATTAAACGGAAAACAAGCTTTGGATCACTTGTTGGAAGAGGTACAGTAGCTTTCAGAATGGAGGGAATAAAATGCAATCCTTAATTAACTGGCTGGAAAACAGCTTTACGCCCAAAATGAATAAAATCAATCATAACGTTTGGATCGTGACTCTTAAAGACTCAATCATGCAGGCTTTGCCATTAATTTTCTTAGGATCGGTCTTTTGTATGCTGGCAATTTTAAATGATTATTTTCCAAGTTTACCCAATTTCTGGACGCCATACGGATGGACGATGGGGATGATCTCACTTGTCATATCTTTTCTGATTCCTTTCAACTTGATGGAGAAAAAAAGACTGCGTAAGCAAAGAATCAATGCTGGAATGTCTGGAATCATCTTATTTTTGATTATTATTTCTCCACAAGTCATTGCTGACGGAGAACCTGGTTTTAGTCATAGTGCGCTTGGTGCAGGGGGAATGTTTATTGCAATTGTTGCAGGACTATTCGCTGGTATGGTGTTGAATTTATTTGGAAAGTTTTCTTTTTTCAGTGAGGAATCGGTGATTCCCGATTTTGTCCGCTCTTGGTTTGATGCTATGCTGCCAATCGGTATTGTTGTCCTTACCGGATGGATCTTCGTTGATCTTCTTGGCTTTGATGTCTACAATGCTGTTCTAGCCATCTTTATGCCATTACAAAGTGTGATTGAGACGCCATGGGGCTTTTCATTGATGATGTTGATTGTTTGTTTCCTCTATTCGTTGGGAATTTCAACATGGGTATTAACGCCTGTTTTAAATCCAGTTTTATTGACTGCTATTCAAGCAAATATTGACGGAAAGGCAATGAATTTAGTAACTGATCCAACTATTTATTCTGCTTATCTATGGATTGGCGGTATCGGCTGTACAATGCCTCTTGTTTTTATGTTGATGCGCTCCAAATCAAAAAAATTAAAAGCCTTGGGTACGGCTTCGGTTGCTCCGACGATTTTTAATATCAATGAACCGATTGTTTTTGGCTGTATTGCTTGGAACCCACTATTGATGGTTCCGATGTGGTTACAAGGGTTGATATTGCCATTAATTGTCTGGTTATTTACGAAAGTCATTGCTTTTGCACCTATTCCAACAGTCATGTTTCAAATGTGGTACTGTCCATTTCCGATTGCCACTTGGCTAACTACCGGAACAATTTCAGGCATTCTGCTAATGCTGATTGTTTTTGTCGTGGCGGCAGCGATTTGGTATCCATTTTTTAAAGCCTATGAAAAACAAGAATGCGAAAGAGAAGCTGCTGAAGCAACTGAAAGAGTATAGAAAGATAATTGTGAAAGAAGGTCTTAGAATGGTGAAAGAACAAATCGTTCAACATGCCATGCAGATAATTCTACATGCTGGAGATGCCAGAAAGCATTGTATGGATGCCTTGAAAGCGATTGAATCATATGATTTTGCACTGGCTGAAGTTGAAATAAAGCAAGCAAATGAGGAGATTGTACAGGCACACCGCATACAGACAGATGCAATTACGGCTGAAACATCTGGTGAAGATGGAGAGTATTCTGTGTTGTTCGCACATGCACAGGATACATTGATGACTATTTACAGTGAGATAAATATTGCTAAACGCATGCTGGCAATTTTTAAAGCCTATGATCGGCGCATTGAGCAATTGGAGAGTAGACTGGAAAGAGAGGAAGAAAATGACTAAAATACCTGAAGGTTTTCCAAAAGATTTTTTATGGGGCGGTGCTATTGCAGCCAATCAAGCTGAAGGTGCGTGGGATGTAGACGGAAAAGGCTGGTGTGTGGCAGATATTAATGAGTTTCTTCCAGATGTTGACTTAGAAAAGAAATCTAATATGGAAATAACGACAGCTTATATCAAAGAAGCAATGAACAGTACAGAGCGAATTTTTCCAAAACGGTGGGGAATTGATTTCTATCACACGTATAAAGATGACTTGAAATTGCTTGCTGAATTAGGGCTAAAAACATTTCGGACTTCTATCAACTGGGCAAGAATTTTTCCAAACGGAGATGAGTTGGAGCCGAATGAAGCGGGTTTGCAGTTTTATGACGATTTATTTGATGAAATAATAAAAAATGGTATGGAACCAATGATCACAATGTCTCACTATGAAATGCCACTTCATTTGACAACTTCGTATAAAGGCTGGTATTCAAGAGAAGTTATTGATTTCTTTGTCCGTTATGGTCAAGTTCTGCTAGATCGCTATCATGACAAAGTAAAGAAGTGGATAGTGGTTAATCAAATCAATTTAATTGTCCATGAATCGTTCAATCATCTTGGAATTCCTGAGGATGCAGTAGAGGATTTGCTTTCTGCTAAATATCAAGGAGTACACAATGAAATGGTTGCTAGTGCATTGATTACAAAATATGCGCATGCACATTATCCAGATAATGAGATCGGCATGATGCTTTGTGGCGGTCCATCTTATGCGGCATCTAGCAAGGCGGAAGATGTTCTAGCTGCATTAAAATTAAATCAAATGGAGTATTTCTTTGCAGACGTCTTACTTCGCGGCCGCTATCCTGGTTATGCTTTCCGTTACTTTGATGATAAAGGCATTCATGTAACTTTTGGAGAAGATGACGAAGAAGCACTGAAGCATACGGCAGACTTTATGTCTTTTTCTTACTACTATACACAAATATGCGATCAAGACTCTTACGATAAGGATTTAGGACCACACAGAAATAAGGAACTACCAGCAAATCCTTGGGGGTGGACAATTGATCCAATTGGCTTGAGAATTCTTTTAAATGAGTTTTATGATCGCTATCAGTGTCCAATTTATATCACTGAAAATGGGATTGGCTATTTTGATAAATTGGAAAATGGGAGCATTCATGATTCCTATCGTATAGAGTATTATCGAGATCATATTCGAGCCATGAAAGAAGCAATCAAAGACGGTGTGGATCTGCGCGGTTACTATGCTTGGGGACCCATTGATATAGTCAGCTGTTCGTCTAGTGAAATGAGCAAACGCTATGGATTTATTTATGTAGATAGTGATGATTATGGAAAAGGCAGTGGCGAAAGAATCAAAAAAGATAGCTTTGCTTGGTATCAAAAAGTTATCCGCAGTAATGGAGAAATCATTGACTAAGATTAAAGAGAGTTAAAGAGAATAGAAGATAAGTGCTGGCTGCTCTAGCTGAATGCTTTCTTTTAGTGGAAGCAGACCATCCACAAACTCAAAGGAGCAGTCCTCTATAACCCGGATTTTCAGGTTACAAAAGAGCTTATCGCAGGCATAAAACAAAAAGTACTCGAAAAGTCATTTTCGAGTACTTTTTGTTTTGTTGAGAGCACCATTAACTGACAGCTGCAATGCTCTCTTTAGCTGTGACTAGTTAGAAAGAATTAATCTGCCCGCAAAGCGATCGCAGCATCTTTTTTCGCTGCCATCCGTGCTGGGATATGGCCGCCGATCATGGTTAGGATCGTGCTGACCAGAATTAAGATCAATCCATGGACTGGATTCAGTTGTGCAACATTTTCCAGATCAGTCATATTGTATAAGACCGCGTTGATTGGGAAAGTAGCTAACCAAGCAATCAAGACACCTAATGCACCAGAAGCAATCCCAAGGATACATGTTTCAGCATCGAAGACACGAGTGATATCTTTTTTACGCGCACCTAAAGCTTTTAGGACGCCGATTTCTTTCGTACGTTCCAAAACTGAAGTATAGGTGATGATACCGATCATAATCATGCTCGTCACTAATGAGATAGCGGCAAAAGCAATCAGAACATAAGTGATGGCATCCATCAAGCCGCCGGTCAATTGCGTCATGGTTCCAGCTAAATCAGAATAAACGATTTGATCTTTACGATCTTTGCCTTTGTTGTAAGCATCAAGATAGTCCAAGATTTTTTCTTTGGAACTAAAATCATTTGGATAGATCATAATACTGTTTGGCAAGTCGCTGCCACCTAAGTAATCGATTAGAGAATCGCGCGTGCTAGCATCGATTTTTTCGTTGGTCATAACATTGATATCACTGTCTTTTTGGGCTTTGACGATTGCCGAGTTTTTGTTTTCTTTGATAACTTCTTGGGCTAATGCATCGCTATAAGCGATCCCGGTAGAAAGCAAATTCATCGTAGATTTTTCTTTGATACGTAAAATCCCGCTGATTTTTAATTCTTTATTTGCACTGTTGTCATAAACAGCTGTTAAATCTTGATTTGGGATAAAGTTCCCAGTTGGCAATTCAGTATAAAAGGCATCGTTAAGTGCCAACTTGACTGTTGTTCCTACGATATCATCGAAAGACACTTTATCGCCGTCTTTGATATCAAATCCTAAGTTGATCAATGCGTTGACGTTCGTCACGTTGTTCTCGTCAACGATCAGTACAACGTCATTTGCTGCTGCAGGATATTCTCCCTGCAGCAAATCATAGTTGTCTTTCAGGAAGTTGCCGTTTTCCTCAGATAGTTGTTCTGGGAAGGTTGAAACGCCGATTCCCGTCGAAGCACTCATTGCGGACATCATGGCATTTGTCTGCTCGTTATCAGCTGAAGCATTTGAAAAGCTGACTTGTTCTACTTTATCATCGACCTTACGCAGTAAGTTCAACGAAGTCGAACGAGTGTAGCCAATGTTGTTGCTTAACTCAGGATCAATTTTATTGAGATAGTCAAGAAAGTCCTGATCAATATTATTGATATGGGTTGCCCGGTCAGCGTCACTCAGTTTTGCGGTCACTTCTTTAGTGGACGGGAAATCCTCTTCTTTAGTACGAGTACTGATTGCAGAAGGGTCTTGTTCCGTCGTTACTTTAGAGATCGTAATCGGGAAACGGGCCAATGTTTCAGACTGTGTATTATCGATTTGCTTTTGGAATCCGGTCGATAAAGACAAGACGATGGCGATTCCGATGATTCCAATACTTGAGGCAAACGCTGTTAAGAAAGTTCTGCCTTTTTTGGTACGAATATTATTAAAAGAAAGGCGCAATGCAGTGAGAAAACTCATTTTTGTGTGCTTTAATTCAAATTGATCTTTCTTTTGACCTTCGATATGCGGGTTAGAATCTTTTAAGATCCGACCATCTTTGAACTCGATGATACGATCTGCATACTGATTGGCTAGTTCCGGGTTATGAGTAACCATAATTACTAGCTTTTCATTGGAAAGCTCTTGGATCAACTTCATGATTTGGACGCTAGTCTCTGAATCCAACGCGCCAGTTGGTTCATCACAAAGAAGAATATCTGGGTCGTTGGCTAATGCTCGAGCAATCGCTACCCGCTGCATTTGTCCACCAGAAAGTTGATTTGGTTTTTTGTGTATATGATCCGCAAGGCCAACCCGTGTCAGAGCATCTTCTGCTTTCGCCCGTTTGACTTCTTTTGATACACCACTTAAGGTCATCCCTAATTCGACGTTATCAATGATCCCTAAATGACTGATCAAATTGTAGCTTTGGAATACAAAACCGATCGAATTGTTCCGATAGGCATCCCAATCACGATCCTTGAATGATTTGGTCGATTTCCCGTTGATGACCATGTCTCCAGAGTCGTAGTTGTCTAATCCACCGATTACGTTTAGCATGGTGGTTTTTCCGGAGCCGCTTGGTCCCAAGATGGCTACAAATTCTTGTTTTCGGAAAGCTACCGAAACACCATCTAATGCTTTGGTGGTACTTGATCCAACCGTATAATACTTCTTGATATCCTTTAATTCTAGCATGCTGTCACTCTTTTCCTGCCATTTTCATGTTTTTTTCATCCTGTTTAAAAGCTATCATAACAGTTAACAAAAATCAACAATCGTTATTGTTTTGCAGAAGTTCTTATACTAAACTATAGAGAAAGAAAAGAGGGAGAAAATGCCAAAAGCAGTAGAAAAGTTTGATATTTCAGTATTTGCAGAAGTTTTCTCGCTATTAGGGAACCTTTTGTTTGAAGAAGTTGGGTTAGAAGATTTAAAATTGACAAAAATGGAGATTCTGGAACTTGTGTTGATTTCAACGAATGAAGGAATTACGATGTCTGAATTAGCAAGACAAATCGGCACATCGAAGGTACAGATTAGTCGATCAATTGCTGGATTGGAAAAAGCTGGGTTTGTCATGCGTAAAACCAATGAAACCAATCGCCGCAGAGTCAATGTCTTCATGTGTGATGCGGGGAGAGAATTATTCAGTCGCAAAAAACAACAAATTGAGGATCGCTTGAATGAGAAGGTTTCAGCGATGCGCCCATCAGATTTTACAGAGCTTTATCAAGCCTTGACTTTGGTGATTGGCTTGTTGCGAAAGTATGACATTTTAAAAGAACATAACTGCTCGAACCATCCTGCGATCAAGTAACGGATTCGCTATCTCTACTAATGCAAACGATTGCTGTGTTTTTGTTATTTGATGTTGAGTTTATTTTTTTTAACCTTTTATAAAAAGAATACAAGAAAGCAATCGATTGCATATTTCTCTTGTATTCTCTTCTTGTGTGTGGGAAAATAGAGACAACAAATAATTAAAGGAGTCTGCTATGAATACTACTGCTATCTATCATCGTCCAGAAAGTGAATTTGCTTATTTATTTGAAAAAGACAAAATGCACATTCGGCTGCGCACAGCTCGTCAAGATGTGCGTCACGTGCAATTATTATGCGGGGATCCGTATACGTTATACAAAGAAGCTTGGTATCAACGAAGAATCGAAATGGATAAAATTCTCTCTACTGACTTGCACGATTATTGGCAAGTGACCGTGAGTGCAGAATTTCGCCGATTGTCTTACGGCTTCTCTATTGAAAGTTTTGACGGTCTCCATGTTTTCTATGGTGATCATGGGGTCTATCCGTTTGAAGAGCAAAATTTAGAAATGAACAACAATTATTTTCGGATGCCTTACTTTCAAGAGGCGGATCGGTTCAAAGTACCGGAATGGGTCAAAGAAACAGTCTGGTATCAAATTTTTCCGGAGCGCTTTGCGAATGGTGATCCATCCAATGATCCCGAAGGCACATTGCCTTGGGGGTCCAAAAATCCCGATCGGCAAGATTTTTTTGGTGGAGATTTACAAGGCGTGATCGATCATCTGGATTATCTCGTTTCGCTAGGGATCAATGGGATTTATTTCTGTCCGATTTTTGAAGCCTACTCCAACCACAAATATGATACGATCGACTACTTAGCGATTGATCCAGCTTTTGGGGATAATGAGACCTTCAAACGTTTGGTGGAAGAATGCCACAAACGAGGAATCAAGGTCATGCTTGACGCAGTTTTCAATCATATGGGGGATACTTCCCACCAATGGCTCGATGTCATTAAGAATGGTGCAGATTCCCCCTTTGCCGATTGGTTCCATATCAATGAATTCCCTGTCAATTATAAAGAAGGCGAAGATTTTGAAGATGCTTATGATATCACGTATGATGTGTTTGCATTTACCCCGCATATGCCGAAGCTGAATACAGAGAATCCGGATGTTCAAGACTATCTCCTGAAAATTGCTCGTTACTGGATCGAAGAATTTGATATCGATGCTTGGCGCTTGGATGTAGCCAATGAGGTGAGCCATAATTTCTGGAAGAAATTTCGTCAAGTCTGTGATGAAGCCAAAGACGATTTTTATATTTTAGGAGAGATCTGGCATTCTTCTCAAAGATGGCTCCAAGGGGACGAATTCCATGCAGTCATGAACTATGCTTTTACAGATGCAATCATTGAATACTTCGTCAAAGACGAAATATCAATGACAAAGATGGTCTCGGAACTAAATAATCAATTGATGCTTTATCGGGACCAGACAAATCAAGTCCAATTCAATATTTTGGATTCTCACGATACGCCGCGTCTATTGACATTGGCACGGGGCGATAAGGACCTGATGCGGCAGGTGATGGCTTTTACCTACTTGCAGCAAGGGGTTCCCTGCCTGTATTATGGCGATGAAATCGGCTTGACCGGGGATATGGATCCGGATTGCCGGAAATGTATGGTTTGGGAAGAAGAAAAACAAGACCGCGATTTGTTGCGCTTCACAACTGATTTGATTCATTTGCGCAAGAGTCATCAAAAAATCCTTTCAGAGGGCTCTTTGAATTGGAACGTGATTTCTGAAGAAGAAGGATTGATCATTTTTGAGCGGGAATTAGGTGCGCAACGAATCATTGGAATCTTTAATACCGGGGAAGATCAACTCACATTGTCTTGCCCAGAGGAAATTTTATTAGATCAGTTTATGCAGATCGAAGATGAGACAATGATCATTGATAATAAAGGATTTGTCATTGCAAAAATCAACAATGAAATCAGCAATAATTAAAAAATAAAATGAGGCAAGATCTGTTAAAACAGGTCTTGCCTCATTTAGGCTGATTGGGTTTTATTTCCCCATGCACGTTGGAAAGAATCTTCCCCAAAATTCTTTCTACTAATATTATAGCCTATAACCCGTAGATGTGACAAATAATAACAGTCGAAAAACAACCCTTTTTTGAAAAAAAGCGAAAGAAGAGGGAATTTTCAGATTTTTTCTTTTTCTTTCTGAGAATGCTTATGTAAGGTCTTTTCTTTTTGCTTAAATATGATAAACTAGTAAAAATGTATTTTTATTCGAGGAGTGATCAAATGGATAGAGGGTACCGGGTAGCTGTTGTTGGTGCGACTGGCGCAGTTGGAACAAAAATGATTGAGATGTTAGAAAAGACTACATTGCCGATCAAGGAATTGATTCTATTGGCTTCAAAGCGATCAGCTGGGAAAACCTGTGTCTTCAAAGGAGCCACTTTGGTCATTCAAGAATTAACTACGACCTCATTTATTGGAGTAGATTTGGCTTTATTTAGTGCTGGCGGCAGTATCTCCAAGCAATTTGCCCCAGAAGCGGTTAAAAGCGGTGCGGTCGTAATCGACAATACGAGCTACTTCCGAATGGATCCGAATGTCCCTTTAGTGGTTCCCGAAGTAAATGCTCATGCTTTAGCAAAACACCAAGGGATTATCGCAAACCCAAATTGTTCAACGATTCAGATGATGGTGGCATTAGAACCGATTCGGCAACACGCAGGTTTATCGCGGATCATTGTTTCGACGTATCAAGCTGTTTCAGGTGCCGGTGCTAAGGCAATGGCAGAATTGACACGGGAATCTCAAGCTTACTTGTCAGGAACACCAGCTGATCAGTTGGCACCAGAGATCATGCCAGCGGGCGGTGACAAGAAACACTATCCCATCGCATTCAATGCCTTGCCGCAGATCGATGTTTTTGCGGAAGATGATTACACCTATGAAGAGTGGAAAATGATCAATGAAACCAAAAAGATCATGGAAGACTCAGCGATCCAAGTAGCGGCTACTTGTGTTCGGATCCCAGTCTTTAGCGGGCACTCAGAATCTATTTATATCGAAACAAAACAACCTGCGGAATTGACTGCAGTCAAAGAGTGGATCAAAGCAGCTCCCGGAGCAGTTCTGCAAGACGATCCAAGTCAGCAGATTTATCCACAAGCACTGACGAGTGTCGGTAAGACAGAGACCTTCGTCGGTCGGATTCGAAAAGATTTAGATGTAGCGAATGGTCTGCATCTTTGGGTGGTAGCGGACAATTTGCTGAAAGGTGCTGCCTGGAACTCTATCCAAATCGCAGAATCGCTGCATGAACAGTCTCTAGTTCGAGTGTAAATCATAAGTTTTTCAGAAAAGTGTAGCGAATGCCACGCTTTTCTTTTTTTTGTTGTATAATGAAAGAGACGGCTTAGGCTAGGGAAATAAATAGTGTAAAAAAATCAAGAGGTGAATAGATTGGAAACTATCAAAATCATTCCTCTCGGTGGTGTACGTGAAAACGGAAAAAATATGTACATTGCTGAAGTTGGAGAGGATATATTTGTTCTGGATTGCGGTGTCCGTTATCCAGAAAACGAGTTATTGGGAATCGATACGGTCATTCCTGATTTCACGTATCTAGAAGAAAACGCAGATCGCGTAGCGGGGGTCTTTTTGACTCATGGACATGCCGACGCCATTGGGGCGTTGCCCTATTTCTTGGAGAATGTCCCAGTTCCGGTGTTTGGAACAGAGCTAACGATCGAATTGGCAAAATTGACCGTAGCAAAAAACGAAGCAACAAAGAAATTCAAAGATTTCCATATCATTGATGAACATTCAGAAATCGATTTTGGTCATGCAACCATCAGCTTTTTCCGGACAACGCATTCGATTCCTGATTCTGTCGGAATCAGCGTCAAAACCAGCGCTGGAAATATCGTCTATACAGGGGATTTCAAATTTGATCAAACAGCTATCCCAATGTATCAAACGGATTTCGGACGTTTGGCAGAGATCGGTAAAGAAGGCGTTCTGGCATTGCTGAGCACCTCAACAAATGCAGAAAACCCAGCACCGATTGCTTCTGAATTGACGATTCAAGATGAAGTGTTTGACAACATTCGCTATTGGGAAGGTCGGATCATTGTCGCAAGTGTAGCCAGCAATCTGCAGAGGGTTCAACAAGTGCTGGATGCAGCATATCGTTCCGGACGAAAAGTAGTTTTGACTGGTCAGGACTTTGGACGGATCATCCGCACTGCGATGAAGTTAGGTAAACTAAAATTACCAGCAGAGGATTTGCTGATCACCCAAAAAGAAATGAAAAAGTATGCCAAGGAGCAATTGCTTATTCTAGAGACTGGCCGTATGGGTGAACCGATCAAAGCATTGCAGAAAATGGCGAACGGAACACATCGTACATTACGGATTCAAGAAGGGGATCTCGTTTATATTACGACGACGCCTACGGCAGCTATGGAAACGGTCGTTGCCAAAACGGAAGATATCATTTACCGAGCGGGTGGAACCGTGAAGCAAATTTCAGATAATTTTCGTGTTTCCGGTCATGCGAATCCGAATGATCTGCAATTGATGCTGAATTTAATGAAGCCAACGTATTTCCTACCAATCCAAGGAGAATATCGTCAGTTGGCAGCACATGTGGACTTGGCTCATGAAGTGGGCATTCCGTTAAAGAATATTTTCATTACCGCACGCGGGGATGTTTTAGAATACAAAAAAGGCGAAATGCATTCAGCTGGTGCTGTACCAGCTGAGAATGTCATGATCGATGGGATCGGTGTCGGTGATATCGGCAATATTGTTTTACGCGATCGTAAAGTCTTATCTGAAGACGGTATTTTCGTCGCAGTCGTAACGATCAACCGTCGCGAAAAGAAAATCATTGCAGCACCGCAAATCACTTCCCGCGGCTTTGTTTATGTCAAAGCAAGTCGTGATTTGATTCGGGAAAGTGGTGAGATCGTTGCAGAGATCGTTGAAAAACATTTGCATGATGAAGAGTTTGAATGGAGCAAATTGAAACAAGACATTCGAGATCGCTTAAGTCGCTTCTTGTTTGAACAGACAAAACGCCGACCAGTGATCTTGCCTGTGATCATGGAATCCAGTCAAAGAAATCGATCACGCAAATAAAACATCCAGAAAACTAGGACGCCAGCTACAAACGTCCTAGTTTTTGCTTTGATTTTTTGTGGTGTCTCTTTAGATACATAGCGCAGAAATACGAGAACATTGTCCGATCGATAATATCCAGGTCTTCATTGACAGGGTGTTGTCTAAAGCAAGTGTTCCAATAAACAAACATTGAAATTGCTCCTGTTTTCCGGTGCGGATTGGCGGGGTCTCTCGAGGCGTGTCAGTTATTTTTGTCAGTCTGGCTAATTTGACTTGTCCGGATGCTGGAGTGATGTCTGGATAAAAAACAATTCCACGAAGAAACTCGTGTTAAAAGAAAATTGATTGGATCGAAAGGATGGTTTTGAGTGAAAAGTTATCAAGAAGATACGCTTGTCCAGCAGAGAAAATGGTGGATCTTGATTGCTGTTGCGATGTTCACGTTTATGTCTACATTAGACGGCAGCATCGTGAATATTGCGTTGCCGACGATATCGGCAAATATGTCCGTACCCATGAACCAAGCGGAATGGGTCGTGTCGGTTTATTTGATGGTGGTTTGTGCTTGTTTGTTGCTATTTGGTAAGATTGGCGATAGTTTGGGGAAAATCAAGGTCTTTCGTCTCGGCATGTTGATTTTTACCATCGGTTCTTTATTGTGCGGGTTCAACCATTCGTTGGCTTTTTTGCTCTTTGCACGAGTCGTCCAAGCGATCGGTGCAAGTATGACGATGGCAACAAATACTGGAATCATTACGGAAGTATTTCCTATTAGTGAGCGAGGACGGGCACTGGGGATGATCGGCGCTTTCGTGTCGCTAGGATCAATTGCTGGTCCAGGACTAGGCGGGATCATATTGTCTCATTTTTCATGGCCTTATATTTTTTGGATCAATGTTCCTGTCGGAATTCTGACTATGATTGCCGGGGAGAAAATTTTACCCAAAGATATCACCATGAGCCGCAACTCCATCGATAAAAGTGGATTTGGTCTATTCTCTGTGGCGATCTTGACCTTTTTCGGTGGAATTTTCATCGGTCAGGAGCAAGGCTTCTTGACATGGTTGCCATTAGTATTGATTTTCGTTGCAATCATTGCTTTTATTGCTTTTATTCAAGTAGAAAAACGGGTGGCGATGCCGCTGATTACTTTCAGCATTTTCCGAAATAAAATTTTTACGTTAAGTTTGTTTACGGCACTTCTGATCTTTTCTGCTAATTTTTTTGTTAATGTCGTGATTCCATTTTATCTGCAAAATGCCCGTGGGTTGACTCCAAGTGTAGCCGGGATGTTGATGATGGTCTTTCCTTTGATGATGGTCATCGGATCGCCTATCAGCGGTTATTTGACAGACCAAGTCGGTCCAGAAATCTTGGTGTTGATTGGCTTGGCCTTACTATCGATTACCCAACTGATGTACATGTTTATGAACCAGCATACACCTATTTGGTATTATGTGGTGGCTACAGCAATCATGGGATTAGGAAATTCCTTGTTCCAATCGCCGAATAATACCATGGTCATGAGCAGCGTGACCAAAGAAAATTTGGGAGTGGCCGGTAGCTTGAACTCTTTTGCTCGTAATCTAGGCATGGTGCTAGGGATTGCAATGTCCACAACGATTCTATATTCTGCGATGAGCAGTGCCTATGGTCAGCATGTGACGACGTATATCAATGGACGACCAGATATCTTCAATTATGGAATGAAAGTTACCTTCTTCGGTGCGTTTCTTTTATGTGCTGTGGCCCTATTGATGACTATGTGGCGTATCAAAAAACAAGGTGGCTTCCAGAAACACTCTCTGTAAGCTGCGAACCTAAAAAAACTGTTCTAGTTCTTTTTTCTGAAGACTAGAACAGTTTTTTTGTGATTTCTTGACTAAGAGAAGAATAACGTCATGAATGAAATGGATACACCGAATTGATTGTTTGGAATTTTGTATTAGTCTGTTATAATAGAAAATATTAGTCTGTATTACTTATGAATAGGAAAGGGGTAATTGTTGTGAAGATTACTTTTCATGGACACGCGGTTCTTTCGATCGAGTTGGAAGATGGACAAAAGTTGTTGTTTGACCCTTTTATAAATGGAAACGCTATGACTGATCTGGATGCAGAAACAGTTGATCCAGACTGGCTGCTGATCACTCATGGGCACAGAGACCATGTAGGAGATATGGTGGCGATTGCCAAACGTACAGAAGCACCTATTATCAGTGTAGTGGAAGTTTGTCAGTATGCAACAAGTAAGGGAGTAACGAAGACCCACGGTATGAATATCGGCGGCTCATATACTTTTCCCTTTGGCAAGGTACGGTTCGTTCAAGCTCAGCACAGTTCCGGTCTGGAAGAAGACGGCAAGATGATCTATATGGGAAACCCAGCGGGAATCATTTTAGAAGCGGAAGGCAAAACAATATATCACGCGGGGGATACAGCCCTCTTTGGTGATATGGCACTGATTGGCGAACAATTTGCGATCGATGTGGCTTTCTTGCCGATTGGTGATAACTTCACTATGGGACCTAAAGATGCAGCCGCAGCTGCCCACTTATTGAAAGCAAAAAAAGTTGTACCAGTTCACTACAACACATTCCCACTGATCAAACAAGATCCCGCCGCTTTTATCGACTTGCTGCCTGAGGGAGTAGGCACCGTTTTGGCTGTGGGAGAATCGATTGATTGTTGACCGTCTGATTGACGGATTTTATTAACTAGGAGAAAATTATGGCGACGAAACATGACTTGATTTTAGCGCATATCGAAAGTTTGCCGGTAGGAGACCGTATTTCAGTACGGGGAATCGCAAAGGATTTAGGTGTCAGTGAAGGAACCGCCTATCGGGCAATCAAAGATGCAGAAAATATCGGTCTGGTCTCTACCATTCAACGGGTAGGAACCATTAGAATCGAGCGTAAGTTAAAAAAACATATTGAAAAATTGACCTTTGGAGAAGTCGTACAAATCATTGAAGGAGAGGTTCTAGGAGGCGCAGCCGGTCTAGATAAGGACTTGAATAAGTTTGTTATCGGTGCGATGAAAGAATCAGCAATGGAACGATATATCACCCCGGGATCGCTCGTGATCGTAGGGAATCGAAATGAAGTTCACCAATTAGCATTAGAAGATGGTGCTGCTGTCTTGATCACTGGTGGGTTTGAAACATCAGAAGAAAACTGTCGTTTGGCCGATAAGCTGGAACTGCCAATATTGCAGACGACTTATGATACGTTTACCGTTGCAACGATGATCAACCGGGCATTGAGTGACCAGCTGATCAAAAAAGATATTATGCTCGTTAGCGATATCTATATGCCGCTGGAAAAAACAAAGTATCTGCATACGTTTGACACTGTCAAAGACTATAAACGTCTTTCAGAAGAAACCAATCATTCTCGCTATCCGGTAGTTAACAAGAACATGCGCGTGGTTGGGATCATTACGGCAAAAGATGTTTTGGAAAAACCCGATACGCAAATCATTGAACGAATCATGACTCGTGAACCGCGAGTCGTGAAAAAAGAGATGAGTGTTGCTTCTGCCAGTCATCAAATGATTTGGGATGGCTTGGAAGTGATGCCAGTAGTAGCAGATGACTTATCTTTGATCGGGATCGTGACTCGGCAAGACATTATGAAGGCGATGCAACTAGTCCAAAGACAGACCCAGATTTCCGATACGATCTCTGATCAGATTTCTGGTCAGATCCAAATCATTGAACAAGATTTTGAAGGCAATAAATTGGCACAGCCAAACTTTCGTTTCGCTGTGACTCCACAAATGGTCAATGAAGTAGGAACGATTTCTTTTGGTGTGCTCAGTGAAGTGATCGCCAATGCTGCCAAACGAACGATGCAAGTCAATCAGCGGCGAAACAGCTGGATCGAACAAGTGAATCTACACTATTTCCGCTTGATCCAATTAGAAAGTGAGATCATTATTCAGCCCAAAATTTTGGAGCTGGGGCGCCGATCTGCTAAGATCGATATTGAAGTCTATATCGAAAATTCCATGGTAGCTAAAGCAATTGTCGTCTGCCAAGTAATGGAGCGCCCTTAATTCGAACAGCAGTCATCAGATAAATGCTTAGAAAATGGAGATATGCAATGAACGTACAAGAGGAAATATTGACAGCAATTAAGGAATATCAGACAATTATTATTCACCGCCATCAGCGACCTGATCCGGATGCACTAGGGTCACAAGTTGGATTGGCAGAAATTTTACGAGCTAGTTTTCCTGAAAAAGCGATCTATCAAGTGGGAGGGCCTGTTGAAGGGCTAGACTACTTAGCAGAAATGCAGGAGATTTCGGATGAAGTCTACAAAAATGCCTTAGTGATCGTGACCGATACCGCCAATTCACCAAGAGTCAGTGATCAGCGCTATGCCAATGGTGCAAAATTGATCAAAATCGATCACCATCCTAATGACGAACCTTATGGAGATTTGGTCTGGGTGGATACTACTGCTAGCAGCTGCAGTGAAATGATTACGGCATTCTGGAAAATGTTCGCTGAAGAACTTACTATGTCGCAAGAAGCTGCGCGCCTGCTTTATGCCGGAATCGTAGGGGATACGGGTCGTTTCCTGTACCCAGCAACGACCTCCGCGACATTGCGTTACGCAGCTGATTTGTTGGATTATGGTTTTGATGCACCAAAAATCAATCGTGAGATTGATCAGGTTTCCAGAGCAGTGGCTCGTCTTTCCGGCTATGTCTTTGAAAATTTAGAAGTTGATTCACTAGGAGCTGGCAAAGTGATTCTGACAAATGAGATTCAGCAGCGTTTTGGCGTTGTTGATTCAGAAACATCTGCTATCGTGTCCTTACCAGGGAAGATTGAAGATGTCTTAGCATGGGCAATTTTTGTTGAGCAGCCAGAAGGCTATTATCGGGTCCGGATGCGTTCGAAAGGACCTGTGATCAATGAGATCGCCAAACGTCATCATGGTGGCGGACATCCGCTTGCCAGCGGAGCGAATGCAGCGGATCTGGAAGAAGTGGCAGCCATCTATCAAGAAATCCAGACCGCAGTTTCAGCTTTTCGAGAACAAGCATAGACTTTATTCGTCGTGATCAGTGTTCTTTTGCAGAAGAAAAAACCAACAGCGAGGAATCTTAGGACTTGCTATGGGAATGATCGGTGAGTTTTTGATTGTAGTAAATAACTGTAGTAAAAAATTACGCAAATAAAAAAAGCGTATGACTCGCGGGTCATACGCTTTTTTGCAAGTTGCAACAGGCGAGATCAGCCCCGTAAATCGTCAAGAAACTCGGTTTTACTAGCCGTCTTTTCATCTTTCATCTTGATGACTTTAGCCGGGGAACCAGCAACTACAGCCCCTGCCGGTACATCTTCTGTGACTACAGATCCAGCAGCAACCACAGCACCTTCACCGACACGAACACCTTCAAGGACTACGGCATTGGCGCCGATCAACACATGATCTTCGATAATCACTGGGCTAGCTGAAGGTGGCTCTAAGACACCAGCTAAAACAGCCCCAGCTCCGATATGGGCTTTTTTACCGACAGTAGCCCGGGCGCCTAAAATCGCCCCCATATCGATCATTGTTTCTTCGCCGACAACGGCACCAATATTGATGACCGCTCCCATCATGATGACCGCATTCTTCTCAATGATTGCTTGATCACGAATGAAAGCCCCTGGTTCGATCCGAGCATCGACTGTTGTTAAGTCCAACAGAGGGATCGCAGAATTCCGACGGTCATTTTCTAAATAGAAATCAGTGATTTTCTCTTGATTGGCCGTTAGAAAATCAGCTACTTCTTGACTGTCTCCAACAATAAAGTAAAAGGAGCCAGCCCCAAAAATTTTCAGTGTCTCGGAAGAACAGGCAGATAGATCTCCATTCAAATAGACTTTGACTGGGGTCTGCTTATTGGCTTCTTTGATGTATTTGGCTAATTGATAAGGATCAGAAAATTGTAATTCAGTCATACGTTACCACCTTTACTTGTCAAGTAGATTTTCCATGTCATATAGTCCAGCAGGTTGTTGTGCAAGATATTCGGCAGCCTTCAACGCACCATTGGCAAAAATATCCCGTGATAATGCGGTATGTTTCAGCTCAATGATCTCGTCTGCACCTGCATAGATCACCGTGTGTTCGCCCGGGATCGTGCCACCGCGAACCGCGTGAATACCTAATTGTTTTCGATCATTGGTCAGATCGTTGCCAGAACGGCCATAAAGATATTCTTTTGGTTCTTGACAACTTTCATTGATGCTGTCTGCCAGTAACAATGCAGTTCCGCTTGGCGCATCGATTTTTTGATTGTGATGTTTTTCAATGATTTCAATATCGAAATCTGCTTCCAAAGGTGGGGTGATCGCTTTTAGGGCTTTGATCAATACATTGATCCCCACGGACATATTCGCAGAATAAAAAACAGGAATCTTTTGAGCAGCGGCGACCATTTTTTCTTGGGTTGCTTGACTTAAACCAGTCGTAGCCACAACGATGGGCAGTTGGTTGGCAACACAGAAGTCAAGGAGGCCTGCTACATTGCTATGATGTGAAAAATCGATCACCAAATCAACAGGTTCTTTGACTGCTTCTGGTGCAGAATAGATTGGAAAGTCGCCAGTTGCTTCCGTGTGACGGTCTAATCCAGCACTGATCACAAATTCAGCATGTCCAGCAATCATGTGCTGCAAAACTTTTCCCATTCGACCATTGGCACCGCTCAATAAAATATGTCTCACTTGATTGCCTCCTTATAAAAGCCCATAAGCGGACATTTCTTTTTTTAGACGGTTGATTGTTTCTTTCTCAGGCGGTCCTAATGGCAACCGATAGTGCAAGTCAGACTTTCCTAATAAGGAAACCGCCGCTTTGATGGGCACTGGATTGACTTCACTAAAAATCGCATCGATCAAAGGTTTTTGTCGTAACTGCTCCTGAATCGCTGCTTGAATATTTCCAGAAAGAAAATCTGCCACCAAAGTCGCTGTTTGTTTAGGGGCAATATTACCGATCGTCGAAATCACACCAGAACCGCCTAATGCTAAGATTGGTGTGACTTGATCATCATTGCCGGAATAGAGAGTAAATTCATCATCCACTAGTTGCGCGATAGACGCAATTTGTGAGATATCTCCACTGGCCTCTTTGATTCCTTTGACATTCGGAATCTCTTTTAATTCAGCAACCATGTCGTAAGTCAAGTTCATTCCTGTTCTTGATGCGACCGAATATAAGATGACAGGCAGTTCAACGCTTTGACAAATTGCCTTGTAATGAGTAACCAAACTCTTTTTTGTTGCTTTGTTGTAATAAGGGGTTACAACCAATAATGCGTCGGCACCGACACGCTCTGCTTCTTGGGAAAGATGGATCCCATGTTGCGTATTGTTTGAACCAGTGCCACCGATCACAGGAATGCGGCCCGCAGCCTGCTTGACAACCGCCTCGATAACAGCAATGTGTTCTTCATCGTTCAATGTTGAGGCTTCACCGGTCGTTCCACAAGCGATCAATGCATCGCTGCCTTGCTGGATATGCCACTCAACCAGTGACTTCAACTTGTCGAAATCCACCGAACCATCATGAAACATCGGGGTGATCAATGCAACGCCAGAACCTTTAAAAATCGTCAAACTACTCCACATCCTTTCAACCTTTTTACTCTTTCTCTAATTGTACTAAAAATCAAAAAATTTTGATTATTTATACTATAGATTATTCGAATTATATACTATAATATTATCCAATATCAATGGAAATGTGGATATCCATACATTTTCAGCCGATATTGCTGATCAAATGAAAGAAAGGTGCCCACGAATGCAATTATCTCAAGCAGTAATGAAATTAATCGAAGACGTGGTTCGTTTTCGACGGGAACTACATAAGATTCCCGAGTTAGGATTAGAAGAATTCAAAACGAAGGAATATTTGCTTAAACAGTTGCAGTCTTTCGGGATCAAAGAAATTTATCCGGTTCTGGATACCGGATTGATTGCTGTTTTTCGCAGTGAAAAACCAGGGAAGACGTTAGCATTCCGCACGGATATCGATGCATTGCCTATCAAGGAAGAAACGAATGCTCCTTTTGCCTCGCAACATCTCGGCAAAATGCATGCTTGTGGACATGATGGACATATGGCGACGCTTTTAGGTTTTGCAAAGTACTTATCCGATTACCCGGAAGCTGTTCGCGGGACCATTGTGTTGATTTTTCAGCCAGCAGAAGAAGGCCCTGGTGGTGCGCAGCTAATGATTGATGAAGGAATCTTAACCGATTTTGCGATTGATCAGATTATCGGTCTGCATGTTTTTCCAGACTATCCTGAAGGTGTGATTGCTTGCCGCAAGGGACCAATGATGGCTCGAAATGGCGAGATCACGATTCGAGTCCTGGGAGAAAGTGCTCACGGGGCCCAACCTCATCAAGGCAGCGATGCGATCTTAGCGGCAGCTGCGGTCATTCAAGGTCTCCATGCAATCGTTTCTCGCAACATTAGTCCATTGTCTTCGGCCGTCATTACATTCGGCAAGATTCGCGGAGGAGATGCAGAAAATATTATTCCCGGAGAAGTCGTGTTGAACGGAACGATGCGGGCTTTTGAAGATGGGGTCTATGAAACATTGACGCAACGAGTAAAATTGGCGGCTGAAGAGATTGCTAAAGGGTATGGCTGTTCAGCAGAAGTTTCTTTCGAACACTTGTATCGGGTGGTAGACAATGATCC
The DNA here is from genome assembly GCF_021496385.1 of Enterococcus gallinarum. Taxonomy (NCBI): domain Bacteria; kingdom Bacillati; phylum Bacillota; class Bacilli; order Lactobacillales; family Enterococcaceae; genus Enterococcus; species Enterococcus gallinarum. The sequence continues at coordinate 81,327 of NZ_CP050816.1, read as the reverse complement.
AGACATGGTAGATGCTGTTCGGGATGTTGCTGGCGACAGTTATATCGAGACACCGCCGTACATGTTAGCGGAAGATTTCTCCATGTACCAAAAAGAGATCCCTGGTGTCTTTTTCTTTGTCGGGACTCGGGATGAAGAAAAAGGGTATACCTATCCGCTGCACAGCAGCAAGATGAATTTTGATGAGAAAGTCTTATTAGGAGGCATTGAGTGCTACCTGCGATTGATTGAAAGATTGAATCAGAGTCAGGTGCTAAGAGAGGAGCGCAGTAATGATCAAAGAGATTAAAGACAATCACCTGTTTTGGGATGGATGCGATACAGTGGCATTAGCAAAAGAATTTGGCACACCCTTGTACGTTTTTTCGGTGACCGAGATTCGCACTCAATGTCGTGCTATTCGCGAGGAATTTCTGTCTCGCTATGAAAACACCCGAGCTGCCTATGCTTCGAAAGCCTTCAATACACTAGCCATGCTGCGGTTGATCGATGAGGAAGGCCTGTCTTTGGATGTTGTTAGTGGCGGTGAACTATACACAGCCATCCAAGCAGGATTTCCAGCGGAACAAATCGAATTCAATGGCAACAATAAATCTATTGATGAATTGGCATTAGCGATCGATTATGGTGTAGGTCGGATCATTGTCGATGGCAGTCAGGAGATCGGTTTGATTCGAGCGCTATGTCAAGAGAAACAGCGGAAAGCAAAAGTGATGTTCCGAATCACACCAGAAGTGAATGTCCAGACCCATGCGTTTATTTCAACTGGACAGAAAGATTCAAAATTTGGGATCCCATTGGATGAAGAGATTTTATTTCCTTTGATTGAAGAAGTGATTGACGCACCGGAAATCGATTTTTATGGGTTGCATTTCCACATCGGAAGTCAATTGTCTGACAATCATTCCCATATTGCTGCGACAGAGGCTGCGCTAGCATTAGTTCTAGAAATCCATCATCGATTTGACTATACTGTTAAAGAGTTGAATGTTGGCGGCGGATTTGGTGTCCGCTATACGGAAAAGGATATTCGTCAACCCTATTCTTACTTTTTGGACCCGGTGATGGCGACGATTGAAACGTTCTGCCAAGCGCATCAGCTCCAACGTCCGACTGTGGTGATCGAGCCTGGGCGTAGTATTGTAGCGGAAGCAGGTATCAGTCTGCATACTATTGGTACGATCAAGACATTGCCACAGATTCGAACCTATGCCAGTATTGATGGCGGCATGACAGATAACATTCGTCCCGGTCTTTATCAAGCTGAATATACGGGGATTCTAGCCAATCGGGCAGCAGAAGCTGCCACAGAGACAGTTACGATTTCTGGCAAGGCTTGTGAAAGCACGGATATCTTAGTCAAAGATCTGCAATTACCCAGAGTAGAGACGGGAGATCTTTTTGCGACTTTTGCGACGGGAGCGTATGGTTATTCAATGGCTAGCAATTACAATAAACTTGCGATTCCAGCGGTAGTTTTTGTTGAAAAGGGACACGCGGAATTGGTGGTTGAACGTCAGACTTTCCAGCAGTTGATTCAAAATGAACGTATCCCTTCGTTTTTGATGAAAGAATAAAAAAAGCAGGTGAAATCATGGAAATCGTTTATACCAAGATGCAAGGTGCTGGTAATGATTTTATTGTGATCGACAATCGTCGCTATAATTTTTCTTCGAAACAGTTGGCTAAGTTAGCAGCCCAAGTTTGTCAGCGGAAATTTTCAATCGGCGCAGACGCGTTGATGGCTGTCGATCATCCCGAAGGAACGGGAGATTTCCGCATGCGTTTTTATAATGCGGATGGCACGGAAGCGGAAATGTGTGGCAATGGTGCACGCTGTATCGCTCGCTATGCTTATGAAAATAAGGTTGCTTCAGAAGCAATGGTGATCGAGACCGTTGCAGGACCTGTTCCTGCTTGGCGATTGGATCGGCAGCAGTACAAAGTGACGTTAAATCCCCCCACCGTTGCGAAGTTTGACCAACCTTTCGCTGACAGAGAGGTTCCTGTCGTTGATTATATCGAGTTAGGTGATCCAGGAATCCCTCATGCGGTGGTGAAGTATCCCGGTCTGCAAGAAACATCCCTCGATGCATTGACAGATTTAGCACAACGGATTCGCTATTGGTCAGCATTTCCTAAAGGCGCCAATGTGAATTTCTACGATGCCGATTCAGCAGGGGAACTTGTTGTCCGAACCTACGAACGGGGAGTCGAAGGCTTTACGTATGCTTGTGGGACCGGATCTGGGGCAACTGTTTATGCGGTGGCGCGACGCCGGGAACAAACGCAAGCCAATCTTGTGCTGCATGTTTTAGGCGGAGAGCTGCGAGTCGAAGTTGCATCAGAGGAGCTCCAACTGATTGGGGATGCGATTTTTGTTTCTGAAGGGCGTATTTTAGACGAAAATCTATTTTTAGACTGAGGGTTGTCTTGCGACGGAATTATCCTGTTCATAGAATCATTTAGGCGACAGTTCTTATGGAAGCCTTATTCTTAGAAGCCATCTTTAGCTAGAACTGAGAAGATCATCAAATGCAATCGATAGAACTTAGTTTGTTCTATCGATTGCATTTTTTTGTGCAGGATATTGCAGGATAGTCAGAAATTTTGTATGCTACAGTTATGTTTATTTTTTCACGATCGTGCTCGATCGTTGAATAAACACAGAATACATCACTACGAGGAGTAAGAATATGTCTCAAATTCCAAATTGTCCAGTTTGTCAATCCGCCTATGCCTATGAGGATCGCGGCTTGTTTGTCTGCCCTGAATGTGGCAATGAATGGCAGGAAACAGAAGAAACTGCTGCTGTCGTCAAAGATGCCAACGGAAATGTTCTTCAGGATGGCGATGCCGTGACGGTCATCAAAGATTTGAAAGTCAAAGGTGCTTCTGGTGCCATCAAACAAGGAACCAAAGTCAAAAACATTCGTCTGGTAGAAGGGGATCACAATATCGATTGTAAAGTCGATGGTTTCGGTGCCATGAAATTGAAGTCAGAATTTGTAAAAAAACTTTAAAAACAGAATCTTCCATACCTCTTCATAATATTTTCATCCATTTAATGGTAAAATAAGGTCAAAGACGAAAGGGAGGGATTTCATCGTGTATGGAATCGGTGGATACGGTTTTGGTTGGTTTTATGATCCAACATTCATTTTAGTCATTATCGGGATGGTGATCTCGATGGCGGCTTCAGCATACGTTAAAAGCACGTTTAGCAAATACGATAAAATAAGCAGTAGAAACAATATCACCGGGACCAAGGCGGCTCAGTATATTTTGGAAAGCCAAGGCATCAACAATGTCGGCGTCCAAGCTATCGCAGGAGATTTGACTGATAATTATAATTCCGGCAACAAGATGCTAAGTCTATCTCAAGCAACTGCACAATCAACTTCTGTGGCAGCAATCGGAGTGGCAGCCCATGAATGCGGGCATGCTGTGCAAGATGCTAAAGGGTATCTCCCATTGCGTATCCGGCATGCGATCGTCCCAGTAGCTAATATTGGTTCCGCGGTGTCGATCCCGTTGATTTTGATCGGGGTTCTTTTGAGAGGGTCCTTCCTAATCAATCTGGGGATATTAGCATTCTCGTTAGCATTTATTTTCCAATTGGTGACGTTGCCAGTCGAATTTGATGCTTCAAGACGAGCGTTACGGATTTTAGCCGATGGCGGTCTCTTAACGGAAGAAGAAGTACCGCAGGCCCGTAAAGTATTGTTTGCTGCAGCCTTGACTTATGTGGCAGCTGCAGTTGCGACATTGCTGCAATTACTACGTTTGATTATTTTATTCGGCAATAACAATCGCCGCGACTAATGAAAAGAAGGAGACTTGAGAATGCTCAAGTTTCCTTTTTTTTGAAATTGTCGTTATAATAAAAAGAAAAAGGTGGGGAATAAATGAAAAAAGAAACATGGCTGCGGTCGCTTTTTGCGTTGATCGGGGTAGCTATCATCGGTTTTGGCGCCTCCTTGCTTCGCGTAGGTGGCGTCGGGCTGGATCCGTATACAGCTGCCAATATTGGAACAGGTGAACGGTTAGGTCTTTCATTAGGCGTCTATCAATTGATGATCAATCTCGTTTTGTTGATCTTGATTTTCTTTTTTGGTCGTCGGCATATTGGGATCGGCACAGTGATCAATATGGTCTTGACGGGCTTTTTTATTGATTTTTATACGAAAATCTTTGAACTTTTCGCAGTTTCTCCGGAAGGTTGGCTGCAAAAAGGGCTCTTTTTAGTGATCGGTATTCTGTTCTTTACCTTTGGTGCTTCCTTCTATATGTCAGCAAAAGTGGGAAGTGCGCCTTATGATGCGATCGCACCGACGATCGTTGATCGAACGAAAGCGAATTATCGGGTCGTCAGAGTGATCCAAGATGTGGCTTTTGCGACACTCGGCTGGATCACAGGTGGACCGATCGGGATTGGGACATTTATCAGTGCCTTTCTAGTTGGTCCGCTGATCAAGTTCTGGGATGATTACGCCTCAGTGCCGTTCATCGAAAAGACCATCAAGAAATCTTTATTTAAATGAGCGCGGACCTATCGAAACAACAATGATAAGTAGCAGATGATAGATGCCAGCAGTACAAAAAAAACACTGTAGATATGCTATTGATCGATTTCAACGATACCTACAGCAATAACGAAAGACTGTGACAAAATCAGCAGTGAATGGGCAATGGATAGCGTAAATCGTTTTCGAACGAACGATCCTTTGCTGACCTATTTTAGGTTTGATTTCCTTCTGTTGATTTTTGTCACATTTTTTTCAAAATTGCCTAACGCTACTTGCGCAATCGCTGAGCACTCGCTATGATAAGAGAGCTTAGGAGGGATCATCTTGAAATTACCAGCAGCATTCATTACCAAATATCAGCAGTTACTAGGAGCCGAAGCGGCGGCCTTTTTTACTGCTTTAGAAACAGGGCATCCAGTAAAAGGATTTCGCTTGAATCCGTTGAAGCCACAAGCCATCTCGATGCTGGAAATGTTTGGACCGGATAAAAGTCCAGCACCATACGCAATGAACGCCTATATTGGAGAAGTCAAAGGGAAATCACTGCTTCATCAAGCGGGGTATGTCTACAGTCAGGAACCAAGCGCGATGATCGTTGCGACGATCGCAGATGCACAACCAGGAGAAAAAGTGCTCGATCTTTGTGCAGCGCCTGGAGGGAAAACCACGCAATTAGCAAGTCAGATGCAAGGCAAAGGTTTATTGGTTTCCAATGAGATTTTTACTAAACGCGCAAAAATCTTATCGGAAAACGTTGAACGATGGGGGATCAGTAATGTGGTGGTGACGAACCATGCGCCGCAAGAACTGACGCCGCATTTTCCACAATTTTTTGACAAAATCGTGGTGGATGCTCCTTGCTCAGGAGAAGGAATGTTCCGCAAAGATCCTGTGGCCATCGCGGAATGGCAAGCTGATTCGCCACTGCAGTGCGCTCAGCGCCAGAAGGAGATTTTGGCTGAAGCGGTTGCGATGTTAAAGCCTGGCGGACAGTTGATCTACTCTACTTGCACGTTTGCACCTGAAGAAAATGAAGCCATCATTGAATGGCTGGTCTCAGCATATCCTTTTTCCATTGAACCGATTGAATTGGAAAATGTGTCTCATGGACGCCACGATTGGGCACCGATGAACGGCATTGAAAAGACGATTCGGTTATGGCCTCACAAAAATCAAGGGGAAGGTCATTTTGCCGCAAAGCTGACCTATCTTGGATCGGAGAACATAGCCAAACCAAAGAAAACCAAAAAAGCCAAAAAAGCTTCTGGGATTGATTCTGTCACGCGATCACTTTGGCAATCTTTCCAAGAAAACTATCCATTTTTAAAAGAGACTACTGCCGATATCCAGCTTTTTGGGGATCATCTGTGGTTAGTACCTAGTGAATTACCATCACTAAAAGGGGTTCGCGTATTGCGTCCAGGGCTTCACGTAGGGACTGTGAAAAAGAATCGTATCGAACCGAGTTTTGCATTGGCAATGGCGATCAAAGAAAATGATGAAGCACCTTTCTTGTCAATTGAGTTAGCTCAGTGGCAGAAGTACGTGGCTGGTGAAACGATTACGGTACCTGGAAATGAAGGCTGGGTCGTCTTGAAGGTGGCTGAGGTCCCGATTGGCTTCGGCAAACAAGTGCAAGGTGTGGTGAAAAACTTCTTCCCGAAAGGATTGCGGTTCACTCTGGAATAAACGAAATAGTATTTTTATTTGATCGGTCGTGCTATCATAGAAGTAGCAAATAAAGGGAGCTGATCGATATGAAAACATCAACAAAAGTAACGATTGGATTAAGTATTGCGGCAATTGCTGGCATCTCAACAGCAGTCGTTGTCTCAGACAAAGTCGTGAACAAAGTACGCTTCGCTTGCAACCGTCACAAAGTGAAAAAGTTTGTTGACGACAAATTTAATGGCAACGAAAAATTATTAGGTGTCGTCGATGATTTGACAGATAAAGATTTAGATGCATTGCTCGGCGTCATGAAGAAAGTCAAAGACAGCCGTCATAAAGTCTCGGTTTATGGAGATAACGTCAAAGATGCAACAGAGAATGTCAAAGACAAGTTGACTAGCTTTATTGATGCAGTCTTTTAAGCTAATATCTCCTTGGAGAAAATGCTGTTAGAAGCGGCCAGAAGATCGTTGAAAGAACCTGCCAGTGGTTGTCCTGCCATAGCAGTTGTTTGACTAGGCTTCATTTGGCGCTTCTTTTTTGTTCAGAGAAAAGGAAAATAGGAATTGGGAGCCATAGCAACTGGAACAGGTACGGCTACTGAATGACTGCGTTAAGAAATTGCCAGAGCTTTTCTATAGAGTCAGTGTCAGCTTTCCATGTTTATCCCAATTGAGAATTGAAAGGAATCATTTTGAAGAAAGAAAGTACCCTCACACAAAGTGAAAAAGAATATTTTATGCGTGAAGCACTGAAAGAAGCGCAAAAAGCGGAAGCAATCGCCGAAGTCCCCATCGGGGCAGTTGTCGTCTTAGAGGGGCAAATTATTGGCCGAGGACACAACTTGCGGGAAAAACAGCAAGAGGCAACAGCTCATGCCGAAATGTTTGCCATCCAACAAGCCTGCCAAGCCATCGAAAGCTGGCGCTTAGAACAAGCGCAGCTATTTGTTACATTGGAGCCTTGTCCTATGTGTAGTGGTGCAATGATGCTGGCTCGTGTCGAAGAAGTTTACTTTGGCGCCTACGATCCAAAAGGCGGTGCTGCCGGTTCTTTGCTGAATCTGTTGGAAGATGAGCGTTTCAACCATTGGTCCTACGTAGAAGGCGGGATCTTGGAAGAAGCGTGCGGGCAAGTGCTAAAAGATTTTTTTCGGGCATTGCGCCAAAAGAAAAAACAAAAAAAGTCTGGTAATCTATAGAAAAATACGTTATACTAAATTTTGCCGAAAGGCTAGGACAATGGAGGTCTTGTGAAGCGTGTCAGATCCGGAAGGAAGCAGCACTAAGCAGGAGTCTCCATGTGTCTGATTTTTTTTTAATTAACTATTAGCTGATGAAAATCAGCTTTTTTTGTTGCCAAAAAGCGAAACTGCGACTTCTCTAAGTGAGTTCTTCTGAGGGGGTAGACAAACGCCCTTTTTTTATATCCTTCATTCAATAATAAATAAAAAAAGGGGCTGTGCCATAAGTCTCCTACAAGTGAAATCCGAACATGATATAGTATTGCTCTTGCGGTGCAGGGGTTCCTCGTCGCAAAAGTCAGAGGAATCTATCGCAATAGAATATGATTTGGTTTCACTTGTTGGATGATGACTTATGGCATAACCTCTTGCTAAAAAGTAACTACTGGAATAGTTATCTGTCTAATCTCATATAAATTAGTGGATATGGATTGCCTTGTTCATCAAACGCTGTTTTTTTATAAACTTTAAATCCCATGTGTTCATAAAAATCTTTTGCAAGCGGGTTTTGTTCATTCACTGCTAAATCATTAACCAAATATTTTTCTATGCCGTATGTAAGCAATTCTTTGCCTAACCCTTTTCCTCTTTCTTCGTTAGCAATAAAGAGCATTTCAAGATGTTGCTCCACGATCCCCATAAAGCCAACAGGTACTTGATTTTCGTTTTCTATGAGAATTAAATAGGGGATTTCTTTTAATGCTTGTGGTACATACGTCTTGATTTCTTCTATTTCATGATCTGATAGAAAGAGATGCGTTGCTCTTACAGCACTTTCCCAAATGGTTAATAGCTGTTCTATCAATGGTGCCGTTCTTTCTTTTACCTCTATAATTTTCAAGTTCTTGACCTCCGAAACCTCCGATTTTTTAATTATATCAAAGAAAAAAGATAAAAACGAAGTGCTGTATATCCACAGATATACAGCACTTCATGACACGAATGAAGTTAGTTGCAGTCTGAGAACCACTACACCTATAAGCGAGGGGTTCTATTATTGTTTGTAGCAGATCGAATTAGATATAGTCTTCATGCCGAGGGCCATTCCTGCGGATCTCTTCTTGTTCTTCAGCGGATAATTCAGTGAAGATATCATTACCGTCTAAAAACGTGTTCCAATCTGTCCCCATCATCTCATGAAGTGTCTCTGGATCCTCGTCGGATAAACGATGGGAGGTCTCTCCATCCACCGTTTGTTGTTTCTCAGAGGAAGAAGTGTACTTATGGCCAAAAAGTTTTTCCCACTCTGCTCGTAACTGTTCTAACATCGAAATCCCTCCTTTTTTTTATTGTAGCACAAGGTCTTTAGAAAGGCGGTCCAAACGCTGGAAACAAAACCTGAATCGAAAAGCATCCCTCTGGTACCTCGCAAAAATTGTGCTATTCTAGTAGTAGTTGGAACATTAAGCTGAAGAATTATCAAATAGCCGACAGCAAATGGGTGAGAAGAGGGATAAGATGGAAAAAATCACGCTAGTACACACGAATGATTTGCATTCACATCTGGAGCATTGGCCTAAGATCCGCCGTTATCTTAATCAACGGAAGCAAGAAGCAGATTCGAGTCAAGAAACAGTGATTTCTTTGGATCTAGGAGATTTTGTGGATCGGTGGCATCCATTGACTGAAGCAACGAACGGACAAGCCAATATTGAGCTGATGAACCAAGGACACTATGATGCAGTGACTATTGGCAACAATGAAGGTGTGGGAAATTCCAAAGAAGAGCTTCAGCATCTTTATGATCAAGCGGAGTTTCCTATCTTATTGGCGAACCTTTTCGATAAGAATGATTTGAAACCACCAAAATGGCGGCAGGATTACCAGATCATCGAAACGAATCAAGGGACGAAAGTCGGGCTGATTGCTTTTACGGCACCCTTTCCTTTGACCTATTCACCAAACGGCTGGGATATTCGTGAACCCTTGGAATTGCTGCCTTTATTGATCAACCATTTGCAGCCCCAAGTCGATATTTTAGTCTTGATGAGTCATTTAGGAATCAATGCAGATCGAGCGATCGCGGCTGAGTTTCCTCAGTTGGATGTGATTTTAGGCTCTCATACGCATCACTTATTCGAGACCGGCGAAATCGTCAATGGCGTACAATTGGCAGCAGCGGGGAAATTTGGCTTTTATATTGGTGAAGTAACGATTACGTTAGATGATCAGGGGCAAACTATCGAGCGTTCTGCCCGAGTGATCCCTACAGAGCAGCTTTTAGCTTTTCCGCAAGATGAAGAAGAGATTGCTGGTTATCTTTCTATTGGTCATCGTTTGTTGAAAACGAAACAAGTCGCACAACTTCCGTGGGCGCTTCGTTGTGAAGGGAACGAAGATTCGATTATCCAAGAAGCATTGGCGGCGCTTTGTGTTAGAGGACAAACGGAAGCTGCTGTGTTGAATAGCGGTTTGTTTTTAGGTGATTTACCGGCAGGGCGCATCGACCAGGATCAACTGCATACCATCTTGCCTCATCCGATGCACTTGATTCGAGTGACATTGAAGGGAGCAGATGTGATCCGTTTTGTTTTAGAAATGGAAAAAAATCGGCGCTTTTTACGGAACTATCCAATTGTTGGGATGGGATTTCGTGGGAAAATATTTGGTGAACTGGTTTATAAGGGGATCTCTTATGATGCCATCAATCACCAAGTATTGTGGCAAAACAAAGTAATCAATCCGGTGGAAGAATACCAGATCACATTAGTGGATCATTATTTGTTTATTCCTTTTTTTCCCACGATCGAGATAGCCGGACGCTGTGAATTTTTATTTCCAGAATTTATTCGTACGGTCTTTGGCAGCTACTTAGCACATAAATATCCGATCCAGTAATGAAAAAGTCGGAGGGGAATCTGATACAAGCACGACTATCATTACGTATTAAAACAAGGTATAATAGACAACAGGTGGTGAAAAGATGACCGAAAAACAAACAATTACAGACGAGATCACTTCGGTACTCGAGGAGATCATCGAAGAACCAGAGAAACAGCCGCAAAAAGGCGAACTGGTTACGCTTGTTAATGATGATGAATTATTGATCGGTACACGCCAATACAAATTGGTGGTAGATTATCGCGAAGGATTTGATCCCCAAAAATTGGGCGAACGGTACAGTGAAGTATTGGCTCGCTACGATTACATCGTGGGGGATTGGGGTTATGAACAGTTGCGTCTAAAAGGTTTTTTTGACAAAGACAATCGCAAAGCATTACCGGATCAGCGGATCGACATGCTAGAGGATTATTTATATGAATACTGTAATTTCGGTTGCGCTTATTTTGTGATTCAACGAGTTGGCGGCAAGAAAGAAAAGAGTACGACCCGACGCCGTAAAAAGAAACCAGCAGCTCAAAGCAATCAAACACGTCCGGCACACATCGATGAGAAACAAGAAGTTGTTTCTCAAAAACAGGTGAAGCCAACGATTAAAAATCGAAAACCAAAAGAAAAAAAGGCGCGATCGACAGAAACGACAGTGAAAAAAACAAATAAAAAAGAATTCACGATCCGTCAACGGGAAGAGTAATTTATGAAATATAAGGGATATTTGATTGATTTAGATGGCACGATCTATTTAGGGAAAGAGCCGATACCAGCAGGCAAACGCTTCGTTGAAGCTTTGCAGAAAAAGGAATTGCCTTTCCTTTTTGTCACAAATAATACGACCCGCAGTCCAGAAACAGTCGCACAACGATTAGCGGATGAATTCGCCATTCATGTGGCGCCTGCAACAATTTATACGGCAAGTTTGGCGACGATCGACTTTATGAAAGACCACGGTCGCGGCAATAAAGTCTTTGTGATCGGCGAAGCAGGGTTGATCGACTTGATTTTAGCGGCCGGTTTTGAATGGGATGACCAAAATCCGGATTATGTCGTCGTTGGTTTAGACAATGATGTCACCTACGAAAAGTTTGTCTTAGCCACATTAGCGATTCAAAAAGGGGCTACCTTTATCGGCACCAATCCAGATAAAAATATCCCTACCGAACGGGGATTGTTACCTGGAGCCGGTTCTTTGATCGCAATGGTGGAGACTGCGACACAGACACCGCCGATTTTCATCGGTAAACCGGAAGCAATTATTATGGACAAAGCCGTGGCACACCTTGGTTTACCAAAAGAGGAAGTCATTATGGTGGGAGATAACTATGAGACGGATATTTGCTCGGGGATTCGGAATGGCATTGATTCCCTATTGGTACTATCCGGTTTTACACCGAAATCTGCTGTGCCTCATTTACCGGAACCCCCAACTTATGTCATTGATTCCTTAGATGAATGGGATTTTGACCAATGAGAAAACAAGTATGGATCGAGCGGCTAGGGATGCTGTGTTTGTTTTTATTTCTGATCAGCTTAGCAATTACGGTAACGATCAATTTTCGCTGGCTATATCATTTTGATATTCAACAGTTGAATATTTTAGATTATACCGACATTTCAAAAGAAGAATTGATAAAAAATTATGGGTTGTTGCTGGATTTCTTGAACAATCCATTGAATACGACATTAGCTTTGCCAGATTTTCCGATGTCAGCGGCAGGAGCTGGACATTTCTATGATGTGAAGAAACTATTTTTATTAAACTATGGTGTACTGCTCGTAACGTTGATCCCCAGTTTCATGCTTCTTAGATCTTTTTGGATAAATGACCAGCGCTGGCGGTTGTTGCGACCATTGCAGTGGGGGATGCTGCTGCCGATTTTCTTTGGTTTCTTGATGGCAATCGGGTTTGATCGATTTTTTGTGACGTTTCATGAGATTTTCTTCAATAATGACGATTGGCTTTTTGATCCAGTAACGGATCCCATCATCAATGTTCTGCCGGAGACGTTCTTCATGCACTGTTTTATTTTATTTTTTGTACTGATTGAACTGTTTTTCTTTGTGATTTACTGGTGGGCAAAACAAAGTCAAAAAAAGACTATTTCATAAGTGAGAAAAGACCTAGAGGATAGCGGGAACGTCAGTCATACTGGCGTTCCTTGCTAGTATCGCGTAACGATTTACACGGTAGTCCCTTCAGGTGTTTCAGACTTGTGGGATAGTCTTTTTTCGATAGTAGCTGATTTTTACAAGTTTATTGAGTGATGTAATGAGACTTGCTTGGATGCTGGTGCGCCAAACGACTAGCTGCCGAAGCTGCGATTGCACCTACAATATCATCTAAGAATGTATGGACCCGGGGGCCTTCATGACTGTTTAATTCTTTTAAAATACCTGGCTTCACTTTATCGATGTAGCCATAGTTGGTGAAACCGATCGAACCGTAGACATTGACAATGGAAAGTGCCAAAATCTCATCGATACCATACAACCCTTCATCATCTTTGACGATTTCCTGCAATGGATGCAAAAGGCTGTTTTCTTCTGCCAATATATCTAACTGGATACCAGTCAAAATCGTGTTGTGAACCTCACGTTTACTGAGGACTGCGTTCACACTTTCAATGCACATATCTAATGTAATACCTTCGATATAATCTTTTTGTAAAAATAAAACAAGTTCGCCGATATCCTGAAGTGATACGCCGCGCTCTGAAAGTAGTTCTCTTGCCTTATCTTCAAGTGTTTTATTCTCTAATACCATGTGATTCCCTCCAATTCTTTTTTCTTACTTCTATCCTATCTTATCTTGCCCGTGGAATCAAAAAATACCGACGAACAGCAACGTAGTCGTTTCTGAACTGTATGAAAAAAAGTCGCAGAGAAATCCTGCGACCGGTTCTTTTTATAGCTTTTTTCCTTTTTTATACTAGCTCTTTTTTAAGCTGTTTTTTAATATAGTAGTTTTTGCTTTTTTGGTAAGTAGCTTTTTTAAAAAGCTTTTTTAAAGTAGCTTTTTTTGCAATTGTTGTTTTGCGGCAACTGCCCAAGGGTGGGCCACTAGCAAATCACCAGTAAACAGCCAGTCAAGATAACATAATGCTGCCGCTCCTAAAGAGTTATCAAGTGCAGCCACTAGCTCATCTAAAAAAGGTGCCGCATCTGCGCGATCCCATTCGATTTTATCTGCTAGGAAAACAATGAGATCCAGCTTTGAAAAATTTTCCTTAAGTGTAGTGTGGCAGGTAATGGCAGACAAAATCTCAGGGTCAGTGATCCCAAAGAGCTCTTTTGCCAAAGTAGCCGATTGTTTTTGATGCAGCAATAATGGTACTTTTCTTTCTTCCGGCACTATCTCCAAACCGTAATATTCTTGAAATGCGAGACGTTCATCATTGGGAATGACCACGCTGATATCATGAAACAATCCAGCAATCGTTGCTTTCTGGCAGTCGCCACCGAAACGTTTGGCAAGTTGCTCAGCGGCATTGGCTACTTCGAGATGATGTTGGACAGTCGATACTTGGTCAAAGGCTTCTAAGTAGACACGCATTTGGTTTGCAAGGGACGCATCAGGTAAATCAATTTTATACCGACTCAGCATGGTCTACTCCTTGAACAAACTAGTGCTGTGGGCAGGTTGTGTCCGGTTTTTAGGATCAATGTAATGAAGCGCATTGTTGACGGCAGTGGGGGCTTCCCCGAAACCAGTAGCAATCAAATCTACTTTGCCATCATATAAGACCACATCCCCGCAAGCGTAGATTCCTGGAATGGATGTCCGCATATCTGATGTAACGAATACGCCTTGTCGAGTGCTTTTTAGTCCCCACTCTTTAATGTTCAAAGTCGAAGAAAAACCGTAATTAACGATCAAAGAGTCCACTTGCAAGGAAACAGATTCATCTCCTTTGACTTGCTGCAAAGCAATTTCAGTTAGACGTTTTTCTCCACTGATATCCTGGATAACATAGGGAGTTAGAATGTTGACAGAAGAAGCGCGTAGTTTGTTGACACTATGTTCATGCGCTCGAAATTCTGGGCGACGATGGATCAAATAAACTTCACTAGCGATTGGTTCAAGCATGAGCGCCCAGTCAATCGCTGAATCGCCACCCCCAGCGATAGCAACTTTGCGGCCCGCATACTTCATCAAGTCAGTTACGAAATAGTCGAGTCCATTGCCTTCAAAACGTTCACTGTCGGGTATAGACAGTTTTCTTGGCTGGAAGGAACCATTGCCTAAGGCTAAAATCACTGCTTTGGAATAGTGATTGCCTTTATCTGTGATCAGTTCTAGGTAGTCTTCGTGCTTTTCGATCTGTAAGACGGTTTCCTCCAAACAGTATTGATGATTGAAGGTAGTCAGTTGCTTTTCAAGATTTTGAACCAATTCACCGGCTTTGATCTTTGGATAACCCGGAATATCATATATATATTTCTCAGGATAGAGCGTGGCCAATTGGCCGCCTAGCTGAGGCAGACTGTCGATCAGTTTGGTTTTTGCGTTGCGCATACCGGCGTAGAAGGCAGAGAACATACCGCTCGGCCCAGCACCAACGATGGTAATATCATATATCTCCATAGTGCATCTCCCTCTGTTGATTGATTATTCTACAGTATCACCTGGACGAATAGCTTCATTATAGCAAAAATTGTCTTAACTAGCATTTTTTCATTTTTCTGCTATCATTGTTTTAGTATTTAGTATAAACAAGGAGGCGTTAAGTGTGTCTGAATTTCCACAGCTACATTTAAAAGAAACAGGTCATAAAGCAGTTATCAAAACGAATCGGGGAGATATCACAGTAGTGCTCTTTCCAGAATTGGCCCCAAAAACCGTGAAAAACTTCGTCGAACTTGCCCAAAAAGGATATTACGACGGTATCATTTTCCACCGTGTTATTCCTGATTTTATGATTCAAGGCGGCGATCCTACCGGTACTGGTATGGGTGGCGAAAGTATTTACGGGGGCAGCTTTGAAGATGAGTTTTCAAAAGAGCTCTTCAATCTTCGCGGAGCATTATCAATGGCTAATGCTGGCCCAAATACAAACGGCAGCCAATTCTTTATTGTCAACAATCAAAACGTACCAGCGAATATGCTTGGTCAATTAGAGGGAGCAGGTTATCCTTCCGAAGTGATCGAAGCATATCAACAAGGTGGAACGCCATGGTTAGACTTCCGTCACACTGTTTTTGGTCATGTTGTAGATGGCATGGATGTAGTGGACGAAATCGCAAATGTTCAACGAGGACCGCAAGACCGTCCTGTTCATGATGTTGTGATCGAAACAATTGAAATCAGTGCATAAAAAAGAACCCCGCGGGGTTCTTTTTTATTGTTTCAGTTCTGTGAATGCAGCAGCAATTTGCAGGAGACCTTTTTGCAGCGTTTCTCGAGGACAAGCCAAGTTGATCCGCATATGTTGCGTTCCGGATGGGCCAAAGTTGATACCTGGATTCAAGACCACTTTTGCTTCTTTGATCAATTTGCGTTGTAACTCTCGGTCAGAAAGACCGTAGGCAGAGAAGTCTAGCCACATAAGATAGGTGCCTTCTGGCTTTTGAAACTTGATTTCAGGTAATTTTTCTACCAAAAACTCACAGGTCCATTCGATATTGGCTGAAAGATAGCTAAGCAATTCATCCAGCCATGCTTCTGACTCTCGATAGGCTGCTTCTGTTGCTACAATACCGAATGTATTGATTTCACTTTGAACATTTTTTTCTTGAACAGTTATGAATTGTTTTTTCAAATCCGGATTTTTGATAAAGATCATTGAATTTTTGATGCCAGCCAAGTTGAATGTTTTGGTTGCTGAAGTTAAAACAATGGAGAAATCAGCAAAAGCAGGATCAACTGTCTGAAATGAAACAAATGTATTCGGAGCAAAAACGATGTCTTGATGAATTTCATCGCTGACCACGAGAACATGATGTTTTTGACAGATCGACCCAATTGTTTGCAGCTCCTCTTTTGTCCACACACGACCACCAGGATTGTGTGGATTACACAAAATCATCAGTTTGACATGGTTATCTACAATAGCAGATTCCATTGCAACGGAATCAATTTCGAAATGCCCGTTTTTTTCGATCAACGGGTTGCGCACAAGTTGACGCTGATTTTTTTCAACAACGTCAGCAAATGGTGGGTACACTGGATCATGAATCATTACACTGTCGCCTTCATTGGTATAGCTCTGCACAGCTAATGCGAGACTAGGGACAACACCACTGTTGAACAAAATCTCCTCTTTTTGTAGCGAGTAGTTGTGTTTTCGTTCTTGCCAAGAAATGATTGCTTCGTACAAACTTTCAGGGAAAACAGTATAGCCGTAAATTCCTTGATCAATCACTTGCTGCAAGGCATTCTTGACCGGCTTAGGTGCCAAAAAATCCATGTCGGCTACCCATAACGGCAGTAAACCTTCTTCCTTATAGGTCGTAGCAATACTGTCCCACTTTACACTATTGGTATTTAACCGTGAATGGACATTGTCAAAATTCGTCATATGTACCCCTCCTAGATCGTTTTTTTCTACTACTTCAAATCTAACACTAGTTCAAGTATAATAAAAGATGAAAAGAGAGGAAATCATATGGACTATCAAATCGGAACTATTATTGACGGAACGGTCACAGGTATACAACCATACGGCGCCTTTGTGTCGCTCGATAAAGAAACACAAGGCTTGATCCATGTTTCTGAGATCCAGTCTGGATACACGAAGAATATTCATGATGTTTTGCAAGTGGGCCAGGAGGTGCGCGTACAGATTATCGATATCGATGAATATAGCCAAAAAATCAGTCTGTCCCGCAGAACATTAGAACAAAAATTTGTTCAGCTTCCTTATAAGCGCAAAAGGTATTTTACGAATAAAAACAAACGAATCGGTTTTCGCACGATTGCTGAAGCATTACCGAAATGGACAGCGGAAGCCAAAGAGATGCTGGAAAAAGAAAACGGAAAGAGATAATCGTGCATATTTTCTGAAAATGTGCTAAAATTGATTTACAATCAGTTGAATAACCGAGGTGGGTATTTTGGGATCCAAAAAAGTGGCAGGAACAGTTATGATGCACTTGGCAAATGGCTCGAAAAAGTTTTTGATGCAGACGCACGAAGGTACCGCAGAACTGGCATCTACAGACTTCTCTGAAGATAAGACCGGTCTAGCAAATATTTTACAATTGTTTAAAGACAGTATTCATTTAGACGTGACAGCGATCGATCTTGTTGAATTAACCAATGGTTCGATTGATGCTGAGAATATTCCACTTTTTGTTTTTGAAACCCAAGAATCAGGACAAGACAAACAACTACCTGATGGTTATGCGTGGGAAGAACCGAATGTTTTCAGACAAATTATTGAAGATTACAAAATAGAAGGTATGCCATTCTTCTAATCAAATGGATAGAAGACAACTACATAAAAAAGCCGTTGATACGGCTTTTTTTCTTTTCAGAAAATTTATTGGAGAAAAACAGAAAATATGCTTGACCCTCAGATAGAATAATGGTAAATTTATCAACGTTGGCAAAACACGCCGACAGTCAAAACCTTTCAAAAAAACTTTTTGAAAAAAGGGCTTGACCAAAACGGAAACAGATGATATTATAACGAAGTCGCAAATTTAAGAAATCGATTTGATGCTGATGCAGCAACAAAAAAGATTGAAAAAAGTTGTTGACAAATAACAATTCATTTGTTATTCTAATGGAGTCGCTGATGACGCACAGGAAGTTGTTGAATAAACACTTTCGAAAAAAACTTTTAAAAAAGAGTTGACATTCGCTTGTCGATCTGATATGATTTAAAAGTTGCTAACGCAGCGCAGTAGACCTTTGAAAACTGAACAAAGCAAGCAAACGAACCAATGTGTAGGGCGCTTCATTTATGAAGCAAAATACATGCAAGCAATAGCTAGCAAAGTTAATTTTATTTGAGCTTAACGATCCTATGGATCGTTCAAACAAATCATTATGAGAGTTTGATCCTGGCTCAGGACGAACGCTGGCGGCGTGCCTAATACATGCAAGTCGAACGCTTTTTCTTTCACCGGAGCTTGCTCCATCGAAAGAAAAAGAGTGGCGAACGGGTGAGTAACACGTGGGTAACCTGCCCATCAGAAGGGGATAACACTTGGAAACAGGTGCTAATACCGTATAACACTATTTTCCGCATGGAAGAAAGTTGAAAGGCGCTTTTGCGTCACTGATGGATGGACCCGCGGTGCATTAGCTAGTTGGTGAGGTAACGGCTCACCAAGGCCACGATGCATAGCCGACCTGAGAGGGTGATCGGCCACACTGGGACTGAGACACGGCCCAGACTCCTACGGGAGGCAGCAGTAGGGAATCTTCGGCAATGGACGAAAGTCTGACCGAGCAACGCCGCGTGAGTGAAGAAGGTTTTCGGATCGTAAAACTCTGTTGTTAGAGAAGAACAAGGATGAGAGTAAAACGTTCATCCCTTGACGGTATCTAACCAGAAAGCCACGGCTAACTACGTGCCAGCAGCCGCGGTAATACGTAGGTGGCAAGCGTTGTCCGGATTTATTGGGCGTAAAGCGAGCGCAGGCGGTTTCTTAAGTCTGATGTGAAAGCCCCCGGCTCAACCGGGGAGGGTCATTGGAAACTGGGAGACTTGAGTGCAGAAGAGGAGAGTGGAATTCCATGTGTAGCGGTGAAATGCGTAGATATATGGAGGAACACCAGTGGCGAAGGCGGCTCTCTGGTCTGTAACTGACGCTGAGGCTCGAAAGCGTGGGGAGCGAACAGGATTAGATACCCTGGTAGTCCACGCCGTAAACGATGAGTGCTAAGTGTTGGAGGGTTTCCGCCCTTCAGTGCTGCAGCAAACGCATTAAGCACTCCGCCTGGGGAGTACGACCGCAAGGTTGAAACTCAAAGGAATTGACGGGGGCCCGCACAAGCGGTGGAGCATGTGGTTTAATTCGAAGCAACGCGAAGAACCTTACCAGGTCTTGACATCCTTTGACCACTCTAGAGATAGAGCTTCCCCTTCGGGGGCAAAGTGACAGGTGGTGCATGGTTGTCGTCAGCTCGTGTCGTGAGATGTTGGGTTAAGTCCCGCAACGAGCGCAACCCTTATTGTTAGTTGCCATCATTTAGTTGGGCACTCTAGCGAGACTGCCGGTGACAAACCGGAGGAAGGTGGGGATGACGTCAAATCATCATGCCCCTTATGACCTGGGCTACACACGTGCTACAATGGGAAGTACAACGAGTTGCGAAGTCGCGAGGCTAAGCTAATCTCTTAAAGCTTCTCTCAGTTCGGATTGTAGGCTGCAACTCGCCTACATGAAGCCGGAATCGCTAGTAATCGCGGATCAGCACGCCGCGGTGAATACGTTCCCGGGCCTTGTACACACCGCCCGTCACACCACGAGTTTGTAACACCCGAAGTCGGTGAGGTAACCTTTTTGGAGCCAGCCGCCTAAGGTGGGATAGATGATTGGGGTGAAGTCGTAACAAGGTAGCCGTATCGGAAGGTGCGGCTGGATCACCTCCTTTCTAAGGAAATAGTACGGAAGACTACACATCGTTTGCCTTTGTTCAGTTTTGAGAGGTTTACTCTCAAAATAGTTTGTTCATTGAAAACTGGATATCGAAGAAAATCAAAACAAGTAACACACACCGAGTTGACAAGTTAAAGAGTTTTTTTATAAGTTCAACGCTTATTTTCTTGAGCAACCTTCTATCGCTAGAAGAAGTACTCACCGACCGTAAGGTCAAAGGTTAAGTGAATAAGGGCGCACGGTGGATGCCTTGGCACTAGGAGCCGATGAAGGACGGGACTAACACCGATATGCTTTGGGGAGCTGTAAGTAAGCTATGATCCAGAGATTTCCGAATGGGGGAACCCAGCATCTTTTATAGGATGTTACACAGTTGTGAATACATAGCAGCTGTGAGGTAGACGCAGAGAACTGAAACATCTAAGTACCTGCAGGAAGAGAAAGAAAATTCGATTCCCTGAGTAGCGGCGAGCGAAACGGGAAAAGCCCAAACCAACAAGCTTGCTTGTTGGGGTTGTAGGACTCCAATATGGTAGTTGAAACAGATAGTCGAAATACTTGGAAAAGTATGTCAAAGAGGGTAAAAACCCCGTAGATGAAATCTGGCTCACACCTAGGAGGATCCTGAGTACGGCGGAACACGAGGAATTCCGTCGGAATCCGGGAGGACCATCTCCCAAGGCTAAATACTCCCTAGTGACCGATAGTGAACCAGTACCGTGAGGGAAAGGTGAAAAGCACCCCGGAAGGGGAGTGAAATAGATCCTGAAACCGTGTGCCTACAACAAGTTAGAGCCCGTTAATGGGTGATAGCGTGCCTTTGTAGAATGAACCGGCGAGTTACGATAGCATGCGAGGTTAAGTTGAAGAGACGGAGCCGCAGCGAAAGCGAGTCTGAATAGGGCGAATGAGTATGTTGTCGTAGACCCGAAACCATGTGATCTACCCATGTCCAGGTTGAAGGTGCGGTAAAACGCACTGGAGGACCGAACCCACGTACGTTGAAAAGTGCGGGGATGAGGTGTGGGTAGCGGAGAAATTCCAAACGAACTTGGAGATAGCTGGTTTCTCCGAAATAGCTTTAGGCTAGCCTCGGAATTGAGAATGATGGAGGTAGAGCACTGTTTGGACTAGGGGCCCATCTCGGGTTACCGAATTCAGATAAACTGAATGCCATTCATTCATATCCGGGAGTCAGACTGTGAGTGATAAGATCCATAGTCGAAAGGAAACAGCCCAGACCACCAGCTAAGGTCCCCAAATAACTATTAAGTGGAAAAGGATGGGGTTGCACAGACAACTAGGATGTTGGCTTAGAAGCAGCCACCATTTAAAGAGTGCGTAATAGCTCACTAGTCGAGTGACCCTGCGCCGAAAATGTACCGGGGCTAAATAGTTTACCGAAGCTGTGGAGTGCACCATAAGGTGCATTGGTAGGAGAGCGTTCTAAGGGCGTTGAAGGTAGATCGTGAGGACTACTGGAGCGCTTAGAAGTGAGAATGCCGGTATGAGTAGCGAAAGACAGGTGAGAATCCTGTCCACCGTATGACTAAGGTTTCCTGGGGAAGGCTCGTCCGCCCAGGGTTAGTCGGGACCTAAGCCGAGGCCGACAGGCGTAGGCGATGGACAACAGGTTGATATTCCTGTACCCGTTGTTTTTGTTTGAGCAATGGAGGGACGCAGGAGGCTAAGAAGTGCAGACTGATGGATATGTCTGTTCAAGCAGTGAGTCTTAGTGGGAGTCAAATGCTTCTACTTTCAAGGACAAGCTGTGATGAGGAGGGAATAATAGTACCGAAGCTTCTGATGTCACACTGCCAAGAAAAGCTTCTAGTGAGAAAACAATGGCCCGTACCGCAAACCGACACAGGTAGTCGAGGAGAGCATCCTAAGGTGAGCGAGAGAACTCTCGTTAAGGAACTCGGCAAAATGACCCCGTAACTTCGGGAGGGGTGCTGCTCTAACGAGCAGCCGCAGTGAATAGGCCCAAGCGACTGTTTATCAAAACACAGGTCTCTGCAAAATCGAAAGATGACGTATAGGGGCTGACGCCTGCCCGGTGCTGGAAGGTTAAGAGGAGTGCTTAGCGTAAGCGAAGGTACGAATTGAAGCCCCAGTAAACGGCGGCCGTAACTATAACGGTCCTAAGGTAGCGAAATTCCTTGTCGGGTAAGTTCCGACCCGCACGAAAGGCGTAACGATTTGGGCACTGTCTCAACGAGAGACTCGGTGAAATTTTAGTACCTGTGAAGATGCAGGTTACCCGCGACAGGACGGAAAGACCCCATGGAGCTTTACTGTAGTTTGATATTGAGTGTCTGTACCGCATGTACAGGATAGGTAGGAGCCGTAGAGATCGGGACGCCAGTTTCGATGGAGGCAATGGTGGGATACTACCCTTGCGTTATGGCCACTTAACCCGCAGCCCTTATCGGGCTGGGAGACAGTGTCAGATGGGCAGTTTGACTGGGGCGGTCGCCTCCAAAAGGTAACGGAGGCGCCCAAAGGTTCCCTCAGAATGGTTGGAAATCATTCGAAGAGTGTAAAGGCAGAAGGGAGCTTGACTGCGAGAGCTACAACTCGAGCAGGGACGAAAGTCGGGCTTAGTGATCCGGTGGTTCCGCATGGAAGGGCCATCGCTCAACGGATAAAAGCTACCCTGGGGATAACAGGCTTATCTCCCCCAAGAGTCCACATCGACGGGGAGGTTTGGCACCTCGATGTCGGCTCGTCGCATCCTGGGGCTGTAGTCGGTCCAAGGGTTGGGCTGTTCGCCCATTAAAGCGGCACGCGAGCTGGGTTCAGAACGTCGTGAGACAGTTCGGTCCCTATCCGTCGCGGGCGTTGGAAATTTGAGAGGAGCTGTCCTTAGTACGAGGACCGGGATGGACTTACCGCTGGTGTACCAGTTGTCTCGCCAGAGGCATCGCTGGGTAGCTATGTAGGGAAGGGATAAACGCTGAAAGCATCTAAGTGTGAAGCCCACCTCAAGATGAGATTTCCCATTTCTTTAAGAAAGTAAGATCCCTGAGAGATGATCAGGTAGATAGGTCAGAAGTGGAAGGCCAGTGATGGTTGGAGCGGACTGATACTAATCGATCGAGGACTTAACCACGATTGTGAAAAAAGCAAGGAAACTCGGAAGAGTTTTGATTCTTCGATCCAGTTTTGAGTGAGCAATACTTACTCAATTGAATAGTGTGGTGGCGATAGCGAGAAGGATACACCTGTAACCATGCCGAACACAGAAGTTAAGCTTCTTAGCGCCGATTGTAGTGAAGGGTTTCCCTTTGTGAGAGTAGGACGTCGCCACGCTGTTTCATTCCGGCATAGCTCAGTTGGTAGTAGCGCATGACTGTTAATCATGATGTCGTAGGTTCGAGTCCTACTGCCGGAGTTATCGATAGCTGTGAAGCTATCTTTTTTTTGCCATTTTGGAGCGGTCTTTCTACTAGCGGAAAGATCGCTCTTTTTTTGCAGATAAAAGTTAAAACTATTTTGAGGAATCCAAAGATCAGTCGATTTGTCGAATGTTTCAAAAAAGAAGCGTTTGCGGGAGAGTCCTTTTTTTCCTATAATAAGGAAAAGGGGAGATGACATGAAACAACAATTATTTTTTGATTTAGATGGTACGATCATTGATTCTAGCGAAGGGATCTATTCTTCGATTCGCTATGCACTGGAAAAATTGGGACATGAACCTCTCTCAACCGATGGATTGAGAGCCTTTGTTGGTCCACCACTGATTAATTCTTTTCGTGAGCTGGGCTTTACAGAAGTGACTGCGCAGCGTGCTGTGAATTATTATCGGGAGAATTATCGAGAAAAAGGGATGTTTCAGATTACGCCTTACGAAAAAATCGAAACCACTTTGGCTGAACTTTCGGAAACACATGATGTCTTCATTGCTACGTCAAAACCAGAGATATTCGCAAAAGAAATTTTAAGTTACTTAGATTTTACAGATTACTTCAAAGGAATTTACGGAGCTGATCTTGAAAATAAGCGGGGAGAAAAAGTGGCAGTCCTTGCATATGCACTAGAGAAGGCGGATGGCAATACAAGTGCCTTAATGATTGGTGATCGAAGCCATGACATTCTAGGAGCAAAAGCCAATGGGTTATCCGCGATCGGTGTTCTTTATGGATTTGGTAGTGAGGAAGAACTACTTTCTGCAGGAGCAGTCGCCTTGGCAGAAAAACCACTAGATTTGCTGGAATTGATCAGAATGGATCATGCTGGAAAATAAATGCAAAAAAGAGCTTAGAACAGAGGAAGAAAGGTGATTATCCCCGCGATGGTTGATTAGTAGCGGGACTTACTTCGACTCTTTTTTAAGCTCATGAATGTTATTTGATGGTAGTAGTTTTTAGGACTAAGACGTTATTATCCAGATAGCCACTCTCATTTTTCAAAACGAGGGTGTCGGAAGTGGGATGCACCATTAACTCGAGGTGACCAGTTAAAAACATTGTGTCGTACTCAGAAGTATAGAAAGTAAACAAATTGCTAGGGATCTCTAATGTAAAAGGAACAATGATTTCTTCAATAGGTGCGATCAAGAAACGCTCGCCAATCATACAGCAGCCTTCAGCAGAGGAAAACTGGTTGGAACCATCATTGGCTGTCAAGATAAATTGAGTTGTACCTTGTGGAAGACGTTGTGCTGCTTCTGTGGTAATCGTTAGCTCCATTTCTAGTACCTTCTTTCTATAAAAGCAATTGCTATTTTTCTTTGTTGGCTGATTGACTTGAACATAAAAAACTTATAAACAGATAACGAAAAGCATTGGACCAGATAGTTAGCTTGGGGAAGACGACTAAAAGGGCACAATGCTTCTTTTGTTATTTTAACATGGAAATGCTAAGATGCAAAGACTCAGGTGTTATTTCGTTCCTATCGTAGTAAGAAGTAGGCTATCAATCCGAGAATCACGAAAAAAAGACCAATATACAGAATAAAAGTTAACAGGGCTTGAAAGAATTGACGCATTGTCTTCACCTCAAATCAGTTGTTCACTATGATTCTAGCATGAAAGAGCCTGTTTGAATGAAATTCTAGAAATCTTTGTAGATGTTTAAGGTTTATTCATGGGAAATGAAGTAAAAAAACATATATTGCATGCAATTGGAACAGAAAAAATAAAAATAACAAAGCAGTTCATTCGTGAATCTTTCAGCTGTCACTTGAATGTGGTAAACTAAAGAGGAGGGGATAAAAATGTTGCGTACATGTCAAAATGTTCTCGTTGCGTTAGATGGTTCTGAGCAATCAGAAAAGGCCTTTTGGGAAGCTGTCGATATTTGCAAACGAAACAAAGCCAAACTGTATGTCCTTTCAATCATTAACAATGCAGAGCTTTCAACGAGTGCTTATTCTTTTTCAAAGCTATTTGAACAGGAAAAGACGAGGGTTGAAACCGAGATGCTAAAGAAAATCTATGATGCAAATAACCATGGTGTCGAAGACGTTGCGGTGATCGTAGAGGTAGGAGACCCTAAGCGATTTATCATCCATGCAGCAACAGAAACTTATCCAATTGATCTAATCGTGATTGGTGCGACGGGTAAAGGAACTCTCACAAGAGCTGTGGTGGGATCGACAACTGACTATGTCGTCAACCATGCAAAATGTTCGGTATTTGTTGTAAAATAAACTATTGATTTGTTTGATCAAAAAAGGGAAATCAGGTAACTGCTGATTTCCCTTTTTTATTTGATGAAGTTTTGGATAACGTAATCTGATAGGTCTAAGATGATTTATCAGATAGGAATCACACATGGTGAATACAACAAAATCTAGTGCAGTTGTACTATATCTAGTTGATATAGATTTGAGAAAAACTTTTATATTTTTATTCAGACATGAGGAAAGTATTATGGACAGCAGTAGTGTATCTATCGATGATTTTAGATTTGATTCTTTTCAATCAAGCAATTGGATTTGTTTGAAAACAAAATAATATTTTTTAGCTTCAATGATAGTGCTGTTTTGTGATTATATCTATAATTTGTACAGATTTCTCTTTATTTTATTGCTAGAATTTCATCCCGCCATGAAGTAAAATTTTAGTTGCATACATACTATGTGAAAAACGAAGGAAACAGATTATTTTAGTATCAGAATGGTGGAGAAAAATGACTACAAAAATTTGGAAGCGCTTCAAAAGAGAGTTCTCAGTTTATGTCGGTATTGGTGTAGCAGTTTCTTTAGTAAGTGCTATTAATGTGTTTTATTTTCAAAAGTTGCTAGATGCGTTTGGTCAAAGCATGCCTATTCTAAATCTAGTGATTTATGGATTGACAATTATCTTCGTTCCAATATTTTCTTATCTAGAAAAAAAGCCTAAAATGAAACTCCAAAGTGGTATTTTCTTTTATTTAAAAGAAATGGCATTAGACAAGATTAGTAGAATTTCCTATTCGGAATATCTAAAGATTGGTTCGGGCTCGCTTTTGCAAAAAGTTGAGGCTGGGTCAAGCGCTGGTAGAAACATTCATTTAAACTTTTACGGAAGACTTTTTAGAGAGTTAATACCAGAAACTTTTTTTAATTTGTTTTTTATAGCGATAATCGATTTAAAATTAGTTCCAGCCATTTTAATCGGCTACATTTTTATCTTTATTGTAACCAAGTATTTGTTGAAAATATTACAAGCTATAAAAGAAAACTCACTAATCTCTGAAGAAATAATGAATAATACTTTAATACGTGGCATCACAGAAATGGTTACTTTTCGAATAAATAAACGCTATAAAAAAGAAATAGCTAACTATCACGAAATGTCAATTTCTACAACAAACAATTTAATAAAAATGACAATGATACATGAATTTTTCTTTGGCTTTTTGCTTTTCTAGTTGCGGTCATTAAATTAGTCATCGTTATATTAACATTTGCAAACGTTATATCTATTAGTTTAGGTGGATTAGTCGCGTTGGTTACTTATGTCGATAGAGTTTATACACCAATTGCTATCTTCAATGTAGTTTTTGTCCAATATCATTTGGATAAAGTTACATATCAACGATTACAAGATTTTTATGATACTTCAAATGATGAAGGCCTCTTCATCGAAGGAGCACCTATACAATCCATAGCAACTATCAGTCTGACCAATTTAAATTTAACCATTCAAAACAAACGAATATTGAAAGATTTCAATTTAGACTTAGAGAAAGATAAAATTTATGGACTTGTTGGAGAAAGTGGAGCTGGGAAATCTTCTTTGATGAAAGTTATATTGGGATTATTCAAACCCACTAGTGGAGATATTTTTGTGAATCATAAGAATTTATCTTCGTATAATTTAAATGAATACTACGATCATATTTTCTATCTCTCACAAGATGCTCCTATTTTTCAGGGAACATTAAAAGAAAATATTGTTTTTGACAAAAATATACCAGATATTCAAGTAATAGAGGCACTAGAGAAATGTCAATTAGGACATTTTTATCATTCACTTGAAGAAGGATTAGATACACGAATTGGTGAAAAAGGTTCTAATATTTCTGGTGGAGAGAAGCAGCGTATTGCGTTTGCGAGAATGTTCTTTTCTACTGCAGAGATAATAGTGATAGATGAGGCCACTTCGGCATTGGATGAATCAACCGAAGAAAAGTTGCTCAAAGAAGTAATGAAAATATTTAAGAATAGGATCGTCCTTATGATTACCCATCGTCCGAAAAATCTGGAAATTGTTGATGAAGTAATCGTACTTAGTAATGGTTATAAAATCAGATAAGTGATTTCACCGTATACGGAGTAAATAGACTAACTACGACTAACTGGAGAGCAGCAAGGTCTGAATACGAAATAAGCTGGGAATGTTTATGCTAGTTTATTTTTTCTGCAATAACTCTCCATTTTCCTGTTTTCCGTAACTATTTAATTTCCCACTTTCAACTAATTTCCCACACGTACTATTTAAATAGTTTGTAGTTGCTTTATTCAAGGCAGGTGTTCGTATATTTTCTAATTGAAGTGTCGTTTTGTTTTTTTCGTATTTTTTCCTAATTCAAGGAAAATAATTGACATTTATAAATGATAAAGAGTACAATTATGAAAAATAAAACAAAAAAGAGGAAAAAATATGAAAAATGTTCTAAAAGAAAATAAGCAATTTGTATTAATAACCAGTATATTAGTTGTTATTGGCTCTTTAACATCAATGATTACTCCTCTATTCATACAATATTTTAATGAAAATAAGATCAAACTAACCTATGAGATAATGCTCTTTATATTTATAGTTATGTTGTTTTCTTTCTTATTGCAGACTTTCATGCTCGTGTACAGAGAAAATTTTGCAGCAAAGTTTAATTCGAATTATTTGTTCAAACTGATAAGTAAGCTGACTAAAATTTCTTATGATGGTTTTATTGAAAAAGAACCCACGTATTTAATTAATCGTATATTTACTTCAGTGGATTCTTTATATTTATTTTTGATTAATAGTGTATCGACTATAGTAAAGTCATGTTTTG
The DNA here is from genome assembly GCF_021496385.1 of Enterococcus gallinarum. Taxonomy (NCBI): domain Bacteria; kingdom Bacillati; phylum Bacillota; class Bacilli; order Lactobacillales; family Enterococcaceae; genus Enterococcus; species Enterococcus gallinarum. Next base: position 53,004 of record NZ_CP050816.1, on the reverse strand, counting down.
TAATTTTGTTATCTCTAGGAATTGTTGGATTTATATCATGGAAAATTTTTTTGCTCTTATTGATATTACTTCCTTTAAATTTAGTTGGCTTTAAGCATATTAACAAGCAATTATCTATTAGAATGGAAAAAATGCAAAAAGATGCTGCAAGTGCAAATAAAGATTTAATTGTGACATTATCAAATGTGGATAATATAAAATCCCAAGCTAATGTATCTGCATTAGAACATCTGCTTAAACCAAAGATGATTGCAATGTATGATTCATTAGCAAATAATAATAAATATGCACAAGTTACTAGTAATGCTATTGTCTTTATTAATCAATTGGTTCAAAATATGACTTATATTTGGGCGAGTATATTAATTGTTCAAAATGAATTTCCTGTGGGAAATTTAATTATTCTAAGTATTGTTATTCCAATGTATTATTCCGCTTTAAGTGATTTATCTAAGGCAAATGTAGATTATAAATCTTTAACTATTTCTAATGAGTTCATTAAGAATAATCTTGACTTATTACGTGAAGAAAATGGGGAAATAGAAATACAAAATATAAACAATATTGAGTTTAATTTCCCATCATTTTTAATAAATAAACAAATTTTTAATTATAATTTAAAAGAAGTAGTGAATAAAGGGGATATAGTTTATATAGAAGGAGATTCTGGTAGTGGAAAAACTTCTCTATTGAGACTGATGTTGAAATTTAGAAAATCTAAAGGAATAAAGATCAATGGATTAGAGATTAACAGCTTGGAAAATTCAAGTTTAAGGAATAAAATTGCTTATATTTCACAAGATCCAACGATTTTGTCTACGTCATTAGAAAATAATATAGGAATGGGAAGAAAACTAACCAGAGATGAAAAATATTTGATTGAAACATCTGGTATTTTAAGTCCGATATTTAAAGAAAAGCATTGGGATAGTGTATTATTAGAAAATGGTGCGAATTTATCTGGAGGAGAAAAACAAAGAATTGCAGTATGTAGATTAATTATATCTGATGCAGAATTATATATTTTAGATGAAAGCATTAGTAATATAGATAAAGAATCTGCAAATGCGATATTGAATTTCATTACAATCAAATCACAAGAGAAAATTATTTTATATACAACCCATGATAAATCATTCAAGAAATACGCGAATAAAATCATTAATGTAAGGAGATAAATTATGAATCACGATTTGCTAAGTGTATCTGAAGTTGCGGATGCATTGGGAGTAACTACAAGAACTATTAGAAACTACTTGTCTGATGGTAAATTAAAAGGGCAAAAGATTGGTGGACAATGGAAATTTTTGAAATCCGAAGTGTATCGTTTTATAGGTCAGTCAGTTGAGAACCCTGTTACTAATTTTTTTGAAAACGAGAATAATTTTAAAACGGGTTCAATACTCGTCATTAATATTCCAATCTCTAGTATGAGGTTAGTTGAAAATTTAAAAAATGATTTGTTGAATCAATATAACAATGTATATGATGGAGAAAACCGACAGTTCTTTTATCAGGCAATTTCTAAAGAACAAGCCAGAGTAATAATACAAGGGCCTATAGAATACGTAGCTAGTTTTGGTGACTGGATAAATAATAGGCTAAGAAGTTATTCTTGAGAATCATTGATATTTATAATTGTTCAAATGAACATAATGAACAGTGTGAAATAGTGATGCAATGCATGGACCGTTTATCATTTTCGTTGTTGAAATAAGGAGTAACTGAAAATAATCGGTGCTAACTGCAAACAAAAAAACAACGTCCCAAGAACGTTGTTTTGAGAAAGCCACTTGACGGGCTTGAACCGTCGACCTCATCCTTACCATGGATGCGCTCTACCAACTGAGCTAAAGCGGCTTGTTATTTAACACAAGATATAGAATACCTGAAAGCCTGCTGTTTGTCAATTCCATTTTTTCAAGAGTACTGGGATTTTTTGTCAAAAAAGGTGAACAACAAGACAAAGAAGCAAAAATTTCTTTTTTCACTTGCCAACTTATCTGAATATTTGCTATATTACAGGTAGATTCTTCCGGCATAGCTCAGTTGGTAGTAGCGCATGACTGTTAATCATGATGTCGTAGGTTCGAGTCCTACTGCCGGAGTCATAAATAAAACGTCCCCATTGATGAAAAGATGATGGATGGGTAAAGCAAAACCCCCTGAATTTCAGGGGGTTTTGCTTTATAGATAGATTCAACAGTTTATCTCCTTGCGGCTACTTGTTTTTTGGATAAGCAAAGCAGTCGACATAGGGAAGTCACTTTATTTCAGAGACTCGATAGTTGTCTGCTGCTTTACGATGCTTATATGTTGACCTACCCCACAGTGATTTATTGGAAAATGACTCATTCGACTATTGCGCAAGCCAAGACCCAGTTTCCTTAAAAAGGTGTCCAAAGTGGATAAAGAAGATGAGAGGGATTCTATGGACAACAGCATTACATTTACAAATAGAAATGAATTTCGTGACTGGCTTCAAGAGTATGGTGTATCAAGTGAAGGGGTTTGGCTTTTGATCGGAAAAGCTGGCGGTCCTAAGACGATAAAGGCTCACGAGGCACTTGAAGAAGCGCTTTGTTTTGGCTGGATCGATGGCGTCATGCAAAAGATTGATGATAAAACATACAAGAAATACTTTGCGAGGCGCAGAAAGAACAGCAAGTGGTCAGAAAAAAACAAAGCACTAGCTGAAACATTGGAAAGCCAAGGACTAATGACTGATTATGGTCGAAGAAAAATAGAAGAGGCCAAGAAAAACGGTCAATGGGATGCGGTTCAGTCTCCAAAGATTTCGGAGGAACAAATCTATACCGTAGCAAGCTTATTAAAGAAACATGAGGCAGCTTATACAAATTTCCAAGCAATGTCTCTCTCTGTCAAAAAGACCTACACGCGGGCATACTATGATGCAAAAACCGACACTGGACGCGAAAAGCGTTTGTCTTGGATGATCGAACGGCTAGCGAAGAATCTGAAACCAATGTAGCGATTTTTGGGACTGTGCCATAAGTCTCCTACAAGTAAAACTATCCGAACATTAATGATTATTGCTCCTGCGGTGCAGGGACTCCTCGTCGCAAAAGTCAGAGGAATCTATCCTAGCAACAGACTATTATTCGGTTTAACTTGTTGGATGATGACTTATGGCACAGTCCTGATAGCTAAGAAGCATGAAAAATCAAGCGAAGCGACTCGGGCAATTTTTACTAATTGCAGGGGTCGCTTCGCTTGTTTGTCTTGCTTGCTAAATATCTTCTTATTGCCTACTGAAGCTTTTGCTCCAGAGTCTCATACAGTTTGACGGTCTCAGAGGCATCTTTGTTCGTGTAGTAGATCGTGATATCGGCTGTCGAGAGCCGGAGAATGGGTTGCGATCGTTTGTCCATGAATAGTTTCGCAGATTGACCAGCAACGTTAAAGTTGCCTGTCAGGTAATGATCTGTCGCCATCCCCATTGTGCGAACCGTTGGCTCTGGAAGTGTATCAACAAGCGTGACTGTTCTGATTTCATCCAACGGAATCGTTTGTCGGCTAGCTAATGGGGCATCAAACTGTACGGATTGATCTGTCATCTCTCCACTTATTGCATCAGGATTAAAATCTAATTGATACAAAGGAACGATAGTGACAACCATGATCGCGATCATCAGAATGCCGGTGCCGATTGCGAAACCTTTTCCGGTCTTTTTGCCTAAATTGATACCGATATTCAACCCCACGCGGTCAGGGACAAATAATCGAGGATCTGTTGGATTAATGTACACGCCATAACGCCAATAACGGTCTTCATCATAATACCGTTGTTCCGTAGAAGCCAACAATTGATCTTGTTTTTTTCGTAATCGCAGCAATAGCCCAAAAGGAACGACCATCAAGAAGACCAGTAACAAGACGAAAAGAACAGCGGATAACTCTCCAACTACCCCCGTCAACTGGGTCGAGAGCAGTGGAACAAAAAACAATAGCAGTGTGCCCGTGCTCATTAAGACGACCAGAAGGGACCAATAGAATTTCGTTAAATCATTGAACTGTTGATTGATTTGAAAATCCTTCGTCAATGGACGTACCGGTAAGCGGCGAATCACTTGCCATAAATAGAGGAAAAGCAAAAAGATCAAGCAGTTGATGAGGCTGAAAAGCCAACCGGGTCCGTTCTCCACGGTAGGGAAATAAATTACACCAGCAATGACTAATAACAATGATGGAAGAAAACTGACTAATGGCAACAGTTTTCTATTTTTTTGCTGGATCAATTTGGTGTCTACTAAAACAGGATCGATAGGGAGTCCCCAGTTCTTATGCTCAATTAGTTCGTCCATTTTTCCAATATAATGAATTTGTAAGACGTAGCTTGCCCCCAGAAGCAAAAACAAGAGCAGCCAGAAAAAGGTCATGAGGATAGAGTCATATAAATTGAACAAAAAAATCAGACTTGCTACACTTAAGATACCGACAAACTGCATAATACGGCGGCGGTATTCAGAAACTAACGCCAAAACGTCCGGATGCTGCAAGTGATCAGGAGATAATGTATTTTCCAATAATACGTTTTTGTGGGGCTTACTGAGCAGATTCATTGTAAAAGCGATAGAAAAAATGACGATCAGATTTATGCCAAAGAAAATGTAATTCATTTCAATTCGGTCCTTTCAGAAAACTGTTCTAAACATTGCTGAATATCGGCAATGATCGCTGCTTCGCTTTTTCCGTGAATCAATGCAGAGGCTACTTGCAGCTGCAGCTGTTGTTGATAATATTCCTCTTCGGAGAAGGTAAAGCTGCGAGGCGCTGCGACAGCAGTTCCTTTGCGCCGATCGGTAATCAGCAGCCCGTCTTCTTTCAGTGAATTATAGGCTTTAGAAATAGTCATCGTGTTGATGCCAATCTCTTCTGCAAGTTGACGGACAGAGGGAAGTAGTTCGCCGACAGCTAATTCGCCTGTTGCGATCCCAAGAATGATTTGATCGCGTAATTGTTGATAGATGGGTGTATTGCTTTGAGGTTTGATTTCGAATTGCACTGGCGCTCTCTCCTTTGTATTATCTATATTAATACAAATAGATGGAACATGCAATCAATAATCATCCTCTCTCTAAGGAACTCACTTCGCAGCATTAGGAGTAATAAACTGAAATTTTTCGTTGCTGTTTTGCAATCACTTTGTTATCGCAGTGACTGAATTTTACGGTATGCTTTTAGTTAGAAAAAATAAAGGAGGAGACATTATGAGCCATTCCCCGAGGACGGCTTACTTCGATAATGCAAAATTTTTATTAATGATTTTAGTGGTTTTCAGCCACTTATTGCAACCATTCATTGGTGATCACAAGTTTTATCATGATCTGTACTATTTTATTTTTACCTTTCATATGCCAGCCTTTGTTTTTTTAGCAGGTTATTTTGCCAAACCGCTCACAAAAGGTTCAAAAGTTCGAGATCTGGTCAAAAAGTTTCTACTTCCTTATGTGTTTTTTCAACTTTTTTATACAGTTTATTACTGGGTGATTGGACTTGACGCGTCGTTGAATATTCAGCTGCTCAACCCTCAATGGGCATTGTGGTTCTTACTCAGCATGTTCTTTTGGCAGCTTTCCCTCGTCTTTTTTCAGAAAATGACTGCCAGAAAAGCCATCTTGCTTAGTGTGCTGCTGAGCATTTTTGCTGGTTACCTCCCTTTTATTAATCAAGTTCTGACACTGCAGCGGACATTTGTCTTTCTACCATTTTTTATCATCGGTTTTTATTTTCCTAAAAATGAGATGCAGTTTTTACAAGGAACACGAATAAAAAAAATCAGTCTGGTTTTCTTGCCGATTATCTACTTGTTTATTGCGCTTTTCCATGGGATGAATAAGTACATGGTCTTTGGCTCGAAACCTTATGAAGACTATCTGAGCTATCCATTGTTCGGAGGACCATTACGAGGGGTGTTCTTTGTGATTGGATTGCTGGGGATCATTGGTTTTCTGCGACTCGTCCCACGGCAACAGCTGTTTTTTACCAAATGGGGCAAGAACACACTGTTAGTCTATTTGCTGCAAGGGATCTTTATTAAAGGATTGAGAGCACTGGCAATCACTGAACTAAACTTGTCACTGCTCGGATTTATGGCGTTGATCGTCGTCAGTGTTTTACTGACGATCTTATTAGCCAGCAGACCTGTTCGGCAGTTCTACGCCCGTTTTGAAGAAGGGATTTCTTTTGTCCTATTGGGCTTGGGTATCTTCATGATTGCGAACTGAATCTAAATGGGAACACCGCCTTCGCAAGTTTGGATCTGCCAGACTTTTGCTCAGGCGGTTGTTATTTGATTTGGACAAGAGTAAAATGAAGAGAATAAAGCGAAAGGATGGAGAAATATGTCAGAAATTTCCAAAAATACTACTGAAAAATTTGCTGAAGCGTATCAGCAAAATAACAAGCAAAATGCACTGCAAAGAGGCGTGGTCAAAAACGGGATCACTGCTTCAGCAGAAACGATTCAAGGCCATGTCAACAATGTACCAGTCTTTTCAGTTGATGTGACGACTGGCAAAGTGTCAAACCAAAAACAATCAGGTCGCTGCTGGATGTTTGCAGCATTGAACACATTCCGTCACAAAATGTTGAATGCCTTTAATTTGAAGGACTTTGAATTGTCACAGAACCATACTTTTTTCTGGGATAAATATGAAAAAGCCAACTATTTTTATGAAAATGTCTTGGCAACAGCACAAGAGCCTTTATCTAGCCGCAAGGTTGCTTTCTTGCTGCAAACACCCCAACAAGATGGCGGACAATGGGATATGATCGTGTCGATCTTTCAAAAATATGGTGTCGTGCCAAAAGCAGTGATGCCAGAAAGCAGTAATTCATCGAATTCCCGTGACTTGAACAACTACTTGAACAAAAAATTGCGCAAAGATGCTGGGACATTGCGCCAATTAGTGGCGGATGGACAATCCGAAGCAGCTATTCAAGAAGCAAAAGAAGGGATGCTACAAGAAATCTACAATTTCTTAGCGACTTCTTTAGGGACTCCACCAGAAACGTTTGACTTTGAATACCGTGATGAAGAGAAAAATTATCATATTGATCGCGGACTGACGCCGCAAACATTTTATGACAAATATGTAGGGGTAGATCTGGATGATTATGTAAGTATCATCAACGCCCCTACTGCTGACAAACCTTATAACAAGTCCTATACAGTGGAAATGTTGGGGAACGTTGTTGGAGGTAAAGAAGTGAAATATTTGAATGTGGATATGGAAACATTCAAAAAATTGGCGATTGCCCAATTAGAACAAGGAGAATCTGTCTGGTTTGGCTGTGATGTTGGGCAATCTTCTACCCGTGATTCTGGAATCATGGCATTGGATGCGTATGATATGAACGACTTATTCGATATCGATTTCACGATGACGAAAGCTCAACGTTTAGATTATGGTGAAAGTCTGATGACCCATGCGATGGTCTTGACTGGTGTGGACATCGTTGATGGCAAATCAACAAAATGGAAAGTCGAAAACAGCTGGGGAGAAAAAGTCGGTACCAATGGATTTTTTGTAATGAGTGATGAATGGATGGATGAGTACACCTATCAAATCGTTGTTCGCAAGGAATTTTTGACGGCAGAACAACTCGCTGCTTTTGAAGCAGAGCCGCAAGTCTTAGCTCCTTGGGACCCTATGGGAGCTTTAGCATAATGAAGAAATGAAAAGCTGTGGGCGTATGTTAAGAGACGATTGAACAAATTTTACGAGGACTGAGATAGAAACGGTTCATTTTCTATCAGGTAGACCAATTTGTTTGATGGACCGTTTATTAGCTGCGCTGTCACAGCTTTTTTTGTCCATTTTTATGATCTTTAGCAGAAAAATGTGAAACTTATTAATTGTAAGATCGCCATTCTTTCTATAAAATAGAACAGTCACTAATGATGCCACACGTCTCATTAGAGTGAACTGTTGAAGAATGGTCACTGGGAACCTTTACTTCCACTGACAGACTTTGTCATTTTACTTAATGTTAAAGGAGGAGACTAATGACAAATCTGTTTATAGTTATTGTTGTACTTATTTTTGCTGCCCTTATTTATGGGTTCTACCTGATGCAAAAGCGTCATCTGAAATTCTCTACACGAGTGTTTACAGCGTTGTTTGTCGGGATACTTTTTGGTGGTATCTTACAGGCGATCTTTGGAACTGGCTCGGAAGTGATCACCCAATCACTAGAGTGGATCACAATGGTGGGGAACGGCTATGTAGCACTGCTGCAAATGTTGATCATGCCATTGGTTTTTGTTTCGATCGTCGGGGCATTTACCAAGATGAAAGAAAGCGAAAAAATCAAAAAAATCAGCTTTACTGTGTTGGCTACTTTGTTGGGCACGACAGCAATCGCTGCACTGATCGGAATCGTGATGGTTATGTTGTTTGGTTTAGACGGTGCGAGTTTTACTGAAGGCGCAGCGGAGACCGCACGGATCGCTGAGTTGGCAGAACGTTCTACCCAAGTCCAAGACTTGTCAATTCCTCAACAGATCGTATCCTTTATTCCGAATAATGTTTTTGCCGATCTAGCTGGGACACGTTCAACGAGTACGATTGGAGTGGTGATTTTTTCTGCTTTTGTAGGGATTGCCTACTTAGGGGTGAAGAAAAAAGCCCCGAAAGAGGCGCAAACGTTTGCTGATCTAATGGATAGCTTGTACAAGATCGTGATGCGAATCGTCAAACTTGTGTTACGGTTGACTCCTTATGGTGTATTAGCGTTGATGACAAATGTTCTAGCATCAAGTGATTTCGAAGCGATCCTAAATCTTGGGAAATTTATTTTAGCTTCTTATGCAGCATTGATCATTGTCTTGCTCGTTCATTCCTTGTTGTTAGCGAGTGTAAAAGTCAATCCAATTACTTATTTCAAGAAAGCTTTTCCAGTGTTAAGTTTTGCATTTACTTCACGCTCAAGTGCCGGTGCGTTGCCATTGAATATCGAAACGCAAACAAAAGCGCTAGGTGTCGACGAAGCAACCGCCAATTTTGCTGGTAGCTTTGGCTTGTCAATTGGACAAAATGGCTGTGCTGGTGTGTATCCGGCGATGTTAGCCACGATCGTAGCGCCTACGGTAGGAATCAATGTCTTTGATTGGCAGTTTATCCTGCTTTTGGTGGCGGTCGTAACCATCAGTTCTTTTGGTGTTGCTGGTGTCGGTGGTGGGGCAACCTTTGCTTCATTGATCGTTTTAGGATCAATGAACTTGCCGATCGCAATCGTTGGTCTAGTCATTTCTGTTGAACCACTGATCGATATGGCTCGAACACTGGTTAATGTCAGTGACAGCATGGTTGCCGGTGTGGTGACTAGCAGTCGTATCCATGAACTAGATCGTGCAACACTTGAAAGTCAAACAGCTGTGATTGATGCCGATTGATTCAAGTAGAAGCCGCTACTAAATCAAGTGATAACAAAAGAGTGTTTATTAAGAAAGACTGCGTGTGGTCTTTCTTTTTTTGTGACCAAAAATCAGAGTTACTATTGTTATTATGTGTCATTATGGCCTACTCTGACCGCTATCTTTAGTAGATGAGAGAATAATAAAGAAATATTCACCGCTTTTTTTATGGGTTTCTGCTATACTTTTTGTATACAGGCGCAGGAGGGATCAAGATGACACAACTGATTCATTTAGAAAATGCAGCAAATGTCAGAGAATTAGGCGGTTATAAAACGACATCAGGGAAGACCATTAAGCGGAAAAAACTGATTCGTAGTGCCGCGATCAATGAGCTGTCTGAGACAGATCAAGCAACATTGAGCAACTATGGCATCAATCAAATCATTGATTTTCGTTCCTATGAAGAAGCCAAAGCACAGCCAGATCAGCCAATCCGTTATGCCCAGCAGTTCTTTTTGCCGATTTTTAGCGAAGATGAAACGATGGTTTCCTTATCACCAGAGACATTGAAGCAAAAACTGGCAGATGGGGATGATGCAGAAGATCAGATGAAGAAGGTATATCGCCACTTTGTCGAAAGTCCGCATGCTCGAAAGCAATACCGTCATTTTTTTGACTTGGTATTAGAAAATGCGGAAGCAGGAGCAACCCTATTTCATTGTACAGCAGGGAAAGATCGAACAGGCTTCGGGGCATTTCTGCTCTTATCTTTATTAGAGGTGGATCAATCAACTATCAAACAAGACTATCTGGCAACGAATCGCTATCTGGGGCCTTTTTTAAAAGAAAAATTTGCCCCTATGGCGCAGCAAATGCCGCCTGAAGTTCTTGAAGCCATCACCACATTGATGAGTGCAAAAGAAAGTTTTCTTGATGAAAGTTTAGCAGCGATCAAAAAAGAATTTGGCACGGTGGATCAGTATTTAAAAGAAGGACTGGCAATCACAAAAGACGAAAAAGAGTATTTTCACGCCCACTTTACCGAGTAAAGGATGTGTCCAACATGAATCAGGAATTGCTTGCCCAGTTTGGGTTATCCGGAACATTAACGCCGATCAGCGGGGGTGACGTGAATCAGACGTTCCGGTTGCGGTCAGAAGAAAGACAGTATTTCTTGAAGTATCATCCAGGAGTATCCCAGCAGTTTTTTCAAGCAGAAGCAGCAGGATTGGCACAATTACGTCCCTATGTTCGCGTACCCGCCGTTTATCAATATGGAGATAACGAACATGGCGCCTACCTTTTGCTAGAATGGATCGATGTTGGTGAAGGTGATCAAGAGTCGATCGCCACTGCTTTAGCTGAGATCCATCGGCAAACAAGCCCAACGTTTGGATTTGAACAGGACAACTTTATTGGCTTATTGCCGCAGGTGAATCCCGCGGCAGAGGATTGGGTGAGTTTTTATACCACGTGCCGCTTAGACGTTCAGGTGGAATTGGCCAAGTTAGGAAATCATTGGAATCCTCGCCGAGAAGATAAGTACCTAAATCTGAAAGAAACGCTGTATCAAGAGTGGTCAGGTCGACAGGTTCAACCGTCTTTACTGCATGGTGACTTTTGGCGCGGCAATGTGCTGTTTGATCAGAAGGGTGATCCAGTTTTCATTGATCCGGCTGTATCCTTTGGTGATCGCGAACTTGATCTGGCGATGGCGCAATTATTCGGCGGATTTCGTCCGGAATTTTTCCAACGCTATCAGCAAGTCTTCCCGCTGGAAAAAGATTGGCAAGAGCGGGTTCCTGTGTATCAGTTGTACTATTTATTGGTTCATTTGAATCTATTCGGTGAAAGTTACGGCAATAATGTAGATGAGATTTTGAGTAGATATTAGGAGGCATTTGGCAAGATGGTAGCAAAGTATCAAAAAGAACATGAAGTCGCTTATTATGAGTGCGATATCAATCAGACAATGACGTTTCCAGCAATGTTGGGAGTGGCAATCAAAGTATCCGAAGAGCAAAGTGCAGTATTGGAGCGTGGGCCAGAATACATTCGCTCTTTTGGACTGACATGGATCATTACTACTTACCATATCACGGTCAATCGGTTGCCGATGGTCGGGGAACAGATCACGGTCTCAACACAAGCAAAAGAATACAATAAATATTTTTGCTACCGCTATTTCTGGCTGCACGACGCCCAAGGAAATGAATTAGTGAAGATCGAATCGGTTTTTGCATTGATGGATTTGGCAACACGCAAAGTCAGCAGTGTTCCAGATGAGATCGTCGCTCCTTTTGAAAGTGAGAAAATCAAGCGCATCAAGCGCTATCCTAAAATCAATTCCCCAGAAAAAGGACATTTTTTACCTTATCGGGTTCGGTTTTATGATATCGACAGCAATCAGCACGTCAACAATGCAATGTATTTTAATTGGTTGCTGGATGTTTTAGGCTATGAATTTTTGACGACGCATCAGGTGAAGGAAATAACGATTCGTTTTGACCGAGAAGTTGAGTACGGGAACTTGGTAGAAAGTCATTTTGAAACGATTCGGGATGAGAACCATTTGGAAACATTACATGAGATCAGAATCGGAGAGACGACGTACTGCGAAGCCGCAATGAAGTGGCATGAACGAACAAAAAATAATGAAAACAACTAACCGCACTGACAATCGTCTGTTCTTAGCGATTGACCTTCTCTTAAAAAAGGTCAGTTGCTAAGAACAAGCGAAGGTGCGGTTTTTTGTCAGTTTAGTTTCTAAAAAAGTCAACAATCAGTTTTCCATAAAGTCGTGTAATTCAACTAATGGCAGCCGACGATTTTTGGCGATCAGCAATTTGATTCGGGCTTTTTGACTGTTGATGCTATTGCAAAAGATGACTCCCATCTCCTGCAGTTCTTTTCCGCCTCCAGAATAACCATAGACAGGTTCGGCAATACCGTTGAAACAGCGGGAGACTAGTACGACTGGGATTTGTTTCGCCAGTAATTTTTTTAGCGGCGGTAATGTTTGGGGTGGTAGATTGCCAGCTCCGAGGGCTTCAATGACCAATCCATCGATATTGGATTCTGCTAAGGCCTCAAAAAGTTCTCCATGCATGCCGGCATAGGCTTTAACGATCGGAATCAAGCCATCGACCCGATCAACATCCAATTGGCGACTCTCTAATAGTTCCTGCATGAATAATATTCGATTTTTTGTGACCAGCCCAATGGGACCTAGTGTTGGCGTGCGAAAAGTTGCAACATTCGTTGTATGCGTCTTTGTGACATAACGAGCAGAGTGGATTTCGTCATTCATAACGACTAGAACACCCTTTTTTTGAGCATCATCACATTTTGCTACGCGAATGGCACTTTCAAAATTATATAAACCGTCACTACCGACTTCATTACTGGAGCGCATGGCACCTGTAATGACGATAGGCAGCTGATTGCCGATCGTTGTATCTAGAAAAAAGGCAGTTTCTTCTAATGTATCTGTTCCGTGAGTGACAACTACGCCATCGATTCCACTTAAATGAGCCAACTGGATGCGTTCTTTGATTTGCAGCATTTGCTCAGGTGCAATGTGAGGACTAGGTAGATTAAAGATATCTTCAACGATCAGTTCAACATCGTCATCGATATGGATAGGGGCATCCATCAATGGGTTTGTGACGTCTGGACTGACACCACCGGTCAACACATCTTCTTTCATGGCAATGGTGCCACCTGTATGCAAAACGAGGATTTTTTTCATTTTTGTCACCTCAAAGATTATTTTACTCATAACTCCAAAACTATTGTATACTAATCAAATAAGAAAACAAGCAAGGTGAGGAAAAATGATTCGAATTGGTTGTACGACATTTAGTGAACATGGTTCTCTTGTTCAGAGAAAAACATCAAAACTTTTTGAATATGCCAGTGTCTTTCCTGTGGTTGAACTGGATACGTCTTATCATTATTTACCCAAAGAGAAGGATGTGCGGAATTGGTTGACGCAGGTACCGGATAACTTCCGTTTTATTCTTAAAGTGCATCAAAGCGTAACGACACAAGGTGATTTGCCGGAAGGTATGTCTATGGCAGAAGCACTAACAGCTTTCAAGCAGGCGATTCAACCTATGGTGGATGCTGGCCGGCTTTATTGTTTGCTGGCACAATTTCCCAACCGGTTTAAGTGTACGAAAGAAAGTGTGGCGTATTTAGATGAAGTACGTCAGTGGTTTGCAGCGTATCCGGTGGCAATCGAGTTGCGGGATAATAGTTGGTATCAGCCAGAGTTCCGCTCTTCGATGCAAGCCTATATGCGCAAGCAAAAGTTCTCGTTGGTTATTGTTGATGAGCCCAAGAAACTCTCCACTACGGTTCCTTTAGAACCGCTAGTGACTAACCCGGCATTTGCCGTATGTCGTTTTCATGGCAGAAATGATGTTGGTTGGACAGCTACCGGACCTGACGCCAAAAAGAATCGGACGCTCTATCGCTACAATGAGAAAGAATTAAGTGAACTACGTCAAGCAGTCGAAGAAACAGCGGCTCACGCACAAGAAGTTGCTGTTATTTTTAACAATAATGCTGGCGGTGATGCGGCGGACAATGCCCGCGCGTTGATCGAAGCCATGCAAATCGATTACCAACAACTGAATCCTAGCCAATTGGAGCTATTTTGAGGAGTTATATGATTAAAGCAATTTTTTTTGACATCGATGGTACATTGATCGCAGATAACGGGAAAGCGATGGCAAGTACCCGAGCAGCGATCAAAGAAGCCAGAAAACAAGGTGTTTTATGTGGCGTGGCGACAGGCCGCGGACCTGTAGAATTAGAGAAAGTCATCGATTATTTAGATTTGGATATGTTCATCACCTATAATGGGCAGTTTGTCTACACCAAACAAAATTTGATTTATGCCAAACCTTTCTCGAAGAACATCCTTGAAGAAATTGTTGCATATGCAGATGAAAATTATCGGCAGGTAATGTTTGGCGGAGAAACCAAAGTGGCTGGCAGCTTGACGATTCGCTTGAGTCAATCACCAGTGATGCAACGTTATTTGCGATTCGTCCCAAAGAAGTTTCCCGTTGGGGTGCTAAAAAAATTGCTGCAGCGATTCAGTCCAAATCGAAATGCCAAACGGTATCAGTCTCTGGATATTTTGCGGGAACCAATTTATCAGTGCATTATGCTGAGTCCCGAATCAGAGAAAGAAAAGCTAAAGCAAAAACTGCCTTCCTGTGATTTCAAACGCTCCAATGCCTATTCAGTGGATATCGTCCCCAAGAAAGGCTCGAAAATGAAGGGAATCCATGAGTTTTTGGCTTATGAAGGGATCGCGATCGAGGAAGCCATGGCTTTTGGGGATCACGAAAATGATATCGAGATGTTGAAAGGTGTTGGTATTGGGGTGGCTATGGGGAATGCGCAGCAAGCGGCAAAGACAGCGGCCAATTATGTAACAGCATCTAATAATGAAGATGGTATCGCTCAGGCTCTGAGACACTATGGCATCATCGAATAACACCTAACTAGAGGAATAAATGGAATACACGAATTGATTGAGTGAGATCAACAGAGGAGGAAAGAAGATGAGTCCTTTTGAAATGACAGAAGAATTTCATCAAACCTTTGATCCGACACGTCCGGAGCAACCACGGCCATTCACACCAGAAAAGGCCAGTTTCCGTGCAGGGTTCAAAGTAGAAGAATTAGTTGAGTTTTTGTATGCAGCGGCCAACAATGATCCCGAGCAGTTCGCACAGTCAGTGGCGGATCTGCATCAGGGAATCGAGCAAGCAAAAGAAAAGATCACTAGCAAACAAAAACCAGTGACGGATACGTTAGTCGAGCAAGTCGATGCCTTATGCGATCTTTTGTATTTCACCTATGGCTCTTTTTCACTATTGGGTGTCGATCCGGCACCAATTTTGAAAATCGTTCATGAAGCCAATATGGGGAAACTTTTTCCAGATGGCATGCCCCATTACCATCCTGTGACTCATAAAGTCATGAAACCTGCAGATTGGGAAGAACGTTTTGCTCCAGAGCCCCGCATCAAAGCTGAAATTGAACGTCAGATCGCAGCAAAAATGAAGAGTTGACTTGAAACGAGTGAACAACCATAAAAATAAGATGACCTTTGCAAAATCATTCGCAAGGGTCATCTTTTTTTGTTCTAAGTGTATTTGAGGGTCGGCTTTGTTGGGAAAGGCCACTGACTATCAATCAAAAAAGGTATAATACAAAGTTCGAACAGCGGCTTTCTCTTGTTCTTTATGGATACCAAACATAATACTGACCTCGGAAGAACCTTGGTTGATCATTTCCAAGTTGATGTTCTTGCGGGCCAATGCAGCTGTGCTGTCTGCAGTGATCCCCACTCGTTGGCGCATCCCTTCGCCAACGACTACGACCATGGATAAGTCGTGGGTCATTCGTAATTCATCTGGATCGATCTCATAAGCAATCTTGCGCAGCAATTCTTCTTCCAACACCGGATTTAATTGATTGGCTCTCATAATGATCGAGATATCATCGATTCCGGACGGCATATGCTCATAGTTTAAATCAAATTCTTTGAAAATCTCAAGGACGCGTAAAGTAAAACCAACTTCTCGGTTCATCAAGTATTTACGGATGTAGATCATACAGAAGCCTTCATCACTAGCAACACCGACAACTGGTTGTGTCAAGTTGTTCCGTTGGTTGGTAATCATGGTTCCTGGATGTGTGGGATTATTCGTATTTTTGATAACGACGGGAATCTTTGCCCGATAAGAAGGCATCAACGCTTCATCGTGCAGCACCGTGAATCCGGCATACGAAAGTTCCCGCATTTCTCGATAAGTCAGTTCTTTGATGGGTTCTGGGTGATGGACATAACCTGGATGAGCCGAAAAAATACCATCGACGTCTGTAAAGTTCTCATAAAGCGCCGCGTTGACACCAGCAGCTACCAATGCACCAGAAATATCTGATCCGCCTCGAGAGAAAGTACAGATTTCTCCATCCTCCGTATACCCAAAAAATCCTGGGATCACTAAAATTTCTTCTGTTTCTGCCCAGGCATTGATTTTTGTGTAAGATGCTGGCAAGATCCGGGCGTTTTGGGGTTCATCAGTGACTAAGATCCCTAGCTCCTCTGGGTTTAAGTAACGTGCTGCTAGACCGGATGCTTGTAAAATTCCGGCAATCAAACGAGCGTTATTGTCTTCTCCACTAGCTAAGATCTTGTCATGAAAATGTGGGTCATCATTAGGCGACAATGTCAGAAACTGCTGTAAAGCACTTTGGATCTCTGCCAATAATTCAGGCGCCACTTGAAAAGGGGCAGCGATGGCAGCATAACGCGCATAAATTTCTGTTAATAAGGGACGGACATCTTTTGATGCAGCTAGTCCTTCACAAGTGGCTAATAAAAGATCAGTCACTTTGGTATCGTCTGCATGGCGTTTACCGGGAGCAGAAACAACAACAAAACGGCGTTGTGGATCTGCTTGGATAATATCAACTACTTTTTGCACTTGCTCGGCTGAAGCGAGCGAACTACCACCAAATTTTGCTACTTTCATCTTGCATTACTCCTGTTCAAGCTTTTTTCTAGAGTACAGTGTCAAAAGTGAGAAATCAAGGCATTTCTTAAAAAAGGCACCAAAAAACAGGAAAAAGCTTTTTTGATTTCGGCTTTTCCAAGGAAATTTAGAGAGAGCTTGTTAAAAAAAGAATGAAAAATTGGAGGAAGTCGCAAAAAAGTCAATCTTTTTTGCCGCAATTTAATGCTTGATTTTTTTCTTTATGCTATAATCTAGCGTAGATGCTTTTTTTGAAAAGGGACAAGTGGGTCCTTTTATTTGAGATACCTTACATACCCAAAAACGGATCTGTGAAAACGCGGATTTCATACGAAAAGTGTAGATTTGAAAATTGGAGGAACCATAAAATGGGAACTAATATCATCTTTGGAATCGTTATTGCCATTGTCGTCATCGCGGCGATCTTATATGCGATCGGTTACTTTATGCGAAAGAAAAATCAGGAGAAACTGGATGTCTTAGAGAAACGTAAAGAAAACCTGTTTGATCTGCCGGTCATTGAAGAAGTCGATGAAGTGAAAAAAATGCATTTGGTGGGTCAAAGCCAAAACACATTCCGAGAATGGAACCAGCAATGGACAGATATTTCCACCTCCTCATTTGCGGAACTGGAAAGCCAAATCTTTGAAGTCGAAGAGTTGAATGAACGGATTCGCTTTTTCAAAGCTAAAACAGCGATCGAACAAGCGGAAGCAACCATGGATGATATGGAACGTCAAGTCGAAGAGATTCGTGCCGGCTTGAAAGAACTTCGTGAAAGTGAAGAACGCAATTCCCTAGAAGTCCAAAAAGCATTGGATGTTTATGAAGATTTGAAGAAAAACTTGCGGGAGCATGGAGAGGAATTTGGTCCAGCTTATAACGAACTGCAAAAGCAAATCAAAAATATCGAGATTGAATTCACTCAATTTGTTACGCTGAATACTTCCGGTGATCCGGTCGAAGCTCGGGAAGTTTTAGAACAAGCAGAGCAACACACCTATGAAGTCGAAGATTTGATGAAACGAATCCCAACTGCTTATGAAGAGCTGAATCGTACGTTCCCTGATCAATTAAAAGAAATCCAAGATGGATACAAAAAATTATTGGATCAAAAATACGTCTTTCCTGAAGCTAACTTCCAAGAAGATATCAACCGCGTGAAAAAACGGGTTGAAAATTCTATGAATGATTTAGCCAAAACAGAAGTTGCTTCTGTGGAGGTAGCTAATCGGGATACAGCTAGTGACATCGATGCGTTGTATACGGTAATGGAACGTGAAATCAATGCGAAGAAATATGTTCTTAAAAATCGTCAAGTGATTGTTGACTACATCGATCATGCGACGAAAAACAATCGTCAATTATTGATTGAGTTGGATCATACCGCTCAAAGCTATACATTGAATCATAATGAATTAGGTCGGGTCCGTGGCTTCCAAACAGAAGTCGATGAATTGGCTCGCCGCAACAATGAATACTTGCCGCAGTTGGAAAACCATGAGATCCCTTATTCAGAAGTACAAAGTTTTTATAAAGATGCTTACAAAATTTTAGATGATGTCGAAGCGCAACAAGTTGAAATCGATGAAGCGCTAAGTGATCTACGCCGTGGTGAAAAGGTCGCACAAGAGAAAGTAGAGAACTTCGAATTTCGTTTACGTAACCTCAAACGTTTTGTTGAGAAACAGCGTTTGCCAGGCTTACCAGGGGAATACTTAGAATTCTTCTTTGTCGCAACTGACCGAGTGGAAGAATTAGGCAAAGAATTGAATAAAATTCGGATCAACATGCAAGAAATCAATAAATTGGTTTCAGTTTGTGAAGAAGATTTAGACATGCTTGATGAACAAACGAAAGATTTAGTGGATGCAGCTGCATTGACAGAACAAATGATGCAATATGCAAACCGTTACCGTCATTCACATGCCGACATCAAAGCAGCGATTGATAAGAGTTTGTATCTGTTTACGAAAGAGTATCGTTATCAAGATGCATTAGATGAGATCGGGACAGCTTTGGAACGCGTCGAACCAGGTGCTTTCAAGCGGATCGAGAACTTCTATTTCAAGAATCGTGATTTAGTATAAAGCAAAAGCCAGCAGTGAAAAACTGTCTGGCTTTTTTAGTGAATTGGCGGATTCTCTACCGACAAATCGATCCAAGAAGAGGAACTTCTTGAAAGAGCAGGAAAGAGCAGTTATAATGGGAAAGAATTTTTCAAAGAAAGGGTCCTAGCATTGATTTATTTTGATAACAGCGCCACAACCGCAATTTATCCGCAAGCATTAGATACATATGTAAAAGTTAGTCAGCGTATTATCGGCAACCCTTCAAGTCTTCACGATCTTGGCAGTCAAGCCAGCCGTCTTTTGGAACAGTCTCGGGCGCAAATTGCTGAGCTGCTGCAAGTTTCTGCTTCAGAGATTTGGTTTACCAGTGGGGGGACGGAAGGAGACAATTGGGTCTTAAAAGGCACCGCGATCGCCAAAAAAGCTTATGGCAATCACTTGATTATTTCTGGCATCGAACATCCAGCGGTCAGTGAGACCGCAGAACAGTTGAAGGAACTAGGGTTTGACGTGAGTATCGCACCCGTTACTTCTACTGGATTTGTAGATGTCGCTGCTTTGCAGCAACTGATCCGAAAGGAAACGATTCTTGTTTCTGTGATGGCAGTCAACAACGAAATTGGTTCGATCCAGCCAATCAATCAAATCGCTGAAATTCTAGAAGCTCATCCTCGCATCCACTTCCATGTGGATGCTGTTCAAGCAATTGCGAAGGTTGATCAGCAGCAATGGTTGCCACAACGGGTAGACTTTGCCACATTTTCTGCCCACAAGTTTCATGGACCTAGGGGCGTCGGTTTTATTTATTGGAAAAAAGGCCGTAAGCTAGCACCATTAATGACCGGTGGCGGGCAAGAACAAAATCAGCGCAGCGGGACTGAGAATTTACCGGCAATTGTTGCAATGGCTAAAGCGTTGCGACTAGCACTTGAACAAAAAGCTGCCCGGCCTAACCATGTGGGCTTATTGAAAAGTTACCTTTCAGAAGCATTATCTGAGTATGAGAAAGTGACGGTGTTTTCTGGAGCCGAACATTTTGCGCCGCATATTCTTTGTTTCTCATTGGAAGGGATCAGAGGAGAAGTGCTTGTCCATGCCTTTGAAGAAAAACAGATTTATCTCTCAACGACTAGTGCCTGCTCTTCCCGCAAGAAAATGGCTAGCAGCACATTGCATGCGATGCATGTCCCTAGTCGCTTAGCTACTTCAGCAGTTCGGGTCAGCTTGGATGAAAGTAATACGATGGCCGAAGTAGAACAATTTTTGATTGTATTTAATCAGCTTTATCAAAAGTTCTCAAAATTAAGCCAATAAGAGCATGTTGCGAACATACCAACGACAAACAAAGGAGTTTTACTCGTGAATTATACAGAGATCATGGTTCGCTACGGCGAATTATCAACCAAAGGAAAAAACCGCCGCAGTTTCATTATGCAGTTGGCGGAGAATGTGAAGCGAACACTTGCCGACTTTCCTAAAGTCAAAGTTCATGCAGAACGTGATCGGATGCATTTGCTTCTGAATGGGGAAGACAGTCAGGCAATTATATTGAAATTGCAAAAAGTGTTTGGGATTCAAAATTTTTCTCCCAGCATTCGGGTAGAAAAAGACGTCGAAGTGTTAAAAGAGGCCGTACAAACAGTGATGAGTGAAATCTATACAGGGACTGAGACCTTCAAAATCACTGCCAAACGCAGTGACCATCAATTCATCCAAGACAGTAATCAGTTGAATTTGACGTTAGGAAATGCTGTAATTGATCGCTTTCCAGAAATCAAAGTTCAAATGAAAAAGCCAGATATCAATCTACGGGTAGAGATCCGTATGGATGGAGCCTACCTTTCTTACGAGACGATCCAAGGAGCTGGTGGGTTACCGGTTGGAACGAGTGGGAAAGGGATGCTGATGCTTTCAGGCGGGATCGATTCCCCCGTTGCCGGTTATTTTGCGATGAAACGCGGGGTAGAGATCGAAGCGGTCCATTTTGCCAGCCCGCCTTATACTAGCGAACAGGCACTACAAAAAGCCAAAGATCTGACAAAGAAACTAACCCCTTATGTTGGCGGTATTCAGTTTATTGAAGTCCCATTCACTGAAGTTCAAGAAGAAATCAAGAAGCATGTGCCTCAAGGCTATTGGATGACGATCACTCGCCGGATGATGCTGCGACTCACAGATGCGATCCGTGAAGCTCGTCATGGATTGATTATTTTGAACGGAGAATCACTAGGCCAAGTGGCTTCACAAACATTGCAAAGTATGGTGGCGATCAATGAAGTAACGAATACGCCAATCATTCGTCCGGTGGCAACGATGGATAAATTAGAAATCATTGATGTAGCTCAAGAGATCGATACGTTTGAACTGGCGATCCAGCCATTTGAAGACTGCTGCACGATTTTTGCTCCGCCACAGCCTAAGACAAGACCGAAGTTGGAGAAAGTGCATTTATATGAAGAGCGCTTAGATATAGCAGGCATGATGGAGCGGGCATTAGCTGGGTTGAAAATCGAAGAGATCCAAGCTTCCGAAAAAGCAGAATTCGCTGATTTTCTTTGATCTTCACATCAGAAAAAAATTTTGATTTCAGGGGATAAAAACCAGCTGTTGACTGTTGGCAATTAAAGAAAAAAGATGGTTACAAAGGGTGTGCCCAAGTAGCCGTCTTTTTTCGTTTATGCTGGATCTGTGAGAGATTTCTCACAGTCGTTTGACTGGAATCTAGGAAGCATTAAAAGTTTGTGAAAATTGCTTGCTATTCAATGACGAGCATGCTAAACTCGATATGTGAACTATTTAACAAGGAGGACGGAAACCATGGAAGCATTAAGAGAAAAAAAACTTCCTAAAGCAACAGCGAAACGTCTGCCTGCTTATTTAAGGCATTTAAAATTTTTGGATGCATCAGGTGTCCATCGAATCAAATCAAAAGAGTTTGCTGAGATCACACAAGTTCCTTCCGCAACGATTCGTCGGGACTTTTCCCACTTAGGGGAATTAGGACGAAGCGGGTATGGTTATGAAGTTCCTTACTTGATTGAAGTTTTTAGCCATATATTAGAAACGAACGAAGCAAAGAACATTGCATTAGTGGGCTTTGGCAATCTAGGTAAAGCTCTTGCAAACAACAACTTTCGCCGCAATGAGAATCTTTCGATCGTTGCTGTATTTGATAATGATCCGCAATTGATCGGTAAGACCATCGACGGTCACTATGTTTATGGAATGGATCAGCTAGCTGAGATCGTTCAGGAGAAAGGAATCACTGTAGCTATCTCGACAGTACCTAGTCAATATTCTCAGGCGGCAATCGATACGATCGTAGAATCTGGCATTACAGCGATTTTAAATTTTGCCCCTGATCGCGTCAATGTACCTAAAAATGTTCATATCCAATACATCGATCTGACGACAGAATTACAGACGTTGATCTTTTTTGACAATACCTATTCTCAGAAATCGTAGGTTTTGAGCAAAATCTTTTGGCTTTCGCGGGTTCTCTCCTATACTGGAGAAAACTGTAATAGGAGAGATGACATGCAAGTAACACGTAAAGGAACCATTTTTGAAGTACCAGGCATTCAGCCAAAAGTAGGGGATCAAGCCAAAGAATTTGAACTGAAAAGTTTAGATGACAAAGTTTATCGCTTGGCTGATTTCTTAGGTAAACCGACGATCTTAAGCATTGTTCCCGACATTGACACGCGGGTCTGTGCATTGCAGACGAAGCGCTTCAATGAAGAAGCAAGTAAGATTGATGAGGTTAATTTTGTGACAATCTCGAACAATACGAAAGAAGAACAAGCAAATTGGTGTGGACAAGAAGGGATCGATATGCTGATGCTGCATGATCCAGAAAATACGTTTGGAGAAACCTATCAAATTATGATCCCAGAGTTTGGACATTTTGCCCGCGCGATTTTTGTCTTAGATGAAAAAGGGGTGATCCGCTACGAAGAGATCGTGCCTGAAATCTCTCAAGAACCGGACTATCAATCGGCTTTGGCCGCTGCCAGATCAATCGCTGTTTGACTTTCAAAAAAGTTCATTGTAGAATGAACAAGATCAATTGAAAGAAGACGAGGATCAAGAGGAGTATCAGACGAACTGTTTTTACAGAGAGAAGACCAATTGGTGCAAGGTTTTCAGCAGGAATCTGAGAAGGTAGCTTGTGAGTCTTTGATTGGAACAGCAAGGAACACCTTGTTCAGTAGAATCAAACGCTTCGTGACCGTTAACTCACGCCCAAGAGGTAGAGAAATCTACAATTTAGGTGGTACCGCGTATTTGCGTCCTAAAATGCTTCGGCATTTTAGGACTTTTTTTATTCCCAAAAGCCGAGCGGTCTTGAAGGAACTGATCAAAAAAAGTAGGAGGTAAAACAATGTCCGATAACTTATCAACAAAGTACAACCCGCAAGAAGTCGAAGCGGGACGCTACCAGGAATGGTTAGCCAAAGATCTATTCAAACCAAGTGGTGATCAAAAAGCCAAGCCTTATTCAATCGTTATTCCTCCGCCAAATGTTACTGGTAAACTACACTTAGGCCATGCGTGGGATACAACCCTTCAAGATATCATCATTCGCCAAAAACGGATGCAAGGGTTTGATACATTGTGGTTACCAGGTATGGATCACGCTGGAATTGCGACACAAGCAAAAGTCGAAGAAAAACTAAGAGAACAAGGGATCTCCCGCTATGACCTTGGTCGGGAAAAATTTGTCGACCAAGTGTGGGAATGGAAAGAAGAATATGCAGGCCATATTCGTGATCAGTGGGCAAAGCTAGGATTGTCTCTTGACTATAGTCGAGAACGATTCACATTAGACGAGGGTCTGTCAGATGCTGTCCGTAAAGTCTTCGTAACTCTTTACGAAAAAGACTTGATCTATCGCGGCGAATATATCATCAACTGGGATCCGCAAGCACGTACGGCCTTATCTGATATCGAAGTCATCCATAAAGAGATCGAAGGAGCTTTTTACCACATGACTTATGAACTGGCAGATGGTTCTGGTACCGTAGAGATTGCCACCACTCGTCCAGAAACGATGCTAGGAGACACTGCGATCGCTGTCCATCCAGAGGATGAACGCTACCAAGAATTGATCGGCAAAAAGGTTATTTTGCCATTAGTTAATAAAGAGATCCCAATCATTGCGGATACTTACGTGGATCAAGAATTTGGAACCGGTGTAGTAAAAATCACCCCCGCCCATGATCCGAATGACTTTGAAGTCGGTAACCGCCATAACTTGCCACGGGTCAATGTTATGAACGATGACGGAACCATGAATGATTTAGCCGGTAAATATGCTGGCATGGATCGTTTTGCAGCTCGTAAAGCGATCGTCAAAGATTTGGAAGATATCGGACGTTTGTTAAAGATTGAAAAAATGATTCACAGTGTTGGCCATTCAGAAAGAACCGGTGTCGTTGTTGAACCTCGTTTATCTACGCAATGGTTTGTCAAAATGGGGCCATTGGCTAAAGAAGCGATCGACAACCAATCGACGGATCAGGCAGTCGAGTTTTTCCCACCGCGCTTCAATCAAACTTTCTTGCGCTGGATGGAAAATATTCACGACTGGGTTATTTCCCGACAATTGTGGTGGGGACATCAAATTCCTGCTTGGTACCACAATGAAACTGGTGAAATGTATGTGGGCTTAGAAGCACCGGCAGATGCCGAAAACTGGACACAGGATCCTGATGTACTGGATACTTGGTTCAGCTCCGCATTATGGCCATTTTCAACCATGGGCTGGCCAGATGAAAATAGTGCTGATTATCAGCGTTATTTCCCAACCAACACGCTAGTCACAGGCTACGACATCATTGCTTTCTGGGTAAGCCGCATGATTTTCCAAAGCTTGGAATTCACAGGCAAACGTCCTTTTGAAAATGTGCTGATCCATGGACTGATTCGTGATGAACAGGGACGTAAAATGAGTAAGTCATTAGGGAACGGGATCGATCCGATGGAAGTCATCGAAAAATATGGCGCCGATGCATTGCGCTGGTTCTTATCAAATGGCTCTGCACCAGGACAAGATGTTCGCTTCAGCTATGAAAAAATGGATGCTGCTTGGAACTTCATCAACAAGATTTGGAATGCGTCCCGTTTTGTCTTGATGAATGTTGAAGGAATGACGGTGACAGATATTGATTTTTCTGGCGAGAAATCCGTAGCGGACCGTTGGATCTTAACTCGTTTAAATGAAACGATCGAGAAAGTGACTGAGTTGTTTGATCGTTTTGAATTCGGTGAAGCAGGTCGCCAGTTATACAACTTTATTTGGGATGACTTTTGTGACTGGTATATCGAAATGAGCAAAGAAACCTTATATGGTGAAAATGAAGCAGCTAAACAAGTCAATAAGAGCATTTTGGTTCATGTGTTGGATCAAATATTACGCTTGCTGCACCCAATCATGCCGTTTGTCACAGAAGAAATTTGGAGTAAACTGCCTCATACAGGCGATTCGCTTGTAGTAGCTGCTTATCCAGAAGTTCAGCCAGAGTGGTCGGATGAGAAAGCAGCACAAGGAATGGAAGTGTTAAAAGAGTTGATTCGTTCTGTCCGCAACATTCGGGCGGAAGTCAACACGCCGCTTTCTAAGCCAATTACATTGCTGATCCAAACCAACGATGTTGAGATCGAGAGCTTCCTGATCACCAACAAAAACTATATCGAACGATTCTGCAATCCAGAAGAGCTAGTGATCTCCAATACACTGGAAGCACCGGAACTGGCGATGTCAGCTATCTTATCCGGAGCAACGATCTATTTGCCATTAGCCGGCTTGATCAATATCGAAGAAGAAATCAGCCGTTTAGAAAAAGAATTGGCGAAATTCAATCAAGAGGTCAAACGCGTGCAAGGGAAATTAGCAAACGAACGTTTCGTTGCCAATGCCCCTGAAGAAGTTGTGGCGCAAGAGCGAGCGAAAGAAGCCGATTATTTGGATAAACAAAAAGCAGTTCAAGAACGGATCGAGCAATTGCGTACGATTCAATAATCTATTTATTGAATCGAGGCAGCAAGCTAATCATCGATATTCCTATGGAACACTAGCTGTTGCAAACTACCGATCTAACTATTTACTCTCTAACTACCCGATCTCTAGCTACCCGATCTATAGAGGAAAGAATTCCTAACCGCTATAGATCGGGTAGTTTTCCTATCGATTTTTGTTGGGAACGCTCTGAGAGAAAGAGCAGTAGAATTAGGAAAAAAAGGGAAGATTTGCTAAAATGATTTTGAGGTGAAGAACATGACAAGTGAAGAAGCAATTGCATGGATCCACGGAAGAAAGACCTTCGGGATGCGTCCAGGATTGATGCGAGTAGAAGCATTGCTACAACGATTAGGCAATCCAGAAAAAAATCTGACATTGATCCATGTTGCCGGAACGAACGGCAAGGGTTCGACTGTCAGCTATTTACGAAGTCTTCTAGAAGAAAGTGGGCTGCAAGTTGGAACGTTCACATCGCCCCATATCGAGTCTTTCAATGAACGGATCGAGATTGATGGGCGTTTTATACCAGATGACTCGCTGATTGAATGGGTCGAAACACTTCAACCACTCGTCATGCAACTGGATCAGGAAGAAGAATTGACCGGAATCACCCAATTTGAGATTTTGACTGCACTGGCATTCGGCTACTTTGCCCAGCAACAAGTCGATGTGGCTATCATAGAAGTTGGCTTAGGCGGCCGTTTGGATAGTACAAATGTGATCACACCAATCTTGACGGCCATCACGACTATTGGAATGGACCATATGGATATGCTTGGTGACACGATTGAGGCCATTGCTGCCCATAAAGCCGGGATCATCAAACCCAAGGTGCCACTAGTGACTGGGAAGATCCCTGAAAGTGCGCTATCCGTAATCGACCTTGAAGCTGCAGAATCTGAGGCTCCTGTATCCCACTTGGGAGAAGACTATCGAGTCACGTATCATCGTCCGGATGAAATCTGGGGAGAGTGGTTTGATTTTGAGAATGACCGCGGAAAAATCAAAGGACTGAAAACGCCGATGATTGGTCGACACCAACCAGAAAACGCCGGTGTCGCTATTCAATTATATTATTTATTCTGTGAGTTAAAAAAACTGCCATTTTCGGAAAAAGTAGTCCGCAATGGCTTAAAGAAAGCTTATTGGCCCGCGCGAATGGAGAAAATCAGCAATGAACCGCTGATCATTATAGATGGTGCGCATAACACGCACGCCATGGAACGCTTGGTTGAAACAGTTAGAGAAGAATTCACCAACTATCGCATTCATATCTTGTTTTCGGCATTGGAGACAAAAAATGTCGATGAGATGCTGCAACAGCTGTTAACGATCCCGAAAGCTGAAATCTATTTGACCACATTTGATTTTCCAAAAGCGATCCATTTAAGTGATGATTACCAGCAATTGAATGAAGCGCGCATCTCGATCGTTTCACTATGGCAGTTTGGCTTAGCAGAATTATTAGAAAAAATGACCAATGAAGACTTGCTTCTGATCACTGGTTCGCTTTATTTTGTATCAGAAGTTCGGGAACTTTTGTTGGGAATGGGAGGAAGAAATGGCTGAATTAAATGGTGTGATTTTTGATATGGACGGACTGATTTTTGATACGGAGCTTCTTTACTATCAGGCAACACAGATCGTGGCCGATCAGATGGCGATCCCTTATACAAAAGATGTCTATCTAGCATACGTTGGTGTTTCAGATGAAGAAGTCTGGGCGGCTTATCATGAACGATATGATGCTGCCTTCGGTCCAGAGATTGTTGATCGTTTCATCCAAGCCGCTTTTGATCAAACTCTGCTGCTCTTTGAGCAAGGTCAAGCAGCACTAAAACCGGGCGTCCATGACTTGCTGCGCTATTTGGATGAAAAAGGGATTCCGCGGATCCTTGCTTCTAGCAACCAACGACGAGTCATCGATACATTGCTGGATTCCGCAGGTCTGACGCAAGAATTTCCAGAAATCGTTTGTTTCGATGATGTTGTGCGGGCGAAACCGGATCCTGAAATTTTCGAAAAAGCCCATAATCGCTTAGGGGTTCCGAAAAATCAATTAGTCATTCTTGAAGATTCCGCTAACGGTATTCATGCTGCGCATGCAGCTGGCATTCCGGTGATCATGGTACCTGATCTGGTTGCTCCGACGTCAGTGATCGAAGAAAAAGTGCTGCATATCTTGCCTTCACTGGTAGAAGTGCCGGATTATTTTGAGCAGGCCTATACTTGGTAGTGTCGCATCAACCATGAACTCTTTTGCGTAGTTTTATTTTAGACTAACGCAAAGGAGTTTTTTTTATGAAAGACAATGGAATTCCTCAAAGTTCCTATCCTCGGGAACGACTATTGCATTATGGCGCTGAAGCTTTATCCAATCAAGAATTGTTAGCGATTCTTTTACGAACGGGTTCTCATCCTTTCAATGTCATCGAACTAGCTGGTCAGATCCTCAACGAGTTTGAAGACTTGTATGAGCTAAAGCACGTGACATTGGACGAACTGCAGGCCATTCGTGGGGTAGGCCAGATCAAAGCGATCGAACTCAAAGCTACCGTAGAACTTGGCGCCCGTATCCAACGAGCAGCACAGCCAAAATATGGCAGAGTTCATTCCAGTGTGGATATTGCCAATCAGATGATGGAGGAATTAAAAGATTATCAGCAAGAACATTTGCTGTGTCTCTACCTAAATACCAAAAATGAGATCATCCAAAAAAAGACGTTATTCATCGGCAGTCTCAATCAGTCGATTGCTCATCCAAGAGAAATTTATCACGGAGCAGTTCGTTGCTGTGCCGCCCGAGTGATCTGCGTGCACAATCATCCCAGCGGCAGTCCCTTAACCATAGTATAATAAATAATAGTAGTTAAAGTAGTTTAAGAG
The DNA here is from genome assembly GCF_021496385.1 of Enterococcus gallinarum. Classification (NCBI taxonomy): domain Bacteria; kingdom Bacillati; phylum Bacillota; class Bacilli; order Lactobacillales; family Enterococcaceae; genus Enterococcus; species Enterococcus gallinarum. The sequence goes on along the minus strand of NZ_CP050816.1, from coordinate 24,072 downwards.
GAGATATTAAAGGGATATTTTACTTTAAATAAAAATTAACAAGGTTTATAATTTGTAGTAGTTAAAGTATTTAAAGAGGTGGGAACATGTGAAGGTTCAAAGGATAGAAGTGGAGAATAAGCCGTATCCATTGTATTTATTACTAGATAAAGAATACCAGCTAATAGAACCAGTAATGAAATTTATTAAATACTTAGATAATACTGGTAAGTCTCCTAATACCATTAAGGCATACTGCTATCATTTAAAGTTGCTGTACGAGTTCATGGAACAGAGAGGTGTTATTCTTAATGATATTAACTTTGAGTTGTTAGCAGACTTCGTAGGTTGGTTGAGATATCCTTCAGCATCAAATGTAATTGATCTTCAGTCAAAAAAAGCCATAAGAGAAGAAACGACAGTGAATACAATTTTAAATGTAGTTATGAGTTTTCTTGATTATTTAAGTAGATTAGGAGAATTTAAATCAATTGATGTATTTAAACAAGCAAAGGGAAGAAATTTCAAAGGATTTTTACATCATGTTAATAAGGGTAGATACCAAAAGAATGTCTTAAAGTTAAGGGTTAAAAAGAAACAGATAAGAACATTGAGATCAAAGGAAGTTAAGCAAATTATTGATGCTTGTCATACGAAAAGAGATAAATTAATTTTAATGCTTATGTATGAGGGTGGTTTAAGAATCGGTGAAGTGTTATCGCTTAGGCTTGAAGATATTGTCACTTGGGACAATCAAATCCATTTAACACCTAGAGATGTTAATGTTAATGAAGCTTATATTAAATTAAGGAAGGAAAGAACAATACATGTGAGTAAAGAACTTATGTCACTTTATACAGATTACTTGATATATGAGTATAGTGAGGAATTGGAGCATGATTATGTTTTTATTTCCTTAAAAGAAGGCTATTTTGGGAAACCACTAAAGTACCAAAGTGTTCTTGATCTAGTTAGAAGAATAGTTAAAAGGACTGGAATAGAATTTACATCACATATGCTTCGCCACACTCACGCAACGCAGCTAATTAGGGAAGGATGGGATGTTGCGTTCGTTCAAAAGAGATTAGGTCACGCACATGTTCAGACAACGTTAAATACCTATGTTCATCTTTCAGATCAGGATATGAAAAATGAGTTTAATAAATACCTCGAGAGAAAGGAGCATAAGAAATGAATGCTTCTAGTAAAAGGAAAATTATTAGTCAGAGTGAGATTAGCAAAAAAATAGCTGTAATGAATGAAGAAATGCAGGGGTTTTGGGCTAATAATAGTTGGGATATAAGAAAATGTCCACATCCTTCTGCCATAGAATTAAGTAAGAATCCTGCTTTAAGGAATCGTTGGGTTCGTTTTGAACGTGTTAAAAATCTGTGGTTAAGAACAGAATTGAAATATTTTTATTTTTACCATTTAAACAATGGAATATGGAATGCAAAAACTGTCTGGATTAGAAAAGGAACAGTAATTAATAAAATGTTAGATTTCTTAGATTTAAAGTATCCTAGCATTACTTCAATTACTGAAGTTCCTATTGAAAAAGCAATGACGGAGTATAGAACTTATTTGACAAAACGGGGTGTTAGAATTACCACTACTAATTATAAGATTACTGCTAATCAAGAAAAAACACCTGTAAAAGCTAATTCCTACTATGTTACTAATCTAAAACAATTTATGGAGTTTTATGAGAACTTTTATTTTGATGGAGAGGAGTGGGATAAAGACGTTTGGGATAGACGTAACTTACCTTTGCCAGATGATAAGGTTAACCCAACACAATATGAATATACAATTAACTTTAAAGGGTTTCGGAATACATATTTTAAACAACTTGTAAAAAGATATTGTAAGTTGAGATTGAACGTGGATAGCTTTTCCTATGTAAGTGATATTGCCCAAAGACTTAAAGAGTTCTTTAATTTTCTGGACATGAAATTTAAACAAGTTCAGAGAGTACACCAATTAACGAGAGTGGAAATTGAAGCATATTTAAGTGAACTAAACATGATGGGAATAAAACCTAGTACAATAACTGGGAGGATCTCTATATTGGAAGGACTATTTAGTACCCTTCTTAGGCTAGAATGGGATGATGTTCCTTCCAAAATATTAATTTATTCTGAGGACTATCCGAAAATACCAAGAGCAAAACCACGCTTTATAGATGAATTCGTCCTAGAGCAATTGAACAGTCATCTTGATAAATTACCCGAATATATAGCTACGATGACTATGATTGTTCAAGAATGTGGAATGAGGATAAGTGAATTGTGCACCTTGAAAAAAGGCTGTCTATTAGAGGACAAAGATGGAGATTTCTTTTTAAAGTATTATCAATGGAAAATGAAAAAGGAGCATATAGTTCCAATATCTAAAGAGGTAGCTTTACTTATTAAAGTTCGGGAAGATAAAGTTTCAGAGGAATTTCCAGATAGTGAATACCTCTTTCCAAGAAAAGATGGATCGCCATTAAAACAAGAAACATTTAGAGGTGAGTTAAATAAATTAGCTTATGAGCAAAATATAGTGGATAAATCAGGTGAGATTTATAGATTCCATGCCCATGCCTTTCGCCATACAGTAGGAACAAGAATGATTAACAACGGGATGCCCCAGCATATTGTGCAGAAATTTTTGGGGCATGAAAGCCCAGAAATGACAAGCAGATACGCTCATATCTTTGATGAAACTCTAAAAAATGAATTTACTAAATTTCAGGAAAAACTGGTTACCAATAATGGAGATGTGCTTGATCTAGATGAAGATAATGAAGTCGATGATGTAGAGCTTCAATGGTTCAAGAAAAATATAAATGCACAAGTGCTTCCAAATGGTTATTGTAGATTGCCAGTAGTAGCAGGTGGTTGTCCACATGCGAATGCATGCTTAGATTGCACTCACTTCTGTACCAGTAAGCAATTCTTACCACAGCACGAAGAACAGTTAGAGCGTACAGAAGAGTTATTAGCCATAGCTAAGGATAAACAATGGCAAAGACAAGTAGAGACTAATAGCCGTGTTAAAGAGCGTTTAGAACAAATCATTGGAAGTTTGACGGGGTAATTATCAATGGATAAACAAGTTAGAAATACAACAGAAATTGTACGTTTGGCGAAGCAGAAATCAAAAAAGACAAGGGAAAAAGTAGACAAAGCGATTTCTAAATTTTCGATTGAAGGTAAAGTTATTAATTTTAATTCAATAGCAAAGGAAGCTAATGTTTCTAAATCATGGCTTTATAAGGAACACGATATTAGGCAAAGAATCGAATCCCTTCGTGAGCGTCAAATAACAGCAAATGTAGTCTCAAAACCCAAGAAAAGTTCTCGTTCGGAGGAAATCCTTATTAAAACCTTAAAAAGAAGAGTAATGGAATTAGAAAAAGAAAATAAAAAATTACAGAACCAAATTCAAAAATTATATGGAGATCTGTATAATAAAGAATAATTATTAATCTGTAGACAAATTGTGAAAGGATGTACTTAAACGCTAACGGTCAGCTTTATTGAACAGTAATTTAAGTATATGTCCAATCTAGGGTAAGTAAATTGAGTATCAATATAAACTTTATATGAACATAATCAACGAGGTGAAATCATGAGCAATTTGATTAACGGAAAAATACCAAATCAAGCGATTCAAACATTAAAAATCGTAAAAGATTTATTTGGAAGTTCAATAGTTGGAGTATATCTATTTGGTTCAGCAGTAAATGGTGGTTTACGCATTAACAGCGATGTAGATGTTCTAGTCGTCGTGAATCATAGTTTACCTCAATTAACTCGAAAAAAACTAACAGAAAGACTAATGACTATATCAGGAAAGATTGGAAATACGGATTCTGTTAGACCACTTGAAGTTACGGTTATAAATAGGAGTGAAGTTGTCCCTTGGCAATATCCTCCAAAAAGAGAATTTATATACGGTGAGTGGCTCAGGGGTGAATTTGAGAATGGACAAATTCAGGAACCAAGCTATGATCCTGATTTGGCTATTGTTTTAGCACAAGCAAGAAAGAATAGTATTTCTCTATTTGGTCCTGATTCTTCAAGTATACTTGTCTCCGTACCTTTGACAGATATTCGAAGAGCAATTAAGGATTCTTTGCCAGAACTAATTGAGGGGATAAAAGGTGATGAGCGTAATGTAATTTTAACCCTAGCTCGAATGTGGCAAACAGTGACTACTGGTGAAATTACCTCGAAAGATGTCGCTGCAGAATGGGCTATACCTCTTTTACCTAAAGAGCATGTAACTTTACTGGATATAGCTAGAAAAGGCTATCGGGGAGAGTGTGATGATAAGTGGGAAGGACTATATTCAAAGGTGAAAGCACTCGTTAAGTATATGAAAAATTCTATAGAAACTTCTCTCAATTAGGCTAATTTTATTGCAATAACAGGTGCCTACTTTTAAAACAACCGATTTATTAATAAATATTGAAAATTTTTAGGAAGAATAAAGCGTTCTCTTGTGAAATTAGAGAACGCTTTATTACTTTAATTTACTGAAACAATTTGTAACTATTGAAAATAGAAAGAAATTGTTCCTTCGATAGTTTATTAATATTAGTGACATTTGCATGCTTCAAAGCCTGTCGGAATTGGTTTTTAGTAAAAAGAACGCGATATTCACGGTTTACCCACTTATAAACAAAAGATTGATACTCTTTGTAGTCCTTCTTTAAAATCAATGGTTGATGTCGTTCAAGAACAATCAATACAGAGTCTACATTCGGTTTAGGGTGAAAATATGCTCGTGGCACTTTTTTGAGAACTCTTATGTCCAATTCCACCATCAATAGCAAACCTAAAGCTCGTTTCGTATTTTGTAATCTTTTTGCAAAACCATTCTCCACAATAAGGTAACTATATTTCGAATTGCTTTCAAAAGCAATTTTTTTGACAATATCAGTACTGATGTTAAAGGGGATATTACCAAATATTTTATAGTCTTTGTTTTTGGGGAAGTTAAATTTCAGAATATCCGTATGGATAACTTTTATATTCTGAAAAGGCTTCACGACTTTTTGGGTGACTTGACACAAGTCCTCATCAATTTCTATAGAATCCACCCACCGACTCATTTTGACAAGTTCTTTGGTAAAATGACCTTTTCCTGATCCAATTTCTATTACATTATCTTGTTTATTTATATTCGTATGATTCAATATCTCTTTTACATGCTTTTTAGAAGTAATAAAATTTTGAGTGTCCTTTGGGTTTTCTGGTTCATTATAACCTTCTCCTTGCCATTTTTTTCATTATGAATGAGATAAAGTAATATCTACTACTGCGATACTAGTGCACATACTTGAAACCTCCTTACGTAACTGATTATATCATTTCTGTTTACTTTTTAGAATAAAGCTCTATATGTAATTTTGCACTTGACACTTCAGTTGGACGTTTTCTTCAAAATAATATGTTTTGAAACTTGATAAGAGAAGCCACTGTCTTTACTAAAAAGTAAAGGCTGCGATAAAGGACAGTGACTTTAATAAAGTTGCACTGTTGTATTGTCTTTGGATAAAATTGTCTAAAGGGAAGTTTTATCCCCAACGAAAAAACATCTAAAGTGGTAAGTAATGAAAGAATGTCGATAAAGTAGGAATGGGGGATCTTTTTGAATACAATAGAATCACAGTTTGATAAGGTTGCAGAAGATTACGATTTCGTGAATGAGCTTTTGAATGATTATTCATTCTTTGTGTCTAATATGTCTCCAAAGAAAGGCAGAGCATTAGATATCGGATGTGGCTCGGGTTTGTTAGTGGAGAAATTAGCAAGTTATTATGATGAAGTGGTAGGGATTGATATTTCTAATCAAATGCTCGATCTTGCCAAATCTAAACGTCAACTAACAAATACGGTCTATCTGAATATGAATGCAGAACAACTTAATTTTAATGAGAAGTTTGATTTTATTGTAAGCCGAACAACCTTTCATCATTTGGATGATATAGCCAGCGTAATACAGCAAATGAAGGAACTGTTGAATGAGGAAGGAAGAATAGTTATTCTTGATAATGTATCTGAAGTCGAGACACCGCCTACCTATGTTTATAAATTAGGGGCAATCCAAGAGTTTTTACCGCATTGTTTCAAATTTGGAATAAAAAATGCGATTAGAATTTATAATCACAACACATCTAAATCATGGCTTGAGCATTTAGCTTCAGATAAGTACCTATCTGAACAAAATTATTACGATTTATATGAAAAGTTGTTGCCTGGATGCCAATTCCATAAAATGGGTTGGGCAATGGGGGTTGTCTGGACAAAATAACTTAAAGCTGTGGCTTTGAAAAGTTGAATTTGTGATTGTTTTCAGAGCTATCGGGTGCTTTAGTATAAATAACAATGAATAAAAAATCAGCCTGTATCTTATGTTACTATTAAGTAATTTAAGATACAGGTTTTACTATTTTTGAAATAAGTACCTTCCACTTCAAATACATGTATTCAAAGTGAAAGTATTGATTTAAATGATTCTTTTGTAATTTACTCTTGATAAGACCTATTACCAAGTAAAGCAGATACGATGATGACAGACAGGATGAACAAATTATGTGAATTGATGGGGATTCCTTTAATTGATCACGTGATTGTGGGAGGAGATAATCGAGAGTTTTTTAGCTTCAAGGAAAAAGGGTTGATATCTAATCCAAGAATTACTTTGACGAACGACTATAAAACTCTAGACTTTCCATCCCCAATGATAGCTGAGCGAGGGAAGGTAAGGTGAATGTGAGTGGATGGAGGCAGATTTACAGAAGAAGAGCTGGCTATTGCAAAGAGTGTTGATTTAACAGCAGTAGCTACTAACCTTGGATATACAGTAAAACGTGTGGGTAGATATCACACGCTGAAGGAAATGGACTCTGTAAGAATTTATGATAAAAGTCATTGGTTTCGCTGGTCAAGGCAGTATGAAAAGGGAAGCAACGGTGGTTCACAGATTGATTTCCTTCGAGTTTTTGCTGGAATGGAAGTGAAAGAAGCAGTGTTTTGGCTTTTGGACTTTGTGGGTTATCAAAGAATGCAGGAAGATAACAGAATGTCAGAATTAATGTATCGGGTAGAACCAGAATCACCAAAGGTAAAAGAGTTTGTACTACCATTACCAGCTAGGGATAATTCTTATTTGTACTCGTATCTAAGGGAAGAACGCGGATTAAGCGATCAGGTCATTGACTATTTTATTGATAAGGATTTGATTTATGAGAGCAGACATTATCATAATGTGGTCTTTAAGGGAAATGACAAAGACGGAATGACTAGATTTGCAAGTATGAGAGGGGTTTTTGATAGGGAAGGTTCTTCATTTAAATGCGATGTTGCTGGAAATGATAAGAACTATGGATTTAATGTAACGAATGCAGAAAGTTCTGAACTGATTGTATTTGAAGCAGCTATCGATCTTATGAGTTATACGGATATTTTTTCTGATTTTGAAACAAATAAGCTTGCTCTTGGAATGCTTGCAGATGCTCCACTGATTATGTTTCTAACAGAGAATCCACAGATCTCATTCATACGGTTTTGCCTTGATAATGATGAGCCAGGGAGAAAGGCTTCATTGGAATTATGTGAGAAATACTATGGACTTGGTTATGAAGTGGAGGATAGTCCACCACCAATTGGTTTTAAAGATTATAACGAATGGCTAGTGGCAAAGAAACGAGATTTGGAATTTCCAAAGAACTGTTCAGAAAAAGGGATGCATGCAAAATAAGCAGATTACGGTTTGGATTTGTATGCAAAACATTTGTCTACAGGAATTCTCCTAAAAACCAATGTCTATTGTTTTGATTTGTATTCAAAATTTATGTCCAGTGTTTGGGATTTAAGTGATAGCAGAAAGTGCCATCAAAACGAGGCAGTGATAGCAGAAAGTGCACTCACAAAGCAAAAGTGATAGTAAAAAGTGCTATCACAATTATAAGGTAATCAAAGTTAGGAAAAGTCTATATAAAAAGTGATAGCAGAAAGTGCACTCATAATTGCCATGTGATAGCAGAAAGTGCATTCACAAGGCAAAAGTGATAGCAAAAAGTGCTATCACTCGTATATAGAAGGGGGTTTAGGGGATTTTCCCCTAACTAGATGCTTCGAAAGCCAGAGATGGCTTAGAAGCGTATCTAGCAGTGGACACCGGGAACTTTACGGGGGACATTAGAGCAAGGATAGAATTCACAAAGACAGATAAGGAGGTGCAAGGGAGTGATGGAACAGGAAATTGAATTATTTACAAAACCAGAAGAAGTGATTCAGTGGATACAGAAAAGTGGTTTGTCTTTTGATTTTTCGGTTGAAGATGCAGAGATTCTTCTTGGTTATTTGGAAGGTCATGATTATACCATTGGACAAGACAAAGAAGGGACTCTCTATCGAACAGATATTGCAGAGGTTCAAGGTGAGACGGAAGTGTATTCAATGGATGAGGTAATTGATATTGTCTGCCAATGGAATTATGAAAAGATTCTTGAGGAAGATGAAGGTCGTAATAATCCAAAGGATTTCATGGATTTTACAGAGCATCAAAAAGAATATGAGAAATTGAAATTGGATGAAATGCGATTAGACAGATTATTTGATATGACTCGATTTGGAAGAGAAATGGAAGCGTTAGCAGTTAAGCTTGCGAATGAGTTCATAGAGAACCTGAATCAGCATAAAGAGATTGATACAGCCGTGCGTGTAGTATCTGAAGGTATACAGCAGAATTCAACAGGTAACAGAGGAAGGTGAGGAGATGGCAGATAGTATTCATTGTATTAAGAAGACGTTGCGTTTGATGCCAGAAGAGGCTAAAATTCTGGCAGAAAAAGCAAAGGAAGCTGGGATGAATGAAGCAGAGTATGTGCGCTTATTAATCCGACAGAAGCCAAACGACTATCCTGAGATTCGTAAACTCTTAAAGACATTGATTAATGAAGTGAATCGGATTGGAATTAATATCAATCAGATTGTCTTCAATCATAATTCCGGGCTATATTCGGAGGATGATAAGAGTCGATTGGTAGCATATATGAGAAAGTTGAATTCTGCTGTGAATGAGGTGGTGATGCAGATTGGCAATTAGTAAGATCCTTCATATGAAAGACTGTGGAGGACATTTTCATGGAAAGCACCTGAAAAGTTCACTGGAGTATATTTTAAAACCAGAGAAAACACAGGATGGCAGACTGGTAGGAGCAATCAATTGTCAGGTAGATACAGCATTTGAACAGATGAAAGAAACGAAACGACTATTTGGAAAGATTGATAAGCGGCAGGGATATCATTTGATCCTTTCTTTTAAAGAAAATGAGGTCGATCCAGATACTGCAATGGAAATCACACAGAAATTCGTTCAGGAATACCTTGGGAAAGAATATGAAGCTGTATATGCGGTTCATGATAATACGGAACATGTGCATTCCCATATCGTTTTTAACAGTGTCAGCTTTGTTTCAGGTAAGAAGTATCGTTATGAAAAAGGGGATTGGGCAAGAGATATTCAGCCCATAACTAATAGATTATGCGAAGAGTATGGTCTATCCATCATTGATATTGAAGAAGGAAAGGGAGAACGGGCAAATGAGAATTATAAGGACTGGAGCGAATACCGTGAAGGAAAGTTTGTTTGGGCAGATATGATAAAACGCGATTTGGATTCTTGTATTATTCAGGCAAATTCTTTTGATGACTTTGTGGATTTATTGAAAGAGAAAGGCTATGAAACAAAGCAGGGAAAGCATCTTGCTGTAAAACCTCCAGGAATGACACGGTTTAAACGATGTAAGTCGCTGGGAGAGAATTACTCCGAAGAGCAGATTTGGGAGCGAATCAAGAAGGAAGACTTGGAATTCTATCAGGCGCAGAAGGAATTGGCAAAACCGCAAATTGTGAAGTGCTATATAAAGCGATATAGGAGAGCTAGAATGTCAGGTCTTCAAAAGCGATATTATGCAAGGTTATATCGGACTGGGCAGCTAAAGAAGAAGCCCTATAGTCAGGTGTGGAAATACAAGAATGACATAAGAAAGATGCATAAACTTCAGCAACAATATCTGTTTTTAGCAAGGCACGACATTCACAATGTGGTCGATTTGGAAGCAACGATTGAGAATCTGACGGATAAGAGAAAGGATTCTTCATTTGAAAAGAGTAAAGTATATCGGGCACGGCAGAGATGTGTAAACTTATTTTCTATTTTGGATGAGTTAGAAGTATTGAAACCGGCAGAAGAGTCTTTTCAAAAAGGAGATGATTTTTTTATCGATGAACACAATCAATGGACTTTATTGTCAGAGCAACTCCTTAGCGAGGGATATACTCTAGAGGAGGTGGAGAAATTAGGAAGCTTTTACAAGGAACAAATAGCTTCTACAATTGCGAAAGAGAAAGCAGTATTTCGTGAATTGAATCTTGGAAAGTCAATCTGGAAGGATCTGATTTCAGACAATACAGAAAAGACAAAACAGGAAGAAATCAGTAAAGAGAAAGAAATAGACAAAGACAGGAAAGAGCAGCCAAAACGATAGGCTGTTATTTTTATGTAGACAATGAGACAAGTAATGCATGCTTGCATGCAAATACATTTGACAAATGTCCATAGGAGAGACGAAAGTCGAGTTTTAGAAGGAGGTATTTATGGAACAAGCACTTAGTAAATCAGAAATCGGTAAGCATATTGACATTCTAAAGTCTGGAAAGCGATATGGTGAGGAAATTATAGCATTGATTAAGGATGATTTGGAATATGGTTTTTCAAAGGAACAGACAGAGTTGTATTTAAAGTCTGGTTACAACATTGGACAAATGAGGGTATATTCGGAATGTCTGCGTGATGGTAAATCGGAAGAGTTTTTATCCTTAATAGAACGAACAGAACTAACTGCACCTCAGATGCAGATAGCATTTGAATTCTATAAAAAGGGTGTACCGATTGAGACAATTGAAGAGGTTGTAGCAAGGAAGGAAACACCGATTGCTATGAAGACTGCTTTTAGTAAATTTTTAGAACAGATTCAGATGGTAAAGCAAGAGACGGCTACAGAACCAGAATATGTGCAGGAACTTGTCAAGAAGATGGAGGAGATTGTTAGTAAAATCTGTGTTCAGGAGCAGCGATACGATGCTTTGAATGAAAAGCTTACTATATTTGAATCTACGAAGGCAGATGAACAGATTAGGGAGAATCTTGTGAAAGAGAATGCTGATAAAGAGCAATTGTTAAATGATCAGCAGGACAAACTGAATCAAGCAAATTCAGCAATTTCTAGATTACGAGAACAGATAGAGTTTAAGGATAAGGAGATGAATCGTATGAGCAATCGCATTGAAACTTTAGAGGATAAATTGCTTCATGCCACGAATGTGAATACAGTTACATCTTCAGAACCAAAGAAGGAAGAGGAACAAAGCGTTCAAGGTGAGATCAAGAAAGAAGGTGCAGCTATGACACAGCAGACCATTTTAAAAGAACCAATTGGTATACCAATTTTTTATCAGGTGCCGGTCGTTGATATGCAGGGTAGAGTGGTTCAGAAAGTTCAGGTGGACAGATCAGAATCTAAAACCAATGGAGTGATAGCATTACTATCTAAACTATGCTTTAAGAAGAAATCCAGAGCGGATATCGTAAAGCTAGTTGCAAGTGGTGATCTGGCGCCAGCTCAGCTGATTCAGATTAAGAGTGGAATTGAAAAGGGTCTTACAGAAGGACAGTTAGTTGAACTGATTAATAATAATGTAGCAGCTGAGAAGATGAAAGAAATTATTGAAATTGCTGTTTTGGAAAACAGCATGGCATATTAGGAGGCATGTATGAATTTAGAAATCATAGAAGAGGCAGCGTTTGTTATGAATGAGGCAAAGCATCGTTTTACAGGATCTCAAAAGGAATTTGTAGTGCAGTTTGCTTTTAAAACTGCAAATAAGGACTTAACAAGCAAACTGATTGAAGAGCTTCGACAGTCAGAGAATGAAACACAGTCAGCTCAGATTATTCAGAACTATTCAGCGATGATTCAGGAGAAGCCAAATTGGGTGGCACAGATTGAGAATCTGCTGGTCGCTCTTGAAATGTATCGAATTGAGGAAGAAAAGGCTATTAACAGATTGACAGATATTTTAAGTGCGTATGGAATCAGCGTATCAGTAGAAGAAATTCGTCAAACCGATACGGAGGAGTTACTCACCAAGGTGAAGAAAGAAACAATGGAGGTGCGATAAATGGCAGAAGAAATTCAGGAAGCAGTGCAAATTATTCGTGTGGCATATGATGGAATTGAGATTGCATTGAAGGTTGGAAATGGTGGGATTAGTGCCATGCAAAAGGCAATCGACTTTCTAAAAGGGATGCTTGATTATGAGAAGCAGCTAGGAAAGACATCCATGAGAAAGTTACTGATGAAGGGTGGAGATTTACAGGTATTGCAGTTTAAGTCGGAAGATATGGCGAAGGTAGAAAAGATGGCTAAGAAATATGGAATCTTGTATTCTGTATTACCAGATATGAATAAGTCGGATGGTATGAGTGAGGTAATCTTTCATACAGAAGCTGTTCCTAGAGCCAATATGATGATTCAGAAATTGGAGTTTGGGCGTATTGCCACCTTTGATGATTACCTGAAGAATGGCGATGAAAATACGCTTGGAAAGATGATGGATTTTCTAAAAAAGCAACAGGGAAACGAAAAAGTCCACACTGAGGAAGGCGCTAAGGTTAATGCAACCTTTGATGGCTTAATTGAAAAAGTTGGTCTATTTGCCATGGAGAAACAAAGCATTAGTGTGGACGAGGTAAAAGAAAGCTTTAGTATTGGAAAAGCTCAAGCAGAAACGGTAATCAAACAGTTAGAGACCATTGGTTTCATTGGAGCAAAGGATCAGGATGGTCAGCATAAAGTGATGATGGACAGGGATGCATTTCTTAATCGTGTCAGAGGATATCAGGATTTAGCAGAGAGAATGAGAGCTATATCTGCATCCAAGAATTTGAATCTTTCCGATGTGACAATCAGTAAGAATTTGGTTGTGGAGGAGAATAATCACGCAGTCAAGACAAGAGTGCCTGGAACATGGGGAGAGAATGCAAGGTATCTCTGGATTAATAAAGAGAATATCATGGACATTCACAACGGAAAGACGATGCTTACGATTCTGGATACCAATAAGAATTATAAGATGTACAACGAGGATAATCGTGTCCTAGAAACGAAGAGAGGGGATGAACTCTTTGCGCACTATGACAAAGTGGAATCATCTGTTCGTGAGCGTTATGAACATTCGCAGAAAAGGGAGAAGACCAATACAAAGACTAGAGGAACAGTCTTCGCTTGGGACAAACCATCCGGCAGTGAAGCAGTATAACAACCATTTTGGTTGTACCAAAACCATTGATTGGTCAGACTGCGAGCGAATTTTTACGTCTTTATCCGTCAGCGAATATTTTGGTGGCAACGGAGAGGGATTTTGAAAAGAGCCGTAGGAAGCAGTTTGTCTCACGAATTGCAACCGGAGATTATGATGCAATTATTATGTCCCATTCCCAGTTTGAGAAGATTCCAATTTCAGCAGAGCGGAAAGAGAGGATGTTAAATCAGCAGATTGATGAGATTACTTATGCCATTGATGAAACAAAGAGTAAGAATGGCGAACGATGGACGGTTAAGCAGATGGAGAGCCAGAAGAAAAAACTGGAGGAACAGTTAAAGAAACTAAGCGATGAAAGTAGAAAAGATGATCTGATTACTTTTGAAGAAATGGGTGTGGACTCTATTATGGTGGATGAAGCGCACACCTTTAAGAACCTTGCTATCTTTTCTAAGATGAATAATGTTTCTGGAATCAGTTCTAACGGAGCACAAAAGTCCACCGACATGCAGTTGAAATGTCAGTATCTTAGTGAGATTAATAATGGTAGGGGTATAGTTTTTGCAACGGGGACTCCAATTTCTAATACCATGTGCGAGATGTATGTTATGCAGCTTTATTTGCAGAAGGAAGCATTGGAGGAAATGGGGATTTATCATTTTGATTCCTGGGCGGCGAACTTTGGAGAAGTAACAACAGCTCTGGAGCTGACAGTAGAAGGAAGTGGATTTCGATTTAAGAGTAGATTCAATAAGTTTACCAATCTTCCTGAGCTGATGAATATCTTTCGTGAGGTAGCTGACGTACAGACTTCTGATATGCTTGATCTTGATGTACCAGATTTGCGTGGAGGAAAGCCAATCATTGTAGAATCAGAACCTGACTGGTATGTGAAGCAGGTGATGGAGGATTTTGTAGTAAGGGCGGAACGAATCCGAAACGGAGGTATTGATCCAAGTGAAGATAATTTTCTAAAGATTACACACGAGGCAAGACTTCTTGGTACGGATGCGAGGTTAATTGATAAGGACGCACCGAACAATCCAGATGGAAAGCTAAACAAGGTAGCAGAGAATGTATGGAACGAATACGAAAAAGCGAGAGCTGATAGCCGAATTGGTTGTCAGCTTATTTTTTCGGATAGTGGTACACCAGCACCAGGGAAAGAGTTCACTGTTTATGATTATCTGAAGGAAAGTCTGATAGAATACGGCATCCCGGAGGAAGAAATCGCATTTATCCATGACGCAAAGACGGATGCGCAGAGAGATATTTTGTTCAAAGAAATGAGAACAGGTAAGAGAAAAGTGCTGATTGGTTCTACAGATAAGTGCGGTACTGGTGTAAATGTGCAGACCCATCTGGTAGCAATGCATCATGTTGACTGTCCTTGGAAGCCTTCTTCTATTGAACAGAGAGAGGGACGCGGTATTCGACAGGGGAATGAGAACAGTGAAATAGCGGTTTATCGTTATGTAACCAAAGGAACCTTCGATGCATATAACTGGTCGCTTGTGGAGAATAAGCAGCGATTCATCAGTCAGGTAATGACTAGTAAAGCAGTAAGCAGAACCTGTGAAGATATTGATGAAGCTACACTATCCTATGCAGAGATTAAAGCAGTGGCTACAGGTAATCCTCTTATTCGTGAAAAGATGGAGCTGGATAATGATGTCCAAAGACTCAAATTACTGAAATCTTCTTATGACAATCAAAGATATGGATTGCAGGACAACTTTATGATTCGTTATCCAAAGCTGATTAAGGCGGCAGAGGAAAAACTAAGTTGTGTCAAAGAAGATGTTAAGACAAGAGATGCACAACTGATTGAAAGCCCAGACTTTGCTATAAAGATAGGAGGGGCAACATATACCGAACGAGCCGATGGTGGAACACAGATGCTTGCTACAATTAGTAAGGCTAAGACAGGGGAAACCACTTCCATTGGAAGCTTTCATCGATTGGAACTTTTGGTAGAGAAGAATTTCATGGGAACGAATTATATGGTACTGCGTGGAAAGACAGAGTATAAGGCAGAATTATCTACCAGTCCAGTAGGAAGTATGATTAAGCTTGAGAACTTGTTCAATGGTTTGCATGAGAATGTAGAGTTTTTGGAAAAGAAAATTGAGCAATATCATCATGATTTGATGTCCTCTAAAGAGGAATACGAGAAACCGTTTACTTATGAAAAAGAGCTACAGGAAAAACTGGCAAGACAGTTTGAACTCAATGCTCAGCTTGACTTGGAAAATGCAAAGGTTGCAGACGCTGATCTTGGAGGCTTGGATGAATCTAAAGATTCTCATGATAGCAATGTGGCTGAACGAGAAGAAGATTACCGTACAAATCAGGATGGAAAGAGCAGATAGGTAGGAATGGGAAAGGGATTGCCATAATGGTAGTCCCTTTTATTCGTTCTTTTATAGGTTTGGTGAATTGTACTTGATTGCGTTTATTAGGAGCGGTAGTGATTAGTGAGATGATGTATAGAATTTATGAGATCGAAGAAGTGATTTCGGAAATGGATTTGTTGGAAGTCGAGGATGATATCGCAGAAACAGACGAAGATATGCAGTTGGTTATAAGTGGCTGGTATGTAACCATTCCAGAATTAAACCTTAATTTGCGAGAAGGTTTGGTTTGTGTCTGGGATGAAGAAGAAAAACTGTTTATGCCAGACTTCGCGATTACAGTGATATATGAAGGTGAAATTGAAAGTAAAGACTGGATTTACTATGAGCAGGACGGATTTGTCGTTACACTGGCAAATTGGCTGAATGGTCGATTGTCAGTGAAACAAATTGAACAGTTGCGGTGTGAGATTGTAATACCACAGAAGGATGTGGTGGCAAATAATAATTTATTCAAAGGAAGCGAGGAATAGCATATGAAATATTCAATTAAGGTGAACAGCATTAATAGAAAAGAAGGAAGCAATATCAAAGGATTTGCAACTGTGGTATTTGGAGACAGTTTTAAGATTACCAATATCGCAATCCTTGAGAACGCAGATAAAGATCAACTTTTTGTATCCATGCCTAGATATAAATCTAGTGAAAAAGACGAGAGTGGTGCAACCATCTATAAGGATGTCTGTAATCCAATCACGGCAGAATTTCGTGAAGAACTTTATACAAATATTCTTGAAGCATATGAACGATCACTTGCACCAGAGCAGGTACAAGACAGTGGTAAAGGGATGAAGAGTGTTGTAGAGATGCCAGAATTTTCAGTTACGGTATCTCCATATGAAAGAGATGGAAGTAACATCAAGGGACTTGCCAGAATCTATATTGAGGAAAGTTTTATTGTAAATAATGTAAACATTCTTCAGGGAAAGGAAAATATTTTTGTTTCGATGCCGGCTTATAAAACGAAGCAGATAGATGAGCAAGGAAAACCGATGTATCAGGATGTTTGTTATCCAGTTACCAAGGAATTTCGTGAAAAGCTTTATACAGAGATAGTAAGGGAGTATGAACAGGTAAAAGAGAAAAGTCAGCATCAGGCTGAGGATATCGAAGAAAAAACAGTAGGAAATAGAGTGAAACAGCAGGAAACGGAAACTAATCTCTCTTCTAAAGAAACAAAACGGTGATGAAGGAGTACTTCCATCAGTTTAAAGATGCAGATAACATGTTGAAAATGTGATTGCCAGGCTAAATGACATTGAATAAATCGGTTTTTTTATGCTTTCTTACCTAATATGTACATCAGAACACTGTTAAAAAATTATTGAAACCTAATGATTAACAATGATTAACTAAATAAATTTTAGCAGTAAAACAACAGATTTAGCAGTATTACGATATACAAATTTTATTTATACTGATAGACTATTTGCATTGATAAATTTTTATCAAAGTTAATTGAACGCATAAGTATGGAAGGAGAGATAAAATTATGACGAAATACTCGCATCTATTTACAGAAGACTATCTTCGGGGAAAACGTGTTAAAAATCGCATCGTAATGTCGCCTATGGACACAAACTTAGCCAACCCTGACGGCTCCATGAGTGAAAACATTATAACCTATTATCTTGAACGTGCCAAAGGTGGCGCGGGGATTATAATCACAGGAGGCGTTATCGTAGATTTTCCGGTCGGTAATCCTACTGGTGTTCCAGAGTCCATTGAGGACAGAAAACATATTGCCGCTCTGGCAACTCTTGCTAGGGGAGTTCAATCGTATGGAGCACTTTTGATTCCGCAGATTCATCATGCCGGGGCACAGGCACAGTTGTCTACTACTGGAGGGTTGAGTCCTGTTTGTCCCAGCGCGGACGCTCCTATAGAACATCTCCCGATTCGCTATTACCATGCAGAGGATAAGGATACGCTTCACACATTAACAACTGATGAAATTAAGAAAATTGTACAAAAGTTTATACAGGCTGCGATTAATTGCAAGGACGCAGGTTGTGATGGCGTCGAGGTACATGCGGCTCATGGATATCTAATCAATCAGTTCCTTTCACGTGATGCAAACTTCCGTGACGATGAATACGGATGCCAAAGTCTTGAGAACAGAATGCGTTTTGGAGTTGAAATTATTTCAGGCATTCGTCAGGCAGTTGGTAAGGACTTCATCGTCGGTGTGCGCATTCCAGGAAAAGAAAATACCAGTCGCGGTTTGACAGATGATGAGTGCATTACCATTGCACAAACATTTGAAAAAGCAGGCGCTGACTTCCTTGATGTAAGCTATGGTACTTCAGCCGATAGTTCTAGGCAGTGCGAGGCATACATACGTCCACAAGGTACTAAAGTGGAATATGCTGCAAGGATAAAAAAAGCAGTTTCTGTTCCTGTCATGTGTGTTGGAAATCTCAGAGAACCGCAATTTTGTGAAAATGTTCTGGCTGAAGGCAAAGCGGATTATGTTTCTCTTGGTCGTCAGTTGATTTGCGATCCGTATTGGCCGCAGAAAGCTGAGGAGGGTAGGGAAAAAGAAATCCTCAAGTGCGTCTCCTGTATGGAGGGCTGTATCAATAACATTACTTTGGGCGGGCGTCCAGTTAGATGTGTGTTGAATCCGACAGCGGGTGTGGAGATTTTGAAGGTATACGACACAAAGCCTCAAGCATCCAAAAATATTGTTGTAATTGGTGGAGGACCTGGAGGTATGCAAGCTGCGGTAACGGCTTCAGAACGAGGACATAAAGTAACTCTTTTTGAAAAAGAGGACAGGCTTGGTGGACAGTTGAATATTGCACACGTACCGCCTGAAAAGTACCGATTGAAGGGAATTACTGAGTGGTACGAAAATGAGCTTACAAGGCTTGGCGTAGATGTAAGGCTTGGTACTTGTGCCACACTTGATGAGATTCAAAAGATTAACCCGGATAAAGTAATCGCTGCCACAGGCGTTCGTCCTAGCGTACCACCGATCGAAGGAATTGAATCAACAGTAAGCACATGGTCTGTATTAGATGATTCTGTAAAGATTCCGGAAGGCAGCACGGTGGGAATACTCGGCGGTGGAGATGTAGGTTGTGAAACTGCAGTATATCTGTCAAAAGAAAAGAATTGCAATGTTCAGATTTTTGAAATGGCCAGCATGTTTGCAACTGGTTCTGGAACAATTGCAGAACTTATGGCTGAATTACAGGAATTTCACGTTACAATCAATCTGAACGCTAAAGTAACGAAAGTTACCAAAGACCATATTGAATATGTTCAAGAAGGTGAAATCAAGCAATTTAACTGTAACCACGTTGTCGCATCACTTGGCGTGAAACCATTCGGACTTGAACTTGTAAAAGAAATTAAAACTGCAGGGTATCCAACTATCGTAATCGGCGATGCAAGTGGAGAGGCCAAAATAAGTGGCGCCGTGCTGAGTGGATATAATGCTTCACATTCTATTTAAAGTTTTCAACAGAAGTGCTGACGCTACCGACTGGTGCGCTAGCACTTTTTAATCTCGATATATCCCTTTTCAAAATATGTTATACTATATTATAAAATACTTTTGAAAGGTACAGACAAGGGTTGTCAAAACTATGAAGAAAGAAAGAATAAAAGAAATCTGCCATCTCGCACAGGTATTTCACTCAACCTATAAAATTTCAGTTCTAATAAAAGATGACAAGAATATAAACATAGCTCTTGGTAATATTGAAGTTGACAAGAATTTGTTTCCTATTGATTATGATATGAGCCAATATTGGATTGAAGATTTACCAGGATTCAGAATCGGAGTTCATCCTCTTGGTGCTGTCCGATGCACATTTGAATCTGATGATAAAGCAATGTACGTTCAGATTGGTCCAGTGATGGTAGAGAACATTAACCCATTGATGATTTATCAGGGAAGCAATGACAATGAATGGACTGTGCTCGATATCAGAAAGTTTAGTGAAATATGTGTGATGATGTATTACTTTGCATTAGATAAGAATTTATCTTTTTCTATTGAGAGTTTAGTGAATAAACTGGTACAATTTTTTTCGACTGATATCATGGGACTACAAACGTCTGAGCTTTCAAAGCGGACGATTGAACAAAGTTATCAGGACTTACGAACAAGACTTGAGCTTGTCCAAAATGGTGATATAACTACACTTAAACAGCTGAACCGGGATCAAGATTACCTTAATGCACTTTTTGAATTTTGTAATAATGAACAATCAACAAAATCCATGCTGACATTCTGTCTGTATCTATCGATGTACTATGCTATTGCTGGCGGTCTTCCTATTGAAATGTCAGGTGCAATCAGTAGCTATTACGGAAATCGCTTTAGTTCTCTGAGAAAAAGAGAAGAGTCCGTTGCTATGTATAACAGTATTTTGGAGCATTTCGCTTTAAGTACTGCAGATTATAGAGTATCTGGTGTCTCTTCAGACATAGCAAAAGCAGTCAGGATGATTAAAAGAAATATCAACCGTCAGCTCACCATTCAGTCAATATGCACAGAAATTGGTCTAAGTCAGTATCACTTCATGCGTAAATTCAAGATAGATATAGGTATGACTGTTGGTGCATACATTAAGAAGGAGAAAATAGCATATGCCAAATTTCTATTGGTATATACGAATCAGTCAATATCAGAAATTAGTGAATATCTTATATTTAACTCACAAAGTTACTTCACATCCGTGTTTAAAAAAGAAACAGGAAAAACGCCTTTTGAATATAGAAAGAGTGATTTGTAAAGCTGATGGCTAATGCAAAGAATCAATTGCGGCAATCCTTTTGTATCTTTTTCCAGTGTGGCTGCGGTTTCTGTTGACGGGAACAGCAGGGCATATGCGGAATCTGGTGTCGGATGAGATAACGGATCAGTTACTTTGTTTTTATCAGAAAAGGTGTAAGCTAAAACTTAGGTTAGCCATTGCGCTAGCGATTTGGTACAATAAGGGGGAAGTTGAATTATATTTGAAACGATAGGAGGGAGAAGCAAATGAAATCTACAACTAAAGTAACATTTAAAGAACTTCATGTATAGGTGGCTGTGACAAGCTTTACATGGAGTGGAATAATTATTGTCCGAAGCCACCTTTGCAATTGCTAGTACTAACGCAAAGGAGGATATGAAAATGCAATACAAAATAATTAATGGTGCCGTTTACTATGATGGTAATATGGTGTTGGAAAACATCGGTATTGAAATCAATGATAATGAAAAGATTGCTATTGTTGGTAGAAATGGATGTGGAAAAACAACCTTGCTAAAAGCTATTATAGGCGAAATTGAATTAGAAGAAGGAACTGGTGAAAGTGAGTTTCAAGTAATAAAGACCGGTAACCCTTATATTAGCTATTTAAGACAGATGCCTTTTGAAGATGAAAGTATATCAATGGTGGATGAAGTCCGTACGGTATTTAAGACGCTTATTGATATGGAAAACAAGATGAAACAGCTGATAGATAAAATGGAGAATCAATATGATGATAAAATCATCAATGAATACTCTGATATCAGTGAAAGGTATATGGCTCTTGGAGGTCTAACCTACCAAAAAGAATATGAAACGATGATTCGTAGTATGGGTTTTACTGAAGCAGATGATAAAAAACCCATTTCTGAATTTTCAGGTGGTCAGCGAACTAAGATAGCTTTTATAAAAATACTTTTAACAAAGCCAGACATTCTATTACTTGATGAACCTACTAACCACCTTGATATAGAAACAATACAATGGTTGGAGAGTTATTTGAGAAGTTATAAATCTACATTGGTTATTATTTCCCATGATAGAATGTTTCTTAATCGAATTGTGGATAAGGTTTATGAAATCGAATGGGGAGAGACCAAATGTTATAAAGGTAATTATTCAGCCTTTGAGGAGCAAAAACGAGAAAATCATATCAAACAGCAAAAAGATTACGATTTGCAACAGATAGAAATTGAAAGGATTACACGCTTGATTGAACGTTTTCGTTATAAACCTACGAAAGCTAAAATGGTGCAATCTAAAATTAAATTATTACAGCGTATGCAAATATTAAATGCACCAGACCAATACGATACAAAAACTTATATGTCTAAATTTCAACCGAGAATCAGTAGTTCAAGGCAAGTATTAAGTGCTTCAGAACTTGTGATAGGCTATGATACTCCTCTTGCAAAGGTTAATTTCAACCTTGAAAGGGGACAGAAGCTTGGAATTGTTGGGAGTAATGGTATTGGTAAATCCACGTTGCTTAAAACACTTATGGGTGGTGTGGCAGCATTGTCTGGAGATTTTAAATTCGGATACAATGTTGAAATTAGCTATTTTGACCAACAGCTTGCTCAAATCAGTGGAGATGATACACTATTCGAAATTTTTCAAAGCGAATACCCTGAGCTAAATGACACAGAGGTCAGAACTGCTCTTGGCTCATTTCAGTTTAGTGGAGATGATGTTTTTAGACCGGTGTCCTCTTTGTCAGGTGGAGAAAAGGTTAGATTGACATTATGTAAATTATTATATAAACGTACTAATGTTTTAATCTTAGATGAACCGACAAACCACATGGATATTATTGGAAAAGAGAATTTAGAGAATATCTTATGCAGTTATCAAGGTACAATTATTTTTGTGTCACATGATAGATATTTTACTAATAAGATTGCTGACAGATTACTTGTTTTTGATAAGGATGGTGTAGAGTTTGTACAATCTACTTATGGTGAGTACGAGAAAAAAAGGATGAATTCTGAAAAGCCATTTAATAACATTAAAGTTGAGCAGAAAGTAGAGAAAAATAACACAGTAAAAGGCGATCGTAACTCCATTGAGAAGGAGAAGGTTAAGAAGGAGAAACGAATTGAAAAGCTTGAAGTGTTAATAAATCAATATGATGAAGAATTAGAAAGATTGAATAAAATCATTTCTGAACCAAACAATTCTTCTGATTATATGGTACTGACGGAAATACAAAAATCAATTGATGATGTTAAAAGGTGTCAGGGTAATTATTTTAATGAATGGGAACAGTTGATGAGAGAATTGGAAGTTATGTAATTTTTGAGTTATGCAATAAGGATGTAAAAGTGTTAATGATACATTCTGGTTGTTGAAAATGTAAAAAAATTAATGAATTTTTATTAGATATAATCGCTATGTGAAGACCTTTTGAGTTTGCCGCATAGCGGTTTTTATTATCTATACTTTGGAATTGTCAAGAAAAGTGTAGTCGTATAAACTCACTAAATTTCCTTTGATTGTTATGCTGCCAGAAGTTGTTCTTCCAGTAGCCCTCTGTATATAACAGGAGGATTGAGCAGGTGGTTTCTGTCGTTGCAGAACCAGATTCTAAATATGGGACTGAAGTATTTGATGAATATGTCATAAGTAAAGAATTTGAAAATGTTCAAGAGGTTATGACGTCTCAAATACAGCAGAAAGGAAGGTTAAGATAAGAGAAACTGAAGTTCAACAATAGTATTTAGATATAGGGTGATAAATCAGATTATATTGTGATTTGTAGAATTGCTTGCCTTGGTGCTAAATAGGTATGGTAATAATGTACTAATCGATTGTTTTGTAGTAAAAAAGCAACAGATAATTAGGATATTTTTCTTGTATTGTTCGTTAAAAAGAGCCAAACGAAGTATATTTTCTCATAGAAGTTGAACATAGTAGACTGATTATTGCCACTGTAAAAAATGAGGAATGTATCCTGTGTTACAGTTATTCCATTAATGAGAGATGAGGATAAAGATAGATTTGTACAGGGAATTGAGAAATTTAACGTTTAAACAAAATCTAGTTCATCCTTTACACTATCCGTTGGGATAGTATACGTCACAAATGTGCGTACTTACATTTTGAATTTTCTTAAGTATAATACTCATTATGATGACACCTAGATAACAATTCAAACCCGATGCAAGTGTAACTGCATCAAAAATCAATTTTGAATCCTAATTAGTTAAAGAGAGGTAGCAGAAATGACAATTTTGTATTTTACCGCAACAGGAAACAGTCTTTATGTTGCGAAAAGACTTGGTGGAAAACTAATATCCATCCCACAAATGATAAAAGAGAATAAATATGAGTTCTCAGACGAGAGGATAGGTATTGTATTCCCGGTTTTTCACGTTAATATCCCGCCATATATTAGAGATTTTTTAGAACGCTCTATTTTTAATTGCAAATATCTATTTGTTATTGCAACATATGGAGAATATGCAGGTTCAACTGCAGATGAAGTGAAAAAGATTTTAGACAAACGTTCAATACCAGCCAATTATATAAATAATA